>NZ_CP053676.1:0-2673932 GCF_013181415.1 Ferrovum myxofaciens | reverse complement strand
ATCAAAAGCAAACTTGCTTCATGACCCAATGATTAGCAACGAGCATGCCATGATTAAATAATTTTCTTATCGTACTGATAAATATCAATTAATTATTTTCATGAACTCAATATTCGGATTCTGCTTCTTGTTGTAAAGCGTACAGACTGTTGGTAATCATGCATACAATAACTGTCCGAACCATAACCAACCTCAGTTTCTCGCCCGAGCAATCTTCCTCGATATCACTGACACATATTTTTTATAATCAACAAACATGACATTATTGGAATGAATATTGCTTTTGTCTGGAGTATCGCTATGGAAAGGGGCAATGACATGCAAATTGGAGTCGACAGTGCTATGGCCGTAGATAACAAACGGATTTTTGTGGTGGACCCGGATGAAGTTACCCGTGCCGCCCTGCAATTCATACTCCACGATGAAAATGAAACCCATGATATTCCCACCCTTGCAGCGGCCCTGACGAAAAGTAACGACTGGAAGCCAGATCTTCTGATTCTGGGCATTGACATCGTTCTAAATCACGGGATAACCGTTCTTGACATGCTCAAGGACAAAATTCCGGGGGTTAAAATTTTGCTCGTTTGCGAACCCAAGGATATCCCTCTTGCGCTCACCTGCCTCAAATCCGGTGCTGAGGATCTGGTGGCAAAACCCCTGACCATTGAAATTGTCCGTGGCAAGGTGGATAAGTTACTGCGAAGGGCTATCTGATGGCAACCATCGAGTTTTTCGAGAAGAACGGTTGTCTCAACAATGCACGGCAGAAACAACTTCTCGAGGCATCAGGTCATACCTTAATCACCCGCAATATCCTAACCTACCCCTGGACCCCAAAGATGCTGGAGGATTTTTTTCAGTCGAAATCGATAATTGAATGTTTTAATCCGGCCTCTCCCAGGATCAAATCGGGTGAGGTGGTTCCGAGCAAAGTTTCAGTTACTGAAGCCATTGAACTGATGCTGTCCGATCCACTCCTGATCCGCCGCCCCCTCATGAACATAGACGGACATCGCGAGGTGGGATTCGATCAGAAAAAACTGCATGCATGGATCGGCCTTGAGTCCTCCCTCAGTGATCCGGAATCCTGTCAAAAATGACTGTACTCAGTTACCATGAGAGAACAAAACATCGTCTCGAGAAATATGCTGCGGGACCAGAAACACTTGACTGGAGCATGCAACCCGATCCTTTTCGGACTTTTGCCGGATCAAAATCCATCGCTCTTCCCTTCTCGGCCAAACAAATTAGAATGCCCTTCGAAGCCGTGTATGGCAAAAATTCATGCTTCGAGGCCTCGCTCGATTCGGTGGGATCTTTGTTACAACTTTCCATGGGGCTCTCAGCCTGGAAAGAATATATGGGAGATAGATGGGCGCTCCGGTGCAACCCTTCGAGTGGAAACCTTCACCCCACGGAGTGTTACATTCTGGCCCTTAATATTCCAGGAATCGGAAATGGCCTTCATCACTATCGTAGTCTGGACCATCATCTTGAACAGCGCTGTCAAGTGGACTGGCATGGTGACGCTCGCTTATTCATCGGTCTGAGTTCGATTCACTGGCGTGAGGCCTGGAAATACGGGGAAAGGGCATTTCGTTATTGCCAACTCGATGTGGGTCATGCGCTCGGTTCACTTCGCTATGCCGCAGCATTGTTGGGTTGGAGACTGGGCTTGGTGGAGTCTCCAGATGATATTTTGGGAACTCAGAGAAAGACCGATTTTATCGGAGTCGAACCCGAAGAATTCGATCTTTTTCTCGAAGCAGATCTTGGTCAGGGGATTCGTGGAATTCCAGCGCTTGAATATCACGATTGGAGTGGTTCAGCCAATCGTATTGATTCGTCGCCCATGTATTCATGGCCGATCATAGAACAAGTTTCCCAATCCACCCGCAGACAGTCCCCCTTACCCTCACTCAGGAATACTGAGGTGCAGGATAGCCCCTTCTGCATGGAGCCGGAGGCAGTGAAAACCATTCTGGGAAGACGAAGCGCCCAGAAATTTGATGCCTCTTACACCATGAGCCAGGATGTATTTTTTTCCATGCTGCATAAGTTGATTCCGGAAAATACTCTTCCTTGGGATATCTGGGGCTTTGAACACCGTGTTCACCCGGTTTTTTTTATTCATAGAATCACAGGAATGGCGCCAGGCATTTATATCCTTCCGAGAGGACCGTCCATACAAAAGAACCATTTCAGAAGTGAGTTTCTCTGGGAAAAAATTGGCCCGCTTATTCTTCTGGCCAAAACCGACTGCAGAAAAGCCGCAAAAACCCTCTGTTGTCATCAGTCGATTGCCTCGGAAAGTTGTTTTTCCCTAGGAATGCTGGCAGAGTTCACGATCCTGAAGAGTAACCCCTGGCGTTACCGTCAATTGCATTGGGAGTCAGGCCTGATGGGGCAGATACTTTATCTTGAAGCTGAAGCGGCAGGGCTGCGAGGCACCGGAATTGGTTGTTTTTTTGATGATACATTCCATGAATTCCTTGGCGTTTCCAACCATGAACTCCAGTCGGTATACCACTTTACCGTTGGCAAACCTCTGCTCGACTCACGCATCACGACTCTCCCGCCCTATTCCTCATTACATTCAGGAGAATGACTATGGAAAGAACCGTGCAACGAATTTGTGTCGACCAGATTCAGGATTTCAGCACATTACCTAAAGGTATCCTCATCGATCTGCGGAGTAAGGCCGATTATGAAAAGGGCCATATCGACAGGGCGGTACATGCGGATGGCAGATCCCTTGAAAACTTGATCATGCAACTTCCTAAAGACACGCCTTTGCTTTTCTACTGCTATCACGGACAAGCCAGCTTGATTCAAGGAAAAATGTTTGTGGATTTCGGTTTTTTAGAAATTTATAGTCTGAACGGGGGCTACCACGGCTGGTCAAGTGTATATTGCAAAAGCCGACTCCAGATTTGGCTCGAGGAACAGGGGTATGACCATGCCAATTCGGTTTTTTCCAACGGAATGACGCCCCTCATGCATGCCGCCCGACTTGGAAACACCGGTATGGTTGCTGAACTTCTTCTATCAGGTGCTCAACTCGATGCAAGAAATAGTGATGGAAACCAGGCACTCTGGTTTGCCTGTTTCAGCGAAAATATTGACATCATGGATCTTCTGATCGCAGCCGGAATAGAGATCAATCATCGTAATGACAACGGCTCGACCTGCCTCATGTATGCCGCTTCAAGTGGAAAGGATTCCGTGGTCAAAAAACTGTTGGAAGCAGGCGCTTCTGTCGATCTGATGAATCTCGATGATTTTACCGCTCTGGATATGGCCAGTAGTCTGGAATGTCTGAATTTGCTAAGGCCGCTGAATTCCTCTAGGAAAGTACAACTCATCAAAACCGGTTCAACGGGAGACTGACATGCCCCTCTATGACTATCAATGTTGCGAATGCCACAATCTCTTTGAAAAACTGGTTTTTTCTTCGACCCAAGTGATGTGTCCTGCCTGTGGCAGTACCCGTATCAATAAACTGGTTTCAAAACCTGCCCCCAAAAGCCTTACGGCAGAAATCCTGTCAGGTGCGCGTAAACAAGCTGCCAGGGAAGGTCATTTCAGCAACTACAGTACCAGTGAAAAACCAAAAAAATGAACGGCCCATCCGGGCCGTAACACCTCAGATTTCGGTGGTTGACTCTGTTTCAGAAAAAGTCTCGATTTTTTCGAGTTCTTTTCCACGCAGTCCCACCCGATATCCATGCTCGATGAGATCAACCCCATAAATATAGAACTGTTGCAAAAAAGTACCGATGCTGGTCACATAGCCCATATCTCCCTTCCTGACCAGAACCTCCCCAATATCCTTTCCTGGAAAGGTCCCATCATTTCTGATCGTCTTGATGACTCGCACCTTTTGTCCATATTCAAACCAGGGAGGGGCGGTCAATTCCACCACATCGCTATCCCGACTAATTTTTGCCATTATTTCCCTCCCGGGCAAGTCGAGACAATGCCATATCCCTCACTGCCTCATCAAAATCAAGGGTAAAACGCTTCAGATATGCCGTCCCTATACGCTCTGCCACCTCATACCTTACCCGCCAATCTTCATCGTCGATCAGCAACGGTAACCGGGTTGGATGAATGCGTCGCACCACCTCCAATCTCACCATTGGATCTTCATCCACGAGCATTTTATCGAGCCATTCATCACCGATTCGTAATGCAACGATTTTTCTAACTTCACGGTCTGGATCATTCATCATCAAAGTCAAAAATCGAACAGGCATTCGCCGCGCCACAATTTGTCTGACAAAATAATCAAGATCATCCAACATTGAACCGATGTTTCTTTCATCAAGCCTGGCTGCCACCCTGATTCTCACCTCACGATCAGGATCGGACCGCATTTCAATCAAATAATTAATAGGTAAACGCAAGGCCACGCTCCATCTCACGGTTTCATCCCGATCACTCATCAGTAGTGGCAATAATTCTACTTCGACATGCTTTGCAGCAACTGCCCTCACTTCAAAATAAGGGTGTCCCAGATAATTTTTCGCAGTCCCCGGATTCCAGTCAAAGAATCGATCAATCCTTTTGGCGTAACGATCTTCGACACAAGCCTCCATCAGGCGACAATGGCTTCCAAAACTGGGACAGGAGGAACAATCAAGATCCATGCCCTGCCAATTTTTTGTCTCAATGATTTCAGTCTTCATCGTCCATTCCCATTCGATCAAGCACATTGAGGAGAACTTTTGATCCTATCTTGTCGCTGGGATCAAGTTCCAGGATTTTCATGATGACTTCTCTTCCTTCATCCAGACAGCCCAGGCGTAGATTGAGGTATCCATAGGCCTTGAGCGTAAACAAATAAAATCTAGGAAGTATCGCCTCGTAACTGCCAAAATTCGCATCACTACCCCTGACCCTTCGCCAGTCAGACACCAAGCCATTATCCTTTGCCGCTTTTTCCAGACATATCCTGGCAATACCAAGTGCATCCAGCAGACGCCCCTTGTAAAAATAAAAACGATAGTAACCAATCAATACTGCAGCATGATCAGGGGCCGCTTCCATGGCGCGCTCAAGATAGGATTCGGCCAGATCGTCTTCGGCATAGGAAAGGCCTGCCAAACGAAGGTAATTTTCAGCCTCGACGGTAAGCCCCCCTCCCAAACAGGCAACCTCAAGCCAGGATTCGTCCGTCTTATTCAATCACCCGTTCCTTTTGATTGAAGAAATATCCACACTCGCTACCCCTGCGGGGGCACTGCTGCTACAGGCACAGGGAGAGGCCTTCGGATCCACAAAAGAGAAGCCTGATTTGGTGGGCGTATCAAGATAATCAATGGTAACGCCATCCAGTAATAATCGACTTTCTGCCGGAAGGAATAGTTTTATGCCCCCTGCCATGACGATACTGTCACCTGTTTTTGGCTCGGGTTCCACAGTAAATTCCGAGGATAGGCCAGAGCATCCCCCGGCAGATACAGATAGCCTGAAACCACTCCCTTCTCCCCCATTGAATCGTACCATCTGACGAATAAATTTTTCGGCGCTGGATGTCACGGTAATATTCATGATTTCACCTATGCCTGTGCCTGATAGCGGGGATAACTATTATCGATCACACAGGTATTGTCCACTGGACATACCGCCACACATTGGGCATCGTCAAAGTAACCGATACATTCAGTGCACTTCTTGGAGTTGATCACAAAAGTTCCATCCTTCTCATAAATCGCCACATTGGGACATTCGGGCTCGCAGGCTGAACAGGCCGTGCACTGTGATGAAATGATTTTGTATGACATAGGGTTTTCCTTTTATAAATTAATCTGACTCAAGCAGCCACATACGCACCCTGACGAATATCTGCATCTCCCCGGTCCACATGCACAATCTCTCCCGACTTGATTCTTCCAAGATAGGCTTTGAAATATCTCACCACCGATTGTTCTATGAACTCATGGGCATACTTGTCGACGGGCTCAATTCCGGCTGCAGTCAACTCATCCTTGGGACATGCACCAATTTTTGCAACAAATACCGCCACACAATCATTAATGGCTCGAATCACCGTCGGCAGAGCCTCTTCTTCTCCAAAGCCACCCTGGCAATAGAGATCCACACGCCGATGACCCACAAACTTGGCTCCTTCGGTTCCGACCTCATACACCTGAAATTCATTGGCATGGCCAAAATGCTCGTTGATTCGTCCGCTTCCCTTGGTTGCCACCGCCACCAGAATTTTCACTGATGAGAATTCCTCCTCGAGTGCTTCCATTTCTGCGTTTCTTGCCGCTACCTTTTCCTGCCGATCCTGTTCAACAATTTCTTGATAAGCACGGCGTTTTTCGATGTCATAGTCCACTTCCATTTCCATGATCTTTTCAGTGGTGAATTCGGCACTCCGATCCTCGCCCAGCAAGCCAACTGCATCCGCCCGACATTGCCGACAATGTCGCATCATGTTCATTTCGCCTTCACAGGCATCCTGAAGAGACTTCAACTCCTGCGCGGTAGGTCCCCTTTGCCCGTTCAAACCAAACACTGTGCCATGTTCAGGTGCCGATATCAGCGGCATGATGTTGTGTAAAAACGCCCCACGGGACTTCACTGCACGATTCACTTCTACCAGATGCTTGTCGTTGATTCCGGGGATCATGACGGAATTCACCTTGCACAGAATCCCGGCTGCCGTCAGCATTTCCAGGCCAAGCATCTGACGCTCCGTCAAAATTCGTGCGGCTTCAATCCCGGTCACTCGCTTATGATTCCAGAATATCCAGGGATAAATATGCTGGCCCACTTCGGGATCCACCATATTGATGGTGATGGTTACATGATCCACATTGAACGATTTTATCGTATCAACATGATCTGGAAGGGATAATCCATTGGTTGAAAGACACAACTTGATGTCCGGCGCAGTCTTGGAAATCAGCTCAAAGGTCTTGAAAGTCTTATCAGGATTTGCCAAAGGATCGCCAGGACCTGCAATCCCAAGCACCGTCATTTGCGGTATCGTGGAAGCCACGGCCAAAACTTTTTTGGAAGCCTGTTCCGGTGTCAACTTTTCACTGACAACACCAGGCCGACTCTCGTTGGCACAATCGTACTTTCGGTTACAGTAATTACATTGAATATTGCATGCTGGTGCCACGGCTACATGCATCCGCGCATAGTGATGGTGGGCTTCCTCGCTATAGCATGGGTGATTCTTGACCTTTTCCCAAACTTCCGGTGACATATCTGCCGGACCATCGGAAGAACCGCAACTGGCCTTCCCTCCTTCACTAGATGTCCCACATCCCTTGTGCTCTGCCACTTCCTGGAGCACTTCACTTAGACTCTGTTCATGCATGTTTGCCTCCCGACCTTTCGGTCTGTTCATTACTCTAATGACATAAAGTCATTAGCAACAAACATGCCAACCAGAATAACTAAAAATACCATTAAAATTCAAATACAAACACATTGTCAACAGCCCTACACCCTTGTCAATTCTGTGCTAAATACGACATTGGTTCGCTACAGGCAGGCCACCCTTGGAATTTGCCTGACAGACTAAAATCGTTTGATTTCAATTTTATGTTTCTGTAATGCGTAACCCATTTGACGAGAGGTCAACTTGAGAAGTCGAGCCGCCTTGGCTTGGACCCAACCACACTGTTCCATTGCCCAAATCAATCGATCACGTTCCGTGCCAAATTCTTTAGAAGGAACTTCTGTTTCGGAATGATCATCGTTCATTGGCATATCAGTGTCATATCTGGGTATGATGGGAATCACTGGTTTAGCCGGTTGGACATAACTCCGTAGCGTTACCGAAAAACATTTATCTTGTTGGCAAGGCAAATCGTGCTCCCTGATGACTGAACCCCGGGTCATGGTCAACGTTCTTTCAACACAGTTCTCGAGTTCCCGAACATTTCCAGGCCAGTAGCACTCAAGCATGATTTTCATGGCGTCTGTGGAGAAGGAAAGGTTTTTTTGGTTTTCCACATTAAATTTTTCAAGAAAAGATGAAACCAGCAGCGGAATATCTTCGCGCCGCTCTCGAAGTGGAGGCAAAAAAATACTGACTACATTAATGCGGTAATACAGATCTGCGCGGAATTCGCCTTTAGAAACTGCCTGCTCAAGATTCTTATTGGTTGCCGTAATCAATCGGATATCGACCTGAATCGGTTTATTACCTCCAACCCGTTCAAACTCACGCTCTTGCAGGACCCTGAGCAACTTGGTCTGAAAACTGGGAGAAATATCGCCAATTTCATCCAAAAACAGGGTACCCCCATTAGCCATTTCAAAACGTCCTTTACGATCCTGAGTCGCTCCCGTGAAGGAACCTTTTTCGTGACCAAAAAGTTCAGACTCCAGCAAGGTCTCAGAAAGTGCTGCACAATTAACCTTGATGAACGGCCTGTCTTTTCGGGGGCTCATATAATGGATCGAACGGGCAATGACTTCCTTCCCTGTCCCACTCTCGCCCCGTAGCAGAATGGTTGATTTTCCGGGTGCGGCCTGGTGCACCTCGGAAAATACCTCCTGCATCAATTTGCTGACCCCGATGACATTGTCGAGACTGTATTTGCCGTGCAATTCTTTCTGGAGCCGGCTTTTTTCCATCAGGAGTTGTTGTCTCTCCTTGGAAATACTTTGGTGCAACCTGACAGTCTGTCCGATTAAATTAGCCACCATCGATAAAAATCTCGAATCACTCTGGAAATTCTGAGGCTCTCCATTGAGGTGGCGATCCACGCCCAGCACGCCAATGGACTCACGACCTACCTTGATAGGAACCCCGATAAATGAAATGACCTCGCCTTCCTGAATCGTACGAGGTCCTGTCTTATGAAGAAAGTTGGGTTCTTTTGAAATATCTGGAACGACAATGGTCATCCCCGACTTCACTACTTTCCCCATAACGCCTTCGCCAATCCTGAAAAATCCTCTCTTGACCTCTGTTTCAGTCATCCCCGATGCACCAATAACGTGCAGGATGTTATCCTCCTGCAACAATGCCACCATGCAACGGTCCATCCTGAGATGGGATGCCAGAAGATTGAGGACTTCTCTCAACGTTTTTTGCAGGTTCAAAGACGAACCGAGTACCTTACTGATCTCGTAGATCGTAACCAGTTCGAGGTTTCCCTCTTTTCGCATCACTTTTGTCACAGGTATCCCCAATCAAGTCTTTTCGATGCGTACTCCAATAAAAACCTTGCACCAAGTTTT
This sequence comes from Ferrovum myxofaciens, assembly GCF_013181415.1. Taxonomy (NCBI): domain Bacteria; kingdom Pseudomonadati; phylum Pseudomonadota; class Betaproteobacteria; order Ferrovales; family Ferrovaceae; genus Ferrovum; species Ferrovum myxofaciens. The sequence continues at coordinate 2,664,710 of NZ_CP053676.1, read as the reverse complement.
CAAGCAAGTTTCATGCCCAATATTTTACATCGGTCATCCGGGAAGGTCCTTCGTCGACCAGGATGTCCTCATGTCAATAAGACTTGCTTGATTCAGACTAATGACCGCGTATTTTGGTCAAGAAGATTAAATACCAGATTGCCCGGCATTCCTTTCGGCCCACATTCTTCGCTTCCCGCCCTCCTCATACCGAAACAACTTCAATTTCCGGTTCAATAGTTCGCACCAAATTTTCGATAGCAATCAGTGTACCAGTCTGAGAGCTCGGACAACTTCCACAAGTTCCGTAATAACGAATACAAAGAACGTTTCCACACAGGGTCATGACTTCCAGATCCCCTCCATCCCCAAGCAAAGTAGGACGGATATGCTTGTCGAGAAGTTGTTTTATGGCCAGCAATCGAGGATCATCGTCTTTTTCCGGCTCAGAATCCACCCTCACAGGCATTTCTGCCGCCCTTGCTTCACGAATGGGTTGCGCCACCTTTCTGGCCAGATCTGCCCATTCTGTATTACCATCCTGGGTCACTGTAATCCAGTTATCCGCATAGAACACATTGGTCACATGAGGGATAGCGAACAACCGGCTGGCCAATTCATCGCCTCCTGCTTCTTCAGGACTGGCATAATTTTTTGGTTTTCCCCAGACCAGACGATCCTTGAGCACGAATTTAATGGCATTAGGGTTGGGTGTATCTTCGATATCAGCAATTTTTGGCATCATCCCTCCTGTATCGGGTCATCTTTTCCCTCCGTGGAGGCGGACTGCACAGAATGGATCGCCGCCGTAAGTGTATGCCAAGGCAAAATTGCGCATTTAACTCGCGATGGCAGATCCTTGATCCCCTCAAATACCTTGAGACGACCCAACCGATGTTCGCCATTCATATCCAGAGTCCCTGTCGTCATTCCTCTGAACTGCGAAACCAGTTCTTCCGCTTCCCTCACAGTCAACCCTTTCACAACTCCCGTCATCATGGAAGCGGAAGCTTTACAAATGGCGCACCCCTCTCCCTCGAATGCCACCGCTTGAATCAAATCGCCCTCCACATTCATGGTCAGATGAATCGAATCTCCACATAAGGGATTGTGACCATCCGCATGTCGATTGGCTCCTTCAAGTCGACCATAATTTCTTGGCTTTCGGTTGTGATCAAGAATAACTTCCTGATACATCACACGCATTTCGCTCATTGAAAAATCCCCTGTACCTTGACGATTCCCTCCATCAGACGATCAACCTCGGCTTTGGTATTATAAAAAGCAAAGGATGCGCGGGCTGTCGCCGGTACCTTGAATCGTTGCATCACCGGTTGTGCACAGTGATGTCCGGTTCTGATGGCAATTCCGTAATCGTTCAGGATCGTCCCGACATCATGGGGATGAACTCCCTCTATCTCAAAGGATAGAACTGCCGCTTTTTCTCTTGCCGTCCCCACGATTCTTATCCGGTCCAGTTCCTTGATCCTGGCAGTGGCATAATCCAGCAACTCATGCTCATAGCGTTCTATATTTTCGAGACCAATCTCCTGCAGATAGTCGATAGCAGCACCTAACCCCACGGCCGCTGCGATTGCTGGCGTTCCTGCCTCGAATTTGTACGGGATAACGTTATAGTCGGTTTTTTCAAAGGTCACCGACAGAATCATATCCCCCCCTCCCTGATAGGGCTGCATCCGTTCCAGCAATTCAGCCTTACCATAGAGCACCCCAATACCCGTGGGACCGCAGAGTTTATGGGAGGAGAAGGCATAAAAATCACAATCCAGATCCTGGACATCCAAGGCTTTGTGGGGTGCCGCCTGAGCTCCATCGATCAATACCGGAACGCCATATTGATGGGCATGGGAAATCATCGCCTTGATCGGATTTACTGTCCCCAACGCATTGGACACATGAGTGATCGCCAGCAACTTAGTATTGGAGTTAAAAAGTTTGTAAAACTCTTCCTGAATCAACTCCCCGGAATCATCCATTGGAATCACCTTCAGGACCACTCCTTTCTCATGGGCCAACATTTGCCAGGGCACGATATTGGAATGATGTTCGAGGGCGGACAGAATGATTTCGTCCCCTGCCTTTAGAAATGCTCGACCATAACCATGCATGGTCAAGTTAATGGCCTCCGTCGTCCCCCGGGTAAAGATGATCTCCCGCGACTCCCGCGCATTGAGAAAAGACCTGACTTTCTCCCGGGCACTTTCGAATTCCCGGGTTGCAGTTTCACTGAGGTAATGAACGGCACGATGAATATTGGCGTGTTCAGATTTATGGTAACGCATCAGACGATCAATGACGGACTGAGGCATCTGACTGGAAGCGGCATTATCGAGATATACCAGAGGCTGTCCATTAACCATCAGATCCAGTATGGGAAAATCCGCACGAAGGGCTTCGGGATTCATACCAGTCTCCCTTCCATCGATTCTCGAAGTGACCGGACCAGATTTGGAATGGGGATTCGATCCATGATTTCAGCTGCAAAGGCATAGATCAGTAATTTTCTAGCCTGTGCTTCCTGCAACCCTCGACTCATGAAATAAAAAAGTTCTTCAGCGTCGAGTTTTCCCATGGTTGCTCCGTGTTTGCAACTTACATCGTCATTCATGATTTCAAGCTGCGGTTGAGCATCGATCCGGGCTTTGTTGGAAAGCAGCAAATTACGGCTCGACTGTCGTGTATCCGTTCCCCTGGCACCCCTATGCACCACGATATTGCCGCTAAAAACGGCAGTGGAATTTCCACTTGCAATACATTTATGTTGTTGAAAACTGCGACAATCAGGCACAAGATGGTCGATTCTGGTATGAGTGTCCGCAACCTGGTTTTCATCTGCCAAAATCAAACCATCGAGCCGTGCTTCAGCTCCCTCTCCCTGATGAAGAATCCGCTGGTCGTGGCGCGAAAATCTCCCTCCCAAAGCCAAGGTCGTCGAATCATAGTGAGCCCCACGAGACAGTGACACCAGAGCATGACCCATATGTACCGCTTGAGCGCCTTCACGCTGAATCCTGATATGACGCAAATCGGCTCCTTCGCCCAGGACAACTTCTGTCATGGTGTTAACCAGATAAGGAGAATCCGGACCGGTATATTCCTCCACCAGAGTCGCCTTGGCCATTGCTCCCAACACCACCAGGGCTCTCCCATAGAGCGATATCGGTTTCTGATGCCCCGTCGTCACATGAAGAACATGGACGATCTGTTGTGTCTCTCCTTGAACATGAACCCAGGCACAATCTGTAAAGTTCCTCCCATTGATTTGTGCAAAAACCGAGTCCTTCATCCCTTTATCGAAATGGGTATGAAGTGATTTATCCTCCTGACCAAGGGGAGAAACCCTGATTCCTTCCTGACCAGAAAGATCGGATAATTTCGAATGATAGAAACCATCCACAAATACGATCCGACATGAACCTGGAATCATGAAACCCTCGATGGAGGGAATTTGCAGTGCCTTTCCAGCAGGAAAAAACTCTTGATCGTAGAACGCCTCCAGCCCGGTCAAACGCCAGTCATCGTGCTTGTCCTGTGGCAGCTTGAGAGTTCTGGCTCGCACTTCGGCCTGTTCCCGCAATGCTGAAAAAGCATCGCGTTGTGCAGTGCCTGTTAACAATCCCTGAAAACAGTCATCGGGTTTCATGCCACAGCCCTCAACCAATCATAGCCCCGTTCTTCCAGTTCCAGTGCCAATGTCTTATCCCCCGTCTTGACGATTCTTCCAGCATCCATCACATGAACAAAATCCGGCACGATGTAATTCAATAATCTCTGGTAGTGGGTCACCATCACAATGGCATTATGTTCCGAGCGTAGACTGTTCACCCCATTGGCCACGATCCGCAGGGCATCGATATCCAAACCGGAATCAGTTTCATCCAGAATCGCCAGTTTCGGATCAAGCAGAGCCATCTGCAAAATCTCGTTGCGCTTTTTTTCACCGCCCGAAAATCCTTCATTGACGCTTCTATCTAGGAAAGCAGGATCCATTTCGACCACCTTGATTCTTTCCTGGACCAGATCGTCAAACTCCAACGGATCGAGTTCATCTTTCCCCCTTGAGGTCTGAATCGTGTTATACGCCAACCTAAGGAAAGCGCTGTTCGACACTCCGGGCACTTCCACAGGATACTGAAATGCCAGAAAAAGCCCGGCGCGTGCCCGTTCCTCCGGCGCCAACTGGAACAGGTCCTGTCCGTTGAACAAAACTTCACCGCCGGTGACCTGATAGGAAGGGTGTCCTGCCAGCACCTTTGAGAGGGTACTTTTACCGGAACCATTGAGCCCCATGATGGCATGGACTTCACCGGCATCGATTTCCAAGTCCACTCCCTTGAGAATGGGAATCCCTTCTACGCTTGCTTTCAATCCTTTCACTTCGAGTAGTTTCATCCCACACTCCCTTCCAGTTTCAATCCCAGCAATTTAGTGGCTTCCACTGCAAACTCAAGTGGAAGATGCATGAATACATCGCGACAAAATCCGTTTATAATCATCGAAATGGCGTCTTCTTGCCCAATTCCTCGCTGCGCAAAGAGGAACATCTGGTCCTCACCAATCTTCGAGGTAGAGGCCTCATGTTCCACTACCGCCGTATCGTTCCGCACTTCCACCGTCGGATAGGTGTTAGCACTACAGGCATCGCCAATCAACATCGAATCGCATTGTGAATAGTTTCGTGCTCCCGTGGCATGGGGAAGAATTTTGACCAATCCACGGTAACTATTGTCCGATCGTCCCGCTGAGATCCCCTTGGAAACAATGGTGCTTTTGGTGTTACGACCCACATGCACCATTTTCGTACCGGTATCCGCCTGTTGCCGATGGTTGGTCAATGCTACTGAATAGAACTCTCCAACCGAACCTTCTCCAAGCAATATGCAACTGGGATATTTCCAGGTAATTGCAGAACCCGTTTCCACCTGAGTCCAGGAAATTTTTGAATTAACGCCTCGACACATGCCCCGCTTGGTAACAAAATTGTAGATACCACCGACTCCATTTTCATCACCGGCGTACCAATTCTGCACAGTTGAATATTTGATTTCCGCATGGTCCAGTGCCACCAGTTCAACCACCGCCGCATGGAGTTGGTTGGTATCAAAACGCGGGGCCGTGCACCCCTCCAGATAGGACACGGAAGCCCCTTCTTCCGCGATAATCAAGGTTCGCTCAAACTGACCCGAGCCCTCGGTATTGATCCGAAAGTAGGTGGACAGGTCCATGGGACATTTTGTCCCCTTGGGAATAAAACAGAAAGATCCTTCCGTAAAAACTGCAGAATTCAAAGCCGCATAATAATTATCGGCGGGAGGAACCACGCTTCCCAGATACTTTTTCACCAATTCCGGATGATCCTTGACTGCCTCCGAAAGTGAGCAAAAAATGATTCCCACCTCAGCCAATTTTGCTTTGTAGGTCGTCGTCACCGAAACACTGTCAAAAATGACATCCACCGCCACGCCCGTCATCACTTTTTGCTCGTGCAACGGCACCCCCAATTTTTCGAAGGTTTTTCTTAATTCAGGATCCACTTCGTCCATGCTGCCGAGCTGTTTTTTAGGCTTGGGCTGCGCAAAATAAATAATCTCTTGAAAGTCAATGGGTGCATGACTAACCTTGGCCCAAGAAGGATCTTCCATCGTCAACCAACGCTGGTAACTCGCCAGACGAAAGTCCAGCAACCATTCAGGTTCACCTTTTTTAGCGGAAATCATCCGAATCACAGCTTCATTCAAGCCCTTGGGAACAACTTCAGTTTCGATATCTGTTACGAAACCATGACGATAGGGTTGATTCACCAGTTGCTGCAAAGTCGTATTCATGGTTTCTCCTCAACAGAAAAACTTTCTCCACAGCCACAACTCGCCTTGATGTTGGGATTATTGACCTTGAACACCTGACTCAATCCCTCCCGCACATAATCCAGTTGCGATCCATTCAGATAAGGAAGACTCCTTTGATCGATAACCAGTTTCACCCCAAAACTTTCGAAGACGCTATCAGCTTCCCCAATTTCTCTGGCAATATCGAAGACATAGGCCAAACCGGTACAACCGGCCTGTTTAACGCCCAAGCGCAAGCCAATCCCACCCACTGCGCCAGACTTGACCTGCACATGGCGCGCCGCACTTTCCGTCATCATGACTGTCATGAGATCAACTCCCTCAAATGGAAAATGAACTGCCACATCCACAAGTAGTCGTGGCATTAGGATTTTTAATAATGAAGCGCGAGCCCTCCAGATCTTCCATGAAGTCAATTTCAGCTCCATTCAAATACTGAAAACTCGTCGGATCAATCACCATGTTCACCCCATTTCTGGTGACCACCGTATCATCCTCGGCCATAGATTCCTCGAAGGAAAATCCATACTGGAGCCCGGAACATCCGCCCCCCGTGACATAAACTCTCAACTTCAAATTCAGATTTCCTTCTTCGACCAGAATTTCTCTGACCTTATCAGCGGCACCTTCTGTAAATATGACGGGATCTAACATGGTCTGTCCTTTCAAGTGAGTTGACAGGGTAGAACAAAGCAATTCCCGTACCAGAATTCAACTTATTGATTAAATTAATATTAATAATTTTTGGATTGTCTGCTTTATGACGCCCCAGTCAACAAATGCTGGGGCTCACAGCAATTTGTTGAAAACCATACAATCGTGACAACACCTTCGCCAAAATCACTCATGAAAAACTTTAATCATTTGATTATAAATCATTATTTTAATTGGCACGGCAATTGCTAATGAATTTGGGCGAGGGCATTCCAGAACAGGCAATGTCGGTGCAAGAATCTTCAATGGACGGGAGTTGCAATGACAATTTTTACTCAAAAGTTAAGCGCATTGTCATCGGCTGAAGAATTTTTGGATTTTTTTTCAGTTGAATATGATCAATCCGTGGTGCATGTGAATCGCCTCCACATCTTGAAGCGATTCAATCAGTACCTGCGCGCTACGCCGGGCACCAACCAGATGGAGGACGAGGCCTTACGAATTGTCTGCCGCGATCTTTTGAAACGATCCTATGAAGATTTTGTCAAGTCGACGCCAGCCCAGGAAAAAGTTTTCAAGGTATTCCGTGACCAAGAAGGGCAAAGTGTCGGACTAACTTCCCTCAAAACCACCTTGCCTTCGCAGCAGCGCTCATAGGAGCGATATCATGCATATCGTCGTTTGCATTAAACAAGTTCCGGATAGCGCCCAGATTCGTGTCCACCCGGTTACAAATACCATCATGCGACAGGGCGTCCCTGCAATCGTCAATCCCTATGATTTATATTCTCTGGAAGAGGCTTTGCGACTCAAGGATCGATATGGCGGTCGAATCACAGTGCTGTCAATGGGTCCTCCACAAGCAGAGACGGCTCTGCGTAAAGCCATTTCATTCGGGGCAGACGAAGCCATTCTGGTAACGGATCGTGCCTTTGCGGGTTCTGACACTTTGGCCACCAGTTACGCCTTGGCGTCAGCCATCCGTCAAATCCAGAAGGATATTCCGGTGGATCTCGTATTTGCAGGGAAGCAAACCATTGATGGCGATACGGCCCAAGTGGGGCCAGGCATCGCCAAAAGATTGGATATGAGGTTGCTCACCTACATTTCAAAAATCAGGGAACTGGAAATAGACCATGGAACCATCACCGTTGAGAGACGTGCCGAAGGTGGCGTACAGGTTCTGAAAACCAAACTTCCCTGCCTGGTCACCGTGTTGGAAGGTACCAACGAAATGCGCTTTGCCACCATGAACAACATGTTCAGGGCAGCACGCCACCCACTCAAAGTCTGGAACAAGGAAAGTGCTGGAATCGAAGACCTGACCAAAATTGGGCTCAAGGGTTCACCCACCATCGTCAGTAAAGTATTCGCTCCGTCTCCAAAGGCAGTGAAAGCGGAAATCATCGATACAGAAAGCAATCAACCCAAAGACCTGGCAGTGACCTTACTGGCCAAATTATTTACGAAAAAGCCTGACTTGGCACAAGACATTGCCAAAAATGCTCCCTGATCTGCTGTGAGGAAAAATCATGAGTGAAGTCACAGAACCTAGAAAACCCACCAGAAAGAAGGTTGAACTCGATCCAAAACTTGCACTGTACAAGGGAGTCTGGGTTTTCGTTGAACATGAACGGGGTCAAGTTCATCCGGTATCCTGGGAACTGATGGGAGAAGGCCGAAAACTCGCTGACAAACTGGGGGTTGAACTTGCTGGCATTGTTATGGGCGCACCAGGAGAAGACGTACAAAAATTCTGCCATCAGGCGATGCATTATGGCGCAGATTTGTGCTACCTGATCAAAGACGAAGTTCTAAAAGATTACCGGAATGAACCCTTTACCAAAGGACTGACGGATCTGGTCAATGCATGGCAACCAGAAATTCTTTTGATTGGAGCCACGACCCTTGGGCGTGATCTTGCAGGTAGCGTAGCGACGACATTGAAGACGGGTTTGACTGCAGACTGCACGGAACTGGCGATTGACATGGATAATCGAAGTTTGGCAGCCACCCGACCCACTTTCGGCGGCAGCCTGCTTTGCACCATTGTCACACTCAATTACCGTCCACAGATGGCCACGGTGCGTCCACGGGTAATGGCAATGCCCCCTCGGGATGAATCCAGGACCGGTAAAATCGTCGAACATCCCTTGGGCATGATCGAAACAGCCATCATCACCAAGGTCCTGGAATACATTCCTGACAACGTACAGGGAAAACCCCAACTTGCCTTTGCTGACATTATCGTTTCCGGCGGACGGGGGATGAAAAAACAGGAAAATTTTCAAAGAATATGGGATCTTGCCAAAGTGCTGGGGGCCGAGGTTGGTGCTACCCGACCTGTTGTGCAAGCCGGATGGGTCGAAGCAGATCGTCAGGTGGGACAGTCTGGAAAAACAGTCAGACCAAAACTTTATATTGCGGCCGGTATTTCAGGAGCCATTCAGCATAGGGTTGGCATGGAAGACTCCGATGTAATTATTGCTATCAACTCCGATCCAAATGCGCCGATTTTTGATTTTGCGACTTATGGCATTGTCGGTAATGCCATGGTTATTGTCCCAGCACTGACTGATGCGTTCAGACAGCATCTGTCCACATCCCGAATGGCCGGTTGAGGAGGATTCACCATGGCGGAAAAATTTGACGCAATCGTTGTCGGCGCAGGTCCCTCTGGAAATGCCGCCGCCTACACACTGGCCAAGTCAGGCCTCAAGGTTCTGCAGATCGAACGCGGAGAATATCCCGGATCCAAGAATGTACAGGGGGCTATTTTATACTCAGACGCCTTGGAGCGAATCCTTCCGGATTTCAGGGAGGATGCTCCTCTGGAACGTCATATCATTGAACAGCAGATGTGGATCCTGGATGACGAATCCTATGTCGGCAGTACTTATCGATCGGCCGAGTTCAATAAACCACCTTACAACCGCTATACCATCATTCGAGCTCAATTTGATAAATGGTTTTCCAAAAAGGTACAGGAAGCCGGGGCCCTGCTGATCTGTGAAACCACGGTATCCAATTTACTCCTTGATAAAAATCGGGTCATTGGTATACAAACAGACCGGGAAGGCGGTGCAATTTATGCTGACATCGTTATCCTGGCCGATGGGGTGAACTCCCTCCTTGCCAAAAAAGCCGGATTCCACCCTGAACTCAATGCCAAGGATGTGGCTCTGGCCGTTAAGGAAATCCATTTCCTGCCGCAGAATATCATCGAAGAACGCTTCAATATTGACGAGGAAGAAGGGGTCGTCATTGAAATGGCGGGGAAAATCACCCAAGGCATGGTGGGTACAGGATTTCTCTACACTAACAAAGAATCCATAACGATTGGTGTCGGATGCATGCTTTCGGATTTCAGACAGCAGGAAACAACGCCTTATTTGTTGCTTGAACAGATGAAAGCCCATCCTGCCATCAAGCCACTGCTGGCCGGAAGCGAAATGAAGGAGTATACCGCCCACCTCATTCCCGAAGGCGGTTATAAGGCTATCCCCAAAATCTATGGCGATGGCTGGATGATGGTGGGAGACGCCGCCATGTTCGTCAATGCGGTTCACCGTGAGGGTTCCAACCTCGCCATGACCTCCGGTCGTCTTGCAGCCGAGACAGTGATTGAACTCATAAAACAGAATAAAGAAATGACCGAGGCTAACCTTTCACTCTACCGCGAAAAACTCGATGACAGTTTTGTACTGAAAGATCTGAAAAAATATAAGGATATGCCGGGAATATTGCATAAGAATCACCAGTTTTTCACGACCTATCCGGAATTGGTCAATCGAGCCGCGCATTCCATGCTTACCGTGGATGGTGTCGATAAAAAAACCAAAGAACTTGAGATCCGCCGCAGTTTTCTTAATAAACGCTCGCTCTTCGGACTGATCGGCGATGCATTCAAAATGTGGAGGGCCTTCGAATGATCAAGGTAGAAAACAAACTATTTCAGAATCGTTACAAGGTGGATGCAGGGCATCCCCATATCACGATCAAGAATCCAGACACCTGTCAGAACGATTGTAAAACGGTGTCCTGTACCGTCTGTTGTCCGGCTGGTTGTTATACCCAGGAGGGGAATGGAAAAATCGTTCTCATTACGGATGGCTGTCTCGAATGTGGAACCTGTCGGATTATCTGTTCGGAATTCCAGAATGTTGATTGGAATTACCCCCGAGGTGGCTACGGTATTCTCTTTAAATTCGGTTAAATTAACAACAAGGATCATTTATCATGCCAAGACCCAGAAAGCATGTTTTCGTTTGTAATCAATCCCGCCCTCCAGGACATCCACGAGGTTCCTGTAGCAAAAATGGCGGGACAGAACTTTTACAGGCATTCTGGCAAGAGTTACAGAAAAGAAACCTGTACGAAGTCATTGCCATCACTTATTCGGGCTGCATCGGCCCTTGCGATCAAGGACCCAACGTCCTGGTTTATCCTGAAGGAACCCTCTACAGTAAAGTCAGCCCAGGGGATATTGGTGAAATATTTGACAGCCATTTACTCGGCGACCAACCTGTGGAACGCCTCCTTGCCCCTAAGGACATTTGGAACTAACCTAAAAATCAAAGAGAAAATATGACACTCATCACTACACTCGAACAGGAAAAAAAACTTCTTTCCCCAGTTTTTTCTGGAAAAACCGGGAAACCAGAAACTTATGGATTTCGCGGTAATCTGGTACTCAAAGAAGCCGAAAAATTTGCCGATGAAGCTCGTCCACCGGAAATTATGGCGGATCAGGTCATTCTCTCGGCTGATTCTCAAAAAATCTATTTTCTAGGCTGTCATGTGGACTCCTTGGCTCATCTTTCCCTGATCGTCAACATGTTGAAACCTTATCTGGATGCACAGGGAAAATATTTTGTCTTTGCAGGAAACATTGATATATCACAAAAATACTTCATTGAACTCGACGGTTTTAGTTTTTATATCCTACCGCTGGATGAAGCCACCGTCTGGAACGAATTGCTCGAATGCTTCAATCTGGACCGAGGGAATCTTAAAAAACTGGGTTCAGGAGAGAAGATTGACGCCGTAGCCAATGCTGCTGCCAAGTTTGTCGGTAAATTCAAAACGATTACTTTTGAAGAAGGTCTGGCAGTCATGGGACCCGTAAGAATTCCTGAAAATAGGCCTGTATGAGTCGAGTTCTGTATGGCGGCGAAACGACTCCGGATATTGCCGAACTTCTTGAGGAGGCGATGAGTCGTTATGGCGAAACGGATAAAGCGGAGGCCTCACTGGTTGAGGCGCTCAGGCGGTCTCCCAAAAGTCTTCCCGTCCATTTTTCGCTCTACAAGTTTTACTTTTACAAGAAACGACTGGACGATGCTGAAAAAGTCGTCCAGAATTCCCTGTTGGAAGCAGCTTCCCAGGGAGGATTCAATCCAAACTGGGAAACTCTCGATAGAAATTCAACCGACTGGGGAAATAGTAGTGCTCATTTCTATCTCTTCAGCCTCAAAGCATTGGCCTTCATCCGACTTCGCCAGGGGAATGAGACAGGTTGCCTATCGGTCCTGAACAAGTTGCTGGAATTGGATCAGGGAGACAAGGTTGGTGCTTCTGTCATCAGCGACATTGCCAAGGGGGCCCATGGAAACTATAAATCCTCACTATGAAAACCTAGGAGGGGAACCGGGTATCAGAAAACTGGTTGAAGCGTTTTACCACATCATGGATACCGATCCCATGGCAACCCGAATTCGCCAGTTGCATCCCGAAGATCTCAGTTCTTCGAAAGAAAAACTGTTCATGTTTTTATCTGGCTGGTTGGGCGGACCACCACTCTATATTGAAGCGTATGGACATCCTCGGCTTAGGCAACGTCACCTTCCTTTTCCCATCGGAGATGAGGAACGGGATCAGTGGATGGGATGCATGCATCAAGCCCTGGAACAATGCGGTCTCGACGAAGAACTCAAGCAGCAACTGATAGGTTCATTTTCAAAAACAGCCGATTTTCTGCGAAATAAAAAATAGTCAATTCCATAATTCCCCCAATGTGTCATTATGTTCCAGTTTTATAATGCCTTGGGCTGGAAAGAAAACAAAGTTGGATTATCTTTTTTGTAGACTCTCAACCACATCAGGGTAGCGGGAATCAATGAGGTGATGGCAAACCAGAGCGCCTCATTTTCAGCGCTCCCTCCCTGACCAATCTGGACTGTCAAGACTTCAAACCCTGCCCAATCCAGTTCCGGCATCATGTTACAGATCGAAGGGGAGATATTTTTAGCCAGGCCGGTCATGGTTAAAATCTGATGTTTGACTTCTGCACGTGTCAATCGACTGGATAGAAACTCATCCTTTTCCAATCCCTCGGCCAGAATCAGCACATTCGTGCAAACCTCATCCAACGACATCAGCATTGCGGCATCCAACATAGAAAGCATCCGTAAATTATTGGGAGATAGGAATTCGCCTGTGGGTTGGCGCTGTTACATCGACCTTGTCCCCAGAATTTCTGGCCCGAAACAATTGTCATAATCCTGACAAACACTGCAACTGGGAGCACGACATACCTTGACATCCAGCATGTCACAAAACTGCTTGTAGAGAAACTTTTTCCATTTCATATTGGAACTATTTTTGAGAAACAGCGGGTTGAAATGATCCCTGAAAATATCGCTCAAGGCATTCCTGTCTGGCAGACCCATGTCCTGCCAAAGATGATCGTTTCCAAAACAGGCCAAAGCCATTTCATGGGCATAACTCTCTGCCTCATCGCTACTCTTGTGCATGAGCAGCAGAGCCAGCAAATCATCATATTCATCGACTCTGGCTGCTGCAATCTTCACGATTTTGGTAGAGAGTTCCAATTCTCATGCCGTCATGGGTTCATGAGTGTAGCACTTCTTGGGGCAAATTTTTGAGCACGCTTCACAGCCCACGCAATTCATCTGATTGGCGATGGTCATGACCTTTTTTTCATACTCGTCATCATCTTCCTCATCGCTCGCAATGCTCACGATTTCGCCTTCATGATCAATACCCACCAGTTGTAACACCTCGCGACCACAAACTTTAAAGCAGCGACCACATCCTATGCATTTTTCCTGATTGATCGTTTTGACGAACTTTGGAACCCAAGTACGACCATCCGGCATGGTGACGGTAATATCGCTCATGTCAATTCCTCCCTGCCCTGATAATTTTCGTCTTGTCGATTTCCTGATCCAGGAACCCACCAAATGTATCAAATGGTTTCAATAATTGTTCCACGTCATCCGCTGTCCGGAGGAACATCCAGTGCAGGACATCATACATATCCGCTGTAAATTGAGTAAGATCAACCATTTTCAACCTCCTCTTCGAAATCAATATCTCTTTGCTTTCCCTTCATCATGACTTTTCGCAGCCAGGGCGGCGGAGTACCTTTTAAAACATCCGACAGTTTCTGCAACAGATCTGAAATTTCCTCAGGCTGATGAACCTTGATCGGATGAATCTTATGGGCCACCACCCTGGCCGCCCCTGAACCCCCAATTGCTGCAACATAGAGAATGGCGCAATCCTTGATCATCTCGATTTTTGGCGCAAGCTTGTCTTCATTCCCGTCTTCCTGCAGGTCTCCATCAAACTGGATCGCTTCGAGAAATTCACTTCCCTCAGGATTCACCTCGTAAATCACAATGTTTTTTGCCCATCCGAAGTGGGCATCAACTCTTTTCAGATCCTGGGTAGCAAACGCAACTTTCATACTGCCTCCTTGCAATGATGATTTAATGACCCGAAGCCTGCGCACCTGTGTCTCTCCATGTATCTGGTCCGGCTTCACGGTGACTGCTCATGAATATATTTCCTATTTCAAATATCAGATCACGGGAACCTTTGTACCCCACTGAAATTCGGTGCGCCGCACCCAATCTGTCAAAAATCGGCATGCCCACACGGAGAAACGGAATATCCAGCCGCTCGGCCATCTGTCTACCATGGGAATGGGTAAGCAATAGATCACAACCCTGAGCCCTGGATTCCAGATCCTCCAGATCTCCAATCAATACTTCGGTGGCCGAGATACGTTCCAGCATTTCGGAAGATGTGGTGGTTACAGCCGCATGAATTTTGCAACCCATTTCCACCAACAGCGAGGAAAGCCCCCAGAGCAAATCAGGTTCTGCACCAATTGCTATTTTTTTCGCCCCAAAAAAGAAATGGCCATCGAGCATGGCATCCACCAACTGACTTCGCTGCCGTCGGTATTTTCCAGGAACCGGCTTACCACTTGTTTTGGAAAGAAATGCCATAAATTCGTCATTAGCTCCCAAGCCCAGCAAGCGATCAAAAATGACATAGGGAACTTCGGCTTTCATGCTCAGTTCCACTGCTGCCGGAAGCATGTGTTCACCAATAACCAACGTCACTTCAGATGAACCCATACAGCGAATTTCATCCAGCGTCGTTCCACCGGTGGTCGTCGGTTTGAAATCTACGGGTACATGACCATCCAGAGAGCCTGAGATGTCTGGCAATATGATGGGGTCAAGACCAAAATCCTGAATAACCTGACGAATATCCTCGATATCGCCGGGTGACAGATGACTACCTGCCAGCACATTGACCTGGCTTCTGATTTTTTTGGCTGCAGGCTCCACCAATTCCCGTACGATTCGAACCACCGCTTTGGCCCATCCATCCTGAAATGCACCCTGATAATCTGGTGTCGAAACATATACAATAGCCAATTCATTCAGTTCCGGATGTTTTTTGCGAATAAGCCGGAGATAACCGTCGACGTCGTCACCTTTTGTTTCTGTTAATCCAGTGGAAGCAATCCCGATAATGCGTGGCTTGGCTCTGGTCCAGATGTTCAGGATGGCCTGTTCAACGTTGTCCATTCCCCCCAGAATGGTGGTGGCTTCATTCATGGCGGTGGTCTGAAGCGGAATATTCTCTCGAAAGTGGCGCACGAATAGAACCATGCCAAAAGCCGTACACCCCTGGGATCCGTGGAGTGCTGGCATACAGGCATCCAGTCCAAGAAACGCCAACGCAGCACCAATAGGTTGGCTCATTTTTAGCGGATTGACCGTACAGGCCTTATGGGATGTCACTACGTTTGCCATGGTCATGGTTCCTTCCCTGTGGGACAGGCGCTTAAGTTCATAAACAATTTCAAGCAATTACCATGCCATCATTAACACGTTGATTTATAGAGTATTATTTTTTGTACGAAAGCACACAAAGACGACATAACCCCACAAGCCATTCCATACCCAGAACGCAAACAAATATTGTCTAAAGCACGGAAATTCAGCCGACAACAAAACGCCCATGAACTCTCGAATCCATGGGCGTGATGATCAAAAAATTTTGCAAGTCAGAACTTGACCACAATCTCCTCATCTCTGACGATATACTGACAAGCCAGACGCCAGGGTGGCGGAATATCCTTGAGTTCGGCTTCTTCAATCTGTGCCTTGGTGATTTTTCCTGCCAATTTAAGCACCGTCTTTTCTTTCTCCGTCAAATGCATACCCATGGGTTGCTTATTGGTAAGGACGATGACTTCTACCGCACAGGAACCGCACTCCCCATTTTCGCACTCGAATTCCACAGGGATCTTGTTTGCCTTGGCAACTGCCAACAAAGTGTGACAGTCTCCTGCCGTGGCATAAACCGTGATGTCTTTTTTAAGTTCGGGTGAACTGAATGTTACATTGGCCATGGACTTCCTCTCCTCTGGAGTATGGAACCTTTTAATAAGGCTGGAGAGCGGACCTGTGCTCTCCAACCCAAACTTCGCCTCAGCGGATGATGTCGAAACTATAGTCGCTCTTGGCAGGAATATTGGTATTCTTGTCCATCTCGTCAAATATCTTGTCGAGTACCGTCACCAATACATTCATCCCGCCCTGATAACCCCACACCGGATAACGGTGATGGTGATGCCGATCAAAAACCGGAAATCCAATCCGGATCAGTGGAGTCCCCGTATCCCGTTCCAGATACTTCCCGTAGGTATTCCCAATCAAAAAGTCCACCGGTTCCGTAAACAGCAGTGAACGCATGTGCCACAGGTCCTTCCCGGCATAGGCATGACACCCCGCTCCGAAGGGGGAAGAAGCCAGCAAGGCTTCCATCTTCCCGAGCCAGTCATTCCCCCCATTGGTGGACAATACATGCACCGGCTCCGCCCCAGTTCCATCAAAAAGGCTGCCAGCCCCAGACACAGGTCAGGATCCCCATAGATCGCAAACTTCTTCCCGTGAATATGCGCGCTTGAATCCGCAATCGCATCCACCAGACGTCCTCTTTCCTTCGTCAGCAATGCCGGAATCGCCTTACCCGTGATCCGCGATATTTCCATCAGAAACTTGTCCGTCCCAGCCACCCCAACCGGATGGTTGAAGGACACCACTTCCTGACCATGGGTCGCTGCATACGACAACGTCTTCTCGGTGCAATACTGTTGCATCGAAATCGTCGCCTTCGCATTCAACGCCGCCGCCGTATCCTCCAGCGTCGTGCCGCCGTCGTACATCCGGAATTCACCATCCGCAGGCGTATCAAATACCTCACTGTTGTCCGCCAGGATCGTGTAGTCCACCCCCATCAGATCCAGCATCCGTTTCACTTCCCGCGTATTCCCCACGGTGTAACCGTCAAATCCCCCAATCAGGTTGATCTTGTCCTTCGCTACCCGTGTCTTCCCTTCCCAAAAAATTCGACAGAATCCCCTTCAACGCGTTGTCATACCCCCGTAATGTGGCTTCCCACAAAGGCCGGCGTATGTGCATAGGGCACCGGAAAATCTTCAGGCACACTCCCCTTGTTGCGCGCATTGGTGATAAACCCGTTCAGGTCATCCCCAATCACTTCCGCCATGCAGGTCGTGGATACCGCAATCATCTTTGGCTTGTACATGCTGTAGGTATTGGACAACCCATCGATCATGTTGTTCAGACCCCCAAATACCGCCGCATCTTCCGTCATCGACGACGAAACGCAGGATGACGGCTCCTTGAAGTGCCGGCTCAGGTGGCTTCGGTAATACGCCACGCATCCCTGGGATCCATGCACAAACGGCATCGTCCCTTCAAACCCCCACCGCCACAAACACCGCCCCCCAACGGTTGGCATGCCTTCGCCGGATTCACCGTCAATGCTTCCCGTCCAAAAATTCTTCTCCCGGTATTCCCAGGTCTTGGTCCACTCCCGAATCTCCTCCACTCGCTCCTTCGGGTGTGAATTCTCAAAAATTCTTCTTCTTGTTCTCGAACATCTCCAGATATTCCGGCTCTCGAAATAAATTGAAATGATCCAGTACGCTACTCGAGTTCTGCGTCATGATGTCTCTCCTATCACAATATTAATCGGCTTCAACTATTCGCCCAGGGCGTCTTGGTCAATCCCCAGATCGGATTGTTGATCGCCATATCCATATCCCGCGCAAATATGGCAAATCCGTCATACCCGTGGTACGGACCCGAATAATCCCAGGAGTGCATCTGCCGGAACGGCACTCCCATCTTCTGGAATACATACTTCTCCTTGATCCCAGACCCCACCAGATCCGGCTGGACCTTCTCTACAAACTTCTCGAACTCATAACCCGTCACATCGTCATAAATCAACGTCCCGTCCTTCACATAGTGGGTCGTGCGCTGGTAGTCGTCGTTATGACCAAACTCATAGCCCGTCCCCACCACTTCCATCCCGAGATCCTCGTATGCACCAATCACATGACGCGGACGCAACCCTCCCACAAACAACATCACCGTCTTCCCCGCCAGACGGGGCTTGTACTTGTCAATCACCGCCTGCATCAACGGCTTGTACTTCGCAATCACTCGTTCCGCCCCTTCCTTGATCTTGTCATCAAAGTGGCTTGCAATTTCACGCAACGATGCCTCGATCTTCGAAGGTCCAAAAAAGTTGTACTCCACCCAGGGAATCCCGTACTTCTCTTCCATGTGTCGCGAGATATAGTTCATCGAACGATAACAATGCAGCACATTCAGTTTCGCCTTCGGCGTGTTCTCCAACTCCGCTATACTCCCGTCCCCAGACCATTGCGCAATCACCCGCAATCCCATCTCTTCCAGCAAAATCCGCGAGGCCCAGGCATCCCCACCAATGTTGTAGTCCCCAATGATCGAAACATCATAGGGTGTACTCACAAACTCCGGATGCTTCCCTTCCGACTTGTCAAATATCCAGTCCCGCACCGTGTCATTCGCAATATGGTGCCCCAGCGATTGCGATACTCCACGAAACCCTTCGCATCGCACCGGCACAATCGTCTTCCCACCAAACTCCTTCGACTTCTTCTTCGATACCGCCTCGATATCATCCCCAATCAGTCCGATCGGACATTCCGACTGTACCGTGATCCCCTTGTTCAACGGAAACAGATCCTCGATCTCGTCCATGATCTTCTCGAGTTTCTTGTCCCCACCAAAAACAATGTCCTTCTCCTGAAAGTCCGAGGTAAACTGCATCGTCACAAAGGTATCCACCCCCGTCGTGCCGATGTAGTAGTTCCTGCGGGCCGCCCACGAATACTGTCCACAGCCCACCGGTCCGTGACTGATGTGCACCATGTCCTTGATCGGCCCCCACACCACCCCCTTCGATCCTGCGTACGCACATCCACGGATCGTCATCACTCCAGGAATCGACTTGATGTTCGACTTCACATTGCAGTCCGTCTTCCCTTCTTCGTACACATTCAGATGTTTGGCTCGACGCTTCGCTGTCTTCTCGGGATAAACCTCCAGAACTTCCTCGATCAGCGCCTGGTTTCTTACTTTCACTTGCTCTACTGTCAGGCTCATTTCGCCCTCCTATAAAAAAAAATGAATAAAGGGTTTACAAGACCCGGAAAATCTCCACCCATAGCCCCCTCCTTTCCAGGACCATCGGCGCAACTTTCCCGGACCCCCCGCCCATGGCTCTTCACCTCGGACGGGGTTCCCCCCAATTACTGGGCCGCCGCCAGTTCTGCCGCCAGTTCTGCCGCCGTCTTGCCCACCACCGATTCATCCACACGCTTCATGATCCCGTGCTCCATCAACAAGTCTTCCAACTCGTCCATCGTGATCGGCGTCGGAATCGTCCCATTCCCCGCGTTCGCATGAATCTTCGTCGCCAGGCTCCGGTACTCATCCGCCTGCTTCGAATCCGGTGCATATTCCAGCACCGTCATCCGCCGCAGTTCCGCATGCTGCACAATGTTGTCGCGGGGTACGAAATGAATCAACTTCGTGTTCAACTTCACCGCCAGCGATTCCGCCAACTCCAGTTCCTTGTCCGTCTGGCGCTCATTGCACACCAACCCCCCCAAGCGTACGCCACCGGAATTGGCATACTTCAAAATCCCCTTCGAAATATTGTTCGCCGCATACATCGCCATCATCTCTCCCGACATGACGATGTAAATCTCCTGTGCCTTGTTCTCCCGAATCGGCATCGCAAATCCACCACACACCACATCCCCCAATACGTCATAGGAAACGTAATCCATGTTGTCGTAGGCCCCTTCCTCTTCCAGGAAGTTGATCGAGGTGATCACGCCCCGTCCCGCACATCCCACACCGGGCTCAGGTCCACCGGATTCCACACAGCGAATCCCCTTGAAACCCACCTTCATCACATCTTCCAGCTCCAGATCCTCCACGCTTCCCGCATCCGCCGCCAGACTCAAAATCGTGTCCTGTGCCTTCGCATGCAGAATCAGACGCGTCGAATCCGCCTTCGGATCACAACCCACAATCAGAATCTTCTGACCCAAATCCGCCAGCGCCGCCAGGGTGTTCTGTGAAGTCGTCGACTTCCCGATCCCACCCTTCCCATAAAATGCAATCTGTCTCAAATTAGCCATCTCTTTCTCCTTGGAATACAGTTAAATTGAATAGCAGTCCCTAAATTAATCTTGGTTCATCGGGTTTTGTAACTCAACAACTTGAAAAACTTTTTTTATCACCCACAAACCGAAATATATTTTCCGGTTTGTGTACAAACTAAGCAATGTCCGTGCCATTTCCGATAAATCATCACAACATATTGTTTATATTTAATTATTTTACAAAATCGAAAAAATATCAGGGACTGATCAGTTGTTCGGTATCCAACACCCCTGTCATGAATCATGCAAAACATTCCAATAATTCCAACAGGGTGTTTCAATTCCTTCGAAAGATCCGGCCGGGAAATCTTTTTCAACCGTGGAAAAATACAGGGAGAGTTTTCAAGCCCGAACGACCAATTCCTGTACAAAGTCACCCAAGGAAATATCGAGTCGCTCGATCCCCTGCTCCCTCAGGAATCTATCCTCGTTTCTTGTCAACTCTCCTGGCAAAACAGCCCAGTGCTTGAGGGCGGACCGTTTCATGATCTGGCGAGCAAAAGTTCGCTCCAGTTGATTGCTGAATCGACACCCCATGAAGACAAAGTTCTTACCCGCACGAATGCGTTTGACCGCATCTGGAATGGGGGTCTGAATATCGATTTCTGTCATGACTTCGACAAAATCCGTATCCGACACGAGAAAGTTATTCCCTGGAGAAATTGAACCCAGGGGCTTATAGATCAATTTGCTCCAGTTATCAGCCTGACTTGCTTCAACAAGATCCCCCCCCGACTGATAGTAGTGAACCCAGGTGCCAAAATGTTCAGACTGACTGACTCCGTGCACCTGCCCCCAATCACCGCCGGGTGACATTGCTCTCTGCATGGCATTGTCATACCAGACATCGACGATCAAGGCGGGCCCCAAAGGAAGGCGCGCAAGATAATAATGAAGGGGGCTTGGCTCCACTTGCGGCATGAAAGCCTCGGTCATGATTCCGGCCAAACTTTTCCGATGCTTGAAGTTTTCGATGAACTGAGCTGCAGCCGTCAGGTTCTTACGAACCTTATGCGGAACAGAAGCTTTTGAAACCAGTTTTTCCACCAGAGAATTCGGGGAATTGGGCACCGGGCAATTCGGCACGAGATCCAATACCCCTGGGCCCAGATAGGGAATAAACCGGCCTGTTTCCAGGCCATCCCTGATCAAGCCGATCTCGTTCATACCGAGATTTCCTGTTTGAGTACGTTGAGTTGTTCGGTAGAAAGCCTGAAAACACCCCGGCCGCCTGAAAGAGATTCATAGCAATTTTGAGTATTACGACTCAAATGATTGAACCAGTTCTGGGCCGTCAGCGCAGATGGGCGCTCACCAATTTCACTGACAGTCGCGTCATTGTTGAAGCGTACATGAATCATGATATTTTCCATGGTGTGTCGTACTCCTACATGAAACTGAGAATTTCAATGGTGATATTTTCACCGCCCAATAATGCCTGACAAGCGAGCCTCGATTTGGAACCAATCCCAACAAGGGTATCGAGTTTTTCGTTTTCGACTCGCTGAATTTTGGAAAGACTTTTTTTCCCTTCTGTCACGAATATATGACAGGAACCGCACTCAGCCTTGCCTTCACACTTGTGAGGAATACTTTCGCCAGAATCAAGAATGGCGTGAAGAATACTGACTCCTTCCGCTGCTTCAATTTTTTTCCCCGAGGGCATCATGGTTACAACAGGCATTTCATTTCTCCTTTATCTATCAATAAATAGCCGAACCGGCTCCTACATTCAATGAAGCATCTTTGGTGATCTTGACGATGAAACCCACTTGGTCTTCCGTTAAATGCCCATGAAAGGGCAAGACAATGACTCTATCTGCCACCTTTTCCGTAACCAGAAAATTTCCCTTTCGGTAACCTGCCTTCTGGTAATAGGGCTGGAGATGGGCTGGCTGGCAATAAGCCGCCGCTTCAACCCCTTCGGTATGTAGATCATGGATGATGGCGTCACGACTACTTTTCGAAAATCGGGTACCCAGATGAATCAGGTAGAGAAACCAATGAACCTCATCGACATCCTGGGCGATGTAAGGGTCTTTGATTCCTTCAAAGGAACGCACATGATCGTAGTAAAAATCTTCAACTTCCTTTCTTCGTTCCAGGATTCGATCAATCCGCTGTAACTGGACCAATCCCAGAGCAGCCGTCATATCGCTCATCACGCATCCCCAGGGTAACCGTACCCCAGCAATGACAGAAAACCGTTCATCCTGACGACGATTTCTGATTTGCCTGATGGCGGAATAAAGTTGGGAATCGTCTGTCACGATCATTCCTCCCTCTCCACAAACCAGAGGACCTGGTTGCGAAAAGTCGAAAATCGCCAGATCTCCAAATGAACCCACCGGCTTGCCCTTGTAAACTGAGGCAATGGCTTCGGTGGAATCCTCGATCAATAAAAGACCCCGTGCTCTGGAAAGTTCCATGAATTCATCCCAGGGTGCCGGATGACCGTTGGTATTTCCCACCAGCAATGCCCGTGTGCTCGAGGTAATTTTAGTTGCAGCCTTGACAGGATCCAGGGTTCCTGCCCAGTAATCGATCTCCGAAAATACCGGAGTTGCCCCACAATGAGAGACTGCATGGCTGATCTGATGCCACGCATAGGGAGAAGCAATCACCTCATCCCCAACACCGATTCCCTTTGCCTGCAGGGAAATCACGAGGCCCAGGATTCCACTATGAACGGCAATGGCATGTTTGCGGCCAAGAAAAGCAGCAAACGCCGTTTCAAATTCCTCGACCTTACTTCCGTGACTGATTCTAGGTGACCTCAGAACCTCTGAGACACTTTCTATTTCAAGTTGGCTGATGTCGGGATCCGAAAGCGTGATCATCGCTTTTTTTCCACCACAATCACCCCCGTGGCCTCAAGCAGTTCCTGGGTAATCTTCCAACAGTGATCCCGACCATCCACCAGATGGATATCAAACTCCTGACAGCTTCTGAAGGGCGTATCACCTGCTATATCAGAGGGCTCGCAACGAGTCAGTGAAACTCCGGGAAATCTCTCTTTGAACATTGCCGACAGACTTCTTCTATCTTCACACTCTTCGAGAAACTGCTCGATCATTTCAATATCGATATCCATTTCATCCCTCGCTTTTTCTGGCCTCAACGGTTATGGGTAACTTGGTGTCTGCCTCCATTTCCGGTAGTTCCAATACCCAGCCATTCCCAAGGGTAACCTTCCCTCCCCAAAGTCCAGGCTTTTCCATGGTAAGGATGGGTTCTTCCAGATCCTTCTTGGGAACATAGATCGAGTGCCCCCCCGTTGCATTTTTTCTGATCATGACTTTCATTGAATCTTTCCCCTCATGTTGTCGATAATGTCCGGCAATACGCCCAACAAATGATCCACCTCCTCTTTTGAGGTGTCACGACCAAGAGAGAACCGTACTGAACTTTCCGCGCCCAGCCCCAATCCCATCGCCAGCAATACATGAGAGGGGTGATTTCCTCCTGCAGTACAGGCAGCGCCGGTTGAAACATGAATCCCTAGTTGATCAAGCTTATCCACGATCACTTCGCTGGAGAGACCATGAAAGCAAATGTTGCTGGTATTGTTGACCCGCAGGGCATTCTTTCCGTTGACTCGTGCAAACGGAACCATTTGCAGAACCTGAGATTCCAGATAGTCTCTCAACCAGGCGATTTCTTTCCAGTGGGAGTTTTGTGCCAGGATTCCGCACACCACCCCCAGCGCAGCGATACCCGGAAGATTTTCAGTCCCCCCACGCATTTTTCTTTCCTGATGACCGAAAAAAATGGGGGGTAACCACTGCTTCTTCCTCACAAATAGGACGCCGATTCCCTTGGGAGCATGCATCTTATGGCCTGACAATGAAAGAAAATCAGCCGCCGTTGACTTCATGTTCACTTCAGCCTTGCCACAAATTTGCACGGCATCGGTGTGAAACAATGCTCCGCTTTTATGAGCGATCTCTGCAGCAGAATTCACCGGAAAAATCACTCCAGTTTCATTATTGGCCCACATCAGAGAAACCAGAGCAGTCTCTTCGGTCACGGCACTTTCGAGATCGGACAAGTCGAGATTCCCATCGCTGTCTACACCCAACTTCGTCACCCGATAGCCCTTTTTTTCCAGATCTGCCAGCAGTAGCAGCGTCGAAGGATGTTCTACCCTACTGGTGACAATTTGCTTCCTGCCAGGCAGAGCCGCGCAAGCCCCCAGAATCGCCATGTGGTTACTCTCAGTACCCCCACTGGTAAATATGATTTCCTGAGGGGCAGCCCCTAAAAATTCCGCCACCTCTCCCCTGGCCCTGATTAATCTCTGTTTGGCTAATTGGCCAACACCATGGGTGCTGGAAGGATTTCCAAATTCGCTCATAGCCACAATCACAGCCTCCAGGCATTCCTTGGCAAGCGGTGTCGTTGCGTTGTAATCGAAGTAAGTCATGGCCAAAATTTTCTATGTTTATCCTGATTAAGTACGGTCAGAAGCAGCGGTAACGTTTCAAATTCGGACTCAAGACACCAAGTTCCATGGCTGTGATCCTTTCGATAAAGTTGCCATGTTCCACTCTCCCTGTTGAATTCAATCCTGGCAATGTCGATAGTCCCACCTGTCTTATCAATATTCCGGGAACAACAAGGACTCCTGACTTCGTATCCCCCGGGAATGGAATGCACTTCCGGGGAAACATAGCGATACCTGCACCTTTCGGATAATTTTTTTTGAATTCTTTTGAAATCAACTTCATTGGGATGTGGATACCTTTCCAAAGAACCCTCCCCATCGTCCAGGTGCCGCCGATCTTCAGAGGGATACCAACTCCTCTTCCAGGCAACCCACCACCAATCCTTCAGCGAACTCCACCAGATAAACCGGGGTATTGGTCTCTTCATGACTACCCACTTGAACGATCTCGCCGCTACACCCAGTCTTCACGAGTAGATCGCCCGGCTCCTTTCCAGGAAAGGTTCCATCGTTCAAAAGATCCGTTATGGCTGTGACCGGCTGTCCCCACTGATACTTTGGAATTCTTTCACCTATCATGATTTCACCTAGGCCTGATAACGGGGGTAGTTGTTATCGATGACGCAAGTGTTTTCCACAGGACAGACAGCCACACACTGCGCATCATCAAAATAACCGATGCATTCCGTACATTTTTTCGGATTGATCACAAAGGTTCCATCCTTCTCATAAATCGCTACATTCGGGCATTCCGGTTCGCAGGCCGAACACGCGGTACATTGGGATGAAATGATCTTGTACGCCATTTTGGTATTCCTCTCGAAGTTGATTCCACTCACACGACCCAAATCATGAGCAACAAGCATGCCAATTCAAAACTTACCAAAAAAACATAAAATATCCTTACAATACAACCAATTTTAATTTGTTTATATCCATACATCCCTGTCTCATCTGTCGCAAACGCGACAACCCTCCAGTGGTTCAATGCCTCCAGTGGTTCAATGTTTGTTACCTGAATCGCTCTATTTTTTTGTTTCCCCCCCTTTTTCCAGTCATCCGTCCTGCTCTTCAAGGTTCTGAATTCGTCTTTCAATGGATCTTTGTCGAAATTTCCAATCACTTCTCCCTATTGGCACAACTATTGCTCAGGGTTAGGTAATGCCTGAATATCCGGGGGTTGACATGACTGTAATCATTAACGATGTAACGTTACGCGACGGCGAACAAACCGCTGGAGTGGCTTTCAATGCGGAAGAAAAAATTGCCATTGCCTGCGCGCTGTCAGAATCCGGGGTTCCCGAGATGGAGGTAGGTATTCCAATCCTTGGCCCGGAAGAACAGGAAATCATCCAGGCGATCACAAAAATGGGACTTTCTGCCCGTTTGATGGTGTGGGGCAGAATGTTGCATGAAGACCTGCTTGCCATGGCAAAATGTGGGGCTGACATCGTCAATCTGTCTATTCCAGTTTCCGACCTTCAGATTTTCAATAAAATCGCCCGGGATCGAAAGTGGGTATTGAATACCATTAGCCGTCAGGTCAGCGAAGCCCGGGATCTGGGCATTGAGGTCAGTGTTGGTGGGGAGGATTCTTCCCGCGCCGATTTGAACTTTCTGATGCAGGTCATGGAAACGGCGCAAATTGCGGGAGCCAGAAGATTTCGGTTTGCAGATACCATGGGACTACTGGATCCCTTCACGACCTTTGATCGAATCCAGCAGTTGAAAAGAAATTCGGACCTGGAAATCGAAATTCATGCCCATGATGATCTTGGTTTGGCTACGGCTAATACCCTTGCCGCCGTCACTGCCGGTGCGACCCACGTCAACACCACGGTCAACGGTCTGGGGGAAAGGGCGGGTAATGCACCCCTTGAGGAAGTCGTCATGGGCTTGAGACACCTTTATGGCATTGAAACGGGTATCAACGCGCGTTGCTTTCCGGAAATATCAGAACTGGTCGCATGCGCCTCTGGCCGTCCGATCCCTGCCAATAAATGTATTGTCGGCAGTTCCGTTTTTACCCATGAATCAGGGATTCACATTGACGGCCTACTCAAAAATGTAACTAATTATCAAAATTTTGACCCCGCTGAAGTAGGTCGTGAACACTGCCTCGTCCTGGGAAAGCATTCAGGCTCAAAATCCGTTCTGAACGCCTACGCCAAACTCGGTATTCTGCTGAATGATGCCGAGGTCAAATCAATCCTTGGTCGTATTCGGAATCACGCGATTGCCAAAAAGCAAACTCCCAATGCCGGAGACCTGAAACGCTTCTACGCGGAAACTCTATCGATATTGCCCCCTCCTCACTGAGGGCCCCCTGACTCAGAGAGGTCGTTTTAAGAATTTTGTTTGATCAGGTTTGTCGTGTTTGCTACATTTATTCTGGTGATCATAATTAACCATTAATTATCAACTGGATAATTTTGGCACAGGAATTGCTTAGGTTACTGTTGTAGTTTTAACCATCGTTATATAGTTAACTACATAACGATAATCTCTTCGCACACAAACTCAACAAGGTTAAATCACCATGACTTCACTCATAAGCAAATCAACCTCATCACGATTGATCAGCGCAGGACTGTTTTCCCTGACGTTCAATGCCTTTGCCGATCCGGATCCAAATTCTCTTTCCTCCGATTCTCCTGAATCCAGCACGAAGGATGGCTGGTTTGCCACCGTCGATAAAACTCAGGAGGAACAGCCCCATTGGATGACCCCACTGGTGACGGTGACCCCGCGCCTGGAAGAAGAGTATCGCTACGATCAAATCATTCAGAACAAGACAGGGGGAACCACACTGACCAACAACGGGGGCGGAAAGGGACTGGAATTGATTCCCTCCGAACATGTTGAAGTCATCATCGGGCAACCTGGCTACATGAGCAACCAAACTCCCAAAACCACAACCTCGGGATGGGCGGATGAATCGCTTCTCATGAAATACCGATTCCTGTCTGCCAACGAAGAACATGGCAACTATATCGTCACGGGCTTCATGGGGGTGAGTCTTCCAACGGGGAGCACCGCTTTTACCCAGAACTATACTGTTACCACCCCGACTCTGGCGGTTGGAAAAGGTTGGGGAACTCGGGATCAGGGGGTAAATGTACAAAGTACATATAGTAAAAGTTTTCCGTCTGGAAACCAGAATATTTTTGGCGAACCCACCGTCTGGAATACCTCGTTTCAAGGGCATTTTTCCAACTATTTCTGGCCAGAAATCGAAACCAGTTTAACCCGATGGGAGGGGGGTCTACTCTCCGGGAAAGATCAGATGGTCGTCACTTACGGTATCATCTTCGGTCGAATTCCTCTCGAAGGCCGAACCAGACTTATTCTGGGTGTGGGGTATCAAACGACCAACATGAGTGGATTCAGCACCTTTGGTAATGGCTGGGTCACTTCGGCCCGACTGGCATTCTAATTCAGCAAGAAAACGCACGATCGGTGGGCTTGACTGCCACAAGCCCACCCTATTTCCTTTTAACGAACTCTTTCGGCATGAGCCAAAAAAGCGTGGTGCCCCCCTTCACAATTTTATGTTTATGAAAAGAGCCCATGACCTATACTGACCCACTCACGCGACTTTGTCGTACCCCAAAAAACCATGGCTGACATTCAAACAGTGCTTTCCAGGACATTCAATAATTTTTTTGAATCTGAAAAGTCGAGCGGTATTCTCCTGATTTTCTGTACCCTCGTATCACTTGCCCTTGCCAATTCATCCCTGGGGCATGACTATCTGGGTTTCTGGCATGTCCCTATTGCTGGCCTGACCATGGAACACTGGGTGAACGATGGGTTGATGGCAATTTTTTTTCTGTTTGTGGGTCTGGAGTTAGAACGCGAACTTTACAACGGTGAACTTTCAAATCCAAAAAATGCGCTGTTACCGGTAGTTGCTGCACTCGGCGGGATCAGTGTCCCGGCATTGATTCATTTCATGCTGAACACAGGAACCCCGACTCAAGCCGGAACCGGCATACCGATGGCGACAGACATCGCCTTTGCTCTGGGTGTGCTGGCCATGCTGGGCAGTCGGGTGCCAGCGTCACTGAAGATATTCCTGACGGCACTCGCCGTGATCGACGATCTTGGCGCGATAATCGTGATTGCCCTGTTTTATACTGCGCAGTTTTCCCTGATCCATTTGGTCAGTGCGCTGGGCGTATTTATTCTACTCCTCGTTCTTAACCGGGTATTCAAGGTCATGTGGATGCCGCTCTACTTATTGGGCGGAGTTCTGATGTGGTTTTTTATGTTCAAATCCGGTGTTCATGCCACCATTTCCGGGGTCCTGCTCGCCTTCGCCCTTCCCTTCTCAGCCAAGGCAGAGGACGAAGAATCGCCTTCTCACCGACTTGAAAATTTTCTGCACAAACCGGTGGCTTTTATGATCCTGCCCCTGTTTGCCCTGGCCAATACGGGGTTTATCATCGGACCCGCATGGCAAAACAGCCTGGCGAGCAGGAACAGTTGGGGAATTATCGCAGGCCTGGTGATCGGCAAACCAGCGGGTATTACCCTGGCGTGCTTCCTGGCTGTCGTAATAAACGTCTGTCAACTTCCCCTCGACTTGAAGTGGCGGCACATTTTCGGAGCCGGTCTCCTAGGGGGAATTGGCTTCACGATGTCCATCTTCATCGCCAATCTGGCCTTTTCCGGCAAGGCGGAAATCATCGATGCATCAAAATTGGCGATTCTTCTATCGTCCCTTGCTGCAGGGACACTCGGTTTTCTTTGGTTGAAACTGTCCAACTCTGAAATTCAGAGTATGGAGTAGCGAACCCACAGGTGATGTTCAGCCCCCGGAGCCAGGGTGATCACGTCCTCAGCCGCGTTGGCATTTTCCACACAGACCATGTGAAGATAGCCTTCCTCTCCCATATCGCCCAATTTTGCCGACTTTTCAATCCAGGGATTCCAGACCACTGTGGATGCGCTCCCGTTCTTGGTAATCCGGATTTGGCGTTTCATCAGAGGATCCTCAATCAGAATATCCTGTGTGGCCCCCAGATAGATACGGTCGGTTTCCTGCGTAAAATTCACCGACCCTTTCTGAACCTTGCGATCCCCACCCTCCACCTTGTCAAGGTAGATGCATTCTTCCAATCCAAGCAAGCGAACGGTACGGACATCTTCCACCCGAAAGTAGGTATGGAGGGCTTGTCCAATGATTATCGGTTGGCTTCCCAAGTTGTGGGTCACAAGATCCACTTCCATGTGAGAACCGATTGTGATCTGGCTCTTCAGGGTGGTGGCATAAGGCCATTGATTTTTTGGAAATGCGGTTTCCGGAAGGAGGAAGGTGAGTTGAGTGGTTCCGTCTGTCTGCGTTTCCACGCGCAATATTTCCCACAGGGCAGTGCGCGCAAAGCCGTGGGCAGGGAAATCCCCTTGCGATTCGTGCGGTCCGAACCATGGCCAGCATACAGGAGCACCCCCCCGGATCGACTTTCCCTTCAAGAAGGAAGCTTCTTTTGACAGCCAGATGACCGGTTCTTCGCCCTTCGGCACCCAACTCGTCAGTTGAGCACCCTGAAGAGCAATGCGCGCAGAGGCCCATGGGTTGTTCACATCCACATGAATGAAACCGTTGGAGTCTTGACAAAAACTCACTTGATTCGGAATACCATGGCGATGATTCAATTCGGCAATACTTTCCACCTTTCCTCCTCAACAAATGGACGGACGATCCTGTTTCAGGGTCATCGTCTCACAATTGGATCCTGAAGACCAGAATTTTGGAAAACCTCTCCCAGACCTACCGAACCGTTCTGGTCTCCGTATCCTAGAGGGCAAGAATCCATTTTTTCCATACCGGTGGCGCGTGGATCCACCTCTATGGCTTATCATAAGCCCCATGGACAAAAAAGAATCTTGGGATGTGATCGTCATCGGTGCAGGCGCAGCGGGCATGATGTGTGCTGCTCAGGCGGGACAACGGGGTCGTAAGGTGTTACTGATCGATCACGGTCGAAAGTTGGCCGAGAAAATCCGTATCTCCGGGGGCGGGCACTGCAATTTCACCAATCTTCACTGTGCACCGGATAATTATCTTTCCCAGAATCCACACTTCTGCCGTTCTGCCCTCACGCGCTTTACTCCCCAACATTTCATTGCTCTGGTGGAACGTTACGGCATCCGCTACCACGAAAAAACCCTGGGACAATTATTTTGTGATGGCAGCGCCCAGCAGATCATCGCCTTGTTACAGAGTGAATGTGGACAGGGGCGGGTAAATTGGCGCATGCCCTGCGAAGTGCAAACGGTGGGCCGAAATGAAGAAGGATTTCAGGTGGCGACGAACCAGGGCCTTTATCAGACCCAGGCGCTGGTCATGGCCACTGGGGGACTGGCCGTCCCAGCCATTGGCTCGACCCCGATGGCTTATCAAATCGCCGAACAATTTGGCCTGACGGTGATCTCGCCCCGTCCGGCCCTGGTACCGCTGGCCCTGGAACCTGAAACCCTGAGACAGTTTGGCGATTTGTCCGGCCTTTCCCTGGAAGTCGAAGTCTCTTGTCGCAAAGGACGTTTTCGCGAGTCCCTGTTATTTACCCATCAAGGAATTTCTGGCCCGGCTGTTCTGCAAATTTCTTCCTATTGGCAAAACGGAGATTTCATCTCCATCGACTTATTGCCAGACAAGGACGCTGAAACCTGGCTCCGCGCCCATGGTTCCAGTCGAGTTCGGATCGATAATTTCCTGGCAGAGGTCTTGCCGCGCAGATTTGCGCAGCAATGGTGTGCCGCCCATAATCTGTCAAAACCACTCTGCCAGTTTACCCCACCGGAACTACGAAAAATCGCGGATGCCCTCGAAAACTGGCGGATCCGACCCTCGGGAACCTTGGGTTATAACAAAGCCGAAGTTACCCTGGGGGGCGTTGCCACGGAGGGCTTATCGTCCAGAACCATGGAATCCAAAGCAGTTCCGGGGCTTTACTTTATCGGGGAAGCCGTGGATGTAACGGGACATCTGGGTGGATTCAATTTTCAATGGGCTTGGGCCAGCGGAAATGCTGCCGGACAGGCGGTATGAATCTTTTGGCTGATTTCCGCACTGACCGAAGAGAATTAGCAGCAAATTTTGGACTTGACCTCCCTTTTCAAGCATAATTGCCTGTCATCGGCAACGATCCAGCCAACATTCCCAATTTAAGAACATGGACAATCCACGTGTCAATCAGTATGTCGTCACGGGGGCAGCACGTCGCGGCGGAGCCGCCATCGTACGATCACTGCATGACGCTGGGTACCGCGTCATCATACATTGCCGTACCTCCTCGCAGGTTGATGCCGACATTCTTTACCATTCCTTGAATGCTCAGCGTGCGCACAGTGCTCGACTCTGGGTGGAGGATCTGTGCAATCCTTTTCCCCCTCCCTTCTTTTGTACGGACATCGATGGCATCGTGGCCAATGCCTCGGATTTTTCCCCGACAGACCTCGATAACTACGAAGACCACCTGGAACGGGATCTGGGCAGCCACCTTTATGGCCATCTACGCCTGATTCGCCAATGTCGTGACTCCTTGGTAAAACGGCAAGGTGCTATTGTCGCCATCGGTGATATTCACTTTCATCGCCCGGCGTCCGGTTACCTGACCTACCACATCGCCAAGAATGCCCTGATGGCCGCAATGCAAGCCCTGGCCGTGGAACTTGCGCCCCAGGTTCGGGTCAACACCGTACTCCCCGGTCACTTTGACTGGCCGCACAAATCCCAGGCGTTTGCCGAAGAAAATCAAAAAAGAATCCTGCATGCAGTGCCCCTGAAGCGCTTGGGCCAGTTTGATGAATTGGCTCGTGCCGTTCGTTTTTTATTGTGCGAAGCCACTTTTACCACCGGCTCCTTTCTGACCGTTGATGGCGGTCTGTCACTCCATATCGAAGGTTAAAATGCCCCTGACCCCTCCCCTTTCTTCTGATTCTCTTACCCGTTTCGTTCTGGAGGGCATTGACCTCGAGTTAGAAATCGGGATCAATGCCTTTGAAATAGGCAAACCCCAGAAGGTCTCTCTCACGGTGAGTGTTGAAGTGCCCGACACCCTCTGCCACATTGCAGATTCACGGGAAGGATTGCTCTCTGGCTACGACTACAACCACGTTTATGATGCCATCAAGCAAGCCATCTCCGAACCTGTGACGCTGATCGAAGTGCTGGCCCAGCGAATCGCCGATCTCCTTTTGCGTAATCCCGAAGTCCGGGTTTGCGAAATCAAGGT
This sequence comes from Ferrovum myxofaciens, assembly GCF_013181415.1. Classification (NCBI taxonomy): domain Bacteria; kingdom Pseudomonadati; phylum Pseudomonadota; class Betaproteobacteria; order Ferrovales; family Ferrovaceae; genus Ferrovum; species Ferrovum myxofaciens. The sequence goes on along the minus strand of NZ_CP053676.1, from coordinate 2,631,656 downwards.
AATGAAGTACCGGATGTGGCCAGAAGTGGCTACGGTGTCTGTTTCCATCCGGCGTTCTCAGCCTCTCAGACCTGGGGCCGTATAAAGGAAGGTCGAGAAAGCGCTATCCTTGACAAAAAACAGGGGCCTGTAGGATAATCTCGGGTTCGGGGTGTAGCGTAGTCTGGTAGCGCGCCTGGTTTGGGACCAGGATGTCGGGAGTTCGAATCTCTCCACCCCGACCATAGAGAGTCGACCCGAGCGAGTGCCCGTAGCTCAATCGGATAGAGCACCAGCCTTCTAAGCTGGGGGTTACAGGTTCGATTCCTGTCGGGCACGCCATTCCTATTGAATGACGTCGGCACCCGGAGGGGGAGTGAAATGAAAAGTATCCGGAGTGAATTTTGGATCTTTCTCGAATTGAGTAAACACGATGCTGAGGGTATGTCCAAAACTATCCCTCAACTCCATCCGCGCCAGCGCCTGATCCGTAAATCCCATTTTGACCCATTCAAACCCTGATTCCGTACTTTTGGGTTTGGCCATCACCCATTCCAACCCCTCGCTCTCCCCACCCTCCGTAACCACATACCCTTTCTCCAAGGCATCATCCCCCGCCAGTAAGGCGGCCGGAGTACTGCCCAAACTCTGACTCATTTTTTTTCGGGTCACCTGCTGCAAATCCGGATCCCAGATCCAGAGGGTCTGACCATCTGCCACCAAGGTCTGTGGATAAGGACTACGATACTCCCAACGAAACTTGCCCGGCCGCGAAAACAGGAAGACGCCCCGACTGACGGTTCCTCCCGTATCTCCCTGTCCCTTGAGGTTGCGCTGCTCGAACTGTGCCTCTCCCCGACGCGTGTCGCGCAGAAAAGCATGCAGACGGTCGAGACCGGAGGCGCTGGCCCACCCCATACTTCCCATCCACAAAATTACGCCGAACCACAGTTTCCATTGCTTCATTCCCGCCCTCCTCCCACCAAGACATCCCGACTGCCATTGGTGGCCATACTGGACACCAAACCCGCTTTTTCCATATCTTCAATCAAGCGCGCCGCGCGGTTATAACCAATCCGCAAGTGGCGCTGCACTTGAGAAATCGAGGCTCGCCGCGTTTCCAATACCAATGCCACGGCCTGGTCATACAGAGGATCCTGCTCTCCAGTGGACTGCCCTGGAGCCGTTTCCGGATCCATGCCCTCCTCGATTCCTTGCAACATTCCTTCCACATAGGCCGGTTTGCCCTGCGCCTTCAGATAATGCACGACTTGGTGCACCTCGTCATCGCTCACAAAAGCCCCGTGCAAACGGTGCGGATAACCGGCTCCTGTGGGCATATAAAGCATGTCTCCCTGACCCAGCAACGCTTCTGCACCCATCTGGTCGAGGATGGTGCGTGAGTCTACCCGACTGGAGACCTGAAAGGAGATACGGGTGGGGATATTGGCTTTAATCAGCCCAGTAATCACATCCACCGAAGGACGCTGGGTCGCCAGGATCAGATGAATCCCCGCAGCCCGTGCCTTCTGGGCAATCCGCGCAATCAATTCTTCCACCTTCTTGCCCACCACCATCATCAGATCCGCCAATTCATCGATCACCACCACGATGAAAGGCATCGGTTCCAGTGGCTCCGGAGTATCTGGGGTCAGAGATAAAGGATTCATGAGTGGTTGTCCCTTGTGGAACGCCTCATTGATTTTTTGGTTGGCACTGGAAAGGTTTCGCACTCCCAATTGTGACAAAAGTTTATAACGACGATCCATCTCTGCCACACACCAGTTCAAGGCATGGGCCGCTTCCTTCATGTCTACCACCACCGGTGCCAAAAGATGTGGAATCTCGTCATAAACCGACAATTCCAACATCTTGGGATCCACCAGAACCAGACGAACCTGCTGCGGTGTCGCTTTATACAGCAAACTCAGGATCATGGCATTGATGGCCACGGACTTTCCAGACCCTGTTGTTCCCGCCACCAAAAGATGGGGCATTTTGGCCAGATCCACCACCACCGGATTGCCAGCAATGTCCTTACCCAGCGCCAAGGTAAGGGGCGAAGCCATATCTCCATAGACCGCTGCCCCTAAAATTTCAGAGAGTCGTACGGTTTCGCGCCGCGCATTGGGTATTTCCAAACCCATGCAATTCTTTCCCGGAATGGATTCCACAACCCGGATATTTCCGACGGTCAGAGCACGTGCCAGATCCTTCACCAGATTGATGATCTGACTCCCTTTGACGCCCACTGCCGGTTCAATTTCGTAGCGCGTGATGACAGGACCAGGCAAGGCAGCCAATACCTTCACGCTGACATTAAAATCCGCCAATTTTCGTTCGATCTGGCGCGACGTGAATTCCAGCAATTCCTGGCTCACCGATTCCCGTACAGAATTGGCCTCGTCCAGGAGTTTGAGGGGGGGCAGGGTGGAATCGGGAAGATCCTTGAACAGGGGCACCTGACGTTCCCGTACCGCCTGCATGGAAGGCTCGATTTGGGTAGTGACCGGCAACACCTGCAAAGGCTCGTGATCTTCCTGTAATTTGCGGGCTTCCTGTACCAAGGTCTGGCGTTGCTCACCAGCTCGACGTCCCACGCGCCGATCAATGGCCACACTGCGCTTCGAGTTGAAGCGGCGGAAGAGATTTTCACAGGTCGCTCCCAAGGATTCCGCCAAGTGTAGCCAGGAAATCCCCGTCATGAGTGAAAACCCCAGGGCCCATGCCAACAGCAGAAACATGACCGCCCCACTCAGTCCGACCCCCTGAATGGCCCAACTGGCCAGTTCGCACCCCAGCACGCCACCACCGCCACTACAGGTCCCTTCGCCCATGGCCTGAAGAGGCAACTCGAAATGCATTCCGGCCAGACGCATGGCTTCCAGCCCTGCGCTGGAAACCACCATCAGCAGAAACCCCAGTCCCATCAGAACGAACCAGTACCGAGGTACCGGCGACACAGTTTCTTTTGCCCCGCTGAAGTTCGGTTCGAGTTTGAGATAACGATAGCCTCGCCAGGCCACCCAACCCAGAACGACCACGAACCAACCCGCTGAAAACCCGAACAGATAAAGTAAAAAATCTGCCAACCAAGCCCCCACCCGTCCACCCGCGTTGGCCACATGGGAGATGGAGACTTCCCAGTCAGGGCGATTGACCGCCGATCCCAGGGACCACCCTGGATCGGTCCGATGATAGGTCAACAGGGACAAAGCGAGATAAAGTGCCAGCAATACCACCAGCAACAACAAGGCCTCGCACAACAGACGGGTCAACTTCAGGGCAAGGGGAGAATCACTCATGGGCTGATTATAGCCTTTCTGACTTCGAAACGATTAAGAGTCATCGAAGGGAGGATGGTACAATCATGGGCTGATTTAATTACGGGAGAAGACCATGCCCAAACGCCGTCATTCACGTCTACTGATCCTGGGCTCCGGCCCCGCCGGTTATACTGCGGCAGTTTATGCTGCGCGCGCCAACCTCCAACCGGTATTGATTACCGGGATTGCTCAGGGAGGCCAGTTGATGACCACCACTGAGGTGGACAACTGGCCTGCCGATGTGCATGGTGTCCTGGGACCGGATTTGATGCAACGCTTTCAGGCCCACGCCGAACGTTTTCACACCGAAATCCTCTTTGACCAAATTCATCGGGCGGACCTGAACACCCGTCCCTTCGTCCTGGAAGGGGATGACGGAGTTTACACCTGCGATGCGCTGATCATTGCCACCGGTGCTTCCGCACTTTATCTGGGCCTACCTTCGGAACAAACATTCATGGGACGCGGCGTATCAGGCTGCGCCACCTGTGATGGTTTCTTCTACCGGGGCGAGACAGTCGCCGTGATCGGGGGAGGCAATACGGCAGTGGAAGAAGCGCTGTATCTCAGCAATCTGGCCGCTCACGTCACCCTTGTTCACCGTCGTGACCGCCTTCGTGCCGAACCCATTCTGGTGGATCGACTCATGGAAAAAGTGGCGCAGGGAACCCTGAGTATTCGCTGGGATCATGTACTCGATGAAGTATTGGGAGATGAGTCGGGAGTCACCGGAGTACGTCTGCGCCATACCTCCTCCGGAATCCCTGAAGAATTGACGGTCAAAGGCGTGTTCATCGCCATTGGTCACCGCCCCAACACGGAACTCTTTGTCGGCCAACTGGAAATGGATGGTGGCTACCTGATCACACGTACGGGTCGCACCGGAAACATTACCGAAACCAGTATTCCCGGCGTATTTGCGGCAGGTGATGTGCAGGATTCAGTTTACCGTCAGGCCATCACCAGCGCCGCCACTGGATGTATGGCTGCCCTTGACGCCCAGCGCTATCTGGAAAGTTTGGCCCATGCCGGCTAAGCCACACCCTTGAACGTCAAACCGATCAAAACCTGCGGCATCTGGGTCATCCTGCTGGCGATGATCTGGAGCTTGGGACTGGGGACGCGCGCCCTCACTCGGCCCGATGAAGGGCGCTATGCCGAAATCGGCAGGGAAATGGCCGTTTCGGGAGATTGGGTAACCCCCCACCTGAATGGCATTCCCTACTATGAAAAACCACCCCTGCAATACTGGGCTACGGCATTCAGCATCGACCTGCTGGGGCCTACCCCACTGGCTGCTCGTCTTTGGACCGGTTTGCTCGGCTTTTTGGGAATCCTGGCCAGCGCTTTTTTTGCTCGTCGCCTCTTCGGAACGGAAGCCGGATGGCGTGCGCCCCTACTCCTGGCAGGAACCTTCTATTACACCGCGCTGGGACATATCAACACCCTCGACATGGGGGTTACAGTCTGGATGTTTCTGGCGGTGGGGTGTTTTCTGCTGGCCCAACAGGAATCCTCTCCGCGCTTCTGGATGACCCTAGCCTGGGGTGCCACCGCCGCCGGATTCATGAGCAAGGGTCTCATGGCCTTGGCGCTCCCCGGCGGTACTTTAGTGCTCTACACCCTATTCACCCGTGATCTGAGCCCCTGGAAAAAACTTCACCCATTTCCCGGCCTGCCCTTGTTTTTATTGCTCACCTTACCCTGGTTCTGGCTGGCCAGTCGCGTTCACCCCGAGTTTCTGTGGTTTTTTTTCATACACGAACAGTTTGACCGGTATACCACCACTCTCCATCAACGGGTGGAACCTGTCTGGTATTTTATCCCCATCTTGCTGGCAGGTCTCTTCCCCTGGACTCTGGTGGCTCTGCGCGCCACAGGAAACACCTTGCTTCGCAGCCATGGTCGCCATTTCTCACCCGCCCGATTTCTCGCCATTTATGCCCTCTTCGTCGTCGTCTTCTTCAGTTTGTCCGGCTCCAAGTTACCCGACTATATTCTCCCGGCCTTCCCGGCATTGGTACTGCTCAGCGCCCGCCAACTCAGTTTGCGCCCGGGCCCCTTCCCGCTTAGCCCCCCTCTTCTGCTGACCCTGGGCGGTGCTTTTTTCGGAGTTACTGCGTTACTTTTTAGGTTCCCCACCCTCCCTGAAAGTTTGGGCTGGTCGTTGGGAATGGACCCGGACATGATTCCGGGTTACCAGAATTTTTCTTACTGGATTGCCACTGCTGCCGCACTATCTCTGGTTCTGGGCTACCTGGCCCACCGCCAGCGTGCCCTGCCTGACCACAGTTTGAAAACTGTCGCCATCGGTACGCTGCTCGTCACCCAACTGCTGCTCAGCGGGAGTAACACCCTGGCAGATTTTCAATCCGGGGTCACCCTCGCCCACCGTCTGGGCCCTCGATTCGCAGCGGCCAGCCATCTATACAGTGTGAACACCTACGATCAGACGCTGGATTTTTATCTGCAACGCACCGTCATTCCTGTGGCTTATCAAGATGAAATGGCCTTTGGTCTAAGTCTGGAACCCCAACACTTCATTCCTACCCTGGAAAAGTTCAAACCGCTTTGGGCCTCGGATCTGGGGGCCTTGGCCATTCTTCCTCCACCTTTGTACGACGTCATGAAAAACCAGGGTTTCCCCATGCACCTTCTGTTTCGGGATGCGCACCGTGTTATAGTGGCTCGAACATGAGCCTAGTCAGTTTTTCTCTCATCCTTTCCGGTGTGCTACTCAATGCCGTGGCCCAGTTGCTGCTTAAGGCAGGAACCAACCAGTTGGGGCAGTTTGCATTCACCTGGGAGAACCTCTGGCCCATTGCGCTCAAAATTTGTACTCAATGGCCCATTCTGGCGGGACTGTTCTGCTATGCCGTCAGTGTGGTGGTATGGATTCTGGCACTTTCACGCGTCCCTGTTTCCCAGGCCTACCCCCTGTTGTCCATTGGCTACGTGGTCAATGCTCTGGCGGCGTGGGCGTTGTTGGGAGAAACTCTGACAGGTAGCCGGATTTCAGGCATTGCCGTCATTCTCGTAGGAGTATATTTGATTGTCCGCTCGTAACCTGCCCTATCTGCCCTTTGCCCGCCCCACAATCGATGAATCCATGGTGGAAGCCGTCGGGGATACCCTGCGTTCCCTGTGGATCACTTCAGGGCCTCAGGTTTTGGCTTTCGAAAAAGCCCTGTCCGAGTATCACGGAGGACGCCCGGTCCGGGTCTTTTCTTCGGCCACGGCGGCCCTTGAGGTAGCGGTCCTAACGGCGGGCATCGGCCCCGGCGATGAAGTCATCATCCCTGCCCAGACCTTTTTTGCCTGTGCCAATGCAGTAGCTCGCACGGGTGCCACCCCCGTCTTTGTGGATGTAGACCCCATCACCCGCAATCTGGATCTGAATGCTGCCGAAGCCGCCATTACGCCCCGCACCCGTGCCCTTATGCCAACCCATTTTGCCGGTTGGCCGGTGGCTCCGGAACCCCTCTATGCCTTGGCCCAAGAACATGGACTACGGGTTATCGAAGATGCCGCCCTGGCCATTGGCAGTCGCTGGAAAGGAAAACTCATCGGCAGTTTTGGGGACATGGTGAGTTTCAGTTTTCATCCCAACAAAACCCTCACCACCATCGAGGGAGGGGCACTGATTTTTGCCAGCGAAGAAGAGGCGCGCACCGCCGAGCGTCTGCGCTTCCACGGCATTGTCCGCCTGCCCGACGGGACCCGCGACGTCGTGGTCACCGGCAGCAAATCCAACTTGCCCGATGTCAATGCGCGCCTCGGGTTGATGCAACTGGCCCGTCTCGAGGAATTCATCGCCCGCCGTCATGCCTTGGTCGCCCGCTATTTTGAACGTCTGCACACCGATCCACCCTGTGAACTGCCTTTTCGGGGAGACGAGGGACACAGTTGGAATTTCTTTGCCCCCCTCCTGCCCATCGAGCAGTTGCGCTGGAGCCGCAAGGAAATCATGGACGCTTTGCATCAGGAAGGCATCGGTAGCGGAATCTCCTATGAAGCCTTGCATCTGACCACCCGCTATTCAGCTCTGGGATACCAGGCGGGAGATTTTCCCCATGCCGAGCGCATCGCACGCACAACCCTGACCCTCCCCCTCTATCCCACCCTTACCTTGGAGGAGGTAGACCGGGTCTGCGCAACCCTGGAAAAAATCCTGAAACAGGCTGCCCGATGAATCAAAAACCTGCCCTTTCCGTCGTCATTCCGGTCTATAACGAAGAAACCGGATTGCACCTGCTCTTCGACCGTCTCTATCCAGCCCTCGATGCCCTGCAAATCCCTTACGAAATACTCTTCATCAATGATGGCAGTCGCGACCGCTCCGCTGCCCTGTTGCGCGAGCAATTCCAATTGCGCCCCGAGGTGACCCGCGTCATCCTCTTCAACGGTAACTATGGGCAACACATGGCCATCATGGCAGGGTTTGAACATTGTCGGGGCAAGCGGGTGATCACTCTGGATGCCGACTTGCAAAATCCTCCAGAAGAAATCGTCAATCTTCTTGCCGCCATGAATCAAGGCCATGATTATGTCGGAACCATCCGCCGCACCCGGGAAGACAGTGCCTGGCGCCATTGGGCTTCGCGCCTGATGAATCGCCTGCGTGAAAAGGTCACTCATATCCACATGACCGATCAGGGCTGTATGTTACGGGCCTACGACCAGCGGATCATCCAGGCCATCGTTTCCTGTCGTGAAGTGAACACCTATATTCCTGCCCTGGCCTACAGTTTCTCCTCCAACCCTACGGAAATCGTGGTGGGGCATGAAGAACGTTCAGCGGGGGAATCCAAGTACTCCTTATATAGTTTGATCCGTCTTAATTTTGATCTAATCACCGGGTTTTCCATCCTGCCCCTCCAGTTCTTTTCCTTGCTTGGCATGGGTCTGTCGCTGTTATCCGCCTTGTTTGTCATTTTTCTGGTTCTGCGCCGCCTCATCGTCGGTCCTGAAGCCGAAGGAGTTTTCACCCTTTTTGCCCTTACCTTCTTCCTGATCGGTATTCTGCTGTTCGGTATTGGTCTGTTGGGAGAATACATCGGACGCATCTACCAGCAAGTTCGCGATCGTCCGCGTTTCCTCATCCAGGGCATCCTGGAAGCCCCCTTGCCACCGGAGGAATCTGGCGATGCCTGATAAAGTCAAAAATCCGGTACGTGTTGTGGTGTTTGCCTACCATTCAGTGGGGGTACGTTGCCTCCAGGTGCTCCATCGTTCCGGCCTGGATATTGCTTTGATCGTGACCCACCCGGATGACCCAACTGAAAATCGCTGGTTTGATAGTGTGGCCGAATGGGCATCTCACCAGGGCATTCCTACCCTTACCCCCCCAAACCCCAATGATCCCGCTCTGGTGGAGCGAATTGCCGCCCTTCATACGGATTTCTTTTTCTCTTTCTATTATCGACAGATGCTGGGCGCCGACTTGCTCGCTCTGCCCAAACGCGGCGCCTATAACCTGCATGGTTCGCTTCTGCCCCGGTACCGGGGACGGGTTCCGGTGAATTGGGCGGTCATTTGTGGCGAAACGGAAACTGGTGCCACCCTGCATGTCATGACTCTCAAACCAGACCAAGGCGATATCATCGCCCAGGAAAAAGTGCCCATCGGTCCGGACGACACGGCTCATGATGTTTTCCTGCGCGTCATCGAGGCGGGCGAACGGGCTCTTTCTCGAGTGCTTCCCGCTCTGCTGGCAGGAAAAGCCGTGCATCATCGGCAGGATTTGTCCCAGGGAAATTACTGTGGTGGACGCCGCCCCGAAGATGGAAAAATCGACTGGAGCCAACCTGCCCAGGCCATTCATAATCTGGTGCGAGGCGTGGCCCCTCCCTATCCCGGAGCCTTTACCCTGGTAAACGGGCAACCCCTGCGCGTTCTTAAGACCAGTCTTCATCCCCACCCGGATGCCCTGGCAAGGACTCAGGGCGGGGATGGGCAACCCCTCTACCTGTTACAAGCAGAATGGCGGGGGCAAGGTCTGAACACAGCGCAATTCAAGGCCACGTTTCCCCAAGGCTGCGTACCGGATCCTTGGCCCGCAACAAAAAGCCCTTAAAATACGCCTTTCCCCGTTTATTGGAATGAAGCCTTACCGTATAATGGCGGGATTCTGAAAACAGTCAAAATTTAGATGCCTAATTTTTATATTTGAACAACGGAACCCCCATGAAAAAAATCCTCATCCTTGGCGTCAATGGCTTCATCGGTCACCACCTCAGCCAGCGCATCCTGTCCACCACCGACTGGTCGGTGTACGGAATGGATATGCAGAGCGAACGCGTCAAGGATCTGTTGGACCACCCACGCTTTCACTTCTTCGAAGGGGATATCACCATTAACAAGGAGTGGATCGAGTACCATATTAAGAAGTGTGATGTAGTACTCCCTCTGGTGGCCATTGCCACCCCCGCTACCTATGTTCAGCAACCTTTGCGGGTTTTTGAACTGGATTTCGAAGCCAACCTGCCCATCGTGCGCAGTTGTGTCAAGTATGGCAAACGAATCCTTTTCCCTTCGACCTCGGAAGTCTATGGCATGTGTCGGGATAGCGAATTCGACCCCGACCAATCCGAATTGATCCTGGGCCCCATTGAAAAACAGCGCTGGATCTATTCCTGCAGCAAACAGTTGATGGACCGGGTGATCTGGGGCTACGGCATGCAGGAAGGACTGGACTTCACTCTGTTCCGTCCCTTCAACTGGATCGGTTCCGGACTGGACAGCATCCACACGCCCAAGGAAGGCAGTTCACGGGTCATCACCCAGTTCTTTGGACATATCGTACGAGGAGAGAATATCCAGTTGGTGGATGGAGGTACCCAGAAACGGGCCTTCACCTATATCGACGATGGCGTCTCTGCGCTCATGAAAATTATCGAAAACCCTCAAGGTGTGGCGACGGGAAAAATCTACAACGTGGGCAATCCGAGCAACAACTACTCGGTCAGGGAACTGGCACAAATGATGCTGGATTTGGCGATGGAATACCCCGAATACCGCACCACCGCACAACAGGTCAAACTGGTGGAAACCACCGCCGACACCTATTACGGCAAGGGGTATCAGGATGTCCAGAATCGCGTCCCCAAGATCACCAATACCTGTGAAGAATTGAACTGGGCGCCTGAAGTCGGCATGATGGACGCACTGCGCCGCATCTATGATGCTTACCGCGGCCAAGTGGCAGAAGCACGCGGATTGGTGGACTGACGTTGATGTCGGCAACGCCTTGGGTAGGACTGGTCATGGGAAGCCAGTCAGACTGGACGGTGATGGAAGAGGCCGCCCAAATGCTGACTCGTTTCGAAGTACCCTTCGAGGCACAGGTGATTTCAGCCCATCGCACGCCCGACCGTATGTTTCGCTACGCGGAAGAAGCCCGTGACCGCGGCCTGAACTGTCTGATTGCAGGGGCGGGCGGAGCCGCCCATTTGCCAGGCATGCTGGCCTCCAAGACCACCTTGCCCGTCTTGGGCGTTCCCGTACCTACCCCCTATTTTCAAGGGCAAGACTCTCTTCTGTCCATCGTACAGATGCCCAAGGGAATTCCGGTGGCCACCTTTGCGGTAGGTGCTGCTGGTGCCGCCAATGCCGCTCTTTTTGCGGTCAGTTTGTTGGCTGCACAGCACCCGCACCTGACCGGGCGTTTGAACGCCTATCGCGCCGAGTTGGTTGCACAGGTCACCGCCATGCATCTGCCGCCCGCCCCATGAGTCGACGCAATCGGACCTTGGGTTTGCTGGGTGGTGGGCAATTGGGGAGAATGTTCACCTCGGCTGCCCGCACCATGGGATTTGATGTTTGGGTATTGGACCCCGACCCGGACGCTCCGGCAGCGCATTTTGCCACCCGTCATCTGTGCGCGGCCTTCGATGATGCCACGGCTCTGAAACTGCTGGCAGATTCCTGTCGAGCCGTCACCACCGAATTTGAAAATGTACCCGCCGAGACCCTGTCCGCTCTGGCCAGCCAGGTGATTGTCCGCCCGGGAGCACGCGCCGTATCGATAGCTCAGGATCGCATCCTGGAAAAGACCTTCCTGCGCAACGAAGGCTTCCCCGTAGGTACTTTTGCGCTTATCCCCAACCGGGAATCCTGTGTTAACGCACTGGCCCAGATCAAATTTCCCGCCTTGATCAAAACCGCACGGTTTGGGTACGACGGGAAAGGCCAGGTTCGTGTGGAATCGGCAGAAGAAGTTCAGGAGATCCTGAGCCATAATTCCGATCTCCTGCCTTGTATTCTGGAAGAAATCGTCCCGCTTCGTTTGGAAATATCGGTCATTCTGGCCCGAACTTCCGCCGGTGAAATCAGCCACTGGCCAGTGGCTGAAAATCGTCATCATCAAGGAATTCTGGATATCACCATTGCGCCTGCCCGTATTCGCGACGAACTGGCCGCCCGAGCACGAAAAATGGCCAGTGAAATTGCGGAACGACTGGAGTATGTGGGAGTCATGGCAGTAGAATTTTTTGTAACGGGGATTGACCAGATCCTGGTCAATGAAATAGCGCCGCGCCCTCACAACAGCGGACATTACACCCTCGATGCCTGTATCACCAGTCAATTTGAGCAACAGGTCCGGGTACTCTGTGATCTTCCCCTGGGTAGCACCGAACAGTTGAGACCTGCAGCCATGATCAACCTGCTGGGAGATTTATGGCAGGAAGGAACGCCCCCCTGGACCTTGGTTTTTCAGGAACCAGAAGCCAAATTACATCTCTACGGCAAGGAAAAACCCCGCCCAGGACGAAAGATGGGACACATCACGGTGTTGGGTCCCAGTGCCAATGAAGCACTGGAGCGCGCGCTGCGCCTCAAAAATGCGCTGACCACAACGGCTTCCTGTTCAGTCGCCGTATAAAATCGGTCAGTTGCATAGAAAATTTTCACCCTTTAGAAGAAAGAGAGGAGGTCAAACGGCATCCTCCCCCTGTTCTCCCGTGCGGATCCGTACGGCCTGCTCCACATCGATGACGAAGATCTTACCATCGCCAATTTTACCGGTACGGGCGGAATGGATCACTGCCTCCACTACCTTGTCCACCAGCATATCGGTCACAACCACCTCAATCTTGACCTTGGGCAAAAAATCCACAATATATTCCGCACCCCGGTACAACTCCGTGTGCCCTTTCTGGCGCCCAAAGCCCTTGACCTCTGTAACAGTCAGACCAGATACGCCCACTTCAGAAAGTGCTTCTCTGACTTCATCAAGTTTGAAGGGTTTGACGATGGCCGTAATCAATTTCATAACATACTCCGACGAATTCATTGTTCGAAGTAGTTTAGCAGTCTTTGACTAAATTTTTATAAAATATCTTCAGAAAATAGGTGATGTATGCTATGCCCCCCGATTGCACAATGGGGGGCATAGCACCAAATAATGCTGATTGATATTGAAGACTGGTTCCGTGGCATTGATGGACATGCTGCCTGGAGCCTCATAAGTCGCCGTGCCTTTGCCCGTCACAGACGGGATGGAGGGATCTTCTCCTCCACCCGTGGCAGACACCGTCCCAAGGTCCATGGCCTGAGAATCGGCCAAGGCGGGCAAGGTCCCCAACAAGGATAATACAGAGATCACCGCTTGGTGAACGGCACGTCGTTTAAATTTTGGTTTTATCACAATACTTCCCCCTTTAAAAACTTTTCCCTTGGGGGGTATTGTCGTTACAAATTGTTACAATCCAGAGTAACGCTGATGAAGATTCCGTGAATGATAACCATATTCAAAAGCATTGCCTCGAAATATTCCTCCGCATTAATACCGCACATCGAGTAGGGGACGGAGTTACCCCCGTCGCCCTCTCACACCACCGTACGTGCGGTTCCGCATACGGCGGTTCATTAAACACGCTGAAAGCGTTGCTGTGTGTCCAGCAACGAAACCAACCCCATTTCATCAAAGAAGCATTTTGGATAAGCCGCGTTCATGTGGCTTGCTCCGGCGTTCCACCAAGGGCCACGCCCGTTGCTTGCCGATTTCCACGCACGCGTCTCATCCAGACCTCGCGTTTGTAATCGCTTATTCCGAGTGGCCGGTCGCTTCCATTGCCGCCATAGCAGGCAGCGCAGTTTGCGCCGAATCCATCCGTCCAGTTCCTGCAACACACCTTTTACCTCGGTCAGTCGAAAGTACGATGTCCAGCCACGCAGCACCGGGTTGAGCGCTTCGACCGTTTTGCCGAGATTGCGCGAGGCATTTCCGACAATGATCTCACGCACCTTGTCTTTGAACCGCTTCAAACTGCTGTCGGCGATTTTAAGACGTGCCCGCTTGTGCCAAGTGACACTGTAACCCAGAAACTTCCGCTGCCAAGGCCGCGCGACGGCGCTCTTGTCCCGATTCACCTGAAGTTTTAATTTCTTCTCCAAGTAATCGGTGATTGCCTCCATCGCGTGCTGTCCTGCCACTTTGCTTTTGACGTAAATATTGCAGTCATCCGCATAACGACAGAATCTGTGTCCCCGATGTTCCAGTTCGCGATCCAAATCCGTCAGCAGAATATTCGACAGCAGGGGCGACAATGGCCCGCCTTGCGGCGTCCCTTCTGTTCTCGCGCTGACAATTCCCTCTGACATCATGCCCGCTTCCAAGTAACGCCGGATCAGTTTCAGTACCCGATCATCTTTGACTTGCCGCGCGATCCGTGACATCAAAATGTCGTGGTTCACCCGGTCAAAGAATTTCTCCAAATCGAGGTCAACCACCCAACGGCGGCCATCCCCGATATAGTTCTGCGCTCGTTGCACCGCTTGCCATGCATTGCGGCCCGGTCGGAACCCATAACTGTGCTCGGAGAATTCAGGCTCGAATTCCGGTTGCAGAACTTGCAGCAGCGCTTGCTGGATCAAGCGGTCTAACACCGTCGGGATGCCCAGCGTACGCACCCCGCCATTTGGCTTGGGTATGTCCACTTTGCGAATCACCGCCGGCATGTAGTCGCCCGCCAGAAGTGCTGCCTTGATGCTTGGCCAGTGCTGTTGCAGCCATGCTTTGAACTCGAACACAGTGAGTCCATCGACTCCTGCCGCGCCCTTATTTCGCATGACCCGCTCATACGCTCGCCAGAGGTTACTACGTTCGACCACGGCATCCATCAGCCGCAGTCCTTCCGCTTTCGTTTGCCCATCCGCCGCCGTGCCCATCTCAGCACCCAGCCCGGCCATTGACGAAATCCGTTCGTCTCGCTCCGTTCGGGTATCAGTTCCCTGCTTTGTGGCTTCATCGATTTGCATCGAGGTCGAATGTCCTAATCGCGTTGTTCAATGTTCAGGCCTTCAGTCAGGCATCTTCTCGGTCCGTGCCGCCTCGTCCTTGACCTACTATGCCCTCTGCTGACTTCTGCATGCGCATCCCAACACCTCTCGATGTCGGTAGCACAAGGCACGCATGCAGATCTCCCCGGGTATAACGCACCCACCTTCACGCTTATGCCTGTCGGATTTACGCCGTTGTGTTCCGTACAAGTTTTGGGCTTTGGCGATCCTTGCCGCCTCACCCCACAACGTCGCCTCATATCCGCTTCCTGTTCGTCAGGCCAGCGCTTTGCCTTCGGCTTCCTCCAGATTTCCAGTCACCCAGAACACCCTTGCCGTTCAGCTAACTCTTCCCCTTGTCGGGCGAGTAGAGGACTTTCACCTCCAAGTAAGTGCGCCCTGCCGGGCGCACAAGAAAAAGCCGCCCACAGAGGACTGGGGGCGGCGAAGACCACTTTAGGAGACTGCTACAACACTTTCGAGAAACGTTGATGATCCTGATGCAACCAGAGATATTTATCAAAACTCATGGCCATGGGACGCACGAAGAACCACCCGGCTTTACTGACCTCCAAACCCGCCAACGTACGGGTCAAAAGGCCCTCATGTTCAAATTCCTGCAACCGCTCCAGCGCATCCTGGAAATAGGTTGCAAAGTCGATTCCGTAATTTTGCTCAATGGTCTCAAAAGCAATACGCCCTTGACACATCAAGGACATGATGACTTCGCGCCGCAGAAGATCATCGGATTCCAGTGTCAAGCCTCGCTCCACGGGGAATTTTCCTGCATCCAGAGCCGCATAATAGGCCTCCAGAGTCTTAACGGACTGACTGTAGGCTGCCCCCACCTGGCTGATGGCAGATACTCCGAATCCCAACAGATCCGCCCCCGCATGGGTATGATATCCCTGAAAATTCCGTTGCAACCGTCCATCCCGTTTAACCTTGGCCAGTTGGTCCTCGGGCAGGGCAAAATGGTCCATCCCGATATAATCATAACCATGGGCCATAAAGGCGTGAATTGCCTGATCCATCATCTGCACTTTGGTGGCCACTGCCGGCAAAGTCTCCGCATCGATGCGCCGTTGCGGTTTGAAACGAGCAGGTAAATGAGCGTAGGCGTAAAGAGCAATACGATCCGGCTGGATGGTCAATACCTGATCCACAGTCTTCTGGAAAGATTCCAGCGTCTGGTAGGGTAACCCATAGATAAGATCCAGGTTGATGGAATCGAATCTCAAACGCCGCACTTCCTCCACCAGTGACTGAACCTGCTCAAAGGGCTGAACACGGTGGACGGCTTTCTGGACGCGAGGATCAAAATCCTGCACCCCGAAACTCACCCGATTGAAGCCCAGAGTACGCAAATGTGCCAGTCGTTTCGGCGTAACCGTACGCGGATCGATTTCGATGGAACGTTCCATGTCCGGAAGAAGTTCAAAACGCTGAGCCAGCAGACTCATCAATTGGGTCAGTTCATCATCATCCAGAAAGGTGGGAGATCCCCCACCCAGATGCAACTGGGCCACTTGGCGATGACCTGCACCGATCAAGGGTGCCACCAAATCCATTTCCTGTTCAAGATAACGAAGATATTCCGAAACCTTCCCGTGATCCTTGGTGATTACCTTGTTACAGGCACAGTAGTAGCAAACCGAGGCACAGAAAGGCAAATGGACATACAGGGAAAGCGGCGCATGACCCAACGTCCTTGCACGACTTCCCAAGGCATGGGCTAGGTGCGCACCCCACCCGTCGGGCAGAAAACGATCCGCCGTCGGATAAGAAGTGTACCGCGGCCCCGGAATATCGAAACGCTCCACCAATTCAGGGGAAACGACAAACTCGGAGGTGGGTTTCATACGGTCCATGGGTGCATTATCTCCCCAGCCAATCCCTCAAATGTTGACGAAAATCAACTTTTGGTACGTTACCCCCGGGATCCCGAAAATACGAACGGCTCGGGTTAACCGAGCCGTAACCCCCCGCCAGACAAGGAAAGCGCCACCGCAAAATTACGCCACGGTGGCGAAAGTTCGCCGGCGGAGGGGGAAAGCCGGCTAGAGGACTATGTTAGAAACGGTAGCCAACCCCCACACCAAAGATATAGGGATCCGGATGGAGTTGTAAAAGCGTGCCACCAGTGGCAGCAGAATCCAATCCCACGCTAACCCAGGTTTTCTTGATATCCGCGTTCAACAACCAGTGGTTATCCAGTTTGTAATCTGCGCCCAACTGAACGTCTTCACCCCAGTTATTCTGTTGCAGGCCCAGTGCCCCACCATCCAGCGATGTGTTCATGGTTCTCATGTACATCACGCCCGCTCCCACGTAGGGTACAAAGTTTCCCATCCCGTCGAAGTGGTATTGCAAGTTCAAAATAGGGGGCAACTCCTGGAATCCTCCAATGTACTTACCATTCAGTTGTACCTGATGGCTCAGCGGGTAGGAAGCCACCAATTCCGCAGAAATGTTATGGGTAAAGAAGTAGGAGACATCGACTTCCGGCTGGCTACGATTGGCCGCCTTGATCGAATCGGCTCCAACACCTGCGGCAGCATTAGCATCGTTGCCTTGCTGAGTCTGCACTTCCAGCATCCGAACCCGAACGAGCCAGGGACTGGGCTCACTATCATCAGCAAAGGCGCTGGACGCAGCGAATGGACCGGTCAAAGCGGCCAAGGCGATGGTCGCCACCAGAGTTTTTTTGGTCGAAAATTTCATTACTCCCCTCCTAAGTACGTTGTATGACAGGCATGATTTTTATGCAGTTCCAAGTCCTGCACATGCATGGTAGCGCAGGACACAGGGACGCATTCTGATGCAAATCAATCTTGAATGAAACAATTAGTCACAGGACCGTCACAATCCCGAGAAATATTGTTGCATTTACACAACAAACCGCCGACCAATGAAAAGAAATGAAATCGCAGACCCGGAAGATCTGCTGACCTGCTAATTATGGGTTTCGGTCCTACGCAAGGCCAAGGCGTTTCGATCGAGAATTTTTACCCGTCGTCCCCGTACTTCCAGCACTCCTTCATCATGAAAGCGCGAAAGAAGACGGCTGACCGTTTCCAGTTTAAGTCCCAGATAACTGCCAATATCCTCTCGCGTCATGCGCAGGGTCATCTCCACGGGAGACTGGTGGCGGTGGGCATGGCGATCCGCCAAGTCGATGAGGAAATTGGCCAGGCGCTCCTCCGAACGCATGCTCCCCAGCAACATCATGATATGGTGTTCACGGACGATTTCTCGAGACAAATCCTTGTTGAACCGATGCTGGAGATTGGCCATGACCTGTCCAAGTTCTTCAAACTGGTCAAAAGAGATGGCACACACGGCACTATCTTCCAGAGCAATGGCGTCACACACATGATGATCGCTATGAATGGCCTCCAAACCCAGCAATTCCCCCATCATCTGAAACCCGGTGATCTGCCCCCGACCATCCTCATGAAGCAATACCGTCTTGAAAAAACCGGAACTGACGGCAAAGAGCGAACGAAAAGGATCACCGACACGGTAAAGATAGTCGCCCTTGGGCACAATCTGACGATGATCCATGTGCTGATCGAGCAGATGAACCTCCTCATCGCTCAATCCGGCAGGAAGACACAATTCCCGGATGGTGCAACTACCACATACCGATTTCAAGTCATGAAGATTCATAATGGGAACAATGCCTGATCCGAAAATTATTAATAAAATACCATCAGATTTTGACTTATGTCATTGTACCCTTCCCTATCTTTGAAGGGGAAAGCTTTTATGCCATCCTGTGGCAGAATCGAATCTAACATTCCACAAAAAAACTTGCATCCATGGATGCAAACCCTTATATTGTTCGTGTTCGTACTATTTATCCCCCAGGAGACAATTCATGAAAAAAGCACGACTCATTCTCGCCCTGCTTGCCCCCCTTTCCGCATCGGTGCACGCGGCCATGGATACCTATGCTACCGACCCCCATCACACCTTTGCCCGCTTCTCCTATAACCACCTCGGATTCAGCACCCAGTTGAGCCGCTTTGACAAGGTATCCGGAACGATCATGCTGGACACCGCAGCCAGGAAAGGTGCAGCCGATATCACCATCGATACCCGCTCCGTGAGTACCGGTTCGGATCATTTCAATGAGCATATTCAGGAAGCCGATTTTCTGGACACGGAGAAATTCCCTACCGCCACTTTCAAGGGCGATTCCGTCAAATTTACCGGGGATACGCCCACCGAAATCGACGGGATCCTGACTCTCAAAGGCATCAGCCATCCCGTGGCACTCAAGATCACCTCGTTCACGTGCAAACTCCATCCCATGGTACTCAAGGAAGCCTGTGGTGGCGATGCAGAAACCCATGTCAAACGTTCTGATTTCGGCATGAGCAAATATGTTCCCTACGTGGGTGATGATGTCACCATCACGGTTTCTGTGGAGGCCATCAAACAGTAACAACGGTTCTATCCCCCGAGGCTTGCCCTCGGGGGGATTTCAAACAGACCGCCGTGCGCGCATCAATGCGACTTCGTCCGCACGGCCCAGAGCATAGCCACGACCATCACAGCCACTGCACCCCAGACCACATAAATCCAGGCAGAGTGATCCTCCTCGGCAAAGGGATCAGTCAGTGTCTGTTCAGCATTTGGTGGCAATTGGGCCAGTTGAGTCAGGGAAGCCCCAAAGAGCAGGTTGATTTTTGCCCGGGCATTGATCGCCCACCCATTGGCATCGAGGATCGGACCCAAGGTACGGGAACGCAACTTGAACCATGCCAACAGAAGCGATGGCCCGGAAATCAGAAGCAAAACGCCCAGAAGGACAAACGGAATCTGCCAGAACGCCAAGGAAAATAACCCGACTGCCACCGAAGCCAGAGCAGTACCAATGGCCCCCACCGCCATGCCGATGGCCGCAAAAATTCCCGCAAACTTACCTACGTCAAAAGCCTGTTGTGCCACGCCGGAAGTACCCCCGGCAGCGTTTTTAGTGGTCAAGGTCGCAGAACTGACCAATTTGTCATCAGCAGCCTTGGCTCTACTGGAGGCAAATTTCTCAAACTGGTCGCTGATGGCACGTACCATCTTCTTGTAAGGTGACCAGAACGCTTGACGCAGACTAATGGGTTGCTCGAGGATACGCGTAATGGTGGCGTCCCAATCCTGTCCTTTGGCATCATAGAACACACCGTTTCTTCCCACCCTCAACTGATCAGAATCCCCATCAGTAAATGCAGCCGCAATGGTGGTCTTCTGCCCCGCGCGCGTGCAATCGCAATAAACCAGACAAATGTTCGACGAATTTGCCAACAGTGCATGCTTGGCCGTATCGTTCACCGTGACACACAGTTCACAGGAACGGCTATCCAGATAAAGAGTCCCCGCCTGAAAAATCGCTTGACCCGTACGCGTATAAAAGGCCTTGAATGAAACGAAATTGTTCGCCAGGAGCATGAGATCTCGCACCAGTCGGACCAATTTTTCCAAATCACGAACCGTTTCATTCTCTGTATCCACAGGACCTGCCCCTTGCCAGTCTGCGAATTCTGAAAAAATATCCTTGAGTTGTATCCATTCACTCTCGGCCAGTGTGGTGCGCTCTCCCAATAGTGGAATGACCACCTGGGTCCGAAAAGAAGTCATGGCTCCCGCCCAGACTGGATTGAGCCCTTCGATCAGAGGCAAACACCCCGAACTGTCCACAAGCGCCAGAGGCCACTCCAGTAATACCTCCCGAGCAACACTGGAAGAAGAAAAAACCGCTTGATGTTGCGCCTCTGTAACCAATTCTTCACTTTGCTTTCCTTCAAAGGCCAGAATACGACAGCGCAAGAAATAATCATCCAGTTTATCCGCCACCTTTTTCAGGATCAGGTACCCATCAGGAGTTTTTTCTCCGAGCGGCAAACTTGCAGGGCAGGCGTCTTCCCATGCGGTACGAAGTCGGGCCATGAAACGCGTCTGAGCCTGTTCAACATCGGTGACAGTCAAGGCATCGAATTCGGTTTTGCCCAAGTCCGCAAGCAACCGACGGGCCTGTTCGGCCAGTGCGCAACCTTTCTCATCCTCGCGCAGATGGCTCAGTCTCAAATCCTCCTGGGGGCATGCCAGAATTTCCGGGTCAATCAATCGGTCCGCCGCCCAATCGATGGCAGCCAAAAGTTCAGGGACTCGCACATGCCCATCCTGATCCGTATCGATCAAACTCAGCGTGCGTTCGTCAAATTGCAGTCCCTTGACCGGACAGGACAAAGCGACCCATAACTTTTGGTTCAATTGCTTGAGTTCGAGCAAATCCGAGGCGGTCTCGATTTTGACCTGATCAAATCCACCTGCCCGAAAAAAACGCCAAACCTTGGGGACCTCCACCATACCCGTCTCCATTAAGTTATCCTGACCGGTTCAAGGATTGAGGCATCTCTCCGAAACCCCAATCAGTTCTATCCCATAGAGGGATGTTTGTCGCGCACCATCCGGGCCAGCAATGTCATTACTTCCAAACTGGCTTGTTCGGCTTTTTCCATGGACTGAATGATGTGGTCATGGATATCGAGATCTTCCATCCATTTTCCTTCCATCAGATGACCAACCTCATGAATGTTGTCATGAACTTTGGCATGAGGAGTTTCCAACTGGCGAAAGGCCTGGAGAGAACCGAAATCTTTCCGACCTGCACCGTCATACCACTGCCCCAACCGACAATGGCGATGATCCACCGCCACCGCCTGGGCTGCTGTTGAATCTTCTGTTCGATTGAGCATGACGTAGGCCTGTTGTTTGTAAATGAGGTGATCCACCTTGATCAAGGAGGTAAAACTCAGATCATGAGCGTAAGTTGCATCCTTCAGCGTTTTATTGGCTGAAGCATCGAAAGATGCGAAACGTTCTGCCATCTGACCGATGACGTGTAATGATTGCACTGCGTTCGAGCGCATTTCTTCGGAATCCGCCTGCATCTGATGAGTTTCCTGCTGCAAGGTTTCCATGATCTGACCGATGGACCTCGAAGCATGTTTGGTATTCTCAGCCAACTTTCTCACTTCATCCGCCACCACAGCGAACCCCCTCCCCGCCTCTCCCGCTCGAGCCGCTTCGATCGCCGCATTGAGCGCCAACAGGTTGGTTTGATCGGCAATGGAGGTGATGAGTGCGACTGCTTGACGAATTTCCGTACTGCGTGAATTCAATTGCAGCAAAGTCTGGTTGGCAGAATCCACTCGACGGGCTATATCATCCAAACGTTGGACGACTTCCGCCACCAGTGACTTTCCGACAGTTGCATCGGCGCACGTTTGGGTAGCCTGATCCGTGACCGCGCCCATGCGCTCCGTGATCAGATGCATATCCTCCTGAGTAGAAGCCAGGTTGGGAAGCAAATTACGCGTATTGAGGTCATGGGCCCGTGAAATGAGTCCATGATAAATTGACTTGCGTTTTTGGTCTGCCATAGCAGCCAGCAAAACATTCTGGTTTTCCAATCCCCTTCGAAATCCTCCATGCAACCCTGTGGAAAGAGTCGTACGATAGTATTTACCTTCGATGTTGGCCCGAAAGGTGGTTTCCTGCTCACGAAAGAAAGCACCCAACTGGTCGAGCATATCATTGATATTCCAGCATAGTTCTCCCAGTTCACCCGTATCGTCCACACCCAGAACCCGATTATTGAAGCGTCCCTGAGCGACCTCACGCACTACGACATTGAGTTTGTCGAGCGGACTCATCCATCGGGTCAATATACGCAACGAAAGCCAAGGCAATAACAACGCGGGGAGCAGGAGCACCAACAACCAGGGAGAAACCACCCCAAAGCCCGCCGTCAATACCACCATCAGGCTCACCCAGGCAGCCTGTATCGAGTAAATCAAGGTCATCCTGCCGATCAAGGAGTGGGTCATGGTCCGATATATCCCCAAATAAACAGACAATTAAAGTACTATAGAGGATCAGATCGAGAGAACAAACTCGTCATAACCCACGCCCTTATCCGCCAATATCTTCAACAGCACCTGAGTAGAGGCTTCAATGGCATCCCGCGCGCCCGCCTTTTGTTCAATTTCCAGCAGCGCCTGGTACAGGCCCGCCATCACCTTGACCCCCTCCGCCCTGGGTTTGCGCCGCACGGAAAAATATCCCTCAATTTGACCGGACGGATCAAAGAGCGGAGTAACGTTGGCAAAAACCCAGTAAAAACTTCCGTCCTTGGCCAAATTTTTAACATAGGCATGGCATTCATTCCCCCCGGCAATAACATCCCAGAGCAGTTTGAACACGCATCGGGGCATATCGGGATGACGAATAATATTATGTTGCACTCCTGCCAACTCCTGCCAGGAATAGCCAGAAAACTCGATAAAAATGCGATTCCCGTAGGTAATACGCCCCTTGACGTCGGTCATCGAAACGATAAAGTCATTATCACGCATGACTTTTTCTACCTGTGTCGGAGATAATTTGTTTTTCATGAATCAACCTCTGGTCGGCATGAAAGTTTTGGGATCGTAACGTATTGTCCGTGTGGATTCTAGCATGGTCTTTTTGGAATCCGTGCCGGATCAGGACAGATTTTTCTCATTTTCTGCTATCCTGAGCACTCACCAAAAACTCTATTCGATTGTGTTTTCCATCTTTACCGGATCAGTGTCTCATGCGCTTCAAAAATATTCTTGGTTTCAAGGGTCGCATCCTAAGAATTTACGGTTCCATGATCGACCTCATCGTTGTGTTCCTGATCATGGTGATGCTGATCACCTTGGGGGTTGCGTTGTTCAGCGTTCTGGTGGACCTCTATGATGCACTACGCAACTTGCGACACGAAATCGCCATCCAAACTCTGGTGGAGTCCATTCTGTCTGTTTTCGTCTTGATCGAACTCTTTCGCAGTTTCACTGATTATTTAGAGTTTCATCGCTTGCGTTTGCGCGTCATCTCTGAAGTCGCCATCGTCTTCGTACTGCGCGATGTGTTCATTGGACTCTACAGCCATAGCCTGGAATGGCGTGACATTCTGGCGCTAAGTCTATTGATTGCTGTTCTGGTCGGTACCCGGGTCGCTTCCCTCTTTTTCCCACCTCCTCAGGAGTAAGTATGGCGTCGTTGTTTCGTTGGTTGGGACGTTCCCTGTACTGGATTTGGC
Source organism: Ferrovum myxofaciens (assembly GCF_013181415.1). Lineage (NCBI taxonomy): Bacteria > Pseudomonadati > Pseudomonadota > Betaproteobacteria > Ferrovales > Ferrovaceae > Ferrovum > Ferrovum myxofaciens. The sequence continues at coordinate 2,607,938 of NZ_CP053676.1, read as the reverse complement.
GTGGATTGATGGGCCTGGGTCAATTGGGAGTCAGTCTCGTATTTGTGTTTCTTCTGGCCGGCGGCCTGACGACCTATCTGAGCAATCGCATCCCGGCTCCCAAGCCAAAAACCACTCTGGTCATTGATTTGAACGCCCACCTGGTGGAGCAAGCGGCTCCCCGTACCGATAATCTTCTGAGTGCAAGTTTGTTGCATCAAAACGATTCTGGAGATATCGAGTTGCGTAATGTTCTGGAAGCTCTGGATGCAGCAGCCCAGGATCCTGCCATCGATCGCATACTGCTCAAGACCGATGGTCTGCAAGTTTCAGGAATCGCTATCCTGCACGAAGTCGCCCATGCGTTAGACCGTTTCAAAAAAACAGGGAAGCCCGTCATTGCATGGGCTGACCATTACGATCAACGCCAATATTTTCTGGCGGCCCACGCCGACCGTCTCTACCTTGACCCTTTGGGACAAGTACTCTTTCAAGGTTTTGGACGTTACCGCAATTATTACCGTGATGCCCTTGATCGTTTGGGTATCAAGGTCAACTTGATTCGGGTAGGCACATACAAGAGTTTCGGTGAACCTTATGTTGCCAATGGACCTTCTCCAGCCGCCTTGGAGGCGGATCAAACCCTTTACCACGCACTTTGGGCAGATTTTGATCAATCCATAGAAAACGCGCGTCACCAACCCGCTGGCATGATCGACCAATCTATCGATCATCTTCCCCAGGATCTCGCCACGCTACAAGGCAATGCCGCCAAACTGGCCCTTTCCCAGCATTGGGTCGATGCTCTGGTCACCCCCGACGAACTGACCAAATTACTGGAAAAAAATGGCCATGAGGATGACAAGGCCAAGGACTTTCGCCAAATTTCTCTGGATGACTATGTCTCCCGCCTCCCTGATCCCAAAAGTGGGGATGGCATCGCCGTGATCGTCGCCGAAGGAGAAATACAGGACGGAGAAGCACCGGCCGGAACGATTGGGGGAATCACCACCGCAGATCTGGTTCGGGCAGCACGGGAAGACGATCAGGTCAAGGCTGTGGTACTGCGCATTGATTCGCCCGGTGGCAGCGCCCATGCCTCGGAACTGATTCGGCGCGAACTGGCTCTCACCCAGGCAGCGGGGAAGCCGGTGGTGGTATCCATGGGTAATCTAGCGGCTTCCGGCGGCTACTGGCTTTCTTTGTCTGCAGATGAAGTTATTGCCGACCCGGATACGGTAACTGGCTCCATCGGCGTATTTGCCCTGATCCCCACTGCCGATGGTCTCATGAACAAGGCCGGCATTCATACAGGGGGAGTCACCACGACCTGGCTAAGCGACGCCGACAATCTGTTGCGCCCTCTGGATCCACGCTTCACCCAGATCCTGCAAAGCAGCGTGAGTCACCTCTATCAGGACTTCATCCAGCGCACGGCCACTGCCCGCCGGCTTTCTCCTCAAGCCGTCGACACTGTCGCCCAGGGTCGGGTATGGACCGGGACCCAAGCCCTGAACTACCATCTGATCGATCATCTCGGCCTGTTTCAGGACGCCCTGAAGAGCGCCCGTTTGCGGGCACATCTCACGGAAAGTGCCCCTGTTCACTATTACGATCCCAACCCCAGTCCCTGGCAACGGTGGCTCAACCTGATTGGACAAAGTTTGTTACCCAATCCTCTGGTGGCTTGGTTATCTCAGGGAACACTCGCGCTGAATCCTGCCCTGACCATTGCATCGTCCTCCCAAACGCGAACCGACTTGAGTGTCCTGGTCAGCCCACTGCTGAAAGGAACCGCCCCCTTCGTTCCCCTCACCCACTGTTTCTGCCAGATCCCCTGAGCTATGTATATTCACTGGGATAAATCGTACGAAATTGGCAACCCTCTGATCGATACGGAGCATCGTCTCTTGATCATGCTCTTCCGCAAACTGGACGTGGCGATCAAATCGGCAGAACCCGAAGCCACCATCATGCGCATCCTGTTCGAGGTCAAGAAATTTGCGGACTTTCACTTCACCAGCGAAGAGAATCTGATGCATGAGGTGGGCTATCCCGACACCGCCGCCCATGAGGAAATCCATTCGGCCCTATTGGCACAACTGGAGGTCATGATCGGGCGCATAGGCAAGAAAAGAGAAATGCCTGACGATTTGCTTTATTTCCTGAATGAATGGATCCTCCAGCATATTGCTCAAGAAGACCAGAAAATTGCGGACTTTGCCCGTTTTTCCGAGCATCGCCCCCATAGGAGAGTTCACGTACCCCGAGTATATTTGAGCCGCCCCGAGGTTTTCTCCCTCTCTTCTTCCCATGCTGCTCATCCAGAAAAACAGAACAGACCGGACCACACAGAACACGAGTAATAATGGAATTAACCGTTGAATATGGCACATCCATCCTGAGCGAAGTGCGGGGCATGCCCGCCGCGACTTACCGATCATTTCATGTCCTGGTCCAGCGTTCGGATTCACCGCTGTTTCTTCCCATCCGTGCCTTGCAGGTATTGGCCATTCTTGAACACCATGAAATCACCTTTCTCCATCAGGATAACAAACAACAGGCCCTTCTACGCTGGGCTCACTTTCGCCCACAGGACCGTCTGGACCTTCAATCCCCCGTTTATTTCGAAGGACACTACTACCTCCCAGAGGGCGTGGAATTGAAGGTACGGATCCCGGCAGAATTTGAGCGAGCCTTGGCCCAACTCGAAGAAAAAAGCACCATCCGTTCCCTCACACCCTATGTTTCACCGTTCCCTCTGAAAAAATAGCGTTTGCTGCGCCATCTCCCATAAAAACTGCTATACTTGAAAGATTGATAACCCTGCTGATTGAATCCGAGGTCTGAATGCCGAACATCCGCGTCAAAGAAAACGAACCTTTTGATGTTGCCATGCGCCGCTTCAAGCGCGCCGTTGAGAAAACGGGGCTGTTGACCGAGTTGCGTGCCCGCGAATTCTATGAAAAGCCCACCGCCGAACGCAAGCGTAAATTGGCCGCTGCCGTCAAGCGCCGTTACAAGCGTCTACGTAGCCAAATGTTACCGCCCAAGTTGTATTGATTAAAGGACTTTCAATCATTTGACTTCCCCTTCTCGCCGGCACGGGGGTTGGGGTGACAGGGAAGCGAATGATCCCCAACGATTTCATTCAAACCCTGTTGGATCGCACTGATATCGTCGATCTGATCGGGCAATCGGTTCCGCTCAAGAAAGCGGGCGTCAATTACGTTGCCCGTTGCCCTTTTCATCAGGAAAAAACCCCTTCTTTTTCGGTCAACCCCCAACGTCAGTTTTTTCACTGCTTTGGTTGTGGTGCCAGTGGCAATGCCTTGGGCTTTGTGATGCAACATACGGGCGCCGGTTTCGTGGAAGCGGTCCAGCATCTGGCAGATCAAGCCGGACTGACGGTTCCCTCGAGCACAGAACCGGTCCGTCAGGCTCCCTCCAGAAGCGGCCTCGACCTGCTCCAACAAGTTACCCTCCATTACCAGGAAAAACTGACTCAAGTTCCTCATGCTCGGGAATATCTCCAGAGACGGGAGGTAACACCGGAGACTGCACAACATTTTGGTTTGGGCTATGCCCCCGACGCATGGCATGGACTGGAAGAAAAGTTCCCTCAGGTCACCGTCGATACCTGGCTGGCCTTGGGAATGATGGTCCGCAACGAGAATGGCAAGTGTTACGACCGTTTTCGCGACCGCCTCATGTTCCCCATCCATGACCATAAAGGACAGGTCATTGGCTTTGGTGGACGAGTCCTCGATGCCGGGGAACCCAAGTACCTGAATTCACCTGAAACCGAACTATTTGAAAAAGGCAAGGAATTATACGGCTGGCCCCAGGCCCGTCAGGCACTGCGTCAGAACAACCAGATTCTCGTGGTTGAGGGATACATGGATGTCGTCAGCCTTTCCCAGGCAGGGATTGGCAATGTCGTCGCCACCTTGGGGACAGCCACCACAGCCGATCAGGCAAAACGTTTGTTGCGCAGCACGGACCAGATCCTCTTTGCCTTTGACGGCGACAAAGCTGGACGCAAAGCCGCCGAACGAGCCCTGCACCTGATCTTGCCTCTTTTTGAGGAAGGAAAGGAAATCGGCTTCCTGTTTTTCCCGGAAGGAGATGACCCGGATAGTTTCGTGCGCCAGAATGGCCCCGCTGTACTGCGTGCCAAAATTGCCACGGCCCTCCCACTCTCCAATTTCGTCATGGAACTGCTGACCCAAGGACTGATACGCAGCCAACCCGAACATCAGGGCCAATTCCTGCGCCAAGCACGGGAACTTCTGGCTACGCTGACTTCCCCCTGGCTCACCTTCTCACTGAAACGATTGATGGCCGCGTGGTTGGAAATCACCCTGGACCAATTGAATTCATTTCTCGGAACCTCCGCTGCCCCCAGGGTTCAATCACCTCAACCACGGTCTCGCCTCCCTCTCCGGCCGCGCCAGGCCCCCAGTTCCATTGCCCATCAGTTAATAGCCTGTCTACTGGTTGAACCCTCCTTTGCACAGCAGGTCGGCATTCCTGACCCGGATACCCAGACTTCTCCACTTCCGGAAGCACTGGCTCTGCACCATTTGGCCAGTTATCTGCGTCATCAGGACTCCATTCCCAATCTGTCACATATTCTCGAACATTTCCGTGCCCAGGATGAAGAAAAATTGATAGAAGCTGTTCTAAAAAGGGAATTTTTGACCCTACAGGAGACTCCAACGGAGGAACTGGTCGTAGTCTATCAAGATGGTCTGAAGCGCTGGCAGAGTATGGGGCGTCAACAGGAGGCCAAAAGCCTGCTCCAGTTGGCGCAGAGCCGCCCTCTGAATCAACAGGAAAAGGAACGATTGCAGTGGTTGACGCTCAATCGTCTGGCGCAGTGACTGGAAGGATTCTCGATAATAGGCTATAATCCTCTGTTATTTTAACGATTCTGCCTGACAGGAGTACGCCCGCCTATGGCTGCAGATAAACCCGAGACGCGACAATCCGACGTCGACGCGCAACGCACCCGACTTAAAAATCTCATCGTACTGGGAAAGGATCGGGGGTTTCTCACCTACGCTGAAATCAACGATCATCTCCCCGATGAAATGCTCGACTCGGATCAAATCGAGTCCGTCATCGGCATGATCAACGATATGGGTATTGCGGTGTATGACGAGGCACCGGATAGCGAACAGTTGCTCATGTCGGAAGCGCCTCCGCCCATGGCCGATGAGGACGTGGTGGAAGAAGCCGAGGCTGCGCTGTCCACGGTGGATTCGGATTTTGGTCGGACCACGGATCCTGTGCGGATGTACATGCGTGAAATGGGCTCAGTGGAATTGCTGACCCGTGAAGGGGAAATCGAGATTGCCAAGCGCATCGAAGATGGCCTCAAGCACATGATTCAGGCGATTTCTTCCTGTCCTTCCACCATTGATGAAATTCTGGTCCTGGTGGACTCCGTGGTTGAGGGAACTTTACGAATCGACGAAGTCATCGACGGGTTGATCGACAGCGATGGTGCCCTTCTTTCGGACGAGGAGTTGACTGAAGAGGTGGAAATCGACCTCACTCACGATGAGGACGAAGAGGGAGATGAGGATGCCAACGCATCCAATGCCAGTCTCGAACATCTGAAAAACGAAGCTTTGATTCGCTTTTCCCGAGTTCGCGAACTCAATCAGCAATTACAACAGACTCTTGCCAACGCAGGACATGCCAGCGAAGAATATAAATCATTGCAGCAATCCGTCTCGACGGAACTCATGGCCATCCGTTTCACGGCCAAACAAGTGGAATTTTTGTGTAGTAGCCTGCGCCGGTTAGTGGACAGGGTCCGGGCCCATGAACGCAATATCATGCATCTCTGCGTCAGTTCGGCGGGGATGCCACGAAACTACTTCATCAAATCCTTTCCGGGCAATGAGGTCAATCTGCACTGGCTGGCTGATGAAATCAGTGCCAAGCGGAGTCACAGCGCGGCCCTGGAACGTTTCAAGTACGCGATTGTTGAAGAACAGGAACGAATTCTTGCGCTGCAAAGAGAAGTGGGCATCCCCATTCGCGACCTCAAGGAGATCGCGCGCCAGATGTCCACTGGAGAGGCCCGTGCGCGCCGTGCCAAGCGTGAAATGATCGAAGCCAATCTGCGTCTGGTCATTTCCATTGCCAAAAAATACACCAATCGCGGCTTGCAATTCCTTGACCTAATTCAGGAAGGAAATATCGGTCTGATGAAGGCCGTGGACAAGTTTGAATACCGGCGTGGCTACAAGTTTTCCACTTATGCCACCTGGTGGATCCGTCAGGCCATTACCCGGTCCATTGCTGATCAGGCCCGCACCATCCGAATTCCGGTGCACATGATTGAAACCATTAACAAGATGAACCGCATCTCCCGCCAGATTTTGCAAGAAACCGGATTGGAACCGGATGCATCTGAACTGGCACGAAAAATGGAGATGCCTGAGGACAAGATTCGCAAGATCCTCAAAATTTCCAAGGAACCCATTTCCATGGAAACACCCATTGGGGATGATGACGACTCTCATCTGGGCGACTTCATTGAAGACAATGCTACCGTTGCGCCGGCTGACTCTGCCCTGTATGCCAGTTTGCGCGATGCCACCAAAGACGTGCTGGACTCCTTGACGCAACGGGAGGCCAAGGTGTTAAGAATGCGCTTTGGCATCGAAATGAGTACAGACCATACGCTGGAAGAGGTGGGCAAACAATTTGATGTAACACGGGAACGCATTCGTCAAATCGAAGCCAAAGCCCTGCGCAAATTACGCCATCCTTCCCGTTCGGAACGACTGCGTAGTTTCATAGAAAATTCAGAAAATTGAGTTAACCGGGCCTCTAGCTCATGCTTGGTTAGAGCAGCGGACTCATAATCCGTTGGTGCTCGGTTCGACTCCGAGGAGGCCCACCAATAAATCAATAGGTTATAAAGTTTTTTAGATTTTATAAGAAATATTAGTGGGAAATTTTTGACCATTTCACGCCACTTTCCTTCCGATCCTGAATACGGCTTCCGCAAGTCTCTCTGTCGCCAGGTGGCTGTATCGTTTGGTACTGGTCGCAGACCGATGCCCCAGTACCGCACCAACAGTGTACAAATCCACCCCCTGATTGATCATGGCGCTGGCCGCCGAATGTCTCAGATCATGGAACCTCAACCATTCAACTCCCGCCAGCTTTCTTGCTTTCCTGAAATTCTTTTCAATCTGGTCGTAGGATAAATCAACCTTCGCGCTGGCAATCTTTGGATGAATTTGGATCCTTCTCTGATCGCCCTAGCCCGCAAACTGGAGTAGTGGGAGCACAGTCTAAGCATCTCTCGGCGGTCGATGAAATATGACCCCTCGTTTCTGACAACCATCTACAAGGGGGGAACTTCATCGAAAAAAACGGACGGGAAATTTGAGGCATGAGTAGCGCAATCAGCGCCCAATACTTTCCACTTTTGAGAGTTTCTGAGCCTGGTTGATTCCTACATTTCCGAGCAATTCCAGAATCCGACCAAAATTCTGCAATGCAGTCTCGGGCGATGGCTCAAACTGCGCATGAATGATGGCCCCATCCACGGCCAGGGCGATGGCTTGTGCATCCCTGTCTGTGTTGGGGGAGGGCGGCAACAATCCTTGAATGAGTTCGGTCATGTCGCGCTTGTGATGACATGTCATTTCTAATATCTGAGGAAGTACCGTTCCCAGTTCTCCCGTGCTGTTGATAAAGGCACATCCGCGAAAGCCATCACTCTCAAACCAGCTTTTTAAAGTCGGAATCAGCGCCTCCAAATGCCCACCATGACGCTGCAATTCCGCTGCAAACCATTCCATCCAAAGTTGATGCCGGAATTCCAGAAAAGAGAGAATGAGATCGTTCTTGCTGGGGAAATGCCGGTAGAAAGTGACTTTGGTGACGCCGGCTGTGGCAATGATGCGATCGATCCCCGTGGCCCGGATGCCTTCCTGATAAAACAGGCTATGTGCGGTTTGCAGTATGCGGTCGCGAGCCCCCAAAGGAGGCTTTGATTGCTTATCGTTTTTTGGCTTCATGAGCATGATTGTAGACAAGTCTGTCTACATTGACTAGACTTTCGCTTGTCTATATAAAAACTGGAGTCCTCTGATGGAAACAAAACCACCCCTTCCCCCCTTTACGGAAGAGTCTGCCAGACAAAAAGTTCGTCTGGCGGAGGATGCCTGGAATAGCCGTGATCCTGAACGGGTTGCGCTGGTGTATACCGAAGATACGCAATGGCGAAACCGAGCAGAATTTCTGGTCGGGCGTGATCAGGTGCGCAAGTTTCTGACACAAAAATGGGCCCGGGAATTGGACTATCGCTTGATCAAGGAACTCTGGGTCTTTTCGGGGAATCGCTTGGCTGTGCGTTTTGCCTATGAGTGGCACGATGACTCAGGTCATTGGTTTCGTTCCTATGGCAACGAAAACTGGGAATTCAATGAGCAAGGGTTCATGATGCGCCGCTTGGCCAGCATCAACGATCTGCCCATCAATCAGAATGACAGGAAATTCTTCTGGTCATTGGGACGTCGCCCTGATGGGCACCCCGGATTGAGCGAGTTGGGGTTATAGTCTTGGTTGATCCCAGTGAGAAAATATCGTGTATACTCCCCCCAATTCGAAGAATCCCGCGTCGAAGTTTTGCATCAACTGATCCGTTCCCACTCTTTGGGAATTTTGGTAACATTTTCGACTTCCGGGATGGAGGCTGTCAATGGCCAACAGATTTGACCCACTTTTGGTCATTAATTTTGACCCACTCCAGCCCCAGAACCACCGCCTAATTTTTGCCTCAGACGGTAGCTTTCACCACCCAGCATGAATATCTGGGCATGGTGTATCAGTCGATCAACAATTGGAACAGCCACATTTTCATCAATAAAGAAATCTCCTCAGCGTGTCGATGTCGTTTCGGTTCAGCCACCCAGCCAGGTCAGTACCGGCGAAGGCGCTGGGCAGGGTCTTTTCAATGTAATGGCTGTACGGCCGGGAACGGACGGACGGATGGATGGATGGATGGAGTTCCCAACTGGGAGATCTTTTGGCAAAAACAGACACTCCAGCGGGCAAAGTGTTTTGGACAACGATAACGGGTACATCCGCTAATAGTGCGGCATCCATAACTCTGCCGATATTGGTCAGGGAGTGCCGAATATCGGGGTATTCGATGGGCAGGTTGCCGGTAACATATTCGTTCTGCACATCAATGACAAGTAGAGCACGGCGGTGGGATGGCATGGGGATACTCCTTTAGCGAACCCTGACCTTGTCGTCCGTATCAAAGCAGGTGGACCATACAATGTAGTGGACGGGAACACACTTTATGGTGGCGACCACCGTGGATACACAGACTACCCCTTTCTTACCTGCGAGCAAATAGGGGGCATGGTATTTGACGAAAGCAGAAAAAATTTGGCATGATGCATGCCTCTGCAGTTTCCTCCCAACATAAAGAGCAAACCAGTCGACAAAATGCCGTATATAAATATCCAACTCATCAAGGGTGCTACCAGAGAGCAAAAGGCCCAACTGGTCAAGGACATTACCGATTCACTTGTGCGCGTACTTGGTAAGAAGCCGGAACATACCCATATTGTCATTCAGGAAATTAATGAAGAAGACTGGGGATTCGCTGGCCTCCTAACTGATGAATGGAAAAAATTGAAGTAGCCAGCCATCGTTGACCACTAACCATACGCATATCCTTCCTAGATAAATGGGTTGAGCGTGTGGTCAATGTACCACCTTGGAAGTGGAATCCTCCCCGACCTCAGCCTTTGGCTGCCACTCTTGAGAGTTTCTACGCTTCAAAGCCGTTGCACCCCTGCTGAGCCTGATCACAACACACCTACCGGCGGGGTTTCCTGAATTGGACAAGATATGCGATTGTTCCTGCTAGTCGCGGTTAGGTACGTTTCCAGCCATTGATGCGTTCCTGAGAGTGCTAGAAGTTGGGATAGATTCGCTTTTCAATCATCCCTGCTCGGCGACTATCTGTGTTTAAGAAGTTCATCAAGCGCGAGGCCAATGTCTTTAGCGATTTGGCGCAGCAAGATTGGGGAAATATCCCGGCCTTGGTGAAAAGGAACAGTTGTGCAACGACCCGCACTATCGCGGAATTGTTTATGCGATCCTCGTTGGCGGACTTCGGTGAAACCAAGTTTGATCAGAATGGCGATAATTTCACTGGGCTTAAGGACTGGAACGTTGCCCATAAATCAAGCGACTGCGACGTTTTGAACCCCGACAAACTCGGATTCCATGACTGGCTCACCATCTTCAAGTAGCATTTCAATAACATCGTGCAGGTTGTGATTGATTTCATCCAGCGTTTCCCCTTGGGAATGAGCGCCTGGAAAGCCTGGAACAAAACCAACGAACAGGCCTGTTTGTGGACACCGCTCGATCACTGCTGAATAGACTTTCATGCTTCGCTCCAATTAGTGCATCTTGCGATGCCTAGGTGATTATTATACCAGCGGCTAATCAACTGGTATTAATGGGTCGGTTGTAGGGTACTTGTCAGGTTAACCCTCCATGATCAAAAATCCGACATGCCATCCACCCTCAGGCCGAAACGTGTTGGTACTGATGCCAAAGTTTCCGTGTTCGTATTAGGCGATAACAAAAATCAGGGGGAGCAATGAACAAAAAAATCTTATGGTTTTCCCTTTTTGATCCCGAGTTTTTGTTCCCTTACAAAACCAAATTCATGAGCAAGTAGCCCGAATCGATCAGAAGGAGGTTCGCTGGCCCATGAGTTTAAGTGTAGTAGTCGCGATCTGGTCTGACAGTTCCCGGTTTGACTGATGCAACTGTCAGTTCAGATCGTGCAAATGCGCGGCATCATTGAGCCGAAGCACCCTCATCTGCATGTTCGCATCAAAAGTCAGCAGGTTGATACAACAGGGCTCTTGCTGAATCCGCCAGTAGGCAGACAAGGGCAGATCGAGGGCCTGCATCAAAATGACACGATTGACACTGTCATGGGCAACCAGTACCACTGTCTGGCCCCTATGCCGGGCGAATAAAGCACGCAAAGCATCGGTGGTGCGCAAAGCAACGGCTTGCAACGACTCTCCCGCCGGAAATTGCATCCATTGGGGAACCCGCTGCCAACGTTCCAACTCCTCCGGAAATTCAGCCTCCACTTCCGCATGGGTTTTCCACTGCCACTGGCCGTAGTCAAAGTCATCGAATCCCTCCTGAACTTGCGTCAGGATCCCACACTCCCGCGCGACCTCAGCCCCTGTAGCCTGACAACGTTTCCGTGGACTCGTAACGACCGCATCTGGTTGAAACTGCCTGGCGACCGCTTTGGCTAGGGCGGTGGCCTGCTGATGCCCCACAGAAGTCAATTCCAACTCCATGCGCCCTCTGAAACGCGGAGGATCGATGCCTTCGACCTGCCCATGGCGGGTAAGAATAATCTGCATCTCGTTCATCTCCCTCAGAGGTTTTTGAACCATCAATTTACAGTCGGTCAGCCAATAATTTTTCCAACTTTATCTGGTCCACTGTAAATCCGCGAATGCCCTCCGCCAGTTTTTCCGTAGCCATGGCATCCTCATTCATTTCCCATCTGAACTCGGCTTCCGTCAGCGAAGGGGGACGGGGTTTGACTTCTCCCTCAGGTTTCAAGCGCCGCACCAATACACTCCGGGTGTTCTGCAGTTCTTCCAGAAAATTGGGTCCGATCGTCAGCCTGTCACATCCGGCCAGTTCCAGAATCTCGCCGATGTTTCTGAAAGAAGCCCCCATGACCGTGGTGGGATAACCATGTTCCTTGAAGTATTGGTAGATTTTCTGAACCGACAGTACTCCAGGATCTTTCTCAGGTGTAAAAACATCGCCCTTGGCTTTGTACCAATCCATGATGCGTCCCACAAAAGGTGAGATCAGTGTCACACCCGCCTCAGCAGCCGCGCGTGCCTGAGAAAAACCAAACATCAAGGTCAGATTGCAATGAATGCCCTCGTGCTCGAGAATTTCTCCCGCCTTGATTCCTTCCCAGGTTGAAGCGATCTTGATCAGAACCCGCTCATTGCCGATCCCCGCCTCGTGATACAGGCGAATCAGTTTTCTTGCCCGCGCCAGCGTGGCTTGCGTATCAAACGAAAGGCGAGCGTCTACTTCTGTAGAGACACGTCCTGGCACGATTTTGAGTACTTCCAGACCGACATCCACGGCCAACTTGTCCGTGGCATCATGAAGCTGCTGCTCTACCTGGTTGCCCTGCGCCTTTGCCCAACCTATCGCATCATCGATCAGCGGACCGTATTCAGGCAATGCAACCGCTTTCAGCAAAAGGGAGGGATTCGTTGTCGCATCTTCTGGCTGGTGATGCCGAATCGCTTCAATATCACCGGTATCTGCAACAATGGCCGTCATGGACTTCAACTGATCAAGCAGTGTTTCTGCAGTCATTAAGAAACTCCTGATTTATGAATGGGAGTGAATTCGTTGGAAGAGTGAGAGAACTATTCTGTTTTCCAGAACCGGGAAAAAATGAAGGGAAGAATGACGCTTTTTCGCCACGCCTCTCTACCGTTCACTGATTTCCTATACGATGATAAGTCATACTAACCAAACCAGCATCAAATTGTAGAGTATCCTTATTCAGGACTTTGTACCAAACTGTTTCGGTCTCATTGCCTTTTTTGACGGAGACCCCAACTTTTTCCTGACCATTCCCCTCTTTTTCAATTCGGTAGTCACTCACCTTTTCCTCCCTGCTCTCGTCCACACCAAAAGCGGTTGAGGTCGTGATCACAGCGTCCCGTTTGAATTCCAGCGTACTGGAGGCGCCCAGAATGGCTTCTGTTTTCCACTTTCCGAGGAGTGGATTGCTTTCCCCACAGGAAGACAGGGTCAGCGCCAACACCACGTACATGATTGTTTTTTTCACAAAACCTCCATTCCCAAGATTCTCCGTCATGAAAACCAACGCAGAAATGCAGCCGCCGTCAATGCCAGACAGGCCAACCCGGTGGAACCTGCCCAAATCAGCATCCGGCGAGAAGATGACCATGCCCCCCCCCAGACCAGGCAAGAGGTCATCAGTCCTGCTCCTCCACACACACAGGACACTTTGATCATGAGCGCAATCATGGCGATCCCATGGATATCGGGAAGTCGGTGATCCGAACGATACGTCACCCAGCCAAAGGTAGCCCCCGTCAACCCTTGCGCCAACCATGCCAGCAGGACGAAGAGCGCAAAAGTTTGGGAGGGCGAATGACGCAGCAGGGCAACCCGGAATCCATATCCACTCAATCCAACGACCAACAAGGCTCCAAAGTTATGAAGTACTTGAATGAGGGCATATTCGAGCAGGGTGCCCATGCATCACCCTCATTTCACGGTGAAAGAAACACTGCTCTCCACCCCAGTCAAACTGTGACTCGCTGTGGCTTCCTTGATCGTGACCCGATGTTTCCCTGGTCCCAGGTCAGGCAACTGTTCCGAGCACGGACAATGACTCATTTGGTGGCTGATAATGGGTTCATCCTGTTGGTCCACATAGACGTGCAGGTGGTTTCCATTGGGACTGGGATGCACCTGGTACTTCACCACATGGGCACCCGCCGTCCAGATTTCACCTTCCTTGGGTGACAAAATTTCAATACTTGCGCCACCTGCGGCGTAGGATCCCAACGGCAAAACGCAGAGTGCCGCAACCAACATGCCATACATCATTTTTCCTGTTTTATTCATGACTGTCTCCTGTGGGTGGTTATATCATTACGTTTACGGCTTCACCTACCCGAACAAGTGGAACCCAAAGCACGCTCACTTGTCAAGACCAATGATGCGTCGGGGGTCAGCAGTTTTTTCCTGAGGCAACCCTTCTTGATCGGTTATCTGATCGTTCTTTCCCCTGGATGGATTTACTCATCTGATTGAAGCAGTTGATCAAACTTTCAAGTGACCTCTCCCCTGGTTCAACAGGCCTATTCAGACAGTTCCCCCCCCACTGGCTGCTTTTCTGTTCCGAAATCCTGTACCATAGCGGAAAAGGCCCGTCGAACAATAACTCTATTGATTCAATAAGAAATCACGGTATTACCTTGGCTATTGTCAAACCCTCATGAAAAAGATATCCGTCGACGATCTGAGAATCGGAATGTTTGTCCACGAAATCTGTGGGAGTTGGATGGATCATCCCTTTTGGGTATCCTCGTTTGTGATCAGTGACCGAAATGACTTGATCACTTTACAAAAAAGCAGCATCCGAGAGGTATGGATCGATCCCGACAAAGGGAGAGATACGGAACCCTCTGCCCCGGTCGCCTCTCCTTCGCTGGTTCCATCATTATTGATGGAAACAATCAAGGAAGCCAGAGCGATCAAAGTCGCCACTCAAAAAACCAGTTTTGAGGATGAACTGGTTCTGGCACGCGGCATTCATGCCCGGTCTCGCGGCGTGATCCATAGCCTCTTGACGGAAGCCCGCATGGATATCCCGGTCAATCTGACGACTGCCCAGCACCTCGTCGAAGATATCTGCAATTCCGTACTGCGTAATTCAGAAGCGCTCATCAGTCTTCTTCACGCCAAGACCAAAAAAACTTACCCCTATCTTCATGCGGTAGCCGTATGCGCTTTGATGATTGCTCTGGGAAAACAAATGGGGTTTGACAACAATCTGTTGAAACGACTGGGCATGGCCGGACTATTGCTCGATATTGGTAAAACCTTGCTCCCCCTGTCTCTTCTCAACAAACAAGCCCGCTTGACTGACGAGGAATTCGAGATGATGAAATCTCATCCTCTGCTGGGGTACCATCTCTTGCAAAACTTGGGCATCGACGATGAAATCATCCTCGATGTATGCGCCCATCATCACGAAAGGATGGACGGAAAGGGTTACCCGGATTGGTTGCCCGAAGAAAAAATTTCGATCTATGCCAATATGGGCACCTGCTGCGACGTTTATGATGCCATCACTTCGGAACGCAGTTACAAAACCGGGTGGGCATTGGGCCAAGCCATTCGAAAAATGGCCGAATGGCAGGAAGGCCAATTCAATCGCACCGTCTTTCATGCCTTTGTTCGAACGGTGGGACTCTACCCGTCAGGAACGCTCGTCCAGTTAAAATCCGGGCGCTTGGCTTATGTCGTGGAACAACACCCAGACAGCCTGATGACACCGAAGGTCAAGGCGTTCTATTCAACCCGACAAAATGTTTTCATCGAACCGCTCATGCTCGACTTGAGCAAATGCGGTGACACCATTCTGAATGTCGAAGATCCTGCCAAGTGGAATTTCAAGACGTCGCACCTTTGAGGAACCGGACCGAAGATCAATCTGTTATCTGCTGATGAAAAACCAGATCCTCCACGGGCATACCTTCCACCAGATGTTGCTGAACGATCCGCTCGAGATTCTCCGAAGTAACGTTGTAATACCATACCCCATCCGGTTGCACACAGAGAATGGGCCCTCCCTTGCAGGCTGCAAAACATGCCACCCGGGTGCGTTTGACACGCAGCGCCCCTTTGTCGAGTCCTGCCGCCTTGAATTTCTCTCCCAAACTGTCGAAGAGAGTTTGGGACTCCCCTTCCAGGGTACACCGTGGGCCCGTGCACACCAACAGGTGACGTTTGTAGTTCCCGATGGTAGGTTTGACCGGAAAATGATCCACATCCTCACTCATGCGCTTTCTCCTCTGTTTCCATTTTCTTGAATGTCTTCGTTCCTATCGTCGTCAACGCACTGTAAAAACTTTTCCATTCTTCCGCCGACCACTTTCCTTCTCCATTCTTGGTCAAGAGAAAAGACACCACGAAATCCCCATGGGAATCCGTAAAATAGATCCCGGTCTGACGCGTCTCCTGCCATACAAACCAGCCATGGGCCAGGGAGGACACATCTACATGTAAATGAAAATGCTCATGAATCAGATTCAGACGACCTGAATTCAGGGAAAAATCCCGGGCATGAAGCAAGAGTTCCGCAACGCTCCCCCCATGGCGCACCACTGCACGCAACTTCCCCCATTGGCGCATTTCCTGCAAGAGACGTTCGAGTTCCTCTGAGGCAAAATGACGAACCAGAACTCCATTGAGGACATTGTCTTCCACGGTTCCTGCCACGGCTTCCAGAATCTGTGCGAGGGGCGCATCAAAATGGTCTGCCACCTGCCGCAAAGAGTGGTCTGGGTGGGTCTGCAGGTGAATCTGAACGAACTCATGCCATCCCCCCAACCCCAGAGTCAGAGAATGCCCGGCCTGCTCTCCCGGCTTTGTATCCCCCGTCAATCCTTCATATTTATTGGTATACCCCCGGGGCGTCACCATTAATCCAGCGCGCATAAAGGTGCTGCTATTCCCAATCAACACCGTGGTCAGCATGCCGATATCCTGGTCTGCCATGGTTTTCAGGGTAACGAGTTGAATATTCTGGCGGCGACGGTAGGCAGATTTGACTACCGCCACAGGCGTCCCGGGGTCCCGGTATTCCAGCAGCAGACGCTGGGCTTCCACGATCTGCTGGGTGCGCCGACCACTTTTTGGATTGTAGAGGGCGATGACGAAATCTCCTCGCCCAGCCGCCCGCAAACGTTGGGCGATCACCGGCCAGGGCGTCAGGAGATCAGACAGTGAGATGGAACAAAAGTCGTGGGTCAAAGGAGCCCCCACCAGGGATGCACAGGCATTCAAGGCGCTGGCACCGGGAATGACCTCCACCCTGATCTCGCTTTCCGGCGTCCAGCCGGCCTGAAGCAACACTTCATAGGTGGGACCTGCCATCCCGTAAATGCCAATATCCCCCGAAGAAATCAGAGCGACCGTTTTGCCTTGGCACGCCTGTTCGTAGGCTTCGACGCAACGATCGATCTCTTCCGTCATCCCCTTGCGAATAATCTCCTTGCCTACCAGAAGATCCTGCACCAACTTGATATAAGTGGAATACCCAATGACCACATCTGCCTCGGCAATGGCCGCACGCGCACGATAGGTCATATGTTCCGCGGCACCAGGTCCAAAACCCACCATTAAAATTTTTCCTGTTTTCATTCAATTCTCTTCATGAGTGCAATGGACACCGTGGCATGTTTCCGGTCCGCGCCACGATGTTTGAATTTTTCCAGTATCAGACCTTCCAGCCCAACGCCCGCTGCCAATAATGCGGCAGCTTCAGACACCGCCGGAGTCCCCATATACCGGCGCACCGTTTCCGAAGGATTGGGGACCGGGACTTGTGACAGTTGTGCCGCATTAAAAAAAAACAGTGGCCAACCTTTCACTGCAGCCAGTTCCAGCACAGCCACCTCATCGTTCTTTTGGTCGATGGTTGCCAAGCCAACGACGGCATCTTCCGTCAGCCCCGCCTGCTGAAGGCCCAAACTCACCCCTTCCTGCAGGGTAGCGAATGCCACATCCCGATCGCACCCCACGCCCACCATGACTTTCATCTCGCTACTCCAGTGGAGGGCGATACGCGACCAGCCGCTCCTTCAACTGTTCCCATACCGATGCTGAAATTTCACGCCGAGTCACCCAGAGTACGGCTTTGAACGAGCTCAGATCCACCTTCTCGAATTCATCGAACAGGTGAATATTGGAAGGGAGAGGAGTGGGACGCGTCCACCATTGCCGGCTCCCGGCTTCCTGCACGAAAGCGATGGGCTCTCCATTGACCACATGGGCCGAAACCCGGGTAATATTGATCTTGGGGGCCTCCACCTGCCAGCCCAATTCGCGCCCCAAAATATCCACGGGAATGGTTTTCCCCACATCGGATGCAGTGGTCAGGACAACTTCGGCGCCCAGCAGTTCAGCCAGGTGCAAGGCAAAGGCATTGGCTCCTCCCACATGCCCCGACAGAACAGGAATCACGTAGCGGGCCGCATCATCGATCACCACCACCCCAGGGTCTTCATCCTTGGACTTGAGATGAGGAGCCATCAAACGTACCACTGCGCCCAGGGAAATGAACAGGACCAGTTGATCGTAGTTGGAAAACAGGTCTGCCATATGACCACTCAACGCCCCGGACAGGATCTTAACCGGATTGGGCAACGCAGGAGGGATCGCAGGCGCAAATTTTTCCGTCACCACCAGGTGTGCCTCAGGCAATTGAGCAAGTAGGGCAAGAGCGCGAGCCAGGCCATGTTTGGTAATCGCAACAAGCGCGACATGGGGAGCAGTCATATTATTCATGGACAGAAGTATCCGAAAGAGAAGTTTTTTTTCGGCAGCCGCGCAGGATCGTCCCGCGCACCCGCGCCGGATTACGCACCAACATCAAGGACAGATAATTGACTTTTTGCCCACGCAAACGGTTGATTGCACGTTCCACCCGTTCCATCGGGGTGCCCGCCTTTTCGATGAACGCCGCATGGGCCAACAATTCACGCCGTTCGAGCAGGTCCAGAATGTCATCCAGCAAAGGTTTGACTTTGAGCAAAATCAGGGTATCGAAATCCAGCAATAAACGCTCGATCATCTCAATTCCATAACTGGCAGGAATGATGGCAATGGTTTCATCCGTCTCGGCCAAGGGCATACCCACGGTGGCCGCAGCCGCATGGTAGGAGGAAACCCCTGGCAAGGTTTCGATGACCACTTCTGCCTCCAGGGCCCGTACGGTGCGGGACAAGTGGCCAAAGGTGGAGTAGGTCGAGGCATCGCCTTCGACCAAAAATACGACATCCTGTCCCGTCCGTAACCGTTCGAGCACCGCTTCCGCCGCCCGCAACCAATAACCGGCCAAAATTTCCGGATCGTGGGTCATGGGGAAAATCAGCGGACAACTCCTGCCAGGCAACGCCCGTCCAGCGCGCTGGATGATGCCCAGCGCATGACTGTCCGCTCCCTTGCGACGCACCGGATAGGTCCAGTAGAGATTCTCCCGTTGCAGCAACGCCCACACCTGCCGGGTGATCAAACCCGGATCTCCAGGCCCCAGGGAAGCCCCATACAGCCGGCCGAAAGCACTCATACGCCCCCTGCTTCAGACACTGGTTTTTCGGCACAGAGAATCCAGACCGGATTTTCTGCTTGCAGGCGGTGCATTTCCAGAATGGGACGACTCCGCGCTGCCTGTAATTGTGTGACATCCCAAACGGTGGCAGAAGCAGCAAGACACTCCAGAGCGGTTCCCAAATTTTCCAGGGTGGCAAAGTTCATGACCAAGTGCCCACCTGGACTCAGTCTTGCCAGACATATCTGGATCAATTCCCGCAATTCGCCCCCTGAACCGCCGATGAATACAGCATCAGGATCGGGCCATTCTGCCAAACCCGCCGGAGCTTTCCCTTGTACCAGGGTGTAATTGGTCACCTGCAAACTGGCCCGGTTTCTGAGGATGATAGCGCCATCTTCCGTGTTTTTCTCGATGGCATAAACATGCCCCTGAGTACACAACCGAGCTGCTTCCAATCCCACCGACCCCGAACCTGCCCCGATGTCCCAGACCACACTGTCCCGCTGCAAAGCCATCCGGGCCAGGGAAACCGCACGCACTTCGCGCTTGGTGATCAATCCCTTGTCGGGTTTGCGTTGATCAAAGCGCGCATCCTCCAAACCAAACAAGGCATCCTTCGAAACAGCGCAGCGCCGCACCAATACCACATTTGGCTCAGCGAAGCCACGTTGGGACACCACCGTGACATCCATCCAGTCATGAATGCATTCCCCGTCCTGCAAAAGACATTCCGCCACAGCCATCTCAAAATCCCCGGCCACCCCTTCCGCCAACAACATGCGTGCAATCCGTCCGGGCGTATTCTCCGGACTGGTGAGAACTCCCACCAATTTTTCCCGAACGAGCACTTGCAACAACTCATGGAACCCATGCTCGGGACCTGCCCCTACGCTCCATTCGCCCGCATCACGGCTGTGCACGGAGGCAATCCGCAACCCCTGCCAGGGTTGTTTCAAACGGGCACAGGCCACTTGAATCAAGGAAAGATTGGGCAGAATCAGGACAGATGAGCGGCCCAGTTTCTCCACCAGATACCCTCCGACACCATGGCAAAGGGGATCTCCACTGGCCAGAATCGCCACCCGCCGATGTCCCTGCTGGGCCTCAACGACCCACTGGGGCACCTGGGACAAACACCCCGTCAAATCCCTGCATTCGGCATCGTCCCGGATCACCGTCCGAAATAATTCCAGGGTCCGCCTTCCCCCAATGACCAGATCCGCTTCCTGCACGCCCTTGAGGACTGCGGGAGGCAATCCCTCCACTCCGTTGTCCAATACGCCGATCACCAGACAAGGTTCAACCATGCCAATCTCCCCCAGAAACCTGGGCCAATTGATGACCGTCAAAATCACACATCAGCACCTGCAGGGCAAATTTCCCCGGATAACGACCATACAAAGTCTGTATCACCCGTTTCCCCAAAGCCTCATAAAATTCCGTGATCAACCCCAATTCCTCCATTCGTTCACTGGCATAACGCGCCATCTCTGATTGCCGAATGGCGCTGCATACCTCTGCAGAAGCCCCCACCGAGCCTGCAATCTCTGCCAGCAGATCCGTATCCACCGGGTTGCGGTGCGCGTGGGTAATGGTTTCACCCTGGGCGATCTTGGTCAATTTTCCTACCATCCCGCCAATGATGACCCTTGCAATACCGCACTTCACCACCGTATCCAGCGCATATTTCAAAAAATCCCCCATCTGCACGAAACAAGCGGGAGCCAGGTGCGGCAAGACCCCCATGACAAATTTCTCGGTTCTTCCCCCGGTGGTCAGCACCACTGTGTCCTGTCCCTGATTGGCAGCCACTTCGATGCCCTGGATGACGCTGGCACGAAATGCCGCCGTCGAATAAGGATGCACGATGCCTGTCGTCCCCAGAATGGAAATCCCCCCCACGATGCCCAAACGGGAATTTAACGTCCGCTTGGCCAGGATCTCGCCGCCCGGTACGGAGATGCAGACCTCCAGTCCCTGCCGCTCCAGGACTGCCTGCGCCACCTGGCGGACATTGGCCTCGATATTGCGGCGCGGCACCGGATTGATGGCAGGCCCCCCCACTTCCAGTCCAAGGCCGGGCATGGTCACCGTACCCACCCCTGCACCGCCCTTCAGGTGCACGGTACCGGGAAAATCGGGCAACCAGCGGACATCTGCAGTCAATGCGGCCTTATCCGTCACATCCGGATCATCCCCGGCATCCTTGATCACGACCGCATGGGCCGAAGAACCATCCGACTGTCCTTCGGACACAGAAAACCGGACCCGTTCCCCATTGGGCAAATCACATTCCACCACATCCGGAACCGAACCCTGAATCAACCCAAGCACCGCCGCCCGGGCAGCAGCAGCGGAACAAGCGCCGGTGGTGAATCCCTTGCGCGTGCCCTTTGGCTTCTTTTCCATGGACGCGATTCAAAAAGAATCAGTGTGAACTTCAGCCAGAGCCAGCAAGGCGTGGAGTGCAGCCACCACCAGAGTGGATCCTCCTTTTCGCCCTTCTATGAGTATCCAGGGGCAATCCGTGCTCTGACTCAACAAGTTTTTTGATTCGGCCGCAGAGACAAAACCCACGGGCATTCCGATGATCAGAGCGGGCCGAACCTGTTCTTCCCGCACCATCCGCAAAACTTCGAGTAACGCGGTGGGCGCATTCCCAATGGCCACGATACCCCCCTCCAGCAACTGTTGTGCCTGAGCTTTGCGCATGGCCTGGACCGCGCGCGTCGTATGCTGGATTTGGGCTTGGGCGATCACATCTTCATCAGAAATGAACTGATAGGGGTGCATGCCATAGTATTCCAGACGGGGTTTGGACAATCCCACACAGATCATTTCCACATCGGCAACGATGGGTGCCCTGCTTTGAATGGCGTGCAGGCCCGCCCTGATGGCCTGGGGATGGAAATGGGTCAACCCATTGAAGTCAAAATCCGCCGAAGCATGAATCATGCGACGTACCACCTGCCATTGGGCATCGGAGTAAGTATGGGGGCCTGCCTCACGATCCACGATGGCAAAGGAGTCGTGTTCGATGCGTCGTCCTGCATCTGTGAGTTGTTCGGTGATGATCGGAGTTTTCATGGCCCGGATCTATTGTACGGAAGCAACCGCAGAAGGATGGTCGTGCGCATGACTACCCTGTCCATGATCGGCGGAAAATTCGCGGTATTTGCAGCCATCGCATTCCATCATGCGCTGGGCGGTGGGATCCGTCGCCTCTCGGATTCGTTGCTCCAGCAGCACATAGATCTCCTCCTCAAATCCAAAATAACTGGACAAGGCAAAACGCACCTGCGGATATTGTACTTCGATCGCATTGACCTGGCGACGAATACGCTCGATCAGAGTACCGGTGAACAGGTAGAAAGGCAACACGACGATTTGCCGCGCCTCCAGTTTGACCTGCCGTTGGATCACCGATTCCAGACGGGGGTAGGTAATTCCCGTAAAAGCGATATCCACCCAAGGGTGCACTCCCTCTTCGTAGAGCCAGCGTGCCATTTTTGCCACCTCGCCATTGGCTACACGGTCCGAAGAACCCCGTCCCAAGAGAACGATCCCAGTATTGTGCGGATCCGGCATATCCAATTGGGCCAAGGCATGGGCCAGATTGCGTTTGAGAATCGCCAGAATTTTGGTATTGGCTCCCAGATGCGGGCAATAGACAAATTCCACCGCCGGATAACGCAGGCGCGCCTGCTCGAGGTGCTCCGGAATCTCCATTTTTACATGACCTGCGGCATTCAGAATGAGGGGAACGACCACGACCCGCCCACCGCGCCGGGCTGCCTTGCTCAATCCCTCTTCAACCAGAATTTCCGCAAATTCGATGAAACAGACTTCGATGATCCACTGGGGTTGACGGCCGCGCCATTGTTCCGCAAAGAATTCGATTTCCTGATTGCCGCTCTTTTCTCGGGAGCCATGTCCCACCAGCAAAATGGTTTCATTCTTCATGAGAGGTCTCCGGGTTCCTTGTTTGCCTTGCGATAACGGTGGGAAAACGTACCGTCATACAGTTTCGAACGTTTGATCTCGGCCCACCCCCGTGCACCCAAGGCGGGACTGACAATGATCATGGCCTGACTGCCAATTTTTTCCCGCCGACACCGCTCGCGAATATCGGCCAGAGTCCCCCGCACGATCTTTTCTTCTCCCGGCCAACTGGCTTTTTGTACTACCAGAACCGGACTGTCCTCCGCCCATCCTGCCGCGCGCAAGGCGCGCTGGATCTCGGGGAAGAGCGTGATGGAAAGAAAGAGGCATAAGGTACAATGATGCGCGGCCAGAGATTCCAGATCTTCTCCGGCAGGCATGGGTGTGCGTCCAGCCACCCGGGTCAAGATCACGGTCTGGGTAACCTCCGGCAGGGTCAGTGTCTCTCCTGCCGCAGCGGCAGCAGCCAAAGCGGAAGAAACACCGGGCACCACCGCCCACTCGACCTGGGCTTTGTCCAACGCCCGCACCATTTCCACCAATGCGCCATAGAGCCCAGGATCTCCCGTCTGAAGGCGAATCACGATGGCATGGCGAGCCGCCTGTTCGATCAACCAGGCCGTGATCTCCTCCAGTGTCATGTCTTTGGAGTCACGGATTTCACAGTGGCTGGGCGCATAACAGGTGGCGGCTTTATCCACCAAAGACCCTGCATACAAAATGGCGCCTGCCTGCTGCAGCAACTTCACACCCTTGAAGGTCAAAAGTTCCGGATCCCCAGGGCCCGCACCAACAAACCAGACCTTACCCACTCCGGGGTTCCCAATCTTGCCTGAAATGACTCGATGACCCGGACAATGCCCAATACTCAACGTACGAGGGCTTCAACACGGCACTCAAAACAGTGGCGGGAAAGAGATGAATTCCGATGACCTTTGAAAGCAACCAACAGGGTCCAGGTAAATACTGGTTCGATCATGACCAATACCAGATACGAAGCCGCAAAAGCAGCCCAGGCCGAAAATGGCGTAGGAATCTCGCTGAGCGACAGCCAAAATCCCACCATCAAAGTCACGCCACTATAATAAAGCGCATCAAGTTTGAGGAGGGTTTTGAGATCGACTGTTTTCAAACGATGCCCCACCGTAGCATGTAACAGCACCAGGGGTACAGCCAGCGACAGGGTATTCACCCCCAAATGTACGAGATCCGTTGGAACGAACAGGAGCCCTTGGAGCATCAGACCCAGACCAAAGCCCAACAGAGTCGGCACGAAACCAAAAATGAGGTAGATGGGCATGGCCCCAACGAAATGCAATTCCGAGGGTCCAACTGGGAGGTGATACATTTGCATGAACAGGGTGAAAAAAACCGCAGCAATGGCAGTACGAATCACCATCGCGGGCTGGCGTAACAGAGCCAGACTCTGGCTTCCCAAAATTCCAAGCGCGGTCACATTCGCCGCAGCGATTTTGGCGGAGGAAATATAACCTGGTTCGATATGCATGACGAATCCCTTATATGATCAAGACAGTAAGGGAGTGAGGCAGAAACACCGCGTGATCGGCAAACCTCCCGATCTTCAAGCCGCCGCAAAGAACCCAGCCTTCGCTCGACCCGTTACCGCCCACACCCCGTGGCTACAACACATTTCATGGATACAGGCCGGTCTTCTGGCTTACCTTCAACGAAGTACCCACCTTCCCACGTCTTCAACGACGCAGTGGCTCTCAGGTACTCCTCAGGATCACAGCAGCGGGGGCTACGCCGGAATCATGGGGGGTTACCCACATTCACCGAACTTCCCGTTTCACCTCTGGACGCGATAACGCGCACAGCGGCACCTGTATCAAGGGACACAGTATAAACCATTCGCCAAGATCCTCGTAACTTTCGTCCGGGACTTCCCGCCTTACCCAGAGAAGGATTTGATACAACTGGCGCGCTCGGGTTCTGAGATTATGGCGGAGAACAATTTTTCTGCAGATAGTCTGTGAGACTCCACGGAGCAAAGGGAGAAATCGATGAAGAAATGGATCATTCCATGGGCAGGCGCACTGTTGCTCTGTCCTTCCTGGTTATGGGCATGTACCGGGAATTGTGGGGATCAATGGGCAGTATTGACCCCGCGCGGCATGATTGCCAGCCACGAAAAAACCCTGATTTTAACCGCCCTGGGGTTGATGTTGCTGGTGGTGGTTCCCGTCATTGTCATGACCTTCCTGTTTGCCTGGAAATACCGCGCATCCAATCCACGGGCAGACTACGCTCCTGACTGGGATCATTCCACCCTCATCGAGGTAGTGGTCTGGACCATCCCAACCTTGATCGTTGCTGTACTGGGGTATCTCGTTTGGACATCCTCCCATACCTTGAGCCCCTATCGATCCATTGTTTCAAAGCAGCCTCCCCTCGAAGTACAGGTGGTGGCCATGGACTGGAAATGGTTATTCATTTACCCCGAATGGCATATTGCCACCGTCAATCAACTGGTCATTCCCACCGGCGTCCCTGTTCATTTCAGCCTGACCTCCGATGCGGTAATGAGTTCCTTTTTCATCCCTCAACTGGGCGGACAAATCTATGCCATGGCCGGAATGAAAACCCACCTGCATCTGATCGCTGACCAACCCGGAGTCTTTCAGGGCTACAACACCCAGTTCAGTGGGCAAGGGTTTTCCGGCATGATGTTTGAAACCGTGGCAACTTCCCGTGAAGCATTTCTAGAATGGGTTCACCAAGTCAAAACGGGAGGACTGGTGCTCGATCGCATCACCTTCACCGCCCTGGAAAAACCCTCCATCAATGAACCGCCTCGCCTCTACTCCTTGGCGCTGCCGGACCTTTTCGACAACATCCTGTCCCAAGACACCACGCTCAGGACGATGACGATGATGTCTCCTTCCCCTGCACCCATGACTGCCATCGAGGATTAACCCAGTGGAAGAACTCATTTTCGGTCGCCTGACCTTGCGCGAAATCCCCTATGACAACCCCATCATCATGGCGACTCTGGGCGGGTCCACCATGCTCCTGCTGTGTATTGCATTCCTGATCTGGTACCACGGGAAATGGTCCTATTTGTGGAAGGAATGGTTCACCAGCGTCGACCATAAACGGATTGGCATCATGTATGTGGTGCTGGCCCTGATCATGCTCCTGCGCGGCTTTGCCGATGCGCTACTGATGCGTACCCAGCAAGCCCTGGCCGAAGGCAGCGCTCAAGGCTATCTGCCCCCGGACCATTACAATCAGATCTTCAGCGCCCATGGAACGATCATGATCATTTTCGTCGCCATGCCTTTTTTCATCGGCCTGATGAATATCGTCGTACCGTTGCAAATCGGGGCCCGGGACGTGGCCTATCCGTTTCTCAACTCAGTAAGTTTCTGGTTGACCGCCTCCAGCGCCGCTCTGGTCATGCTCTCTCTGGGACTGGGCAATTTTTCCCACGCAGGGTGGTCGGGATACCCGCCCCTCTCGGAAAAACATTATAGTCCCGGACCGGGGGTGGACTACTGGATCTGGGGCTTGCAATTGGGGGGGGTGGGAACCCTCATGACCGGCATCAATTTTTTTGTGACGATCCTGCGCCTGCGTGCGCCCGGCATGACCCTTATGAAAATGCCGATCTTTTCCTGGACCATTCTGGTCACCAATGTACTCATCATGCTGGCCTTCCCTGCCCTCACGGTGGTTCTTGCCCTGCTGGCCCTGGATCGCTATGCGGGAATGCATTTCTTCACCAACCACGGAGGGGGGAACCTGATGCTGTTCACCAATCTGTTCTGGATCTGGGGACATCCTGAAGTGTATATCGTGATCCTCCCCGCCTTTGGCATCTATTCAGAAGTGGCTGCCACCTTTTCCAGAAAGCGGCTCTTTGGTTACACTTCCATGGTCTATGCTTCCGTCGCCATTGCCATGCTTTCCTTCATGGTCTGGCTACACCATTTCTTTACCATGGGGGCGGGGGCCAATGTCAACGCCTTTTTTGGCATTGCCACCATGATCATCGCCATTCCCACGGGAGTCAAGGTGTTCAACTGGCTCTTCACCTTCTACCGGGGGCGGATCGAATTCACCACCCCCGTGCTGTGGACCCTGGGTTTCATCGTCACTTTTTGTATCGGTGGCATGACCGGGGTCTTGCTGGCGGTGCCCGGCGCCGATTTCGAACTGCACAATTCCGAATTTCTCATTGCCCACTTCCATAACATGCTGATCCCAGGTGCACTGTTTGGCTACTTTGCCGGCTATGCCTACTGGTTTCCCAAGGTTTTTGGCTTCAAACTGGACGAAGCCTGGGGCAAACGGGCCTTCTGGCTTTGGATCGTCGGCTTCTACCTCGCCTTCATGCCCCTGTATGCCTTGGGTTTCATGGGTATGCCTCGCCGCCTCCTCCATTATGACAATTCTCATTGGCAACCTTATCTGGTGGTCGCCTTGGGCGGAACCTTGATCATCTTTGGAGGCATTCTGTGTCAAATCCTGCAACTCACCTTCAGCATTCGCAACCGCGCCCAGTTGCGCGATGAAACCGGTGACCCCTGGGATGGGCGTACCCTGGAATGGTCCATTCCCTCTCCCCCGCCTGCCTATAATTTTGCCCGGATTCCCCAAATCCATACCCGGGATGCCTTCCACTCCATGAAAAAGCAGGCACGCCACGCTGAAGAGGTCGATTATGAAGCCATCCTCCTGCCCCGTTCTTCCAGCCTGGGGCCCATCATGGGGGGATTGACCTTCGTTCTGGGTTTCTCTCTGGTCTGGTACCTGTGGTGGTCGGCCATCCTTGCCCTGGCAGGCCTTCTTGGCTGCGTCATTGTCCGCTCCTGGGACGAACACACCGAGGAGGAACTCTCTGCGCAGGAGGTTCGCGCCATCGAGACGGCTTTACGCCACCCCAATGCCTCCGTTTCCTACGCAGAAGGACTCCCCATCCAAAAACTCACTTTTGAGAGACACCCCTTGCCATGATCACTGCCCAGCCCCCCCTCGTCATCGGAAACATCGAGCGGGAACACCCCGAGCATGATTCCGTAGGTCTTGCCACCTTCGGCTTTTGGCTTTACCTGATGACGGACTGCGTCCTCTTTGCTGCACTTTTTGCCACCTATGCCGTACTTCATCAGAATTTTGCCGGCGGGCCAACCGGCAAAGATCTTTTCGATATTCCCTATGTCTTCGTCGAAACCCTTTGTCTGCTTCTATCCAGTACCACCGCCGGCTTTGCCCTGTTGTCCATGCAGCGTCAGGACCGTACTCGCCTGCTCTACTGGTTGGGCTTGACCGTTTTGTTGGGCATGGGTTTCATCGGAATGGAAATCCATGAATTCATCCGTCTCATGAGTGCAGGGAATGGCCCCCAGCGCAGTGGTTTTCTGTCTGCTTTCTTCACCCTGGTGGGGACCCATGGATTGCACGTCACCATCGGTCTGCTCTGGATGATCAACATGATCCTGCAAATAAGGCGCCGGGGAATCACCGTTCCCATCCAGTCGCGCCTGATCCGCCTCAGTCTGTTCTGGCATTTTCTTGACTTGATCTGGATCGGTGTGTTTACCCTTGTTTATCTCATGGGAGTCAGTTCATGAAAACATCTGTCCCCTCCCATGGCTCCCTGCGCTCCTATCTAGGGGGATTTGCCGCCTCCCTGTTCCTGACCCTGGCATCCTTTGGACTGGTTCTCTATGGCCCCCACCTGGAGTCTTCGTTCCTGTTCGGAATACTCGCGCTACTGGCCATTCTCCAGATTACCGTGCAGATTTATTTTTTCCTGCATGTCGACACCTCCTCGGAACAACTTTGGCACCTTCTTCCTCTCCTCTATACCCTCCTCATTGTCATCCTGCTGGTGGGCGGCACGTTATGGATCATGCATAACGCCAACCTGCACATGATGTCGGGGATGGACCCCTAGGGATGAATACCCTCGCATTCAGAATTGCCCCGTCCCGACGGGATCTTTTGTCCCTGATCAAGCCGGGCATCGTGCTGGCCAATCTGGTTTCCGTAATCGGAGGATTTGGTTTGGCCGCTCGAGGACAGGTAACTTGGTCCCTGCTCAATGCCACTCTCTGGGGTGCCGCCCTGATCCTCAGCGCCGGCTGTGTTTTCAACAACCTCATCGACCGGGATATCGACTCCTTCATGCAACGTACCCGACAGCGTCCCTTGGCGCAGGGAAGAATCACCGCCCCTCAAGCCTTGGCATGGGGTACCCTGTTGTTGGGCAGCGGTACCTGGGTGCTGGGATGCCATACCAATCTTCTGACCCTGGCCGTTTCTCTGACCGGAATTTTTGTCTACGTTGGTTTGTATAGCCTGTATTTCAAACGTCATTCCTGGTTGGGGATTTGGGTCGGCAGCATCGCTGGAGCCATTCCTCCCCTGATAGGCTACACAGCAGTCACCCACCATCTGGGACCGGGGGCCTGGTTCCTGTTTCTGATCTTCTGCCTGTGGCAAATTCCCCACGCCCATGCCATTGCTCTCTTGCACCTCGAGGATTATCGTCGAGCCGGACTCCGTCTCTTGCCTCTCACTCATGGAGAAGAAGTAGTGCGCCAGCGTTTGCCCTACTACATTGGCGCCTTTCTACTGGCCACCCTGCTGCCCTTTTTTTACAGCCTGACCGGACCGACCTACCTGCTCGTGATGCTGACTGTGGGTGGAAGTTGGCTGGGCATGACCTGGAAAACCCGTCATCATCTCCACCTGAAATCCTGGGCCCGGGGTCATTTTATGTTTTCGATTCTGGCCATCATGATCCTCAATTTCATGCTGGTGCTCGACCCCGCCATTCTGCTTCTGCGGGGCTCCTGAACAACACGCAACACGGGCCTGTGAGGTCCTTTCCAGGGGGTAAAGAGCTCCATCAAACCTGTCACAGAATGAAACACTTCTGCTGAAATGCTGGGATTACCATAGGGTCCCCTCCCCCCTATCCACAAGAGGTGTTCCATGGCAAAACGTGCTTCGACCCCGCCCCTTCCCCACGATCGCCCAGGACTGGACAAGGTATCGCTCCAGCGCAGCATTTCCAATCACCTGCTCTTTACCGTTGGCAAGACACGGGACAAAGCCTCTCGCCATGACTGGTTCGTGGCCGTTGCCCATGCCGTACGCGACTGCATGGTGGAAAACTGGATTCAAACCCAGGAGCAGTTGCACAAGCACGAAGGAAAACGGGTCTATTACCTTTCTCTCGAATTTCTCCTCGGTCGGATGTTGGTCAATAGCCTTTACAATCTGGGACTGCTCGATACCTGTCGGGAATGTCTGACCGATCTGGGGGTGGACTTCGAATCAATTCGCGCCGTGGAAGAGGATGCTGGTCTGGGCAATGGGGGTCTTGGACGTCTGGCCGCCTGTTTCATGGATTCCCTGGCCACCCTGAACTACTCGGCCTGTGGTTACGGCATTCGCTATGAGTATGGCATGTTCCATCAGGACATTGAAAATGGCGAGCAGATCGAGCGTCCGGATAGTTGGTTGCGTTTTGGCAATCCCTGGGAATTCCGCCGCCCTGAAGTCAGTTACGAAATTCACTTTGGCGGCAAAGTCACCCATTACCGTGAAGAAGACGGCGTAGCCCGTTATCATTGGGTAGATACTGAGGTCGTCCTCGCTCTGGCCTATGATCTTCCCGTACCCGGACATGCCACCCCCACCACCAACAGTTTGCGCTTATGGTCAGCCAGGGGCACTCACGAATTTGATCTGCGCTATTTCAATGAAGGCGATTACATGGAGGCCGTCGCCAACAAAAACGAATCCGAAAATCTCTCCATGGTCTTGTACCCCGATGATTCCAGCATGGAAGGTCGAATGTTGCGTCTCAAGCAACAATACTTTTTTGTCAGCGCCTCCCTGCAGGACATCATACAGCGTCATTTGAACCATCATCCCGACCTGAGCATGCTGGCAGACAAAGTAGCCATTCAGCTCAACGACACCCACCCCAGCCTGTGCATCCCGGAACTGATGCGCCTGTTGCTGGACGTGTATCACTGGGATTGGGATTCGGCCTGGGACCTCACGAACCGTCTGTTTTCCTACACGAACCACACCATCATGCCCGAAGCGCTGGAAACATGGAGCGTCGACTTGATGGAGAAGTTACTGCCTCGCCATCTGCAGTTGGTTTATGAAATCAACCACCGCCTGCTCGAGGAAGTACGCCACCGTCACCCCGGCGACCCCAGCGTGCTGCAACGTCTTTCCCTCATCGACGAAACAGGCGGACGGCGCGTTCGCATGGCCCATCTCGCCATTGTTGGAAGCCATCATGTCAACGGGGTCGCCCAATTACACACCCAGTTGCTCAAATCCACGACCTTCGCTGAATTCGACGCTCTCTATCCCGGCAAGATCCTCAATGTCACCAACGGCATCACCCCCAGACGCTGGCTCAATGAAGCCAATTTCCGTCTTTCGGCCCTGCTTTCGGAGACTTTGGGAGATGCCTGGAAAAACGATCTGTCCCAACTCTCGGCACTGGCCCCCCGAGCCGATGATGAAATATTCCAGCAGCGTTTTCGCGCGGTAAAACAAGCCAACAAACAGGCCCTGGCCGCCTATCTGTTCCAGCGCCATGGCATGACGCTGGATCCGGAGACCCTGTTCGATGTACAGGTCAAACGAATTCACGAATACAAACGACAGTTGCTCAATGTGCTGGGGGTCATCACCCGCTACAACCGCCTGCGTTCGGGACAGGGCGATCACATGGTCCCCCGCACCGTCATCTTCAGCGGCAAGGCGGCCCCTGGTTATGCCGCTGCCAAGCGCATCATCGCCCTGATCCATGCCGTGGCTGAAGTCATCAATAACGACCCTCTGGTCCATGATCGACTCAAGGTCGTCTTCATTCCCAACTACAATGTCACCATTGCCTTGCGTCTCATTCCTGCCGCCGAACTGTCAGAACAAATCTCCACCGCCGGCACCGAAGCCTCAGGAACGGGCAACATGAAACTGGCACTTAATGGTGCGCTTACACTGGGGACCCTGGACGGAGCCAATATCGAGATTGGGCAAGCCGTAGGATGGGATAACTTCTTCGTATTCGGCGAGACTGCCGAACAGATCGCCCAACTTCAAAAGACCGGTTACCACCCTCAGGAATTGGTCCATACCCACGAGGAGTTACGTCAGGTACTGGACATGATCACCCAGGGGTATTTTTCGCCGGATCAACCCCATCGCTTCGCCCCCATCGTGGAAGAACTCACCACCCGCGACCGCTTCTTCCTGCTGGCGGATTACGAAGCTTATATTGCCGCCCAGGAACGGGTGGATGATGTTTACCGCAATCCCACGGAATGGACACGCCGCTCCATTCTCAATGTCGCCCACATGGGGGTTTTCTCCAGCGACCGATGTATTCAGGAATATGCCCGGAATATCTGGCATCTGAACGACTGAACCGCCGGATCCCCGCCGAATCAGGCGGGGTCATGAAAGCGCTTTTTACGCGGGAGAGCCAGATGGGCAACAATATCCGCCATCAACTCTCCCGAGTGGCCTGAACCGTAGATCTGGCTCCCGGCGTAACTCTGTTGCAACTGATAGGTCAGGGCCTGTGCCATGGCCTGGGGTTTCCATGGACTATCGCGCACATTGCTGGCACGTTCCCGTCCGTTCTGACGATCGCCCAGATTCACCACCGGTGTACCCAGAAAAGCGCATTCTCGAATCCCCACACTGGAATTTCCGATCAAACAGCGCGCCTGACGCAATAAACGCAGGAACAGGCGCCCCTCCAGATTGGTGATCATTCCCATGGGTGCAAGGGGATGATCCCGACGAAAATCGGTCACCGCCCGGGAGGTGGCCTCAGATCCCGCATCACTGTTGGGGTTGAAAACCACGAAAGGCAAACCACTGGCACTGACCACCTGCAGGGTCATCATCATGTGGCGATAACTGGACTCATGCTCTGTGGTATCCGCATGCTGCAATACCATGATGAATTCGCCCTCGAGATTGAAATGATCCAATCCCTCCTGTCCAACCAACGCCAACGCCAGGTCATCCAGGGAGATTTGACAGGCTTCCCGTGCCAGGTCAATGGAAGGACACCCTGTTACATAGATACTGTCCGGATGTTCCCCCATGCGCATGAGACGCGCTGCCGCCTGGGCATTAGCCACCAGATGAATATCGGACAATTTGGTCACGGCATGACGCACCCGCTCATCGATATTTCCGGTGATTTCTCCACCTTGCACATGGATCAGGGGAATCCCTAAATAGGATGTAGCCACTGCCGTACCCAGAGTTTCATAACGATCAGCGATGGTGATGACCCAATCCGGACGGGCGATCTCCAGATGGCGCGTCGTAAATAAAATAGTCTGTGCCGTGGTTTCTGCCATACGTCCAGGATCATTCCCCGGAACCAGGGTCTCCCCCTCCGCCGCCACATGGAATCCATCTTCACGGATCAGGTCGGCCACCCGGCCATGTCGGTCCGAAAGTGCGGAACCGGAGCAAAGACAGTGCAATTCAACGTCTTCCTGTTGATTCAAAGCCTGCAGGGTACTGCGAATACGGGAATAACTGGGGCGAGCGGTAATAGCGACAAGGATTTTACGAGGGATGGACATCATTGATTTCCAAGAGATGATCTTTGGGAAGCGCACGGGTCAACACCTGACCGAGAAGGTGATACAAATCTTCATAACCCAACCCGCCTCCCGGCTTTTTGAAAGCCAGATCTGAACGGGTCAGGGAATGACCGGCCGGCAGGTCTTGAGTAGTCACCCAGGATCGCCCAAAAATGGCAGGGTCAAAGCCTAATCGTTCTAGTTGCACTGATTTCAAAACAGGTGAGGTACGCATACTCCAGGCAAAGAGTGCACCGTCCACCAGTGCTTTAAGCCTGGTGGGAGTAAGGGAAGCTGGAACATCCGGTCCGAACATCCGTTCATGCAACGTCAAATGAACTTCCAGTAGTGAGGCGCCCAGATAAGTCGCCACAATCCCTGGAACAGGAGATGCCGAATGGTCGGACAATCCAACCGGAAATGAAGGCTCCGCCTCGAGCAAGGTTTCCAGCAGATTAAGGCCCACTTCCTGCGGAGGGGTGGGATAACGACTGGTACAGTGCATCAGCGCCACAGATGAACCATGACACTGGAATTCTTGCGCCAAGGCCAGCAAACCCTCGGGGGCCATCAAGCCACTGGAGAGCAGGAGGGGTTTGCCGGTACGCCCTACCCATTCCAGCAGTTCCGGGTTATGGATCTCGCCGGAAGCGATTTTCCAAGCCGCCATGCCCAAGGCATCAAGCCATTCACAGGCACGAACAGAAAAAGGACTGCTTAAAAACACCAGGCCATGACGTTCTGCATGAAGTTTGAGTATCTTCCATTGCTCGAACGTAAATTCCATACGCTGCCAGTAGTCATAACGGGAACGATCCTGCAGGCTGAAAGGAACACGCCAAGGTTCGTGCACCGTACTTTCTTCTGCGGCCAAATGAGTTTGAAATTTAACGGCCTGCACCCCGCACTCGGCGGCCACTTCAATAAAAGCCATGGCCTGACCCAAACTGCCTTCATGGCTTTGAGCCACTTCGGCAATAACGAAGGGAGGGTGATCTGGACCGATATCATAGTCAGAAATTCTCATGAAAGGGTCCTGTATGAGTGGTAATTTGTACCAGCAAATTATACCAATGGGCACTTTTGCGATTGTAACAAATGGTTCTTCCCGGTTAAGGTTCCTTTAGAAAAGCGAACATCATGAACCCTCGATCTTAAGTCAGAATTAGACCCTCCGAAGCAAGACGGCCCCCGGTTACAGTACGCAAGAAGATCTCCGCTTATAATGCTTCTTCCTCCCTCTTGACCGATCTTCCTGTGACCCCAACCCCTCAGCCACACCCCTCCCTTTCGGGTTCTCTCTGGATGTTGGTGGCGGGCCTGAACTTCGCTCTGATGGGAGTCTTTGTCAAGTGGGGCGCACAGGATTTCAGTGCTTCGGAACTGGTATTTTATCGTTCACTGTTTGGTATGCTTTTCCTCTTGATCATGGCCCGCCAACCCCTCAGGGCCTATGCCTCTGTACATTGGCTCCGCCATCTGGGGCGCAGTCTGTCTGGACTGATCTCTCTCTGGCTGTATTTTCTGGCCTTGGCCCATTTGCCTCTGGCCACTGCCGTCACCCTTAATTATACCTCTCCCCTTTTTCTGGCAGCCATCCTGCGCTTCACCCAACCCCACGATTCCCGACCCGGATTGCTGGGGCTTCTGGGACTGGGATTCGGGGGGGTGATTCTGTTGTTACAGCCCCATCTGACGCCCCAACAGTGGGGGTATGCAGGGATTGGTTTACTGTCGGGCATGAGCGCCGGATTCTCCTACGCCCAGATTCGTAGCATGGCCCGTCTGGGCGAACCGGACTGGCGGGTGGTGTTTTACTTCACCACCCTCTCCACCGTGGTGACCGGTCTGGCCCTGCCCTTTCAACCTGCCCATGCCTGGTCCCTTCATTCTCTGGGCATTCTGGCCGGATTGGGGCTCTTTGCCACCCTCGGACAACTGACCATGACACGCGCCTACCGCACTGGAATAACCTTGGTGGTTGCCAATCTGGCCTATGGCACCATCGTCTTCTCCACCCTGCTGGGGATGGTTGTTTTTACCGAACGTCCCGCCCTGACAACCTGGCTCGGCATTGGAGTGGTCATTCTGGCCGGGGTAGGGTCGAGCCTTTGGCGCTCGTCACTGCCCGCCAGATCCCTGCCAGCAGTTGCAACGGCGTCGGGGGACAGCCCGCCACCACCACGTCCACCGGAATGACTTGACTGACCCCACCCAAACAGGCATAGGATTTTCCAAACACCCCCCCATCGCGTCCACAGTCCCCCACCGCCACCACCCAACGGGGTTCCGGCAATGCCGCGTAGGTGCGACGCAGAGCCTCCTCCATGTGTCGGGAGACGGGACCGGTCACCAACAACAGGTCGGCATGGCGCGGACTGGCAGAGAAATGTAGGCCCAGCCCCGTCAAGTTGTACTGGGGAGCATTGAGCGCATGGATTTCCAGTTCACAGCCGTTGCACGACCCCGCATCCACATGGCGAATCACCAGGGCCCGTCCAAAGCGCTGCCACAAAGCCTGTTGCCAAGTTTCCAGGTCAGCCTGCGGCCAGGAAAAGGGTTCACTGCGCACTCCATGGCGTAAAATCTCGTTCAAAATATTGGCCATCATCCATCCTGCCCGCTGTAACTCAAGTTAAAGGACTTGTTGATCAAAGGAAAATCCGGCACGATGTTGCCCTGCACCGCATGTTCCAGAACGGGCCAGTTGCTCATGGACACATCTTCCGGATGCCAGCGTCGTACCTGCCCCTGCGCCCCCAGTTCCAGGGCTACGAATACCTCGCCGCGCCACCCCTCCACCCAACCCACCCCGACTCCTGCCCGCAAGGGGGGCGTGTCGTCCCAAAGGCTCGGTCCAGACGGCAAATACTCGATGAAATGACGAATCAGACGCAAGGATTCAAAAACTTCATCAAAGCGCACGGCCACCCTTGCGGCCACATCGCCCTGAGTGCGAGTCGCCATGCGCACTTCAGCCTGTGCATAGGGGGGCGTGGGACAGGACACGCGCAGGTCCCATGCCTGAGCCGAGGCTCGCCCTGCCAGCCCCACCAAACCAAGACGGGCAGCCAACTCCGGGGTCACCCTTCCCGTGCTCACATAGCGGTCCTGTACCCCCGCGTGTTCCTGTAACAATTCCTGCAAACGATGCACTTCCCGCTCCAGAGTCACACCTTCCTCCCGCAGGGATTGACAGTCAGAGACCGTCAATGCCCGGGCCACGCCCCCTAACTGAATCTGGTCATGCAGATAACGGTGTCCCACCAGTTTTTCGTGGGTACGCAAGGCGGTTTCCTTGAGCGCCCAGAACAGGGAAAACCCTGCACTCAACCCCACATCGTTGCATAGGTACCCCAAATCTCCCAAATGATTGACCAGACGTTCCCTTTCCAGCCAGAGGGCACGCAGCCATTCGGCTCGTTCCGGAATCTGACGCCCCAAAATGGATTCCAGCGCCTGAGCCGTCGCCCAGGCACCGGCCACCGTACTGTCGCCAGATACTCTTCCGGCCAGATGGATCAAGGCCGCCGGAGCAAGAGATTCGGCCCGTTTCTCGATCCCCTTGTGGGTATACCCCAATTGAGTATCGAGACGCAGCACCCGTTCTCCCACCACGGAAAAGCGAAAATGCCCCGGTTCGATGATGCCGGCATGCACCGGCCCCACGGGGATTTCATGTACCCCCTGCCCGCTCACCGTGACAAAAGGATAGGGTTCCCGTACCAGAGGTGGGTAAACTTGTCCGTCTTCTCCTTTCCGCAGGGGGAAACGGTCAGCGGGCCAAGCGCTGTGGCGCAACCAAGGGCGACTCTCTGCGGCTCCCTGGGCAAGCAGACCCAGCAGATCATGGGTGGCGCGTTGCAAACGATTGGCATTGGCAAACACATCGTCCAATGCTGGGTAGGTGGGGTCATGGGCGGGAAGAGATACCCGTAGCCAGCGTAGTCCTCCCTGCACCGCCAGGGCCAGATGCAGGTCAAAATTTTCTTCCCCTTCATCACTGCCCCACAGAGAAACCAGGCGCGCACCCTGTTCCTTTTGCGTCAGACAGAGACTCCGCAGATCCTCCCGGGATACCGTTTCCTGCCAAGCCGGCACAACACCAGGCAAGGTCTGCAGGGGAGGCATCGAAGTCATCATTGTCCTAACCCAGCAGCGCTGCAGCCTGACGATACCAGGTCGCCAGGACTGGCGGCAGATAAAGGCCAAGGATCAAGACCAGGGTCAAGTGCAGGAATACCGGCAGGATGGCCGGGGGATGGGGCAGGCGCTGCCCGGTTGCGGGACCGAAGACCATAGGTTGAACCTTGCCAAAAATCGCCGCAAAGGCTACTCCCAAGGCACCCAGCAAAATGGGGGTGGCCCAGGGCTGTTCATGCATGGCCGTGGTCAAGATCAGAAATTCGCTGGCAAAGACGCCGAAAGGGGGCATGCCGAGGATGGCCAGTGCGCCCAGCAATAACCCCCAACCAATGGTGGGACTGGTACGGATCAAGCCCCGAATCTGCGCCATGAGTTGCGTCCCGCTTTTCTGGCTGGCGTGACCCACGGCAAAAAAAATGGCGGATTTGGTGAGGGAATGCATCGTCATGTGCAATAGTCCGGCAAAATTCGCTACCGCTCCCCCCATCCCGAAAGCAAACGTCATCAACCCCATGTGCTCGATGGAAGAATAAGCGAAAAGACGTTTGATGTCCTTCTGACGCATCAGAAAAAGCGCTGCCACGGCCACGCTGAAGACTCCAAACCCCATCATCAGATGCCCGGCGAAAGGTTGGTGCAGAGCGCCGTCCACCAGCACTTTGGTACGTAATATCGCATACAGGGCCACATTGAGCAGCAAACCGGACAGCACGGCAGAAATGGGCGTTGGACCTTCAGCATGGGCATCGGGCAGCCAGTTGTGGAGTGGGGCAAGTCCCACTTTGGTGCCATACCCCACCAGCAAAAATACGAAGGCCAAAGAAACGATGGTGGGCTCCAGTTGCCCCTTGACCTGGGCCAGATGGGTCCAGAGCAAGGCGTTCCCCCCTTCTCCCAGAACTTTTTCTGCAGCAAAATAGAGCAATATGGTGCCAAAGAGGGCTTGGGCGATACCGACACCGCACAGAATGAAATATTTCCAGGCGGCTTCCAGACTGGCCGGGGTTCGATACAAGGACACCAACAATACCGTGGTCAAGGTCGCCGCCTCCATGGCCACCCACAACAACCCCAGATTATTGGTGGTCAAAGCCACCAATAAGGTGAACAGGAAAGCCTGATACATGCCGTGATAAAGACGCAAACGGCTCGCCGAAAGCCGCCCATGCTGCACTTCATTCCCCACGTAGGAGCGCGAGAACCACGCCGTCGTCATGCCCACAAAAGCCGTCAACCCCACCAGAAAGACATTGAAGGGGTCCACCACGAACTGTTCATCCCAGGCACTCACCCGACCCTCCTGTAGCACGCGCACCGCCAGGAACCCTGCAGCCCCCAGAGTGGCAAGGCTGAAAAGAAGATTGACCAGCGGTGCCTGTGCCCGTTGCCCCGTTGCGCCCAGCCAAAGCCCGCCCAGCAACGGAAAACCTAACAGTACCCAAATCTCCATGTCATTCTTCCTTGAGTTTTTCCATGTGGCGGATATCCAGACTGTCGAAGGTTTCACGAATCTGAAAAAAGAAGATCCCAAAAATAAACATTCCCACCAGCACGTCGAGGGCCACCCCCAGTTCCACCACCATGGGCATGCCATAAGTGGCTGAGGTAGCCGCCAGAAACAGGCCATTTTCCAGGGCCAGAAAACCAATGACCTGGGGCACCGCTTTACGGCGCGTGATCATCATCATGAAAGACAGCAACACACTGGCCAGGGCAATGCCCAGGGTATTGCGCAGGATGGTGCTGGAAAAGTGTGAAATAGGCAGAGCCAGATTGAAGGAGAAAACCACCAGACCAATCCCCACCAGCATCGTGGTGGGAATGTTGATCAAGGTTTCCACGTCCCATACCACGTCGAGACGGCGAATCAGGCGATGCAACAGCAAGGGGAGGATCAGGACCTTGATGATCAGGGTCAAGGCCGCCGAATAATACAAATGGGGTTGATGCGTCAGCCAGGCACTGTCCGCAATGGACAAGGTCAGGATCAAACCTTGCCAGGCAAAGAGGTGGATCAAGGTCAGGATGCGGCGCTGGGAAAGCATGGCAAAGGCGATCAGAAGCAATAACGAGGCAAACAGATCGAGTAGTTGCTGTGCAAAGGGAGCCGGGTTCCAGTGACTCATGCTCAGGAACCCAGCAGATAATGCAACAGAATGGCCAATACCGCCAGCAGAAATGCGGTTCCCAGATATTCCGGAACACGAAATAAACGCTGTTTGGCCGAAACGGTTTCCAGTACGGCCAAGCCCGCACCCATCACCGTCAATTTAAGAAGAAACAGGATCAGAGCCCCCAGGATCCCCCATCCCCGCTGACTATCCGTCAGACCAAAGGGCAGGAAAAGCGCAAAGCCAAGGCTGAAATAGATCAATAATTTTAGGGCATTGGCCCATTCGATGAGGGCCAGATGACGTCCAGAATATTCCAGGATCATGGCTTCATGGATCATCGTCAGTTCCAGATGTGTCTCAGGGTTGTCCACCGGGATCCGTCCATTCTCCGCCAGCAGCACCATCAGGAAAGCAACCCCGGCAAAGGCCAGACTGGGATAGAGATAAAATCCGCGTGCAGCAAATCCGGTCACCATGAAACGCAGGGAGGTACTGGCATTGAGGGACGCAATGGTAAAAAACACCATGAGGAGTGCCGGCTCTGCCAGAAAGGACACCAACATTTCACGGCGCGCCCCCAGCGAACCAAAAGCCGTCCCCACATCCATGGCTGCCAGTGCCAAAAACACCCTGGACAGGGACAGCAACCCCACCAGAGCGATCACGTCCACTGCGCCAGCCAGAGGGAGATCGGTGATGACCATGGGAATCAAACTGGCGGTCAAACCCATACACCCGAAAAGAAGATAGGGGGTCACACGGAATAGAGGAGATGCTGTTTCCGCAATCACCACTTCCTTGTGAAACAACTTGAATAACTGCCGATAAGGCTGTGTCAAGGGAGGCGCTTGTCGATTTTGCAGCCAGGCCCGCCAAATCCCTACCCAACCCATCAACAGCGGCGCCAGCAGAACACCCAGGATTTCCTGTCCCCCTTGAAGCAACCAGTTTACCAACGTCATGGCCGGCTCCCTGTCACGAGTGCCAGCAAGGCCATCAGGGTGGTAAAACTGAACAGCAGATAGGTGGAGATACGCCCCTGCTGCAACACCCCCACCCATTTCACCAGACGGGCCACGCCCCGCACCAGCGGCAAATAACAGAGAGCCCAAAGTGGATCGCGTACCTCGCTGTGGTAGTGCGGATGAGAATCAAAGGGGCTGGGAATCTCCCGTGACAGGCCAAAGAATGATTCGAAAATCTGCTTGATCGGTTGGCCAAACCCATCGGCACTATCCTGCATGCGCGCAGTCTGGAAAGGATAGCCGCAGTCCCAGGCCGGTGCCCGTCGCCACCGACCATGAAAAAACCGGCGTACCCCCAGAAAGGTCAAACCCACACTCACCCCAATGACGGCAAACAGGATCAGCGGACTGTAACTCGCTCGGTTGGCAGAAACCGGGGTGACCCATAACCAGCCGTGTCGGGCAGCACTGGCACCCAATCCCTGCCCCACCAGCGCATGGGTCACCGTATCCAGTTGCAGGATGACCGAACTGGGAAATAGGCCCAACAGCACACAACCCAAGGCCATCCACCCCATTCCGAAACGCTCCCAAACACCGATATCCTGTACCTCACTCAGCACCAGACCCCGCGCCTGCCCCAAAAAAACGATGCCATAAAACTTGACCATGGCAAAACCCGCCAGGGCCCCGACCAATGCCAGCACTGCGGCCCCCAGAGGCAGTACCATATTGAGCCAGGGCTGCGGCAGATCAGGACGCAGCAAATAGGCCTGCAACAACAGCCACTCCGAAACAAACCCGTTGAAAGGCGGCAATCCGGCCAGTGACAGAGCGCCCACCAAACTCAATCCCGCCACCCAGGGCATGACACGGATCAGCCCCCCTAATTTGGCCATGTTCCGTTCCGCCGTGGCATGCAACACCGATCCCGCACCCAAAAACAATAATCCCTTGAAAAAGGCATGATTGAGGGCGTGATACAACACCGCCGCCAGGGCCAGGGCAGCAACGGTTTCTTGCCCGGCTCCATGAAACAACAAGGTCAAACCCAATCCACTCAGAATCAGCCCCATGTTTTCCACGGAAGACCAGGCCAACAAACGCTTGATATCAGATTGGACAGCGGCGAAAAGCACGCCGAAGAGTGCCGTCAAGGAACCCAATCCCACCAGAAGCGCCCCCCACCACCACAAGGGCTGTCCAAGTAGATCGAAAAGTACCCGTAACAAGCCATACAAGGCCATTTTGAGCATGATCCCGCTCATCAGCGCCGACACCGGAGAAGGTGCAGCGGGATGGGCTTCAGGCAACCAGGTGTGGAGTGGCAGCAAGCCGGCCTTGGCACCAAACCCGATTAACGCCAGAATAAATGCCGTACTCGACCAGAAACTCGTCAAAGAATGATGCCGGAGCGTGGCAAAGGCATAATCACCGCCTGTGCCACTTTGTAACAAGCCGAAACACAACAGCAAGGCAATAGCGCCCAGATGCGCCATCAGGAGATACAGAAAACCCGCCTCACGAATTGCCGGAATCTCATGATCGGTGGTCACCAGAAAATAGGAAGAAAGCGCCATGCTTTCCCAGGCCACCATGAAGAAATAGGCATCATCCGCCACCAGTACCATCCC
Source organism: Ferrovum myxofaciens (assembly GCF_013181415.1). Taxonomy (NCBI): domain Bacteria; kingdom Pseudomonadati; phylum Pseudomonadota; class Betaproteobacteria; order Ferrovales; family Ferrovaceae; genus Ferrovum; species Ferrovum myxofaciens. Next base: position 2,565,584 of record NZ_CP053676.1, on the reverse strand, counting down.
CATACTGGCGAGAAAAAGCGCATAGAGCAAAATCAGGCGCTGAAAATCGCCTGGTTGAGTTTCTGCCATGTGCCGAAAGTATCCCGTTGCATAAGCGCTAATCCCACTCCCTGCCAAGCCCAGCAGCGTCAGAAAAAACGCTGACAGAACGTCGAGACGCAAATGAAAGGGCATCCCCGGCAAACCGATGGGCAGTACCAAAGTCTGTGCTCCTCCCTGCAGGGCCCAAAGCCCCGCCCCTGCCATGAGGGCAGATAACCCGGCAATCAGGGGAAACAACAGGCACCGCCCCAGGCGGGCAGGCAGCACCAGTCCCAGCAGACCCAACCCGCTCAACCCTGTGAGAATCAGTCCAACGAGATCGAGGGGCAGCAAGGACATGGGTTCAGTCCTGGGATAAACGGCTGCGCGGCATGCGCGCCAGTTGCTCGGAAGAACCCCGGGTGTGGATGAATTCCCGGATCATCTGGCGCACCACCTGGGAAGGTGTCAAATCATGCAAACGACAGATCTCCTCAAAAATTTCTTTTTTGACGGGATCGATTAGGACACTCAAACGAGCCGTGCGATTTTCCATGACCTTTGCAATGCGAATTAAATTTGCTTTTAATAATATTTGATTGTAACAAAAAACCCCTTTCTCAACTCCCGACAACTGGAACAACCTTACTCCTGTTCTCCACTGGCCGTCAAATTCGGCAAATGATCCCTCCTGGATTACAATGGCAAGGACGGAAACATTGGAGGCTTCAACCATGATATTGAATGATCGGGTCATTTTGGTCACCGGTGCCAGTTCCGGACTGGGACGCCATGCCGCACGCGCACTGGCGACTGCGGGGGCCACCACGGTCCTGCTCGGCCGCAATGAATCCCGCCTCGATGGGGTATACGATGAGATCGTCTCTGCCGGACACCCCCAACCGGTGATTCTTCCCTTTGATCTGGCCCAAGCCGACGATTCTCGTTTCGAGGCCCTGGCGGTCACCCTGACCCATGCCTTGGGCAGACTCGACGGAATTCTGCATAGTGCCAGTCAATTTATAAAGTTAAGCAAACTTTCCCAACAAAGACTGAATCATTGGGAAAAGGCTTTTACCACTAACCTGTTCGCGCCCTTCGCCCTCACGCGCGCCTGTTTACCTCTGCTGGAGGCAGCACCAGATGGTGCGGTTCTATTTACCGCCGAACAACATGGCCTGTCCCCGGATGTCTACTGGGGGGGATTTGGACTGAGCCAGGCCAGCCTGATTGCCTTGGCACGACTCTTTGCCCAGGAGCACCGGGATGACTCCGACCTGCGCTTCAATGTCCTGATTCCAGGCCCCGTCGCATCCCCGATGCGCCATCGCACCCATCCCGGTGAAGTGCCGGAATGTCTACCGAACATTTCATCTCTCATGCCTCATTACCAGTACTGGCTGGGTCCGGATAGTCGCGGACGAAGCGGCGAAATCATTCAGATCGAAAGTGACTACGACCCATCCCGATAAGCCTGAACCGCTTCTTCGACCCGTTCCACTGTAATGAGACGAATCCCGTCGGGTACCTGCCGAGGGGCATTGGCACGGGGTATCAGAGCCACCGCAAAACCCAACTTTGCAGCTTCGCGCAAGCGCTCCAGACCACGCTGAACGGGGCGTACCTCCCCCGCCAACCCTACTTCACCAAACACCACCCAACCAGGCGGCAGGGGACGATTGCGCAAACTGGAGACAATGGCCAACAGGATGGCCAGATCCGCAGCAGGTTCGCCAATCCTCACCCCAGCCACGGCATTGACGAAGACATCCTGGTCCCCACAGGACACCCCAGCATGACGATGTAGCACCGCCAGGAGCAGGGCCAGACGATTTTGCTCCAGTCCCACCGTGAGCCGACGCGGAATACCCATCCGACTCTCATCCAGCAGCGCCTGAATCTCCACCACCAGAGGGCGGGTGCCTTCCAGGGTCACCGTGGCGCAAGAACCAGATACCGGTTGTGCATGACGGGACATGAACAAGGCGGAAGGATTGCTGACTTCGCGCAAACCCGTCTCGGTCATCCCAAAGACACCCAATTCATTCACCGCCCCAAAACGGTTCTTGGTCGCGCGAATCAAACGATAACTGGAACTGCCATCCCCCTCGAAATACAGCACTGTGTCCACCATATGCTCGAGGATACGCGGACCAGCCAAGGTGCCCTCCTTGGTGACATGCCCCACCAGGATCATCACCGGACCGCCACTCTTGGCCAGGCGCGTCAGTTGGGCCGCACAGTCACGCACCTGGGATACCGAGCCCGGCGCAGCTTCCAGCGCATCACTGTACAGGGTTTGTATGGAGTCGATGACCACCAGTTGCGGCTGGCGCTCCCGAATCACCGCTTCCACTGCCTGCAAGCGCGTTTCGGCCAACAGATCCACCGCAGCCCCCGACAGTTGCAGACGACGCGCCCGCTCTGCCACCTGCTCTGGGGATTCTTCCCCTGTCACATACAGGACACCGTGCTGTTTTCCTACCTGAGCCAGGGATTGCAACAAAAGGGTGGATTTGCCGATCCCCGGATCCCCGCCCAGCAATACCACCCCTCCCGGTACGAATCCCCCGCCCAGAACCCGATCGAATTCCGGCAGCCCAGAGGACAAGCGCTGCAAGGATTCGGCCTTGACTTGATGGAGGGACTGAACCAAGGAGGGCGGGGTCAGGGAAGAGCGTTGAGCACTCCCTTTCCCTTCCCCGGTCCGAAATTCGGCCAGGGTATTCCATGCCTGACAATGGGGGCATTGGCCCTGCCAGCGCGGAGATTCCCCGCCGCATTCCCGACAGACGAAGACACTTTTGGCGCGGGCCATGGAGGAATGCTCAGAACGGGCGGCCCGAGTACGTCTGGGCGAAATTTTCGAAGCGGGTGTAATGGTTCAGGAAGGTCAGTCGCACCGTCCCGATGGGACCATTCCGTTGTTTGCCGATGATGACTTCTGCCGATCCCTTGTCCGGACTGTTCTCGTTGTAGACCTCATCCCGGTAGATGAACAGGATTACATCGGCATCCTGCTCGATGGCGCCTGATTCACGGAGATCCGACATGACCGGCCGCTTGTTGGGACGCTGTTCCAGACTGCGATTCAACTGCGACAGCGCAATCACCGGGACTTTGAGTTCCTTGGCCAGAGCTTTGAGAGAGCGAGATATTTCAGAAATTTCCGTGGCCCGATTTTCCCCTGCACCGGAACTGGACATCAATTGCAGATAATCGATGACCAACAACCCCAATCCCCCATACTGACGGTGCAAACGACGCGCCCTTGCGCGCAGGTCCAGAGGATTCAAGGCGGCGCTTTCGTCAATCTCCAAAGGAGCCTGACTCAAATCTCCCAAGGCACGAGTCAGACGACTGAAATCCTCGGGTTGCATACGACCCGTACGCAAACTTTGCTGATCGATACGTCCATGCAGACTCAGCAAACGCAGGGCCAACTGTCCCGCCGACATTTCCATACTGAAAATCCCCACGGGCAATTTGGGGCCCAAGGCAACATGCGCCGCCATGTTCAGTGCCAGAGCGGTTTTTCCCATGGAGGGACGACCAGCGATAATAACCAGATCTCCGGCCTGCAAACCGGCGGTCATTTTATCCAGATCCACAAATCCGGTGGGAACTCCGGTCACCGGATCATGGTTGCCTGCCCGGTAAAGTTCATCGATACGCGTAACGGTTTCTGCCAGGGAAGTACTCAGGGGACGAAATCCCTGGGCACCCCGAGAACCATGTTCGGCTATATGAAAGATTCTGGCTTCAGCTTCATCCAACAGGGTACGAGCGGAACGTCCCGTGGGGGTAAAAGCACTTTCGGTGATTTCTGTCCCTGCTTGCACCAAACTGCGCATCAGGGCACGTTCCCGAACGATTTCGGCATAACGTCGAATATTGGCGGCACTGGGCGTATTTTGGGCCATGGCCGCCAAATAAGCCATGCCGCCCACTCCTTCCAGTTCCTGGCGTTGACCCAGCAGGTCGGAGAGCGTCAAAAGATCCGCAGGTCGATTCTGCTCCAGCAGCAGCAGAATGGCACGGTAGATGCGCCGATGATCCTCTCGATAAAAATCAGAATCGGCGATCAAATCGCCGATCTTGTCCCACGCCTGGTTATCGAGGAGCAGCCCGCCTAACACTGCCTGCTCCGCCTCGATGCTATGAGGCGGAACCCGCAGAGAATCCAGCGTGCTATCCATGTGGGGAAATTACTCGGCCACAACCACCACCGTAATGTCCGCTGTCACATCGCTGTGCAGGGACAAAACAACGGTATGATCCCCGATCATCTTGAGCGGACCATTGGGTAACCGAACTTCAGACTTATGGGTGTCAAATCCTTGAGCCTGCAGGGCAGTGGCAATATCATGATTGGTGACAGAACCAAACAGACGTCCGTCCACCCCGGCTTTCTGGGCGATCTGCACCCGCAGTCCGGTCATTTTTTCAACCCGTGCCTGAGCCTGGGCCAACAATTCGGTCTGTACCCTTTCCAGTTCCGCACGGCGTGCCTCAAAGGCTTCCTTGTTATGGGTCGTGGCACGCTTGGCCTTCCCCGTGGGAATCAGAAAATTACGTGCATAGCCTTCCTTGACCTTGACGATATCGCCCAGTTGGCCGAGGTTGACCACTTTTTCCATGAGGATGATTTCCATTATCTTTCCTCTCCTTAGTGCAGGTCTGTGTAGGGCATCAGTGCCAGAAAACGGGCACGCTTGATGGCGGTACCGAGTTGGCGCTGAAAACGGGATTTGGTGCCAGTGATACGGGCAGGAATGATCTTGCCGTTTTCATTGACAAAATCTTTCAGAATTTCCACATCCTTGTAATCTACCCATTCGATCTTTTCCACGGTGAAACGGCAGAACTTACGACGGCGGAACATTCCCCCGCGATTGCCCCCCCGAGTATCCTTTTTGGCATCCTTTTTATTCGCTCTCATGATCTCTATTTCCTTCAATCAATTGGTAAGTGTTGGCCCTCAAGACCAACTGTCGGCTCTGACGACTGGGGGGAGCCAAAAAGCCCCGACACACCAACCGCTGCCCGACGCAAACTGTACTGAGACGGTGCGCCATGTCCCCGGCCACCCAGACTCTGATCTCGAATTCCGTAACCACCTCATGCCCAACTTCCTGCTGGGTCGACCGATGGTGCAGAATCATCTCGATAACGGACAAGCCACTGGGCGTATAACGCAGGGGTTCGACCTTCACCACCGCGCCGCTCACTACGACGATATTACGGTTCAACGAGGAGTCACGACTTCCGCACTTTCCACTTCACGATCTTCACGGGGGGCCCGTTTCTCTTCCCGCAACATGGGTGAGGGAGTGGTCACCGCATCCTTCATCAGAATGGTCAGATGGCGCAACACCGCGTCGTTGAAGCGGAAAGCATTTTCCAGTTCGGTCAGAACTGCAGGTTCGCACTCCACATTCATCAACACATAGTGCGCCTTGTGAATTTTCTGGATGGGATAGGCCAATTGACGCCGCCCCCAGTCTTCGAGACGGTGAATGGTTCCGCCGCCCTGGGTGATCAGACCACGATAACGTTCCACCATGGCTGAAACCTGTTCGCTTTGATCTGGGTGAACGATAAATACAACTTCATAATGCCGCATAACATCTCCTTATGGATGAAATCGCCTGGAGCGACTCAATCGAAGAAACTCATTTTCTTCGACAAGGGGTTGAGGGAGGCTGGATTCTATCTCATTTTCCCCAGCGCATCAACCGGGATCCGATGCGCTGCTGTGCGGACGACGTCGCCGCGTTTCATACAGACAAATCCCCGCCGCCACCGAGACATTGAGGGATTCCACCGAACCCAGCATGGGAATGCGCACACGCTGATCGCAGGCCTCACGGGTGAGACGCCGCAAACCGCTTCCTTCCGCCCCCAGTACCCACACCATGGGTTGCGCCACGGCGGTTCCTTCCAAATCCGTTTCCGCCTGATCATCCGTTCCCACCACCCAAACACCATGGTCCTGCAAATCACGCAGGGTACGCACCAGATTAGTCACGGTCAGGTAGGGCACGGTATCCGCAGCGCCAGAGGCCACCTTGGCCACCGTGGCCGTCAGGGCAACGGAACGGTCACGCGGCGCCACCACCGCATGTACCCCCATGGCATCGGCCACCCGCAGACAAGCTCCTAGATTATGCGGATCCTGTATCCCGTCCAGGGCCAGAATCAGAAGGTCTGCTCCAGCTTCGTCCACCACCGTATCGAGATCGAGGGCCGCATGGATGGGGCTCACCTCGGCCACCACCCCCTGATGACGGCGAGTCCCCGCCATGCGGTCGAGCCTTTCGCCTGCCACCATGCGAGGATGATGACCCGCTGCCGTAACCTGGGCAAGAAACTCGCGCAAACGCGCATCCTGGCGCTCGCCATCTACATACAGGGTATGAATGGAAGTGGGGTGATGACGCAAACGACTGGTCAATGCATGAAAACCGTACAACAACTGAAATTTTGACATCACACTCTCTCACATCGACCAAAGGTCGATTATAACTTGCCGCTCTTACCCTCCACCCCATGGGCCAGAGTTTCGAACGACCTCTACAGGTTTTCGCTCAGCGTTTGCGCTTCGCACGGGTCGGCTTTCCCGCAGGAATTTCTTCCTCTGCCGGCACGAAATCGATCTTGAGGGTTTCCATATCGACGCGCACCAGGCGCACCCGCAGACGATCTCCCAAGCGATAGCGCTTACCCGTGCGTTCACCCAGCAATTGATGGCGAGCTGCATCATGATGAAAATAGTCCGAACCCAGTTCCGAGATGTGTACCAACCCTTCCACATAGACCTCATCCAGCGCTACGAACAACCCAAAGTGCGTCACCGAACTGATGGAGCCATTGAACACTTCTCCCACCCGATCCTTCATGAAGAAACACTTGAGCCAGCCTTCCACCTCACGCGTCGCTTCATCGGCCCGTCGTTCCGTGTAGGAACAGTGAATCCCAATGTCCTTCCAGGGCGTGCGTGGCGTATAGGCATGTCCACCCAGCACGGCTCGAATGGCGCGGTGTACCAGCAGATCGGGGTAACGCCGGATCGGCGAGGTAAAGTGAGTATAAGCATCGTAGGCCAATCCGAAATGACCGATTTTCTCCGGGCTGTACTGCGCCTGTTGCAAGGAACGCAGCAGGACGGTTTCCAGCAGGCGTTGATCAGGGCGACCTGCAATGCGCTGGATCAGTTGCGCATAGTCTGCTGCGCGAGGTTTCTCTCCGCCGGGCAAATGCAGACCGAATTCCCCTAAAAAGTCTCGCACTGCCTGGATGCGCTCGGGGGCGGGAGACGCATGGATCCTCAGAAGGGTGGCATGGTGGTGCCGATCCAGAAAGTCTGCCGCACAAACATTGGCCGCCAGCATGCACTCTTCGATCAGGCGATGGGCATCATTGCGTTCCACCGGTTCGATAGTTTCGATCTTACCGAAATCATCGAAGATCATGCGGGTTTCCGCGCTGGAAAAATCAATGGCGCCACGCTTCTGGCGAGCAATCAGGAAAGCCCGAAAAACCCCATCCAAAGCCAGCAAATGGGGCACCAAAGGGCGCCGTGCCGGCGGTGGAGCCTGGGGATGCGCCAGAATGCCTGCCACTTCGGTATAGGTGAGACGTGCTTTGGAGTGCATCACCGCAGGATAAAAACGGTACCCCAGTACTTCCCCCTGAGAAGAAACCTGCAAATCACAGACCATGCACAAACGATCCACCTCGGGATTGAGAGAACACAATCCGTTGCTCAGAACCTCAGGCAACATGGGAATGACCCGGCGCGGGAAATACACGCTATTACCCCGAGAATAGGCCTCCTGGTCCAGAACATCACCCGGTTGTACATAGTGCGATACGTCTGCAATGGCCACCACCAGACGAAATCCTTCACCCTGACGTTCCGCATACACCGCGTCGTCAAAATCCCGTGCCGTCTCCCCATCGATGGTGACCAAGGGCAAAGCGCGTAAATCTTCCCGCCCTTCCAGATCAGTCGGCATCACTGCATGGGGCAGACGGGCCACCGACTCTTCCACTTCAGGCCCGAAAACATGAGGCAAATCATGCTTGCGCAGGGCAATCTCCACTTCCATGCCGGAGTCGGCGTAGCGCCCCAGAATTTCCGTGACCCGGGCCACGGGTTCAGACTGACGACTGGGTTGGGACAGTAACTCCACCATGACCACTTGTCCGGGTTCTGCTCCTCCTTCCTGCCCCGGCGCCACCAGAATATCCTGGTGGATACGCCGGTTCTCCGCCACGGCAAAGAGCACCCCATGCTCCTTGGCAAGACGGGCCACCAAATGGGTATTGACGTGCTCCAGCACCTCCACGATCACGCCTTCGGGGCGGCCCCGATGATCCGTTCCCACCGGACGTACCATGACACGATCGCCATGCAGGACCCGCGTCATTTCCTTGGGGCTGAGAAAGATATCCGGGCCGTCGTCCTCCCGCAGTGCAAAACCAAAGCCTTCCGCATGAGCTTCCACCCGCGCCCGCACCAAATCCAGTTTGGCTGGCAGGCACAGCGCATTCTTGCGGTTGCGCATCAACTGGCCTTCCCGTTCCATCGCACGCAACCGACGCCCAAAGGGATCCCGCTCCTGACTCCGGATGGACAACAGCCGCTCGAGGTGTTCCACCGTCAGAGGTATCCCTTCCCGTTCCAGAATCAGCAGAATATATTCACGACTGGGCAAAGGCTCGTCATATTGGGCTTGTTCCCGCTCCAAAAATGGATCCTGGGCACGGAGTGATTTTTCGGTTGACAAAGTTTATAGATCCTATAGAATGCGTGGGCTTGTAGGGCCGAGATGGCGAAATTGGTAGACGCACCAGGTTCAGGTCCTGGCGGTGGCAACACTGTGGAGGTTCGAGTCCTCTTCTCGGCACCAAAAATTGTGGGAAAATTCCCGAAACGAACTATACCATATCGACCTTAGCCGGTCTGCAGGTTTTTGGCGAGATTCGCACAATGTCTCATCAGGACCAGGTTCTGAAATCCTACTGCACCACCCGTGAAGCCTCGAAACGACTGGGGGTTTCCCTGCGTACGGCGCAACTTTGGGTGGAACAGGGAATTCTCGAAGCATGGAAAACCCGTGGCGGACACCGTCGAATCTGCCGGACCTCCGTGGAAAATCTGGTCTCGAAACGGGAACAAAATCCGCTTAGTATCGCCGCAGGCGCTCCCTTTGAAATCCTGATCGTGGAAGATGACGAGGCCCTGCGCACATTGTACCTGGCCCAAGCTCGACTGTGGCCGATGAAACTACATCTGCGTTCAGCACGCAACGGTTACGATGCGCTCATTCAGATGGGACAGCACGCCCCGGATCTGCTCATCACCGATCTGCTCATGCCCGGTATGGATGGATTCGAAATGCTCCATACCCTCCCCACCATTCCCAGCCTCACCTTCATGAGTATTTTAGTGGTCACCGGTCTGGATCCGCAGGAAGTGGCACAACACCCAAAATTTCCCAAGGGCGTCCCCATCCTTCCCAAACCGGTCCCCTTCGACCAGATCCAGGACCATGCACACCGTTGCCGGATCTCGAAAACCCGCGATTTTCCCGGTGTCCACCCCCTAAGTCAGGTGCGCTGAACGCACCTGAACCTGATCAGTCCACCTCTGTCCGGATCTGACGCAAAAAGACCCGATGCTGGTCCAGCAACGTCTGCAACCGTTGCGCAGAACGAGCGATCAGCAGGAGGTATTCCCGCTCCTCAGAAGCGCTCCCTCCCCCTTCCTGCAGGAGGGCGACAAACCCCTGGATTGCAGCCAGGGGGGTACGCAATTCATGATCGAGCGAAGAAGTCAGTTGACTCTCAGGCATCATAGGGGTGACGCAGAACGATGGTTTCACGCCGATCCGGGCCAGTGGACACTACGTCGATGGGCACTTCGCAAATCTCCACCAAACGTTCCAGATAACGGCGCGCATTGAGCGGAAGCTGATCGTAGTGTTCCATACCCATGGTGGACTCACTCCAGCCAGGCATTTCCTCATACACCGGCTGACAACTCTCCAGGAGTTCTGCCCCCAAGGGCAAAATATCACAGGATTGTCCATCTGCCAGCCGATAACTGGTACAGATCCGGACGGTTTCCAACCCATCCATGACATCCAGCTTGGTTACACAAAGACCGGACACCCCATTGATCTGGATGGCGCGTTTGAGAGCCACGGCATCAAACCAACCCGTACGACGCGCCCGCCCCGTCACAGCGCCAAACTCGTGTCCCCGTGTCGCCAAACGACGTCCCACCTCATCATCGAGTTCCGTGGGAAACGGGCCAGAACCCACGCGGGTGGTATAAGCCTTGGTAATTCCCAACACGTACTCGAGTTGTTGTGGACCCACGCCACAACCCGGTGAAGCAGCGCCGGCAACGCAATTACTGGAAGTCACAAAGGGATAGGTACCATGATCAATGTCCAGCAAGGTTCCCTGAGCCCCTTCAAACAGCAGGTTATGTCCGTTCCGTTGAGCGTCGTGCAAACATCGCGACACATCGGTCACGAGGGGACGTAGCCGATCTGACCACTGGAGAGCCTCATCCTTGACCTTCTCCAAATCCAGCGCTTCCTTTCCAAAATACCGGGTCAGAACAAAGTTATGGTAATCCAGTACCTCACGCAATTTTGTCTCGAGACGGGCAGGATGAAATATGTCCTGAACCCGCAATCCGCGCCGCGCCACCTTGTCTTCATAGGCCGGGCCGATCCCTCGTCCTGTGGTACCAATGCGCCCTTCTCCCCGCGCTTCCTCACGCGCCTTGTCGATGGCCACATGGTAGGAAAGTAAAAGGGGGCAGGCCTCACTGATCAAAAGGCGTGAGGAGACATCCACCCCCGAGGTTTCCAGCATCTGAATCTCGCGCATCAGGGCAGTGGGTGACAAAACCACGCCATTACCGATATAGCACGTCACCGTATCCCGCAGAATCCCGGCTGGAATCAAACTGAGTACGGTTTTACGTCCACCGATGACGAGGGTATGACCCGCATTGTGCCCCCCCTGGAAACGCACGACTCCCTGAGCCCGATCCGTCAGCCAGTCCACCAGCTTGCCCTTGCCCTCATCGCCCCATTGGGTTCCCACCACTACCACATTGCGTGCCATGCGCGCCTTGCTCCCTTGTTTATTGGAATGTTTTCAACCGGGGCAGAAGCGCCTTGAGATCCAAACTGAACCCCACGGCTGGACGCGCCTGCCCAAAACTCTCACCGATATCATCATACCGCCCCCCCCGCGCCACGGCCTCGGCAAATCCCGGACAATAGACAGCAAAAACCAGTCCGCTATGGTAATGGACACCGTGCAATTCTGCCAGATCGAAAGACAAGGCCGTATGGGCGGGCAAATGTTGTTGAACGGCATCGAGGGGGGCCAACATGGATTCCAGATCGGCCCATCCCGCCAATGCCTGACGCGCTGCTTCCAGAACCTGTCCGGGTGAACCATTGAGCTCACCCAGGGCAGAAAAACGCCAGTTCCACGGGGCTGGCAAAGCATGCGCCCAACGTTTCAAGGAAGGTACATCCCGTTGTTGCAAAATCTCGGTCACCTGCGCAGTCTGACTGCGATTCAATCCGGCCTGTTCGACCATCCGCCGAAACAGGGCCACCTGTCCCACATCCACACGCACTTCCTTCAGACCCAGTTGCTCCAGACAGGCCAATAGCAGGTTCAAAATTTCAAGATCGCCTTCCAGACCAACCACGCCATACAGTTCCGCCCCGACCTGAAAAGGTTCCCGGGAACGGGTCGGTGCCTCTGGATGGGTATGCACCACGGCCCCCGCATAACACAACCGATTGACGCCCTGATGATTCATGCCATGGGCATCGATGCGTGCAGCCTGCAATGTCATGTCAGAGCGCAACCCCAATTGACGCCCGGAAAGAGGATCCACCAAAGAAAAAGTCAAAGGCCCCAGTTCTTGCCCTGCCTCCACTGCCAGGGACTCCACAAATTCCACCAGAGGTGGAATGACGAGTTGATAACCCCGTCCCCGCAAGGTATCCAGCAACAGACGACGCGCGCCTTCAAGGCACCAGGCGGATTCTGGCAATAAATCTTCGATATGATCAGGCAACAGCCAGCGATAGGTCATGATTCTCCTTTCCGAAATAGGGGCCCTAGCCCGTCACCCAGACCACACATTGAAACAGGATAACCCCCAGCACGATGGCGCCAAAACCAAAGGAACGAACTTGACGGTCGCTCATCTGGCTCAGCCGGATCACCGTTTGACGCCATCGTTCGGGAACCAGAAAAGGAAGAATCCCTTCCAGTACCAAGACCAGTGCAAAGGTTCTCAGCAACACTTCCATGGTCAGTGCTTGAGGGGCGCTGAACCCGCCCCTGCGGGAGAATTGAAATAACGAAAAAAAGGCGCAGCAGGATCGAGAACCAATACATCTGCCTTGCTCTTGAAGCCTTGCTGATAAGTTTCCAGGCTACGGTAAAAAGCGTAGAACTCGGGGTTCTTTCCATAGGCCGCACTGTAGAGGGCGGCCGCTTTGGCATCCCCGCCCCCCTTGATTTCCTGGGCTGTACGAAAAGCATCGGCCAAAATCACCTCGCGCTGACGATCCGCATCGGCCCGAATCTTTTCCGCCTCGCCTGCACCGGTGGAGCGCAACTCGTTGGCCACCCGCTTGCGTTCCGCTTCCATGCGCCGATATACCGATTCCGTCACCTCCGGGGGTAGTTCGACACGGCGAATGCGCACATCCAGAACGTGCACCCCAATCTGTTGGGCATCTTTTTCCGCCCGCTGACGCATGGATTCCATGACGGATTCACGATCCCCCGATACCGCTTCATGCACCGTACGTTTGGCAAAGGCTGCACGCAGGTCATCATTGATCGTTTGAGTCAGGCGAATCTTGGCACGCTGTTCATCGCCGCCCACGCTCACATAGTACTGTTTGGGGTCATCGATCTTCCACTTGACGAAATAATCCACCAGCAGAGGTTTCTTCTCAGCCGTGATAAACCGCTCCGGATCATTGTTGTCCAAAGTACGGATACGGTTATCGAACAAACGTACGTTCTGAATCAGGGGAAATTTGAAGTAGAGACCCGGCTGGGTCCGGACGGCCACCACTTCGCCCAATTGAAAAACCACCGCATACTGAATCTGGTTGACCGTATACAGGGATCCAGAAAGCAACAGAGCCAATCCGGCAATAAAAACAATGCCCAAGCCCCAATTCTGTTTCATGGCCGTACCTCCCGTTCCCGATTGCGCATGGCATCACGTCCGCGCAAGTCATTCTCGGGTGGGGTCTCCTGAGGAGAATTGGCTGTCCCTGTTCCCACCGGGGATGGGGTACCTGCGCCGCTTGAATCGGAACCCGCCAAATTGGCCAAGGCACTGGCCTGGATCAATTTATCCAGAGGCAGATACAATAGACCCGTCCCCGATTTCTGGTCAGCTACAACCTTGCTGGTGTTAGCCAATACTTGTTGCATCATGTCCTGATAGAGGCGCTGGCGGGTGACTTCCGGCGCCTTGAGGTACTGCACCAATACCTGGTTGAAACGACTGGCATCGCCTTCAGCCCGTGCCACGACGCGCTGTGCGTAAGCTTTGGCCTCTTCGTTCAAACGGGAAGCCGCACCCCGTGCGCGGGGAATGACATCGTTGGCATAGGCCTGCCCTTCGTTATTCTGTCGGTCACGGTCCTGTCCGGCTTTGACTGCATCATCAAAAGCCGCCTGAACGGGTTCGGGGGGCTGGGCATTCTGCATGTTGACCTTGCTGATGGCAATACCGGTATGATAACGATCAAGGATCTGCTGTATCAATTTTTCTGATTCTGCTGCAATCTGGGAACGTCCTTCATACAGCACATAGTCCATCTTGCTGCGTCCCACCACTTCACGAATGGCAGTTTCAGCGGCCTGAACCACAGCCCCATCAGGATTGCGGTTATTGAACAGAAACTCCTTGGGATCCTTGATGGTGTACTGAATGGCATACTGATTGTCGATGATATTTTCGTCATCGGTCAGCATGAGAGATTCATGCAGGACCTTGGACTTGAGGGTATTTCGGTACCCCAGTTCCACCGTACGTACCTGCGCCACATTGAGCGGACTCCCCACCGCTTGTGCCTCGATGGGATAGGGCATGTGCCAGTGAGGGCCAGGCCCTGTCAGTTCCTGAAACTTGCCAAAACGGAGGATGACCCCTACCCGCCCCGCATCCACGATGTAAAACCCTGACAGCAGCCAAATAACCGCTACCACCGCCACTCCAATCAGGACCATGCGTTCGGGCGTTGGCAAGGGAATCGAGGGCATTCCCTTGCCGGGACGAGGAGGTGGCGAACCGGTTCCCGCCCCTCCCTTTTTGAAACGACGTAAAAACTGCCGCCACACCTCGTCAAGATCGGGTGGCCCCTGATTGAAAATCCACCAACGGAAATTTTTATGTGCCATGACTATCCTGTGTTTCCTGAAGGACCGGTAATTCACCCGGCCTGCCTGGGGACTGGCACCGTTCCAGAAAAGCTTGCCTGATCTCATTCAGGCCCATGCCTGTGAGCGCACTGGCCCAAACCGCCGAGATTGTACCACAGGCATCCCGTTCTATCCGCCCGCCTTCCTGGGCCAGTAAGTCCACCTTGTTATAAACGCGTAACTGAGGGACCTGATCTGCACCTATCTCCGCCAATACGAGATTGACCGCCTCGATCTGGGCCTCACGCTCGGGATCGGCATGATCCACCACCAGCACCAGTAGATCCGCCTCCCGTGTCTCTTCCAGAGTGGCACGAAACGCATCCACCAGAGTATGGGGCAAACGGCGCACGAAACCTACCGTATCGGAGAGGGTAACCTGCAGACCCGGCGCGAGATACACGCGCCGGGTCAAGGTATCCAAGGTGGCAAATAACTGATCTGCCACATAACTGTCACCCTGTGTCAGGCGATTGAAGAGCGTAGACTTGCCCGCATTGGTATACCCCACCAGAGAGACATTCAGTACCCCAGCCCGTTGTCGCGCACGGCGCTGCAACTGAACGGTACGGCGCACCTTGACGAGACGGGATTGCAGGGTTTTGACGCGCACTGCCAGCAAACGGCGGTCCGTCTCCAGTTGGGTTTCTCCTGGTCCGCGCAGCCCGATTCCTCCTTTCTGCCGCTCCAGGTGTGTCCAGCCCCGCACCAGGCGCGTGGACAAACGCTTCAACTGAGCCAGTTCCACCTGTAACTGACCGGTGTGGCTACGTGCGCGCTGGGCGAAGATATCCAGAATCAAACTGGTCCGATCAATGACTCGACAACCCAGGCGCTGTTCCAGATTGCGCTCCTGCACAGGGGACAGTTCATCGTCCACGATAACCAGTCCGATAGCCTCGGCCTGAACCCGTGCCGCCACTTCCTCGACCTTGCCCGACCCCAGGAAAGTGGAGGGATCGGGACGCTCGCGGCGGCCCTCCATCCAGCCCACCACTGTAAGACCGGCGCTTTGTGCCAAGCGCTGCAACTCGTCCAGAGAGAACTCTACAGGGCCACGTCCCAGAACCAGGCGGACCAGCAGCACACGTTGGGCATTGGCTGATACCTCCTCAGACACACGTTCCAGGCCACCCTGCCCTGCCTTGGTACGCGCCGAGGCACGACCCCGACCCAGAAGTGGGCCCAAATCCGTCATGAAGTTAATCTTCGGCGCCGGGTTCCGGGGTATGGAGGGTGATGCTCCGCGCCGGGACGACTGTGGAAATGGCGTGCTTATAGACCATCTGGGTCGTGGTATTTTTGAGCAGTACCACATATTGATCAAAGGATTCCACCTGTCCTTGCAACTTGATGCCATTGACCAGATAGATGGAAACGGGGACATGCTCCTTACGGAGTGCGTTCAGAAACGGGTCTTGTAACAGTTGCCCTTTGGCGCTCATCATGATTCCTTGTAGGGTTTGGTTGTATTGTCAGCGAAACAGCCCTCTCACCGAGAGGTGGACTGCACATTCTACCGGATTCGAGCCGTTACCGGGCAAAGAGTTCCCCTTACCCGGTTCAATGGGTCAGAAAAAATCGTAGGGCAAAACGGAAAGGAATTTGGTAGGCGCGATTGGATTCGAACCAACGACCCCCACCATGTCAAGGTGGTGCTCTAACCAACTGAGCTACGCGCCTACGGATCGTGTTTCAAGCCTGCTCATTATAGGGCATCCCGATTATCCCGTCCAGTCACTGGAGGAAAATCCCGTTTCAGGTGTTGGCAGTAACGAAAAATCAGTCCTCTCCCGACAACACGATCCTGCAGGCTCACCTCACCCCCCAAACGCTGAGCAGCCTCGCGGGCAATGGTCAACCCCAATCCGCTGCCGGCCACATTGGATCCCATCACCCGGTGAAACGGCTCGAATACCCGGAGTTTTTCATCCTCTGGAATACCCGGACCGGTGTCCTCCACCTCGAACACACCGTAGGGCCCCTCGATTCTGATTCGCAAGGTCACTTCACTGCCCTCCGGGGCATAACGCAAGGCATTGTCCAGAGCATTGCGCAGAATGAGGGGCAGCAACTGGGGATCCGAAATCACTTCCAGGGTTTCTGGACACTCCAGTCCCAGGTCCATGTGCCGAGCCTCGGCCAGCGGCATCAAATCGCTCACCAACGTGCGCCCTAACTGGAAACAGGAAACCGGAATCCATTGTGTCGACCCCACCTGACTGCGCGCATGGCTCAGCAACTGTTCCACGAGTTGGCAGGTGCGCACAATGCCTTCCTTGAGCGGTTTTATCCGTCCGGACAAAGAGATCGGCGCAGATTGCTCCAGATTCTGAACCTGAAGCAGCAAGGCCGTCAACGGACTGCGCATCTCATGGGCAGCATCGGCAATGAAACGACGCTGCGCTTCCATCAACGTACGAATGCGTGCCAGCAACCGATTGATGGAGAGCATGAAGGGCACGACTTCAGCCGGAATGGCTTGGGCACTCAGAGGTTCCGGTTGCTCCGGCGACTGGTGATCCAGTTCTCGGGCCAGGCGCGGCAAGACGGCCAGTTCCCGACGGACCACATGCGCCACCAGCAGCATCAGCAGCAGCAGCAGCAGCAGCAGGGGCACGAGGGTCCAGAGGGCGCTGTGCAGCGCCAGATCGTCCCGCGCATCAATGACCTGGGCCACTGCAATCTTGCCTTGGGTACCCGGACGAATGAATACCCGCCATTCCCCTTCCGGACCCTGAACAGTATGAAATCCCGCAGACAAATCGGAGGAAATCCAGGGAACCTGCCTGGATGGCAACACGCTGACCAAAATGCGGGTCTCCGGATCGATGTCACGGTCGATGGGAAGCCCCAGTCCGCTGTTCTGACGTAGAAATTCCGTATCCACCAGGGCAGCGATCTGACGCAGGGTATCATCCTGAAAATCTTCGCCTTCGTCATAGGCAAAACGGAAGGAAACCATCCCGGTCAGCACGCCCGTCACCAGGATCGTCACCCCCAGCGCGCGCAACAACTGTCCCTGCAGTGACCGCTTCATCGGCGTTCCACACGCCAACCCGTCCCTCGAACATTGCGAATGACATCCGCCCCCAATTTGCGCCGTACCCCATGAATCAGAAAGTCTACGGCATTACTTTCCACCTCTTCGTTCCAGCCGTAAATCTGTTCTTCCAGTTCATGGCGGGTCAAAATATGTCCGGGGTTCAGAAGCAGTGCCTGTAGCAAGGCAAACTCCCGTGCACTCAGAACCACTCGAACCTTCCCCCGCCCGGCTTCGCGCGTGGCCGGGTCGAGGGTCACGTCGCCATTGCTCAGAAGGGGCGAGGCCTGTCCTCCCTGACGGCGGATGACAGCACGCAGACGGGCCAGCAATTCATTCAAATCGAAGGGTTTGATCAGATAATCATCGGCGCCGTAATCCAAACCGGCAATCCGATCCTCCACGGCATCCCGGGCCGTGATGATGATGACAGGCAGGCGCTGCCCCGCCAGACGCAGGCGTCGCAAAACCTCCAGTCCATCCCGGCCAGGCAGCCCCAAATCCAGCAGCACGGCCTGATAGTCACTGTGCTGCAAGGTCCCCGACACCGCCAACCCATCAGAAATCCGATCCACGGCGTAGGCATGGTCGCGCAGGGCCAAAGACACCGCTTCGGCGATCATGTCGTCATCCTCCACCAACAGGATACGCATCAGGGGTGCGGCTTCCGCTTCAGTTCAAAACGGTGTGACGTCAAAACATAAAACAGGAGGGGCATTACCACCAGCACCAAGGGCAACTGCACCATCATCCCGGAAATGATCGCAATGGCCAGGGGCTGCTGCATCTGCGCCCCCTCTCCCCAAGCCAGCGCCAGAGGAAGCAGGATCAGAATAGCCGCCAGGGTGGTCATGGCAATAGGACGCAAGCGATTCTTCCCGGCTGTGATCAGGGCCATTTGCCGGTCCAAACCAGGATCGAGACTGCACCATTCGGAAAAGTAAAAGATCGCCACTTCCGTGACGATGCCCACGATCATAGTCATCCCCATCATGGCCGAAATGTTGATTTCGATGCCCGTCAGCCACAATCCGATCATAATGGACGCCAAGGACAGAAGGGGCATCAGCATGACCACCAGGGCGATACGAAAACGCTCGTAAAGCGCCAGTAACAACAGGAACACCAAGGCCACCGCCGCCAGGAAAACCTGCACCAGACCCTTGAACGCCGCTTGCTGTTGCTGATACAACCCGCCCAACTCATAGTACCCCCCCACCGGCAAGGTGACAGAAGCCATGACCTTTTGCACTGCGCGCAGGGTCGATCCCATGTCACGCCCACTGATGCGCGCCGTCACTGCAACCATTCGCTTCAGGTTATCACGATTGATTTCGGGTTGCCCATTGACGCTACGCAGGGTAGCAATCCTCCGCAAGGGAAAGAGATGACCATCCGGTGCGCGCAGCATCAGTCGTTCCACCTGATACACATTGGTTCGAAGGGGCTCCGGGATCCACACCCGCACGTCGATCATTTTATAACTGTTTTGCACCTGAGTCGCCACCACCCCGGAAAGTTGGGCCGACAATAGCCCCGTCACCATGGCAGGATCCACCCCTTCCAGAGCAGCCCGATCCCGATCCACATGAATTTCCAGGGCATCTCCCGCCGGATTGATGCCATTCTTGACATCCACCACCCCGGGGATTTTGCTGATGGCCGCTGCGGTTTTCACGGCGACACCCTGCAAGACCTCCGGATCATCGGAATACAATTTGATCTCGATGGGTTCGGGTACCGAGGTCAGGTCCCCGATCATGTCCTCCATCAACTGGTCCAATTCGATTTCCAGGCCCGGTACCTGCGTTTCCACCTCGTGGCGAACTCGATCCATGACCTGTTCAATGGGCTGGCGGGGTTGGGCTTTGAGACGGATGAAGAAATCACCTTCGTTGGCCTCGGTGACCCCGCCACTCAATTGCGTTCCGGTGCGCCGGGAATAGGTCTCCACGTTGGGGTCCGCCTTGATGATGGCTTCCACTTGGCGTAACAGGCGGTCGGTTTCAGTCAGCGAAGTTCCCGGTGGAGAACGATAATCGAGAACGAAGCCCCCTTCATCCATGGTGGGCATGAACCCCGAACCCAGCCGCTCCCAGGCCAGGCCCCCGGCTCCCAACAGCGGCAGAATGAACAGCAGAACCCTTGAGGGGTGCCGAAACAACCCGCGCATCAGGGCATCATAATGATCATGCACCCAGCGGGTCAGACGCCCCCCTTCTTCCTGAAACGCATCCCGGTGACCAAGAAAAATATCCGCCAGCAGAGGAACAGCCAGCCAGGTTACCAAAAAGGACAGGAACAAACAGATCACCATGGTCAGGGACAACGCCTTGAAAAAGGCGCCTGTCACCCCGTCGAGAAATGCCAGAGGAATGAAGATGATCATGGTAGCTGCAGAGGAACCCACCAGAGGGGCCGCAAACTCCCGCGCCGCGCTCATCACCCGCTCATGGGTCAATTCGTGGCTGGAGCGCAGACGACGGACGATATGTTCCAGCATGACGATGGCATCATCGATGATAAGTCCCACTGCGGCAGCTATTCCGCCCAGAGTCATGATATTGAAACTCATGTCCAGCACTCTGAGCAGGATCATGGAAGTCGCCAAGACAGCGGGAACCACCAGCAAGGCAATGATCGTCACCTTGAGATTGCGCAGGAACAGAAGGAGGATACCCGCTGCCAGAGCCACGCCGATGAAAATCGCGTCGCGCACACTGGCAGCAGCCTGCAACACCAGTTGACTCTGGTCGTACCAGCGCGCCAGTTTAACTCCGGGCGGCAGATGAAACGCCCGAATACGCTGCTCGATGGCGCGGGAAATCTGTACACTGTTGCCCGAAGGTTGCTGATAGACATTCAGCAAAACAGCTTCGCGCCCATCAGCGTTGACCCGAATCCACTGAGGGGTGGTCCCGATGGAGACCACGCCCACATCCCCGACCCGCTCCACTCCACCGGGACTGCTCAACAGTACGGTCTGACGGAGGTCCGCCAAGGTCTGCAGGCGCGTATCGGAAATCCCCAGATATAACTTGTAATGGTCCTCCAGGCGACCGATGGCCGAAATCACGTTGGCTGCTCCCAGGATCCGCGCCACATCCGCCACGGTCAGGCCACAGGCCTGCAACCGACCCGGATCAAGGGTGACCCGGTACTCCTCCTGGGCCCCCCCTACGGTCTGAACCCGTGCCACTCCTTCCACCCCCGACAAAAGTGGACGCAACTGATATTGCGCCAAATCATGCAGCGCCGTAAGGGGCACCCGATCCGATGTCAGACTGTAGGCCATGAAGGGAAAGACCGTCGGATCCATGTGACGGGTCAGCATGGTGGTCCCGGCAGGCAGGGTGGACAGAATCTGCGCAATGGCCGCATCGATCTGCATGGTCGCCACGGTCATGTCGCGCCCCCAGGGAAAGTTCACCGAAACTTCTGCCGTGCCCCGACTGGTGGTAGAACGAACCGACAGTACCCCTGGCACCCGGCGTACCATTTCCTCCACCGGAATGGTCACCTGCATGGCCATCTGTTCGGCCGGTCGATCCCCTGCATCGAGGGTCACTTCCACCCGAGGAAAATCCACCTGGGGAAAGAGGGTGACCGGCAATCGAAAGGCCGTCACACTCCCGGCAATCACCAGTGCCAGCAAAAAAAACAGCAGGGACCGCCGGTGGGCGCGTACCCATTGACCCCAGTTCATCGTCCAGTCCCACGCACGGCCATGCCGTCGGCCAATTCATAATTGCCCTCCACCACCACCGGCAAGGTTGGGTTCAGGGCCCCTTCCACCCCGGTCATGGTACCGTTTTCAAAGGCAGTCACGGCCACCCGATGGGCATGACCCTCCTGTACCTGAAAAAGGTACGCCTCCCCCGCCTCATCGCGCAGCACCGCAGAGCGCGGTACGGTCCACAGGGTTTGGGTCCGCACCTCCAGTGTCGCGCGCACCTTCATACCCAGAACCGGATCAACCCCAGGATCCAGTCGAACCCACAGGTCCACCCCCTGGGTCTGGGCATTGATCATGCCCTGGAGGGCCACCACGGTTCCGTGCCAGGATTGTGGTGGCCCGAAGAGCGGCGTCAGGGTGACCGGCATGCCCTCGCGCACTTGTCCGGCTTCCTCCACGGGAAGTGTCAGTTGAACTTGAGGCTGCGCTCGTCGCGCCAATTGCAAAATGGTGGTCCCCGCTGGAATGCGTTCGCCCTGTGCCACGCTTTGAGTCAGAATCACACCCTCAAAAGGGGCGCCAACGGTCACCCGTTCACTGCCTGCCCCCAACCGATCCTGGGCCCGCAAGGCACTTTCGGCATCGCGTAGTGCCTTGCGGGCGGCCTCCAGTTGGCTGACCGTAACCAGTTGTTGCTCGTACTGCCGTTGAAGACGGGCATATTCGTTGTGCGCAAAGTCCCACGTGGTCTGCGCCTGGGTATGACCCACTACGCTGGTCGGGTCCGTTACGAACTCGAAAAGAGGTTCCCCCTGGGCCACCCTCTGTCCGGGCGTCACCCGTACCTGATCCACCATCCCGGCACGGGGCAAGGCAATGCTTTGAGTATTGCGCGGTGTCGAAGTTACCGTACCATAGCCCGTTACCGTAAAACTCATGACTTGACGCTGCAAAGGCTGGGTACGAATTTGTACCACGCCTTCTTCTTCCCCTTGGGCAGTGACGACGCTCAGAACCATCGCCAGCATCCACAGTCTGGTTACGAACCGATTCATTTCAACTCCTTGTAGGGAAACTCGCCTCCCACCAGCGTCTCGAGTGCCACGCGCTCTTCCTGCATGGCCTGTTCGAGCGTAATTTTTTCTGTCAATTTAACCAGGCGCGTTTCCTGCACCAGTGCGTTGGCCGACAAATCCACCGTCCCCGCTTGCAAGGCCAGCGCGGACTGTCGGGCAACCTGGGTTTGCAAGGCCAGGTTCTCGTCGAGGGCACGGAGCGTGTGTTCCAGTTGGGCCAAATCTGACAACAACTGAGCAATTTCCTGTTGTGCCGTATTGATGCGCAGTTGATATTCATCGTGCAGTCGCTGGCGGGTGGCCTTCTCAATGGCGATCACTCCGCGGTTGCGATTGAAGATAGGAAGATTGGTGCTCACGGCGTAACCATGATAATTGGTGCCATTATTGTCACGGGCCTTGAGCAAGCCGAAATTGATGGCCGGAAACTGACCCAGAATGGCTTGCCACAAACGCTGATCCTGGGCATCATAGCCCGCCGCCAGGGCACGTAAATCAGGGCGACGTTGAGGGAGAGTCGGCAGTTGGGCGCGCACCGCCGCCGCATCGAGAATCGGTACCCTGGCCTCGCCCACCAGATTCAGCACCGTTTCCGGGGCCAGACCGAGCAAGGCATTCAGAGCCATCCGATTCTGGGACAGCACCAATTCCGTATCGCTGATCTGACGTTCGATCCCCTGCAGCACCGTAGCATCCACGCTCAGCACCGTCACAGTCAGGTTCCCCTGAGCCAGAGCGCCTTCTTCACGGCGCTGAAGTTGTACCGCAATCTGTCGGCTTTCCTGCAGAGTGTCCCGCAAACCTTCTTCGGCACGAATGCGCACGAATAATAGCCGGGCCTGACCCACCACCTGCCACTCCTGCCAGAGCAAGGCCAGATCCGCCTTGCGCGCTTCTGCATCAGCAGTGGCCTGGCGCGCATGATGCAACACCAGGGCACTCAAGTCATAATTGAGTCCCACATCGAAAGCAATGACATTTTCTCCCGGCGTACTGGTCTCGGGAATCTGCGGCGAGTAATAGAATTGGGGATCGGGCAACAATCCGGCATCGAAGGCTTGAGCCCGCGCAATACCCAAATCGTCACGCACCAATTTGAGATCGGGGTTATTGACCACCGCCAGGGTAGCCACTTCCGTCATGTCCAAACCATCGCGAGGATCGAAGGGATGGGCAGCCAATTCGGGGAAGGGCAAACTTTTGGGATCCACCTGGAGACGGGGCAACCCTTTGGGCCAGGTTGGCGTGCTCACCAAAGGTTCGGGCTGATAAAAGGTGCACCCTGCCAACAGGGTCAACCCCAGAAACCACCCACTTTTGCTCCCTCTCCCCACGCTTTTCTCCCGTCAAAGACCCGGTGATACCCAGGCTACTGACCCTCAGGATAGCGTAGAAGAATTAGGCTTGGATTAGCCCCCGTGCCAGATCGCGTTGCAAGTCGGTCACCGCTTCCAATCCCACGGACAGGCGCAACATGCCGGGCGTAATGCCCGCTGCCTGACGCACTTCCTCGCTCAATCGACCATGAGTCGTGGTACTCGGATGGGTCAGTGTACTTTTGGTGTCTCCCAGATTGCCCGTGACAGAAATCAGACGCAGGGCATCGATGATGTGCCAGGCCGCCCCTTGCCCACCTGCCACTTCAAAGGTCACCACGGCCCCCCCTTTGCCACCCTGCTGACGCAGGGCCAGATCATGCTGGGGATGAGAGGGCAACCCAGGATACAGCACACGCGTCACAGCCGGCAAGGTCTCCAGCCATTCGGCCAACACCTGAGCACGGGCGCATTGGGCTTCCATGCGCAAGGCCAGGGTTTCCATTCCCTTGAGGCAGACCCAAGCGTTGAAGGGACTCAGGCTCGGACCCGCCGTGCGCACGAATTGATAAATCGGACTGTCCATGACCAATGCCTGGGAACCCAGGATCGCCCCGCCCAATACTCGTCCCTGTCCATCCAGGTATTTGGTGGCTGAATGAACCACCAGATCCGCGCCCAGTTCCAGGGGGCGTTGCAGGATGGGCGTACAAAAACAGTTGTCCACCACCAGGTGGATTCCATGGTCGTGGGCCACCGTGGCCAAACCAGCCAGGTCCACCAGTTCCATGGTGGGATTGGCGGGGGTCTCCACGAAAAACAAACGGGTTTCGGGACGTACGGCCCGGTCCCAGGCGTGCAGATCGCTCAGAGGTACAAAGGTGCTGGTAACCCCGAAACGCGCCAAAATGCCGGTCAGCATTTGCACTGTGGACCCAAACAAACTGCGCGCGGCCACCACGTGGTCCCCGGCTTTGAGCAACCCCATGAATACCGTAAGGATGGCCGACATGCCACTGGACGTTGCCAGACAGGCTTCGGCCCCTTCAAGCGCAGCCAACCGCTCCTGAAAGGCGGTCACCGTGGGGTTGGTAAAACGGGAGTAGATCATGCCCGGTTCACGATTGGTAAAACGATCTGCCGCCTGCTGCGCATCATCAAAGACGTAACTGGAGGTCAGATAAAGTGCTTCGGAATGTTCGTTAAAGGCACTGCGGTGAATCCCCGAACGGACGGCACGGGTTTCCAGGGCCCACTCATCATCTGCCTGGGGAGAAGCATTTTCTGTCGTCATTGCCCGCCCTTCCCTACGCCGCAGCCGTTGTGCGCAGGTTGAAATCCAGATCCAGTTGCTGGGTTTGATCCTCTTTCTCATCCTCGCGTCGATTTTCCAGCACTTGCAAGTAGGCCTCGTCCACATCTCCCGTAACATACCAACCATTGAAACAGGAAGTATCGAATTCACGAATTCCATGGCTGGCCCCATCCATGGCCAGCACCAGATCTCCCAGATCCTGATAGAACACCCGATCTGCCCCGATTTCCCGCGCAATGGCCTCATCATCCCGCCCCGTGGCCAGTAATTCGCGCCGCGTCGGCATGTCGATGCCGTACACGTTGGGAAAACGCACGGGAGGTGCTGCCGAGGCAAAGATCACTTGTTTTGCGCCACAGTCTCGCGCCATCTGAACGATTTCCCGGCTGGTGGTGCCCCGTACGATGGAATCATCCACCAGCAGAACCGATTTGCCGCGAAATTCCTGGGCTATGGCATTCAATTTCTGACGAACGGAACGTTTTCGCTCCGCCTGACCGGGCATGATAAAGGTGCGTCCTATGTAGCGGTTCTTGATAAACCCCTCGCGATAGGGCACACCCAATGTGGTGGCCAGTTGCAGGGCACTGGGTCGACTCGTGTCGGGAATGGGAATGACCACATCCACCACCAGGTTCGGTGCCAATTGACGAATCCGTTGCCCCAGCAGTTCTCCCATTCGCAGACGGGTTTCATACACGGAAATCCCATCCATGACCGAATCAGGCCGGGCCAGATAGACGAATTCGAAGATACAGGGCACCTTGTGTGCCTGCGGGGCACAGAGGAGCGTATGCAAGCGCCCGTTCTGATCGACGAAAAGAGCTTCGCCAGGTTCGACATCGCGCATCAAGGTGAAGCCCAACGCATCCAGCGCCACGCTTTCCGAGGCCACCATGTACTCCATACCCTGGGAGGTTTCATGAGATCCAATCACCAACGGACGAATGCCGAAAGGATCTCGAAAAGCCAGCAAACCATGACCCGCAATCAGGGCCACTACGGCGTAAGCGCCACGGCAGCGTTGATACACACGGGTCACCGCCGAAAATATTTCCGGGGTGCTCAGACGATGCCCCTGAGCCACTTCATCCAGTTCATGGGCCAGCACATTAAGCAGAACTTCCGAGTCTGAACTGGTATTCACATGGCGTCGATCCTCTTCAAACAATTCGGCGCGCAGAACAGCGGTATTGGTCAGATTGCCGTTATGCCCTAGAACGATGCCAAAGGGAGAATTGACGTAGAAGGGTTGAGCTTCTGCGGAGGAAACAGCAGACCCTGCCGTCGGATAACGACAATGGGCGATGCCCATATTGCCCAGCAAAGAGCGCATGTCGCGGGTACGAAAGACATCCCGTACCAGACCCAGCCCTTTATGCATGTGAAAGGTGTTGCCCTGCGCCGTCGTAATGCCTGCGGCATCCTGACCGCGATGCTGCAGGAGCTGGAGAGCGTCGTACAATAACTGGTTGACGGGTGAGTTCGCCACGATACCGACGATTCCGCACATGAGCCCTGTCCTCGCAGAGTATGACAAGACGTCATTTTAGCGGATTTATGCGGGCTCGGCTGGGAAAACACACTGCACGGATTTTGCCCCGAAGTCCCCAGCCACCGGAACGGGGGGGAATGCTAAAATGAACGGCCCGCCTTTTTCCGAGAGTCTGCTCCTTGATCAACGATATCCTGCACAGTCCCCTCTGGACCTACTTCGCCACCTATACCTGGTTAGACCTGTTGCTGACAGGAATACTGCTGGCTTCCATCCTGTTCGGCTGGACTCGCGGCATGGTGAGGGAATTTTTCAGTCTGGTCAGTTGGCTGCTGGCCTTCTGGGTGGCCCACACCTGGAGCGAAAAGTTATCCCATGCCTTGCACCCCTGGATCTCCCAGGAGGTCCTGCGCTGGGTCCTGGCTTTCCTGTTGATTTTTGCAGGGGTTCTGATTCTGGTCCGGTTGATCAGTACCCTGCTCCAACGCATCGTCAAAAAAATCGGGCTGGGTTCTCTGGACGGCCTGCTGGGCGCACTGTTCGGTCTGCTGCGCGGAGGATTGCTCCTCCTAGCCCTGCTCCTGCTGGCCGGGTTGACCCCCCTGCCCCGTCAGGCCGACTGGAAAGAATCGCGCCTCCTGCCCTATGCCATGCCGGGCGTCCACCGGATTCTGAGTTGGTTGCCCCCTGCCCTGTCCCAACTCTTTCACTATTGAGGCGAGGATACCCGCATACCCTGCACTCCCAACTGATTCAGCCGTTGCAGGGCAGAACTCAGGGCAGATTCGCTGGGGAAGGGGCCAATGCGTACCCGCCAACGGGGGGTCCCCGCAGACTCTAGGGAGTCGATGTGGGGTGGAAATCCCAATTTGAGCAATTTTTTTTCCAGTTGAGTCACCCGTTCCTGATGGGCAAATACCCCCACCTGAATCCAAATTTCTGTTCCTGCTGCTGCAACTTCTGATTTGTTGGCTTCTCCCCTCGCTATGGCGGGAAGGGCGTCCACCGTTTTGGACTTGACGGTCTCCGGTTTTCTCACTGGCGTTTGGGTGATGGGTTTCTGTACGGGAACCGCTGCCGAAGGAGTAGTCTCTTTTTCGACAGACAAATCCACCAGTTCTTCCGTGGTCACCACGGGGTTCGTTGCAACGGAGGATCTCACCCCGACACTTCCTGAGGCGGTTCCTGCCGGCGGTGTAGAACCGTAAAGTTGCGGCACCACGGGGACAGCGGGCGCAATGGAAGGGGTTGGGCTAACGTTTCCCTCTTTGGGCGCACGCGCCTGATCGAGCAGCAGGGGAACGCCCACAGCCGTCAACGATGCCAGCACCCCCACCCCAATCAGGCGCTGGCGATGACGCTGACGCATCAACTGAAGGTCGGGATTGTTTTCCATGCAGTCAAAGGGCAGATACTTCCTCGGGATCGATGGTCAGAATACTCAATAGATTGGCAATGCGAGTGCGCTGCTGACGTCGATCCATAATCATGTCGATGGCGCCCTTGGCCAGCAAAAACTCGGAACGCTGAAACCCATCGGGCAATACCTCGCGTACGGTCTGCTCGATCACCCGCGGTCCGGCAAAACCGATCAGGGCATTGGGTTCGGCAATCACCACATCCCCGATCATGGCAAAACTGGCCGATACTCCGCCCATGGTGGGGTCTGTCAACACCGAAATGTAGGGCAGACGTGCTTCGGCCAAACGAGTCAACGCGGCACAGGTCTTGGCCATCTGCATCAGGGAAAGCAGTCCTTCCTGCATGCGCGCTCCCCCACTGGCCAGAAAACACACGAAGGGGCATTGGGAATCGAGGGACGCCTGGACCGCGCGCACAAAGCGCTCCCCCACCACGGACCCCATGGACCCCCCCATGAACTCGAACTCGAAGGCCGCCACCACGATGGGCATTCCCTCAAGAAACCCCTGCATCACCACCAAAGCATCTGTTTCAGCCGTATTGGTTTGAGCCTCGCTCAGTCGTTCGGTATAGCGCCGACTGTCCTTGAATTTAAGGGGATCGATGGGCACGATTTCCGCGCCCAGTTCCACTCGTCCTTCCGGGTCCAGAAAACCATCCAGACGAATGCGTGCCGTAATACGCAGATGGTGCGCACACTTGGGGCAGACATGCAGGTTGGCCTCGAGATCCGTACGATAGAGTACCGCCTCACAGGAAGGGCACTTGACCCATAATCCTTCAGGCACCGATCCCTTGACATTTTTCTTGTCCCGCTTGATGCGCGGGGGCAATAGTTTCTTGAACCAACTCATTGGGCACCGTCCATGGCAAGACGAAATTGGCGCATCAGCGCCTCTGCTCGGCGGGGCACCTCGGTCGGTGTACTGGCCTCGATTTCTTCAACCAGACGGGACCCGACCACCACCGCATCTGCAACTTCCGACAAACGTCGGGCCGTAGCCCCATCGCGAATACCAAAACCCACCCCCACCGGAACCTTGGCATAGGAACGAATGCGAGCAACCTGAGTGGCCACCGCTTCCACCTCCAGATGTCCCGCACCGGTCACGCCCCGCAAGGAGACATAGTACAGATATCCCGTGGCAAGTTGTGCGATTTCACGCATGCGCTGCTCCGTCGTGGTGGGTGACAACAAAAAGATGGTATCGATCCCAACCAAGGTCAGCGCAGCTTTCAGGTGGCGTGCCTCGAGGGGGGGATAGTCCACCACCAGCACACCATCCACGCCGGCGGCCCGAGCCTGTAAGGCAAAGGCATCCAACCCCAGGCGTTCGATGGGATTGGCATACCCCATCAATACCACCGGGGTCATACCGTCTGTTTGACGAAACTCGGTCACCACGGCCAGCACATCGGTCAGGGTCACTCCGTTCTGCAAGGCACGCTCGCTGGCGCGCTGGATGGTGGGACCATCGGCCATGGGGTCGGAAAAAGGAATCCCCAGTTCCAGGATGTCGGCGCCCCCGGACACCAAGGCCTGCATGGTGGGAACAGCCGACTCCAGCAAGGGGTCTCCCACGGTGAAAAACGGGATCAAAGCCTTCCGGTTCAAACCGGACAAGTGTGCAAAAGTGGATGCAATTCGCGACAAAATCAACCTCTCCTAAAGATGCAAACCACTGCGTTCGGCCACCGTCGCCATATCTTTGTCTCCACGCCCGGACAGGTTGACCAGAATGATCTGATCCCTCCCCAGCGCAGGGGCCATTTTCATGGCTTGAGCTACGGCATGACTGGATTCCAGAGCCGGCAGAATTCCTTCCAGGCGACACAGGGTATGGAAGGCTTGAAGTGCTTCCTCATCGGTGATGGCCACATAGGACGCCCGGCCGTTGTCCTTGAGCCAGGCGTGTTCCGGCCCCACGCCTGGATAATCGAGCCCCGCCGAAATGGAATGGGTTTCGATGATCTGACCGTGCGCGTCCTGCAGCAAATAAGTGCGGTTTCCATGCAAGACCCCAGGCACTCCGGCAGACAGGGAAGCGGCATGACGTCCGCTGGACAAGCCGTCACCCCCGGCTTCCACCCCGATCAAACGAACCGACTCCTGCAGGATATACGGGTAAAAAATCCCCATGGCATTGGACCCCCCGCCCACACAGGCCAAAATTACATCGGGCTGACGCCCCACCAACTCGGGCATCTGAGTCAAACACTCGCGCCCCACCACGGCATTGAAATCGCGCACCATGGTGGGGTAAGGATGGGGACCTGCCACCGTACCGATGATATAGAAAGTATCATCAATATGGGTGACCCAGTCACGCATGGCTTCGTTCAAGGCATCCTTGAGAGTTTTGGAACCACTTTCTACAGGCACCACCTGGGCGCCCAATAACTTCATGCGGTAGACATTCTGGGCTTGGCGCCGCACGTCCTCTGCCCCCATGTAGACCACGCATTCCATGCCATAACGCGCCGCCACGGTGGCCGTCGCCACCCCATGCTGACCAGCACCGGTTTCGGCAATAACCCGCGGTTTACT
Organism: Ferrovum myxofaciens; assembly: GCF_013181415.1. Classification (NCBI taxonomy): domain Bacteria; kingdom Pseudomonadati; phylum Pseudomonadota; class Betaproteobacteria; order Ferrovales; family Ferrovaceae; genus Ferrovum; species Ferrovum myxofaciens. The sequence continues at coordinate 2,535,164 of NZ_CP053676.1, read as the reverse complement.
CATGCGCCGGGCCAGCATGGCCTGACCAATGGTATTGTTGACCTTATGGGCACCGGTATGGTTGAGATCCTCGCGTTTCAGATAGATCTGCGCCCCCCCCAAATGTTCGGATAACCTTTTGGCATGATAAATCGGGCTGGGGCGCCCCACATAGTGATGCAACTCATGGGCCAACTCGGCCAGAAATTCCGGGTCCTGGCGGTAACGCTCGTATTGCGTCTTGAGTTCCTCGATGGCGGCCATCAAAGTTTCGGATACGAAGGTCCCCCCATAGGGACCAAAATACCCTTCCTGGTCCGGCAAATCATACACGTTCATCACTTCTCCCTGTCAAAACCATCGGCCTTCGCCACCGCTTCCAAAAAATTCTGCACGCGCAGGCGATCCTTGCGTCCTGGTGCCCTCTCCACGCCACTGCTCACATCCACAGCCCAAGGATGTACGGTCCTGACTGCTTCCCCTACGTTATGGTCAGTCAAACCACCGGACAGCACCAGAGGGCAGGGTAACTGACGGGGCAACACTGACCAGTCGAAGGTCTGCCCAGTACCGCCAGGGATCCCCGGAACGAAAGCATCCACTAGAATCCCCTGAGCCTTTTCATGGCATGCCGCGAATTGTACCAAATCAAAGCCCTCGTGAACGCGCGCTGCCTTGATATAAGGCACCCCATAGCCTGCACAGTCCTGTGCCGACTCTTCGCCATGGAACTGGAGGCAGTCCAAAGAAACCGTCGCCAGAGTCTGTTCAATGGTATCTCGGGAGGCATCCACGAACAGTCCCACCACGCTGACAAAGGGGGGCAAAGCCGCCCGGATGGCCTGCGCCCGATCCAAATCGAGGGCGCGAACACTGGGAGGGTAAAATACCAATCCCACCGCATCTACCCCGGCCGCCGCCACTTCCAGCGCGTCCTCCACCGTGGTCAAGCCACACACCTTGACGCGGGTTCTCATTCCTGGCGCCCCCTCGGCAAATTCCATGCTTCATCATACTCCACTGCGCTCAGACAAAGGCCCTCCGGCGCAAAGGTCGGCGCAGCCCGGCTACGATCACCCTGCCGTAATAATTCCGCCATCCATTCCGGGGACGCCGCACCACTGCCCACCTGGATCAGGGCACCCACCAGATTGCGCACCATGTGCTGGAGAAAAGCATCCGCCTGAAAAGTAAAATGAAATTCTTCTCCCACCCTCTCCACTTCAGCCCGCAACAGCGTCTTGATCGGCGTTTTGGCTTGACACTCCGCCGCGCGAAAAGCGCTGAAATCATGGGTTCCGAGTATCCATCCACACCCCGCGCGCAATTTGTCCAGGGTCAGGGGACGATGCGTCCACCCCAACACGCCGCTGGCATAAGCCGGACGTACCGGATGACTGAGCAGGCGATAACGATAGGTGCGTGAACGGGCCGAAAAACGCGCATGGAAAGGTTCAACCACCGGCCAGGCCCATAGAACCGCAACCGTAGACGGCAAATGGGCATTGGTGCCCCGCACCCAGGCCTGAAGGGAACGCCCCACGGACGTATCAAAGTGAACCACCTGACCGGTGGCATGCACCCCACGGTCGGTACGCCCCGCCGCAATCACGCCAATAGGTTCTCCCGCCACCGCCGCCAGTGCACCTTCCAGCACGCCTTGCACCGTCAGGTCCCGGAGCTGACGCTGCCAGCCATGAAAATCACTGCCCTGATACTCCACCCCCAAGGCAATTCGCCCCATCACTCAACGATCCAGCAAAAGACGCAACATGCGGCGCAGCGGTTCGGCAGCCCCCCACAACAATTGATCGCCCACCGTGAAGGCCCCCAGATACTCGGGCCCCATGGCCAGGGTATGCAACCGTCCCACAGGAACTTGCAAGGTGCCACTCACCGCCGCAGGGGTCAAAAATCGTTCGCTGGCTTCACGTTCGTTGGGAATGACCCGTACCCATGCATTGGCCTCGGCAATCCGCGCCTCCACCTCGGGCAATGGCACAGAACGACGCAACTTGATGGTCAGTCCCTGGGAATGGCAACGCATTGCCCCCACCCGCACACACAAACCATCCACGGGAATACTGCCCGGACTCCGGAAAGGGGGCAGACCCAGGATCTTGTTACACTCTGCCCCACCCTTCCATTCCTCTTTGCTTTGGCCATGTTCCACGGGCACATCGATCCAGGGAATCACACTTCCGGCCAGGGGAACCCCACGAAAATTCCCGGTGGGCAACGTAGCGGACCGCAGGGTTTCAGCAACCTGGCGGTCGATATCGAGAATGGCCCCTGCCGGATCATCCAAGGCCGTAGCCACTGCGCCGTACAGCGCGCCCATCTGCTGAAGCAATTCGCGCATGTTCTGGGCTCCGGCCCCGGATGCTGCCTGATAGGTCATGGCCGAGACCCACTCCACCCATCCTGCCTGAAAAAGCCCACCCAGAGCCATCAGCATGAGACTAACGGTACAGTTGCCCCCCACGAAATCTCGCACCCCTGCCGCCAATCCCTGTTCGATGACCGGGCGGTTCACCGGATCGAGAATGATCAAGGCATGCTCCTTCATGCGCAGCGTGGACGCCGCATCGATCCAGTACCCAGTCCAACCACGGGCGCGCAAGGCTCCATGCACCTGCTGAGTATATTCCCCACCCTGACAGGTGACGATGATATCAAGAGCCGCCAGGGCATCGATATCATGGGCATCCTGCAGCGTCGCTGCCGTCCCTCCGAAATTCGGGCTCACCTCCCCCGCTTGCGAAGTACTGAAGAAATGTGGTGTAAAGTGCGCGAAATCTCCCTCTTCGCTCATGCGCTGCATCAGCACCGACCCCACCATCCCCCGCCATCCCACCAGCCCAACGGTTTTCATGAATAGTCTCCTCAGTGGGCACGCAGGGCCGTCGCCACTGCATCGCCCATTTGACCTGTAGACACGATTCCTTCGCCGGCCTGGGCAATATCAGCCGTCCGGATACCTTGGGCCAGTACGGAACGCACAGCCTCTTCGATCCGTTCTGCCAGATCGAATCGATGCAGGGAGTAACGGAACATCATGGCAACCGACAGAATCTGGGCCAGAGGATTGGCCTTGCCTTGCCCGGCAATATCCGGGGCACTACCGTGAATGGGTTCATACAAGCCCTGGCCACGGGCATTCAGGGAGGCCGAGGGCAACATGCCGATGGACCCCGTCAGCATGGATGCCTCGTCGGAGAGAATATCCCCGAAAAGGTTGCCAGTGACGATGACATCAAACTGACGGGGATGACGCACCAGTTGCATGGCCGCATTATCCACCAGCATGTGACTCAAAGTCACCTCGGGATACTCGGGAGCGATTTCCGTCACCACGTCACGCCACAGTTGCGTGCATTCCAGTACGTTCATCTTGTCCACGGAACAAAGCCGCCGCTGGCGCCGCATGGCCGCCTGAAAACCCCAGTGAGCCACACGCCGGATTTCCGATTCGGAATAGACCATGGTATTGAATCCTTCCCGTTCACCCGCCCCATTGGTACGGATCCCGCGCGGCTCACCAAAATAGATATCACCCGTCAGTTCCCGCACGATCAGGATATCCAGGCCGGAAACCACCTCGGAACGCAAAGTGGAAGCCGCCACCAGTTCGGGAAAGACCTGGGCGGGGCGCAGGTTGGCAAACAGGTCCATGGCCTTGCGCAAACGCAGCAACCCCCGTTCAGGACGCTGTTCCCGTGGCAGGGTATCGTACCGTGGACCGCCAATGGCGCCAAACAGGACGGCATCGGCCTGTTCACAGAGAGTCAAGGTGGAGGGTGGCAGGGGATCGCCGGTCTGGTCCACCGCCGCCCCCCCCACCGGGGCCACGTCCAGTTCCAGGGAAATTCCCTCGGCGCGCAGAACTTCCAGTATCTTGATGGCCTCGGCCACGATCTCGGGTCCAATGCCATCTCCAGGCAATACGGCGATTTTCATGATTCCTCCTGAACGGACCCTGTTAAGGCCCCACTCCACTGTCGAAACCGGATATTATCGCATAGCCCGCCCGTTCAGGGCTCAAAACTCAGGGATAGTCCTGGCGCGTGGGACGAATCAGGATATCGCTGACATGAACATGGGGCGGACGACTGAGGATATAGTGAATGGCCTCCGCAATATCTTCTCCCACCAGAAGAGGGCCGAAGTTACCCTTGAATTTGTCGACCATTCCTTCCGAATACCCCGCTCCCTCCTGAAAACCACTCAGTACCAGGCCGGGTTCCACCAAACTGACGCGGATGCCCTGTGGCCCTACTTCTCGACGCAATCCCTCCACCAACGCGTGCACGGCAAACTTGGTGGATCCATACACGGCGCTGAAGGGGGAAACATGGCGCCCCACCACGGAACCGATCACCACGATGTCGCCGCCCCGGCGGGGATAGTCCACCTGCGGACGCAGATGATGGGCCGATTTTTGCATGAGAGACAGGGTGGCCGTCACATTCAATTTCAGAATTTCTTCGAAACGGGATAGATCAACCTCGGTCACAGACCCTCCCAACCCGCGCCCGGCGTTGACCACCACGGCACTGGCAAGTTGTCCGAAGTAGGCCTGGGCAGCACTGAACAACTGCACCTGCACAGCCTCCTCTGTAATATCTCCGGCCACTCCATGAAAACGCGGCCCCCACTGACGTTCCAGTTCCTGCAATTTGGCCGCATTGCGCCCATTCCCCAGCACCCCATAGCCTTGGGCAATGAGGGTACGGGCCGTCGCCTCACCGATGCCAGAAGTGGCACCGGTCACAATCACGATTCGGGAAGGAGAATTCATCAGATATATCTCATCAGGGTGCAAAAAATTGGTAAGTGGCCGTATAGGTCACCTTGCTGATCTTACCCTCTTTCCCTACCGTACATCCCTTCACCGGTCCCAGGCCACCGCGCGTATGAATTTGCCGGATGCTCGTCACCTGCGCCAGTGGGCCCTTGCCCACCGCATCGCCTCCCTTCCACAATACCCAGGGAATGTCTTCGGTTTCCTTGGGCGCAGGCGCACTGGCCATGACCACCACCCCGGCAATGGCACTACCCTCCTTCGTACTCCAGCGCGGTCCCTTCACCAGACTGGCCAGTGCATTCCCTGTCCCGTCATAGAGATCGGCCACCGGCCCCTGTGCTGTCCAGGCATAGCCATTGTCACCACTTTTTTCACAGACGTAAGTCTGCACACCTTCCCCCATGGCCTGCAGAATCATTTTCTGATCTGGCGGGGGTGTCAGGGATGCCGGCATCTTGGCGTCCTGTTTCGTGGCACAGGAAGTCAGGGTCAAGAAAACCAGCCCAAGCAGGGAGAAAGATTTTGGAAACCGTACACACCGCATGACATTTACTCCCACAGAACTCAAAGAAGGGCAGTATAAAATGCCAACACCCTTTCTGTCACGACTGGACTCCAAGATCCCAGGATTTTTGCCCAGGGGTTTGCGTCAGACGGATAACTGATAGAATCCACCCTCGTCCAAACGGGTTTGATAGGATCGAGAATGATAGTTCTGGGGATTGAAACCTCCTGTGATGAAACCGGAGTGGCTCTGTATGACGGCGCAAGAGGACTGAGGGCGGAATCATTGCACTCCCAGATCGCCCTCCATGCGGCCTATGGTGGGGTGGTTCCGGAACTGGCCTCGCGGGATCATATTCGTCTTCTGGTCCCACTCATCGAGCGCACTCTGAATGAAGCCCAGGCTGACTTGGCGGATCTGGATGCCATTGCCTATACGGCGGGCCCCGGGTTGGCCGGTGCGCTATTGGTGGGTGCCTCGGTAGCCAGCGCACTGGCGCGCAGTCAACATCTGCCCGCCTATCCGGTGCATCATCTCGAAGGCCATCTCCTTTCCCCTTTTCTGGCCACCGATCCTCCTTCCTTTCCCTTCGTTGCACTTCTGGTTTCCGGCGGACACAGTCAATTCATGGCCGTGGAAGGTTTGGGACGTTACCGCCTACTGGGAGAAACAGTGGACGACGCCGTGGGAGAGGCCTTCGACAAAACGGCTCAACTGCTGGGATTACCCTATCCTGGGGGACCCGCACTGTCCCAGTTGGCCCGTCAGGGAGATCCGGAACGCTTTCATTTACCCCGTCCCCTCCTTCAAAGTGGCGACTTGCAACTCAGTTTCAGTGGTTTGAAAACTGCCGTTGCCCAACGAGTACGCCGTCAATCCCCTGCGGATTACCCGGATATCGCCGCCGCTTTCGAAGCAGCGGTGGTGGATGTACTGACCCATAAAACCCGTCTGGCCCTGCGCATGACCGGCTATACCCAATTGGTGGTGGCGGGGGGGGTAGGGGCCAACCAACCCCTGCGTCAAGCCCTGCGTGCACAACTGGAACCTGCCGGCATCCGGGTTACCTTTCCCCCGGCGCATTTGTGTACGGACAATGGCGCCATGATTGCTTATGCGGGCTACTGTCACTTGCAGAATCCCGCGCTCTGGACCCGCTATCGAGATTCGCTCTCCCCCGGCTTCACCATTCATCCGCGCTGGGACCTGGCTGCCTACGCGACCCATCTCTGACAGGGTTCGGATCAGCCCCCCGCGCTCCGCAACCACAAACCGAGCAAAGAGGATCACGCAGCAAACGCACGGTGCGAAATTCGCTACTCAATCCATCCAGAAGCAGAACGCGTCCCACCAGAGGGTTACCCACGCCCGTCAATACCTTGATCGCCTCCCCTGCCTGCAGGGTTCCCGTCGTACCAGCCAAAGGGGAAAAAACGCCCAACAGGGCACAGCGTTCCTCTTCTTCCAGCCAACTCTCCGGCGGATAGAGACAGGCATAGCAGGGGGTATCTTTCTGTCGAAAATCAAACACGCTGATCTGGGCTGAAAACCGAATGACAGCCCCCGAAACCAAAGGGATGCCGTGCTCCTGGCATGCTCGGTTGAGGGCAAAACGGGTGGCAAAATCGTCACAACAATCGAGAACCAGATCCACCCCCCCAAGGCGATCCCCCCATGCCTCGGGGGCCACTTTCCGGGGATCGACACGAACGTCAATCGTGGGATTGAGTTGCTGCAAGCGCTCGGCGGTGGCCTTCACCTTTAAACGGCCCACGTCCGAACTGGCAAGGGCAATCTGGCGTTGCAGGTTGGTCAGATCCACCACATCCCCATCACAAAGGGTCAGAGTACCGACTCCCGCTGCCGCCAGATAAAGGGAAGCCGGCGAACCCAACCCGCCCACACCGACGATCAGGACATGGGCACGGGTCAACCGTTCCTGCGTTTCTGCTCCCCACGGTTCCAGCAACAAGTGCCGACTGTACCGTAACAGTGCCGAATCTTCCACTTTCCCCTCCCGCACGAAGTTCAGTGCGGTTTGGCCACCTCTTGCTTGAGGTAGGCCCGAGCAGCATCCAGTTGAGGATCCGGCAACTCATCCCCCTTGGCTCCTGGTTTATGTACAGGTTTCCCTGCTTTGTCTGACGCTGGGGTCGCCACAGGTTTTTGGTCGACAGCCGGAGCCGCTGCAGGAGTTTCAGGTAAGGCGGTGGGGGCACCACTCTCGGCAGGTTTGACAGCGGCATCCCCAGGCTTCATCCCGTCGGTGGGATTGGAAAGATGTCCTGTCAGATCTGACTCATGGATTCCCAGGGTGGCTTCCACTGCATCCGCATCGTCGGCCATCACCTTGTCAGGTTCAATTCCCTTGGCCTGAATGGAGCGTCCATTGGGTGTAAAATAACGGGCCGTGGTCAATTTCAGAGCCGTATTCCCGGACAGAGGCAAAATCGTCTGTACCGATCCCTTACCGAAGGTACGCGTCCCCAGGATGAGTGCCCGATGGTGGTCCTGTAAAGCACCGGCCACGATTTCCGAAGCCGAAGCCGATCCGCCATTGACCAACACTACCAGCGGCAACTTCTTGATACCCTTGGGCAGATCCAACAAGTAGTCTTTTTCGCTCGCATCGCGCAGGTAGTTTTCAGGAGTTACCGTCAAATGCATCTTGGCATCGGCTACCCGACCTTCGGTGTAGACCACCAGGGACTCTGGAGGCAGAAATACGCCCGCCACCCCCACAGCCGAGTTCAGCAATCCCCCGGGATTGTTGCGCAGGTCCAGGATCAAACCTTTGGGCTGATCCTTGTTGTCCTTGTAGAACTGTTCAACGGCGTTGGCCAGATCCTCGCCCGTATGTTCCTGGAACTGGCTGATGCGAATCTCGCCGTAGCCTGGGTCGAGTTCCTTCAACTTGACACTCTTCATCTTGATGATGGCCCGTTTCAGGGTGATCACCAACGGTTTGGGTTCGTTCTTGCGCAGAATGGTGAGAGTGATGGGGGTATCGGGTTTGCCGCGCATGCGTTTGACCGCATCATTGAGGGTCATGCCCTTGATCGCCGCGTCATCCAGTTTGATGATGTAATCCCCGGATTTGATGCCCGCCTTGGACGCAGGCGTGTCATCAATGGGGGTGACCACCTTGACCAGACCATCTTCCATGGTGACCTCGATTCCCAACCCACCGAACTCTCCCTGGGTCCCATCCTGAAGTTCTTTATAGGCTTCCTGATCAAGATAAGCCGAATGGGGATCCAATCCTGCCACCATGCCGGTGATGGCTTCCTTGATCAATTTATGATCGTCCACCGGCTCGACATAATCGCTTTTGATACGTCCAAAAATTTCGCTGAAGACACGTAGATCTTCAATAGGCAAGGGACTCCCGGCAGGCGTGGCCGCCTTGTCGGCCACCGCCGAAAAATTGAGGGTCAGGGCAAACCCGAGCAGGGCCCCCAACAGGATCAAACCCAGTTTTTTCAACGGCCCCACCATAATTTTTTTCCTTTTTCAAACGCAAAATTTAAGGGAAAGTCCCATCAGGGATTCCCGACCCAGCGCATGGGATCAATGGGTTTCCCTTGATAACGAAGTTCGAAGTATAGCCCTGATTCATTATTCTCACCGGTGTTTCCCGAACTGGCCACCACACTCCCGGTCTGAACCTTTTCACCCACCCGGGCAAAAAAACTCTGCGCGCCACTGTAAAGACTCATGTAACCGTCGCCGTGGTCAATGATCAACAAATTACCAAATCCTCTCAACCAGTCTGCATAAACCACCTGCCCCGCTGCTACCGCCCGTACCTCTCTGCCTGCGGGCGCATGGATGAATACCCCTCGCCAGGTCAGCCCGGTTTCTGCCCGTGGACTGCCAAAGCGGTTTTTAAGTTCCCCTGCCATGGGCAAACGCAGGTGACCGCGCAAATGAGAAAACGCACTTTCATCCTTCCCCGCTTCTGGAACCTGATCGATGGTGGCGACGGTACTTTCTCCCGCAACCGGGGCCAGATGCCGGTGCAAAACCGCCCGGTGCGAAACGGTGGCCGCATGGCGGCGGGCTTCACGGGCCAAACGATCGATCAATTGGGTCAGACGAGTTTCATCATGACGAAGGGATTCCAGATTTTTACGTTGGCTGTCGAGACGGTTGGAAAGTGACGCCATCAAAGCCGCCCGCGTTGCATTTTCTTCCTTCAGACGCTTTTGCTGAAGGGCCATTTCCGTCTCGACTCGAGCCAGAGCCTGCATCTTTCGTTCGCGATTTCGGGTAATCTCTTCCAAAGTCTGGAGGTTACCGTTCAACTCGTTGATCTTCGAAGTTTGATGACGCGCCAGCACATCCACATAATAAGTCTGCCGTGTCCATTCGTCGGGATGGATCACCCCCAGCGCTTCGGGGAGAGGGGTACCTGCCTGCCAATAATATCGATATTGAATCCAGCGTTCCAGGCTGCGTTGCTGACGCAACACATCGGCCTGGGTATCTTCGGATTGAAGATGCAACCCCCCCAGTTCGGCCTGCAATTGGGTCTGCTGAAGTTCCAGTCGATGCAACTGACTGGTCGTGGCACTGATGGTTTGTTCGGTACGTTGTAACTCTTCCCGGACCTTCTGACGAGATTCTTCCGTGGTGGCAACGTCTTTCTCCACCTGATGGATCCGTTTTTTGAGGTCATGCAGGTCCCGGGTAGGACTGGCCTCTCCTTTTCCTGCCCACAAAGCCAATAAAATCAGTTCGCTCGTCAGTACTGCCCGAAAACACCTACGGAGTACTGGTTTCACCACATCCTCAGGACTGCAGACGACCCTGATTGGCCACAGCTTGGGTCAATACCGCCACTTTGTCGGGGTCACCGAGGTAATAGTGATCAAGCACGGCACCTTGGTCATCCAGTTCATAAATCAAGGGAATCCCCGTGGGAATATTGAGTTCCATGATCTCCTCCCGGGTATGACGCCCAAGATGCTTGATCAGCGCCCGCAGGGAATTACCATGGGCCACCACCAGCACCTGTCGGCCGGACTGAACCATGGGTGCCATGACCTGTTCCCAGAGGGGAACCACCCGCGCCACCGTATCTTCCAGGGTTTCCCCCGCCACGGCCTTTAGGGCCTCCGTGTGCTCATAGCGAGGATCATGGCGCTCTGAACGGGGATCCGACTCCGCCAACAAGGGGGGGGCGGTATCATAACTGCGCCGCCATACCAGCACCTGCTGTTCACCGTATTTTGCTGCGGTCTCGGCCTTGTCCAAACCTTGCAGGGCACCATAATGGCGCTCGTTCAACCGCCAATCCGGAACCGTGGGGATCCACATCCGTTCACAGACTTCCAGTCCCAGCCAAAGGGTCTTGATGGCCCGTTGCAGTACGGAGGTATAGGCAATATCGGGCAGCAACCCTGCATCCTTGATCAATCGACCGGCCTCCACCGCCTCTAGCAACCCGGCAGGGGATAATTCCACATCGGTCCAGCCAGTGAAACGATTTTCCAGATTCCAGACACTTTGTCCATGACGCAGCAACACCAACTTTTTCATAGTCAATCCTGACACTCTTCTCGACGAAACCTCTCCATTCTATCAGAAAGCCCCGGCTTTCTCAGCAGGGGAATTCCATGCGTGGAAGAGCGCTCAATAGATGACCTCCACCGGATCGAGACTACGCCATAACACCCAGGTCACCACACTCCGCCACGGACGCCAGCGTTCCGCATACGAGACCATGTCTGGCACGGGAGCCTCCTTCAGTCCGGAAAAATGAAGGCGCAGCGCACGCTGCAACCCCAGATCCGCCACCGGAAAAACGTCTGGGCGACGAAGATAAAAGATCAGGAACATCTCCGCACTCCACCGCCCGATTCCATGTACCCGTGTGAGAAGTGCGTGTACCTGCGCATCGGAAGCGGCACGCAACTCCGCTTCCGTCACCAACCCCGTACTGAAATGCCGTGCCAGATCCTTGAGATAATCCACTTTTCGCGAGGAATACCCGCATTGGCGCAATTCTTCGAGACTGAGGTCCCGAATCGCAGCGGGTTCCACGGCGCCGAGAGCAGAGAACCGTTTCCAGAGGGAATCGGCCGCCCGAACCGATATCTGCTGACCGGTGATGGCGCGCGCCAAGGTCTGAAAGGCGCTCCCCGCCTCCGTCCATGTCGGTCGGTCGTAACGAGCCATCAGAACGTCCAGGGGCACATCGATTCCCTTCAAAGCCTGTATTGCCTTATCCCAAACCCCTTTCTGATCAAGACGTACGGGGGAATCTTCTGGCCCGGCAGGGAAGGGAGAATTCATGGAATTTCTCATCATCAGAGGTTCTTTTACACATGAAAACACGGATCTCAGTAAAATGGGGGAATTTTTGGATATCCGAAGGAAATGACCGTGCTGGATTTTCTATTGCAACACGTCGCGCTGGTTGTGCTGGTTCTGGCCAGTGGCCTGATGCTGGTGTGGCCCGAAGTCCAATCCCTGATTGCCCAGGAAAAATCCGTGACTACCCTCCAAGCCATCCAACTACTCAATCAGCGCCATGCCCTCGTCATCGATCTGCGCCGGGAAAAGGATTTTGCCCTGGGTCATCTACCCAATGCCCGCCACTATCCCACCGATGAACTGAACGCGCACATATCAGAACTGTCCCAGTGGAAAGAACGTCCCGTTCTATTGGTGGCCTCCGCCCAAAGCACCGGAACTGCCCGTCAAATTCTGCTCAAGGCGGGCTTTGTGGATATTTTCGTTCTCAAGGGAGGAATGACGGCATGGGTCGAGGCAAACCTGCCCATCGCCCATCCTTCTTCTCCGCAGTGAGTACCCCAATGCCCCATGTTCAAATGTATTGCACTGCGCTTTGCCCTTATTGCGTTATGGCTGAAAAATTGCTGACGCACAAGGGTGTCACTTCCATCGAAAAAATCCGCATTGATCTGGACCTCGCCGAGCGTGATGCGATGATTCATCGTACCGGGTGCCGCACCGTTCCGCAAATTTATATTGGCCAGACCCATGTGGGGGGATTTGACGATCTCGCCGCACTGGACCGTCAAGGCCTGCTCGATCCCCTGTTAGACAATGCCTGAACTTTCATTTTTTTATTGACCTCACGCCAGGACTATGCACCATGACCCAAAACGGACAAACCAACACGCCCATGTTTTCCATTGAAAAGATCTATCTGCAGGATTCCTCTTTGGAAATGCCTCTTGCCCCCAAGATATTCCTGGAACGGGAGACTCCGCAAATCGAGATCCAACTCACCAACGATAATCAATCCATCGAAGAAGGGCTTTATCAGTGCACCGTTACCGTCACCGTCACTGCCAAAATCACTGATAAAACCTTGTTTCTGGTGGAAGCCAAACAGGCGGGGATTTTCCGCATTCTCAACATTCCGGCGGAAGACATGCCCATTCTGATGAATGTGACTTGCCCCAATATCCTTTTCCCCTATGTGCGTGAAGTAGTCTCTGATTTATCGACCCGCGCCGGTTTCCCGCCGGTCATTCTCAATCCGGTCAATTTTGAAGTGCTCTATCACCAGCAAATTCAACAAAACGCTATGCCCGCCTCCAGCACGGTTCAGTAACCCATGCGTCTCACGGTTCTGGGAACGGGTGCATGGGGTACGGCCCTGGCACTTTCCCTGAGCGGGTTTCATTCCGTTACCCTTTGGGGACGTGACCCCATCCAAGTCCAGGCCCTGCGCCTGGATCGAGAGAACCGTCGCTATCTGCCCGGTCATGCCTTACCCCCTTCCTTGCAACTCTCATCCCACTTACCCAGTGCCTTGCAAGATGCCGACCTGGCACTGCTGGTGGTTCCTGTCGCCGCCCTGGAAGAAATCCTGAGCGCCCTTGCGGTACTGCGCCCTTACCTGCCTTTCTTGTGGGCCTGCAAGGGGGTGGAACAAGGAACACGGCGCCTGCCCCACCAGATCGTTCGTGCCCACCCCGCGTTACAGGGTCCGCACGGCGTACTTTCCGGCCCCTCCTTCGCCACGGAAATTGCAGCCGGACTGCCTGCTGCCCTGACCTTGGCCTCGGCCGACGAAGCCTTTGCCCAAAGCACGGCACGTCTCCTGCATCACCCGCACCTGCGCCTTTATTCGAGTACGGATCTGGTGGGGGTTGAAATTGCCGGGGCCCTGAAAAATGTCATGGCCATCGCCAGTGGGCTCTCCGATGGTCTGGGTCTGGGCCTGAATGCCCGAGCGGCTCTCATCACCCGGGGGTTGGCAGAAATCACCCGTCTCGGCATGGTACTGGGCGGACACCGTACGACCTTCATGGGGCTGACTGGTTTGGGCGATCTGATCCTCACCTGTACAACGGCCCTCTCACGCAACTACCAGGTGGGACAGGGGCTGGCCCAAGGGATTCCACTGGGTCCCTTGCTGACCAGTCTTGGTCATGTGGCAGAAGGGGTTCCCACAGCGCCGGCAGCCCTTCAACTGGCTCAAGAGCACGGGGTGGAAATGCCCATCACTGCCACGGTTCAGAAGGTCTTGAGCGGTGCATTGAATGTCCAGGACGCCGTCCTCCAGTTGCTGGCGCGCGATCCGCGCGCGGAATGAATGCCCCGCCTCATAAAGCCCCACAAAATTCCTGCTGCCGCCAAGCTTCAAACACCATCACTGCCACGGCATTGGACAGGTTGAGACTACGGTTGTGGGGACGCATGGGCAGACGAATCCAGGTCGATCTGTCAAACTCCTCCAGAACAGACAAGGGCAATCCCCGGGTTTCCGGGCCAAAGAGAAATACATCTCCAGGCTCATAGCGAGCGCCCGTATGGTTTCCACTCCCCCGGGTGGTCAGCGGAAACCAGCGCCGTTCCCTCAGGGTCTGGCGACAGGCATCCCAATCGGGATGCACCGTCAGCACCATTTGCTCATGGTAGTCCAGCCCAGCCCGACGCAAGTGCCGATCACTCACCTCAAAGCCCAGTGGAGAAACAAGGTGCAGACGGGCTCCGGTATTGGCACAGAGACGAATGATATTACCGGTATTGGGAGGAATTTCCGGTTGGTACAGTACCACATCGAACATGGGGAATCCTTGTCTGTTGGGCGCATTGCGTTTTAGAAAGAGTCCGGTACCGGCGCCTCGGCACAGACCCACACGTCGACCCCACCTACGCCCACTTGGTGCAAAGCTGCAGTCGCCGCTTCGAGGGTAGACCCCGTCGTCAATACATCGTCCACCAGCGCCACCTGCCGTCCTTGCAAGTGGGCACTGGCACGAAAAGCCCCCACCACATTGCTCTGTCGTGCTGCCCGTGGCAGTTCGGCCTGAGGCAGGGTCGCCCGCAGACGGACCAACCCTTTCTGCACCGGACAGTGCAACCAATGAGCCAAGGGACGGGCCAACTCGAGCGCCTGATTATACCCGCGCCTGCGCCAGCGTTGGCGCGACAAGGGGATGGGAATCACGCAATCAGGCAAACAGGCGGGCAGGGGAAATTCCCGCCAGACTTGGGCCAAAGTTGGCGCGAGATACAGCGCCTGACCAAACTTGAGGGCACGAATCAGGGAAACCACCGGATAGACATAATCAAATCCCACCTGCACCCGTCCTACGCCCATCAGGGTACGCCGACGCGTCTCGGCATAACGGGGAAGGGATGCCCAACAGGCAGCGCAGAGCGTGCTCCCTGTACCCACCGGTACGCCACAGAGAAAACAGGGAGAAACCGCTACACGGCATAGAGCCTGCCTTCCCTTCGCCCGCCACAGGGTAAGCCTTTCGATGATTTCCTTCCCCTGGAAACCCAACCCGCCCCATTTCTTTGAAACACTCGGCATTTGACACCTTCCTCCAGTTACCGGACAATCCGCTACCATGATGAATGATAGCCCCCTCCACTCCCCTCTCTCCTTCCAAGAAAGCGCCTCCACTGCGCCTGTTTGGACCCGTACCACCCTGACGGCGCTCTTTGAATTGCCCTTCAATGATCTGCTGTGGCGTGCCCAGTCCGTACACCGCGCCCATTTCGATCCCAATGGTGTGCAACTGTCCACCTTGCTCTCCATCAAGACGGGGGGCTGTCCCGAAGATTGCGGATATTGCCCTCAATCGGCCCATCACAGCACAGACCTGGCGCGCCAGTCGCTGCTCACGACGGATGAAGTGCTGAAGGCCGCACAACGCGCCAAGGAGGCAGGGGCCACGCGATTTTGCATGGGTGCGGCATGGCGCAGCCCCAAAGAACACGATCTGGACCAGGTCATCCACATGGTCCGTGCGGTGCGTGACCTGGGTATGGAAACCTGCGCCACTCTGGGCATGCTGAGCCCCCCCCAGGCCGAGCGTCTGAAAGAAGCCGGCCTGGAGTACTACAATCACAATCTGGACAGTGACCGGGAATTTTACGGGGATATCATAAAGACCCGTCAGTTTCAGGATCGTCTCGATACTCTGCAAGCCGTGCGTAGCGCGGGTATGAAGGTCTGTTGCGGCGGCATCGTCGGCATGGGCGAAACCCGCGCCCACCGTGCCGGTCTGATTTATGAACTCACTCAACTCGACCCTGCCCCGGAATCCGTACCTATCAACCTGCTGGTTCAAGTGCAAGGTACCCCCTTGTATGGAACCGAGGCGTTGGACCCCCTCGAATTCGTCCGCACCATCGCCTGCGCGCGCATTGCCCTGCCTTTTTCACGGGTACGCCTGTCGGCAGGTCGGGAAGGGTTGTCCGATGAATTACAGGCCCTCTGTTTTCTGGCCGGCGCCAATTCCATTTTTTATGGGGAACGGCTGTTGACCACCGACAATCAGGATATGCAGCGCGATCGCCGTCTCTTCGAGCGTTTGGGCCTGCACGCCGAGTAGTGGATACCCCTCGGGAAATCCTGCGTCTGCGCCGAGGTTTCCTGCGCCACTCTCCCCGCGCCAAAGACCCCTCTCCCTTTCTGAGCCGAGAAATCGGCACTCGTCTGCTCACCCGTCTGGAGTATGTGACGCTGGCTCCACGCCGTCTGCTCGATTTGGGAGCCGGCGGGGGCTGGTCCGGCCTTGCCCTGCAGCACCGTTTTCCGGACACAACCCTGCTGGAAGTGGACTGGGTTCCCGAATTGCTTCCCGTGCCTGTGGAACGCGCCTGGTGGGCGAAATGGAGACAGCCTCCCACCCGTTTTTCTCTGGCAGCCAGCGCGCTTCAACTTCCTTTGGCCCGACACAGCATCGATCTGGTCTGGGCCCACCTGTTATTGCCCTGGACTCCCATGGAGCAGGTATTTACCGAAGTAGAGCGGGTGCTTGCGCCCGGCGGACTGTTTCTGTTCTCCACCCTGGGGCCGGATACCCTGCGTGAGTTGCGCCCAGCCCTGGGTGAACTGCCGGAGGGAAGGCATCGACTGGGGCCTTTTAGTGATATGCACGATCTGGGCGATGCGCTGGTACAGACCCGACTGGCCGATCCGGTCATGGAACGGGAGGATCTGCACATCGATTACCCGGACCTGAATCTGCTTCTACAGGATCTGCGCGCCCTAGGTCCCGCGCCAGCGCCCCGTCCAACCATTTGGGTGGGGCAGCAGGCCTGGCAGCGCATGACCCGTGCCTATGAGGAACAACGCTCAACGAGTGGGTTACCCACCACTCTGGAAGTTATTTACGGGCAGGCGTGGAAGCCTCAACCGCGCACCTTACCCGACGGGCGAGCGGTGATCGAAGTTCGTCCCGCGCCTTAGATCAGTCCCCCACGGCAGGGTGGGATCGAAGATGGTTTTCCACCCCGGATAGGATTTCTGCATGGGCTTCCTGAGGCCCCGCCCAGCCCTCTACCTTGACCCATTTGCCTTTTTCCAGGTCCTTGTAATGCTCGAAGAAATGCACGATCTGTTGCAAAGTCAATTCCGGCAGGTCCTCGACCCGCTCAAGGTGCCGATACAAGGTACAGAGTTTGTCCACAGGCACAGCCAGTAACTTGGCATCCTGTCCCGCTTCATCGGTCATCTTCAGCACGCCCAGAGCCCGACACCGCACCACCACTCCGGTGATCAGCGGCACTGGGGTGATCACCAGCACATCCACCGGATCGCCATCCTGGGAGAGGGTTTGAGGAATGTATCCATAGTTGCAGGGGTAATGCATGGCGGTGGACATGAAACGGTCCACGAACATGGCACCCGTTTCCTTGTCCAGTTCGTATTTGATGGGATCCCCATGCATGGGAATTTCGATGATGACATTGAAATCGGTGGGCAGGTTGCGCCCGGCAGGCACACGATCCAGATTCATGAGCAATCCTTATGGTCAGAATGAAAAAATGCAGAGGGAATCACCCCCTGCGTACCCTCCGATTATAGCGCCTGACAGCCTGCCCAGTCTGCTAGAATTCATACTTTGAGCAAGGAACGGTCATGCACGTCACGGTATTGGGAGCGGGAATCATCGGCATCAGTACTGCCTGGTACCTGCGCGCGGCAGGCTTTGAGGTGACTGTGGTAGAGCGCCAATCTGAGGCGGCCCTCGAAACCACCTTTGCCAATGGGGGACAACTGTCCACCGGTCACGTAGAACCCTGGGCCACCCCGGAAACCCTGCCCCAAATCCTGGAATGGCGCCAGCACGAAAGTTCTCCCCTGCTTTTTCGCCTCCAGGCCGATCCTCACCAATGGAGTTGGGGTCTTCGTTTTCTGCGCGAATGTACCTCCCGGCGCAGCACTCGTAACTTCCATCAATTACTGGCGCTGGGCCAATATAGCCGGGCCGCCTTTCATGCCCTGCGTGCAGAACTGGATCTGGCCTATGAAGGATTGGACCGGGGTATCCTCAATCTGTATGACTCACCCGCCTCGTTGGCCCGAGGTGAAAAAGCCGCCGCGCGGGTTAATGATCTGGGCTACGAACGTCGTCCCATCAGCATGACCGATGCCCTTGCCCTTGAACCGGCCTTGGCTCAGGCCCTTCCACATTGGTATGGGGCAACCTATACCCCAGGCGACAGCAGTGGAAACGCCTGTCTATGGACGCAGGGTTTGGCCCGTTTATGCGCCGCCCGAGGCGTACACTTTCAGTACAAAACCACGGTAACAGGTTTTGAGACCAAGGCTCAACGCATCCAGGGTCTCTGGCTGCAGCAGGAGACCACCCCGCATCTGCAGGAGGTGGATGCGGTGGTGGTAGCTCTGGGCAGCGAAAGTGCCCCCTTGCTGCGGCCCCTCGGACTGAGTTTACCGATTTATCCGGTCAAGGGCTATTCCATCACCGTGCCCCTATGCCAACCGGAAAATTCTCTGCAGGTCAGCATCACCGATGATGCCCACAAGATCGTCTTCACCCGCCTCGGTAACCACTTGCGCGTGGCGGGCACCGCCGAGTTTTCCGGCTACGACCACAGTTTGAACCGCACCCGTCTGGAAGCGCTGGTTCAACGTGCCCGCCAACTGTTCCCCCACCTGGCCGACTATTCGCAGGTGACCCCGTGGACAGGACTACGTCCCGCCACCCCTTCCAATTGCCCCCTGATCGGCCCCACCCGCTGGGAAAATCTGTTCCTCAATACCGGCCACGGGACCCTCGGCTGGACTTTGGGGACGGGCAGTGGAAAGGTGCTGGCAGAACTGATGCAGGGACATGGGCCCGAACTCGAATTCGATTTCACCCGTCCGGCGTAGAAAATTCTGAACTCAGGGCTTCAGGGCTGCATAGAGGTGAGGCAGGCTGCGGTCCAGTCGGAAATCGATCCCCGAATGGGTACCGTCAAACTCTTCATGGACGTGCGGCACTCGAGCCCGGGTCAAGGCAGCAGACAACTGGCGTGCGCCGTAATGCAAATGGTATTGATCGCGCCAGCCGCAATCCAGAAACAGACACTTCAACTGACGTAAGGTCGAAGCATGACGGGGTGCTGCGTGAACGGGATCGCAGGCCTGCCAGCGAGCCCAGCGCTCGGAAAGCAATTCCCCGGTTTCGAGATGAAAAGGCAAACGAAAACCATTGGGTGCAGAGGGATCGGGGTCATAGGTTGCAGCCATGCCCAGATTCATGAGGGCATGGGTCTCGGCACTGGAGGGACGATCCTGAGAACCAACCGCTGCCAGAAAAGAAGTTACACGCCCATCATCCAGCCCCTGCGTCAATGCTTGGGCACGGGTCCGCTGCTCAAGGGTTTCTTCCTCCACGGCCGGACGGAAACGGGCCAGCACATCCAGAGTATTGGGCCAATCGCCCCGATAGGCCAGATCGAATCCCGCATCACCGGCATGACTGACCACCCCTCCCCAGCAGTCCGGGGTATGCATGGCTTGAAACAGCGCACCATAACCCCCTGAGGATTTGCCAAAAACCCCCCGATGGTCACGGGTAGCCAAGGTACGAAAGGTGGCATCGATGAAGGGCACCACTTCCTGGCTCAAATAATCGCCATAGGCGCCCAATGCACTGGAATTGACATACTGATTACCCCCCAATCGGGTGAAGCAGTCAGGAAAGGCCAGAATGACCGGTCCCATGGACCCACTGTGGATCAGGCGTGCAACCCGTTCTGGCACCGACTCATTGAAAGGTTGCCAGTTGACCTGACTGGGGCCACTCCCAAAGTATCCCGCCAATCCGTAAAATACTGGATAACGTTGAACACTCCCCGGCAGGTCATAACCTTCAGGCAACCAGACCGGGAAACGGCGCCGGGTCGGATCATTCCAGGGATTCCCCCGCAATACCCTCGAGTCGAATTCGACCCACGCCACACGCCCGGGGAAAACCGACTGGATACGCAGAGCCATGACAATCAGCCGTTGACTCGGCGGCGGTATTCACCGGTGTTGGTATCGATTTCAATCCTGTCGCCGGTTTCACAAAACAGGGGCACGGCAATTTTGTGACCATTCTTGAGGGTGGCCGGTTTCAGAACCTTTCCCGAGGTATCGCCGCGCACGGCCGGTTCGGTGTAATCGATCTCGCGCACCACCGAACTGGGCAACTGAATGGAAATGGCACGCCCCTCGTAAAGAGTGATTTCACAGGCCATGCCATCTTCCAGATAGTTGAAGGCATCGCCCAGACTGTCCTTGTCCATGTCGTACTGGTTATACTCATGATCCATGAATACATAGGAGGGATCGGCAAAGTAAGAATAGGTCGCTTCCTTATGCTCCAGAATGACCTGGTCCAGTTTATCATCAGCCTTGAAAACAGTTTCGCTGGCAGCCCCGGTGAGCAGGTTGCGCAATTTCATCTTGACCACGGCGGAACTGCGCCCGCCCTTGTTGTATTCTGCCTTCTGAATCACCAGGGGGTCCTTGCCCACCATGATCACATTCCCGACCCGCATTTCCTGTGCCTGTTTCATACGTCACCCGTGTTGAATTAAATGAGACCTAACCGGTTATTTTAACTCGAGATTGGAAAACTCCACAAGTTTTGTGACCAAATCCGGCTGTTCGGACAGGCCTTCGCTCCAGGCCAAGGCATGGTGTTCCCAGCCTTTCCAATGAGGGACCATTCCTTGCCAAGCCGCCGTCATTTCACCCCGCCCATTCCATGCTCGAAACAGATTTGCGATGACCTCGGCCAGCATCGTCTCCAGGCCCTCCAGATAACGTTCCAGAAAGGCCTCCAGTTTCACCCAGTGTGCCCCCTCTGCCTGCGGGTAGAGATGCCACAGAAAGGGTCTTCCTGCCCATAAAGCGCGCACAAGGGAATCCTCTCCCCGCACCAGATTGAA
Organism: Ferrovum myxofaciens; assembly: GCF_013181415.1. Taxonomy (NCBI): domain Bacteria; kingdom Pseudomonadati; phylum Pseudomonadota; class Betaproteobacteria; order Ferrovales; family Ferrovaceae; genus Ferrovum; species Ferrovum myxofaciens. The sequence goes on along the minus strand of NZ_CP053676.1, from coordinate 2,514,198 downwards.
ATGAGAGACCCACAGCAAACCGTCATATTCTTCCTGTGTGCGCAACGCCACCCGAACTGGCTCGATCTTGCCCCACGCGTTGCCTGCGGGTGCTCGAAACGCATCGGCCTGTCCCACCTGTTCGGTGATCTCCATGCCTTCAAACAATACCCAGCGCCAGGCCTGCCCCGTGCTCCCCATGGCTTCCCGCAAGGACTGCCAGGGAGCATCCGGGTATGCAAACAAGGTGAGAGTCGGAAGATTCGTTTTTTCTGTCAACCCCCAGGATCGCCAAATGGCTTCTTGTCGGATCAAGGAGGCCTGCACTTCAGAACGCCGGGCTAGCAAACCGGGTTCACGCAGCAAGCCTCCCGTGCGCGGGGTAAACCCCGGGAAAAAAAAGTGCCGAGGCCCCCGATAGCCCGGAATGGGCGCAGACAACCCATGACATCCTTCCACCCAGGATTCCGCACTCAGGTAGTCAAATAAAATCCAGCGCGGAATAACCTGACATTGCTGAAGAAATTCTTGCACTGAGGGGGGCAGTTCGCAACTGAAGGCACTCACCACCGACACCGGCAGAACGGTGTGTTCCGAGCCCAACTGCGCCGGATCCTGCTCGACCACTGACCAAGGTAAGATCCGTACCCCCTGGATCTTCTGAGTCGAAGCATCGATCCCCAGCGCAGGACAAAAACGCGCCAGAGTCTGCAAATGATCGATCACCAGAGTAACGGAAGGAGCGGGCGAGAGTGCTGCCAATTGACTCGCCAGACGCCAACTGACGCCTGCATCCCCCAGGTTGTCCACCACCCGGCAGAAAATCCACCAGGGGTGCGTACTCACGGGGACGGACAACGAAGGATTACGCCGATAAAGTCAGCTGTTCCACCGCTTCCGCACCGGCTGCCGCAATGATGCCATCCTGAAAGGACTGTACACCGGAAACCCCAATGGCCCCCACCAATTGCCCTTCGCTGAAAAGAGGCAAGCCTCCTTCGACGGGAGTGTTCCCCGGCAGGTTGAGCATGACGATGCGTCCGCCCACCACCGTTTCTTCCATTACTTTGGTGGAACGCCGGAACAGAAAAGCAGTACGGGCTTTTTCCTGAGCCACCTGAACAGAACCCACCTGAGTATGATCCGCCCGTTCCAGCAACATCAAATGCCCCCCTTCATCGAGGATGGCAATGACTACATTCCAGTGATTTTCCACCGCCTTGGACCGTGCAGCGGCGACGATGGCGTAAGCGTCGGAAAGGGAAAGTGCGCGTTTCAGTTCCATTCTGTCATCCTTGTCGTATTCAATGATCCCGTTGGATCAATAGTCGATATGCAAACGCAGTCCGAACACATCCGCCGAACCGCGCAGTTATTGTACGCGGGATTGACAATGTGTTGCCAGTCAATCGATCGGAATATCGATAATGGCCTTGATGGTCCATCCGTCTGCAGCCTGGGTCAGGCCGCGACCAACCCCGAAGTTGATGACCCAAGGTTTCATATTGATGTCCACGGCAGCAAACAACACATTATTCTGCTGCGAATAGGGAAACATCGTGGTGAGCGTACTCAACACGGAATAGTACTCGAAGCCTGCCATAAAGCCAGGCATCACATTTCGTCCCACCTTGATCTGCGGACTGAACACCGGCCCACCCTGTCGATAGCCGGGGCGCAGATTATAATCCAAAGTGGGGTTGATGTCATACAACCACTCCGCATCCCGATAGCCGATGATGGAACGTAACTCCATCATTTGCTGTGTGGGTTCGTAGATCGGTTTGATATCGGAAATTTCCACATTCAATCCGTAAAACAGCCCTCCCGTATCCGGGGCTTTTTGCGGAATCCATTTCATCCGCACACGGGGACCGGCAAACTGGGTTCCATCATAGTAGCCATGAACCACCGGAAGGTATAACCCGGCCTCCAGGGTGGGGGTCAGGCCATAACTGATTTCCGCCGTACTCCGATATCCATGGGTATCCACCATCCCATCATTGGGTGGAATATACTGGGGTCCGGAAGGGGTGCTGTTGAGGTGCATTTGCAACCCCCATTGACCGGGATCGTTGATGGTATCGTCATAGACCTGAATTTCATCCTGCAATACCGCTTGCGCACCGAGTGGATAAAAACCCGCCAGCACCCACACCGCCAAACGGCAGAGGAATATATCTCCCTTTCCTTTTCCCGTTTTTCGCATCACAGGCCTCGTTCGCACAAAAGCACGAAATTATAACGAAGCCACCCCCCCTTCTCCATGAAGGTTTTATGACACTTTATCTCAACTGGGCAAATGAGCCAGGATGGAATCCACACTCTTCTTGGCATCACCAAAGAGCATACGTGCATTCTCCTTGTAGAAAAGGGGGTTTTCCACACCGGAATAGCCTGTCGCCATGCTGCGTTTGAAGACCACCACCGTCTTGGCCTTCCAGACCTCCAGCACCGGCATGCCGGCAATGGGGCTACCCGGATCTTCCTGGGCACTGGGATTGACGATGTCGTTGGCCCCCACCACCAGCACCACGTCCGTGTCCGGGAAATCCCCGTTGATTTCATCCATTTCCATGACAATGTCGTAGGGCACTTTGGCTTCAGCCAGTAACACGTTCATGTGACCGGGCAAACGTCCGGCCACAGGATGAATGGCAAAGCGTACTGTCACCCCCTTGGCACGGAGACGACGGGTAATTTCGCTGATGGCTCCCTGGGCCTGTGCCACGGCCATGCCATAGCCGGGAACGATGATCACACCTTGGGCATCGGCCAGCAGGTGAGCCGTTTCTTCCGCCGACACGGCCACCACTTCACCCTGGGGGCCTTCTGCCGCAGAAGAAGTTGTACCGCCCGTACCAAACCCGCCCAGGATGACACTGAGGAAACTGCGGTTCATGGCCCGGCACATGATGTAAGACAGGATGGCCCCGCTACTGCCCACCAGGGCACCAGTGACGATGAGCAAGTCATTGGAGAGCATGAAACCAGTGGCCGCCGCTGCCCAACCCGAATAACTGTTGAGCATGGACACCACCACCGGCATGTCTGCGCCTCCAATGGCCATGACCAGATGAAAACCGATGAACAGTGCCAGCCCTGTCATGAGCAGCAAGGGCAGCAGGGGTGCCATGGTCGATTCCGCCCCCACGAATCCAATACCCAGATAAACCGAAATCAGAATCACCAGCAGGTTCAGCAGGTGACGCCCCGGCAGGGCCAGAGGTTTGCCGGAAATGGAACCGCGCAATTTACCGAAAGCCACCAGGGACCCGGTAAAGGTCAACGCACCGATGAACACCCCCACAAAAATCTCGGTACGGTGGACGCTCAGTTCGGCGCCTTTGAATACCGTATGCGCGTCCAGAGTACTGGCATAGCCCACCAGGGTTGCTGCCAAGCCCACGAAACTGTGAAGGATAGCCACCAGCTCGGGCATTTGGGTCATCTCTACCCGTACCGCCAGCATCCAACCCACCACGGCCCCCACCAGAATAGCGGGAATCAACCAGCCCAGATTGCCCACCTGCCCACTCAGCAGGGTCGCCCCCACTGCCAGCGCCATGCCTGTCGCCCCATAAAAATTGCCCCGTCGTGCCGTCTCCTGCCGGGACAATCCGCCCAGACTCAGAATGAACAGAATCGCTGCCGCGATATAGGAAACCGTCAATACTCCATTACCCATGAAACAATCCTCAATCTTTGCGGAACATGTTCAACATGCGCTGGGTCACGCGGAACCCGCCAGCGATGTTGATGGTGGCAATCAACACGGAGAACACCGCCAGCCCGACCACGCTGGGCTCGGAGTTGGCCATCTGCAACAGGGCCCCCAGCACGATGATGCCGCTGATGGCGTTGGTCACGCTCATGAGAGGCGTGTGCAGGGCCGGGGTCACATTCCATACGACCTGATAGCCCACAAAACAGGCCAGAACAAAAACCGTAAAGTGTGGCAAGAAGGCGGGCGGCGCGTACAGCCCCACCAACAGAAAGAGTATCCCTCCGCCGCCGAACACCTTCAAAAGGGTAGAGAGATGAGCGGGCCCGGAAGATTCGCCGTGCTTGGGTGCCGGCACCATGGCCGTCGCCGGTTTGGCAGGCGCAACAGCCCGAATCTTAAGCGGTGGTGCAGGCCAGGTCAATGCGCCCTGATGGACCACAGTGGCCGTACGAATGACCTCATCCTCCATGTTGACCACCAGTTGCCCCTCCTTTCCGGGGGTCATGTCAGTGAGCAGGTGGCGCAGGTTGGTACCGTACAACTGGCTCGACTGGGCCGCCAAACGGCTGGGCAAATCGGTGTAACCGATAAGGGATACGCCGTGAACCACAGTCACCTGACCGGGCACCGTACCTTCACAGTTCCCTCCTTGTTCCGCAGCCAGATCCACAATGACACTCCCGGGTTTCATGCTCGCCACCATGTCAGCGGTGATCAAACGGGGGGCCGGCTTGCCCGGAATCAAGGCAGTGGTCACGATAATGTCCACTTCCTTGGCTTGAGCCGCGAAGAGGGCCATTTCCGCAGCGATGAACTCGGGGCTCATTTGCTTGGCGTAGCCCCCGGTTCCACTCCCTTCTTCCTTGAAATCCAGTTCAAGGAACTCTGCCCCCATGCTTTCAATCTGCTGTTTGACCTCAGGACGGGTATCGAAGGCACGCACGATGGCACCCAGACTGCGCGCCGTCCCAATGGCCGCCAACCCCGCCACCCCGGCGCCGATCACCATCACCTTGGCGGGAGGCACCTTACCAGCCGCCGTGATCTGCCCAGTAAAAAACCGCCCGAAATGCTGGGCCGCTTCGATGATGGCGCGATAGCCCGCAATATTGGCCATGGAACTCAGGGCATCCAGTTTCTGCGCGCGGGAAATGCGTGGTACGGCATCCATGGACAACGCCGTGATTCCCTGGACCCTGAAAGCTTCCAGCAAGGCCGGATTCTGAGCCGGCCAGAGAAAACCAATCAGAGTGGACCCGGCACGCAAAGCATGGGATTCCAGTTCACCCGTGGCAGGATCAACCTCGGGTGGGCGCACCTTGAGTACGATATCCGCCTGTTCCCACACCGCCCGGGCCGAGGGCAGAATCCGCACCCCTACCGCTGCGTACGCCTCATCACCCCATTGGGCTGCTGCCCCCGCCCCACTTTCCAGAGCCACGACATAGCCCAGTTTCATCAACTGGGTGACCGTCTCCGGGGTAGCGGCCACACGCCGCTCTCCCGCATGGATCTCCCGCGGTATCCCGATCATCAACGCCATAACGATTCTCTCCACAGAGGGGGGCGCGCTGGGGCCCCTTTTCAGAAAACCCCCATTCTATCCTGAGCGCGCCTTCTTGGGGCGCAGAAGTTGCACAGGATACCCCAATGCTTCCCAACGTGCCCAGTGGAAACAGGGGCCTGGATCGGTTTTACGGCCTGGTGCCACGTCGCTGTGTCCCGTAATTGCCTGAATCGGATAACGTGCGCAGAGTCCCTGGAGCAAGGCGTCCAGCGTGCCATACTGCGCCTCCGTAAAGGGAACATGATCGGTCCCCTCCAGTTCGATGCCCAGAGAAAAATCATTGCACCCCTGCCGTCTGCCCCACTGGGACACCCCGGCATGCCAGGCGCGCGCATCGGTGGATACGAACTGGATCAGCGTGCCTTCGCGCCGGATCAAAAAATGGGCGGAGACACGCAAGTCCCGCAGAGACTCAAAAGAGGGATGGGCTGAGGGATCCAGCCGGTTGGTGAACAGGTCCTCCACAGCCCGGCCCCCAAACTGCCCCGCCGGCAAACTGATCGAGTGGATCACTACCAGAGTCGGGGGAGACCCCGCTCGGGAACGGCTATCAAAATTAGGAGACAGGCAATGACAGGCACGTCTCACCCAGCCCTCGGAATCCACAAAAAAAGGTGGGGGAGAGGTCAGATTCCGCCCAGTCATTGGGCGCGTACACCGGCTTGGCGGTGGGCTTCACTACAGAACCAGTCGCCCCTCTGGGAAAGAGCCTCCTGCCGGGGCAGGAACAGTCCGCAATGCGCGCAACGCACCATATCCTGGGTCGTTTCAAGTTCTTCGGAAGCCTCCGAAGGAGGGCGCTGAACCCGTCCCGTTCCGGTGAAATTTGAAAACAGGGAGCCCGTTGGGGCTTTGCGCCCTGTGATCTGGCGATACACCCAAAAAATCACCAGTCCCCATAAAATCCATTTCAATAGCATCTGCCTTTCCTTGCGTTGCGTCGTCACTCCCCCCGAGGAAGAGGAGGAAACCTTTTCCAAACCCAACCTGAGCCGGAAAATCCATGTAAACTGATGGCTCGGGCATCACGCCCCAGTGTCTGTAGTCTTCACGACCACTGACATCATAGCTCACTCACAGGTTTTCCATCCATGTCTATCCCGCACGCGCGTCCGCGCTGGAAAGGTTTTTTGGCCGCTGCCGTTGTGGTAGTCTGCTGGAGCGGATTCAATATCGTTTCCCGCCTCGGTGGCAAAAGCACCCTGACTCCCTATGACCTCGCCGCACTGCGATTTGGCGTAGCCGGTTCCCTCATGCTGCCAGTCTATTTTATTTCGAGGAACCCCCTGTCTCTGCGCCAACTTCTGATCATTGCCAGCAGCGGTGGGCTGTTCTACGCCTTGCTCATCTATGCCGGTTTTTCCCTGGCACCCGCTGCTCATGCCGGTGTACTGGTCAACGGGGGGATTCCTCTGGCCAGCGCCGCCATCGCCTGGATCTGGCTCAAAGACCGCCCCAACAGCGCCACCCTGACGGCCCTGATATTGACCGCGCTGGGATTGATGGTCATTGGTTTCTCCCGTTTCGCTCCAGGTTCTGCTACCCCATCGACGGGAGAAAAATACTGGATGGGCGATCTCTGCTTTATCGGTGCAGCCTTGTGCTGGGCCTACTACGGCTTGCTGGTCAGAGTATGGAACATCCGCCCTCTGGACGCAGTCAGCGGCATCACCGTAGGTGCTGCCGTGCTCTATTTGCCCCTGTATGCCCTGTTCCTGCCCAAAGGATTGTCCGGCGTCAGTACTTCGGCCCTCCTGCTTCAGGGGATCTATCAGGGCATCATTGCCGCACTGGTCGCCGCCTTCAGTTTCGCCTATGCCACCCTTTCTCTGGGCAGTGGAATCGCCTCCATGATGCTGGCCATCGTTCCGGGAACCACCACTCTGCTGGCGGCACCTTTTCTGGGCGAAGCCCTGACCCTCACCACACTGGGCGGTGTGGCTCTGGTGTCGGTGGGCGCAGCCCTCGGGGCCAAAGTCAAAAAAACAGCACCAACCCCCACACCACTGCGGCATTCACCAGACTAACCAGAACAGCGGCACTGCCGATGTCTTTGGCCCGTTTGGCGAGTCGATGATCTTCCAGAGAAATTCGGTCCACCGTGGCTTCCACCGCCGAGTTCAACAGTTCCACCAACAATACCCACAGGATACTGCCGATCAACAGGGCATGCCCCTCCCCGGAGGCGTGAAGTATCAGGGACAGGGGAATCAATACGCCGGATAGAGCCACTTCCTGACGAAAGGCACTTTCATGCCGATAAGCATCAATAAAACCGGTAAGGGAATAGCCCAGGGCATTCCAGATTCGCTTGAATCCCCTTTTCCCCTTATAGGGGCTTTCTTTCTGAATCATCCCATCCCCAGTTCAGCAATAATGGGAGAAACATGCACCACCGGTTGCAAATGCGCCAGGAACTGATGGGTAGCGGCGGCCCAGGAGAACTTCTCCGCATGGGCTCGAGCGGTGACCCGAGAAATATTCAGGGCAGCGAGGCAAGCCGTTCGCAAATCCTCGTTCAGCGCTCCGGCGGGGGAATCCCCGATAACATCCAGCGGTCCTGTCACAGGGTATGCCGCCACCGGGCAGCCACAAGCCAAGGCCTCCAGCAGTACCAACCCAAAGGTATCGGTCTTGCTGGGAAACACAAACACATCAGCCGAGGCATACACGGCAGCCAATGCCTGCAGATTCAACACCCCCAGATAATTGACTTTCGGATAGCGTTGGCGCAAACGGGGCAAGGCCGGCCCTTCCCCCACCACCCATTTGGAACCGGGCAAATCAAGGGACAAAAAGGCTTCCACATTCTTTTCCACCGCCACCCGCCCCACGTACAGAAAAATCGGCGGTGCCGAATCCAACCGCCGGCCCCGTTCAGAACGAAAAATCTCCAGATCCACCCCCCGACTCCACAGCACCACCCGTTTGAAACCCTGACGTTGCAAATCTTTCTGTACCACCGGGGTCGGTGCCATCACAGCACGGGATGGCCCGTGAAACCAACGCAAAAAGGCATAGGTCCAGGACAGAGGAAGGGCAAAACGAGCGCGGACATATTCGGGGAACCGGGTGTGATACGCCGTGGTAAAAGGTAAATTCTGGCGCAGGGCATAGGCTCGCGCCGCCATACCGAGGGGGCCTTCGGTGGCAATGTGTAGCGCTTCCGGAATAAAATCTTGCAACCTTTGGCAAACCCGACGCCCCGGCAGAAGCGACAGACGAATATCAGGATAAGTAGGACAAGGCAAGGTAATAAAGTCCCGAGGAGTGATCATGGCGACCTCATGCCCCAGGGTTTCCAATTCCCGACGCGTGTTTTTCAAGGTCTGGACCACACCATTCACCTGGGGTTCCCAGGCATCCGTCACGATCATGATACGCATTTCTTCACTCCTTGTTGATGGGGGGGAACTGGCTCACCCCTCCTGTTCGGCCAGATGAATGGGACCGAGGTTGAGAGGAGCCGCCACTTTTTGGCGCCATTCCACGATGCTCAATGCCCCTTCATGGGTTTCCACCAAGGCAGTCAAACTTTCCACCCAATCCCCATCGTTGCAGTACAAGGCCCCATTCACCTCACGAATCTCGGCCTTGTGGATATGCCCACAAACGACACCCTGACAGCCACGTCGACGAGCTTCATCCACCATCACCTGTTCAAAGGCATGGATGTAATTGACTGCATTTTTCACCTGGTGCTTGAGGTATTGGGACACCGACCAGTAGGGCAGACCAAGGCGAGCACGGGCCGCATTGAACCACTGGTTGAATTTGAGGATGAAGGTATAGAAGGTATCCCCAAGATGGGATAGCCAACGCGCGTGGGTAGTTACTCCATCGAACAGGTCACCATGCACCACCCAGAGCTTACGTCCATCCGTCAGGGTATGAATGGCTTCATCCTGAACCACGATGTCGCCAAAGGCCAGGCCACAGAACTGGCGCATCAGTTCATCATGATTTCCCGGCACATAAACCACCCGGGTTCCCTTGCGCGCCTTGCGCAACAGTTTTTGGACCACATCATTGTGGGTCTGGGGCCAGTACCAGGTCTTGCGCAACTGCCAGCCATCCAGGATATCCCCCACCAGATAGATGGTATCTGCGTCATTACAACGTAGAAAATCCAACAGATAATCGGCTTGGCACCCCGGCGTCCCCAGATGGATATCGGATATCCACAAGGTACGGTAGTGAAACACCGGGCTCATACGAGGGAAACGCCGAACAGGATCTTCTTCATGCCCCCATTGAATCAAGGCGCTATGACAGAGGCGTGACTCTTTTATGAAACTTCCGTGACCCCCAGGATTTAAAAAGGACTAAACCCAGTTGCCTCCGCCGGGTGGGGGTTGCCAGGGAGGCGAACCATTGGAAAGAAATGCCCCAATGATCAGGCTGAGCAGAGACACAAAAATACTGGCGAAGAAGGCTTCCCAGAAACCCGATACGGTAAAGCCGCGTACCAAATAAGAAACCAGCAGAATCATCAGGGCATTGATGACCAGCAGAAAAAATCCAAAAGTAAACAAGGTCAGTGGCAAGGTCAGCAAGATCAGGATGGGTTTGACCACCGCGTTGGCAAACCCCAACACCAGAGCCGAAATCACCAGGGCACCCAAACTGTCAAACCGGATCCCTTTGAATACGTAACTACATACCCACAGCGAGAAGGTGGTGGTACCCCATTGCAATAAAAAGTTCAGGATATTGGGTGACATGAGTGACTCCTTTCCATTTCGCCCTCTCGAGCAACCAAATCGTCCAAACCTGCCGCTAGGGTAAACGGTGGGGACCACCCCAATTCAGCGCGGATGGCCGAGGCATCCACCACCAAAGAGCCGAGCAAACGGTGGATCTCCGCCCGGCGTCCCAGCAGTTTTCCCAGTCCAAGCAGCAGGAAGGGGGGAACCGTGAGCAAGCGGGCCGAACGGCCCAAGGCGTGGGCCAGATGGCGGATCAGGTCGGGGGTGGAAACATCCTCTCCATCGCTCAGGAGGTAGGTTCGCCCCGCCGCCGCCGGGTGCCTCAGTACCCATCCCACGGCATCCACCAGATTACCCAGTGCCAACAAACTGCGCCGATTACGAACCCCCCCCAAAGGCAAGGGAACCCCGCACCGCACCCAATGCATCAAGCGCGCAAAATTGGCTCCCACTCCGGGACCATAAATCAATGGGGGGCGAAGGATCACCACCTCCAACCCGGTGTTCGTCGCCACCGTATGCAGCCCTTGCTCTGCCGCCCACTTGGACTGGCCATACGCATCGGCAGGTCGAGGAATGCTGGCGGCCGTCAAGACCCCCTCTTCCCCTAATACTTTAACGGAACTCAGAAAAACCAGACGACGCACCCCTGCTGATGCTGCCTGCCTCGCCAGATTCAAGGTCCCTGCCGTATTGACCCGGTGAAAAGCCTGTTGGGAAGAAAGATCCTCTGCCTGCATCACATGGACCCGCGCTGCCAGGTGCACCACAGCCTCTACTCCGCCAAGGGCGACACGCCAATCGGTATCCGGACCGATGTCCCCGATACCCACCTCATTGTCTTCCTTCGCCATCCGAAGGGCACGCACTACGGTGTGACCTTGCCTCTCCAGATAAGGAACCAAACCTTTTCCCACAAATCCACCAGCGCCCGTCACCAACACTTTCATCGATGAATTCCTCGATAGTCACATGGACGATACTTGGCGTACTATAGCATCCTCATACCGTCCTTCTGGAAAATACTGAATTCAGGGCCCAGGACAACTCACTTCACCCATTGGATTGAAATCATGAAAAAACTGTTTGCTTTCCTGTCCCTGACCTGTTTGACTGCGCTGGTTCGTGCCGATGACATCGGGTCAGTCAATACCTCCTGGAAAATGTTAGGTCCAGATAACAAGATCGTCGTAGAATCCATCGATGACCCGGATATTCATGGAATCACCTGCTACCTGGCGCGGGCCAAAACCGGTGGAATCTCCGGGGCAGTGGGCATTGCCGAGAACAAGACGGAAGCCTCCTTGTCCTGTCTCAAAATCGGCCCCATCACTCAGTCAGGTCCCCTGCCGCGCCAGCAGGATATTGCAAAAATCCGTGCTTCCTTGTTCTTCAAGAAACTGCACCTGGTGCGCATGATCGATCCCGCCCACTCCGTGGTCATTTACCTGACCTATAGCGACGAACTCATCGAGGGTAGCCCAAAAAACAGCATCAGTGCTGTTCCCTTGGGGGTCCCCATTCAACTAAAATAATGTCCACTCATCATTCTTCCACACCCACAAAGAGTTTGTTCATTGTCCAGGATTTTGAGCAACGTTGCGGAATCTCCGGCATTGCTTGTGGGCGTTGATTATCGGTAAATAACCATGGAACTCAAAGGCAAAAAAGTTTTATTGACAGGCGCCACCGGAAGCATTGGAAAACCCTTGGCACAGGCTCTGGCACGACAAGGAGCCACCTTGATCGTGACTGACCATTCTGCCCACGGGTTGAACGAACTGGCCGTTGAATTACGTCGAACGGGCGGAACGGTCCTGCCCATCCCGGCCGACCTGTTGATCCCTCAGGAAGTCAAACAACTGGCGGACAGGGTTACCTCCCAAACAGAAGGTATCGACATACTGATCAACCTGGCAGGAATGACCAGTTTCAACCTGTTTCATCAAGAAACTGAAACAGGGATCGAAAACCTCTGGCGGCTCAATACCCTCGCGCCCATGCAACTCACTCGTCTGCTCCTACCTCACTTGTTGACTCAGGGCTCGGGACTCATCGTCAATATCGGGTCAATCTATGGTTCTATCGGTTTTCCCGGATTTTCCGCCTACTCAGCCAGCAAGTTTGCGTTGCGCGGGTTTTCCGAAGCATTGCGCAGGGAACTGGACGGCACCGGGGTCGGAGTGGCCTATGTGGCCCCTCGTTACGTCACCCCCCTCATCCATACCGGAGCCATTCACCGCATGTCCAAAGCCCTCAAGGTACCCATGGACACTCCTGAACAAGTCGCCCAGAAAATCATCCATGCGGTGACTCGAAACCGGCATGAATATTTCATTGGCTTCCCGGAATCCCTTATTGCTCGCATCAATGGCATTCATCCCGCCCTGGTCGATGGATATGTGCGCAAGCAATTGAGTGTGATCCGCGATTTTGCCTTGGGAAAACGCTGAGTGGGCATGAATGGCGCCTCCCTGGAGAATGACTGAAACTCTTGGAGCACAGGGATACTTCTCTTCATTTCAACAATAGATGGTTAGAGGACTTTTTTCACGATACTGACCATAGGATTTTTCCATGCCCCTACGAAAATTACTGATCTCTCTGAGCCTCGTACTGGGTTTTCTGAGCAACGTGGCCGCATATGCCGGAACGATGGCGGAAGATCTTGGCGCAGAGCAACATGCCTGGGCAAAGGGGAGTTACTCGCTCCCTGAAGACGAACGTGAAGATTACTTTGCCCACCTTCAAATACGCACCCACGACCTCTCCCTGAAATTCCCCAATCAGGCGGCTCCTCTCATCTGGGAAGGCATCATCAAAGCCACCCATGCTGAACAAAGCACAACAGTAATTTTACCGACCCCGCAAGGATAAAGACCGCATGAAAAAAATCGCACTAACTCTGGCCGTCCTACTGTCCACCGGTGCCTATGCCCAAGGACTATATATCGGAGGTACCCTGGGTGAAGCTCAAACCTTGAATGCTTCCAACCAAGCACCCTGGAATAATTCTTCCTATAACCCGGCATTTGGCGCTCTGATCGGCTACCAGTTCAACCGTTATTTTGGCGTGGAAGGCGCCTATACAGAAGCAGGCAAGTTTGCCAATCATACGGTCAGCGGAAAAACCGATGTCGCCACACTGGAAGGCGTGGGATACCTGCCCCTGTCCAATGTCCTTTCTCTCTATGGGAAGTTGGGGGTTGGATCGGCCACCAGTCAGTCCATCAGTAGCGCCGCTCCAGGCTACTCCGGGGCCACCCGCATCTCCTCCACCTATGGACTGGGGCTCCAATTCAAGGTCAATGCATTATTTTCCGCACGAATCGGCTATGACTACTACCGTTCTGCCCTCAATACCCCAGACGGGACCGCAGATTTTGGTTCCAATGCCTTTACGGTAGGTGCACTCTACCACTTTTGAACCCAAAGACTGCCGCAGTGCAAGCAGTCTTTGGAACTGTTTCGCCCTTCAAAAAAGCCAACCCCCCGAAAATTGGGGGGTTGGCTTTCAGTCTTTTTTGAATGATCTGAGCACAGAATCAGTCATCATCACCCTCTCCTCCCCCGTAATAAGGAGCAGGATAGACAGGCTGAGCATAAGCCGGAGCCGGATAGGCATAGGCGGGCTGAGGCACGGCATAAGCCGGAGGAGGCGCCATGACCATGGGAGGCGCCGCATAGACCGGTGCCTGCTGAGCCATCATCCCACCCACCAATCCGCCCACCAGAGCCGCCCCCATTCCCCAGGCGCCGCCGCCATCTCCTTCTCCGCCCCACCCGCCCCCTCCTCGCCAGCCATCTCCACCTCGCCAACCGTCAGCGTGAGCATTGACCATAGCCAGCATTCCAAACATAAACAGGGCACCCATTGACTTCTTCATGTTGGCATTCTCCAAATTAATTGCTTCATGCTGAAAACGAACATCCTACCGGCTTCGTTGACTCCGAAAGACATTTTCCCGGCATCATGGCCCTCAAGCCTTAGGAACGACTTAAGAACAGGCAGGTGGAATCCTACCACGCCCGTTCCCTTCTTGACGATACAGATACAGGGGCATGGTTCCTTCCGTCAGAAAAATACTGTGAGGCAACATTCCCGGCATCTTAAAAGTATTGCTGATCAGGGAAGTTCCTGAGCGCATTTCTCGAATCATCTTTTGCCCTAAAGCGGGCATGGGAACGGGCGACAAAAACGCATAAGCCAGATCAAACTCGCTCAGGGAGATATTCCAGAAACTTTTACGATGCAGCGTGCAATTGGGTAAGGCACGAGCCTTCCATTTTCCAATCAGCCAAGGAATCGGGGCCACTTCATAGCCCACGAATCGAATGTCGGGATGGTGTGCCGCCAGGATGCAAAGGACAGTGCCTGTGCCACATCCCAAATCAACGAAGGAACGAGGGGCCATCTCTCGCACCAGACGATCCAATTCCGCCAGGGTTTCTCGATGCGTCAAGTAAAGGGGAACCCTTGACTGAAAGGTATTCCAGTACACCAACCCTAACACTACAAACCCCGCGCCATACCAACCCGCAGGTATCGCGCCGCGCGCCATTGCCCAAAGCGCAGGCAAAAAAAGGAACTGGAGGGGTAACCACCAGCGGGGACCTTTCACCAGTAATGTGAGCACCACCGCCACAACACCCTGAAACAGAGTCAAAAAAGCCAGTGAAGGAACCGGCCAGAGGCCCAGTTTGCTTCCTCCAAACACTAGGAGCGCACTGACTCCCTGGATCACAAAAAAACGGTACATCGTCACGCTCGATGAAACCGAATCTTCACTTTCCTGCGCCATTCTCATCAACACCAGAACGATTGCCGAGTTGACTCCCCGTACTGGCATCCTCTCTGACGGGCACCCGAATTCCCTGATGCCAGCGATAGACCGTAACCGCGCCACCCGCCAGATCCCCATGCACATCAAAGCGAATCAATGCCGTTACGCCAGGATATTCCAGCGTTTTCAAGTAAGGCAAATATCGTTCGGGAAGCGGTGAATCTGCTTTTTTCATCGCCGCAATGAGTGCACCTACTGCATCGTAACTGTAAGGCGCGTAGTCCTGAATGGCGCCAAAACGTGCCTCAAAACGATGCTTGAAATCCCGTCCCTTGGGCATTTCCTCCAACGGCAGTCCCGGTAAACTGCAAAAACTGCCTTCTGAAGCCTCTCCTGCAAGTTCAAAAAACTCCTTTGAACACCCCCCATCCCCTGTGAGGAATACGGATTTCAAATCAAGTTCACGAAGTTGTTTGAGCATCGGACCACTTTGAGCGTCCATCCCTCCAAAAAAAATGAGATCCGGTTGGCGCGCTTTGATGCGTGTCAAAATGGCTGAAAAATCTGTACTGTGATCATCGGTGTGTTCATGCAACAACACCCTTGCCCCTTGCCGGGATGCGGCTTTCTCAAATTCATTGGCCAAACCTTGCCCATAGGCCGTAGCATCGTCGATCACCGCCATCGTTCGGGCATCCGCAACGTGAACCGCAAACTGACCCAACACCTGACCTTGTTGCTCATCATTGGCCATGACGCGAAAAGCAGTGGGAAACCCTTGGTGGGTATACTTGGGATTGGTGGCCGAAGGAGAAATTTGAGGGATCCCTTCATCCGCATAAATGCGTGCCGCAGGAATGGTAGTTCCCGAATTGAGATGCCCCACCACGCCATTGACGCCATCATCGACCAATTTTTGAGCAACGATGGTCGCTGTCCGCGGATCGGCCGCATCATCTTCGCTCAGCAACTCGAAATGAACAGGTTTCCCCCCCAAACGAATGTCTTGAGTATTGGCATCATCGATGGCCAATCGCGCCCCATTCTCGTTGTCCGCACCCAGATGAGATTGAGGTCCGCTCAGAGGGGCCACAGAACCAATTTTAACGTCCCAGTGATCTGCCGAATGTCGTGAATCGCCCTCCTCTCCGGAACACCCTGAGAGTACTAAAATGGCCAGCACCAACCCCGCAGATCCGGTCAGGATGGAAGACTTGCCGACAAGCCTCATCCTGACCCCCGACATCAGCGAGACAAAATCCACTTGACCAGATTTTTGATATCCTCCTCGGATAAATTGGCATTGCCCCCCTTGGCGGGCATGGGCATCATGCCCCAAGATCCACTGCCCCCGCGGGTTACCTTGGCGATCAATTTTGCTTCTGCCCCAGGTTGACCCCGATATTTGGCAGCCACTGACTTGTAAGAAGGTCCTACTTTGGGGGTATCCACACTATGACAACTCAAACAACCACTTTTTTTAGCCAGTTCCAACCCATTGTCCGCGTGGGCAGCAACCGTGCCCAACAGTAGTCCGACAGCCATCACGGCAGTTTTCCAAGATTTCATTTTAGAGAGCTCCCTTTTCAAGACAAAAAAACTGAACACGATACTCAATTATCCAGACCAGAGGACATTTTACTCGTTCAACTCCTTGGCTGACCATCATTTCCGCCGCTTCTCATTTATCGCGCATAGCAAGGGAGGACTCGGTGGTACGAGACATCTTGTCCAATTTACCCGACCATAACCAGAGCCACAACCCCGCGATGATCATCGGCAAACTGAGCCACTGTCCCATACTGAACCCAAAGGCCAGTAGCCCCAAAAAGTCATCCGGTTCCCGTGTAAATTCTACCGCAAACCGAAATGCTCCATAACCAATGAGGAATAGTGCGGAAATGCGCCCCATGGGGCGTGGCTTGCGACTGAACCAGAGCAGCAAAAACCCCAGGACCAACCCCTCCAGACAGGCTTCATAAAGTTGGGAGGGATGGCGAGAAAATGCGTCCACCTTGGGAAAAACCATGGCCCAGGGTACCGAAGTCACCCGACCCGGTAATTCCCCATTGATAAAATTTCCCAAGCGTCCAAAGCCCAACCCGAAGGTCACCAGAGGCGCTACAAAATCGGTCACTTCGAGCCAACGACGTTTCTCGCGCCGCGCATAGAGCCAGCCCGCAATGATCACGCCAAGAAACCCGCCATGAAATGACATCCCTCCCTGCCACACCGCAAGAATGTCTTGAGGATGGGTCAAATAAAACTCTGGTTTGTAGAATAGGACATAACCCAGCCTCCCCCCGGCGATCACGCCCACCACCACATAGGTCAAAAAATTATCCACCTGCTCCACGGTCCAGTGCAGCCACGGCTGGGTCTTGATCCGCCAGCGCGCCGCTCCTGCTCCCGCCATGAAACCCGCCAGATACATAAGTCCGTACCAGCGAATGGAAAAAGGCCCCAAGTGCAGAGCGACTGGATCAAAATCCGGGTGAATCAACATGACAGGTCCTCACCTCCCGCAGATGGCATCCTTGGGATAAAATGGAGGATTATACCCACCTTGCCCTTCAGGAGAATGACTGGGCTGATAATCGGCGCAGGAAAACCATCACCCGCCGGTATCCAGAGAGCCCTGCATGCGACCGTGGAAATAGGAGTCAGCGAGCCAGTTGGGCGCCTGTGTTCTCCATGATGCGCCGAAATACCGAGGGAAAATTGGCCAAGGTGCCCATAACGGCGTAACCATAGGGCAACTGAGGGGCCTCCGGGACCGGTTCCAGCCCATTGAGGTCCTTTCCGGGATTGATATGGTGATCCACATGCCGACAATTGTTGAACGACACCAGGGTGGTCACCCAGTTTCGGCAGTCCCAGGTATGCTGAGGTCCGATGCGTTCGAAACGACCATCGATTTCCTTGCGGTGCAAAGCAAAATGCTGAATGAACGTAATGGACGCATCCACCAGATACATCACCACGGTTTGCACGGTCAGGAACAACATCCCCTTCCAGCCAGCCAGATAGCCAATCACCAAGTTGATCAGGACATAGAAGAAAATCGGGCCGTAAACCTCGGACCACAGATTACCCCGGACCGTTGCAATCTCAATTCCCAACCGCAACTGCTTGATCATGTTGCGATGAGAAAAACTGGACAGCGTATCGGACAGGTAACTGTACAGACTGTCCTTGGGCGTTCCCACCAGTACATGGTGCCCGGCCCCATGCTCTTGCGTGTAGTGGCCAAAACATACCGTGGTGAAGAACCACTTGGCCAAACGCCGATCCCATAGCGCACGACTGTGTCCTAATTCATGACCCAAAGCATTCCCCGAGCCTCCGGCCGCGTAGCCAGACCCTGCACCAGCCAGGATAACCAGCCACCAGGCATAGTGTTGGGCAAAATAGGCGCCCACCAGACCCTGCAGAGCGATACCCGCCAGAATGACACGCAAAGCCCAGAAGTTCCAGTAAGGAATGGGGCCTTGATAATCCCCCACCATCCATTCCAGCAACGGCAGAACGAACAGACCAATGAACAGGGGCCAGGCTGGATGGCCCAGCACCAAAAAAACGGCAGGCAACCAGGCGAAAAATATCGCCAGCGCCGCTCCCCCGAAAGCCATGGGGTTCGTCAAAGATGCACGAGAATTTTCCATAGTCGATATAATACAGCAGGCATGAACATTGTGGGGGGTTAGCTCAGTTGGGAGAGCGTCTGGTTCGCAATCAGAAGGTCGTGAGTTCGATCCTCATACCCTCCACCACTTCACCTAGGCCAGAACGTTCTCCGGCCTTTTTAGTGCCCCGCCGGAACGCCAATACTGGCGCGGCTTCCCGGTTTCGTGCGAAGGGCGGCAACTGTCGATACACCCCGAATTTCACCGTTTTCTACCCCCCTGCGCTCTCCGTTCTCTGTTTCTGCGAAGGGCGACCTTCGCACGACCCCCCCTATCCACGGGGGTTTCCGGCTTCCAGTATGAACGGAAACTTGCCCTTCAGAGGCGACAGAAGCCCTGAAAGACGCCAATATTGAGCGGAATCAAGATAAATCAGGGTTTGATTTGCAAGATAAGTGATGGTCAATTCGCCCTTACCATCACTCAATTTGATTAAAAAAACGGGAACCTGCCCTCAATTATTTTGGCTATGTCACAGTTAAATAGTGGTAATCGTGCAACCCTTATGAATACTGGGCATTGAAAACAATTGTAAAATTTCAACAGCATGATTTTTAACGAAATAATTATTTTGTCTGTTAGGTTCAACAATTAACTGTGACATAGCCATTATTTTGATTCCGCTCAGAAGTGCCATGGCATAGATGCCTTCCCCCTCTTGTCGCGCATTGGTGTCCATCTGTCGCGGGTTATGGTGCAAGCATTTCTCACTTGCAACCATAACCTACAACAGGCCGTAGCCAGTAAAACCGGAGGGAGAGGGGAAGTGTCGCATGACTTAGGATTTATGCGATTCGAGTTGCTCGGGAACAGGTACAGCAGGTCCCCCGTGGATCGCCCCAACCACCGACACCCAGAAAAATGCTTTGGTTCGGAACATCTTTTGGGGTATTCTCTGGCAAGATGGTGACACGCTACACAAAGCCACCATCAATGGTTGCACTTCGAACTTGAAACCGCCATGCGATTCCTGCAGGGAGGGGTCTCGTTCCATAAATTATTTTTTCTCATGATGCTTACTGACCAAAATCGCGTGGATGACTTGCGATCGTTCTATGGCTTGCTGGACGAACTTTCAGAAACCATCGGCGGCCCGCGCACGCTTGCGTCAAGTCATGGTCGTTCAGACTGGCCAAAGCGTGGCGTCTATTTTTTCTTTGAACCCGAGGAAATATGTCACCACAGTGACCATGACTTGCGGGTCGTTCGGGTGGGTACCCATGCGCTGAAAGCGGGGGCGAGCAGTACGTTGTGGGAACGCTTGGCGCAGCACCGTGGTCAGGTCAAGAATGGGGGTGGCAATCATCGAAGCTCCATCTTCCGATTGATCGTCGGCGCATCTCTGATGGCGCGTGATGACTATTATGCATGTCCGACCTGGGGCCAAGGAAACAGCGCGCCATCAGCAGTGCGTGCAGACGAAATTGATCTGGAAATCGAAGTGAGTAAAGTCATTGGGGCCATGCCGCTCTTATGGCTTGCGGTGGACGACGATCCAGGACCGCAAAGCGTACGTGGTGACATCGAACGTAATGCCATCGCACTACTAAGCAATCATGCCAAGGAGCCTCTCGACCCGCCTTCAGAACAGTGGCTTGGGGCCGCATGCAACAGAGCGAAAGTGCGCAGTTCGGGCCTCTGGAATTCCGGCCATGTCGATGCGGTCTACGATCCGCGATTTTTGGGCCTCATGGCCACACAGGTGGAAAAACTCAGGAGGTCTAGATGAATATCGTGATTCAGTGTGCTGCAAGAAAACGTTCCGATGCCGGGCACATGCGGCGGCGTGATGGGAAACCGGTCAAGTTAGTAGCCAATCCGGCCCTTGCACCCAGTGCCTCGGACACGATCTATGCACATCCGGATGATCAAGCCGAAAACGGCCGCACTTGGCGCGACTTGCTGCTGGACTACAACCAATCACCCGAAAACAATCCGCTCGGATTGCGACGCGCTTTTGATCTGTATGAAAACCCCATCTACGAAAGGTTGGTGGCAAAGTTTGGGATCGATAACGTCTTCATACTCTCGGCTGGGTGGGGGCTTATTCCCGCCTCTTTTTTGACGCCGGACTACAACATCACATTCAATACACGCGCTGATAAGGTCCACCACCGCCATAAGAAGGACCATTACGAGGATCTGCACCTGCTGCCCCCAGACTCTGATGCGCGGGTGATCTTCCTCGGGGGCAAGGATTATGTGCCTTTGTTTCTCAAACTCACCAGCGAAGCACATGGGCATCGCATCGTGTTCTACTACAAATCGCCAAAAAAATCGTCCGACAACCCACCGGACGCCCCGGGGTGCAAGACGCAACATTACATCACGATGAAGAGTACCAATTGGCAATATGAATGCGCGCATGCACTTATCGAAGGCACCTGCATTCCAGTCACAATCTAACCATCGTTTTCGTTGACATTTCCCCTTGCCAATGCTTGAGGAGATGTCAACAGGAGGATATTATGAAATTAGTCACAATAACCAAGAATATTGAGGAAGCCATTAACGCCGTCAATTCAACTAGGATTGCTGTGGCAATATCACTTAACGACCTGTCCAAAAAATCCAGACCGGCTCTATCATGTGGAGCACTGGCTTGTGGCAGAAGTTGAAATCGACATGGTACTCAAGGAAAACGGGCAGGAAAACCAAACATTCCGCTTAACGCTCGGGAGCAGTGGAAGCAAAAAACGCCCAAACAACCCTCCAATAAATTGATCGCGCTCATATATCAGTCCCCATTTTCAGCAATCCTCTGACGTTGTAACTCCCAGTCCAGCGGCAGACTTTTACGCACCAGGAACTCAAGCGACAAGGTGCGGGGTTGCCTTCCCTCAAAAATTGCGCTGGCTGTTTGAGGGTCGATGATCACGAGCCTCAGAATTTCCCTGACCCGCGTTACATCCATTTGCTCCCGCCGAGCGATTTCACCCGCGTCTGTCACTACGCCATCATCGATTTGCTTGCCCCAGTAGTATGCCAACGCAAGAGCCTTCAGTAGCGTAGGGTCCTGAATCGGGAGAATTGCAAATGCCGATGGGTGGATGGCCACCGGCTCATCCACCCCCTCCGGCCCAACGATCACTTTCTTGATGCCACGCTTCTTGAAATGAAGGGGCACAAATGTGGTGATCCTGACGCCACCGCCTTCCAGCGGGTGGCAGCGTTCATGCGCCTTCCCATCTCGAACGAGTTTCTTGGACGACCGGTTCATGCCGTCACCTCCATTTCCATCATTTCACCCCCAATGCTATCCGGTGCGAGTTCGCCCGCCAGTTCCTTCCAGCCCACCTCGCGCCAGACGATATCGATGCCGTCAGAGAGCAACTGGACCCGTTCAACCAGAAGATTGACCAGACGTACCTGTTCCTGCGGAAATAATTGCTTCCAGACCTCACCCAAACGCCGCATGGCCAGCACCACCGTCGGCTCCCCGATCTCGGGATAGAGCAATCGCACCTGTTTCCATACCCCCTGGACCGATTCAGGCGATTGCAATGCCTGAATAAGCATGTTCACGACAATCTCCTCGATCTGGTCCGCAGGAATCATCCCGGTGGCGCTGGTCCCGCTACCGTATCGCTGATCTGCCTTGGGAATGTAATAACGGTACTTCTTGCCGGACGGCTTCTTCGAGAAAGTAATGTGGTACTTCTCCCCGTTTGCACCATACAGCAGACCGCGCAACAGGGCATCCGTCTTTCCCCTCGTCTGGGTTTTCCCCATCCGTTCGCTGGCATCCTCCGCAAGAATCGCCTGCACCCGGTCCCATAATTGCCGGGTGATAATCGGCTCGTGCTGGCCGGTATGCACCACCCCCTTGTGACGAATCTCGCCAACATAGATGGGATTGCGCAAAGCCTTGGCCAGGTACTTTTTATCCATCGGCGTGCCATTTCTGACATTCCCATCGGCTGTTTTCCACATCTTGGTGGTGATTCCGTCCAGAGCGAGTTCACGACAGAGTGCGGTGGCCGAGCGCACTTCAGAGAACCGCTGAAAGATGCGTCTCATCGTTGCTGCCTCGGCATCGTTAATAATCAGATGCCGATCTCGCACATCGTAGCCCAGTGGCGGGTATCCCCCCATCCACATCCCCTTGCGCTTGGAGGCGGCAATCTTGTCCCGGATGCGCTCCCCAGTCACCTCGCGCTCGAACTGGGCAAAGGACAGCAGGATGTTCAACATCAACCGGCCCATGGAAGTCGTGGTGTTGAACTGCTGGGTCACCGAAACGAATGACACCTTGTGGCGCTCAAAAATCTCCACCAACCGGGCAAAATCAGCCAGACTGCGGGTAAGCCGGTCAATTTTGTAAACCACCACAATGTCCACCCGATCCGACAGGATGTCATCCATGATGCGCTTCAAGGCTGGCCGCTCCATGTTGCCACCGGAATAACCGCCATCGTCATAGTCGTCGGGAACTGCCAGCCACCCTTCGGCGCGCTGGCTGACAATATAAGCCTGGCCCGCTTCCCGCTGGGCATCCAGGGAATTGAACGATTGATCCAGGCGCTCGTCGGTGGAAACCCGGGTGTAGACCGCACAGCGTTTCTTGGAGGCCAGGATATTCATTTTGCCCTCCGCTCGGTTTTCACCAAACCAAAGAACACCGGTCCCGACCACTGGGTGCCCGTAATATGGCGAGCAGTCGCCGACAGACTCTTGAAACGCTGTCCCTCGTATTCGAATGCCCCATCGGCCAAAGCCATGACCCTGTGCTCCCGGTTGTCAAACTCCCGCATGAATACTGTGCCAGGCACAATGCGAATATCGCTGGTCTTGCGAACTTTCATCCTGGATTGGGACTCGCCAATACGCAGAAGTTGCTGGCGTACCTCAGGTTTGATGCCGCCGAACGCCTCCTCCTGAATCTTGTAGGCAACCCGGCCTTCAACATAACTCCGGTTGTGATGACTGGGTCGGCGCGGAAAATACTGGTCCCACAGCGACCACAATTCTTTCATCGCCAGTTTCGGCAACTCTGCCACTCTGGTCGACACGGTTCGATTTTGGGCCTTCATTTTTTCTCTCCTCCTGGTTGAGACGGAGTCATATGAAGGCGCTTGGGGGCCGAGAAGCCAAGACAAATATCGCTCTCTCGCGGTCGGGTGGAATCCAGTCTGGCAATCACTGCCGCAATGATGGAAGCGACCTCCTGGGCACGCGCTCGCGCCGACATGAGTTCTGGTGGAGTAGGTATGACAGTCATTTTGGGTACCATCCGAATTGTTAAACCGTCAGGAATAATATCGCCCGGATGGGGTCAGACAATCATGTTTCGGAGTAATCGAGAGGTGTTAATCAAAATTATGCTTTCCCTGACACCGGAGGGACGCCGCTACCAGCAATCCGTAAACACAAACAACACTCTGTCCATGTTGAATTTTACGCCAGCTCAGCTTCGATTTCCGCCTTATTGCACTTCAATCATCGTAT
This sequence comes from Ferrovum myxofaciens, assembly GCF_013181415.1. Classification (NCBI taxonomy): domain Bacteria; kingdom Pseudomonadati; phylum Pseudomonadota; class Betaproteobacteria; order Ferrovales; family Ferrovaceae; genus Ferrovum; species Ferrovum myxofaciens. The sequence goes on along the minus strand of NZ_CP053676.1, from coordinate 2,490,298 downwards.
TAATTTGTACATCAGAACAATCCGAAGGATTGGCATAACGATAGGCAAAGTCTTTTTCTGTTGGGGTTGGGATTTTTGATAAGGTTGCATTCCAGAATTTCGAGGTCTGTAATTCATATCCAGGGTCAAGCAAAAAGAGGTGGGTATCATTAAACCCTATTGCCAGAGTCCAATGATCTACGACATCATTGCTGCTCTTTATATCTATTGCCACCGGATGGTTTTCTTGTAATGCGCGTGTGATTTCGGGAAATAACTTTTTGTCGTTGTCGGTACCGGATATCATGGTACCCTCTGCCAAGTTATGGGCTTCGAGTAATTTTAACAATTTACCACCTGAAGTACCGGAAATAACCATGGGGTCAAAAGTACCAATTGTCTTAAAGAATTTGCCCTGATGTGTTCGGTAATCGATTTTTTTTACGGGTTTTATATGATCGCGTTCTAATCTGCCTAATGTGAGCAAAGCCATTGCTATACAATAAGGCCCACATGCACCATCCATGTCACCTTGTCGCAAATGCACCGGGCAACCACCATTATTGATTAATAGGCCTTTTTTATTTAGTTTTATGCCGTTTACTAGTTTTGTGCCGTTTAATAATTTCAGATCCATTTTTCATGCCTCTGAGTAAAGGGTGTTTCTTGGATTCTAGGATGAAGTGCAATTTTGAATAATCTCGGCAGTGGGCGAGATGAGGTACCCTTGCCTTCTTCAATAAACCGAGCATGTGTTGAATGAAAACAATGCCGCATAATCAAAAACTACCCTATTCACAATTCCAAACCAAAACAGACTAGGCATTGTCTGTTGTCCAGTGCCATTCTTTAGCTTCATACTGTTCCAGTATTCCGTGTTCGGCAAAACAGTCAAACATGATATGTTGATCACTTTTATTCCTGATTTTATCTAATGCCAGAAATTTAAATACCCCTTCCCGAACGGATAAACAGGATTGCACGAATGGCGTAATCCCATATTGGTCATAATGGATTGACGAAGCTCGGCGTTGTAACCACAACTCAAATGCAAAAGGGAGCTGCGCAACTTTTGGTTCGTGGGTAACGATATACCACGATAGTGAAGGGCAATAACCGTGGCGTGTCGCATGCAAAAATGAATACCACACCAAAGCAAAATCGCTGCCCGATAAATTGATTTGCTGATTAGGATTTTCATCGTGCCTTCTTCCCATAGGGAAGTTGGTATTGTTCTCGATTATTTCAGGATTCTGATGCAATTGATTTTCCGGGCCTAAAACGTCTGATTTGTATAATTCTAATATTTCCGTACAAGCCTGTCTGTTGGCCACATGATCACATTCCGCAAAGCCTCCCACTATAAAATAGATATTGCTATCATACAGCCACCTTAATTTCTGCATAGGCGCAATATCCTGTTCAGGCGTTAATATGCGCGACTGAGAAAAATTACATGCCGTGGTAATTAGCACTTTGAAAGCGGGGTCCACTAGCAGTGCTTGATATTGCGCCGAAGCAAATCCTTCTTTAATAAGTATCTCGATGGCTCGACATATCACCGTCAGGCCCATCCCAATATCTGTTAATAAAGATTCGGGTATGTATCTCAAGCCCTTTGGCAGGTCCTTTTCTTCTTGGAGTCGCATCCTGATCGCATGAAGGTGCTGAGCCGGTTCTTTATCTTCAACATCCACTTGCAAAACGTCCAAGGCAAACGCTTCAATACAGTATCCGCACATTTCTGTTTCCTTTTATGTGTTCGTTAGCCCGAGTTCGACACTTTTTTGCGTAACCGATTGTATTTGAACGATATACATGTTAAAAATTGGCACTACAACACGATTTTTGAGGGTTTTGGCAGATTGACCGTGTCGAATAGATCCTTTTGTTCAGATGTCAGGGTGGTAAGCCCTCTGGCTGATTGTTTGCGATGGAGTGTGACCTGATGATACTGAATTCTGCGTACCACTTCCAGCATCCGGTTCGGGAAATAGGGGCTGTTCCTGGCCTTAAGGCGCATTCGGAGTACCCGGTACAACACCAGAGCCAGAAAGCAGATCATGGCGTGAGCGCGGATCGAACTCGGGAACAATAAGTAGCGACAGCACCCGCTCAAAGGTGTCCGAGGTGTGTTTCATTTCACGGAGCATTTCACCTTCCGTGGCATTTTTGAACCACAGATTGGCCTGAACCATCTCCCCATCAGAACATTGACGAACGGAACTGTTTGCCGCGAGAGTGCCTGGGAACGGTTTCATCGGCTCATCCAGCGAAGACTCAATCCACAAGCGTTGCCTTTTGGCCGACTCGCTCCGAGACCAACGCCGCATCATCCCGTTGTCCCAGTAGACGAACACTGCCCGTTCAGATGTAATCTCGATGACGCGGATACACATGGCCTCGAACGACACCCCATAAAACTCAGCCAACTCGCTGATCAGGGTGAAGGTAATTGGAGTTTTTTCGATTCGGGAACGGACATGGTTTGCAGGCATGAGCAGGTAGCTTGCAAACTGATTGGCTTGGGCCTCAATGTTGGTATCGCCGGTGTCCTTTTCAAGAATGACACCGGGACCACAGCGGAATTCATCCTGCTTCTGAGAATGCAGAATGTAGTGCCCAATCTCATGCGCTTTCGTGAAGCGTTGTCGTTCTGGTGTTGCATTGATGTTGTAAGTCAGCCACCACTCCCTGGAATTATCCGGATTTCTTTGCAGGAAACCATCAATCCCCTTCCAGGCAGCACCATGGATCCGGGTAATCGGATCGTTACGGCCATAATTCAAATGACAGTTTTTTGCCATCGCGTCGACATCCACAGGAAACCGGGCATCCCCCCAGGGCTCAATCCAGCGGGAAATTTTAATGGCCTCTTTTGCCCCAGTCATGTCCATGGTCTTGTCATTCCAACTCACTTGTCTTTTTGCTTCCTGAAAAACTCCAGCATCTGCCGATAGGTTTCCCGATCTTCTGCATCCATGTTCATGTAATTCCGGAAAAACATCACATCCTCCGGATTGGCCTCTCCGCCCAACGCTTCAGATGGTGCTTCACCCAGTAAGTCCTGAAGGGTAATGCCCAGAGCCTTGGCAAGATTGTTCATTACGGTGGCCGAGGTACGCTGGGTACGCTGTTCAGGGTTGTTTTCCAGGGTCCAGATATAACTTTTTGAAACGCCCACGGCCTCTGCCAGTTGCTCCATCGTCAATTTTCGTTCCTGACGCAACCGACGCAACCGATTGCCGAACGGGGTATTCACTGTTTTATCTCCTGGCTGTCATGTTATTAAGGCATTCACCTTGGCGGCGCAGATGAAATCATTTTCCGATAGCCCATTGATGGCGTGCGTCGTAAATGCCACATGGCACTTGTTATAACTCACCGTCATGTCCGGGTGATGATCTTCGCGATGTGCCAACCATGCCACCGCATTAACGAACGCCATGGTCTGGTAATAGTTCTTGAACTCAAAGGATTTTCCAATGGTTTGGTCGTGCTGCACCCAGCCGTCAAGCTGTTTCATTAACGTGTTGATCTCGCTTTGCGGCAGCGGGGGGATGCCTCCTTCGCAGGGCTTGCATTTCTTATGGGTCAACGCACAGATTTCGCTCATAGTTTTCTCACTTGAGGGAGTAAAACACACTGATTTCCACAAAATACCACAATTGAGAACTATAGGGTTAATGGTGGTTGACACGAACAATGAGAAGTGTAAAATTATTCGAGAGTTCTCTGTTGTTGTACCCGTGTCTTACTTAAGACATTTACGATGCAAGGCGGCTCTTTGACTAACCCAAGCTTGGGACCCGCCGCCGCAACCACCATTGGGGGCCGTTGCCGACACTACCTGGCGCAAGAAACAGGAACTGACCGATGGTAAATTTTCGTGGTTTTCTGCGCAATCTCCCCCTCAACACCGACCTGATGCGAGATTTTCTGGCCGAGCATGTCTTTGATGCCAGGGACACAGTAGATTGGTCGGCAGATGAACCGGCGCTGGCAGCAGTTCTCGCTGACGCCATCGAAGCCCACCCCGACACCGCCGTTCGAGACGACCTGATCGCCGCTATCGAGCAGGTGGCACAACTCGCCGATGACGCTGGCTCGCGCCAGATGATGGGTGTGTGCAGCGCCGATCCCGAAATCGCGAATGCCTTCCAGAACCTGGAGTCACCGGAGGAGCGGGCACTTTGGCTCTATGTGAATATTCCGGGTAAATTCAATGAGGCCATCGTTGCGCGCTTGTTCGATGAAGGGCTGGCTCGGGATTCATCTCAACGCTGGACTCTGCCGGCCTGTCCAGACCTGAAACTTGACCAGGACTCGCTAAACGCCATCTCGGCAACCGTTTCGACCTTCTACCTCAAGCGGTTCGGCTACGGCCGCCACCACAAACCTTACGTCGTCCCTCGACACATCGAGGGCAGTATCCTCCTGGTCATCGACTTTTCCGACCACGCTTGCAATCGTGCCCGTTGGGAACATGGAACTCTTCGTCGCGGTCCGTTGATCCTTTCCCGCACTTCGGTGCTCAACTTCCACCTGGCCACGGGACGCACTGAAACTGTCGCTCCTGGGGGCGCTGAAGCACAGAAGGTTCTGGTCGAGGCATTCACCGAACACGGCCTCAAGAAAAAAGGTGGCGCGTTGCAAATAAACCGCCAGGTTTACCACCTGGATTCGCTGCTGGATGGTGTGGACATATTCGATCGCGAAACCATCGGTATCGAACAGCCTCGTCTCAAAAGCATTGCCGTCCTTGATATGGGCTCAGGGCTGCGCAGCACCTTCGAGGTCATGGGGCGAGGGAATCGCGCCTCGGCGGAAAAACTGCTCAAGACCGCCTACCCGGCTGACAAACCTCTGAAACGCCAATGGCAGATCGTCGGCGCGCTGATCGAACTGCCTTTTTATCCCGAGGTAGGGCGCAGGGGCGCGAACAAGAAAACCCTCCCGCTGCGGTTCAACCGCAAGGGGCAAGCCAATCTGCACAAGTTCTCAGAGGCAGAACGTCATTTGATCGAACCGCTTCTTGTGGAGTGGGGTTTGGTGGATGCGCATAAAATCGAGTCCAGACCACCAATGAATGTCATGCCATGAGACCTGTCGCTCCACGGGCGCTGTCCATGCTGGTCAGTACGCTGGAAGAGCCTGATGGAAAAATCGTGGAAGATTCCCTTGATACCTCGGATCGGGATGCATTTCTGGCATTGAGGGAGTACGGCCTGATCAAGGCCACCCAGGATGCGCCATTGGCCCTATGCCCGTGGTGTGGCGAACACGACATCGAACCCCGCAGGATGGACAAAATGCTTCAAGGCCTGTGTCCTGAATGCGGATATATTCCCATCACGAATGCCTCCCTGAAGGCGTGGTCAGCTGATCCGGAGTGGCTTCTTGTGCAGTTGCGATTGGCCCTCGGGATTGCCTCAAGGCAAACTTCCGAAGAATTGGTACCCGGCACCTTATGGAAAGTGGGCGACCACAGGCAGAACCAGAAAGTGTGGCGCATCCTGCTTGCTCGACGGCTCTCGGATCACGCTACCAATCAAGCATTTCGCGCTGCACTGGTCGAGAAAGTTGAACGCGATACTGCTGTGATCATCAGTACCACCTCTAAATCCCTGGCGCTGGTGAGCGACCTCTCCTCGCCCTATGTCCATCTGGCCGAGATCGTCCATTTGCGCAGTGGGAAGTTGGAACTGGACAAAAACCGATGGGACTGGTGCCTCAAGCCCGCTCATCTGCGTGATCATGATGCCAGTACGGTTTTCTTCGAGAATTTCCGGCTGGCGGTGCTCGACGGCGAGGAATATGAGTTCAGCATTCATCAGGGAGCGGTGTTCTCTTACCTCCATGCAGCCCAGGGTGGCAAGTGCCACAAAGATTCCATCATGGAGGACATCAACTCCTCACAGAAAAACCCGGCGGAAATTTTCCGTCACAATCCACGCCAGATGGAGGGGTTTCAACGCACCGTCGAATGGAATGACTTCGGGTTTTACTGGCTGAAACGATAACTTCCCTCCCCTTCCTCTGACATCCTCCCTGCCTCGCCTTGTGCGGGGCAGCGTCATTCCGGGCATCAAAAACCGCAAACTACAGATTTCCCGCCGGGAATCCCGCCGGTTTTCCCTGACCTGTGCTCCAGTATTCGTATCACCAACTCAACTTCTTCAAAGGAGAAAAAGGTGATACCGAAACCCATTTCCATGCCCGAGGTGAATACCGGGCGCCGCTACTTGAGCGAGCATGAACTCGCCAATCGCTGGGGTCTGTCCCCCAAGACGCTCCAGAGATGGCGCAGCCTTGGTGATCGGGGCCCTCTGTTTGCCAAGTTCTCCAAGAAGGTCGCCTACCCTCTGGATGGCCAGGGCGGAATCCTTGACTGGGAACAACGCGTCCTCTACCGCTCGACCTCCGAACGGGCTTTTGCCTGAGGGGAATGACATGAACAAAATCGTGATACCCCACTTGGAAATGCAGGATCTGTCTGTCGAACAGATCGCCAATTTATCTCATCATCACTTGCAGGAACTCCATGTTTCTCTGGCCGAACTGACGACCTGGGTCGAACGCGCCCATGAAACCCTTGATGCCGCCCTGGAGCAACGGTTTGGAGAAAAAGGTCGTGAAGCTCTCAAAAAATCCAACCGTGGCTTCGGCGTGGTCCATTTTTCTGACGGTCCACTCCGCGTGACTTACGAGGTACCCGAAGAACAGTTCGCTCAGACCCGCACCATCAAACCCATCAAAGCGTCCTTTCGGCTCGCGCTCATAGGGGAGGATGCATGATGAACGAAATGGAATTTCATCCAGTGAGCGCACTTTTCCCGGAACTACCAGAAATCGAGTTTGAGGCGCTGGTGGCCGACATTGCGCAGAACGGCTTACGGGAGCCGATTCATGTGATGGGCAAGGCCATCATCGATGGTCGGCATCGCTACCGCGCCTGTCTTGTTGCCGGAGTCGAGCCGCAGTTCATACAGGTCGCTGAAAACGCTGATCTGAACGCCCTCGTGATCAGCCTCAATCTGCGTCGTCGGCATCTGTCCGAGAGTCAGCGGGCGATGGTCGCCGCCAAACTGGCAAGTATTGAACGGGGTCACTTCCATGGGAACCAGCATGTGGTATCGGCAAATTTGCCGATACCAACGCTCCGGCAAGGCGCTGCGGCTGATCTGCTCAATGTTTCGGAACGTAGTTTACGTAATGCGCGAACAGTTCAGACCAGCGGGATTCCAGAACTCGCCAGCGCCGTAGAGCAAGGCGATATCTCCGTCTCGGCCGCAGCCGCTGTCGCGCGTCTACCGGAATCGACACAGCAGGAAATCGTACGTCGCACCCCTGACGAAATCCGCTCCATCGCCCGTGAGGTGCGAAGTCGCATCCACGACGCCGGTGTGATTGGTACTTCGGCGGTACGCATCTTTGACAAGGTTGCCGAGGAGAAGAAACTCACCGGTATCGAACAGTGTGCCGTGGTCTATGCCATCAAGGCTGACACTCCCGATCTCCCCACGCCATCCGAGGCACGTCGTATCGCCATCGCGGGTGATCCAGGGTTGATGGTGCTGGCTTCCGATGGTCGCTACCACACGGCGCCGGGGGACCCCGAAGAGAACGCCCGCTTCGAGCGCTGGCTCGTCCTGCGCGAAGGGCTCGAACCCCTTGGCACCCTGCCGTTCCCACCGATTGAGGCTTTCGCCTCGATCCCGGCCTATCAACAACAGAATGTCACCGCCTGGCTGGCTCACGCAGTGCCTTTCCTCAATCAACTGAACCAACTCTGGAGCCAAAGCCATGCGTAATCCTGATCTCACCCAATTGCGGGAAGCCGTGCGCGCTGAAATTGTACAGGCCTTCAAAGCCGTGGGCTTTGCCAGGCCCCGTGATATTGCCCGGCAGGTCTGCGCCACCCACCCGGAAATCATCTCTGCCGCTACCATCGTTTTTCCTGCGGCGACCGCTGGCTCGGAAACCGAAACCTTTTGGGGAATTGGGGTGGCTGCCACCGGGGTTGGCACGCTGCTGTACTCCGGTGCCATTACGCCCGGCATCGTAGTGTCCAACGGGGTGACGCCGGAACTCACTACATCCTCCACCGCCACGGAATCCTGATCATGACCACCACTGTCACCCTGTATCAGAGCACCGATGCTTCAGCCCCGGTGCTCACCGGTGCTGTGGGCTCGCTCGTGGCCTTGCTCGATGCCTGCCTCATGAATGGTTACGGAACCAAGGCCGGAGCTGGCTGGACCATCGCTTATACGGGGACCAATCAGCGGGTCTACAAGATGTCGACCACCTTGGGAACCGGCAATTCGCTCTTCGTGGATGATTCCGCCACAGTGTCAGGTTCCACTCCAGAGGAAGCCTATCTCACCGGATTTGAAGCGCCTACGGGGTTAGGGACGGGTACCGGTCAGTTCCCCACGAGCGCCCAGTGCGCCCTAGGGATGGGCGCGGTGACCTGTCGCAAAAGCACGACCGCTGACACCACCCCACGGCCCTGGACTCTGGTGGCGGATCAAACCTGCTTTTACCTCTTCACCGTCAGCGGGGATTACTTGAATCCCTTTGGTCCCATGGCCATTGCCTTTGGGGACATCTTCTCGTTCAAATCCAGTGATGCGTATCGCACCATCCTGATCGGGCGCAATGTCCAGAACAACGGCAACAGCGCCTTCGAGAATTTTGGTGGCTTGCCACAAAATTCTGGTACCTGGCTCCTCAGCGGTTCCACCATGGCAGGGCACTACATGGATCGCAGTTGGACAGGCGTGGGTGGCTCTGTGCCGGTGTCCAAATTTACCCTGAACTTCACCAACAATGGCGGAGGTGTGGTGAATTCTGGCGTGGGGGCAGGTTCCTCCATGTATCTCAATGGCAACAGCCAATCCTCCCTCGGGGGCGGTATTCCCAACATGGGCGGCCTGCAGATGAATTACCCCAACGGACCTGATGGCGGTCTTTACCTGAGTCCCCTCTGGATTGGGCACAATGGCTCGATCCGGGGCTATTTGAAGGGCCTGTGGGCACCATTGCACAACACGCCGCTCAATCATCACGACACCTTCACCGGAACCGGTAATCTTGCCGGCAAAAGTTTCCTGGCCCAGAATATTCTCGGCGGGACCAACAACACCGGGTGGGCCGGGCAGGTGATGGTGGAAACCTCTTCCACCTGGAGTTGAGCCATGGCTCTTGCTCTGGTTCAAAGCGCCTTTGCGCGCAACAATGGCAGCCCCACCACCGCGACCCTGGCGGCAGTACCCACGCTCGGAAATCAGATTCTCGTGATTTATGTCGGGCGCAATGCCAGTCTGAGTCTCTCGCCCGCACTGGCGCTGGCTGAAATCGACCAGGGGAATTTCAACAGTTACCAGGGCACCCAATGCTGGATTGGCCCGGTCACGGCGGGGATGGGTACGACTTTCACGGTTTCCGGCATGAATGACTGGGGCAATCTCGCGGTCTTCGAGATCAGTGGAGCCGCTTCCAATCTCAATGTACTGGCCAATGCCTGCGTAGGGACGGGCACCACTGTGACTACTGCCCCACTGACTGCCAATGCGGATCCCAATGGCCTGAATCTGCTGGCACTGGCCTGGGATAACGGGGTGGGTGTTTCCACCGTCCCCACCGGCTGGACCCTGCTCTCCCCCACCACCTGGCAGAATACCGGCAATTATCACAATGGCGCGATCCATGAGATCCCCAATACCACTGCCGGGGTCCAATCCATCACCTTCAACGGGAGCATGGATGCGCAGGGAGCCGTAATGCTCAATGTCCAACTGTGGACACCTGCCGGAGCCCCCAGCATCGGCAAAACGCTCTGGGATGCCAACAATCATGGCGCGGTGGGTTTCTCGGACGGAAGTCTGATCATCGGCGGGGGCCTGATGGCCTTCACCTATGCAGGCACCGGCAACATCCGGGCCAACCGACAACTGACCAGTGCGCTTTCCTATTGGGAAGTCACGGTCAGCCAACTCCCCTCCTCCATGTCCCTGGGGGTTTGCACTGGCAGCTTCAATATCACAGGAACCACCCTGCTCGGCGTTGACAGCAACGGCATCGGTTTCGAGCAAAATGGCAGTGTTCTGCTCAACAATGCAATTGTGGCAACCTTACAGCCCTATGCCCAGGGTAATGTGGTGCAGGTCGCCGTGGATCTTGCGAATCGGCTCATCTGGTTCAATGTGAACGGGGGCAACTGGAATAATGCCGCCGCCAATAATCCAGCAACCGGGGTGGGTGGGATCAGTCTGTCAGGAATGTCGGCCTTCAGCAGCCTGTACCCCGCCTTCGGTGCGCAGGTGGTTTCCTCTGACCCCACGGGGGTGGCCAACTTTACGGGGCCCTTTGCTTATACGCCTCCTGCCGGGTTTGTGAGCGTGGATCTCACCACAGTGGGCTCAACCGTTAACCTGGGGCAATTTGTCAGTGACGCGATGAGTGCAGGAGCCAACGGCCCCAGCCAATATGCGCCCTTTGGAAATGGCCAGTTGGGAGGCAGCGGCCACATCTCCGGCACCGTTCAAAATAATGGGGTTGCCGCTGTCCAGATCGTTCGGCTCTATGACGAGCAATCGGGCTGGCTGTTGGGGGAGGCTGTCTCCGACCCGACCACCGGGGCTTATTCGATTTCCGGGATGGGGCGCACTCAGGTCTATGCCGTGGCCTTTGATACGCCCAATGACAATGCGCTTATTCTCGATAACCTGACCCCGGTGTAGCGATGTCCTATACGCCTGCACTCGGGAATGCCGCCAACTTTGATTTTACGGTCAGCGGCTATACCCCTCCGGCGGGGAATGGAACCTCGTTCTCGTTCTCCACCGGCTCCTCTGGCACCGTGGCCACTGGAGCCGGATCTATTCTGGGCAAAGCCGTCGTTTCCGGCATCAGTTCCGAAATCACGCGATCTCAAGGGAACATTGCCGGTCAGTCTGCCCTCAGTGGGGTCAGCGTTGCCGGTTGGCACGGCACGATCACGGGGCGAGCAATCCTGTCCGGTTCAGGTGTCGCAGCAAAGCCTGCGCTCGCCACCCTTGTGGCCAACGCCACTGTGACTGGGGTGGGTCACGCTCTGGCATCATCGACGGGGAGCGTCCAGGGCAAAGCCACCTTGAGCGGTGTCAGTCAGGCAGGTTACCACGGCAGCATTGCGGGACAGGCACAACTCTCCGGAGTGGGATTGGCCCGGCGGTTCGTGACAGGCGCTGGGGCGATACAGGGCAAGGCTCTGCTCTCCGGGTCTGGATTAGGTGCCAACGCCCTCAAAGTTTTACTCGCCACCCGGCAATTCGTGATGGCCGATCTCTTTACCCTCACCCTGGCCCGCACCGGGCAGACGATCAATGTCACCAATATCGACCGCCCCGTGTGGTGGAATAACACCTTCTATGACCCCTATTCCCTTGCCATCGAGGGGCTGCAATTCAAAAAATCCGTGGGTCTCTCAGTGGATGAGCAAAGCCTCTCGATCAGCGCCACCCGCGATCAACTCATCAACGGACAGCCGTGGTTCGATGAGATTGCCAATGGACTGCTGGATAATGCCGAAATTCGTCGGGAACGGGTGTTTGCCCCGGACTGGAATTCGCCTCCGGTGGGTTCGGTCATCCTGTTCGATGGCATCGTCTCCACCATCGATTCCCTCACCACGACCCAGTGCCAACTCAAGGTGAAAAGTTATCTCAGCCTGCTCAATCAACCCATGCCGCGCAACAGTTGGCAAACCTCCTGCCTGCACACCCTCTTCGATGCGGGATGCAAACTGTCCAAAGCCGCCTATCAGGTGAGCGGACAGGTGGGAGCAGGTTCCACGGTCAACACCCTCAATTGGAGCGGGGCGACTTCCGGCTATTACTGGCAGGGCATGATTTCGTTTACCTCGGGCCCCAACATGGGGCTCTCGCGCACCATCAAACTGGCCACTGGTAATCAGTTGATGCTCCACCTGCCCCTGCCCTGGATGCCAGTCGCCGGGGATTTGTTCTTTGCCTACCCCGGCTGTGACAAAACTTATTTGACCTGCCAGAACCGTTTTAACAATACCGCCCACAATCGCTCGTATCCTTACATTCCTTCTGCTACCCTTGCCCTATGACCCCTGAACAAAGACAAGCCGTTGTGCGTGAAGCCCGGACCTGGGTCGCCACTCCCTATCACCATGGGGCCGATATCAAAAATCATGGAGTGGACTGCGCCATGTTTCTGGCCCGTGTTTATAGTGCCGCCGGGGTGGTCCCCTTCATTGATCCCCGGCCCTATCCGGTGGACTGGCATTTGCACCATTCAGAGGAGCGCTACCTCGAGACCATTGCGCCCTATGCCCAAGAAATCTTCACCTCTCCCGAACCGGGAGATTTCCTGCTGTTTCGTTATGGGCGGACATTCAGTCACTCGGCCATTGTGATTCGTTCCCCTGCCGTGATTCATGCCCACGCCCAGGAGCGTGCCGTGGTGTGGGGGGATTTGACCCTCTTTCCTCTGAAAGATCGGCTCTTCCGGGTCTTTACCGTAAAGGCTTAAACCATGGGGGGATTGTTAGGGCATACGGCGGCAGGAAACAATGCACAGCCCAATTACACCCAACTCAATGTCCAGACCTCGGCCACAGGGCTCCCCATCCCGATCATCTACGGGGCCCAGAAAGTCAGTGGCAATCTGCTCTGGTACGGGGATTTCTCCAAGAATCCGGTAGGCGGCAAAGGCGGTGGCAAGGGAGGTGGAAAAGGCAGTGGGCAATCCACCTATTCGGCTTCCGTCATCGTGGGCCTCGGCGAAGGGGTAGTAACCCCGGCGGTGGCCAGCGTGATCTTCACGACCTATGGTATCCAGTCCAGTGGCGTGAACAGCGCCCTCTACACCGATCTGGTGTCAGTCTATGGCGCTGCCACTGTTTACGGCACCACCCCTTCCAGTGCGGGATCGGGAACGGTTTGGGTCAACAAGGGCATGACCACTCTCGCGAACCTCAGCGCGGCCCTCCTGAGTGGGGCACCGGGTCAGGCACCTTGGGGTTATCTCACCTCCGTTCATCCCGATCAGGCTCTGCCTTATCCGGATACGGCCTATATGGCCATCGCCAACCTGAACCTCGGTTACTCGCCGGATCTGCCGGTGATGTGGCTGGAATGTTTCGGGAATCTCAATAGCACCTGCACGGCAGGTACCCCGGATGCCGATCCTGCTCAGGTGATCTATGACTTTCTGACCAATCCCACCTATGGTGCGGGGTTCCCGAAGTCGAAGATCGACCTCAACACGTTGGTGCTGGCGCAGAACAGTTACCAGAAGTATGTGGGGGCCATGGGCATTGGCTTCAGCGTTTTCATGAACCAGCGCCGTCCCGCCATCGACTCCCTCAAGGAATGGCTGCAGGTCACCAACACGGCGGCCTTCTGGGCTGACGGAGTACTCAAATTCATTCCCTACGGGGATGTGACCTTCTCTGGCTATGGGATCACCTATACAGCCGACACCGGGATCAAGGCGTTTCTGACAGATGACGACTTCGTGGAGGGGGGGCATGGGGATTACCTCAAGATCAGTCGTTCCGATCCGCTCGATGCCTTCAATGACTGGAAAATCGAGATCAAGGATCGCTCCTATGACTACAATGCCAACACGATCGAGGCCAAGGACCAGGCCAGCATCGATGCCCTGGGACAGTTATTGCCCTCGGGGGTGCGCCTCGCCTCTCCCATCACGGCGCATTTCCTGGCCAATAGCTCCATGGCCACCATGTGCCTGGAGTTGATCAAGAACCGGCAACTTTATATCCGCAACTTGTACGAGTTCGCGGTGAGTTGGGCCAATGTGCTGATCGAGCCCATGGATATCGTCTCCCTCACCAGCGCCAACATGGGTCTCAATGACAAACTGGTGCGGGTGCAGAGTATCGCAGAACAAAGCGATGGCAGCCTCAAGATCCTGGCGGAAGAATACCTCCCCGGCGTGGGCTGGTCCGTGGCCTATCCGCAGCAAGGAAGTCAGGGGTATATTCCGAATTCGATGATCGCACCAGGCAGCATCAATCCTCCGGTAATCTTTGAGCCCCCCGCCGTGCTGTGTGGAGCGGCGGGCCCGCAGGTCTGGATGGTGGTCAGTGGCAACCCGGCCACCTGGGGTGGTTGCACCGTGTGGTCCTCCACGGATGGGGTGAGTTACGCCAAGATCGGCACCATCAGTGGTCAAGGGATTCAGGGAATCCTGACAGCCTCGCTGGCAGCCTACAGCGGGACCAATCCCGACAACAGCGACATTCTGGCCGTGGATTTGAGTGAGTGCACGGGAGTTCTGCAACCGGTTCCCACGGGAGGCGCGGCCCAAGGCCTGTCTCTGTGTTTCGTGGACGGGGAACTGATGGCCTATCAGAACGAGGCGCTGACCACCGCCAATCACTACAATCTCACCACCCTGTACCGGGGAATGTATGGCACCGCCGCGTCCTCCCATCCGGCAGGGGTGCAGTTCGCATTTCTGCCCAGCACCACCACCTTCAAGTTCACCCTCCCCACCAACACGAGCCTCATCGGGCAGACCATCTATCTGAAATTCCAGAGCGTTAACCTCTACGGCTCGGCCACCCAGGATATTTCCACCTGCACGGCCTATCCCTACACCGTCACCGGCCTGGGGAGCCAGATCCCCTTCACCATCCAGGCATCCGCATCCGGCACCCTGACCGCCAACCAGTCGGTGCTGAGATATATTGCAAGCAGCAGTTTCTTCATCCCAGCAGGGCTCACGGGCACCACGGCATCGGAAGGCACCGCGGCCACAGCCACGACGACATTCACACTGGCCAAGAACGGCACAGCGTTCGGGACTATCGCCATATCATCCAGTGGAGCCGTGACACTGGTCGGTGCGAGTCAGACCCGTTTTGTGGCAGGAGATGTTCTGACGGTGACCGCGCCAGCAACACCCGATGCAACGCTGGCGAATGTGGCATTTGGGATTGGGACGGTAAAAACGGGCATTTAAAATCCCCTATAGGGGATCCGCAAATCCCTCGCCTTTAGGCTAGCCCATGTTTAACGCAGAGAATTTAATTTCTTTAACTATCAGTTTGTTACGACCACAAAAAAATCGGAGTGGCACTACATGCTCGTAATTTTGGTTTAACTGATCAGTTTTTTCGTTCCTCCTGGAGCCGGGGAAACTCCCAGTGCCCTGTAAATTTTCATCAAATCCGGTTCGGCTACGGTGCATTTTCGCACATTCAATGTGCGCCCATCACGTTGTTGGAATGAGGCGGTGACGCGCCGCTGCACGCTCATCGTTTCGCGTAGGCTGGCCCAGTTTTCGCGGATGTCTGCTTTCTTCAGTTTCGCTCGTAGCACCTGTACGGCCTGATAGGCCAGCACGGTGATGAAGAGATGTCCATCTGCGCGATCCTCTTTCGAATGATAGACCGGACGCAAACCCAACTCGCTCTTCAGGCTGCGGAATACGCTCTCCAGATCCGTCAGCATCGTATAGGTACGCCACAGTTTTTCTTCGTCCCAAGTGGTCTCGTTGCTGCGCAGGCAATAGATGCCGGGATGCGTCGCCATCGTGCCATCCACCGGCACCTTTTTCCATGCCAGACCCGTGACCAACTTGCCAGATTCATCCGCGATAAGTTCGACTTGGTAATGCTGGCTGGCTCCCCGGCTCTTCTCCTTGAGGCGACCAATGCGCTCCAACAACTTGCCATAACGCTTTTCGCCACGCGGCTTGGCAAGCCCTTCGACGATCTTTTTCAACCCGGCCTCAAAGCCCGTGGCAAAGCGCTCGACCATGGCGCTTTCTTTCTTCTCGCGGCCCAGGGAGTGACAATATAAACGAACTTCTTTGCCGTCCTCGCTGATCTCTTTCTGGATGCGCAAAGGATCACCCCCCGCAGTTTCAATGCTGATGACCTGGGTTTCGTCGAATTGCCTCACCCTGTCACGACTGACTACCAAATAGCGATAACCGTGTTCGATCAGCCAGCCGACATTGGCTTCAGTCGCAATTCCCCCGATCCATGATGACCAATGCGCCTTGTGGTGCATTCAGACCCTTCAAGATCACCTCCAATGTGCCGCATTCGGCCACATTACCTGCAAAGGTTTTGGAGCGGCGCACAAAGCCGCTGCCATCAAGCACCAGGCCCAGTGTCACCAGAGGGCAGTCGCTACGTTTCTCTTTTGAATGCCCCCCGTTGCGCTTTTTTCATTGCCCTCGACATCACCCTCAAAATAGGTGTTGGTCAGGTCATACAGGGTTACCGTCTCATCCAGACCAAAAAGCGTCTGGACGGCAGAAAAGATATGGTCTTCAATGACCTGGCGGTGCTTCATCAATACATCAGAAGCGTGGTACAGGCGTGTGTGTGGCATGGCTTCAAAATCGAAGTCGATCAACTCGCCCAGCGCACTGTGCTGTTGCAGCCAGTTCCATGTCGCCAACTCCGATGCCGGTTTGGTCATGCGTCCGATTACATTGCCCAGAATCGCCGCGCGCATGACACCATTGACCCCCAGTTCGCTCAGTTTCTCGACAAAGCCGAGTTGCGACAGGGCATATAGCCCCAGACTCTCGACGCCGACCGAACGCGGTTTCATCAATTGCAATGAGCCGATATCCACTTCCTGGAAATCGTGCCTAGGAGTATCCGTGGCCGCCCCCGATTCGCTTGCTATATCCTGTGGCATCTCAATCAGGCGTCCAGCATAGCGTTGCGCGGCTTTCTCGATGGCTTCCGGAACAGTGTCCTGAATCATGACGGCCTGACCACCAATCAATTCTTCAATACGCCGACACAGCAAAGGCCAGTCTTCCTGCCGGATGGGAAAATGCCTCCCCAAATTCAGCAAGGTAACTTGACGCACCTTGCCACCGATGCGCTCCGTGCGCACGAGTCGATGGGTGAAGTAGGACTCCCCGGTGGCTTTGTTGTTGGTTCTGGTTTGGCGAATAAACATTCTACGATGCTACCAGAAAAGCAAGGGGTTTTAGTGAACATTGCAAAATATTATGGCACTACACAGAGATATCGTCAAAAACAAAAAACGCGAATACTTTATAATCAATGCATTATAGAAATTAATTCGGAAAAATTGTCGATATTTTCGCTTATTTCGTTAAAGGCGGGCTAGGGTCGTGTTAGTCATCTCTGAAAAATCCGTTTTTGGTCGCCGTAACCATTTCATAGTGTTTTGTACTGCATCACGTTGGCCGTGGCACCATGAATTCTGGAAGCATGACAGTTTTCTGACCTTACTCCCCAATAACCCCCCAAACATACCTGCCATAGGTCCAAAAATCAGGCGCAAAAATGGCGGATGCCATACTTCAGGATCATTCGCATCAGCCACCGATGGAAAAGTCAGGTTTCATGGCGGTTTACTTCACACGAAGATCTCCAGAAATTCGTCCGGCTCGGTCTCAACCCGCCCGAGATCGCCGATGTGGCCCCAATGTATGGCATCGGGATCATGATCGAAAGAGTCGGCAGCGAGTTGTTGCAGAGCCGTTCCAGTTTGACGGCGATGGCGGTGGCACGTGCGAGGTAGGCTGTCGAGGGCACATCTGCTTGGTGTTCATCGTGGGCTCTGTGATGTGATTGACGAATGCCACCATTCACGCGCTGATCTACAGGTAAACCAAGTTAATCAGCGATTCATTTCGCTTCAAAGGATAGTCCGCGCATGCCAGACATGATAAATTATAGCCTTTGCCACTGCTTACGACTTTATGCGACTAAATCAACCGCTGCCGCCAGAGTTGCGCCATGAGTGAGCCATGGGTTTCGGTCGAGCAGATCGCCGAGCATCTCGGGGTGACACGGGACTCGATTTATCGGTGGATCGATAGTAAAGGCCTACCAGCGCACAGGATTGGGCGGCTGTGGAAGTTTAAGATTTCCGAGGTGGATGATTGGGTGCGTGCTGCTGGTGCCGACGAAAGTAAAAGTCAGACCGGAGGCAGCAGACCATGAACAATACATGGGAGGATATTGCTTGAGTCAGGAAGGGCAACTCCTCGACCAGAAGTCATTGCGGTCTGTGACCGGCAAAAGTGCTGACTGGAGCGAGTTGGTCAAGGACTGCATTGCCTTCGCCAACGCGACGGGTGGCCGCCTGCTACTCGGCATCGAGGATGAGCAGGACCAACCGCCCGCAGGCCAGTTAATCCCTGCCGATTTGCCTGATACCATCCGGCGCAAGATAGCCGAACGCGCCGTCAATGTCAGCGTGTTGCCTGACGTGGTCACTACGCAGAACGGCAGCCAGTACATTGAGTTGCGCATCCCCCGCGCCATCGCGGTGGCCTCCACCACTGATGGCCGCTACTTCCTGCGCGTGGCCGATCAGAGCAAGCCCGTCACCGGTGATGACGTGCTCCGACTGGCGGCGGAACGTGCAGCACTACCGTGGGAAACCCAGGCCACGCTGCTGGTGCCCAGATCAGCGGCCGACCCGGACAAATTCGGCAGACTGGTCAAGACGCTGAGGGCATCGGATCGTGTCAAAGCCTCGGTCAAGGAAAAGACAGAGGATGAGTTGCTCGACCACTACCAGCTCGCGCAAGGTGGCACCCTCACCAATCTGGGCATCCTTTGCCTCGGTCGCCAGCACCACCGAGCCCAACTGACGACAGCACCGGTTATCCAGTTCATCAAGTACGACGAGCACGACCAGAAGGTGAACAAGTTGGTGTGGGATGACCACACACTGAGCCCAATGGAGTTGATTGAAGCCGTCTGGCAGGAGGTTCCCGACTTCCGCGAGCACTACGAATTGCCCGACGGCCTGTACCGCCAGAACGTGCCCGCCTTCGATGAAATCGTGGTGCGTGAATTGTTGGTCAACGCCTTGGTACACCGCCCCTACACCCAGCGCGGCGACATCTTTCTGAATCTGCACCCGGACCGGCTGGAAATCGTCAACCCCGGCCCACTGCCTCTGGGCGTGACGCCACAGAATGTACTGCACACCACCGTGCGCCGCAACGAGCATCTCGCCCGCCTGTTTCATGACCTGAAGCTGATGGAACGCGAAGGCAGCGGCTTCGACAAAATTTTCGAGGTGCTGCTCTCACAAGGCCGCCCCGCACCAGAACTGATCGAAACCCACGACCGCGTGCAGGTCACCGTGCGCCGCCGCATCCTCAAGCCCGAAGTCATCAACTTCATTGCCAAGGCTGATCAAACTTACCAACTCACCCAGCGCGAACGGATTGCCTTGGGCCTGCTGGCGCAGCACGATGCGCTGACTGCCCGCGAGTTGACCGCTACGCTGGAACTGCCATCGGTCGAGGCGCTGCAGCCCTGGCTCAAGCGCCTACTGGACTGGCAACTGGTACAGAGTGCCGGGCGCACCCAGTCCACCCGCTACTTCATTGATCCAGCGCTGTTACGCAATCTGGATTTTGTTGGCGGCACCACGCTCAAGCGCATTGAGCCACACCGACTGCTGGCGTTGATTGTGGAAGATATTGGGCGTTACCCGCAGTCCAAGATCGGTGACATTCACCAGCGCATCGGTCTGGAGATTCCGCGCTCGCGTATCCGGCGTGGTATTGAACAACTGCTCAAAAACGGCAAGTTACATTCAGAGGGAGTGCGAAGTGGCACACGTTACCGTCTCCCGTAACTTGGCTCAAATCCCGGCCTATCGGCCAGAACCAAGCCAAACCATTGCGCCAAACGGCCGAGAGCATGCCGTAAGTCTTTGTCAGGTCGCCATTTTCGGTTTGGCTCAGTTTCGATGCTTGAGCCAAACCAATGGACGATTCGGATCACCAACAAAATACGGGGCAGGCCGGATAATATGCAGCGCACCCCCTGCAACAACCATTCGCAGGATTCGCCCATGAGCACCAGTTTTCAACAACTTGCCAATTTCATCTGGTCCGTGACCGACCTGCTGCGTGGCCCCTACCCCCCGCCGCAGTACGAAACGGGTGAAACCACTCTCAAGCGTATTGAGCCGCATCGCTTGGCCGCGCTGGTACTCGAAGACCTGCAGCGCTACCCTGAGTCCGCCATCAGTGACATCCACCAGCGTATCGGTGGCGAGATTCACCCCAAGCAAGTCAAACGCGCGCTGGAAGAGTTGATCGAGCGCGGCGCGGTGCGTTTTGAAGGCAACAACCGCTGGCGGCGGTACTGGGCGGTGACATGAACATGCTATCGGACAACTTGCGCCTTATCGGCGATAGCTGGGCGATAGCGGTTGGGCGATACGCCGGCGCCGGCCCGATGAATCAAAAATTTCTATCGACCACAGACGACCAAGCATGGGCGATAGCGATGCCGCACGCACTGCGCAGCCGATTGGGAGAGCGGTAACTCATGACCAAATCCGAGGCACAAACCCGGTCAGAGCTGATTGACCAGCAACTCGCCCAGTCCGGCTGGGACGTCAAAGACCCAACGCAGGTCGTCGAGGAATTCGACATCTTGACCGCCTTGCCCGAAGGCGTGGCCGAACCACGTGCCCCCTATGAGGGTCACCAGTTCAGTGATTACGTCCTGCTGGGTAAAGACCGCAAGCCACTGGCGGTGATCGAAGCCAAAAAAACCAGCCGGGATGCAGCCATTGGACGCGAGCAAGCCAAGCAGTATTGCTACAACATCCAGAAGCAATTGGGTGGTGAGCTGCCGTTTTGCTTCTACACCAATGGCCACGAAACCTATTTTTGGGATCTTGAGAATGCCCCGCCGCGCAAGGTCATTGGCTTTCCCACGCGCGACGATCTGGAGCGCTTCGCCTACATCCGCCGCAATCGCAAGCCGCTGACGCAGGAGTTCATCAACACCTCGATTGCCGGTCGTGATTACCAGATCCGCGCGATTCGCTCGGTGCTCGAGGGCATTGAGCAGAAAAAACGCGATTTCCTGCTGGTGATGGCCACCGGCACCGGCAAGACCCGCACCTGCATTGCCATGGTCGATGCGCTGATGCGCGCAGGTCACGCCGAGAAGGTGCTGTTTCTGGTCGACCGTATCGCACTGCGCGAGCAGGCACTGGCGGCATTCAAGGAGCACATGCCCAACGAGCCACGCTGGCCCAATGTGGGCGAAAAGCTGATTGCCAAAGACCGCCGCATTTACGTTGCCACCTATCCCACGATGCTCAACATCATTCGGGACGAGGCACAGCACCTGTCGCCGCACTTCTTCGATTTCATCGTCGTCGATGAGAGCCATCGCTCCATCTACAACACCTTCGGCGAAGTGCTCGACTACTTCAAAACCATCACACTGGGTTTGACGGCCACGCCGACCGACATCATCGATCACAACACCTTCCGGCTTTTCCATTGCGAAGACGGTCTGCCGACCTTTGCCTACACTTTCGAAGAGGCCGTGAACAACGTGCCGTCTTACCTCTGCAACTTCCAGGTCATGAAAATTCAGACCAAGTTCCAGATGGATGGCATCAGCAAGCGCACCATTTCGCTGGAAGACCAGAAAAAGTTAATCCTGCAAGGCAAAGAGGTTGAAGAAATCAACTTCGAAGGCTCGCAGCTCGAAAAGCAAGTGATCAACAAGGGCACCAACACCCTGATCGTCCGGGAGTTCATGGAAGAAGCCATCAAGGACGCCAATGGCGTGCTGCCGGGTAAGACCATCTTCTTCTGCGCCACCATGGCGCACGCCCGGCGCATGGAAGAAATTTTCGACAAGCTCTACCCGCAGTACCACGGCGAACTGGCCAAGGTGCTGGTCTCGGACGATCCGCGTGTGTACGGCAAGGGCGGCTTGCTCGATCAGTTCACCAACAACGACATGCCGCGCATTGCCATCAGTGTGGACATGCTCGATACCGGTATCGACGTGCGCGAGATCGTCAACCTCGTCTTCGCCAAACCGGTCTATTCCTACACCAAGTTCTGGCAGATGGTCGGGCGCGGCACGCGTTTGCTGGAAACCAGCAAGCCCAAGCCCTGGTGCCTCGAGAAAGACGTGTTCCTGATCCTCGACTGCTGGGACAACTTCGAATACTTCAAGCTCAACCCCAAGGGCAAGGAACTCAAGCCCCAGTTGCCACTACCCGTGCGGCTGGTGGGCCTGCGCCTGGATAAAATCGAAAAGGCCAACGACAGCGGCGACGCTGATATCGCCGCGCGGGAAATTGCCAAGCTGCGCCAGCAGATTGCCGCGCTGCCCAAAGAATCGGTGGTGATCAAGGAAGCCGCCGCCGCGCTGGCGCGTCTGGAAGACGAAAACTTCTGGATCAGCCTCACCCACGACCGGCTGGAATTCCTGCGTGCCGAGATCAAACCGCTGTTCCGCACCGTCTCCGATGCCGACTTCAAGGCCATGCGTTTCGAGCGCGACCTGCTCGAATACTCGCTGGCCGTGCTGAACGAAGACAAGGAACAAGCCGAAACCCGCAAGGCAGGCATCGTCGAACAGATCAGCGAACTGCCGCTCTCGGTCAGTTTTGTGAAGCAGAAAGAAGCGCTGATCCGCGCTGCGCAAACCAGCCACTACTGGGCCAAGGCCGATGAAGATGCCTTCGACGAACTGGTCGCCAGGCTCGGCCCGCTGATGAAATTCCGCGAACAAAGCACCGGCCAGGAGCAAACGCATCTGGATCTGGCTGATGAGTTGCACAAAAAGGAATGGGTGGAATTCGGCCCGCAACACGAGGCCGTGAGCATCACCCGCTACCGCGAAATGGTCGAAAGTCTGATTGCCGAGTTGACCGAGCACAACCCGGTGCTGCAGAAAATCAAGAACGGCGAGGTGGTCAGCGTGATTGAGGCCAACGAACTGGCCGAACTTTTGCACGAAGAGCACCCGCACATCACCGAAGACCTGCTGCGCCAAGTCTACAAAAACCGCAAGGCGCGCTTCATTCAGTTCATTCGGCACATCCTGGGCATCGAAGTGCTCAAGAGCTTTCCGGACGAGGTCAGCGCGGCGTTTGACCAATTCATCCGCGCACACACCACCCTCAGCAGCCGGCAGATGGAGTTTCTTAACTTGCTGAAGAACTTCATCATCGAGCGCGAAAAGGTGGAGAAGAAAGACCTGATCAATGCTCCCTTTACGGTTATCCACCCGCAGGGCATCCGTGGCGTGTTCAGTCCGGCCGAAATCAACGAAATCCTGCAGCTGACCGAACGGTTGGCTGCCTAAAAAACAGGGCACTCCATGCTACAGAATAACCCCGAACTCAAAAGCAAGATCGACCAGCTCTGGAACAAATTCTGGAGCGGCGGCATCAGCAATCCGCTCACCGCCATCGAGCAGATCACCTATTTGCTGTTCATGAAGCGGCTTGACGAGCTGGACCAGAAACGGCAGGCCGATGCCGAATGGACGGGCGAGCACTACGCCTCCAAGTTCGAAGGCAGCTGGATTCCGCCCGAATACCGCAGTCGGCAGGAGCCCGAAAAATTCGCCATCGACAAGCGCACCCTGCGCTGGAGCGAATTCAAGCGCATGCAGGCCGAAGAAATGCTGCAGCACGTGCAGGGCAAGGTGTTCCCCTTCCTCAAAGACCTGAACGGTGCTGAATCCAACTTCACTCACCACATGAAAAACGCGGTCTTTATCATCCCCAAGCCAGCCCTGCTGGTGGAGGCGGTGAAGACCATCGACGAAATCTTCGAAGTGATGGAGCGCGACTCGCGGGAAAACGGCCAGGCCTTCCAGGACATCCAGGGCGACGTCTATGAAATGCTGCTGTCCGAGATTGCCACCGCCGGCAAGAACGGCCAGTTCCGCACCCCGCGCCACATCATCAAGCTGATGGCCGATCTGGTGCAGCCGCAATTGGGCCACAAGATCGCCGATCCGGCCTGTGGTTCCGGCGGCTTCTTGCTCGGGGCCTACCAGTACATCGTCACCCAGCTCGCCATCAAGGCAGACACCAAAGACCTCGCACCCGACGAAGATGGTTTCGTGCGCACCTCGGTCGCCGCTGCCCTCACCGAAAAAGCCCAGGCCATTCTGGCCAGCTCACTGTGGGGCTACGACATCGACGCCACCATGGTGCGCCTGGGGCTGATGAACCTGATGATGCACGGCATCGACGAGCCGCACATCGACTACAAGGACACCCTTAGCAAGAGCTACACCGAAGAGTCGGAATACGACATCGTGATGGCCAACCCGCCATTCACCGGCAGCATCGACAAGGGCGATATCAACGAAAACCTGCAACTGGGCACCACCAAGACCGAGCTGCTGTTTGTCGAGAACATCTACCGCCTGCTGAAAAAAGGCGGCACCGCCTGCGTGATCGTGCCGCAGGGCGTGCTGTTTGGCTCCGGCGGTGCGTTCAAGATTTTGCGCCAGTTGCTGGTGGAGCGCTGCGACCTCAAAGCCGTGGTTACCCTGCCTAGCGGCGTTTTCAAACCTTATGCTGGCGTCAGCACTGCCATCCTGCTGTTCACCAAGGTGTGGGGGCCGAAGGACAAAATCACTCAGCCTGCCACCGAGCACGTCTGGTTCTACGAGATGGCCGCTGACGGATACGGCCTAGACGACAAGAGGCAAAAAGATCAGAAGAGCCCATTCGGTGATCTGCAAGACATTATTTCAAAATACCACGCACGTAACGCCGCCACCGATACTGACCGTACGGCCAAGTACTTCATGGTGCCGCGCGCTGAAATCTCGGATGAGAAAAACAAATATGACCTATCGCTATCCCGATACAAATCGGATGATTTTGAGGCAGTACGTTACGACGCGCCTGCCGTGATTCTGGATCGACTGATTCAGGCAGAAGTGGGTGAGGTGGACGAGGCGGAGCTGGCCCAGGTGCAAATCGGCATCGTGCGCGAGTTGCTGGAGCTGAAGGGGATGCTGGGATGATCCCAATGAAGCAAACCCCGTTGAGTCAACTTGCTACCGTTTCAGCAGGGCAAGCAGCACCGAAAGACGATGAATTTTCTGACCACGGAATTCCGTTTGTCCGAGCCGGTAGCTTGGATGGCCTGTTGTCAGGGAAAAGCGAGTCCGACCTTGAACTCGTCAGCGATGAAACAGCAAAGCTGCGGAAGCTGAAAACTTACCAGAAGGGCACCGTTCTCTTCGCTAAGAGCGGAATGTCGGCAACCAAAGACAGGATTTACGTACTTCAGAACCCCGCTTATGTCGTCAGCCATTTGGCAACACTGATCCCGAATGGCAATGCTCATCCAGACTATCTGCGTTTGGCCCTGAAGCGCTTCCCGCCTTCGGTGCTAATTAAAGACCCGGCCTATCCGGCAATCAGTCTCGGCGAAATTCAGAGCTACGAAATTCCTGTACCTGAACAGATCGAAGACCAAATCCGCATTACCCATCTGCTCGGCAAAGTGGAAGGGCTGATGGCCCAGCGCAAACAACACCTGCAACAGCTCAACGACCTACTCAAGAGCGTGTTTCTGGAGATGTTTGGCGACCCCATCCTGAATCCCCATGGATTTCCAGTAAGGCGGCTTTTGGAGTTCTATGTCAATCCGAAAGAGGGCACCAAGTGCGGTCCGTTCGGAAGCGCTTTGAAGAAAGAAGAACTGGTCGATTCCGGCGTGCCCGTCTGGAATATGGATAACATCGCCGCTGACGGTCAAATGGTGCGGCCCTTCCGCATGTGGATCACGGCCAACAAGTATGACAACCTCGCAGCGTATTCGGTACAGGATGGCGACATCATCATTTCGCGAGCCGGTACCGTTGGAAAGATGTGTGTGGCTCGCATGAACGGTCAGCCTGCAATCATCAGCACCAATCTCATTCGCCTTCGCTTGGGCGCTGAGCTACGACCCCTGCACTTCGTTTCACTAATGCTGTACTGCAAAGGTCGAGTGGGGCGTTTGAAGACAGGCGCTGACGGCGCGTTTACGCACATGAATACAGGAGTCCTGGATTCGCTTGAGTTCCCATATCCGCCCGTCGATCTTCAAGACCGATTCGGGGAAATTGCCAGTAAGGTTGAGGGTGCCAAATCCCGCTACCAACAAAGTCTCGCCGATTTGGGAACTCTTTACGGCGCGTTGAGTCAGCAGGCCTTCAGGGGCGAGTTGGATCTGTCGCGCATGCCCATGCCGGACACAAAACCTGAGGAAGAGAAAGCCATGCCAGCAGAACCCTTACAGGCTCGCACCGAACAAGACCTTGTCATCCACCTGCCCGACACCGACCACCTGCCGGATGCGCTGGAAAATGCTGAGGCGCGAGCGGCGCTGATCTCGCAGTGGCTGGAGGCCTATCGCAGGCAACTGGGCAGCACGCCGTTTTCGGTGCAGCACTTCATGGCGGCGGCGCAAACCCGCTTGGCCGAACTGCACCCGGACACCGACTTCGAGCTGGGCGCCAACGACTACGAGCATATCAAGACCTGGGTGTTTGAGGCATTAGCCGCCGGCATGCTGACACAGGCGTTTGATGACGCGGGTAACCGCATCGAACTCCGTGCCGTGCCGGCATGAAACTGCTGCGCCTCAAGATCACCGACCCGGCAGGCTTTCGTAGTCTGCCCTGTGGTTTTGAACATCACTTTCGCAGCGAATGGAGCTTGCAGGACGAGATGGCCCAGCCCGAAGGCTTCGCGCCTTTCGTGTGCGTCGGACCCAACGGCAGCGGCAAATCCAATCTGCTCGAAGCGCTTGCGGCGATTTTCTTTCAGCTCGAAATCCTGCGGGTGCGCCGTAGTTTTCTGCCAGAGGTGTTGCAGAACGCCGATCAGGGTTTTTCGCCCGTGGCGTTTGAGCTGGATTACCTGATTCAGCTACCCGCAGACTATGTGCGCCAAGGTAGCCCGGCATGGGCCAAAGTCTGCCTTAGAAAGGCGGTTGACAAGCCAATCACTTTTCTTTGGGAGGACTGGGCCACTTTCAATACAGATATATACCGAGACCAAAGCGCTCAGATCGTTGATCTATTGGCTCCCCAATACGTGCTGGCTTATTCATCCGGTGAAAACGAAATTCTCAGCCTACCTTTCTTCAAGCTGTGGTTCGTGCAATTCGACGAGTACTGGAATGCGCTGACCCGGCAATTGAGCTATCCCGGTCATCCGGAAACCCGCTTGGCATACCTCGACAACGGCTTCAGCCAAGCCATCTTGCTGTGTAACCTGCTGTTTCAGGATGAAGCCACCTTGCAACCCTTCCGCGAGGATGTCGGTATCGAGGCGCTGCGGGAGTTCCGCATCATCATCCGGCGCAGCATTCCCATCGCACTGGAGCAACTGGCCGCCTTCGCCAGCGAAGACCAGAACCAGCGCCAATCGCTTGATGACATCGTCAAAAGCAACCTCGCCTTGCGTAAAGAAACGGATGACGCTGGCAGCACCCGTTACCGCCTGAGCCTGATGCACCTGCTGGAGGGGGATGAGAAATCGTCGCTGGTGGTGAGCGCCCTCAAGCGCTGCGCCACATTGCATTACGAGGATGAAGACACTGACACACTGGTACTCGATTATTGGGTTAATGACGCCACCAAGGAGGCATTCCGTGAGAACTTCGATGGTTCGCCGCTGGCGCTGTTCCAGGCTTTTCAGGTCTTGCTGACACTCAATCTGTATGCCGTGAGCGATGCGCTCAAGGGCGATCTGTATCGGTCCACCAGCCATTACGCCAGCGAAACGGTGCCGACGCTGGCCTCTGACCAGCGCATCATGCGCTTCAAGTCCGTGCGCTTTTCTAAGCAGGGCGTGACCCAGCCGATGATGCTGAAAGAGCTATCGGACGGCGAGCACCAGTTGCTACACAGCCTGGGTTTGTGCCTGTTGTTTCGAGAGACCAACAGTCTGTTCCTGCTGGACGAGCCCGAGACGCACTTCAACCCGGACTGGCGCGCCAACTTCATCACCCGCCTGCGCCAGTGCCTGCCGGGCAATGGCGGTGTCGGGCAGGAAATGCTGATCACCACCCACACGCCGTTTCTGATTTCGGACAGCAAGCCGGACAAGGTACTTGTGTTCGCCAAGGACAAAGCCAGTGGCGCGGTCAGCATCAGTCAGCCGGGCTACAACACGCTGGGCGCTTCGATCAACAAGATCACCATGAACACCTTCGACAAGCGCGAAACCATCGGCGGCCGTGCGCAGGCACTGCTGGAGGCGCTGCGCGAGCGCTTTGAGAAAGGCGACGAAAACAAAGAAGCGTTGATTACGGAAATCCAACAGCAACTCGGCGACTCGGTGGAAAAAGTGCTGCTGATCAAGGCCATCCTCGACAGCGATCAGCAGGGTGATGGGGAGGCGCAGGGCTGATGCTGTTCCCGTACACCTACGTGCCGCACCAGATGGACAAGATGCAGTCGTTCATCGACTTCATTTTTCATGAGGTGTGGTGCAAGGCGCCAACCAGCGGCCCGTTTGGCCTGCACCTGTTCGACGCCAACGCGGAGTTGCGCGAAGTGATGGCGGCGTTCTATTACTCCGACGCACAAGGTGCCGATTTCTTTTATGGCCATGTGGAGCGAATCTACGACCTGTTTTCCGCATTGACCGCAGCGCAGATCAGCCAGTTTCAGCAGTGGTACCAGGGCAATAACGATCTGGAGAAAGTGTGCGTCAATGATCCGACGGTGCAACTCGCCCGTTACGCCGACATAGTGATTGCCCATAAAGACCTTGGCGAACAACTTGCCGTCTTTTTCAAGGGCTTGTACTCACAGTCGCTGCTGGACCTCGCTGCACTGCGAGCCAAGATCGGTGACATCGACGATCACTACCAGACTTTCGTGCAGATCAACAAAACAGGCAAATGCCCGTTTTGCGGCATCGGCGATATCAAGGGTGCGCATCACAGCAAACGGGAGGCCTACGACCACTACTTGCCCAAGGCGCTGTATCCGTTCAACTCTATCAATTTTCGCAATTTGGCGCCCGCCTGCCACGAATGCAATAGCACCTATAAGCTCAGCAAAGACCCCGCACACAATCCGGCTGGGCGGCGCAGGGCCTTCAATCCGTACGCAGAAGCGGGCTATGCCATTGAGCTGCGGGTGACCCTGCAGCATTCCGATATCGAGAAACTGGCACCCGCAGACGTCAGCCTGCAATTTGGCCCCGCTGCCATCAACGAGGAGATAGATACCTGGAAGGATGTGTACGGCATCGAAGAGCGCTATAAAGCCAAACTCTGCGGGGAAAACGACGGCAAGTACTGGCTGACGCAAGTTCTGGACGAATGCCAGGCGTATGACAAGCAGCCTGTCGACATTCTGAATATGCGCGCCCAACAGGCGCAGAGCCGACCGTACGCCGATTGCAATTTCCTCAGAAAGCCATTCCTCGACGCTTGCCAGCAGATCGGCGTTCTTTGAAAATTCCCACAGCAACCCGCAGATGTACTCACTTTATCCGAAGAAACGCGCTCGAGCCCATGGCGCTTTCGGCGGTAATCACCGATTTGCGGGGATTCCTGTTGCCGGTGCTGGCGTCCATCTCGGGACAGCAACCTAAAGATGGTGTGGCGGGCGGCATAGGGGTGGTAGTATGCGGACAAAACCGACAGGAGTGTCGGCGGTTGCTATTACCCCTTACACGAAAGTCAGCCGGCAATTTGTGTAGGTCGCCAATAGGTTTTCACGTCCTTGCCCCACCTGAGCCCAGCGGCCTCGACAGCGGCCGGAAGAATTCTGCGCATCCGTTCGCGGTTCAGATTCGTGTCCACGTACCAGCCGTCCACCAGCGTTCGGCTGTACCGCTGGGCCCACGCCGTCGGTTGGCCCGGGAACAGCTCGGCGAGCGTCTTGGCGACGTATGCGCGCGTCGTGCCATAGCAGCCCATTGCCTTCGCCATTGCTTCCCGCCGGTCCGGGAACTCAGTCCACAGCCGGCGCAGAAGTTCGGTATGGATGTCGATGTAGTTCCAGTGCACGGACATTGCCTCTCGATACTCAAGCCCGGGCCCGATCATTTTCATCGGTGCCTTCGTGATCACAAGCTGCGGGCGCGTGATGCGCTCTAGCTCTGCAGTCAGAGCCTCGCGACGATTTTCGAGTGTCGCGAGCCATTGCAGCGATGCCCGGATAGTGGACTCGATCTGTTCTAGTTCCCATATCGGAAACTGGGGTTGTGCGTTTGGGATAGTTTGCGTTTGCATTACTTTCTCCAGAGATGACGAGTGCGATGGCCCACGGTGATCGTGTGGCCGTCCGTGCTTTTCACCTTGTAAGCATCGAACCATTCCGCGAGCCGTGACACAGGGCGACGACCCAGGTCGCGCTCCATTTTCCTGATGCTGTCCTTGTTGAGGTAGAAGATGATGGCTCCGTGCCCGTCATGCTCTTCCTGCCCGTACAAGTCGAGCAGTTGATCGATCAGCGGTGGGATACAGCGTTGCTGCGCCCGAACTTCTGCATGCTTGGTGTTCATGGCAGGGGCTCCAGCTCTGCCAGCAACTCATCTAGCTTCGCGCGATGTTCCTGTTCGGCTCCGTGGCCGGGAATACGCCAATCAGGCATGTAACAACTCAGGCCAAGCAGGTCGTTGTTGCGCACTTTCTGTTCGAAAATAGTCGTGTACAGGTTGTCCGCTGGCGCGACGGCACCCGTAAAGTCGCGCTTGACCCGAATACTCTTGCCGCTCTTGGGCTCAATGTAATCCTCCAGTCCTGCGTCGTTGGCGTACATCTCCAGCCCGCTGCGGATCGCCCAGAATGGATCGATCATGGGCTCCAACGGATAGAACCCGTTCTGGAAGAACGGTCCATCATGTTTGTTCTCGGTCCAAACCTCGGTGCGCCACTCATCACCTAGGTTGCCGAAGAGCAGCGTGTTGACTACCTTCGGAGAGGCTGCCAGCAGCAGAAAAAGCCGGTTGAAGAATGCATCGCGCACGATACGTTTCCGGTTGCAAATCTCAT
Organism: Ferrovum myxofaciens; assembly: GCF_013181415.1. Lineage (NCBI taxonomy): Bacteria > Pseudomonadati > Pseudomonadota > Betaproteobacteria > Ferrovales > Ferrovaceae > Ferrovum > Ferrovum myxofaciens. Next base: position 2,459,497 of record NZ_CP053676.1, on the reverse strand, counting down.
TTAGACGAGCCGTCAGCTCCGACGGCAGCGCCAGGCTTACGAGCTTGCGATCAAGCCCGTCAAGCCGGTCGAAGACGTAGTCGTAGCTCGCCTGCGAGTTCGGGATGGAAACCTCTTCATCAAGCCAACCCAGCTCGACATCGAGGACTTTATTCAGGTAGGCATCGCGCCGAAGGCATGCTGTCTCTATTTTCGCGTCAAGCTTGTCGATAATGGGACGCCAGATCTTGACGGAGATCTTAGCCCATGTTTAACGCAGAGAATTTAATTTCTTTAACTATCAGTTTGTTACGACCACAAAAAAATCGGAGTGGCACTACATGCTCGTAATTTTGGTTTAACTGATCAGTTTTTTCGTTCCTCCTGGAGCCGGGGAAACTCCCAGTGCCCTGTAAATTTTCATCAAATCCGGTTCGGCTACGGTGCATTTTCGCACATTCAATGTGCGCCCATCACGTTGTTGGAATGAGGCGGTGACGCGCCGCTGCACGCTCATCGTTTCGCGTAGGCTGGCCCAGTTTTCGCGGATGTCTGCTTTCTTCAGTTTCGCTCGTAGCACCTGTACGGCCTGATAGGCCAGCACGGTGATGAAGAGATGTCCATCTGCGCGATCCTCTTTCGAATGATAGACCGGACGCAAACCCAACTCGCTCTTCAGGCTGCGGAATACGCTCTCCAGATCCGTCAGCATCGTATAGGTACGCCACAGTTTTTCTTCGTCCCAAGTGGTCTCGTTGCTGCGCAGGCAATAGATGCCGGGATGCGTCGCCATCGTGCCATCCACCGGCACCTTTTTCCATGCCAGACCCGTGACCAACTTGCCAGATTCATCCGCGATAAGTTCGACTTGGTAATGCTGGCTGGCTCCCCGGCTCTTCTCCTTGAGGCGACCAATGCGCTCCAACAACTTGCCATAACGCTTTTCGCCACGCGGCTTGGCAAGCCCCTCGACGATCTTTTTCAACCCGGCCTCAAAGCCCGTGGCAAAGCGCTCGACCATGGCGCTTTCTTTCTTCTCGCGGCCCAGGGAGTGACAATATAAACGAACTTCTTTGCCGTCCTCGCTGATCTCTTTCTGGATGCGCAAAGGATCACCCCCCGCAGTTTCAATGCTGATGACCTGGGTTTCGTCGAATTGCCTCACCCTGTCACGACTGACTACCAAATAGCGATAACCGTGTTCGATCAGCCAGCCGACATTGGCTTCAGTCGCAATTCCCCGATCCATGATGACCAATGCGCCTTGTGGTGCATTCAGACCCTTCAAGATCACCTCCAATGTGCCGCATTCGGCCACATTACCTGCAAAGGTTTTGGAGCGGCGCACAAAGCCGCTGCCATCAAGCACCAGGCCCAGTGTCACCAGAGGGCAGTCGCTACGTTTCTCTTTTGAATGCCCCCGTTGCGCTTTTTCATTGCCCTCGACATCACCCTCAAAATAGGTGTTGGTCAGGTCATACAGGGTTACCGTCTCATCCAGACCAAAAAGCGTCTGGACGGCAGAAAAGATATGGTCTTCAATGACCTGGCGGTGCTTCATCAATACATCAGAAGCGTGGTACAGGCGTGTGTGTGGCATGGCTTCAAAATCGAAGTCGATCAACTCGCCCAGCGCACTGTGCTGTTGCAGCCAGTTCCATGTCGCCAACTCCGATGCCGGTTTGGTCATGCGTCCGATTACATTGCCCAGAATCGCCGCGCGCATGACACCATTGACCCCCAGTTCGCTCAGTTTCTCGACAAAGCCGAGTTGCGACAGGGCATATAGCCCCAGACTCTCGACGCCGACCGAACGCGGTTTCATCAATTGCAATGAGCCGATATCCACTTCCTGGAAATCGTGCCCAGGAGTATCCGTGGCCGCCCCCGATTCGCTTGCTATATCCTGTGGCATCTCAATCAGGCGTCCAGCATAGCGTTGCGCGGCTTTCTCGATGGCTTCCGGAACAGTGTCCTGAATCATGACGGCCTGACCACCAATCAATTCTTCAATACGCCGACACAGCAAAGGCCAGTCTTCCTGCCGGATGGGAAAATGCCTCCCCAAATTCAGCAAGGTAACTTGACGCACCTTGCCACCGATGCGCTCCGTGCGCACGAGTCGATGGGTGAAGTAGGACTCCCCGGTGGCTTTGTTGTTGGTTCTGGTTTGGCGAATAAACATTCTACGATGCTACCAGAAAAGCAAGGGGTTTTAGCGAACATCGCAAAATATTATGGCACTACACAGAGATATCGTCAAAAACAAAAAACGCGAATACTTTATAATCAATGCATTATAGAAATTAATTCGGAAAAATTGTCGATATTTTCGCTTATTTCGTTAAAGGCGGGTTAGGGACTGTCTTGAGGGTCTTGGTTGCCATGCTGCGCTCCTGTGTTATGCACCGGTGGACACAGTATAGGCGAATGGTTGCGCAAAATGGAAAAAGAGTTATCTTTATCAATAGGCGGTATTTCAGCGGGGCTCGGGCGGTAGTTTACTTTGCGATCTGAATGGGAAGTTAAGATCCGCAACCCCGGGTCTATCATCGACTTCGTGGACACTGGCCATCCGGCGCTGCAGCGTATGTGGGACAAGCGGCAGAGCGGGTATCGGGCGATGGGGTACAGGATCGGGGCAGGAGTTCGATTGTGAAACAGGGGATCGAATCCTGGCCGTCAGCTGATTCCGGCTAGAACGTTTGACATAGTAAGGAAATTTCCTTACTATGAGTCCATTCGCCAGGAGCCGCGCCATGTCATCCATTCACGAAGTCGCTACCATCACCACCAAGGGGCAGATCACCCTGCCCAAGCCCATTCGGCAAGCCCTCGGTGTCGATGTCGGAAGCAAGGTGGCCTTCGATTTGCGCGGGTCCCAAGTCATCGTCAGCCGTGCGGAGGATGTCCCTCACGAAGACCCCGTCATCGCGAGCTTCCTGGGCCTTTTGGAAAAGGACATCCAGTCCGGGCAGCGTACCACTGCCTTGCCGGAAGATCTGGCGCGTTCGATGCTGGCGGCCCTCAAACAGCCCGTGGACCTCAATGCTGAGATCGAAGGTGACGTCGCATTGTGATGCAGCGGCACGGGTGGAATCTGCTCTTCCACGATTGTCTGATCGAGCAACTGAGAAAACTGGAGGCCGCTGTTCAACGGGCCAAAGCGCAAGATCCTCGAGGGTTCGAGTCGAACGCCAACGTCAAATTGTTCAATGCCCTCTCGCAACTGATGCTGGAAACGGTGCCAAGCGACCCCAATCGTGACGAGTACCGGCAGGGCAATACCATGGGGACGGAGTTCCGGCATTGGCGACGCGCCAAGATGGGGCAGCGCTTTCGGTTGTTTTTTCGATTCGATTCAAAGTCCAGGGTCGTCATCTTTGCTTGGGTGAACGACGAAAACACGCTGCGAACATCCGGCAGCAAAACCGACCCCTATGTGGTCTTTCAGAAGATGCTGGAACGCGGTCATCCACCGGATGACTGGGCCGCTCTTCAAAATGCCAGCGTAGCAGACTGGAAGTAGTGTGACCGGAAGTAGCGCTTCCGCAGCATTACTCATCAGCTGAATTAGTCGGATTCGCATTGGTAAACCATACGCCACCACTTCACCTAGGCCAGAACGTTCTCCGGCCTTTTTAGTGCCCCGCCGGAACGCCAATACTGGCGCGGCTTCCCGGTTTCGTGCGAAGGGCGGCAACTGTCGATACACCCCGAATTTCACCGTTTTCTACCCCCCTGCGCTCTCCGTTCTCTGTTTCTGCGAAGGGCGACCTTCGCACGACCCCCCCTATCCACGGGGGTTTCCGGCTTCCAGTATGAACGGAATCTTGTCCTTCAGAGGCGACACAGCATTTTTTAAGTGGGCGGGGTATCCATATAAATGCGGTAAAGCAGGCGTGATTGGAGGGGCTGACATAATAACTGCGATGGTTTCCACCTTTCTGAACAGCCAGGGTTGGGTCACGCTGGCTCTGGTGGTGCGTGTCCGATTGTGTTCGGCGCTGACCATCCCGATTCGTTTCTGGTTGGTCGAATCGTCCTGTTGTCGTGTTCTGCCCACCTCACTACCATGGAAAAGCAGTTCACAGGGACGGAGCGAAGCGACGCCTCGCAAAATCCAGGGCGGACGGGAGGGGCGTATGTCTAAAGTTTAGAAATGGATAAAAATTGATATAAATCAAAAATAATGGATATAAATTGATTTAGGAATCATAAAATAATAACGTGCACTTTTAAGTTGTGTTCGGTGTAATGGTGTAATTCCATTCGCCATGGAAACTATCACGATCCAAACGAATGGCTGCGAACTCGTCATCGGAAACCTTGATGCCTTTTGGATAGAGATTTGCTTGCCTATCCGGTTGTTTCCCCGCCACGTTCATTAGCACCAGGATGAGTCCAAACACCGGAATAAAGTTCGGCGTATGTAGGAGCAGCAACCTCTCTGGCGATGCCCATCAGGGAGCGGAAAGCGTTGAACGGGTAGAAGCGCCGGTTGAACCGAAACGTGAATTCATTGAGGTACGCTTGTAAATGCTGATCACTTACCCCGTGGTGAATGCCGTTAATCCAGGACTTCAAGTTAGCGAAGGCGGTGTGGATCATCGGAAGGAACTCATCGGCAACCTGCGGGTCGCCGCGCTCGGCGACGTGCATGTGCTTGTACCCTCTGTTGGGGAGATCGTAATAGCTTTTCCAGTCATCGGTAACAATAAGCGTGCCCGGCATAACCGACCTTTCGACGAAGCCGCAAAGCGACTTGGTGGTGCGGTCCGGCACGACAGCGAGCCGTATTCGCCCCGCGTACCTGCCGTTCTTCCGCTTGTCGAGTTTGCCGCCCGGTTTGCGCTGATGCACCTCAACAGCACAAGCGACAAGGCTCATGTCGTGGACGCCACTGCCTTTGCCGCGCGTCCTGCCGCCAACATAGGTCTCGTCGACCTCTACGTGTTCATGGGCCTTGCCGCCGATCCTGTCCTGGTCGGGGCGCACCATGCCTGCCCGGAGCTTGTGGAGAATCTGGAATGCCGTCTCATACCTGGGCAGTCCAAGTTGCCGCTGGAACTGCACGGCAGACATGCCGGGCGTCTGGCTGGTAACCAGATAGGCAGCCCAGAACCAGATGTTAAGCGGCGTATGCGACCCCTCCATCACGGTTCCGGCTTTCAAGCTGGTATCCCTGCGACACTCGCGGCACCGAAACACGTTTGGACGGTTCGCAAACCGAAGTGGCTCACCGCCTGCCTCGCAATGCGGGCAAACAAAACCGTCCGGCCAACGCAACTTCTCCAGGTAAGCAGCACACGCCCCAACATCTGGAAAAAGCCGCTGGAATTCCGGCAGCGAGTGCGGGAACGGCAGATCGTCACGTTGATGGATGTCCATTGTCATGGGTAAAAATCATAGCATCATCCAGCGTGGGAAACAACCGGATAGGCAAGGAGATTTGTATCCAGTTGCGCCTGAACCTTCAATCCTTTTCGTGTCGTAGTCGCTGCAATTAAATTAACGATAACCTCGTGACTCACCAATGGCTGCCCACGCCAATTCATGCTTATGTATGAGAACAGGCGATGCTCAATTTTGTTCCATTTGCTTGTCCCTGGTGGGAAATGACTAACCCGAATTGGGATGGCAAGTTCATCGGCAAGTTGTTGTAACTCAAACTTCCATAGCCGAACTCGCGAGCCGTTGCTTCCCCCGCCATCCGCCGTGATCATCAGTTCTTTGGCACTGGGGTAAAGTGCTTTTCCCATGGCAAACCACCAGCGCCGAACAGTAGCAACGGCAAAACTCGCCGTGTCGTGATCAGTACCCACGCTGACCCACGCACTATTGCTACCCAAGTCGTAAACGCCATAGGGATTAGCCTTGCCCAGTTCGCCCACAAAATCATGCACATTGACCTCATCCGGCCGTCCTTGCGGGTGCCATTCCTTTCCACCATTTTTGTACTGACCAACCAGCTCCTTCTTCTTGGTATCAACCGAAATGACGGGCTGCCCGGCATTCAAGGCTGTCTCTATTTTCTTGTTGATAAATTCAAACTGAGCATTTCGATCAGGATGACTGGCTCCCTCCAGTGTCTTGCGATTACCTTGCAGGCTATAACCAAGCTCTTTCAACATGGTGCCTACTGACACATGACTGATCTTGTGACCACAAGCAGCCAATTCACCCGACAACTGCATCAGACTTTTGCATGTCCAGCGCAATGGGGACTCCGGGTCGCCTCGCGTAACCGGCTCAACGAGCCGTTCCAGCGCCTCTTTCACCCCGGCGTCCAGTTCTGTCAACTTCTTGCGCCCAGCTCCTGCGCGCCTGATGCGACGAACTTCACCCGTAATCGTGGCTATCCCTTGTTCCAACTCCCGAAGACCTGCCAATATCGAACCTCGTGCAACGCCGGTAGCCTCATGAACGCGCTTGACCCCTCCGTGACCAAGCACCTTGGCTTCCACTGCCGCATACAGCCGCCTCTGATGCTCATCAAGAATGCATTCGAGAGCTTCGTACCGCGCCGTGATTAGTTTGTCTGCCTCCATGCACCAAGTGTAGCAGACAATGCATAAAAGTCCATTTTATTTTTTAACGATTCCTTAGGTGCCGTGTACGCGAATTCGTATCGTGACAAGCGCGCTCCACCCCGCGCGAGTCGGGAATACTGTCCCTGCACCGTCGCACGGGTTACCGATCTGAGTAAGGAAACGCCTGTGACTTTCTCGTCAAGCGATCGCTGGAACCGTTCCTGGTCGAGTGCCACATCGCGTAAGCCCCGCAAGACTTGATCTCTGAGTTCCGGACCCAGTTCGTTGAGCTTCTCGTAGTAGCTGTCATCCTGCCCGAGCGAGAAGAACTCCTCGCTGAGTTGATCGAATTGATCTAGTGTTTAATTGCATTAATAAAAGATATTAATTAGAATATCACCTCCAGAGTGCATTGACGGAGGTACCCCATGTCTCGCGTTGCAGTAAAACTATCATGCACAAATGAGCAAGAGATGGCGTTGAATAAACTCGCACGCAGCCGCACAGAGCAGGCCAGATTGGTTGAGCGGGCGCAGATCGTTCTGGCTTGCTTGTCGGGCAAGCGCAACGATGAAATTGCTACCGAGATGAAGTTGCGCCCAAATACCGTAGGCATTTGGCGTAATCGCTTTGCAACGCATGGCTTGGCTGGCCTGTATGATCACGCGCGTTCCGGCAAACCCGCCACCTATGACCATCCGGCTTTACGCCAACGGATTCTGACGCAACTGGAAATGCCACCACCAGATGGCATGAGCACTTGGGATGGTGGCTTGCTTGCGGTGAGCTTGGGTGTTTCGCCTGATATTGTTTGGCGCATTTTGCGCAAAGAAGGTATTCAACTGCAACGCCATCGGTCTTGGTGCGTTAGTACTGACCCGGAGTTTGCCGCAAAGTCTGCCGACGTAATCGGGCTATATCTCGATCCACCCCACAATGCCTTGGTGCTCAGTATTGACGAGAAGCCATCAATTCAAGCCATTGAACGGACTTGTGGCTATGTTCACACCAGCAGCGGTAAGATCGTGCGTGCCATGAAGAGCACCTATAAACGTCACGGCACGTTGAATTTATTTGCCGCGCTGCAAGTTGCTACTGGACAGATACAGGGCAAAATCACTGCAACAAAAAAGCGCATAGACTTTCAAGCCTTTCTTGATGATGTGATCGCAGAGCAACCAGAGGAGCGAGAAATTCACATTGTGCTGGATAACCTATCGACCCACAAAGGAAACGCCGACTGGCTTGCTGCGCACCCAAACGTGACGCTCCACTTTACGCCCACCTCGGCGAGTTGGCTTAATCAGATTGAAATATGGTTTGGAATTTTGCAGCGCAAAGCCCTGCGGGGAGCGAGTTTTGAAAGTATCGAAAAACTTACGCAAGCCATTGAGGATTTTACGGCTGCGTACAATAAAAGCGCATCGCCGTTCGTTTGGCGAAAACGTGAAGTCAAAGGGGCTCAACTTAGAAATACTATTGTCAACTTGTGCAATTAAACACTAGTATCTCCGATCGCCGCTGCCCCTCCCTCATCCCAAACTGCCCGATCTTGACCCCTCCGGCAACGAAGTCCTGGCCTTCAGCGTCATAGACGACCAGGGAGTACATCGTGCTGTAGGTGAACCAGTCGTCCCAGTTGTCGGTCAACAGAAATGCCTTCATGCGAGACCCCGCTGGGACTCGCGTTCCATGGGGGAGCACAGCAAAGAACATCGGCTATAGCCCCCCTTCAAAACGTCTTGTTCTCACAGTACCCGCTTCTCTGCCTAGCTTGCAGATGTCCAAACGCTCGCGCAGCAGCCCGATGGTCGTCGCAGCAATGGCCTCGTTGTAGCGCAGATCGACTTTGGTCTCTTTGTCCGTCGATATCATTTGTCCCCTCCTTGCTGTGGTTCAGTATCAGCTGTCCGATTAACTGTTCAAACTCGCGAGCACGGATAGGCAGGCTTGATGTAGGCGTGCATGAACTTGCCCTTCGACTCCGATGCCATGAGTTGCTGATAGATCGGCTCGGGAACGTTGTAATACTGATAGAGCCCACCGTTCTTGAACTCGACTTCGAGCGTGCTGCTCGTCGGCTCGTAGCCAATGGATAGCATGGTCGATGAGTCCACCATTTCTCGTTCCATGCTCTCTATCTCCTCTTGTGCAACCGGGGTGCGCAACACGCGCAATGTGGTCCAGGTAGGGTTTTGTGCGCGCCAGGACGCCGCAACACGTTCGTAGCTTTCCGGCAGACGAGCACCCTGCCAGCGCTTGGCGACATCAGGATCTTCGCTATTCGGTCGGTGCTTTTCGTCCGGCAGGGTGATACGACAACGGATAGGAAGACGCGCCGCCTCACCGGTAATGATTGCCTCCCCAACGCGCAGCACAGGCAGACTGTCAATCACGCCCGCCAGGTTGTCCGGCAACGATGCCTGAACCTTCGCGCGATCCGATGAGTTCGAAAGACGCAGCGCGATGAATGTGCCGCACTGAGAAAGGATGGTTTCGTCGACCTCAGATGGACGCTGGCTGACGACCATTGCACCGATACCGAACTTGCGCCCTTCCTTCACGATCCGTTGAACCATGGCGCGCGCTGGCCCATCGGCGTCTTTGGAGAGATAGCGGTGCGCTTCCTCCATCACCATGAGCAAAGGCCTTGCGATACCACCCTCGCTCTTTTCCCTGCCCCAGAAGAGTCCCTCATAGATGATCTTGAGAATTGCACCAATCAGACGGGCGACCACGGTGCTGGGAATCCCGGATAGATCGAGGATCGTGATGGGCTTGTCATGCCCCAGCCACGCCTGCAGCAGTTCTGGCAAGTCCTTCGCGGCTTTGCCACTGAGGTCGGGCTCCCATTCACCAGGATGCAGTAGGAAATCGTATTGGCGATCCAGCAAGCGGGATCGCATCTGATCCAAAGGACGGCGGATGCCCAGCACGCCGATCTGATTGATGAAAGGCGCTGCGGACCCGGCCCCATGAAGTTTGTAGCGCGGCGCTTTCAGCGTCGCTGCATCACCGGCTTCATCCAACGCCGGCTGCGTTCGCGGTTGGTCAGCCCATGTCTTGATTTCCGGTTCCAGCAATTCGAACCAGAGCTTTTTTAGACTGAACGGAACGGGACTGTCGGCCGTCATCGAGTTGAGGTCCAGACCGGCAACCGACGTGTCGTTCACCAGCTTGGTCTTGTAGTCAAAGATGCGATCAAGAATCTGTGACAGCGGCTTGTCGTCGAGTTTGCCCATCAAGAAGGCGAGGAGATCGGCCGGGTCAAGCGCCCAAAACGGGATGTGCAATGGCTGTTCATCAGCACTCGGATTGACGCGAAACACAGTTGATACCGAGCGCAGTGCGCGACCATACTCGCCATGAATATCCAGCAGCAGAATCCGCGCACTCGGAAACCCGGTGCCGCCCTCTGCGCTTCCGCCCAACGCGATCGATCGCAGCAAGCTGGCAATGGTCGTGGATTTGCCCGCCCCCGTAGAACCTAGCACGGCGCTGTGACGGGTGACGAGCTTGTCGAGATCGATGCGGACGGGGATGCCTTCGGCACTCGCCAGCCGTCCGATCATCACTTGGCCACTATCCTGATTGCCGTAAATGACCGCGAGATCTTCCTCAGTCACGAGATGGACTTCATCCTTGACGTTCGGATACTGGCTGATCCCGCGCTCGAACGAAGCGCCGACGATCTCTCCCACGAGTTGGATCGTCATCCAGCGGTCGCCGCGATCATTCGGTTCGCGCGCCGCTTCTGGTGCCGCATTCGCACCGACTTCGGCGACGATGCCATACAGGTCGTGATAGCCCTGCGGGATACGCACGAAGCTGCCGACTTGGCCGATGCGGTAGCTCTTGCGTATTCTGGTGAAGATGACCGGTGATTCTGGTTATCGTGACCGATGGTTAGGTCATGGGGTTACGCGCTTATATTGTACTGTGATCGGTCACGATGACTCGATATTTTCCTCCTTTTTCATGTTTTTCCCCCTGGCTTTTTGTCCGTTACTGCGTAACGGTCTTTCGCCTGCCTCCAGATATACATCCAATTCATCGCTACTTATCCCAGATAGGATCTTTTTCTCTTCTGCCACTACCAGTCGCTCAACCAATTCTCGCTTCGTTACGCAGTAACGGGACGCCAATCGCTGGACCGCCAGACTCGACTTTGGCTTTATCCTGGGGGGAGTAGGTCCGGGCAGGAAGTACCGAGGTACCGTAGTGGCGGGCAAAATCCAGTACCGTGTCGTTACTGCGGGGCTCATAGCGGTCCGGATTGGCAATCAATGCCTTGGGGTTATCCGGGACGATGAGTTGGGTGACCCCACCATAGAATTCCAGTGCCCGGATCGTTCCATTTATCCAGTCCTCCGTCGTCTCGCGGGGCGTGGCACAGGCGAAGGTATAGCCGGATGCCCCCAGGGCCGCCACGAAGATATGGGCACGATCTCCTCCCACCAAGGGGATAGTTGGACCGGCAAAGTCAATGAACAACTTCTCCCCCGCGCGGTGAACCTGGCGCATGGAGCGCTTGAGAGTTCGGGCAAAACGCTGGTAGCAATCACAGAATTGAGAATAACTGTAGGTCTGGCTGTCCGCATATTCAGCCTGGTATTCTTCCCACAGCAACATCAGGGTCATGCCCTTGCGGCGCAATTCCTGATGAATACGGCCAAAGTTCGGCTGAACATGTCGGCGGGTCCGATGTGAAGAACCAACCAACTTCTGTTGCAAACTGGTTTCATCCAGCGTTTGTATGGTGGCCCAATCCAGACCTGCCGCCGTGGTCAGCCCAACATACTTGGCGACTACCCCCTTGGAGATCTTGAGAGCCATCGCAATTTGCTCATGACTGAGCCCAGCATCGAGTTTTAATCGAAGAACATCCTTGATTTTACGCATAGCAATCCTTGGTGTGGGCATGCTGGCTCCAAAAACTGATCAGCATACCCGTTCAGCGGGTCCATGCGTAACACCATTACCCCGTCGTATGACGCCATTCTGGCATCGTGACCGAAGATTCTGGAAACCCGCCAAAATCGGTCACGATAAATCAGAACAGGCGGTCACGATAAATCAGAATGACCGGTCACGATGCCGGAATGAGCGGTCACGTTGGGCCAGAATACCCAGGCAGACACCATGAGAAAGAATACCGATGCCACGCTCGGTGACTGACGCACGCTGATCGCAGCGCCAGTCACGGCACCAACATGGCCAAGCAGTGTCGGCTTCGAATTCATGCGGCACCATCGACGGGTGCTGTCGCGGGCAACGCGACAGCAGCGTCCGGCGGTGTCGGCGCGACAGGAACTGCTGCATCCACAACAGGTGCAGCAAAGGGAAAGTGCTGAGCTGCACGCGATGATGCGAAGAATCGAGCGAGCCGGTCGAAGCGGCCGAGTTGGAATTGCGCGGCCCCACTCTTTTCATCGATGCCCCAATAGGTGGCTCGAATGGCGCCCCAGTCGCGCGTAGGCAGATCACCCGGCATCCACGGTGCCGCGATGCCATTGATCATGGCCTTGTCCGGGGAATACAAGCTCATATTGGCGCGGCGCCCCGCGATGTCGCGGGCATGAATTTCTTGTTCGAGCGGTTTGAACTGGAACGCGAACACGCTGGCCGACGGATTGGCGGCCAGGCATTCATCGATCCGCGCGGAAATGTGCGCGTCAGCGAAGGAAAACCCGGTCGCGATCAGCAACGTGTCTGGCATCATCAGGAACGCCCGCAAGCGGTCGAACAGCGCGGCATACGGTGCCTTCTGCGTCTGGTCGTATTTCAGATGTTCGGGGAACACCAAGTGGGTGGCATTCGCCTTCCCCGTGCGCACCACTTCGCCTCGCGCATTGGCGGCCCAGCCGAGCGAACCATGCAGCTTCCACAAGCGCGTCCAACGCGCTGGCAGGTCATTGCTCGCCACAGTAGACGGATCAAAAAAGGGTTCACTGGCACCGCTGAACCCGTCAAAAAACGGGACGCGCGTGCGCTCCAGCGCTTGCTCGAACAACAGGTCGTAGTTGGTGGTGAAATTTCCACTGGATGTTCGCGTCCCGTGCCGCTGATCCACGTCACGAACTCGGTGTACGGCGAAGGACCGCCGTGAAGGGGCTTGTTGACGATGGTGCCGATCTGCTCGCAGATAGCTTCGCTCAGTTTTTTGTACCCTTCCCCATTGATGTCATGAACCTTCGTCTTGCCAATGACGCCGGCCAAACTGCGCACTCGCGACAGGATCGTTTCAATGTTTGGGGTTTCCAGTTCGGCCCATACGGCGTCCAGGGGCTTGCCGTAGTCGGCTTTCAGCGCTTCCATTACCATGTCGGTGAGGCCTGCCACAGCAGGGATCAGTGGCTTGTCGCTACCGGGAGGGAAGATGCCAGCCGGCGCGCCCGCCCCGACCAGGAGGCCGATCCGCTTGCGTCCCTGGGCAATGATCTGCCGCAGGCTGGCCATATACTGGTCTGGATTGTGGATACTGACGGTCATCGAGCACTCCCTTTTTGGTGCAGCCTATGGCGATTTTTGCCTTTAAATTTTAATTGTTACATTTTACGCTCAATTTGTCTCCTAGAGGGAGACAAACTTGCCGCTGAATATCGTTGATGTTATATTTAGCGCGCAGTACGTTTCTTTTTGAGGTGCATATTGAGCGCAAAATATCATTTGCAAACGAAGACGCTAGGCCCACGCGCAGCGCAGCTCTTCACTGAACTGAATGAACTACGCCGGTCCACGTTCACCTTGGCGGATGTGGAATCGATCACCGGCCTGTCGTCGGCATCAGCCCGGAATCTCGTGCACAAGGCCCAGCAGCGAGGCTTGGTTACGCGACTGAAGCCTGGCCTGTACAACCTCGTGCCATTCGAACTCGGCCGGGCCACTGAGCACATCGACAGTCCGTACTTGATCGCGCGTGAACTCGCCGGTACGGCGCCATACTTCCTGTCGCACGGCACCGCACTTGAGTTGCATCGCATGGTGACGCAGCCGACCTTCACCGTGTATGTGTCATGCACGCGGCGCGTGCGTCCGCAGACGGTGGGTGGCTATGACTTTCGGTTTGTCCACATTACGGCGGAGCAAGAATTCGGGGTTATGAAGCACTGGATCGACAAGGAGCGCTTCGTGATGATCAGCGACATGGAGCGCACGATCATCGACGGACTCCGACACCCGGCATTTGTCGGCGGCATTACCGAAGTCGCCAAGGGTTTGTGGATGAAGCGGGACGTACTGAAAGTCGAACGGCTGGTGGACTACGCACGACGCCTCGGCGTCGGCGCCGTCGTGCGTCGCCTCGGTTACCTGCTGGAACACTATGGCCTGGCCGATGCGTCGGCGCTGGAACCATTGCACGGCATGCTGACGGCAACTTATCAGCGCCTTGATCCACTGCTCCCCGCCGAGGGAGCATTTCTCTCACGTTGGCGGCTCCAGCTCAACGTGACTCCCGAAGAACTCGATGCCGTGAGGCTTGGCTGATGATTCCACAACGCAACATTTCCCTGATCTCGAACACGCTGGTGAGCGCTGGCGGGCGGCGCATTCCCGAGGCCGTCATCGAACGCGATTACGTGCTGGCCTGGTTCCTGACCGGTCTGGCCGGTCATCCGCTACGCGAGGTGCTGGCCTTCAAAGGTGGCACGGCCCTGCGACGCTGCTGGTTTGAGGACTATCGGTTTTCAGAAGACTTGGACTTCACGCTGACCCGTCCGATCGCCCTTGAAGATATCCTTGCTGGGTTGGGCAAAATTTTTGCGGCGGTTGAGGCCGCCTGCGGCTTGCGGATCGCTTTCGACCGCGAAGACCGCCACGGCCACCAGAACAGTCACACGTTTTATCTGCGCTACCAGGGGCCGCTGCCCGCCGCGAACGACGTGAAGGTTGATATCACGATCAACGAAGTCCTGTGCTTCCCGCTGCAAGATCGCTCGATTCATCGCACCTACGACAGCTTTGACGACTTGCCCGAAGGGCCAACCGTGAAGGTCTACGCCATCGAGGAGATCGTGATTGAAAAGCTGCTGGCCTTGAGTGACCGAGCGCGCAACGAGCCGCGTGACTTGTATGACCTCTGGTATCTGTTTGGCGCGACCGACCTTCGCATTGCAGAGCTTCGCGCCGAACTCGATGCCAAGTTGGCGCTGCGGCAGCGCGTCGTTGCAGGCATGGAGCAGGCAATCGCCGCCAAGGAAGATCGTTTGCGGCGACTCTGGACTGCCCGCCTCGCGCACCAGATGAACCAACTGCCACCGTTCGATGACGTCTTTCGGGAAGTGCTGCGGGCCGTTCGCGCTGCCGACTTGCCAAAGGCGGGTGGCTGAGGGCAGCCTACGCACCAAAGGAAGTCCCATGGCCGATTTGCCTTCCTTCGGCCGACTTTACCCTCCCGAGTTTTAGGACTGGAAAAGTGTCAGAAGTAGCATCATACTTCTACCAGTCAGGAGATATCGCCATGCAGACCCTTGCCAAACAAGTCTTGGAACACTGCGTAGCCTGAAATTCATCGGCGAGACCACTGAGCGGAATCAAGATGATTGATGCTTTGATTTGCACGCTCTGTGATGGGTTGTAGACGGCTGTCAGAATCCGCATAAATCTGATGGTGGATTTGACTGAGCAATATTGTGACCGTCACGCAAATGTGAGAGTTGAGGGATTGCGATGAAGTGGTGAACGACCGCAGTGCTTATGCGGTGCTGAGTGGTGCAAATTGTTTGAGGGTTTTCCGGGAGCCAGGGATTTTGTTCCCATCCTCAGGAAGGGGGGGCCGGGCTGACCCAGAGGGGCTGCCCGGCTGAGAGTGCGAAGTTCAGAACAGTTCTTCGGTTACATTGGGACGATAGCCGAAAGCGGCGTTTTGCGAGGTGGCGCTGCGCGCCATCCCTGCGAACGGCTTTTCTGGAGGAATGAGTTGGTCGGCATGATGGCTCAGGATCTGGGCGTAGTAGGCTGCTTCAAAGCGGTGATACAACTGCACCAAAACATCGGCCAGCGCCGCTGCGGCATCATTGGAGAGTTCCGGAAGTTCAATGTCGAGGATGGCGGTGGGTGGACGCTTGTTACGGCGCGAGGTGAAGATCAACTTTCTCTTGGTCATGATTTTCCTTTGGGTCATTAGCGGGCCCGGGAGTTGCGCCGGGTTGAGTGGGTGGTGGAATTGGGGGAGGCAAACACCTCCAGGTAGAGTTTGTCATCCAGTACGGGTAGTTGGCGTTGTGCGGCCACAGCCAGGAGTTGTGCAGCCATGTTGGTCAGGAGCCGATAGTTTCTCCCGGCTCGTTCGCACAAGGTCAGACTTCCTGATCCCGACCGGGTTTTGAGTAATTTTTCAGGATTTGAGTTTAGCACTTTATTTTTTCATGAATTGGGAAAATCGGTATAAAATTGGCGTTGTATTTACAACCTGAAAGTTGATATGTTCAAGCAATCACTTCTTCCCGGCTTTCCTGATGGTGCAGATAAAATCGGAACTTCACTGAGCATCCTGACCAAAGAGGATCAAGTGACATATTTTGTGGGTGGTGATAATTATTTTTCACACCCGGCAGGAGATGAGCAAAGCAGACGTTTTGCACTGACGAGCCTGATGGCAAACGGTCACGTTCGAGCGCGCGACCTTGAAGGATCGCCCTTGCTGATTCCACACCGCACCCTGATGAATTGGACGAAACAGTACCGGCAGGACGGTCCTTGCTCGTTTTATCGCACAATCGGTCGTGCTGCGCCACGCGTGATCACCCCGGATAAAATTGCAGAATGCGCAAGGATTCTTGCAGACGGTATTCATCCATCGGAAGTTGCCAGACGGGCAGGGATCAATGAGTCGACCTTGCGCAAGGCGCTGAAGCGCAATGCGATTCCACAGTTGCCCTGCGTGCTGGATGAAGGTCTGACCAAGCCTGTAGTTGTCAGCAAAAGTGAGCGCAGCCGTATCGATGCGGAGGCTGCCAGCGCAATGGGTACGGCCTGCACGCGAGCCGATGAACGTGTTGCCGCAGCCATGGGCTTGGCCGGCTCTGCAAGCGCTCGATTCGAGGTGGGTCATGATGTTCAGATGGCGGGGCTTTTGACGGCCTTGCCTGCACTGTGCGCGAACGGCTTACTCAGCGGGATAGATCGTCATCTCAAGTTGCCGAAAGGGTTTTATAGTGTTTTGCATATTCTGCTGACACTGGGCTTCATGGCGCTTGCCCGGATACGCCGTCCGGAAGGATTGCGTCACATTCCACCGGGGGAGTTTGGTAAAGTCATCGGACTGGATCGTGTGCCGGAAGTGCGTACCCCTGCGTGAAAAAGATTACCACGATGGCTCGCACAGGTAATCCGCAAGCCTGGATGAAGGAACTGAGCAAGAGTTGGATGGAGAACGATCCTGATGAAGCGGGCTACCTTTATGTCGATGGTCATGTGCGGGTATACCACGGTGATCTGGCTAATCTACCGCGCCGATTCGTCTCACGCGAGAAACTGTGCCTGCGTGGCACCAGCGATTACTGGGTAAACGATGCGTTGGGTCGCCCCTTCTTTGTCGTATCGAAGGTCCTCAATGAGGGGATGGCGGATTGCCTGATTAAAGACATCGTACCCGAACTGTTAATCAGCGTTCCCGGACAACCAACCATGGAGGCGTTGAGTCAGGATCTGCGTTTGCACCGTTTCGTCATGGTGTTTGATCGGGAAGGTGCTACGTACAGTCTGTTCTCTGAACTCTGGAAGCAGCGCATTGGCGCGCTGAGTTATCGCAAGAATGTCAAAGAGGTGTGGCCGGAAGATGAATTTATTGAACAGGAGGTTCCTCAGCCTGGCGGTGGCAGTACGCGAATGAAACTGGCCATGCGGGAAACCCGGCTGGTTTCAGGCAAGGACTCAATGCCGGTCACCGAAGTGCGTCGTCTGACCTTGACGGGGCATCAGACGGCCATCATCACCAGCGCGCAGCATCTGGGAAATGGGGTCATTGCGGGCCGTATGTTCTCCCGGTGGTGCCAGGAAAACTTCTTCGGCTACATGATGGAACACTATGATATTGATGGACTTGTTGAGTATGGCGCGGAAAGTCTTCCTGGCACCTTATTGACTATCAACCCCACATGGCGCGAACTCGACAAACAGGTCAAAAAAGCACATCAAGCCGAGAGGAAACTTCAGGCAGAACTGACCAGACACACCCTGATGGACAGCGTGGATATTCAGAAAAAAGCCGAATCCGTCGAAGCACTTCAGACCGTGCAGATTGAACTGGCACGACTTCGTGCCGAGCGACGGGATATGCCCCGAAAAGTAACGCTGGGCAGTTTGCCCGAGGAGTTGAGAGTAACTCAGTTGTTGCCGTTGAATAAAATGCTGACCGATGTGGTAAAGATGATCGCCTACCGCGCTGAGACCGCCTTGGTGGCGATATTGCGACGTCACTTGAAAAAGGAAGACGAAGCGCGAGCGCTGGTGCGGGAGTTATTCGTGTCTTCTGGTGACATTGAGCCTGATGATGCCGCACAGACACTGACCATCAAAATTCATCGGATGGCAAATCCTGCTCATGACAAGGCGATTGCGAGCCTCCTTGAAGAATTAACGCGGCTCGCTTTTTGTCATCCCGAATCAGGTGCAAGAATGATTTACAAATTGGTATGAGGTGCCAAACTCACATCCTGCTAGATCAGGAAGTCTGAAGATAGCCACCAAACTCGCGGGTTCGAGCACCATCAGCGGAGTGGAACGCCTCGCCCGTTCCGATCGGCGTCACGCCGCCACCACAAATGAATGGGATGCCGATGTGTGGCTGCTCAATACCCCTGGAGGCATGGTGGATCTGCGCACCGGACGAATCCGCCCCCACGATCGGCACGACCGGATGACCAAGATCACTTCGGCCACCCCCAAGGGTGAATGCCCAACCTGGAAATCGTTTCTCGCCGATGTGACAGGAAATGGCCCGGAATTGATGGGGTACCTGCAGCGCATGGCGGGGTATTGCATGACAGGGGTCACCAGCGAACACGCCCTCTTCTTTCTGTACGGCACCGGGGCCAATGGCAAAAGCGTTTTTCTCAATGTACTGGCCACCATTCTCGGTGATTACGCGGCCAACGCTCCCATGGACACCTTCATGGAAACGCGCACGGATCACCATCCCACGGATCTGGCCGGGTTACGGGGTGCCCGTTTCGTCTCCTCCATTGAAACCGAACAGGGTCGGCGCTGGAATGAATCCAAGGTCAAAGGAATCACGGGGGGCGACAAGGTTTCTGCCCGATTCATGCGCCAGGACTTCTTCGAGTTTTTCCCGCAATTCAAACTGCTGGTTGCAGGCAATCACAAACCTGCCATCCGCAACATTGATGATGCCATGAAACGCCGTCTTCACCTGATTCCTTTCACGGTCACCATTCCACCCGAGCGCCGTGACGGAAAACTCACGGAAAAACTGCTCAAAGAACAGGACGGCATTCTGGCTTGGATGCTGGAAGGGTGTCTCGCCTGGCAGAAAGAAGGAATTCCCCGACCTGACCCTGTGGTTTCCGCCACCGATGAATATTTTGAATCGGAGGATTCCGTTGGCCGTTGGCTCGATGAGCGCTGTGTGATCGCGGTTCGCGCTAATTCACTGACCGCTGAACTATTCAATGACTGGAGACAGTGGGCAGAGGCCTCGGGCGAGTTTGTGGATTCCCAGCGGCGCTTCTCTGATCTGTTGATTACACGCGGGTTGGAAAAATGGCGCAATCCCGCCGGGGTCAGAGGATTTCGCGGCCTCGGGTTGAAGGAGCCAGTGAAAGATCGCTTCACCCCTTACTCCGAAAACTGAAAATTTTAACCCGTTGATTTTACTGAAGCCCGACGCAGCCGACTCAGTTCCCTATTTACCCCTATACGCGTGCGTACACGCGTCATATGGAAGATAACCGGATACTGCGCCATCTGCGTCGGGGAGCAACACTCACCACGAGAGGATCGATGAAATGAATGGCTTGATATTGCTGGCGCTGGATCTGGGTACCACCACGGGCTGGGCCCTGCGGGATCGTGAGGGACAAATCTCCCACGGCTATACCTCGTTTCGACCACAACGCTTCGAGGGCGGTGGGATGCGCTACCTCAGATTCAAGCGCTGGCCGACTGAAATCAAGGGCATCGCTGGCGATATTCACGCCCTGTACTTCGAGGAAGTACGCAGGCACGCCGGGGTCGATGCCGCGCACATCTATGGCGGATTGATGGCCACGCTCACCGCTTGGTGCGAACACCACAACATCCCGTACCAGGGCGTGCCGGTGGGCGCCATCAAGCGTCATGCCACAGGGCGTGGCAATGCAGGCAAAGACGAGGTGATCGCCGCCATGCAGGCCAAGGGTCATCCGGTCACTGACGACAACGAGGCCGATGCCCTGGCGCTGCTGCACTGGGCCGTTCAACTGCAAGGAGAAGGAGAATGACGACACCAAGACTGATTCCTGTCCTGACCGGGACGCTCAACGGTCAATCCGTCCAACTGGTGGATGCCAGGCACCTGCACGATTTCCTTGGCGTGGGGCGTGACTTCTCGAACTGGATCAAGGGGCGCATTCAGGAATACGGATTTGTTGAAAACCAGGACTACCTGCTCGCCAAAACTGGCGAAAACCACCCCATCGGTTCAATCGAGGACTTTACCCCTGTTTTGGGGAAGAGTCGCGGTGGCCGACCCTCAGTAGATTATTTCCTCACCCTGGATATGGCCAAGGAACTGGCCATGGTGGAATGCACGGCTCAAGGAAGAAAGGTACGACGTTACTTCATCGACTGTGAGCGCCAGATTCAGCAGTTGCAACAGGGGCTCACCCAAGCACGGTCCGTTGCTCTCATTGAACTTTCCCGTGCCGAGAGACAGGCCATCAACCGGCAGGCTTGGGCCGATGTTGCAGGGGATGCCCAAGCCAAATTCTACGTCCGGCGTGAAGCACTGCTGCGTCAATGTGTCCCATCTGGAGAATCTGGTCCCATCTCGTTACCTGACGATTTCCTGCCTGATTGGGCAAAATGAAGGAGCCTCTCATGAAAATCCATCCTCACCGTTATTCATCGCCACTTGGGCGTTATCAGCCGGAACCCATGGATATCGAAGCCACCAAGAGGGATGGCTGGCAGGAACAGCACATCCTGTTGGTTTCCGAAAACGATAATCGCCTCGATTTCGTGGAACGGGAATTCATCCGTCGCCTTGGCAATCGTCTCTATGGAGGGAAGCGCCATGGATGAATGGGACATCGACGATGTGGCCGCACGATTTGCCGAAGCTGCAGAAACGGGTCGACGACTTCCACCGGCTCGTGTGCAGGGCTATTTCAATGTCTGGCCAGCCTTTGCCCGCGATCTGCGGGAAACCTTTGCAATGGAAGAACCTGAATACCGATGCCTGCCCCCCAGTCCCGCCGCCATCGATCGGATGCTGGAAACCATGCACTGGATGCTGTGGCTCGAGGTGGAACAGCGGCACCTGGTCTGGATGCGAGCCAGGCAATATGACTGGCAGGACATTGCCAAGCGCTTCGGTTGTTGCAGAACCACCGCTTGGCGCCGCTGGCAGAGGGCTTTGCAGAAAGTCACCGATGAGTTACATGGGCAAGTGCGGATTCCAGAGAATCTGAACACATAGACCGGCAACGTGAACATCCAGACCGGCTTATTTGCGCAATTCGTAATATAATTGTAATCGAGAGATGACTGACCTAAGCGTATTCAAACCAAACAAGTTAAGTGAAGTCGCTTTACATTGTTGGCATTGCTTGTTACCTTTCGTCCTGGAGATGGCATGCCTCCCGGAACTTCTGCTCCGAACCGCCCGCAAGGGCTGATGATGCCTACCGATAACCCGGCAGCGGGGCGGTAGGCATTTTTTCTGCCTGCTCTGCCGGATCGATACCAATCTGGGCGGAGTAGTGGCATGGGCATTTACGGTTTTCTTGCAGTAGGTTTCGGCGCGGCTTTCGGTGCATGGTTGCGATGGTGGCTGGGCATTTTGCTCAATCCGGTTTTCCCCACGCTTCCCTTGGGTACATTGGCGGCCAACCTGATCGGCGGTTATCTGGTCGGCGTGGCGGTCGCGTTCTTTACCGAATATGCCGGCCTGCCGCCGGAAGTGCGACTGTTCGTCATCACCGGTTTCATGGGCGGGCTCACCACCTTTTCCACTTTTTCTGCGGAAGCTGTCACGCTCATTTCCCGAAGCGAGTATCTTTGGTCCCTGGCCCACATGGCTGCCCATCTCGGCGGTTCGCTCGTCATGACGGTACTGGGTATGCTGACAGTCAATCTGCTCAAAGCAAAAGGGGCAGCATGATGAACAACAGCTCGCAAAACTGTCCGTTCTGTCACCCTGAAGGCATCCTGTTCGAAAACGACTTGGCCTACTCTATTTTGGACAATAGCCCGGTCAATCCAGGCCACCTGCTGATCATCCCCAAGCGCCATGTCGCTGATTTCTTCCTCGCCACCTATGAGGAGAAAACCGCGCTGTTGTCGTTGCTCGACAGAGCAAAACATTACCTCGATGGCAAACATGCTCCAGCAGGTTACAACATCGGCATCAACGTGGGCGAAGTTGCGGGCCAAACCATTCAGCACGTCCACCTGCACCTGATTCCCCGCTACCGTGGCGATATGGAAAATCCGCGCGGCGGTGTACGAGGAGTAATTCCGTCAAAGATGTCGTACTAAAAATCAGACCAGAAGAGGCACACCATGAAAGGCACATCTCTCAAGTTTTACATGCACGAGAACCGCAATCATCAACACACGCTGGTTTATGAATGGCTGCTGGAACAAGCGAAGAAAATGGGTATACACGGAGGCTCTGCATTCAAGGCCATCGCCAGTTTCGGGCGTCACGGCATCTTTCATGAAGAACATTTTTTCGAGCTTGCGGGTGATCTGCCGGTGGTAGTGGAATTCATCGTGAATGACGATGAGGCTGATCGGCTTCTGGAGATGGTCAGAAGCTCTGGCTTGACCATGTTCTACGTCAGGCTGCCCGCCGAATACGGCGTCATCAATGGCGAAAAATCCATGAGCCCGCGAGGAGAAAACTCATGACGGAAATCTGGGGGCAGGCCGCTTTATGGCTGACGCTGGCGCTGCTGGCTTCTCTGCTGTCCATCTGGTTCAGGGTCGCGACGGCATTGTCTGAAATCGTCGTCGGCACCATCGCCCAACTCATCATCGGCGCATTACTGGGCAGCGCGATACTGGCAGGAGATGCCAGTTGGATCAAGTTTCTCTCGGGTGCTGGGGCCATTCTTTTAACTTTCCTGGCTGGTGCAGAACTTGACCCTGCTGTATTTCGCAAGGAATGGAAGCAAATCACGGTTATCGGCTTGGTGAGTTTCTTTGCACCATTTTTCGGTTGCGCCGCACTCGCCCGCTGGGGCCTGGGCTGGAGCGAAGAGGCCAGTTGGCTCGCTGGCATCGCCATGTCCACCACTTCGGTGGCGGTTGTGTACGCCGTGATGCTGGAATTTGGCCTAAATGCCACCAACTACGGCAAAGCAGTACTGGCAGCATGTTTTGTTACGGACCTGGCCACGGTTGTTGCACTGGGACTCATCTTCGCGCCATTTACCTTTAGAACTCTGGTTTTCCTGGGTACCGGTGTGGTCGTCTTCTTTGTTCTGCCCTGGATCGTGCCGCGTTTCTTCAAACGCTATGGTGGACGCCCTTCGGAACTGGAAGCCAAGTTTCTGATGGCCTGCCTGTTTGGCATGGGCGCATTGGCCACTTGGGCTGATAGCGAAGCAGTGCTGCCAGCCTACCTCATCGGCATGGTGCTGGCAGGAACGGTAGGCAAGGATCACGCGCTGGTGAGGAGATTACGCACGCTCACGTTCGGGCTGCTTACACCGTTTTACTTCATTCGCGCCGGATCTTTGGTTTCGCTGCCCGCACTGGTTGCTGCGCCGTTGGCGTTTATCGCACTGCTGCTTGTGAAGATGGTCACTAAAGTGGCGGGTATCTATCCGGTGACGCGCGCTTACGGTTCACCCAAACAGGAAGGCATGTACACCACGTTGCTGATGTCCACTGGCCTTACCTTTGGCACCATCTCTGCATTGTTCGGACTGTCTCACCAGATAATCGACCAAGCGCAGTATTCAGCCCTGGTAGCAACGGTGATCGGCAGCGCGGTGGTGCCAACTCTCATTGCCAATGCATTTTTCTTGCCGCGTCACTTGCTGAAGACATCCGATGAAAAAGACACTCACAATTAAGGAGACCACCATGATTCACAAACTGCTCATCGCTTACGACGGCTCGACTCCATCCAAGGCAGCCTTCGAATTTGCCTTGGATTTGGCCAGTAAATACGGCGCGGAATTGCATATTCTTGCGGTGGCAAGCGCGCCTGAGTTTGGCGCAGAAGTGGAGACCGAGGCCATCATCGAAAGCTCGATCCGTCATTACACCCAACTGTTGCACTCGTTGAAACCTAGAGTCGCAAGTTTAACGGTTAATTACGAAGTGATGCTCGGACATCCTGCCGAAAGTATTGTGATCTACGCCGAAGAACACGGTATAGATCACATCGTGGTTGGTCATCGCGGCCATAGCCTGTTCGAGCGCTGGCTGCTCGGTTCGGTAGCGCGGCAAGTCATTGCCTATGCGCCCTGCGCGGTGACAGTAGTGCGTTGAGTGCCGGGCGACGATGAAACTTGTGATCACACTTGCGGCGAAGGGACAATGCGCCTCCACGCCCTGCAGCGATGTTTGAGCGATGCCGGGACGCTGCCCGGCATTTCGCTCGCCGAGTTGCACGCGTTATCGGAGCGGGCAGATTCAAGCGCGTTCAATCTTGTCGTGGTGGGTGAGTTCAAGCGCGACAAGAGCAGTGTACTTAACGCCCTGATCAGCACGGATGTCCTGCCAGTCGGCGTAGTGCCCTTGACCGCCATCGCCACTATCCTTGAATACGGCGAGTTAGCGGCGGTGCATGCCGAGTTTCAGGGCGGTTTGGTACAGCAAGTGCCACAGGAAACACTGTGGGACTACGTTACCGAGAAAGGTAACCCGGCCAACGCCAAGGGCGTGCGCGAGATGCGCATCACTTGGCCTTCACCTTGGCTGAAAAGCGGTGTGCTCTTGGTGGATACACCAGGTATCGGCTCGGTGTACCGGCACAACACCAATTTCACCTACCGTATCCTTCTCAAAGCCGACGCGGTGCTGTTCCTGCTGTCTGTGGACCAGCCGGTTGGGCAAACGGAATACGATTTTCTCAAGGAAGTCCGAGAGTATGCAGGACGGATTTTCTTCCTGCTCAACAAGACCGACCTACTTTCCGAAGCAGACTTGACCAAGTCGACCGACTTCGCCTCCCGCGTTCTGGCCGAAGCCATGGGCGAGCCGGTAACCGTATTTCCGGTCTCTGCTCGACTGGCCCTGGAAGGACGCAAGGCCGGTTCAGAAGCACTACTGGCGCAAAGCCGCTTTCCCGCTTTTACTGAAGCGCTCGAACATTTCCTGATGGAAGACAAGGGCAACGTCCTGGTCGCCTCCCTCTCCAAGGGGTTGTTGCGGCTTGTCTCCCAAACCCGATTCAACGCGGAGCTTGCCCTGTCCTCCCTCTCCATGCCAGTGGAAGAATTGCGCCGCAAAGTAGAAGCCTTCGAAAAGAAACGTACTGAGGTAGCGCAGGAAAAGCACGACTTCACCGTCCTGTTGGAAGCGGACGTCAAACGCTTGGCAAATCAAGATGTGACGGCGGATGTGGAAGCCTTCAAGGCAAAACTGACCCTCGATATTGAATCAAAACTGAAAGCCCACTTCGAGGCCGTGCGTCACCTGCCTTCCGGCGAATTGCACGAGGACTTGCAGCGCTACGTGGTGGACGAGGTGCGCGCCGCCTGGGACGGCTTTCGCCGGGATGAGGATGAAAAACCGGATACTGTGTTCCAAGCCTTATGCGAGCGCTTCAGCGGAAAAATACATGCCACGGTGGACGAGTTATATCACTTTTCGTCGGAGTTGTTCTCCATCCCCTTCGAAGCCGTCAGTGCGGAAGTAGCATGGAACGCGAAATCCGGCTTCTATTACAAATTTTGGGAAACGCCAGGCAGCCTCACGATCATGACCACCTCGTTGCTGCACACCTTGCCCAAGTTCATCGGCGATGCGCTGATTCTGAAATCAGCACAAAACTATGACCGTAAACTAACCGACACTCAGGCTGGTCGGGTGCGCTACGACTTCGCCCAGCGGCTGGACAAAAGCATGCGCGATTTCAAGGTCGCCATGCTGGAACGGATAGAGACCACCCAGGCGAGCATTGAGGCCGCAGTAAAAAAAGGCATGGCAACCGGCGCGCGCGACGCAGCGCAGACCGACGAACACGCCCGCGACCTGACTGCCGGGCTGGCCCGCCTGCAATCACTTTCCGCACAACTGCAACCCTTGGTGGCTGCGGCATGAGCGGGCTTCCTTGTTTCCGCGCTGCGTATTTCGCGCCCGTCTTCCACAAGGCGGAGGGTTAATACATGGGACTGCTCCTTTTCTGGATGCTGCTGGCGGTTATCCTTTCCCACCTATGCTCATTGCTGGAGGTCACGCTTTTTTCCGTCCGCACCTCGGCGCTGCTGGAACGGCAGGCTGCCGGAAGCAGCGGCGCGGCCCGCCTGCTCGAAATCAAGCAGAACCGGATCGACGACGCCATCAGTGCCATCCTCATTACGAACACGCTCGCGAGCGTAGTCGGCGCAACATTCGTAGGCGCACAAGCAGTTATTCTGTTCGGGGAGGCATGGGTAGGTGCTTTC
This sequence comes from Ferrovum myxofaciens, assembly GCF_013181415.1. NCBI lineage: Bacteria > Pseudomonadati > Pseudomonadota > Betaproteobacteria > Ferrovales > Ferrovaceae > Ferrovum > Ferrovum myxofaciens. Next base: position 2,433,195 of record NZ_CP053676.1, on the reverse strand, counting down.
TCCGCAGTATTAACCGTGCTGCTGACGGTATTCTCGGAAATCATCCCGAAGACCATGGCGGCACGGTATGCCGGACGGCTTTCCGGTTTCTCCGGGTACGCCTTGTGGTATCTGATCGGGATAATGACGCCGTTTCTCGTGGTAACCGGAGTGATCATCCGTTTTCTCGCCCGCCGTCCCCGCGAACGGCTTACCCGCCGCGAATTTTCGATGCTGGTCGGTGCGGCTCCCCAGGAGGGCGCGATTTCGCTGGCGGAAGCGGTGCTGATCGGCAACCTGATCTACAGCCGCGAGGTGCTGGTGAAGGATGTGATGACACCCCATCGCGTCATGTTCATGATGGATGAAAGTCAGACGGTGGCAGATCTGGTCGCGGCGCCGGGCGCCGATGCTTTCAGCCGCATTCCGCTGTTCGAGGGCGACCGCAGGAATGTCATAGGCTACGTGTCGCACCGCGAAGTCCTGAAGGCATATGCATTGGACAGCGACGGAACGCGGCAGCTCAACTCTTTTCTGCGGCCCATTCCGGTGTTCCGCGAAACCGAGCAGGTGGCCAGAACATTCGAGCAGATCCTGCGGCAACGGGAATCTATCGCGCTGGTGAAGGATAAACAGGGCGAATTGGCCGGCCTGATCACGCTAGAGGACATGCTGGAAGCGATCCTGGGCATGGAGATCACCGACGAGGCGGACGCCATCGAGAGCCTGCGTCCTACCGTCGACAAGTCGCGCAAACAACGTGCCGAGCAACTCCGGCGCAAGCGAATGCAGCAAAACCAGCCGCCAACAAAGGAGGATGACCATGTCTGAGGATAACGGTGCGCACGAACCTCGCTGGCTCAACCGGAATATATTTGGCATGGGCATGGCCAGCCTGTTCAGCGACATGAACCACGAGATGGCCACCGCCGTGCTGCCCGCTTTCCTGTCGTCCGTGCTCGGCGCCCCGGCTTTTGCCCTGGGTGTGATCGAGGGAGTCGCCGACGGCATTTCAACGATCTTCCAGGTGTGGGCCGGCTGGTACAGTGACCGTATCGGCAAGTGCAAGGGGCTGGCCGCCATGGGATATTTCATCACCGCGTTCAGCAAGGCCAGCTTCGCACTCGCCACGAGTTGGTGGCATGTGCTGTTTGGCCGCACCGTGGGCTGGATAGGCTGGTCCATCCGTTCGCCAGTGCGCGATGCGCTACTGGTCGAATCCACCACGCCGGCCACGGTCGGACGCGCCTTCGCCTTTCACCGCACGCTCGATACGCTCGGCGCCATACTCGGACCACTGATCGCATGGCTGCTGCTGGACCACGTTTCCATCCGTACGATCTTCCTGGTTTCATTGATTCCCGGACTGTTGGCCTTCCTGTGCATCGTTCTGCTGGTCAAAGAGAAAGCGCGGATGCCGGAACACGGCAACACTTGGGAAAGCCTGCAGAACCTGCCCGCCGGTTTCCGCAAATTCCTGCTGCCGGTCGGTATCTTCGGCATCTCCAATTTTGCGCCGACCCTGCTGATCCTGCGCGCCCAGGATTTGCTGACGCCGGATTTCGGCGCAGCTCATGCCGCCGCTTTCGCGGTGGGGCTCTATACCTTCGGCAATATTGTCTATGCCCTGGTGGCCTATCCGATCGGGACGCTGGCCGACCGCTATGAAAAAAAGACAATACTGAGCATCGGCTTCGCCCTGTTTGCGATCATGTGTCTCGGCTTCATCCTCGCCGATGCGCAGAAATGGGCACTCGTCCTGTTATTCGCGCTGAACGGGATCTACACCGCCATCATCGAATCGTCGCAGCCCGTCCTTGCCTCCACGCTGCTGTGCGAACACGAGCATGGCACGGGCTACGGTGCCATGAGCTCGGTGGATGGGCTGGGGGATTTCTTGTCGAGCATCACGGTTGGCGTGCTGTGGAGCGTCTTCTCGCCTGCGATTGGATTCGGCTTTGCGGCAACGCTGGCGCTGTTCGCCGCCGTCCTGCTTTATGGCCTGCGCCTGGAATCTGCAAACTGACACCATGGCCAACGAGCGCGAAATCTATTGCATGAATTGCTTCTCGTTGATCCCGGCGCAGGCGGCAATCTGCCCCCTGTGCGGAGAGAGCGCCACCCGGTTGAGCGAACTGGACTACCGGGAAAAATTGCTGCATGCGCTGGAACACCCACTGGACGACGTGCGCATGCGCGCCATCATTGCGCTCGGCCTGCGCCGGGACACGGGCGCGGCGCTGCCGCTGGCTGGGTGTGCGTTGCGGCACCCGCTGAACATTGACGAGGGCATCGCGGTCGTGGCGGCGCTGAAGAACCTGCGCGCATTCCCGGATGGCGCGCGCGCCATGGAAATGCTGGCCGAAAACCATGCCGCCCATGCGGTGCGTACGGCAGCGCAACAGATATTGGAAAAGGAGCGTAACGATGGACGGTAATGGAGTGGGCCTTGCTTGAAATCTCCATTCCCGCCGCGGAGCGCATGTGCCTTGAGCATCTGGTGCTGGATTACAACGGCACGCTGGCCGTGGATGGCGCGCTACTGCCGGGCGTGTCCGAAGCGCTGCGGCAACTGGCCGGACAACTCACCATCCATGTCATTACGGCGGATACTTTTGGCCATGCCCGCGAAGCCCTGGCCACCCTTCCATGCACATTGACGATTCTGCACGCAGAAGGACAAAACGCCGCCAAGCTAGCGTACCTCCGGAACCTCGGCGCAGATCGCTGTGCTGCCATCGGCAACGGCCGCAACGACCGTTCGATGATCGGGTACGCAGCACTGGGTATCGCGGTGATCCAGAAAGAAGGGGCGGCGGTGGAAACCATGCTGGCAGCGAAAGTGGTGGCGCCCGACATCAACTCCGCGCTGGAATTACTGCTCAATCCGCAACGCCTTGTTGCAACGTTACGACTATGAAAGAACGACGAGCGAATGGAAATCAAATGACAACATGCCTGACGAAAAAACCCGGTACCTGCGCATGTCCGCTTTGCCAGACGGGGGCCAGGTGCGATACGGGTTATTTTGACCACCCCTTCGACGATCCGGATATCTTCGCGGGAACCAGCGAGGCCATATCGGAGACGCTCGGCTTCTGCCCCAGGCATGGCGCCAGCCTGCTCTCCAGGGAACCCTTGTTCGGGGGCGTCGTTGAGGTGATACACGATGCGATCCCCCGGCTCAGGTTGCTGCTGAACAAAAAATATTTGCAATGGCCTGTTCTATCTGCTGCTGGGCATCAACGGTTTTCACGCGCTGTGGTTGTGGCCGCTGTTTGCGTTCTACGGCCTGTTTCTCGCCGCCACAGAAGGCGCGGAAAAAGCCTTGGTGGCCGACCTTGCACCGCACAACCAATTGAGCACGGCCTACGGCTGGTTCAACATGACTGCCGGCGCGATGCTGTTGCCAGCCTCGCTGGTATTCGGTTGGCTTTGGCAGGGTATCAGCCCGCTTGCCGCTTTCGGCTTTTCCAGCGTTTGCGCCCTGCTTGCCGCGTTGCTGCTTAAATTCTGGGTCATCAATGGCAAAGCAACTTAGCCAACGGGGAGCAGTAAGTGTAGGCACAGGGTTGCAACTGTTAAGGTTAATCTGGATGAACAACTAAATTTCAAACGCTCAAGGAGGTTTTATGTACACCCGCATCGAAAAAATTCACGCACGTGAAATTCTGGACTCGCGCGGCAATCCCACAGTGGAGGTGGAAGTTACTCTTGAGGACAGTTCATTCGGTCGCGCCGCAGTACCGTCCGGCGCATCTACCGGGGTCCACGAGGCGTTGGAATTGCGAGACGGCGACAAGAAACGCTACGGCGGCAAGGGCGTGCAGAAAGCCGTCGGCCATGTCAACACCGAGATCGCCGATGCGCTCAACGGTATGGACGCACTCGACCAAGGCGCGGTGGATAGAGCCATGATCGGGTTGGACGGCACACCATATAAAGAAAAATTCGGTGCCAACGCCATTCTCGGCGTGAGCATGGCGACCGCAAGAGCGGCGGCGGATGCCTGCGAGCTCCCGCTGTTCCGTTACCTCGGTGGTACAACGGCAAACCGCCTGCCTGTGCCGATGTTCAACATACTTAACGGCGGTGTACATGCCAACTGGCAAGGCACCGACTTGCAGGAATTCATGATCGCTCCGGTGGGCGCTCCCAATTTCGCCGAAGCGTTGCGCTGGGGCAGCGAGATTTATCACACCCTGAAAACGGTGCTCAAGGACGCTGGCTATTCCACCGGCGTAGGCGATGAGGGCGGCTTTGCACCAGCCTTGAAGCGCAATGTCGAGGCGATAGAGGTAATCCTCAAGGCGATTGAAGGGGCTGGCTACCGGCCCGGCGAGGATGTGGTGATCGCCATCGACCCGGCCTCCAGTGGATTTTACGAAGATGGCCTGTACAACCTGCACACCGAGAAACGCAAGGTGAGTGCTGCCGAGATGGTGGCGATGTACGCAGACTGGGTGAAGAAGTATCCCATCGCCGTGTTAGAGGATGGCCTTGCCGAAGACGACTGGGACGGCTGGAAATTATTGAACCGCGAACTGGGTGACAAGATCGAGCTGGTGGGCGACGACATTTTCGTCACCAACGTCGAGCGCATCCAGCGCGGCATCGACGAGGACATCGCCAACGCAGTGTTGATCAAGCTCAACCAGATTGGCTCGCTCACTGAAACGATTGCAGCGGTACAACTGGCTTACGGCGTCAACTGGGGCGCAATGGTGTCGCACCGCAGCGGCGAGACGGTGGACAGCTTCATCGCCGACCTCACCGTTGCGTTGGGTACCGGTCACCTTAAGACTGGTGCGCCGTGCCGCGGCGAACGTCTAGAGAAGTACAACCAACTGATGCGCATCGAGGAATACCTGGGTGATTCGGCGGTATATGCAGGACGAAAAGCGTTTGTACGCTAAATGGATTGCGGAATTGAAAACAAGCGAAGGTTTCAAGAGTTACAGTGTAGCCGGAATCACGAATTTTCGGCGGTGTCGGCGCCTGAATGTATTCCTTGCCAAAAAATGACCACGTCCATGCGCTGATTTGATGACGGGTAAACCCAGTGTTTGCACCCCCGGATACCAATCATCTGGAACGTTGTCCTGCGGGTGATTCCCATGGAAAAAAAGAATTGGAATTTCTGCTGGACCGAAGTGGTGAGCGGAATCAAGATAAATGAGGGCAGGTTCCCGCTTTTTAATCAAATTGAGTGATGGTAAGGAATCATAAAATAATAACGTGCACTTTTAAGTTGTGTTCGGTGTAATGGTGTAATTCCATTCGCCATGGAAACTATCACGATCCAAACGAATGGCTGCGAACTCGTCATCGGAAACCTTGATGCCTTTTGGATAGAGATTTGTATCCAGTTGCGCCTGAACCTTCAATCCTTTTCGTGTCGTAGTCGCTGCAATTAAATTAACGATAACCTCGTGACTCACCAATGGCTGCCCACGCCAATTCATGCTTATGTATGAGAACAGGCGATGCTCAATTTTGTTCCATTTGCTTGTCCCTGGTGGGAAATGACTAACCCGAATTGGGATGGCAAGTTCATCGGCAAGTTGTTGTAACTCAAACTTCCATAGCCGAACTCGCGAGCCGTTGCTTCCCCCGCCATCCGCCGTGATCATCAGTTCTTTGGCACTGGGGTAAAGTGCTTTTCCCATGGCAAACCACCAGCGCCGAACAGTAGCAACGGCAAAACTCGCCGTGTCGTGATCAGTACCCACGCTGACCCACGCACTATTGCTACCCAAGTCGTAAACGCCATAGGGATTGGCCTTGCCCAGTTCGCCCACAAAATCATGCACATTGACCTCATCCGGCTGTCCTTGCGGGTGCCATTCCTTTCCACCATTTTTGTACTGACCAACCAGCTCCTTCTTCTTGGTATCAACCGAAATGACGGGCTGCCCGGCATTCAAGGCTGTCTCTATTTTCTTGTTGATAAATTCAAACTGAGCATTTCGATCAGGATGACTGGCTCCCTCCAGTGTCTTGCGATTACCTTGCAGGCTATAACCAAGTTCTTTCAACATGGTGCCTACTGACACATGACTGATCTTGTGACCACAAGCAGCCAATTCACCCGACAACTGCATCAGACTTTTGCATGTCCAGCGCAATGGGGACTCCGGGTCGCCTCGCGTAACCGGCTCAACGAGCCGTTCCAGCGCCTCTTTCACCCCGGCGTCCAGTTCTGTCAACTTCTTGCGCCCAGCTCCTGCGCGCCTGATGCGACGAACTTCACCCGTAATCGTGACTATCCCTTGTTCCAACTCCCGAAGACCTGCCAATATCGAACCTCGTGCAACGCCGGTAGCCTCATGAACGCGCTTGACCCCTCCGTGACCAAGCACCTTGGCTTCCACTGCCGCATACAGCCGCCTCTGATGCTCATCAAGAACGCATTCGAGAGCTTCGTACCGCGCCGTGATTAGTTTGTCTGCCTCCATGCACCAAGTGTAGCAGACAATGCATAAAAGTCCATTTTATTTTTTAACGATTCCTTATTCTTCAAATTCCGCATTCTTGAACCGCAGCACGTTGCAGTTCTCCTTCACCGTACGCTGGATGCTGTCATCGAAGCCAGTGGTCGCCTCGGCCTGAATCTCGATGGCAATCTTGACCTTTACGCCGGGCCGCGACGTGAATTGCAGAACGACCTCGTCAACCAGATCGGCAAACTGCTTCTTGGCCTGGATGGCGTCAAGTTCGATGCTGCCGTAGAACTGCTTCTTGAGTGACTGTAGTGTTGCGCCACTACCATTTGGGTAGGTCGGTTTGGCAGAGTCTTCGGCCCTCGGCGGGGCTTCGCCGGTTCCGGTAGCGCCAGGCGCAGTGTCCGTCGGCTTCGGTCGTGCGGCCTCCTCGGCGGCGCGTTGTGCTTCAGCATAGCCAGCTGCGGTAACAGGCTCGATTAGCAGCAGGGACGAATCCAAAAACAGCGATGTGCGCTTGCCGAACGCAAAGCCAACGTAACGGCCATCTTCTTTTCCCTGCGCAAAGCCGAAGAAGTCCCGGCTCTCAGCGCCCGCAGTCAGCGTGTGCAGGAATGCCGCGTTGTCCTTCAGGCGTGGCAAGTAGAGTTGCTGGCAACTCTGCTGCCACACGTTAAGCGCATTGGCTTCCTTGACGTCATCCTTCCAGAACCAGTTCTTGAGCACCGTGGCCAAGTGGATCGGAGCCCACTCGGAGATCAGGAGTTCGTTTTCCTTCAGCACGCGCTCAATTTCCTGAGACAGGTTCTGAGCACCCGGGTTGACCTGGAAGTGCTCCCACTGGACCTCGGACAGGCCCTTGCCGGGTCGAGCCTCTTGCATAGGCGCGACCATCCATTTGTAGGCATCGCGGATCATCCGTCTCAGAACCTCGTTGGAGTCCTCCATGCTCTTACTTGCCTGTCGAGACTGGAACTGATCGAGGTTGAGCTTCATTTCCTTGATGTCGCTCACGATGGATTGCCATGCCAGAGTAGAGCGCACCTGATCCTTTAGGCGGCTGACGCTGTCGTAGTTAGCAGCGAGAAAGATCAGGCGGTTCTGCTTGAAGCGCGGCTGGTCGCCACGGTTCTTCAGAATCTCGGTTGCGCGGTCGATGGCGAGACTCTGACCGCTGCGGCTGAACGCGGCGTCGGGCGGCAGTACCACGAGGCGCAATTGCCAGTCGTCGGGAATATCGCCACTTGCCGTAAAGACGTGGATTCCGCCGAATACGCCGCTGGCAAAAGTCTTCTGCACGCGGTCGCGGATGGCGGGAAATACATCCTCTTTGTCCTGAAATCGACGCTTGCGCTCCTCCATCTCACGGCGCAGGTTCGGGCGGGTATCGAACCAGAAGCGATTGTTGCCGCTGTTCAGGTAATGCAGGCGGTCGCCGAGGCTGCGCAGGGCATCTTTGTAGATGCCAACCTGCTGACCTGGCTGCGCCACGCCCAGTGCGACCCGTTCGAGTTCAATGCCGCGTACCATCTGGTTTGCCGTGCTCGGCGCGCTGCCAAGAAAGATCGCACGTGCCGAACGGCGGCAGGCCTGCACGCTGCCCAGTCGGGGGTCGCGGTTCTCGATCTCGGTGGTTTCGGCACGATCGCCATCCACATCGCGCTCGACGACGGGATCCCAACCCTGCGGCAGGTAATAAATCATCTCGTTGCGAGTATCGGCGTCCTGCAACGGGAAACTGCCCGGCATGATCAACGGGTCTTTGTCGTTGTCCTTCCACAGACGGTGGATGACCTTGGCCATCAATTTCAGCACACCCCGGGTGCGCTGAAAGTTGTCGAGCGACGACCAATCCTCGTACAGGCGGTCGAATACTTCAGGGTGGATGGGGTAAGCGTGCATCAGCCGATCAAAGTATCGGCTCTCCTGAGTCTCGTGCGGAAAATCCTCGCCATTTGCCGTGTAATAGTCGGCGAATGCCCGGCACACTGATTCCGCCGCGAGCTTGTCGTTAATGCTGGAGAACAGACGGCGACGGACGATCTCGAACGCCTCCTCGGTGCCCACTGGCTTCCACAGTGCCTGGATGCGTCCGAAGTAATGCGCCAGGGCGGCGAGTGCATTCACTCCCCGTTGACTGCCGGCTTCCTTGTCCGATTCCGGCAACGAGGCCAATAATACCGCCGTCGGCACGGCTTTCAATGCTTCGGTCAACGCCTGTACAAAACTCAGGTTGGAATCAAAACTGCCCCCGGTCAGCGTCTTGCCCTCTTCGAATTGGCGCACGTAGGCCACCAACTCGTCAATCAGAATGACGCAGGGTGCGTAGCGGCTAATGAGCGTCTCCAGTACGGCTTTGCCGGGAGAGGTGCCCGAGGCATCGGCATCAGCCACCAACGCGTAGCCCTCAGCCTTGCCCAACTGCCAGGCCAGATCACCCCACAGGGTGCGGATCGCCTGACCATCATGCACCACTGGCTGGTTGGGCGAGGACTTGATACCGTCCAGCACGGCAATCCGTGCGCGGGGCAGTTCGGTCACGCCGGCCGCATCAAGGATGGCGGGAACACCCGGCAGGTCGCTGGCGACAGCATCCCCACGGGCCAAGTGATAGACAGCCAGCATCGTGTGGGTCTTGCCACCGCCGAACGCGGTCTGCAACTGGATGACCGGATCGCCCCCGCAGCCTGCAAGCCGCTTGACCACGGAATCGAGCAGCAGTCGCATACCTTCGGTGATAAAGGTGCGCTGGAAAAACAGCGTTGGGTTCTGGTACTCAGGCGTCGCCGTGCCATCATGCACACGCGACAGATCGGCTGCGAATTCGGCTTGCTGGAATGTCCCTTTCAGCACATCTTCATGCGGGACGGCGACTTCGCGCCAAGGTTTCAAACTCATTGTTGTTCTCCCCCGGATTCAGATGTGTGCGGCAACTGGCCGCTGGTGGCGCGCTCGCGGGCCAGTGCAACAATGCGGTGTAATTGCGCCCGCAACAATTTCATGTCAGGAATCTTGTCCAGATATTCTGCCACACGGATATTGGCGCTGTTCAAGTCCAACAACTCGACCTGCTCGGTATCTGCTTCGGTACACAGAATCAGGCCAATCGGCGACTCCTCGCCCTCGACGCGGTCGTACTTGTCCAGCCAGCGCAGATAGAGCTCCATCTGTCCCTTGTGGCTCGGCTGGAATTTTTCCAACTTTAGCTCGACCGCCACCAGACGACGTAAGTGCCGGTGATAGAACAACAAATCAAGGTAGAAATCATCTGCGCCAACACTGATGCGTTTCTGGCGCGCAACAAAGGTAAAGCCAGCACCGAGTTCCAGCAGAAAGCGCTCCATGTCGCGCAGAATGGCCGCCTCAAGATCGCGTTCGCTATAGCCATCGGGCAAACCAAGAAAATCCAGCATGTAGGGGTCGCGAAACACCATATCTGGCGTCATTTGTCCGCCTGCACGCAGATGGCTGATTTTGGCCTCCACCACCGCTTCTGGTTTCTTCGCGATGGCTGAACGCAGGTAAAGTTGACTGCCGATGCGCTCGCGCAAGGTGCGCACACTCCAGCGCTCGATGCGGCACATCTCGGCGTAAAACTCGCGCTCCAGTGGTTTCTTGAGTGGTATCAACGCGATGAAATGGGTCCAGCTCAATTGTCGTACCAGCGATACGACAATCTTCTCGTCAGGAAAAACCTCGGCAAACTGGATCATCCGCGCCAAATTTTTTGCGCCGAAACCCTGCCCATAAGTCAGCATCAAGTCTCTACTCAGTGCAGAGACAATCTGCTCGCCATACCCAGCCCGTCCATCGTGCAACACCTCACGGCGAATACGACTGCCGACATGCCAGTAAAGCATCGTCAGCATACTGTTGGTCGATTCCGCAACCTGGGCTCGCGCTTGCTCGATCAACCCACGTATGTCACCCAGCAAGACATGATGTGCCGGCGATTCGGGTTTTTTTGGGAGGGTCATTATTAATCCTCAAATGTCCAACAATGCCTGCGAGCCGACGATGCCCGCATCCGCCGACGCTTGTTCAATTCCCGACCAAGCGGCGACCAGTTCGTTGTAGGCGCGCGCTTCTTCGGCCCATCCCTTGCGCTCGCACAGCGTGTAAAGGCGGTAAGCCAAAGAACGTATCGGTTCAGCGCGGGCAGGCATGCGGGCAAGCAGCGCACCGGCAGCGGATTCCCCATCCTGATTGAGTGCTCGGATCAGTTGATGCAGCGCCTCCCACACTGGTGTGCGGGTATCAGTTTCCGGCGACCAATCCTTGGGAAGTTCGACCCAGCGCAGCAACCGCAGCTTGCCGCCACCGCTATCGACAACACCGGATGCCTGGAGACCCCCAACGCTGGTACCCTTGGCACGGGCCAGCACATCGGCCTCACCATACCTGCCTTCGGTCCAGCCCTGACCCTCAAACCAGTGCAAGCAGAACTGGGTGTCGTGATCAAAATCGTCCTCAGCGAAAAATCGATTGATGAGTTGCAACGCGGTGCGCACGCTCATTGGCTTGCCGTCGGCTTCGAGCACAGCGGTGTACTGGCTGAATATCGCCATGCCGGGGCCGATGATGGCTTGCGACAAGTCAACCGGCGCGACCGGCGAATTGACCCCGCCACGGGTCATGTCCAGCAACGCCTCAGGCAATGCAGCGTTGAGTTCCCGCAGAAAATCGCGGCGGCTCACCGTCGGCGCATCCAAAGCGCGTTTGCGGCAGACGAGGATGATGCTGGAAGCAAGGGCGTTGGTGCCAGAGCCGATCATGCGATTGCCAAGTTCCGTGCGCATCGGCCAGGTTCCTGTGAGTGCGAAACCTGCGCGCAGCACCGCATCCAGAAAGGTCTCCCAGCCTGTACTATGGGTTCCCGCGTCGCTCTTGGTTTCTGCCTGTTTGAATGCATAATAGATGGTGACGGGGAAAGCCGGATGCGCTTGCTCGGCCAGATTGTGCATGGCGCGCGTCATGCCGTCGAGAAAGAAGGATTCGGCCTCACCCTTGCCGCCATGACGGTAAGGCGTGGCGACCAGTTCTTCGGCTTTGGGCACCGCCAGCGTCGCGTAAAGGCCGGGTTGGGACTTTTCACAGTGCGTGCCCATAGCCAGGCAATGACTGTAAGTTGTTGCCCAACCAATGGCTTCAGATCGGGTCTTTCGGCGGCCATGTCGGCGGTAATCTTGATCTTCGGGTAGAGGTGACCGATGCGCTTTTCGGCCTCGGTACGCATCCACGCGCCGTAACGCCGTACATCTTCGGCCAGCCCATGTGCGCCAGACCAGTGTTCATGCAACTTTTCCTGCCTGTCACTTTCAACGCGCGGCCCGACCGGTGCGCGCCCGGCGAATTTGGGCGGAATCTCGATCATCGCCTTGTTGATGGTCACTGCCACCGGGTTGAGGTCGGAAGCATAACTTTCAAGTCCTAGCCGCTGCGCTTCGAGCGGTAACGCGCCACCACCTGCAAACGGATCGTGGAAGGCGGGCAGTTTGTCGGGATTGAACAACTCGGCGGCCTGTGGATGTCCCTTGTTCAGTTCACAGGTTTCGCGCCAACTGCGCACAATCTCGGCGCGGGCTTGCGCCAGCACTTCCTCGTTGTTGGTGTTTTCCCACAGTACCAGATCTTCGATGATTTTGAACAAACGCTCGCGCTCGATGGCTGCCTTTTCCTTGTTCACGCCATACTTAAAGCCGCCGCCCTGTTGGTAGCCGGGATCGTTGACCATTTGCGCAAAGATGACAGCCCGAGCGGCGGCCAGCGGACGACGTGCCCACCACAGGTGCAGCGTCGACGGGTGACCGTGACGGATGGATTTCTCGCGTGCTGCCGCTACGTTGATGGCATCAAGAGGTAAAGCAACCTCAATCAGTTTCTTGGGCGTTTTAATGGAGATCATCGGTCTGCTCGGTCAGATGGAGGTCGCCAGAATGTGCCGGAACGGTGCATTCAGCAGGAATGACGGTAAGTCGTTGGGTGCTTGCGCCAGAACAGCCACCGCGCTTTTAAGCCAGCGTCGGCGTTCATCGACTAGGTTGGAGTCCTTGTTAAGGCCAAGCATGTCGCGGGTCTGGTGTACCTGATGCATCCGGTTCCGATTCAAGCCCACAATGGGCTCAATGGTGCCGGCAGTCGATAGCGTCCAGTCGGCATTGCAGCCAGGACCAGGTTCAATTGGTAGCAGGCCGTTGTTCTTCTTTTGCCCACAAGTTTTTGGGTTTATGCAACTGTGGGCGTAGTTGGTGTAGGTGAAGCACAAATGCGGGTGAGCGTTCGGTCCGGCTTTTGGCTTAATGTGTTCCACCTGCCCCTTGCTGCTCTTAAGTTTGCTTTCGCAATAGACGCACAAACCACCCTGATCCTGATTCAGGTCGGCCTTCACTGCGGTCTTCACCGGCTGGAATCCGAGGCTGTCAAAGTCAGGGACACCGATACCGGGGTGCAAAGCGACAAAAACCGTCAGTGCTGGCGTGGGAATCTCTCGATGCTGAAGTTCAACCATGCTCAGCCCGCCTTGCCTGTCTTGTGCGTAGCAAGAAAACGCCAAGTCATCAGGTCGCTTTCATGTATCTGGTAACCTACCCTGTCGAGTTCAGCCTTCAGTTTGATTGCATCGGGTGTTTCTTCCTGCCCGGAACGGACCAGTTGCTCGTAGCTTCGGATGGTTTCCTGCAACGGTAGTTCGGGTTCCCTGTGTGTGCCCATCACTTTGGCCAGGGCATCGCCGGATTCGTGCGCCAGGGGGCTGAAGTCCGGCTTATTGGCCTCGAAACCAGCTTCGGTGGGTTGGAGAATGCGGATGTGATCACGGTTCACCGTAGTCAACACCTGCGGACTGTGTGTGGTGACGATGAATTGCAGCGCCGGGAATGCCGTGGTCAAGCTTTGCAATACGACTTGCTGCCATTCGGGGTGCAGGTGCATGTCCACCTCGTCGATCAACACCACACCTGACGTTTTACTGGCTGCCAGAAAGCCAAGCTGCGGGTTCAGTTTGGTTGCGCGAAAGGCGATGTCGGCCACCATGCCTATCATGTTGCGAATGCCGTCGCTAAGCAGCGCAACAGGTAATTCGCCATGTTGATCATGGTGGGCGACGAGTTCCTCGCGAGACAGCGAATAGGCGATATCTTTCCATCCTCCTGGGATAAGACATGTGTTGACCGCGCTGCTAATCGATTCAAGGTAGCGATCAAACTCGGTAGGTTCGTAATTACGACCAGCTTTGCTTGCTTCCAGTTGCCCCTTGAATGCGTTGGTGCTCCAATACCGAAACCACGCGACGAAGGACTTGTAGCTGGAGCCTGGATCCAGGCAATCGGTATATCCAATCGTGCGGGATGTGCGGGGTAACTTGCCCTCCATGAGTTTCTTTTGCTGCCACAAGCGTCCCGTGCCGTAGTAGGCTAGTAAAGGCAGCGTGGCATCGGCACCAGGAGTCCGCACGGCCTCTTGCAGGCGCTTGCCGTAGTCGATCAGCTCCTTGGCGTCCTTGATGGTGGTTTTTGCCTTGGTTGGCCCGGCCAGGCTGCGCTTCCATGTTGTGCTGGGATGTCCGCCATCCAATTGGTCAATCAGACTGCCAGGAATGAATCCTGTCGCCTCCAGACGGACGCCCTTGGGCGCGTACTCCATCTCATTGGTTGCTGTCTCACGGACACTTGTCAGACGGATATCGCTCGGTTCGAAATGCCTCCCTACGCTTTCGTCGAAAGCTCCGACATACGGCCCGAATGCGACTGCGATGGCATCCAAGATGGAGGTCTTGCCAGCGCCGTTTGAAGCCACGAGGACAGTGAGTTGCTCGTGAAAGTCGATATCAATTGAGTCGAAGCAACGGTAATCCCACAACCTTAGTTTTTGTATGTTCAAGTTTGGCATAGGGCCTCCGCTCGTTTCAGAAGTTCATTCAAACCCATATTAATGCTGGTGACTGCCCAATCCGGCTCCTGTGTGAACGGCTTGGTCACGTAGAACGGCCCCTCGTGCCGGTCGCCATCTACCAGGACGATGGCCAGGATGAACTTGTCCTGCTGATTCAGTCCGTAGAGGATTTCGTTGCGGGTGACGGTAATCGTGCTGCTACCCTTGGCGCGACCCTTAACCTCGATGTGGCGCGATGCGGGCAATTTGCCATCAACCGCCTTCGGCAGACTGGTGACGTCCCAGCCGCACTTTTGCGCCGAGACATCGATGACCTCGTGGCCGAGGCCACGCTCGACATCCATAACGGCATTCATCGCCACCCATTCCACCCGCGCTCGGGCGTCGGCATCCGCCGTCCACCCGGGCTGCCCTTGGCGCTGCGCCAGCAGCCCAGCAGGGATCACCAGCGCGCCACCGGCCACCACGGGTGTAGCGGAGATCACGTGGCGCATGGCCAGCAGTTCCTTCTCGCGGGACTCCCGGCGTGCTGTTAGATCGTCAATGGTGCGGCGGACGTTTTCCAGGGTAAGGCGCACGTCCTTGCCTGCTGCGATATCGTCCTTCAGCTTGATATAACGATCCGACCAGTAGTTGATTTCCTTGACCAGTCGCTCTTGAACAGCGGCCAGGGTCTTGTCCACATGCTTTTCACGACGAGTGCGTACTTCGTCGAAGTGCCCCGGCACTAAATGTGTGGAAGCGTGAGCCAATGCCTGTTGCTCGAGGTTTTGCGTGATCCACGGCGCAGCCAATACGTCATCGATCAGGCTCATTTCCGACTTGCCGATGGGCTCGAGGTCGAGGTGAGGCGCCCAGCCAGCATTGACCGCCCCGCCCTGTGGATCGATCTCCACGAACTGCATGCGGCGGGAAACGACGTGGGCGGGGTCGCCACCTTCCTTCACGGAGTGGTCAATGATGAACATCACCTTGGGCGTGATGCCCATGTCGCTGGGATCGACCAGCACCGTACCCTGTTTGAGCTTGTTGCGGTGTTGCTCCATGACGAGGTCGGTGACCGATTGCATCAATGGATGACCCGGATGCATCAGGCTGGCCATCGGCGCGCCGATCCGGTCGGTGAGGCGCACGTATTGCTTCTCGAAGCACACGCGTTCGTATTTGCGTAGAACGGGGTCGAGGTTGCGGCGATCGCGCCCGGTGATCTGGCGGTCGCGTTCGCGGATGTTGGCCGGAACGTGGGTGATCTCGTAGCGGCCGGGCTCGCGGGGGCGCAATGCGCCGCCGAGTTGCTGGAATGCCTGGTTGAAGAATGAGCGGATGAAATAGGGTTGAAGTTTGCGGGCTTCGGCCTTTTCCATCTCCTCCTTGACGGCGAACAGTCGCCGCTCGTCCATCACTTCTTCACAAAGGGCGTTACGCTTGATGATGGTTTCGAGATGCTGGGTATCAAGCGCTCCTTCAACCTTGCGGTGCAGGCGAGCGCGAACTTCGGGGTCGGCACCGTAGCGGATGGCCTCAATCAGCAGATCTTTGAGGCTCTTGTCCTCAAACACTTCACCAAGAATGTCGAACACGCGACCACCCAGGGCGGCACGCTCGATTTCCAGTTTTTCAAACAGGCGTTGAAAAACGTCACCCTCTCGGGTCTCGTTGGCTACCATGTTCCAGAGATGGCAGACCTCGGTCTGGCCGATACGGTGGATGCGCCCGAAACGCTGCTCCAGACGGTTAGGGTTCCAGGGTAGGTCGTAATTGACCATCAGGTTGGCGTTCTGCAGGTTGACGCCTTCACCCGCCGCGTCGGTGGCAACCAGCACGCGCGTGGTCGGGTCGTTACGGAATAACTCCTGCACCTTGCGGCGTTCCTCGCGCTTGACGCCGCCGTGGATCACCACCACGGCTTCTTCATGGCCGATCAGACCACGAATCTTGACCGAGAGGTAATTCAGCGTGTCGCGGTGCTCGGTGAAGATGATGAGTTTGCGCTGACGACCTTCGGTGTCGTGCATCTCGGGTGTGTTCTGCAGCAGTTTGGATAGCTCGTCCCACTTGCGGTCCTGGCCGGAGTGGACGACCTGCCGGGCCTGCTCCTCCAACCCTTCGAGGATGATGATCTCGGCCTCGAGTTCCTGGATCGTCTGCGCTGCCGTGGCCTGATCGACCACGGCTTCCTCGAAGTTTTCGTAATCGTCGGGCGAGAGCGCGTCGTCGGATTCCCAAATATCCTCGGGGGCGTTGTTAAATCCATTCGGCCCTAGAGTCTCAGCCAACGACTGGCCACGCTGGCGCAGTTTTTCTTCTTCGACCCGGCGCGTGAGTTTGTGGCGGCGACGCTTGAGTGACTGGTAAATAGCTTCCGGGCTGGAGGCCAAGCGGCGCTGCAAGGCTGTGAGGGCGAAGCCCACCGTGCCCTTACGTTGCCCATCGAGCTGATCCGCTCGATTCATTTCCTCCTTCACGTAGTCGGTGACGGCGGCGTAGAGCGCGGCTTCGGGATCTGAGAGCTTGTAATTGGTGGTGTAGGCGCGGCGTTCGGGGAACAGTCGCGTACCATCGAAACGCAGCATGTCTTCCTTGACCATGCGATGCATCAGGTCAGTGACATCAACCTTGTGCGCACCGTCGCGGAACTTGCCGTAGAAGCGGTCGGAATCCAGTAGCGACATGAACAGTTGGAAGTCTTCTTCCTTGCCGTTGTGCGGCGTAGCAGTCATCAGCAGGAAGTGGCGCGTGACCGATCCCAGCAGTTCGCCCAACTGGAAGCGCTTGGTCTTGTTGACCTTGTTGCCGAAGTAGCTGGCCGAGAGCTTGTGCGCTTCGTCCACCACAATCAGGTCCCAATGCGACAGGCGCAACTTTTCCTGCAGGTCTTCGTTGCGGGACAACTGGTCGACTCGGGCGACCATCAGATCGATGTCATCGAACGGGTTGCCACTACGGGACTGCTCAACCTGCTCGCGCGAAAACAGCGTGAATGTCAGGCCGAATTTCTCGAACATTTCGTCCTGCCACTGCTCAACCAGGCTGCCAGGGGCCACAATCAGCACGCGCTTGGCGTCGGCCCGCATCAGCAACTCACGGATGAATAGGCCGGCCATGATGGTCTTGCCAGCACCGGGGTCGTCCGCCAAAACGTAGCGCAGCGGCTGGCGCGGCAGCATCGACTCATACACGGCCGTGATCTGGTGCGGCAAAGGTTCTACGTTCGACGTGTGGACGGCCATCATCGGGTCGAACAGGTGGGCCAGATTGATTCGGTAGGCTTCGGCGGCGAGTTTGAATTCCTCGCCCGGCGCATCGAATGCCCACGGGCGACCGGCCTCGGCAAGAGACAATTTGGCCTCATCCGTGCGAAACAGCATCCGCTCCAGAAGCTTGCCATCCGACGTCTTGTAGTAGACGGTGAGCGCGTTGCCGCCAACGGGCTCCGTTGTGACGACGCGCACCACTTGCCCAGGCTCAATGCCGGAAATGGCAGCATTCTTCTTGATGTCTTCGAGTTTTAGCATTTACAATTTCTTTCCTAAGTCTCGTAACCGGGCGCAAGCACGAGGTTGGTTACTCCATAGAGCGCCTGTCGATTTTTGAGCCACAAGTGGAATTCGGTACCCTTGAGACTGTGATCCTCCGTGCAGTCTACATTCCATCGGCGCATCAGGTACCCAGCCATCGCCGCACGCACGCGCATCCGCAACACTCCGTTTTGCATGCCGTATTCGGCCTCAATCGTGTCTGGATGCTGCACATTGGCCGGGTGGGGCACCAACTCAATTTCCGCAATCCGGTTCCACTGAATATCTTGATCCGCAGTTTCATGCTCCTGCACAGGTCCCGCGAGTAGTCGCACGTCTGCGATTCGATTCAGCACGAAATCCCGGAAATCTCCACTACGACGATCGAAGCCCCGCACATGCCATCTCTGACCGTTATCGGCCAAAGCAAAGGGAACGAACTCTCGAGTGGTTAAGCCGCTCGAGAGTGCACGGTACGAAAGCTCCACCGCTGATTTTTTGTAGATCGCCCGCGTTAACACGGACAGCATTTCGAGGTCGAGATGACTCGACAGGGTAGACCCCTCGCAGGCAACTAACGAGCGCAACCGTGACGGCTCTCCATCGCCAAACCCCAGCGACAGCCACGTCAGCACGCGTTCCGCCGAGAACTCAAACGCCGGGCGGAACCAATCGCTCCGGACATATACTTTGACCCTGGTGTCGTAATCGAGATTGCGGGGTGCGATATCCTTGTACTGGCCGATGTCGCGGGTCGCCGCGGCCGCCTGAATGCCAAACCGTGTGACCAAGTCCTGACGGCGAATCTCGCCAAGAAATCGCAGCCGCAACTCGATGAATGCCAGGCGGTCGCGTTGTGGCTGGGTCATATCTGAAATCTGTGTGCTGGACATCTACCTATGGTTCCGGGCGGTCTATCGTCATTTTATCGCGCAGTTTATGCGTATGAATATACTCTGTCAAGCATTGTATTTTGTTATTGCGTGCGACGCTTTTTGATTACGATATGCCTGCAAGCAGCCGACCACTCAGCACCAGAATGACCGGACAGGGAAACAACCATAGAAAACAAACACGGTAAATTTGTTCTCAATTTCTGAGCGACACAGTTGCCGAATTGTTTGTCATCCGCAGGTAGTCGAAGACGAGGCGTGTGCGGAAGCTGAGTTTGCGCATCAACTCGGCGATGGATTGATTGGGTTTCTGGAATGACTTGAGTATCCCGACCGCGAAGCGGCGCAGACGGGAAATGTTTTCCGGGCCAAAACCGGTATGGATACGGCTGCGATCCTCATCATAGTTCCAGTCGATGATGTAATGAACGCTTTCGATGCTCCAATGCCCTCGGTTGACGGCCAGCACCCGTTGCGGTGAGGCTTCTTGCGGAGTGCGGCTCGTCAACCCCAGTGCAATTTCACGCGAATAATCCCCGGTTTTTTTCCCGGATGGATTCACGCTCGATCAGAAAAAACCTGACCAACATGGGGGGAAATCGAGGTAGGCATTGAGCGCCGTGCTGCACCAAATACGCCGCGTCTCGATGCGACCATGATCGGCAGAACTCATCTCGACGAAGTCGGCGGGCCCGCGCTTCTCGAACAGCAACGCGATATCGCGTTGCAGCCCGGGTTGGTTGCCGCCCTGGCGGTGAAGTGATAATGCGCCTGCTGCTCAACGATATAGTTTGCCAGTGCGCGCTGGGTCAGCAGAGCGTCGCCCGTGATATCGACACCTGCGAGGTCACAGGTGTCGAGCAACGGAATCGCCATGCCGATTTCGTTCGTGCGCTTCTGCTCATCACTGCCCCTTTACGGGCAAGGTACCGACTTTTTTTGGGCGTGACAGATTTTTGGATTGATGCCCGACAACGCTCATGATATGAGCCTGATGTCCCGCCTCGTCAATGGCATTCTTCATGGTCTTGCCATCGAGTGCCAACGCATCGTCTTTCTTCCCCCCACGCCGCGTTCCAGGCATTGAGTGCCCGATCCAGCGCGTCCGGTTCGATGCGAACCAGGCAGTCGCGAATGACGAATTCACTAGGGACGACATAACTTCCCTTCTCACGCCGACAACCGAACCGCTCGCGGGCTTTCTGTCCCAAGGCATCGGCCCAATCAGAGATGGCTTTATAGCCGCGCATGCCGCACAGCGTTGCTCCCGCCGCAATGCCCAGTACGACAGGCAGGCGATGACGTATCCCATGAGCGCGGCGCGGATCGGAAACCATCGTGAAACACTGCGGCAGCATGCGCATCTGTTCGGCATTGAGCATGATCTTGGGGGGCTCCTGTGAGTTGAAGGTGTGCTCGGTTGGGATGGGTCAATTGCCCCCTGAGGATTGCGACACAGGGGGGGCGAACAAAGACCCGCTTGGGGGGCATCGGCTTCCGCGCTGTAGCCTTCTCGGGTACGTCGATATCCCTGGGTCAGTCCCAACTCGATCCAGTTGGCTGCGCGATACACGCCACCATGGAAGCGCCGGGGGATCGACAAAGGTCTCCAGCAGCAGTAACGGATGACCAAAGCGCGTCTGCCAATCAGTGACGACCCGGCGTTCGGTCAGCGACAGAACGCGTGAGCCAATATTCGGCCGGTGCCAGTCGGGAAGAATCAAGAAGCGACTATTGTTGGCGATCAGTTTGAGCCGTCCATACTGCGAGCGAAAGTCCCAGCCGATCCACCGGTCACGAACGCCGCATTTCAGCGCCGCCGCCGATATACTCAGTTGCGCTACCCATTCTTCCCGCCAAGTCGCAACGTACCACACCGTTTCACCGATCTTCGGTAGTCCTCCAAGGTAATGGTGGCGCACCATCTGCTCTTGATAGCGCGTCTCCTCGCCCCGTTCCACAGGGCGTACCTGGATCTCTGATAGCACTTTGCTGGCGAGGTTCGTTGGTTCCATTCGGTGATTTATACCGGAAGTCTTCGGCAATGTCCAGCCCTACATGGTAACCAGCTGGTTTTAGTTGCCGTTTACAGGAGGGCAAATTCACCCTGAGAAAACAAATGGCCAAGATTGCCACTGGCACCGAAATGCGGTAGCGGGTTCGATTGCGTAAAAGGGAATCGAACTGACTGTCGTGCGGAAACATGTGGCGGGCGTCAATTTCAGACGAAATCCAGTACGGTTTATGACAGTAACATTCTGATTCCGCAGTGTTCCTAACCAACCCGCACATTTCCGCAAGTGGGGTATTCAGCTTAGTGCTGTGCCTAGCTTCTCCATGGGTGCGAAGGCACAGAAATATCCAGCGAAGCTGGCGCTTTATGGCGAAGCTTGGCTGACACCGCGAACTCATGCGCCACAACTTTTGGCTTGGGATTAGCTACAAGCTCACGGAAGGACATAGGATGCATGGAAATGCACTGTTCGATCAACCTGTAGAAGAGCATGCCCCGATGCGTGGACTTGCGGCGGTTGAACCGAAACGCGAATTCGTCGAGATAGGCCTGCAGGTGTTCCTCCTCGAAGGATCCTTGGTGCGTGCCCATCAGCCAGCGCTTAACCAGCGCGGCGACGCGGTGTACACCCGGCAAGACCTCGTTGGCATCTTTGCCGGAGCCTTTGACGGACGTTCCATGGTGGAGGTATTCGTCTTTGATTGCGCCTGGGTAGGATGTCAGCCCGTCGGTGTAGATGGTCGAGCCCGGTTTGATATGCTTCTGAATAAACGTCTTGAGCGCTTCGGTTTCGGCGTTGGGGATGATTTGCAACCGGCAACGCCCGAAACCCTTGGGGGAAAGAAACTCCACGGCGATGGCGACCAGCACCTTGCCTCCGGCACCGCGCCCGCGCTTGCCGTGCCTGACGCCACCAAAGACAGTCTCATCCACTTCGACATGTCCGGACAGCATGTCGTGCCCCGCATGGCTGATCGCGCACCGGAAACGGTGCAGCATCGCCCAAGCGGTAGGGTAGGAGCCGAAACCAAGGATCCGATGCAGTGTCATGGCGGAAACGCCATTCTTGGCGAAGGTAAAATGCCAGGCAGCGGCAAACCAGACGGTAAGCGGCGTTCTGGTGCGGTGAAAGATTGTCCCCGCCGTGCCGGATATACGGGTAGAGCATCCCTTGCACCACCACCGACCGCATTTCATGCGCCACGCCGTGGAGCCTCCACAATCCGGGCAAACAAAGCCGTGTGGCCAGCGAATCCAATCGAGATAGTCGAGGCAGGCGGCATCATCTGGGAACCACGCCTTAAATTCTGCGTAGTTGCGTGGGTAGTCGACCCCGGCGCGGGGCGCGACGGATCGAACTTGCGGAGTTTTTGATTCCATTGCATAATTCTAACATCACAGCACTAAGCTGAATACCCCACTTCTGGATTTAGTAGACAAGATATTTGCCGAGCCAAAAAAACTATGAGGTAGTCCTGCTGGTTGGAATAGCGAATAAGATTGTGGTGCAGACGAAACAGAAGAAGCGTTTGGGAGATGAGCCGAAGATCTACAGTTTCCATGTGCCCGAAGTGGAGTGCATATCGAAGAGGAAGAAGGCAAAGTCAAATCTGGTCGGTCAGTATTATGATGCGTCAGGCGACGAGTTTCTGCTGAACCGACCATCTACAGACGACCACCTCGAAAGAGGTCTTATTTGACCAGTTTCGACCACAGCACACCCATTTACCCGGGCACATTGATCACACTGACCACCGCGTGTTTGGATTTCCAAATATCCTCTAGCATTGCATCGACACCGGGGCCTATGACCTCCACAACACAAAGAGGACGCGAGTGATTTTGAAGAGTGACATAGGTTATGACTCGGAGTTTATGCTTCTTGGCCTGCTCTGCTACCAGAAAGAAAACATCTTCTCCCTGGGAAATATCAAAAGTGATCCGTTTTCCAGGGGATGATGCCTCGAAAATACTGACAAAGGCCTTGAAAATATCAGATTCTGAAATCAAACCCACCAGCACATCATCTCTAACCACTGGAAGGGCACCAATCTTGTGTTCCCGCATCAAACGCGCCGCGCGTTCGATGGGTTCGTCGGCAGTAACCGTCAGGGGATTACTTTTCATGATCTCTGCAGCAGTGATAACAGCCTCACCAGATTGTTTATACCTCTCTGCCAAGATATCCGCCCCAACGACGGAGAAAGGGTTAATTTCCGCTGGAAAAGCATGCAGAATGTCTGTATGTGAAATAATCCCCAATAGTTTTAAGCCGTTGGGCAATTTTTCTACCACAGGAAGTCGGCGAATGCGCCGGGTTGCCATCAAATTTGCAATTTCATCGATTGGCGTCTCAGGATTCACCGTCAACAGATCCCATGTCATCCACATGCCAACAAACATTTTCACTCCATCGTAACGATATTAACGCGCATTGCCAATTATCAGGCTCACCCCGTATGATGAAACATCAGTGGTGGAGTTTGCCACCAGACCAAAGTTAGAGGCACCAGGGATGGTGCTTGACGGAGGCGGATGTGCATTGCACATCTTACTACGATTCACTACCATGACCGCCGTACACGGTTTCGTGTTGTCGCCTCAGCACCACCACTTCACCTAGGCCAGAACGTTCTCTGGCCTTTTTAGTGCCCCGCCGGAACGCCAATACTGGCGCGGCTTCCCGGTTTCGTGCGAAGGGCGGCAACTGTCAACATACCCCAAATTTCACCGTTTTCTGCCCCCCTGCACTCTCCGTTCTCTGTTTCTGCGAAGGGCGACCTTCGCACGACCCCCCTATCCACGGGGGTTTCCGGCTTCCAGTATGAACGGAATCTTGCCCTTCAGAGGCGACACAGCATTATCTAAGATAGTCCTATCCGGGCTTGCCATCCAGCCGAGGACGCGTCAATATGGACCAGTAGCGTACTGCGTAGAGGCTAAATGCTGTAGCCCACAGCAGCGCCGATAACTGGATACTCACCATATACAATCGAGGCGACGCGATGCCACCAAAGACGCGAACAACCGCCGCAACTTGTATCAGCAGAAACATTGTAAGCTCGAAGCCATCCGCTATCAGAGGCCGACCGGTATGACCGCGGGCGGTCCGGGTCATCATACCTAAGGTCAATCCGCCGATCGCGCCTACGGTGAGCGCATGGGTGGCATACGATCCCGCCAGCAGTTCCAAGGCAAACAGACCACGCAGTAAGAGGTGCACGACTATCCATGCATATGCTGCATGAAGGATCCACACCAGCGGCGTAGCAAGCGTGCGCCACGGCTTCCACAGATACAAGCGCATACCATGCGCCAGTCCACTTGTCAGTGCAACCATGGCGATGACGATCTGGGGCAATTGCAGTAGGTCTGCTACGAACAACAGTATTACAGTACCAAGCGCAAATATTTCTACCAGCGCGTGGCGCGTTGCATTAGCGCCCGGCACGCCGTTATTGGTAAACATCGGTATCAAGCGACCACCCATGACCGCCATGATGAACAGCACCACGTCCAGCGCGAGCTGCAGGCCCAAATGTGGCGACAGTTCGAAGCGTCCCTGCACCGCCAAGTGCACCGCAAGGACCAGCACGCCCATCATCACCAGCAGTCCGACAAAGAAATAGTTTCGGACATTGTGCGATCGCAGCAACGGAATACCAATCGCCGATGCGACTGCGATAGGAAAAGCAGCATTTACTACGGCTGCCGTCATGGCGAATGGTGTTAGCACTAAAACCCTGCCACAGACCCAGAGCGCCGCCAACGCCATCAACGGCACGCCGCTCGGTGTCGGCTGATTCGTCCACACGCGCACGGCAGTCAGCAGAAAGCCCGCGATGACCGCAGTCGTGTATCCGAACAGCATTTCATGACCGTGCCATACCGGCCCCTGCAGGTACGAGAAAGGAAGGTAGCCTGAGAACTGCGCCGCCCAGAGCAGTACGCTGAAGGCACTGAAAAGGCTTGCCAGCAGGTAAAATGGGCGGAAACCTAAATTCCATACCACGAAGCCGGCAGTAGCAGGCGGATCCTTGGGTTGTAGTGGTCGAGCAAGCGGCAGTTCGTTCATGTGAGTTCCTGGCAGTCCAACATGTCGGGCGCGTTGCAACGCGCCAGGTTAGCGGTAGCGGCGATCGCCATTTCGAATAATAGTCTCATTCTTTGCGACTCGTGCACAGATATAATCCGTACAGATTTATTTAACCACTACATAATGACACTGTGCACGGCGTTGTTGCGTGCGCTATATTCTCAACAAAAGTTAAGGAGAATTGCGCCATGCCATTCTACAAAGTCAGATTAAAACGCAAGCGGGAGATCGCTGTCGAAACGATGGCGTTCTATTTTGAAAAACCGCAGGGGTTTGCCTACAAAGCGGGGCAATCTGCGGACTGCACACTGATCAACCCCGCCGAAACTGACGCAGAAGGCGACACACGAGCGTTATCTTTGGCGAGCGCCCCATACGAAAGCGATCTTATGCTGGCGACACGGATGCGCGACACTGCGTTCAAGCGGGTATTAAAAACCATGGAGCCTGGCACGGAACTCACTCTGGATGCTCCTCATGGATCGTTCACTCTCCATAATAATGTGAACATTCCAGCCGTTTTTCTCACCGGCGGTATTGGTGTCACGCCTGTCAGAAGTATTGTTCTTCAAGCGATACACGACAGGGTTCCTCACCGAATTCTTGTTTTCTATTCCAATAAAAGGCCGGAAGATGCGGCATTTCTCGGCGAGTTGATGAAATCTCGCGAGACAAATCCAAACTACACCTTTATCGGCACAATGACACAGATGAAAGAGTCCAGCCGCGAGTGGCATGGAGAAACCGGGTTTATCAGCAAGGCCATGCTCCTGAAATTCATTGATGATCTGACGCTCCCCATCTACTACATCGACGGCCCACCTGCAATGGTGAATGCGATGCGAGAAATACTGAGCGCAGCGGGAGTCGATGATGACAATATCCGCACGGAAGAGTTTTCAGGTTACTGATAGCGGCTTAAGAATAAGTCATGAAAATCAGGATTAAAAGGGTATATGAACCGCCGGATAAGCATGATGGCCGGCGTATCCTCGTGGACAGGCTGTGGCCGCGAGGTTTAACAAAGGAAAAAGCAAGCGTTGATCTGTGGCTCAAAGATATCGCCCCCAGCACGGAACTCCGGAAATGGTTTGGTCATGACCAGGGCAGGTGGGAACAATTCAAGGAACGATATCTCGCTGAACTAAGAGGCAATAGCGAGCAAATCCAACTTTTAAAACAAGAGTTGAACAAGGGCATCGTGACGCTCGTCTATGGATCGAGGGATGAAGAACATAACCAAGCGGTAGTGATCCAGGAAAACAGCGGGTTATTCCATTAGTTGGAGGGAGAAAGCAATGTACAATAGACGGGCGATGGTCACTCTTAACTCGACAGAAGATGTCGAAAGAGACCAACAGCACCGAACAAGGTGCCGCGCCCCACGGCCGTCTATAGTCCGCACTTGGTCGCAACCCACTTCGCTCTGCCTTCCAGCCGTGGTTGAACCTGGTTATTCTCCTGTCACGATAAAATCACCTCATGACTTCATTTGCATCTCTACTTGCTGAGGCCCGCGCCTGCAACATATGCGAGACACATTTGCCACATGGAACTCGGCCCGTTCTACAGATTCACCCGCAGGCTCGGGTATTAATTGCAGGTCAGGCACCAGGAAAAAGAGTTCATGAATCCGGTGTGCCTTTTGATGATGCCAGCGGAGATCGTTTGCGTGACTGGATGGGGGTGACGCGCGAAGTCTTTTACAACTCGAAGCAGATAGCCATTTTGCCAATGGGTCTCTGTTTCCCCGGCACCGGTAAATCCGGCGACCTTCCGCCACGGTCTGAATGTGTGCGTACATGGCGAGATCAGCTTCTCGATCACCTGCGCCATCTTGAGGTTACGCTGGTTATTGGACAGTATGCGCAGGCATATCACATGAACGTAAAGCGATCGTCACTTACCGAGACGGTCCGGGATTGGCGATCCTATTGGCCCGAGATTATCCCTCTTCCGCACCCAAGTCCGCGGAATAATATTTGGCTTGACCGAAATCCATGGTTCGAGAAAGAACTGATCCCCATGCTTCGACGGCGAATGTCCGAAGTACTTAAGGTATGATACGAACTAATTTGGTCGTTATGTAACATAAAAAATTCAGCGTCACGAACAGGGTAAGCCAAGACCACAATAGATGAGGCAGGAATGATCATGAACGACATGCCACAGCAGGATTGGGATCCGAAATCCGCTACGGTCCTGTGCGATCAGCATAAAGCCTATGATGAGATGCGCGAACGGTGCCCGGTTGCTTACAGTGACTTTCTGGGATGGTCCTTGTTTGCGCACGAAGATATTGTTCGAGTCCTGAACGACCCCGATACGTTTAGCAACGTCGTATCCAGGCATCTCTCCGTTCCGAACGGAATGGATCCACCGGAGCACACCGAGTTTCGCGGTATTATCGAACCCTATTTTCGTCCGGAACGCATGGAGGCGTTCGAACCGCAATGTCGCAAGATCGCCGCAAACCTTATTCAGTCGCTGCTGGAGCGTGACAAGGTAGAGTTCATCAGCGAGTTTGCTCAGGAGTTCGCCGTGCGAGTTCAGTGCACCTTTCTCGGTTGGCCGGCGGACATGTACGAACCGCTACGTCTCTGGGCCCTGAAGAATCAGCAGGCGACACTTGCTGAGGACCGGGCTGCCATGACAAAGATCGCCGTCGAGTTCGAGAGTTACGTCGACGAAATGCTGGAGGTTCGGCGCGCAGCCGGCACACAGGCAAGCAATGATGTCACCACCAGCCTGCTGCACCAACGGGTATGGGACAGGTTATTGCGAAAGGAAGAGATCGTCAGCGTCCTGCGCAACTGGACCGTCGGTGAGATCGGCACGATTTCGGCAGCGGTCGGAATACTGGTTCACTACATCTCGGAACGCGCTGATCTTCAGCAACGGCTACGCGCTCAACCATCGTTACTGTCCGGTGCAATCGAAGAAATCCTCCGGATCCACGGACCGCTGGTGGCCAACAGACGCATCACGCTCCGACCTGTGGAAATCGGGGGCCAGAAGATCGGTGCCGGCGAACGGATCTCGCTGATCTGGATATCTGCCAACCGTGATGATCGCGTTTTCGCGAACTCGGGGACGTTTCAGCTGGAGCGTGATCAGTCCTCGAATCTTCTGTATGGTGCGGGCATCCACGTCTGCCCGGGCGCTCCCCTGGCTCGTTTGGAGATGCGAGTGGTTATGGAGGAGTTGCTTGCTCGCACCACCCGGATCGAACCGGTCCCGGACAGTCCACCTACCGGCGCAGTGTACCCAGCCAGTGGTTTTGCCACCTTGCCCCTGCGCCTTCGGTAAGTGTTATGAACAAGGTTGACATAGAAATGGTAGTAACCGCTGGCCTGAGCAGCCGCTCCCAGACGTCCGAATTGCACGCAAGACTCTTCTGCAGATGAAGCCACGACAGTGTTTATAAACATTCCAGATTTAGCCACTTGGCATTAATTTTGCAAGTCCGGTCCTTAAATAAAAGCCAGATGAGACCAGGTAACCAACTGATAATAAAGCGCCGGGCGTCAGTTTGTTTAAGGGCTTTCTTAAGAATTTAGCTTATGACGCGTTTTCAGTAACCATCTGCCGTTGAAGTTCCCAGTCCAGCGGCAGACTTTTACGCACCAGGAACTCAAGCGACAAGGTGCGGGGTTGCCTCCCCTCAAAAATTGCGCTGGCTGTTTGAGGGTCGATGATCACGAGCCTCAGAATTTCCCTGACCCGCGTTACATCCATTCGCTCCCGCCGCGCAATCTCGCCAGCATCTGTCACCACGCCGTCATCGATCTGCTTGCCCCAATAGTGCGCCAACGCAAGAGCCTTCAGTAGCGTAGGCAGGGTGAATTTGCCCTCCTGTAAATGGCAACTAAAACCAGCTGGTTACCATGTAGGGCTGGACATTGCCGAAGACTTCCGGTATAAATCACCGAATGGAACCAACGAACCTCGCCAGCAAAGTGCTATCAGAGATCCAGGTACGCCCTGTGGAACGGGGCGAGGAGACGCGCTATCAAGAGCAGATGGTGCGCCACCATTACCTTGGAGGACTACCGAAGATCGGTGAAACGGTGTGGTACGTTGCGACTTGGCGGGAAGAATGGGTAGCGCAACTGAGTATATCGGCGGCGGCGCTGAAATGCGGCGTTCGTGACCGGTGGATCGGCTGGGACTTTCGCTCGCAGTATGGACGGCTCAAACTGATCGCCAACAATAGTCGCTTCTTGATTCTTCCCGACTGGCACCGGCCGAATATTGGCTCACGCGTTCTGTCGCTGACCGAACGGGTCGTCACTGATTGGCAGACGCGCTTTGGTCATCCGTTACTGCTGCTGGAGACCTTTGTCGATCCCCGGCGCTTCCATGGTGGCGTGTATCGCGCAGCCAACTGGATCGAGTTGGGACTGACCCAGGGATATCGACGTACCCGAGAAGGCTACAGCGCGGAAGCCGATGCCCCCAAGCGGGTCTTTGTTCGCCCCCTGTGTCGCAATCCTCAGGGGCAATTGACCCATCCCAACCGAGCACACCTTCAACTCACAGGAGCCCCCAAGATCATGCTCAATGCCGAACAGATGCGCATGCTGCCGCAGTGTTTCACGATGGTTTCCGATCCGCGCCGCGCTCATGGGATACGTCATCGCCTGCCTGTCGTACTGGGCATTGCGGCGGGAGCAACGCTGTGCGGCATGCGCGGCTATAAAGCCATCTCTGATTGGGCCGATGCCTTGGGACAGAAAGCCCGCGAGCGGTTCGGTTGTCGGCGTGAGAAGGGAAGTTATGTCGTCCCTAGTGAATTCGTCATTCGCGACTGCCTGGTTCGCATCGAACCGGACGCGCTGGATCGGGCACTCAATGCCTGGAACGCGGCGTGGGGGGAAGAAAGACGATGCGTTGGCACTCGATGGCAAGACCATGAAGAATGCCATTGACGAGGCGGGACATCAGGCTCATATCATGAGCGTTGTCGGGCATCAATCCAAAAATCTGTCACGCCCAAAAAAAGTCGGTACCTTGCCCGTAAAGCGGCAGTGATGAGCAGAAGCGCACGAACGAAATCGGCATGGCGATTCCGTTGCTCGACACCTGTGACCTCGCAGGTGTCGATATCACGGGCGACGCTCTGCTGACCCAGCGCGCACTGGCAAACTATATCGTTGAGCAGCAGGCGCATTATCACTTCACCGCCAAGGGCAACCAACCCGGGCTGCAACGCGATATCGCGTTGCTGTTCGAGAAGCGCGGGCCCGCCGACTTCGTCGAGATGAGTTCTGCCGATCATGGTCGCATCGAGACGCGGCGTATTTGGTGCAGCACGGCGCTCAATGCCTACCTCGATTTCCCCCATGTTGGTCAGGTTTTTCTGATCGAGCGTGAATCCATCCGGAAAAAAACCGGGGATTATTCGCGTGAAATTGCACTGGGGTTGACGAGCCGCACTCCGCAAGAAGCCTCACCGCAACGGGTGCTGGCCGTCAACCGAGGGCATTGGAGCATCGAAAGCGTTCATTACATCATCGACTGGAACTATGATGAGGATCGCAGCCGTATCCATACCGGTTTTGGCCCGGAAAACATTTCCCGTCTGCGCCGCTTCGCGGTCGGGATACTCAAGTCATTCCAGAAGTGGGGTATCCAGCTTGATGCTGTGATGTTAAAATTATGCAATGGAATCAAATTGATATCATGACGGGTTTGCACAAAGCGGGCAGCGTGTTGCTGCGCTCGTTACGCGTTGATATTTCAGTGTTTTCGCACCCATGGAAAGGATAGTCACAGCATCAAGCTGGATACCCCACTTCCAGAAACCCAATCAATCCATCGCCGAGTTGATGCGCAAACTCAGCTTCCGCACACGCCTCGTCTTCGACTACCTGCGGATGACAAACAATTCGGCAACTGTGTCGCTCAGAAATTGAGAACAAATTTACCGTGGCTGGAACCCATCGGCTACATACCGCCGGCCGAAGCTGAGGTAAACTACTATCGGCAACTCGACCGATGAGGCTACTGCGGTGGCTTGACTTAAACCAATCAGCCTCCACGAAACTCGGGGCGATTCAGTTTTCGAGTTTCCGAAATCCGATGGCTTGAAATTGTGGGTTTTGCCGTTTTGCTTGAGGACCAGGAAGTTGTCGGTTCCGTCTGTCGAAAACTTTTTGACTTACTTCGACGGTCAGATGCATGAGAGCGCAGCAGCATATCAAGAGAGGGTGTCGGCATGAATAAACCCGTTCGTACTGAAAAAAAACAAGGGGCGTCGATTGTTCGTTCGTCTGCGGCCGAATACCTGACCTTCGTCGCTGCCGCAGGCCAAGGTGGTGTGGAGGCTGTCTTCGTGGATGGCAACGTCTGGCTGACCCAGAAGATGATGGGCCAACTGTATGACGTCGACGTTCGTACGGTCAATTACCACCTGAAAAAGGTGTTTTCTGACAGTGAACTGGATCCTGGTTCAGTTATCCAAAATTTTCGGATAACTGCCGCTGACGGGAAAGGCTACAACACCCAGCACTACAACCTGGCCGCCATCATCGCGGTGGGCTACAAGGTCAACTCAGAACGGGCAGTGCAGTTTCGCAAGTGGGCAACGGGCATCCTTGAGGAGTTCACCATCAAGGGGTACACCATGGATGACGAGCGGCTCAAGAGTGGCGGCTCGATCCTGACGGACCAGTACTTCGAAGAGCAGCTTCAGCGCGTCCGTGAGATTCGCATTTCGGAGCGCAAGTTCTACCAGAAGATCACCGACATCTACGCCACCGCGATTGATTACGACGTGACGGCACGGGCCACTAAACGGTTTTTTGCGACGGTACAAAACAAGTTGCACTGGGCCATTCACGGGCAGACGGCGGCGGAAGTGGTTTACCACCGCGCCGATGCTGAAAAGACGAACATGGGGCTGACCACCTGGAAGGATGCGCCGCTGGGCAAGATCCAGAAGTTCGATGTGGTGGTGGCCAAAAACTACCTGACCGAGTCAGAGATGGCGCAGCTCACGCGGTTGGTCAACGCCTACCTGGATGTGGCTGAAGACATGGCCCTGCGGAAAATCCCCATGACCATGCAGGATTGGGAAACCCGCTTGAACCGCTTCATTGAGGCCACCGATCGCGAGGTGTTGCAGGACGCGGGGAGGGTCACCGCCGAAATCGCGAAAGCCCACGCTGAAAGCGAATTCGAGAAATACCGCATCGTGCAGGACCGGCTGTTTGAGAGTGACTTTGATCGGGTGCTCAAACAGATCAAGGTTCCCGGCGACGATTCCGAACCGTTGCAGTGATCCGCAGTAACCCGCACCAGTGCTCATAAACTCGGGATGCCAGTTAGCACATGGTCAACCATCCACCACTAATAATGAAACCTCAACCGTTCTCGGTTGGGGGTTTTTCCTGTCCGACCGCGCCAGTTCCCGCGAGTTCGCGGGGACTGGCGCGGAAGCCTACGGACTTCGCCGTTGACATCAACGGCCGCCACCTTGCCACATTTCTCTCTCCTGGCCCATTCTCTCTCCGACCTGACTCCTTGAACACGGAACGAAGTCCACAAAGGCCACGATACGCACGCATGTGAATCAACGAGTTACGCGTTGACGAATCAAGCGGGTTTTATTGTGGGATTGGTAGGGGAATAATACCGTGCGGCCTCAATGGGGATAAACCACTTTGGTTTTATACGCCAGAAATCTGTGCGTGAGTTTATTTTTAGCGATTTTTTTGGGTCAAAAACAACCGTGCCGTTTGGGCTGCGCCAAAAAACAACCCAATGCCAAAAGGGACGCCCGCCTTCCAGGTGCCACTTGATTGAAAGAAGCGCCAAGTCTGGAAGTTTTTCCCATGATGAAAATGGGAGTTCACCTTCACCGGCTAAAATGCCAAAATACCCGAGAAGGACACGCACATGGCGAGTATCTGACCAAAGGCTGCTTTCTGCGAAGATACCAAGGCTATTTGCAACGGTTTTAGCCTCTTGGTATGAGATACCAGCAAGTGTGGCCACACTTGCTATACCACAACCTGAGATTTCTTCCTGGGTAACAGGCTTCATAAGCACCTGACGTCGGAATTAGAATAACCGTTCATAGGGCAACCTTCAGTTTGCGGCCACCAGTTATGGAAAAACCGAGTATGATCAGTTATTTTGATGGATTTTTGGGGGTTGGTGATCATTTTGGATGAGGGTTGAGGGGGTGACGCCCTCACGGGGGTTGAATTCCAACCCCCGTTTGAGCGAGTCTTTGGTTTGCCAACCAATAAAGACTATCCAAAGTGTCTCACATCCTATTTTCCGATCCAACCCTTTTTTCACGCCTGCAGGAGTTTGATGCCGAATTGGCACAGGAAACCCAGGCAAAGGGCTGTCCCCATTGTGGCGAGACGTTGCATCGGGCGTACTATCCCAGAAAGCCACGTGGGATCCCGGACGATCATTGGCAAGCATTTTCATTCCGCTTCAGTTTCTGTTGTGCCAGGTGCCGACGTCGAAGTACCAGTGAGTCCATGCGGTTTCTCGGACGCAAGGTGTATGTTGATCTGGTGGCGGTTCTTGCCTCCGGTTGCCGGGGGCGCGTCCATGCCTGGTTCTCCAGGGTATCGGCCAGCACAGGAGTATCTGTGCGTACCTTGCATCGCTGGCGTTCCTTCTGGCGCAGGACATTTCCTTCCACTGCGTTCTGGCGGGAGGCGCGTGGGCGTTTCATGCCACTCCCTGATC
Source organism: Ferrovum myxofaciens (assembly GCF_013181415.1). Taxonomy (NCBI): domain Bacteria; kingdom Pseudomonadati; phylum Pseudomonadota; class Betaproteobacteria; order Ferrovales; family Ferrovaceae; genus Ferrovum; species Ferrovum myxofaciens. The sequence goes on along the minus strand of NZ_CP053676.1, from coordinate 2,399,647 downwards.
CGGCGGCATTCCCGTTGTCACTATGCCAGTCTTTTGGCGGATCAGACACGGAACAAATGGTGGCCTGTCTGCGCTTTCTGAAGCCGATCACCATCGGCCCCATGATCATGATCGGTGAGGGTTGAGTCACACCCGCAGAAGATGCGTCTATTAACATCCAAGACTCTTCATTAACCTCATCTCCAACGCTGGGTTGCCACCGGCACCGCGTCATCAGGAGATTGACCTTGAAACCGAACGATCCGAACCGCCGTGATCGCTGGGCGCAGTTGCGCTTTGCCATCATCGGTCCCCTGTTTGCCTCTCCGCCCGCCGAGGGAGAACTCTCCGGCAGACTCAATGAACTGGCCAGCAGAACTTGGACTCATCCCGTGACCGGTCTCCCCGTTCGGTTCGGACTGTCCACCATCGAGCGCTGGTATTACCGTGCTCGTCAGGCAGACGACCCCGTGGGGGTGTTGAAGAATCGTCCGGGCAGTCACTTCGGGACCTTCCCCTGTCTGTCCCTGGAAGTCCGCGAACAACTGGTGGGTCAGTATCAGGAACATCCCGGCTGGACCGTCAAGTTGCACCATGACAACCTGATCAGCCAAAACCGGGAAAACACCCTGGAAGTTCCCTCCTATCCCACCATCCGGCGCTTCCTCAGAGCGCGCGGGTTGTTTCGCGCCCACCGCCCCAAACGCCAGACCCCCGGGGCTCTGGCCGCACAGGAACGGCTCGAACAACGGGAGGTACGCAGTTACGAAGTGGCCCATGTTCACGGACTCTGGCACCTGGATTTCCATCACTGTTCACGCCCGATCCTGCGTCGTTCCGGAGAATGGGACAAGCCTTTGTTGCTGGGCATCATGGATGACCACTCGCGTCTGGTGTGTCATTTGCAGTGGTATTGGGGAGAGGCTGCCGAGCATCTGGTGCATGGTCTGGGTCAAGCCATCATGAAGCGTGGGCTGCCCCGTTGTCTGATGACTGATAATGGAGCCGCCATGATTGCTGCCGAGACGGTTCAAGGACTCGGGGATCTCGGAATCCTTCACCAGAAGACCTTGCCTTATAGTGCCTACCAAAATGGCAAGCAGGAGTTTCTCTGGTCCCGGGTGGAAACGCGTCTGATGGCCATGCTCGAAGGAGAGGAGAACCTTACCTTGAAGTCCCTGAATCTGGCCACTCAGGCCTGAGTAGAACAGGAATACAACCGCACGCTCCACAGTGAGATTCGTTGTACCCTCATGGAACGGTACTTGCAGGCTCCTCAGGTCGGCAGACCCAGCCCCTCTGCTGAAGAACTTGAAGGTGCCTTTCGCCTGAAGGTTTCCAGAAAGCAACGCCGGAGCCTTCAGTAGCGTAGGGTCCTGAATCGGGGAAATCGCAAATGCCGATGGGTTGATAGCCACCGGCTCATCCACCCCCTCCGGCCCGACGATCACTTTCTTGATGTCCCGCTTCTTGGACACCTTGTGGCGCTCAAAAATCTCCACCAGCCGGGCAAAATCAGCCAAACTGCGGGTAAGCCGGTCAATTTTGTAAACCACTGTCACCAGCAGTCTGAATTTCCCATAAAACAGCAGGATGAAATTCCCGAGGGTAAGTTTGGGGTTTTGGATCATTTTTTGATCAGGACGGTGGATTATCGGGAAAGAGTTCGAGTTGGTCTGGATCGTGAAGTGGGGAGTCTGGGGTTTTGGCTCTGTGGTCGCCTTGCGCACAATGTGAGCGGCGAATCTGGGCGAAGCGTGCGCTCTCGAAGAAGAAGGCCAGATCACTGAGGAATTCCCATTGGAAGGTAACTCCCCAGTAAGGAAACCGAAACGGAACAGGGATTGCACTTTCTCCCGATCGATGGTTTTGGGCCAGGACCACTGGAAGTTCTCGAGGGATTTGATGACCGGGAAACGGGCTGCGGCAATACGCCGTTGAATGGAGCGGGTGTTGCGTTCTTCGATTTCACCCTGGATAAGGTTCTCGAGGTAATCGATGCAGGACCAGGAGCGCTCTCCCACCACCTTGGACAAGGCGGTGTAATGTTGGCGTGTATAAGGCAGATGCAAGCTCTCGAGATGGCTATCGAGGGGATCGGTCATGGTCAGTGCTCCTCATAGAGAGAAAGGTCTGGGGGAGAGATATCGATCTCAAGCAGATCCTGATGGCGAGTGAGGTGCAAGGGGCCAGGTTCTGGCAGAGCACGGGCGCGCATTTCCAGGATATTGGTGAGGTAATCGGCACTGAAGGCTTGGAAGGCCAGCCCGTCCTGGATGGCTCGATCCATTTCGGCACTGGGATAGATTTCCGCGAGAGCCAGAATGAGACGCAGGTGGTGACGGGTATTGAGTTGTTTGTGCTGTAATCCTTCGTAGAAGGCAGGGGCATGGGGCGAAAGGGCCAGGAAGTTCATGACCAGGCGCTGTTCACGGGCATGCTGACGCTGGTTCAGCAGGACCTTGGCGTGATCCGGTTGTTCGATGTCCTGATGCCGGTCATAGCAGCGGACATGACGGGCGATGAGTTGTCCGTCGTAATAGGCACACAGGGCCTTGATGGTCAGACGGCGGTGTGCATAATCAGCGGGAACGGAGTAGTGGTTGGTGTCGACGGTAAAGCGGAACTGACTGTTGGCCACCAAACTGAGGGTGCGGGCATAGTCGTAAGGATTGGAATTGAGCGGGCGTAGGTGTGGTTTCTCTTCAATGAACAGATCACAGGGGCGTTGTCGTGTCTCGCCATGACAACGGACATTGGCGATGGTATCGAGCCAGAGTTTGGCGGCCGGGTTGATGAGTTGGAAATCCTTGAGTTCACGGCCATTGAGGAAATTCTTCTTGACATAGCCAACGCCGGACTCGACGCGGCCCTTTTCATTTTTATGTGCTTGAGCCCATAAAAATGAAAAGAGAAACGTAGCGACTGCCCTCTGGTGACACTGGGCCTGGTGCTTGATGGCAGCGGCTTTGTGCGCCGCTCCAAAACCTTTGCAGGTAATGTGGCCGAATGCGGCACATTGGAGGTGATCTTGAAGGGTCTGAATGCACCACAAGGCGCATTGGTCATCATGGATCGGGGAATTGCGACTGAAGCCAATGTCGGCTGGCTGATCGAACACGGTTATCGCTATTTGGTAGTCAGTCGTGACAGGGTGAGGAAATTCGACGAAACCCAGGGCATCAGCATTGAAACTGCGGGGGGTGATCCTTTGCGCATCCAGAAAGAGATCAGCGAGGACGGCAAAGAAGTTCGTTTATATTGTCACTCCCTGGGCCGCGAGAAGAAAGAAAGCGCCATGGTCGAGCGCTTTGCCACGGGCTTTGAGGCCGGGTTGAAAAAGATCGTCGAGGGGCTTGCCAAGCCGCGTGGCGAAAAGCGTTATGGCAAGTTGTTGGAGCGCATTGGTCGCCTCAAGGAGAAGAGCCGGGGAGCCAGCCAGCATTACCAAGTCGAACTTATCGCGGATGAATCTGGCAAGTTGGTCACGGGTCTGGCATGGAAAAAGGTGCCGGTGGATGGCACGATGGCGACGCATCCCGGCATCTATTGCCTGCGCAGCAACGAGACCACTTGGGACGAAGAAAAACTGTGGCGTACCTATACGATGCTGACGGATCTGGAGAGCGTATTCCGCAGCCTGAAGAGCGAGTTGGGTTTGCGTCCGGTCTATCATTCGAAAGAGGATCGCGCAGATGGACATCTCTTCATCACCGTGCTGGCCTATCAGGCCGTACAGGTGCTACGAGCGAAACTGAAGAAAGCAGACATCCGCGAAAACTGGGCCAGCCTACGCGAAACGATGAGCGTGCAGCGGCGCGTCACCGCCTCATTCCAACAACGTGATGGGCGCACATTGAATGTGCGAAAATGCACCGTAGCCGAACCGGATTTGATGAAAATTTACAGGGCACTGGGAGTTTCCCCGGCTCCAGGAGGAACGAAAAAACTGATCAGTTAAACCAAAATTACGAGCATGTAGTGCCACTCCGATTTTTTTGTGGTCGTAACAAACTGATAGTTAAAGAAATTAAATTCTCTGCGTTAAACATGGGCTACGGCGACAATTTTGCGCAGGGCTACCGCTCCGATGCGCACTTGGGAACCGTCTTGAAACGCGAAGGCGTGGAGACGCTCGATCAACTGCTGAAGAAAAAGTAAGCGTCAATCGCCTTTGGGGGGCGAAATGCGAATGCCAGTTCGATTGCGTCAATGAAATCGAACCGACGGCTACGGTACATTTTTCAACCGGCACCGACCTGAGGCGCGGCGGTCTTGGTTGATGTTGCCAAGCACGATTCCTCATAGGCTTCGATGTCGACCTGGCGGTAAAGCACCCGCCCGCAAAGTTTAAGAAATTTTGGGCCGATCCCCTCGCTACGCCAGCGTTCGAGGGTAGCCTCGCTGATGCCCCAGCGGGTGGTCAGTTGTTTCTGATTGAAATGAACGTTATTCATCTTGGTCTCCTTGCGAATGAGTTGGCAGGAGTCCATGAAGGCGTTGTTCTGCCCACGAGTCAAGTCATTCCCGGTCGGCCAAATTGTTCAGCTCGTAGCTGGTACTGCGACCACCCGCATCCGTTTTTCGCAATACGCCGCGAACCAGCAAGTCAGTGATATCGCGCAGGGCTGTGTCCGGTGAGCACTTGGCGATCGCCGCCCACTTGCTGCTGGTGAGTTTGCCTTCGAAGCCGTCGAGCAGTCGGTTGAGCAGCTTCACCTGCCGCTCATTCAACGGCGTTGTCGCCCAGCGTTGCCAGAAGCGCGCTTTGGTCAGCACGGCGTCGAGCGTGTGCTGCGCCTGGTCGACGGCGCGATGCAGCGTGTCCAGAAACCAGGCAAGCCACTCGTTGACATCCATCGACCGCTTCTGGGTCCGCTCCAGAATGTCGTAGTAAGCCTTGCGCTCCCGCTGGATCTGCGCCGACAGGCTGTAAAAGCGCTGCGGGCTGCCATCGGCTCGCGCCAGCAGCAGATCGCCGATGGCTCGGGCGATACGGCCGTTGCCGTCGTCGAACGGGTGCAGGGTTACGAACCACAGATGCCCTAGTCCTGCCTTTATGAGCGGCGGATCGTTCGTGGCATCATTGAGCCAATCGAGGAATCGACTCGTTTCGGCTTCCAGACGATCCGCTGGCGGTGCCTCGAAATGCACACGCTGTCGACCGATGGGACCGGACACGACCTGCATCGGGCCGCTGGCATCATCGCGCCAAGTGCCGACGTTGATCTTGGATAGACCTGAGTAGCCGGTGGGAAACAGAGCTGCGTGCCAGCCGAACAACCGCTCTCGCGACACCGGCGCATGGCAGTTGGCGGTGGCGTCAAGCACCATCTCGACCACGCCTTCGACGTGACGATCGACCGGGGCCAGAGCACCGATATCCACGCCCAGACGACGGGCAATAGACGAGCGCACGGATTCAACATTGAGATGCTCACCCTCGATCTCGCTGGTCTTGACCACGTCCTCGGTAAGCGCGGCCAGGCTGGCCTGATCGCGCAACGCCATGCCGATATCGGCCAGACGCCCCATCAAGACGCCTTGAGCACGACTGACCTCGGCCATGGGTTCAGCCAGCGCTGCCAAGTCGAAGTGCCAGTTCGGCCAGTCTTTGGCCTGCCAGATGTATTTGCAATCACCGCTATTCATGCGGAGATTATGGGACGGATTCTCCGCATGCGCAAGTTATTCGCCGCACAAGATGCGGAGATAGAGACTGACATTCGCCGTAACGAGATCCTGGAGTTCGGCAGCCCGCCCCAGAATGGGTGTAAATGGGTGTTGTTTTGGTCGCCGCGTCGCGCTGGCTCCCCAGCTACCGATGCCATGCCTACGGACGCGGGTTCGATTGCGTAAACGGGAATCGAACTGATGGCTATCTGGAACACATGAGCAGCGCTAAATTGAAGGCGATATTGGCAGTGTTGCCAGTAGTAACATTATGATTCATCAGTGTTCCGCACCAATCCGCACATTTCCGCAATCACATTACAGACACGGTTTGAATCCGGCGGCGACTACACCACCAATTCATAAAGGTCAACGGTTCTCCGTTGGCCCCAATGACAGGGTAATGCATTTCAATAGGGTGTTCCATTCTTATGCAGGAACTGCCATTCCCCGTCATTATCCAATGCGGCTTGTAAGTCGTCGTCGGGGTAGGTCGCAGAATCACCAGCGGTACGGTCGCCCACTTCGAGATAAAGGACATCTTCGTTCGCTCGATTTACGAGTTGATGTCCGTTTCCAGTGCCAGCCTTGAAGCCGGCGCACATTCCTGGAGAAAGCAGTGTCTCGCCTTGATCCGTGATGAGTACCGGGCATCCCACTAAGATGTACACGAATTCATCTTGCTTCGAGTGGGCGTGACGTAGTGCAGAGCATGCACCCGGAATGAGGCGCGTAAGATTAACACCGAAGTTCGACAATTCGAAAATGTCACCAAGCGGGCGCTTTTCTCGGCCAACCATGCGTGATGCGAACGGTTCTGGATAGGTCGTACTCGAAGTCCTTGTATTGAGAGCCACCTTGAAATATGGCCCAAATGGGCATCGGTGACGGCCTTGTAGAAGCGTGCCGTGACGCCAGCGTCCAAGAGTTTTCTCCCGCGAAGGAGCGCCCGGTTTCCTGCTCCACCATCATATCAATAAACACGGGCCTTCACAGCCATTGTTTCTGCTCACGCGAAAATCGTGGCTAGTTTCGCCAGCACTTCTTCCATGATTGATGCTGGCAAAGTATCCACCTTGCGGGCGTTGCGGGCACCAAAATCAAGCACACGGGGCTGATCGCAGCGAACTACGCCGGTCGTTTTGATTCCAGTTACGGGAACGGCGAACCCGATGCGACGGGCGAAGTCGCCGCCGTTCGTGATAGGACAGATCACCGGCAAGTTGGTTGCCTCGTTGAACTCGGCAGGCGACACGACCAAGACGGGACGGCTGCCGCGTTGCTCGCGTCCTTCGGTCGGATCAAGCGAGACTAGGTAAATATCGCCGCGCCTCATACCAACTCATCACCCACTGCGGGCGCATCGACCCATTCGCGCTCTTCTGCCGATTGCGGTTTGGAATAGTCCGAGGCTGCCAGAAGTTCCGCAAGCGTGTAACGCGGCCTGGGTTTGGGATCGACTACTAGGCAGCCATCAGCGACGACCACCCCTACCGTGGCTCCGGCTTGCAGGTGCAGTTGATCAAGGAATGCGGGCGGAACGGCAAGCATAACCGAGCCGCCGACCTTGCGCAGATTGGTTGTGTGCATGATTCACCTCCGTTTGTTAAGTTATATTTAAGTATAACTTTGTTTAATCGGAGCCGCAAGTCTCAGTCTGTCGGAAAACAGGTGTTTGGCGATAGCCCTCACTTACCGTGGGACAACAAGTTTGATGCGGAATATTTTTTAACCATCTAAAAAAAGACGCATTTACTACGATTTACTATCACGACCGCCGTACACGGTTTCGTGGTGTCGCCTCAGCACCACCACTTCACCCAGGCCAGAACGTTCTACGGCCTTTTTAGTGCCCCGCCGGAACGCCAATACTGGCGCGGCTTCCCGGTTTCGTGCGAAGGGCGGCAACTGTCGATACACCCAGAATTTCACCGTTTTCTACCCCCCTGCGCTCTCCGTTCTCTGTTTCTGCGAAGGGCGACCTTCGCACGACCCCCCCTATCCACGGGGGTTTCCGGCTTCCAGTATGAACGGAAACTTGCCCTTCAGAGACGACACAGCATCATCAGCCCCCATTTTCAGCAACCCTCTGGCGTTGTAACTCCCAGTCCAGCGGCAGACTTTTACGCACCAGGAACTCAAGCGACAAGGTGCGGGGTTGCCTCCCCTCAAAAATTGCGCTGGCTGTTTGAGGATCGATGATCACGAGCCTCAGAATTTCCCTGACCCGCGTTACATCCATTTGCTCCCGCCGAGCGATTTCACCCGCGTCTGTCACTACGCCATCATCGATCTGCTTACCCCAGTAGTGTGCCAACGCAAGAGCCTTCAGTAGCGTAGGGTCCTGAGATGGACACATCATTTTCTTTTGCCTTGTGATGGCGCGACTGAGCGGTCTGCAACACGGATATCTCGTTGGAAATGTCCAGATAGTGCGCCCTCCCGGTTAGACATGCGTCCATCATGGGTTCGCAGGTTTCAGTAAATGGGCCAGCGGCATGCAGCATGAGATCGACTGATCCTGTAGCTTCGAACAGAGCACTTTTGTCTTCAAGTGAAAATGTTTCCCATTCCAGTCCCAATCGCTTGGCGAGCACACGCAATTTTTCTGCATTGCGTCCAGCGACGAGTAGAGGTCTGTGTCCTCGTCGAACAGCCTCTTCCGCGATCAGCGTTCCCGTATAACCTGCCGCGCCGTAAAGCATCCAAGAGCCATTCGCTCTATTTTTCATGGCGGGCGCTCAGAAAAATGGAACGCACCACCTCAGGCTGGTCAAAGTGCACCATATAGCCAGCATTGGATATCAATATTACTGTTTTTTCTGGGGAGGTAATAGCTTCAGGCAATTGCTTAACAATTTCGGCAGGGATCAGGGGGTCTTGCTCCCCAAATATATAGTGAACAGGCATCAACAAACGGGGTGGATCGGTAAATAAGTCTAACGATGCCAACTGCGGCAGCAACTTGCGCTGGATCAGATTCATGTTGCGCATGGCTTTGGCCATGCCCAAGAAACCATAAGTACCGATCAGGCCAAGCAGCGTTTCTCTTAACAAGGCATTGAATTTCTTGCCGCGTTCGATACCACCCAGGTCGGCCAATAGACTGGCGCGTAGTTGGAACGCCGCAGGGGTTGTATAAGGGGGATCTCCCAGTTTCATCAACTTTGCGCTTAATCGTCGGTTTTTTGCAATGATACTTTGTGCTCTGAGAAATGAAGATACGGCGGCGGCATCGCTGCTGGCAGTATGGGCATCAGGTGAAATGGCGACTACCGCTCTTACAGAATCGCGTTCGTACTCTGACGCTTGCAACGCAAGCGTTGCGCCCAGAGAAATGCCGAACGCAATGACCGTTTGTCCGGTTTCATTTTTTAACCAGTGCAGGACGGCACGCAGATCATCAAGCTGCTGTTGCAACGAAACGCTTTTTGCGTCTTGCCGTGATGCGATACCACAGCCACGCTGATCCCAGTAACTCACCATGAAATCTTTTTCCAGATTCAAACGCTGCTGAAATTTTTTCACTTCGTGCAACAAGGGAAAGCCCGGTCCGGCCTGTACGACCAAAATTGGCGGCAATCCTTCGCGTTCGGCACACAGGCGGATTCGTTGGGAGGAACCACTAAACCTCCCCATGTCTAAAGACAGGGGGTTCTAAGGGCGAACCCGCTGGGGTCTCCGGGCTCTCGTCTTGCGACTACAGCATCCAGGCCATGACCAGCGGCAAACCCTCTATTACAAACGACCTGCTCTAACGGTGTTACCACCGTGATTTTGCCCGAAGGCTCGATCTTCGCAGGTTCGGAACGCAGCCACCCCGTTTGCAGCAGCACAGGTTTCTGAGCCGCCCACATCGTTTCGATATGGGATGGGTGGTGCGTGTTGCTTATTACGCAGCGTGCGAGGAATGCGGAATACACATCCCGTTGCACTACTCCCGACCCGTCACCCAGCACATGCCACCGCTGACTGAGCGGCTTCTTTGTGCAAACTCCGGTGGTGTGGTCGTACTGCGACATTTTCAGCGACCAGGTGTGCAAATCAATCAACTTGCCGCCAGCACTTTCAGCCTTGCGACGCAATTGTTCGACGAACATTCCGGGTGCTCTGACTTTCACGCTCTTGCCATAATTCTTCTGGAAGGCGAGGTAAGACAGGGTTTCGGACTGGACAACATTACCCAGCCCGAGAATCTGGTTGGCAAGTTCACCATGGGCGCGTTTGCGTTCGGCGGCCAACTTGCGTTCTACTTCCGCATACTCAGTGCGGATTGCTGTATAGCGTTTGCTCGGCGCGAACTTCTGGCCTTTTTTCCATGTGCCGTTCGCGTTAAAACAATGAGGGTTCGTGGCTCGCTTAGACCTGTCCATGGCACGTTGCAAGCGGCGGGTTTCTTTCCATGGCTGAACCACGGTGTCGCAGAATTTCACCAGCGATGCGGAGTTGTCGCCGACCACAGCAACCGTGCTCGGACCGATGTCCAGACCAACGATTTCGCCACAAGCCTGCTCGTGCTTTGCCGGGGCGATGCCTTCCTGCATGAGTTGCACAAACCAGCGGCGTGAGCCGGAAACAACGCGCCACAGCACGCGGCAATACTTTGTCTTATTGGTGAGCGCTTGGTGCAAATACGGGTCTTGTGTTTTGGAGGGTAGCAAGGCCGGTAGCGTGAGGTCGCCAAACTCGATACAGCCCGTTTCAGGCTTCCAGATGATGTTGGCCGCATTGGTGGTTGCCTCAAGCGAATGCAGGGGGCGGGAAGCACCTTTAAAACGTGGGCGACCGCGTTTACCAAAGGCGTATTGCTGCACGGCTGCGAACACCTGCTCCGCGATGCGCTGGGTTACGTTAGAACCAAGCCGGTCTTTCCATCCCGCTTCATTTTTGCAGATACGGGCAAAGGTGATGATGGCCGCAGGCGTGAACCCTGCTTCTTTCGAGAGCCGCTTAAACTCGTCGGAGCGCAATTTCTTGTCGGCGATGGTGCGGGTGTGCTGCCAGTCTTTGGACTGCTTCAGCAAGCCATGGCGGCGTAGTGCTTCGCCTAAAATGGCGTTGTACAAACGCCTACCCGCCTCCATGCGCCCGATCAGTATCCGGTCTTCACCGGGTTTCACAACCAGGGGAATGCTGAGAACAAAGGTGGGCGTGGCGGTGCGTTTCATTTGTGCTTTTGCTGCTCGATATATTGTTTAACCACTTCAAGCGGTGCGCCGCCAATCGTCGATACAAAGTAACTATTCGTCCACAAGGTCGGTAGCCGCGACTTTATCCACTTAAACTCTTCACGTATCAATTTGGATGACCTGCCCTTCATCAACTTAATCAGCCGGTGTATTCCGAACTGGGGGTCAACCTCTACCAGTAAATGTACATGATCCGGCATAACCTCAAGTTCCAATATTTCACATTTATACTCAGTAGCAACGTCTTGTATAATTTCTTTCAGACGAACGTCAACGCCCTTCACTAAAACCGAACGCCGATACTTAGGACACCAAATAACCTGGTACTTACAGGAGTAAACTACGTTCAGGTTGCTCTTGTATTTTATGGTGTAATCGTTCATGTACTAATTATACAGATACTAGATATATAATGCAAGACAAATCTAAGTCAAAACCAACTTCCCGCTTTCCTCCCCATGGCTAAAGCGAGGGGATTCTCGCGGAGATGGGTTGATATGCAGATAATCCATGTGATGAAGCATGGCGTTACCGATCCCTCCAATCGCAACGAGTACTACGCCTCCCGCCGTAAAGACGAAATCGGTCAGCGTAACTTGCCGCTGGGCAAATGCGATGATCCTGTGATTACCCGTGCGGTCTGCCATGAATTTCCACCACCCCGTCACGATGATGTTTCCCAGGAAAACAACCACACCGAGAAGATGAATGAACTTGAGAAAGAGGTAATTTTCCAATGGCTATGCTCCACAAGCATTTTCGTCATCCGACACGATCAGGGCTGTAACGGACAATACCGAAAAAATAATCTCGGCGGTGAGCAACAGAACTATCATCCAAGTCGGTTTTCCATCCAGATAGATGCCGAGTAGTCGTCCCAGTGCGGCACTTGAGAGCATGAGCAAGGACGCCAGCAAACCAGACCGGAATGCGCCCGTTCGTGCGCAGTGACCCAAAAACAGCCCGATGCCCAGCGACAGTCCGCCGTAGGTGGCACGCATGTCGGTTAAACCGCCAGGTGAGGCAGGTGCTGATTCTGTGACCAGCATGGCCATCTGTGCCGGCAGAATCAGAAACCCCGCTCCGAACAGGGCGAATAACAGGCCATTGACCCAAAGCAAGAAAGATGGAAATTTCATACCTACCCCCTCAATGTGATCATTATTCACTTTACATTTGACCATAAAAAATGTCAACATTGCTCACATGGAAAAAAGAAGCCAGTATCATCACGGAAATTTGGGGCAAGCCCTGATCGAGGCAGCAGTTGCTCTAATCGCTCAGCATGGCGTAGCGGGATTCAGCCTACGGGAAGCAGCGGCCCATGTCGGGGTATCGCCCAGTGCCGCTTATCGGCATTTCTCCAGCAAGGAAGATCTGCTGAATGCGGTGGCCATGGACGGATTTCAGCGTCTCGCCCTGCAGATGGAACACGCCACGGCAGAAGCCCGTTCTCTCAATCCAGAGAGCCCTGCCCTAGCGGCATTCCAGGCATTGGGTCTGGCTTATGTCACATTTGCCGTGAACAATCCCCTCCACTTTCAGGTGATGTTCGGCATGCCATTGCAGGCGGAGCCTAGGACAGAAGAGACATCCCCCTACCAACTGCTTCAGGCGGCACTTGACGATCTTGTGGCAGAGAAAGTACTGGCGGTTGAAGACAGGACGGGGGCCGAACTCTATACCTGGTCGGTGGTTCATGGACTGGCGGGACTGTTGACCGGCGGCGCGATTTGCCTATCTGACGGGGGCATTACCGAAATTTTCAATAGCCTCGTCCCCCGGATTCTGGCGGGACTCTGTTCGGCGGGAAATACTATCCTGCGGGGGTCAGTCCCTCCCTTTGTCGTGGAAACCCATTTGGCGGAAGGTTGCCAATCACTGAAATCTTGACGAAAATTTTCTTTCCTTCACCAAGTAGGTCACCATGAAACCACACGCCGCATCCTCCGATGTCCCTTCAGAAAGTGCAATCAACGCACGACTGTCCGGTGCGTATTTCCACGATTGTTATATTATTTCCGTTCCGGACACCACACGCACGGCGCTTGGCTATTTCCTGACTGCCTTGGCAAATACTCCGACCTGGATTCATTCACTCATGGCTTTGCGGAACAAGATCGTTCAGTTTGTCGGCTTGAAAGACCTTGGTGGTCTTGGAAAATTGAACCCATCAAAGCCTGCGTCAACTTACGCGCCTGGAGATCGAGTAGGGATCTTCACACTCTTTTCCAATTCCCCCAATGAGGTGCTCTTGGGAGATCGCGACAAGCATCTGGATGTCGTACTCTCCGTATACAAACACCCTCTTGACCAAAAAGGGATTCAGTCCGTCTCGGTGACAACGGTTGTCCACATTCACAACCTGCTGGGACGAATTTATATGCTTCCGGTGATGCCGTTGCATAGACTCATTGCTCCAACAGTCCTCACTCGGATCATCGACGAGAAAAATGCGAACTAACGGCACTCAATGTCAGGCATACACAAAAAATTTTCCATAAATTATGGGGGGGTATTATGACTAAAATACTGGCTGGTGGTTGCCTCTGCGGGAATGTTCGCTATGAATCCACCGGGGAGGTGGTTTTCTCGGGCAATTGTCATTGTCGTGATTGCCAGAGAACTTCGGGGGGCGCTTTTACACCAGCTCTGTTTGTTCCAGAGAAAACGGTAAAGATCAGTGGCACGGTAAAATACTATGAGTCAACTGCGGATAGCGGAAATAAAATAAGTCGGGGATTTTGCCCCAATTGTGGTTCCCAGTTATTTGCCAAATTAGGGAATTTTACAAATCTATTGGGACTTCGCGCAGGAACCCTTGACGATCCCTCGCTCTTTAAGCCCATGCTCGACATTTATACTTCAAGTGCAGCGCATTGGGATTTCATGAACCCCGATCTGCCAAAATTTCCCAAGGCATTTCAGGCACCTCAGTAACACTTGGAAATCCAACCAAAGTCCGGAAAACCGCCGCTTTCTGGACACATTCTGCGCCAGACTTTAATAAGAGATCAGATTCAGTTTCTCGAATTCCTGGACTTCAAAGTGTGCCATGTTCGTTTGGGCGAAAAATTCATATAACGAATTATCTCATTAATTCAAATTATTGAATATTATTTCCGGATCAAAGAACACGGATCCAAGATTAATGCAAGGCATTTAATTTTCCCATATCCGAACAAATGGCAACATTGTAAAACAGAACGCCGATAGCTTCATTGCTGTCGCAATATAGATCAACCAATCTTGCATGTGTCATTCAAAGGCTGTCTTGTGAATCTACCGCTTCTCACCCCACTGGTTCCAAGCCATTCGCAATAGTGCCGCGTTGAGTGTGATCAGTTATTTTGATGGATTTTCAGGGGGATGCTCTTTGGAAGTAGAATAAAAAACTTAGAAAGTGAAGCGACAAGTATCCTGAAATGCGCCGGGCCAAGTTGCTGAACATCAGTCGTGGTTCCGTTTACTACCCTGCCAAAGCCGACCAGCGCGACGGACCTGGCGATTATGAACGCCATCGACAAGTTGCATCTGGACTTTCCGTTCATGGGCTCGCGCCAACTTTGCCGGGCACTGGTCAAACAGGGACATGAGTTGGGCAGGCTTCATGTGCGCTCTCTGATGCGCAGAATGGGCATTTCCGCGCTTGCACCACAGTCAGGTACCAGCCAGCGTAACCCTCTGAGCCAAGAGCGTCTATACTCCGGGTTTTCAAACCAAGGGAATGCCAGACATGAACAAGACCGAACTGATCGATCACATCGCCAAAAAAGCCGAAATCACCAAGGCTGATGCCGGACGGGCCTTGAATGCCACCCTCGAAACCATCATCGAAACGCTGACCAAGGGTGAAGATGTCGCTCTGCCCGGATTCGGATCATTCAGAACGACCATTCGTGCTGCCCGCGAAGGAAAAAATCCTCGTACCGGTGAGAAACTGGCTATTCCAGAGAGTTCCGTGCCGAAGTTCTCCGCCGGTGCCTCTTTCAAAGCAGCTGTGGCGAAGAAGTAATCAGTTATCAGCGCCTGAGGTCACGGTAGAAATTCTCGTGTGAACCTACCGTGAGCAGTTTCACGCTGTCCTCGTCCAATACCCGATATGCCAGCAGCGTCAACTGATTGACCATGCGAAACTTGTAGACCCGAATTCCAAGGAGATCCCCCACCTTGGCCTCTCCAATGAGAGGATCTGCGGCAATACAGCGGACCGCCTCATCCAGTTCCACTTTCTGCTGACGATGCATTTTCTTGACGACCCGGTCAAAGGTCGCGGTAACGAGAATTTTCATCAGCCAAACTGATATTCGCCAACAGGCGCTTCCTGGTCAGCAATCAGAATTTCCCGGATCAGGGAAAATGGCAAATCAGGATTCTCCTCGGCAATCTTTCCGATTTGTGACCAATATTCGATCTGCTTAGGCAAGGACCGATGCTGGATCACCGCATGACGCCGAGCCTGATCGACCAGGGATTCAGAGAGTTTGACATTGATGGACATGGTGATTCTCCCATAGATAACAATTCATTCTAGCCCATATGGGTCCATAATGGAACCTGTCAAGAATTGCACCGTAGCACAGCAACCCCGGCTTGAGCCAGGGTCAATGCTGCTGCGTGGTAACTGGGATGAGCCAAATGCGGCACATATTTCGCGTCATCCAGCATTTGCCCAATTACCTCTTTGCTTTTTGGGTATTCCCCTCAACCGTCAACCTGGGGCCGATGTCAAAGATCACAGGGTGGACTGCGCCATGTTTCTGGCCCGTGTTATGTGTGTTACTGCACAGAAAAACTGTGATCGTTTAGGCAGCATGAACCCTGAAAGATGCCGATCTCATCCAGACCTCGCTCAGGCTCGACGTTAAAGGGGTGCCTTTATTCGACCCGGAAACCACTCGGACAGAGAGCACAGACGGAGCAAGTCCGATTTTTATCGCGGGCGATGCCAGCAACTTCATCCCGCTTCTTCACGAAGCCATTGACGAGGGGGTTATTGCAGGCAAAAATGCTGCATTGCTTGCGCTGGGCAAGCCTGTGACTCCAAGCTTGCGCCGGGCGCCCATCGGGATCGTATTTACCGATCCCCAGATCGGTATCATAGGTGGAGGATTCCACTCAATGAAAACCGGTACCTTCGCTACCGGTCAAGCGAGTTTCGAGAATCAGGGCCGTGCGCGTATCCTGCTCAAAAACAAGGGCCTGTTGAATGTCTACGGAGATCCGATGACTGACCGCTTTCTGGGCGCGGAAATGCTGACTCCTGCCGCCGAGCATTTGGCGCATCTTCTTTCCTGGGCATTGCAGAGCAAAATGACAATCACGCAGATGCTTGAAATGCCGTTTTACCATCCGGTTATCGAAGAAGGATTGCGCACGGCCTTGCAACATCTCCATACCAAATTTTACTGTCTGCCCCACCCCAACACCGGGAGAAGACCTGTCCATTAACAGGCTGTTGAAAAATAGCATTTATGAAAAATTCCCATACAATATATGGTGTTTCGAGCAATTTCTTATACAACATATAGTGGTATTCGTTTTGAAAATAGGCGTTTTTCAACAGCCTGTTAAGAACCAGTCTGGAATTATTTTGTTTTCATCGCATATTTATCTTATTGATTGATATGAACAACTATTAGACAGTGACATAGTTAAAAGGAAAACAGTGATGTGGCTTCGTACAGGATGTGGTATTACTTTTGATGTGAGCGTGGCTACTCCTTTTATTCTTATGCTGCGTCCGCGCAGCGGGATACAACAATGGGTAGCAAGAGAGTCATATACTTTGAAGCCCAGTGTGCCAGCCATTGAATATACAGATAATTTTGGCAACCTTTGCCAACGCCTGGTGGCTCCGCCAGGCGAGTTCTCTATCCACACAACTGCGGATATTTTGACGGTTGACTGCATCGACGTAAATCCAGGTGTGCCTTTCGAGGATGTGCAAAACTTACCTGATTCAGTGCTCACCTATCTCTTACCCACACGTTACTGCGAGTCAGACAAGTTTATAGATTTGGGTCGGGAAATAGTGGCAGGCGCAACACCAGGTTATGATCAAGTGGCTGCCATAGTAATGTGGATACGTGACAATATTAGTTTTAATCCGTATTCCACGTACTTTCAACTATCTGCGGTCGAGGTCAATGAGCGGCGTGAGGGTGTGTGCCGTGAACTCACGCATCTGGGTATAGCGTTATGCCGTGGCATGTGCATTCCGGCACGTATGGTGGTGGGGTATTTGCATAAACTTGAGCCCATGGACTTTCATGCTTGGTTTGAAGCTTATGTAGGAGGTCGCTGGTATACTTTTGATGCAACCCAACCTACCCTGAAAGGTGGGCGTGTCACTGTGGCTTATGGACGTGATGCCGCTGATGTGGCCATATTCAATCAGTTTGGTCCGGCATTGTACCCGAAGGAGATGAAAGTTAACGTCGAAATGCTGGATGTTGAACCGAAATAAATGTCATGCAGAGATTGCACATTAAACACCTGACGGAATATCTTTTTCCAACTCATGTCATACTCAATCCGCACCGGCTTTTGCTCCGTCCGCGGGAAGGGCACGATGTGCGTATCGAGACATCCAAACTGGTCATTACGCCTGCGCAAAATATAAAATGGCATCGGGATGTGTTCGATAATTCTTTGGCAATTGTAAACTTTCTTGAGCGCTCTGATAAACTGACTATAGCCAGTGAAGTCATCATCCAGCATTATGCGCCGCCACCTTACGACTTCCTGCTCGAAGATTATGCGGTGAATTATCCTTTTTCCTATTCGGTCGGCGAACAAATTGATCTGGCAGTTTTTCAACATCCCATTTTCGTCAACGACAGCCAAATCATCAATGACTGGCTGAAACAACAGAAGATATGCGGCATGCAGACTTTTGGCCTGTTGGTCAAATTGAATCAGGCCATCAATAGCCAATTTCATTATCAAATGAGAGAGGAAGCAGGCGTCCAATCACCGGCGCAAACGCTGGCCCAGCGCAGTGGATCTTGCCGCGATTATGCCACGTTGTTTATCGAGGCTTGTCGTTGCCTGGGTTTTGCCAGTCGTTTTGTCAGCGGATATTTGCACGCTCCCGCAACCGAGGCCGGCTTTGCCACTACTCACGCCTGGGTAGAAATATATTTACCCGGCACAGGTTGGAAGGGCTTCGATCCTACTTCCGGTGAAGTAACTGGTAACCGGCATATCGCAGTTGCGGTTGCTCGCGACCCGGAAACAGTGCCGCCAGTCTCTGGTAGTTTTATTGGATCAGGCACAAGAATGCCTAGGATGCAGGTGAATGTGCAAGTAAGTTTGCTTGCATAAAACCGGCGTCAGGGTTGCAACGCAAGCGATGCAGTGCGCCCTACCCTATCCTGCTGGACTGCGTTTCTCTTATTGCTGCTGCATCAACTTGCCGGGTATACTTTCCATGACCTGTTCAGGTGCGCGGCGCAAATCAAGGGTCAGCGGATAATCCGGACTGCGTCCTTCACGTCGTACGTGCATAGGCCCTGGGGTGTGCCCATGACTCCAGAAACGTGCAACGCGTCGTGCCTCAGCCTCGTTGGCATTGACAGGAAAGGTGTCGTAATTTCGACCACCAGGGTGGATAACGTGGTAGGTACAACCACCGATTGAACGTCCGCTCCAGGTATCCACCAGATCGAACACAAGGGGGGCCTGCACGCCTATGGTCGGATGCAATCCTGAAGGAGGTGCCCAGGCACGGTAGCGCACGGCAGCAACATATTCGCCACGAGTGCCAGTGCATGTTAGCGGTAGTGGACGACCATTGCAGGCCAGGACGTGTCGGTTGTCGTTCATAAAACGCACTTTGACTTGCATACGCTCAAGAGATGAGTCGACGTAGCGCGCTGTACCGCCAGCGGCGACTTCTTCACCTAGCACATGCCAAGGTTCAATGGCCTGACGCAATTCGATTTCAATGTTCTGATGCACGACGGTGCCGAAGCGAGGAAAGCGAAACTCAAGGAAAGGTGCAAACCAGTCGAAATCAAAAGCGTAGCCGGAACACCGCAAATCCAGTACGACATCTTTCATGTCCTCTGCTACAAAATGCGGCATCATGTAGCGATCATGCAATTCTGTTCCCCATCGATTAAGGTTGCCTTTATAGGGCACTTGCCAAAAACGCGCAACTAACGCACGCAGTAATAACATTTGCAGCAGCGACATCTGCGCATGTGGCGGCATTTCGAAACCGCGGAACTCGACGAGGCCCAGGCGACCGGTCGGACTGTCTGGCGAATACAGTTTGTCGATACAGAATTCCGCGCGGTGTGTATTTCCGGACAGATCCACCAACAGATTACGCAGTAAACGGTCCACCAACCACGGCTGTGTGCTCTCTTCTCCAGGTTTGAGGTGTTCTGCCATTTGTTGAAAGGCGATTTCCAACTCGTACAGGCTCTCATGACGAGCTTCATCTACGCGAGGTGCCTGGCTTGTAGGTCCAATGAACAGGCCAGAGAACAAATAGGACAGCGCCGGATGATGCTGCCAATAGGTAATCAGACTCATCAGCACATCCGGTCGCCTAAGACAGGGTGAGTCAACGGGCATTGCCGCACCTAACGTAACATGGTTGCCTCCGCCTGTTCCTGTATGCCGTCCGTCCAGCATGAACTTTTCTGTGCCCAAACGGCATAAACGCGCTTCCTCATAGAGCGTTTCCGTATTCTTCACGAGTTGAGACCAGTTGGCGGATGGATGAATGTTAACCTCAATAACGCCGGGATCAGGGGTGATACGGAACTCTCTGATGCGTGGATCTACAGGCGGGGTATATCCCTCCAGTCGTAGCGGTAACTTTAACGCGGCGGCAGTGTTTTCTATGGCTGTGATCAATACCAAGAAATCTTCTAGCAAAGGCACTGGTGGCAGAAAAACACATAAAACGCCAGTCCGCACTTCGGCACATAAGGCAGTGTGGATAATTTCATGTGGATCGTTGTTGTCCTCTGGCGAAGATGCTTTTGATACCTTTGTTTTTTTTGAGGTAGATTTGACATCAGGTGTTTCACTTGTTGCATCGAATGGATCGCGACCGAATTCCTCTTCCTTTTCTGCTATCCAAGGTAAAGATGCCAACGGCAGACGCAGACCCAGTGGCGAATCCCCCGCCGTCAAATAAAGATGCTCGCGTCGCAATGGCCATGGACTCGAGCGAAAACCTGCTGAAACCAGGGCTTTTGCGGTACGTTGAGCAGTTTTGGCTGGCAATGCCTTGAGCGGCAATACGTAGCCTGCAGGTTCACCCAACCCGCGTTCAATCAACTTTGCTTGTCGCCGCCGTTCATCGGTTTTTGTTAAGTCTGATTTGAGCGGATCCAGATTTTCCGGCCAGCATTGCTCCTGAGTGATAATCTGGATCACATCTTCAAAAGCCGTGATCACAAAGCGTTCATCCAATTCAAGTTCGCGGGCAAGGTGCTGCATGAAATTTTGCGCATCCTTGGTCTGTTGTGCGCCGACACAGTCAGCAGTGACCAGAAGAGTGCGGTCACGCCACAGCGGTTCACCATCAAGACGCCAGTAACAACCAAGCGCCCAGCGAGGCAGTGGTTCTCCGGGATACCACTTGCCCTGGCCGAAATGCAACATTGCACCCGGTGCAAAATGTCCTTGAAGGCGATTGAGCAACTTTCCAGAAAGTTCCCGCTTCTTGTCTGAGAGTGCAGTGTAATTCCATTCCGGCCCCTCCATATCATCGATAGAAACAAAGGTCGGTTCCCCACCCATGGTAAGTCGCACGTCATGTTTGTTCAATTCAATATCGACCTGATGACCCAAGTCCAGTATGGCTTGCCATTGTGCCTCGGTGTATGGCTTGGTTACGCGTGGATCTTCATGGATGCGAATCACGCTCATGGCAAAATCAAAGCGTGATTCGCAAACTTCGGTGACACCAGTTACCGGAGCTGCCGAAGAAGGTATCGCCGTGCAGGCTAGCGGAATATGTCCTTCGCCAGCCAAAAGACCTGAAGTCGGATCGAGACCGATCCAGCCAGCCCCCGGTATATAAACTTCTGTCCAGGCATGCAGATCAGTGAAATCGTGGTCAGTTCCGGATGGACCATCGAGTGCTGCGACATCTGCCTTTAATTGGATCAGATAACCCGATGCAAAGCGTGCAGCCAGTCCCAAATGGCGCAGTGCCTGGACCAGAAGCCAGGCTGAATCGCGGCAGGAACCGAACTTGAATGTCAAAGTTTGTTCCGGTGTTTGCACCCCGGCTTCAAGTCGAACAATATAACCGACTTCTTCTTTGACACGCTGGTTGACTGCCACCAGCATATCGATCGTGCGTAGCGGCTTACTGAGCAACTCAGACCTTGTTTGCGCCAGCCAGTCCGTGAACAAAGGCGGGGCGGAGTCTGCTTCCAGGTAGGGACCAAGTTCACGCTTCAAGCCATCTGAATATTCAAAGGGGTAATTTTCAGCGGTTTCATCCATGAAGAAATCAAATGGGTTGATCACAGTCATGTCAGCGACCAGATCGACCGTAATTTTCAACGATTCGGCTTTTTCTGGAAACACCAGACGAGCGACCCAGTTACCAAATGGATCCTGCTGCCAGTTCAGAAAGTGACCGGCAGGCTCGACGTTGAGCGAATAACTTAAAATTGGCGTGCGGCTATGTACCGCAGGCCGCAGCCGAATTTCATGTGGCCACAAATTCACGGCGCGATCAAAGTTGTAATGGGTCTGGTGATTCAGTGCAATACGGATAGTCATGTGTAATCTTTTTTTGAAGTTGGTTGATCAGCACTCAAATTTAGAAATCGGGAAAAAGTGCGCCTCACGCCTTACCCCAATTTCTGTGTAATCGCCGCATATTGAAATATTATCTATTCCAGCGTTGGTGCAGGAATCTGACACAAAACCGATGCCAGCATCTATCCTGGTCGCAATGCAATAAATCACGGCAGTCAGTGTTCTGTTTGTTGTAGCACAGAGAATTTGGCCTGGTGAGTAAACTGTGTGCTCTACAGATTAAAAATTCGTTTATTCATCGGTTGACCAGAAGTAGGTTGTATTGATCAAATCGCCCAGATTATAAATTTGCTCGAGAAATTCGGAGAGATATTCGTGCAGACCATACTCGAATACCCGGTCTATGGTTTCAGTATGCATTCTGGCGTAGAGTTGGTTGCAACGATTAATCAATTCGTTGGAGCGCGGCCCATTGATTTCGAGCAGCAAGCGGTGTACTTCATTCACGCAAGTGATCAGGGAACGCGCCATGTCAAGTCGCAGTATCAAAAGTTCACCGACACGCTTGGGTGTGATCTGATCACGATATACTTTGCGATAGGACTCAAATGCCGATACCGAGCGTAGTACCGCACTCCACTGGTAATAATCTGTAGCGCCCCCGACGTCCTTCAGACTGGGTAAAAGGATGTGGTATTTTACATCCAGGATGCGGGCCGTATTGTCAGCACGTTCAAGGAAACTTCCCAATCTTATAAAACGAAAAGTATTGTCACGTAACATGGTTCCGTGGGCGATCCCGCGCGAAAGATGCGATCGCTCCTTCACCCATTCAAAGAAGCGTGAAACGCCATCCAAAGCGATGCCTTCTGCATGTATCCGGAGCATTTCCAGCCAAGTGGAATTGAGTGCTTCCCACATCTCCGAAGTGATTGTGCCGCGCACAGCGCGGGCGTTTTCGCGCGCGAGGAAGATGCTGTTGTAAATGCTGCCTGGATTTTTTTTGTCCAACGCCATGAAATGCAATACGTTTTCGGCATTATGGATGTCGTGACGTTCCTCAAAACCCTCATGCAGGCCGCTGATAGACAGCATGGCGCGCCATTCGTTGTTCGGCTCGATCATCGCCTGTTTGAGTAGCGACATGCGATAGGTTACATCCAGCATGCGCGCGGTATTCTCTGCTCGCTCCATACTGCGAGCCATCCAGTAGAGGTGATCAGCGGTTGATGATAGCATGTTAACGCTCCCCTTCCAGAACCCATGTATCTTTGGTGCCGCCACCTTGCGACGAATTGACTACCAGGGAGCCTTCCTTTAGCGCCACCCGGGTAAGTCCACCCGGCACCATGGTAATTTCACGACCGGAGAGTACATAAGGTCGAAGATCAATATGGCGAGGGGCCACGCCGCTCTCGACAAAAGTAGGGCAGGTGGACAAAGCGAGTGTCGGTTGTGCGATGTAGTTGGCCGGATCGGCGCTGATCTTGTCGCGGAACAGCCTGATTTCATCCACTGATGCCGTGGGGCCTATCAGCATGCCATATCCGCCTGAACCATGAACTTCCTTGACGACCAGTTCTGGCAGATGCGCCAGTACATATGCAAGGTCTTCCGGTTTACGCAGTTCCCAGGTTGGCACATTAGACAAAATTGGCTCTTCGCCGCAGTAAAAGCGGATCATTTCTGGTACATGTACGTAGATGGCCTTGTCATCGGCAATTCCGGTACCCACCGCATTGGTCAATGTAACGTTGCCCGCTTTGTAGGCCGAGAACAATCCGGGTACGCCCAGCATGGAGTCTTTGCGAAATGCCTGAGGATCAAGGTAGTCATCGTCAACACGGCGATAAATGACATCCACGCGACGAGGCCCTTCCGTAGTACGCATGAACACAGTTTTGTTCTTAACGAATAAATCGTAGCCATCCACCAGTTCAATCCCCATTTGTTGCGCAAGAAAAGCGTGTTCGAAATAGGCACTATTGTATTGACCGGGTGTCAAAATCACCACTGTCGGGTCGGCGATACCTGCAGGTGCGACCGAACGCAGGTTGCTGAGTAGCAGATCAGGATAATGTTCTACGGGGGCTATCTTCTGGCGTACAAACAGGTCAGGAAATAGTCGCATCACCATTTTGCGATTTTCCAGCATGTAGGAAACGCCGGACGGAGTGCGCAGGTTATCTTCGAGTACAAAGTATTCGCCAGTCTGGTTACCAGTGTCAGCACGCACCAAGTCTATGCCGGCAATGTGTGCATAAATCTGCTCTGGCACGTCTACCCCGACCATTTCCGGACGGAACTGGCTATTTCTCAATACCTGTCCAGCCGGGATAAGACCTGCTTTAAGTATTTCCTGATCATGATAAATGTCATGCAAAAAGGCATTCAACGCCTTGACCCGTTGGCGCAATCCGTCGGACAGGTGTTGCCACTCTCGCGTCGGAATAATACGCGGTATGATGTCGAAAGGGATCAGTCTTTCCTGACTGTTGGCTTCACCATATACGGCGAAAGTAATTCCGGCGCGATGAAACGCCAAATCCGCGGCCTCGCGTTTGCGCGCGATCACATCGTCGGGGATAACCTGTAGCCAATTGGCGTAGTTACGATAACTTTCACGCACTGAACCATCAGCGGCATACATTTCGTCATAGACTGTCTTCATGATTTTTAGTCAATTGTTTGAACTTATGCTATTAATGCATGAATCATGCCAAACAATTTAATACCAAAAGATTCAGGTTATTAGCATTTTATTTTGGCTATTGAATTGCCAAAGTGAGACAGAATTCTGACGCTACGCCTCATTCTGGTGCATGGACCATTGACAAACAAAATAAACAAAACCGAAGAATAAGAAGATTTTTATGTGGATTTACTGCCGTTTCAGAAAAGTCAGGAATTAATCACTTGTGATGATCGGGTCGAATTATTGGCTGCAGGTGAGTTTTCAGACTTTTCCCAAACAAATTTGGGCAGATTTTGCAGTGTTAAGAGAAGACCCCGATTCCAAGATTCTGCAAGTTCTTTGGCAAACGGATCATCTTCACCCAAATAGAGTTGGTGAGTGAAGGACAGGCTATCTTTATCATAAACCAGTAACTCGACAGGATGGGCGACAGTAAGATTGCTGCGAACCGTCGAATTCATCGACACCAGTGCGCAACGACCTGCCTCTGGCAGTGAGATATGACGGTTGATGACTCGATCCAGGATAGGTTTGCCGTATTTAATTTCACCGATTTGCAGGAAAGGATGTTCATTGGACTCGTGAATATAATTGCCCTGTGGATAAATCATGAGCGTTTCATGGCGCGACGTGCCTATTTGTCCTGCCAAAATAAATGTCGCTTCAAAATTGACATTCCCGCTGTCCCTCACCGCGTGGATATTTTGTACGCTACTACTAACTGTGGCCACATAGTCTACCGCTTCATGCATATTTTCGACACTAAACAGATTAGGGACTGCTCTGCTATCCAGATCAGCATGAAGCCGCTTGATCACCAACTGTGTGGTAGCAAGATTTCCCGCTGAAAGCAGCGCGAACACTCTGTTATTCGGCCACACGAAAGTGTGCATCTTCGAGTAGGTCGAAATGTTGTCAAATCCGGCATTGGTTCGTGAATCAGAGCAAAGAACGAAGCCTGTTTCCGTGTTAATAGCAAGACAATAGGTCATTGTGAATCTCAAATAAAAATTATTGGATCATTGTCCAACCTGCTGACCTCCCAGTGCTAAACAGTAACACGGTTTTTGTTATTCGGCAAACTACCCGCAAGGGAAGATAGGTGGAGCACTGCGGCGCAAATTCATGTAGGATAGGTACCGCCCTTGGAAGGCGAAAAACCGGGGGAACTTCATCATGACTTCGTTCAGAAACACGATTCTGAACACTTCAACTGCTTGAACGTCTTTGCGCCCCAAGTCCTCGGATACCCTTGGTTTTGTGAGTCAAGGAGCGATCGGACGGGCGCTCGGCGACCCCGAGACGAGAGAATATTGGAACCTTTGCCAAATCCAGAATGAATGCGAAGGCAGTTGCCGCTGCAAGTGTGCCCGCCACCATCAAGGGCGGCAAGGGTGTCATTGCGATCCCGCTGATAGCCAATATGGAGGCGATACCGATATCGGTAACGGATGACGCCACAAGCCAGAGACTTGGACGAGAACAGGCCCACAAGTGTCGGCGTTCGCGAATGGCATAGATCGTCGCCTGACTGCCGAACACCAAGACGACGAAGGCCAGGGTTCTCAATGTCTCTATACCAAGATTCATGCCAAATTTACCAATAGCCAGGATGCCGATGCAGAAGGCCAGCAGGCAAATGCCCATCGCAGCGCCGGCCATCGTCAATTTGCCGATGTGCCACTCATTCGGCGTCGGGGACGGTCTTACATTATCCGTCGTCAAGGACATGGCGAGAAAGTCACCGGCGACCATCACAATGACCATCAGCAGTGGGGTCAGGATCGCGTGCCCTGTCATGACCAGGCCAGCAATCAGGAAGAGCACCGTCACGATCTTCTTGGCGATAGAATTCAATGTGTAGGTCTGGATGCGCTGAAACGTGATTCGCCCTTCTTTGACCGCGGCGACGATGCCAGCGAGGCCAGGTTCGGTCAGCACCATGCCGGCGGCCGATTTGGCGACATCGGTTGCCGTGGAGACTGCGATGCCGATCTGCGCCTGACGCAGCGCTGGCGCGTCATTGGCACCGTCGCCACACATGCCGACGGTATGACCGCCCTTCTGAAACGCCTTGACAAGCTTGTACTTATCCTCCGGTAGGACGCCGGCATAGACTGCGAATTGCTCGGGATGGACGTTGTCGGGAATTGGACCAGGCGGACAGATGGCGCCATCAAGCCCCACCGCGTGAGCCACGATGGCCGCAGTCGCCGGCGCGTCACCCGTCACCATCACAGTGCGGACACCTAACTCATGCAATTCAGTGACGAGTGCCGCCGAATCTGAACGAGGCGGGTCACTCAGCGCAACAAGTCCCGCCAACTTCATCGCCGTCTGCGGTCCCGCTGCCACTGCCAGAACTCGGAAGCCCTGCCGTTCAAGTTCATTCGCCGCAACTGTTGCGGTCGGTGTCCGTTGTACGAGACCGATGACTACGGAAAAAGCACCCTTCACGATACGTTGCGTACCGCCGGTCGAATCAGTTGCGGTTGCCTCTGACATCTTTTTCGCAGGATCGAAAGACTCAAACTTGACCAACTTTGGCGCATCTGAGATGCCCTTGCTTAAAGCGGCCGCACGAATGGCTGCATCCACTGGATCCTGCCCACCATCCGCGCTCGCCAGCGAGGCAAGTGCCAAAACATGCGCCTCGTCGAAGCCGTTCATGGGATGAATGGTCGTCACTGTCAGCGCATTTTGGGTCAACGTGCCGGTCTTGTCGGAGCACAAGACGTCCGTAGTTCCTGCTTCATCCACTGCGGAGAGGCGTGTCGGAAGGACACCTAACTTTGCCAAGGCTCGCGCGCCGAGTGCCGCCGCCAATGTGAATGTAGCCGGCAGTGCAACCGGTATCGACGCTAAGACTGCCGTCAAAACGAGAGGAATGATCTCCGCCAGCGGCATCTTGAGAAAATAAGCATAAGCCACAAGCGCCACAATGACGATGCTGTTGAATGCGGCAAGATTGCGCACCACGCGCAGAACTGCCTTCTGCTGGGAACTCACGACATGGGCGGTGCGAACTAATTCTGCAGTGCGACCGAACTTGGTGCGCACTCCGGTCGCCGTGACCCCCGCCTCCGCCTCGCCCCGACGCACGAGCGCTCCAGCAAAAGTTTCCACGCCCACACCTGCTTCGATAGGCACCGATTCGCCGGTAAGCATGGATTGGTCGAGCAAAACTTCTCCACCGGTAATATGCACATCTGCGGCAACCACCCCACCAAGTGAGAGTTTCACCACGTCGCCCGGCACAAGTTCGGCCGCAGGTATGATTTTCCATACGCCATCGCGCCGGACGGATGCGTTCAGCGCGAGCCGGGACTTCAGTGCGGTGAGGGTTGCCTGGGCACGGCTCTCCTGAAACAGACCGAGTGCTGCATTGAACACCAAAAGACCCGCAATGATCACGGCCTCAACATACTTGCCGAGCACGAGTTCAAGCACAACCGCAGCCTCGAGCATCCACGGAACCGGGGCCCAGAATTTTTCAAGCGCCATACGCAGCGGGTGCATGTTCGTATCTGGCATTGTGTTGGGACCAAACTGTGTCAGAAGGCGGTGGGCCTCGTCGCTCGTCAGACCACTGAGCAGGTGATCCTCTGCAGCACCCGTCGACTTGGCATCGGATTTCGCGCCACGCTTGGCCCCGTATTTAGATTCTATAACTTTGGACGGATCGTTATTCGGTTCCATGATGACATCCTTTGCAGCTCGGAAATAGAATCAGTCTAACTACAGATACCGACGACTACCGTACGGCAGCGAACTTAACCGGCCGATTACACATCGCGGCCTGTGATCATGTATCAGCAGATAATCGCCAGCAGATACAACCCAAGTCTGCGTGCAAGGTGGCACAGCGCCATTTCGCTTACACAACCGCTCCAAATAAGGCGCCGACGCCCGCAGTTAACGCCATGGCCAGTGCACTCCAGAATGTGACACGCATTGCCCCCGCAGTCAAAGAAGCGCCGCTGGCGTACGCAGCCACCCCACCCAGAAGCGCGAGAAAAACGAGTGACGTACCTGCGACGAATAGGATGAGATTTACCGCGGGTGCCAATAACGTGATCAACAGTGGCATGGCTGCTCCAATTGCGAAACTGGCAGCCGAAGCAAAGGCAGCCTGGATCGGACGCGCACTATGCGCTTTGGTGATTCCAAGTTCGTCGCGGACGTGTGCACCAAGCCCGTCATGCGCCATGAGTTGATCGACGACCTGTTTCGCTAGCGCGGGATCAAGACCTCGACCAACATAGATCGCCGCCAATTCTTTATGCTCCCCGGCTTCGTCCGTCTTGAGTTCCTTGCGTTCAAGCTCGATATCTGCCATTTCGGTATCTGCCTGTGTGTGGACGGACACATACTCGCCGGCGGCCATTGACATGGCTCCGGCGACCAAGCCGGCAACTCCAGCGACCATTATGTTGCTGCGAGTAGCATGCGCAGCCGCAACACCCAGCACCAGACTCGCTGTGGAAACGATGCCATCATTCGCGCCCAATACTGCAGCGCGTAGCCAACCTACGCGTTTAGTGCGGTGCCGTTCTATGTGACGCGGATGCATATTGAATCGTCCCCTGAAATTTTCTGCCGCACTTCGAACACATCACGAAGAAACGGTGCCAACTTCACCTGATAATAATTAGACTTCCGAAGAACCCTGGGTTTCCATGCCTAATTCAGAAACTTGGTAAAGCCTCCTTCAACGACTACTCGGGGAGCAGGCGATCGAACTCTTTCTTGACCACTGCGTAACATTCGCAGACCCGCTTCTCTAGACCTACTCGGTCAAGAATGGTAATGTGGCCCCGACTGTACTTGATCAAGCCCGCTTTCTGCACATTTCCGGCGGCCTCCGTGACGCCTTCGCGACGTACCCCGAGCATGGCGGCGATCAATTCCTGAGTCATGATCAGTTCGTTGGAGGGCAAACGATCGAGGCTCAGCAGGAGCCATCGGCAGAACTGCTGATCTAGGGTGTGATGCCGGTTGCATACCGCGGTTTGTGCCGTTTGTGTCAGCAAGGCCTGAGTGTAGCGCAGCAACAGATGCTGCATCGGACCCGCGCGGAAAAACTCGTTTTTAAGAAACTGACCCTTCAGTCGGTAGGCATTGCCGGCACTTTGCACCACTGCCCGACTGGGGGTGGTTTCACCTCGTCCGTTAAACTTGGTCATTGATGGCAGATCCGAAAAGCGAACTGCTTTTCAGCGTAGCGTGTCTATGGGAAGTTGTCATCAAGTGCTGGCCAAACCGGCCCGATTTTCAGGTCGATGCGCGTCTGCTGCGCTGTGGTCTGATCGACCCTGGAGAAAGCCATGAACCAACCCTCGGCACAAGCCCTGACACTGAGCACTACGCCAACTGCAGCCAAGTGGAGCGTGCTGCTGGCTGTATCCTTCAGCCTCATTATTCCCCTTGAACTCATCCATCTGCCTGCCGCCATCCTGCTGGGTGCCATGGCTGCCGCAATCCTGGTTGCGGTATTCGAAGGCAAACTGGCAGTGCCACGGGGACCCTATGTCCTCGCACAAGGTCTGATTGGTTGCCTCGTGGCACGCAGTATCGGACCAAAAATTCTGGTGACCATGGTCCAGCAATGGCCACTGTTCCTCGCCGTTGTCTGTTCGGTGCTGGTCATCAGCACCTCCCTCGGTGTCCTGCTCACGCGCTGGAAGGTATTGCCGGGAACAACAGCCATATGGGGCTCCACGCCCGGTGCAGCCACCGTGATGGTACTGATGTCCGAGGGCTTCGGGGGCGACCCACGACTGGTGGCCTTCATGCAGTTTCTGCGCGTTATGCTGGTGGCACTCGTAGCCTCAGTCGTTAGCCAACTTTGGGTTACCCCGGGAAGTGCCCCTGTCAGAGTTGCCGTGGACTGGTTCCCTGAAGTTGCCGCTGGCCCTTTGTTGGAAACGATCGCTCTGGCTATAGGTGGCGCCTCCATGGGCGCGTGGTTCGAAATCCCCGCCGGCCCCCTTCTCATTCCGCTTGTCGCGGGAATTGTGCTGTCCTGCACTCACCACCTCACCCTCACTCTACCACCCTGGCTGATGGCCGGGTGCTATGCACTGGTCGGCTGGGCCATCGGGCTGAGGTTCACACGGAAAATCCTGCGTTATGCCGCGCGCGTCGTTTCAAAAATAGCCCTCTCCACCACCCTGCTCATCGCGCTGTGCGGCGGTCTGGCATGGTTGCTGCACCGTATGCTCGATATCGACCCCCTCACCGCCTATCTCGCTACCAGCCCTGGCGGTGCAGATTCGGTGGCCATCATCGCCGCCTCCTCTCCTGTGGACTTACCCTTCGTCATGGCAATGCAAATGGCACGGTTTATTCTTGTATTGCTGATAGGCCCTTTATTAGCAAAAACCGTGACACGATGGACGGCAGGTTGAGCTTCGACTTCAAAACTCTCATCACTGCATAAATCACGAATCTCCACCTACAGGCTCACCTTTGCTTGCGGATGCAAGTGCCTGTGTCGTCGCGGAAGGATTCAGACTATCCACCATCGAACTCGGGATCAGGATCGTGACTCCTCGTTCCTTCGTGGTCTCATAAATAATATTCATCGCCCGAAGTTGAAGCGCGGCAGGATGTCCCGCGTAAATATCTGCGGCCTCGACAAACTTTCCTGCAATTGCGGCTTCGGCCGATCCGAGAATCACTCGCGCCTGCTTCTCACGCTCCGCCTGTGCCTGACGAGACATGGCATCCTGCAAGGCCTCTGGAATGGCCACATCGCGAATCTCCACCGCGCTCACCGATATGCCCCATAAGGCGGTTTTTTTACCAATCGCTTCCTTTAATTGCTCGTCGGCATCCTTGCGATCGGATAATAATGCAGTCAACATCGAAGAACCAATCATTTCACGTAGCGAGGTTTGCGCAACCCGATCGATGGCCTCGCGATAATTGGTGATGGCCAACGCGGCTTTTTCAGCATCATGCACATGCCAGAAAATGATTGCATCGACATTGACTGGAACGGTATCCCTGGTGAGCGCCTGTTCGGCGTTGAAGGCTGTGGTCTGAATACGTTCATCGATTACTGCGACCACATTGTCCAAAATCGGGATAATGACGAACAAACCCGGACCCTTGACGCTCTGTAACTTTCCCATTCTCAGGATCACAAATTTCTGCCAGGCATTGGCCATCTTCAGAGACAGTGCGATGATCACTGCAACGCCGAAAAAAGGCAACGCAAGATAGGGACTCTCCCACCGACCGATGGCCAGACCCGTGAGGACAAGGATGGAAACCAGGAAGGATGCAATTGGATTCATGTTCATTGTTCCTTGTATCAATACAACTATTGAATAGCGAACTTGAACTCTCTCGGACAGTGATTTGAGACATCAAATCAAAATGGTTTTGTGCGTCCCGTTTTAAGCAAATCCAACATCTTTTTTTCAGTTACAGGCCGACTAAAATAATATCCCTGCCCTTCTCTACACCCTTGGCCCAGCAGGAACTCCAACTGTTCGTGGGTTTCCACGCCTTCGGCAATGACGCGAAAATTGAAGCTTTTCCCCAGACCAATAACTGCAATCACGAGTGCGGCATCATCCAAATAGCCCGTGGCCTGCGTGATGTCATGAATGAACGACTGGTCGATCTTCAGGGTGTCGATCGGAAAATGTTTCAAACAACTCAAACTCGAAAAACCTGTACCAAAATCATCAACGGCAAGTTGTATACCTAAGACTTTAAGCGCCTTGAGCATGAAGGCGGTAGTATCCGTATTCTGCATGAGCACACTTTCAGTCAACTCGAATTCGAGATAGCGTGGCTCCAGGCCGGTATCTTCCAGAATATCCGCCAGACTTTCCAGAAAACCTGTAAGTTTGAACTGCGCGGCAGAAATATTGACCGCCACCGGCGTGAAAGAAAGACCAGCATCTTGCCAGGATTTGGCTTGTTTGCAGGCTTCCCTCAGAACCCACTCGCCGATGGATACGATGAGGCCACAGTCCTCGGCGATCCGGACAAACTGCTCGGGCAGGATCAGACCGCGCTGCGGATGTCGCCAGCGGATGAGCGCCTCGACACCAACAATTGCGCCGCTGTGAAGATTTATTTTCGGCTGGTAGTACAGCACGAATTCCTGCCGTTTCAGGGCGAGTTGCAGGTCGGTTTCAATGGATGGTTTCTGAACGACTCGGGCATTCATATGATGCTCGAAAAAGGTATAGTTGTTACCGCCATTTTCCTTGGTATGGTACATCGCCATATCCGCACCCTTGATCAGGGAGGTCGCATCCGAACCATCGTCGGGGTAGATGCTGATACCGATGCTCACACTGATATATAAAGATCGTGCTGGTCAATGCAGTGAGGAAGCACGAGCGCTGTAAGCACCTTTTGTGCAGAAAGCGCCGCATCTTCTGCGTACTCGATTTCGCCCAGCAATATAATGAACTCGTCCCCCCCTTGGCGGCAGACAGTGTCTGAGTGACGCACGCACTCAACCAGACGTTTCGCAACCGATTGCAACAGTTGATCCCCAATCACATGCCCCAAAGAG
Organism: Ferrovum myxofaciens; assembly: GCF_013181415.1. NCBI lineage: Bacteria > Pseudomonadati > Pseudomonadota > Betaproteobacteria > Ferrovales > Ferrovaceae > Ferrovum > Ferrovum myxofaciens. The sequence continues at coordinate 2,366,823 of NZ_CP053676.1, read as the reverse complement.
TCGTTGATATTTTTGAATCGATCCACATCCATGAACATCAGCGCAAGTTTCCCGCCTCGACGATGGGCCGACTCGATCGCCTGACCAAGCCGATCATGCAGCAGCAGTCGATTGGGCAAATTGGTGAGCCCATCGTGATGGGCCAAATGATCCAGTTGGGTTTTAGACACCAGGATTTGTTCGGCCAGTTTGTGCGCTTCAATTGCAGCAATGACCAGGTGTTCGTTCGCTTGTTGCAACACGATCATGTGATCGTCAGAAGTTTGCTGAGTTGTTTCTGCCGTACGAATTTCCTGCCCAAGCAAGTTGACATCATGTTCCCGTACCTGCACGGCATCTTCCCGTACGGTGGCTGAATCTTCGCGACGCAAAAGGGTCAATCGGGATAAATGGCGGTTTTCTTTTCTTTCTCGCCTCCGGTCATTTCCGCGGACAATAAACAGCCTGTCTTTACCTTCGTCAATCATGCCCGGTGAGCCTGAATCGTCGGTATTTGAAACGCCGTCCTCATCATTTCCGTTCATTACAGCCCCCATTCATTTATGCCACAAGGTCTCCGGTCGGGCGACCGGTCATGATTCCAGTGTACGCAGATAAAGCCTCCCCGAATACGATGCCTTCGTCGGTAATGTCGTATAACCGAATGTCCTTGCTGTGCTGACTGCCGCGGACTTTGACAACCGAGATAACGCGTTTGAATTGGCCCGCGATTTCGACATAACGCTGCACGATGATTGCATCAGCGAGAAAAGCGCTTCCGAATGGACTGAAGCGCAAATCGGTGTAGCGGTCTTCCAGTTCCGATATCATCAATATGGTCACGCCCATGCTGGTCAACTCGGCAATCATCCGGTACAGCGATCCCCGGAAATCTTCGTGAAACTCGGGTGCCAGTGCCAGCTCAAATCCAGACAGGGAGTCGATGACAACGCGTTTTGCCCGCATTCGGGTAATCATTTCGATCAGATCATGCAGAATTTGATCAATCGATAAATCCAGGGAAAGCGTGTCGATCACCCCAACCTGCCCATTCTTGACCAACACATTGAGTTTTTTTCTCAGCAGTTGGTTGGGGGTCTTCTCAAACGCTGCAATCACCCCAGGTTCGCCCCTACATGCCCCTTCAGCGAGAAATTCTGTAGCCAATACGGTTTTTCCGGAACCGGAGGGTCCGACCAGAAGCAGCGAATAGCCTGCCGGCAAGCCGCCCCCCAGCATCTCATCCAGCCCCGGTGTTCCCATAGGAACACGCTGCTCTCCGTCAGGAACTGCGATTGATGATGCAACCACCGTGCCCGGTTTGATCATCGCACGGGGAAAAACCTGGACACCTTCATGACTGATGCGGAAGGTATGCAAACCGGGGGCTTGCGCCTGACCGCGCATTTTAACCACTTGCATCTTGCGCACCATTGAATTACGGTACGTGTTTTGCGAAAGCCAGAGGATACCGTCGGCTACGGTAAAAACCGGGCTGGACTCTGCTTCCTGCGTCAAATATTCACCCAATAAAAATGAGGTTGCCTGCCAACTTGTCATTTGCATGCCCAATTGCTGCACGAACTTCTGCAACTCGGATGTGCCTGCTTCCAAGGTCTTCGTCGATTGCACGACCGATCGGAAGGAATCGACAATTACCAGTCCGGGCGTATAGTTTTTCACCTCTTCGGCAATGCGTGATAATACGCGGTCGAAATTCCCCTCCATGAGGTCTGCAGACAGATTGACAAAACGAATCGATTCATTGATTTTATCAATGTCAAAAAACGCAAACTGTTGCTGATACCTGAGCATCTTCAAGGCAGGCTCACCGAGTACCGTGAAGAACAGTCCACGATTGTTCGAGTTTGCCAGCGAGAACATGATCTGGTGAGCGAGCGTCGTTTTTCCACTTCCCGGCGGCCCCGCAATCAGATTGAAGGAGAATTCCGGTAAACCTCCGCCCAGCAGGTTGTCCAAACCAGGGACGCCAGTCGGCAGACGGCGTATGCTTACCTTCTTACTCATCTGAAAACCCCTTATCTGCTCTATCCTGGACGTTAATACCCCAGGAAGAACGTACAATTTTGGTCGTCAATTGCTCACCGATTAACGATGCCAGGATATCGGTAAAAATGATTAGTAGCAGGCTGTTCGCCTCGCTGACTTGCACGGGTGTTTGTCCTTCAAAGGAAATTCTTAATTCCACAAACCTGTCATCAGTCCGTTGTAACGGTGAACTGGCAACAAGCCAGGGAAAGGTTGACTGGGCAAGGAACACGCTTCTTGCATAAAGCGAATTGAAACCACTTTCACCAATGATCGAAACCAGATGAGTCGCCAACTGCTCCCACGAAACGATTGCACCATCCACAACCCCTTCAGGGTGCCGTGCCATGAGGCTTTCAATCATCTGGTGCCGCAGCAAATCATTGGTTGCCATAAATCAGTGATCGATGGATACGACAACGCTCAGGAAATGCATGCCAACGCACCAATGGCAAATCATTTCCCCGACCCGATATTGCCTCCCGAACCGAATCAGGGGCCATCGACTATTTTTTCTCAAAAACATTAAAGATTAGCCAATGTTTTGTACCATAAAAAAGATACCTTCCGTAGTCAGTCTATCACAGCCAAAAAAAATCGAGGTTTTTCAAGGGTCGATAAACACTGACCACCAGAGTGGACAGTCACTGCGGCAGGTCAGGGAAGTTCTACCACTGCGCCCCAACGCAGAGGACCCTGCCTACGGATTACGGGGTTGCTGGGGAGTACCCATCAAAACACCCTGAACTTTTACAGAGAGTCACAATCGAACCCGCGTGTTCTGTTAGTCTGAAGTCTTTCCCCATTGCGAGGTTTGAAGATGGTACGTGTACTCTGGTCATTGGGGGTTCTCGGTTTAATGGTGTCTCTGAAGGGATGGGCGGCATTGGGAGGAAATGATCTGCAAGTGCCACAGGAAGGGTTCCCGTTAACCTCCTATGTCCCTGCCCATGCGGCTTCTGCCAGCCCCCCTGGGGGAATTCGTCAACAATCCGTTGAAACCTTGCAGCATGTGATCGTGACGGAATACTCCAGTCATGGCACCGTGTTTGCTCTGACCTGGTCAGGCCCCACCCTGCCTGACTCCAGTGTTTTTTTGGGTTCCTATTTTCCCCAGTACCAACAGTCTCTCCAGAACCTCCACCTGCGCCCGGGGTCCTACCGGACCCCCATCGCTCTCCATACGCCCGCTCTGGTCGTTCATGCCAGTGGTCACATGGGAGCCTATCAGGGCTCCGCCTACGCCCCGGCTCTGCTGCCTGCGGGTCTGGACCTCTCTCTTCTTGGAGTGGCCCCATGAAGACGCCTTCACTGAAATTTTTCCTTCGGGCACTGATCCCGGGGCTTTTCCTGGCTTTGACGGCTTGTGGTGGAGGGGGTGGCGGCGGGGGCGGAGGGGGGACCATGACAACGGCTCAGACCTGCAATGCCTTGACCGTTCCAGCCACCAGTATTCCCACGCCTTTTACGGCTTCTCCGTCCACCACCGCCAATCAAGTTCCGGTGACTGTAGAACAATATGCCGCCGTAAACTACCCCACCATGAACCTGCCCTATGTCACCGTGCAGGTTTGTCATGGGAGCCAGTGTGTCACCATCGATCACGTCATCGTGGATACGGGTTCCTACGGACTGAGGGTACGCGCCGACTTTCCCGGGATCAGCAACCTGAATCTTCCTGCCGTCACTAACGGGACAGCTCCCGTCATGGAATGTGCCCAGTTTTTGGGGGGCTACATGTGGGGGGGGGTTTACCAGGCCACGGTCAAGGTGGGGGGTGAAGCCACCATCAACCCGATCCCCATCCAGTTGGTTGGCGGTCAAAATTCCTTTACTCCACCGAGCAGTTGCTCCAGTTCCGGCTCCAACATCGGCAACCTGTCCGGGATCGGGGGCAACGGACTGCTGGGCGTGGGGGTATTTCTGCATGATCTCAGCCCCTACTATGCCTGCACTACCAACGCAAACACAGGGTCTGGCAACCTTGCCCTGACCAGCATCGTCTCCAACCCCGTGGTCGCCTTCAGCAGCGACAACAACGGGACGATTCTGACCTTGCCCACCATTGCATCCACAGGACAAACCACAGCAAGCGGCACCCTGACCTTCGGCATCAACACCCAAGCCAACAATTCCCTCACGTCCGGTTATTCCGTGGTCCCTGTCCCCGCCTCGGGGCCGAATATAGGCAATTTTACGGCCAGCCTCTCGGGTCAGAGCGGAACCTATCCTGCCTCCTTCTTCGACAGCGGATCAAACCTGTATTTCATTCCCCTGACCGGCATTCCCACCAATTCCTCTGGGAATTATAACCCTCAGAGTCTGCAAACGATCACGGGCACGGCCACTTCCTTTGTCACCCCGTCCAATACCGCGCCACTCTCCTTCGGATTACTCGATATTACCAACTACCTGAACGGCGGAAATGTCGCCTTCAATGACAGCGGCTCGGACAATGGAGCCACGGCGGGGTCGGCAGATTTTGGCTTGCCCTACTTTTATGGCCATTCCATCATCAATGGGTTGAATGGTGCCCAGGCTACCCAGGGCAGCACCTCTTTTACCGGACCCTTCTATGCCGTCAAATGATTCATCCCCGAGAATGCTGCGCCTGAGCGGTGCCCTGCTGGCTTTCACGGGTATCGTCCTGGGGGCTTTCGGAGCCCATGCCTTGCGTTCGATTCTGGCGCCGCCTTTGCTGGAGGTATGGCATACCGGGGTGGAATATCAGTTGTGGAACGCCGTGGGACTGATCGGTCTGGGGGGGTGGACGGGCGTGGACATGCGCGGCCCCGGTCGACTGATCGGCGGAGGCGTTCTGGTGTTTTCAGGGTCCCTCTACCTATTGGCTTTGACCGGTGCCTCCTGGCTCGGAGCCGTTACGCCCCTAGGCGGATTGGCCATGCTGACAGGGTGGGCCTGGGTAAGCTGGAAAGTGGCTCGCCCCCGCCCCGAATAGAAAACCGAGTTTCGCCAATCCCTGAAAACTCACCGGATCTGTTAACGCAGGTGTTCGAGCACCCGCCGGGCAATGGCGCCAAGGGGCAGCACTTCATCCACCGCCCCCACTTCCACAGCGGCCCGCGGCATACCATACACCACGCTGGTGGCCTCATCCTGGGCGATGGTATAGGCGCCCGCCTGGCGCATCTGGAGCATTCCCTGGGCACCGTCCCGCCCCATGCCGGTCAATAGGACAACCAGCCCATTGGCCCCCACGCTTTGAACTGCGGACTGAAACAGCACATCCACCGAAGGGCGGTGGTGGTTGACCGGGGCATCACCTCCCAGACGAAGCATATATCCGGCTCCATTACGCGTTACACGCAAATGGGAATGTCCCGGCGCCACATAGACGTGACCAGACAAGACCCTTTCACCTTCTTCGGCCTCCTTGACATTCATGCGGCATAACCCATTCAGCCGGGCTGCAAAGGATTTGGTAAAGGCCTCCGGCATATGTTGGGTGATCAGAATGGCGGGGGCATCTGCGGGCATGGGCTCGAGAAAAACCTTCAGGGCCTCGGTACCGCCTGTGGACGAGCCCACCAGAACAATTTTTTCAGGCCCGGAGAATTTTCCGGAGTGGCTGACTGGAGACACCGTGCTCTGACCATGAATGCAACTTGAAGCACGGGCATGAAACGCCATGCGAATCTTGCCGGCAATTTCTTCCGCATACCCCTGCAATCCCGATGCCACATCGAGTTTGGGTTTGGCAATGAAATCCACCGCACCCAATTCAAGGGCATTGAGGGCCACTTCGGACCCTCGCTCGGTCATGGATGAGATCATCAATACAGGCATGGGACGCAGACGCATCAGACGCTCGAGAAAGGTCAACCCGTCCATCTTGGGCATTTCCACGTCGAGGGTCAAGACATCAGGGTTCAATGCCTTGATCATGTCACGAGCCTGCAACGGATGAGCGACTGCCCCCACGGCTTCCAAATCAGGAAAACTGCTCACCACCTCGGTCAAAATAGCCCGGATCAGGGCCGAGTCATCCACGATCAACACCCTGATCTTGCGTAACCCATTCACGATGGCTGTCCTATCTCTCATTCTTTTGGCCATAAGGAACTAGAACAGTTCCACTCCTCCTGAAATGTCCGTTCCGCGGATACGCTCACTGTAGCGTTGCTCACGGGTCACAATGGTATCGTTGTGAACCGAGCGCAGACGTTTGACCAGAATCTTGCCGGTATTGGGAAAGAAATAGACCTTGCGGGGATAAATGTCCATCAGATCCTGAGCCGTCACGGGGATATTTTCAGTCTGAAGATATTCCAGTATAAATTCCGCATTACGTTCCCCAATCCGGGCCGTGGTAAAACCGCGCAACACTTCTGCCCCCCCAAAAACCTTGGCCTCCAGATGATTGCGCCGGGCTCCTGCCTTGATCAGGCGGTTGATCATCAACTCCATGGCATAAGCGCCATAACGACCTGCCACGCTGAGCGGTGTTCCTCCCTCGCGCAGATCATCCGGCAACATAAAGTGATTCATCCCGCCCAATCCAGCCACTCGGTCCCACAGGCAGGCTGCCACACAGGATCCCAACACGGTCACCAGAACCATATCCCGTCCCGTCACATAATATTCCCCAGGCAGAATCTTGATCGCTTCCCGCTGAAACTGGCGATCAAAATAACCGTTCGGGGTAAAGATTTCCTGGCAGGACGTATCTGTCATCGTTGCTCGACTTGATTGACCATTCCCGTTGCCTTGCTTGGAGAAAGTTGATATACGGTTTTACCCCGCAGGTGAAAAAAATCGCGGGCATGGTAAAAAATCTCGGAATGACCGGCATACAACAACCCTTCCGGATCAAGATACTGAGACATTTTTTTCAAGACTTTGTATTGAGTATTTTTATCAAAATAAATCATAACATTACGACAAAATATGGCATTCAGGGAAGAATACAGCGGCCAATGAGTGTCCAGCAAATTCAGTTGAAAAAATGTCACCAAACGACGTACCTCAGGACGAATTCTAACCGACCCTGAATGTTTACCCACCCCTTTATGAAAAAACCGGTGCAGACGGATTTCACTCAAGGTCAGGTTTTCTGCGGCATAGGTCCCTTGTTCAGCCTGAGCCAGGACATGAGTATCGATATCGGTGGCCTGGATCAAAACGGGAGGATTAGGGCCGAGGGTTTCCAATACCGTCATGGCCATGGAATAAGGTTCCTCCCCCGTAGAGCAGGCAGAACACCACAGACGAATGGGGGAACCCCGCGCGGCCAATCCCCGCAACTGTTGGGCCAACAACTCAAAATGATGGTTTTCGCGAAAAAACGAGGTGAGGTTGGTGGTCAGCGCGTTGATAAACCCCTCCCACTCTGAAGTCCCCCCTGTCAGGAAATTCTTCAAATAATCCTCAAAACTTTTTGCGCCCGTGGCGCGCAAACGTCGCGTCAGCCGGCTATAGACCAATTCTCGTTTGTTATCACTCAGAGAAATGCCAGCCCGCTCATGAATCAGATTCCGCACCTGTTCAAAATCACGTTCGGTAAAACAAAATTCACGGGGTCTCACCATCACCTCTATCTCAGAACTCCTGCCAGTCACCATCCTCACTGTCCGCCGGTTTCTGAACTCCCAATACCATGGGACGCCTGGGTTCAGTACGTGCTTCCTGCGCCATCAAACGCGGAAAGTCCCTCATGGTTCGACTCAGATTGTGAATGGTTTTACCTGATGTCACAGGACTCTGATGAATCCTGAAGGTCCCCATCAAACGTTTGAGGCTCTCCGCCTGTTCTTCCAGGGAAGCCGCAGCAGCAGCAGCTTCTTCCACCAACGCAGCATTTTGCTGGGTCGTATCATCCATCTGGGTGATGCTCACATTGACTTGTTCGATACCCCGGCTTTGCTCTGTGGAAGCCGCCGCGATTTCTCCCATGATATCCGTGACCCGGGTCACAGAGATCACCACATCGGTCATGGTACGACCGGCTTTTTCCACCAGGCCGACGCCCACTTCCACCTTGCCCACCGAATCCCCAATCAACCCCTTGATTTCTTTGGCTGCTGCCGCGCTACGCTGGGCCAGATTGCGTACTTCGCTGGCCACCACCGCGAAACCACGTCCCTGTTCCCCAGCCCGCGCAGCTTCCACTGCCGCATTCAAAGCCAGGATGTTGGTCTGAAAGGCAATGCCATCGATCACGCCAATGATATCAACGATCTTCTTGGAACAGGCCCCAATATCACCCATAGTCTGCACGACCTGCGCCACCACTGCTCCCCCCGTCGTCGCCACATCCTGGGCATTGCGTGCCAACTGGTTGGCCTGACGAGCATTTTCTGCATTCTGCTTGACCGTAGAGGTCAATTCTTCCATGCTGGCAGCGGTTTCTTCCAAACTGGCAGCTTGTTCCTCCGTTCGACTGGACAGGTCGGCACTGCCTGAGGCAACTTCCTTGCAGGCCGCATTGATGGTATCGGCGGAGTCATTGACTTGCTGGATGAGGGTTGCCAACTGCTCGACCGCCGCATTCACATCCTGTTTCATGCGTTCAAAGATCCCTTGGTAGTCGCGCGTAATGGACTGGGTCAAATCCCCCTGAGACAAGGATGAAAGAACGCGACTGACCTCTTTGAGGCTGCTGGAGGTACTGTTGATGAACCCATTGATTCCCTCCGACACCCGTAACAGAAACCCTTCCTTTCCCTCCACCGGAATCAATTTCGAGAAATCCCCTTGGACTGCGCTTTCAATCACTGAATTGACGTCCTCTTCCATCGCCAATTCGGCAGTCCGATCCAGCCATTCCACTACATAGCCCAGTCGTTCATTCCGTTCATTGAGCACGACACTGAAGGTAAGTTGAAAGGTATGCCCCCCCAATTCGAGACAAGTTTGTTGTGAATCCCGCAGTTGTTCCAGCAACCGACTCTGGTGAGCGGAATTTTCATAAAAATCATTGATGGAACTGCCAAGCAGGGCATCTGCCTCAAAACGTGGGAGATCACGACGAATATCCCCCTGTACCGCCCTGAGTAACTCATGAGCCGATTTGTTGACGAATATGATACGGTGCTGGAGGTCGGCGATCATGACGCTTGCGCTCACATTATTCAACCCCACCCGGACCCGTGAATTCTCATCCAGGAGACGCCTGCTTTCCATCACCTCAAAACCCATGCGCGTCTGCATGGACTTGATGGCATACATGAGTTGACCGATTTTATCCTTTTGCTCCACCACGATATTATTATCGTAATGACCCTGGGCAATGCGTGCCATCACTTCTGAAGCAGAACGCATGGAACGCGTCAGATACCTCATCAGCAATACCACCAGCAATATGGCCACCACCACGCTCAGGGCTCCAATACCCGCCTGAATCAAACGCAACAGATGCCGGCGATCCTGCTCCCGAGCATAGGCCGTACGCAGTGCATCCACCTCCCGATCATTCATGGTTTCCAGTTGCTGGTACATTTGAGCCTGCAATGTCCTCAGTTCTTGTCCCATGAGCGCTTTTGCACTGGCATGATCGCCCTGATGCAAAAGGTCGAGCAAAGGATCCAGTCCCTGTCGCCCGTAACTTTCCAGAAGAATCTGTAAATCCTTCAATTGGGTTTTCGCTGGTTCATCTGCCGCCACATTCACACTCAGGCTGCTGAACAGAGCCTGGCTAACAACCTTGAAATCAGCGACAGAGTCATCCAGTTGATGAATGGGCAGAGGTTCTGGCGCGGCCCCCCCTTCCCGGTGCAGTATCTCTGGCTTGGTGCCCATGATCGGAGGCGCGGAAACGGCAGAATGATTCAGCAGATCACTCATCTGCAACTGGTTCTGGGCCACCAAAAATTTGAGTTCCACTAGATCATGCACAAAAATGACCCGTCGATTGACGATTTCATCCATGTTCGCTTCACTGACCTTCCCATCCCACCAGGTCAGGGCACCCACCGCCAACAAGGCGATCAGCATCGCCAGAAAAGACCACAGGATGCGCTGATTTTCGCTCAAGCCATGTCGCCAGCGCCGCAAATGGCCGCCCAGCACGCCCACTTTGACGACCCGACCTTCCTCGATACGCAGGCGACCCTGTTTCTTTTCCTTGAAGAGACGATAAATTCGTTCGGTCTCTTCGATTTTCTGACGACTGGGCTTGGTACGTACAGACAGATAGCCCACGCAGTCGCCCATCTCCTGAATGGGAGTGACATTAGCCTGGACCCAGTAAAAGTCTCCATTTTTTCGTCGGTTTTTGATCAATCCCGTCCAGGGCAAACCTTTCTCGAGGGTTTGCCATAGATCCCGAAAGACCTCTTCCGGCATATCCGGATGACGAACCAAATTATGCGGTTGACCAATCAATTCCTGTTCGGAACAACCACTGGCCTCGATAAAACAGGGATTGGCATAGGTCATGTGTCCCTTGAGATCCGTCTTCGATACCATGATGAAATTCTCACCGAATTCATATTCGACGTTGGTCACCGGTAGATTGATTCTCATACCCTATTCCCCTTGATAGATATTATTTATTGTTGGATCATTCATTCGCAGTTTTATCGATCAGCGCCATATCTTCGCTCTTCACCAAACGCTCGATGTCCACCAGAATCAACATGCGTTGGTCCAACGTTCCCAACCCCATCAGGTAATGGGTATCCAGGGTTGCCGTAAAACCAGGAACGGGACGAATCTGCTCGGGGGTCAGGGACAACACGTCGGAAACGCCATCCACCACCATCCCCACCAGCCGTCCGACCAGATACAGAATGATGACGACGGTAAATTCATCGTACCGGATGTCTCCCAAGTGAAAGCGCACCCTGAGATCGACGATGGGCACGATTTCTCCACGCAGGTTGATCACCCCCTTGATGAAATCCGGCGTATTGGCAATGCGGGTGACGGTTTCATAACCCCGAATTTCCTGAACCTTGAGGATATCGATCCCGTATTCCTCGCTACCCAAGGTGAATATCAGAAATTCGTTGGCAGTCACTGCAGGAGTCGGGTTATTCTGATTCATCATGATTCTCGTCATCCTTGTCCATCAAACCACTCCGGCCTGGGGAAACCGGCTTTCGTGCACAAAGGGTGCCGGATCCACGATCAAGGCGACCCGCCCATCGCCCAGAATGGTGGCTCCAGAAATCCCCACCAACCTGCGAAAATGGGTTTCCAGGCTTTTGATCACTACTTGTTGTTGCCCCAGCAGGGCATCCACACACACCGCCACCTTGTGTCCTTCTGCTTCCACGATCACAGCAATGGGCGGATTTTCGGGAAAAAGGGATCGATCCCCAGGCACCGGAAACTTTTCACCCAACACGACCAGCGGAACATATTCTCCTCGTACTTGTAACAGACGTCCATCACCACTGATGGTACGGAGATTTTCCGAGGTCAATGGCACCGACTCCAGAATCGAGATCAAAGGAAGAACATAAACTTGTTCTCCCACTGCCACCAGAAGACCATCGAGAATGGCCAGGGTAAGGGGCAAACGAATGATCGTACGCATGCCCAGACCCACCGTCGAGTCGATCTCGATTCGCCCCCCCATCTGGTGGATATTGCGTTTGACCACATCCATGCCCACGCCCCGTCCCGAGACCTCCGTGATCTGATCGGTGGTGGAAAAACCGGGTTCAAAAATCAGATTCCATACCTCGGCATCTGTCATCGCATCATGACAGGGTAAACCCTGTTCACGTGCCTTGGACAGAATTTTGTCGCGTGGCAACCCCCCCCCATCGTCGCTCACTTCAATGACCACCGCTCCACCCTGATGGTAGGCGTTGAGGGTCACCATCCCGCAGGAAGGCTTGTGCAACCTATGGCGCCGTTCGGGCATTTCAATGCCATGATCCACACTGTTGCGAATCAAATGCATCAAAGGATCTGAAATTTTCTCGATCAATCCTTTATCGAGTTCCGTACCTTCTCCCAGCATTTTCAATTCCACCTGCTTCCCCATTTTACCGGCCAGGTCCCGAACCAGTCGGGGAAAACGGTTGAATACCACGGAAATCGGCAACATCCGTACCGACAGGATAGCTTCCTGCAAGTCGCGCGAATTGCGCTCTAACTGGCCTAGCGCTCTTTTCAGGGATTCATGACGTACTTCCTCCAGAGGCCCACTGGCTTGCATCAACATGGACTGAGTAATGATCAGTTCGCCCACCAGATTGATCAGTTGGTCCACTTTTTCCACCTTGACACGAATCGAGGGATCTGTGCCGACTCGATCGGCAGCTCGACGCCCCCAGGAAACCCGTTCGGGAACAGGATCCGTCTTTACTCCGGAACCAACGGAGTCCTGTCCGGCTCCCACAGGCTCAGAAGGAGGAACCGGGAAAACTTCCGCTGATGAAACAGGATCAACAAAAAAACCATAACTGAGGTCGGGTTCCGGCTTTACTTCACGGATGGATTCAAAAAAATCCTGACCTTCATCAAAAAATCCATATCCCGGATCGTTCTGCACCACCGGTTCTGGAACCTTCTGTTTGATCCCTCCAGAAAAAACAGAAACCGATGCATGTTCCACCGGAAAGATGGGATTGGAATCCGAACCCACTGTACTGGCCAGAGCGGTCAATTTTTCCTGAACGCCCTGCACGACATCCGGGTCCACACTTCCCTGTCCACGGTGAAAAGCCAACTGCATACGCAACACATCCCCAGCCTCCAGGAATGCATTGATCATCTCTTCTGTCAAGATTATTTCGCGTTTGCGCACCCGATCCAGCAAATTCTCCAGGACATGGGCGACTTCGGTCATATCGTTGAAACCAAAGGTGGCGGAGCCCCCCTTGATGGAATGAACCGCGCGAAAAATGGCATTCAGATCTTCGCCCACCGGGGCCATCCGGTCCACACCCAATAGTAGAGTTTCCAAGGCCAGCAGATGCTCCTCCGTTTCATCGAAGAACACCTGAAAAAACTGACTGAGATCAATACTCACAAATAGGGCCCGGATCAGGATTTGAAAACGGTTCGGGTCACCCGATACATTTATTGACCACTTCCAATAATTTTTGGGGATCGAAGGGTTTGACCAACCATCCCGTTGCCCCGGCGGCACGACCTTGAGATTTCATGGAATCACTGGACTCCGTGGTCAACATCAAAATGGGAATATGCTGGTACGCCGGCAGCATACGCAAGGTTTTTATCAAAGTCAGGCCATCCATCTTCGGCATATTCAGATCCGTCAATACCAGATCCACGGTCCTTTGACGGGCTTTGTCCAACCCTTCCTGACCATCTTCCGCCTCGATGACGTCATATCCCGCCCCCCTCAGGGTAAATCCGACCATTTGCCGGATGGAGGAAGAGTCATCCACCGTCAATATACTTTTGGCCACTCTCTTCTCCTTGACCGTCGATTCTAAAACAGTTCAATTTCACCGGATTCCCTGTCGTTCTGGCTCTCCAGATGGAACCTACGCGGGGGACCACTGTAACAGTTCCAAAGTTGTTTTTCTACCCTGATGAATTCATGGGGATCACCACTTCATACACAGAACCCCAAGTTTCTCCCGGTATTTCCCCTGTCTCCGGGTGCCAATAAATCGCGCCGCAACACCGGTTCACAATCATTACATAACGGACAGATTTTTTCGCCTCCCGAGCAAGGAAATCCCTAACATTCCATTTTTTCTCAAGCGCAAGCACCATGACCCCAGATTCATGCATCCGCGTTTTTGCCATTACCTCCCATCAACTGATCCTGGCAGGTTTGAGCGCCCTGTTGACCGATCATCCGGGCAACTTTCTATGGCTGGGCGGACACCCGCCCACAACCAGTCTCTTTCGCGAACTGGAACGACATCATCCCAAAATCGTCATCCTGGACGATGCTTCCCTGAACACCCTCCCCACACTATCCGCGTACCTGGCCGAGCATCATGTCGAACTGATCCTGTTGACCCAGTCTGAGGAACTGAAGGGAATGGAGGCGCAAATCCAACAGGGGGTTTTGGGAATCGTCCATGTTTCCGAACCTCTTGGTTCCATTTTGGGGGCGCTCCACGCCGTATCCCAGCAACATCTCTGGGTACCGGCACGTCTGCGCGAGCGACTTCTCACCAAGGCTTTCTCGTCCATAGCTCAAAAGTCCGATAACAATTCATCCGGGTTTTTTGACTTGAGTACCAAGGAAAAGGAACTGATTCGTTTGATCGTTCATCACCCGGAAGCCAAGGCGTTGGCTCTGGGGGAATGGTTGGGCATTCAGGAATCCACCTTGCGCAACCGACTCTCACGCATCTATCAAAAACTACACCTGCATGGCCGCGCTTCGTTGGTCATGTTTGCCCAGCAATACCACCTCGACTGACTCATTTTTGCAGGGTCCGTGCCGTTTTTTGTGCCTGCTCCACGGCAGCCCTGGCCTCGGGCGGCATGTAGTTCTCATCATGTTTGGCCAATACTTCAGTAGCCACAAACTGTCCATTTCCTAAATTTCCTTCTGCCACTACGCCCCGTCCTTCCTTGAATAAGTCAGGCAGAATGCCCCGGTAGGAAACCGCGATTTCATTGACGGTATCCGTGACAATGAAATGAGCCACGAGGTCATGCCGCTGCAAAGACCCCGTTTTGACCAGTCCGCCAATGCGAAAAGCCCGGTCTTTCGGTGCTTCTCCGCGCACGATCTGAGTGGGGGTATAGAAAAAAACCAGATTGCTGCGAAAGGCATTGAGTACCAGAGCCACGGCTACCCCAAGTACCACCACCGCCCCGAAAATCAGCGCCAACCGTTTATGACGAGGTTTCATCCGTTCAACTCCTGCTTGGGTAAACGAGACTGAATGGTGCGCAAGCGCTGGCGCACCCACAGGGACTCGATGAGCATGCCCAAGGCACAGGCGCCAAAACTGCCCCATACATAAAGACCATACCCGCGCATAGTCAGAAAATCCTGCAAACTAGTCCAATGCATTACGTTTCACCCATTCGCTTGTCAGCTCCCGTTCCAGAATGATACACCGGACCCTCGTCAAAACCACGGCAATGGCGTAGGACCAGAACCCCAATGCCATGATCAACATGCCTTCCAGCATGATATGCGCCATGCTGGGGGCCTTGGTCAGGGATACGGAAGCGCCCTGATGCAGGGTATTCCACCATTGCACCGAAAAATAGATGATCGGAATATTGACCACACCGACCAAAGCCAGCAACGCTCCTGCCCGGTCAGCCCGACGCGGGTCATCAATAGCCGACTGCAGGGCAATGAAGCCCAGATACAGAAAAAACAGGATCAACTGTGACGTGAGGCGGGCATCCCAAACCCACCAGGCTCCCCACATGGGTTTGCCCCAGAGTGCACCCGTCCACAGGGAAAGAAAAGCGAAAAGAGCGCCAGTGGGTGCCAGCGCTGCGGTTAACATGCCGGATAATCGGGTATTGAAAGCCAAGCCCAGGGCCGACCAAAAGGCCATGACGCAGTAAATGAACATGGACAACCAACTGGCAGGTACATGGACAAAAATGATGCGGTACCCTTCACTCTGCTGTGCGTCGGTGGGTGCCACAAACAGTCCGATCCACAATCCCCAAGCGATCAATAGAACCGACAGCCCGAAAAACCAGGGAATCAAACGTCCTGCCAGAGGATAAAACGTGGCAGGAGAGGCATATTTGTACCAGTTGATAACCGAGTTGCTCATGGGAAATCTTACTCCAGTGCAATACGTAACGCCAGGGATGTCACCCAGGGAGAAAAAAACACGCTCAGAACCAGCAAGGCCCCCAGCAAGGATAAATGCCCCTGCGGGCTGATGCCGGACAGATCTGCTTCCACGGCTCCTGCGCCAAAGATCAAAGCAGGAATGTACAACGGCAGAATGAGCAACGACAAGAGGGCCCCGCCCCCCCGCAGACCCAGGGTCAGTGCCGCGCCCAGAGCCCCCACCGCCGACAGGATAGGCGTTCCGAGCAGAAGGGACAAGACCAGGATACCCAGGGAACGAGCGGGCAGGTCAAACTGGAGACCCAACAGGGGAGCCATGAGTACGACGGGCAGACCGCAAACCAACCAGTGGGTCACCATTTTACCCGCCACCAACCAGGCCAGGGGCACCGGAGAAAGGGCCATTTGTTCCAGGGTTCCATCGCCATGATCCGAGGAAAACAAGCGCTGCAGCCCCAACAAGGTGGAGAGCAATGCCCCGATCCACAATACTCCTGGCGCGATTTTGCGTAGTAAAGACACTTCCGGTCCAACCCCCAGGGGCAGCAGGTTGGTAACCATGACAAAAAAGAATAAAGCCGTCAGCCATTCACTCTTGTGCCGGGTCGCCAGCACCAGGTCCCGCCTCATGGAAGTCCAAAACCCCGTCATCATAACGCAATGCTCATGCCCGGGCGCAAACCCAAGGTTTGATGACTGGTGAGTATGGCACTGCCTCCCCGTTCCAAATGATCTTCAATGACCGTGGAAAGAAACTGGGTCGCATGAGTATCCAGGGCCGTATAAGGTTCATCGAGAATCCATACTTGTGCCGGACGGATGAGCAAACGTGCCAATAAAACACGCCGCCGTTGCCCTGCAGAAAGATAGCGAACCGGAAGATGCTCCCGCTCCTGCAAACCAAAACGATGCAGTGCTTCCATCAAAGCTGCTTCATCCACTGGAAAAGCTTCCAGCCCAAGACTGAAACGCAGGTTTTCCAGCGGGGTCAACTCTTCCTTGAGGGCCGCATGATGACCCAGATAGAGCAGAGCGCGCTGCCATTCGGCACGGCATTCCTGCACATCCTGGCCCTGCCAGGTCAAAGTTCCTTCCCGAGGTTGGACGAGTCCCGCCAAAACCCGCAGCAAAGTGGTCTTGCCTGCCCCATTGGGGCCTTGGATCTGTATCCATTGTCCTTCCGGCAGCGTGAAGGAAAGCCCCGAGAAAAGGGTGCGTGCGCCACGCTGACAGGTCAGTTGTGCCACAGCAAGCATATAACCGTTCTCGGCTCAGGGCTGCACTTGGTTAATGACCAGTTCCACCCCATGCGCTCCTGGTTTGAGCGGCAAGGTCGCTCCGAACAGGTCGCCGCTTGAAGGCATGGGATTACCCGATTGCGTCACCCGAACTTCCACCCGCACCAGATCCACCGACGAAAGGTTGAACTGAGGACTCATGGCCTGAGCATCGGTCAACTGAAATTTGAGGGGCCAGGACCCTACCGTGGTTCGAATCACTGCCAGAGGCATGGGAGGACCTTGTACTGCCTTGGCAAAAATGAACAGGGTTTCTCCCGGGGTGATCTTGTCCTTGAGCGCAGGATCCAGCGTCACTTCCCCACTGATGCTGCTGGCTGCAGCCCCTTTTTGAGCCTGGGGCTTGACGGGTCCTTCCGGCCCTGCGAAGGAATCTGCGGTCACCGGGGCCAGTTTGAGTTGTGCCCGTGCCTTGTTGAGTTGTTCCAGGACAAAGGAGGAATCCTGGGAACTCGGTTCCAACAGGGGCATCAACTTGCTCCAGTAGGACACCGCCAGAGCGTATTGCTGAGTGATGAAAGCAAAACTCCCGGCCATGAAGAGTCCCTTGCCATTACCCGGTTCCAGTTTGAGAGCATTCATGACCCAGGTATTGGACTCGATCATCTGCTTGTCATCGCCCCGCACCTGAGCATCCGCTGCCAATGCCTCGGCATAATCCACCATCAGTTCCGGATCATTGGCCATTTCTTTCTTCAGATGACCAAAAGCCTTGATGGCTTCTCCCGGTTTGTCCAAATTCATGTAGGAACGTGCAAGCATGGCCCATCCCTGTGGGTTATCGGGGTTTTTGGCCAACTTCTCGGCCAGGGCCTTGACCATGTCATTGATCTTGGCGGGGGTCATTTGCTGCGCTGGGGCTGCTGTCATTTCCGCCGGTTGGAGATCGAGGGCTTCAGGATGCCCGCGCCAAAGATACATACCGATGCTGGCCAATGGAATCAACGCCAGGAGCAGCAGCGCAGTCGTTCGGCCATGCACCCGATCCGTCACTTCCGGCATGACTTCCGTATCCTCCAGAAGACGGCGTTCCACCTCTTCGCGCGCCTGGTCATAGTCCTGATCGGCCAAACTGCCATCGGCCCGCTCAGCCTCCAATTCCTGCAACTGGTCACGATAGACGGCGGCATTGAGCGCTTTGCGATGGTCGCTGACCACGCCCCCTCGGATCAAGGAAAAAACGAGATAACACAGAATGAGCAGGGTCAATCCCCCGCTCGCCAGAATAAATACGGTCATGGTTGGTCGCGCAGGAGCGCCTCGATCTGTTGTTTTTGTGCGGAGGAAAGGGGGAGTTCAGGAGGCCGTTGCAGAATCCTGCGACGCAATACCCAGCCCAAAAGTCCCACCGCCCCCAGCATGAGAATGAAAGGACCAAACCAGAGTACCCAGGTTGATGGCTTGACCGGGGGACGATAGCGCACGAAGTCCCCATAGCGCGCAACCATGTAGTCTGTCACTTCCTGATCCGTTTTGCCTTGGCGAATCTGATCACGGATCTCGCGGCGCAGGTCTTTGGCCAGATCGGCCTGGGACGCTGCCAGAGATTCGTTCTGACACACCAGACAGCGCATATCTTCGGCAATCACCAGCAAACGCTTTTCCACTGCAGGATCATCAGCCAAAGGCTTGGCTTCTTCGGCGTGAGAAAACCCCCAGGGCCCCATCAACCCAAACCCCAGCAGCAGGACAGGGAAGTATTTGCGCCATTTCACACTGCTCATTTCTGTAATTTCTCCAGTAGGGGCAGCAGGGTTTTCTGCAGGACATCTTCCGTAATGGGTCCAATCTGCTTGTAACGAATCACGCCATTGCCATCGATGACATAGGTTTCAGGCACGCCATAGACTCCATAATCGATGCCCACCCGTCCATCCTGATCCATGGCGGTCAAGGTGTAGGGGTTTCCATATTGATCCACCCACTTGCGCCCGGCATCAGGGTCATCCTTGTAGTCCAGTCCCACCAGAGGAACCTGATGAAGACGAGCATATTTCAGCAGAATCGGGTGCTCTTCACGACAGGACACGCACCAGGAAGCCCAGACGTTGAGCATCCAGACCTTGCCCCGGTAATCCGCCGGCGAAAAAGTTCCCTCACCTTCCAGAAGCGGCAGACGAAAACTCGGTGCGGGCTTGCCGATAAAGGGCGACGGCACTTCATGGGGGTCATGCTGAAGGCCAAGTCCCATGAACAGTGCCAGCCCCACGAAGACACCCAGGGGAACCAGAAACCAGACATTGAAACGCGCAGACTTTCTGACCTCTACGGATTCCGGTTGAGACATATCCGACTCGGGATTCGTTCCAGTCATACGGTCACCTCGTGCTGCACTGCCATTTCTTGCCGTGCAGCCTTGGCCTGCACGCGATAACGCCGATCCGATGCCGCCACCGCGCCTCCCAGAGCCATCAGAACACAACCAGCCCAGATCCAGTTGACAAAGGGCTTGTAATAGATACGCACGCTCCAAGCCCCATTATCCAGGGGTTCCCCAAGGGAAACATACAGATCACGGGAGATCG
The DNA here is from genome assembly GCF_013181415.1 of Ferrovum myxofaciens. Lineage (NCBI taxonomy): Bacteria > Pseudomonadati > Pseudomonadota > Betaproteobacteria > Ferrovales > Ferrovaceae > Ferrovum > Ferrovum myxofaciens. The sequence goes on along the minus strand of NZ_CP053676.1, from coordinate 2,347,291 downwards.
TGGAATGGATGGCGGCTTCGGTCATAGGCATGGGCGAAGAAAAATAGGTCCGTTTTTCCGGCTCCAGCAATCCTTCCACCTTGCCGTTTTCGCTGTAGGTCACTGCGCCACGCAAGGCGCTGTAATTCGGCCCCGGCACCGGTTCCACCCCCACCAGACGGAAAGTTGTTCCCTTGAGCGTCAGGGTGTCCCCCGGCCCCATGCGCACATCCCGTTCAATTTCATAACCCTTGATCAGGGTCACGCCCACCACAAAAACCGCCATGCCAAAATGGGCTGTCTGCATGCCAATGAACCAGCGCGGAATTGTTTTGAGATGGCGCCAGGACCAGACCTGGCGGGCAATACTGGTGGCCAGCCAGGCCGCCGTGGCGATTCCCAATGCCGACAACAGGCTGAACGCCCCCATCAGAAAAGGAACCACGATGCCCACCACCAGGGCGATGACCATATCCAGCCGCACCTCGCGCAGAATATCCTTCAAATTCGCGCGCTTCCAGTGCGCCAGCGTCCCGATGGGCAGAATCAGCAGCAGAGGAATCATGAGGGGCACGAACACCGTATTGAAGTACGGGGGACCGACGGACAATTTGCCCATCCCCAGGGCATCGATCACCATGGGATAGATGGTGCCCAATAACACGGCGGCGGCAGCCACAGCCAGCAGGACATTATTGAGCAGAATGAAGGATTCTCTGGAGACCAGTTGGAAGCGCCCTCCCTCACCCACTGCAGGAGCGCGCCAGGCAAACAGGGTCAGAGAGCCGCCAATCACCAGGGAAAGGAAGAGCAGGACGAAGATCCCCCGCTTGGGATCCGAGGCAAAGGCATGAACCGAATTCAATACCCCGGAACGGACAATGAAGGTCCCCACCAGCGAGAGGGAAAAAGCCGCAATGGCCAGCAATACCGTCCACCGTTTAAAGGCACCGCGCTTTTCCGTGACCACCAATGAATGAATGAGGGCCGTACCCACCAACCAGGGCATGAAGGAAGCATTTTCCACCGGATCCCAGAACCACCATCCCCCCCAACCCAATTCATAATAAGCCCAGCGTGAGCCAAAACAGATCCCCAAGGTCAAGAATACCCAGGCGGCCAAAGTCCAGGGACGGGACCAACGGGCCCAGGTGGCATCCAGTTTTCCTGAAATCAGCGCGGATAAGGCAAAGGCAAAAGCCACCGAAAATCCCACATAACCCATGTACAGCATGGGTGGGTGGTACACCAATCCGGGATCTTGCAGGAGCGGGTTGAGATCCCGTCCTTCCAGAGCCGCCGGAAAAAGACGGTCGAAGGGATTGGAAGTCAGAAGAATGAAGAGCAGAAAACCCGTGATGACCAGGCCCAGCACCCCCAACGCACGGGCCACCACAGGATCAGGGAGACGGCGGGAAAAAATGGCAACGGCGGCGCTCCAGGTACTCAATAAAAGCACCCATAACAACAGCGAACCTTCATGCCCTCCCCATACGGCAGAAAACTGGTACTGCACCGGCAACTTCGAGTTGGAGTGCTGTGCCACGTAAAGTACCGAGAAATCGTTGTGCACAAAGGACCATGCCAGACAACCGAAGGAAACGGCCATGGCCAGCAACAGGGTCAAGGCAAGGGGGCGCGACAAACCAATCCATGAAGCCACGCCACGTTGCGCGCCCACCAGAGAAAAAGTCGCCATGCCCACAGCCAAGGTCAGTGCCAATATCAGTGAATAATGTCCAAGTTCCGGGGCCATGAGATCTCCCAAAGGGGCTATAATTTCCGTAAAGTTCGTAAGTGTACCTCACCCCGAACAGGGATGGGGAATCGGGGAAGCCCCCAGTTCAGGTCTCGAGGGAGGATCATTCATGTTTACCCATCTACTCATCGCCACGGATGGTTCGGAACTTTCGCATAAAGCGTTGAATGGAGGGTTGAGTTTGGCCAAATCCTTACAGGCCAAGGTCACGGTTTACTGTGCAGTCATTCAATACCTGCCCACCACCGAGTTTGTCGTGGATTCTCCACTGGAAATCATGAAGCAACTGGAGGGCTTGGCCGATCAATATCTAGCGAATGCCCAAACCCTGGCGAGTTCGCAGGAGGTCTCCATTGAAACCCGCAAGTCCGTAGAGTATTCCGTTTATGAAGGCATTATCGAATGCGCGCGCATCCAAGGGTGCGACCTCATCCTGATGGCCTCCCACGGACGACGGGGACTGACCGGGTTGATATTGGGGAGCGAAACACAAAAAGTCCTGACTCACTCCAAAATCCCGGTCCTCGTCTTCCGTTGATCCCGCACTCAAGGCTGGACAGGGCCATTGGGTGTGCTGGGAACGGCGTGCCATGGCTCAGGGCAACTTTCGACGTAGGGGTAGTAGCCCTTTGCCGAGTCGCAGTAGAACCAGTCGTGCGTCGCTCCCCCCGGTGGATCATTCTCTGGTTCTTGCGCTGCCGGTCCGACATAAGTCGTTTCCTGAGGCGAAACCGGCGCAGAAACCACCACGGTGGGAGGCGCCTGATAAACAGGATAGCCCACCGGATAGGGATCGTAGAAGAGAGGGTCATTCCAGGCCCAGGCCCCATAGCCCAAGCCCAAACCTAGTCCGAAACCGCCCCAACCCCAGCCTTCTCCCCAGCCACCACGCCAGCCACCATCTCTCCAGCCACCGCGCCAACCACCGTCACGCCAACCGCCACCGCGCCAGCCACCGCCGCGCCAACCCCCACCGCGCCAACCCCCACCACCGCGCCAGCCACCGCCACCGCGCCAACCACCTCCGCCCCAGCCCCCCTGATGGAATCCTCCTCCCCTGGCACCGCCGCCCCTTCCTCCACCGCCATGACCTCCTCCACCGCCACGAGCCCAGGATGGTTCGGTCACAACACACAAGACGCCGACCAACAGCCACGCCAAGACAACCTGTGTCTTTTTCTTTTGGTCAGCGTTCATGCAGGTTCTCCCGGAAAGTGATGCAGATGAGAATGAGGACTCACCCAGTTCAGTGACTGGTTGCGGCGGGAGGTGCAGGGGGTGCAGGAGGCATGGGCGGATGCATCATCATCCCCCCCATTCCCATTCCCATGCCCTCGCCATGCCCGCACATGGGATGCCCCATAGTGCTTCCCACCGCATAGGCTTGTTGCCAGTAGAGATCGAAAATGGTTTTCTGATTGGTATCCAGGGTGTCATAAAACTTTTGCGTACTGGCTTGCAATTTTTCCAGTAGCGCCAAATGATCCTGTAGTCGTTCAACCTCCAGACGCATGTGATCCAGACCATGAGCCATACGTTCAGGCGTGGAGACACGAGCGTGATCTGCCGTTGCACGATCCTCTTCCAGGGCCTTTTTTTCATGCTCTGCACGCCAGTGATGAATTCTTTCCGTTTGTGCCTGCGTGATGGACAGGACATCACCTGACCATGCTTTCCACCCTTCCAGTTGCGCAGCGGTCAGATTGAGTTGCTCTTTCATATCCAGCAACATGGCTTGACTGTGCTGCATCCACATATCCGGATGATGGGCATGATGGGCCTTATGCTGCACCACCGGTGCGGGGACGCTGGCAGAGGGTGCAGGGGCACTGGCCGAGGGAGGGGTTCCGGCATCGGCCAGAACGGCAAGGGATGACCCCATGGCCATTACAGCCACCAGTGCCATCATTTTTTTACGGTTTACGACCATGAAAAACTCCTCCATTTTTATAGTGGGGGTGGACAAAGAACCTCTGTTTTCACAGAGAGTCGGAAAAATTCAATTCGTTCCCTGGATCATCATGCCACACACAGGGTTTTCAAAGTATGAAGAACGACAGGACGAACCTCAACTCCAGTCGGAACCCGAATCGTTACTGGTCCAACCGGAATCCGAACCAGAATCCCAGGAGCCCCCATCGCTGACACCAAAATCACGCCCTCCCATATCGCTGTTTCCTCCTGCGCCAGAAGCATACGGATCCGCGGACCCGGTGCCTTCGCTCGGCCCATCCACCAAACGATGTGCCAGCGCTTCACCCGCCACCATCCCGGCGCCCAAAGCCGCCCCAGTGGCCAGACTACCCATTAGACCTCCACCCCCCATACCCCCCCCCATACCACCTGTGGGCCCCATGGAAGGAGGAACCCCACCGCCCATTCCGTTGTTGTAGTACCCTCCCCCCGGGCGCGGCATCATTCCCATGCCTGCCGGGCCTTGCGCCGTTTGTCGGCGCACCAGCCAAATCACCAACAGCAGGGCTATCCCCCCCACCACCAACAAGGTCCCCCAAGGGGTATGGCCCGTTCCACCGGCAGGAACGGTGGCACTTCCCGTGCTGCGATCCAACTCATTTTTCAATTCGGCCACGGCACTTGGCTTGGCAAAGGGCAATCCAGGTTGAAGTTTCTGGGCCAAAGCCAGTTCATCTCGCCCACCTGCCAGATTACCGGAACGCGCCAGAACTTCGGCTTCGGTGAAATGAGCCTTGGCGCTGTTGGGGTGAGCGCGCAATACTTCCTGCATCATTTGCTGCGCCTCTTCCAGTCGGCCACTGCGCGTTGCTTCATAGACCTGTTCCAAACTGGGCTCAGCCCAGGCCAAGGTCCCTTGCAACAAGGCAAAGGTAACTAAAATATGACGAAAATGTAACTTCATGAATGCGTTCTCCTGATCGTTTCAGTGTTGCCCGAAGGTGACCTCGGCGGAGCACCCCTGTGCCCTCTCATTCCACCTGCTCAGATAGGGTCTGTTGACAGCCAACACAAGGGGGGCATGCGTTTTTCTCATTATCGCGCAGAAGCAGAGGTTCCAACTCCTGCCGGGGAACGGGCCGGGAAAAAAGAAATCCCTGCAAAAAGTCACATCCCAGAGCACGCAGACAATCTTTTTGCAACTTGGTTTCCACCCCCTCGGCAACGACGATCATCTGGGCCGATTTTCCCAATGCCACGATCATGCGCACGATTTGATTGTCTTCCCCGCTGTTCGGAATATTCTGGATGAAACTTCGGTCGATCTTGATCGTATCCAGGGGTAACTGGCGCAAATGGGACAAACTGGAATACCCTGTCCCAAAATCATCGAGGGCCAGATGAATCCCCAATTTGCGCAAACGCTGAAGCACTTTGGCCGAGCGTCCCGGATTGCGCAACACCATGCTCTCGGTCAATTCAAACTCGATCAGCCGAGGTGGGGCGCCCGTTTCCTCCAGTATCCTTTCCACGGTATCCACAAAGGCGTCAGACTCCACTTGCAGGAGGGATAAATTGATGGCCACTCGATGACCGTAAAACAAGTTTTGATCTCTCCAACTCACCACCTGACGACAGACTGCCCGAATGACCCACTCTCCAAGCGGAATGATCAAGGCGGTTTCTTCCGCCACAGAAATGAAATCGTCGGGTTGGACGAGTCCGCGGCGTGGATGTTGCCAGCGAATCAAGGCCTCCAGTCCACATAACCTTTCCGTGGACAGGCAAAATTTTGGCTGGAAATATAATTCGAATTCCTGCTCCTGAATGGCACGACGCAGGTCTCGTTCCACTTCCACCCGGGCCACGGCCCGGCGATTCATTTCCGGATCGAAGAAACGAAAACCCGATTTCCCACTCGCCTTTGCGACATACATGGCCGTATCTGCATGCTTGAGCAGAATATCCGCATCTATACCATCCTCCGGGTAAATGCTGATGCCAATGGAGGAGGTGGTATGAAAATCATACCCCCCCAGGACGATAGGCTGTTCGATGATCTCGATCAACTTTTCTGCAATGATGGCCAATTCCTGGTGCCCGGCAGGCTGTTGAAGCAATACCACGAATTCATCCCCTCCCAGACGGGCTACCGTATCAGAGGCTCGCACCCCTGCCTGGAGCCGCCGGGAAACAGAAATCAGTAACTGGTCTCCTGTGGCATGGCCCAATGAATCATTGACCCACTTGAAATTGTCGAGATCGAGAAAAAGCACCGCCAACTGATTCTGATTGCGTTCGGCCAGACGAATGGCCCGGGACAGACGATCCTGCAACAGGTGCCGATTGGGTAAACCCGTCAGGCGGTCATGGTTGGCCTGATAAATAAAACGGGCCTCACTTTCCTTCTGTTCGGTAATGTCCTTGAAAACGGCAATGTAATTCGTCACTTGCTGACTGGCGTCGCGCACCACGCTGAGACTGAGCCAACGGGGGTACAGAGTGCCATCCTTGCGCATATCCAGCAATTCCCCGCACCAATAACTGTTCATCTCCACTGCCGCCCATATTTGCGTCAGGGGCGTTTCATTGGGAACGCTTACCGTGCTTGACAGCATTTCATTGCCCAACACTTCCTCTTCACTGTAACCGGTAATTCGCTTAAAAGCTTCATTCACGGTTAATAACCGGCGATCGCGCGCCGAGATCGCAATGGCATCCAGACTGCTGGCAAAGACTCGAGACCACAAATGTTGTTTCGCCTCTTCCCGCATGCGCAAGTTTTCATGACGCTCCATGTTGTCGGCCATTCTTTCCAGAATATCCGCCACCACGGTAATTTCATCCCGACGCGCAGCCCGTGCTTCCACGAGCGCACGTACAAATTCCAGAGAAACGCGATGCTGATCACTGAAATGGACCACGGCTCTTTGCAGGGCCTGCACGCGCCGAGCGCCTTCCAGCATCCATTTGCCGATGGAAAAAGCCAGAATTCCGCCCACCAGAACGAAGGTACTGAGCAAATAACCCAGACTTTCCCAAGAAAAAAAGACACTTCCTTCCGTGTAGGTCAAACCATCGCTCACCAAAAACACCAACAAAGCCAGTGCGCCTGCGCAGAGAACAAAGCGAAGGAGGGTCTGACGGGCGATGGATTGAAATCTTTCTGCGGACACAGCGACTCTCCGAATGTGCGGTGAGACCGAGGCCTTGCAAGAGTACCGCAAAAGTATCCCATTTAACAACAAACCGATGGAAATTCCCTTTTAATGGAATGACAGGAAGAATCCCATCACCATCACGGGAATCACGGCGGGAGAGAGAATCGTTGGCCAAAAAAGCAGCCCCACCAACCCCAGCAACCCCCATACCGTTCTACGTCGCCAACGCCAGGCACGCTCCCAGCGGTTCCATTCATCCCGCGCGCGGGAGGGACTGCCCACCTGCCACATCAAGGCCAAGGGATATAATCCCCCACTCCAATGCAGCAGAGCCAAAGCGCGGAATGCTGCCACGCCTCCCTGCGTATCCCCCAGACGCCCAATGATCCTGGGTGCCCACTGGAGAATCCACTGTCCGCCCCAGAGTTGCTGGGCCCGTATCATTTCCACTGCCAAGGGGTGCCACATACTCTTTCACTTGACCTCTCCAGGAACCCGGAGGCGCGGCAGGCAACCCCAGATCACCCCTTGTCCGGAAAAGAACCCCAGATAATGCAAATCTTCCAGACGGGTCAACCAGCCTTCGGGAATCAGGGGAACCTCCTGCCACTGCCGTTGCAGCATGGCACCCGCGCGAGGTTGACCCTGCCACCAATACCGGGGAGCAGGGGCCGTCGTCCCTGCCTGACGTTTCTGGATCTGGACCCGGCCGGCCCGATCATTCAGCGTTCGACAAGATTCCGCATCCAGGGTACGAAATACCAACAGGTGGGCCGCATTTCCCACCATCATGCGGGCTGGAGCCATTCCCCCCATGGCCACCTCGAGATCGGTCAGGGTTTGAACTGCCAACGTCACCTGCATATCGCACTCACGTCCTTTATTGAGTAATTGCACAAACGTTTCTCCCGACAGTTCCGCTGCTTCATCCACAAAAATTCGCACCGCAGACCGTTGCACCGTGGAAGCACGGTAGCGATCCCCCGCCAGGGCCGCCAGTTCCCCCAATACCAGCGTTCCCAACATCTGAGCCACCCGCGCATTAGACAAGGCCCCCAAGGATACGTACACCACTGCACGTTGCTCGATGAGTTCCTTCAGGGTGAAACGTTTCCTCCCGGAATCACTCCCCAACAACGTGCCCAGGACACCGGTGGCGAGGATTTCCAGAAGGGGCAATAGCGACACGATCATCTTCGAGTAATGCACGGCATCATGTCGGGCCAGGTGGTCCATACCCACGCTCAGCGTATGCTCCCGTCCCCACCGCTGCCAGCATGTCCGAACCAGTTGCCGGCCCTGGTCCCCCACATGAAAACGCAGGCTTGAAAAGGTCAGGGATTCATTCAATCCACGCAGGGCGGCAATGATCCGAAACAGGGTCATCCAGGCAAACTGGCCAAACACCGTTGCGCGTTCCGCGAGGGGCAAGAGTTGGCACAGGCGACTGGCCAGTTCCGAGGGATCTCGTCCAGCCGCCAGAACATCGAGGCAGCCACCCTGATGGGGATGGTGGGCATCGATTTCCAGATACACACGATGCCGTTGAAGCGCTGCACTTTGCAAGCAACGAGGGAAGGTCTCCCCTCCCTTGGGATCCAATACGAGCACGGTGTCCCCACGGGCCAAAGCCTGTAGGGCCATCAACAAAAATGCCTGGGTTTTCCCAGTCCCTGGCGCCCCCAGCACGATCATATGTCCACGCCCCTGGTTATCGAGCCAGACGGGACGATCTTCCCGCACCGGTGACAACTGATGGGGTTCTCCCATACTGGCATCCCAGTGCCGTTGCAAGCGGATGGCATCCCAGGGACCTCCCCACCCAAGCCAAAGCGCCGTCCGATGGTTTCGGATTCGCCGGAACAGGGAGTGGATACTGATTTCCCCGGCGGCAAAACGTCCTGATCGAAACAGGAGACGGTGTCGCCACATATCGGCACCACTGGCCAACATCAGAAGGTGGGTACTCAGATGCACAAACCAGGGGCCGTCCAAACCACTCCATTGACCAATCCACCGGAGACTCAAGGCAGCCAATCCCCAGCGTCCCCAGAAACGCAGGAAATAGCTAACCCCCGCCCCCATTTCAAGGTGATGCATGGGTCTGAAACCATTCCGAGATCCACCTCTGCCAGAGTGGGCTGGGACATACCGCAGAGACCCTGCGCTGCAGCAAGGGATGCCAACGCTCGATTCCTTCCGCCGGGGAGTGGCCCAGTACGCCCCGCGTCTGCCAGTACAGACACATCTCCCGAGATTCGGAGGGCAACGTGCCTCCTTCTGCGCCCAATCCCCGACGAAGATCTTCTCCAACCCTGGGCCAAAGCAGATACCACAGGCCGGCATCCTGCCAAATTCGACCCGGTTTCTGGCGTGGATCCCAAAGACCTTGAGTCAACAACCTGTCAGCCACCTGCCATTCCATTCCCCGTTCTTCCGCGGAGGTCCCGACCTCACTGCGTTCCACGGGATACAACGCCTCCTTACTTTGCTGCTCCAGCCAGAGCCAGGTTTCTCCTGCCAGAATGCGCCCTGCCAGATGATCCTCACCCTGCCAGGACAGCGTCTCACTTCCCCGTGGTTCAAGCCAGACCTGGTGGTTTCCCTGATGGGCACACCAACGCGCCAGTCCGGCCGAGAAGCCGCCCCACCGACGTTCCCTTTCCACCTGACCCACAGGGGTCACCTGCCAGAACACGATGGCCCCATGCAGTTTTCGAATCAGCACCTCGAGGGTCCGCAGGCAGCATTCCTGCCCCGAAGTTCCCGTCCAGAAGGGCGCATGAAGCGATTCCTCGAGAGTGGAAGCCAAAATACCCGGCAATGGGGGCGACTCCCCTGGATGAAAGGTGTCCGGACAGGGCAAGTTCAGAACCCACTCGCTCATGCGTTCCACGGAAGGAAGCAGTACCCGTTCGAAGAGTTGAACTTCTCCGGCAAAACGGGCGGCCATCTGGTGCAGGGTCGAATGCAACAGAGGGCGGCAGCGGATTGCCGGGTGAACGGTCCAAAGAGTCATGGCTTGCCCCCCTGCAAACGCAGAGGCGCATTACCAGAGGATCTCTGTCGGCGCTGTCGACAGGGATCACAGCGGTATCCCTGGCGCAATCGACTCCAGGGTTGCACATAGAGACCTTGGCACCCCTGACACCGACATTGTTGCAAGTGACGCATTTCCAGGGACTTGACCAGCCACCAGGCACGATCCAGAGTCAGGCAGGGGGACAAGCCACAGGAAAGAATCACATCGCGCCACTGGCTATACCCTTCCATAAGCGATGTACAGGCATCTTCCTCCTCCCCCACCAAATTCTTTACTCTGGAATAAATTTGGCAAAATAGCGAAGACTGGAGGAGATGCTTGCGCCTCAGGTACCATTGGTCCGAATTGGGAACCTGCCCCTTACGCGGAGATTCCCCATTGATTTCAAGAGACAGCTTCCGCAGGAACCAACTGGACAAATGGGTCAGGTCCGCAACCACGGGCACCCGTGCCCCCAGTTCCAGCAACCGTTCGGCCTGTCGGTAGCGCCGGATCTCCTGCTGCAAATCACGTTTGGTAGCCATGATCGCGCTCCCCTTCGCCCAGCAACAGAGCACGGGGCAAAGCCGCATCCGTCCCCATGGCGTATTGGCCCAAACATTCCCAGACCCGCATCGAACGCCAGCGTAGCCCCACCAAAAGTATGGGTGACTGGGCCAGATGATGGATTTCGGCGGCGGACATCTCCAACACCAAATCTGCCACCGGTGGGAGCAACCCAAGATTGAGGAGGCCCTGTAACCGGTCGCGCTGCAATACTTCGCGCGCCAGATACAACATGCCCAGATTGATTTCCGCAAAAGATTTGGCAAACCTGCTCATTACCATGACCTCCTTTCGTTTATCGTCAAAATTTCCCGTACCGGGAATCCTGACTATAAGGAAAGAAAGCCTGCTGCCCCAAGGGGCGAATGGGATTCCGAATTCATTGCCCATGAACCGGTCGGCAAAAATCAGTTCCCTGTAAATTTACAGGTGTGACAATCGTACCCCGTAAAGAAAAAAGAATCCTTTTCCCCCAGGGGATGCGTCCCTGTACACAAGGTCAGCCTGAAAATCTTCGGCGTTGCCCGGCCCTTCAAATTTTGGGAAGGGTGACGCCGTGCTGTCCCTGGTACTTTCCGCCCCGATCACGGTAGGATACGTCACAGGTCTCATCCGATTCAAAAAAGATGACCTGGGCAACGCCTTCATTGGCGTAAATCTTGGCAGGGAGCGGAGTGGTATTCGAAAATTCCAGAGTGACGTACCCTTCCCACTCGGGTTCGAAGGGGGTGACATTGACGATGATGCCACACCGGGCATAGGTAGACTTTCCCAAACAGATCGTCAACACCGTGCGTGGAATGCGAAAATACTCCACCGTTCGGGCCAGGGCAAAGGAATTGGGCGGAATGATGCAAACCGGCGCCTTGACATCCACAAAGGAGTTGGAATCAAAATTTTTCGGGTCGACGATGGTGGAGTTGATATTGGTAAACAGCTTGAATTCGTCCGAACAGCGAATATCATAGCCGTAACTGGAGGTCCCATAGGAGACGATCCGTTGCCCATTCACCTCTTTGACCTGTCCCGGCTCGAAGGGGTCGATCATGCCATGTTCTTCAGCCATACGCCGAATCCAGCGATCCGCTTTGATACTCATCCCGATCTCCTCAACCACCACTCCGCCCCGGAAAGAGCCCTCCCTCTCCGGGTCCCTCTGCTCAAGTATTCTGCACCACGATCCTGGGAAACTTGACACTGGGGTTCTCACTCCGCTGCGCCACTTTGAGGGCCACGCGTTGCGCTATTTTACGATAGGTCTGGGCCAGAGAGCCATGGGGATCGGCAATCACCGTGGGTTTTCCCGAATCGGTCTGTTCCCGGATGCGGATATCGAGGGGCAATGCACCGATCAGTTCCGTACCAAAGTCGGCACACATACGCTCAGCCCCTCCCTTGCCAAAGATGGATTCCTCGTGGCCACAGTTCGAACAGACATGGGTACTCATATTTTCCACCACCCCCAGAATGGGAACCCCCACCTTTTCGAACATCTTGAACCCCTTGCGCGCATCGAGGAGTGCGATGTCCTGGGGAGTGGTCACGATCACTGCGCCAGTGACGGGAACTTTCTGGGCCAGGGTCAACTGGACATCCCCCGTTCCCGGCGGCATATCGACGATCAGATAATCCAGATCATCCCAATGGGTGTCGCGCAACAGTTGTTCCAGCGCCTGGGTCACCATGGGACCCCGCCACACCATGGGCTGATCAGGGTCGATCAGGAAGCCCACCGACATGGTCTGTAACCCATGCCCCATGAGGGGCTTCATGGATTCCCCATCTTCATGGGTTTCCGGATTCCCATGAATGCCCAACATGGTGGGCTGGGACGGGCCATAAATATCCGCATCCAGCATGCCCACGCGGGCACCCTCGGCCTGCAGGGCCAAGGCCAGATTGACGGCAGTGGTGGACTTGCCTACTCCACCCTTGCCGGAGGCCACGGCGATCACGTTGCGAATCCCCTTGATCGGCGCAAGCCCCGCCTGCACCGCATGGGCCTTGATCCGGCTGACCAGGGTGACCGTAACCGCCGTCACCCCTTCAAGGCTGCCGAGTTCCTTGCGTAACCCCTGAATCACGGCTTCCCCAAGAGTCGCCACGGGATAGCCTAAAGCTACCGTCACACTCAGGTGGCCCTGGTCCTGACTCAATGCCTGCAAAGCCTTGGGCCCCAAGGGCTTACCTGTATTAGGGTCGATAAAACCCTGAAGACGTGCTTCTGCGGCGAGATTGGGCATAATTTCTCCTGAATCAATGATGAGAGGACGGTTTAACGAATCATTATAGTATGAGTCTCGAAAATCCCGCACCGGATTGATACAATGTCGGATTGCCAATCATCATCGGCCCCGTTTGGGCAGCTTTTGCAACCGGGTCAATTTCTCAGGATTACTCATGTCTCGCACCCTTCTCGTCACCAGCGCACTTCCCTATGCCAATGGCAGCATCCACCTCGGCCATCTTGTGGAACATGTCCAGACGGATATCTGGGTCCGTTTTCAGCGGATGCAGGGACATACCGTTCACTACTTTTGTGCGGATGACACCCATGGAACACCGGTCATGCTGGCCGCCAAAGCACGGGGATTGACCCCGGAAGCCATGGTTGACCTCGCCCATGCCGAGCATCTGGCAGACTTTCAGGGGTTCCACATCGAGCAGGACCTCTATTACAGTACCCACTCTCCCGAAACCCGGCACTATGCCACAGAGTTATACCTGCGCCTCAAGCAGAAAGGTCTGATCACCGTCCGTTCCATCGAGCAATTCTATGATCCCGTGGAAGCCATGTTCCTGCCGGATCGCTTCATCAAGGGCACCTGTCCGCGCTGCAAGGCCCCCGACCAATATGGCGATAACTGCGAAGTCTGTGGTGCCTCCTATGCCCCCACCGACCTGATCGAACCCCGTTCTGCCCTGTCCGGCGCCATCCCCGAACGGCGTCTGTCCGAACACCATTTTTTGCGACTGGCGGCGTGTGAGGACTTTCTGCGCGCCTGGACCCGCTCGGGGACCATTCCCGAAGAAGCCGCCAACAAACTGGATGAATGGTTCAAAAGCGGACTCACAGATTGGGATATTTCGCGGGACGCCCCCTACTTCGGCTTTGAAATCCCGGACGCCCCAGGGAAATTCTTTTATGTGTGGCTGGATGCCCCCATCGGCTACATCGGCACCTTCAAAAAATTGGCGGAAATGCAGGGGCTGAATTTTGAGGAGGCCTGGCGGGCCGACAGTCCCTGGGAACTCTACCATTTCATCGGCAAGGACATTCTTTACTTTCATGCCCTGTTCTGGCCTGCCGTACTGCACCAGTGCGGACTGCGTCCACCCACCCGCCTTTTCGTGCATGGTTTTCTCACCGTCAATGGCCAAAAAATGTCCAAAAGCCGGGGTTCCTTCATCACCGCCCGGCACTATCTGGAACGCCTGGACCCCAATTACCTGCGCTATTATCTGGCCGCCAAGTTGAATGGCAGCATGGAAGACATCGACCTCAACCTCGAGGATTTCACGGCCCGGGTGAACAGTGATCTGGTGGGCAAATACATCAATCTAGCCAGTCGCAGCGCCGGTTTCATCACCAAACATTTCGACGGTTACCTGTCCGTTTCCCTGCCCCCTGCACAAACAGCCCTCATCACCCAGTTCCAGAACCAGGCCACGGCCATTGCCCGGTCTTACGAAGCACGGGACACCAGTCGGGTGTTGCGCGACATCATGCAACTGGCCGACCTCGCCAATCAGTTCGTTGACCAGCACAAGCCCTGGGAGTTGGCGCGCGACCCGGCGCAGACCTTAGCTCTCCAACAGGTGTGCAGTACAGTGCTGGAGTTGTTTCGCCTGCTCACCCTGTACCTCAGACCCATCCTTCCGCGCATTGCAGAAGACGTCGAGCGTTTTCTGGACATTCCGCCTCTCTCCTGGGCCGATGTGACCCATACCCTGGTGGGGGGGCACCGCATCCGGCCCTATACGCACCTGATTACCCGCGCTGATCCCGCCAAAGTAGGCGAACTGGTGGGGGCAAACCCACCGCTGCCCAAGTAATGAAGGACGAGGATGAAGCCTTCATGGGCGAAGCACTGAACCTGGCCCAACAGGCCGCCCAGGCGGGGGAGGTGCCCGTGGGTGCCCTTCTGGTCCAGGAGGGCAGAATTCTCGGGTACGGACATAATTCCCCCCTGAGCGCCTGCGACCCCAGTGCCCATGCGGAAATGCAAGCCATTCGCATGGCTGCCCGCACCCTGAACAATTATCGTCTGCCGGAATGCACCCTGTACGTCACCCTCGAACCCTGTTGCATGTGCGCCGGCGTCATTCAACATGCCCGTCTCAAACGGGTGGTGTATGGGGCGGCCGACCCCAAGACCGGAGCCTGTGGCAGCGTGGTGGACCTCTTTTCCGACCCTCGCCTCAACCACCATACCCAGATCCTCGGCGGGGTCTGCACCGAAGCCTCGGCTGAATTGCTCCGCAGCTTCTTTCGAGCGCGCCGATCGTGAGCGCGCCTTCTTTCATCCATCTGCGCCTGCACAGCGAATTCTCCATTTCTGACGGCCTGGTGCGCATCGACGAAGCCGTGGAACTGGCGCGCTCCCTGAATATGGGGGCCCTGGCCCTGACCGATCTCAACAATCTGTTCGGCTGGGTTCGTTTCTACCTGCAGGCCCGCAAGGCCGGCCTCAAACCCATTGCCGGCGCGGAAGTCTGGATCGCTTCGGACGAAGACCACCCTCATCCTTTCCGGATCGTCTTGCTGGCACGCACGCTCCCCAGCTACCACACGCTCTGTCGCCTGCTGTCGGCAGCCTGGCGCGAACATCAGGCACAGGGCATTGCTTATGTGCCCCTTGCCCTGCTGGCCCAGGAAAAAGAAGGACTTCTGGTCCTCTCCGGGGCGGACCAGGGAGATGTGGGTCAAGCCCTGAGTGCGGGGCAGTGGGACCTGGCCCGGGAACGGGCCCTGGCCTGGAAAACCCGGTGGGGGGATGACTACTATCTGGAACTTCAGCGGATCGGCGACCCGATGCGCGACCGACTCTGCGAACCCACGGTCCAACTGGCTGCTGAACTGGATATTCCCGTGGTCGCCACCCACCCCATCCAGTTTCCCGCACGAGAGGATTTCAAGGCCCATGAAGCCCGCGTGTGTATCGCGGAAGGTCGCCTGCTGGCAGATCCAAAACGCCCGCGTCTTTTTACCCCGGAGCAGTATTTCAAGTCCCCGGACGAAATGGCCGAACTGTTTCGTGACATTCCTGCAGCCCTTGCCAACTCGGTGGAGATTGCACGCCGCTGTTCTCTGGAATTGACGCTGGGGAAGCCCCGTCTTCCCGATTTCCCCACCCCCGACGGCATCACCCTCGACGATTTTCTGCGCCAGCAGGCCCACGAGGGCCTGGAACGCCGCCTGGCACAACTGTATCCCGATGAAACCCTGCGCCAAAAAGAAACCGCCACCTATCGGGAACGTTTGGATTTCGAGTGCCAGACCATCGTTCAGATGGGATTTCCCGGCTATTTCCTGATCGTGGCAGACTTTATCAACTGGTCCAAACATCATGGCGTGCCGGTGGGCCCTGGACGGGGATCGGGGGCAGGATCACTGGTCGCTTTCAGCCTGGGGATCACCGATATCGATCCCTTGCGGTATGACCTGCTCTTCGAGCGCTTCCTCAACCCGGAACGGGTATCCATGCCTGACTTTGATATCGATTTCTGTCAGGACGGACGGGACCGGGTCATCGACTATGTCAGGGAACGCTACGGACGGGATTCTGTAGCCCAGATCGCCACCTTCGGTACCATGGCGGCCAAGGCCGTGATTCGGGATGTCGGACGGGTACTGGATCTACCCTATAATTTTGTGGACCAACTGGCCAAGCTGATCCCCTTCGAAATTGGCATGACCCTGGCCAAGGCCCGTGAACAGGAACCCCAGATCAACCAGCGCGCTGCCCAGGAAGAAGAGGTCGCCGAATTGCTGACCCTGGCCGAATCCTTGGAAGGTCTCACGCGCAATGTCGGCATGCACGCGGGAGGCGTGCTGATTGCCCCCGGCAAATTGACTGACTTCACCCCGCTCTACCAACCCGAAGGTTCGGAAGCCGTAGTCAGTCAATACGACAAGGACGATGTGGAAAAGGTTGGTCTGGTCAAGTTCGACTTTTTGGGGTTGCGCACCCTCACCATTCTCGACTGGGCGGTGCGCCATATCCAGGAACGGGCGCGCACCCCCGAGGAACGGCACTTCACGGTAGAACAGATTCCCCTGGACGATTCCAAAACCTATGCGCTCTTCGGCAGTGGCAACACCACCGCCGTCTTCCAGCAAGAATCGCGCACAGCCAAGGATATGGAAAAACGGCTCAAACCCGACAACTTTGAGGACATCATCGCCCTGATGGCCTTGAATCGTCCGGGGCCGCTCCAGTCCGGCATGGTGGATGACTTCATTCTGCGCAAACAGGGCAAGGCCGTCGCCGAATATTTCCACCAATCCCTGGAACCGGTTTTACGCCCCACCTACGGAGTCATCGTCTATCAGGAGCAGGTGATGCAGATCGCCCAGATCCTGGCAGGCTATACCCTGGGGGCCGCCGATCTGTTACGTCGCGCCATGGGAAAAAAGGATGCGGTGGAAATGGGTCGGCAGCGCAGTCGTTTCATCGAAGGAGCCACCACCCGTGGAGTCAGTGTCAAGTTGGCCACCCAACTCTTCGATCTGATGGAAAAGTTTGCCGAATATGGGTTCAACAAATCCCATTCGGCCGCCTATGCCCTGATTTCCTATCAGACCGCCTGGCTCAAGACCCATTACCCTGCCGAATTCATGGCCGCCACCCTGTCCGGAGATCTGGACGACACCGACAAGGTCGCGCTCTTCGTGGCCGATGCTCAGCAAAACGGATTGGTCATTCTGCCCCCGGACATCAATACGTCGGATTACCGTTTTCGTCCCGCCGGGGAAAAAACCATCCGGTATGGCCTCGGCTCGGTCAAGGGTACGGGGGAAGGGGCGGCTCTTGAAATCCTCAGGCAACGCAGTGGCTCCCCCCCTGAACCCTATCGAAGTTTGTTTGATTTCTGCCGGCGGACGGACAAACGCAGCGTCAATCGTCGGGTCATCGAAGCCTTGATCAAGGCGGGAGCCTTCGATACCCTGCACCCCAACCGCGCCGCCGCCCTCAATGCTGTGGAATCTGCTCTCAATCATGGGGAACAGGCCCAGCGTCATGCCCTGCAAGAAGGTCTGTTTGATGCGCTGGCAGAATCGGCCTCGAAGGACCCTCCCCTGCCCCCCCATCCCGAGTGGTCACCCAACGAGCAACTGACCCAGGAAAAATCCGTGCTGGGCTATTACTTCAGCGGTCACCCCTTTACGCACTACCGTCCCCAACTCCAGCACTGGGGATTGACCCCTCTGGATCAGTTGGCCCCCCGTGCCGAGTTGATTCGGGTGGCCGGAGTGGTGGTACAGAGCAGGGTCCAGCAAACCCGGCGCGGACGCATGGGAATGGTTACCCTGGATGATGGTTCGGCCCGTGTGGAAATCACCGTATTCAGTGAATTATTTGATCAGGTACGGCCCCTGCTCAAGGAAGATCGACTGCTGGTGGTGGAGGGTAAGGCAACCCTGGACAACTTCACCCAGGGGGTGCGACTCACCGCCGAACAGGTCCTGTCCCTACCCCAGGCCCAGACTCGCTTTGCGCGCCAGGTTACCCTGGAAGTTTCCCACAGCCAAAGCGCAAAAACCCTTGCTCTCCTGAAAGAACTGAAGCCTTCTTTCCAGCCTGGTTCCTGTGCTTTTGTGCTGCGCTACTGCCGTCCCGAGGTGGAGGCTTCCCTCCGCCTGCCTGACTTTCAACTGGATGAAGCCTTATGGGACCTGTTCCGCGCACGCTTTGGCGAAACCGCCCTGACGCTTGATTATGGAAGCCGTCCGATCAGCGAATGACGCACTGTTTTTACTGCGTCTCGAACCAGGCGTCCTGATCGACGAACCAGTCTCCTGCGCCCACCTGCCCCACCGGGAAACGTTGCCCCTGATCCAGAGCCTGCAGGATGGCGCGTTTACTCCCCCCCGTCACCAGAAAAACCCGTCGACGGGCTTGCTGCAACAGGGTCAAGCCCAGGGAAATGCGTTCGGGAGGAGGTTTTGGCGCGGAATACTCGGGCACCACCGGCGCTTGGGACAACAGGCTGGCATGCCCCGGAAACAGACTCGCCGTATGACCGTCTTCACCCATCCCCAGCAATACCAGATCAATGCCCCCCAACGTCTCCAGCACCTGGGCATGATGGGCACTACCGACCTCGGCCCCCCATTCCGCCCGCATGGGCTCGAAGCGGGCCGAACGGGGTCCTTCGGCCTGAAGCAGGGTATTTCGAATCAAGGTATCGTTACGTTCCGGATGGTCCACGGGAAGGCATCGTTCATCGCCCAAAGACAAGTCCAGACGCTGCCAATCCAGAACTTCCCTGGCCATCTGACGATAACAGGCCGCCGGGGTTTTGCCACCCGCCAGCACCCAATGAAAGCGGGGAGCCTGCGCCAGGCCCCTCCGGAGGATCTGCACCAGATGCTCCGTGGCGCCCAATGCAAGGGACTCCGGATCGGGGTACAGGTACACCCGACCATGGTCTTTCCAGAGAAAGGTTTGCATGAGGAGTACGACCTCAGAAGGGGTGCAGATCGGCTCCCGACGGATCGAGACCGTGACGCCAGAATTGATCTTCGTGGGAAAACAGACGGTAGGTGCCCCGGGGTCCCCAGGTTCCCGCCGGGTAGGTCTGGATGAACTCCCGTTCCGTGGCCCATACCTTGAGCACCGGATCCACGATTTTCCAGGCCGATTCCACCTCATCGATCCGCAAAAACAGGGAATGGTCGCCCTTGATTACATCCAGCAATAATTCTTCATAGGCGCTGTAATCGGTTTCATCGCCTTGCCGGTAGGTGGCATCCAGACTCAGGGTGCGGGTCTGCAACTCGAGTCCCGGCATGCGGACCTGCATCTCCACGCGCAAACATTCATCCGGTTGAATGCCCATCATGATCCAGTTGGGCTGTGCCGGTCCTGACCGTATGCCCCGCAACAAATCCTGGGGCGGTGTCTTGAACCGGATGTAAACCGCCGAACTGTTCTCGGCCAGCCGTTTTCCGGTACGCAGGTAAAACGGCACGCCCGCCCAGCGCCAGTTATCGATATACAGTTTCAGGGCAGCGTAGGTTTCAGTGGTACTGTCGGAGGCTACCCCGGATTCTTCGCGATACCCCGGAACGGTTTCGCCATGAACCGCCCCCCCGACATATTGGGCGCGAAAGGCCTGGGCATGCACCGCATTGGGGGGGATGGCGCGAATCGACTGCAACACCTTGACCTTTTCGTCCCGCAGATGCTCTGCCTCCAGGGAAACAGGCGGTTCCATGGCCACCAGGGTCAGCACCTGCAACAGGTGGCTCTGGATCATGTCGCGCAGGGCCCCCGCACCTTCATAATAATCAGCGCGTCCCTCAATGCCCAGGGTCTCCGAGTGGGTAATCTGCACATGATCGATGTGATGATGGTTCCACAGGGGTTCGAGCAGAACATTGGCAAACCGGAACACCAGAACGTTCTGAACCGTTCCCTTGCCCAGATAATGATCGATGCGATAGATCTGATGTTCCTGCAAGTGCCGATATAAGCCGGCTTGCAGGGTCTCGGCGCTCAGCAGGTCATAGCCGAAGGGTTTCTCGATCACCACCCGGCGCCAGCCATTCTTTTCCTGCAGCAAACCCTGGGTGCCCAACTGGTCGATGATGCCCGGATAATCCGCCGGACGCACGGCCATGTAGAACACATGATTGGAGGGAAATACGCCCCCGTCCTTCAACGTCACCTGGAGTGCCCGATAGGACGCGGCATCACTGGGGTCGATGCGTTGATAATGCCAGCGGGCCAGAAACCCCTCGATCAACGCATCCCGTTCCTGGGGAAATAGTTGCTGAATCTTGACGCGCCAGGAGTCCTGATCTTCCTCCTCGAGACTCAGTCCCAGAAACGTCAGCGATGCCGGCAAACGTCCCAGACGTTCCAACTGAAACAGGGCCGGAATCAACTTGCGCCGCGCCAGATTGCCTGCAGCCCCGAAAATCACCAGGGTGGTCGGTTCGAGTTCCTTCATGGGCATCTCCTGTTTACTGACCGCTGGACTGAATGGCATGTCCACCAAAGGCGTGACGCATCACCGAGAGCAGTTTGAAGGTCAACGCCTCCCGATCCTGACTCTGAAAACGCAGATGCAGGGCCAGACTGAGCACCGGTGCGGGTATCCCCTGTTCGATGGCCTCAATGGCGGTCCAGCGCCCCTCCCCGGAATCCGCCACCACCGCCGCCATCTGATTCCAGTCCACGCCCTTGCGCAGGGCATCCGCCGTCAGTTCGAGCAACCAACTCCGCACCACCGACCCTTCCCCCCAAAGATCGGTGATCTTGGCCAAATCGAGATCAAAGGCCGTTTTCCCCTGCAACAGGGCCAATCCTTCCGCCAGGGACTGCATCATGCCGTACTCGATGCCGTTGTGAACCATTTTGACATAATGTCCTGCGCCCACCGGTCCCACATGGGCCCACCCCCGCTCGGGATGAGGGGCCAGAATCTCGAGGAAAGGACGTACCTGCCGAGCGACTTCCGGGGTCGCCCCCACCATCAGGCAATAGCCGTTTTCCAGCCCCCACACGCCGCCGGAAGTACCGGCATCCATGAAACCGATCCCCTTTTCCGCCAACAGGGCTGCACGCCGCTCGCTGTCGTGATAATTGGAATTGCCCCCATCCACCACCACATCCCCCGGCGCAAGGCGCTGGCTCAGTCCCACCAGTTGTTCTTCGGTGATGGGTCCGCTGGGCAACATCAGCCAAATCACCCGGGGTGCAGGAAGCGCAGCAATCAGGGCATCCACTGAGGAGGCCCCCACAATGCCTGCGGAAGCCACCCAGGAACTGACCACTTCGGGCGAATGATCATGGCCCACCACGGTCACTCCGGCGCGCGCCAATCGGGTCGCCATATTCCCGCCCATCTTGCCCAACCCTATCATTCCAATTTTCATGCCGGTTTCTCCCTTGACAATGGTCTCCGCTGCCTCGTTCGACAGGACTGACCAGCGGATCATTTTAGTCCAGTTATCGGAGCAAATTGTGTCAATTCGCATCCCAGGTCCCGTCTCAGCCTATTGTGCTGACCTGCCCGGCAGCGTCTTCGATCACCATAGATGTGTGAAATTTACCGCCATAGATGAAGCCCGGTGCAAAAACACGCAGACTGACAACCACAGACCCCGCAACATACCGGGTGACCATTCACTGCATGAAGTATCATTCGGTGTGACAGAGTGCGATATCTGGGCATCATCGGATGTTGCACTTTGAACTTCAACCCATCTCCGCGAGAATCCCCTCGCTTTAGCCATGGGGAGGAAAGCGGGAAGTTGGTTTTGACTTAGATTTGTCTTGCATTATATATCTAGCATCTGTATAATTAGTACATGAGCGATTACACCATAAAATACAAGAGCAACCTGAACGTAGTTTACTCTTGCAAGTACCATTTTATATGGTGTCCTAAGTATCGGCGTTCGGTTTTAGTGAAGGGCGTTGACGTTCGTCTGAAAGAAATTATACAAGACGTTGCTACTGAGTATAAATGTGAAATATTGGAACTTGAGGTTATGCTGGATCATGTACATTTACTGGTAGAGGTTGACCCCCAGTTCGGAATACACCGGCTGATTAAGTTGATGAAGGGCAGGTCATCCAAATTGATACGTGAAGAGTTTAAGTGGATAAAGTCGCGGCTACCGACCTTGTGGACGAATAGTTACTTTGTATCGACGATTGGCGGCGCACCGCTTGAAGTGGTTAAACAATATATCGAGCAGCAAAAGCACAAATGAAACGCACCGCCACGCCCACCTTTGTTCTCAGCATTCCCCTGGTTGTGAAACCCGGTGAAGACCGGATACTGATCGGGCGCATGGAGGCGGGTAGGCGTCTGTACAACGCCACTTTAGGCGAAGCACTTCGCCGCCATGGCTTGCTGAAGCAGTCCAAAGACTGGCAGCACACCCGCACCATCGCCGACAAGAAATTGCGCTCCGACGAGTTTAAGCGGCTCTCGAAAGAAGCAGGGTTCACGCCTGCGGCCATCATCACCTTTGCCCGTACCTGCAAAAATGAAGCGGGATGGAAAGACCGGCTTGGTTCTAACGTAACCCAGCGCATCGCGGAGCAGGTGTTCGCAGCCGTGCAGCAATATGCCTTTGGTAAACGCGGTCGCCCACGTTTTAAAGGTGCTTCCCGCCCCCTGCATTCGCTTGAGGCAACCACCAATGCGGCCAACATCATCTGGAAGCCTGAAACGGGCTGTATCGAGTTTGGCGACCTCACGCTACCGGCCTTGCTACCCTCCAAAACACAAGACCCGTATTTGCACCAAGCGCTCACCAATAAAACAAAGTATTGCCGCGTGCTGTGGCGCGTTGTTTCCGGCTCACGCCGCTGGTTTGTGCAACTCATGCAGGAAGGCATCGCCCCGGCAAAGCACGAGCAGGCTTGTGGCGAAATCGTTGGTCTGGACATCGGTCCGAGCACGGTTGCTGTGGTCGGCGACAACTCCGCATCGCTGGTGAAATTCTGCGATACCGTGGTTCAGCCATGGAAAGAAACCCGCCGCTTGCAACGTGCCATGGACAGGTCTAAGCGAGCCACGAACCCGCATTGCTTTAATGCGAACGGGACGTGGAAAAAAGGCCAGAAGTTCACACCATCGAAACGTTACACGGCAATCCGCACTGAGTATGCGGAAGTGGAGCGCAAACTGGCGGCTGAGCGCAAACGCGCCCATGGTGAGCTTGCCAACCAGATTCTCGGACTGGGAAATGTCATCCAGTCCGAAACCCTGTCTTATATCGCCTTCCAGAAGAATTATGGCAAGAGCGTGAAGGTCAGAGCGCCAGGAATGTTTGTCGAACAATTGCGTCGCAAGGCTGAAAGTGCTGGCGGCCAGTTGATTGATTTGCACACCTGGTCGCTGAAAATGTCGCAGTACGACCACACCACCGGAGTTTGCACAAAGAAGCCGCTCAGTCAGCGGTGGCATGTGCTGGGGGATGGATCGGGAGTTGTGCAACGGGATGTGTATTCCGCATTCCTCGCACGCTGCGTAATAAGCAACACGCACCACCCATCCCATATCGAAACGATGTGGGCGGCTCAGAAACCTGTGCTGCTGCAAACGGGGTGGCTGCGTTCCGAACCTGCGAAGATAGAGCCTTCGGGCAAAATCACGGTGGCAACACCGTTAGAGCAGGTCGTTTGTGATAGAGGGTTTGCCATCGGTCATGGCCTGGATGCTGTAGCGGCGACGCGAGAGCCAGGAGACCCCGGTGGATTCGCCCTTAGAACCCCCTGCCTTTAGGCATGGGGAGGTTTAGTGAGGTTTGGAACAATGTGCAGTTGTGGAACCCATGGCACAGGTTTGATAAATTGACTCCCTTGGAGCGATGGTTGATCCCTGAGCGGTTGCGGGTATATCCACGGATTTTTTTCATTGCATTTGTTGGTGAATCTTTGTGGAAGTGGTGGCAATATGCCGATGGAATTCGTCATGGAAATCTTCCGGACATAGATTTTACCGTGTTTTGGCTTGCCTCAAAAGCGACTGCATCGGGCCATATCGTGATGCTTTATGATCCCCGATACCTCTATCAGTTGCTTCACCCGCTCTCCAGTTCGATCCATGGTAACTATGGCTGGTTCTATCCCCCTTCCTTTTCATTGCTCTTGTTGCCCCTGGCGGTGCTGCCTTGGCTTCCGGCTTATTTTCTGTTTGTTGGAGGAACCCTCTGGGCCTATATTCATACCTTGAAGCCTTGGTTAACCTCTCCTCGAATGGTTTGGGGCCTACTGGCTTTCCCGGGACTCTGGTTTAATCTGCTGACAGGTCAAAACGCTTTTTTGACTGCCTCTCTGGCGGGGTTGACCTTGTACTGGATGGATCGACGCTGGAAGTTATCGGCATTGTTTCTGGGGCTGCTGTTCATCAAACCCCATCTGGCCATTTTATTTCCTCTCGTGTTGTTGATCACCGGGAAGTGGCGAATTCTTGGGGGAGCTGTGTTGGTTGCAGGGGGGGTGCTGGGGCTTGCCGTTTTAGGGGAAGGAACTGAAGTACTACCGGCTTGGCTACATAGCCTTGGCGTGGCCAAATCCTGGGCTGAAAATGGTGGTCCCGATTACTGGAAGTTCATGCCCAGTGTTTTTTCCAGTCTCCGCTGGTTAGGATTGAGTATCCCGCTGGCTTATCTGTTTCATGGGTTGGTGGCGCTGACCGCTGCCCTGGCCACCGCCTGGGTGTGGCGTACCTGCCAGAACGCAGAGGTACGTGCCGCCGTCCTCACCAGTGCCAGTCTCTTGATCAGCCCTTACCTGTTTTACTATGACCTTGCCTGGTTGGCGTTACCCTTGATCCTTCTGACCCGGCAGGGATTGAAACATGGCTGGCGCTCCTGGGAACGGGAAATTTTATTGGGCACCTGGTTATGCCCCCTGCTCTGCAAAGCACTCCCCGTCATCTTTCCTTTGCAAATCGGGCCGTTGTTTACCATCGCTCTTCTTTGGATCAGCGTAAGACGGGCGCGATGGAGGGGCGTATAATCGGGTCATTATAAATGGTGCGGATGGCTATTGGTCGTAATGAAAAGGAGATATCGCTCTAATGCGATTGGACACAAATCAGATCGCATTCATACGTGAGACGGTCGCAGGTATGCTTGGCGCTTCTGCCCGTATTTATGTATTCGGCTCCCGATTACAGGATGATGCTCGGGGAGGCGATCTCGATTTGCTGCTTGAAAGCGAAACCAAGCTTTCATTTTTGCAGCGAGCGTGCATCAAGTTGACGTTGGAGTCTCATCTGGGGATACCCGTGGATATTATCTCCACGCAGCAAGGCGCTGCCCGGACCGCGTTTCAGGCCATCGCGCACATGCAGGGAGTATTGTTGTGAAAACAGATTTATTGCTGGCCGAAAAAACGCACTTGGGTAATTTGCTGGAGGCGATCCAGCGTTGTGTGTATTTTCTGGACGCAACTTCACGCAAGTTACCGTGGTTACTGAATGGGCCGTTATTACGTCAATACAAAAAAGACGAGGCCTTGTTTGAGGCTTTGTCTGCCTTTAATGAGCGTTTTTCAAAGTTACAGGATACGCTGGCGGCGGCCATGCGCCATGCGCAGCTTTTGTTGGGTGAACCCGGTGATTCTTTTCTGAAAGTGCTGACTTACTACGAGAAACATGCGGTGATTGATTCGATTGACTCTTGGCAATTACTCAGAGCAGCCCGTAATCTTGCAGCGCATGATTATGAAATTGATTATGCGGAAATTGCTGATCACTTTAATAGTTTGTATGAACTGCTCAAGGTGCTCTATCGCACTTCGCGGGCTTTTGTTTTGCATTGTGATGAGCAACTCGGCATCAAGCCTGGCAGCATGGACTTCAACTCGGAATTTTTTGAAATCACATCCCGTTTTTCTGATTCAATTTCCTCCCAAGCCCCCTCTGTAGGACAGGTGCGAACAAAACCGTCGAAAGACGCTTGAAAGAACCTGACCAACCCAGATAAGTGGAGTTGCAGACATCACACGCCCCACAATGGCCCTCATGACTTTCGCCAAAATAGTCTAGCAGAACCTGGCGCCGGCACCGCTGCGTACCGATGAATCTCTCCACCCCTTCGCGCTTTCTTTGCCACACAAGTTGACGAGATGAATTTCCGGTTCCTGCCCACTCATCACAGGAAAGTGACGGGTCCTCGGGATGATGGAGCAACAATACTTCAGATACCTGCCCATCCCGTCCGGCTCTCCCGGTTTCCTGATAGTATCCCTCGAGAGAACGTGGGGCAGCCAGATGAATCACGAAACGAATGTCCGGCTTGTCAATGCCCATCCCAAAGGCAATCGTCGCAATCATGATCTGTCCCGATGGCTGCAGAAATTGGTTCTGCGCCTGCTCACGCAAGGCCGAACTCAATCCCGCATGATAATGAAGGCAGGGCCAACCCGCGATTTGTAGCCGCATGGCAAGACTTTCCACCATTCGACGAGTAGGACAATACACAATTCCGCTTTGCCCACAGTGCCGCTGAAGAAAATTTTCCACCTGCGGCAGGACGGCCTTTCGTTCCGTCACACAATAATGCAGGTTGGGCCGGTCGAAACTGCTGACGAAACACCGTGCCCCGTCCAATGTCAGGGATTCGCCTATTTCCTGGCGGGTGTGCACATCGGCCGTTGCCGTCACGGCAATGCGTGGAACCTCCGGATATTGCTCGGCCAGCACGGACAACTGTCGATATTCAGGCCGAAAATCATGTCCCCATTCGGCAATGCAATGACACTCATCGATGGCAAACAACGCCACTTGCCTGCTCTTGTACAACCCCTTCAGCAATAACTGAAAGTGGCGCTGAACCAAACGTTCGGGAGCCAAGTAGAGGAATTTGAGTTCATGGGCCATCAACGCTTTCTGAACCTCTCTCATCTCAACCTCTGCCTGAAATGAATTGAGACATGCCGCAGCAACCCCGCGCTTCCGGAGTGCCTGAACCTGATCCTGCATCAGGGCGATGAGCGGAGAAATGACCAGAGTCACGCCGGGTCTCAACAATCCCGGGATCTGGTAGCACAGAGATTTGCCTCCGCCGGTGGGCATCAGTACCAGCGCGTGCCCCCCGCCACCGACATGATCGATCACCTCCTTCTGGAACCCACGAAATTCCGTGTATCCAAAAGTCTCACGCAAGATTTTCAGTGCAGGGTCCATGACCCCAGTATAGACAGCAACCCAATCAGGAATGGCACCGGTAAGGATGTAGTTTCTTCGTTATAATCCCAACCAGTCCTTACTGTTCAGGAATTGACCCCAGGGTCCGACCAATAAACCCGTCAGCCCTTCACGACGTTCAGGCATAGCATCAGCGTCATCGGATGCTGCGGCGATTCCCGAAAACCATGGTGCTCGTAGAACTCTTTGGCACGGTCATGAAGCGCATGCACCAGCAGCGCTCGGACACCGGCGTTCCGAGAAACCATCACTGCCCGGTTGACAGCGTCTCGCAGCAGGGATGCGCCAAGTTTGATACCCTGGGCGCGATGCTCAACCGCGAGCCGAGCCAGAACCATCACCGGAACTGGATCAGGCATGTTCCGGCGCACCAAACCGGTTGCCATCGGGTGCGAGACAGCGCCAGCTGCCATGGCGTAGTAGCCGTAAACACGGCCGTCCTGATCCGCTACCACAAACGTGCGGCTGGCACCGCTCAATTGGTTGGTCATTGCGCGGCGCTTGAGCCACTCGTCGAGAACGGCCTCACCGCACTCGAATCCATCCAGAAGGTGGGTGGCCACGAGCGGCTGAGGTGCAGTGAGTTGCAAACTCATGCCTTGGCGTTGACCCAAGGAGCAGTCACGGTCATGAGACGCTCAAGACCCGGATTGTGGCTGGGCGGGGCATCGAGCATTGCAGTGAACTGTGTGAACTTGTCGGCATCCATATTGAAGAAAACCTGGTCAAGTACTACCGCTTGCGCTTTGTCGCAGGCAGCCTCAAGCATGAAGTCCGAACGGTTCTTTCCTAACAGGGTTGCGGCATGGTCAATCAAGTTTCGTTGCTCTGGCAATGCACGCAGGTTGATGGCAGCGTTGCGCATGGAATTTCCCCTCTCAATGCATACATAGTAGATACACAAAGCATAGTCGTCAGTGTAACTGTTGTCAATACATTGAGTGTAACTGTTGTCAATACATTGGTTGCCGTATTCCACACGTCGGGTCTCAACAATCCAGGAATCTGGTAGCACAGAGACTTTCCTCCGCCGGTGGGCATCAGCACCAGCGCGTGCCCCCCGCCCCCGACATGATCGATCACCTCCTGCTGGAACCCACGAAATTCCGTGTATCCAAAAGTCTCACGCAAGATTTTCAGTGCATCGAGAAGCATTGCACGAACGCACTGAATATTCTTGACCGGTTCCACAGTGTCGCCAAACTGAATCTGGCACTTGACGAAGTGCGCGCCTCCGAGGCCATGCGACTGGTTCAGGACGGCTATGAGCCGGTGTTGAAGAAATCGCGCTGGTGCCTGCTCAAACGCAGTACCAATCCGACCCCAAAGCAGCGGGGCAAATTGCGTTATGTCCTCCGCTACAACTTGCAGAGTGTGCGGGCTTACCTTTTCAAGGAATATTTCCGGGCCCGAAAACAGTTTTCCAGCGGCATTGTCGAGGGTCTGAACAACAAAGCCAAAGTCACTATGAGAAAAGCGTATGGTTTCAGGACCTTTGAAATTCTGGAACTCGCGCTATATCATGTACTTGGAAAATCACCCGAACCAAAACTCACCCACCCATTTTACTGACGAACCTCAAAAAGCATTCATTGCTGAGTTTTCTGAACACAGTGATTTTCAGGTGATCATGAGCAACGCTTTCATTTTAGCGCGGACGTGGATCATGACTTCTGGCGGCACAACTGCCTTCTTCTTGGCCCGGCGCACTTTCCAGTCGAGTGACTTGACTTGATCAGACAGCACCGCACAGTCGACGCCATCGACCTGAGTAACGACCTCAAAGGGGTGACCCTTGATCTTCGTGGTTATCGGACAACAGACCATCAAACCTGTTTTGCTGTTGTAGTTGGCCGGACTGATCACCAATGCTGGTCGGTGCCCCGCCTGTTCGTGCCCTGCCTGCGGGTCGAATTCAAGCCAGACAACATCGCTAGCATCGGGGACATAGCCACGTGCCGCCATTAGAGCGCCTCTTTACCTACGGGTTTGCCAAAGCCGAACTCACTGTGCCCATTGCTGGCAGTGACACCACCCACCAACGCATCCAGGTCATATTCCACCTTTTTCAAAGGCTGAATGATGATGCGACCTCGTGAAACGATCAGATCCACCTTCTGCTCGAGGTGATAGCCTGCCTCCTTCAGTGCTGAAGTTGGCAGTCTCAATGCCGGGCTGTTGCCCCACTTACGGATTACGGCTTCCATGAGATTCCTCCTGTTTATGTTTCTACATTGTAGATACATTGCCCGAAAAAGGCAAGTGCTACTGTGCTACTACGTGCCCCACCTTGTACGGTGAATCGGGTCGAAGAGAGGTAAGCGTCCGGTAGACGAGCGGCCCTTTTATCCGATTCAGATTGAAGCGGAATTTTGCGACAGAGTGTCGGTCACTTTTTCTGGCGTGACCAGAGGCAGCAGTTCGTCCGGTTTGGCGTTTGGCCAAGTCGGTAATTTCTCCAAGGTATCCTTGAGCCACTGGTAGGGTTCCAGACCATTCATCCTGGCCGTTTCCAGCAAGATCCCGTTATGGGATATTATGTAACGATGCATATCATTTCGCACGCAAAGATTGTCCAGGCGCAGGCCGCGTACCCGGGTTGAGTCGGGTCTCAACAATCCCGGGATCTGGTAGCACTAGTGTTTAATTGCATTAATAAAAGATATTAATTAGAATATCACCTCCAGAGTGCATTGACGGAGGTACCCCATGTCTCGCGTTGCAGTAAAACTATCATGCACAAATGAGCAAGAGATGGCGTTGAATAAACTCGCACGCAGCCGCACAGAGCAGGCCAGATTGGTTGAGCGGGCGCAGATCGTTCTGGCTTGCTTGTCGGGCAAGCGCAACGATGAAATTGCTACCGAGATGAAGTTGCGCCCAAATACCGTAGGCATTTGGCGTAATCGCTTTGCAACGCATGGCTTGGCTGGCCTGTATGATCACGCGCGTTCCGGCAAACCCGCCACCTATGACCATCCGGCTTTACGCCAACGGATTCTGACGCAACTGGAAATGCCACCACCAGATGGCATGAGCACTTGGGATGGTGGCTTGCTTGCGGTGAGCTTGGGTGTTTCGCCTGATATTGTTTGGCGCATTTTGCGCAAAGAAGGTATTCAACTGCAACGCCATCGGTCTTGGTGCGTTAGTACTGACCCGGAGTTTGCCGCAAAGTCTGCCGACGTAATCGGGCTATATCTCGATCCACCCCACAATGCCTTGGTGCTCAGTATTGACGAGAAGCCATCAATTCAAGCCATTGAACGGACTTGTGGCTATGTTCACACCAGCAGCGGTAAGATCGTGCGTGCCATGAAGAGCACCTATAAACGTCACGGCACGTTGAATTTATTTGCCGCGCTGCAAGTTGCTACTGGACAGATACAGGGCAAAATCACTGCAACAAAAAAGCGCATAGACTTTCAAGCCTTTCTTGATGATGTGATCGCAGAGCAACCAGAGGAGCGAGAAATTCACATTGTGCTGGATAACCTATCGACCCACAAAGGAAACGCCGACTGGCTTGCTGCGCACCCAAACGTGACGCTCCACTTTACGCCCACCTCGGCGAGTTGGCTTAATCAGATTGAAATATGGTTTGGAATTTTGCAGCGCAAAGCCCTGCGGGGAGCGAGTTTTGAAAGTATCGAAAAACTTACGCAAGCCATTGAGGATTTTACGGCTGCGTACAATAAAAGCGCATCGCCGTTCGTTTGGCGAAAACGTGAAGTCAAAGGGGCTCAACTTAGAAATACTATTGTCAACTTGTGCAATTAAACACTAGAGATTTGCCTCCGCCGGTGGGCATCAGCACCAGTGCATGCCCCCCGCCACCGACATGATCGATCACCTCCTTCTGGAACCCACGAAATTCCTTGTATCCAAAAGTCTCACGCAAGATTTTCAGTGCAGGGTCCATGACCCTCAGTATAGACAGCAACCCAATCAGGAACGGCATCGGTAAGAATGTAGTTTCTTCGTTATAATCCCAACCAGTCCTTACTGTTCAGGAATTGACCCCATGGCACAAACCGCTTCCACCATGCTCGCCCTCGGAACCCAGGCACCGGATTTTTCTCTCCCGGACGCCGATGGCAAAATCTGGCGGCTTTCCGACCTGGCAAACCAGAAGCCCCTGCTGGTCATCTTCCTGTGCAACCATTGCCCTTACGTCATCCATATCCGCGAAAAACTGGCTGAGGTCACCGGTCGATTCATGACCCGGGGCGTGGCCGTGGTGGGCATCAACGCCAATGATGCCGCCCGGTACCCCTTGGACAATCCGGAAAAGATGAAGGAGGAAAGTCTCCTCGCTGGCTATGCCTTCCCTTATCTGTATGATGAATCCCAGACCATCGCCCAAACCTACCGCGCCGCCTGTACCCCGGACTTTTTTCTCTTTGATCGCCATCATCAACTGGTTTATCGGGGACAGTTCGACGGAAGTCGTCCAAAAAACGCAGAACCAGTCACTGGCAAGGATCTCATCACCGCGTTGGAAGCCGTCCTCATCGACGCACCGCAGGTCACGGATCAGTTTCCCAGCCTGGGCTGCAATATCAAATGGAAGGAAGGAAACGAGCCCGATTACTTCTGACGGGTATTACAGTTGCCCCACTGACGATTAAAGTGTGCGGTTGGAGGTCGCGCAAAATAACGTATCTATTACGTCATTACCTAAGTGGGGTATTCAGCTTAATGCTGTGCCTAGCTTCTCCATGGGTGCGAAGGCACAGAAATATCCAGCGAAGCTGGCGCTTTATGGCGAAGCTTGGCTGACACCGCGAACTCATGCGCCACAACTTTTGGCTTGGGATTAGTTACAAGCTCACGGAAGGACATAGGATGCATGGAAATGCACTGTTCGATCAACCTGTAGAAGAGCATGCCCCGATGCGTGGACTTGCGGCGGTTGAACCGAAACGCGAATTCGTCGAGATAGGCCTGCAGGTGTTCCTCCTCGAAGGATCCTTGGTGCGTGCCCATCAGCCAGCGCTTAACCAGCGCGGCGACGCGGTGTACACCCGGCAAGACCTCGTTGGCATCTTTGCCGGAGCCTTTGACGGACGTTCCATGGTGGAGGTATTCGTCTTTGGTTGCGCCTGGGTAGGATGTCAGCCCGTCGGTGTAGATGGTCGAGCCCGGTTTGATATGCTTCTGAATAAACGTCTTGAGCGCTTCGGTTTCGGCGTTGGGGATGATTTGCAACCGGCAACGCCCGAAACCCTTGGGGGAAAGCAACTCCACGGCGATGGCGACCAGCACCTTGCCTCCGGCACCGTGCCCGCGCTTGCCGTGCCTGACGCCACCAAAGACAGTCTCATCCACTTCGACATGTCCGGACAGCATGTCGTGCCCCGCATGGCTGATTGCGCACCGGAAACGGTGCAGCATCGCCCAAGCGGTAGGGTAGGAGCCGAAACCAAGGATCCGATGCAGTGTCATGGCGGAAACGCCATTCTTGGCGAAGGTAAAATGCCAGGCAGCGGCAAACCAGACGGTAAGCGGCGTTCTGGTGCGGTGAAAGATTGTCCCCGCCGTGCCGGATATACGGGTAGAGCATCCCTTGCACCACCACCGACCGCATTTCATGCGCCACGCCGTGGAGCCTCCACAATCCGGGCAAACAAAGCCGTGTGGCCAGCGAATCCAATCGAGATAGTCGAGGCAGGCGGCATCATCTGGGAACCACGCCTTAAATTCTGCGTAGTTGCGTGGGTAGTCGACCCCGGCGCGGGGCGCGACGGATCGAACTTGCGGAGTTTTTGATTCCATTGCATAATTCTAACATCACAGCACTAAGCTGAATACCCCACTTACCTAATTAAAGTGGGGAGTCGCATCATGTCGAAAGAAGTTGTTTTCACGATGAAGTTGGAACCGGAACTGCGCGCCGAATTCATGGCCGAGGCTGAGGCAACACACCGGCCCGCGTCTCAAGTGCTCCGCGAGTTGATGCGCGAGTTTGTGCAGCAGCAACGTAACGCAAGGGAATATGAGGATTTTCTGCGCGGCAAGGTAGAGGCTGGTCGAATCTCGATGGGTGCCAGCGTTGGCCGGTCGAATGAGGATGTTTGAAGCCGAGTTTGCCGCACGGCGGGCCGCTGTGGCAGTTCAGGCGTGAGGGTCATTTGGACGCCAGAAGCGCAGCAGGATCGCGCTGATGTGTGGGACCATGATGGTCAAAATGCGCGGTTTTGGGGGTCAGCTGTCGAACTCGGGGGACCGGGTATGGGCTGGGAGGTGACCATTCGCGATAGTGAAGGTGGGGAGTAATGTAT
This sequence comes from Ferrovum myxofaciens, assembly GCF_013181415.1. Classification (NCBI taxonomy): domain Bacteria; kingdom Pseudomonadati; phylum Pseudomonadota; class Betaproteobacteria; order Ferrovales; family Ferrovaceae; genus Ferrovum; species Ferrovum myxofaciens. The sequence goes on along the minus strand of NZ_CP053676.1, from coordinate 2,313,697 downwards.
AAGTTTTGGTGAAGAAGTTGGTCTGAGTTGTGGAGGATACATCATGATTCAATGCGCAACTATTCTGAATTCCTTAGGGCTTGCCACAGTTTTTTTTGGGAGCATTCTCTTATATCGAGGGACATGGGCTTATGAGCCAACACCAAGCATGGATGTGGATGAAACTGCCAAGTCAGCCCACAATTTTGCGGGCATGGTTGCTATCCAAAATAATCTCTCCCCGTCTGAGACGTCAGATTACGTTGGCAAGACAATTAACGAAGCGCTTTGCGGTGCAACTGTTAGAAACAGAAGGCGGGAAGGCCTAAATCGCAACGGATTACGTTTGCTAATACTTGGATTTTTTCTTCAATTTTCTGCGTTATGGGTGAATTAATCGCCTCCTCGCGTGAGCAGTTCGCCATGTCACCTCTCAGCCCATTGGAAAACGCAGTGATGTTGTAGGCATCCGATGCCTGTTCGGTTAAGGCGAAATGTGATGCCCCCCAGAACACAAAAAGATCTGTATAGATGCTGCAGCCTTTCGGATCGACCAGCTTCGAGTACCGAACAAAATCAATGCCGAGCATCAGGAATATTCCCCAGCATAAGAAAAGAATAGAGCCTGACGCGCCCCCGACTTAACCAGTGGTCATTTTGATCCATTTCTCCATCCATTTTTATGAAGCAAAGCAGGATTACCTCAACAGAACGTCGGGTCTGGTGCCCATACGGATACGCCTCAGGATAAGCAGCAGCATCCCTATAAACAATAATGGAGAAATCTGGGGAATGGGCAACGGAATCACAAAATGGAGTCCAATCAACAATGGGGATATCCAGACCAACCCCAACAGAACTTTTTCCCATGATCGCCACGCTTCAGGCTTGATGTCACGAACCAACCAGACCAGAGAAACCACGGCCCAAGTCATATCATAGTAATAGGCATAGGGAGTTGCGAGAATGCTCGCCATCATGAGCAGCGCATATCTGAGGGAAGCCGAGGCATTCTGGTTACGCCATCCCTGTCGTACGGCCCAAAGAGCCAATAAGGACCCCAGGGCCTGCCCAACATAGGCCTGTGCGACCGAAAGACCCAATTGACGCCCCAAGGCGAACAGCGTAGGCATTAATGTCCATGCCGCATATCGATCTTCAAACGTCACCCTGGACAAAGGAATCGCCTGTAACCAAGCATGAAAAGTGTCGATCCCAAGGATAGCCACCGCCCCCCCCATGAAGAGAAGTGCGCTGATCCCTGCCACCCACAGGGTTCGCCAATAACCTCCCGCGATCAATGCGATGGAAAACAAAACCCCCAGTTGAGGCTTGATGGAAAGCACCCCGATCAAAACCCCCGCAAGGATGGGCCGTTTTTCAAGATTCCATAGGGCGGTCGCTGCCAAGGCTGCGGTGAGCAGCCCATTTTGCCCGGTAAAAAAATTCAGCAAGGTGGCTGAGGACAGTAACCCCCACAGAACACCTTCCCACTTCAATAACCGGTAAAGCATCCCCCCCAGTCCCAGTAGAGAGATCAAACAGAAAAACAGATAGGACACGCCCAACGACAATCGGCCCAAAGGGTAGATCATCAAATAAAAAGTGGGGGGGTAATACCAACCAAAAACCCATTGGGATTGGGGTCTCAACTGCCGAACGGCCCGTTGCAGGAAATCCGGATCGTAAGCCTGAAGAGGCTGTCCCGACTCAGCCATCCTCGAGGCCGTCCAGAATACAGTGAAATCAAAAAGTCGTTGATAACTGACGCTCACCCAAAACACACCCAGGATGGAAATCAGCAACAAAGGCCATCGAAACTTACCGAAGGGAAAGCGCAAACTTTTCCTCCTCAGAACAGGAGATGCGTCGCCAGATCATGCCCATGGTCAGCCACAGGATGAATGGGGTGATCTGCACATGGGTCGCCGCCACCAGAAAGCGTCCTGCCACGGGAAGTACCCAGAGCACCAGTACCATCCAGCGCTCCCCCGGATACCATCCCTCGGTTTGGCCGTTTTCCAGCATGAAAATCAAAACATAGCCCAGCCAGATGAGGTCATAATCCATCAGGTAAGGACTGGTCATCAAGCTGACGAGTATCAGGGTTGCCCCTCGCCACCGCCACTCCGTCGTCCGTTTCCATACCAACGCCAACACCACCCAACTGACGGCCGCCAGCGTCCAGTGAACGCCATAGGCCATGGGTGAAGACACCCCGAACAAACGTAACTGCGCATACACGGTGGGCATATTGAGCCAGTAATGACTGCCCATCCCATCCTGTTCCATCATGCGCCGGGCAAGGCCCATCCCTTGCCACCATCCCCAGAAAACGGCATCTCCCAGGACGGCAACCGCTAGCCCGTTGCTGAGCAACACCACGACTGCGGCCACTGCCAGATCACGCCAGGCTCGGTTCAATAACAAAACAAACGGGAAAACCAGAGCCAATTGTGGTTTCATGGCCAGCAACCCGATCCAGACCCCTGTCCAGCCAGAGTTTTTGCGCAGGGACCAGAGGGCAGCCCCACATAAGGCTGCCGTCAAAAACCCATTTTGCCCATGCAGGAAATTCAACCATACCCCACCAAAGGAACCCAGGAACCAATAGGTCGAAGATCTGACCGAATAGCATCTCAACACCTTGACCCACGCCCCCAAGGTCGGCAGAATCCAGGCGAGATAAGCGGGGAAATAGTGGGGGAGAAACCCCAAGGGCAGAATCAATAAATAATAGGCGGGGGGATAAAACCAACCGAAGTTTCCTTTGAGGGTGGGAACAACCTGCGCCAATGTCGCATGGAGAATCGGTTCCTGATAGGCCGCCCCTGCCCTGCCCTGCAACGCCATCACTGCCGCCACCCAATAGACCGACAGATCGGAAACCATCAGAAAGCCATTTTTGGATACCGTTGAGGAAAATCCCACAAAAAACAGGGCAATTGCTCCGTAAATCCCCACGCCAATAGCACCCAACTTGGCGGTTTGTAACGGATCAAGGCGCAGATAGGTTTTAGTCATGGAAGGAAGAGGTTTCCCAAACGGTTCGCCGTTCCCACCAGAAGACAGCCATCAACCAAAACAGCAAATCCGCATACCGCACAGCGAAGCACGCCGAACGGTACGCCAGAAGATTCTGCCTCACCTGCCGGGCGCCAGCGGACTCCTCACTGGTGGTGGAAGGAGGACAGGGCATTATGAAGGGGGGGGGCGAGAATCAGAATGAACAGAAGAGGAAAAATGCACGAGATGAGGGGGAGAAGGATTTTTGTCGGAATCTTGGCCGCCTGTTCTTCCGCTTTCAAGCGTCGGTCCAGTCGCAAACTTTCAGAATAGACCCGTAAGGATTCGGCAATGCTGGTTCCAAACTTTTCCGACTGAATGAGCGAAGCCACCATGGCCTCCACATCCCGAATGCCTACCCGTTCCGCCATATTGGCCAAGGCTTGGTTGCGACTGGCGCCCGCCCGTTGTTCCAGAACCACCTGACGCAATTCATCGGCCAGGGCCCGGCTGCGGATACGCATTTCTTCCCCCACCCGGGCCAACCCGGCATCCGCAGACAAGCCCGCCTCCACACAGGTCCGCAGCAAATCCAGCGCATCTGGAAAATTTTGGGACAATTCTTCGCGCCGTCGGGCGACCATTTTACGCAACACGATGTTGGGCAAAAAGTACCCCCCCGCCGCCATGAAAAAAACCACATAGGCGATCAGGGCGGGTTTCCAGGCCGGTTGAAAAATCAGTACCCCCAATAAAAAGATGAGCGGCATCACCAGGGTCAGCAATGTCTTGAAGGAAAAAAAAACGACTTTGGCCGAATCATTCCGATACCCGGCCGACTGTAACTGCTTGGTCAGCGCCGAAACCTCTTCCGGTTTTGCTTTGTCCTCCTGCATGGAAAAACGGGCCAGGGGACTGATCCGTTTCTTCAGTTGTTGCCTCGCCACCTCGACTTGGGACCGGGTCCCAAATTCGATCTGACGCTCGCCTTGCACCGATTTTTTCAAGCGGCGCGCGGCGGGCGGGTTGATCTGATTCCACAGAACCATCCCCACGCCCAGGACCAACAGAACGGCAACCACTCCCACCGCCAGGATGAACAGATCCATTACCGATACCCCCCGACGTTCATGGGTTCTATACCTTGATCGTCGTCACGCTTTTCATCCACAGGATACCCAGGACGAATAATCCCGCCATCCCCTTCATCAACTGCTGCCCCGTGGGTTCTTTCCAGAAATAGGACAAATAATCCGGGCTCATCACCGTCATCATCAAACCAAAAGCCACGGGCAACAAACACAGGATCCATGCCGAAACCCGTCCTTCCGCCGACAGAACCCGGATAGTGCGCCGCAACTTCTGGCGCTCACGCATCAACTTGGCCAACTCCTGCAGCAAGTTGCTCAGGCTCCCCCCCGTATCCAGTTGAATCAGTACCGTCAGGACGAAATAACGTACATCCATCAGTTCGACCCGCTGGGCCAGTCCCAACACAGCTTCGCGAATGGAAGAACCATAGGTCACCTCATCGGAGGTCATACGAAATTCACTGCCAATCGGTTCGGGACTTTGTTGCCCAACCACCCGGAAGGCCCCGGAAAACGCGTGACCGGCCCGCAGTGACTGGGCCAGCATATCCAGGGCATCGGGCAATTGCTCCTCGATTTTGGTACTCCGCGCATGCACCCAGTGCCGCAACAGGGCCAGAGGCGCAAAAACCCCTACCCCCCCCAGAGGAAGCGCCAGAATCCCCAGGCCAAATCCCCACCCGAGCCCCAGTCCCAGCACCCCGCTGACCCCCATGTATCCCAGGACCTGAGCCACGGTCATCTTTTTCCCGCTTCGACCAATCAGCAGGTAAAGGGCTTCCAACCGAGGGAATTGTTTCAGTTGCTCGTCCAGTGCGGGATTCTGGGCATAGGCCCCCTTCTTGATCCAACTTTTTTCAGCCGTCGGCATGTCGTCCATGATCAGACTGAAGCGCATCTTGAACCGTTTGGAATGGTCTGCTGCCGAACGATTACCGAAGAAGGTCAACGTAAACTCCAGCAGCCCAAACAGGGCTAGAAACCCCATGATCAGCAGCAGATAACCCCAAAAGTCGAGAGTATTCATCGCGAGGCATCCGGATCAAACAGCCGTTCCGGCAATACCGAGCCATGGGACAACAGACGATCCATGAAGCGGGGTCTCACCCCCGTCGCCCGATGGCGCCCCAGAACTGCCCCGTCTGCCGCAATGCCAGTTTGCTGGAACTTGAAAATTTCCTGGGTGGTGATCATGTCTCCTTCCATCCCGGTAATTTCCAGAATGCTCATGACCTTGCGTTTCCCATCGCTGAGGCGGGAGGCCTGGATGATGGCGGTCAGGGCCGATACGATGGTCTGGCGCAAGGGACGCACGGGGATCACTATCCCCGAGATTCCCACCATGTTTTCCAGACGACTCAGGGCATCATGGGCGTTATTGGCGTGGATGGTGGCCATGGACCCCTCATGCCCCGTATTCATCGCCTGAAACATGTCGATCACTTCCCCTCCCCGTACTTCCCCGATGATGACCCGATCCGGTCTCATCCGCAAACTGTTGCGAATCAAGGCCCGTTGGTTGATTTCCCCCGTGCCTTCCACATTGGGCGGACGTGTCTCGAGACGGACTACATGGGGTTGTTGAAGACGCAATTCCGCAGCATCTTCGATGGTCACCAAACGTTCATCATCCGGGATGAAACTGGACAGTACGTTGAGCAGGGTCGTTTTTCCGCTTCCGGTTCCGCCCGAGATCAGGATATTCAGGCGGGATTTGACCATGGCAGCGATCAACATGGACATTTCCGGAGTCATACTGCCGTAATCCACCAGATCGTGCACGCTGAGGGGAACCGCCGGAAAACGGCGAATGGACAGGGCCGCCCCATCCAGCGCCAGGGGGGGAATGATGGCATTGACCCGTGAACCGTCCGGCAAACGGGCATCCACCATGGGGCTGGATTCATCGACCCGACGCCCGATGCGGGACACGATCTTGTCGATGATGCGAATCAGATGTTCCTCATCCGTGAACTTGACGTTGGTCAGTTCCAGTTTACCCTTGCGTTCCACGAATACCGTGAAGGGCCCATTGACCAGGATGTCGGAGATGGTCGGATCCGCCAGCAACGACTCCAGGGGACCCAACCCCATGACTTCATTCTGGATGGCCATCACCAAAGCGCGACGTTGGCTGTCACTCATCTCGAGGTGGCGTTCCTTGATGGTTTCCTCGACAAAACTGGCCAACCGCTGACGCAATTGTTCCTCGGAGATTTGCTCCATCATGGACAAATCAAATTTCTTGAGCAGGTCCTGATGGATCTGCGACTTCAGGCGAGAGGCTTCCACGTCCACCCGATGTACGGCGGGAATCGCCACCTCTCGTCCTCCCCCCGTCGCCGGCGGGGGCACGGAAGAATTCAGCAAATCGCGCAGTAGGGACACTTTGATCCTCCTTCTATCATCCTCATCCAGCCTTCCAATCCTCTATTTCAGGAAGATTTGAAGAGTGACGTGAGTTTACCCAACAATGAATGGTCCACATTCACCACTTTTTCTTCGGATTTCACGCCCAACAACTGGTTGCTCCACTGAATCAGTGCCTGGGTCAAAATCCCCTGGGGGGCGACCTCCATAAGCGGTTTCCCGGTGTTGATCGAGGTATTGACATTGAAAAAATCATTGGGCAAGCGCACGACAAACTTGGCTTGAAGGGCATTCTCGATATCCGCCATGGGCAGATCGTCCTTGTTGCCCTGGCGATTGGCCACCAACTTGATTTTGGACTCAGGGTAATGCAGGGCCCGAAAGGTGCGTTGCAGCCGCTGCATGCCGCGCACAAAGGGCAGGACGGTCTGCATGACCGGAAAAACCACATCCGACCGATCCATGACCCGCAGTGCAATGGGTTCCAGGGTGCGTGCCAGATCGATACAGACGAAATCGTAATGGCGCACCGCCACAGAAATGATGTCATCCACCTGATCCGGTGTGATACCCACGGACATTTCAGGATTCTGGGGAGCCCTCAACAACCAGAAAGTCTGCTCGATCTGTATGCTGGCCGACTCGATGACCGGACCGGACAAATGGGGGCGTGCCACCAGATCTGCAATACTCTTGATACTGTCATCGTCGGTCAGGCAAAATGACGCATCGGAAAACTCCAGATCCAGATCGATCATCAGCACCCGTTTTTTATGCACCTTGGCCAGAATATAAGCGAGATTGCTGGAAATGAAGGAAGCCCCACTCCCCCCCTTGCTGGGAATGAAGGAATAGACCTTCCCGCCCCGCAAGGCGCCCTCGAAGGCCGCCTGACGGGAACGTGCCCGTTCCACCACTTCAATCAACCGGTCCTCGAGTTCGGCCAGATACAGGGCATCGCGCACGCCCACCCGCATGGCCTGAACCAAAATCTGCTCTATCCGCTCGGCACAGATCAGAATCGTGCTGGAATGGGGATGTTGCAAATTGAACTTCTCGATATTGACCCAATCCGGTGCTTCCTCCTCCGAGCCATCGAGAATCAGAAGATTGGCATTGGCAATGTCCGGCATATCGAGATCGAGATGACTGGCTGACCGGTTCACCAATTCGACCTGGTCATTATCCCGCGCCCCAAGCAGCGTCACCTTGACCCGGTGAAGCAGGGCGTTATTTTTTGAAAGGACCGTGATCTTCATCGATGCGCCCACTCAACCCGGAGAATCATCATGCTCAGTAGGAACCCGTCTGATTCACCACAGGAGCCGCAACCGGACCCACTCCCGTAGCCGCTCCCATCCCCACGGCGAGCGCACTGGCCTGGGATTGGGGATGGAGATAGGAATAAATGTAATTGTCCGTGACGGCCTTGGTGGCCGCCCCATCCAGCGTAATGGGCGCAACGGACACCTGTGCGGGGGGAGTAACAGAATGCAACGCGATGTTATTCCTCACTGCATCACCAAACCTGGGATCTCCCTCGTATTCGGCACACCCGGCCATCATCAGAAGTGGGAGCACATAGGCGGCCAACTGGACTGATTTCATTTCTCATCTCCTTCCATTTTGCCCTCGAGTTGAAACTGGGTTCGGGTCGGGGGCTTGAAACTGTCCGAAGGCAGGGCAACCCGCTGCGTCGTCCCCTGAACGAGATGGGGCGTCACCACAAACACCAGTTCGGTTCGATTGTGCTGAAACTCCGAACTGCGAAACAAGGGGCCCAGAATGGGCAGTTCGCCCAGCAAGGGGAAAGCCTTGATGGTTTCCAGAATATTACTCTGAATCAGTCCACCGATCGCCAGACTTTCTCCATCGTTCAACTGAACGGTGGTGGACGCCCGTCGTGTGGTGATGGTGGGCACCACCGTGGCACCGGTCCCGGTTCCAAAGGTCGTCCCCGTGGACAGCAACTCGGAAACCTCGGGCGAAACCCGCAGATTGATTTTTCCTCCATCCAGTACGGTGGGCAAGAAATTCAGACCCACCCCATAATCCTCTTCCTGCAGGGTGATGAAAACCCCTCCTCCCACGCCAGAACTTTGTGGAATGGGGATATAGATTTTTCCACCGGCCAGGAAGGAGGCTTCCTGACCGCTCATGGCCACGATATTGGGTTCCGCCAATACCTTGGCGCGTCCCTTGTCGATTTCTCCCTGCAGGGTCATATTGGTAGTACCCCCGGTATATCCCACTCCACCGAGCAGATTGAAATTGGAAAACAGTGCGTTGGCTCCAGTTGTCGGCAATCCAGTTGTAGACGGCGAAAAGGAACTTACCCCGCCAAAAACCGTCGAACCCTGCTGTCCAAACGTCGCGTTGGCTCCCATCCGATCATCCAGGGTTTTCTGGATTTCCACCACCTTGACTTCCAGCATCACCTGCGAAACATTGCGCGTGGCCAACAGATTGACGATCTTTTTGCCCCCATACTGCTCGGCGATCAGTACGATCTGGCGAAGGATCACGCCATTGGCCACCGATCCCGACAATACAAAGGATTCTCCCGCCGCACTCACCGTCACACCCTTTTCCTGGGGGACCAACTCGTGCAACTTGCCCTGCAATCCGGATACATCGATGGACACCACCACGTCCATGGAGGTCATGGCTCCATCCTTGGTCCACAGAAACAGATTGGTGCTGCCCACTTTCTTGCCCACCAGAAAGATTTCGCGATTGCGCACCAGACTGACGTCTGCAATCTCGGGATTGGAAACCGAGACCCGCACCAGGGGAGCCTCCGCGTGCACGCGCAAGGATTTGTTCAGCGGCAACTGCAATAAGGGCGCGCGATCTCCCGACACCTGCAGAGGAGGCGCTTCCACCACCGGAACCAGGTTTGCCGGCGGAAGGACGGGGGAAGGTACGGGATCGGCCCGCCCCACCTCCACCATCATCATCAGCAGCCAAGATACGCCCATCACCCATTGGATTATTTTCATGTCATTCTCTATTGCGGGACGGTGGACCCATGAACGGTGCCACGGATGATCTCGATGGAAGGATTCACCCGTTCCACCCAACGAGGTTTGACCCCAGCGCGAATCGGCGTAACCGGTACCGCCGCATTGCCCAGCAAGGCTGCCTTTCGCACCCCGGCGGTGATCACTTCCTTTTTATCTACCTGATTGCGCAGCACCAGACTGACCGATCCCACGGCTTTGGCCAAATCCAGGGTTTCTGCCTGCTGCGGGGTTACCTCGAGGGTCACGGAATTCACCACCTTAGCTTTGACGTCATCCTTCAGGGTGACATCCTGTGCAACGGCCAATACCCGCACATCCTGAAGCACGATCTTGGAAATCATGTGGCTTTGTTCATCCTGCAGGCTGACCAATACATCCACGAGATTGCCCGGCAAGGCAAACCCCGCTACCCCCGCCACATCGTTGACATGGACGGCCATGGCCCGCTTGCCTTGGCCGATCAGGGCCGACAATCCCGCACGACTGCCTTCTGGTGCCAGATGTGACTCCAGCACCGGTTCCCCCAGAGCCAAGGGGGTGACCACAATACGATTGTTCAAAAGGGAGGGATCTGAAAAGCCACCGATGATGGGTTCCTTGGCGGGCCAGTCGATCTTTCTGAGCATGCCCGCATTCAGGTTTTCACCGGCCTGAATCGGCAGGGACGCCACCACTACCTTGACCGACTGATGGGAAACGCGGGAATCAATCTGACGATTGACCCAGCGCACCGCCCCCCACAGGGTCAATGCGCTGAGCACAAGAGAAATGATCAGGAATAACAGCGCTTTTTGTTTTTGCATGGCGTTACCGCTTTCTGCTCCCGATTCAACACATCAACTCGCTCTAAAATTTCTCACTCCCCTCAAAATGACAGAAAGGATCGGAACTCATAAACCCCCACCCCCACGGCAATGGCCACCGCGTAGGGCAAGCGCCGCGAAGCGCGCAAGACCAAGGTTAGAACCGCCAATACACCCCCTGCCAAGGCAGTGTAGAGCGCACTATATAACACGCCCTGCGGCCCCAGATACACCCCCACCAGACCCAGCAACTTGAGGTCCGCCGCGCCCATCCCGCCCAACCAATAGAAAGGCAGAAACACAATCAATCCCAGCAACCCGCCCAGCACAGCCTTCCATGGATCGAGCCCAAACAGCCAGAACAGGATCACATACGCCACCAGGCCCAGCCCCAACCACACATTCGGTACCTGCCGAGAACGAACATCCGTCCAAACCGCAACAGCAAGTACGCAACCTAGAACGAAAGATTCGAGGGCATGAACGTCCTGCATACCCTCGCCAAGTGCCGTGAATCAAATCGTAGTAGAAAGAGTTGTAAATATAGACTTGACACTACCGCCCAGTGATGTAACTGCTGCAATGATGGCCACCGCAATTAATGCTGCCAGAAGGGCATACTCAATGGCGGTGACGGCTTCTTCCGAACCCACAAAACGTTTCAATCCCAGAATGAACTTTTTCATGACTTTCTCCCTTTGGCTTTGGTACTCAAAAGATGATGCTGAACCTTCATTTAACCACAGATACCCTAAACCGACGACTTCTCTTTCCTTGCCAGTCCGCGATGCCCCCGATAAACTCTTGCCACGAGTGCATGTTATAACATGAGAATTTTGTCTTGATCAATATAATTTTTTGAGGCTCCATTAACTTATCCTGTTGATCTCGAATCATTAAATCATTCCCCGAGACAACCACAGGAATTACCCCGTCACTGAGTAGGAAATAATGACTGTCTTTATTGATCAGAAATAACTACGCCCAGAGACCGCCTCCCAAATACATAACGAATCGAATCACAAACTCGTGGTATTTCACCCCATGGATTACGTTATATTTTTACTATTTCTTCTGGTATTTACCTTGTACCTTCTAATATTTACATTACCCAACAATTAGTTACGAAAAATACCCCTTGCGATTCCATTTTTATTGGCGTTAAAATCACACTCGTCAACCTTCGGAATATAGAGATCATGTCCAGTGAGCGCGGTGTAGCCGCCGTGGAATTTGCCCTCATCTTCCCCCTCATGTTACTTCTCATGTTCGGGATCATTGAGTTTGGCACGATGATGTATGACCAAATCATGGTCACCAATGCGGCACGGGAAGGGGCGCGCTGGGGTTCGGTGCAGTCGGTTTCTCTGGCGCATCCCATCACCTCCTGTTCTGAGGTTTCCAGCATTCAAGGAGGATGTCCAGCGAGTTGCTCGGGCTCAGGCTCGGGCAGCGATGCTTGCACGGTGGCCAGCAACTACGCGGCCAATACCCTCATTTCCTACCAGGGAGGAAGCAACAACTCCCCCGTGGTGACGGTCGACTTCTGCCCTAGTAACAAGTGTCCCAACGGTGCAGCGATCGAGGTCACCGTCCAATACACCTTCCAGGGGCTGGGCCTGGGCTCATTGAGCGCTGTCCAGGGTTCGAACAACCTTTCTTCTACGGCGGTGATGTACTATGAATAAATCTCTCGGAATTTCAGCATCATCCCACGTTTCCCTGCTGTCGAATCAGCGTGGTGCCGTCAGCGTTGTTGCCGCGCTCTCCATGACAGCCCTGATGGGCGTGGGGGCCATGGCCGTGGATGTAGGCAATGTCATGGTGGCGCGCAATGATGTCCAGAATGCTGCGGATGCAGCCGCCCTGCGTGGGGCAGGACTGCTGTACACCCAGGGTTCTTCTTCCCCTGACTTTTCCGCCATGAACAATAGTCCCGGTGGGCCAGTCTATACTACGGCCGACCTGAATACCCCCATCGAAAAACAAGATACGCTCACGGTCAATGCCAACTACTGGAAAAGCCTCAACTCGAGCGCCCCTTCCAATGATGCTGCCGTCAGGGTCACCTACACCAAGCGTGTCAACCTGTTCTTTGCCGGCATCCTTGGCATGAACAGCATGAATGTGACGGCCACTTCCACGGCTATCGTCCAGAACCAGAACAGTTCGGGATTGGGCGCAGGGGGGACCCATCTTCCCATCGCCCTTCCTCAATGCGCCATCAACCAGTATTGGGACAGCAACAATAATCAGCCCAGAACCGATCAAATCCAGATAGGCCCCACCCATACCTGTTCTGGTGGAAACGGAAATCAGGAAAACCAGGGAAACCAACAAGAGAACCAGGGAAACCAACAAGAGAATCAGGGAAACCAACAGGACAATCAGCAACAACAGCAGGATAATCAGCAACAACAGCAGGATAATCAGCAACAACAGCAGGATAATCAGCAACAACAAAATAACAGCGAGAACAGTGCCTCTTTCCTACGGTTCACGAATGCACAGCATGGCACACGCCATGCCGCCCCGCTGATGAACTATGTGGTGAATAACCAACCTCATCTGGTACGGATGGCCTACGCCCTGCCCGCAAGCGCACTTCAGTTGCAGGGCTATCGATCGGGCTTTGTTAGGGTGACCAATAGCGGTGCAGATCGCAACGGAAGCGCCAATACTGTTCAGGGCACAGGCCAGGGGGCAGGCGGCCCAGGTAACGGGAACGGTCCTGGCCAAGGCGCGGGCCAAGGCTTGGGGGCCGACGCCCATGTTGGCGCCAGTGTCAATACGGGGGATACCAGTGCGGGGGTCAGCGTCAATATAGGCATCGGATCGGGACAAAGCAGTGGGAACAGTTGCATCACCGGACAATTCACCCCCCTGACTTCACAACCCGACAACAGTATTTTCAGCCACTCTGAACAGGTAGCGCAAAACGGCAACCCCGAGGATCTTCATGTGGGTGACCAGATCGATCTGGAAAACGGTGACTACAGCAGTTCTCAGGGCAGCCAGGGCAATAGTGGAGATCAGCATCATAGCCAGCGGGAATCCCGACAACACCTGGCCCAATCCCACTCCCTCATCGGTTTGATCCGAGCAGACCACCTTCCTGCCTCGGTCAACTCAACGGGTTTCAGCCGCCTTCAGCTTTCAATTCCATCCTCTGGCCTCCTTCGGGTAGACCAGCAAGGGAATGGAAACCAGAATCAGGGCAACGACAACAACCAGAATCAGGGGAACGATAACAATCAGGGAAACCAGCAGAACGGGGGAGATCCTTATACCACCATCAACAATTGCAGCGCAGCCGGGAATCACTCCTGCGAATATTCCATCGTTCCCGTGGTGGACAGTGCCACCCCGGGGCCCCATGGCAAGCAGACCATTGTCGGTTTTGCCTGCCTCCATGTCCTGTCAGCGGTCAATGGCACGATCAACGCCACCCTGTCCATGGGGTGCATCAGCAACTCCAGCGCAAGTGTCAATATGGCGTCCTCGTCCTCGTCGTCTTCAAGCAGTTCGACACAAACCTCCTATGGCGTAGTGAGCCCACCGCGTTTGGCCCAATAGTCTTTGAACGTCTCCAGCATCACTTGGGGTGACCGCGCGTCACCCCCTTTTTTTCAATGGTCACCTTGTATTTTCGGGGTCTGTGGGGGGCAGCGCTTCAGTTGCGACAGGTCGCGCACTGCGCCGCGGTCGGCGGAGGTTGTCAGCGCGGCGTAGGCTTGCAGCGCTTGCGAGACAGGGCGCACGCGGTTCACTGGCTGCCATGCGTCGAGACCGCGCGCTTCCATCGTGGCGCGGCGATACGCCAGGTCTTCGGCGGTGACGCGCAGGTTGATCGAGCGTGAGGGAATGTCAATATCGATCATGTCCCCCTCTTCCACCAGGCCGATGGCACCGCCTTCCGCCGCTTCCGGCGAGGCGTGGCCGATCACGAGGCCGGAGGAACCGCCGGAAAAGCGGCCGTCCGTGAACAGCGCACAGGCCTTGCCGAGTCCCTTCGATTTGATGTACGACGTGGGGTACAGCATCTCCTGCATGCCTGGACCGCCTTTCGGGCCTTCGTAGCGAATGATGACGACGTCGCCCCCATGCACTGTATCGCCGAGGATCGCTTCCACCGCTGCGTCCTGGCTTTCGAACACACGCGCCTTGCCGGAGAACTTCAGGATGCTTCCGTCCACACCGGCCGTCTTCACGATGCAGCCTTTCTCCGCGATATTCCCATACAGGACAGCGAGGCCACCATCCTGCGAATACGCGTGCGCGCGGTCACGGATGCAGCCGGCGCTACGATCGAGGTCGTTCTGCTCGTAACGCTCGGACTGCGAGAACGCCACCTGGGTCGGTACGCCGCCCGGCGCAGCGCGAAACAGTTGATGCACTGCCCCGTCGTCGCTGCGGCAGATATCGTACTTCTCGATCGCCGCACCCATCGTCGCGCTGTGCACCGTTGGCAGCGACGTGTCCAGCAGGCCGGCGCGTGCCAGTTCGCCCAGAATCGCAATGATGCCGCCGGCACGGTGCACGTCTTCGATGTGGAACTTGTCCGTCATCGGCGCCACCTTGCACAGGCACGGCACGTTGCGCGAGATGCGGTCGATGTCGGCCATCGTGAATTCCACCTGCGCTTCGTGCGCGGCGGCCAGCAGGTGCAGCACCGTGTTGGTGGAGCCTCCCATCGAGACGTCCAGCGCCATTGCATTTTCGAACGCCGCCTTGCTGGCGATACTGCGCGGCAGGACGGAGTAATCGTCCTGCTCGTAGTGGCGCTTGGCCAGTTCGACAATCAACCGGCCCGCGCGCAGGAACAGTTCCTTGCGGTCCGCGTGGGTGGCCACGATCGTGCCGTTGCCTGGCAACGAGAGGCCCAGCGCCTCGGTCAGACAGTTCATCGAGTTTGCCGTAAACATGCCGGAGCAGGAACCGCAGGTGGGGCATGCAGAGCGCTCCACTTCCGCCACATCCGCATCGGACACCGTGGAGTCACCCGCCTTGATCATCGCATCGATCAGGTCGAGCTTGATGATCTTCTTCTCGTTGTTGACGACCTTGACCACCTTGCCCGCTTCCATGGGACCGCCGGACACGAACACCACCGGAATATTGAGGCGCATCGCAGCCATCAACATTCCGGGCGTGATCTTGTCGCAGTTCGAGATGCACACCATCGCATCGGCGCAGTGCGCGTTGACCATGTATTCGACGGAGTCGGCGATCAGATCGCGCGACGGCAGCGAGTACAGCATGCCGCCATGCCCCATCGCGATGCCGTCGTCCACGGCAATCGTATTGAATTCCTTCGCAACACCGCCCGCCGCTTCGATCTCGCGCGCCACCAACTGGCCCAGATCCTTCAGGTGCACGTGCCCCGGCACAAACTGCGTGAACGAATTGACGACGGCGACGATCGGCTTTTCGAAATCGCCATCCTTCATGCCGGTGGCGCGCCACAGCGCGCGCGCTCCCGCCATGTTGCGGCCTTGGGTCGTGGTACGTGAACGGTAAGTCGGCATGGGATCTCCTCAGGGTGGTGAACAATCAGGAGCATTAGGGTGCCGCGTGTACCACGAGTTGTCAAATCCATGATTCATCCGAGGAGTTGCACTTGCACTTCACCAGAGATTCACGCAACGCATTTTCTATCACGCAAGCCGAAGTCAATATGGTTACGTCTTGGCTACGGTGGCAGGGCTTGCGCGTGATCGAAAATAGAC
The DNA here is from genome assembly GCF_013181415.1 of Ferrovum myxofaciens. Classification (NCBI taxonomy): domain Bacteria; kingdom Pseudomonadati; phylum Pseudomonadota; class Betaproteobacteria; order Ferrovales; family Ferrovaceae; genus Ferrovum; species Ferrovum myxofaciens. The sequence goes on along the minus strand of NZ_CP053676.1, from coordinate 2,297,693 downwards.
ATACCCCTTGTCAAACAGGCTATTTCGGACTAACATTAGTCCACTCAATCAAGCCGAGGTGCGCTATGACAACCGTCAATATCCATGAAGCCAAGACCCAGTTCTCTCGTTTTGTCGATCAGGCAGAGGCCGGTGAGGAGATTGTGATTGCCCGTGCGGGTAAGCCAGTGGCGCGTTTAGTGGCGTTGTCCGATCCCGCCAAACCTCCGCGCAAACTGGGTTTAGGAAAAAAATCCTTCACTTTCCCGGAGAAATTCGACAGTTTGAATGCCGCTGAAATTGCGGCCATGTTCGAGCAGGGAAAGTAGATGGCCGGGCACGTTTATCTGCTGGATACCAATGTGTTGCTTGCGGCACTGCTCGCCCCGGAGCGCCTGCCGAAGGAGGTGGTCGCCGGAATATCCGATTCGTCCAATACGGTTTATTTCAGTTCGGCCAGTATTTGGGAGGTGGCGATCAAACGTTCGTTGCAGCGGGCGGATTTCGATTTTTCTCCACAGGACATCCATCGCCTTGCTCTGGATACAGGCTTTGCCGAGTTGATGGTCAAGGGCGAGGATTGTTATCCGATTGCGAGTTTGCCTTGGCATCACCGTGATCCGTTTGACCGTTTGTTGGTGGCGCAGGCGCAGTCCTTGCCCGCTTACTTGCTCACCACGGATGGGGTGCTGAACCAATACTCTGAACTGGTCGTTCACCTGACGCTAAACCTCCCCATGCCTAAAGGTAGGGGGTTCTAAGGGCGAATCCATTGATATACCCGGTCAATGGGCAACAGGCAGTGATACGGGGGTTTTATGGGGCTGGCTGGAGACTCTGGCTACCTTTTTGTCTGGCCTCCAGCAGGGATCCCGCCACCATTCCCACCAAACTGGCACCCAATCCGGCTAACTGCGGAGGGATCAACGCTTCTGGAGCCCACCCTTCGCCCAACAACCATACCGCAAGACCCAAAACCACCGAAGCCAGCCCCCCCCAAGGAGTGGCGCGCTTCCAGTACACCCCAAAGGCCAGGGGCACAAAAGCGGCAACCAAGGTCACTTTATAGGCATCCTCCACCATACTGAAGATGGACGCCTGGGAATTGAGGGCGATGACCGTTACCAGACAGGTAAAACAAAACACCACCCAACGCATCACCGTCAACAACTGCCGGTCGGTCATCCCCGGCGTAAATCCGCGCACGATATTTTCCGCAAAGGTCACGGAAGGTGCCAGCAAGGTGGCCGAGGCACAACTCTTGATGGCCGACAGCAATGCCCCAAAGAACATGATCTGGGCGAATAGAGGGGAATGAGTCAGGATCAGTTGGGGCAGAATCTGTTGAGAATCCGTATCCAGGTAGCGACTGACCAGTGCCGGGTCGATACGTGTCGCAGAATAAGCCAGAAACATGGGAATGAAGGCAAACAGAAAATACAACACCCCACCCAGAATCGAAGCATTGCGGGCAGTGATTTCCGTGTCGGAGGAGGTCACCCGCTGAAAGACATCCTGCTGCGGAATGGACCCCAGCATCATGGTGATCCAGGCCGTGAAGAAAGCGATCACAGCCCCCCAGTGCGGGGCGGGCCAGAAGGCCAGTTTGCCCTGCACCGACGCCTGATGGACCACGGCACCCACCCCCCCCGCCGGCCCCCCCAGATCCCAGCCGATGTACACCATGCCCAGCATGATGATGATCATCTGGATGAAGTCCGTGATGGCCACCGACAGCATTCCGCCAAACAGGGTATAAACCATGACCGTGGTCGCGCCTACGATCATGCCGGTGGCTTTGCTCATCGCTCCGGCGGAAACCACGTTGAACACCAGTCCCAGGGCCTTGATCTGGGCCGCCACCCAGCCCAGATAAGAGATCACGATGCACAGGGTCACCAGTACCTCCACGGTACGCCCATATTGACGTCGATAGAAGTCACCGATGGTCAGCAATTTGCGCCGGTAGAGGGGGCGGGCAAAGAACAAACCGACGAGCACCAGACAAAGAGAGGAACCGAAGGGATCTGCCACGACGCCCCGCAAGCCTTCCTTGAGAAAAGTGGCCGGAATCCCCAGTACCGTTTCAGAGCCGAACCAGGTGGCAAACACAGTGGCTGTCACCACATAAAGAGGCATGCGATGCCCCGCAGCTGCATAATCTGCGGTATTGCGCACGCGCAAAGCCACGATCAGGCCAATGGCTACCGAAACGGCCCAATAGCCGATGACAAACCAGAGCAACATGACAGAACTCTCTCCGTGAACTTTACACCGCAGAGCGGGGCGATTTTCTCAAACTTTCCCAGTGGAGGGCAGTGTACCCGAGTTCAGGCGGCATCCCGTAGGGATACCGGCCCAGAAAAGGTCCTGGCAAACGTGCCTGCAACGTCCGGATCTGTCCCTCTTCTTCCTCCAGATCGGGACTCAGGCAATTGGCGATCCATCCCGCCCAGGGCAGCGAACGATGTTGGAGGGCTTCGGCGCTCAGCAAGGCATGATTGAGACACCCCAGACGTAGCCCCACCACCAGAATTACAGGCAGGGCGAAACTTTGAGCCAGATCGACCATATCGCCCTCCTCCCCCAGGGGTACCAACACCCCCCCTGCGCCTTCCACCACCAGACAATCGGTCTCGCTCTGCAAATGTTGATACGCAGTGCGCATGACCCCGAAGGAAAGGTTGACCCCTTGCCGATGCGCCGCCAGATGGGGCGCAATGGGCGGTTCGAAACCATAGGGATTGATCCATTCCTCTGGAACTCGTCCACCGGAATGTTTCAGCGTGGAATCCCCATGATGTTTCAACAGTTCCACATCTTCGTTGACCCATCGGTCGCCCTGTCGGAAAAACCCGGTAGCCACGGGTTTCATGCCCAACCCGTGCAGTCCTTCTCGGCGCACGCCTTCCAGCAAGGCACAAGCCACCCGGCTCTTGCCCACCCCCGTATCGGTGCCCAACACGAACCAACCCCTCATGCCAGCACCTCCTCGAGGGTTTCCAGGGTCCGACCCACCAGAAAATCCAGTTCCTCTCCCGTCAGATTGAGGGGAGGCATAAAGTAGAGGGTATGCCCGATGGGGCGCAACAACACGCCGGCTTCCCAGGCACGGGCATGAAAACGACGGGCAAAGTGCGCGGGGGGATCGATCACCTCGCAGGCCCAGATCATGCCCCGCTGTCGTCCCTGAGTGATGCGCGGATGGGCAAACAGGGGCGCCACCTGTTGTGCCATTTGTGCTTGGCGGGCCTGATTGAGCGCCAAAATTCCGGTTTCGTCGAATAACTGTTGTACGGCCAGCGCAGCCCGACAAGCCAGAGGATTGCCCGTATAAGAATGGGAATGAAGAAAGGCCCGATCCACCCCTTCCGCGTAAAAAGCCTGATAGAGGGGGTCCTGGGTCAGGACCACGGAAAGAGGCAGAAACCCACCGGTGATCCCCTTGGACAAACACAGGAAATCCGGGGTGATCCCGCTTTGCTCATAGGCAAAGAAGGTACCCGTCCTGCCAAATCCCACGGCAATTTCATCGGCAATGACATGGACGTCATGGTGCCGGCAACAGGCCAGCACCGCCCGCACATACTCCGGAGAATGGAACACCATGCCCGCTGCGGCTTGCACCAGAGGTTCCAGAATCAGTGCTGCCACTTCTCCCTGATGAGCAGCCAGATAAGTTGCCAGCGCTTCCAGGGAACGGGCCTCGCTGCCCGGAATCCGACTGTCCGGAGCGGGAATGGTGTGCGCTCCCCGAATCAATGCGGCATAGGCCGTACGGAATAGCGGAATATCCGTCACCCCAAGCGCCCCCAGGGTTTCCCCATGGTACCCATGGGCCAGCGCGATGAAGGAATTTTTATTTGGCTGCCCCTGATGGCGCCAGTAATGGACACTCATCTTGAGGGCCATTTCCGTGGCCGAAGCACCATCGGACCCATAAAAACAGTGACCCAGGGTTCCGCCCGTACGAGCGCTCAGGCGTTCGGACAATTCCACCACGGACTGATGGGTCAGCCCCGCCAGCATCACATGATCCAGTCGGTCCAGTTGGTCCTTGAGCGCCGCCACAATGGCGGGATGGCCATGCCCCCACAGGTTGACCCACCAGGAACTGATGGCATCCAGGACGCGTCGCCCCTGCTCCTCCACCAGCCAGGCCCCCTGTGCCGACTGGATCAGATGGACCGGATATTCTTCCAGCCATTGCATCTGGGTACAGGGGTGCCAGACTGCTGCCGCACTCCGTTTGGCCCAACTCGCGGCTTGATTCATGCTTCGACCCCTATCGCTTTTTCAAGACCTTCCAATAACCGATCGATGTGCGCCACCGAATGGGCTGCACTCAACGAAATTCTCAGACGGGCCGTTCCTTCCGGAACGCTGGGCGGGCGAATGGCCGCTACCCACAGCCCCTCTTCACGCAACCGATGAGACACCGCCATCACCCGCGGGTTCTCCCCCAGAATCAGGGGATGAATGGCGGTGCAGGAAGGCACCCCCCCCAGACCCAGAGCCTGCAATCCCCTCTGGAGTCTTTCCCCCAACTGGGCCAGATGGGTACGCCGGAATTCCTCACTGGCCACACATTCCAAAGCAACCTGGGTAGCCGCCTGCACCAGGGGCGGCAGGGCCGTGGAAAACATATGGGTACGGGCCCGTTGTGCCAACCAGTCCATCAAGGTGGCGGTGCCCCCCACAAAAGCACCTGCAGTACCTACCGCCTTGCCAAAGGTCGCCATGTGCAAGACCCGTGCGGAACTCACCCCAAGGGCTGCCAGACTGCCCTTCCCCTCCGGACCCAGGACACCCAGCCCATGGGCATCATCCACCAGAACCCAGGCTTCGTACTGTTCTGCCAGGCGCACCAATTCCCGCAAGGGGGCGACATCCCCATCCATGCTGAAGACTCCATCCGTAAGTATCCAGCGTTGTCCGAACGCGCAAGTGCGCAAGGACCGTTCCAAAAATTCCCAATCCCCGTGGGGGTAAATGGTCAGTTGGGCAGGCCGGGCCAGCCGCACCCCGTCGATCAAACTGGCATGGTTGAGCGCATCGGAAAACACGGCGGTTGCCCCATCCACCAGCACGGGAATCACCCCCAAATGCGTGAGATAGCCCGAGGAAAACACCAGCACCCGTTCCAGACCCAGCCAATGCGCGATCCACGCCTCCAGTTCGGCCTGGGCGGCGCTATAGCCGCATACCAGAGCCGAGGCACCGGCACCGATCCCATACTGCTCGAGCCCCCTTTGAGCTGCGGCGCAGACTCGGGGATCGTTGGCCAGCCCCAGATAATCATTGGAGCAGAAGGCCAGAAATGTCCGGTTGTCCACGCTCAGATAGGGTCCCTGGGGACCCTGCACCGGATGGTGCGGTCGTTCCAACCCCTGGCGTTGCCAATCCTGAAGACGTGAGGCGTAGACGTTCATCATAGGTTCTCTGGCTAGTCGGTGCGTACCTTATTCAGCCAATGTTTTCACAGGCACAACTTCAAGAACGTCACTTGATTGAATTCCACCATCGTTGGTCAAGAAGAATTTACAGCCCGCTTGAATCGCCGTAGCGTAATGCAGCGCATCGATAAATTTCAAGCCACGCTCGGCCCTCAACTGTGCAGCCAAGTCAAAGGTTTCAGCATCATGCGGTTGGATAGACAAAAAATCTTCCATGCCAAAAAATGTCTTAACACTCTCAACCAGTGCCGGATTACCGATTTGATAGGGCTTCACTAATGTCTCGGCAACCGCGGCATCCCCGGTATAGCCGATGATTAACCCAGAATCAATGGCTTCAATGATGGGTGCGACCACCGAGAAATAGTCTGGGTTGCGGTCCAGGAAGTACACAAAAACATTAGTGTCCAGGTAGACGCGGTGTCCGACCATGCGGGCGATAGCATCCTCTATCTTTCCCATGTGTCACGACCACCATTCAGGTCGGCTTCAATTTCTGCGGTTGTTTGCCCCCAAAGGCCACGTGCGATACCTGCGTAGGCCATTGCCGACTCTTTGCGCGCCTTGCGGTTTACGGGCACCAAGGTAACAACGCCGTTTGCAAAAGCCACTTCAAGCATGTCGTTGGGTTTGATGTGCGCTGCTTCAGCAATGCGGGTGGGGATTGTAATCTGGTGTTTGAGTCTTACTCGCACTTGTGACATGGCCGGCTCCAGTGCTGGTTGGAAAGTAGGAATTCATCCTAGCATTCCTACTATTCTGACGCAAGTTTGTTCGCCGATCCACTCTGATTAAGTCCAAAATGTTCAGTATATCCATCGTTCCGGTTTGGCATATAAGATTATAACCGTGCAGACTTTGGAATCCCGTCGAGACAGATTATAATCGTGGTTTTCCTTGGATTTTTCGTCATCATGGCCGCGTATAGTACCGAAAAAATTCTCTCTGTCCATCATTGGAACGACACCCTGTTCAGTTTTACGACCACCCGGGATGCCGGGTTACGCTTTGAAAACGGTCATTTTGTCATGATCGGTCTGGAGGTGGACGGAAAACCCCTGACCCGTGCCTACAGCATTGCCAGCGCCAATTATGACGAACATCTGGAATTTCTCAGCATCAAGGTTCCCAACGGTCCCCTGACCTCGCGTCTGCAACACATCCAGGTGGGGGATTCCCTGCTGGTCAGCAAAAAACCCGTGGGCACCCTGGTGATTCATGACCTGCTCCCCGGCAAACATGCCTACCTGTTTTCCACGGGCACCGGCTTGGCCCCCTTCATGAGCATCATCAAGGATCCCGAAACCTACGAACGTTTCGACAAGATCATTCTGGTACATGGCGTGCGCCAGGTTTCCGAATTGGCCTACCGCGATTTCATCACCCACGAACTGCCTGCCAATGAATTCTTTGGCGAAGAGGTACGCCGGAAACTGATCTATTACCCCACTGTCACCCGTGAGGAATTCGAGACGACGGGACGCATCACGACCCTCATCGAAAACGGAAAACTGTTTTCCGATGTGGGCTTGCCCCCTCTTGATCCCGCTGTAGACCGGGCCATGATCTGCGGCAGTCCAGGGATGCTGAAGGACATTTCAGCGTTACTCACCGAACGGGGACTGAAAATCTCCGGAGGCGTGGGCGAACCCGGTGACTTCGTCATCGAACGGGCCTTCGTGGAACGTTAAGCCGGGGCTTTTTCTTCTTCCTGACGGACCCGCGCCAGCCATAGATACATGGCAGGAACCACGAACAAGGTGAACAGGGTACCGATGGACAGCCCGGAAAAAATCACCAACCCCATGGCACGGCGCCCTGCGGCGCCTGCCCCCCCGGCCAGCACCAGGGGCAGCACGCCCAATACCATGGCAGTCGTGGTCATCAGGATGGGACGCATCCGAATGCTGGCGGCTTCCACGATCGCCTCCCGTTTGGTGCGCCCTGCCCGCTGCAACTCATTGGCAAACTGGACAATCAGGATTCCGTGTTTGCTGATCAACCCCATCAGAGTCACCAAACCGACCTGGGTATAAATGTTGAGGCTGGCCCCCCCGAGGTTGATCAGGAGCAAGGCACCAAACAGGGCCATGGGAATGGAAATCAAAATGATGAGCGGATCACGGAAACTTTCAAACAAGGCGGCCAGCACCAGAAAGACCATGAGTACGGCAAACAGCAAGGTCACGGCAAAACTCCCCGATTCGCTCATGAACTGCCGGGAAGCCCCGGAATAATCCACGTTGAAACCGCTGGGCGCCACCTCCTGAAGCGTTTTATTCAGAAAGGCCAGAACTTCACCCTGCGACACCAGCGGCGTCGTCACCCCGCCAATGGTCGTTGCATTGAGTTGCTGAAAGTGGCTCACCGTTTCCGGCACCACGAGTTGACGCAAATGTCCCAGGGTCGCCGCCGAAAATAATCGCCCGTCCGGAGTACGAAAATAGTAGGCAGGAACCTGGGAAGGATTGAGGCGATCTGTTTGTCGAACCTGTGGAATGACCCGGTAAGAACGCCCATCCATGGAAAAATAATTGATGTAATTCCCCGACAATGCCCCACTGAGACCGTCGCCCACATCCTGTTGGGTGAGACCCAGCGCGGCGGTCAGGTCACGATCCACGACAAACCGGGATTGGGGTTTATCCAGTTTGAGATCCGCATCCACGAAGAAGAACATCCCGCTCTGACGCGCCCGATCCACGATCTTTTGCGCCACTTCATCCAGTTGTTCAAAGGATTCGGTGGTGGTGATCACGAACTGTACAGGCAGTCCCTGGGTTCCCGGCAAAGGAGGAAACTGGAAGGCAGCCACCCGGACGCCAGGCACCTGGGCCCAACGCATCTGTAATTCTTTCTGCAACTGTTCCGCGCTGCGTTTGCGTTCTTCCCAGGGTTTGAACACCACCCCGCCGAGCCCCTGATTGAGCACTGGCGCGCCCGTGATCTGAAACATCTGGGAATATTCGGGCTCGGTCCTGGCGATTTTCTGAAGAGCCTGGGCATTTCGCTGCATTTCATCCGCTGTCACATTGGCCGGGCCAATCATGGAGTAAAGCACGATCCCCTGATCTTCCTGTGGCGCCAATTCGCGCATCGAGGTCATGAATAAAAATACCGTCACGCCCAGAAACAGAAAACCCATCACGATCATGACCCCATGGGTTTCCAGGGCACTGGAAAGAGTTCTGCGGTACCGGTCGTGCAATCGTTCCAGGCCCCGTTCCAGACGGGCCATAAACCCCGCAGAGGCATGTTCCTGCTTGAGAAAGTGGGCACACATCACGGGAGACAAGGTCAAAGCCACGATCCCGGAGAGGGTCACCGCACCGGCCAGAGTGAAAGCGAACTCCGTAAACAGGGCACCCGTCAGTCCCCCCTGGAAACCGATGGGAATATAGACCGCCACCAGCACCACGGTCATGGCCAGGATCGGCCCGGCCAGTTCCCGAGCCGCCAGAAATGCCGCTTCCCGGGCGCTCTTGCCCAGGCGCTGATGACGTTCCACATTCTCCACCACGATGATGGCATCATCCACCACCAACCCGATGGCCAGCACCAAGGCCAGAAGGGTCAGCAAGTTGATGGAATACCCCAGCATGAGCATGACCAAAAACGTGCCCACCAGGGACAGGGGCAAAGTCACCAGGGGAATGATCACGGCACGGGCGCGCCCAAGGAACAGAAAAATCACCGCCGTGACAATGACCAGCGCCTCCAGCAGGGTCTTGGCCACTTCGTGAATGGCCGAAGTAATATACTCGGTGGAGTCATAAACGATCTTGCCCGTCAGTCCCGCGGGTAATTTGGCCTGCAGGGCAGGGAAGGCTTTGCGTACCCGTTCGGCCACCTCCAGAACATTGGCATTGGGGGCCACCTTGATCCCGATGAAGACGGACTTCTGCCCATCAAAGGCCACATTGAAATCATAATTGTCCGAACCCAGCGTCACATCCGCCACATCCTCGAGATGCACGAGACCGAGGCCCGTTTGCTTGACCACCAGACGCTTGAATTCCTCCACCGAATGAAGATCCGTGCCCGCCGTCAAGTCCACGGTGACAGCCTGCCCTTTCGTGGCCCCCGCCGAGGTCAGATAATTGTTGGCGGCCAGCGCCGCGCTTACATCGGCGGCCGTCACCCCGTTGGCGGCCATACGGTTCTGATCCAGCCAGGCCCGCAAGGCAAAATTGCGCGCGCCCAGCAATTCGGCGGTTTGCACCCCCTCCACGGAATCCAGGGTGGGTTTGATTTCACGCAACAAAAAGTCGGTTACATTGCTGGTGGGCAAGGTTTCGCTGTAAAACCCCATGTACATGGCATCCACCGTCTGCCCCATCTGAACGGACAAGACGGGTTGCTGGGCTTGGGGGGGCAGTTGGTTGCGTACCGAATTGACCTGGGTGTTGATTTCCGTCAGGGCGCGACTGGCGTCATAATTCAGACGCAAGGTAGCGGTGATGACGGATGCTCCCATCAAGCTGTTGGAAGAAAGGTAATCGATGCCCTGCGCCTGGGCAATAGCAGCTTCCAGGGGCTGGGTAATGAATCCCGCAACGGTCTGGGCATCGGCACCATAGTAACTGGTGGCAATAGTGACCACCGCATTCTGGGTCTGCGGATATTGGCTCACCGGCAACCCGAACAACGCCCGCAACCCCAGCACCAGGATGATCAGGTTGACCACCGTGGCCAACACCGGTCGGCGCAAGAAGAGATCCGTAAAACGCATGGTATCCCCTTACTGTTCTTGCGGGTTAGGCGCCGCCGCAAAGGGCGGTGCAGCCGCCGTACTGAGCGCGACGGACATGCCTGACTTGAGTTTCAATTGCCCGCTGGTCACTACTTCGTCTCCCGCTTTAAGACCGCTCAATACCGCGATCTGATCGCCCCGGGTTGCCCCCGTGGTGATGAACACCTGTTGGGCTTTGGGAGGAGTTCCCCCAGGACCACGCTGAATCACAAACACGGTGGCCCCATAGGGATTGAAAGCAATGGCCGACTGGGGAAGAGTCAAACGTGGGGCCGCTCGGTCATAGTCCCAGGTCACGTGGGCAAAGGCACCGGGCAACAGGGAAGCAGTGCCCGGTTCGAGACGGGCCTCCACCGACACGTTGCGGGTACTGGCATCCACCTCGGGATTACGCGCCACCACCCGGGCGGCAAAGGTTTTACCAGGCCAGGCTTCAAAAGACAAATGAACCCATTGTCCCACGGCGATACGGCCCAAAAATTGCTGAGGCAGATTGAAATCCACCAGCAACTGGTGCACGGTTTGCAAGGTGGCAATTTTGTCGCCGGGATTGAGGTACTGTCCGGGATTGACCAGGGTGATCCCCATCTGTCCCGCAAAAGGGGCCGTGACCTTTTTTTTGGCCAGCAGGGCCAGTGCCTGATCTCGCTGCGCCGTCCGACTGTCCACATCCGCGCGGTCCACCTCCAGTTGCGCCTGACTGATGGCATGCACCGCATACTGGGCTTCATCCCGTTTCAATGTCAGGCGGGCCAGTTCCAGTCCTGCGATCTGCGCCTGGAGGGCCGCCCGTTCCGCATCATCCACCATTTCCACCAAGGTTTGTCCGGCTTGAACCTCATCCCCGGCCTTGAAAGCGACCCGGCGCACCATACCCGCAACTTCCACGCTGATCTGCACGCCACGGGCTGCCCGCAGGGAACCGATGGTGTCGAAGGAGGGTTGCCAGTTCGTCCATTGAATAACCTGGGCTGTCACCACCTGAGGGGGGTGAGCCGCACCGCCCGTCAGGTATTTTTGCATCATGGCCCGTTTGAACAGAGTGAATCCCACCAACCCCACCACCAGCAGAGTCATCAGCGCACCCATGAGGATCAGGCGTTTTTTCAGGGAAGGGGCAGATTGAACTGTCATAAAATCACCGTGCATCTGGAAGGGCAGATTGTGCCGAAGAAGAAGGGGAAACCGGAGTGGCCTGCGCCACGGCCGCGGGGTCTACTTCTCCCCCCAGGGCCAAATAAAAGGCGGCCGTATCGGCCAAACGGACTCCCTGGGCCTGGGCGACCCCCATATGGGCCTGGGCATCCTGAACCCGTGCGGCGAGAAGTGCCGGATAACTGATGCCGCCCAACCGATACTGTTGATCCGCCAGATCCAAACTTTGCTGCCGTATTTCCATGATCGATCGTTCAGCCTCCAGCGTGGCCGCATCATGGGTCAAGGCGCGCAAGACATCGGCCACGGTACGAAAGGCCTGGACCACGGTGTTGCGATACTGCGCCGCCGCGCTCTGGACCGCCGCTTCCGCACCCCGTTTGGCCGCGCTCAAGGCCCCCCCATGAAAAATCGGCTGAACCACCCCGGCACCCAACGACCAAACCGATGAAGCAGGACTGAACAGAGCCCCCGGGGTCAAGGCCATCGCCCCCATATCTCCCGTGAGGGTCAGATTGGGATAAGCCCCGGCAATGGTCACCCCCAGATTGGCGGTGGCTTGATGCCATTGCGCTTCACTGGCCCGGATATCCGGACGCTGACGCAACAACGCCGAAGGAACGGCCTGAGGAAGAAATTGAGGCAGATGCAGATCCGCCAGATGGAATTCGGGCAAGGAGTTTTGCGCAGGATATTGCCCCAGATATGCCGCCAGTTGATGGCGGATCTGCTCCAACTGTAAAGCGAGGACCTCGCGATTGGCACGGCTCTGGGCCAGTTCGGCCTGGGGCTCTGCCACTTCGTTGAGGGACAGGGCGCCCATCCCCTGCCGTTGGCGCGTCAGGTCCAGCAATTCACCTTGCGCCTGGAGCAGCGCGTTCGTTGCATCGAGTTGGGCGCGCAGACTGGCCTCCCGCACCACGGTGGTCACCACATTGGCAATCAGGGTTTCCCGTGCAGCCTGCCACAGGTGGGCCTGCATTTCATGTTGGGCTTGCAGGGCCTCGACCTGACGGCGGTTGCCCCCAAACACATCCAAAGGATAGGACACGTTGACCGAAGCATTGCTAAGATTGAACTGATAAATCTGTCCTCCCGGCATGCCAAAGGCCGCCGTGGAAAAGCGCTGGCGGGTTTGCGCAAATTGGGCATCGACGGTGGGCAGGGTCAGATTATCCTGAATTGCGGTGGCGTTTTCTCCCGCTTGTATCAGGGTGGCACGGGCGGCTTCCACTGTAGGATTTTGATCCAGGGCAATCTGTACCAACCCATCGAGATCCGGACATCCATAGGATTTCCACCAATCCTGACTTCCGGTTTGGCCCGCCACAAAGTGTTGGGCGTCCCCCTCGGCTCCCCCTACCTGAGGAGAAGAAGCCGGCAACACAGACACGCCCTTGGCCAAGGTGGGGGACTTGAAATCCGGGCCCACCGTGGTACATCCGGTCACCAGCGCCAGAATCATGCCACGACCCAGGATTCGTGCTCCCGACCTGCGCAAGCCACAGAAAAACGGGAGGCCGGAACGGTCACTTCTGTTTTGGCTGGAACGACCGACACCCGACACTGGATTTACTCCAATTCTAAAACGACCTTATTGTACGCACCCGTATCATCCAACGCAAACCTTTCCGCCTAACTGCGGGAGGCCCGCTTGCGATCATTTTCCAGCAGGTAGCGCTTACGAACGCGCAGTGTTTGAGGCGTGATCTCCACCAATTCGTCATCGGCAATGAATTCGATGGCAGATTCCAGGGTCAACGTCACCGGAGACATCAAAACCACCGCTTCGTCCTTGCCCGCCGCACGAATATTGGTTAATTGTTTGGTTTTCACCGGGTTGACCACCAGATCATTGTCCCGACTGTGAATCCCGATCACCATACCTTCGTAGACACGATCCCCAGGAATCACGAACATACGACCCCGTTCCTGCAATTTCCACAGGGCATAGGCCACGGCTTCGCCCTGTTCGGCAGAAACCAGGACTCCATTGCGACGCGCCGCAATTTCCGGTTTCATGGGGCCATAATCATCGAAGACATGACTCATCAACCCGGTTCCTCGGGTCATGGTCAAAAATTCGGATTGAAACCCGATCAGACCGCGCGCCGGAATGTGGTAATCGAGGCGTACCCGTCCCTGACTGTCGGATTGCATGTCCTGCAAATCACCCCGTCGTTCGCCCAGCGCCTGCATGACCGCGCCCTGATGGGCATCTTCCACATCCAGCGTGAGCGCTTCAAAGGGCTCACAGCGCACTCCATCGATCTCTTTCAACAGGACACGGGGACGGGACACCGCCAATTCGTAGCCTTCCCGACGCATGTTCTCGAGCAGGATGGTCAAATGCAATTCGCCTCGTCCGGACACCAGAAAAATGTCCATATCGTCGGTTTCCTGGACGCGCAGGGCCACATTGCTGAGCAATTCACGCTCCAGCCGTTCGCGGATCTGACGACTGGTGACGAACTTGCCTTCCTGCCCGGCAAAGGGCGAGGTATTCACCTGGAAATTCATGGTCAGGGTCGGCTCATCCACGTCCAGCATAGGAAGCGCTTCGGGTTTATCCACCTCGGTCAGGGTCACCCCGATGCCCAACTCTTCGATGCCCGTGATCAGAACGATATCTCCGGCTTCCGCAGTTTCAAAAGGAACCCGTTCCAACCCCTTGAACCCCAGGATCTGATTGACGCGTCCGCGCTTCAAAGGCGAGTCCGGACCCCGCAAGATAGCCACTTCCTGACCCGTCCGGATACGTCCGCGGTGGACCCGGCCAATCCCGATCCGCCCCACGAAACTGGAATAATCCAGAGACACGATCTGCAATTGCAGCGGACCTTCCGCATCCCCCTTCCGCTCCGGAACATACTTCAGAACTGCGTCAAACAGGGGACGCAGATCCGTACCCGGATGCTGGGGGTCGAGGGTGGCATACCCCTGCAAGGCCGAAGCGTACACCACCGGAAAATCCAGTTGTTCTTCCGTGGCACCCAACTTGTCGAAAAGATCGAAGGTCTGATTGACCACCCAGTCCGGACGGGCCCCCGGACGATCGATCTTGTTCACCACCACCACCGGCTTGAGTCCCTGGGCCAAGGCTTTGCGGGTGACGAAGCGGGTCTGGGGCATGGGCCCTTCCACGGCATCCACCAGCAACAGCACACCATCCACCATGGACAGCACGCGCTCCACTTCGCCGCCAAAATCGGCGTGTCCGGGGGTATCCACGATATTGATGTGGACCCCTTCATAATCCACGGCACAATTCTTGGCCAGAATGGTGATGCCCCGTTCCTTTTCCAGATCGTTGCTGTCCATGACCCGTTCCGTCATGTGCTGATGAGCCGCGAAGGTCCCGGACTGCTGGAGCAATTTATCCACCAGCGTGGTCTTGCCGTGGTCCACATGCGCGATGATGGCGATGTTGCGTAAATGACGAGCCATGAAAATTCAACCAATAATTTAGAAAGACCACTATTCTACCAGCAAGGGGGGCTTGCCGAGTGGTGAAAAAGTGTCCATAGTCTCGCCCATGCGACTCTTGGCCCTGAAAGTGGATGTAGACACCCTGCGCGGAACCCGCACAGGGGTTCCCGCGCTGGTGGAATTACTACGTGCCGAACAGGCCCAGGCCACCTTCCTGTTCAGCCTGGGGCCCGATCATACGGGACGTGCCCTCAAGCGCGTCTTTCGACCCGGTTTTCTGGGCAAGGTCAAACGCACCTCCGTGCTGGAACATTACGGTCTGCGCACCCTGCTCTATGGCACCCTGCTTCCCGGACCCGACATCGGCCTCAAAACCGCCCCCATACTGCGCGCCGTGGCTGCTGCAGGCTTTGAAGTGGGGATTCATACCTGGGACCATACCGCCTGGCAGGACAACCTGCACCAGCGCCCGCCCGCCTGGGGACGCGCCCAGCTTGGCCTGGCCTGCGCCCGTTTCAAGAAAATCTTCGGGGAAGCCCCCCACGTCCACGGCGCCGCCGGTTGGCAGATGACCGAGGACGCCCTGTGCTGGCTCGATGAACAGCATTTCAAATGGGCATCGGATGGGCGCGGACAGGGCCCCTTTCGCCCTCTGCTGGGCGATCACCCTGCACGCTGCCTGCAGTTGCCCACCACCCTCCCCACCCTGGACGAACTGATTGGCCTGGAGGGAGTGGATGTCTCTACAGTCGCTTCGAAATTACTGGCCCTCACCCAAGAGGACCCGCCCCTGGGCCATGTCTTCACCCTGCATGCCGAACTGGAAGGTCAGCGTTTGCGCCCGGTATTCCAGGAATTACTGCGGGGCTGGAAAACCCAGGGCTACCAGTTGGTTTCCCTGGCCCAAATGGCTTCGACCATGGAATTCCACCCCTTGCCCTCGTGCCCCATGATCCAGGGCTCCCTCCCCGGTCGCTCAGGCACCTTGGCCCTGCAAGGTACAGCGCGCTGAACCATAGGCTATACTTGCACCATCACGGACCTGTTTTGGAGAAACCATGGAGAAAATGGAGTTGGTACCGGACTTCCGGTTGGCGTCCACTGCCGGACCGCACTTTCAGTTGAATGACCAACGGGGAGCGCCTCTGATTCTGTATTTCTACCCCAGGGACGATACCCCGGGATGTACCGACGAAGGACTTCAGTTCACCCAGTTGTTTTCCGAGTTTGAGGCTCTGCGTTGTCCGATCTGGGGCATCTCGCGCGACAGCCTGTCCAGCCACGAAAAGTTCCGGGCCAAGATGAGCTTCCCTTTTCACCTCCTGAGCGATCCCGATGAACTGGCCTGCACCCTGTTCGGCGTCATGAAAATGAAGAACATGTACGGCAAGCAGGTTCGCGGCATTGAACGCAGCACCTTCCTGATCGATTCTGAAGGCCGTTTGGCCGAAATCTGGCGCGGGGTCAAAGTCCCCGGTCACGCGCAACACGTTCTGGAAACCCTCCGCACACTGCCCTGACCACTTTCTCCCGGAGCCCACCGCCCATGGTTGACCACTCAATCCCCAAGTTGTTCGTCCTCGATACCAACGTGTTGCTGCACGATCCCACCAGCCTCTTCCAATTTCAGGAACACGATGTGTTTCTGCCCATGATGACCATCGAGGAATTGGATCACAACAAGAAGGGGATGACCGAAGTGGCGCGGAATGCCCGGCAGGTCAGTCGTTTTCTCGATGAAATCATCACCCGTGCGGGCAAAACCGATATCAGCCTGGGAATTTCCCTCGCACGCGCACAGAATCCCGGCCCTTCAGGTACCCTGTTTTTGCAGACCTTGAAGAAAACCCCGCCTACCGCCCTGCTGGCTGAGGAAAAACCCGACAACCAGATCCTGGCCGTTGCCCTCGAACTCCAGCGCAGCCAACCCCAGCGCCCCGTCATCCTGGTCAGCAAAGACATCAACATGCGCATCAAGGCCCGCGCGTTGGGCGTCGATGCTGAGGATTATTTCAACGACAAGGTCCTGGAAGATACCGATCTGCTGTACACCGGCGTTCGTGAATTACCGGAGGATTTCTGGGAAACCCACGGCAAGGGCATGCAATCCTGGCAGGAACAGGGACGTACCCTGTACAAGGTGGAAGGTCCTTTGGTTCCCGGCTTCTTCCTGAACGAATTCGTCTATCAGGAACAAGGGGAAAAACCCTTCTATGCCCGCGTCAAGGAACGGATCGGGTCCTCTGCCGTCCTCGAAATACTGCGCGACTATACGTCCCAGCGCAATAACACCTGGGGAATCGTGGCGGCCAACCGGGAACAGAATTTTGCCCTGAACCTGCTCATGAATCCTGATCTCGATTTCATCACCTTGCTCGGTCAGGCAGGAACGGGAAAAACCCTACTGACTCTGGCCGCAGGACTGATGCAAACCATTGAACACAAACTGTATTCCGAGATCATCATGACCCGGGTCACAGTGCCGGTGGGGGAAGATATCGGTTTCTTGCCCGGGACGGAAGAAGAGAAAATGACGCCCTGGATGGGCGCGCTGGAAGACAATCTGGATGTTCTCAACAAGGGGGACGAAGAAGCCGGAGACTGGGGACGGGCAGCCACGCGCGATCTGATTCGTTCGCGCATCAAGATCAAGTCCCTGAATTTCATGCGTGGACGAACTTTTCTCAACAAATATCTGATCATCGATGAAGCCCAGAACCTGACGCCCAAACAGATGAAAACCCTGATCACGCGTGCCGGTCCGGGAACCAAGGTGATCTGCCTGGGGAATATCGCCCAGATCGACACCCCCTACCTCACGGAGGGCAGTTCCGGACTCACCTATGTGGTGGACCGTTTCAAGGGTTGGGTACACAGCGGACACGTCACTTTACAACGGGGAGAGCGCTCCCGTCTCGCCGACTACGCAGCCGAAGTGCTGTAACTCCAGGCCTTTCATGGAGTTAGGGTTCTATATCATACTGCTGGCGCAATTTCTTTCTGCGCTGGCTGACAACGCCTTGTTGTTTGCGGCCATTGCCCTGCTCAAAACGATCTCGGCCCCCCCTGAGTATGTCCCTTTCCTGCAACAATTTTTTGTACTCTCCTACATTTTTCTGGCCCCCTTCGTGGGCGCTTTTTCTGATGCCCTGCCCAAGGGGCGCGTGATGTTCCTCAGCAATATCATTAAATTGCTGGGCTGTCTGGCCATGCTGGCGGGGATCAACCCGCTCTTTGCCTACGGCTTGGTGGGTTTGGGGGCGGCGGCCTATTCGCCCGCCAAATACGGTATTTTAACGGAGTGTCTCCCCCCCGGAAAATTGGTGGTTGCCAACAGCTGGATGGAGGCCTTGACCGTCATTGCCATTATTTTCGGTGCTGTATTGGGAGGCTGGATACTCAAACCCGGCCTGCCCCTCTACCAACTTTTTGTCGCCTTCAGCACCCCTTTGATCGGCCACACCCTGAATGCCCCGCGCTTTTCCATTCTCATCATCCTGCTGCTCTATGTTGGAGCCGCCGTGGTAAACCTGTATATTCCCCGCGTCTTGCCCGACCATGTCCCCCCGCGCAGGAACCCCTGGTTTCTGGTGCAGGATTTCTGGCGCTCATTTCTCCAACTGTGGCGTGACCCGCTGGGGCAGGTTTCTCTGGCAGTGACCACCATTTTCTGGGGCGTTGGTTCTTCTCTCCGTCTGATCGTGCTGGTTTGGGCAACCCTCCAACTGCATTTCAACCTGGAGCAGGCCACCCAACTCACGGCAGTTTCCGCTGTGGGAATCGCTCTGGGTTCCATTGCGGCCGCCAAATGGGTACGTCTGGAAAGTGCCATCAAGGTGCTGCCGGTGGGCGTGGCCATGGGGTTCGCCATTCTGGGCATGCTGGTGGTGCGGGACTGGGCCGTGGCCGTGGTCCTGCTGGTGGCGGCCGGTGCCATGGCCGGATTTTTTGTGGTGCCAATGAATGCCCTCCTGCAACATCGCGGCCATCAAATCATGGGGGCAGGTCATAGCATCGCAGTTCAAAACTTCAATGAAAACATCAGCATTCTTGCTCTGCTTGGAATTTATGCCGGAGTCATTCGGGCCGACGTGCCCCTGCGCCACCTCTTTCAGGACCTGGGCATCGAAACCCTGCGCGGGCACGCCCTGAGGCCGACGGAAGCGGCTTTTTACACCAGCGTCCTGCTGCTGGCCCTGTTCATCAGTAGTTTGATGTTCTGGCTCTATCGCCGTTATCGTCACGTGGAGTATGTGGATTGAACCCCGACCTTCTCCTCGCCCTGGAATTTTCCACTGAGCGTGCCTCCGTCGCCCTGTGGCAGGAGGGACAGATTCTGGCCACGCACCAGGATGAAGGGGCCGCGCCTTCCGAGCGCATCTGGTCCTTGCTGGACTCGGTTCTGGCCAAGGCCCAACGAACCTGGGAGGACCTGGGAGGAATTGCCTATGGAGCAGGCCCCGGCGGCTTCACCGGGGTCCGGCTGGCCTGTGGCATCGCGCAAGGCCTGGGATTGGGTCTGGGGATCCCCCTTTTCCCCATTTCCACCCTCGAATGCCTCACGGAGGTCGCCCCCCATCCCCGCGTCGTCGTGGCGCTGGATGCGCGCATGAACCAGGTCTATCTCGCCGCCTATGAGCGTCAGGGTGAAGAATGGCAGGAACGTTTGCCGCCTCAACTGTGTCATCCCACGGACTTGCCCGACCTGCCCGCCGGAGACTGGTGGGGCGTCGGTTCCGGAGCCGTCGCCTGGAATACCCTGCTCGACGCGCGCTGGGGCTCCCAGTGGCAGGGCACGGTCCCGGGACTGTTTCCCCACGCCACGCACATCGCCGCCCTGGCAGGACAGGCCAGGAAGCGCACGGCCGGGGTCAGTCCCGCCACCGCCCAACCCATCTATCTGCGCCAGCGGGTTGCCCTGACCCGCGCAGAACGTGGTCTGTGAATACCTGTTCCCTGCGTCTGCTCACCCTCCAGGACGTGGATGCGCTTCGCGCCATCGAAAAGCGCAATTTTTCTGCGCCCTGGAGCGGGCGTCAACTGCAGGAATCCTTGTCCCAGCATCAGGGATTGGGAATGGTGACCCCCTCGGGAACGCTGTTCGGTTATGCTTTTTTCTTGCTCGTTTTTCAAGAAGCCCAACTGCTCAACCTGGTCATTGACCAGCCTTGGCAACGCCAGGGTTATGGGCGCATCCTGCTCCACGAGGTCATCACCCAGGCCAGCGCGCAGGGCGCGGAATGCCTGCTGCTCGAAGTACGCATCTCTAATGAAGCCGCCCTGGGTTTATACCGCTCGGCCCATTT
This sequence comes from Ferrovum myxofaciens, assembly GCF_013181415.1. Classification (NCBI taxonomy): domain Bacteria; kingdom Pseudomonadati; phylum Pseudomonadota; class Betaproteobacteria; order Ferrovales; family Ferrovaceae; genus Ferrovum; species Ferrovum myxofaciens. The sequence goes on along the minus strand of NZ_CP053676.1, from coordinate 2,277,615 downwards.
CCAGCCCATTGGAACCCGCCGGGGTTATTATGCGGCCCCCACGGGAACTCGTGAGGACGCCCTCGTGCTGCGCCGCTCCCTGACCCCCTGAGCCGGAGAGCGTCGATATGCACACACAGGAAGCCTGCTGGAGAGAGTTGGGACTGTGGCCCCTCTGGATTCCCCGAGCAAACCCGCTGCCTGCCCTCCCCGAAACTCTCTCCCCCGCCAGAAAAGAGGGGGAAAGCCGGGGCATTCCCACCCTTCCGCCGGTGCTCCCCGACTTGCCGGTAACGGGGGATCTGCGCCAGCAGGTGGCTTCCTGCACCCGTTGTGCACTTCACGAACAACGCAAACAAGCGGTTTTTGGCCTGATTCACCCCGGCAGCCCCTGGATGTTCATCGGGGAAGGACCCGGCGCAGAAGAAGATGCGCGCGGATTGCCCTTCGTCGGACCTGCGGGACGTCTGCTGGATGCCATGCTCACCGCCCTGGGGCTGGAACGGGGTCCCCAGGTCTCCATTGCCAATGTGGTGAAATGCCGTCCGCCCCATAATCGCACCCCCAGTGACCCTGAATGTGCGACCTGCCTGCCCTTCCTGCGTCAGCAAATCGCACAGGTCCAACCGCGCATTCTGGTCCTGCTGGGCAAGGTTGCCGCCCGCACCTTGCTGGATACCCCTCTGTCCATGGCCCAACTGCGTTCCACGACCCATCTCTTCGAAGGCATCCCCACCGTCGTTACCTGGCATCCCGCCTACCTTCTGCGTACCCCGGCAGAAAAAGCGGGGACCTGGGCAGACCTCTGTGGTGCGCGCCGTCTGCTCACGGAACCTGCCCAATCCGGATCCCATCCCCAAACGACACCGGAATGATTACAAATCGATACAATTTTTTTTCCGGTTACACTATCATGCGCACATGAATACTCCACGCCCCCGCATCATCGTCCTGGATGACGATCTTCGATTACGCGAACTACTGCAGCGTTATCTTTCTCAACAAGGCTTCAGTGTGACGGCCGTCCCCGATGCCCTCGCGCTCGACCAGGCCTTGGCGAAAACCCCCCAGGATTTGCTGGTATTGGACCTGATGCTCCCCGGCGAGGATGGTTTGGCGCTGTGCCGTCGGCTGCGCGCCCAAAACAACCCCATTCCCATTATCATGCTCACCGCCAAGGGCAATGACTCGGACCGGATTCTGGGACTCAACACAGGTGCCGATGACTACCTCTCCAAGCCCTTCAACCCCAAGGAGTTGCTGGCTCGGATTCAGGCCGTCCTGCGGCGCCAGTCCTGGGATACACCCCTGCCCGCAGACCACCATGCCCAGGATCTGGTGACCTTTGGGGAGTTCAGTTTTCATCTGCTGCAACGCACCCTGCACAAAAATGGAGAACTGGTTGCCCTCTCCAGCAGTGAATTTTCTCTCCTGCGGGCCCTGGTCACGCACCCCCACGAACCCCTTTCCCGAGAAAAACTCACGGATCTGGTACGGGGTCGGGAACGGGAGGTGTTTGACCGCAGCATCGACGTCCAGATTTCGCGCTTGCGCCGTCTGCTCGAAGAAGATCCGGGATGTCCCCGCCACATCCGTACCGTCTGGGGCATCGGATACATCTTCGTCCCCGAGATCACCGCCCCGGAATGATCGCCCGCTCACTGCTGGGACGTACCCTCTTCGTCACGGTACTGACGGTGCTGGTGACCCACATCGCCACCCTCTTCGTGTTTCAGCGCTTCTATGTCGCACCTTTGCTGGAACATACCATTCAGGATCGGGCCAATCATATTTTTTCCCTGATCACCGCGCTGGAATATCTCTCCCCTACGGCGCAATCGGCGTTCATTCGAGAATTTGATGACAGCGAAGGCGGCGTGATTCAATCCGCCACCCCCGATCCCCGGCGGATTCGCAGTCCCGCACCCTCCAGCCGGATCTTCCTGCTGCAACAACGATTGCAGCTCCGTTATCCCGCAACCCGCCTCTGGATCACTACCCAAGGTCAGTTGCCCACCGTCTGGATTCCTTTGCATACCACCCACGGAGATTTTTGGTACATTACCCAACGCCAACGCTTTGACGCAGATTTCCCGGAAAAATGGGCCCTCTTGCTGGCCCTTGTGATCCTGCTCGGATTTTCCAGCGTGTACTGGGCAGTCTATCGCATCAATCGTCCCTTGCGGGATTTGACCCAGGCCGCACATTGCATTGCCTCCGGGCAACCCAGCCTCCTGAAAATCACCCCGGACATTCCCACTGAAATTCGCGAAGTCAGTGAAGCCTTCCACACCATGCAACATGCGCTCAAAAACCTGGAATCCAACCGCACCATCATGCTGGCGGGAGTTTCCCACGATCTGCGCACCCCCCTGTCACGGCTGCGTCTGGCGCTGGAAATGCTCCAGTTACCCGGCCCCCCGGCGCTCGACCCCCTGATTCAGGATCTGGAAGAAATCGACCGGATTATCGACCAGTTTCTGGATTTTGCCCGGGATCGACCCCATTACCCCCTGCATCTCCGGACCGTTGCGCCCCTTGCCGTGGCGTGCCAGGAACGCTTCGTCAGTCGGGGTATTCCGGTCACTCTGGACATAACCCCCAATCTGCCCCGGGTATGCTTCAATGAACGTGCCCTCGAACGAATCCTCAACAATCTGTTGGAGAATGCGATTCGTTATGGCAAGCCTCCCTTTCACCTGGGCTTGCATCAAAAGGGGAAAGCCGTCTGTCTGGTCGTACGGGACCACGGCGAGGGTATTCCAGTCCAGGAGATTCCCCACCTCCTGCAGCCGTTCACACGGCGCGAAAGTTCGCGGGGAGGCCCCCCCGGATCGGGACTGGGACTGGCCATCGTGGCGCGTATCGTGGACCTGCATCACGGTACACTGGAATTACGCAGCCCCCCGGAGGGAGGGCTGGAAGTCACCGTCCGCTTGCCCCTTCCTAATGACTCTCCTCCGGATCTGACCCCTTGACCGGTTCAATGGGTCCGGAGGCAGCGGGACGCTGAAAGAAACCACAGGCCACCGCCAACTCTCTCGTCCGCGCCATGGGGGGCAAACTCTGCCAGATTTTTGTGCCGTAGGATTTTTCCAGGATACGACGATCCCCGATCATCAAAACCCCGCGATCCTGTTCATCGCGAATCAAGCGCCCGGCTCCTTGCTTGAGTTGCAGGATGGCGCGGGGTAACTGATAGTCCATGAAGCCATTGCGCCCTGCCCGATTGATTTCCTCGATGCGCGCGGCCTCGACGGGATCATCCGGGGGAGCAAAGGGCAGCTTGTCGATGATCACCACGGAAAGGGCTTCGCCCTTGATGTCCACGCCCTCCCAGAAAGAAGAGGTACCGAGCAGAACCGCATGTTTCGTGCGGCGAAAGCGTTTGAGCAGATCGCTTCGAGTACGCTGCCCCTGAACCAGCACAGGATAGGCCCATTGCCCTTCCTGCTTCCAGGCTTCCAGAATGCGCTGTGCTTCCTGCAGTGCCCGGTAGGTCGTAAAAAGCAGGAAGGCTCGTCCCTGACTGGCCTCCAGCAGGGGACGGGCCCGTTCCAGCAGGGTACGGGTATGAGTCGGCTCCTGGGGCAGGGGCAAATCCTGCGGCACATACAGAAGCGCCTGATGAAAATAATCGAAGGGACTCTCCCAACTGAGGGCACGGGCTTGAGGGAGCCCCATGGCTTCCAGATAATGGGAAAAGTCTCCCTTGACCGACAAGGTGGCCGAAGTGAAGATCCAGGCCCGTTGGGTATCCTGCCAGTAGGGCCCCAGCAACTTTCCCAAACCGAGGGGTGTGGCATTGAAATGGAGGGTTTGGGGAAAACATTCCACCCAGCGCACCTGTCCGGGCAACTCGGCTGTTTGCCAAAGAACAGCCATGTCATGGCAATTTTGTGCTTCCTTGGCCAATTCCTGCAGGGCTTCAGCGCGCTCGCCATGAGTGACCAAGCGCCCCACAAATTGTTCCAGCGCCTGAATGAAGGCTTCCCATGCCGCAGCAAAGGCGGGTTCGCGGCGAACCTGCTCCAGAGTCAGCCTTCCTTCCCGCAAAGTGAGGGAATGACGCAAGGGCGTGGTGCTTTTTTCCAGTTGGCGGGCACTCTGGCTCAGTTCATCCTGCTCGATGCCGAGGCCAGGCAGAAGGGCATGGAGGGTTTCCGTGAGTTCAATAACCCGGAATGTGGAAAGAGATTGACCAAAAAAATGGGTAGCGATGGCCGGTAACTGATGGGCCTCATCAAAAATCACGGCATCGGCCAAAGGCAGCAATTCCCCAACGCCTTCATCGCGCAATACCAGATCGGCAAAGAACAGGTGGTGATTGATGACCACCAGATCTGCCTGAAGCGCCTGTTTGCGCGCGGCCAATATGAAACAGTTGGCAAGGTGGGCGCATTCCTGCCCCAGACAGTTTTCCCGCGTGGAGGTTACCTTGCGCCAGATGGCCGACTGTTCCGGAACTTCCCCCAGTTCGGCAATATCCCCGCTGGTGGTCCGCTGGGCAAAAGCCTGTACCTGATGCAGGTGGGCCACTTCTTCACGATCAAAAAGCACCCCCTGACGGAGCGTTTCTTCCAGGTGATGGGGACAAAGATAGTTGGCTCTGCCCTTGAGCAAAGCCACAGACACGGGGATTTTCAGCACCTCCCGCAGCGCCGGGATGTCGCGCTGAAACAGTTGGTCCTGCAAGGTTTTCGAAGCCGTGGACAGGATCACCCGAGCCCCGGACAGAAGGGCAGGAATCAGGTAGGCGAAAGTTTTTCCGGTTCCTGTCCCGGCTTCCACGACGAGGGCTGATCGTTCCTCCAGCGCCTGCAGCACAGCCTGTGCCATTTCTATCTGGGCCGGACGGAGTCGATAGGCCGCCACGCCCTGGGCGAGGGGGCCGCTACTCGAAAATGCAGGTCCGATATCCAGCATGAGCGCTCTCCCTTGCCTCCCTCAGTTCAGCCCGTAACGGCGGATGAACCACGTTTTGACCACGTGTGCCAGCGTCAGGTACCCTGCCAATATACCCACCAAATAAGGCCAGAAGTGGATGGGCAACGGCGTGAATCCCAGGGCATGGGCAAAGGGTGAATAGGGCAACCAGACGGCAACCGAGCAGATGATCAAACTCGTCAGGGTCATGGGCAAGCTGGCCCGACTCTGCAGAAAAGGAATCCGACCCGTACGGATGATATGGATGATCAGGGTCTGGGAGAGCAGGGATTCCACGAACCAGGCGGTCTGAAACATCGATTCGCCCGCCACCGTATTGGCTTTGAAGACGTAATACATCAAGGCAAAGGTCAGATAGTCGAAAATGGAACTGATGGGCCCCATCATGAGCATGAAGCGCGTGATATTGGCAATGTCCCAGCGCCTGGGTTGGGAAATGTATTCCTCATCCACATGATCCGTGGGAATGGCCGTCTGGGAAAAATCATAGAGCAGGTTATTGGTCAGCACCTGGATGGCCTGCATGGGCAGAAAGGGCAGCCAGGCACTGGCACCCAGTACGCTGAACATGTTGCCAAAGTTGGAACTGGCGCCCATCTTGATGTATTTGACGATATTGCCAAAGACTTTGCGCCCTTCGATGACGCCTTCTTCGAGCACCATCAAACTTTTTTCCAGCAGGATGATGTCTGCCGATTCCTTGGCGATATCCACCGCCGTATCCACCGAGATACCGACGTCTGCTGCCTTCAGAGCCGGACCATCATTGATTCCGTCCCCCATGAAACCCACCACATGGCCGCGCAGATGCAATGCCTTGATGACCCGTGCCTTCTGCGCCGGAGACAATTTGGCAAAGACCACGATGCGTTCTGCGGCTTCCGCCAATTCCTCATCCGAAAGGGTTTCCATGACGGAACCCAGCAGGATTTCATCAACCTTGAGCCCCACTTCATGGCAAACCTTGCGGGTAACCACATCATTGTCCCCGGTCAGGATCTTGACCTGCACCCCATGCCGATGGAGCGCCGCAATGGCTTCCCGTGCACTGTCCTTGGGCGGATCCAGAAAGGCAATGTAGCCCACCAGCACCAGATCGCTTTCGTCCTTGAGCCCGTAGGCGCCACCCCGGGAAGCCGTTTCCTTGTAGGCAATGGCAATGACCCGAAACCCATCTTCATTGAGTTCCCGTGTCACCTGCAGGAGTTGTCCCAGATAGGAGGGTTCAAGGGCTTCCACACTTCCGTTGACCTCGGCATGGGTGCAGCAGGAAAACACTTCTTCCACTGCTCCCTTGCAGATCAGAAGGTGGCGACCCTTGCCTTCCACCACCACCGACATACGGCGACGCTGAAAGTCAAAAGGAATTTCATCGATCTTGCGGTACTGCACCCCAGCCTTGATCCGTTCTGTCAGTCCGGCATATTCCAGAACCGCCACATCCAAAAGATTCTTGAGTCCGGACTGGTGATAACTGTTGAGATAGGCATACTCCAGTACGTCCTCGTTCTCATGACCGTAGATATCCACATGTTTTTCCAGGATAATCTTGTCCTGGGTGAGAGTCCCGGTCTTGTCCGTGCACAGCACATCCATGGCCCCGAAATTCTGAATGGAGTTGAGGCGCTTGACGATCACCTTCTTGCGGGACATGGCCAGGGCCCCCTTGCCCAGATTGACCGTGACGATCATGGGCAGCATTTCCGGAGTCAGCCCCACCGCCACTGCCACCGCAAACAGGAAAGCCTCCATCCAGTCGCCCTTGGTAAATCCATTGATCAGGAAAACCAGCGGAGTCATGACAAAAATGAATCGGATCATGAGCCAGGTGAACTGGCGGATGCCCCGGTCAAAACTGGTCAGGTTCTTTTCACCCGTGACCAACTGGGCCAGACGCCCAAAGTAAGTCAGTGCGCCGGTATGCACGATCACTGCCGTTGCCGTGCCACTGACCACATTGGTCCCCATGAAACAGACATTGTTGAGTTGAAGGGGCGCACGCGTCGTATCGGTTTCAGCCGCAAAAAACTTTTCCACCGGCAAGGCTTCGCCCGTCAGAGAGGATTGGTTGATGAACAAATCCTTGGCCGTCAACAGCCGCACATCTGCCGGAATCATGTCCCCGGCCGAGAGTTGAATCACATCCCCAGGCACCAGTTCCGCAATGGGAACCTCGCGCCGTTGGGGGCCATGGGGATGCAAATGAATATTGAAATAACGATTGACCTCATCGGGAACCCCGCTGCGCCGATCCTTGCGCAACACCGTCGCGGTGGTACTCACCATTTCGCGCAACCGTTCGGCGGCATTGGTGGAGCGGTACTCCTGCACAAACGTCAGGGTAATGCTGATGACCACCATCAGGGCAATGATGGTGGCTGCCTCCCGGTCTCCCAGATAGAGGGACAGCACCGCCAAGGCGATCAACAGCAAGTTGAGGGGATTCTTGAAATAGGAAAGGAGTTGGCGCAGGGGCCCCACTCGGGCCTCCTGTGCCACAGTATTGGCACCATACACCCCCAAGCGGTCCTCCGCTTCCCGATCGAGCAATCCCTCCACAGAACTGTCCAGCCGACGCAGGGCCAACTCGCTTTCACAGTGGGCCACTTCCAGCAACAATGTGGAGTCGCTCTGGCCTGGGGGGGCGGAGGAACGGGATGAAACGTTCCGTTTGAAAAAGATGCCACGAAAATCTGCCATACAACCTCCTGACCGGTCATCCCGGTATTCAGTCATGGTCAGATTAAGAGATTATGACGGGAACCCTTGGGAAAACCGTTGTTCATTCAACGGACGTAAACTAGAACACTCCAAGATGGACTCCAACGTCATGCGAAGTCGCGATTCTCTGACAAAAAATGGGCTCTGTCAATGGCACTCGTATTTTTTCTTCAATCCTGCCCCACATGGAGCCAAATGTCTCCTGTACCGCCTTGATATTCTTCTTCCTGCGCCCCATGTAGGCCTCAGGACCCTCAATGATTCAGGAGTGCACCATGCGATTTGACAAACTGACCACCAAATTTCAGGAAGCTTTTGCCGATGCGCAGAGTTTGGCTCTGCGTCATGACCATGCCAACATCGAACCGGTCCATCTGTTGCAAGCCCTTCTGGATCAACAGGACGGAACCACGGCTTCGCTGCTGGCTCGTGCCGACATTCAGGTACAACCCCTGAAACAAGGGCTGCCTCCTCTTCTGGAGCGGGTTGCCCATCACTCCACCCCAAACGGAGAGATCAGCGTCTCCCGTGATCTCAACACCCTGCTCAACCTGACGGAGAAGGAAGCCCAGAAGCGTCATGACCCTTTCATCGCTTCCGAACTTTTTCTGCTGGCCCTGTGCGATGATAAAGGCGAAGTGGGACGCCTGTTTCGCCAGCACGGCGCTCAACGCCCCCGCCTCGAAAAGGCGATCGAAGCTCTGCGCGGCGGTGCCGGGGTAACCAGTCAAGAAAGCGAAGGGACCCGTGAGTCCCTCAAAAAATACACCCTGGATCTCACCGAACGAGCCCGGCTCGGCAAACTGGATCCCGTCATCGGAAGAGATGATGAAATCCGTCGGGTCATTCAGATCCTGCAACGCCGCAGCAAGAATAATCCGGTACTGATCGGTGAACCCGGCGTCGGCAAAACCGCCATCGTCGAAGGACTGGCCCAGCGTATCGTCAATGACGAAGTCCCCGACAGTCTGCGGCACAAGCGCGTACTGGCACTGGATATGGCCGCCTTGCTGGCGGGTGCCAAATATCGCGGAGAATTCGAGGAACGTCTCAAAGCCGTACTCAAGGAGTTGGCCCAGGACGAAGGACAGACCATCGTTTTCATCGACGAACTCCATACCATGGTGGGCGCCGGCAAGGCAGAGGGTGCCCTGGATGCAGGCAACATGCTCAAGCCGGCTCTGGCGCGGGGAGAGTTGCACTGCGTGGGGGCCACGACCCTGGATGAATACCGCAAATACGTCGAGAAGGATGCTGCCCTCGAACGGCGTTTTCAGAAGGTGCTGGTGGGCGAACCCACGGTGGAAGACACCATTGCCATTCTGCGTGGGTTGCAGGAAAAGTACGAACTCCATCATGGGGTGGACATCACGGACCCGGCCATCGTAGCGGCGGCGGAACTGTCCCAACGCTATATCACCGACCGCTTCCTGCCCGACAAGGCCATCGACCTGATCGATGAAGCGGCTGCACGACTCAAAATGGAAATCGATTCCAAGCCTGAATCCATGGACAAATTGTTCCGGCGCCTGATCCAGCTCAAGATCGAGCGCGAGGCGGTACGGCGCGAGAAAGATGATGCGTCCCAGAAACGCCTGGCCTTGCTGGAAGAGGAAATTCATAAACTGGAACAGGAATACGCAGATCTGGAAGAAGTCTGGAAAGCCGAAAAGGCCCAGGTACAAGGTTCCCAACACGTCAAGGAAGCCCTGGACCGGGCCCGTGCAGAAATGGAATCGGCCCAACGGCAGGGCGACTTGCAAAAAGCCTCGGAACTCAAATACGGTCGGATCCCTCAACTGGAAGCCCAGTTACGTCAAACCACCGAAAGCAACGGCAAGTCTCAACCCCTCAGACTGTTGCGCACCCAGGTGGGAGCAGAAGAAATTGCTGAAGTGGTGTCGCGCGCCACAGGCATCCCTGTGGCCAAAATGATGCAAGGGGAACGGGAAAAGTTGCTGCGCATGGAAGATTATCTGCACCAGCGCGTGGTTGGACAGGACGAAGCGGTGCGCCTGGTCTCCGACGCCATTCGGCGCTCCCGTTCCGGTCTGTCCGACCCCAACCGACCCTATGGTTCTTTCCTGTTCCTGGGACCTACGGGGGTGGGAAAAACAGAACTCTGCAAAACCCTGGCCAACTTTCTGTTCGACTCGGAAGATCATCTGATTCGCATCGACATGTCGGAATATATGGAAAAACATTCCGTTGCCCGTCTCCTCGGTGCCCCACCTGGTTATGTCGGCTTTGAAGAAGGCGGCTATTTGACGGAAGCCGTGCGGCGCAAGCCTTATGCCGTCATCCTGCTGGATGAGGTGGAAAAAGCGCACCCTGACGTCTTCAATGTCCTGCTCCAGGTCCTGGACGACGGACGCATGACTGATGGACAGGGGCGAACAGTGGATTTTCGTAACACGGTGGTGGTCATGACCTCCAATCTGGGATCGCAAATGATCCAGCAAATGGCCGAAGACGATCAGGCCGTCATAAAATTAGCCGTCATGGCCGAAGTCAAGACCCATTTCCGCCCTGAATTCGTCAATCGCATCGACGAAATCGTGGTCTTCCATGCCTTGGGAGAAGCTCAGGTCCGCGCCATTGCCCGTATCCAGATGGCTCAATTGACCCGCCGACTGGCAAAAATGGAACTGACTCTGGAGGTGAGCGATACCGCCCTCGATCAACTGGCCGCCGTGGGTTTCGACCCGGTTTATGGGGCCCGCCCCCTCAAACGGGCGATTCAGAGCGAATTCGAGAACCCTCTGGCCCGTCGCATCCTGGAAGGCGCCTTCCTACCCGGCAGCACGATCCAGGCAGACTGGAAAGGAGGGCAGTTCCTGTTCAAAACCTCCTGAATAAACTTTCCCGGCCCCAGTCCATCGCAACTCCTGTTGGCTGTGTAGTCATTTTCGAGCCATTCATGATAGACCTCTCGTTCTTCCTCGCCGGCCGTACGAAAACTAATTATGTTACGATGCAACTGACAATAACATCCCCATGTTCTCACTCATCATCGGGTGAGGGTGGGGGGTGTCCGTCATAGATCAGGTTACGTCGTCTCTGCAGATAGGCGTCGCGCATGAAGGCATAGGGATCCAGAGCGGCAGTATCCAGAACGTTGGAGGCCGCCAGAAGGTTGGTACGGGTATTCAGCACATCCACAGAGCCGATTTCGATCTGCTTGGTCCAGGTCGTATTGAGGTAGGGATAGATCGTCCAGGGATATTCGCCCACTAACCCCAGGGAATCCCGCAGCGTACTGGGACCCAGGATCGGAATAACGAAGTAACTGCTGTTTTCCCAACCCCAAACCGCCATGGTTTGACCAAAGTCCTCGTGGTGACGCTCCAACCCCACCGGGGTTGCCACATCAAACAAGCCGAAGATGCCCACCGTGGTATCAAGCAAAAAGCGCCCACCATCGACGCCTCCCTGACGAACTTTCCCCTGCAGAAAATCATTGACCGTTGTACTCAGATCGGAAAGATTGGCAAAGAAGTTGGTCACCCCGGCGCGCACAAAATCCGGAGCCACCGCGCGATAGCCTTCTGCCACCGGCTTGATGACATGTCGGTCCAGCGTATCGTTGATGCCAAACATGGTGCGGTTATAACTTTGCAGGGGGTCTTCTGCCGTGCTGCTTCCCGCAGGAACGCTGGCGCATCCGCCCAGTCCCAGCATCATCACTGTCGGTAATAGTGTCTTCCACCGCCTCATGCTTTTTCTCCTTGCGCACATCTCAATGACCCTATGGGGGCGGAGCGAGATTATAAACGGAAAAATTTCCCAGAATGTTACAGGAACTTTCCGATCAGTTCCGCAATGGGACCCTTTTCAGCGGCCACACCATGAGTCGGCTGGCTTTGGGCAATGGCCGTGTCCGGATCTTTCAGGCCATGTCCGGTGAGGGTCGCCACGATCGTCGAACCCGCCTCGATGCGTCCCGCCTTCAAATCCTTGAACAGACCGGCCAGGGAAGTGGCGGAGGAAGGCTCACAGAAAATACCTTCGGTCCGGGCCAGAAGTGCCTGAGCCGCCAGAATTTCCGCATCGGTACATTCGTCGAACCAACCACCGGATTCCTGCACTGCGGCCCAGGCCAGGGACCAGGACATGGGATTGCCGATGCGGATGGCCGTTGCAATGGTTTCCGGATGAGCCACGGGCCCCCCGCGCATGAAGGGCGCAGATCCGGCGGCCTGATAACCCACCATGATGGGTCGACGGGTCGTCAAGGGCACAGGGCCGTGATAGGGACACTGGCCCTGGCAATGGCCGCAGGCGGCCGTCTGCACCCCACTGGCCTCACAATACCCGCTCCAATGTGCGCTGATATTGCCCGCATTGCCCACCGGCAATACATGGTAATCAGGGGCCGTCCCCAGGGCTTCGACGATTTCAAAGGCCACGGTCTTTTGCCCCTGCAAGCGGTACGGATTCACCGAGTTGACCAGGGCGACGGGCATTTCTGCCGAGATTTCCTGTACCAGACGCATGCCATCGTCGAAATTACCCTGGATTTGCAGCACTACAGCCCCATGCATCATGGCCTGCGCCAATTTTCCCAGGGCAATCTTGCCCTCCGGGATGAGCACGAAGGAAGTCATGCCGGCCCGCGCTGCGTAGGCCGCCGCCGCGGCAGAGGTATTCCCCGTGGAGGCGCAGATGATGGCCTGCGACCCGGCTTCCAGAGCCTTGGTTACGGCCAAGGTCATCCCGCGGTCCTTGAAGGACCCGGTGGGATTCAAACCCTCGAACTTCACCAGGATCCTTCCGTCGAAGCCCAAGGTATCCGGCAAACGCTGCAATTCAATGAGCGGAGTGTTGCCCTCGTTGAGAGTCACGATGGGGGTGTGCTCGGAAACCGGCAAACGGTCCCGATAGCGGTGAATCAAACCTTGATAGTGAGCCATGGCAGTTGTCTCAGTCATAAAAAATCAGGAAGAAAGGGTTTCGAGGCGTAAACGCACCACGGGTGCAGCGATACTTTCCAGGCTCTCGATTTCTGCAATGGCGGCATCGATGGCCCGTTCCTGCGCGACATGGGTCAGCATGATCACGTCCACCCGCTCTTCCCCTGCTGCCGGTTCCTTCTGGAGCATGGCTTCGATGGAAATATTCTGCTGCGCCAGGATGCGTGTGACCTCGGCCAATACGCCGGGTCGGTCGGTGGCACGCAGACGCAGATAGTAGGCCGTTTCAATCTCGGCCACCGGCAGCACCACTTCGTTACGCACCTGGTCAGGCTGAAAAGCCAGATGGGGCACCCGATGTCCGGGATCAGAACCGGTCATGCGCGCGATATCCACCAGATCCGCCACCACCGCCGAACCGGTGGGTTCGGCCCCGGCCCCGGCCCCGTAGTAAAGGGTGGAGCCCACGGCATCCCCATGGACCAGTACGGCATTCATGACGCCATCCACGTTGGCAATCAAACGGCGCTCGGGAATCAGGGTCGGATGTACGCGCAACTCGATGCCTCGCGCCGTGCGCTTGGCAATTCCCAACAATTTGATGCGGTAACCCAACTCCTCGGCATAACGGATGTCCTCTGCCGTCAGTTTCGTAATCCCTTCCACATGGGCGCGCTCAAACTGAACAGGAATTCCGAAGGCAATGGCCGCCAGCAAACTCAATTTGTGCGCTGCATCCACTCCTTCCACGTCGAAGGTGGGATCGGCTTCGGCATAACCCAAGGCCTGAGCCTGTTGCAAGGCTTCAGAAAAGCCCATGCCCTGGTCGCGCATCTGGGTCAGGATGAAATTGCTGGTGCCGTTGATGATCCCGGCCAACCACTGGATGCGGTTGGCGGTCAGTCCCTCGCGCAGGGCCTTGATGATGGGAATGCCCCCCGCCACCGCCGCCTCGAACCCCACCATCACCCCATGCTGCAAGGCTGTAGCAAAAATCTCGTTGCCATGCAGGGCAAGCAGTGCCTTGTTCGCGGTCACCACCGGTTTGCCGAGTTCAAGGGCATGCAGAACCAGAGTCTTGGCAGGCTCGTACCCCCCCATGAGCTCAACCACCACGTCCACATCCCCAGCCTCCACCACCTGCAGCGGGTCTGTACTCAATTGAATGCGCCCGCCGGTCTTCAGGGCCGCCCGTTCCAGATCCTGAGGACGCACGGCAGCGCGGGTCACCACGATTTCCCGGCCCGCCCGACGGGCGATTTCTTCACGATTCCGTTCCAGGATCTGCCATGTCCCGCCTCCGACAATCCCCAGACCCAGCAATCCCACTCGAATGGGTGTCATAACAATCCGTCCTTACGAAACATATCCCGAATTCCCCGCATGGCCTGACGGGTACGTGCTTCATTCTCGATCAGGGAAAACCGTACATGACCATCCCCCAACTCTCCAAACCCAACGCCGGGCGACACGGCCGTATGAGCATCCTGAAGCAATTTCTTGGCAAACTCCAGTGATCCCGATTTGCGATAGAACTCGGGAATCTCTGCCCAGACATACATGGTCGCCTTGGGATTGGCTACATTCCAACCGATGTTGTGCAACCCCTGCACCATCACATCGCGCCGGCGCTGATAGGTGGCACGAATGGTTTCCACACAGTCCTGCGGTCCTTCCAGAGCAACGATGGAGGCCACCTGAATGGGGGTGAAGGTGCCATAATCATGATAACTTTTCATGCGCCCCAAGGCCGCCACCAGGTCCCGATTGCCCACCATGAAACCGACCCGCCATCCCGCCATGCTGTAACTTTTGGACAGGGTAAAAAATTCCACGGCCACATCCTTGGCTCCCGGCACCTGCAGGATGGAAGGTGCCTGATAGCCGTCGTACACGATGTCGGCATAGGCCAGATCATGCACCACATAGATGCCGTATTCCTTGGCCAGAGCCACTACCCGTTCGAAGAAAGGCAGGTCCACACACTGGGTCGTGGGATTGCTGGGAAAATTGAGAATCAGCATCTTGGGTCGGGGCCAGGAGCCGCGCAACCCCTCTTCCAGTTCTTCGAAAAAATCCACGCCGGGGATCATGCTGACATGACGGATGTCTGCGCCTGCAATCACAGGTCCATAGATGTGAATGGGGTAACTGGGATTGGGCACCAGCACCATGTCTCCCGTATCCAGAACCGCCAGCATGAGGTGCGCAATCCCTTCCTTGGAACCGATGGTAAAAATGGCTTCGGTTTCCGGGTCCAGTTCCACGCCAAAACGACGCTGATACCAATGACAAATGGCCTTGCGTACCCGCGGAATCCCCTTCGACAAAGAATAGCCATGGGTGTCGTTGCGCTGGGCCGCTTCCACCAGTTTATCCACAATGTGCTGTGGGGTGGGTTGATCCGGATTGCCCATGCCGAAGTCGATGATGTCCTCGCCCCGGCGCCGGGCGGCGGCCTTCAGT
This sequence comes from Ferrovum myxofaciens, assembly GCF_013181415.1. Taxonomy (NCBI): domain Bacteria; kingdom Pseudomonadati; phylum Pseudomonadota; class Betaproteobacteria; order Ferrovales; family Ferrovaceae; genus Ferrovum; species Ferrovum myxofaciens. The sequence goes on along the minus strand of NZ_CP053676.1, from coordinate 2,262,589 downwards.
TCTCCCGTGATATTGAATACATAGGGAGGCAATCTTTGAATACGAGGAAATTCGGGCATGGTACGTTGCGTGAGTGAGTGAGCAAAAGGTATCATTTTACCCTAACCCATCACTCTGATGAAGCCCTCCTATGAAACTCGTTCACCATCGTGCGGACACACCCCTGACTTTGACCGGTCACGGCCCCGGTTTCGTGCTGATCGATCAGATCAAGTACACTGAAAGTCTGGTGCTCAGCCCGGAACGCTTGCAACCCATCTGGGCTTCCCGCCTTGAACTGTTGGAAGAGCGACATTTTGCCGAACTGCTCGACTTTGACCCCGAACTGGTTCTGTTGGGAAGCGGAGCCCGTTTCCGTTTTCCGGACTGGGGTTTGACCCGTCCCCTGCTGGAACGCGCCATTGGACTGGAAGTCATGGACACGGCAGCGGCCTGCCGCACTTATTCTATCCTGGCCAGCGAAGGGCGACGGGTGGTTGCCGCCCTGATTATCGAACCGGTATCTTAGAATCCGTGGCTTTGCCCGCATAGAAGGTGAGCGGGTTGAGGGGTTTGCCTCCATGGCGGATCTCGAAGTGCCAGGGTTTGTCTTTTTTGCCCTTCACTCCGGTTTCGGCAATTTTCTGTCCCCGCGTCACCACCTGGCCCTGGTGAACCACCACCTTGCCGTTATGGGCATAAACACTAACGTAATCATTGGGATGTTTGAGGATCACCATCAGACCGTAACTGGAAATCCCCTCTCCAACGTAACTGACCACACCGTCCGCCGCCGCCAATACCGGTTGGCTCTGACGAGTGGAAATATCGATGCCCATGCCATTGGGAGTACCCCCTTTCTGATTGAGAGGCCACCCCCAAAGGGTGCCATCCACCGTCACGGAATGCGCCATTTTTTCAGCCGGTCCGGAGGGTTTTACTGCCACGTTTGTGCCCGACTTTTCGGCCGGCGTGGTGGTCACTGGTCCGGTGGAACGGGACTCCTGGATGGGCGCGGGCACTTCGGTGGCGCATCCCCCCAGACCGAAGAGTACCATCACGCCCAGCAGGCCCAGCCCGCGTTGGGCGAAAAACCGGGGATTACAGTTGAACAGGGGCATCACAGACTCCTTGAAAATTTAACTCAGATTGGTCAACAGAGGGACGAAATGTACTGGATCGAGAATGGTTTCGCGCACCTCTCCCTCCCGTTTCTCCACCAGAATCAGATGTTGAGCATGAGTTCCCACCGGCACGATCAACCGCCCGCCAGGAGCCAGTTGTTCCACCAGCGCGGGAGGAATCCGGGGCGCAGCCGCTGCCACGATGATTGCGTCAAACGGTGCAGCCTCCGGTAGCCCCTGAAAACCATCGGTATGTTTGAGACGCAAATTCTGGATCCGCAGGGACCACAAACGGGCACGGGTTTTTTCCAGCAGGGCTCCGATCCGTTCCACCGAATACACCTCGGGAATCAACCGAGCCAGTACCACAGCCTGATACCCACACCCCGTGCCCACTTCCAGTATCTTTTTGGGCAGGGTCCCGGCACAGATCAGTTCCACCATACGGGCCACCATATAGGGCGCAGAAATTGTCTGACCAAAACCGATGGGCAGGGCTGAATCCTCGTAAGCGCGACTGGACAAGGCTTCATCCACGAACAGGTGGCGCGGGACGCCGGCCAAAGCCGCCAGCACGGTTTCATCCCTGATCCCCTGTGCCCGCAAACGTTCCACCATACGCACACGGGTACGCTCCGAGGTCATACCGCTTCCCTGAACCGTCGGAGAACTTCTCACGAAGACACCCATGAGCGCAGCGCATCCATTTGAGGATAGTGGGTCAAATCCACCTGCAACGGGGTAAGAGAAACCCAACCCGCAGCCACCGCATGAAAATCGGTTCCCTCCCCTGCATCGGCCACCGGACCTGCCGGCCCCACCCAATAGATGGTTTCTCCGCGCGGATTGGTGGACTGAATCACCGGCTCTGCCTTATGCCGTCGGCCCAGGCGCGTCACTTTCAGGCCACCCAGAGCTTCATAGGGAAGATCGGGCACATTCACATTGATCAGGGAAGGTCCCACAAAAGGACGGTGCTGCCACCGTCGCACCAGATCAGCGGCCACCCGGGCTGCCGTGGAAAAATACAGAGGTTGACTCCGTTCGGCTTTGGATGCAGTACCCACCCCCTCTGCCCCATAGGCCAGAGAGATGGCCAGGGAGGGAATCCCCAGCAGGTAACCTTCGGTAGCCGCCGCCACGGTTCCGGAATAGAGGGTGTCATCCCCCATGTTGGCCCCATGATTGATGCCGGACACCACCACATCCGGCTCCCATTCCAGCAAGCCGGTCACGGCCATGTGAACGCAATCCGTGGGCGTTCCATTGATCCGGTAAAACCCGTTAGGGGCCCGCCGCACGGTCAAAGGGCGGTCCAGGGTCAGAGAATTGCTGGCCCCACTGCGTTCCACATCGGGTGCCACCACGGTGACTTCCCCCAAAGGAGTCAGGGCCTCCACCAGTGCCGCCAACCCCGCCGAAAAGTACCCATCATCATTGCTTACCAGTATCTTCATGAAATCGACCTTTGACGCAAGGGAGGCAAATCGGTACATACTCCTTCATACAACTCTGCCGCCAACCCCACCGTTTCACCCAGCGTCGGATGGGGATGGATGGTACGCCCCAAATCAGTGGCATCCGCCCCCATTTCCACCGCCAGGGACAATTCACCGATCAGGTCTCCCGCCGCCGTACCCACGATCCCTCCGCCCAATACACGATGAGTGGTTTCGTCAAACAGAATCTTGGTAAAACCTTCCGCCCGTCCATTGGCCAAAGCCCGTCCGCTGGCCCCCCAGGGGAAAACTGCCTTGCCATAGGAAACTCCCTGGGCTTGGGCCGCACTTTCCGTAAGACCGGTCCAGGCCACCTCCGGATCGGTATAGGCCACTGCGGGAATCTGTCGAATATCCAGACCCCGCGGCAAACCTGCCGCCACTTCTGCGGCCACATGCCCTTCATGGGTGGCTTTATGGGCCAGCATGGGTTGCCCCACCACATCCCCAATGGCGAAGACATGGGGTTGAACCGTCCGCTGCTGGCGATCCACCGGGATGAATCCCCCTTCATCCACCTTCACACCCACGGCTTCCAACCCCAGATCATGGCTGTTGGGCCTACGCCCCACCGCCACCAGAAGCGCATCGTAGGGCGTGGCCTCACATTCCTGCCCCTGGGCATCCACCCACTTGACCCACAGAGCATCGGGACGGGCCTCCACGGCAGTCACGCGGGTATCAAGATGCAACTTGCCCAAACGAGGCGCATTATGCTTCTCCCAGACCTTGACCAAATCCCGGTCTGCCCCGCCCATCAATCCTCCAGACATTTCCACCACATCGATCCGGGATCCCAGGGAAGCATAAACCGTGGCCATTTCCAGACCGATGATTCCCCCACCCACCACCAGTAAACGAGCAGGCACCGAAGTCAGGGCCAGTGCTCCGGTGGAATCCAGAACGCGCGGATCCTGGGGCAGAAAAGGCAGGGTTACCGGGGCCGATCCCGTGGCGATGATGGCTTGCTGAAACCGGACCGAACGGAGCACCCCCGCTTCATCCTGCACCTCCAGGGTATGGGGCCGGGTGAAATGTGCCGTGCCGTGCCACACCTCCACCTTGCGCACCTTGGCCAGGCGCACCAACCCACTCGTCAATTTTCCTACCACCTGATCTTTCCAGGCACGCAAAGCATCCAGATCCACTTGCGGAGGCGCAAAGTGAATCCCTTGAGCGCTCAGGGCCAGAGCCGCATCCTTCACCGCCGCCACATGCAAGAGCGCCTTGGAGGGAATGCAACCCACGTTCAGACAGACCCCGCCCAGGGTCGTGGCACGTTCCACCAGCAAGGTTCGCCGCCCCAGGTCCGCACTGCGAAATGCCGCCGCATACCCGCCAGGACCGGCCCCGATCACAACCACCTCAACATCCGTTTCCAGCGCTTGACTCATCATCCGTCACTCTACCCTAAACTAAAATCCGGCGGATGTCCGCCAGGATCTGGCGCAACGCCTCATTGAAACGGGCCGCGCCTGCCCCATCGATAACCCGGTGGTCGTAGGACAGGGACAAAGGCAGCATCCAGCGCCCCGCCACGGTTCCCGCGCACCAAACCGGTTTCTGGAGCGCACGCCCCAATCCCAGAATGGCTACTTCCGGCGCATTGATAATGGGGGTAAAAAACGACCCTCCAATCCCACCCAGACTGGAGACAGAAAACGTTCCGCCCTGCATCTCTTCTGGGGCCAGCCGGCCTTCCCGGGCACGGGCCGCCAATTCTGCCACCTCGCTGGCGATGGAGCGGATTCCCTTGGAGGGCACATCACGAACCACCGGCACCATCAATCCCGAGGCGGTGTCTGCGGCAAAACCCAGGTGGATATACTGCTTCAGTATCAGGGCATCCCCCTGCAGGGATGCGTTGAATTCCGGAAAACCCGGCAATACGGCCGCCAGAGCCTTGAGCACCAGGGTCAGCAGGGTGATCTTGGGAAATTCCGGCCCCGCCTCGCGATTCAAGTCCTGACGGAATTCTTCCAATTCCGTGATGTCCACTTCCTCGTGGTTGGTGACATGGGGAATCATGAGCCAGTTGCGGTGCAGATATCCTCCGGACAACTTTTTGATCCGGCCTAGTGGACGCGTCTCCACCGGGCCATATTTGGTGAAATCCACCATGGGCCAGGCGGGCAGATCCCCCAGGCTCCACCCGCCGCCCTGCGCAGGGGAAGACTGCAACGCAGCCTTGACAAAGCGCTGGATGTCTTCCTGCAGAATTCGTTGGTGGGGACCACTGCCGGCCACCTGCCCCAAATCCACCCCCAGTTCACGCGCGAAACGACGAACCGTCGGACTGGCATGGGCAGTTTGCAATGCCTCCTCCCCAGCGGGCGTCATCCGGGGGACAGAGAGGGGAACTGTGGAAACAGGAGGAGGCGCCACCACCGGCGCACTCACCCACTTCTCCTCCACCGGCAGCGTCACCGGATCAGCGCCAGGAGTTGCCACCGGAACCGGATCAGGAGAAGGGGACTCCGTTGATTCCCCCGGTGCCGCCAGAATGAGAATGGGCGAACCTTCAGAGACCCGCTCCCCCAATTTGACCAATACCCGTTCCACCCTTCCCGCTTCGGGAGCGGGAACTTCCAGGGTCGCCTTGTCCGATTCCAGGGTGATCAGAGGTTGATCCAACTTCAACAGATCTCCTTCCTTGACCAGCAACTCGATGATCGGAACATTCCTGAAATCGCCAATGTCTGGAACTTTAACCTCTTTTCCCATATCCTGTATGTTCCTGAAGTATCTGACCCACGGTGAAAGTCAGGGTTGACTCTGCTAGAGTGACGGGTGAGTGGCAGGATTTTATCACGAGCCCTCGAGGCGCAGAATGGAAAGAAAAAAATGAATGAGAAGTTGTTGAAAGGGGGGGTGATCGTATCCACAGCCCTATTGCTGGCCTTGGGGTTTCATTTCAGAAGTGAACCCATCCCGCCCCCGGTGGCGCCACCCAGTTTCGGCAAGTTGATCCTGCCCGACCTGCAGGGCACCCCCCAGTCTCTCCGGCAATGGCCCCAGCGCTACCGCCTGATCAACTTTTGGGCGCCCTGGTGCACCCCCTGTCGCGCTGAACTGCCCATGCTGATCCGACTGTACCCTCAATGGTCCGCCCGGAACATACAATTCATCGGCATTGCCATGGATACGCGAGAATCGGTGAGTGCCTTCGTCAAGACGCATTCCCTGCCTTATCCAGACCTGATTGGCCAGGACGATACCCTGACCCTGACCAAAAGTCTGGGAAATGCCCAACAAGGGTTGCCCATGACCGTTCTGCTGGATCATCGAGACCAGGTGGTCTGGGTCAAACTGGGCCAACTGGATGAAGCCGAACTCACTCAGGAATTGGCTCGGATCAGCGCTGAAAAGTAATACAGGAGCTCACACCCACCCCTGTTCGGCAAAACTCACCAGTTCAGGCCCTGCCACCAAAAAATGGTCGAGGACCCGAATATCCACCAGTGCCATCGCCCTTTTCAGAACTTCCGTCAGTTGGCGATCAGAGGCACTGGGCTGTGCCATTCCCGAGGGATGGTTGTGAGACAACAGAATGGCTGCTGCATTATGCCGTAAAGCCCCCTTCAGCACCTCCCGCGGATATACGGCAGTCTGGGTCAGGGTACCGCGGAACAGTTCCTCTGCCTGAATCAGTTGATGCTGGGCATCGAGGTACAAAACCCAAAAGGATTCATGAGTCTGCCCCTTGAAGATCAGGCGTAGATAATCTTTGACCACGGCAGGCTGGCCCATGACCTCACCCCGGCGCAATCGCTCCTCCAACCAGCGTCTCAGGACTTCCCGCAAGGCTTGTCCCTTGCGTTGCAACTTTCCATCCATTTCATTGAACAGGGGTTCCAGAGTTTCCTCGCAGGCCCGGTAATTACCACGGGTTCCGAACAAACAAGCCAGCAGTTGGGCATTGGTCCAATGTTGTAGTTGGGTCATGGGCGTCTCCCTGAAAACCCCATTGTGACCGGTCACTTCCTGCGCACCTGCTCAAAAAACACAAACCTGCTCAACTTTAGAAGTCTTGAGACAGAAGGTCCCGCGCTTCCGCCTGGCGTGCCCGATCCGCCTCGATGCTTTGGGGACGAGGTAGGGTATCGATCACTTTTTTCAAACAAATCAGGGCATGGGGTTTGTCTCCTTGCGTCAGAAGAAATTTTCCATAGAAAAAATTGGCATCGATATTGTCCGGGTCCACCTTCAAGGCCTGTTGAAGATATTGACGCGCCTTGTCGTCATCTCCAAAGGAACCAAATTTCGGAACCCTGAAGTAGAGTGCACCGAGCGTAATCAAGCCAGACCCATCCATGGCAGAGGAATCGATGGCCACGGCCTGAAGGAGAACATCCCGAGCTTGCCGAGCCGTTCCCAGGGCGCTGAAAAGGTTTTGATATTTGGCGTGAGTCGCGGTGATGATGCCTTCCCAGACAAGGGGGTCAGCCTGGTGCGGATAGTGCCGGGACAAATCATGGGCCTGACTTTGCAAACGGGCAAAGTAGGCCTCTCGCGCCGGTTCGGGCAAATAATAACTGCCTTGGGTCCAGGCCTGGGTTTCCTGAGCCAAGCCCTCGGCCAGCGTTTCAGCCTGAAGGTCTGTCACCCCGAAAAACCCAAGTAACCCCAGCAGGAAAGCGCCACAAAATCGACCGATCATCGCAGTGTTCATCACGGAAATTTGCCCCATTCTTCGTGCAATCCCGGCACCGGCTTGGTGCGCTCACCCATCAATATTCCCTGCCCGATGCGTCCCAAATCATGAACTCCTTAAGCCAGACAAGGCTTGAAACAGAATGGCACAGATTATGCTTTATAATCTCCAGTATAAAGGGATCGTCCACCCAAACAGAATTCGTTATTGAACATCCCAGGTTTTTTAGTGTCTTTATCTTAGGAATCATAAAATAATAACGTGCACTTTTAAGTTGTGTTCGGTGTAATGGTGTAATTCCATTCGCCATGGAAACTATCACGATCCAAACGAATGGCTGCGAACTCGTCATCGGAAACCTTGATGCCTTTTGGATAGAGATTTGTATCCAGTTGCGCCTGAACCTTCAATCCTTTTCGTGTCGTAGTCGCTGCAATTAAATTAACGATAACCTCGTGACTCACCAATGGCTGCCCACGCCAATTCATGCTTATGTATGAGAACAGGCGATGCTCAATTTTGTTCCATTTGCTTGTCCCTGGTGGGAAATGACTAACCCGAATTGGGATGGCAAGTTCATCGGCAAGTTGTTGTAACTCAAACTTCCATAGCCGAACTCGCGAGCCGTTGCTTCCCCCGCCATCCGCCGTGATCATCAGTTCTTTGGCACTGGGGTAAAGTGCTTTTCCCATGGCAAACCACCAGCGCCGAACAGTAGCAACGGCAAAACTCGCCGTGTCGTGATCAGTACCCACGCTGACCCACGCACTATTGCTACCCAAGTCGTAAACGCCATAGGGATTGGCCTTGCCCAGTTCGCCCACAAAATCATGCACATTGACCTCATCCGGCTGTCCTTGCGGGTGCCATTCCTTTCCACCATTTTTGTACTGACCAACCAGCTCCTTCTTCTTGGTATCAACCGAAATGACGGGCTGCCCGGCATTCAAGGCTGTCTCTATTTTCTTGTTGATAAATTCAAACTGAGCATTTCGATCAGGATGACTGGCTCCCTCCAGTGTCTTGCGATTACCTTGCAGGCTATAACCAAGTTCTTTCAACATGGTGCCTACTGACACATGACTGATCTTGTGACCACAAGCAGCCAATTCACCCGACAACTGCATCAGACTTTTGCATGTCCAGCGCAATGGGGACTCCGGGTCGCCTCGCGTAACCGGCTCAACGAGCCGTTCCAGCGCCTCTTTCACCCCGGCGTCCAGTTCTGTCAACTTCTTGCGCCCAGCTCCTGCGCGCCTGATGCGACGAACTTCACCCGTAATCGTGACTATCCCTTGTTCCAACTCCCGAAGACCTGCCAATATCGAACCTCGTGCAACGCCGGTAGCCTCATGAACGCGCTTGACCCCTCCGTGACCAAGCACCTTGGCTTCCACTGCCGCATACAGCCGCCTCTGATGCTCATCAAGAACGCATTCGAGAGCTTCGTACCGCGCCGTGATTAGTTTGTCTGCCTCCATGCACCAAGTGTAGCAGACAATGCATAAAAGTCCATTTTATTTTTTAACGATTCCTTAGGAGGTATTTATGAAAAACGCTCTTTTATTCGCCGCACTATGCCTGACCGCCTGGTCAGCATCGGCCAAGTTGCCGGATCCCCTGTGGACACCCATGGGTGGGAACTACCAGCAGCAATTTGGCATTCCCAAACCCCGTCCCGCTGTGCCTGAACTGGTATCTCATGCGCTGAACGGTCAGATTACGTCAACACCTGAGCGTTGCGGGCAAAATAGCACCCATGCATGCGCCCGTCCAGCACCTACAGTGACCGCCAGCCATCAGATGTAATTTCACCGACGATGGGGGCCCCGCCAGAAAATTCCGGGACCCCCATCGTCACTTTCCCCCGCTTCAGTGAGGACCCAGTGCTTTCTCCAGTTCGGCTCTGGGCAACGCGCCCGGAACCACTTCGCCATCTGCAAACACCAGGGTAGGCGTTCCACTGATCCGATACTTTTCCCCCAGGTTCTGAACCTCTTCGAGTTGATCCTGACACTCGTGATGGATGGGTTCGATATTTCTTAACTGATAGTCTTCCCAGGCTTTTTCCGGATCTTTGGAACAGGCTATCCAATGGGACCGTTCCGGGGCATCAGGATGCAGCGATGCAATGGGATAAAGGAAAGTGTAAACGGTCACATCGGTAATGCTGCTCAGCTCCTTTTCCAACTTTCGGCAAAAAGGACAATCCGGATCAGAAAACACCGCCACCACCCGTTTCCCGTTCCCCTTGACCCGTTTCAAGGCCAGGTTGAGCGGAAGATCGCCCGGTTTGACCGCCCCCAGAATCTTGAGACGAGCTTCCGTCATGTTATGCAGGTTATGAGCCTCAATCAGATCTCCCGCCACCAGCGTGGTAACCGCCTCATCCACATAGAGAATCTGACGATCATCGGTGTAAAGTTCGTACAGACCCAGGGCATGGGCCGGATGAATCTGCAGCACATGGGGGGCCAGTTTGGGCAATTTCTGTTGCAGATGTTGACGCACCAACGCCTCGTCCGCCTGCGCACCGGCCAACACCGTACCCAGCAAGGCCCCGGACCAGAAACGCCCAAGCCAGTCTTTCCAACGTACCCCGCTTTCCATTTTGACTCCTCGATTCATTGCCTATCGATTGGCATAACGCACCAACTCATCCTTTAACCAGGAACATCCTTCCAACCGATTCATTCCCCAATTCCTGACCCACCCCCATTGACTCCGGGAAGCAGAAAACAGATGGGCCAATCCTCCCGTCAGACCCTGCATCACCGCCACAGGTTCCCGACGAGCCCGTTCATACCGACGCAGGAGGGAACGATCGCCACAATCCGGTCCTGGCCCACGGGCCATCAGCGTATCAGCCAAACAGGCTGCATCCTGCAAACCCAGGTTCAAACCCTGTCCGGCCATGGGGTGTACCCCATGGGCCGCATCCCCCACCAAAGCAAAGCGTGGAGCAATCCAGCGCGCCACATTCATGCGGCGCAATTCGAAATCGGCCGGTACGGAAATTTCTTCCAGGAGACCCAGTTCATACCCCACCTGTTGCTGCAAGGCCTGGGTACGTTGCGCAGGAGACATCGCCAGCAAGGCTTGGGCATGATCGCTCTGGGCAGACCATACCAGGGAAACCCGCTGTCCCGGAAGAGGCAACAGGGCAATCACTTCGCCAGGAACGAACCATTGTCGGGCCACCCCTCCATGTTCCCCACTGATTCGATAGTTGGCCACCACGGCCCTGTGACCATAGGGACTGAAGTATGCAGGAATGCCAAACCGTTCGCGCAAATCCGAATGAAGCCCATCGGCCGCCACCAGAAGTCGGGTTTGCCAGCACTGCCCCTGACTCAGGTGCACTTCCAGACTGCGTTCCTTCTCGTGAACGGCACTGACGGTCACCCCGGTTTCAAGCAATTCGGGCGCCACCTTTTTCTGGTACCGGTGTAAGGCACTGGACATGGCACCTGCCTCCACAATCCAGCCCATAGGGGAAGTTTGTCCATCGTGGGGGGTCAAAGAAAAGCGTCCATCCCGGTCGCCCTGCACTTTCATCCCGAGAATCGGCTGGATGCGCGTCCGATCCATGTCCTGCCAGCCTCCCGCACGACGCAGGAATCCTTCACTGGCCAGACTCATGGCATAAATGCGCTGATCGAATCCCGCCGGCGCAACAAACTCAGGCAAGGGCTGACGATCGATCACCTTCACGCGCACACCCTTCTGATGCAAGACCAACCCCAAAGCCAATCCGGTAATCCCTGCCCCAACGATCATCACTTCCAGCGGTTGAGTTCGTCCTGTCATCCTCTCCTCCCTCCCTGGAACCCGAAGGACATGACGCGGGTCAGAGCCCGGCGCATTCCCGGTAATCCATTCAGCGCCGCCAACCCGATGCCCCGACCCTGGGTCAGGATCGGCCAGTCATTGGAAAACAGGCGTACCAGCGAATGGGTGAATCCGATCCCCCAGCGCCGGTCCCGCTGGCGCAGGGCCACGAACCGTTCCAGTTGAGCGGCACTTCCCCGGCAATCCGGCTCGCCTTCCCCCACCAGACGGATCAACTGGTCGGCGTCCCGCAACCCCATGTTGAGCCCTTGCCCCGCCACCGGATGCATGGTTTGAGCCGCATTGCCAATGGCCACAGCATGGGGACGGATCACGCTATCCAGAACCTTGAGGGTGAGGGGAAACCAACTGCGTCCATGGAGTCGAAGAAAATTGCCTGCCCGCCCCCCGAAAGCCGCCTGCAATTCGTTCAAAAATTTTTCATCAGACCAATCCAGCCTCAATTCAGTCTGTTCCTGGGTTCCCGTCCACACCAGGGTATACCGTTGCCCCAGAGGAAGCAGCGCGATGGGGCCCTCTGGTGTAAATCGTTCGTAGGCCAGGGATCCGACGGATCGATCCGTTTCCAGTTGGGCCACCAGGGCCACCTGGGTATAAGGCTGTTCCCGTGCGGCACCAAATACCTGCGCAGTCAACGCCCGCCCCCCATCGGCCAGCACCGCCAGTGGAGTCCGGGCACGGCACTCTTTGCCCTGTGCCTGCCAAATCACCTCGGTCTCCTGGCCTCCGGGTAACACCGCCTTGACTTCAGCGCCGGTTTCAAGCGACAGGCCGGGAGTCTGGCGCACCTGTTCGTCCATGCACGCCATCAGCGTGTTGTAACGCAGAATGTAACCCAGTGCGGGCATTCCAGCCTCCTGAGCCGTCAGCGTGGTTTGTCCGAAGCGATGACGCTGGGAAATATGGATTTGATCGATGGTCGTCACCTCTGCCCTGGGCCAGGCCCCTAATCCATCGAGCAATTGCCGGCTTCCCTGAGCCAGGGCCAGGGTGCGCCGGTCATCGGCACGCAAGGAGGGACGAGCCTCGAGCAGGCGTACCGGCACCCCGCGCCGGGCCAGACCCAGCGCAGTCGCCGCCCCTACGGGCCCTCCCCCAACAATGATCACCGCCGCCGGGTCTGCGCCATCCATGTCTCGATCTCCTCCACTGTTCTGGGAACGGCATCCGTAATTACTTCATGCCCCTTTTCCCCCACCACCACATCGTCCTCGATACGAATGCCCGTATGGCGAAAAGCAACCGGAATATCCTCCTCTCCCCCCACATAAAGGCCCGGCTCCACCGTCAATACCATACCGGGCAACAGTCGGCGTGGTTTCCCCTCATCGTCCACATAGCGCCCCACATCGTGCACATCCCTTCCCAACCAGTGGCCCGTGCGGTGCATGTAAAAACGCCGGTATTCCCCACTTTCCAGAACACCCTCCACACTTCCCTGACATAAACCCAGGTCGATCAGCCCCTGAACCAACACCTTCAGAGCCGCCTCATGGTAAGCCGATACCCGTTTCCCCGCCTTGATCTGTCCCAATGCGGCCTGCTGGGCGGCCAGCACCACTTCGTAAAGATCCCGTTGAGCCGTACTGAAACGTCCGTTAACCGGAAACGTGCGCGTAATGTCCGCAGCATACCCCTGCCATTCACAGGCCGCATCGATCAACAACAGATCTCCGTCGCGCAGACGGGCCGAGTTGTCCACATAATGGAGGATACAGGCATTCTCTCCGCCCGCGACAATGGAAGGGTAAGCGGGACCCGTGGCTCCCCGGACCCGAAACTCATGCAACAGTTCGGCCTCCACAGCGTATTCGTAGCGCCCCGGACGGGTCGCCTGCATGGCACGTAAATGGGCACGAGCCGATATCTCCGCAGCCCGGCGCATGAATTGTAACTCCCGTGCTTCCTTGACCAGACGCATTTCTCCCAGGCAATCGGACAGATCAATCCACTGACGGGGGGCGCGTACTCCACTTCGCACCTGATTCCGCAGGATCTGCAACCACCCCTGAATCCGCCGATCCCAAGTTTCATCCTGGCCCATCATGGAATACACCGTCTCACACCCTGCCAGCAAGGTAGGTAATAGTTCATCCAACTCGGACAACGCATGGGCAGCATCCATCCCAAACTGCGCGCAGGCCTGTTCCGGACCATAGTGACGCCCCTCCCAGCGTTCCCGTTCAGGATCCCGGGGACGACAAAACAGCAGACTGCGCGGTTTTTTTCCTCCCTGCAGCACCAACACGGCCTCGGGCTCGGGAAATTCCGTCAGATAATGAAAATGGCTGTCCCAACGATAAGGATGATGCGTATCTGCATTCCTTACCCGCTCGGGCGCCGTGGGAAGAATGGCGATGCCCGAACCCAGGGAATCGGCCAAACGGCGACGACGGGCACGCAACAGGGACAAGGAGGTCAAAGGGACAGACATGGATCAGACTCCTTCGAATAATTTTTCAGCACGTTGCCACTCTGCCAGCGTGCCCACATTGATCCAGGGAGAGACGGTCCATTCTCCGCTCACCTGGTGCCGGGACACCGCGTCCCTCAATAAAGCCCCCAGATCGGCATTTTCTCCACGCTCCCGGGAAGTGAAAAAAGAACGCCGGAACAAACCGATGTTGCCATAGGTCCCTGCCCGATCGGTGGGCGGGGTCACCCTGCCCTTGGCATCCAGGGAAAAATCCGGGGGATAGCGCTCATCTTCCACCAACACCAGATGAGCCAGTGGAGGTTGGTCTACGCCTTCCCCCTCCAGCGAATTCCTCCAGCGTTCCAACCGAACCCTGAGCAGTTCATAGGCATAGGTGGTATGAATATCGGCACTGACCACGGCAAATATCGGGTCCGTCAGAAACGGCAGGGCTTGCACCACGCCTCCCGCCGTACCCAATGCCTGATTTTCCCGGGACCAATGCAGCGTAATGCCCCAGCGCTGCCCCTGCGCCAGAAAGGATTCCAGGGGCTCTGCCAACCATGCCCCATTGACCACAATCTCATCGAATCCCGCCCGAACCAACCCCTCGATCTGCCATTCGATCAATGGTTTTCCACGTACCGGCAACAGGGGTTTGGGACGCTGGTCCGTGAATGGACGCAGGCGCTCGCCCCGCCCCGCAGCCAAAATCATGGCTTGGGGCATCAGAAGGTATACCCTGTCCGGGACGGTGTCTGCCACAACCGTTCCAGGAGCGGTACCAGAGGCTGTAACGTTTTGTAGCGCCGGCAGGCCGTCATCAGATACTTCTCCACGCGCGGCATGTCCGCCAGATACCCGGTTTTCCCATCGCGTTGGGCAAGACGTGCAAAAATCCCCAACACCTTCAGGTGCCGTTGCACGCCCATCCATTCAAAATCCTGATAGAACGCTCCAAAATCCTTCCCCACCGGAATCCCCGCAGCCCGTGCCCGTTCCCAATAGCGCACCAACCAATCCAGCACCTGTGCCTCTTCCCAATGGATATAGGCATCCTTGAGCAGAGAAACGGCATCATAGGTCACCGGACCCTGCACGGCATCCTGAAAATCCAGCACCCCTGGATCAGGCGTAGCCACCATCAGGTTGCGACTATGGTAGTCCCGATGCACCCAAACCTGTGCCTGACCTTCGATGGCATCCAGCAATCCCTGAACCACCGCCTCAAAGGTAGCTCGTTCCTGCGTCGTCCAGACGACCCCCAGATGCTTTTGCACATACCACTCTGGAAAGAGATGGATTTCCCGCAGCAACAGGGGACGCTCATAAAGCGGCAGAACCCCGTCCCCACTGGCCAACTGAATGCGCACCAACGCCTCCAGCGCATTGCCGTACAGGGTGTCGGCACTCAGTCCTTGCCCCCCGTCGGTTTGCAACGCACTCAGGTAGGAAGTCTCGCCGAAATCTTCCAGCATCATGAAACCCAGTTTTTCTTCCCAGGCAAAAATGCGCGGCACATGAACCCCCGCCTCGGCAAAAAGACGGGAAACCCGCACGAAGGAATGGCAATCCTCCTTGTCCGGCGGGGCATCCATGAGAATGCGTGAGCCCTCCGGGGTCATGACCCGGTAGTACCGACGAAAACTGGCATCGGAGGAAGCGGGCCGGATTGCCTCGAAAGGCACCGGATAAAACGGGGTCAACCACTGATGAAGGGCTTGTCGTCGCACCAATTATTTTTCCAGGAAATGAAAGCAAGGATTGCCATTTAGGTCAATTTGTGAGATTTTAACAAAGATTTTCAACCTGATAACCCGTTCGATGTCCGCTTCGTCTGCACGTCACTCTCTTTCCGCATGATCCCTGCCCTGTTACTCGCCATGGCCCTGCTTTGGCTTCCCCTGACAGGTCTGGCGTCTTCAGTGTTGGATGACGCAGGAAACACGCCCTCCCCCGCCGACTCCGATGTCAATGACAGAAAGCCTTCCGGCACCGCAGGTTCCTCGAAAAACCAGGGATCCTCTCCCCAGAAAAACGGCGAGCCGGATCCTTCGGTTCCGGTCATCAAACTCAAGACCGCCCCCATTCTGGAGGATAATGCCACAAATCCTGCGCTGGGCGATCAAAATCCGGCCTCGTTTCTGCGTGCGGACAAACTCTCCGGGCAGAAAGACCAATTCATGGATGCCCAGGGGCATGCTGAATTGCGGCGCCAGGGTATAGTCATCGAAGCCGACCATTTGCACTATGATCAACCCACGGACACCGTGGAAGCCACGGGAAACGTCCGTATGATCCGGAATGACACGCTCCTCCTGGAAAGTCCCCATGGCTTTTATCAATTAGGGGGACAGATCGGGGTTATGGACAGCCCTCATTTCTCCTACCGCGATCCCGGTACCCTGCTTTGGAGTCCTCCGCCTGCCAGTTATGTCATCCCCCTGCCCGGCAGCCCCATCCAACGTCCCCCGCTCTGGTTCATGCAGGGCACGGGCAAGGAAATGGACCTGACGGCAGGAGACAAGGAATCCTTGCTGGATACGACGTTCAGCACCTGCAAGGCCAGCACCCCTGACTGGTTCATTCGCACCCCAAGACTGGACCTCGACCATACCTTGCAGGAGGGCGATGCCCACGATGCCACCCTGAATTTCAAAGGGGAACCCCTCCTGTACTCCCCGGATTTGACTTTTCCCCTCGACAATCAGCGGCGCTCGGGTTTGCTGTCTCCGGTCATCGGTTCCTCCAGCACCACCGGTCAGGATATTGCCGTTCCCTATTATCTCAACCTGGCGCCCAATGTCGACGATACCGTCACACCCCGCTTCATGAGTACCCGCGGACTCCAGTTGGGCAACGAAGTGCGTTATCTCGACCCCTCGATGTCAGGCATCCTGAGTGCCGAATATCTGCCCCACGACAGTCAGTTGGGCACGGACCGCTGGTTTACTTCCTGGACCCATAATCAGGTACTGGCCCCGGGACTGACCTTCAATGCCAATGTCCAGAGCGCCTCGGACCCCAATTACATGAACGACCTCAACACCCTGATCGGCCCGCAGGGACTGGTCTATCTGCCGCGCAGTCTGAATCTGTCCTATACGGGTATCCAGAATTGGCAGTTTGGTGTCAATTCCCTCAACTACCAGCCTCTGCTGGGCGGGGTGGCCCAATACCGCATCGACCCTCAACTGTCCGCCCACGGATTCCTGAACGACTGGCATGGACTGAATCTGGACATGGCCTCCCAGTACACCAATTTTGTCAGCCCCGGACCGAACACTTTGGCGGGGACCACCGTGGTCAATGGCATTACCTACAACGGCAACTATCAGTCCATCGTCAGCGGCAGCCGTTTGCATGTCAATCCCACCGTCACGATTCCCTGGCGCAACAATGAAGCCTTTGTGACCTTCAAGACCGGCATGGATTTCACTCAATACAACCTGGGACAATTCAATACTTCTCCCCAAAGCGTGTACAACCGGACCTTGCCCATCACCAGTCTGGATTCCGGTCTGTATCTGGATCGCAATTTCAATTTCGGCGGGAAAGATTATCAGCAGACCCTGGAACCTCGTCTGTATTATGTGTACATTCCCTATCGGAACCAGAATAACCTCCCTATTTTCGACACCGGGTTGTCCGATTTCAATGCCTCCACCATTTTTACGGAAAACCAGTTTGACGGAATCGATCGTATCAACAATGCCAACCAGCTCACCGCCGCCGTGACGAGCCGCCTGCTCAATCCGGCCACCGGCGGAGAAATGGTGCGTGCCCTGCTGGGCGAACGTTTCTATTTCACCCAGAACCAGGTCCTGCTCCCCGGCGAACTCCCCCCGGTTTCCAGTGCTTCGGACATCATCGCCGCATTCACGGCGGCCATTACGGAACGCTGGAATTTTGACAGTTACTTCAACTTTGGGGCCCAGTCGCACCGGACCCAACAAATGGCTACCTCCATTGCATACACCCCGGCGGCAGGCAAGGTTTTCAACCTTGGCTACCGTATCGACACCCCTTTGCAGGGAATGCCCACCACGGTCATCAACTATCTGGGGCAAACCACCACCTACATTCCCGGCGTAACGGGTCCGATTCCCATCAATGATCTGACCTCGGTGAAACAATGGGATATTTCAGGACAGTGGCCGATTACCAGTCGCCTGTCTTTCCTCGGACGCCTGGCTTACTCCTCCCTGGATAATCAGGTACTGGAAGCCCTGACGGGGGTCGAGTATAATGCGGGATGCTGGGCCTTACGGGTGATTTCCTCGCGCTTTCCCGTCAGTCCCATTCAAACAGATACCGCTTTTTATGTCCAGCTCGAGTTGGGCCCCTTGGGGCTAGGTCCTAATCCTTTGGATACCCTGCGCTACAATATTCCCGGCTACACCAAAACCAACGAGATATCCCCCCAATGATGTATCGCCTTTGTGCCCTATTGATGTTGTTGCTCTCCTGTCGCCTTGTCCTTGCAGAGACCTCCGTGCCGGCCTCTGCAGCGACACCTGTCACAGCAACCCCGGCAGCCGCCCCCCTGACGCCCCCGCCTGCGGACAAACCGGATGTTTCCGACACCCCCACCGACGAGGAGACCCATCATCCGGTGGTGGATCGAATCGTGGCTGTCGTCAATACCCACATCATCACCCAGTCGGAACTGGATGAACGCACGGCCATGATTACCTCCCAACTGCGTCGCCAGGGGGTCCAACTACCGGACCAGGCCATTCTGGTCCACCAGATCCTGGAAAAAATGATCATGGATGAAGTCCAACTCCAGTATGCCTACGATGCGGGCATCAAGGTCGACGATACCCAACTGGATCAAGCCATGGCCCGTCTGGCCGAACAGAATAAACTGACCCTTTCCGGTTTCAAGGAAGAGGTGGAAAAGGAAGGCTTGACCTGGACCAAATTTCGTGAAGAGATTCGCAATGAAATCATTCTTTCCCAGGTCCGCGAACGGGAAGTGGAAAATCGCATCTTCGTGTCCGACAACGAGGTCAATGAAGAATTGGCAAAGGAAAAAAACCAGGGGAATTCAACCCCGGATGAGTATGATCTCGCGCATATTTTAGTCACCGTCCCCGAAAATTCCCCACCTTCCGTCATCAAGGAACGGCAGAAAAAGATTCAGGAAGCCATGAACCAACTGGATAAGGGGATGCCTTTCTCCCAGGCCGCAGCGGCTTATTCCGAATCTCCCGATGCCTTGACCGGCGGCGACCTGGGCTGGCGTCCCAGTACCCGTCTGCCCTCCCTCTTCGTGGAAGCCGCCAGCAAGTTGAAACCGGGCGAACACAGTGAAATTTTACGCAGCCCCAACGGGTTTCACATCATTCAGGTGATCAATCGGCGAACGCCCAATGCCATTGCCAACGTCAATCAGTATCACGTCCGCCAGATTTTGGTCAGAATCACCCCGGAAACCAATCCCAAGGATGCTCAGGCCAAGATCGTGGGGCTCTCCGGACGGATTCAGGGGGGTGAAGACTTCGCCAAGTTGGCGACTCTCAATTCGGAAGATGAAAGTCGCAATCGCGGGGGAGACCTTGGCTGGATCTCGGAGGGCTCCACCCTGCCGCAGTTTGAAAAGGTCATCAAGACCCTCAAACCCGGAGAGGTCAGCCAACCCTTTGAAACTCCCATGGGATGGCACCTCGTTCAGTTGATCGAGGTACGTCAGGCCAGCGATTCGGAGGACGGCAAAAAAATGGCTGCACGCCAGGGACTGCGTGCCCGAAAAGCCGATGAAGCCTACGAAGAATGGGTCCGCCAACTGCGCGATCAAGCCTTTGTAGACATTCGCCTCGATGACCACTGATCCTCTTCCCATAGGAATTTCCGCAGGGGAACCGGCAGGCATCGGTCCGGACCTCTGCCTGCAACTGGCGCACCAGTTCCCTGACGCCCCTCTGGTCATCGCAGCCGATGCCACCCTGATGCGCGCCCGCGCCCGCCTGCTGGGCCTGCCCTACCCCTTTCTCGAGGTCGACCCTTGGGAGGGAACCCTTCCCCGCCCCCGGCGCCCGCTGCTCTGGCATCACCCCCTGGCGGTACCCGCCCGTGCGGGACACCTGGAGCCGCGCAACAGCCGCGCAGTTCTGAATGCCCTGGACAGCCTGACGGATGCCTGTCAGGCGGGACACCTGGCTGCACTGGTCACTGCTCCCCTGCAAAAAAGCGTCATCGTCGAAGCGGGAATTCCCTTCACCGGACATACGGAATATCTGGCCGCCCGACTCGGGGTGTCCCATGTGGTCATGATGCTGGTGGGGGGAGGACTGCGGGTGGCCCTGGCCACCACCCATCTCCCGCTCAGTCAGGTTCCCTCGGCCATCACCCAGGAAGTTTTGGATAAAACCCTCACCCTTCTCCACCACGAGTTGAAGTTTCGTTTTGGCTGCCCTTCTCCCCGTATTCTGGTGGCCGGACTAAACCCCCATGCAGGAGAAAACGGTCATCTGGGACAGGAGGAAATCACCGTCATCAGCCCCGCCATCGCGCGCGCCCAAGCCGCAGGCATTGATGCCCAGGGTCCTTTTCCCGCCGATACCCTGTTCCTTCCGGAGCGCCTGGAAGGCAGCGATGCCGTCCTGGTCATGTACCATGATCAGGGGCTTCCCGTTCTCAAACGGGCCAGCTTCGGATCCGGAGTGAATATCACATTGGGATTACCTATCCTGCGCACCTCTGTGGATCACGGCACTGCTCTGGACCGGGCGGGCACGGGAAATCTGGACCCAGGCAGCCTTCAGGCCGCCCTGGCCCTGGCCCGATCCCTGGCTCAGGGTACCCCATGAACCCCTCCACGCACCGCGCCCGCAAACGGTTTGGTCAACATTTTCTGACGGATGAAGGGATCATCGAAGGCATCTTGCGCCTTCTGGCTCCCGCACCCACGGATAAAATCATCGAGATCGGCCCGGGCCTGGGAGCGCTGACCCTCCCGCTGCTGGAACGGGGGATGACTCTGACGCTCATCGAACTGGATCGGGATCTGGTGGAACGCTGGCGCCGTCACCCGGCCCAGGATCGCTTGACTGTGGTTCCCCAGGACGTCCTGACGGTGGATTTTGCCCAGTTCGGCAACGCCTGGCGACTGCTGGGTAACCTGCCCTACAACATTTCCACTCCGCTCCTCTTTCATCTGATACCCCATGCCGCCGCCCTGAAAGATGCCCTGTTCATGCTCCAGAAGGAGGTGGTGGATCGTCTCGTGGCCGCGCCTGACACTTCGGATTACGGACGTCTCTCGGTCATGCTGCAGTATCACTTCCATATGGAAGCCCTACTCGAGGTCCCGCCCCAGGCTTTTACGCCGCCCCCCAAGGTGGACTCTGCCATGGTGCGGCTCATTCCCAAGTTGCCCCACGAACGTCCCGAGTGTAACCCCGTCGCCCTGTCCCGGGTCGTTGCTCAGGCGTTTTCGCAACGCCGCAAGATGCTGCGCAGCACCTTGAAAGGAACCCTCCCGGCAGATGCCTGGGACGCGCTGGGCATCGATCCCCAACGCCGTGCCGAAACCCTCAGCCTGGAAGAGTTCTGCCAACTCTCGAAGGTGTTCAACGCCCCCCGGGATTTTCCAGAAAATTCCTGAGCATGTCGTAACCAAACTCGGTGAGAATGGATTCGGGGTGGTATTGCACCCCCTCCATGGCAAATTCGCGGTGACGCATGCCCATGATTTCTCCATCTTCCGTCCAGGCCGTGATTTCAAAACAGTCAGGCAACGTGTCCCGACGCACCGCCAGAGAATGGTATCGGGTGGCCTGAAAGGGATTGGGAAGAGAACGAAACAGACCCTGCCCTTCATGAAACACAGGGGACACCTTGCCATGCATGAGGGTCTTGGCCCGCACCACCTCGCCACCAAAGGCAAATCCCATGGCCTGATGCCCCAGACAGACGCCCAACAGGGGAATCCTGCCCGCAAAATGCTGGATCACCGGCACAGAGATCCCGGCTTCCCGGGGACTGCAAGGACCCGGAGAAACAACCAGATAGTCCGGGGCCAGGCGCTCGATTTCGGTCAGGGTGATCTGGTCGTTGCGAAATACTTCCACCTGTTGACCCAGGACCCCGAAATACTGGACCAGGTTATAGGTAAAAGAATCATAATTGTCGATCATCAGCAACATATTTTCATACCATTTTGATGGTTATCAATTTATCCAATCTTCGAGAAGGAGGTTGGCCACCTGACCGAAAGCCTGGTCATTGGTCACCAATATCGCGCCCTTACTGAGTGCATGCGCGGCGATCAGCAGATCAAGCGGCGCGAGTATATTGCCTTGTTTCTCCATATCGGCCCGTACCGTTCCGTAACGCTCCGAAATGACACTGTCCCAGGGCAGCACATCAACACGCCGTAAAAATTCCCGCACAGCGGTATGGAGTCGCTTTGCCTCCGGTCGCTTCGCCAGGCCAAAAAGAAGTTCTCCCTCAGTGATGGCCGAGATGGACAGGGAAGCCATTGGCACCTCCACCATGCGACGAGCAACGGTCGGATGGGCTTTGAGCAGATGACGCACCGTGTTGGTATCGAGCATGTATCGTTTCATTCGCGCCATCCCTCGAAGGGATCACGATTTTGCGTCCCCTGGTCGCGCTCCTCCGCATCGAGAAAATCAACGGGCACATCCACACCCTGGAGCGCAGAAAAAAAACTGTCCCAGTCCGTGGGCTTGCGCGACAAGATCACATCGCCGGTTTCAGCATCTTGACGGATGAAAACTTCCTTGGTATCGAACCGATAGGCAGCGGGCAAGCGTACCGCCTGGCTTCGACCGTTGAGGAACAGTTTGGCTACTTGGCTCATGGATATTCCCTTGATTACGCCGATGAATGACAAATATTATATACCCTACGAAAGAATATATCAAAGCATATACCAGGAGATACCCGCATACCCGTCCCTGAGGTTTTGCAGCCCAAGCAACGGGCAGCCAATTGCATGCAAATGAATTCGTTGACTGATAAAAAAATCAGGGACTTTCAAATATTTTCATTTTACGATTGATTTTATTTTTTCATATTTGAAAATAAAACTTATTTTCAAATATTTTTATTTTTATGATGGATTTTATTTTTTTTCATATTTTAAAATAATGCTGATTTTTAAATGAATTTCATTTTTTTCCATATTAAAAAAATATGTCAGGTTTTTTTACACATCAGCGATAAATATAAATGGGTAAAAAATACGGTTTGTTTTATTTCAACGCATTGAAACCATTGGCATAGATATTGCTTATAATATTCAAGCAACGCCGTGAATGCTTTCCAATCTCAATTTTCTCAAGGATTCATCATGACCCAAAAGAAACAACTTGCCACTCTGGCCTTGTGTGCCCTCTCCATCGCGCCTCTTTCTGCGCTGGCCAACCCAATCCCGCTCAATGGGAGTTTCTCTTTTAATGGTGCCTCCGTTACCCAGTTCACCTCGGGTGGAACCACGTACTTAGCCGGTAATCTTGGTGCAGGCATCAATACGGCCACCAGTGTCACCGTACAAAATCCTATTACCATCACCGCCACCCCCGCAAACACCTTTGGCGCCCCCAATGACTTGAACGGCCAACTTCTTGCAGGGTCAACGGGCTATATCGTCAACCCAGCACCCGGCGGAACCTACACCCTGCAAATCCCCCAGAACAACGCATCCAATCCGTTTTCAATGGGAATCCTCCCTTTTGCCAGCACGACCTCGTCGGTGAACGGTGATACGTTCAATTTTTACGCCACCAGCGATCAAGTCCTCTCGAGCGTCTCCCTTGGCAACATCTCCGAACTGGGTATCATCATTCTAGGAACAGTGTCCGATACCCAAAACAAATATACTTCCTCTCTTGCCTCCGTGGGATTGACCTTCATCGACAATGCGGGCGCCCTGGGATATACCGGCGCTTTCTCAGCCCCACCGGCCACCACCAACGTTCCCGAACCCGGCAGCCTCCTTCTCGTAGGTATTGGCGCCTTGGGCCTGGGATTGTGCGCACGCAAATTCAAGGTCACAGGACGGGTATCTTCCGGCTTGCAAGGCTCCATTGCCTGATTACGCCTTCTCCAGTCCACCCAAAAAATAACAAGTCCCGGGGCCAGAGTTTCTGGCCCCTCTTCAAAACTGGTACAATCGAGCGGTTGAATGTCGGCAACTTCTGACCTGGACTATGCCGCCATCCGTTCCCAGGGCATACGACCATAGTTCCCATCCAGACCGAATGACCTTCACACCGCCAGAGCATATCCCCAAGCAACCCGTCTTCGATCTGCTCGCTTTGGCCGGGTCTTCGAAAGGAAGCCCGTCTTCGCCCAGTTTGCGGGATGCCCCGTACCAGTGCCCGGTGAACCGGGGAAGTCTGGCCATTGCCCTAGCCCTGCGCCATATCGGTCTGTCCGGGCGTAAGGAGGTTCTCGTCCCCGCCTACCATTGCGGTGCCATGATCGAACCCATTCTTGCCGAAGGCGGCGTTCCGGTTTTCTACCGGATTCGCGCCGATACCACCGTGGATCTGGAAGATATGGCACAGCGTCGCACCCCCGCCACCCGCGTCGTCCTGGTGCCCCATTTCTTTGGTTTCCTGCAACCCCTGCAGGCCGTCCGCGCCTGGTGCGATGCCCACGATCTGATCCTCATCGAAGATTGCGCCCATGCTTTCTTTGGCGAAACGGAGGGATGCCCGGTGGGGACCCAAGGCGACTATGCCATCGGCAGCACCTGGAAATTTTTTCCGCTCAACGAAGGGGGCTGTCTGGTTTCTTTTCGTCATCCTCTGAACACCATTAAAACCCGTGCGCCCAGTCTCTCCGAAGAATTGAAGGCGGTGGTCAATACGTTGGAATATGCCAGCACCTACGGACGACTTGGATCCTTCAACGCCTTGTTCAAAAATATTTTTCACCTCAAGGACTGGCTGGTCCAACGCCTCAGGTCAGAACCGCCTTCCCTCGCTCCGCCACGCAAACCTGGAGACGCCCCGACCCCGGAAGATTTCGTTCCCGCCCCCTTTCATTCGGGCTTCGATCCCAAACGCACCACCCTTTCCGGTTCTCTCTGGGCACGCTGGGTCACTGAAAAATCTTCCCTTTCCTTCATCGTCGAAAAAAGACGGGAAAATTATCAAACTCTTCTGGAAGCCAGTGTCAATCTTCCCGGCTGTCATCCCTTGTTCCCTCATCTTCCCGAAGGGATCGTCCCCCATGTCTTTCCCCTGGTCATGGATCAGCCCCTGGCCGTATTTGGAAAACTCAAGTTTGCCGGGGTTCCGATCATACGCTTTGGTGAATTTTTATGGGATAAAATGGAAAAGGGCACCTGCCCCATCAGTGAAGACTATTCGCGCCGTATTTTTCAATTCCCTTGCCACCAAAGCCTGCAAAAACATGAACTGAACTGGATGATTCAGGTCTTGTCTGCCGTCCTCACCGGCTCCGGTTCCCTTCCCTCACACCCGGATCAACACGCCCCATGAATTCCTGGACCCTCTACCCCGCTTCCCGTTTCGGCGACTTCCAGAACGCCTGGCAACACCTGAACCAGGAAGGTAAAAATTCCGCCTTGCTGGATCCCGCCTTTCTTGCTCCGGCGCTGCAACTGTTTGGCACCGGAAAGGAACAGTTGGCCATTCTCGGCGGCTCCACCCCCAGCGCCATGGCGCTGCTGCGCCCCACAGGCGTGCGGGGCTGGGAAACCTTTCAACCCTCCCAATGCCCGCTGGGATTCTGGGTATGTCATCCTTCACTCCCCTGGCAAGCCGTGTTCCCCTCCTTGCTTCAATCACTCCCCGGTTTTCCTGTGGTGGTGGGAATCACCCAGCAAGACCCGGACATTTTTCCCCGCCCCTCCACCTCTCGTACCCTCAAAACCCTGGACTATATCCAGACGGCACGCATCACCCTGCAAGGCACCTTTGATGCCTACTGGCAGGCACGGGGCAAGAACCTGCGCGCCAACATGAAAAAACAACGCAATTCGTTGACCAAACTGGGATTGACCCCCCGCCTGGAAATCCTGACCCAGGCGCAGGACATGGATCAGGCAGTGAGGGATTTTGGACAACTTGAGAGTACGGGGTGGAAAAACGATCAGGGTACGGCCATTCACAGGGAAAACCCGCAGGGACAGTTTTATACCCGGATTCTCGAAAATTTTTGCACCCAGGGCAAGGGAAGGGTTTATCGCTACTGGTTTGATGATGTGGTCACGGCCATGGATCTCTGCATCGCAGATGAATCCTCCCTCATCATCCTCAAGACGGCCTATAACGAGCAGGCCAGTCACGGAACCTCACCCGCCTTTCTGATGCATCAGGAATCCTTCCAACACCTCTTTGAAGAAAACACCCTCAGCCGGATAGAATTTTATGGCAAGGTTCTGGAGTGGCACACCCGCTGGACCGATGAAATCCGCACCCTCTACCATGTCAACGGGTACCGTTGGGGGTTTCTTCCCGGACTGTTGGGAAAAGCCTGATCTTTCACCCCCTAACCGTCCTTCAATCCCTTGATCTCCTCCATCGATCTTGCCAGCCAACTCAGCGCCCTGACGGTTTTTGCGCTGCTGGGGCTGTACCTGCTCGGCCGTAAAAACGCCAATCCCATCCGTACAGCCCTGGCTCTGGCCTGCCTGGCCAACAGTGGCTGGGCACTGATGCTCGTGCTTTTCCCCCTGCGCTACACGCTTCCTTTGCCGACCGACCTGGCGGAATTTCTTCGGGATTATTTCTGGATGGCCTTTCTTCTGAAGGCCATGATGACCCCTGGCAGCCCTACCCCTGCGCTGCTCGGCTCCCTCCGCCGCCTGCTCCAGATCCTGCTGGCCATGGCTCTGATCACACTCCTCTATGATCAATGGAGCGGGGCCAATGCACTCCACACAATGCCCAAGTCCGATCTGGTACTGCATGTTGCGCTGTCCATCTTCGGCATGGTGCTGGTGGAGCAGTATTTCAGAAACACCCCCGTCCATGCCCGTTGGGGCGTCAAATTCATGTGTCTGGCTTTGGGGACATTATTTGTCTATGACTTTTTGCTCTATGCAGAAGGCCTGCTGTTTTCCCATGTCAGAGGCACGCTGTGGATCGCCCGGGGTTTCATCAACGCCTTGACAGCCCCCCTGGTCCTGATTTCCATACTGCGTAATCGGGAATGGGCCAAGCAACTTCATGTTTCCCGGCATCTGGTGTTCCATTCCGTCAGTTTATTGGGTTCCGGTCTGTATTTGCTGTTCATGGCAGCGGCCGGGTACTACCTGCGCTCGGTAGGTGGGGACTGGGGGCCGGTGTTGCAATTTACTTTCCTGGCAGCGGCATCCCTGCTTTTGTTGACCGTCTTATTTTCAGGGAAGATTCGCTCAAAGTTCAAGGTATGGATCAATAAACATTTTTTCAGTTATCAGTATGACTATCGTGAAGAATGGATGAAGTTCACCCGTACGCTGCTCAGTTCAGATTCGCCGGGAAAAATTTACGAGGCGGCCATCGTTGCGCTGGGAACCTTGGTGGAGTGCCAGAAAGGAGCCTTGTGGATGGAGAGCGAACCGGGAAAGAATTATGAATGCGTGGCCGCCCTGGGAATAGAGATGGCACCCCGCCCCTTGCCGCCGGATTCTTCCCTGATCCAGTTTCTGTCCCGTTCCCGCTGGGTCATCAATCTGGACGAGTACCAGCCAAAGACGCCGCCCTATCCGGATTTGGTGATTCCTGACTGGCTCTCAAACATAGAGAATGCCTGGTTGATCGTCCCCCTCATGCTCTACAACCAACTGATCGGCTTCATCCTGCTGGCCCAACCCTTGAGCAAGATCGAATTCAACTGGGAAGTGAGCGACCTGCTCAAGGCAGCGGGTCACCAACTGGCCAACAGCCTGGCCCAGCAACGGGCCAGCGAAGCCTTGTTGGTGGCCCGCCAGTTCGAATCGTTTCATCGAATGTCGGCCTTCATTGTGCACGATCTGAAAAATTTGATCGCCCAGTTGAGCCTGCTTCTGGAAAATGCGGAGAAACACAAACACAATCCCGAATTTCAGGAAGACGTGCTCTTCACTATCGATAATTCCGTCACCAAAATGAACCAGTTATTGCTGCGCCTGAGAGGAGCCTCTACCGGTCAGGAACATCATTCCCTCGATCTTCATCAACGGGTACGTGCAGCCCTGCTCAGTAAATCCAAATTCAAGCCCGTGCCTTCCCTGACCGTACGAAAAAACGCCCGGATCAGTGCGGACCCGGAGCGTCTGGAGCGAGTCATCGGACACATCATTCAAAATGCCTGCGAAGCCACACCCTACGATGGTCATGTGGAAATTCTGCTGGATTCCAGTGCAACGGAGGCCATTCTCGAAATTCGGGACAGCGGCAAAGGGATGGCGGAAGACTTCATCAAGGAACGATTGTTTCGTCCTTTTGATTCCACCAAAACCTCCGGCATGGGCATCGGTGCCTATGAATGTCGTACCTACATGGAAGAACTGGGGGGGAGTGTGACCGTCTCCAGCATTGTGGGGCAGGGAACCCTCTTTCGACTGACTTTTCCCTTACCGACGATGCTCAACGAATCTTGTACTGATGCATCAAACCATACAGCGTAGGACGGGAAACGCCCAGCAGTGCGGCAGCTTGAAGAATATTTCCCTCAGTCTGCGCCATGGCGTCAAGAATGGCCTTACGCTCGGCCTCTTCCCGAACCTGCCGCAAATTCAACGGAGCAGGGGTTTCCGCACCGCCTTCTTCCGTCACGTCCAGGCCCAGATCCGGAGTCCCGACATAGGGTCCTTCGGCCATGACGCTGACCCGTTTGATCACGTTTTCCAGTTCCCGCACGTTGCCGGGCCAGGCGTAATGCGTCAAGGTTGCCATCGCCTCGGGCTTGAACCCGCGCAGGGATCGTCCCTGACTGGCTGCATATTTTTCGAGAAACACATTGGCCAGCAGCGCAATGTCCCCCGGGCGCATCCTCAGGGGCGGCACCTTGAGCACAATTTCACTCAGCCGGTAATACAAATCCTCACGAAAACGTCCCTGTTTGATCAATTCGGCAAGATTTTGATGAGTGGCGCAGACCACCCGCACGTTAACCGGAATCTCGGCTCTTCCCCCAAGCCGCTCGATCACCCGTTCCTGGAGAAAGCGAAGCAATTTTGCCTGCAGAGACAGGGGAAGATCCCCAATTTCATCCAGAAAAAGGGTGCCTCCCTGAGCATATTCGATACGCCCGATCGTTTGTTTGGAGGCGCCGGTAAATGCCCCTTTTTCGTATCCGAACAGTTCGC
This sequence comes from Ferrovum myxofaciens, assembly GCF_013181415.1. Classification (NCBI taxonomy): domain Bacteria; kingdom Pseudomonadati; phylum Pseudomonadota; class Betaproteobacteria; order Ferrovales; family Ferrovaceae; genus Ferrovum; species Ferrovum myxofaciens. The sequence goes on along the minus strand of NZ_CP053676.1, from coordinate 2,233,782 downwards.
TTTCCAGCAAATTTTCAGGGATGGCGGCGCAATTGATGGCCACCAGACGTTGTTCTGATCGTGGACTCAAATGATGGGTGGCGCGGGCAAAGAGTTCCTTGCCGGTTCCGCTTTCCCCGTTAACCAAAACCGTGACTTCCGAAGTGGCGACCCGTTTGACGGTTTTGCACAATTGCTGCATCACTGGATCGTGGGTCACTATCCCCTGCAGCGGAGTGGATGTCTGCAAGGTTTTCAGGGAAGAATTTTCCGCTTCCAGACGATGCAAGGCAAAGGCACGCTCCAGAATCAGTGCCAGCACCTGGGGCTCAAAGGGTTTTTGACAGAAATCATAGGCGCCCAACGCCACGGCCCGAACCGCATTTTCCCGGTCCGTATTTCCCGTCAATACGATGACTTTGGTCATGGGCATCAAGGCCAACAATTCTTCCAGTGTTTTCAGCCCCTCACTCACACCATCCGCATCGGGAGGAAGCCCTAGATCCAGCAATACCACCTTCGGCTCAAAACGCCGCAGGCAGGCGATGGCGTCGGACCGACAGCCGGCCATTTGCAGGGAAAACCCCTCCAGTTGCCAGCGCAACTGTTTCTGAAGCCCAACATCATCCTCCACCAATAACAGCGTTTCCAAACCACACTCCTCATCAGGGGTTGATTCCCGCAGACCTCAATAATTGCACGATATATTCACCCGGAATGGCATAGGCAATCCCCGAGGGATCAGAGATCAAGGATTCCTTGGTGCTTTTCACCATCACCAGATTGAGCAAACCGATCACCTGCCCGGTTTGCGCCTCATACAAGGGACTACCACTGTTACCCGGATAGGCCGTGGCATCCAGTTGAAAAACCAGATAGGGTGTGGGCATCTGCCGGATGGCGCGCCCGGTCAAATCGGTGGAATGGGCCATGGGCATCACAATGGGCGTCAATGCCGAGAGGGTAGCCCGGTGCGTCACCGGGTAAAATCCCAGCACATACCCCAGGGGAAACCCCGTAAATGCCAAGGCATCTCCCTCCCGAAGGCGGGTGGAATCCCCCATATGCAGGGGTTTGAGATTCAACCCCGCAGCATGCAACAACACCAGATCATGGACGGGATCGCTTGCACTGATTTCTGCCACTGTGGTCCGAAGATGGCGGGCACTTCCCGAATACACCGCCAAGGTCTGTTTTGTTTCATAGTCCAGCGGGAGGGAAGTCACATGGGCGGCGGTCACCACATAATTACCGTCCCCCACCACAAACCCCGTACCCAGAAAAGTCGGGGGAGTTCCCGGCATCGGGTCCGTTGTCCCCACCGCCACGATGGAGGGCTTGACCTGAGCCACGATATCCGAAAAACCGGAGCCCCACACCTTGTCCCAAGGCCCCGCCATCCCTACCCAACCGAACAGACCAAAGATCAGCAGGTACGGAATCCGGTTTTTTTGTTCAAAAATCACGATTATTCCCTTCAGAGTAAACAGGGGAGGTATAATTTTTCTTCCAGTGTGCTGGTGATCATAACCCACAAACTCAAAAATATGCCCGAATTTTTTCATGATCTTCTCTTCGAAACTGCCCATCGTGCCCCTCGGCGTGAGGCTTTGGTCCATCGGGAAACTCGTCTGAATTATGAAGAACTGGCGGGGGAAGTTTACCAAATCACGGCCCGTCTGCTCCAACTGGGCCTGCAACGACTGGATCGAGTGGCAGTCTATCTGGAAAAACGTCCGGAAACCATCAGTTCCTTTTTTTCCATCAGCCATGCCGGCGCAGTTTTCGTGCCCATCAACCCCATTCTGAAACCCGATCAGATTGCCCATATCCTTAACGATTGCCAGGTACGATTTCTCATCACTTCGTCCCCCAGACTGGAAGCCCTGGGGAAAGTTCTGGCCCAGTGCCCGGCCCTGTCTGCAACGATTTTAGTGGACCCCTTCCAGCCACCGGCCATAACGCATTCACCCTGCCACCCATGGAAGATCAGCCCACCCCCCCCTGCCATGCCTCTCCATCGAACCATTCCGACGGACATGGCCGCCATCCTGTATACCTCGGGAAGCACGGGCAAACCCAAGGGGGTGGTGCTGTCACACCTCAATTTGGTTACAGGGGCCAAGAGCGTGGCCCAATACCTGAATCTCACCCAGGAAGACCGCCTGCTGAGTGTGTTGCCCCTCAGTTTCGATTACGGTTTGAATCAAATCACAACCGCCTTCCTGAGCGGCGCCTGTGCCGTTCTGTTGAACCATCTGCTCCCTCTGGATATCATCAAGGAAATTCGGCGGGAATCCATTACCGGTCTGGCAGCCGTCCCGCCGCTCTGGATTCAACTGTCCTCTCTCACCTGGCCCGACCCCCCCTCCTGTTCCCTGCGCTATTACACCAACTCGGGGGGTGCCATGCCCGAGCGCACTCTGGAACTCTTGCGCTCCAAACTTCCAGAGGCTCGTCCTTACCTCATGTACGGTTTGACTGAGGCGTTTCGTTCGACTTATTTACCCCCGGAAGAAGTAGATCGCCGTCCCGGCTCCATCGGCAAGGCGATTCCCTACGCGGAAATCCTGGTGGTCCGTGAAGACGGGACCCCGTGCGTCGCCCATGAGCCAGGAGAACTGGTACACCGCGGTCCTTTGGTTGCTCTGGGGTACTGGAATGACCTGGAAAAAACTGCAGAACGGTTCAAACCTGTGCCTTCCCTGCCCGCCCAACTCATGCTGACGGAGATTGCAGTCTGGTCCGGGGATACCGTCAAACGGGATGAAGACGGTTTTCTGTATTTCGTGGGCCGGCGCGACGAAATGATCAAAACTTCCGGTTACCGGGTCAGCCCCACGGAAATCGAGGAAGTGGTTTATGCCACCGGACTGGTGGATGAGGTCATTGCCGTGGGTCTGCCTGACCCTGTTCTGGGCCAAAGCATTGCTTTGGTGGCAACCCCTCCGAAGGGTGCAGATGCCCCTTTGAACGATGCGGAAATTCTGCGGGCCTGTCAACGGACCCTCCCTGCGTTCATGGTGCCCCAGCGCATTGCCTGTTGCCCGGAAAGCCCCATGCCCAGAAATAACAATGGAAAAATAGACCGGAAACGGGTCATCGCCCTTTACCTGAACCACCCTGCCCTCTAATCCGGTCATAAGGATGTCATAAAGAGGGTTGATGATGGAACCTCATTCTCGGATCGGTACATGGATCACCTGTTCCGGTGATATCGGGATTTATTGAATCCCGGTAGAATCTGGTCATCGTCTGTTTCGTCAAGACTGAAAGGGGAGACTGAATTTATTGCAGCGTCTGTACGATACTGAACAGACGGTCCTTGGACTTCACCCCAGAATCGGCGACCCATTTGGAAGTTTTCTGGTCCAGTGGCTTGCAGGTTATTACTAAATTCCAGACTTACCAAGAATTAAAGTCATCTCACAAACCATGATCCGATTTTTCAGGCATTACATTTCGAGTTCCGCCCTCCTTCAGATCCTTGGAGATGCCTGTTTCTTTTTCTGTGCGGTCTATGTCGCTCCTCATTTGGTTGGAACTCATTATTTCCATGTTCACGACACGGAAGGTCTGATGGCACGCGGCGTTATCTTCGCCGCCGTCATGGTGTCCAGCATGACGGCTGGGGGTCTTTACGAGTCCTGGGGGTGGGAAGGGGGGTTATTTGGCCTCCTCAAACGCATTCTGCTGGCCATCTCCATCGGCATCGTGGTCATGCTGTTCCTGTTTTATGCCTTCCCCAACCTGTTCATCGACCACTGGGTTCTGGCCGTCTCCCTCGTCCTGTCCGCCACCATCATTACCACTCAACGGATCGTTGCGCTTTACTGGATGGGACTGAAAAAGATGCGCAAAAACATCCTGGTCCTAGGGACCAGCGCCCGAGCTGCCAAGATCGAGCATCTGTATCATGAAAACGATCGACAACTGGCCCACCGGATCAACATCATCGGGTATCTTCCCTATGGAAATATTGCCCATCACCATGTCGCAACCCAGAGAATCATCCCCCTGTCTGAAGACCTGCTCGCTTTGGCCGAAAAATATCAAGCCAAGGAAATTGTGGTGGCCGTACGCGACCGACGGGGCAATTTACCCATGGACGAGTTGTTTCGCTGTCGCTTGAAAGGCATCAAGGTCACCGAAATCTCGGCTTTTTTTGAAAGAGAAGTGGGCGCATTACAACTGGATTCGGTGAATACCAGTTGGTTGCTGTATTCGGATGGTTTCCAGCATGGTTTGATCATTAAAAGAATGTTCGATATTTTCATTTCGTTGATCCTTCTGGTCCTCACCTTGCCGCTCATGCTGATCGCAGCGCTGCTCGTGGCCCTGGAGGGCAGAGGTTCCATCATTTACACTCAGGAACGGGTGGGCCAGTTTGGTCAGCCTTTCACAATTTACAAGTTCAGAAGCATGCGCAAGGATGCCGAAAAAACGGGGCAGGCCGTTTGGGCTTCGGTCAATGATACCCGGATTACTCACTTCGGGGCCATCATGAGAAAATTCCGTATCGACGAACTTCCTCAGATATTCAATGTGTTGCGTGGCGACATGAGTTTCGTGGGACCACGTCCGGAACGCCCCTCCTTCGTGCAGGAATTCAATGCGGAATTCCCTCTCTACCAGCACCGGCACAACCTGAAACCCGGAATCACCGGTTGGGCACAGGTTTGCTATCCTTACGGTTCCTCCAAACAGGATACGCTGGAAAAACTCCAGTACGACCTGTATTATGTCAAGAACCACAGCATTTTTCTTGACATCATGATTCTCATGAAGACGGTTCAAACGGTTTTATGGGGTAAAGGCGCTCGCTAGTTCGTCGATCCACTTGAAGATACAGATTTATTTTAGGGGAAAATTGCTGTGAACATAAACCAAAGACTGCGTCAATTTTTCGGTTCTTTCAAAATCCCAGGACTGGCGCTCTGTGGTCTGTTTGTGGTTGCCTGCTCCACCACTCGCCCCCCCGCCCCCACCAACATCACCGAACCGGACCATTATCATTACATCATCGGTCCCGGGGATACGGTCAAGATCATGGTATGGCATAACACCGAACTGTCTCAAGCCATCCCGGTTCGCCCCGATGGAAAAATTTCCACCCCGCTGGCTGAAGACATGCAGGCCGCCGGAAAAACTCCGACCCATCTGGCCCGTGACCTGGAAGTGACGCTGGCCAAGTATATTCAAAGTCCCGTGGTTACGGTTATCGTGGAAAAATTCGTGGGACCCTATAACCAGCAGATTCGCGTGATCGGCCAGGCCACCAAGCCCCAGACCCTCCAGTACAACGAACACATGACGCTCATGGATGTCATGATTGCCGTGGGGGGGATCACGGATTTTGCCGCGGGCAATCGTGCCACCATTCTGCGCACGGTCAACGGCAAACAGGAACAATACCGCGTCAAGCTCCAGAACCTGATGCGCGATGGAGACATCAGTGCCAACGTTCCCATGCTGCCGGGGGATGTGCTCATCATCCCGGAAAGTTTCTTTTAATGAATCAGATGGGATAACCCAAAAAACACTCTACCCGTGCATTCACCCCAACCCTTTCTCATCATGAATACCTCTTTACGAGGCCAATGAACATGCACGATCTGCTCGATCAACTTTCCGGTTACTTCTCCGATATTCGGAGCCGACCCTGGCACGTCATTCTGACGGCCTGGTGTGTGGCCTGTATCGGCTGGATTGGCATGCTCAACATACCAGACCGCTACCAGGCTGCGGCCCGTGTGTATGTGGACAGTCAGTCGCTTCTGCGCCCCCTGCTCTCAGGGATCACCGTTCAACCCAATATCAATGAGCAGGTGACGATCATGGCAAATACCCTGATCAGTCGCCCCAATCTGGAAAAAGTGGCACGCATGACGGATATGGACCTGCTCGCCAAGACCCCAGCACAAATGGAGAGGGTCATTGCCGATTTAAACAAGAACCTCACCCTGAAAAGTACGGGCTATGGTGATTTGTACACCATAGCCTACGAAAACCGGAATCCGACCCTGGCCCGCAAGGTGGTTCAGGCCTTGCTCACCATTTTCGTGGAAAATGGGCTGGGCAACAACCGGAAGGACATCACCTCTTCCCAAAAATTCATTGAAGAGCAGCTCAAGGACTACGAAATCAAACTTGAAACCGCCGAAAATGACCTGAAGAATTTCAAAATCAAGAATGCGGGATTGATGCCTGGAGAAATGGGACAGGATTATTTTTCAAAAATTTCGGACATGCAGGATCAAATGCGTCAAACCGAAATGGAACTCCACGAAGCAGAAAATCGGCGCGACTCGTACAAACGCCAACTGTCCGGAGAGGATCCCACCTTGCTCACCGATGCCATCTCTTCTTCCAATACGCCGGAAATCGATGCGCGCATCGAGAGTCTCAAAAAGAATCTCGATACGCTCAGACTGAAATATACCGACCAATACCCCGATATCGTCGCCACCAAAAACCTGATCAATGAACTGGAAGCCTCAAAGAAAAAAGAATCCAAATCCCGCCGACCCCTGTCCGGTTCCGGACCGAGCACGCTGTATCAGCAATTGAATGTTTCCCTGGTGGAAGCCACGGCGCAAGCCGAAGCGCTGAAGGGCAAACTGGATGCCTACCACAGCCAGTACGCACAGTTGCGCGGTCAGGCCAACCGGATCCCGGAAGTGGAATCCGAATACGCCCAACTGACCCGGAACTACGATATCTACAAGAAGAACTATGAAACCCTGCTGTCGCGGGGAGAATCTGCAAAATTATCAGGGGAAATGCAGAACAAGACGGACATCGTGGATTTCAAGGTCATCGATCCCCCGCGCGTTCCCTTAACTCCTTCCTTTCCGAACCGCCCTCTGCTGGCGTCCATTATCCTGCTGGGGGCATTGGTCTGCGGCTTGGCCCTGGCCTTTCTGATCGGCCAGTTGAAACCCCTGGTACGCTCCAAAAAGAGCATCGAAGCCATTACGGATTTCCCCTTGCTGGGGATCATCACCCTGATTGAAAACGCTCAGTCCCGAACCCTGAAACACCGGAGCAGGATTTTTCAGGGGATTAGTCTGGGCGGATTATTTGTGGTTTACGCGGGGATCATGACCAAATATCTGATGAGTGCTGCGCAATGAGTATCATCGAAAAAGCCGCCAGCAAACTGGAGCAACGGGCCACGGTCATTTCTTCACCGGAGACGAAGGTCCCTGATCTGGTCCAGGAACCGTCCGCTGTCCTGCTGGATGAGGCGCAGCCGCCGCTGCTTCCTTCCGGAAATCCGTTTCCAGAAATTTCTGCAGAACAAAAAACAGCGGAAACCAGCGCCACCCTGTTTTCAAAAATTGACCTAGAACACCTGCGTCAACTGAATATTGTCACTCCTGCGGGGGAATATTCGTTGACGGCAGAGGAGTTTCGCATGATCAAGCGTCCGCTCCTCAATAATGCCTTCAGTGGCGAGAAGAAATTAAAGAACAGCAATCTGATCATGATCACCAGCGCCTTGCCCGGCGATGGAAAATCCTTCTGCGCCCTCAACCTGGCCATCAGCATTGCCATGGAAATGGACCGTACCGTATTGCTGGTGGATGCGGATGTCTCCAAACCCAGTCAACTGAAGTTATTGGGCATAGAAGCGGAGTTGGGCCTGCTCGACCTGATTCAGAATCCTGAACTGTCGCTTTCGAAAGTTCTGATCAAGACCTCCATTGCCAATCTCAGCCTGCTTCCCGCCGGAAAACCCACCCGCAACGCCACCGAACTGCTGGCCAGTGAAGCCATGGCCCACCTGCTGGACGATCTAGCAGGACGCTACCCCGACCGGCTGATTCTGTTTGATTCCCCCCCGTTGCTGGTCACCACGGAATCCAGTGTGTTATCCACCCACATGGGCCAGGTGGTCATGGTGGTGGATGCCGCCTCCACCACCCAACCGACGCTCAAATCTGCGTTGACTCTGGTGCAACATTGTGGCTATGTGGGCTTGATCATCAACCGCGCATCCCAGCATCTTTCCCTTGGGGCCTATGGTTATGGCTACGGCTATGGATACGGTTATGGTCAGCAGGCGTAGTCCAGTCCGTCGCGCCGGTTTCCTGCTCCTCCTGACGGCCATCAAGTCAGGCGCTGCGCATGCAGACACCCTGACCATCACCCCCCGTTTCAGCACCTCGGAAACCTACACGGACAACTTGACTCTGGCCCCCAGCAACGAAGCCACCCCCGGGTTCATCACCCAGTTGACCCCCGGCATCAATATCAAGGACAACGGCAGCCAATTGAAATTGAACATCGATTACTCCCTGCTGGACATGATCTACAACAATTATGGCTGGGAACATACCTATTACAACCAGTTGAACGCCACGGGTGACCTGGAACTGATCAAGAAAACCTTCTTTATCGATGCTTCTTCCACCATCAGTCAACAACCCCTGTCGCTCTTTGGGCCCGTGAGCGCCAACGGGGCCAATCTGACCGGGAACGTGGCCAATGTCACCACCGAGACCATCAGCCCCACCCTGGTGCACAACTTCGATGAGGAATTCATTGCCCAAGCCAAGCTGACCCGTAGCCTCATGAATTTCAGTGCGGCAGGACCAGCGGTTTATGGGGGAGCGGGGGGCTTCAGTCCCTATCAAGTAGGACTCACTCCGGGGTATGACTTTTCCGGCAGTTCCAACATTGCCGACATGTATGTCACCAATGGCGCCGAATTCACCAATTTTTTGTGGAAACTGGATTACAACAATAATCAGACCGTCTTTACGGGATACCCCAACTCCACGATTTCCCTGCTGACGGCGGACCTGGGGTATCTGATCACCCCGCGCTTCAAACTCACCTCGGAGGTCGGCTACGAAAACGACAATTTTGTCTATTTCGGCCCCCGTCCCCAAGGTCTTTTCTGGAATGTGGGCTATGGCTGGAGCCCCTCCCAGCGCACCCATCTGGACATGAGTGCGGGCGAACGGTTTTATGGCCGGACTTATCTGCTGAACCTGAGCCACCGCATGCGTCATGTCATGATTCAAGCCGGGTACAATCAGTCGGTCATGTCCAGTATGGGGGAGCAATATCTGCCTCCTGCCACCGCCCTGGATCAGTTGTTGCTCACCCAGATCACCGATCCGGCCCAGCGCCAACAGACCATCCAGCAAATCCTGTCGGCTTTGGGTCCCCAGTCTTCCCTGTTCGGCATGAATGTCATCACCAATGAGATTTTTCTGAGCAAAACTTTCCAGTCCAGTGTCGGCGTGACCACGACCCGAAACACAGTATTGTTCACCTTATTTGATAGCCAGACGCTTCCATTGCAGCAACCCGGCGCTTCTTCCCTCAATAACCCCTTCCTGCAGTTCCAGAATTATCTGGCCTTTGGCACGTTCTATACTTCTGGAGCGACCCTGACCTGGTCCAATCAATTGACTCCCGTCATGACAGCCACCTTTTCCGACACCTATTCCCGTATGTCCATGGCCAATCTGGCGGGACAGGAAACCACCGACCTGCTGCTGATAGGGGTCTCGGACAAACTCACCGAAAAGGTAACCAGTTCTCTGACCTACCGCCATCAGTACATGAATGGAGGAGTCGTAGGAGGATACAATTTCATGGAAAACGCCTTGATTGCAGGGTTGAATTTTATTTTTTGACCGCCTTCCCCCTTTTTCTGTCGCCCGATCACGAATCCCGGAACGCCACGCCATGTACACCTCGTTTTATCACCTGACTTCCAAGCCTTTTCAACTGAGCCCCGATCCCGGTTTCTTTTTCGCCAGCAGCGGGCATAAGCGCGCCATGTCCTATCTCAACTATGGTTTGTCCCTGGGAGAAGGGTTTATCGTCATCACAGGCGAAGTGGGTGCAGGTAAAACCTTGCTGGTCAGAAAACTCTTTGAAACCATCGGGCAGGACAGCATCATCAGTACCCATCTGGTGAGTACGCACCTGGATGCCGATGATATTTTGAGGACGATTTCGGGCGGCTTCGGATTGCCCCACGAATCCCTGTCCAAAGCCGTTCTGCTCAACAACCTGCAAATGTTTTTCAGACAGTCGGTTCGGCAAAAAAAACGGGTGCTGATCATCGTCGATGAAGCCCAAAATCTCACACCCAAAGCCGTGGAAGAGTTGCGGATGCTCTCCAATTATCAACTGGACAATCAATCCCTGCTGCAGAGTTTCCTGATCGGTCAACCCGAATTCAGAAATACCCTGCAAAGCCCGCAAATGGTTCAACTCAACCAGCGGGTCATCGCGTCCTACCATTTGGGTCCCTTGAAGGAAGAAGAAACCCGGGAATATATCGAACATCGCCTGCATCTGTCGGGCTGGGCCCATGACCCCACTTTCACCCCCGACGCCTTTTCCCTGATACACGAATTCACCGGCGGAATACCCAGAAAAATCAATACATTGTGTGACAGAATCCTGGTGTTCGGGATGCTCGAAGAAAAACATCAGATCTGCGTTGAAGATGTGGATGAGGTCATTCAGGACCTGCGCCAGGAAGTCACTCACTCCCATGATCCTTTGCCCGAATCCCATCTGACCCCACTGGCCGGCGGTATCTCCGATCCTCTGGCGCAGGCTTTTCTGTCCGCCTTCGAATCCCGTCTGGACCGACTGGAGGCCGCCCAGAATGCACTGATGCTGATGACGAACACAGTCAATAAAAATGTTTCCACCCTGATGAGGTCCATGTTCAGCGCCTCATCCTCCAATGAGATCATCGACCAACATGACCAGTGATACCTCTCTCCCCCTGATTCTGTGTGTTGTGGGCGCACGCCCCAATTTCATGAAAATCGCCCCGATTTTAAGCGCGCTGCGCGCCGAACATTCGGGATTGCGCGCACAACTGGTCCACACGGGACAGCATTACGATGAAGCCATGTACCAGCAACTTTTTTCCGATCTGGGCATTCCGCCTCCGGATATCGATCTGGAAGTGGGATCAGGAACCCACGCCGTCCAAACCGCCAGAATCATGGAACGGTTCGAGCCGATTCTGAATGCCTCAAAACCTTCAGCCATTCTGGTGGTGGGAGATGTGAACTCCACCATTGCCTGCGCTCTGGTTGCCGTCAAGAAACAGATCCCCGTCATCCATGTGGAAGCGGGGTTGCGCAGTTTTGATCGGGCCATGCCCGAAGAGATCAACCGGATCCTGACCGACCAGATTTCAGATTTTCTCTTCACCACCGAACTTCAGGCCAAGGACAACCTGATACGGGAAGGCATCGATGGAGAGAAAATCCATTTTGTCGGCAATGTAATGATCGATACCCTGCATCAGAATCTTTCCCGCGCCATTCCTGCCGCCACGACCTTTTCCCGAAATGGACTGTCGGCGGTTTTCTCGGGCGATCCTCAGTCCTTTGGGGTATTGACCCTGCATCGTCCCTCCAACGTGGATGACCCGGCGATTCTGCGGAATCTTCTGGAAACGCTGGAAGAAGTCTCCCGCCAGATTCCCCTCGCCTTCCCCCTGCATCCGCGCACACGCCAAAAAATTCACGAATTCCAATTGACGGATTTCCTGAATCTTCCCACCCTGGCGATCCTCCCTCCCCTGGGGTATTTGCCCCTGCTGGGACTCATGAAGGATGCCCGACTTTTTCTGACGGATTCGGGGGGCATCCAGGAAGAAACCACTGCCCTGGGAATCCCCTGTGTGACCTTGCGGGAAAATACCGAGCGCCCCATTACGGTGGATCAAGGCAGCAATACCATCGTGGGTCAGGATCGCACACGCATCCTGAACACCGTCCAGAACATTCTGGACGGTCATGGAAAAGCCGGACGAATTCCGGACTATTGGGATGGACAGGCAGCCCGGCGCATCGTCGCGCAGTTGCGCGCCGTCTTCAATCCTCATTTCGTTGCGCCGGGAATCTAGCCCCATGCCCCGCCTCAATGCCATGACCATCGATGTGGAAGACTATTTTCAGGTATCGGCCTTCGCGCCCTACATTCGCCGCGAAGATTGGCCCCACCTGCCCTGCCGCATCGAACAGAACATGGAAACCATCCTGTCCCTGCTGGATCAGCATGGGGCCCATGCCACCTTCTTTACCCTGGGTTGGATTGCGGAGCGGTATCCGGACCTCGTCCGTTCGATCCTGGCAGGGGGACATGAACTGGCCAGCCATGGCTACGACCACTACCGCGCCAATGAGCAATCCCCCCAGGAATTCCGCGCCGACATACGACACAGCAAACACTTGTTGGAGGACCTGGGCGGACAACGGATCCGCGGCTATCGGGCCCCCAGTTTTTCCATAGGCGCCCGTAACCTGTGGGCTCTGGACATTCTGCACGAGGAAGGGTACGACTACAGTTCCAGCATCTACCCGATCCAGCATGATCATTATGGCATGCCCGATTGCCCCCGTTTCCGCTTTCATCCCCGGGGTCATACCGGCATTCTGGAAATCCCCCCCACCACCGCCAAACTTGCGGGGCGTCACCTCCCGGCAGCGGGCGGGGGATATTTCCGCCTCATGCCCTATCCCCTGTCCCGTTGGCTGCTGCAACGCATCAACCGGGTGGAAGGAGAATCCTGCATGTTCTATTTCCATCCCTGGGAAATCGATCCCCATCAACCCCGTCCCGCCGGGGTGAATCTCAAAAGCCGGTTTCGTCACTATGTCAATCTGGCACGGATGAAGGGAAAAATTTCGACGCTGTTGCGTGATTTTCATTGGGACCGCGTCGATCGGGTTTTTTTGCAGGATGCCTCATGACTGAATTGACCGTTCGCCCCATGACAGCAGCCGATGATTTTGCCTGGGATGCCTTTGTCGCCATCTGTCCCCAAGCCACTTTTTTTCATCGCGCCGGCTGGAAAAAAATCATCGAAGAAGCTTTTGGCCACCGGACCCACTTTCTTCTGGCAGAGAATGCTCAGGGCATTCAGGGTATCCTGCCTTTAGCCGAGATCCGCCACTTCTACTTCGGACACGCCCTGTCTTCCCTGCCCTTTTGCGTGTATGGAGGAATCGCCGCCCTTTCGCCCGAGGCCACCCGGCAACTGGACCAAGCCGCCCAGGATCTGGCTGTCCGGCTGAAGGTGGACCATCTGGAATATCGTCAAAGACATTCCCTGCACCTCGATTGGCCACGAAAAGAACTGTATGTCACGTTTCGTCGGGACATCGATCCCGATCTGGAACAGAACATGAAAAATATTCCGCGCAAACAACGGGCCATGGTTCGCAGTGGGATCAAGAATGGCCTGGTCAGCGAAATCGATGACACCGTCCACCGGTTTTATAAGGTTTTTGCGGACAACATGCTGCGTCATGGCACCCCCACCTTTTCTTACCATTACTTTGCCCTGCTGAAATCCACCTTCGGTCAGGATTGTGAAGTCTTGTCGGTGTTGAAGGACCAGCAGGTGGTCAGCAGCGTCCTGACCTTTTATTTTCGGGATGAAGTGCTTCCTTACTATGCGGGGGATACCCTGGCGGCCCGCAACCTCGCAGCCAATGACTTCAAGTACTGGGAATTACTGCGGCGCAGTTGCGAAGGGGGTTATCGGGTATTCGATTATGGACGCAGCAAACTGGGTACGGGATCCTACCATTTCAAAAAGAACTGGGGATTCGAACCCACCCCCCTGCACTACGAATATCGTCTCTATGGAGCCGCCGAAGTTCCGGACCAAAACCCCCTCAATCCGAAATACCAGTTCTTCATCAAAGCCTGGCGCCATTTACCCATGCCGGTAGCAAATTGGCTCGGCCCCCAACTGGTGAAGTATCTGGGCTGATGGAACCCCTTCTGTTCCTGGTGCATCGCATTCCCTACCCCCCCAACAAGGGGGACAAGATCCGTTCCTACCATTTGCTTCAACACCTGTCGCAACGTTACGCGGTCCATTTGGGCACCTTCATCGATGACCCCGAGGATTGGTGGCATCAGGACAAGGTCAAAGCCCTGTGCGCCTCCACCTGTCTCCTTCCCCTGCATCCCGGACGATCAAAATGGGCCAGTTTGAGGGGGTTATGGACGGGACAGGCCCTCACCCTGCCCTATTATTACCAGGCTTCCCTGCAACAGTGGGTCGATGCGGTGATTCAAAGGGAACAGATCCGGCGCATCGTGGTTTTTTCTTCATCCATGGCCCAATATGTCGAAGGGTATCCTCAGACGTACCGCCTGATGGACTTTGTAGACCTGGATTCGGATAAATGGACCCAGTATGCCCGCGCCAAATCCTGGCCCATGAACGGGTTATATCGGCGGGAAGGACGCCGGTTGCTGGACTATGAACGCCATATTGCCCGCACTTTTGACGCCTCCCTGTTCGTCTCGGCCCATGAAGCCCGGATATTTTGTGACCGGGCCCCCCACTGTGCGCCCAAAGTTCATTGGTATAATAATGGCGTGGATACCCGTTACTTCGATCCGTCCCTTTCTCATCCCAATCCCTACCCCCCGGCGCAGATTGCGCTGGTTTTCACGGGGGCCATGGATTACTGGCCCAATGCCGAGGCCGTGGAGTGGTTTGGAAAAACCATTTTCCCCCACCTCCGTCGTCTACACCCCAACCTCCACTTTTATATCGTGGGGTCCAACCCCACGGACAGCGTTCGACAATTGGGCAGAGGGGAAGGCATTCAGGTCACCGGACGCGTGGCCGATGTCCGTCCCTACCTCGCTCATGCCCATTGGGTGGTGGCGCCCCTGCGTATTGCCTGCGGCATCCAGAACAAGATTCTGGAAGCTCTGGCCATGGAAAAACCCGTGATGGCCAGCGCACAAGCCATGGAGGGATTGGACATTCAATCCCTGGGTCCCGACTGCCTGACCGCCACCACCCAGGAAGAATGGGTGACGAAGGCGCAACCCTGGCTGCAAGGCCCGCCCCAACGGATATCCGCTCATCGTCAGTGGGTGATGCGGCATTTTGACTGGGCCACCAACCTGAAAGTGGTGGATGACCTGCTTTCCTCGGCTCAAACCGGACAGACTACCCCATGACCGGTTTTCCCCAACCCTGGAAAAGACCCCTGACCCTCAGCGGTATCATGGCACTTCTTCTGTTGCTCTGGTTCTATCCCGTCGTCCAGTTCACCGTACAAACCTGGCTGGGCAACGAAACCTACCTGCATGGAGGACTGATCCCCTTCATTTCTCTCTGGTTGATCTGGCGGGAACGGGATGCACTGAAAAACATTCCCCCCGGCGTCAGCGGGTTGGCCCTGGTAGTCTTCGCCTTTTTTGCCTTGGCCTGGGAACTGGGAAAAGTGTCCAACGCCATGGTCATTCAACAGTTTTCTCTGGTGGGCATGATCGTGTGTGCCACCTGGTCACAAATCGGCAACGCCGCTTTCCGTCAGTTGCTCTTTCCCCTTCTGTTTCTTTTTCTGGCCGTGCCCTTTGGTGAATCTTTAATTCCTCCGCTGATGGATTTCACTGCGGATTTTGCCACGGCTGCCATCCGTCTGACCGGCATACCGGTTTACCGGGAAGGGAATTTTCTGACCCTCCCCACCGGCAACTGGTCGGTGGTGGAAGCCTGCAGTGGTCTACGCTACCTGATCGCCTCCCTGACCCTGGGCGTCCTGTTTGCCCACCTGGCCTATCGCCACTGGACCAGAAAACTCCTGTTTTTGCTGGCTTCTCTCATAGTACCCGTGGCTGCCAATGGCGTGCGTGCCTATCTCATCATTCTGATCGGTCATCTCAGCGGTATGAAATTGGCGGTGGGCGTGGATCACCTCATCTATGGCTGGCTATTTTTTGGACTGGTGATGTTCCTGCTGTTCTGGATCGGCTCTTTTTTTCGGGAAGATGCCCTGCAGGAACCCTTTTCCCCGGAAATACTCCCCTCCCCGGCGGGTATTGCCGTCCCACGCGCCAAAATAAATCTGGCCCCCCTTGGGATATTGGTCTTCCTTGCCCTCCTCCCCCGTTGGCATGTGGAGTATCTGGAGCACCTGTCCCGATCTTCAGCCAACCCTACCTCTTTCGTACTTACGGCCCCTCCCTCCTGGTCTTCGGTACCTTTTGAAAGCGATTACTGGACCCCCCATTACACAGGGGAGCGAATCAAACTCGCAGAGGCCTATGCCCCTTCCAAGGAATATTCTCCCGTCACGATATTTATCGCCTACTATCATAACCAAACCCAGGGATCCTCCCTGATCACCTCCGGCAATACCCTGGTGATTCCCCAGGACCACCGCTGGGGAAAAATCCACGAATCTGCACATCCCCTGTGGGTTTCTGTCCAGACTTCCCCGCTTCCCTTCACGGAAACCCTGATTCGTTCCGATCGCCAGCGCAGGGTGGTATGGTACTGCTACTGGGTGGACCGGCGTTGGGTTTCCAGCCCCTATGCCGTCAAGGCGTGGGAAGCATGGTCCGTGCTCAAAGGTCAGGGCGATGGTGCCGCCGTGGTGGTATTCTCCACTCCCATCCTCTCGGGCAACACCCCGCAGGCGCAACAAACCCTACAGTCTTTCAGCCAGGCCATGATCCCTGAAATCCAGCAAGCGCTGGAACACCTCAACCAACCTCGATCCCAGTGATGCCCCCGGACTCTCGCCCTCTCATTGCCCACGTCATCTATCGCCTGGATGTGGGCGGATTGGAAAACGGACTCGTAAACCTGATCAACCATCTGCCCGCCGATGGGTTTCGACATGCCATTTTATGTCTCAAAGGCCATGATCCCGCCTTTGCCCAACGCATTCAGCGCGCGGATGTCCTCCTGATCGATCTCGACAAAAAAGAGGGGAAGGACCTGTGGGTCTACGGGCGTCTCTGGCGTCATTTCAGGCGACTCAAACCGGCGATCGTCCATACCCGCAATCTCACCAGCCTGGTGGCTGTGGTGCCGGCGCTGCTGGCGGGCGTTCCCTACAGAATCCATGGCGAACATGGTCGGGACATGTCGGATCTGGACGGCAGCAATAAAAAGCATCGATGGTTCAGAAGGTTGTTACTGCCTCTGACCCATCGGGTCATTGCCTTGTCGCAAGATCTGGAACGCTACCTGACGCAGGGGATCGGTGTCCCTCCAGGCAAGGTATCCCAATTCTACAACGGGGTGGACACCGATCTCTTCCATCCCCGCGCAGACGGTGAACCCAGCCCTTTTCCTTTTTTTTCTTCCACCGAAAAAATTTTTACGATCGGCACCGTGGGTCGCATGCAGGCCGTCAAGAATCAATTGATCCTGGCTCAGGCCTTCATCACCCTGGTGGAAACTGCCCCCAAGGAACTGGCAGGGTCACTCCGGCTGGTCATGATCGGAGAGGGGGAACTCCGAGCACCCTGTCAGACCTTGCTGGATCGTGCCGGACTGATGGATCGGGTCTGGCTGCCCGGTGCCCGTCATGACATCCCCACCCTCCTGCGCCATCTGGACCTATTTGTGCTGCCTTCCCTGGCCGAAGGCATTTCCAATACCCTTCTGGAGGCCATGGCTTCGGGGGTCCCGGTCATTGCCACTGCGGTAGGTGGAAACCCCGAACTCGTGACTCCCGGCATCGATGGATCACTCATCCCGTCCAACGATATCCCCGCCCTGGTTCACGCTCTGCTCGGTTACCTGCTGGATCACCCCACACTGATTCAGCAAAGGAATCAGGCGCGCCGCACCGCGCTGGATCGCTTCAGCATGAAAACCATGGTCGATCACTACAAAGCAATCTATACAACAGGCAATGATAGTCAGCGAAGCACTCCGAATGTTACAAGATGACGGTTGGCATTTGGTGGCTACTGTTGTCTCCCGCACTCAGAACGCCCCGTGCCGCTATCACTGCGTTGCTGGTGCCCTTGCCAGCGAATCCTGCATCCGCTGCGATTCTTTCTTGGCCTCGGCCAGGAGCCGATCCCAATCATCAGGCGGATGTCCGCTTTCCAGCATCTTGCGGAACATTCGGTAGGCGTCGTCGCTACTCTCATAAGCGCGCTTGGTGTCCTCGTCATTCACCCAGGCGTAGACGATCACCTTGCTCGGAGCGTGGTAGCGGAAGAACAGTCGGAACTGCTGGAAAAACTTCGCCCGGAACCAGTGCTTGTGATCGTCACCGAGCGTCCCACCCTGGCGGTACTCCGATCTCGCCGGATCTTGTGGGATGACATCGAACGCCAACTTGGTGATCGCGGCCAGTCGCTTACTGGCGTTCTTCTTTACGTACCCGGATGGGTCCTTCTGCTTCAGGGTCTCGACCTGCCGTGCCAGCGCTTCAATCTGCGCCAGGAACAGTGGATGGGCGAAGACCGTCCAACCATGAATAACCAGGAACTCGGGCTTCCCCGCGCTCATTCATCGTCTGCCGAAAGGGCTGCATCAAGATCGACTTCGACATCACCGACCAGGGACTGGAGCCGTTGGACGAGGCCAGCTTCCACGGACAGCAGGCGCTCAGGATGGCGAGTGATGTCGTGGGCAAGGAAGCCGAGGAACTGGCCGAGCACCGGATCGTCTCCCTCGAAAGCTTCGGCACGCGTCAGCACCACATCGCCGCTGAGGCGGATGGTGTAGCGGATCTTGTCCCGCTTGCCCAAGCGCAGGGCAAGACGCACGGTTTCCGGCACAGTGGTCTGGTAACGGTCAGTCAGAGTGGATTCGACTTCGAGGGTAGCGACCATGGCTGCCTCCTGCAGTAATTGGGTTGATGTCTGGATGGTAATGCAACTGCATTGCTATGTCAATGTACGTCCAACGATGTCCCCGCGCTGGATCAGTTCAGTTTAAAAACCATGGTCAATCACTACAAAGCAATCTATACAACAGGCGGTTGGTAGTAACCAGCCTCCTTTTGGTGACGCACAGCCAGAATGGTGACGGTCTCACCATCGAAGTGGTAACGCGCGACATAACCGCTGTCGCCAAAGTCGATCAGCCATTCCCGGTACTCGTTCGGCCCATGGTCATCCACGGGTCGGCCAATCTGTGGCTGAAGTGCAAGCATTTGCACGGCTTTCATGATCGTATCGGCGGCTCGCCTAGCCGCAACTGGATTCTTTGGGCGCAAGAATTCCTGCAACCGTTGCAGGTCGCGGATGGCACCGGGAGCGTAGATCACAGGTGACATACGGGCACTGGCAGTTCGTTTTCAGTCCCCCAACTGGCAAGCCAGGTATCGACCTCTGCGGCGGTGGCGTGCAAACCTGTTTCCTGATATTCCTCCCACGCCTTGATGGCGTCTTGCCGAAAGGCTTCGCGCTTTTCCTCTCGGTCAACATACTGGCTGATGGCTTCACGCATTATCCAATGCGCCGAACGGTGACGGGCTTCGGCCAGATTTTCAACACGAGTACGGGTGTCCGCGTCGAGTTTCACGGATACGGTCTTGGCGTCAATGTGTGGCTGTGGCATGGCGTTCCCTCCCCGATCAAGGATAGGTATTACCTTAACATACTATTGGTGATTTTGGCCAAATCGAAAAGAGGCTCTGTGAAGAGCCTCTTTTCTTTCATCGAGTACGAGAAATATTACCGATTACACATTGGAGCGACGGCGCAAGGACCAGCCCATGGCCAGAAGACCGGCACCGAACAAGGCCACGGTCATGGGTTCAGGCGCATATTGCAACTTGAACTGACCGCCATTGGTGATGAAGTAATTAGGTCCGCCTTGACCATTGTAGGTACCGGAGGCCTGACCAAGGCCAGCCACCAGATTGGGATCGATCGTGTACTGGCTGGGGCTGGTTGGGGTGTTCGGATTCGCTGACGGATCTTCCGAAGCGTTGGTGGTCACGAAAGACAGCAGAATGCTCTGATTGAAGGAATTTCCGTTGGCATCCAGAAAAATATTGCTGGGGGTCAACGTGGTGGGGGGTGTTCCCGTCAAGGTCACTTGTCCATTGGCTGACGGGGTTCCATCAGGATTGATGAATCCACCGCTGGTAGCGGGATTTCCCGTATTGGCAACCTGAAAGGAAGCAATCTGTGTCCCTACCGTTGCACCGTAGTGAGTCGCCGCAGCAATCGCGGAAGTCATAGTTTGCCCATACACCACGGTAGGATTGTAATAAACCGAGAACGTTCCACCAGTGAAGGTAAAAACCCCGGTATTGATGTTGGTGAGGTCCTTTCCCTGGAAATAGGCGGTTAATTGCCCTCCCCCCAAATTCATGGGAACTCCTCCGTTCTTTTGGGTAATGTCAAAAACACCCACATCTGTGGAAGTGTAAATACCCGTCTGACCGACGACCGGGGTGTTCGTTACATAACTTTCACCGTTGAAACTGAGGTTGTTGAGGTTAGTGTCCACCAACCCGGCTACAGCGCTATAACCCGGCTGACCTGCCAAACTATTGAGGTTCAATTGCCAGTTGGTGATATCGAGCCCAGCAGAAGCGTTGGAGGACATCCCCACCAAAACAGCCGCTGCAGCCAAGGATGCCAGAAGAGATTTTTTTTGAAGTTTCATGTTTAACTCCGGTTAGTTGCCTATGATCAGGATTGCCCTAACTTATAAGCACAAGTCATGCCATAAATCTTATTTCATTGATAATCAATAATAATTAATTTTTTACTTCAAACCGATTTTTCGGATGTGTAAAGTTTTCTGACACTCTCGCCGGATTCTCAGCGATCCTTCTTGCGCGCATCGCGCAACGAAGAGCCCAACCCCGAAATGATTTCCGTGGCCGCCATGATGATTTGAGTCGAGGCAAATCCTGCCTTGCGCAACTCCCGGTAGAAGGAGCGTGCCAGCAATTTGGCCAATTTACCCGGATCTTCCGCCGCTTTCACCATGGCATTCAAGTCCGGTCGGTGAGCTTTTTCCAGAGCCACCGTAATGAAATTGGAGCGCAGAACCCCCCGCATCTGCACCAGTTGGATATCCCGTTCCACCAGCAGTCCGGCGATGGTCAACCCATGCAACTCCTGTGCCTCATAGGGGCGTTGGAACCCACCCCGCACATTCATGATCCCTGCCACTTGCCCATCCCGCAGCAACGGTACAGACAGAAAACTTTTCCCCTGATTCTTCGGATACCGGGCCTGAGAAAAAAATTCTGACGCCTCGATATCCTCTACCAACAAAGGCTTTCCCGAAGCCAGCACCTGACCGGCAATCCCCTCGCCCTGTTTGGTCTTGCCCCGATAAGCTACGGCAGGAAGGTCACCATAGTGAGCACACAACTGCAATCCTTCGCCATCAAACACCATGGCCGAGGTTCCTTCCGCATCGAAGACCTCGGCCAGACGGGCACACCATCGTTCCAGCAAGGGAGCCACCCCATGAAACACCTCTCCCCCATCGGGAATCAGAGCCAATTTTTCAATGAGTCCTTCAGATCCTGTGGGTGCCATGGCGATTCCTTTCTCCTTTCATGATTTTCCGGACCAGTGTAATCGAAGCAAGGACAAACGGGTCGAACGGGCGTGGGCAGGCACCGAGTACCCGATTCGCCCCATGAAGACCACCCGATTGGCCTGCTCCTTTCCGCCCATCCATTTGTCCAGGGCAAAGGCAATGCACTCTGCCTGTGGCTGCGCATTTCCCCGGATAGACAGGGATACCCCTTGAGTCGCGTACCGTCTGAAAATGAGGGGGGTCATCTCGGGCTGCAATTGCAGTTTCAACTGCGTCGCCGTCAGCCAGAAACGTTGAAGCGCCTTTCCTGCTTCGACATCGTCGCCCAGGGTTTGCGGCACGGCTTCAGCTACCAGAGCGAAATGGGCCGCACAGGCCAAGCCCGGAATGAAATCCAGGCGAATCCGGGGAATCCAGGTCCCGGCCAGGTACCTGTTAAAAAAATCCACACGTTCCCAACTCGCCATGGCCCAGCGCGTCAACTTGAGGGTCAGCGCATCCAGCCCGATGGCTTGATCGGGCACCCTGTCTTCACTGAACTGTGCGCCCCACTGGATGATATCGCGGTGAACTGCGTAGGCTTCCGGAATCGTCAGGCGCAATTTTCCTGCCCGTGCGGTGAGCGAGGCAAACGCCCAGCGCTGAGATAAACTTTCAAACCACAACACCCGATAGTTCGGCCCTACGGAGGCTTCCAGGATATTTTTCTGTTCCGGGGTCAGAGGATCGAGACGATAGGGACGGCGCTGGACAGAGCGGATCTTGATCATTTCCGTCAGGGGATCCTCCTGAAGAAAGTCCGCCATGAACGTTACTTCAAAAACCGGCGCATCTTCCGGACACCCCGCCCGTTCCACGATTTGCGTGGAAAAACCAAAACGGGTGGCAGCCAGACGCATGTTTTCCAGGAGCGCCCCCAGCGCCAAATGGCTTGCCTGCCCCCCCAGATCATAGACACAATGGGCTCGCGTATCAAATCCGTGGACATTGACCTGCCCATCGGAAACGATTTCAAAACGCCAAGGTTGGGTATTGTCCCCACTCGGGGCCCATTTCGCCCACTCCAGAATTTCCTTGATCTGTTCTGCGCCTGTCATCTTGTCCTCGCCCACTCATTCGTTGAGTTTTGCCAGCCGTCCTTCAGCGATCTTGAGCGCAATTCTTTGCAGTGGGTGACGGTTCCCTCCTGGTCGCCAGGTACGCACCAATTTGTTCCGGTAGGCATCAAATTGATGACTGTAGGGAGCCGCCCAGACTTTGCCCCGCCCCAGCAAAATTTTTAACGCCTCGGTGGCCGCCATGCCCGCACAGAGTTGACACGCCATGAAGGTGGAAGGTCCCCGACGTTCTTTCAAACTCACCGAAGAGGGATCCACCAGATAGTCGAAGTGCAGTCGGGCCGGGGCCAATCCCAACAAAAAGCGCAAGGCTTTGGCTTCGTCCGTCCCCTTCCCCCAGCAAAAATATTCTTCAAAGGACATCCCCCCAGGCATGAAATTCACCACCGCCGCCCCCATCCCCAGGGGAGCCGCTGTCACCACGGGAATCCCGGCCTCGGCACAGGCGTCAAAGGTCATAGGGCGCGCCGAAAAAGCGAAGAAATCCAGTCCATCGACGTACACATCCACAGTGGAAAGGAAATCGGACAGATTGGCCTCCGTCACCCCTTCGGGAAACGTGCGAATCTCCAGTTCGGGGTTGATGTCCCTGGCCATTTCAGCCAGCACCTGAACCTTGGAACGGCCCAGATGAGAGACTGTGGCCCCACCTGACGATTGAAATTATGGATTTCGAAGGTATCAAAGTCAGCGATATGGAACCGCCCCACCCCCAGTCTGGCCAAGGTCAGCAAATGATTGCCCCCCACCCCGCCCATCCCCGCAATGGCAATGCACTTGTTTGCCAGGGAGCCCTGCTCGGCCCGGGTCAGCCAGCCTATGTTGCGCGAAAAGGCATCGGAATAACCAAACATCACGAGATACTGGGAGAATCATAGGCCATTTGGCGAAGTCTGCCCAAAATACCCTCGGAATCCTTGGCGGTCATCAAGTAAGGAAAAAGGGAACGATCCCCCACTGCCCTATCCATCCTTCCCCCTACCTCGCGGATCCTTCGCCCCAGTTCTTCAAAGTCGATCAACAGAAGCACCGAAGGCGCATTGACGCGCGGACAGATCCGCTCCGAACCAATGAGGGTAAACCCCAGCATCTGCTCATAAAATCGTGCATGGCGAGGATTGACTTCCAATAATCCATCCGTACAACCAAACAATCCATAGGGATACAGATAGGCCACATGGAACAAACTGGCCAGTACCCGTTTGTTTCTGACCTGGGGATCCATGGCCAATCGATTGAATTCGCATAAAACCTTGCCTTTGGCACGCATGTCTTGCAACACATCGTGGTAGCCGGAATCCGCATAAAGCCCCAGGGGCGAATCAACGCCGACGGAGATGGTACCAATCACATCCGCATCATTGTCGTAAGCCAGCAACGTAATCCGGTTGGGCTCGGTCAGAGTCTGCGCAGAAAGATTCTTGTAGCCCCGCCACTCATACATTCGATTGATCAGGATACTGGCAGATTCATGACGCTCTTCCGTGTTGGCCAAACGGATACGATACTCATGGGCTTGAGTGGAGAGGGATACCGTATCGTCATTTTCAGGAATGGCATAACTCATCGAAGACAGGGACGAAGGAATCGAATCAAAAAAAGACGCTATGATATCGTCGTCGCAGTCGTGCCCGACATCATATTTAGTGGCCATGGGATCGTTCCCTCCGGAATACTGTAACCCTATTATTTCAAACATCCCAAGCCCCTCCCACACGTTGACCGTGCGCGGAGTATAGCCCCCCCAAGTTTAACACTCGCTTAACGCAAATTAAGGAATCCTTAAGCCGACTATGACCCATTCGGTTTGATTCTGTCAAGACAGAAATACCAAACCCTCCCCACCAGTTCGTGACAAAAATAATAAAAATTCTGTAGCCCTGACGCACTGGGTAAAAAACTGAAACCGCTGATCGCGCCTTCGTCGTACCCAGTCCCCGCCGGAATGACCGTCATCCCCAGACGTTGGAATTCGGGCATCGCCCGGTTCAAATGCCAAGCCTGGCTCACCAGATAAATCCGGGTGATTCCCGCATTTTTCAACAGGGAAACAGAATCCAGAGCATTTTCGCGGGTGGTGGTGGAGCGTGTTTCAACCCAGCGCACCGGAACGCCAAATTCATTTTCCAGCACATTTTTCATGACCTGACCTTCGGACACCCCCAGCCGCCCCCCCCCTCCCCCTGAAACCAATACGGGCTTATTCCATCGACGGGCCAACCATGCCCCGTACCGAATTCGCTCCAGAGTCAGGATTTTTGGGGCGACCCCCCCGTATTCAGCCCTGTTGTGAACCATGCCGGCAGACAGAATGACAATGGCGTCTGCTTCGTTGCCCTGCAGGTTCCGATAAGGGGGCATGAGTTGATGCAGCAGAAAACCGCTGACCAGAGGAGTGGAAAAGATCCAGAACAGCGCCAACCCACTGCTCGCGAGCCAAAAACCCTGCCGTTTGTTCCCAACCCTCATCAACCCCACGCCCAATAAGATCGGCAACAACAATACCAGGGGCGGCATCATGATCCCTTCGGCAAGCCCCCCCCAGGACATGCTCAAGGAGCCAGGGTTTGCAGCGCGCCAGGATAAACTGGGCCATGCTTCAACAAATTCAACTGACGTGGCGTCACAGGTTCGGCACGGGGGACGAGATCGATATCAGGCGCCAGCGATGGGGAAGGAGTCTCGTAATGCAACGGTTCCTCCACCGGCGCCTCCAACCGATAGTCCTGACGGAGCGGCCGGTAAAATGCCTGCCAGTCCACTGACCGGTCATTGAAAGAGACCAATCCCGCAAGAACATGGTATTCCCCATACCCCACCAGCAGATTGTTGACGGAAACCACTCGGGCTCCCGCCTTGGATACGCGCAAAAAGGCACCGGCCCCTTCCTTGTCGTTCACCAGCGTATTGCTGGCCAGGTACAGCACATTGTCCAGCCCGGACATGCCCTCTTCCCCATAGGAAATCACCGTGGAATTTTCTGTGTCCGTTCCCTGTTGAATGATATTTCCCAGCACCAGCGCCGTGCCCCCATTGGGCAAATCGAGTTCGTAACTGGCTCTTCCCCCCATTTCATCCGTCAGACGGTTGTATAGAATGTCATTCCGGGCCGCCCGACTTTTGAACAGGTGCCCCACATTGGCATGGTGAAAGTAACTGGCCAACACCACCAGGGATTTCAGTTTTCCCACATACAGATCATGGGAGAAACCGTCCCCTGCCCCATTGTAGGCAAACTCGCTGTTCTCGATCACCAGGGAAGAGTTTTCTTCATCCGAGGTCAACAGCCCATTCTCGTTGGCAAAAAACAAACAGTTCCGAACCCATAAGTCCCCTTTTTCGAAACGGATACCTGCACCGTTCCGGTCAGAAACCTGAGCATTCATGAAATCGATATTTTCGATCCGGATCCGACCGCCCCGAACCACCCAGATAGCTTTTCCTTCGGCACTGTTGCCCTCGGCAAACAGGCGCGCATTGCCCCCCACTCCCTGAATGAGCAGATCATTCTGCCCCCATGAAGCCACCACATCCCCATGATAGTCCCCAGCATCGATTTGAACGACATCTCCATCCCGCGCCATGGAAGCCGCCACAGAAATGCTTTTGATGGATTCGGAGGGACCCACATGAAGAATACGATGGACAGGTCCCGGCGGGACCAACCAGACTCCAGACAGATAGGGCTCGATCAGAGCCTGTTCCTCTCCTCCCTTCAAAGGGACCATTCCCCATCGGGGAGGGGGGGGTGGGATCAGAAAAGGTTGGGCCGCCTGTGCCTGAAACTCTGACGAACCATCCAAGGCTCGAATTCTGGCAAACACCGGCGCCGTCCATTTCTCCAGACGGGGATGCCCCTCGACCCTGCGGTCCAGATAGTTCAGAATCTCCGCCACACTATAACCGGAGGCACGATACTCCATAAAGACGCCACCGACCCCCATCAAAATCAGAAAAGAAGTCCCCAGAAAGACGAGTTTTGTTTTTCTGTACCGATAGCGATAGCGATAACGGTTGGATTTTATTTTGGTCATGGATAAATTCCCTGCAAAAAATCACGCCGGACCGACATGGCCATCACCGGCCTATCAGTCAACTTTTCGACCTTCCCAACCGTATTCATCTGCTCTACAATGGCAAAAATCATCGCACTCTCGGGAATTCACGAATGATACAGAAATCCTGGTGGAAAACCCTACAGTCATTCCCCTCTTTTTTCCGATCTTCGCCTAAGCATTCAGGGAAACGGGGAAATAGTACACCCCTTTCCAATCCTCTGGTGTTGCTCCTGCTTCTGCCCATGGTACTTTCTTCCTGTGGCGGCGGTGGGGGGGGTGGGAGCGGCGGCGGTGTAACCTCCTCCCTCCCTCCTATTTCCATCAATACTCTTCTGCCCTGGACCTGGATTGGAGGAAGTTCCACCTACAACCAGCAACCCACAGGGTATCCGGAGGCCCGCATGAGTTCCGTCACCTGGACCGATCCCTCGGGCAACTTCTGGATGTTTGGAGGTGAGACGGCAGGAATCAACGATATCAATGACCTGTGGAAATACACTCCCAGCACCCAACAATGGACCCTGGAAAGCACTTCTCCACCCTTGAATCAAAACCAAATCGGAATTTATGGCACACAAAACGTACCCAGCACCAGCAATCTTCCCGGTGCCAGAAACGACTCGCTCTCCTGGACCGATGCTGCAGGGAATTTATGGTTGTTTGGAGGTTATGGCTATGCTTCCAGCACCACCGAGGGTGACATGAACGACCTCTGGGAATACATTCCCACTGACAAAACATGGACCTGGGTCGGGGGTTCCAGCCATATCAATCAACCAGGCAGTTATGGTGCTCAAACAGGCACCACCGGAACTCCTGGCGCACGCTTTGCCAGCGTGGCGTGGACGGACACTTCCGGCAATCTATGGTTATTTGGGGGGTTTGGCTATGATTCCACCGGTGCCCTTGGAGAACTGAACGATCTGTGGAAGTTCACCCCCGGTACCCGACAATGGACCTGGAGCAGTGGTTCCAAACTCTCCAACCAACCATCGACTCTTTCAGGCACCAGCACATCACCGGGGGCACGTAGTGACAGCGTGGCCTGGACAGACTCAACGGGAAATTTGTGGTTGTTTGGAGGTTATGGCTATGGTTCCACCCCTACCCTCGGGGAATTGAACGATTTGTGGAAATTCAATCCCGGCACGGGTCAATGGACACCGATTCACCCCGGCAACCCCCTGAACCAGTCGGGAATTTATGGCACCGTTGGCACCACCAACCCCACCAATCTACCCGGATCGCGGGACAGTTCCGTGGCCTGGACAGACACCTCCGGCAATCTATGGTTGTTTGGGGGTTCTGGCTATGATTCCACCGGTACCTTTGGCGTGTTGAACGATCTTTGGAAATTCAATCTCGGCACCCAGCAGTGGACGTGGGTCAATGGGAGCCAATTGGCCAACCAACCGGGCAGTTATGGAACTGCACCGGGTACCCAGGGAATACCAGGGGCCCGGTCCAGCGCCAATGCATGGTTTTTGTCCGGAACCGGAACTTCCGGATCCTTATGGCTGTTCGGAGGACTGGAGGGCAGCGGGAACTACCTGAACGACCTGTGGCAATATACGCCCTGATCTTGATTCTCTGACCCCAAGGAAAACCGAATGAACAGGAATCCTGTCCAGAAGTCGATTTATGTCCGCCGCCGGAAAACCGCCTGATGTGCGGCCTGGTCGGAATCTTTGATATCCAGGGAAAATCCTCCCTCAGCCGCGAACTTCTGGACCGCATGAATGAAGCCCAATTCCATCGGGGGCCGGACGAAGGGGGATTGCACATGGAGCCCGGCGTGGGTTTGGGCCATCGTCGTCTCTCGATCATCGACCTTTCGTCGGGACAACAACCGTTGTTCAACGAAGATCGCAGCGTGGTGGTGGTCTTCAACGGAGAAATCTACAACTTTGTGGATCTCATGCCCGAGTTGCAGGCTCTGGGCCATACCTTTCGCACCCATTGCGACACCGAGGTCATCGTCCATGCCTGGGAAGAGTGGGGAGAAAACTGTGTCGACCGTTTCCGGGGAATGTTCGCCTTTGCCCTGTGGGATCGCAATCGTCAAAAACTTTTTCTGGCACGGGACAGATTGGGGGTCAAACCCCTCTTTTACAGTCTGCAACCCGATGGAAAATTCATCTTCGCCTCAGAACTCAAGGCCCTGCGCCTGTACCCCGGCTTTGACCCGACCCTCGACCCCTGCGCCGTGGAGGAATACTTTGCCTATGGGTATATTCCCGAACCGCGTACCATTTACCGGAATACCTTCAAGCTGCCCCCCGGATATCATTTGACTCTTTCCCCCAATGCTCCGCTTCCCGCGCCGCGCCGTTATTGGGATATCCCTTTCGCGCCCATTCCGGTCACTTCCCTACAGGACATGCAGGAAGAACTGGTGGAACGACTGCGCGAAGCGGTGCGCATTCGCCTGGTCTCGGAAGTGCCTTTGGGGGCCTTTTTATCCGGGGGCGTGGACTCCAGTGCCGTGGTTGCCATGATGGCGGAGTTGAGTACGGAGCCGGTCAATACCTGTTCCATCGCCTTTCAGGACCCCCGCTTCAACGAAGCTCCCTATGCCGCACAAGTGGCGCAGCAATACCACACCCGCCATCAGGTCAGCGAAGTGGATCCCAACGACTTTTCCCTGGTGGATCAACTGGCCGCCCTCTATGACGAACCCTACGCCGACAGTTCCGCCCTGCCCACCTACCGGGTCTGTGAACTGGCGCGCCGTTCCGTCACCGTGGCCCTGTCAGGGGATGGGGGCGATGAAAACCTGGCAGGATATCGCCGTTACCGTTTCCACATGGCGGAAGAAAAAATGCGCGCACTGCTCCCCCTGGGACTGCGCCGCCCCCTCTTTGGCACCCTGGGCACCCTGTACCCCAAAGCCGACTGGGCGCCCCGTATGTTCCGCGCCAAAAGCACTTTTGAAGCCCTCGCCCGGGATTCGGTGGAAGGGTATTTTCACAGCGTGTCCTTATTAGGGGATCGGTTGCGCAATCAACTGTTCAGCCCCTCCTTCACCGCCAGTCTGCAGGGCTACCGGGCCGTGGAAGTGCTGAAAAACCATGCCCGGAATTCTCCCACCCAGGATTCCCTGTCCCTGGTTCAGTACCTGGACATCAAAACCTACCTGCCAGGCGACATCCTGACCAAAGTGGATCGCGCCAGCATGGCCCATGCCCTGGAAGTCCGGGAACCGCTGCTGGACCACCCCCTGATGGAATGGGTGTCCGGTCTTCCCTCCTCCCTCAAACTGCATCAGGGCGAGGGCAAGTATCTCTTGAAGAAAGCCCTGGAACCCTATTTATCCCAGGACATCCTGTACCGTCAGAAAATGGGCTTTGCGGTGCCTTTGGCCAGTTGGTTCCGCGGACCTTTGCGCGAGACGGTACGCGCCTCCGTATTGGGACCACGCTTGATGGACTGCGGGATTTTCAACCCGTCCTTCCTCACTCATCTGGTGGAGGAGCATCAGGCAGGACGCCGTGATTACAGCGCGCCCCTCTGGTCGCTGCTCATGTTTGAATCTTTCCTGCGACTCTGAGCCATGCGCATCCTTCATATCCTGGATCATTCCCTGCCCCTGCACAGTGGGTATACCTTCCGTACCTTATCCATTCTCAAGGAACAACGGGCCCTGGGGTGGGAAACCTGCCACCTGACCAGCGAAAAACAGACGGGCTGTACCGTGTCAGAGGAAACCGTCGAGGGCTGGCACTTCTACCGTACCCCCCCCGGTTTAGGTCTCCAAAGCAAACTCCCCCTCCTGAATCAGGTGGCGGTGATGAAAGGACTGGAACGACGCCTGCATGAGGTCATCGAAAAAACCCAGCCGGATATTCTGCACGCCCATTCCCCCGTCCTGAATGCCCTCCCCGCCCTCAAGGTCGGCCGTCAATACCGGATACCCGTGGTCTATGAAGTCCGTGCTTTTTGGGAAGATGCGGCGGTGGACCACGGTACCACGAAGGAAGGCAGCCTCCGTTACCGCCTCACCCGCGCCCTCGAAACCCTGGCTTTTCGCCAGGCGAATGCCATCACCACCATCTGTGAAGGTTTGCGCCGGGATATCCTCAGCCGGGGCATTGCCGAGGACAAGGTTACCGTGATTCCCAATGCCGTGGATATCGCCCATTTTCCTCTGGGGGGACCTCCCGACCTGGATTTGCAAAAACACCTGGCACTGGCCGATGCCCAGGTCCTCGGATTCATTGGTTCCTTCTACGCCTACGAAGGTCTGTCCCTGCTTCTGGAGGCCATGCCACAGATCCTGACCACGCTCCCTCAAACCCGCATTCTTCTGGTGGGGGGAGGCCCTCAGGAAGAGACCCTGAAAGCCCTGGCCCAGCGTCTGAACATTGCCGACAAAGTGGTATTTGCCGGCCGTGTGCCCCATCAGGACGTCCACCGATATTACGACCTCATCGATGTGCTGGTTTATCCCCGACTGTCCATGCGTCTGACCGAACTGGTCACGCCCCTCAAACCTCTGGAGGCCATGGCCCAGGGAAAATCCTTCGTGGCCTCGGACGTGGGTGGACATAAGGAACTTATCCAGCATGAAAAAACCGGGCTCCTCTTCGAAGCAGGCAACCCCCGGGACCTGACCCATGCAGTTCATCGCCTGTTCACCGACCCCACGCTCCGGCATAATCTGGTGCTGGCCGGACGAGCCTTTGTGGAAACCGAACGTACCTGGAAAAACAGCGTCCACCGTTACCTGCCCCTCTACCAACGGTTGCTCGCCCACCCGCATCCCTGACCCCGATGCGCCTGCTCACCTTCAGTTCCCTCTACCCCAATGCCACCAAACCCCACCATGGAATCTTCGTGGAAACACGTTTGCGCCAACTGCTCGGTACACAACCCGTCGAAGCCCGGGTCATGGCCCCCGTCCCCTGGTTTCCCTTCACCCATGAACGTTTCGGAGACTATGCCCGACAGGCCAGAATCCCAAAAACAGAGGTTCGCCATGGTATTTCCATCGAACATCCCCGCTACCCCCTGATTCCCAAATTCGGCATGAACCTCGCCCCCTGGGGCATGGCCTTGGCCTGTTTGCCCCTGCTCAGAGCGCAAATCCGTCACGGGCAGGATTTTGACCTGATCGATGCCCACTATTTCTACCCCGATGGCGTGGCCGCCACCCTGCTGGGCCGCTGGTTAAAAAAACCCGTCCTCATCACTGCGCGGGGCAGCGACCTCAATCTCCTCCCCCACCACCCCATTCCCCGAGCGCTCATCCAGCGAGCTGCCCGTCACGCCGCCCATCTCATCACGGTTTCCGGTGCCCTCAAACAGGAACTCCTTCATCTGGGCGTCAATGAACATAAAATCACCGTGCTGAGAAACGGGGTGGACCTGTCTCTGTTCCAGCCCACAGAGCGTGAAGAAACCCGCAAGAAACTGGGGGTCAATGGCCCCCTGCTGGTATCCGTCGGTAACCTGGTATCCGGAAAGGGCCATGATCTGGTGGTTCGGGCGCTCGAATCCCTCCCGTCTTTCCACCTCCTCATTATCGGGTCGGGTCCCGAGCAAAAAACTCTCGAACGCCTCGTCCAGGAGCGGGGCCTCACCCAACGCGTGCAGTTCAAAACCCACATCCCCCAAGTCGAACTGGCCAAACACTACAGTGCCGCCGATGCCCTAGTGCTGGCCTCGGCCAGCGAAGGTTGGGCCAACGTCCTTCTGGAAGCCATGGCCTGCGGCACACCCGTGGTTTCCACCGCCGTGGGCGGCAGCCCCGAACTGATCACCGAACCCTGTGCCGGCAGACTGGTCCAGGAACGCACCCCGGAGGCCCTCAGTCAGGCCATCATCGATCTCTTCAGCGATCTTCCCCACCGGGAAGACACCCGGAAATTCGCCAGTCGCTTCAGTTGGGATGAAACCAGTGAGGGACAAATGGCCCTGTTTCAGACAATCCTCTCCCGCCACTAAGCGCGTAAATGCGTTGTCGCCTTGCGTGCAAAGCAAGTGGGGGTTTCTTCTTGGGTCAACGACCAGAGCGCAGGAGTGTTACCACCACCACGACTTACCACGATCTCACCAAGCGTAGATTGCATTTCCGCAACCGGTTCGGAGCCTTCCGCCCCTACCTTGTTTCTTGTGATCCTGCACCGTTTCTTTTCCTTCTGAACACACTTCCCGGACAATAATTGCCGGACAATAATTGCCGGACACCGCGCAAGGCAATAACTTTTGCCGCATTGTGATCCGCATGGTCGGTGTTCCCACAGCTTAGACAGACGAATTCGGGCGGTCATGTTTTTGACCTTGAGCGCTTTGAATGCCAAAACCCCTACCGGAAATTTCCTGGTGCCGATATGCAACTGATACCCGGTTATTTCGCCAGTGTCGGTAGCCACGACTGGTATAAACTTGAACACTTCCGAGGTGAGCCACACCGATTGCTTGCCGTGCCGCTGGTGAATAACCGGGCGACCGCCCAACTTGGAGAAGTATCGACCATAAGCCTGTTTCCACAACACTGCGCCAGTGCGCAGCACGACGCCGGGCACTTCGGACAACCGGGTGTGAGTCGGTCTTGAACTGGCTGTATTGCTGGTCTATCGGGGCATACTGCCCGGACAGTAAGCCACTATTCTGGCACCGGGCATACTTCGTAGGCTCAGTGGGTGGCGCAACGCTTGAGATAGTTCGGGCCTACGTGGACGCTCAAGGAACGGCAGAACACGCAAGAAAATCAGCGGCAAAAGCCACGTCAAAAACAAAATCGTCCGCTTGACCCCCTGCTGGTGCAATGCTGGGCGCTGTGCGTGCCTCTGGCATCGGAACTCACCTAGCAAGGGGAATGCGCGGACAAATGTTCACATGGCAGCGTGCTGCAAACGCAGTCAGCCTTTGAAAGGCGGCACAATCCGTTCAGTCGGAAGCATTCCTGTCTTCGTCATCCAACCTGTTCAGAATGGCAAGTGCCTGGATCGTGTCGCCGGTAGCAGCCAGGACTCGGAAATGATTTTCGGTATCCCAGGCTGCCAGTGCTTGCGCACTCAATTCTTCTACCAGTTTGTTCATGCTCAGGCCGCGACTCCTTGCCAGTAATTTCAACCGTTCACTCGTGTTATCTGGCAGTCTAATTGTCAAGGTACTCATTGCCATTCCTCCAGACATTGCGCGGGTGTCAGAACGCGTAGATTTCCAAGTTTCAACTCTCCTTCGCGCAAATCACGCACATTATGAGTAATAATCACCAAAGCGCCTCCTGCCATCGCAAGTTCAATCAAGTGGTTGTCCGCCTCGTCAGGTAGATTGGGGCGCCATCCGTAGTACACCGTGACCCATCGCCCCCGCTTTGCTAACGCTGCCAGCACCTGTATCCGTTCGATAGGTGTCGTCGTTTCACCCCAAACTGGCCGTCCCAACAAATCCTGGTATTCCAGCCACAACGCATTGCCGAATAAAACTTGAATATCGCCAGTCAGCGCCCGGCGTAACACTTCACGTGAAGCCCCACCTCTGGAACGCAAGCCCGCAACGAAAACATTGGTATCGATAACAACCGGAATCATTTTGACAGCATATATGAAGTCATTTTGATTTTCAACCTCATCACTGAATATCCCCTGCATGGGACACCCATTCCGGAATGCTCAAGGTAGCGGTAGTCGGCATCAAGTTCGCCAAGAGCAAGGTCAAGGTTATTTCCATTAGCTGTTGCCGGAGTCATGCTTCGTGATAAAATATTCTTACCATGTAAGAGAGGAGCGTTATCATGCGAACCGTTACCGTTTCCGACAAGGGTCAAGTCGTCATTCCGGTTGAAATCCGTCGTCGTCTAGGGATCACCCCTGGCTGCCAGCTCGATTTCAGCCTGGAAGGCCATGTCATCCATGCTGAGGTGAAGCGTCAGGTTGCTCAAACCAATGCCGAAGACGGTTTTGGCATGCTGGTTTGCAAGCGGCCGGGCAAACGCCATCTTGCCGATTTTGATGTCGCCCTTGCCATGCGAGACGCCGAAGATGATCGCGCTTGATACCAATATTCTGGCGCGTTTTTATGTGGATGACCCGGCTGACCCTGAGGCAGCAAAACAACGTCCGATTGCACATCGTCTTCTGACCGAATCCCACCAAGTGTTCGTACCACTGACCGTGATTCTTGAACTCGAATGGGTCTTGCGCGCCTTTTATGGCTTTGATGCCCATGATTTCATGCGAGTCGTCAAACACATACTTGGTCTACCCAACGTCAACGTCGAAGAATGGTCGCGTATCACCGATGCCTTGGCCTGGCACACAAAGGGGATGGATTTCGCTGATGCTCTTCATCTACTGGCCAGCAGTCACTGCACTGAATTCATGAGTTTCGATGACCGTCGATTCGCACGCCGCGCCAATCGGTTGGAAACCAGTCCGACAGTCGTTGTCCCATTCAAATAGCAAAAGCGGGAGGGGGGATATCAGGCCCGCACCTTCAATCCTTACCGAGGATACAGCATCAATGAACAATTTGGATATAATTCAACCCCACACCGCGAGAATCCCCTCGCTTTAGCCATGGGGAGGAAAGCGGGAATTTGATTTTGACTTAGATTTCGCTTGCATTATACAAATAGCATCTATATAATGCTTTGCATGAACGATTACACCATAAAATACAAGAGCAACCTGAACGTAGTTTACTCTTGCAAGTACCATGTTATATGGTGTCCGAAGTATCGGCGTTCGGTTTTAGTGAAGGGCGTTGACGTTCGTCTGAAAGAAATTATACAAGACGTTGCTACTGAGTATAAATGTGAAATATTGGAACTTGAGGTTATGCCGGATCATGTACATTTACTGGTAGAGGTTGACCCCCAGTTCGGAATACACCGGCTGATTAAGTTGATGAAGGGCAGGTCATCCAAATTGATACGTGAAGAGTTTAAGTGGATAAAGTCGCGGCTACCGACCTTGTGGACGAATAGTTACTTTGTATCGACGATTGGCGGCGCACCGCTTGAAGTGGTTAAACAATATATCGAGCAGCAAAAGCACAAATGAAACGCACCGGCACACCCACTTTTGTCCTCACTATTCCCTTGGTTGTGAAGCCTGCGGAAGACAGGACAATGATTGGGCGTTTGGAAGCTGGAAAGCGATTGTATAACGCAACATTAGGCGAAGCACTACGCCGCCATGGCTTGCTGAAGCAGTCCAAAGACTGGCAGCACACCCGCACCATCGCCGACAAGAAATTGCGCTCCGACGAGTTTAAGCGACTCTCGAAAGAAGCAGGGTTCACGCCTGCGGCCATCATCACCTTTGCCCGTACCTGCAAAAATGAAGCAGGCTGGAAAGACCGGCTTGGTTCTAACGTAACCCAGCGCATCGCGGAGCAGGTGTTCGCGGCCATGCAGCAATACTCCTTCGGCAAACGCGGTCGTCCACGTTTTAAAGGTGCTTCCCGCCCCCTGCATTCGCTTGAGGCAACCACCAATGCGGCCAACATCATCTGGAAGCCTGAAACGGGCTGTATCGAGTTTGGCGACCTAACTCTTCCTGCTTTGTTGCCGTCTAAAACACAAGACCCGTATTTGCACCAAGCGCTCACCAATAAAACAAAGTATTGCCGCGTGCTGTGGCGCAACGTGAACGGCGCACGCCGCTGGTTTGTGCAACTCATGCAGGAAGGTGTCGCCCCGGCCAAGCACGCCATTGCCGAAGGCTCGGTAGTCGGTCTGGACATCGGCCCGAGCACCATAGCGATAGTGGGCGATGATTCCGCCTCGCTGGTGAAATTCTGCGATACCGTCATTCAGCCATGGAAAGAAACGCGCCGCTTGCAGCGTGCCATGGACAGGTCTAAACGTGCCACGAACCCGCATTGCTTTAATGCGAACGGGACGTGGAAAAAAGGCCAGAAGTTCGCACCAAGCAAACGCTATACAGCAATCCGCACTGAGTATGCGGAAGTCGAACGCAAGCTGGCGGCTGAGCGCAAACGCGCCCACGGCGAACTTGCCAACCAGATTCTCGGACTGGGAAATGTCATCCAGTCCGAAACCCTGTCTTACCTCGCCTTCCAGAAGAATTATGGCAAGAGCGTGAAAGTCAGAGCACCCGGAATGTTCGTCGAACAATTGCGTCGCAAGGCCGAAAGTGCTGGCGGCAAGTTGATTGATTTGCACACCTGGTCGCTGAAAATGTCGCAGTACGACCACACCACCGGAGTTTTCACAAAGAAGCCGCTCAGTCAGCGGTGGCATGTGCTGGGGGATGGATCGGGAGTTGTGCAACGGGATGTGTATTCCGCATTCCTCGCACGCTGCGTTATGAGCAACACGCACCACCCATCCCATATTGAAACAATGTGGGCGGCTCAGAAACCTGTGCTGCTGCAAACGGGGTGGCTGCGTTCCGAACCTGCGAAGATCGAGCCTTCGGGCAAAATCACGGTGGCAACACCGTTAGAGCAGGTCGTTTGTGATAGAGGGTTTGCCGCTGGTCATGGCCTGGATGCTGTAGTCGCAAGACGAGAGCCAGGAGACCCCAGCGGGTTCGCCCTTAGAACCCCCTGTCTTTAGACATGGGGAGGTTTAGGTCGTATCCTGTAGATAGAAAATTACCTCGCCTGAAGGCTGGGGTTTCGTGGGGATTCTGATGAATACAGTTGAACTGAACGCTCCCACCTTGATTCGGAAACGCATTGAAGCAAATCGAATTGCTCAATCCACCGGTCGGTTTGACTTTGCGAAGAATGTCGCCGCACCTGCCTTGGCAAAGGCGTTCAACGCAAAAAGGGTATGGCTTTTTGGGTCGACTGCAAGAAACGATGCGACTTCTGATTCCGATATTGACCTTCTGGTTGAGGGGGGGGCTGGACTGACCGCGAAAGCAAGGTTGTCACTTGCGTATGATGTCGTATGCAGTCTTGATGGTCCATG
Source organism: Ferrovum myxofaciens (assembly GCF_013181415.1). Classification (NCBI taxonomy): domain Bacteria; kingdom Pseudomonadati; phylum Pseudomonadota; class Betaproteobacteria; order Ferrovales; family Ferrovaceae; genus Ferrovum; species Ferrovum myxofaciens. The sequence goes on along the minus strand of NZ_CP053676.1, from coordinate 2,196,429 downwards.
CGGTTGTGATGTCATCATCCTGACTGAAAACGAGATTGCGGAAAAAGCACCGATCTCGTTTATCAGGTCTGTCCTGTCCGAAAGGAAATTGATCTATGGCGAATAATTCCAGGCTTTCGAGCGCAGCGGCGTGGTTTGCTTATGCGGTGGAAGACATCAAGGCCGCAAAAATTTTGATGGATGCAGGCCAGTATCCGATTGCCTGTTTCCATGCGCAACAAGCCGCTGAAAAAGCGTTCAAGGGCTTGTTATCTGCGACAAACGATGTCGAGAAAGGACATTCTGTTTCTCGTCTGGCAAAAACGATCCACGAGCTTCAGTATGACGCGAATGAACCCTTGCCTCCCGTAGGAAAACTAGACAGATTTTATATCGCAACGCGATACCCTGATGCATTGCCAGGGTCTTCCGCAATGGATGTATTCGACATCGAGGATGCCTCAGATGCCATCAGAGTAGCCGAGCAAACCGTCCTGCTGTTGGCGAAATGGGGAAGTGAAGCGGGCATCGACATCCCTGTGGAGGCAATGGCGGCTCTTCAGAAATAAAAGGAAATCACCGGTCATCTTCACCAGAATACGCAGCAAGTCATGGTGCGAACGCCACGGTTGCCGCCATACCGATTGACATATCGGTCGAAGGTTGTCCACGGCAGAAAATCCATTATTTGGGCGAAAAGCGTCTTGCCAGCGTTCATGGCATCCTCCGGGGAAAACCCCAGAATTTTGCCCGAATCGGGACCGGTCCAAATTCAAATCGACACCACCCATTATCGCTCGCAATCCCGCGTCAATCGTGGCTTGCAGCGTTTCGGGTCGTCAATTAACCGGACACTAGTGAATTAATTTCTATAATTACCCCTGCCAGAATTTCGTGTTGCAGTTTGTAGATAGTCTGGATAGAATGACATATATCAAACAAAGACTTGCTTGGGGCTAGAATATGCCAGAAGAAATGCAAAAAGCAGATCTTTACCGGTTGCAGGAAGTTGTGCTGGACCGACTTCAATCGATGAATGACGCTCAGATGTCAGTTGCCAAACTGTGCGGCGGAACCGCACTTTCCCGCTGCTGGCTTGAGCATCGAGTGTCTTATGATCTTGATTTTTTTCTGCCGGAAGGATTCAATGCTCGGAGAATGGCGGAGTCCATGAAGAGGTCCGGCCTTGATTTCAAAACAAATGGCCTGATCGACGACCCGAAGCGCGCTAACCAACTTCACGGGTATGTTGCCCACCAGGGTGCGTATCTCAAAGTTTCCTTTGTCGAAGACGCGTATTTTGATTTGTATCCGGTGGTCGAGAAGGTTTTTGGCGTTAGGGGTACAGTACGAACCGAAGGTATTCCTGGACTGTATCACCGAAAACTAAGAACGGTTGCGGGGCAAGGGTCAGAAGGCGATTCATTCGAAGGAGGACGCCAGAAAGCGCGAGACGTTTTTGACCTCTATGTGCTATCCAAGAAGTACCTGCCGCTCTCGGAATTCATGGAATCCTTGCCCTATGCTTTTCCCACCATGGCGTTCGATAACGGTTTGGTTTCAATGCCGTGGTTTGATCTCATAGACGAACTTTCTGAAATCGTTTGTGATGAAAAGTGGTCCGCTGCCAAGGATGTTGCGTTTTTGCAGCAGGATTTATACAAACAGATCGGTGCCGTTGCCGTCGAAGACGAACCAAGCGTCTTTGAGCCTGACGGCGAAATATCCCGCGCAAAGAAAAAAGGATTTTCATTGTGATCGTGAAAGAATGGGCAATCGTCAGTAAGAAGGTTTACTGGGACCGAGATGTTCCGCTGGATCGCTGGTGTGAGAAGATTTCTGCCGGGCATCGATCCTACCTGCCGGACGCCGTATCCACCATGAAGCCTGCCGAATTCATTCGGTTTTATGGTCGGGAAAACTTTGTGCAGGACTGGCCGGCAATTCGGGCAAAACTTCCGGGCGAATCACTCCAATACGCACCTATGTTCGATTTGGCATGGAGCCAGGCTGCTGGGGGCGGGTTTAACCTGCGACCTGCTGAGGATTTTTACTCCATTCCAGAAAAGCGCAGAGCCTTCTTGACCGAAGTGGCGCGGCATCCAGGAGTCAGCATCTATGCCGCGTCCAAGGCTTTAGGACTTCAATACCGCCGATCCCACGACCACGCCACCCGATTGATGGCGGAAGGCAGGATCAGGGCGGTTGAGGCGGTTAGGAATGGACGCCGGGCTTTGATGCTGTATCCTCGGTGATGACTGAAGGTTTGGGAATTGGTGCGGAGCCTTCCGCCCCTACCTTGTTTCTTGTGACCCTGCACCGTTTCTTTTCTTTCTGAACACACTTCCCTCTGCGCAGGATGGTCTGCTTGAATACGGGAAGGAAGACTTGGGTATTTTCGGACAGGGCAAAGGCGCAATAGGGCACCACCCGGGTTGCATCATCGATGAAGGCGATCAAGTAGGTCTTGCGCCGTAGTCCTTTTCCGACCAGTACGGTGGGGCCGTGCATGACATCACTCTCCACATTTGACCGGCGTGAGCATAGGCGAAGCGGCGGCGATCCAGATCCGTGGGGGCCTCTCGGTCTTTGTGCATCAGACCGGCGCGACTGAATAGACGGTGGACCGTGGAGCGCGGCAAATCGAGTTCTGCAGGTACGGTGCCCTGCTCCTGTGCGGTCTTGATGATCAGGGGAATGGTATAAGCGTGTTGGGCCTTGTCGTTCAGGCGAGCCTGAATCCCTTTGCTGCCCGGCGATTCCCCGATTACCCAAAAATTGGTCACGATAAAAGGAAATCACCGGTCATCTTCACCAGAATACGCACCGTGCTACCCCCATGTCGATGCTGACAAAATCACCCTGCGGAATCGGTTGCTCGACTTCTCTCAACGATCTGGACTCATCCCCGCCAGCAGTGGGACGTTTTCAACCCAACTTGCGATGATGCTATTATTAATGTAACTTAACATCATATCTAAACCTCCCCATGCCTAAAGGCAGGGGGTTCTAAGGGCGAATCCACCGGGGTCTCCTGGCTCTCGCGTCGCCGCTACAGCATCCAGGCCATGACCGATGGCAAACCCTCTATCACAAACGACCTGCTCTAACGGTGTTGCCACCGTGATTTTGCCCGAAGGCTCGATCTTCGCAGGTTCGGAACGCAGCCACCCCGTTTGCAGCAGCACAGGTTTCTGAGCCGCCCACATCGTTTCGATATGGGATGGGTGGTGCGTGTTGCTTATTACGCAGCGTGCGAGGAATGCGGAATACACATCCCGTTGCACGACTCCCGACCCGTCACCCAGCACATGCCACCGCTGACTGAGCGGCTTCTTTGTGAAAACTCCGGTGGTGTGGTCGTACTGCGACATTTTCAGCGACCAGGTGTGCAAATCAATCAACTTGCCGCCAGCACTTTCAGCCTTGCGACGCAATTGTTCGACGAACATTCCGGGTGCTCTGACTTTCACGCTCTTGCCATAATTTTTTTGGAAGGCGAGGTAAGACAGGGTTTCGGACTGGATGACATTTCCCAGTCCGAGAATCTGGTTGGCAAGCTCACCATGGGCGCGTTTGCGCTCAGCCGCCAGCTTGCGTTCTACTTCCGCATATTCGGTGCGGATTGCCGTGTAACGTTTCGATGGTGTGAACTTCTGGCCTTTTTTCCACGTCCCGTTAGCGTTAAAACAGAGCGGGTTCGTGGCACGTTTAGACCTGTCCATGGCACGTTGCAAGCGGCGGGTTTCTTTCCATGGCTGAACCACGGTGTCGCAGAATTTCACCAGCGATGCGGAGTTGTCGCCGACCACAGCAACCGTGCTCGGACCGATGTCCAGACCAACGATTTCGCCACAAGCCTGCTCGTGCTTTGCCGGGGCGATGCCTTCCTGCATGAGTTGCACAAACCAGCGGCGTGAGCCGGAAACAACGCGCCACAGCACGCGGCAATACTTTGTTTTATTGGTGAGCGCTTGGTGCAAATACGGGTCTTGTGTTTTGGAGGGTAGCAAGGCCGGTAGCGTGAGGTCGCCAAACTCGATACAGCCCGTTTCAGGCTTCCAGATGATGTTGGCCGCATTGGTGGTTGCCTCAAGCGAATGCAGGGGGCGGGAAGCACCTTTAAAACGTGGGCGACCGCGTTTACCAAAGGCGTATTGCTGCACGGCTGCGAACACCTGCTCCGCGATGCGCTGGGTTACGTTAGAACCAAGCCGGTCTTTCCATCCCGCTTCATTTTTGCAGGTACGGGCAAAGGTGATGATGGCCGCAGGCGTGAACCCTGCTTCTTTCGAGAGACGCTGAAACTCGCTGCCGCGTAATTTCTTGTCGGCGATGGTGCGGGTGTGCTGCCAGTCTTTCGACTGTTTCAGCAAACCATGGCGGCGAAGTGCTTCGCCTAAAGTGGCGTTGTACAAACGCCTACCCGCCTCCATGCGCCCGATCAGTATCCGGTCTTCACCGGGTTTCACAACCAGGGGAATGCTGAGAACAAAGGTGGGCGTGGCGGTGCGTTTCATTTGTGCTTTTGCTGCTCGATATATTGTTTAACCACTTCAAGCGGTGCGCCGCCAATCGTCGATACAAAGTAACTATTCGTCCACAAGGTCGGGAGGCGGGACTTTACCCACTTAAACTCTTCACGTATCAATTTGGATGACCTGCCCTTCATCAACTTAATCAGCCGGTGTATTCCGAACTGGGGGTCAACCTCTACCAGTAAATGTACATGATCCGGCATAACCTCAAGTTCCAATATTTCACATTTATACTCAGTAGCAACGTCTTGTATAATTTCTTTCAGACGAACGTCAACGCCCTTCACTAAAACCGAACGCCGATACTTCGGACACCATATAACATGGTACTTGCAAGAGTAAACTACGTTCAGGTTGCTCTTGTATTTTATAGTGTAATCGTTCATGTACTAATTATACAGATGCTAGATATATAATGCAAGACAAATCTAAGTCAAAACCAACTTCCCGCTTTCCTCCCCATGGCTAAAGCGAGGGGATTCTCGCGGAGATGGGTTGATGAAAGCGAGGACTATTGCGTATTCTGGTGAAGATGACCGGTGATTCTGGTTATCGTGACCGATGGTTAGGTCATGGGGTTACGCGCTTATATTGTACTGTGATCGGTCACGATGACTCGATATTTTCCTCCTTTTTCATGTTTTTCCCCCTGGCTTTTTGTCCGTTACTGCGTAACGGTCTTTCGCCTGCCTCCAGATATACATCCAATTCATCGCTACTTATCCCAGATAGGATCTTTTTCTCTTCTGCCACTACCAGTCGCTCAACCAATTCTCGCTTCGTTACGCAGTAACGGGACGCCAATCGCTGGACCGCCAGACTGGCTCCGGTCGATACCCACAGGTTTATACGGCGTTCACCATTCTCTCCCGCCTCACACCGACGCTTGCGGTAGGCGGCTTGCCTTTCTGCTGCAGTTGTCACATCCTTCTTCATTCTATTTCCCCTTCGTTACGCAGTCACAGAGACCGACTGACTTATTTCCGCTCAATTTTTCCGGGAGTTTCAATGGGCCGAATCCGGCAAATTTATTCACCAGGGTCCGTGCCGGACACCTCACTCTGAGCCTCCTTTGTTTTTCCTCTCCGTAAGGATTCTCCGGTCAGCGTGAAACGGTGATGCCGTTGCATAACCCGATCCAGCAGGGCGTCAGCAATGGTGGCATCCCCGATCCACGCATGCCAGTGTTCGATGGGTAATTGGCTGGTGAGAATGGTGGCACGGGTAGCCGAACGGTCATCAATGATTTCCAGCAAATCCGAACGAGTGGCACTGTCAATGGCTCCCATTCCCCAATCGTCCAATACCAGTACATCTGTTTTGGCAAGTTGCATCAACCACTTCACAAAGGTGCCGCTGCCATGCATGACACGCAGTTCTTCCTGCAGGCGTGGGACCCTCAGATAAGTGGCAGAGAATCCACGCCGACAAGCATACTGGGCCAGCGCACAAGCCAACCAGGATTTACCTGACCCGGTGGCCCCGGTGATCAAAATGCTATGACCGGAACTCACCCAATCTCCCAGAGCCAGGCTCATGACCACACTGCGGTCAATCCCCCGACTGGGACGGACATTGATATCCTCGATGGCGGCCTGCGGATACTTGAGATGGGCTTGTTTGAGCAAGCGGACCAGCCTGCGGTCAGTCCGGTAGTGGACCTCCCGGTCAATCAGCAGTGCCAAGCGCTCTTCAAAGCTCATGCCGGCCATGCCCGACTGGGTCAGTTGTTCCTCAAGGCCGGTGGCCAATCCATTCAGTTTCAAGGTGCGCAATTGCGCCAGTGTAGTCTGCATCATCATGATCTTGTGTCCTATTGGTAGTAAGCCGGGCCCCGCACATGGGGGTGATCCGGGCTGATCCATTCGGTTGCGGGGGAGTGAGCGATCTGGTCGCGGTTATTGACCAGAATGTCGCGGACATGGCGGTATTTGCAGGTACCGATCTGAAGAGCCAGAACACAGGCGGCTTCCAGTCGTAATTTGCCATAGCGTTTGGCCAGAGACAGTAACCCCAGGCAGGCCCGATAACCGTGTTCTGGATGCTTGTGCTCCTCGATCAGGCGGGTCACTGTGACCCCGGTGGCCGGGCCAATGCTCTCACCCCAGTGAATCAGACGCTGGGGTGTCCATTCCCTATGGGCCCGGTGGGCCGCGGGCATATGCTCGGCGAGGGTGGTGAATCCACCGCGTTGATCGGAGCGAGCATGACTGGCCACCCGTTGCCCACGATGCAGGATCTCGACGACGCAGGCGGTGATCCGGGCTTCCAGCTCCTGACCAATCAGGGCATGGGGCACACTGTACCGATGACCATTCACCTCGATGTGATAGTCGATATGGACCTTGGCGCTCTTGAAGTGGGCGATTTCATAGCGTTGAACCGGCAGGGGTTGCAATGCCGGTGCATCCAGCGCTGCAAAAGTACTGGCACGGCTGCCGGGCAGTTTCTGAAACGGTTTGTGATTGAGCCGTTCCAGCAACGGGGTGATTTCCTCATCCACCTCGTTAACCGTGGTAAACCGGTGATGACGCAGACGAGCCATGATCCAACGCTCAACCACCTGCACCGCAGACTCGACTTTGGCTTTATCCTGGGGGGAGTAGGTCCGGGCAGGAAGTACCGAGGTACCGTAGTGGCGGGCAAAATCCAGTACCGTGTCGTTACTGCGGGGCTCATAGCGGTCCGGATTGGCAATCAATGCCTTGGGGTTATCCGGGACGATGAGTTGGGTGACCCCACCATAGAATTCCAGTGCCCGGATCGTTCCATTTATCCAGTCCTCCGTCGTCTCGCGGGGCGTGGCACAGGCGAAGGTATAGCCGGATGCCCCCAGGGCCGCCACGAAGATATGGGCACGATCTCCTCCCACCAAGGGGATAGTTGGACCGGCAAAGTCAATGAACAACTTCTCCCCCGCGCGGTGAACCTGGCGCATGGAGCGCTTGAGAGTTCGGGCAAAACGCTGGTAGCAATCACAGAATTGAGAATAACTGTAGGTCTGGCTGTCCGCATATTCAGCCTGGTATTCTTCCCACAGCAACATCAGGGTCATGCCCTTGCGGCGCAATTCCTGATGAATACGGCCAAAGTTCGGCTGAACATGTCGGCGGGTCCGATGTGAAGAACCAACCAACTTCTGTTGCAAACTGGTTTCATCCAGCGTTTGTATGGTGGCCCAATCCAGACCTGCCGCCGTGGTCAGCCCAACATACTTGGCGACTACCCCCTTGGAGATCTTGAGAGCCATCGCAATTTGCTCATGACTGAGCCCAGCATCGAGTTTTAATCGAAGAACATCCTTGATTTTACGCATAGCAATCCTTGGTGTGGGCATGCTGGCTCCAAAAACTGATCAGCATACCCGTTCAGCGGGTCCATGCGTAACACCATTACCCCGTCGTATGACGCCATTCTGGCATCGTGACCGAAGATTCTGGAAACCCGCCAAAATCGGTCACGATAAATCAGAACAGGCGGTCACGATAAATCAGAATGACCGGTCACGATGCCGGAATGAGCGGTCACGTTGGGCCAGAATACCCAGGTCATAGATGGACCATCGTTGATGCGTTCCTGCTGGATCGCATCAACGATGATGAGGATACCGAAGGCATAGTACACCTAATAATATGGGATATTCCCGATCGGGAAATATGGCTTGCACCATGACGAATTCCGGGGGATAATTTCCCGAACGGTAAACAAAATTCATCATGACAACCATTCGATCACCTCATCAACTCGGCGATGCACTTCGTGCCGCCCGCAAGCAACTTGCTTTGACGCAGCCTCAACTGGCTCTGGCGGCGGGGGTTGGTGTGCGCTTCATTGTCGATCTTGAGGCAGGAAAACCTACCCTGCGACTCGAAAATGTTCTGCGGGTCATTGATGCGTTGGGCGGAGAAATCATAATTAGCGGATTGCCCTCCGGAGTTGCCGAAGATCAACGCTCGGGCAACGACTATGGCGCATGAACTGGAAGTCTGGTTATTTGCCGACCGTGCAGGCACCCTGACGCTCGTCGCGGGACGGCTGGCTTTTTGCTACGACCCTAATTGGTTGTCTCGGCCTCAAGTTGTAGCATTATCCGTCTCGTTGCCTTTGCAAGCGGAGCCGTTCGACGATCACAAAACTCGCCCATTCTTTGCCGGTCTCCTGCCAGAGGGACAGATGCGTCGTCTGATTGCGCAGCAGTTCCAGGTATCAAACCAGAACGACTTTGCGCTGCTGGACCACATCGGCGGAGAATGTGCCGGGGCGGTGACATTCTTGGAGCCAGGGCAGGCCTTACCTGCATCAACCCAGTGCGAGGATATTCAATGGCTGAGCGATGAAGAAGTCATTGCCATCCTGGATGAATTGCCTCGTCGCCCCATGCTGGCAGGCAAAGATGGACTGCGGCTTTCCCTGGCTGGCGCCCAAGACAAACTACCGGTGGTTTTTGATGGTGCCCGCATTGGCCTGCCTCACAATGGCACGCCCAGTTCCCACATTTTGAAGCCACCCATCCATGCCGTTGAAGACAGTGTGGCCAATGAGGGTTTCTGCTTGGCGCTGGCCGATACCTTGCAACTCAAACCCGCCAAGGCCAAGGTTCACTCCATTGGAACGCGATCATTCTTGCTGGTTGAGCGCTACGATCGGAGTCTGGATAAAGTAGGGCACCGACTGCGCATTCATCAAGAGGATTTTTGCCAGGCATTGGGTGTCGTGCCTGAAATGAAATACCAAAACGAAGGTGGACCGGATCTGGCGCAATGCTTCGATCTGGTCCGCCGTGTCTCCCGCCCCAGCGCACCACAGGTGCTGCGCTTGCTCGATTATGTGATATTCAACGCACTGACCGGCAATCATGACGCGCACGCCAAGAATTTCTCTCTGCTGTATTTAATCAAGGGGCCTGTCCTGGCCCCGTTCTACGACACGTTCTCCACTGCGGTGTATCCGATGCTGACGCCCAAGATGGCGATGAAAATCGGCAGCAAATACAAGTTCAGCGAGACCCAGGCACGGCACTGGGATCAGCTTGCTGAAGGCGCTGGACTGGCCAAGGCACTGACCAAAAAACGCATTCTGGAATTGGCAAAGTCGCTGCCGCCAACCGCACGCAAGATCCAATCCGACCCTGGGCATGGCTTTTCTGGAAATGCCGTGGTTGAGCGAATCATTGCTTTGATTGAACAACGCTGTGCCTTGACGATTCGTCGACTCACCGATCCTGCTGTTGACAACGAAGATGACACCGAGCCATCCTCTTAGACATACGCCCCTCCCCAACCGCCTTGGGTTTTGCTAGGTGATGTCTCCCGCACTAAATCGCGATCCACCGGCTATTTTCCTCGCAATACGCAAGGTCTCAGGCAGTCGCTTGCGTGGCAAGCCTCGGTCGTCACCCGGTTTCAGAAAATTTTCTCCAAAAAACTTTACACCCTGTAGGATTTATGGTGCAATGACAACACTGGATCAGGAGAAGTCTCATGTTAGATATTCATAACGAACGCATCACCCAACCAGCGTATCACTTGAGCCATCCCTATCGCCATGCCTTGCGCCGTCCCATGCACCCCAAAACCCTGAAACACTTTCTGGAAGACCGGGGACACCTTGCTTCCTTATGTTTTTTCTTCACCCTTGGTTGCATCTACTGGTTAAAAATCATGCATACCCAGTGACGAATCCGCGCGACGCGGATGCGCTGGCCTAACTGAGCAGCACGCCCGGAAACATGCAGTGGAATGGTGAAGTTGCTCATGATTTTTGGCTTACATACACTTAACGACCATGACAGTGTCAGGCAATCTGCACGTGAACGTGTTTGCCGAGCACGTTGGCAGCAGCCTCGATCTGGTCGAGTTTTGAAGCGTGACGCAAGTCGAACAAGCGATCAACTTGCGGCATATGCCATCCCAAGCGACGGGCGAGTTCCGCCTTCTTGATTCCCTGATCGGTCATCGCTTGGTAAACGCCCAACTTGGCACATTCCAGCGCCGATGGTCGCACGGTCTTTTGTCCAGCCGCCGGCTGACTGGCGACGGGTAGCGATTTGCGAGCATCGACATAAAACGACAAGCCCGTTTCCAGCGCATCGATTGCGTTCAGCAGGGCTTCATCCTCATCGGCACCGAAGGTGATGGCTTCGGGCACATCGGCAAACGTAACCAGCATGGTGCCGTCATCGGGGGTCAAGGTCACAGGGTAGTCGAACATCATTTTCTCCTTTACTTCACAAACCAAGCTGTCGTTTGATCGCGGCTTCCAGCCCTTTACCAAGTTCGGCGGTACCGTGCATGGGGAGGGAAGACTGCTTGCCGTTCAGAAACACCTTCAGGTGCGAGCCTTTACCGGGCTGGAAAGTCGCGCCCTGTTGCTCTAGCCATTTCTTCATCTGCTTGGAGTTCATGTGTGAAGCCTAACAGAAGTGTTGTGTTTGTCAAGTGGAATACGACACTTCTATTATTTTTCGCGGTTCCTGATTATGTCTCTATCTCAGTGCGCACCAATCAGTTTCTTTCCAGAACAAGGAGTTGCACACATGAGCGCCACGGCAAGTCTTGGCACCATCGCTGCCAAGTTGCGCGCATCAACTTTCAAAAAAGAAGCACTCAGGCAAGATGGCCGGAGCGACGTAGTCTGCGTCTTGGGCAGACACGCCACATGCGAAGAAACTCTCGCGCCACTGGCGCGCGACTGCCACGATCTGGTGGATTTCCCTGCGGGCCTCTTTGGCTGACAACCCGAAACGACCTGACTGCGATAGCAGATTGTAGACACTGGCCGTGCGGCCGTAGTTGCCCACGGTCAGTGCCAAGTCGCGTCGCTCCAGGCTAACCACAGGTGCGGGCACCAGGTCGTAGGCGGGCGATAGGCGCCATCCCTTTGGCCGGCGCAGCAACGCGTGGTTTCGCGGGTGATCATCGTTGTTGGTCACTGCGGCGTTGAAGACCATGCGCCGGAACAGTTCAGCGCAATCGGCTTCGGGCTTGTCAGACCAGCGACGCAGGTTGTCGGCCAGCAGCGGATAGGACCAGCGTTCACGGTTCAGATAGTTGTCGTCGCAGTCGAGCACCGTGAGTCCACTGACCAGTCCAAAGCGCAGATAGCCCTTGTCCGTGTGTTCACGATCGAAGCGCTGCAGCATCAACACATCGCTGTCGCCGACCGACTGCAGGCGTGCCTGCGTGACGTTCAGGCCGCAGCGGCGTGCGAGGTCGAGAGTGGCGTACTCGATGCGCTGCAAGTTGCAGCGATCATCTTTGGCGGGAAACTTGCCCAGCCACAGACACTGCGCGTCCTCGATGGTGGCCTTGGGACGAGCGCCGCCCATGCTGGTGCCGGGATCGAGTTGCTCCAGCAGATGCGCGGGCACCGGCTTTCCGTCTTCGATGGCTTGAGCTGCGGCAATCAATTCGGCAATCTGGTGGGTGCGGTTGTACGGGCGCTTGGGGGCGGGTGATTCGACCTTGAGGCCAAAGCTCAAATAGCCAGCGCCATCCTGTGGGCCATGCAGCAGGTAGTCGATTTCATGTAAATCGCCGGCAGCGCATTCGAGCTTGTACTCGATGACCCGCCGTCCCCAAGCGTCTGGGCTCGCATCGCGCAGCGCACCGGGAATACCCTTGAGTTGGGTGAACTCATGGACGGTTTTATCCAGCGGCAGGCGGTACGGGTCGAGTGCAACCGCTTCGGCACGCTGGAGATAACGATCGCCATAGCGAAAGCGGCCAATCTGCGTACCGTCGGGTAAGGTCTGCACTTTCAGCAGCGCCGCCGGCACTGTATCCAGGGTGCCGGGGAGTTGGACGTAGACGTAGGCTTCGCGTTCAGAAGTCATAGTCGTTGCTGGTCTTGCGTGGCTTGCCCACGCGGGTGGGACGACGCGAGGCTTCGAGCGCCTTGCCGTGAACATCGGTGTCGGGGTCGGCCACGGCGTCCAGAGTTTTTTCCAGACCGAGCGCCCACAGCACGGTGAAGCAGACGCCAATGGCTGTACCGGGCTTGCCGAGTTCCAGGGCCGTTAGGGTGTTGCGGTTGACCCCTGCCTTGCTGGCGAGGTCCACAACCGACCAGCCGCGACGAATCCGCGCGATGCGGATGCGCTGACCTAGCTGGACAACCCGCTCGGAGACATGCAGCGGAATGGCGAAGTTGCTCATGATTTTGGGCCTACCTAAACTTAACGCCCATCATAATAGGCAAATTATGATGATACCGCAAGCCCAGAAAAGCGTACTTGCTCAAAATAACCGGTGAGCGCGGCCGTCATAAAGTTCACCCCCCCCTTTCTCGACTGGCATCACATCCAAATTCTCACCCAGAAGAGAATTATAAGAATTCTTGTTGCAACGTTTCTTAAAAATATGTGTATTTCCCATCATCAATTCATCGGGATGACGGAATGAAGCAGACTTCACGAGGGAAAGCAGACGAAGGTTTATTTGGGCAGTTCACAATCAATCACACAAATTTGGATGCGATGGATATCTTCCTCAGGAAGCGTTTGTCGTAATCGTTTCTCCAGTTCCGCGGCACTGTGTATTTTCTTTCCATCGGAAGGCGGCTTCATTCTCTTTCCGCCAAACCAGAACACCAAGTAAATAGCGTACCCATCCGCGCCTGGATCGCGGGCATATTTGGGAATGAGTTGTTCATGGATGGCGCGCCAGAGATCGTCATGCGTATCCTTTTTGATTTCTATGGGAATATTGAACTTCTGGCTCCCTGCGTACAAAACCTTGATGTCGGCACGTTTGCTATCCGCATAATTCCCCTCAGGCTCCGCATCGATTCCAAGCTTGGCTGGTCTGCCTTTCAAGTCAGATAGCAGGACATCACGGCAGTCATTTTCCGGCCTGGGGCGAACCAGCTTCTTATTGCTTTCATCGTAACTCCAATATTGCCGGTAATCGTTGGTGTTATCGTCACGGACTCTTTTGGCGATATCGCACAAATGATCGAACGTCAGCGCTGCGAGATCGGCGGGACTGGCTGGCTGGAGGCTAGCCAAGGTTCGGTCGACTTCTTCTGCACTTAAATGGCGAAATGTAGCCTTGCGCCGCGCAATACGCTGGTCATGCAATGCAACGCGAAAATCGTTACGCCAGTGTGAAGAGGGCAACACGGCAAACTTGCAGAAAGCCATGCTTGTCGTGCAATGTAGTCCTCGCTGGTGTTCCCCGACGCGAATCGAAGTTGCACCGGCAATAGGCCCGCGAGGAGGTTGATCCTCGCGGGCCTTCCCTTATTGTTTTTATGACGATACGGAAAAGTTTACCGATACCGACACGATCCGTCCAATGACCACTCAGGTCTGCCACTCCCCCCGCTCGCATTCCTTCACCACCCCCTACACCTACTTCTTTACGGTGGCGTATTACGAGAAAAAATGGCCGGTGGATCGCGATTCAGTGCGGGAGACAACACTATCACTCGGCATCAAACTCGCGGTACAATTTCAATTGTTTTTACGGAGGTATAGCCATGGGAAATCAACTCGAATTGCTCGAAGCCGAAGCCCTGAAACTTACTGCCGGTGAACGCGCAGCTTTCGCCCAGTTATTGCTCGCCAGTCTCGACGAAGACACCGAGATTGAGGAAGCGTGGGCCATCGAAACCGAGCGCAGAATTACCGACATCGAAAGCGGGGCGGTACAGCTCATTCCGATTGCTGACGCTCTGGTACAGGTCCGTGCAGCACTGAAGTGAAGCTCGTCGTTACTCCACCGGCGCTCGCCGAGCCGCACGACGCGGCAGCATTCTATACGCTGAAGGCGAATGTCGAGTTTGGTCTCGCATTTGTGGCCGAGTTTGAAGGAACGGCCAATCTGGTTCTGGACAGCCCTCAGCTTGGTGCTGTTTTTCATGGCACTCGTCGGCGATATATCCTCCGTCGATTCCCATATAGCATCATTTATCAGGTCACCGCAGAGGAGCTTCGAATTCTCGCCGTGGCACACCACAGGCGGCGTCCTGGCTACTGGGCGCAACGGAAATAGTACGCCAGTCAGTAAGCGATAACTGAGCGGCGTTATTTCCAATTCCCGCTGATGCCAGCATACTCCCCCCAGATCAAATTCTGGGGGGTTACGGGGGGTGATTCTGAGTGAGAGGGTAGAAGATCAGAACGCAGCGGATTGGCGGCGAAATGCTGTTTCCACAGCCTGGGGGTCAATTGCGCTACCTCGCTGGCCAGGTGCTGTCCTACCCGTTGCAGGACATCCACCAGATAGTCATAGGGGTCGATATCGTGCAAGCGGCAGGTCACGATCAGGGATCGTGCCACCCCTGCCAGTTCTGCCCCCACTTCGGTCCAGCAGAAATTCCAATTCTTTTTCCCCATGGGAATCACCCGCAGGGCACGTTCCAGATGATTGGTATCCGGGGGTACCTCCGGATCGTTCAGAAATACTCGCAAAGCCACTTCCCGCTCGCGGGCATAGAACAACGCCTTGGTCAGGGGACTGCTGGGCAGGAACCCCTGCTTGCGAAACATCTCATCTACCCAGATGAAGAAGGCATCCACTACCGGTTTGGTGTGGGTCAAACGATGCTTCTGCTTGGCCTCCCCAGTCAGCGCTGCGGTACGGATATCCTCTTCCACGGCATAGATCTGGCCGATCAACCGCAGCGCATGTTGCGCTTCAGTGGGTTCTGCCTGGCGCGCCTCGTGAAACTTGCGTCTGGTATGGACCCAACACTGCGCATGGGTGAGCCCCATGGAGCGTGCATAACTGGCATAAGCCTCATACCCATCGGTTAGCAGCACCCTGTCGCTGGGAGGGGGGATGATCAAGGCGAAGGGCTTGACTGACCCGTTTGTGACTGCGGTCAGGGTAGAACAGGAAGCAGATTTCATCCTGATCTCCATACATCGGCCAGAAGTACCCCGTCTTCATGGTTCCGGCATCAGTGCGCCCCGTCTTGATCTGGGTGAGCCAAGGGCGGCTGACGGTAATACCACTGTTGAGCAGACGCTGATGCTGACGATACAGTGGCTGATGGTACAGGAACTTGTTCACGATCAACCCTGCCAGGAAACTCACATCAGCCCGACTACCGTCGAGGACCCCCTGAGGGGCTGGGACACAGGAGAGGGTTTCCGTTTCCTTGACCTTGATGATGGGGCGCACATATTTGATGATCACATAACTACCGGGATCTGGGCCAGGCGGTGGGAGGAGTATCAGGAAACCGGCTTACACACGACCGCCGCCCATCGGAACCCTTACTAATCCCGCGCGACACCGAGGGCGGTTGTTGCTTTTCTGCGCCGCTCAATTTCCCGTTCTGCCGCAACAGGAATGTTGGGGGGCGGCATGTTTGCCTGTTCACAATATTCCCCGACCGGATCCCATTGAGCAAGATAGTCAACTAATTGAAAACGGGAAAACTCATTGATCAATGGTAGATTCAAGGCTGCAAAAACGGGTTGCCAGTCCTTTTTTCCAGAGCCGCCACGCACCAACATCTGCGGATTGAACTGGTACCAGCCTTGTTTGATGCGTTTGAATAGTGCGCGATTGTAGGCATAGACACGATTCAACTCGTTGCGCGACAACAGGGCGGAAATATGTGCCCGCTTATTTCGTTCCGGATATACCACGTTGGCGGGCAAATGTTCCCAGGCCTTGAGAACAGCCTGGGTTTCAAAAGCGGCGTAGGGGCTTCGCTCCAAATAGGCAAAACGCGATTTAAACAGTACCCACAGCGTCTGAAATAAAAAATACTCGGACATATGGCCATCGATTCGCACCAGACGACCCCCTGTATTTACATCGAGATGCGGGGGTGCCAAAAGTTCATAGAGGGCTGAAAATGAACCTCGAGCATATTTTTGATCGTTAAAAGCGACTCTCATCGCGTGGTGTAAGGCACTGTATCCATATTGATCGGTATTTTCACGGTCTGCGCCCCGATCCAGCAAAGCTTCCACCAGGGCCACATTCCCTGCTGCGGCAGCAGCCATCAACGGCGTCTGATTCATGGCCAGACGGTGCTCGATCCCGTATAGATCGCACTGACGTAAAACGTCCTTGAAATGATGTGAAAAATAATTTGCGTAACTTTTTTGTACCAACGTAGAGCATTTTTGTTTGAGAAAAGATTTGGCAGCATCGAATTTTGCCTCTCGTACCAACCATTCGGCGAGGATCGGTTCGTCGTGAAAGATGGCGTATTCCAACAGGTGATGTTTCGACTTGCTGCCTGGTGCCTGTTCACGAAACACTTTGATCAGTGAGGCTTCCAGCCATGCCTCATCAAATACTGGCCAAGGGGGCATCGTTTGTTTAAGCAGGGTACTGCGTATGGCTTCTGCCTGTTCCAGTTTCCCTTGAAGTTCAAGTTTATGTGCTTCTTTCTGCCAATCCTGTTGACTGGATTTTTGCGCATCCACCCTGACTTGCCCGCCAATTGCGAGATCAAGCAGATCGAGTAACGGATGATTGACATCAGATTCAATCACATACAAGTTCCGGGTTGCACGTGTCAGTGCCACATAAAGGGCGTTGACAAAAAACTTGTAGACCTCTAGCGACTTATCACCTTTATCTTTTGCGCGACGATAATCAAGTGATTCCATCGTCAGGTCGGTTTTATTCACCCCGGCAACGATTTCGATAAATTCGGCCCGGTGATCCGAAATAAAACGGAACAAGATGATATTTTCGTATTCCAGGCCTTTGGCTTCGTGAATCGAAAACAGCAGCGGCGTAGAAAAATACCTGCGTGCTTCAACCTTGTCTTCGTCACGCATAACCAACACCGCAAACTGGGTGGAATACCGGACTTTCTGATCCAGGTCCCGTTTGATTGTGTCGTTATCAGACAACAACACCACCTGACCAGACTCCACGCCAACGGCTTGCACCAGAAAGTTGCTCTCCTTGTCTATGGAGCCGAAGCGTTTCTGCTTGATTTTGAGTAGTTGATTCGCGATACGAGTCGCTTGCAAACCATTCCGAAAATTGGAACTCAGTACTTGCAACGTCTGCTTCTCAGCAAGATCCTGGTCGTGCCAGAACAGGCTCTTTACCTGCCCCCAAGAGAAGAAATTAGGATGCACGATCTGGTTTGAGTCACCACACAGAAGAAAATGCCCTGGTTTTTTCAGGGTTTTGAGCACCAGAGACAACTGGATGATGGTGAGGTCCTGCACTTCATCGATCACCACGAAGTCATAGCGTGGTGCTGCCAGGGCCATCCAATCCTGTGCGATGATGTTGAGGTCATAGAGTTTGGCTTCAGTGAGCCAGACACGATACCTCTCGAATAAATCGTACAGGAGATCACGCTGATTATCGGCAAAAATAGACTGCCGCACCCCAAGCGCCTGATACGCTTCCCGCCCCAGAATACCCCCAGTCCTGGCAGTCAGCACACCCCGTATTTCTTCGAAGGCCTGGTGGGCATCAATGCCCTTGAATGCTTGGCGTATACGAACAAACCAACTTGAGAAATCCCGCCAGGTGGCTTCGCGCCCCCCAGGAACATGAAGTGATTCGATAAATTCACGATATGAAAGAAACAGTGCTTCTTGCCCTGCACGATTGAATCCATTGGCATAATACAGATCACGGGCACTTTGCGCCAAATAAGCAGAATGGGTGACAAAAAGCACCTCACCCTCGGCATGCTTGAGTTTTTCAAGCGTTAGCGCGGTTTTTCCACTGCCGGCACTGCCGACGATGATCAACGGTGGTTGCTGACGATAGATGGCTTCCTGGGTGTCGTCGAAGGACAAGGGCTTGTCGAGCAGGTGTATCGCCGTGTGTTGAGGATGCAGGTATCGCACTGCCTGCGCTTCCTGGATGGCCTCGGCGACATCGGCATCCATAACCTTCGTCTCGTCAACCGTTGCACCACGTAGAAAACGTGACTTGTCATAGTTGTGATTAAGAATCACTTCCAACATCAAAGCGCAGACTTCATCGTTATGGCGTACCAGGGAAAACAACAGTCGATCCGCGTCGTCGAGTTTCGCCCGGTAAAATTTTCCGTGACTGGCACTGGTCAGTTTTTTGACTTGTGCCGCACGGAAGTCGTCGCGCGCAATGGCTTCCGTCAGTTTCTGATAGGCGGCCTTGACGCGTGAGGTATCGAGACCAATGTACTCAAGTATTTTCATCTACAATTCTTCGTTGATTTGCTTGATACGCCACTATTTCCCTCGGTGTCAGAGAATCTGTCGCCTCAACCATCTCTAAGCCACAAACCAGTTCTGCACCAGCAGTTCATCATAATTTGTAAAATCATTCACATTGCGCGTAACCAGCACAAGTTTACAGGTTGCGGCGATAGCTGCAATTTCGCCATCCATAATCGGGATGGTCACGCCCTGTTTTGCAAGCCTTTCTCGCTCCTGAGCGAGCCATAGCCCTGCATTTTTTTCGTAAGGCAAGATAATTAAACCGCTTTGCTCAAGCGACTTGAGGTATGTAAGCAGGCCTTGTTTACGTCTTGAGTCTGCCATGCGTGCCACGCCGTAATTCAATTCATGCCAGACCGTCACAGCCGTGCAGTATTGCCCGTTATACTGCCCAAGCCTATCCAGTACATGCAGGTCAGGCTGTGGCTTGGTGGGTTCAGACAGGATATTCGTGTCAAGCAAGTACTTCATTCCCATGAAAATTCCCGTGCAACTGCGCGGTCTCGCCAACTATCGACCTCCGCATCGGTAAGATCCAGAGCCGATTGTTTTTCCCGCCACTCCATAATGGCTTGAAAAACGCCTGTTCCTGAATTGAAGTGTTGTTGATAACGTTCTGCAGAAATTATTACCGCTACCAGTTTACCATGACGTGAAATGCGTATGTCATCACCGGCCTCTGCTGCATGGATGAGTTTAGGTAAATGATTTTTTGCTTGAGCAATTGTACTGATGAGCAATTGTACTGATGTCCATTTTTACCCTCCTTCTAATTACCTGTAGCCATATCATAGCCATAAAGCAAATCATGTGCAAACGCGCGCTATCGAACCAGGAAAATGCCGACAAATAATTACCCCTGCCAGAATTTCGTGTTGCAGTTTATAGAATGACTATATCAAACAAAGACTTGCTTGGGGCTAGAACATGCCAGAAGAGATGAGAAGTGGTCCGCTGCTGCTTTCCTCAGCCTGTCGATCTCGAAGTAAATCCTTGGTTGCAGCAATCTAACGACAGCATATAATGGCATTGTATAATTCATGGAGAAATCACATGCAATACGCTGATATCATTGCAAGGGAAGCCGACTCGCTTCCCCTGGAAAAACAGGCAGAGGTGCTCGATTTTATCGAGTTCCTCAAGGTGAAGCAAAGCAGATTGGGCGTAGACTCCTCCATGACGGTCAAGGAAATCGAAGCGTTTTTCCGCAGTTTTAATGTGGATACGAGCGGCTACAAGTTTGACCGCGAAGAAGCCAATGCCCGCTAAGGCGTTCATCGATACGAACGTTGTTATTTACGCACTGGGGCCAAATTCTGCGAAGGCTGCACTGGCCGCTTCTCTGTTTATACATCACCCCGCTATCTCGACCCAGGTGCTTTCCGAAACGGCGAATGTAGCACTAAACCTCCCCATGTCTAAAGACAGGGGGTTCTAAGGGCGAACCCGCCGGGGTCTCCTGGCTCTCGTCTTGCGACTACAGCATCCAGGCCATGACCAGCGGCAAACCCTCTATCACAAACGACCTGCTCTAACGGTGTTGCCACCGTGATTTTGCCCGAAGGCTCGATCTTCGCAGGTTCGGAACGCAGCCACCCCGTTTGCAGCAGCACAGGTTTCTGAGCCGCCCACATCGTTTCGATATGGGATGGGTGGTGCGTGTTGCTCATAACGCAGCGTGCGAGGAATGCGGAATAAACATCCCGTTGCACTACTCCCGACCCGTCACCCAGCACATGCCACCGCTGACTGAGCGGCTTCTTTGTGAAAACTCCGGTGGTGTGGTCGTACTGCGACATTTTCAGCGACCAGGTGTGCAAATCAATCAACTTGCCGCCAGCACTTTCAGCCTTGCGACGCAATTGTTCGACGAACATTCCGGGTGCTCTGACTTTCACGCTCTTGCCATAATTCTTCTGGAAGGCGAGGTAAGACAGGGTTTCGGACTGGATGACATTTCCCAGTCCGAGAATCTGGTTTGCAAGCTCGCCGTGGGCGCGTTTGCGCTCAGCCGCCAGCTTGCGCTCCACTTCCGCATACTCAGTGCGGATTGCTGTATAGCGTTTGCTTGGTGCGAACTTCTGGCCTTTTTTCCATGTGCCGTTCGCGTTAAAACAAGTGGGGTATTCAGCTTAGTGCTGTGCCTAGCTTCTCCATGGGTGCGAAGGCACAGAAATATCCAGCGAAGCTGGCGCTTTATGGCGAAGCTTGGCTGACACCGCGAACTCATGCGCCACAACTTTTGGCTTGGGATTAGCTACAAGCTCACGGAAGGACATAGGATGCATGGAAATGCACTGTTCGATCAACCTGTAGAAGAGCATGCCCCGATGCGTGGACTTGCGGCGGTTGAACCGAAACGCGAATTCGTCGAGATAGGCCTGCAGGTGTTCCTCCTCGAAGGATCCTTGGTGCGTGCCCATCAGCCAGCGCTTAACCAGCGCGGCGACGCGGTGTACACCCGGCAAGACCTCGTTGGCATCTTTGCCGGAGCCTTTGACGGACGTTCCATGGTGGAGGTATTCGTCTTTGGTTGCGCCTGGGTAGGATGTCAGCCCGTCGGTGTAGATGGTCGAGCCCGGTTTGATATGCTTCTGAATAAACGTCTTGAGCGCTTCGGTTTCGGCGTTGGGGATGATTTGCAACCGGCAACGCCCGAAACCCTTGGGGGAAAGAAACTCCACGGCGATGGCGACCAGCACCTTGCCTCCGGCACCGCGCCCGCGCTTGCCGTGCCTGACGCCACCAAAGACAGTCTCATCCACTTCGACATGTCCGGACAGCATGTCGTGCCCCGCATGGCTGATCGCGCACCGGAAACGGTGCAGCATCGCCCAAGCGGTAGGGTAGGAGCCGAAACCAAGGATCCGATGCAGTGTCATGGCGGAAACGCCATTCTTGGCGAAGGTAAAATGCCAGGCAGCGGCAAACCAGACGGTAAGCGGCGTTCTGGTGCGGTGAAAGATTGTCCCCGCCGTGCCGGATATACGGGTAGAGCATCCCTTGCACCACCACCGACCGCATTTCATGCGCCACGCCGTGGAGCCTCCACAATCCGGGCAAACAAAGCCGTGTGGCCAGCGAATCCAATCGAGATAGTCGAGGCAGGCGGCATCATCTGGGAACCACGCCTTAAATTCTGCGTAGTTGCGTGGGTAGTCGACCCCGGCGCGGGGCGCGACGGATCGAACTTGCGGAGTTTTTGATTCCATTGCATAATTCTAACATCACAGCACTAAGCTGAATACCCAACTTCTGCAAAGGTCACTTCGCCAGCAGGGTAAAGATCGGGAAGCAAGGAGCCTAATGATTTCATGGGAAATCCTGCCCGAACCAGCCCTTTTGGGCTGTCTGATACCAGAAAACCCTCTCGGACCAGAGATCCGAGAATGTCTCTGGCGGAGCGTTCCGACAATCCCGTAATCGGTCCCGCCCTCATTCGTTCGAAAACCCCGGATTTTAGCGCGTGGACATAGAGATCCACTGCCCCAACCGGAAGGTCGGTTCTGACCCTGTGGAAATACCCTCGCGCCCTGGCTTCAAGATTTTCCAATGAGAACATGTGCCCCATGAACTCCGACTGGTCACGCGCGACCTCAAGTTCATATTTGATGAGATTGCACAACATTTTTTCAGACAGGTTTCCCCGCCCGTCAAGATCTCCCTGGCGCGGACTGTCTGCCATCTCCAGAAACGATTTGTACTGCTTTGAGGTTTTTGCCAGCCCTCTGGACAGGGACCAGAGTCCGTGTCGATTGATCCCGCAAGCGTTCAGCATGGAATCCAGCAGGATGCGCGCCACCCTCCCGTTCCCATCTTCAAACGGGTGTATCCAGACAAAGCGGTGATGCGCTGCCATGGTTGATATGATGGCCTCGAGACGATATATGCCTCCCTTGGTTGAACGGGTCAATTGCTGGCCGTAGACACTATCAAATCGCGACAAAAAATCATTCAGACCAACAAAGGATGGGGCAACATGATTTCCAACAGCCACATCAATCAGCCTGATTTCGCCAGGAGCAACATTTCCAGCATCCGATTCGGGTAAGTGCTGGTAAAAGATTTTGTGAACATTTTTGGCGAATCGGAAAATTCCGCCATCGAAGATTTCCGCAATATGGGATCTTGCCCATTGCCCGGCTTGAATGTGCGCAAAAGCAAGTCCGCGCAGACGGGTGTTGTCTGGTTGATCGACTTTTCCGAGCAGTGCGCGCTCGATGTCCAGCGACTTGGTGTTGGTCCCCTCGATCTTGTTGCTGTAGTAACAGTTCATACCGGAAACCAGGCGCCCTAACTCAGTGGCGGTTTCTTTGGCCACCAAACCCTCCAAGCGCGATGACGACTCAACCAGGTCGGATGCCATCCCAACCAGTTCAAGAAAGTTATTGCTGGAACGACTGATAATCAATGGTTCCATTTGGTGCGCGCTTGAGTACATTTCGTGCCACGTTATTGTGCCGATATTTACGCCGATAAAATACAAGTGATTTCAATGCACTATTTCAGTGTATCACAAAGAATTTGCCGATATTTAAATTCATGGCAAACCAGTTATTGGAATGGTTCAGACGCCATTTTTTTGGATACTGGCCAAACGACATGCGTTATACCAGACGGCAAAGGAAAAGACGCCTCGACGCTGGACTGGCCAGACACGAAACTGGGCACCGATAGGGGAAGTACAATAAACCCTGATCGCAAAAACCAAAAGGCTGCCTGATCATGGTGACCGGTTTGACGACTTGTCCGCGGGCCGTGGGGGTCGCACGCGACGAACGCGAACGGCGGTGGGCAAGTCAGGTCATTTCCTCCACATTATTTGCAGGGGGATGCTCTATAAAAACTCGGAAAGTGAAGCGACATCTTCCCTGACACCGGGGGGAGTAGATGCAGAGAATTCTGGTTACTTCCTTGTTTTTTCAGCCATCATCCCGAACCTCCAAGAAAGCCCTGAAGCAACCCTGGCACCAAACAGCAACGTTCGTTGTGCCTGTAGTCTCAGCCAAGAAGAGGAGTCATTGGCAGCACTTTGTGATCGCCAGTAGGTTACCCCATCACCACTGAATTGCTCAGCATCACTCGCTGTATAATAATAAATTGCAACCGACTGTCGATTCTTGCTAGATACTGGCGTTGTGAATCCATGCATGGAATCATTGTCGGTCTGAAACAGAACACAAGTGCCTAGTGTTGGGAGAACGGTTTTTTCTATTCGATCTTGATTCTTGTGCCATAATTCCAGCATTCCGCCGTTTTCTTCAGTCCAGTCCGAGTTCAGGTAGAAAAGCAAATTTAGTCGGCGAAAAAGAGGCAACCCTTTGACGACATGAAAATCCGTATGTGGCGTAAGTGTTCCACCAGGCCCAGTTGAATGCAATCCACCTCCAAACAAGTGGGGATCAGGCAGAATCTGAGGAATACCTGTTACTTTCGAAAGCCAGTTAAGAAACGGTCCCGAGTTCAGTTCGTATATTAAGGTTCTTAACGGGTCTGGTATTATGCTGATATCATTACAAACCTGCTTCAGGTGCTGGTGTTCATGACTAACATTTTCCCACCCTGACCAACTCGACTCTGGAAATGCTTTCAGAAGAGGAATCAGCGAATCCTTTTCAACAAGCTCATCTATCACCATGTGACGGAATGGGTGTGCTTTCTGAAATGAGTCCTGAAGACGATCAACATTGGCGTCTAAAATATCCTTGGCAATCCATTGAAACATGGTTTATCCTCTTGCAATGTTGTAGACTTATGCGGTGAAAAAGTTTTTAATAGGGCTGGTTTTTCATGTTCTCTGTTCCAGAATGCATACTACATTGAGAATTCACAGAAAATTAAGTGTCGAAATCTCCCATTACGGAATCATACCTCTTTTAACAGGCTGTTGAAAAATAGTTTTTATAAGAAATTTCCTTGCCTATCCGGTTGTTTCCCCGCCACGTTCATTAGCACCAGGATGAGTCCAAACACCGGAATAAAGTTCGGCGTATGTAGGAGCAGCAACCTCTCTGGCGATGCCCATCAGGGAGCGGAAAGCGTTGAACGGGTAGAAGCGCCGGTTGAACCGAAACGTGAATTCATTGAGGTACGCTTGTAAATGCTGATCACTTACCCCGTGGTGAATGCCGTTAATCCAGGACTTCAAGTTAGCGAAGGCGGTGTGGATCATCGGAAGGAACTCATCGGCAACCTGCGGGTCGCCGCGCTCGGCGACGTGCATGTGCTTGTACCCTCTGTTGGGGAGATCGTAATAGCTTTTCCAGTCATCGGTAACAATAAGCGTGCCCGGCATAACCGACCTTTCGACGAAGCCGCAAAGCGACTTGGTGGTGCGGTCCGGCACGACAGCGAGCCGTATTCGCCCCGCGTACCTGCCGTTCTTCCGCTTGTCGAGTTTGCCGCCCGGTTTGCGCTGATGCACCTCAACAGCACAAGCGACAAGGCTCATGTCGTGGACGCCACTGCCTTTGCCGCGCGTCCTGCCGCCAACATAGGTCTCGTCGACCTCTACGTGTTCATGGGCCTTGCCGCCGATCCTGTCCTGGTCGGGGCGCACCATGCCTGCCCGGAGCTTGTGGAGAATCTGGAATGCCGTCTCATACCTGGGCAGTCCAAGTTGCCGCTGGAACTGCACGGCAGACATGCCGGGCGTCTGGCTGGTAACCAGATAGGCAGCCCAGAACCAGATGTTAAGCGGCGTATGCGACCCCTCCATCACGGTTCCGGCTTTCAAGCTGGTATCCCTGCGACACTCGCGGCACCGAAACACGTTTGGACGGTTCGCAAACCGAAGTGGCTCACCGCCTGCCTCGCAATGCGGGCAAACAAAACCGTCCGGCCAACGCAACTTCTCCAGGTAAGCAGCACACGCCCCAACATCTGGAAAAAGCCGCTGGAATTCCGGCAGCGAGTGCGGGAACGGCAGATCGTCACGTTGATGGATGTCCATTGTCATGGGTAAAAATCATAGCATCATCCAGCGTGGGAAACAACCGGATAGGCAAGGAAATTTCCATACTTATAGTGTCTTGAACGGTGTTTTGTACAACATATAGTGGTGATCGTTTTGAAAATAGGTGTTTTTCAACAGCCTGCTAGGAAACCTCACTTCCATATGCTTTTTCCTTACTCTCGGATGTCTCTACTGGTTACAAATCGTGTATGCCCAATAAAGATCACACCGCATCCATCCCTGCCCCATACCCCCCGAACTTTCTGAGCAGTCTCCGATGAGCAAGGTCAGAAAGTCCATCCTGTTTTCCCTTGGTCAAAGTTATGCCAGTTTTGTCCTGCAGTTCGTCGTCTCTATCATTCTGGCCCGACTTCTCAAGCCCTCCGAAATCGGTTTGTATTCCATCGCCGTCGTATTGATAGGATTTGCCAGTTCCATGCGCGATTTTGGCATTTCCAGTTACATCATTCAGGAAAGGGACCTGACCTCGGACAAGATACGCGCTGCTTTTACGCTCACCCTGTTCACGGCCTGGACCCTCGCCCTTGTCATCCTGCTGGGAAGCAAATACGCGGCAGAGTTTTACCACCAACCTGGCGTTCGCTCCGTCATGCAGATCTTGGCTCTCAACTTCGTGCTAATTCCTTTTGGCACCGTACCCATGGCCTACATGTACAAGAAGATGGAGTTCAAGTACATAGCCCTCATCAAATTTTTCACCAACCTTACTGGAGCTGTTGCCACCGTCAGCCTCGCTTATCTAGGTTACAGTTACCTCTCCATGGCCTGGGGATCCGTTGCCAGCATTCTCTGTACCTTCGCCCTTGTCCAACTGTGGCGTTCTAAAGACATCCCTTTCACCCCAGGCATCAAAGACATAGGGAAGGTATTCTCGTTTGGATCACTGTCCAGTCTAATTACCATTTTGATTGATATTGGACAATCAGAGGCTGATTTGATACTGGGACGACTATCCGGAATGGCGACAGTCGGTTTTTTTGGACGCGCCATGGGCTTGGTTTCAACCTTTGATACGCTCGTCATGAGAGCACTTTGGGATGTGGCTGCTCCCCACTTTTCAGAGCAATCAAGAAACAACCATCCAATGAAACAAAGTTTTGAGGAGTCACTTGCCCTACTCACCGTGGTTGCGTGGCCATTTTTTATCAACTTGGCCATCATGGCAGAACCCATCATCATTGGGCTATATGGCAAGCAATGGACAGCATCCATCATCCCGTTACAATTGCTCTGTATATTTACTTTGGCAAAATCTCCGTTCATGCTCATGGGATCCCTGATGCCTGCGGTTGGAAGAATTGAACAAAACCTCTATCAACTGTTGATGCGAATCCCCATAAGAGGAGCCCTTATTTTCTATGCTGCCCCCAAAGGACTACTGGCAGTGGGAATCGCATTCATAATATCCGGAATCATAGAATCTATCACCGACTTCATTCAGTGTCGGAAGGTCATTGGGATAGACATCAAAGGAATGATTCAGTCACTCCACAAAAGTTTCTGGGTCACGGTCATATCCTGTATTCCTTCAGTGGCAATCATCACAATCGGAAAAAGAATGTTTGAAGGAAAACCCTTGACAGAAATAACCTTGGACATATTATCCTGCTCGGCAATATGGATGTTAATCATATACATTACAAAACACCCAATTGAAAAACAAATATATGGCATGATTGGCAAAACAACATAAACGAAACATACATCAATTAAAAATGTCAAACGAAACAATAGTAATTGCGTTTAATTTAACGAAATTCCACTCAATTCCAGAAAACAATAAATGGTTGAGATTATGAACCTTTATAAATTGGAAAAAAAAAGAGTTCTTGTATCGATATTAAACTGGAACGGCGGAGATGAATCAGTTGCCTGTCTTTATTCGCTTTTTGAGTCGAATTACAAATCTTTTTCTGTTGTCGTAATAGACAATGCATCCACAGATAATTCACCAGAAAATATTAAATGTCTATTCCCCCAAGTCACATTGATTAGGAACTCAGAAAACCGTGGTTTTGCTTCCGCACAGAACCAAGGGATACGGTATGCCATAGAAAAACATTTCGAATACATATGGATACTAAATAACGACACTATAATCGATGCTAATGCGCTTGGTTTGCTAGTTTATTCTTTAGATTCGGACGCATCAATTGGTGCTGTATCACCTATCCTTCTAGATAATGATAACTCCAATTCTAATCGCATTCAGTTCTGTGGTTGTTCAATTAATAGGAAGTTACGTTATTTTGAGCAACACAAGTTTTTAGATGAGGGACTTAAAGCTCAGTCAGAAAATCCAAAAGACTTTTGTCTATGGGGGACAGCCTTACTTACTCGAACAACTATTCTAAAGAAAATTGGCGGATTTGATGACAAACTATTTGCATATTTCGAAGACATGGATTTATCCATAAGGATTATAAAATTAGGATTTTATAATCGCATAGTTGAACAGTCAATTGTATTCCATGCTGGCGTCAACGACCCTAACAGTCGCCCACCTCATTATGTATATTTAAACACTAGAAACAGATATCTATTTTGGATAAACTATCTTCCTTGGCATCAGCAGGTTAACTACACACGGCAATATTTGGCAGGTTCTTTATTGCTTGCTGCATCCTGGCATGATGTTGGAGATAGCCAAAGGGAAACCGCCACGTTACTCGGGATTTGGGATGCACTATGTCGTCGTGGAGGAGGATGGGTCAAGGAACGGAGTTTGCCAAAATGGGTTCCCTCGATATTGCTCACACATCCTTACATCTTTGTAAATATTCTTAGGGGGGATATTCTCGGAGTTACCAAAAAAGTTTTTAAACGACTGTCAGCACCATCCAGAAAGGATTGATCTTGAACAGCAAGCCCATCTACTATTCATGACTTTCCGAGACCATGTCATTTCATGTAGAAAACCTCATGGAAATACATTACTTGATGATATTGAATTGCTCAAAGATAAAAAAACGTATTCATAAAACCATGGAACGAATAGGCAGAAGGTAATCATCTGGAACTGGATTTAAAATTTTGGCCAAAATATCCAGAGGTAATAAAATATTAATTGGAAAACTTTTCTGATAAACATAGGACAACTTTTCAATGGAATTCGACAGACCGAAATATGAAGATATTGATAGACTACCCCTTGTTTTATTGATCCCAAAAAATACCAAAAAGATTCTTGATATTGGGTGCAATCAGGGAGGATTTGGGTTATCCCTAAAGAATCTTATGGATATCGAGGTGTGGGGGGTCGAACCAGATGAACAAGCAGCCACAGTAGCCAAAGAAAGACTGGACAATGTCATTGTGGATTTTTTCCACTCAGGAAATCCCATACCCGACAATTACTTCGACGTAATCACCTTCAATGATTCTCTTGAACACATGCCAGACCCCGCATCTGCTCTTGAATTGTGCAAAAAGAAACTAAAAACGGGTGGACGCATTCATTGTTGCGTCCCCAATATGCGTCATATAGATAATCTAGAACACCTGTTCCTAGAGAAGGATTGGCGATATGAAGAATTCGGTATCCGGGACAAAACACACCTGCGATTTTTTACTCTAAAAAGCATCGTTCGTTTATTTGAAAATCTAGAATTAAATGTCGTACAGACCATGTTTATCAATGAGAAATGGTGGGATTCAAAAAAACTATTGCGCAGATTACTTTATCGATTCTTTCCTGAATTAATGAGCGATACAAAACATATTCAAATCGTCGTTATCGCTGAACCAAAAAAATAGTTTCAATCCATATTCACCGCGTGGATCATCGCCGTTGCATGTCCCTCGGCACTCTTCTTCCAGTCAAACCGGACTGAGCGTTGGAGGCCAGCAGTGATTAAACTTTGGCTGATGCCATGAGTTTGGTCAATGAGTTGTTCCATGGCGTTTTGTAATGCTTGAACATTTCTTGGATCAATGATTATTGCGGCTTCCCCCGCCACTTCCGGACACGCGCTGACGTTGGAGGTAATGACCGGGCAACCACAGGCCATGGCCTCCAGTATGGGCATACCGAATCCTTCATAGAGGGAAGGAAAGACGAATCCGGATGCTTTTTGATAGAGTTCCACCAGATCTCCCGTACTCAATATGCCCTGAATCAACTCCACTCCCTTGATGTTTTGGTACTTGCTTCCTTCTGCACGGGGCAGTTTGAGTTTGAGTCGGATATCGTGTGTTTTTTTCAGTCGTTGGAATGCTTCCACAATACGCGCCACATTCTTGCGGGGTTCATTGTTCGAGATGTGAAGGAAATAGTTTTCCTTTGGTTTTATGGGTTCCTTCGGTATGAATTCCGGGCTAACGCCGTGGGGACAGACGACAATCTTATGTTCCGGCACCCCGGTCAGCCTCACGGCTTCCTCTTTGGTGAATTGTGAGACCGCCATCATGGCTGCCACACCCTCCTTGAGTTCCTCCCACCGTTTCAATTTATCCCTGGCATATCTTTTGGATAAAAAGGCCCCCTTGATCGTCTGGAAATACTCCCATCCTGACAAACTGATGGGGGCAAAACCATGGACGGTTATCACCAGTGGGATCTTCGAGTCGAGCAGAAATTCCAGTGGAGGATTCCCACCCCCAGAACGGATATCCCACAATACATCCACTGTCTGAGGGATCGCTGTCTTACTGTCAAAGTGAACGGCTTCGATCCCCAGTTCCGGAAAATAACGTTCCACATTATCCGCATACACCTTGAAACTCTGGGGAAGTTCGGCAGGTCGATAAATCCCGACGCGCAATACCCTATCGGTCATAACTACCCCCCAGTTTTTTGAGAATTTGGCTCAGCAGGGTGGAAAACCAAAAAGGGTCCAGTCGGGTATAGCGTGCCCAGTATTCCATGGGCAATCCTTCCCTGCGCCGCAAACGATGCAACAAACCAACCACGAAATCCTGTCGGATCCTCTGGATATTCTCTCGACACAATTCAGGTAGGGCGACCTCATCAGGAAACAATTGAGGAAGAGACCGCCACTTCTGCAGATTCTCGATCATCAACTTGAATGAGCGCAGTTCCCCCCAACCACCTCCCTGTGAAATGTTAACGCCTTCGCCCATTTCAACTTCCACCTGAAAACAGAAACCCGCATGGCTGACCCTTCGTAGCGCTTTCAACCAGAAGACATCATCCTCCCCCAAGGTCAAATGCTCCGGGAACCGAACTTCAGGCAAAGCAGTCCGGCGGTAGACTACGCTGGATGTTTTGATCATTTGTTGCCCCATCACCGGCAGCAGAACATCACCAACAAACCCATATAACTGTCTTTCAGCATCAAGACAGCGATGGGATTGAAGGTTCAGTTTCATCTGGGAAAACCGATCCTGAGGCCAGTCCGATCGCTGATAGTTGGAAAAATAGAAATCATACCCTTGGGAAAGAACGCGTAGGGCATGGTCCAGATGGTTTGGGGTCCATTCATCATCCGAATCAAGAAAGGCGACATATCGGGTCGATTCGGGCAAATGATCCAAAGCAGTATTCCGTGCTCCTGCAGCCCCCTTGTTTTTCTGTTCGATCAACTGGATGAATGATTCATGATCGGGGAAATGGTCATCCAGGATGGATTGAGCAGACAAGGGCGACTCATCATTCACGATCAAAACATGGGGGGAGTTAACCCCTTGCTGAGCCTTGATGGAACTTACGGCACGAACCAAAGGTTCGGGGGTCCTCTGGTAGAAGGGAATAACAACGGTCAAATCAGAATGTGACGTGGCACGTTCACCGTTTAACATGGGTCATCGTTCCGGAAAAAGTAGTTCTCACCACTTTGGTTTCCAGCCCACCCATCCCGCTGCCAAGTAGCAGGGATATTTGAGGTGGAGTGGGTTGGTGAGCCAGGCTTTGATCAAAGACTGAGTTGCTGTGGTTCGGTGTCCTGCCTTGAGATGATAAAGTCCGAAGTCGGCATGGTAGTCCGCCAACTTCTTTCTGAAAACGGTTGCGGGCACGCATCGGTTGTCCTGACTGCATAGGCCCCACTGTTTCCGGGCCTGGGTGAGGAGTCGGGTTCGATAATCCACATCCCTGACCTTTCTGTTTCCCTGATGGGGATGTTGGCGGTACAACGTGGATGCGTAGGTCAATTTGGTAAATGGATACTTCCGGCAAATTCTCAGCCACAGTTCCCAGTCCTCGCTGTAGGGTAATGTTTCATCAAATCTGCCACAGTTCTTGAAGACTTCGGCCCGGAACATGGCCGTGCTGGTGAGCACCCAGCAATCCAGCAATAACTGGTGATAAATCCACCCGGAATAATCCGGGTCGATCTGATCTGTGGGGATTGCTTTGTGTAAAGTGTGGGGTTCAGGAAAATGTCCGTCCTTGGGAAACCACAGGGTGAAGTCCGTATAGATGACACCACTCTCCGGATATTTTTCCATGGCTTCGACCTGACAGGCCAGTTTATCTGCAAACCAGTAGTCGTCATGGTCGATAAGGCAGATGAACCGTCCCTTTGCTTCACTGATGCCACGGTTTCTGGCCACACAGACCCCGGAATTCTGTTGGACGATGAGGCGAACACGGGGAGAATTGCGGGCGACGATGTCCTGGGTACGATCCGTGGAGCCATCGTCCACCACGATCAATTCAAAATCCTGAAAGGTTTGATTCAGAATCCCCTCCAGGGTCTGAGCAATGTAATCCGCGCAGTTGTAGGTCGGGATGATGACGGAAACCATGGGCTTATTCATACATCCTGCCCAAAAAGACGTCTTTCCACCCAGCGCACCGGTTTTCCGATCACCCAGGACCAGGAACGAAGAATGCGGTTGAAGGTGATCTGCAAACCACCGCGAATGACCCCGGACGAACGGATATGACTCACCAAAGCCTCCGGAAACCCCTGTTGAATCGTTTCCATGCGCGTCCACAATTCATTCAAGACAGGAATATTCAGAGGCAGTTCTTTCGTTGCGCTCACCAATTCACCATGAAGGTCCTGCGCCAATTTGAGAACAGGTTGTGTATCCTGAAGTTCCTGTTCTGCCGTGTGATGGCGCAAGTCACGGGACAGAAATGCGTCCAGACCGGATTTCGCCTCATTGACAGAAACCGGAAAGGTGAGGTTCAGTTCCCGCTCGATCCGCAGCAAAGATTCCACGGGTTCTTCAAGAAACCGGTCAAAATCGATAAAAGTTCGGGCATACCCACGACTGTATCGTTCCGCCTCCAGATAGTGCAACGTCCAGAGCAGAAAGGATTTTTCCCTGGGGAATCCATCCCGTTTTTCCAATGAACGGTGGACCGCGGCGGGAGAGCGTACCACAAAGAGGAAGTGGGGGGTGATCTGCAAAGAGGCGAAGATCTCCAGCCACCAGGGCAACAGACGACAAACCCGAGGATCTTTCACGGCCCACAAAGGGCTGCGAGAAAAGTCCTGCTGGATCAGTTTATTGACTTTCCTGACATAAAGCGCCAGATCATCGCGCTTCCACCAGTCATTGGGACGCAGCAGGGGGTCATCCCACGAAGATCCCAGGGTAGCCAGCACTTCGTCGTTGGTATCGGCAATGCCGGCATGCTCGAAATACCCCTTGTCATTGATGCCCGCATGCCCCTGATACAACCGGTCTCCCAGGTCCACGCCCAGGCAGCGCAGGGCCCCCGTCGAGGCTGAGGTACCACTGCGGTGCATGCCGATGATCACCAGCACTTGCTTTTTCATGCGTCAGACAACTCCTATGAAGTCTCCCACCGCTAAAGACCTAAAGGTCTTGTGACGGGGGTTTCCAAGTTCAACGACCAGCGCGCGGAAGTGTTTCCACTTCTACGACTTACCGAGGTCTCACTTGGCGTAGATTGCGATTTCTCGCAGCCGGTTCGAGAGCCTTCCGCCCCTACCTCGCCCCTTGCGGGGGCACATTGCGTACTTCTTGTGATCTTGCACCGCTTTTTCTTCTTTTCGACATACTCACCCGATTTCAACAACTTGACGCCACGCATAGCAATGACTTTTGCGGCATTATGATCGGCATGGTCTGTGTTCCCGCAGCTTAGGCAGACAAATTCGGATTGCGATACCCGGTTGTCCTGGTGAACGTGACCGCATGCGGCACATTCCTGCGAAGAATAAAACGGTGGTACTTCGAGAACCAATTTGCCCTGTCGACGGGCCTTGTACTGCAAATACGTTTTTGTCTGTCCCCAGGTAGAGGCTAAAATGGATTTGTTGAGCCCAGACTTCGCAGCCGCTCCGTTACGCATCCATCGGCCCTGAGCATCCTTTTTGGCTTTTGCCCTTTGAGTCATGTTCTTGATTTTAAGGGCTTCGAATACGTAGAGTTTGTAAAGAGGATCGCAAGCCAGGGTATGACTGGTCTTATGCGCCACATCCCTGCGCACGTCAACGCCGTACCGCTGGTAACGCGCCGCCTTATGCTTCGCCTTGAACCAACCTGATGAGTATTCGGTTCGTCGGTCCTGGCGGCGCTGCCAGCGCTTCTTGTGGCGTTCCTGGGCGAGTAGACGCTTGTCCTGAACTTTTGAAAACCCGAATTTCTGTCCGTCACTTCCAGCCAACGGCAAGTTGACGCCTCGATCCAGTCCTGCAGTCATCTTGCGCAACTCGGCTTCATCAAACTGAATCAGCCAATCAGCTATTTCTTTATCGGAAGGCTCTTGAATCCCGTCATCGTAGTTAAACGAAACGTACCAGCGCCTGGCGTGAATGCTGATGTGTAGCGAAGCAGGAATCTTGTAGTCTCGATGGGCTTTGAATGCCAACACCCCAACCGGGAATTTCTTGATTCCTACATGAAGTTCGTAACCTTCTGCGACCGGCACGAACTTGAAGACTTCCGAAGTGAGCCATACCGATTGCTTGCCGTGCCTTTTATGGATAGTTGGGCGTCCTCCAAGATTGGAGAAATAACGACCATACGCCTGCTTCCACAGCACTGCACCATTCCGCAGTACGACGCTAGGCACTTCGTCCAGATACGGCGTAAGTTCGGTTTTGAATTGTCCGTACTTCTGGTCAATGGGCGCATACTGACCGACGTGTTGCAGCGATTTGCGCGCAAAGCACCGGAGATACCGATCTTCGCGTACTTTGGCGTTATAGATGTTTCGCTGACAGCCGATCCACTGCAACAAGGTTTGTTCCTGTGCAGGAGTGGGGTAACAACGAAAACGATTGCCGATCTGCATCATGAAATTATACCAGAACTTTGATTATTATGCAATAGTTAAAACGTAAATAAATTGACTTATATGCTGTTTTTGCAGACTCTTACAAAAACAAACCGTCCGCTAACCCCTCCTGGCGCAATGCTGGCATGGAACTCGCCAAGGAAGGGGAATGCGCGGACAAGTGTTCAACACTTTCATGCCTGCCACCAGCAACAAAGTGGCCAGCAGTATCTGCATCCACCGCCCAGGAATACTTCGGCTCAAGAGGCTGCCCACCAGAACAGCAGGGAGTGACCCCGCCAACAGATCCAGCAATAGCGACCCATCCACCTTGCCGGCCCACAGGTACCCCAAGCCCGCCACCAACGCCAGGGGAATGGCGTGGGCGATGTCCGTGGCCACCAAACGGTGCGGGGTCATCCGGAGCGGGTACAAATACAGCAACAACACACTGCCCAAGGCACCGGCACCGATGGAAGTCAGGGCCACGCAAAACCCCAGACCTGCACCTCCCACCACCGTCAGTACCGGTTGAACCGCCTTGAATCGTTCAGGGCGACCCAAACGACGCATGCGCCCAACCTTCAACAAATGGGGAGCCATCAATAATCCAAGACCCGTCACGATCACCAAAACCCCGACGGATGCAATCAAGTCCTCCGGTTTCCCCAGAGTTACCCCATGCCCCACCAGCAAAACGACCAGACAGGCGACCGGGACACTTCCCCACCAAAGCCGTCGCACCACCTGCCAATCCACCTGTCCTTCTCCATGATGCGCCTTGACCGCCACCAGTTTGGTCAGGACCGCAAACCACAGATCCGTGGCAATGGCGGACTGGGGTTCCACGCCAAACCAGAAAATCAATGCCGGAGCCATGAGTGCTCCCCCACCCACGCCCGTCAGGCCGATGGCCAACCCCGTCAATGCTCCCAGGCCGGCATGGGCCAAACCGATCACGACAAACCCGGCAGAATGACCTCGGAAGAAACGGAAGACGCGACAAAATACGGATTGAGGATTTCTTTCTTGCCATAGCGCAGAGCCCTGCCCTCCAGATCGAAAACATGGCCTCCGGCCCCCTCCACCACCGCCTGAGCCGCCGCCGTATCCCATTCGCAGGTAGGCCCCAAACGGGGATATAGGTCGGCGCTGCCTTCGGCAACCCGGCAAAACTTCAGGGAACTCCCCGCCTGAATCAACTCGTTGGGCTTGAAGC
Organism: Ferrovum myxofaciens; assembly: GCF_013181415.1. Taxonomy (NCBI): domain Bacteria; kingdom Pseudomonadati; phylum Pseudomonadota; class Betaproteobacteria; order Ferrovales; family Ferrovaceae; genus Ferrovum; species Ferrovum myxofaciens. The sequence goes on along the minus strand of NZ_CP053676.1, from coordinate 2,160,411 downwards.
GCTGCGCAAATGCCAGGGTTTCTGGCGTCATATGGCTTTTACTCGCCACAATCCGCACAGGTCTACCCGAAACCGGCCACGGCGCAATCTCGATGGAGCCCCCCATGATTCCATCGATTCGAAATGCACCCTCGCCTTCCCCCCCCCAGTAGATCAAATCCAGGGCCGGAGCCCCCACCACACCAAATATAGATTTTCCATGCCAAATCAAAGCGATATTAACTGTAAATTCACCACTTCCTGCCAAAAATTCCTTGGTTCCATCCAGGGGATCCACAAGCCAGAAACATTCCGGAGCGGGGTACTTCGGGACCCTTTTTCCATCCTCTTCTGAAATCACCGGAAGATGGGGGGTCAGTTCAGACAGAGCGCTTACAATGATTTTGTGGGAAGCCAGATCTGCTTCCGTCAGCGGACTCCGATCCTCCTTGTGTGTCACCTTCAGTGGATGACGGGAATCGGCGGAGGCTATTTCCGAATAATATTGCAAAATAGCCCATCCCGACCGCTTGACGATGTCCAACACCGCCATCTTCGCTCCCTGCGTTACCGGTTCGTCTTGCTGTCTGCACTCACGGGTCATATTCATCGTCTAAAGAGTATTAAAACCGACAAAACGGAGTTAGAATCCTTTACATTGATTCCTTCGCGCAATGTATCCCAATTGGGTCCACAAGTCCATGCCTCCCACGCTTCTTTTTGAACCCGCTCCCTCCCGTCTGTGGAGTACCGAAATGATGATCCACCGTCTCGATCACCTGGGATTCGCTCCACGCCTGACAGACTCGCCCTTGGAGGCATGGGGACTGCTCCCCGCCCCATTGACAGCAGAGGCCTTGAGGGATGAATCGGGAAGAAAACTCAATGCCCTGATCCTGGATCATGAAGTGAAGGTCGCCAGAACAGAGGGGCACCCTCTCTTGTTTGCTCAATCGGAGCAAGGCGTCGACGGCACAAATTACATTTTTCTCAATGATCTCGAGGGCAATCGCTGGTGGTTCCCCTTGCCCGGACCCTGTCGCCCGGAGGATCTCGTTCTCCTGCTGGAAGCGTTGAAAACTCATTTGAACGGCCCTTTCACGGTATTTCCCCATGGCTCCCTGGTTCCCCTTTGTCGTCAGAGTACAACGGCCTCCGGATGGAACCTGTTGCCCTACCCTCCGGTACTCGACCTGGATTCGCAGAGCCGCCCCCTCCGTTCATCTCATCAAATCAATCCACACCTGCAACGCCTGGAAGCAGAAAGCATCCATATCATTCGGGAGGCCGTGGCAGAAGCCGATAACCCCGTCATGCTGTATTCCATCGGCAAGGACAGCGGCGTCATGTTGCATCTGGCCCGCAAGGCATTTTACCCTGCCACGCCCCCTTTTCCACTACTCCATGTCGATACGCGCTGGAAATTCCAGGAGATGTACCTCTTTCGGGATTACATGGCCCGGGAATCCGGCATGAAACTTCTGGTTTACACCCATCCGGAAGCCATCGAAAAAAATATCAACCCCTTTGATCATGGGTCTTCCCTGCATACCCATATTACCAAAACCGAGGGCTTGAAAAACGCTCTGGATTTGTACAAGTTTGACGTCATTTTTGGTGGTGCGAGACGGGATGAGGAAAAATCCCGGGCCAAGGAACGCATTTTCTCCTTTCGCTCGGCCACCCATCACTGGGACCCCAAGAACCAGCGCCCCGAACTGTGGCATCTGTTCAATACCCGCAAGCATCGGGGAGAAAGCATCCGCGTATTTCCCCTGTCCAACTGGACCGAACTGGACATCTGGCAATATATCCATCAGGAAAACATCCCCGTGGTGCCCCTGTACTTCTCAAAAATTCGTCCGGTGGTGGCACGGGAGGACATGCTCATGATGGTGGATGACGAACGCTGTCGATTACGCCCGGAGGAGACCATTGAAAAACGCAGGGTGCGCTTTCGCACCCTGGGATGCTATCCTCTGACCGGCGCCGTGGAATCCAACGCCGAAACCCTGGAAGAGATCATTCTGGAACTGGTCAATGCCCGAAGTTCTGAACGTCAGGGAAGAATGATCGATTCCGATGACTCTGCCAGCATGGAAAAGAAAAAGCAGGAAGGATATTTTTGATGGAACTCACTGCCCCCCTCTCAGCGGAAGAATTTTTACAAGGTCAGCAACAACTGGATCTGCTGCGCTTCATCACCTGCGGCAGCGTGGACGATGGCAAGAGTACGCTGATCGGACGCCTGCTCTGGGATTCCAAACAATTGTTCGACGATCAACTGGCCACGCTCTCTGCCGATTCAAAAAAGCACGGGACCCAGGGCGAGGACATCGATTTTGCCCTGCTGGTGGATGGGTTGGCCGCCGAACGGGAACAGGGCATCACCATCGATGTGGCCTATCGATTTTTTTCCACGACGCGCCGCAAGTTCATCGTGGCGGACACACCAGGACACGAACAGTACACCCGCAACATGGTTACCGGGGCCTCTACCGCCCAGGTGGCCATCCTGCTGGTGGATGCCTCTCAGGGTCTGTTGACCCAGACCCGGCGTCATGCCTATCTGGTCTCCCTCATGGGGATCCGGCATGTCGTCCTGGCCATCAACAAGATGGATCGGATGCACTTCCAGAGCGCTGTCTTTCACTCCATTCGGAAGGCTTTCGACACTTTTGCACAGGACCTTCATTTCACGGAAATTTGTGCCATTCCCTTATCTGCATTGAAGGGCGACAATGTCACCCATCCGTCCGAGGCCACCCCCTGGTATCCGGGACCGACCCTGATCGAATACCTCGAAACCGTCACAGTCCCGCCCGAACGGGAAGGAGGACTGATCTTTCCGGTGCAGTGGGTCAACCGCCCCCATTCGGATTTTCGGGGTTTCTGTGGCACCGTCGAACGGGGTCGGGTACGGGTGGGAGATACCCTGCGCGTCACCTCCTCCGGACAAACGGCCCAGGTCAGCGCCCTCATCTCCCCCAGCGGCCCGGTCAGCGAAGCCTTCTGCGGCGATGCCCTCACCCTGACCTTGTCCAGGGAAATCGACATTTCGCGGGGCGATGTCCTCTCCCCGCAAAATCAGCCGTTGGAAACCACCGATCATTTTGAAGCCACTCTGGTCTGGATGGGCGAGGAACCAGGACACGCAGGACGGACCTATGCCCTGAAACTGGCCACCCAGTGGACCACGGTGACCCTGACCGGAATCAAGTACCGGGTGGACATCAACACCCTGTCCCACGAAGCCACCCGCAACCTGGCCCTTAATGACATCTGCGTCTGTACCCTGGCCTGTGCCAAGCCTCTGGCCTTTGACACCTATGAAAACTCCAGGGCCCTCGGGGGATTCATTCTGGTGGACCGTTTCACCCATGCCACCGTCGCCGCCGGAATGATCCGTCATACCCTGCGGCGCGCCCAGAACGTGCATCGTCAATCCCTCACCATCCACCAGGCCGACCGTGAACGTCTGAATGGTCACCGGGGATGCGTCATCTGGTTTACCGGCCTGTCCGGATCAGGCAAATCCACACTGGCCAATACCCTGGAAATGGAACTCCATGCCCAGGGAAAACGCACCTACATTCTGGACGGAGACAATATCCGACAAGGCCTGAACAAGGACTTGGGGTTTACCGAAGCCGATCGGGTGGAAAATATCCGGCGCGTCGCAGAAGTCGCCAAACTGATGTGTGATGCAGGACTGGTAGTAATGACCGCCTTCATCTCGCCCTTCCGCAACGAGCGGGAAATGGCCCGCGACCTGATTGGCGCAGAACAATTCATTGAGGTCTATGTCAGCACCCCCCTGGAAATTTGCGAACAACGAGACCCCAAAGGGTTATACCAGAAAGCGCGCAGCGGACAACTGCCCAACATGACCGGAATCAACAGCCCCTACGAAGCCCCGGAACACCCTCAGGTCGTCATCGATGGGTCCCATCCTTCACCGGTTACCGTTCTCCAGAAAATCCTCACCTTGCTGGAGCACTCCACCGAATCCAGTGATCATCCTTGAGCGAGAAATTTTTATGCGCCTGATATTACGCTCCATCGCCCTTGCCCTTTTGCTGTCCGGTTCCCTGCACAGTGCCTATGCCGACCTGGGCTGCCCCCCCGCCATCAAGAGCACGCCGGGCAATTTCCCCCTGGATTACAACGATCCGGACAACAAGGGGCATATCCTGTATCTGGTGGAAATGCGCCACTTCACTCCCGCCGTGGAATCCTTGTCACAGGGGAGTACCGGACCGATTGGAGGGGACCTGTCTTATGTGCTGAGCGCCTTCCCCAACCATCCTCGGGCCCTCAACGCCATGGCCCGACTGGCGGAAAAGGATCATACCCTACAACCGCACGGAGCCGAATACTCCATAGAATGTTACTTCCACCGCGCCATGGATTTTGCGCCTACAGACCCCACCCCTCCCATGCTGTATGCCATTTATCTGGCCAACCATGACAAGGATCAGGAGGCGCTACAGAACTACCAGTTGTCCGAAAAAATCGAGCCGGACAATCCCAACCTGCAATACAACATGGGACTGCTGTACTTCAAGATGAAGGAATATGACAAGTCTCTGGACTACGCCCATAAAGCCTACGATGGAGGGTTTCCCTTGCCCGGCCTGCGCCAGAAATTGCAAAAGACAGGTGTCTGGAAAAACGAGTAAGGACTGAGGTCATCCAGATTTCTCCTTCTTTAACTGCTTCCTCATGAACCCTGGAAGAAACAAGCGATGGTCGTGCTCGGAGGTTTGATCGAATGATTCATTTTTTCCCGACCTTCTCGAAGGGAGCAAAAAACTCTCCTTTTGCAAAAGAATTGGCTGCACTGGGAGTTCCCCACCGTCTTTTCCCTGGGGAAGTCATTCTGAGATACCACGCAAGAATATGGTTGTTGTTGCTGGGTTGGCCCAAGGTCACCAAATTCGCTGTTTCATCGGCAATTCGTTCATTGATTTTGAGCAAGCCCTACCCTGATACCGTGGTGGTGGGGTCACACATCGAAGTGATCATATTTGGCATTTTTCGCGCACTGCTCTTCCGAAAACGCCCGAATATCGTCTTGCTCGGTTTTATCTTCACTCACCGACCGCAACCGCTCGCCAACTGGCTGCGGGGACTTTATTTCCGGTTCGTATTTTCCATCGCCGACCAAGCCATCTGCCATTCTTCCCTGGAAGTCGAACGCTACAAAGAAATTTTTAAATCTTCACGTACCCGATTCGAGTATATCCCTTACGGTCTTCATATTTCCGTTGACGCAGACCCTTCCGAAGAGCAACGCACGCTTGAAAAAAAGAACTTTCCCGACGCCGGAGACTACATCCTCTCTGCCGGTCGTTCCGGACGGGATTACGCCACTTTGTTCAAAGCCGTTGCCCCCCTCCCGATTGCGTTGCATGTGGTTTGTGATAGCGAATTCGCCCTCACCGGACTGGAAGTTCCTGCCAATGTCCTGTTGTTGCGCAACTGCTACGACAAGGCATACGTACAAGAACTTAAAAACGCACTGTTCGTGGTCATACCCCTTCAGGTCAACGACATTTCAGCCGGGCAAATGGTGCTGATCCAGGCCATGGCCTCCTCCAAACCCACCATCATCACCCGAACCCCCACCGTCGAAGAATATGTCACCGAAGGTGTCGATTCCCTTCTGGTGAAGCGGGGGGATGTCGTCGAGTTACGGGAGGCCATACAACGACTGCTCAATGATCGGGATTTCAAGAAAAAACTCGGTGCCCATGCAAATGCAACGTACAAGTCCAAATTTTGCATGAAGGCCTATGTGACAAATCTGATCGGTGCCTTGCAGAAACCATGAACAAGGAGATTGAGGTCACCTTCCGTATTTCTCTGGCAGATGCTGTTACCAATACTGACCTGTACGGCAAGGCGCTCGAAGCACCGCGCCGTCAAGTTCAGGAAGGCAAGCAAACGACCATGACTTCTGAACGCGAAGCCTATCGGGAAAGCAAAGTGCTCACTAAAATAACCGCCAAGTGCGACTAATTATAGTTGCAACATCCCAAGGTATCCAGTAGGATTTGCACATGGAAAAACACGAAAAATTGCTAGAACACAAGGGCTACACTGGGTCAGTCGAGTACAGCGATGAAGACGGTATTTTTTTCGGCAAAGTGCAGTTTATACGCGCTTTGATCAGTTATGAGGGCAGTAATGCCGAAGAGTTGCGCAAAGATTTCCACGATGGGGTGGATGATTACTTGGCAATGTGCAAAGAAAAAAATATCACGCCAGAGCAACCATTCAAAGGGTCATTCAATGTGCGGGTTGGTCGAGACTTACACCGACAGATTGCGATCGAAGCGGCACGGCGCGGCGTGAGTTTGAATAGTTTGATCGTTGCTGCCTTGGAGAAAGAAACACACCACGCGTCCTAGTACAACATAACACCAAACAACTTATATATCATTCCAAGCCCAGATCGAAGTTGCTCCACTGGAAGACAACCGGGTGTTCGTTCCATTCGGCAATCCCTTTTTCCATGCGGCCCTTCAGTTCCTTTTTTGAGGAGACCCGGATGTGGCGCAAGAATGTACGGGCCATCTTCGAGAACGCCGTTTCCACCAGATTGAGCCAGGATCCATGCTTGGGGGTGTGGACATACTCAAACCGGTTAGGATGTGCAGCCAGATAGGCGAAGGTCTCCTTGGATATGTTCTCATCACTACCGGATCAAAATGAAACCTGACGATATCAGTTACAATTTTTCTGTCACAAAAGTGATTTGCATTCTGATGGTGGCTACGGCTCACTACTTCGGTGGCCTATTGTGGATACCCACGACCGTTGCCCTGTTCGTTTTTGCTTTTTCCTCCGGGTATTTCTCGGCATCGAAGTATCACGGAGATTTTTCGATAAGTAGATTTTGGAAGGCGAAGTTGATACGCCTCGGCTACAGTTTGGTTGTCACAAACTGTTTTTTGCTGCTGCTTTTCCTGATCCAGGCAAAAAGTAAAATATTTTCCTGGGATACCTTATTGAGTATGGTCGGCCTTAATGCCATCCTTTCCTGGTTCGGTATTCACAATCACAGCCCGTTTGGAAACGGCCTGTGGTTCCTTGCCGTCTTGTGGATGTTCTATATCGTATACCCGGTCATTGAACGCACCAACAGGAACCCGAAGGTGGCATTCATATTTATCCTGTGCATGCTGGGAATTACAACCTATCTAAATTTCACCGTCCTTGTGGGTTATGAACTCTGGATAACCATATTCGGATTTTTATTCGGCACTTACATCGCAACGATCAAGTCGAGACTACCTTTTATCTATGCATCCGGCATTCTGATTGCAAGCATCACAACGATGTTGGCACTCAACAAGTATTGGGGAATCCATTCCCTCAATTATTACTTCATACTCGTTTCCGCTGTCGCGATCTGTCATATTTTGCTCACACGAAGGTTACCGGACATCATTGGACCCATCTCTTCGATATTGGCAGGATCTGTACTGGAAATTTATTTGATACACACCTATCTCTTCATAAAAACCCCGAATTACCCTTTCCTTGGCTATGTCGTGTCTATGTTACTGATTATCCTTGTCGCAATGTTCCTGGGTGCTGCTCGTGACAGATTGAAAACCACAATAGATAAAAATCGCTACTGTGCGGTTAAAAATTGAATAATTTCATCTGGTTGAAATTTTAAATCGAATCATCTGGAAATATTCTGCGAACTCGGGTGGCCCATGTTTAACGATAGAAATTTATGTTGTGCATTTGACCACTATCTGCAACAACCGGTTTCACAATGCCAACAATTCCAGTTCGTGATCCAGTTCCTCGACAGCGTAATTGACTGCTGATATGCCCATTCCCCCCAAGCACTCAATAAAACTCTCGATCGGGATGTTGGCCATCCGTGCGGCCTTGCCCAAACTTAACGCATTGTCGGCAAACAGACGACAAGCCAATGCAACTGTTATGCCTTGGCTCAAAGCGTGCTCATCAAGCGGCACTGCAACAAAAATGGGGTGCCCATGCTTTGCAACTACAGAAAGGTGGCCTGATTCTGCGGTACGCACCAAGTCACCTGTGCGCTCACGCAAGTCACGTATGCTAAATGTTTCCATGTTGGACTCCAATAGCCATCAAATGATAGCACCATATTTTAGAGACTGAAGTATAGTGCAGCGTATTTTTTGACGGATTCGAAACACATCCTCAACCATTCACCCAAGTGACTCCCCCTCACGTGGGATCACAGACAATTCCGCCGGGCGAATCACCCGGGGACCGGGTCTCTGAGAAGAGACCACCCGTGAATTTTCTTCCTGCTGATTCTTGATATACAGTTTGGTTACTTCCATCAGGACCACGATGTAATAGGGCAGGTCGAAATAAGCCAAACTCAGAAATGCAGCCCCCGTGGCATAGGCGATCTGACTGACCTGCAGCATCCTGGCCAGGGTATTGGCCCAGTGCAAATCGGGTTTCCCCCGAGTTTCCCGAATGATCCAACTGCCACTGCGCCAGGTAAAAAAACCGATCGCCAGGAACAGGAACAGCCCCACGAATCCATGCTCCCCAAGGATCTGAAAGTAGATACTGTGGGCTGCATGCACGTTTTTTGGTTCCGGCGCGTAACGGGCAAAGACCTCCTTGTCATAGATTTCGAACCCCCCCCCCACCAGAGGTCGATCCACCGCCAGATTCCAGGCCATGCCCCAGGCATTGAGACGCCCGAGGGCAGAACTATCCTGTTGATAGGTTTGAATGGTATTCATGCGGTCTTCCCATTTTTGCGGCATGAACAGCACCACAAAGGGTATCAGAATGATCATGAGCAGTGCCAAGGGCAGTTTGCGCGGGCTTTTGGTCCAAAGAAAGAAACTCATGGACACAATGGCAATGAGTGCTCCGCGAGAATAGGAGCCAATGGCAGAGACCGCACAAAGCCCCATGGCCACCACCAGACCCCGGCGTACCCAGGGGTTTTCTTCCGTGAGTTGCAGGTAACGCAGCATGGGAATCAGCATGATCGTTGCCACCGCCAAGGCGTTGTTTTCCTCGATAAATGACCCCGCTGGGCCCCACACCGTGTACCCTCCCCCCGTAGCCAAGGTGAATGCCCCGCCTTTGACCCCGTAATACCCCAGGGAAACCACCAGGGTCCAGACCAGCCAACGGATATGTTGTTTCGTGTTCAATACTGACATAGCCACCAGGGTCATGAATAAAATCTTCATGACCCTGCTCCATAGAGGATAGATCTGGTCGAAGTTGATGGCGAACAGAGAGGTGATATTCATCCAGAAAATAAACAGGATCAGAGAAACCGTGGCGGGGGTGACGGGGAACTGCCGTTTATCCTTGGTCACCACCAAACCCAGCATAGTCACTGCAGCCATGAGCATGGCAAAGGGAAAGTCATAGGCAAAGCCCCAAGCCAGGCGATGGGGGTTCATGACACTGATCCAGACCCACCCTAGGATGCCAATGGCAGGATGCTTCACTGCTTTGAACAGTATCCACAGAACAATCAAGGTAATCAGTATGTCGCGCATGAGGAAACTATCTCATGAAATGGATGAAAGGGGTAAAAAACGCGCAAATCAACCCCCATTATGTTGATTCCGCTTACCGTGCTGGTAGCCATTGCTCCGAAGCCAGACACGCCGCTGGAACAGCCGTCACTCCTTGCGCCAATGGCCAGGGCTCACCCTCACCATGGCACATTACATACAAATGATCCAGCACCAAAGTTTCTTTTGATGAGCGCATTGATGCGGTCACTTGCGGCGACTTTGTCAATTTGATTTCGAACCCCAGGCGACGACCCTCCTGAAGAATCAACAAATCCAACTCTGCACCACCATGCACGCCCCAAAAAAATGCCTCACCCCGTTTTGCCCCTGTTCGACGGATGACTTCGCGCAAAACAAAACCTTCCCACGATGCGCCACACTTCGGATGCGCCAGCAAAGCCTCTCGTTCACCGATTCCCAGCAAACTATGCAGCAAACCCGTATCCGCCACATAAACCTTGGGCGCTTTGACCTCGCGCTTGCTTATGTTCGCATGCCAGGGTAATAAACGGTATGCCATGAAGGTCCCCTCCAGAATATCCAGATAGCGTGACACTGTCTTGTCACTCACACCCAGCGCTCGGGCCAACTCGCTTCCATTCCAGGTTTGCCCGTGGTAATGCGCCAGCATGGTCCAAAAACGGCGCAGCGTCAGCGCAGGGAGATGAATACCCAATTGCGGCAAATCTCGCTCAAGATACGTGCGAATGAAGGCATCACGCCACTCACGGCTAAATTGCATATCGTTTGCAAGCAACGCACGCGGAAAACCGCCGCGCAGCCAACGAATATCCAGCCAGTCAGGCTCGGATGCAAATGGTGCGATTTCATCCAGTGCCAACCCATCCAACTCGTGAAAAACGACCCTGCCAGCCAGACTCTCAGCGGTACGTTTCAATAGTTCAGGAGCCGCGCTGCCAAGCAGCAAGAAGTGAGCGGGCCTATCAGATCGATCCGCCAATACGCGCAGCAATGGGAAAATATCCGGACGCAACTGAATCTCGTCCAACACCACCAACCCCTTCAACTCCCGCAGGATAAAAGCCGGATCGGCAAGTCGTGCCTGGTCATCCTGATCTTCCAGATCGAAGTGATGCTTTGGGCCAGCCCAATCAACTTCCAACTGTCGGGCAAGCGTGGTTTTTCCGACTTGCCGGGCGCCCAAAATAGCAACCACGGGGAAATTGACAAGTTGTCGCTTGAGCAACTCAAGATGACGGGTTCGTAGAATCATTCAAGCATTATATATGAAAATTCGGAGTCAACATCCGATTTTACAGACTATAGATATCTGCGTCGTGAGTGTCTGAACATCCACCAGGTAGTCATAGGGATTGATGTCGTGCAGCCGACAGGTGGTGATCAGGGACTGGGCCACTCCGGTCAGTTCGGCACCCACTTCGGTCCATAGGATTGCGGGCATCTACAGGTTGACCGTAGATGAAGACCCGGACCCTGGCTTCGGCAAAGAACATCAGTTTCTGGTGAGGGTCAGTACCACCCCACCACCCAGATCGAGTTTGAGTTCAAGGATTCCTGTCCGGGGTTGAGGTTCAGGGGCAGGCAGCGTACCCAGATCCAAAAACCCTACGGGTTGCATCTGGCTGATGGCAGGGGAAATCCCATTGCGAAATACCCCTTGCCAACGTATCAATCGGGATGGATTTAATCCCTTATCCCGACAGAAACTCTTGCAGTCCTGACCACTGGTCAGAAACTCGGACACGAGCCCCTGCCAGTCCTGCCTGCTGTGGCGAATTCTCCTGCTACGCTTGGTTTCCATACCTGCTCTCCTGTGTCACAATCTGAAGAGGAGTATGCAGAAAAATTATCCAGGAAAATACAACGCCGCTGGCTTACCGCTTACCCCAAACCGGCGGAATTTGTCCACTGTGCTGACCGTTTACAGACTCTGAAACACTTGCACTCGCTTGAATGACGTAGTAACATCACTACATCATTCAAGCGTACGGGGGTGTCGTCATGACCATTACCACCTTATCAAGCCGTGAGTTCAACCAAGGGGCGAGCGAGGCAAAACGGGCCGCAAACAACGGGCCGGTGTTCATCACAGATCGAGGCCGACCGGCCCATGTGCTTATGAGCTTTGAGGACTATCAGCGGCTCACAAAGCAGCGGCGCAACATTGCCGATGCGTTGGCTATGCCTGGTATTGCCGACATCGAGTTTGATCCGCCGCGTGTGACCATCGAAACTCGACCGGCTGATTTCTCATGATGTTTGTTCTCGATACCAACGTGGTGTCCGAACTGCGCAAGGTGCGGCTTGGTAAGACCGATACGAACGTGACGGCATGGACGGAAAGCGTTGATGCCGCTGACCTCTTTGTGTCGGTCATCACCATCATGGAACTGGAGCTTGGCGTTCTGTCGATTGAGCGAAAGGACGCCACCCAGGGGGCCATGTTGCGCTCGTGGCTAGAGCAGCACGTATTGCCTGAGTTCTCCGGGCGCACGCTGCCTGTCGATACCGTCGTGGCACAACGCTGCGCCAGGCTGCATGTACCCGACAAGCGCGGCGAGCGCGATGCACTCATCGCGGCAACAGCCCTTGTGCATGGCATGACGGTGGTCACTCGCAACGTCGCTGATTTTAAGCCCACGGGAGTGCCACTCATCAATCCGTGGGAGGTATCGCAGTGACGGGAAACAGATGTTTTCCGTCACTGGCGGCAGTTGGCATCAACCTCTCGGTCTGCTGTTCCCGCATACGCACGGAACGGCGTGGCATTTGTTGCAAACCGCCTCTTCGCCGGTTTCTGTAAAACCTTTTGGATGGTTTTTCAACCACCTTTCCAAGAGGGGATCTTCAGTCTCGTAAGTGCCGTTCGCCGACTTCCAGACGATGTTCAGATCACGTAAGCCCCGCAAGGCCGACTGGGCCGATGACGCTGTTACCAGGGATCCAACAAGATCCGCATACTCGGTCATAGCGGATGACGAAAACAGTCCGTCATCGCCTTTGCTGTTAGAAATTCTCAACAACACGGCGCGCTGGACGGGCGTTAAAGAAAAAAACGATTCGCTTAATTCTTCCGAAAGGCTTTCGTTAACCAAAAGAGCCAATTCTCGTAATGCTTTTGTTTTTGGTAACGGGCCATCGTAGTTCAAAAACGCATCGGCCACCACATTTTTAAGCAATTCCGGGCGATGACCCACGGTATCGAAAGCAGCATAAACATCGTCGACTTCCAGGCGGGATTCTGGCTGAATACTCCGATTGAACCACTGCGTATAGGCTTCGCAGTAATCGCGGCCCAACAATTTAAAGTCAGTAACTCTTGCGCCAAAAAAAGGTTGGTCTTTGTGGGTCACAAGCCGCGCCAGACGGTCTCGATGCGATCCGGTAAAAACCAGCAAAAGATTGTGATTGCCCCCAGAGTTTATGGTGTCACGCGCCGATTTTAGGGCGAACATGGCGTTCATGCCGTCATTGGATAGGGTAGCATGCTGCGCCTCATCAACGATCAACGCGACGGGCCTCTTGCGTTTTTGGATTAAGGATTCGAGCGCTTCTTTCAGGGTGGCGCCGTCTTCCCGTCCGATCTTGTCAAGGTCAAACGAAAATATCGGAGTTGACACTTTTGTAATTCCGATTTGCCTGGCGGCTTTTGACAAAACCCCAACCTCACCCGCTATCGCCTTTTTAATGGCGCTCGCAATCATGATGGAAGGGTCGACACGCCGATCCTCCCACAGATCGACATAAATCGGAAGCACCTCTCGAGACTTTAACGCGGGGATCAAATCCTCGGTCAAAAAGGTACTCTTTCCGGTTCGCCTTGGCGCAGCCAGAAACAACCCGGAACTGGCATCCAAAATGCCGTTGCCCGTCACGGCATCAATCATGCTGCTGGCTAATGCCGCACGATGGAAAACAAAATCTGACATTTTTCCCCCTTTCGGGAAATTATATCAAATTATTTTTGTTTGTATAATTTATTTTCTGTTCGCTCATTGTGACCGTCCGGCTCGTCAATCAACGCCGTCTTGGTCTGAACTGACCTGAATAATCCGCAACAAATTCCTCAGCGCCCGGTGACGCCTTCAGGAACCTGTTTTGTATCTCATGGCCGCGTGTCGGAATTGCACGCGCAATGATATCAATGGCACTGTTTATCAAACGGGCCTTTTCCATCCCGTGCAAATATTCAGAAGTTGACATAATCAACACATTTGCCGGAACCCTGAACACGAAATTGTCCGTTCTTACATCACTGTCTTCAAACAATAGAATACCGACATCGATGCGCTTGTCGATTTCGCGTTTCAGCACTTCAGATGCCGCTTCTTCACCTGTCAAGCCTTTAACCCGTACTGAGTTTGGTTTGGCTTTGAGAACGATCAAAAAGTTCTCAAATATCTCGGTTGAGGCAACGAAAACATTTTCCGGTTCGTTATTTCTGATCCATTCGTGTATATGCAATGCACCAGGCTTGCTGATATCGCGTGTAACCTCATACTTGACCATATCCGGAATGATTACGCGCTGGTTTTGGCGCAACAAGACGTCCAGCGAACCCGCCATCGACAATGTGATTAATGGTCCTGAATCAGCAACGATCAACGAAATTCGCTTACTCATGGCTGAAAATCTCATCATACAGAGCCTTCTGGCTAGCATCATACCTGTCAATCGTCCGTACAATCGGCAGCGTTAATCCAAACAGAGCCATTCTTTCCAGAATTTCATCGAAAGCAAGCCCCGATTCATCCTGAACGTCGTGACGACTCATCAGTCCGTCAGCGTACAGCGTGAGCAGTTTTTTTATTTCCGCTTCACTCATCGGCGCCTTACCTGTCTCAACTGCGACCAGTATCGCAACGGCGCGCCCATTACGGGTGATCGAAACCGAGCCTTTCTCAACTGCCGACATCAAATTGCCGAAGTTGTTTTTTGCCTCTGTCGCTGTGAATGTTTGCATGTTGGTAGTCTCCTGACGCTACGATAGACATATTAGCCAATATTGTCCAATCCGTCAAGTCACAATGTTTCAGTGATAGGGTTTGCACAACGAAAGTATGCTTATAATAAAAAAAGGGTATCCGATTTTCGTAGTTGATTTTCATCTTTTTCCCTCTTCTGTCATGCAGCCATAAAAAAGTGTTTTGTGGTTGACGATAAATCTCTGTGCACCTAATAATAATTCCGGGGTTCGTGGTTGATTAACCAAACATTGACTGTCAGAATAATGGAAAATAATTTAGTTGTAGATAGGCAAAATACCTCCCCCGATATACGCTTTGCGTGAGCGCAAAAGAAACGAGGTAATCAATCTTCTGCGTGAAGACGCAAATCGACTTCGTGCCTCCGATAGAGGTTTGCAGATTTGGCTCATCGGGTCATACGCTGTCGGGAATTGGGATACGTTTTCTGACATTGATGTTGTTTGCGTTTCTGACGTGCCCCCGGTGTCAGAGAATCTGTCGCCTCAACCATCTCTAAGCCACAAACCAGTTCTGCACTAGCAGTTCATCATAAATTGTAAAGTCATTCACATTGCGCGTAACCAGCACAAGTTTACAGGTTGCGGCGATAGCTGCAATTTCGCCATCCATAATCGGGATGGTCACGCCCTGTTTTGCAAGCCTTCCTCGCTCCTGAGCGAGCCATAGCCCTGCATTTTTTTCGTAAGGCAAGATAATTAAACCGCTTTGCTCAAGCGACTTGAGGTATGTAATCAGGTCTTGTTTACGTCTTGAGTCTGCCATGCGTGCCACGCCGTAATTCAATTCATGCCAGACCGTCACAGCCGTGCAGTATTGCCCGTTATACTGCTCAAGCCTATCCAGTACATGCAGGTTAGGCTGTGGCTTGGTGGGTTCAGACAGGACATTAGTGTCAAGCAAGTACTTCATTCCCATGAAAATTCCCGTGCAACTGCGCGGTCTCGCCAACTATCGACCTCCGTATCGGTAAGATCCAGAGCCGATTGTTTTTCCCGCCACTCCATAATGGCTTGAAAAACGCCTGTTCCTGAATTGAAGTGTTGTTGATAACGTTCTGCAGAAATTATTACCGCTACCAGTTTGCCATGACGTGAAATGCGTATGTCATCACCGGCCTCTGCTGCATGGATGAGTTTAGGTAAATGATTTTTTGCCTGAGCAATTGTACTGATGTCCATTTTTACCCTCCTTCTGATTACCTGTAGCCACATCATAGCCATAAAGCAAATCATGTGCAAACACGCGCTATCGAACAAGGAAAATGCTGACAAATAATTACCCCTGCCAGAATTTCGTGTTGCAGTTTGTAGATAGCCGTGACAGTCACATTAGTGGTCGTGCGCCTCGTTGATCTCCTCGACCATCGCCTTGCGCAAAATCTCATTCAGGCGAGTCTGATAGCCCTTGCCTTTCGACTTGAGCCACAGCATCACGTCCGAATCAACCCTCACCGTAGTGGAGGTCTTGGTAGGCTTGTAAAGCGGATTGCGCACTGCCCGCTTCCAGAACTTATCACCCAGCGGTGGAACATCACTGTAGTCGATGGATTCATCTGGCATCGCTGCCAATGCCTTTAACTCAGCCTGCTGCTCTTCCGTCAGCGGCGGTAGGTTGTTCAGATCAACCTCATAGCGAACGATTTTGCTCATAGCGATTCCTCTCTTTCGGTTCGGCACGACGTGCCGAAATCATACGGATAACCTCGGTGCCTTCCTCTTCGTCCCGGACGGTATGGGCCACCAGAAGCAACAAATAGCCATCAACAAGCCCCAAGGTCTGCCAGCGGCTCTCCTCATTCTCGACGCGGTCTTGCTCAACCAGCGCGAACGGATCCGCAAAAACACGAGTAGCAACCTCAAAACTAATACGGTGCTTCCTGAAATTGGTTACCGCCTTGGCAGGATCCCATTAAAATCTTGTTTTCATACGATTATGTTACTACATTTTTGTTTTAACTAGGGAGGATAGCCTTTTTTCTGGCGCTCAAAATAGTGACTATCACGAAATTATCGCCCAAAATCCCTATCTATATCCCATGCTGGTGCGGACGGGTATTTCGGCTGTTCTGGTTGTCTCTCGATCTGCTGTTCCGCTGGTTTAGGGTCAACCCGCCGTTCTCGTTCGATGGCCTCAGATTTTTCCCGTTGCCTCTCGATCTCGGCTTTCCTTTTGGCTTCCCTTTCCGCTCTGAACTGTACTCCAAACTCTTTGGCAAACTCCCGCGCTTCGTCCCGCAACACCTCACCCCGGCTACGGTGGCGACCACCCGCTCAATCTCATTGAGAGTTCCAGGAAAGCGAGCAACTAGATGATCAGGCAGGAGACTGAAGGTGCAATGCCCTTGGGGGCAGTACCAGCGCGGAATCAGGGTCCCTGCCGGCGTGACCCGCCGGTAGGTTCCATGGCGTGCGAAACCACAGCCCCCCTTGGGGTGAAGAGGGCAACACGGCAAACTTGCAGAAAGCCATGCTTGTCGTGTAATATAGTCCTCGCTGGTGTTCCCCGACGCGAATCGAAGTTGCACCGGCAATAGGCCCGCGAGGAGGGATAAACCTCGCGGGCCGTTCCTTTTGTTTTTATGACGATACGGAAAAGTTTACCGATACAGGCACGATCCGTCCAATGACCACTCCGGTCTGCACTCTCCCCGCTCGCATTCCTTCACCACCCCCTACTTCTTTACGGTGGCGTATTACGAGAAAAAATAGCCGGTGGATCGCGATTTAGTGCGGGAGACAACAGTAATTCAAGATGACGGGTTCGTAGAATCATTCAAGCATTATATATGAAAATTCGGAGTCAACATCCGATTTTACAGACTATAGATATCTGCGTCGTGAGTGTCTGAGTCAACATGCTGTCGCCTAAAGGCGAGGGATTTACGGATCCCCTATAGGGGACTTTAAATCATGAAACTCCCGCCACTAGTACAACACACACCAAACAATATGGCGTAAGTGGGCTCGAATAGCCTCGGACAGAGCGGAAACCGGGCGGCTTTCCGCCCGATTCCATCGCCCCGCAGTGACTCACCGTTTCATTGGCTGTGGAATGAATTCAATTTTGAGCGTACAGCCTACAGCAGCGGCATATTTTTTGAGTGATGCCATGGACGGCGCATGCCTTCCAGCGCCTTCAAGCCTTGAAACGGCGCTCTTGGTGGTACCCATGCGATCGGCCACTGCTTCTTGAGTAAGTCCCGCGCGTGTACGCGCAGACAGCATTTCGTGCACGAGTGCATACTCGGTTTCAAGGGCATCATATACCTCGCAAAAACCACGGCGTTTCGATGCTTTTTCAAGAAAATCTTTTTGATTGTGTGGTACAGGATCGTATTTAAGGTCAGCCATTTTGCACCTCCTTCATTCGTTTGCGCGCAATCTTGATTTCCGGCACCGGTGTTTCCTGCGATTTTTTAATGAAAGCGTGCAGTATTACCACGCGCTGCCCGACAAGAAAACAATAGAAGCCCTTTCAATGCCCGAATTGCCGCGCGGTCGTAATTCAAACAACCCACCACCAAAGGCGCGGGAGTGAGGTAAACGCAAGCTCGGACCATGCTCGACAAGAAGTTCAATAATTCTTGCATAGTCTGCGACAACATCCACAGGCCAAGTTTCAACACTGGCTTGCACTTTTGCATGAAAGTATTCGACGGAATATGCCATGTTTGAAAGTTAGCAAATATGCTAACCAAAGTCAACCCAATACTGCGAGAACGCGGTAAGCTCGCAAGGAGCCATGGGGGTTGATGTACACGATACCGAACAAGCCGAGGCAGATCAGTACCAGAGGGGGGCATGGGTTCGAAAATCTGAAAGCGCTAAACCTCCCCATGCCTAAAGGCAGGGGGTTCTAAGGGCGAATCCACCGGGGTCTCCTGGCTCTCGCGTCGCCGCTACAGCATCCAGGCCATGACCGATGGCAAACCCTCTATCACAAACGACCTGCTCTAACGGTGTTGCCACCGTGATTTTGCCCGAAGGCTCTATCTTCGCAGGTTCGGAACGCAGCCACCCCGTTTGCAGCAGCACAGGTTTCTGAGCCGCCCACATTGTTTCAATATGGGATGGGTGGTGCGTGTTGCTCATAACGCAGCGTGCGAGGAATGCGGAATACACATCCCGTTGCACAACTCCCGATCCATCCCCCAGCACATGCCACCGCTGACTGAGCGGCTTCTTTGTGCAAACTTCGGTGGTGTGGTCGTACTGCGACATTTTCAGCGACCAGGTGTGCAAATCAATCAACTTGCCGCCAGCACTTTCAGCCTTGCGACGCAATTGTTCGACGAACATTCCGGGTGCTCTGACTTTCACGCTCTTGCCATAATTCTTCTGGAAGGCGATATAAGACAGGGTTTCGGACTGGATGACATTTCCCAGGCGGATGTACCCCTTGAAACCGGTATTGCCGAAATTGATGCTCTGGTTGCCGATGAGCGCAAGCGCTGATGACGGGACTGCGTATCGTATTGGACACCAATGTCCTGATATCCGGGCTTGCATATCCCGGAAGCATACCGGGACGCATCGTTGGAACCTGGCGCCAGGGAGGACTGGATGTGGTGCTGTCGCATCATATCCTCGACGAAATGGTTCGTGTCTTGCCGCGACTCTCACGGGTGAAGTTGAGCCCGGTGGAGATTCGCGATCTGGCCGACAGCCTGATGTTTCTGGCTGACATCGTGGAACCAGCGGATGGTGAGGACGGTGATTTGCGTGATCCATCTGATCGACCCGTTTTATTCACCTTAATCGCAGCACAGGCACAATACCTGATTACTGGTGACAAAGATCTATTGGCACTGTCCACACGGTATCCAATCCTGACGCCCGCAGAGTTCTGGACACGCCACGGTATCTAACCCAATGTTGGGAGTGGCACGTTTACCATTTCATGTGAAAGATGTGTGATTTTGGACGAACACGATCCTGACCTGATGCGGCCGCAAATCAACCCTCACTATGTTGGTTCCGCTTACCGTGCTGGTAGCATTATCGTCTTGACTCAGGGGTCCCCCTTGGTTAAAGTACATCCACGTACACACATTCATGGTGGTCTTATGCACTCTACGAAAATTTTCCGAAATGGCAATTCACAAGCCGTGCGAATTCCAGCCGAACTCTCCTATGACCGTACCGATATTGAGATGCAGATCGAGCGCATAGGTGACGAACTGCGAATTCGTCCGGCCCGGCGATCTCTTTCTGGCCTCATGGAGTGTTTCGCCAAGTTTTCTCCGGAATTTATGGCAGAAGGTCGTGGCGAGCATAACCAACGCGAGAGGGATGCGATCTGATGCCTCGCTACATGCTCGACACCAACATGTGCATTTACCTGATGAAAAATCAACCCGAGGAAGTCGCTCAGCGCTTTGCCCAGTGCTATGTCGGCGATGTGATCATGTCTGCCATCACCTATGCTGAGCTGGAATTTGGCGTGTCGGTGTGCTCTGATTCCACACGGGAGCGCAAAAATCTGGAGGCGCTGATTGAGCTCATTGAAGTTATGCCGTTCGATACCGAAGCGGCTCGATCATATGGCCAGGTTCGTAAGGCAACCAGAGAAAGGAAGTCAGATCATCTGGACAAACTCCTCGCCGCACATGCGATTTCCCTAGAGGCAACCCTTGTCACAAATAATGAACGGGACTTCGCAATTTATCCCACCTTAACCATCGAAAATTGGGTGAAACACTGATTCCTATCTCATAGGGTGGGTAAAGAAGACCCAGAGGCTCTGTGTCAAGTTTCTTTACACTTCGTGTCATATTTACCCGGAATACTCCCTGGCATTTTACATATCAATATGAAATAATTTGATAAATATTTCATTGGCACACCTATTGCTTAATAGGCTGCATCTCATCACCTGGAGCATCCCATGATCAAGATTGCCTCTGCCCTGACGCTTCTCCTTCTCTCCCTGGCCTCAACCCTTACCAACGCTGGTGCCACCCTCCATATCGGCAGTGGCTATGGCACGGCCTGTGCCACCGGGGGCTGTCCGATTTACGGCACCGAAGTCAACAACATCAATGCCGTGATCGACATCTATCAGAACGCTTCCAATGCGCCGGCACTCAACAGTCCCGTCTACCTGATTCTGGGAGTGGCCAATACCCCTTCGGCAAGTTCCGTGATTGAAAATTCCGTGCTGAATGCCTCGCTTATCAATACCTCAGGGCAGTCGACTGCCGTTTCCACAGCCTTTGACAAGTATGCCGGCGCCATGACTTCCTCGAATGTCTACAGTTTTCTGAACCTTTCGGGCGACAAATCCAACAGTTTTACCAATTGGAGCGCTGCTGCCTTGGCAGTTGACGGCATTCAGGCAAATAATTTTGGAATCTACCGGTTCTCCCTCAACAGCAATGGGTTTGCCGGACACGATTACCTCAACATCAATACTAACCTCTTGCCCGAAGGCACCTTTGCCGTGGCCTATGGAACCGATTCCAGCGGAAAATCCTATTCAACCGCCTTTACCAATGCCGGGATGAGAGACACCCCCCCCCGTCCCAGCGCCGTTCCCGAACCCATGCCCCTGGTACTGATCTGCCTTGGCTTGTTCGGGATCGCGTTTATCACGAAAAGGAAGATCTCTGCCTAACGAATTACAATCCGGAGTGGAACAACCCGATGTCGACTTGGATGAGTCTGATGCGTTCTACATCGAGACCGACCTTGATGGAATCATTACTTACGTAAACGATACGTTCGTGAAAATGTCCGGTTTTCCCCGAAATGAGCTGATCGGGGAAAACCTCAACATCGTCCATCATCCCTACATGCCACAATGGGCATTTGAAGACCTGTGGAAAACGGGAATCCTTGGTTATGCAGAGAGGCTATGCAACAATCTGGAAATCCCGCCGAAAAATGTAGTCTTCGAAAGACTGGAACGCGACGCCATCAGCGACATGACCAGTATGCGAAAATTTCTGACCGACCTCGGGAAGAAAGGTTTCTCTTTCGCCATCGACGATTTCGGTAGCGGTTACAATTCCTTCCATTACCTGCGCGAATTGCGCTTTGATTACGTCAAAATAGACGGTGCTTTCGTAGGGATTTCATCTTGGCATTCCGAAGCCAGGAATGGGGAGCCCAGATTGCGGTGCCCTGCGGGGAAAACTGTAACCGTAAAAGAGATCCACACACTTGTTTTGCGCAACATCTATGTATATACTAAGAGTATATCTTATTTGTTCTGGAGACTGGTATGATTTATGCGCGTATTTTCAAATCCGGGAACAGCCAGGCGGTACGACTGCCCAAGGAATTTCGTTTTGATGTCGCGCAAGTTGAGATTTTTCGGCGCGGAGATGAAATCGTGTTGCGCGAGCAGGCAACAAATGCACTCCCGCTTTTTGACGTATTGAGCAGTCTGCCAAAGGATTTTATGGCGCATGAACGAGATGATGCGCCTCCTCAGGAGAGGGAATCTTTCTGATGGGCGTGCGATATTTGCTTGATACCAATATCTGCATTTACATTGCTAAGCACAATCCACCCATTGTGAAGGAGCGGTTTGCCCGTCATGCTGCATCTGAACTTGCCATGTCCGTCATTACACTGGGTGAACTTCGTTTCGGCGCAGAGAAGAGCCAATCACGGGAGCAGGCACTGACGGTAATCAGTCAACTTGAAACGATGATACAGATTGCGCCCCTTTCCGAAGCAGTCGGCGAGCATTATGGACAAATTCGTGCAACCTTACAGCGTTGCGGACAACCCATAGGCAACAATGATCTCTGGCTTGCTGCACATGCCCGTGCAGAAGGCTGGATACTCGTGACAAATAATGAACGTGAATTCGATCGTGTGGAGGGGTTACAGGTTGAAAACTGGAGTGTTTGATAGTCCCTTTGACAAAAGGGATCCCTTAAAATAACGCCGACATATCCACGTCGACTGGTTCGATAGGTATATTTCTTGCTTAAAGTTTCAGGCAAAGTGTTTTCAGTCTGAAACCCTACAAGGAAACCTCATGCCAATCTACGACTACTGGGGCATGGACGGCAACAACACCTCCGAACTGCGGGTGAAGTCTTCCATAGCCTCTCTGAGCAACGACGCGCCCGAGCGAAACCGCACATGAAACTTCAAATCGAAGGATCATACCTGGATGCGATGGTTGATACGTTCCCTGGGCTGGCGCCCTTGAAGGAGCAACTTCGTTTCGGCAATAAAGTTGAGGTGCCGTTCGGGCAACTGTCGAATGCTGAACTCAGTTACCTGAGAGATCTCTATCAAGCAGCGGGACCGGAGATGAGCGCCCGCGCCGCTCAACTTGCCACGCTACAAGAAGTCATGAACGACAATGGGGTCCGGTTCGAGGCTGAAGCACTGGAAATGATCGTACCGGCCATTGCGCGCTATTTGATGACCAACGGGATCCGCGGCTGGTTGTTCACCGCGAATGTTTCCGGCAAGCCCCTGCCCTACGTCGTTACACGACTGGACTATACGCCGTCGTCAAACGACGAAACTGGAAAAGTATTCGTCGAATTGAAGGCCAATGCCAAGGGAACCATCACGGCGGCCACTTTCAGAATTGACGCGAAAGATATTGACAAGAAAACGATTGCAGAAATCTTTGCTGCCAAAGGCTTTCTGAAAGAGACGCCCGAACTCATCCGGGTTTACGATGAAACCGTGGCGCGTTACTTCAATTGGCGCGCCCAATATGGAGCACAGTTTTCCGGTCAAGGCACCGGCTTTTTTACCGAGGATCCGAATTCTTCACATCGCAATACCGACTGGTCGCGCAAAGATGTGGTGGTGTTGTCCACCGGAGGCGGCACTGCCCGTCTGGTCAACGACGAGAGCATCCTGACTTCGCGCACCTCAACTCTGGAGGTGACGGGAGATATCCTGGGCCAGTATCTGAGCAAATCGGCCAAGAGCAATCGCTACGACGCCGAGGATGAAGTCAAGGAATCGCAAGCCGCGATACCGAAGGGGTTGTTTTCTCAACTCCCGGTTCACGCTTATATCCTCATGTTCCACCTGGAACTGCACCATTATTTATGGGTTCACGTCGACGACATGACCCCCTATCAATATCAACCGGCGCTGAAACAAAAGTTGATACTACCGCAGGAACAGACTGATCTCATCGACATCCTGACCGCCGAGATGGATGTCCTGATGGACGATATCGTGGTCGGAAAATCCGGCGGCACCACGGTACTGTGCGCCGGTCCGGCGGGCGTCGGAAAAACCCTGACCGCCGAAGTCTATTCCGAAATCATCAAGCGACCACTGTACCGCGTGCACTCGGGACAACTGGGATTGAATGTGGCCGCGATGGAGACGGCACTCAAAGACGTGTTGACCCGGGCTCAGCGTTGGGGCGCAGTCATGCTGATAGACGAAGCGGATGTCTACATCAAGCGCCGCGACGACAATATCACGATGAATGCGGTGGTGGGCGTGTTCCTGCGCGTTCTGGAATATTTCAACGGCCTGCTGTTTCTGACCACTAACCGCGTGGATGACATCGACGAAGCAATCATTTCCCGTTGCATCGCCATGATCAAATTCTACCCACCGCAAAGCGATGACCGGCGCAAAATCTGGCAGGTGATGGTGGAGCAATTTGAACTGAACGTCAATGCGGAACTGGTAGACGAATTGGTGGAAATGTTCCCGGCTGCGACCGGACGGGACATCAAGGGACTGGCGAAGTTGGCTGCAAAGTTCTGTCACCAAAAAAAGGTGGAACCGACGGTGGACGTATTTCAGCGCTGCTCTGCCTTTCGCGGAATGGATTTGGCTCGTCCAGCGGCGCAGGCATAAACGACCGCCACGGCATCAAAATGTACACCACTGCCTGATCTTGCTCACTTTCATAAGGAACACCCCCCATGGATAGCGCCAATATTTTTGATCACAATCGCGTGATCCTGTGTCATTTCGATAACTATAGCGCCGCCTCGTTTTTTGCGCGCTACGGCTCCAGTATTCTGGCGCCAGCACCATTGCCGGAAGGCGCTGGCGCCATTGCAGAACCTGCCGACATCACCGAATGTCATGCGCCCGAGGTGGTGAAGGCGGCCCTGATCGTGCGGTATGGCTTTGCTCCGGCAGAATTGACTCACGCCACCGGCTTCCGGGAATGGATGGGGAGTTCTGCGGCCCCGATTCGTATCCATCTCTTCCGGTTTACCACCTTCGATCCCCCTTGTGCAGCGTTAGAACCTCACGGCGGCATATTCAAACCCATCAGCGAAATGCGCGGCACCCCGATGATGGAATTGAATCTACTGCGCCGTGCCTTCGATCTGGTCATGAGTGGGGGCTGAAACCACAGGCATTAAGGAATTGTCTCTTTCTTCGTATATAATGCAGCAGGTCGATTTTGGAGAAATTCCTGTCATGAGTACTGAAAATTCCCTTCGGGATCTATTGGATCAAGTACTGCAACTCGGCCCTCGAGTTTCTTCTTTTCATGCCGAAACCCCGTTGCTGGGCAGTATTCCCGAACTGGATTCCATGGCAGTGGTCAATCTGATCACCACGCTGGAAGAGCATTTTGGTTTTACCATCGATGATGATGAAATCAATGCGGAAGTATTCGGTACCCTGGGTACCCTGACCGCCTTCGTAGATCACAAGTTACATCCATGACCGGCCCGTCGTTTCCCTTGCCTTTTTATCTTCAGGCCGGCGAGGGAAAACGGTTTTGCGTTCTTCATGCCCCCCTCCAGACTCCTTCCAGCGCTTGGTTGTATGTACCGCCCTTTGGCGAGGAAATGAACAAATCGCGCCGGATGGTCTCCCTGCAGGCCCAGGCTCTGGCGGTCTCGGGCGTGGCCGTCCTGGTGATGGATCTGCACGGCTGCGGAGACAGTGAAGGCGAACTGCGTGATACGCGCTGGGAAACCTGGCATGATGACCTGCATCTGGGCTTATCCTGGCTTTCCACCCGCTTTCCTTGTCCGGTGGGTCTTTGGGGATTGAGATTGGGCGCCCTGCTGGCCCTGGATTTTCTGGGACGGGAGGGGACTTCGTTGCCCTGCGTCCTGTGGCAACCTGTGTTCAATGGTTCGACTTTCCTGACCCAGTTTCTGCGCCTGCGGGTGGCGGCATCCATGGCTTCAGGAAACACCTCCCGGATCACGACCCAAATGCTCCGGGAAAAACTTCTCCAGGGAGAAATTCTGGAGATCGGAGGGTACGACCTCAACCCTGCGTTGTCCCATGCACTGGATCACCTCCACATCGTGGAACCCCCTCCTCTGCCGATTCACTGGTTCGAGTTGCAGGGTCCCCAGGGTTTGCCGGCACCGGCAACCCAGCGACTTCTCGAATCCTGGCAAGCCAGGGGCGCGCCCGTCATGCTCCATTCCTTTGCGGGGGAACCTTTTTGGCAGACTCAGGAAATCACCGACTGTCCGGATCTCCTTGCCCAATCCACCGAGCAGATGGTTCATGTCCTACGCTGAAACCCCCCTGACAATGGAATGCCAGGGAGATACTCTGGTGGGGATTCTGACTCAACCAGAGACCCCTGCTCCGCTCGGAGTGCTGATCATTGTGGGAGGACCCCAGTGCCGCACAGGCAGCCACCGTCAGTTTACCTTGCTGGCACGGGGTCTGGCCCAGCAGGATATCCCCAGTCTGCGCTTCGATTATCGGGGCATGGGGGACAGTACGGGCACCTTGCGGAATTTTGAGGAGATTCAGGAGGACATCACCTCCGCCCTCCAGGGGTTTCTGACCCATTCGCCCACCACCCGACGCATCGTATTATGGGGTCTGTGCGATGCCGCCTCCGCCGCCATCTTTCATACCCGTCTCAACCCGGAGATTGCTGGTTTGATTCTTTGCAACCCGTGGACCCGTACCGAGCAAAGTTTGGCCAAGGCACAGATCAAACACTATTATCGAAGCCGTCTCACCAATCCGCAACTGTGGAAGAAAATTTTCTCCGGACAACTCAAGTTGACTCAGTCACTCCGGGAACTTTGCTCTGCTGTCCTGAAAACCACCCGGTCATCCCCCACTCAAGACTCACTTCTCCCTTTGCCCGAAAGAATGCAACAGGCCTTGGCAGACTACACAGGGCCAACCCTGCTCATTCTCAGCGGTCAGGATCTAACGGCCAGGGAATTCGAAGATACCGTGAAAACTTCCGATCTCTGGAAATCCTGGCTTTCATCCCCAGTCGTTACCCGTCATGACTTACCGGAAGCAGATCACACCTTTTCACAACGTCACTGGAACAATCAGGTCATTCAGCACAGCGCTGAATGGGTCAACTCTTTGGTGCACAAAGAATTCTCTTGAGGTTCCACACACTCGTTATAATCAGGATATCCACCTTTTAACGTTCAAGGAATCAACGACCATGTCCCATTCCTTCAAAGTCAGGACACCCCCCCTCTCGATCCTTTGTTCGACCCTGATTTTCTCTGTTTTCACTCTTTCCGGCTGCGGAAAAAGCGCTTCGGTTCCGGATATGATCAAGGAAGCCCAGAGTTATCAGGCCCAGGGAAAAGATCAATCCGCCATCATTCAACTCAAGAACGCACTCCAGAAAGATCCCGGTAATATTCAAGCGCGCACCCTGTTGGGAAGCATTTATCTGAACACGGGCAATCTGGCCGCTGCCGAAGATGAACTGCACCGGGTTCTTCAGTCCGGGAACAGCGGGGGCAAGGTTGAGGAAACCTTGGGACAAGCCTATCTCGCACGGGGAGAATTCCAGAAAATCATCGATGAAATTCAACCCAACCCCTCTTCTCCCCCTGATCAGCAGGCGGGAGTTTGGATCCTGCGTGGAGATGGTTATCTGGGATTGAATGATCTGACCCATGCTCAAACAGCCTTCGATACTGCACTGAAACTGGCCCCCAAAGATGTCCAGGCACAGCGGGGCCAGGCCCGTTTCCTGTTGGCTCAGGGAAAAACCGACGAAGCCACCCAACTCATTGACCAAATTACCCAAACCAACCCCAATGACGCCACTGCCTGGATCATGAAAGGGGATTTGCTACGCAGTCATGGTGCGCCTCCTGAAAAGGTCCTCTCCACCTATCAACAGGCTTTGGTTGCCGACCCCAAAAGCGGCCCGGCACTGGCCAGTCTGGCATCACTGTATCTGACCATGGGAAAGATTGACCAGGCCGAAGCCGAAGTGAACACCTACAACAAAGTGCTCCCCAATTCCCTCATGGGCAAATATCTGCAGGCACTCATCGATTATGGAAACAAACGATACCTGGTGGCACAGGATGACCTCGACACGGTGATGAAGTCCTCCCCGGATTTCATGCCCGCCATTCTTCTGCGCGGATTGACTGCCCTGCAACTCACCCACTACGAGGAAGCTCAAAAAGATTTGAGTCGGTTTGTGGAAACTTTTCCGAAAAATGATTACGCCAGAAAAATTCTGGCCCGTATCGAACTCAAGGAACACCAACCCCAGGAAGCGCTCAAAACGCTGACCCCTCTTCTGGGAACGGAACAAACAGACCCCGAAACCAATGCCCTGGCAGCCCAGATCTACACCGATTCGGGTGATTTTGAAAAAGCCTCCCAGGTCCTCGCCCTTTCAGCCCAGAAAAATCCCCAGAATGCCGTTCTGCGCACCCAACTTGCCTTGACGCTGCTGGCCACGGGTCAGGAAAACCGTGCGATTTCCGATCTTGAAGCAGCCAGCAAGTTGGACCCCAACTATCTTCAGGCGGACAATGCCCTGGCCTTGACCTACCTGGGCAACAAAAATTACGACAAAGCCCTTAAATACATCCAATTACTGATCAATAAAAATCCCAAGAATCCAAACTTTTACAATCTTCAGGGAGCGGCCTACATTGGTTTGGGAAATTGGGCGAATGCCCAAACAAGTTTTACCCAGGCACTGGCCCTGGATCCCGCCTACAGTCCTGCCGCCTTGAATCTGGCTCAAATATCCGTTAAAAAGCATGACATCCCTGGCGCGCAGAAAACCCTCGAATCCGTTCTGAGTCATGACCGGAAAAATCTCCAGGCAATGGAAGCCCTGGCCGGCCTGGCCGCCCTCCAGGGACAGGAGCAGACCTATGTGGATTGGTTGAAGAAAGCCTCAGTGGCCAATCCTTCGGCGCTGACTCCGGATGTCGAACTGATTGGCTTCTACCTGCAAAAGAAACAGGAAGGTGCAGCCCTCGACCAGGCTCAGGCCGCAGTCACGGCCAACCCGAACAATGCCATGGCCATGGAACTACTGGCCGAGACACAACTGAAATCAGGGAAAAATAAGGACGCCGTGGCTACCTACGGAAAAATTGTCGAAATGAACCCGAAATCTTCGCCGGCCTATTTTCGCCTGGCGATGGCACAAAGCCTCAGCAACGATAGCGAAGGAGCCATCACCTCGCTGAATAAAGCGCATCAATTGCAACCTGAAAACCTGGATATACTGAATCGACTGGCAGGACTCGAACTGGCGGCGGGAAATTACACAGAAGCCCAAAGCCTGGCTGAAAATTATCAACGATCCCATCCCAAATCCCCCGAAGGCGCGATCCTGGAGGGAGACACCGCCTTCCAGCAGAAACACTATGATGCCGCCATTGCGGCCTACGCTCAGGCCCAGAAAGTACTCGCCACCACCGTGGGTGAAATAAAACTGGATAATGCGCTGACCCAAAGTGGAAAAACCCAGGAAGCCGACCAACATATACGCCGCTGGCTGGCCCTGCACCCCAACGATCTGGTGAGTCGCAATTACCTTGCCGCACGGGATTTGACCGAGAATAATGATAAATCTGCCATCGAACAATATCAGTACCTCCTGCAAAAGACCCCCAATAACCCGATTGTTCTGAACAATCTGGCCTATTTGTATCTGGAAACCCATAATCCGCAGGCTTTGGCAACGGCCCAAAAGGCTTACCAACTGGCTCCCCGCAATCCCAATATCGAAGATACCCTGGGATGGATCTACACCCGCCAGGGAAACCCCCAGAAGGGACTGGAACTTTTAAAACCAGTCGCCACCCAAATGCCCGATGCACTGGATATTCAGTACCACTATGCCGAGGCACTCATTCAAACGGGAAACAAGGACCAGGGTCGTCGAATTCTTGAGGAACTCGTCAATAGCCCCAAGGATTTTCCTCAAAAAAATGAAGCCAAGGCTTCCCTCAGTCATCTCTGACAGGTTTTAGACAAAAACCAAACATATCCTTTTCGAGGTGGTTTTTTGTGAATTTTCCAGAACATTCCAACTCAGTCCCCCCTTCCTCCCCGGCGGAGGAAGCACGGCTTGCACGCACGGACCCATTAACCGGTCTTCCCAACCGTCTGGCTCTGGATGAATACTTACCCTGGGCCCTGGAACAGGCAAGTCAACAACAGCAGGTCATGGCCGTGGGCATCATCGATCTGGATGATTTCAAACCAGTCAACGACTTCCTGGGGCATGAAAAAGGCAATACCTTATTGATCGAACTCACCCGGCGCTTAAAAAGCAATCTCGGGGAAGAAAACTTTCTGGCACGCCTGGAAGGGGATGAATTTGTCGTCATATTCAATGCGCTCATCGAAACCGATGTCCTGGCCGAACTCAAAAAACTTTTGGACCGCCTGCACTGCGCCGTAGACTCTCCTTTCCTGCTCTCCGAGACCGATAAACCCGTTACCATCGGCATGAGCCTGGGACTGGCCCTCTATCCCGAAGATGGCACAAGACCCCGCGAACTGCTCAGAAAAGCAGACGCTGCCATGTATCAGGCCAAGGTAAACAAAAAGGACCGTCGGGAGTGGTGGCATTGGGGGCCCATCCCTTCCAGCACCCCCTCCATCGAACCTCCCTTCAATCCCTTTGGAGAATACGCCAGGCAGTCGCTTCTGGCAGTGCAAGAGCATCTGGACCGAATTGGAAATGATTTTTTCAGTTTCTTTTATGCGGAATTGAAACAACAGGCTACGCCATCTAACATCCTCCAGTGTTTGACCCCCGACGAATGGAAAAAGTTAATCGAAACACAGGCCAACTACCTGAAAACCCTGATTGCCCCCCAAAGCACCATTGAATCCATCACGGCGCAGGCCAGCCACTTGGGCCAGGTTCATGCGCTGATCGGTGTTTCCGGTTCCTGGCTGACCCGTGCCATGAGTACTTATTGGGCAGTCTTTCGCCGCCATCTCGACACCATGCCCCTCATGGCCAGAGAACGCCATAGAATCATGCGCGCCGTGGCGGCGCGATTGCTGCTGGATGTCGAGGTCCAACTGGATAATATCCAGAAGGTCATGGATCAATACAATGCCCTCCTTTCCATTCCCCCTCTCACCCACGGAAGAAGAAAACAATCGGAACTGGATGATCTGGCCCTTCTCCCCGGTATTTTGGCGTGTCAGGTCCTGCGCCCCAATACTCAAGGTTCTTTTACCATTGAACGGAGTTCGGGAGCGTTGTCTGCAGAATTGACCCGTATTCTGACCAACCCGGAAACGCAGCCCGTTCTGGACACCCGTGTCCCGGCAGGCCAGGGATTAATTGCCAGTGCCTGGCATACAGGACAAGTACAGATCAGCAATGCCTATGGTCAGGATTCGAGAACCCTGCTCTGGCAACCATTTTTCCATCCACTGGGCCTGCGCAGTGCAGTGGCCATCCCGATCCGCGGTACCCAGGACATTGAATGCATTCTCGTTCTGATTGGCAAGTATCCTCATCAGTTTGCAATAGACTGGATGCAAACTTTTGTCACTTCATTACAGAACCGCTGGCATCAAATCTCCGTCACTTACCAACGGGTATCCCTGTCCCCGGACACCCCCAATGCTTCCTTTTATCGCAAATTGTTACATGCGAATGGACTAACCATGTTCGTGCAACCGGTCATCGATTTGCACACCGGACGCATGGTAAAGATCGAAGCGCTGGCTCGCCTGGTGGATCCCGCAGGACGGGTCATCCTGCCCAATGATTTCATTCCTGCGTTGCGTGCCAGCGACCTGAGCACCCTTTTCCTTCAAGGACTGAAACAATGTCTCGAGTTGATTCAAATCAGCCGGGATAATGAACAGGAGGTGCATATCGCCCTGAATCTTCCCCCCAGCACCCTTCTTCACCCCGAATGTTCTCTGTGGATCGAGGAAAATCTGGGCAGGTATGCCGTAATGCCGCGACAATTAACCCTGGAGTTACTGGAAGATCAGGAATTTGATATCCAGGAAGTGGATCTGGCCATGAAACGTTTGAAACGTTTGGGGGTCCAATTGGCCATCGATGATCTGGGGTCGGGTTATAGCAGCCTCCAGCGATTTTCTGATTTTCCCTTTGATATCATTAAGATTGACAGATCCATCCTGAAAAACATCTCTTCCGATCCCATCAAGACATTAAAACTGATTCGAACCATGGTCCAGATCGGCCATGATTTTGAACGTACCGTCATTGTCGAAGGACTGGAAAACACCGACATCATTGAAGTCGTCACCCTTTTGGGAGGACGGTTTGGTCAGGGTTATGCCCTCGCCAGACCCATGCCGATCCAGGCACTGAAATCCTGGACTTGCCCCATGGACTTCAACCCTGCCTCTCAAAATACATTCCAATCTTATCTGGGTGCCTTGGCCTATTACTGGCGCCACCTGAGAATCGATCCCACCGCCCCCCCCTACCTGACGCCCGCACCAGAGGACTGTCCCTTCAGAGACTTCCTGTTGCGCCATCCCGCGAAAAACAAAACCGGAATCGAACTTCTGGATATCCTCACCAACCCGAATCATCCCGACAAACATCAGGAATCCAGCGATCAATTGCGTCAATGGCTCCTCGAACAAATCAATGGATCAGGACCACCCTCCGTTGGTAGCATTATTGCTACACAGCAATCGGAATAAATAGTCTATACACATTGTCAGGTTGCGCAGATAATGTCCCACGATAACAAAAGCAAAAGTCTGAAATAATGTTTGAGGCGTAACTGGGGAGAAAATATATTCATGCGCAACATTACGCTTCATCGTTCCAGCACTCATAAATTCATTCTGTTAAATGAAAGCGAACCGGGGGATGAGGGAGGGATTCGTTCCAATCAGTACCTGATCATGGAAGGGGGTGCGGCGGTCCTGTTGGATCCGGGAGGGTTCGGGGTAATGCCTCGCGTATTGGCCGAACTGCTGCGCCATACTTCCCCCGACAATCTAAAGGCCATCATGCTTTCCCACCAGGATCCCGACATCGTCGGCGGCATCTCCACCTGGCTTGAACTGACTCATGCACCGGTGTATGTTTCCCGGATCTGGTTACGCTTTCTGCCCCACTATGGCATCAAAACCATGGAACGTTTCATCGGCGTCCCCGATGAGGGAATGGTCTGTACCTTGGCCCCGGATTTTGATCTTCATCTCCTACCCGCGCATTTTCTGCACTCCGAAGGACAGATCAATGTCTACGACCCGGTCTCCAGGATTCTTTTTTCTGGCGACATTGGAGCCGCCATGCTCCCTGACGACCTGGATTACCCCTTTGTGGACGATTTTTCCCGACACTTGCCCTATATTGAATGGTTCCACCGGCGCTACATGTGCGGCAATCGGGCCGCCCGGTTCTGGGTGGATATGGTCTCCAAACTGGATATCGAAATGATTGCCCCGCAGCACGGACCCATTTATCGCGGTCAGTCGGTCAAGGACTTCCTGTCGTGGTTCAGGGAACTGGAATGTGGCATCGACTTGATGACCGCTCCAGGCATATTCCGATCGGCCTGAACTGATGAAAAACTCAGAACCCCCCACAGAAGAACCCACCGTCGATCTGGAAAGGACCCGACTGTATGTGGTCGAACGAATTGCTTCCCTGCTGGAGAGTCAGGTCCGCTCCCAACTCTTCACCGAGAACATTGGCGAACTGGTCAAAAGCGTTCACCAGGAACTCTCCGAACACCTGGACCATACCCTCTCTCTGGTGGATGAATTCAAGCTGGAGGATGAAGACCGGTCTTGTCTTTCCGAACGGCTTCTGTCCGGTCGTTCACGCTACGACAGGCTGGAACGGACTCTGGAAATCCTGTTCAAGGAACGCCAGCGCCAATGGTCGCAAAACATTGCTCTTTTGCAACAAATAGCACTGGAATTCAACCATACCATAGAAGGCTTTAAAAATTCGCTGGTGGAAAAGGACTTGCTGGAACGACAAAGCAAAATCCTCGAAACCATCATGCTTTCCCATGAGAAAGTAACCCAATGGAAAGCCTTCGTTCAGGAGATACTCTCTGGCTTTCACACCATTTTTCCCTTTAATTTCTTCTTCATTGCCTTTGTGGAAGAAAAAGGATTGTCGCTTTTTCTGTACTACCTGGGTGATTATTCTGATGAAATAAAGGCCATGGCCAAGACCCAGTTGGTGGGCGAGGTGCTCGAACAACTGAAACTGCCCAAAGATGCGCCTCTGGACATAGAAGAATTTCACATCAGCACCAGCGAGTCCATTCACCTGCATCTGGATCACAAGGTGGAAATGGTCACGGTGCCCGTCCCGGATCTGGAAATGTCCAAACTGGACGGGATATTGGGGTTGGCCTTCGGCTCCTCCAAAAAATTGTCGGCACAGGAAGCCAGCGTCATTCGTTCCACCCTCGCGGTCATGGTCATGGTGGTGGGGTCCAGCAAAACCCTGAGCCGTACCCTGTCTGAACTCGAATATTATTCCACCCATGATCCCTTGACCGGATTACACAACCGTCGTTATTTTCAGGAACTGCTCAGTTATGAAGAGGGCCGTTCCGAACGCCACCGCCATAATTTTTGCGTGTTGATGCTGGATCTGGACGATTTCAAGGATGTCAACGACACCTACGGACATCCCTGCGGTGACAGCGTGCTGATACAGGTCGCAGAAATCATCGTTCATTCCATGCGCAAAGGAGATATTGCCACGCGCATCGGCGGAGATGAATTTGCCATCATCCTGACAGAAACAAACAAGGAGGGCGGCATTGCCGTGGCCGAGAAGTTGCGTCTCGGACTTCGGGAACTGTGCTTCCTCAGCCCGGATGGAAAGGAGTTTCATATCACCACCTCCATCGGTATCGTCACCTTCCCGGAGGATGGAGACAAGGTGGCCGATCTGATGACTGGAGTGGATGTAGGGCTGTACCGTGCCAAGCAAATGGGAAAAGATGGGGTGGGCACCATCCGTTCTTCCGGTGAATTACAGGCGGGCCGCACCATCCGCGACAATGCCGAAAAACTGCGTCAGGCTCTCAAGAGCCATCGCATCGTCCCCTATTATCAACCCATGTTCGACCTGAAAACCGGCGAAGTCGTGGCTTTTGAAACCCTGGCACGGATGAAGGAACTCAACGGGGATACCATTTCTGCGGGAATGTTCATAGAAACCATTGAAAAGTACGGACTGGGCCGAGAACTGGATCGCGTCATCCTGGAAAACGCCTTCTCTGCCCTGCATGTACTCAAGGAAAAAGGACTTCCCCTGCCGCGCCTGTTTCTGAATCTTTCTGCCCAGGAAATTCAGGGTCGGGGGATTCTTGGCTTTGCCGAACAACTTTGCCGCGAGTTGTCCCTTTCACCCAATCTCATCGTATTTGAAATCCTGGAAAGAGATGCCATTGGTGACATGACCAACATGCGTAAATTTCTGACCAACTTGCGGGATAAAGGGTTTTCCTTCGCCCTGGATGATTTTGGCAGTGGTTATAATTCCTTTCATTACCTGCGGGAACTCCATTTCGACTTTGTCAAACTCGACGGAGCCTTCGTCAGAAACATTCTCAACTCAAAAATCGACTATATTCTGATCAAGAACCTCAACCATCTGTGTCAGGAATTGGGCATTTTAACCGTGGCCGAGTTTGTGGAATCCCATGAAGTCCTCATGGCACTGGCGGGCATGGGAATCAATTATGCCCAGGGATTTTACCTTGGGCTCCCTGCCTCGCAAATGACTCCGCTCCCTGATAACCTCATTATCCCGGAGACAAAACTTGAGTGACCCTCTGACCCCTCTCATCGAACCCAGCGAACTGGCTTCGAGAAAGACTTTTATCGGGCTGGAAGAGAGCGACTTTCTCCTGCTCCAGGCTTCCTTGCCAAAAGACAAGGAAGTCTTGGCAGAGATTGCCCTGACGCTCAATACCCACCTCGCCCAACTGGATGAAACCCGACTCTATTTCAGTGACACCGAAGTGGCGCAGCGCTTGCAACAGGCGCAGGTGGATTATTTTCACACTCTGTTCGTGGGGCCCTACGATGAGTCCTTCTTCCAGAAACGCTTTCTCGTGGGCCAAAGACATCATCAAATCGGTCTGAAACCCGAGTGGTACATAGGGGCTTTTTGTCACTACCTCGTGGGGATTCTCCGCCATATTCATGAGGAGCACCCCACCGATGCGCTGGAACGAACCTTATCCCTCGTCAAGATCGCCTTATTTGACATCAGTTTGACCACCGAGGCTTATTTTCGCGCCGAACACGAACAACTCACCCTTCTTTCCAAGGTCTTTCAGGACAATATCGAAGGCGTGGTCATTACTGATTCCGAGGGCACCATTCAACATGCCAACAAGATGTCCGGACGACTGATTGGCATTCCCCCCAACCTTTTGATTGGCACCACTTTCACGGAGTTGATGGCCATGCCTTCAGCATCCCCTTCCTTCGCGGATCTATGCAGCAACGCCCTCGAACAGGAACAATGGCAGGGGGAGGTGGAATTGAACCGGGTCGGAACCCCTGCCTTTCCGGCCAAAGTGACCATCATGGGCATGGATGCCTCCCGGCCGGACCTTCGGCAATGGGTCATCGAGTTTACCGATATCACGGAAGCCAGGCGCAACCAGGCCGATCTTGCCGCAAGGACAGAGGAATTATTCCGGTCCAACCGGGATCTCGAACAATTTGCCTATATTGCCTCCCATGATCTGCAAGAGCCTCTACGCATGGTGGCCAGTTACACTCAGTTGCTGGCGCGGCGCTATCAGGGAAAACTCGATGCCGATGCCGATGAATTCATTCACTATGCCGTGGATGGTGCCGAGCGCATGCAGCAATTGATCAACGATCTTCTTACCTTTTCCAGAATTGGCACTCAAGGGAGCCAACATAAGTTGGTGGATATCCAGCTCATTCTGAATCGCGCCCTCTTCAATCTGAAAAGCACCATGGAAGATACCCAGTCCCTGGTCACCCATGGTCCCCTCCCCGAAGTTCATGGCGATACAACCCAACTGGTGCAGTTATTCCAGAATTTGATCGGCAATGCCATAAAATTCCGTAGCCAGGACTCTCCCCGAATTCACATCGAGGTCCTGGAACGGGAACAGGATTGGTTGTTTTCCGTGCTGGATAATGGCATCGGAATCGCCCCGGAGTATGCGCAGCAGGTTTTCTCGATCTTCCAGCGGCTGCATAGCCGCAAGGAATACCCTGGCACGGGTATTGGCCTGGCACTGTGCAAAAAAATCGTGGAACGTCATCACGGAAGGATATGGGTCGAACCGGCACCGAAGGGTTCCGGTTCTCTGTTTCAATTCACGTTGATCAAGGAGCACACAAAATGAGCGGACTGATGGGGCGACCAGCCGAGTTTCTGCTGGTGGAAGACAACCCGGGGGACGTGCGACTGACCAAGGAAGCCCTCACAGAAAGCAAACTTTACAACAACCTGAATGTCGTCCATGACGGTCTGGAAGCCTTGCGTTTTCTGCGCCAGGAAGCGCCTTATGAAAATGCGCCCCGTCCCGACGTCATTCTTCTCGATCTCAACCTGCCCAAAATCGACGGACGGGAGGTATTGGCCACCATCAAATCCACGCCGGAGTTCAAACGCATCCCCGTCGTCGTCATTTCTTCCTCTGAAGCAGAGGCGGACATCCTCCGATCCTATGATCTGCATGTGAATTGCTATGTCACCAAGCCAGTTAATCTCGATCAATTCATCAAAGTCGTTCAATCCATCGAAACCTTCTGGCTGACCATCGTCAAACTTCCACAAATTTTACCAGAATCATGAAACTTCTTCTGGTCGAGGACAATCCTGGAGATGCCAGGTTATTCAACCTGATGCTGCTGGGTGAGAGTCCGCCCATCGAACTGATTCATTGTGAATCCTTGAACGGTGCCTTGATGATCATCGAGGAATCCCGCGTCACGTCTTCTCCCTTTGATGCCATACTTCTAGATCTGTCGCTGCCGGATAGCCAGGGAGTGGAAACCTTCCACCGCATCCATGAAGTTGCGCCCGATATTCCCATCGTCATTCTGACGGCACTCAATGACAAAATCGTGGCTTCCCGACTGGCTTCACTGGGGGCACAGGATTATCTCGTCAAGGGATTCGTTGAAGCCGACCTGATGATCCGCTCGCTTCACTATGCGATCGAACGGAAGAAAACCGAAGTGGGCCTGAAAATGGTCTCGAAAGTCTTCGAATGTATGCTGGAAGGCATCGTCATGGTGGACAGTGATCTATTGATCACCCATGTCAACCAGGCTTTTATCAACATCATGGGCTATCAGGCTGAGGAGGTCATCGGACGCCCGGTACAGATGCTCCTGTCTGAGCGACAGGAAAATACGTTCTCCATGCTTTGGAACATATTGACCACCCAGGGGTCATGGCAGGGAGAGGTCTGGCAACGACGTAAATCGGGAGAAATCTTTCCCTCTCACATGAGCGCCAGTGAAGTGACCCGCTCCAAACGGGAGTCTTCCCGGTTTGTCATCGTTTTTTCCGACATTTCGGACATCAAATTGTCCGAGAAAAGACTTCATTATCTGGCCCATCACGATCCGCTCACGGGTCTGCCCAATCGTCTCTTTCTCAATGACCGCCTGGAACAGGCCATCCTCCACGGAAAACGCCAGAAAACCGGCGTAACGGTCATGTTCATCGACATCGATCATTTCAAACAGATCAATGACTCCATGGGTCATGCCGCCGGTGACCAACTCCTTAGAACCACTGCCGAACGACTGGTCACGTCCATCCGTGAAACAGATACGGTTGCCCGTCTGGGAGGCGATGAATTTGCCATCATTCTCACCGATATCCACCTGACCAGTGATCTCGAAACCCTCGCCAAAAAGATTCTGGATACAGTTTCCCAACCGGTCTTCCTTCAGGAATTGGGGGTGGTAAACTTATCCGTCAGCATTGGCATCGCTTCTCACCGTGCCGAACTGTCCGCAGACGAGTTACTGGAGAAGGCGGATACCGCCATGTATGTGGCAAAAAAGTCCGGCAGAAATCAATTTCGCTTCTTCAGTCCACATCTGGATTCCACCGATATCCAAGCCAGCAAAACCGAAGCGGAAACCCTTCAAGCATTGGACCACCAGGAATATTCCTTGAGTTACCAACCTCAGTTTGACCTGTCCTCCGGGAAGGTCATTGGGGTTGAAGCATTACTCCGCCGGCAACATCCCCAGCGCGGTTTGTTACAGGCCTCGGATTTCATTTCTTCCCTGGAAGATTCGGGATTGATCATTCCCCTGGGCGAATGGATCCTCACCACGGCCTGCCATGAGTGGAAATCCTGGTGTGCACGGGGCCAAGACCCCATCAAACTGGCCATCAATCTGACCTACAAGCAGTTCAATCATGACGGTTTTTTGGTCATGGTGGAAAAGGTCCTGCGCCAAACCGGTATGGAACCCTGTTGGCTGGAGTTTGAACTGGCACGGCACATCTTTACGGAAAACCGCAGTCGTCATTTTACGGTGATTCAGTCGCTCAAGAACCTGGGGATTCGTATCGCCATCAACGGATTCGACTCAGGGATTTCTTCGCTCAACACCCTCCACCAACTGAAAATCGACACCCTCAAGGTGGATCGTTCTCTTTTGACCGATCTCGGTCATAGCAAAGGCAATGCACTTTACACCCGACTCATCCTGTCTCTAGCCCAGAGCTTCGATTTGAAAAGTGTGGCAGAAGGCGTGGAAAACGCACAACAACTCACCTTTCTGTCCGATCACCATTGCACTGAAGTCCAAGGATTTCTATTGTCCCATCCACTGGTGGCTGAAGATCTTTTTCGCCTGATTGAAAAACAGAACAAAGACTCTCATCTGCCCTCCAATCCTGAAAATTCTCCGTGAAAATCAATCTACCGGTCACGCAAATTGAAGTACCCTTTCCCCCTGGCACGCGTATCGTTTCAAAAACCGATCTCAAGGGAATCATCACGTATGTGAACGAAGGTTTCGTGAACATCAGTGGGTTTTCGCGCGACGAATTGATTGGCAAAAGCCACAATCTCGTGCGCCATCCCGATATGCCGCCCCAGGCCTTCCAGTGGTTATGGGATACCCTGAAACAAGGACTGCCCTGGCGAGGCATCGTCAAAAACCGATGTAAAAACGGAGACCATTACTGGGTTAATGCACTGGTGGTTCCCGTACTCAATAAGGGAAAAATCGCCGGTTACATGTCTGTCCGGCGCATGGCTACCCCCGCTCAAATTCAGCAAGCAAAGGCCCTTTATGAAAAGTTGGCGCTTACCGATGCGCCCATCGTTTCAAAGTTTGAACGTTATAAGTTCAAAAACTTTTCGCTTCAAACCAAAATCCAGTTGGTCATTCAATGCACCTTGCTGATCGTTTTTACTGCAGCCCAACTTTGGATTTCCCACGACTTCAGAGATGAAATGATTTTGTCGGCGCAGGAACGGGCCATCGGAATTTCAAACTCGCTCATCGATGGAGCCAACATGCTCATGGAAACCGGCACCATTGCGGACATCGACAATCGAAAATTACTGCTCAAGAAAATCGCCTCCACCGGGCATATCACCGCCTTGCACCTGATACGCGCCCCTCAGGTGGTACAACAATTCGGCCCGGGTCTTCCAGAAGAACACATCCGCGACACCACAGAACAACAGGCCATAGACAGCAAAACCAATTTCTTTTCGCTCACTAAAAATGCCGAAGGAATTCCTCTTTATCGAGCAGTCATCCCCTATATCGTCAGTCACAATTTTCACGGGACGGATTGTCTCCTGTGTCATCTGGTACAAGTGGGCAGTGTGAATGGAGCCGCCGATATCGTGCTGGACCTGAGCGACGACTTCAGCCGGTTGCACGGGTTACAGTTCAAGTTGCTCGCCGGACAAATTGCCTTGCAACTCTTTCTTTTGCTGTTCATTGGCCGATGCATCACGACATTTGTCAAACGTCCCCTCAAGGAGGCCATGTCCCAATTCGAACAACTCATGGAAGGAGACCTCGACCCGCCCATTGATATCTCCGGCCGTGATGAAATGGGCCACCTGCTCTGCAAACTTCAAACGATGCAGGCCTATGTTCAGGTCATGCTTGACGAAATGGAACTCTCTGTTTCCTTCATTGTGGTCCGGAGCAATAATCTTCATGCTCAGGTACTCAGTGTTGCTTCCCATTCAAAGGAACAGCAGGGACATATCCAGCGGATCGTGGATACCATGAAGGAATTCAGCCAATCCGTGTCATCGGTGGCCCATGCAGCGGCGGATTCCGCCACTGCGGCCAATCATTCTCTGGTCATTGTGAATCAGAACAGTACCCGTATCACCCAAAGTGTGGAATTTACTGCTCACGTCGTGGAGACGGTTCA
This sequence comes from Ferrovum myxofaciens, assembly GCF_013181415.1. Taxonomy (NCBI): domain Bacteria; kingdom Pseudomonadati; phylum Pseudomonadota; class Betaproteobacteria; order Ferrovales; family Ferrovaceae; genus Ferrovum; species Ferrovum myxofaciens. The sequence goes on along the minus strand of NZ_CP053676.1, from coordinate 2,119,322 downwards.
GTCCTCCAGCAAAGCCATTGGGGAACTTCAAACGGCGATCCAGGAAATCGGCAGCGTTACCCAGGTGATCAATGAAATTGCCGAACAGACCAACTTGCTGGCTCTCAACGCTGCCATCGAGGCCGCACGGGCAGGAGAACAGGGTCGGGGGTTCGCCGTCGTTGCCGACGAAGTCAGAAAATTAGCCGAACGCACCCGTAAAAGCACCACGGACATCACCCGGATGGTGAATAACATTCAACTGATCACCAGCACGGCGGTCACCTCCATGAATCAGGCGGTGTCAGAAGTCGAGCAGGAAATTCTGCATACCAAGGAAAACGAGAAAGGCCTGAAAACAATCCTGGCAATCAGTCAAGAGGTCACGGAAAAGGCCAATGACATCGCCAAAACGGCCCATGAGCAATCCATGGCTGGGGATGAAGTCACTCAACGCCTAGCACAAATCTCGGACCTGGTTACCCATAACTCCACCGTTGCCGACGAAGCCAAACAAGCTTCCGAGGAATTGCTGACCACTTCACGGGAACTGAAAACCATGGTACAGCACTTCGAGGTTCATTCCCTTTGACGAAAAATGGTTTCCTGCCCCGCCAGAAGTTTGCGAATATTGGCGTGGTGATGCAGCAGCAAAATCACGGCCAGAAGAAACACGGTCCCTCGCAGAAGCCAGGTCTGTAAAAAAAACAGACCAAAGAAGGGGGTTGCCAGGGAGGTACACAGGGCCGACAGGGAAGAAATACGGGTTACCGCCATGACGGACAGCCAGACCACCAGGGAGCACAGCCCCATCAAGGGATTGAGCGCCAATAAAATACCCAGGGCCGTGGCCACACCCTTGCCCCCCTTGAACCTGAAAAAGACAGGATACCCATGGCCCAGGAAAACGGCAATCGCCACTAATGCCACAGCCCCCTCTGCTATCCCCAAGGGTACGAGGACATGAATCGCCAGCCACACCGCCAGCCACCCCTTGACCGCATCTCCCAGGAGTACAATGGCTGCCCCCAGACGACTGCCTCCCCGCAGCATGTTGGTGGCACCAGGGTTTTTGGAACCGAAGGAGCGCGGATCCGGCAGTTTCATGACCTGACTGACCAATACGGCAAAGGATACGGACCCCATCAGGTAGGCGCCTAATGTTATAAGGAACAGGACAAGTGGGTCTGAGGTCATGAATTATCCTCGGGGATGATGACGGGCATGTAATTGACGCAAACGTTCACGGGCCACATGGGTATAGATTTGGGTGGTGGAAATGTCGGCATGGCCGAGCAGAAGTTGAACGACCCGTAAATCAGCGCCATGATTCACCAGATGGGTTGCAAAAGCATGCCGAAGGGTATGGGGAGAAAGCGGCGTGACAATTCCCGCACCACGGGCATGCTGTTTGATACGATACCAAAAAGCCTGGCGCGTCATGGATTCTCGTCGGTGAGTCACAAACAGGGCACGATGAGGTTGGCCTGCCAGCAAAGTGGGACGAGCATCCTTGAGATAGCGCTCGATCCACTCCCTGGCCTGTTCTCCCAAAGGAACCAGACGCTCCTTGCCCCCTTTGCCCTGTACCCGCACCACGCCTTCGATCAACCCCAGATGCGCCAAGGGCAAGTTCACCAACTCACTGACTCGCAGACCACTGGCATAGAGCACTTCAAGCATGGCGCGATCACGCAATCCCAAAGGTGTCTCCACGGAAGGAACGTCCAACAAACTTTCCACTTCCGCTTCGGAAAGAGCAAGGGGAAGCCCCCGTTGAATGCGCGGAGATTCCAGACGAAGCGAAGGGTCTCCAGACATCTCTTCCGTGCGTACGGCAAACCGGTAGAAACGTCGGACGCTGGACAGGGCGCGAGCCGCACTGGTACTGGAAAATTTCCGTTCCCGGAAAAGATACGCCAACCACCCTTGCAACTGAAGTTCTGACACCTCATAGGGGGAAACCGCCCCGTATTGGGACGCTAACCAGCCTGCCAGGAGGATCAGATCCCGCCGATAACTGTCCAGGGTGTTGCGGGCGAGGCCCTCTTCCAGCCAAAGACTGTCGCAAAACCTTTCCAGAGCCTGCGCCCAGTCTTCTCCCACCGCAAACACGTCTTTCCTCCTCCCGAGGAGGAAACCTTAAAGAGGCTTGGCCGCTGTTTTGATGCGGTTGGGCAATTTTTCGCGAATGCGGGCCGACTTACCGGAACGATCGCGCAAATAATACAGTTTGGCCCGTCGCACATCACCCCGGCGCTTCACTTCGATGCTGGTGATGGAAGGGGACCAGGTCTGAAAGGTCCGTTCTACCCCTTCACCGGAGGAAACCTTGCGCACGGTGAAAGCCGAGTTCAGGCCACGATTACGCTTGGCAATGACCACACCTTCAAAGGCCTGAACCCGTTTACGTTCGCCTTCCACCACCGCCACGCTGACTACCACGGTGTCGCCCGGCGCAAAATCCGGGATGGTTTTGCTCAAGCGGGCCATTTCTTCCTGTTCAAGTTGTTCGATGATATTCATGAGTTGCTTCCTTTGGCCTCAAGGGCCATTTTGTACTCTTTCAAGAGTTTTTCATCATCCCCGGAAAGCGGTTGGCGAGCCAACATATCCGGGCGTTTTTTCCAGGTGCACCCAAGGGATTGCATCCTGCGCCAGCGTTGGATGTGGGCATGATTGCCCGACATCAACACGGACGGTACTGCCATTCCTTCATAGAGTTCCGGACGGGTATAGTGCGGCGCTTCCAGCAACCCCTGCACGAAAGATTCCACCCCCACGGACTCCTGATTACCCAGGGTTCCAGGCAACTGCCGGATCACCGCATCCATCAAGATCATGGCGGGCAATTCCCCCCCCGACAATACATAATCCCCCAAGGAGATTTCTTCATCCACCGCGCAGTCAATGACGCGCTGGTCGATGCCTTCATACCTTCCCGCCAGCAGGATCAATCCTTCCCGCCGGGTCAACTCCATCACTCGCCCATGATCAAGGGGCTTCCCCTGGGGCGACAGATACACCACATGAGGCTCAACCCCCAATTCCCGTTGCCGGGTACGGGCAGCATTCAACGCCTTCAGCAGGGGATCGGGCAACATCACCATCCCCGGTCCCCCACCGTAGGGACGATCATCCACCGTATGATAGTTATCCGTGGTAAAGACACGGGGATTCCATGGGGTGAAGGACCAGATTCCCTGCTCCAAAGCACGCCGGGTCACTCCATGCTGGGTCAGCGCTGAAAACATTTCCGGAAACAGCGTGACCACGTCAAAGACATAGGTCATCAGTAATCCAGTCCCCAGTCCACCTGTATCACACCCTCAGCCAGACGCACTTCCTGCAACAGGGGGGAAACAAAGGGTATGAGCCGTTCCCTCTCGCCTGAACGCACCACCAAAACTGGATGAGCTCCTGTTTCCAGCAATTCCTTGACTATTCCCAAGGTTTCACCCGCGCCATTTAGCACGGACATCCCCACCAGATCGGACCAATAAAACTCCCCCGGCTCCAAGGCGGGCAATTCCCTGTGGGGGACAACCACCTCGAAACCACGCAAAAGTTCTGCCTGGGAACGGTCCGTCACCCCCTCCAGAGAGGCAACCAACCCCCCGCCCTGCACCTGCCAATCCACCAGTCTATATCGCTGATACTGCCCTTCTTTTCCCAACCCCCACTCGGCATAGTGGGACAAACTGTCCAGCGACTCACTGTAGGTATGGACGCGCACCCAGCCCTTCACCCCAAAGGGGGTGCCGATACGCCCCATCACCACCCATTCAGGCAGCGACAGTTTGCGCTCCGACCCGTTTGACCAACTTTGCCACCGCGTCAGAAACCTGTGCTCCACGCTCCTGCCAAAAGGTCACACGTGCCAGATCGAGACGCAGAGAATCGGCGGCTCCTGCAACGCTCAGCGGGTTATAAAAACCCAACCGCTCGATAAAACGACCATCGCGCCGATTACGGGAATCGGCCACGACCACATTGTAGAAAGGACGATTACGGGCACCGCCACGGGACAAACGGATCACAACCATGTTTACCTGTTCCTGTCAGAGTGGCACGCGGGAACACCCCTCGTACCGAAAAGTCTTTGATTATAAGCCAATCCAGGCTGAAGACACAAGGGGCATCATCCCAACAGACGATGCAAAAACTCGTGGAAATGCAACATGCCATCTTCCATGGGGGATTGGTAAGGCCCCCCTTCCTCGCGACCACGTACAGCCAAGGCACGGCGGCCCCGATCCATACGCTCGCAAATCTCGTCATCTTCCCGGGCGGTTTCGAAGTAAGCCTGCTGTTGGGCTTCCACGAATTCACGCTCGAACAGAATGATTTCTTCCGGATAGTAAAACTCCACTACATTGGTACATTGGTGCGGGCCCGCAGGCCACACCGTACTGACCACCAGGACATGGGGGTACCATTCCACCATGATGTTGGGATAAATAACCATCCAGATCGCCCCGTTAAGGGGTTCCCGCTCACCACTGTAGCGCCGGACCACCTCGTGCCACTGCTGATAAATAGGCGACCCGGCTTTTCTCAAATGGTCCTTCAACCCCACAGTCTGCACACTGTAACCCGCCCCAAATTCCCACCGCAGGTCGTCACAATTCACAAACCCGGACAGCCCCGGATGAAAGGGCACCACATGGTAATCCTCGAGATAGACTTCGATGAAGGTTTTCCAGTTGAAGTGATGCTGAAAGGTCTTGATCGAATCCAGTTGATATCCGGAAAAATCCAGATCACGGGCTGCCCGGCACTGTGCCAACTCCTGCAGAACCGATTCTCCGCCCTCAAAGAGTAGTCCATTCCAGCGCAACAGTTGGGAACGTTCCAGATCCAGACAAGGCTGATTGGCAAAATGGGGAGCGCCCGCCAAACGACCACTCAGATCATAGGTCCAGCGATGAAGTGGGCACACGATGTTCTTGGCGTGTCCGCGCCCCTGCAGCATGATGGCCTGACGATGGCGACAAACGTTGGACAACAAGGCCACCGAGTGACCATCATTCACCAGAACCTGTCCATGATCGCGCCACGGCAGGGAAAAATAATCGCCTGCACCGGCCACCATGAGTTCGTGACCCACATACTGGGGGGATTTCAGGAACAAACCTTCTCGCTCCACCGGTTCGAAGGTGGGGTCGGTGTACCAGCGCAATGGTAAATGAGGCAACGCACTGGAGAATTGCGACATGGATCCCAAACTGCTCATGTCCACAGCCTCTCAAGTAAAGCGCAAAGAATGCAGGTTGTATGATGTCAGAATCGCCTTGGCGACCTGACGGACAAAAGGGAGATTATACCCTGAAACCCCACAAGAGGGGCACCGATCAGTTAGAATAAAGCGTTTCGGGGGATGAATGCCCTCTTCTTCGAGATCACTGCCATGACCGAACCCGCCGCGCCAGAAAGTTATGAAAGCGCCTTGAAGGAACTGGAAGGTCAATTGAACCGTCTGGAAAACGACCCGCTGACTCTGGAAGAAGCGCTGACCACTTACCAGCGGGGTACTTTCTTGTTGAATTACTGCCAGAGCCGTCTTGCCGAGGCAGAACAACGCATTCAGGTACTGGAGGGAGAAAAATTGCAGGATTATCGTATCTCATGACCCTATCTCCCGATTTTTTTGCCTGGATGACGGAACAGCGGGCTGCCATGGAATTTTTTCTGGACCGGCAGTTACCTGCCCCCAATGTAACCCCCACTCGTTTACACGAGGCCATGCGTCACGCCACCCTGGGCGGAGGGAAACGCATCCGTGCCCTGCTGGCCCTGGCGGCGGGAGAATTGGTCAACGCGCCGCGTGCGCGCCTGCTCTGCGTGGCAGGCAGCCTGGAATTGATTCATACTTACTCCCTGATTCATGACGATCTGCCCTGCATGGATAACGATGTCCTGCGCCGGGGCAAACCTACCTGTCATATCCAGTTTGGAGAAGCCATCGCATTGCTGGCAGGAGATGCGCTGCAATCCCTGGCATTTCAATGGTTGTCAGAGGAGTCGGAGGACCCGCTCCAGTCCGGCCAAATCCCTCTGGTTCATTTGCTGGCCGTCGCCAGTGGTTCACGAGGCATGGCAGGAGGTCAGGCCATCGACCTGGAGAGCACCACCACCCCCCTTCCTTTGCCCGAACTGGAGATCATGCACCTCAAAAAAACAGGTGCCCTGATCCGTGCCGCCATCCTGATGGGGGCCCACTGCGGGTCCGCTCCTCTGAAGGCCGCCGATCTGCAACATCTGACCCACTTCGCCAATCGGGTGGGACTACTGTTTCAAATCGTCGACGATATTCTGGATGCCACCATGGATACCTCCACCCTGGGAAAAACCGCAGGCAAGGACGATGCGCACCAAAAAGCCACCTACGTCACCCTCCTGGGACTGGGCCCTGCCCGCCAACGGGCAGAAGAACTGGAGCAGGAAGCGCTGCTCACCCTGGCTCGTTTGCCTCTGGCCACCCAACGTCTGGAAGACTTGACGCGCTTCATGAACGCACGTCATCATTGAATGCCCATGTCCAATTTCACCCCGCCCACCCTCGACCAGATCCATTCCCCCGCCGACCTGCGTTGTCTCGAGCGTCGTGCACTTCCCTATCTAGCCACAGAACTGCGCCAATTCATCCTGCACAGCGTGGCCCGCACCGGAGGTCATTTATCGAGCAATCTGGGCACCGTGGAACTGGCCCTGGCCTTGCATTATGTGTTCGATACCCCCCGTGATCGTCTGGTCTGGGATGTGGGACATCAAACCTATGCCCACAAGATCCTGACCGGACGTCGCGCCGGCATGGCACACCTGCGCATGAAAGGCGGTCTGTCAGGTTTCCCCAAACGCAGCGAAAGCGAATACGATGCCTTTGGCACCGCTCACTCCAGCACCTCCATCAGCGCGGCTCTGGGCATGGCCACGGCTTTCCACCGTGCGGGCAAAAGGGAACGGGCCATTGCCGTCATCGGCGATGGCGCCCTGACGGGAGGCATGGCCTTCGAAGCCATGAACAATGCCAAGAACACAGGCGCTAATCTGGTGGTCGTCCTCAATGACAACGACATGTCCATTTCCCCTCCGGTGGGGGCTTTGCAACATCATCTGGCCCGTATCCTGTCTGGACACCTGTACAATTCGATGCGTCGGGGCAGCGAAAAGGTCCTGGGGGTAGCCCCCCCCATTCTGGAGTTTGCAAAACGCTGGGAAGAGCATATGAAGGGGATGATGACCCCGCCCGCCACTCTGTTCGAGGAATTCGGCTTCAACTATATCGGCCCCATTGACGGTCACGATCTGGATATTCTGGTTTCCACCCTGACCAATGTACGCAAACTGGAAGGCCCTCAATTTCTCCATGTGGTGACGCGCAAGGGCAAAGGCTATCCTCCCGCCGAGGAAGACCCGATTCGATACCACGGAGTCACGCCTTTCGATCCCAATCAGGGCATTCAACCCAAAGTCAGTTCAGCACCCAGTTACACGGACATCTTTGGCCAATGGCTGTGCGACATGGCAGCGACGGATGCCCGCCTGATCGGAATCACACCTGCCATGTGCGAAGGCTCCGGCCTCACCCATTTTGCCCAGCAGTATCCCGAACGTTATTTCGATGTGGGTATTGCCGAGCAACATGCCCTGACTTTTGCGGCCGGGTTGGCTTGTGAAGGTATGAAACCCGTGATCGCCATTTATTCCACTTTCCTGCAACGGGCCTATGACCAACTGATTCACGACATCGCCCTGCAGAATCTGCCCGTGGTTCTGGCCATTGACCGGGCCGGCCTGGTGGGCGCGGATGGTGCAACCCATGCCGGTCAGTTTGATCTGACTTACCTGCGCCCCCTGCCCAACCTGACGATCATGGCCCCCAGTGATGAAAACGAATGTCGCCAGATGCTAAGTACCGCCTTTGCTCTGGAGGGTCCCAGTGCCGTGCGCTATCCGCGCGGACGTGGGCCGGGAACCCCCGTTGACCCCTCTCTCTCGACCCTGACCATCGGGAAGGCCGAAGTGCGACAACGGGGAAAAAGCGTCGTTCTACTCGCCTTTGGGAGCATGCTCGCGCCCGCACTGGAAGCCGGACAACGCCTCCAGGCCACCGTGGTCAACATGCGGTTCGTCAAGCCACTGGACGAAGCGCTGATCCTGGAAATGGCCCTTACCCATGATCTGGTTGTCACCGTGGAAGAAAACGCTCTGATGGGCGGGGCAGGAAGCGCGGTGGGGGAATGCCTGGCCCACCATCAGATCTCCGTGCCCCTGCTTCATCTGGGACTTCCCGATCATTTCATCGATCAGGGCGAAGTCTGTCAATTATGGCAAGACTGCGGCCTGGATGCGCCTGGACTGGAACGTCAAATACGGGCGCGCCTGCAGTCTCTGACTCATCCGAACCGCGCCCTTGGTTAAGCAAGCCGGGAACTCCCGAAAGTTTTTCCACTCCCACCCTCTGTCCTTATGCTTTCTCATTCCCCCTGACCTACGGAGTTTCCATGAATGCCTTTGATCCTGACCTCATTCCTGACATCCAGTCCACTCCGGATACCCGCGAAATCGCCATTGACCGTGTGGGCATCAAGGGTATCCGCCATCCGGTGAAAGTGTCGGACCGTGCGCTGGGAGACGTGCAACACACCATCGCCACGTTCAACATGTACGTCCACCTGCCCAAGCATTTCAAAGGAACCCACATGTCTCGCTTTGTGGAGATTCTCAATCGCGAGGAACGGGAAATTTCGGTGGAATCCTTCGGCAAAATTCTTCAGGACATGGTTCAGCGCCTGGAAGCACCCGCTGGTTTGATCGAAATGAGTTTCCCCTACTTTGTCAGCAAGGCCGCCCCGGTTTCCGGCGTAAAATCTCTCATCGACTATGAAGTCACCTTCATCGGTGAATTAACCGCAGGAAAATTTTCCTTCGCCATGAAGGTTGTGATTCCCGTCACCAGTCTTTGCCCCTGTTCCAAGGAAATTTCCGCCTATGGGGCTCATAACCAGCGTTCCCACGTCACGATCACGGCACACACCCAAACCTTCGTGTGGATCGAGGAAATCATTCGGATTGCGGAAGAATCTGCGTCCTGCGAACTGTTTGGATTGCTCAAACGGGCCGATGAAAAATGGGTCACGGAACGGGCCTACGACAACCCGAAATTCGTGGAGGACATGGTGCGGGACGTTGCCCGCAAGTTGGAGGAGGATCCCCGCATCGACGCTTATGTGGTGGAATCAGAAAACTTCGAGTCCATTCACAACCATTCGGCCTACGCCCTGATCGAACGGATCAAGAACGCACCCACGCATCCCGCAGGGTCACTGCACGATTAAAAACGCGCTGCCCAGGACCGGAGTCCCGAATATCCTGCACGAAGTAGCCCAGGCGTTCAAACTGAAAAACCTGGGTACTTTCCTCCTCCATCAAGATAGTTTCCACCCGTACCTGCAATTCTTCCATGGAGTGGGGATTGAGCAGGGTCCGGTAATCCTGTGCCGCCGCCGGATTGGGATCCATGAACAGGCGCTCGTATAACCGGACGGTGGCTTCCCCGGAATGGGTTTGAGAAAGCCAGTGGATATTGCCCTTGACCTTGACCCGATCGGCGCCCGCCGTACCACTGCGCGTTTCCATATCGCAGGTTGCATGAACCACCGTCACTTCCCCCGTCACCGGGTCGGTTTCAAACCCGGTACAGGTAATGACGTAAGCATAACGCAAACGCACCGATTTACCCGGCGCCAGACGGAAAAACCCTTTGACGGGTTCCACCATGAAATCGTCCCGTTCAATAAACAACTCGCGGGTCAGGGGCAGGAACCGTTCCCCCCACCCGGCGTGTTGGGGATGGTTGGGGGCAGAACATTGCTCGACCGATGCCGCAGGAAAGTTGTCCAGTACCAGACGCAGGGGACGCAGGACGGCCACCCGACGGGGCGCATGCTCGTTAAGATCACTGCGCAGACAATCCTCCAGCACGCTGTAGTCGATGACGCTGTCCGCCTTGGAAATACCGATACGCTCGCAGAACAGACGGATGGCGGCAGGCGTGTAACCACGCCGGCGCAACCCCACCAAAGTGGGCATCCGGGGGTCGTCCCAACCACTGACCCGGCCTTCCTCCACCAATTCGAGCAATTTACGTTTGCTCATCAGAGTGTGACTCAAGTTGAGGCGAGAGAATTCGTACTGATGGGGTTGTCCAGGGACCGGGGTGTTGGCCACCACCCAGTCGTACAGCGGACGGTGATCCTCGAACTCGAGGGTGCAGAGGGAATGGGTGATCCGTTCCTCGGCATCGGAAATGGCATGGGCATAGTCGTACATGGGGTAAATACACCAGGTCGAACCCGTACGCCAATGAGGTACATGGCGGATCCGGTAGAGGGCCGGGTCACGCAGATTGAGATTGGGAGAAGCCATGTCGATGCGCGCGCGCAGAAGATAGCGTCCATCGGGAAATTCTCCGGCACGCATGCGCCGGAACAGATCCAGATTTTCTGCAACCGGGCGTTCCCGCCAAGGACTGGGGCGTCCCGCTTCAGTCAGAGAACCCCGGAAAGCGCGAATCTCTTCCGCCGACAACTCGTCCACATAGGCTTTTCCTGCCTCGATCAGCCCTTCGGCATAGCGATAGCACCGGTCAAAGTAATCCGATGCGTAATAGAGGTGATCACCCCACTGAAATCCCAGCCAGCGCACCGTGTCCAGAATGGACTGGACGTATTCCATCTCTTCCTTGGCCGGGTTGGTATCGTCGAAACGCAGATGGCAGACTCCCCCAAAATCCCGCGCCAACCCGAAGTTGAGGCAGATGGACTTGGCATGACCAATATGCAGGTAACCATTGGGTTCCGGTGGAAAACGGGTTGCCAAGCGCCCACCGGTACGCCCGGCGGACAAATCCTCAGTAACCAGATTACGAATGAAATTCGTGGGAGTAACAGTGGGTTCGCTCATTCCATGATGATAACCGGGTACCCACTCAAGATCAACCCATTGACAAGCACCCTGCTTCTTGTCCAGACTCGAAGTCATGACTGTGTATCCTACCTCCCTTCTGCCCCCCCTCTTTCCGACCCTCGTGCCTCTGGAGCCTTTCCTCGACGAGTCCGCCTTGCAGCAAGAGTTTCGGGACCTGCCCTCCGTGCCGGTGCTTTGGCAAGTGCAGTCCATCGACTCCACCAACCGGTGTCTGCTGGAATGGGCCCCCCAGGGGCTTCCCCAACACTTTTGTCTGGTGGCCCGTCGACAAAGCGCCGGACGGGGGCGGCGAGGTCGCGCCTGGATTTCTGATGCCGAAGGTTCCCTGACTTTTTCTCTATGGTGGATTTTCGACCGCTCCCTTCAGGAATTGAGCGGTTTGCCTCTGGCAGTTTCACTGGGGATGGTGGAGGCACTCCATTCCCTGGGAATGACCAGCGTGGGGGTGAAATGGCCCAATGACCTGTGGCGTGAAGGTCGCAAGGTGGCGGGCGTGCTGGTGGAAACCACCCGTCTTTCCAGCGGACAGGTGGGTGCCGTTATTGGGATTGGTCTCAACGTCGCCCTTCCTTCCCCCCTTCAGGACACCTGCGTCCTTTCCTTGAATGACCTGAGGGATGAAGCGGGCCAGGCCCCCGCCCGCGCCACGGTCCTCGGACGTCTCCTGAATACCTTGATTCCCCTGCTGGAATCCTTTGCCCAGTCAGGATTTGCTCCCTTTGCAGAAACCTGGATGACCCATTGTGTGCACCGCAACCAGCAGGTGACCCTGCTTCATCCCAATCATACCCGCAGTCAGGGAGAATGTGTCGGTCTCAGCTCCCTGGGGGGCCTGATCCTGCGTGATCCGGCGGGTGAACCGCACACCTACCACGGGGGCGAACTGTCCCTGCGTTTGGAGGCTCCCTGACATGTGGTTGTACCTCGATCTGGGTAACAGCCAACTGAAATGGGGGCTGCGTCAAGGAGGCCTCTGGATTCAACGGGGTCGTCTGCCGTTGACGCATCTGGACCAACTTCCCATGGAGTGGCACACCTTTCCGCCCCTGCACGCAGCACACGGGGTTTCCGTCGCCCACCCGGATCTGCGAGCCCAGGTGGAAAGCGCCTGCCAGGATTTGGGACTCTCTCCCTGCTGGCATTCCAGCAAACTTTCCGAAGGGGGGGTTCGCAATGGGTATGACCACCCTGCCCAACTGGGTCCGGATCGCTGGATGGCCCTGCAGGGGGCCTGGCATCTCCAGCACCAGGCCGCCTTGGTGGTGATGGCAGGAACAGCCACCACGCTGGACAGTCTGGATGAAAAGGGAAATTTTTTGGGGGGGATGATCCTGCCCGGACTGACCCTCATGCGCCACAGCCTCCACCAAGGCACAGCGCACCTTCCGGCCATAGAGCAAGAAGGGACCCACACCCTGCAAGCCCGTTCCACCCAGGATGCCATCCAGAGCGGAGCCTGGGCGGCTACCCTCGGCGCACTCAAACTGGCCAGGGATGCGCTCAGTCAAAAGGGGTCTCGGGTTCCCGTGTTCTTGGGCGGAGGACATCATGCCGAACTCAGTCCGTACCTGGAGGGTCCCCTCCATGTCTACCCGGAATTGGTTCTGGAAGGCTTGGCCCTGCTCCTGGAAGAAAGATCAGGCGCGAATCTGACGCAATAGCGCCGTGGTGGAACGTTCATGTTCGAAGGGAATGGAGAGCACCCTTCCCCCCCGCGCAAGCACGGACGGTGCCCCCACGATGGCTGCCTCCGGCCAGTCCCCCCCCTTCACCAGGACTTCGGGCTGACACTCCAGAATACGGGTCAGAGGGGTATCTTCTTCGAACCAGGTCACCAGACTCACACATTCCAGAGCAGCCACCAGTGCCAATCGATCGGCCAGGGCATTGATGGGGCGATCAACGCCTTTACCCAGACGACGCACGGAAGCATCGCTATTCAGAGCCACCACCAAAGCGGCACCCTGCGCCCGCGCCCGTGCCAGATAAGTCACATGTCCGCGATGCAGGATGTCGAAGACCCCATTGGTGAACACCAGGGGACGGGGTATTCCCTCCAAACGCGCCTGCCAACTTTCAGGAGCGACGATTTTCTGTTCGAAGGAAGGAGCGTCCTGCACCGGCTCAGGGGGATACCGGTTGGGTCGTGGCAGGCAGTCCCTCCTCCACAGGCGCTGGAGCCTGAACGGGAGCTGGCGGTCCATTCTCGGCCTTGACCGCCGAGGTGGCTTCATTGGCTGGCGTGGCTGTGGAATATTCAAAGACCTTGACGACTTTCTTGACTCCGCTGGTCGTACTGGCCAACTTGGCCGCGGCGTCTCCTTCTCCCTGCGTCACCAGCCCCATCAGATAGACCACTTCACCGCTACTGGTCACACTCACCTGCAGCGGCGAGAATTTACTCCCATTGTCGGTAATGAAGCGGGTATTGACCTTGGTGGTCAGATAGGCATCCTCTGCCCGCTGAGCCAGGGAACTGGGCGGTCCGATCCGGATGTCGTCGATGACCTGCCGCACGTTCGTCAACTTGTGGGCCATGACGTCCACATTACTCCGCGTCGCTTCATCCGGCACCTGCCCGGTCAACAACAGGTTGCGATTGAAACTGGAAGCGTTGACATTGACATCGCTGCCATATTTTCTTGAAATGACTTCCGACATGTGCAACTGAATATCTTCATCATCCAGTTCAGCGCCCGTGGTACGTCGATCCTGCGCCACCAGTCCGGTTCCCACCGCCCCCGTTGCCATCAGGGGCACACACCCCTGGGTCATAGGCAATACGCCCAGCATCAGCCACAGAGACCAGTTTTTTCTCATTCATCCGCTCCTACCAGAATACAATCGATGGCATCGCATAAACAATGCAACACCAGAATATGAACTTCCTGAATCCGTGCCGTGTTTTGAGCCTCCACCGAAAGGTGGACATCATCCCCCGTCAGCAACTCGGCTAATTTTCCGCCCCCTTTGCCCGTCAGCGCCACCACCACCATGTCACGCTCATGGGCTGCCCGCACGGCCTCGAGAATATTGGGGGACTGCCCGCTGGTGGAAATGGCCAGCAGAATATCTCCCCTCTGCCCCAAGGCATGCACCTGCTTGGAAAACACCTTGTCGAACTGATAATCATTGGCGATGGAAGTCAGGGTCGAAGCATCTGTGGTCAGCGCAATCGCTGCCAGAGGGGGGCGTTCCACTTCGAAGCGGTTGAGCAACTCGGCGGAAAAATGCTGCGCATCCGCCGCCGACCCCCCATTCCCACAAACCAGAATCTTGCCCTCTGCCAACAGGCACTGCACCATCCGCTCCGCTGCCATGGCAATCGGAGCGGCCAGCACTTGCGCCAGCGTCATCTTCAGTTGGGCACTTTCCTGAAAGTGCCGATTCATACGTGCAATCAGATCCATCGGGCCATTGTAAACCATATCCCCGGTGCAGGTGAACCCCCCGCTTCAGGGCCCTTTGAGACGCAGCGCCTCGGCATAGAGCTGGTTGCGGGGCAACCCCGTGGCCTCTCCCATTAATTGCACAGCTTCCTTGACGGGCAAACGGGTCAATAAAACCGCCAACCAGCGTTCCTGAGAAGGTTCCAGCGCCGTAGCAGCCTGAACGACCACGGGAGCCGGTTCGATGGCCAGCACGAATTCCCCGCGCTGCTGGTTGGGGTCAGCCTGTACCCACAGAACGGCTTCCTCGAGCGTGGAACGGTGCAGGGTTTCGAAGCGCTTGGTCAACTCGCGCCCCAGGGTCACCCGGCGGGCACCGCCCCATTCCTGGGCCAATACCGTCAAAGTAGCCAGAATACGGTGCGGTGCCTCATAAAAAACGACCACGGCATCCAGGTTCCCCAGGGATTGGATTTGACGTTGACGTTCGCCTTTCTTGGCCGGCAAAAATCCATGAAAATAAAACTGGGGGCAGGTCATCCCTGCCACCGACAGCAAAGTCGTCACTGCACTGACCCCAGGAATCGGCACCACCTTCCCGCCGGCATTCAGGACTTCATCCACCACCCGCGCACCGGGATCACTGATGGCGGGGGTTCCCGCATCGGAAATCAGGGCTACCGAGTGCCCTTCCTGCAATTTTCGGATCAGAAGTTGCGCTTTTTCACGTTCATTATGCTGATGCAGGGATATCAGGGGAGCCATAATACCGAAGTGATCCAGCAGGGGACGGGAGGTGCGGGTATCCTCCGCCGCGATCAGATCCACTTTGCGCAATACCTCGATGGCGCGCAGGGTCAAATCACCCAAATTGCCAATGGGGGTCGCCACCACATAAAGCGTGCCCTCTGATCCGGGAAGTGCAGAAGCGTGCAGGGGAATATGCGTCAAGGAACTCTCCATGAACCAGAAAGGCAGTGCAGCAGAAGAATGGGCCGCCCAGTTTCTGCAACGTCAGGGGCTGACCCTCATCGCCCGCAATTACCACTGTCGATTCGGTGAAATCGACGCCATTGCGCGGGACGATACCACCCTGATTTTTATAGAAGTGCGCTGGCGGCGGCGGGCCAGTTCCCTTCTACTCGAAAGCATCGACCTCCGTAAACAGCGATGCTGGCGGCTGACCGCACAACACTATCTGGCGCACCACGGTTTTTCGGCACACTGTCGCTTCGATGTCCTGTTTCTGGAAGGCCACCACTGCCATCTACTGCATTGGCTCCAGAATGTAGGCCTGGACTCCGTCAGTCGCGGAAATTATTGAACTGCAGGGGAACCTCCAGATCACTGGCGCGTATCAAGGCGATGGCATCCTGCAAAATATCGCGCTTGGCCCCGCTGACCCGCACCGTGTCTCCCTGCAAACTTCCCTGCACCTTGAGTTTACTGTCCTTGAGCAACTTGACGATCTTCTTGCCCAATTCGGTTTCCACCCCCACCTTCACCGTCACAACTTGCTTGACCTTGCCACCGCCAATGGTTTCTTCCTTGCCAAAATCCAGGGTGCGGATATCGATGCCCCGCTTGACCAACCTGGGGCGCAAAATTTCCTTGACCTGTTCCAACTTGAACGGATCGTCGGCGTAGATCGTCAGTTCATACTCGCTTTGTTCCACCCGAGCATCCGATCCCTTGAAATCAAAGCGCGTCCCCACTTCCCGATTGACCTGTTCCACCGCATTGCGGACTTCCTGCTTGTCTACTTCGGAAACGATATCAAAAGAAGGCATCCCGTTACTCCTTACGTTGCAAACGTGCGGCAATGCGCATGCGCAGTGCATTGAGACGAATGAATCCCGCTGCATCGGACTGTTGATATGCCCCCCCATCATCTTCGAAGGTAGCAATGGTTGGATCAAAGAGAGAATCCGTCCGGGACTCCCGACCCACCACCATCACCGTTCCCTTGTATAACTTGAGGCGAACCCATCCATTCACGGTCTGCTGCGTATGGTCGATCAGGGTTTGCAGGGCCCGCCGTTCCGGACTCCACCAGTAGCCGTTATAAATCAGGGCTGCATAGCGAGGCATCAAATCATCCTTGAGGTGCGCCACTTCGCGGTCCAGGGTCAGGGATTCAATGGCCCGGTGCGCCTTGAGCAAAATCGTTCCGCCGGGAGTCTCATAGCACCCACGGGATTTCATTCCCACAAAGCGGTTTTCCACCAGGTCCAGGCGACCAATTCCATGCTGTCCGCCTATGCGATTGAGTTCAGCCAATAAAACCGCTGGCGTCATGGTTACCCCGTTCAAGGAGACGGCGTCGCCTTTCTCGAAGTTCAGTTCCAGGTATTGCGGTTGATCCGGAGCCACTTCGGGGGCCACGGTCCAACGCCACATGTCTGCCTCGGGCTCCCGCGCCGGGTCTTCAAGGCCTTTGCCTTCATAGGAAATATGCAGCAGATTGGCATCCATGCTGTAGGGACTGCCGCCATTCTTATGTTTCATCTCCACGGGAATCCCGTGGGATTCCGCATAGGCCAGCAATTTTTCCCGGGATAACAAATCCCATTCACGCCAGGGGGCAATTACCTTGATGTTGGGTTCGAGGGCATAATAGCCCAGTTCGAAACGCACCTGATCGTTACCCTTACCCGTGGCTCCGTGAGAAACCGCCTCGGCGCCCACCTGTCGGGCAATCTCGATCTGGCGCTTGGCAATCAAAGGACGGGCAATACTGGTTCCCAGCAGATACTCGCCCTCATAAATCGTGTTGGCGCGAAACATGGGATAGACGAAGTCCCGCACGAATTCCTCGCGCAGGTCCTCGATGAAGATCTGCTGAATACCGAACTGCTGGGCTTTGCGCCGCGCCGGCTCCAATTCTTCTCCCTGTCCGATATCCGCCGTAAAGGTAACCACCTCACATTGGTAGGTATCCTGCAACCACTTAAGGATGACCGAGGTGTCGAGTCCCCCGGAATAGGCCAATACAACTTTCTTGATCTCACTCATCAGCGCTCTTTCCTTGTCAATCATTGCCGTGAATCATGTCGTTTCCAGACGACCCAGAAGCAGATATTCCATCAACGCCTTCTGCACGTGCAGACGATTTTCCGCCTCATCCCACACCACACTCTGCACCCCTTCCAATACCCCGGCGGACACTTCTTCGCCCCGATGGGCCGGCAGGCAATGCATGAACAGAGCTTCGGGATGGGCCTGACCCATCATTTCCTCATCCACCCGGAAATCCGCAAAGACTTCACGCCGCACTTCGCTTTCAGCTTCATAGCCCATGCTGGTCCAAACATCCGTGGTCACCAGATGTGCGCCCCGCACCGCATTCATGGGATCAGCAAAAACACTCAGATGGGCCAATTCTTCGGATGTGGCTGCCTGGGTTTCCAAGGCATAACCGTGGGGGGTCGACACATGCAACTGAAATCCAAACAAGGCCGCCGCCTGTAACCAGGTGGCGCACATGTTGTTGCCATCCCCCACCCAGGCCACGGTCTTGCCTGCCAGAGAACCGCGCTGCTCCATGAAGGTGAAGATATCTGCCATGATCTGGCAGGGATGATATTGATTGGTCAGCCCGTTGATGACGGGAACCCGGGAATGCACTGCAAAGCGTTCGATGATGGACTGATCGAAAGTGCGGATCATGACGATATCCACCATGCGCGACACCACCCGTGCCACATCTTCAATGGGTTCGCCCCGGCCCAACTGGGTTTCCCCTGTGGTCAGGTTGATGGCTGAACCACCCAACTGATGAATCCCTGCTTCGAAGGACACCCGTGTACGCGTGCTGTGCTTCTCGAACACCATGGCCAACATGCGGTCCTTGAGGGGATGATAGATGGTGTAGGACTTGAAAAGTGCCTTGAGGTGGCGGGTACGCTGAAAGAGATAGTCAAATTCTTCTTGGGTAAAATCCTTGAACTGAAGAAAATGCTTCATGCCCCCTCCAAAAACTGCCGTACCAAGGGAATCAAATCCGACAGCAACCGTTCGATTTCTGCTTTCGTGATGATCAGCGGCGGAAGCAGACGGATGACTTTGTCCGAGGTAACATTGATCAATAATCCCTTCTCCAGAGCCAAGGTGACCAAGGCGCCACAGGGCCGATCCAGTTCGATGCCCACCATCAGCCCCTGTCCTCGAATCGCCACGACTCCCGCTACCGAAGCCAGTGCCGTTTCCAGTCCGGCACGCAATTGTTCTCCCCGTTCCCGTGCATTGGCCAACAATCCTTCGGATTCCATGATCTCCAGGGTCGCCAGGGCAGCAGCGCACACCAGGGGCCCGCCCCCGAAGGTCGTGCCGTGATTTCCGGGTTTGAACACCTCAGCCGCTTTCCCGCGCGCCAGACACGCGCCAATGGGGACGCCGGAACCCAGGCCCTTGGCCAGAATCAGGACATCGGGAGAAACCCCGGCCTGTTGGGTGGCAAACCAATCACCGGTCCGACCGATACCCGTCTGGACCTCATCCACCATATACAGCCACTGGCGTTCTTCACACAGCCGCTTCAAACCCTGCTGGTAGGCGTGATCCGCCACATGGATGCCCCCCTCCCCCTGAATGGGTTCAAGCAAAACGGCCACCACATTGGAATTACGCTCGGCCACTGCCGCCACGGCCTCCAGATCATTGTAAGGAACGCGCACGAAACCGGACACCAACGGTTCAAACCCAGCCTGAGCCTTCCGGCTGCCGGTGGCCGAAAGGGTGGCAATGGTACGTCCATGCCAGGCTTTTTCCATGACGATGAGGGTGGGCAACTCGATACCGCGCTGATGTCCGTACAGACGTGCCAGTTTGATGGCGGCTTCGTTGGCTTCTGCCCCCGAGTTGCAGAAAAAAACCCCGTCCATCCCGGCAATACGGCATAACCGTTCCGCCAACTGCTCCTGGCGCAACACGCGATAAACATTCGAGGTATGGATCAACTGACCGGCCTGATCGGCAATCGCGCGCACCAGATGAGGGTGCCCATGACCCAGTCCATTGACGGCAATGCCTGCCAAAGCATCCAGATAAACGCGCCCTTCTTCATCCCACAGCCAAACTCCCCGACCATGGGTGAAAGCCACAGGCAACCGCGCATAGGTATTAAGCAAATGGTCCATGCACTCTCCCATTCAAGAAAGCGATAAAACAAAAACGGCGGCGATATGCCTACCGCCGCCTTAGGGAGTCAACCCTTCAATCAGAAACCTAAGGAAAATCAGGCACTCATTCCCTTGATCGCGGCGGACAACCGGCTTTTGGTGCGTGCCGCAGAATTCTTGTGAATGATTTTCTTGTCAGCGATACGGTCAATGGTGGAAGTGGCCACTTGAAATACGGTCTGTGCAGCGGTCTTGTCCCCCTCCAAAACGGCCTTGCGTACCTTCTTGATGGCGGTACGTAAAGTAGAACGCAGGGACATGTTGTGCGAGCGCTGGGCTTGGGCCTGACGGGCACGTTTTTCGGCTTGAGCGGAATTGGCCATTTTGAATCACCTCTGGTGGACGGGGAATACCGTCACGCAACATTAACATTAACGGAAACCCTGGATTCTAACCTGTTGACCAAGGATTATCAATCCCATAAAAAGAAAAAAAGCAAGGGAAATTGAAATTGGCAAGGGGATAGGGTATAGTCGAGACTGGATCTAATATAGGGAAGGAGAAGAAAGTGAGTATGGTACCCGATCGCGCTGAATTGGTGGATCGCTTGCGGACTTTCGACATCATCCCCACCCATCAGCGCCTGGTCATTGCCCAGGCACTATTTTCCCGACGCCAGCATGTTTCGGCGGACCAGTTACTCAGCCAGGTCAATCTGACCCATGGGGAAGTTTCCAAGGCCACCATTTACAACACGCTCAACCTGTTCGAAAAGAAAGGTCTGGTCCGGCGGGTGGTAGTCGATCCGGAACGGATTTTCTACGATACGTTCATGGACTCTCACCCCCATCTCTTTGACGTCGAAAAAGGGGAACTGTATGACATCGAAGCGCCTGACCTGCAAATCGTCGGGCTTCCGCCTCTCCCTCCCGGCATGCGCCAGGAAGGACTGGACATCGTCATTCGCATGCGCCCCATTGCTGCGTTCAATTAGAGATTGCTGATTCTCCTGGTGCGCCGCAGACCTCTCGGGAAGAAAGACCGGCTTGAATCATGCCAGAGCCTTGGGTAGAGGAAAAACCACCCGCTCCGGCGTCCCCTCCAGTTCCTGAATTCCCTGAGCCCCCAGTTGCTTCAGTCGATCCACCACTTCCTGGACCAAAACGGCGGGGGCAGAGGCCCCGGCCGTAACTCCCACGCGCTGTTTTCCCACCAGCCAGGCCGGATCCAGATCATCGGCACGGTCTACCATATAGGCTTCGATCCCGCGATGGAGGGCTACTTCGCGCAAGCGATTCGAATTGGAACTGGTGGGGGAACCCACCACGATGACCAGGTCCGCGCTCCGGGTCAAGACCTTGACGGCATCCTGGCGATTCTGCGTGGCATAGCAGATGTCGTCCTTGCGCGGGCCCTGGATGGCTGGATAACGAAGGCGCAGGGCATGGATCACGCGCTGGGCATCATCCACCGATAGGGTGGTCTGGGTGACGTAGGCCAGTCGTTCCGGATGATTAACCTTCAAATTTTCCACATCCTCCGGAGTTTCCACCAGATAGATGTGGTCGGGAGCCTGACCCAGCGTTCCTTCCACCTCGGGGTGCCCACGATGGCCGATCATGACGATTTCCTGACCGGCCGCATGTAAACGGGATACTTCGGTATGTACCTTGGTGACCAACGGACAGGTAGCGTCGAACACATGCAATCCGCGCACCTTTGCTTCCTCCCGCACCGCCATGGAAACGCCATGGGCACTGAAAACCACCGTGGAGCCCGTGGGGACCTGAGCCAACTCATCCACGAAAACCGCCCCTTGGCGACGCAAATTTTCCACCACAAAACGATTATGCACCACCTCATGCCGCACATAGATGGGCGGACCGAAACGTTGGAGGGCCCGCTCCACGATTTCGATGGCCCGATCCACCCCTGCACAAAAACCACGGGGATTAGCCAGGACCACAAAAAACGGTGATTGCTCGCTCATGCCACAGGCCCTCCCGAATTGTCTCCGGATTTGGCAGAAGCATGTTTGCCTCGCCCCTCCAGCAACAGCATGACCACGCCCACCGTAATGGCCGAATCTGCCCCGTTGAACGCCGGCCAGTAATGTTGCCCCACATGCCATTGCACGAAATCAGTAACCTCTCCCGCCCCCAGACGGTCCACCAGATTCCCCAGGGCGCCCCCCATGATCAGCGCCAGTCCGGTACAAAACCAGCGCTCCGTGGCATGGCGCCAGATCAAAATACTGAGGACGACAATGGCAAGCACGGCGATGGCACTGAACAATCCCTTCTGCCACCCCCCTGACGTAGCCAAAAAACTGAACGCCGCACCCTGATTAAAGGCCAGCACCCAGTTGAACCAGTCCGTCACCCGTACCACCTGCCCGGGTACCAGATGTCCGCGCACCCAGGCCTTGCTGACCTGGTCCACCGCCACCACCCCCAGAGCGAGCAGCCAGCCCAATCCCAGACTACGCATGCAGGCGCTCCTCTCCTGCCCCAAACAAGTTGCAGGTACAGCGGTCACAAAGATCCGGATGTTCGGGCAAGGTTCCCCGCACCGAACGATAATGCCAGCAACGGGGACATTTGGTGCCCTGCGTCAAGGCAATCTGCAGTCCCACCTGCCAGGTTCCCTCTGCCCCAGGCACCTCCAGAGAAAGGGTGCCTTCAGGCCGGTCCGACCCTGCATCCACCACCACCCTGGCCTGCGATGTGATGAACAGGAAACGCAGATCGTCGCCCAGGGCCTGCAAAGCCTGCAAAGGGGCACCCTGGGCGTGCAGCGTCACCTCTGCCTGAAGAGAAGAACCCAAGGTGCCGGCAGCACGGAGGGGTTCCAGATGTTTTCTGACCTGTTCGCGCAAAGCGCGCAACTGATCCCAACGGGAACGCAACTCCCTTTCCCCACTCAACTCCGGCAGTACATGCCATTGTTCCAGAAATACGGAAGAGGCCGTTTCCGGAGTCTTGCCCTGCAGGGTCGCCCAGACCTCCTCCGCCGTAAAGGTCAGAATGGGAGCCAGCCAGCGCGTCAACGCCTGGGTGATATGCCAGAGGGCATTCTGCGCCGCGCGCCGGGAACGGGACTCCTTTCCTGCGGTATAGAGCCGGTCCTTCAGAATATCCAGATAAAAGGCCCCCAGATCCTCAGAACAGAAAGTCAGCAAACGTTGGGTAACCTGATGAAACTCATTCTGTTCATACCCGTTCCGAACGATTCCTTCCACTTCACGGGTCAGAGCCAAGGCATAACGATCGAGGGTGAGCCAGGACTCCGTTGCCAGGGCATCCCGCTGAGGATCGAAATCCGCCAGGTTGGCAAGCAAAAAGCGCAGGGTATTCCGTAAACGGCGGTAGGCTTCCACCACCCGGTCGAGAATCTCCTTGGACAAACACAATTCTCCCGAGTAATCCGTACTGGCCACCCAGAGGCGCAGGTTATCCGCCCCCAACTCTTTCATCACGGTCTGCGGCACCACCACATTGCCCAAGGATTTGCTCATCTTGCGCCCCTGTCCATCCACCACGAAGCCATGGGTCAACAAAGCCCGGTAAGGCGCATGCCCGTTCAGGGCTACGCTGGTCAGGAGCGAAGATTGAAACCAGCCCCGATGCTGGTCCGAGCCCTCGAGGTACAGATCTGCCGGGAAACCCAGTTCGGGGCGTTGGCCCAAGACGGTCCCATGGGTCGAACCAGAATCGAACCAGACATCCAGCGTATCCGTCAAAGGGCGATACGCTTCGGCCTCCGCGCCCAACCATGCTTCGGTTGGCGTACCGAACCAGGCTTCGATTCCCTTCGTCTCCACGGCCAAAGCAACTTTTTCCGCCAAGGCTGAAGTCTCTGGGTGCAAGGCCCCTGTCTGGCGATGGACAAAAAACGGGATGGGGACCCCCCAGGCGCGCTGGCGCGATACACACCAATCCGGCCGATTATCGATCATGGCGGACAAACGGGCACGTCCCCAGGCGGGATAAAAACGAGTTTCCGCCACTGCCTTCTGGCTGAGAGGGCGCAGTGCAGGTTGCTGTGCACCCGGCGTATCCATGACGATAAACCACTGCGGCGTAGCCCGAAAGATGATGGGAGTCTTGTGACGCCAACAATGGGGATAACTGTGTTGAAGGGGGACATGGGCAAGCAGCCGTTCCCGTTCCGCCAAGGCTTCCACCAGCACCGCATTGGCTGCCCAGACCTTGAGTCCGCCCACCAAAGGCACCTCGGGCAGAAAGACGGCGCGGTCATCCATCAAATGATCCACACTCAACCGATAGCGCAAACCCACCTGATGATCTTCCACGCCATGAGCCGGTGCCGTATGAACCAACCCGGTTCCCGCCTCCACGGTTACGTGATCGCCACAGACCAGAGGAACAGTACGTTCCGCCAGGGGGTGTTGCAGCGAAAGATGTTCAAGATGGGCCCCCTTGACCGGCCCCCATACCTGCTGCGCCTCCAGTCCATAGCGCAGGAGTGCGCCCGCCCGCAGACTTTCCTGCAGGAGCAGCAGTCCGCGCGTCGTTTGCACCAGTTCGTAGGCCAGTTCCGGATGCACCGCCACCGCCTGATTGGCCGGCAGAGTCCAGGGGGTAGTGGTCCAGATTACGGCAAAAGCAGGCCCCGGCAAGGAATCCATACCAAAACAGCGGGCCAACCCCTCTTCATCCTGCACCAGAAAAGCCACATCGATGGCCGGTGAAGTGCGTTCCTCATATTCCACTTCAGCTTCCGCCAGGGCCGAACCACATTCCGGGCACCAGTTGACGGGTTTGAGACCGGGTTTCAGATACCCGGCTTCCCATATCTTGACCAAGGTTCGAAGAATGCCCGCTTCCGTTTCCGGGTTCATGGTGAGATAGGGCTGTTCCCAATCCGCCATTACCCCCAGACGGATGAAATCGGCTTTCTGCTGGTTCACCTGGGTGGTGGCATAGGCCCGGCAAAGTTCGCGAAAACGGGCGGGGGGAAGATGGCGTCCATGCTCCTTTTCCACTTGCAGTTCGATGGGCAGACCATGACAGTCCCAGCCCGGCACGTAGGGTGCATCAAAACCGGACAGCGTGCGACTCTTGACGATCATATCCTTGAGAATCTTGTTGACGGCATGACCGATGTGGATGTTACCGTTGGCATAGGGAGGACCATCATGCAGAATGAAGCGGGGTCTCCCCTGGCAATGGTCCCGCAATTGCCAATAGCGTTTCTGTTGCTGCCATGCTTCCAGCCAGCGCGGCTCCCGTCGAGCCAGATCGGCACGCATGGGAAACGAAGTTTCCGGTAAATTGAGAGTGTCCTTGTAATCGGTCATGACGCATCCTGAATGAGTGACTGAGCAAAGTAGGCACGGGCCGCTGCGGCGTCCGCATGCATCTGTGCCACCAGTTGATTCGTATTTGCAAAATGCCGTTCATCGCGCAACTTATGCAAAAAGCGCACTTCCACCCGTTGCCCGTAGATCGTCTGGTCGAAATCAAACAGGTGGACTTCCAGCAATGGGGCATCCAGGGGATTCACCGTGGGGCGATGCCCCAGACTGGCAACCCCGGACAAAGGGTGAGGGGTGGGACCACATACTTCCACCACGAACACCCCTGCCAAGGGAGGGCGATGTCGCAAGGCCAGATTCAAGGTGGGAAACCCCAGGGTACGCCCCAACTGATGGCCATACCCTACCCGCCCCACCAAAGAAAAGGGACGACCCAGCAAGGTCGCGGCTCGCGCCAGATCGCCCGCCCCCAAACAGGCACGAATGGCACTGCTCGAAATACGCTCGCCCGCCATCTGCACGCTCTGCAATGACGCACATTCAAAACCCAGGGTCTGGCCCAGTTCGCGCAAAAGAGGGAAATCTCCCTGGCGGCGGGCTCCAAAGCGAAAATCATCCCCCACCAATACCCAACGTGCCGAAAATCCCTGCACCAATACACGGCGTACGAAATCGGCAGCAGACAGGGCAGCCAACGCTCCATTGAAGCGCAATACCCGCATCTGGTCCACTCCCATCTGCTTCATCCACAGATACTTGCGGGTCAGGGAAGTCAGTCGAGGCGGGGCTGAAATCCCCTCAAAAAACTCCCGGGGATAGGGTTCGAAGGTCAATACCATGGGAACCAGCCCACGCACGCCCGCTTCCTTCACCAAATATTCGAGCATGGCCTGATGACCCCGATGAACGCCGTCGAAATTGCCCAGAGTCAGGGCCGTACCCACGGTCCCTACGGGCAAATGATCGATGGCGATACGTTTCATGGGTCAATTCAAAAGGTACGATTCTATCATGAGCCTTCCCACCTCAGGAACTCTCGTCTTCAGGGTTGGGAGCCGGTGCGGCCAGGGCATTCTCGACTCGGGTGCGATCCAGCGCAGGCGCAAAAAGTTGTATGAAGTCATAGACAAAACCTCGCAGGTAGGTTCCTGCCCGCAGGGCGATACGGGTCAAACTGGGCTCAAACAGATGAGCCATATCCCGCGCTCTCAAATCGCGATCCAGGTTCTGGTCGTAGGCCATGGCCGCGATGACTCCCACCCCCATTCCCACGCGCACATAAGTCTTGATCACATCCGCATCCAGAGCCGTCAGCACCACATTGGGCGATAGCCCTTGGCGCTCGAAGGCCTGATTGATTCGAGCGCGTCCCGTGAAGGCATGGTCATACGTGATCATGGGATACTGAGCCAATGCCTCCAGAGTCAAATGTTCCAAGGCCAACAAGGGATGGTCGGGCTTGGCCACCAGGATGCGGTTCCACTGGTAACAGGGCAGGATGCGCAAATCAGGAAACAGGTCCAATCCTTCCGTGGCAATGGCCAGATCCGCCCGTCCCGCCACGACTTCTTGAGCCACATGCAGAGGATTCCCTTGATGAAGCACCAACTTAACCTCGGGATAACGCTGTGCAAACTGCACAATCACGGGAGGTAGCACATACCGCGCCTGAGTATGGGTGGTGGCAACGGTCAGTTGACCCGCCCGTTGACGACTGAACTCCTGCCCTGCCGTCTTGAGGTTGCGGGCCTCCAGCAAGACCCGGCGCGCCAAGGTCAGGATTTCTTGTCCCGCCGGGGTAACGCTCACCACCCGCTTGCCATTGCGCACGAAAATCTCCACTCCCAACTCATCTTCGAGCAAACGAATCTGCTTGCTCACACCGGGTTGGGAAGTGAACAGGTTGTCCGCCGCCTGGGACACGTTCAATCCCGCCTCCACCACTTCCACCAGATAGCGTAATTGCTGTAATTTCACAAGACTTCCTCCCACCCCAGGCCCAGAGCTCATTATAATCATTGGTTAGGTACATACAATAACTTATTACTTAGTTTTCTATAACACCTCAGGTATGCTCTGTTTCAGACTCTTCTCACACACTCGGGGAACCCGCTGGCATGCTCGTCAATTTCATCCTGTCCGGCGCTGCGGGGGGACTACTGATCGGAATGACCGGAATCGGAGGAGGATCTCTCATGACTCCCCTGCTGGTCATGGGCTTTGGCATCCCCCCCGCAACGGCCATTGGAACCGACCTGCTTTACGCAGCGTTGACCAAGGCCGGAGCTGTTGCCTGTCACCAGCGCCATGGAAATGTATCCTGGCGTACGGCGGGTTGGCTGCTGGTGGGCAGTTTGCCGGGCAGCGGACTCACCCTCTGGATTTTACAGCGGATTCCCGCCAGTCCCCTGCTGGATCAAATGTTACGCCAGGGATTGGCCGTAGCCCTGGCTCTCACCACCCTGGCCCTTTGGAAACGGCGCGCCCTGCCCAAACCCACAGACACTCCGTACGCACGAATCTGGACTCCGGTGCTGGGGTTTTTTATTGGTATTCTCGTCACGCTTTCTTCAGTAGGAGGGGGTGCACTGGGGACGGCACTGCTGCTGGTTCTCTACCCCAGTTTCAGTTTTTCCACCATTGTCGCTACGGAACTGGCCCATGCGGTACCGCTGACCCTACTGGCCGGCTTGGGACATCTGCGTTTGGGACATGTGGATGGAACCTTGCTGGCTGCGCTCCTGGCAGGATCTCTCCCAGGGCTTTGGGCAGGCACCCGACTCAACCATCATTTACCTGAAAAGGTCACCCGCGCCGGACTCTCCCTGTTACTGCTCGGTTTGGCTCTTGGCCTGTGGCACAGTGTGCCGGGAAAAATCGCGTAACCGAAATCCCAGACCCCACAGGGTCGCAAAATAGCTGCCTCCGGCCCCCATCATCAGTGGGATCAAATGCCTTAACCGGGCACCAAAAGAAGCCGTCAACCAGAAAGATTCCGCTCCCTGTCCGATCCAGAGCACCGCCCCCATCACCCCCAGCGCCACCCCTATTTTCAGCAAAAACCCGGACCAGCCCGCCCCTGGAAGATACACGCCGCGCTGGCGCAGCCCCCAATACAACAAACCCGCATTGCCACAGGCACCCAGACTGGTCGCCAAGGCCAGACCGGCATGATGCAGGGGGCCGATGAACAGAGCGTTCATCCCCTGGGTGAGCACCAGGATCAACAGGGCAATCTTGACTGGGGTCTTGATATCCTGACGGGCATAAAACCCGGGGGCCAGAATCTTGATGCTGATCAGCCCCATCAACCCCAGACTGTAGGCCAGCAGCGCCAGATTGACCTGCAGGACGTCGTGCGGACCAAAGGCCCCGCGCATGAACAAGGTTGAAACCAGAGGGACCCCGATCAAAGCCAGTGCCAATGCAGCGGGCAACGTCAACATCAAGGTCAGTCGCAACCCCCAGTCCAGCAAGGCCGAATAACCCACCCGGTCGTCTATCGCATGGGTACGAGCCAAACTGGGCAACAGGATCGTACCCAAGGCTGCCCCCAGCAATCCCGTGGGAAACTCCATGAGGCGATCGGCGTAAAATAACCAGGAAATACTGCCGGTGGGCAAGTAGGATGAAAACAGGGTACTCAACAACAAACTGATCTGCCCCACCGATACCCCGATCACTGCCGGTCCCATTAATTTCAATACCCGCCGTACCCTGGGATCAAAGGGATCCCAACGCCAGCGCGGAACCATCTGCAACTGACGCAGAAAGGGCCACTGAAAGAGAAGTTGCAACACGCCGCCGGCAAGGGCGCCCCAAGCCAGGGCTGCAATGGGTGGGGTAAAGAACCGGGACAGTGCCAGTACAAAAAACAGGAAAGCAATATTCAACCATACGGGTGTAATGGCCGGCACCCAGAAACGATTCCAGGTATTGAGAATCCCGGCGGACAAAGCCACCAGGGCAATGAAAAAGATATAGGGGAAGGTGATGCGCAATAATTGGGTGGTCAGCGCAAATTTGGCCAAATTCTGGCGAAAGCCCGGGGCCGTCACCCATACGATCTGCGGAGCAAAAAGCACACCCAGCAGCGTCGTCACCAACAAGGTCACCACCAGCACGCTCGCCACATGATCCACCAAATGCCGCGCGCCCGCATCCCCATGTTTGGCTCGTTGGGCCGCCAGCAAGGGAACGAAGGCTTGTGAGAAAGCCCCTTCGGCAAACAGGCGACGCAACAGGTTGGGGAGCCGAAAAGCCACCACGAAAGCATCTGTTTCACCCGCCGCGCCAAAGGCGTGCGCCACCACCACATCGCGCAGAAAGCCAAGGATGCGTGAGAGCAACGTCATGCTGCTGGTTTGGGCGAGAGATTTAAGAAGATTCATTACGTACCCAGAATCCGGTATAATACATGGTTTAAGTGCTGATGTAGCTCAGTTGGTAGAGCAACTGATTCGTAATCAGTAGGTCGGGGGTTCGACTCCTCTCATCAGCACCACCGTTCCATCCTGCCCTTGGAAATGACAACAGCCTCATCTTTCTTGAAGTCATTGTGGCGTGATCCTCCTCCCTGCCAATCCCCTCTCCCTGCACACGGCAAAAACCCATAAACCGTGGCGCGAACCTATCCCCCTCAGGAATGTCCTGCGCCTACTGTTTCTTCTCTGCTTCCTCCCTTTCCACTTTCCGGTCCAGGCTGCCGTATCCACGTTAACGCAAGGATACTTCATCTTTTCTTCAGAAAGTTCTCCGCCTGCGGAGGAACTCGGGCGTTGGGATCCGGTCACTCTCCCCGATAACTGGAATATAAGCCACCCTGGTCAGGGGGGAACCGGATGGTATCGATTCACCTTTTTTCTTGATCATCCAAGTCACGATCTTTGGGGCATCTACTTACCCCGACTGAGCGCCAATGCTGAAGTTTTTGCCAACGGAGTTTTGGTGGGTAGCGGCGGTCGTCTGATCGAGCCAATTTCTCTCAACAGTTTCCGTCCCCTGCTTTTTTCCATCCCCGGCGGCCTGTTACACCCAGGGAACAACATCATCTCCATCGCCATACTGGGCTACCCCAATGAGATGTCCGGCCTGGAAAACGTGCAAATCGGCCTGGCTACCGAACTTACCCCGCGCTATGAACGACGCTCCATGTTCGAGGTGACAGCCCCCATCACGGTCTGCGTACTGAACATCTCTCTGTCTCTGGGTTTATTTCTCCTCTGGAAACATCATCGCGCAGAACCGCTTTATCTCATGCTTGCCCTGGGAAGTTTATGTAGCGGCATCTATACCTCCTCATTTTTTCTGACGGAAGTGCCCGTACAGCACAGCCTCTGGTTATGGTTCATCTATACCCTTGCCATGGGGTTTTCTTATATCATCCTGCTGATTATCCACCGCTTCGTTCGGGTCGAGCACCCCCTCCTGGAACGCTGGGCCGGTGCGTACACCCTGATCATCCCTTTTCTGATCGCCTGGACTGGCCCAGCGTACTATCTAAAACTCTTTGGATACATGGGGGCCAGTTATGCACTCATTTCCCCCTATCTGTTTTATCTGGTCATCCGGCACCGCAACACAGGGCACAGGATCGAATCTCTTCTCCTGCTTCTCGTTTTGTCGGTACTGGCCGGCATAGGCGTTCATGACCTGGACCAGATGATCTTCCCCCACAGGCACCTTCCCAATTACTATGCCTATTGGGCCGCCTCCTCCATGGGACTGGTCATCACCTTTCTGGTCATTCTGCGTTTTGATCGCACCCTTAACCGGTACATCCTGCTGAATTCGGATCTGAATCAACAAATCGAAGAAAAATCCCAAGCCTTGGCCTCCAGTTACGAGGAACGTCACGCCTTACTCACCCATAATGCGCTGCTGGACGAACGGGAACGCATTCTGCGCGACTTGCATGACGGATTGGGAGGCTACCTGATCAGCGCACTGGCGCTCATCGACCGAATGCCCCAAACCACTCACGCCTTGCAAAAAACCCTGCGTACCGCCCTGGATGATTTGCGTCTCATGGTCGACTCCATTGACGATAAAAACGGAGATTTGTCTCTCTTGATCGCCAGCGTGCGTGAACGCCTCGATCTCGCCATGGATGCCTGTAATATCACCCTTCACTGGCAAGTCACTGCCCCTCCTCAACTGTCAAACCCCAGCCCTTCCCGCCACGTACAATTGATCCGAATGATCCAGGAAATATTCAACAACGTGGCCAAACACAGTCAGGCGCATCATGTAAATTTCATTCTCACGGATTCTTTCTTGGAAATCCGGGATGATGGAATCGGTTTCGACCCTCAGTCCATGAAAACCGGACGAGGCCTGACCAATTTGAGGCGACGCGCCGCAGAATTGGGCTTGATCCTGACCCTTCGATCAGGCAACCATGGCACCCTGATCCGATTGGAATGGGTGTAATTCTGGTCGTCGCACCGCGCCAGCCCTCACATACCCGCAGGTGTGGGCAGTGGAATATTGGTCAGGGCAAGCCGGCACCGGGGTGCAAAAACAGGTAAAATAAAACAGTTTTTACTTCAGCGAGTGAACTGCATGCCAACTTTCCAGGTTACCAAGCAAGAATTCCACACTGTAGTCAAAACATACATTGAGGAATTCGATACCTCAGATCAAGACAAATGGGATCATTTCAGAAGCCTCATTTCCGTCTATGCCAAGGACAAACTGGCTGATTTTCCCTTGGTGGCCCCTGAAGATTCCCATGTATGGTTTGCCCTCCTGCAATTGATGAGGCAAACCGAATATGAGGTGGAAGTGAAAGATGATTGGGTTTCCGTGCGCAATGGCGAATTTAAAACCATTCATTATCTTGAAGACTCCTATGGAGAAGTCCTTGAGTCCACAGAGGTGGGCACGGCCTGACTGATGTGTTCCAAATTCCGCCGCTCGATGCAGATCGCATGATGCCCAGCAGCCCTGTTCCCAATATGGCCGATGGCCTCATATACAGGCTCTGCAGGTAGCGAATCTTTATGGTTGGCGATGACGATGCAAAGGAATTCGATCTCATCGCGCCCCATGATTCCGAGCACTTCGGTATCCGTACTTCCCCGTTATTGGTCAATCGATAGCCATGTCAACCCCATATTTTTATATGTCATCTTGCTTAAATCATATCTAATCACTATGATGATACTTGACCAATCGTAAGAAGGGAAAAACCATGGCACATACAGATACCAAAGTTCTCACTGCACACGTGCCGCTCCTGCTGGCCGAGAAAGTAGATCGGTTGGCCACTCGTCTCGAACGCTCACGTGGCTGGATCGTCAAACAAGCGTTAGCGGCCTGGATCGACATGGAAGAGGAACGCACCCGTTTGACCCACGAGGGGTTGGCCGATGTAGACGCCGGACGAGTCATTGATCACCAAGCCGTGGAAGCGTGGGCCAATAGCCTCAGTACTGCCCAACCGCTGCCGGCACCCCGCTGATGGAACTGAAGTGGACGAGCAAAGGGTTATCTGATTTGGCGCGGTTGTATGATTTCTTGGTGCCAGTGAACAAATCGGCCGCTACGCGCGTGGTGCAGGCGCTCGCAGCGGCTCCAGCCAGTCTGCTGGTAAATCCACGTATCGGCGAAAAACTGGAAGAATTCGAGCCGCGCGAGGTACGCCGGATTCTCGTCGGCAAGTATGAGATGCGGTACGAAATTCGGGAATCCACGATCTACATGCTGCGGCTGTGGCACACCCGCGAAGATCGGTAGCAATGCCCTCACACACAAAGGCTGTCAGGATACAACAGAAAACCCCTGAAACGGAGTGGTTGAGGTTTTAGGTGGTGGCCAAGGGCGGAATCGAACCACCGACACAAGGATTTTCAGTCCTCTGCTCTACCGACTGAGCTACTTGGCCACAATAAGCCGCCTATTATATCGGATATTTCAAAAAACGTACAGAACCAGCCCGTGCCATCCATCCGAAGGAGCGCCGCATCTATGGGAAGGGAGTTTGGCCTCTCCGCTATCTATGAGTGAATCACGATTTCTTCCGGCGGAACCAGCAACTGGAGTTTTCCATCGGCGAATGAGATCAGGTCCAGAAAGGGGACCGACCCATTGACAGAAGACAACGAAACTGATCCCGCGCAACGATTCAATCGTGACAACCATTCCGCAGAGGAACTCCCACGGAGGAAGCTTGTTTCCACATCCACCAGGCGACGAAACAGAAAAGGCCAGATCAGACAGGTGGACTCCAGTGTGTCACGCAGGGTCTGCGCATCCGACAAAGGAAAACCGCAATGGGTGCGATCCGCAGGCCAGACGCCTCTACTCTGCATCCGCGCCATTTGAACCGACGTACTCAGAGAAATACGCCAATCTGTTGGAAAATCCTTGTGCACCAAAGGATAAACATGACCTTGCCGCAATAATTCCTGATTGGCGCTGGCTTCCCACGTATCCTCCCAGGCAAGTGATGCATCCCTCGCGCCGCGATCCTCTCCCCGCAGCGCCAAACCCAGAGCACGGCCGTATCGATCCACGCGCAGAACCCCCAGGGTGCCACGGCAGGCCTGGGGGTCAGCGCCCACCACCCGTCCGGCAAGATTACGTTGCAGCGAGGAAAAACCGAGAAAGTTCAGAAGTGCTTGGGCGGCCTGCTCACCCCACGGAGAGGGCTGACGCCACAAGGGCTGCCCCCGCCGCCTGTAATGAATCTCTGGAGCATCCACACCCAGCAAACGCACACTCAAGGCACCGTCCTTGCTCCAACGCAGACGAGGCATGCACTGAGCGACGGGAATCGGGTGGTCTGGCACGAAGCGCACCGAATCCCCATCCGGGGCATGATCAAGCACCACCCAGCATCCTTCCAGCCAGGTGGGCCTTGATTTCACAGATCCTCGTACACTTCAGCCTCCGCCAGACACTTGCCCACGCGGTCTTTGGCCGAAAGAAGGGGAGTTACCCCAGAGGGGGTAGGCCAGGAAATGGCCAGGGTCGGATCATCCCAGCGCAGAGACCGCTCCGCCGTGGCCAACCAATAGTCCGTGGTCTTGTACAGAAACTCCGCATGCTCGGACAAAGTCAAAAAACCGTGGGCAAAACCCGGTGGAATCCACAGCATCTGACGATTTTCTGCGGATAAAACGCACCCGTAATGCTGACCAAAAGTGGGAGAATGACGCCGAATATCCACCGCCACATCATAAACCTCTCCTTCGATCACCCGCACCAGTTTGCCTTGGGGTTGAAGGATCTGGTAATGCAGACCCCGCAATACCCCCCGCATCGAGCGAGAATGATTGTCCTGCACGAAAGAGCCGGAATACCCTGTGAGACTCGAAAAACCCCGGGCATTGAAACTTTCAAAGAAAAATCCGCGTTCATCTCCATAGACTTTTGGCTCGATGCGAAAAACGCCCGCCAGAGGCGTAGGATGACCTATCATGATGTTAAAACCTCCTGGACATCGGGGAGTTCGGCCAAACAGTCTTCCAGCGCCTCGGACCAGAGGGGTAACCGGACGCCAAACACTTCTTTCAATTTGGTGTTATCCAAACGACTATTCACCGGTCGCCGGACGGGGCTGGGATAATCGCTGGAAGGAATGGGGAGAACGAGCGCCCGACACTCGGGACGCAATTCAAAGATTCGACGGGTAAAGTCATACCAGGTCGTGGCCCCCCCGTTGGTCAGATGGTAGATCCCTTCTTTTCCCGTCAACCCATCCACCAGGGAATTCTCTGCCTGTGCCGAAGAACACAAGGTCGCGCAAACTGCCATCGTCCCCTGCGCAATGGAGCCTGCCCAGGTGGGGGCACCCCACTGATCGTTCACCACCTGAATTTCAGCCCGTTCCTGCCCCAAACGCAGCATGGTCCTGAGGAAATTTCGTCCATGCAAACCATACACCCAACTGGTCCGAAAAATCAGGGCAGGAACGCCGCTGGACATCAAACCCTCTTCACCGGCCCGCTTACTGCGCCCATAAACACCGAGAGGGGCAGTGATATCCTTCTCTGTATAGGCGCCCTCATGCGTCCCGTCAAATACATAATCCGTGGAATAATGGATCATGGCTCCACCCCATTCGCGCTGAAGACTCCCCAACAGTTCAGGAAGTTGGGCATTCAGTGCAAAGGCGGCGGCCTGCTCCTGCTCGGCTCGATCCACAGCCGTGTAGGCCGCTGCATTGACGATCAAATGAGGCCGATACTGACGGACCCAGGCCGCCACGGCACGGGCATCGACCAGATCCAGTTCTTCCCTGGGAGGAGCCTGCACCGTCCCCAGAGACCTCAGCAAAGGTTTCAATGCCGAACCCACCTGTCCGTTTACCCCTGTCAACAGGATTCTCACTCTCGCGCACTCTCGCTTGGAATAGTCGTGGATTGTAGCAGAATCCCTTTTTGAATACCCTCTACCCTCCAAGCCCTCATTCCCACCATTCGCCATTTTCCCTGTAGGATAGTACAATCAGAGTTTTCAGCGCGGGAAACTTCCATGATGTTTCAGGGTAGCTTGGTAGCCATCGTCACACCGCTCACCGATGATGGAGAACTGGATTTCGAATCATTAAGGCGCCTCGTCGATTGGCATGTCTCCGAAGGAACCGATGGCATCGTGGTGGTGGGCACCACCGGCGAGTCCCCGACCCTCAGCGTAGCCGAACATGAGGCCCTGATTGCCAAAACTGTGGAATATTCCGCAGGCCGGATCCCGGTGATTGCAGGCACCGGAGCCAATTCCACCGCTGAAGCCATTGAGTTGACACGCTTTGCGCACAGCGTGGGAGCCGTCGCCGGACTGTCCGTTGTCCCCTATTACAACAAGCCCACCCAGGAAGGACTGTACCAGCATTTTTGCGCCATCGCTGATGCCGTGGATCTGCCCCTGATTCTGTATAACGTCCCTGGACGCACGGTGGCTGATCTGCAAAACGAAACCGCACTCAAATTGGCGGTCCACCCCAATATCATCGGCATCAAGGATGCAACCGCCGATCTTTACCGAGCCAGTGAATTGATTGCCCACGCCCCCCCCGGATTTGCTTGCTACACCGGTGATGATGGCAGTGCCGCCGCCTTTCTGTTGCTCGGTGGTCATGGGGTCATTTCCGTCACCGCGAACGTAGCCCCGGCCTCAATGGCTGCTCTCTGCCAGGCAGCGCGCGCAGGGGACATCATGAAAACACGGGAAATCAACAACACCCTTCTCGACCTTCATCGCCTGCTGTTTGTTGAAGCCAATCCCATCCCTGTCAAATGGGCCTTGGCTGAGATGGGGAAAATCGGGCACGCCTTGCGCCTACCCCTCACCTCCCTGTCCAGAATCCATCACCCTTCTCTGCGCGATGCCTTGCGTTTCGCAGGGTGTGATTTGTCGGCACAAGGATGATAAACTCGCGTCAGTTTGATGGTTGCCCTCTTGTCATTCTCTCCGCAGGAAAGTTCCATTCATGAATAAAACTCTCGTCGCCGTCTTGGCGGCATCCCTGTTGGCGGGTTGTAGCGTTCCTTCCCAAGTCTTTCAATCAAAAAAAATCGATTACACGACAGTAACGACCACGGCCCCCCCCCTTGAGGTTCCTCCCGATCTGACCCCGATCCAGACAGATGAGCGATATGGCATTCCCGGACAAGACAAAGCCACCACCCTGACGCAATTCAATCAGGAGAAACAGGAAAAACCGAACAACGGCCTCCCTGCCACAGATCAAAGCGGGGTACTGCCCGCTTTTGGGAATCAAGTCAAACTGGAAAGCGATGGCACTCAGCGCTGGCTGGTGGTCAAGTCATCCCCAGACAAGGTTTGGGCTGGGTTGGAATCCTTTTGGGCAAGCAATGGGTTCAAATTGCAGAGCGATGACCCAAAAATCGGGATCATGGAAACCCAGTGGAAAGACAATAAAACAGCCGTACCCCAAACCTATATCAAACACCTTGTCAGTTCGGTGATGGACAGTCTGGTCTCCAGCCCGGTACGCGATCAATTTCGGGTTCGCATCGAGCGCGGTACCGAAGCAGGCACCACCGAAGTCTATCTCTTCCACAAGGGCATGGAAGAGATGTTGAACAAAAACAACTACACCGGTTCAATATGGCAACCCCTCCCGGACAATCCGGAAATTGAAACGGAATATCTCAAAAAACTGGCTGTAAAATTTGGCGAATCTCCAGAAGAGGCAGATACCCTCTTGGCCAAAGAGGACACTTCCCAGAAACCCAACGAGTCAAGCGACAACACGAACACCTCCCATATCAGTTCATCGGCCAAACTGGTGACCCAGGCGGACGGAGGAACCCTTCTCACCCTCAACGAACCCTTTGACCGCGCCTGGCGTAAGATAGGTCTCGCCTTGGATCGGAGCGCCTTCACCGTTGAAGATCGTGATCGCGCGGCCGGCGTGTACTTCATCCGGTACACTACCGATGAAGAGTCGGGCAAAAAGAACGGAAGCAGGGGATTTTTCTCGAAATTGGCGTTCTGGCGCTCCGAGGACAAAACCAAGGACACCCAGACCTACCGCCTCTCGGTCAGTTCGGTCAGCGGTCATGGCACCACCGTGGACTTGCGCGACAAAACGGAGGCCAAGGTCCCACCTGCCACCAGCCAACGGATCCTGACACTGATCTATGACCAACTGCACTGAAACCGGGAAAATCATTGGTCACCCTGCCTTCCCTGTGGTGTTGCAGGAATTCCTTTGATTCATGATGCTACGGTTCGCATCTTTAGGCAGCGGCAGTGAGGGCAATGGATTACTGGTACAGTCAGCACAAACGCTGATTCTGGTGGACTGCGGGTTCTCCCTGGTGGAAACCGAACGACGTCTGAACCGACTGGGCGTATGCAGCACTCAATTGGATGCGCTTTTGGTCACCCATGAGCACTCCGATCATATGAGCGGGATTCCTGCCCTAGCCAGAAAAGTGGGTTGCCCCGTCTATGGCAGTTTCGGTACGCTGTCCGACCTGATACAGGAACTCCCCGAGCAAATTCGCATCATTCGGGACGAAGAGTCCTTTACTGTGGGCCCCATAAACATTCTTCCCTATGCGGTGCCCCATGACTCGCGCGAGCCCCTGCAATACGTCTTCAACTCGGGAGAACTCCGCTTTGGGCTACTGACAGACACGGGGTCCATCACGCCCCATATCGAACGTTCCTTACAAGGCTGTCACGCCCTATTTCTGGAAACCAACTATGATCCTGGGCTACTGGAAAAGGGACCCTATCCTGCCAGTTTGAAAGCGCGCGTACAGGGACCCTATGGACATCTGTCCAACGAAGTCTCTTCCCGTCTGGCACAGCGTCTTGACCACCAAGGTTTACAGTGGATCGTGGCGGCTCATATCAGCCGCAAGAACAATACTCCGGACCATGCCTTGACCGAACTCAACCGGGCGCTTGGAAACGGAGTCGACCGCATTCTCATCGCCGCTCAGGATACGGGACTGGATTGGATTTCCCTAGGTTGTCCCTGATTGAGTGATCCGTCCGGACGATCTCCTCGAAACAGAAAAAACTTTGTTTGATCAGGTATTCCCCGAAAAACAAAAAGCCGACCCAAAGGCCGGCTTTTTGACAGAGCGACCAGATTTACTTCTTGTCAGCAGCAGGAGCAGCAGCAGCGGGTGCGGCGGCAGGTGCTGCAGCATCAGCAGCAGCGGGAGCAGCAGGTGCTGCAGGTGCAGTAGCGTCAGCAGCGGCAGGTGCGGCGGGAGCAGCGGCATCGGCAGCAGGTGCAGCAGGGGCTTCGGCCTTGGGTGCTTCGGGCTTGCTACACGCAGCCAAGGTCACAGCAAACAGGGAAGCAATCAAAAGATTCAGTTTCATGATGTGTCCTATCGGAGAGGTTGATGATAAATCCTGAACAGCCCCAAGGGAGCCATCAGACCCGAGGAGCATACACCATTTATGCCTGAGGCGACAAGCGCTCACCCCCGGAATCAAAAAAATTTAACCCACCCCGCCTGCCAGGCATCATGCAGCACAGTCAAAAGTTCTGCGTCCATCGCTCTGGCCGACAGTTTTCGAGTATCTGCCAGGCAACGCATTTGTGTCGATCCTGGTTGATGTAATTCGAAACGATCCCCATTAAAGTAAAAAAATTTGCCGGAAAACAACAACTGACTACGGGGATCCAGATGCAAATCCTGTTGCAGACAGCGCAGTTCAAAGGCATCGAGTGTCAAAGTTTCTTCCGCAGGCTCAAAAAACAGGTGGGGCTTGGGTTCACTCAGATATCGCCCCACACATTCTGCCACCATTGGATGTGTCCAATGTACCTGCTGGCGCAACATCCCATCTATTTGGGTAATCAACTCCGGGGGAATTTCGCCCGGATGCGCAGAAAGAGTCAGGTCAGGATCAGCATAGCGTCCTTCCACCTGCAGACGATCACGCAAAAAATCCAGAAAAGCCTCTACCCATTCCTGATAGGTCGGAGCCCGAAAGCCGATGGAATAAGTAAAACATTCACTCAGAGCCACTCCGTCATGGGCACAATGGGGCGGCAAATAGAGCATGTCTCCCGCCTCCAGATCCCACTGTGCCTGTGGAGAAAAACGACGCAGCAATTTGAGGTCGCTGTCAGGCAGTAATTCCAGATCCTCTGTTTCTGCGATTCCCCAGCGCCGAGTGCCAAATCCCTGCAAGAGAAAAACGTCATAAGAATCGAAATGAGGGCCCACGCCTCCCCCAGGGGCGGCATAACTCACCATCAAATCATCCAGACGCGCGTGAGGCAAAAAATCGAATTCCTGAAGCAGTGCTTCGCCTTCTGGTAACCAATGATTCAGCTCCTGAACCAGTACCGTCCAGTTTTTATCCGGCAAGGTTTTAAAATCAATGGGACGAAAAGGGCCGTGCCGCAACACCCAACGTTTTCCCTGACGCAGGATCAGGCGCGCCTGCACGGCGGGACGGGTGGCCAGGCGCTTGATTTCCGCAGGGGTCAATAATCCCAGAAAATCGGGCACGGCCCGACGCACCAGCAGAGGCGACTTGTGCCAGTGCCGGGCCAGAAATTCGCCGGGGGCCAGTCCCCCTAAAAGAGTGTCGCGCATGGATAAAGTGTACCATCCCTCTGCGATTTTCAGAGTCCTCGCGTTACAATGGTCCCTTTGGTTCAGGAAATGATCATGGTTCGCACCCGCTT
The DNA here is from genome assembly GCF_013181415.1 of Ferrovum myxofaciens. Taxonomy (NCBI): domain Bacteria; kingdom Pseudomonadati; phylum Pseudomonadota; class Betaproteobacteria; order Ferrovales; family Ferrovaceae; genus Ferrovum; species Ferrovum myxofaciens. The sequence continues at coordinate 2,079,419 of NZ_CP053676.1, read as the reverse complement.
CGCGCCCAGTCCCACCGGTTACCTGCATATTGGAGGAGCCCGTACCGCTCTTTTCTCCTGGGCTTACGCCCGCCACCACGGAGGATCCTTCGTACTGCGCATCGAGGATACGGACCGCGAACGTTCCACTGCCGCCTCCACCCAAGCCATTCTGGAGGGCATGGCCTGGCTGGGACTGAATTATGACGAAGGTCCTTTTTACCAGATGCAACGTCTGGCTCGCTACCGCGAAGTTGCCGATCATCTGCTTAAAACCGGTTGGGCCTATCCCTGCTATGCCAGCCGCGAAGAACTGGAAGCGTTACGTGAAAACCAGCGCGCACGCGGAGAAAAACCCCGTTATGACGGACGCTGGCGCGATTCCAAAGCCCTTCCCCCGGCGGGCATTGCCCCAGTCATCCGTTTCAAGACTCCTGTGGAAGGCAGTGTCACTTTTCACGACTTGATCAAGGGCCCCATCACGGTTGCCAATTCAGAACTGGACGATCTGGTGCTGCTACGGGCCGATGGCATTCCCACCTACAACTTCGGCGTGGTGGTGGATGATCTGGATATGCAGATCACTCATATCATCCGAGGAGACGACCATGTAAACAATACCCCACGTCAAATCCACCTGATCCAGGCTCTGGGCGCCTCCCTTCCGCAATTCGCCCATCTCCCCATGATTCTGGGACAAGACGGCGAACGCCTATCCAAGCGGCACGGTGCGGTCAATGTCCTGCAGTATCAAGAAGATGGTTTTTTGCCGGAGGCCCTGCTCAACTATCTGGCACGTCTGGGCTGGTCCCACGGCGATGCAGAGATCTTTTCGCAGGAAGATCTGGTTTCCTGGTTTGATCTGGCCCACGTCAATCGTTCCCCCGCCCGTTTCAACCCGGAAAAATTGCTCTGGCTCAATCAGCATTACCTCAAAGAATCTTCCGATACGCGCCTGGCCACCCAACTCCGAATAGACTTGACTTTGAGTGACGCCCAGTGGGCCATGGGCCCTCTACCCGAGCAGGTTGTCGCCCTACTCAAGGGACGCCTCAGCCATGTCACGGAACTGGCTGAGGCTGCTCGCTACTTCTACACCGATCCGGCGCCTACTCCCGATATTCTGGCCCACCCCCCGGAAGGCGCAATACGAGATGCGTTACAGGCATGTCTGAGCGCATTTCAAACGGCGGCCTGGACCCCGGAGTCCCTGGGTCCTCTCATCAAGCAAACCGCTCAGGCTCACGGCCTCAAGATGGGACCTCTGGGAATGCCTCTGCGCGCCATTCTCTGCGGAACCTCCCATACCCCTTCCCTGGATGTCACGCTGCACCTGATCGGACGGGATGCCGTGACGCGTCGTCTACAACACTTTCTATCCTTGATGAACTAAAACGACAAAGACCGCCGCTTCCCCCTCAGAGAAAGGAGCGGCGATCCAGAAAAGCCAAGCGCCAGCGTGTGATCGTCACGCGGTCCGGCAACCCCACCAGGGTAAAAGGGTCCGCCGCAATAAAGCGTTCGGCGTCGGCTCGCTCGTCCACATCAACGATGTAAAAACTCCCCTGCGCTCTCTGCCCTGCATCGTCCATCTTGGCCCCACAGGCCAACAGTTGGGTTTTGTTTTCCTCCAACCAGGCCAGATGGGCAGGACGATTTGCCTGGCGTACCGCGTCATGTTCCGGTTTGTCCCAAGTTTCAATCAGATAAGGCATGATCAGATTCCTCGACGTCAAAAGGTCCCCCAATTATCCAGAGACTGACCACCAGGGTCAATTTCCGGTCATCCTCCGTCAATTCCCGTGCATTCTTCGTCGGTATCCCGCGGATCGGCGTATAATCAAGGGTTCAGTTGACTGATCGAGACGTTCACCACCATGCATCCTCAACTCAATTTTGCCATCAAGGCCGCCCGCCGGGCCGGAAACCTGATCCAGCGCGCCGCCTTGGACGTAGACCGCCTCACGGTCAGCAAAAAGGCCCATGCCGACTTCGTTTCCGAAGTGGACCGTGCAGCGGAACAAGTCATTTTGGAAGTGCTCCAGGAAGCTTACCCGGATCATGCCTTTCTGTGCGAAGAAAGCGGTCCCTCGGGAGATTCCCCCTATTGCTGGATCATTGATCCTCTGGATGGCACCACCAACTTTTTGCATGGTTTCCCTCTCTACAGCGTCTCCATCGCCCTGGCCCATCAGGGAGTTGTGACACAGGGCGTGGTTTACGACCCGGTCCATAATGACCTGTTCACAGCCACCCGGGGTAGCGGGGCCTTTCTCAATGACCGGCGTATCCGCGTGAGCGGACGGACCCGTCTCGACGAATCGCTCATTGGCACAGGCTTCCCCTACAGCCACATGACCCATCAGGAGCGCTATCTGCGCATGATGGCGGAAGTCATGCGCAAAACAGCAGGCCTGCGCCGCCCCGGTTCGGCGGCCATTGACCTGGCCTATGTGGCTGCCGGGCGTTACGATGCATTTTGGGAACTGGATCTCAAACCTTGGGATATGGCCGCAGGCACCCTCCTGATTCAGGAAGCGGGGGGACTGGTCTCCGATCTGGACGGAGAGGGCCGGTTTCTGGAGACCGGAAATGTGGTCGCCGGATCTCCCAAGATATTCGGCCAACTCCTGCCCCTCCTGCAAAACGCTTGAGTCCCATGTTTGAGCGTTTTCGCTTCGTCCTCTGTACCCCAACCCACCCCGGCAATATCGGAGCGGCTGCCCGCGCCCTAAAAACCATGGGGTTTAACCGCCTGGTTCTCGTCAATCCCCGCCACTTCCCGGATCCCAAAGCCAATGCACGGGCTGCCGGAGCCGACGACCTGCTGGAACGGGCCGTGGTGTGCACCAGTCTGGACGAAGCCCTGCAGGGAATCACCTTGAGCGTGGGATTAACCGCCCGACGGCGCGACTTGTCTCACCCCATGCTGTCACTGCGCGAACTGGCCCCCTCCTTGCCCCAGGAAGTACTCGGGGAAGGAGAAGTGGCGCTGGTTTTTGGGACGGAAATGTCCGGCTTGTCCAATGCCGAACTGGACCTGTGCCAATTACTCGCCCATATTCCCACCGACGCTACCTTTGGCTCGCTCAATCTAGGCTCTGCCGTACAATTGGTGGCCTATGAACTACGCCATGCCTTGCACCAGGAACACAGACTTCAGGCGCGGGAATACCCGCCCGCCACCCATGACGAAATGGAACATTTCTACGCTCACCTAGAACGTGTGCTGACAGGCGGCGGATACCTCGACCCCCAACACCCAGGGCGTTTGATGACCCGTCTGCGCCGCCTGTTTTCTCGGGCAAGGGTGGAACGTGAAGAAGTCAGCATCCTGCGTGGTATCCTGAGAACCCTGTATCCTGCCGATAATGGCAGTTCTCCCTTACCTTGAGGATAAGTTTCCCATGCTGGCCCGCATCCGCGAACAAATTGACTGTGTCTTCGACCGCGATCCAGCGGTCCGTAGCCGTTGGGAAATCATCACGCTCTACCCCGGTTTTCATGCCATCCTGCTGCATTGGTTAGCCCATGGGCTATGGCAACGTAATGCCAAATGGTTGGGACGGGCAGTCTCTCAATTTTCCCGTTTTTTAACCGGTATTGAAATTCATCCGGGAGCAAAGTTGGGACGACGCGTCTTCATCGACCACGGCATGGGGGTGGTCATCGGAGAAACCGCAGAAATCGGTGATGATTGCACCCTTTACCAAGGAGTCACTCTGGGAGGAACCTCCTGGAACAAGGGCAAACGCCATCCCACGCTGGCCCCCGGAGTCATCGTCGGCGCTGGCGCCAAGGTGATTGGCCCCATCCTCTTGGGAGAAGGCTGCAAGGTAGGCTCCAATGCCGTGGTGGTCAAACCGGTCCCGCCCCGTGCCACCGTCATCGGAATTCCCGGACGCCTGCTGGAAGACGACCAGCACCAACCTGTCAAGGCCGATCCACAGTTCAGCGCCTACGGTTCTTCGCGCGACGAAAAAGATCCTCTTGCCGTAACGGTGCAGGAATTGGTCCATTTCAATGAGCAGTTGCGTCAGCAAGTGGCGGAACTTTCTCGCCAGATCCAGAGCCTCAAGAAAGACGTGTAAAGGAGAACTCCCATGACCATTACCCTGACCGAATCTGCTGCACAACAAATCCACCAATCCCTGGCCAAACGTGGCAAGGGGATTGGACTGCGTTTTGGCACAAAAACTTCCGGCTGTTCCGGACTGGCTTATGTGGTGGACTATGCCGATGACCTGCGTGAAGGCGAAGTCACTTTCGAAACCGGTGGAACCCTCGTCGTCGTGCATCAGGATCACCTTCCCTTTTTGAATGGAACCGTCATCGACTACCAGCGTACCGGACTCAATGCCTCATTCAAATTCAACAATCCCAATGTCACAGATAGTTGCGGATGCGGAGAAAGTTTCACCACCCGTACGGCAGCCTGAGGCATGTATCTCCGTCACTGATTCGGTTCCACATGTCACTTCCCCCTTTGCTGGGCGCTGCCTGGCGATTGTCACAGAACGCCCACGCCCCAGGCCCTCTGGTCATTCTGACCGAAAGCACGGCCCAAGCCCAACGCCTGCGCGAAGAAATGGCCTGGTTCGATACCACCCTGCGCCTTTCCTGTCTGCCCGATTGGGAAACCCTTCCCTATGACCGGTTTTCCCCTCATCAGGATCTGGTCTCGGAACGCCTGGCCACACTTTGGCAAATTTCCCAGAGCCAGTGTGATGTCGTGTTGGTCCCCATCAGCACCGCGCTCCAGCGTCTGCCGCCCGTCAGTCATCTGGCCGGGCATACCTTTGTCCTGAAACAGGGACAAACCCTTGATGCCGAAGCCCTGCGCCAACAGATGGTCAAGGCAGGGTACAGCGCCGTTCAGCAGGTACTCAATCCCGGGGAATTCTGTTTACGCGGCGGAGTAATCGATCTGTTTCCCATGGGGAGCGTACTGCCCTATCGTCTCGACCTCTTCGACACCACGCTGGAAACCCTGCGCACCTTCGATGTAGACAGTCAACGTTCACTTTATCCGGTTCCCGAGATTCGCTTGCTACCCGCCCGCGAATTTCCACTGGATGAAGCCGCGCGGTCACACTTCCGCTCCAGTTTCCGTGAACACTTCGAAGGCGATCCCTCACGATGTACCCTTTACCGCGACGTTGGCAATGGACTGGTACCCGGCGGAATCGAATATTACCTGCCCCTCTTTTTTGACCAATGCGCAACCCTGTTTGATTATCTGCCTTCTTCCTCCGTTTTGTGCCCCCTCACCGACCTGACGGCAGGGATCCGCACCTATTGGGGATCCATTCGCAGTCGTTGGGAACTGGTCAAAGGAGATCGCGCTTATCCGGTACTCGATCCCACGGCGCTGTTTTTGAAAGAAGAAGAATTCTTTCTGAGGATGAAGCCCTTCTCAAGAAAACAGGAATCAGGACCAGATTCCCTGCAAGCCCTTCCCCCACTCGAGGTACTGCGTCGATCCCCCCATCCTCTGGAGAAACTGGAGAATTTCCGGTCTTCATTTGACGGACGTATCCTGATCCTGGCGGATAGTCTGGGGCGGCGCGAAACATTGCGCCAGTTATTGCAGGAGCAGGGCCTGATCCCCGAAAATGCCAGAGATTGGGCCGAGTTCCAGAATGCCTCAGCACCGCTCATGCTGAGCGTAGGTCCGCTTCTGGAAGGTTTTTCCCTGGGCCAACTGGCGCTCATCACTGAAAACGAACTGTTCCAAAGTCAAGTTCGCCAAACCCGCCGACGGGAACGGCAAAGGACCAATAGCGACAATCTTCTGCGTGACCTGACGGAAGTTCACGTGGGAGACCCGGTGGTCCACCAGGACCATGGTATTGGGCGCTTCCAGGGACTGGTGAATCTGGACCTAGGAGAAGGGTCGGCGGAATTCATGCAATTATCCTATGCCGGTGAGGATGTCCTGTATGTCCCCGTGGCTCAGTTACATCTGATCAGCCGGTATTCGGGCGGACCGCCCGAAGCGGCACCGCTGCATCGATTAGGCAGTGGACAATGGGAAAAAGCCAAACGTCAAGCTGCTCGTCAGGCTCGCGATACCGCAACCGAACTGCTTGATCTCTATGCACGGCGTGCTACCCGCACCGGTTGGGCCTGCCCTCTGGATGATCAGGCATACGCCGCCTTTGCTGCCGGTTTCCCCTTCGAAGAAACCCCCGACCAATCCGCTGCCATCGCAGCCGTACGCGCCGACCTGGCCGCCGCCAAACCCATGGATCGGCTGATCTGTGGCGATGTGGGTTTTGGCAAGACCGAAGTGGCGATGCGCGCAGCCTTCCAGGCAATCCATGCTGGACGCCAGGTTGCCCTGTTGGTCCCCACTACCTTGCTGGCTGAACAGCATTACCAGAACTTTTCTGATCGTTTTGCCGATTGGCCGGTACGGATTTCCGAGTTATCCCGTTTCCGCTCCGCCAAGGAAGTCACCGCGACCTTGCTGGCCCTGGAAGAAGGCAAAATCGATCTGGTCATCGGCACCCATAAACTGATCGGAGAAAACGTTCGCTTTGCGCGCCTTGGACTGGTCATCATTGATGAGGAACACCGTTTCGGGGTACGTCAGAAGGAACGCCTCAAGGCCCTGCGCGCCGAAGTGGATGTTCTCACCCTTACGGCCACCCCCATTCCTCGCACTCTCTCTCTGGCGCTGGAGGGATTGCGGGATTTCTCGGTCATCGCCACTGCCCCGCAAAAACGTCTGGCCATCAAAACCTTCGTGCATCCTCAATCAGATGGTCTGATCCGTGAAGCAGTCTTGCGTGAACTGAAACGAGGAGGACAACTGTATTTTCTCTACAACGAAGTAGAGACCATGGAAAACGAGCATCAGCGCCTGAGTGCACTACTTCCGGAGGCACGCATCGCCATGGCCCATGGTCAGATGCGTGAACGGGAACTGGAACAGGTCATGCGCGATTTCTACCAGCAACGAGTTAACCTCTTGCTCTGTTCCACCATCATCGAAACAGGCATCGATGTCCCTAACGCCAATACCATTCTGATCCATCGCGCTGATCGCTTCGGTCTGGCCCAGTTGCATCAATTACGGGGTCGGGTGGGCCGTTCTCACCATCAAGCCTATGCTTACCTGCTCACTCCTCCGGAGGACGCCCTGACTTCCACCGCCAAAAAAAGACTGGAAGCCATTCAGCAGATGGAGGAATTGGGAGCCGGATTCTACCTGGCACTACAGGATCTGGAGATCCGGGGCGCCGGTGAAGTCTTGGGGGACTCTCAAAGTGGAGACATCCAGGGAATTGGATTCAACTTGTACACCCAGATGCTGACCCAAGCGGTGAAAGCCCTCCAACAAGGTAAAACCTGGGATCCGGAACGGCCTCTCGACATTGCCCTGGAAATCAACCTGCACGCTCCAGCCTTGCTTCCTGCCGCCTACTGCGGGGACATTCACGAGCGTCTGGTTCTATACAAACGCCTGGCCAACTGTGACACCGTCGACACCTTAACCGATCTGCAGGAAGAACTCATCGATCGCTTCGGTTTGCTGCCGGAGGAAACCCACACGCTGATTGAAAGTCACCGCTTGCGCATTTTGGGCCGGCCTCTGGGCATCCGCAAAATCGATGCCCATGATGAAGGCGCGCTGATTCAATTTTCCGCCCAGCCTCCCTTCGACCCCCTGGACTTCATTCACCTGCTGCAACATCAACCCCACTACCGTTTGGCAGGCAACGATCGCCTACGTGTGCTGTATCGGGCACCGGGGGCATCGGAGCGCGCCCGGCAGGTCACCCAGGTTCTGAATACTCTGGCCACGCTGATCCCGCCTTCCTCCTGATCCGTCCTGTCACCACCATTCTGCCGCACCATCGAAACAGGGATCACTTTCCCATAACGCACTCAAAGCGGAAATAGAGCCTCAGTTTTTATGATGCGCGATGTCGGACAACCGGATCCGCCACTCGGCAGGACCACTTTGGTGAATTGAATTGCCCGCACAGTCCACTGCCACCGTAACGGGCATATCCTCCACCTCGAATTCATAGACTGCCTCCATGCCCAAATCAGCGAAGGCCACCACCCGTGCGGCACGAATCGCTTTGGCAACCAGGTAAGCCGCCCCCCCTACAGCAATCAGGGAAACCGAGCGATGTTTTCGGATGGCCTCGATTCCCTGGGGACCGCGCTCGGCCTTGCCGATCATCCCCATCAGCCCTGTTCTTTCCAACATAAACTCCGTAAACTTGTCCATGCGGGTGGCAGTGGTGGGGCCTGCGGGGCCCACCACCTCTCCCCTCACCGGATCCACGGGACCCACGTAATAAATGAAGCGATGGGTAAAATCCAGTCCTTCCGGTAAGGGTTCCCCCCGGGCCAGCAACTGCTGGATACGCAAATGGGCCGCATCGCGCCCAGTCAGCAATTTACCGCTCAAGAGAAGCGTGTCGCCGGGTTTCCAGTCCGCCAGATCTTCCTTCCGCAGGGTATCCAGATTCACCCGACGAGCCGTTGGAGCAGCCCGCCAAGTCACTGCGGGCCAATCTTCGAGTCGGGGTGGGGTCAGGGAAACCGGGCCAGAGCCATCCAGGGTGAAATGAATATGGCGCGTGGCAGCACAATTGGGAATCAGGGCCACCGGCAGTGATGCCGCATGGGTGGGATAGTCAAGTATTTTGACATCCAGTACCGTGGTCATTCCGCCCAACCCCTGGGCGCCGATGCCCAAGGCATTGACCTTATCATACAGTTCGATGCGAAGAGCCTCCACCGTATTGGAGGGGCCCCGTGCCTTAAGCAGGCTCATATCTATGGGATCCATCAAAGATTCCTTGGCCAGGAGCATGGCCTTCTCTGCCGTTCCTCCAATGCCGATCCCCAGCAACCCGGGAGGGCACCAGCCAGCGCCCAGAGTGGGGACAGTGGTCAAAACCCAATCCACCAAGGAATCCGAAGGGTTGAGCATCACCAGTTTGGCTTTGTTTTCCGAACCTCCTCCTTTGGCCGCCAGGATGACTTCCACTCTCTCTCCCGGAACCAGTGATACCTGGATCACCGCAGGAGTGTTATCCCTGGTGTTCTGTCGTTTTCCGGCGGGATCACTCACGATGGAGGCACGCAAGGGATTGTCAGGATTCAGATAGGCTTGCCGTACGCCTTCATTCACAGCATCCTCCAATGAACCCGTCAAGTTCAGGCGTACCTTCAGCCCCACTTTGAGAAAGACATTCACAATGCCCGTGTCCTGGCAGATGGGACGATGGCCCTCGGCACACAGGCGCGAATTAGTCAGAATCTGGGCCATGGCATCACGGGCCGCAGGAGATTGCTCCTGTTCCCAGGCGACCCCCAGGGCCTGAACATAATCCACAGGGTGATAATAGGAAATGTACTGCAGCGCATCTGCAATACTCTGGACCAGATCTTTTTGTTCTATGCTGACCACCGGTTCTCTCCCTGTAAAATAGCACCCATGCAGAAAATTCTTCTCTGCGACTGTGGCTATAATAACGCTTCGTGCCCCAAAGTGGGGTCTGAGGGAATTTCCCCCATGCCCACGGCCCGATCTTCAGACTCTCAAAGGGAAAAATCATGTCGACTGAAGTGTTGCACCGTGAACATCGCCATTTTGCACCGGATGCCACTTGGGTTGCCCAGGCCAATGTTTCAGGTCATGCCGCCTACCTGGCCTTGGTCAGGGAAGCAGAACGGGATCCGGAGGAATTCTGGGGACGTCTGGCGCGCACCTATCTGGTCTGGAAAACGCCCTTTCAGACCGTTCTGAATGACCGGAATCCCCCCTTCTACCGCTGGTTTGAAGAAGGGACACTGAATGCTTCCCATCTCTGTCTGGATGTCCCCATCGAACGCGGAATGGGTGAAAAAACCGCCCTGATCTTTGAGTCTGACGATGGGACGGTTACCACTCTCACCTATCATGCTCTTCATGAGCGCGTCTGTCGCTTTGCCAATGCCCTCAAGTCTCTCGGCATCGGCAAGGGAGATCGAGTCATCATCTACATCGCCATGTCCATCGAAGGCATCGTCGCCATGCAGGCTTGCGCCCGGATCGGGGCCATTCATTCCGTGGTTTTTGGTGGTTTTTCAGCCAAATCCTTGCAGGAACGCATACTGGACACAGGCGCACGCCTCATCATCACCGCCGATGGCCAGAAACGTGGGGGCAAAATTATCCAACTCAAGGCCATTGTGGATGAAGCCCTGAGCATGGGTGCTGGAATGGTGGAAAAAGTCATCGTCTACGCACGAACTGGAGAAAATATTCCCTGGGACTCCGCGCGGGATCTATGGATGAAACCACTGGAAGAATCCCAATCACCGCTCTGTATTCCGACTTGGGTAGAAGCAGAACATCCCCTGTTCATACTCTACACCTCGGGATCCACAGGCAAACCCAAGGGCGTACAGCACGCCACCGCCGGATACCTGTTATGGTCCATCCTGACCATGACCTGGGTCTTTGATCACCACCCTGAAGACGTCTACTGGTGTACCGCCGATATCGGCTGGATTACCGGCCATACTTACGTCAATTACGGTCCTCTGGCCGTAGGAGCCACCCAGGTCATTTACGAGGGGATTCCGTCCTGGCCCCATGCTGGACGATTCTGGTCGATGATTTCACGCCATCGGGTATCCGTGTTTTATACCGCCCCCACCGCCATTCGTTCCTTGATCAAGGCCAGCAATCTGGATCCCGAAATTCACCCCCAACGTTTTGATTTGTCCAGTCTGCGTCTTCTGGGTACGGTGGGAGAACCTATCAATCCGGAAGCCTGGATGTGGTACTACCAACAGGTAGGAAACAGTCGTTGTCCGATTGCCGATACCTTCTGGCAAACAGAAACCGGGGGCCATGTCATCGCCCCCTTGCCCGGAGCCACCACGCTCGTCCCGGGCTCCTGCACCCTACCCTTGCCCGGCATCGATGCGGCGGTGGTGGATGAAACAGGACAGGAAGTTCCTCCTGGACATGGCGGTTCGCTGGTCATCCGCCGCCCCTGGCCCGCCATGCTGCGAAATCTGTGGGGCAATCCGGAACGTTTCCAGAAAACCTACTTTCCTTCCGAATTGAAGGGGTATTATTTGGCGGGAGATGGGGCAGTCAAGGATCCTACGACGGGTTATTTCACCATCACTGGACGCATCGACGACGTCCTCAATGTATCGGGACACCGCCTGGGCACCATGGAAGTGGAATCCGCTCTGGCGACCCACCCTATGGTGGCAGAGGCAGCCGTGGTGGGGAAACCCGATGACATCACAGGAGAAGCCATTGTGGCTTTTGTGGTCCTGAAACAGCAACGCCCTGCCGGAGCAGAAGCCCAACAATTGGCTTCAACGTTGCGCCAATGGGTAACCCGGGAAATCGGCCCCATTGCCAGGCCCCGTGATATCCGTTTTGGAGATAACCTGCCCAAAACCCGATCCGGCAAAATCATGCGCCGTTTACTCCGCTCCTTGGCCTGTGGTGAACCCATGACACAGGATATTTCTACGCTGGAAAACCCAACGATCCTGGATCAGTTGCGGGAAACCTTGTGAAACGCTGGCGCGGGCTACTGATCGACCGCTATCTGGCCCGTGAAATTCTATCTGGCACCGGACTGGTGTTCACTGCCTTGCTCTTCCTGTTTTCCTTCTTTGATCTCATCCACGAACTGAACGACATCGGTAAAGGAGGTTATGCTCTGTGGCAAATCGGCGTCTTCGTTGCCTTGGCCCTGCCGGGCCATGCCTATGAATTATTCCCCATTGCCACCCTGATTGGTACACTGTATGCCCTGACCAATCTTGCTCAGCATTCTGAAATCACGGTCATGCGCAGTTCAGGCATGTCCCGCCAGCGACTGGCGCAGTCCCTGCTTCGAATCGGTGCCGGATTTGTGCTGGTGGCTTTCATTCTGGGGGAACTGATCATGCCTTTTACGGAGGAAGCCGCACAACAATGGCGTTTGAAGGCCCTCAACAACCTGGTTGCTACCCAGTTCCGCTCGGGTATCTGGATCAAGGACAAGGGAAGTTTCATCAATATTCGCGAAATGATGCCGGACAATTCCCTGGAAGACCTGCGCATCTACGAATTTGACAATAATCGCCGTCTACAGCGCATCAGTACTGCACACAACGCCCTCTACCTGCAGGATCACGAGTGGGAAATGAAACAGGTGGAAAGGACCCTCTTTACCCCTAAAGGAGTTTCGGTGGTGCATGAAGACCATGTGCGCTGGAATTCCGTTTTATCTCCCCAGGTGATGTCCACCTTGCTGGTGGAACCGGAACAAATGGCTCTGTGGAATCTTCACACCTATATTCAGCATTTGCGTGACAACCATCAACAAACCTTACGTTTCGAAGTCGCCCTATGGGGCAAAGTGTTCTACCCTTTTTCCAGTCTCGTCATGATGTTGCTGGCCCTTCCCTTTGGGCTGCAACGCCCCCGCGCAGGGGCCGTGGGCGTGCGTATCATGATTGGAATTGGTCTGGGTCTGGGCTTTTATCTGAGTAACCGTTTTTTTTCCTATCTGGGACAACTCAACGGTTGGGGCCCCATTTACAGTACCACGGCACCCAGCCTGGTTTTTCTGGGACTGGCACTATTTCTCGGCTGGTGGGGAGAGAAACGCGCCTAATATTGGCGCATGGTCAAACCCAGCAAACGATCATGAAGAAATTGCCCCTCCTTGTCCACCAGGACCCAGAGCAGGCTGATTCCCGTTAAATATCCGGGAATCGCCAGAACATAACGCAGAAAGGCCCGTCCCCAGGAGGGGGGGTGCCCTGTGGAATCCAGCAATTGAAGATGCCAGGTGCGCATCGGAATGGTTTGTCCTGAACGGTGCCAGAACCAGGAAAAGTAGAGCCCCACCACGCCAAACAAATAGAGACGATACCACTCGCGCAACTCGGGATGCAGCGCATAATGGGTCAATCGAACGAAAGGCAAAGCCGCCGCAATGAGTACGCCCGCTACCAACAGGGCCTCATAGACCCAACAGATCAGACGAGGTCGCAACGGCAAACGTATCCATGGGCCGGGAGTCAAGGAGTCTTGCCCGCAGGGACAGGTGCCCCCGGCAAGGCTCCCGAGGAAGGAACAGAACCGGTTACCACGGCAGGAGTTGGCTGAGAACTGGAAACAGGTACGGTTTGCGTCAAAATAGGTACCCCACTGGCGGTTACAGGGGAATGATGAGCACGCCAACGGGATTTGATGGCGGCACGTTTTTCCGGGGGGAGTGCATGAAATACTTTATAGTTGTGACGTGCCTGATCGCGAGTTGCTTTTGATAAATGCGTCCAGATCGGGATGTTTTTCTCAAAACGCGCTTGTTCCGTCGGAGACAGTTTTGGGTAATGTTGAGCCGCACTCAACAGCCTCTTGCGCTGTAAGGAAGAAAGGTGATCCCAGTCCCGGGCAGCTGGTGCTAAAATAGTCTTCTGCTCGGGAGTCAATGAGGACCACTCAGGTGACGATACCATTTCCTGTGCGCCTGCGGTGCTCCATAAAAGCAGCAGACAAACCGCAATCAGCGCTTTTCCTGAAGCCATTCAGTAAAATCCTTTTGGGCTAAATCCTGAGGGGGTATTTCTGCTGCCAGAATTCTGGCTTCGAGCAATCCCGCCTCCTCTTCTGACTCCTGATGTTTGGCCTGCCACCAAAAACCACAGAATACCAGGGAAAAAACCAGCAGAACGGACATCAGAGACCATCGCCCCGCATAGTCGCCCACGGCCAAATGTGTTCCATTCAACGACCACCCCGTCCTCCCCGTGGAAATACACATTTGCGCAAGCACTTTCTGGCGTTGGGTACGCAAACGTGCCAACACCAAGGGATCAAGATCATTGAGCCCCCGATCCAGTTGCTGACAAAGCAATTTTGCAAAAGTTTTTTCATCCATGGTCATTTAATCCCTGACTAGCCAAGACCCGTGCCAATGCATGAACGGCACGGGAACAGTGGGCTTTGACGCTCCCCTCAGAACACCCCATGATTTGCGCGGTTTCGGCAACATCTCTCTCTTCCCAGTAACGCAACAGAAAGGCTTCTCGTTGACGCGGGGGAAGGTTTTGTAAAGCAATCTCAATCAAAACAAGTGTTTGTTTTTGATTTAATTGCAAATCCGGAACCAAAGAAAAGTGTCTGCCTTCTCCTGAATCCTCCACTGAATCGAGAATATCAAAGTCTTCATCTCCCTCCTCCACCCCTCGCTGGAAAGAACCGGCCAATGGTGTCCAGGCGGAACGAACCTTGAAACGCCGATAATGGTCTCGAATCGTATTTTGGAGAATACGCTGAAACAACGGGGGTAGTTCTTCCACCGGTCGATCTGAATAACTCTCAGTCAACTTGAGCATGGCGTCCTGAACTACATCCAGGGCTGCAGAATCATCCTGTACTGCATAGACCGCCTGTTTAAAGGCGCGCCGTTCTGCACTTGCGAGAAATTTGGATATTTCTTGAAACGAAGCCAGTGGAGTCTCCCATGCAAAACTTAGAGGAGAATGATAGCAAGAATTGACCCTGCATGACCAAATGCCAAAAGTTCCTGCAATACAACAAATAATACAGAGATACGGGCCAAAAAAAAAGCACGGTCCGTGGGGACTGTGCTTTTTTTGGTGTTTCTTCTGTGAAGCAGAAGGAACGGGTAGGGTGTCTGGCGGTGACCTACTTTCGCATGGGTAATCCACACTATCATCGGCGCTGTCTCGTTTCACGTCCCTGTTCGGGATGGGAAGGGGTGGGTCCAAGACGCTATGGCCGCCAAACAAAAAACGCGTCGGCACGCACAAACTGGATTGAAGTAAAGTTACTGGATTGATTGTTTTCACGAACTCGCAGATGCCTGCGATTATAGGATCAAGCCTCACGGTCAATTAGTATCGGTTAGCTTAACGCATTACTGCGCTTCCACACCCGACCTATCAACGTCCTGGTCTCGAACGAACCTTTAGGAGGGTCAAGCCCTCAGGGAAGTCTTATCTTGAGGCAAGTTTCCCGCTTAGATGCTTTCAGCGGTTATCTCTTCCGAACATAGCTACCCGGCAATACGACTGGCGTCATAACCGGTACACCAGAGGTTCGTCCACTCCGGTCCTCTCGTACTAGGAGCAGCCCCCCTCAAACTTCCAACGCCCACTGCAGATAGGGACCAAACTGTCTCACGACGTTTTAAACCCAGCTCACGTACCACTTTAAATGGCGAACAGCCATACCCTTGGGACCGGCTACAGCCCCAGGATGTGATGAGCCGACATCGAGGTGCCAAACTCCCCCGTCGATATGAACTCTTGGGAGGAATCAGCCTGTTATCCCCAGCGTACCTTTTATCCGTTGAGCGATGGCCCTTCCATTCAGAACCACCGGATCACTATGACCTGCTTTCGCATCTGCTCGACTTGTCAGTCTCGCAGTTAAGCATCCTTATGCCATTGCACTATCAGTACGATGTCCGACCGTACCTAGGATACCTTCGCACTCCTCCGTTACTCTTTGGGAGGAGACCGCCCCAGTCAAACTGCCTACCATACACGGTCCCCGATCCAGATCATGGACCTAGGTTAGAACCTCAATGACATCAGGGTGGTATTTCAAGGTTGGCTCCGGTACACCTGGCGGCATACCCTCACAGCCTCCCACCTATCCTACACAAATCCCATCAAAGTCCAATGTAAAGCTACAGTAAAGGTGCATGGGGTCTTTCCGTCTAGCAGCGGGTAGATTGCATCTTCACAAACACTTCAACTTCGCTGAGTCTCGGGTGGAGACAGTGTGGCCATCGTTACGCCATTCGTGCGGGTCGGAACTTACCCGACAAGGAATTTCGCTACCTTAGGACCGTTATAGTTACGGCCGCCGTTTACCGGGGCTTCGATCAAGAGCCTTTGCACCCCATCACTTAACCTTCCGGCACCGGGCAGGCGTCACACCCTATATGTCCACTTTCGTG
Organism: Ferrovum myxofaciens; assembly: GCF_013181415.1. NCBI lineage: Bacteria > Pseudomonadati > Pseudomonadota > Betaproteobacteria > Ferrovales > Ferrovaceae > Ferrovum > Ferrovum myxofaciens. Next base: position 2,063,469 of record NZ_CP053676.1, on the reverse strand, counting down.
TTTGCAGAGTGCTGTGTTTTTTATTAAACAGTCGCAGCCACCATTTCACTGCAACCCCTTTTTGCTCCGGTCGTAAAGACCTTCACATTATTGGGGCGCACCTTCTCCCGAAGTTACGGTGCTAATTTGCCGAGTTCCTTCACCCGAGTTCTCTCAAGCGCCTTAGAATTCTCATCCTGCCCACCTGTGTCGGTTTGCGGTACGGTCTCGATTCAACTATCGCTTAGAGGCTTTTCTTGGAAGCAGGGTATCAACTACTTCAGACCCGTAGGTCCTCGTCATCACGCCTCAGCATTGACACTCCGGATTTGCCTAGAGCATCTGCCTACACGCTTAAACCGGGACTTCCAACACCCGGCTAGCCTAACCTTCTCCGTCCCCCCTTCGCATTGAATCAAGGTATCGGAATATTCACCGATTTCCCATCAGCTACGCTTCTCAGCCTCGCCTTAGGGGCCGACTCACCCTGCGTCGATGAACGTTGCGCAGGAAACCTTGGGCTTTCGGCGAGCGGGCCTTTCACCCGCTTTATCGCTACTCATGTCAGCATTCGCACTTCTGATACCTCCAGCAAGGTTCACACCTCACCTTCAACGGCCTACAGAACGCTCTCCTACCATATCCTTTCGGATATCCCTAGCTTCGGTGCATGGTTTGAGCCCCGTTACATCTTCCGCGCAGAACGACTCGATCAGTGAGCTATTACGCTTTCTTTAAAGGATGGCTGCTTCTAAGCCAACTTCCTGACTGTCTTCGCCTTCCCACCTCGTTTTCCACTTAACCATGTCTTGGGGACCTTAGCTGAGGGTCTGGGTTGTTTCCCTTTCGACACCGGACGTTAGCACCCGATGTCTGTCTCCCACGCTCGCACTTTCCGGTATTCGGAGTTTGCCTTGGGTTGGTAGATCTAAACGACCCCCTAGCCAAAACAGTGCTCTACCCCCAGAAGTGATACGTGAGGCACTACCTAAATAGTTTTCGGAGAGAACCAGCTATTTCCAGATTTGTTAAGCCTTTCACCCCTATCCACAGCTCATCCCCTAGTTTTTCAACACTAGTGGGTTCGGTCCTCCAGCAGGTGTTACCCTACCTTCAACCTGGCCATGAATAGCTCATCTGGTTTCGGGTCTACACCCCGCGACTGAACGCCCTGTTCAGACTCGCTTTCGCTTCGCCTCCCCTATTCGGTTAAGCTCGCCACGGAATGTAAGTCGCTGACCCATTATACAAAAGGTACGCAGTCACCCCAGATCTAATGACCCTCAAAATCAATCCAGATCCTCTAGCCTTTTAAAGACCAAAAACCCCTGAAGATCATCAATATTTCATCTTCTAATAGTCTTTTGGCTCACTTCGTTCGCCCAAAGACCCGAAGATCATTAAATCCATGAAGATCATCAGTATTTCATCTTCTAATAGTCTTTTGGCTCACTTCGCTCGCCCAAAGACCCGAAGATCATTAAATCTGGGGCTCCTACTGTTTGTATGCATGTGGTTTCAGGATCTATTTCACTCCCCTCCCGGGGTTCTTTTCGCCTTTCCCTCACGGTACTAGTTCACTATCGGTCGATTACGAGTATTTAGCCTTGGAGGATGGTCCCCCCATCTTCAAACAGGATTTCACGTGTCCCGCCCTACTTATCGCAACCTCAGTCTCACCACTCACCTTTCGCGTACGGGGCTCTCACCCTCTATGGCAGACCTTTCCAGGCCTTTCCGCTAAATCAATGGCTATCTGTTGCAGGCTCTTCCCAGTTCGCTCGCCACTACTACGGGAATCTCGGTTGATTTCTTTTCCTCTGCCTACTTAGATGTTTCAGTTCGGCAGGTTCGCTCCTCATACCCTATGTATTCAGGTATGGGTACCCTCGCGGGTGGGTTTCCCCATTCGGACATTTTCGGATCAAAGCTCGTTTGCCAGCTCCCCGAAACTTTTCGCAGGCTACCACGTCCTTCATCGCCTGTAATCGCCAAGGCATCCACCACATGCACTTATTCACTTGATCCTATAACCTCAAGCACCTCACATCCCTACCTCGTAAAGTACCAAATGCTATAAGCTCGTGTTTATCTCACCTCCCTCTCTCAAAGAAGGTGTCAATACAATCTAACCCAGTATCTGACCACTACGTTTTCTTGAAATTAAACCAGTCTCGCGACCAGCCCTCTTCCCTTCGTAGCAGTCAAATCCTTTACTTCATCCAGTTTGTTAAAGAGCATACCGATACAACAGGTTGGTCAAAAGACCAAAATCAAATTGATTAACTTGATTTTATTCTCTTGGCCCCACAGTGAGACAACAGTCTGTGGTGGAGGTGAACGGGATCGAACCGATGACCCCCTGCTTGCAAAGCAGGTGCTCTCCCAGCTGAGCTACACCCCCGTAACGGGCTCGCACATGACACCGATAGGTGTGGGTACTAACTAAGGGATCTTAAAGGAGGTGATCCAGCCGCAGGTTCCCCTACGGCTACCTTGTTACGACTTCACCCCAGTCATGAATCATACCGTGGTAAGCGCCCCCCTTGCGGTTAGACTGCCTACTTCTGGTATCACCCACTCCCATGGTGTGACGGGCGGTGTGTACAAGACCCGGGAACGTATTCACCGCGACATGCTGATCCGCGATTACTAGCGATTCCGACTTCATGCTCTCGAGTTGCAGAGAACAATCCGGACTACGACCGGCTTTCTGAGATTGGCTCCCCCTCGCGGGTTGGCATCCCTCTGTACCGGCCATTGTATGACGTGTGAAGCCCTACCCATAAGGGCCATGAGGACTTGACGTCATCCCCACCTTCCTCCGGTTTATCACCAGCAGTCCTATTAAAGTGCCCAACTTAATGATGGCAATTAATAGCAAGGGTTGCGCTCGTTGCGGGACTTAACCCAACATCTCACGACACGAGCTGACGACAGCCATGCAGCACCTGTGTTACGGTTCCCTTTCAGGCACATCCACCTCTCAGCAGACTTCCGTACATGTCAAGGGTAGGTAAGGTTTTTCGCGTTGCATCGAATTAATCCACATCATCCACCGCTTGTGCGGGTCCCCGTCAATTCCTTTGAGTTTTAATCTTGCGACCGTACTCCCCAGGCGGTCAACTTCTCGCGTTAGCTTCGTTACTGAACAATCAAGTTGCCCAACAACCAGTTGACATCGTTTAGGGCGTGGACTACCAGGGTATCTAATCCTGTTTGCTCCCCACGCTTTCGTGCATGAGCGTCAGTCTTATCCCAGGGGGCTGCCTTCGCCATTGGTATTCCTCCACATCTCTACGCATTTCACTGCTACACGTGGAATTCTACCCCCCTCTGACAGACTCTAGCTTGCCAGTTTCAAACGCAGTTCCCAAGTTAAGCTCGGGGCTTTCACATCTGACTTAACAAACCACCTGCGCACGCTTTACGCCCAGTAATTCCGATTAACGCTCGCACCCTACGTATTACCGCGGCTGCTGGCACGTAGTTAGCCGGTGCTTCTTCTTGAGGTACCGTCATCAATCCAGGTTATTCGCCTGAACCTTTTCTTCCCTCACGAAAGAGCTTTACAACCCGAAGGCCTTCTTCACTCACGCGGCATGGCTGGATCAGGGTTTCCCCCATTGTCCAAAATTCCCCACTGCTGCCTCCCGTAGGAGTCTGGGCCGTGTCTCAGTCCCAGTGTGGCTGATCATCCTCTCAGACCAGCTACCGATCGTCGCCTTGGTAAGCCTTTACCTCACCAACTAGCTAATCGGACATCGGCCGCTCCTTCAGCGCGAGGCCTTTCGGTCCCCCGCTTTCCTCCTCAGAGCTTATGCGGTATTAGCACAACTTTCGCTGCGTTATCCCCCACTCAAGGATACGTTCCGATGCATTACTCACCCGTTCGCCACTCGCCACCAGGGTTGCCCCCGTGCTGCCGTTCGACTTGCATGTGTAAAGCATGCCGCCAGCGTTCAATCTGAGCCAGGATCAAACTCTTCAGTTCAAATCCTCTTTTGTAACAGCACATCTCTGCACCATCACCCCACTCAAAGTAACCTAACGGTTATTTCTTCGTGAGCACTACAATTTATTACTCCCTTGTAGTACCCACACCTATCGGTATCAAATTTTTAAAGAGCAATCAGTTTTGCCTGTTTCGCTGCATTTGTGCAACGAAAGATCGCCATTATACAGAGCCCACAGGGCATGTCAACACTACGGGCAATCTTTTTTCGGGAAGTGCCGGGCCATTCCTGGAAACCCACCCACAGATACATTATAACCTGTTGAAAAAAATCAGTTTTATTTCGAAAAATTGATTATCCGAATCTGAAATCACATAGGAACTTTCTTCTATGTGCCAGACAAAGTCGAATATCGCCCCTGATTAAAGGGTCAAGACCGACCCTGTCACTCAACAGCCTGATGAACATTTGTCTGCCTGGGACCTCGATCCACACAACCAACTCCACTGCCCTTTTGGCAATCAGTCAATTCTCTGTCAACCTTTTTTTTGATGGGACGTTGTTGGTATGTGGCGCATGTGACGGATTTTACCAGTTACAATAGTGCCGCCCCTTTTGGGCAGTAGTTTTTGTTATATGAAGTTATCACTCTCGACAACAAAGGAAATCACCATGATTCGTTCTACTCTCATCGCCGCCCTGCTGGCCACATTCACCGCTACCGCCTTTGCTGCTGACGCTGCTCCTGCTGCTCCTGCTGCTCCCAAAGACGCCCCCAAGAAAGAATCCAAGAAAATGAAACATCACCACGCCAAGAAAGCTGACAAGAAGGCTGCTGCTCCTGCAGCTCCTGCTGCAGACGCCAAGGCTGCCAAGTAAGTTTACTGAAGAAGTGAAAAGGCGACCCGCGGGTCGCCTTTTTTACGTCTTAAAGAATCGGATTCAGAATCATGCCCCGAAACTTGCCACAGGCTGACTGGTGCGCTTGCCGTCAAAATCGAGCCAACAACGTGACTTGAAATCGTAGAGTTTGCACAGACGGGCCGTCTTGAAGTACCAAGCCCATGAAAAAGGTTGCACGACAATTCGACCGGGCAAATGGTTCTCCAGAAAATCCTGCGCTTCCTTCAGGCGATACAACGGAATGCCCATGTCCAGATGGTGTGCCGTATGTTCCATGATATGGTGCATCAATGCCCCCACCTTGAAACGAAAAATCAGATGCACCGTGGTAGAAACAAAGGGCTGAGCCTTCGTCCACTCGACCTTGTTGTCATACCACGCGACGCGGGTATGCGTGTGATGGGCATAAACCACGAACCCAATCATGAAATTCCAAAACACGAAAGGAATCAAAAAACCCGTGAACTCAGTAAGCCACAGACTTTGGTGTGTCACATGTGCCATGACCGCTAAAATCACCACCCATACCAATCCAAACGCTGAAACCAAAAGACCGTCCCAAACGAAGGCTGGACGTTGCGCGCCCATGTAGGTTTTCGTCGGAAAGTACATGCGCAACCACCACATTTCCACGAAATAGTAGAGACCAGGCACCATTCCACTCCGATAAATTCGTTCCAGCCATTGGCGGCCAGGGGAAAGAGCCTGATACTCTTCCAACGAATAGGGTGCCCAGACAAAATCAAACCCCTTCAGGTTGGTTTGTCCATGATGTACCAGATTGTGACCAATATCCCACAAACTGTAAGGGGTTAGAGAAGGCAGGAACGCGATTCGTCCCAACACCCGGTTCAACTTGCGGTGGGGCGTCAAACTTTGATGGCAGGCATCATGCCCTAGAATGAAGAGGCGACCGATCACAAAGCCTGCAACCATGCCTGCCAGAATTTTGGCAATGCCGGATGAAAACCAGAGGGTAGCCCAAACCGATCCAAAAAACAGAGCGAAATCAAAAATAATCATGAGAATGGGCAAGGCAGTACGCTTGCCGCAGAGGGGAACCAGCCATGAACGAACCAACTTGCGACCAGGAAATGGCTCAGCAGGATCGATGATGGGTATGGGTTCGGGAGATAATGTGGTCGAATGATCTACCATAGTTACTGTATTATCCTGTCTGATGACAATGGTGGCGAGTATTCTAACTGATTTCAAATGTCTCCGTATTTGATTGAACGCAAACCCCTGGAGAGAATAATTCATGCGCCTCCTCCCCCCTATGAATCCTCCGCTAACCAAATGGTTCAATCAACGCATCTGGATCATTGGAGCCACCCGCGGGATTGGCGCAGCAGTGGCCCGTGCCTTGGTCCTCAGAAACGCACGTCTCTGCCTTTCTGGCCGTGACCTTTCGGGTCTGCAGGCATGGCATGACACCCTGACTCCCGAGCAAAAAACGCGCACCACCTTAACCGGACTGGATATTCGTGACCCACAGACCATTCAAAAAACCGCCCATGACTTGTCCCTGGCTTGGGGGGGTATCGATCTGATCCTGATCGTCGCGGGGATTTATGACGGTATCTGCGCCCCAGACCTAACCCTTGATCAGATGCCTTTGATTGCAGATACGCTGCAGACCAACCTGCTCGGTCCCTATCATGTGCTGGCTGTGGTACTTCCTCTGTTGCGCCATCAAGGATACGGACACCTTGCTTTTGTCAGCAGCGTGGCAGGCTACAATGGCCTACCCAGAGCCTTGGCCTACGCACCCAGTAAAGCCGCCCTCAATAACCTGTGCGAGGGGTTATACTTTGAACTCCGTCCGCACGGCATCGGTGTTTCGCGTATCTGCCCGGGTTTTGTGGCCACGGACATGACCTCCCGTGCAGACTATTTCATGCCCGCTTTGATGCAACCCGACCAAGCGGCCCATGAAATTCTTGCGGGACTGGAACGCGGAGACTTCGAAACCCACTTCCCCAGACGCTTCACGACGCTGCTCAAAATCGCGCAATGGCTTCCACGACGCCTCTATTTTTATCTGCTTGCTCGAGCCGTTGCCCGCGGCACCCCATGAGCATTTTATTGACCACCCCACACAAATAGTGGTAATCTCCGAGCATAACCACTACATCTTGTGGTTTTATAAGTTTTTTTATTTTTTCTGTTTTTTCAGACCACTACATCAAACTGACTTTTTTTACTGAGGATATCCATGCTGAGCGCTGTCAAGTCTCCTTCCCTGTCGCACCCAGAGGTTCCTTTACAAGTCGTTTCCCTGGACATCTGGGACAAAAAGTATCGCCTCAAAAATAAACAAGGGGAACCGGTCGATCAGCAGATCGATGATACTTTCAAGCGCGTTGCTCGCGCCTTGGCCGATACGGAAGAGAGTGAAGACAAACGGACCCTCTGGTACGACAAATTTCTTTGGGCCTTGCGTCGGGGGGCCATTCCCGCCGGTCGAATCACTTCGAATGCTGGAGCACTGGAACATAAACCGGCCACCAGCACCATCAACTGTACTGTTTCAGGCATTGTGGAAGACAGCATGAATGGCATTCTGGAAAAAGTTCATGAGGCCGGCCTCACGCTCAAGGCAGGATGTGGTATCGGTTACGAATTTTCCACTTTGCGCCCCAAGGGCGCTTTCGTGGCGGGTGCAGGGGCCTATACTTCTGGCCCCTTATCCTTCATGGATATCTACGACAAAATGTGTTTCACCGTGTCTTCTGCAGGAGGACGAAGAGGCGCTCAAATGGCGACCTTCGATATCTCCCACCCTGATGTGTCCGATTTTATCAAGGCCAAACGTGAGGCGGGACGTTTGCGCCAATTCAACCTGTCCTGCCTTATTACCCGTGAATTCATGGAGGCGGTAAAAAAGGATCAGGACTGGCCCTTGGCTTTCCCCATTAGCCAGAGCGAGGCCGATTCCCTTGATGTTGCCTCAGATAAGGAGATCGTATGGCGCGATTGGCCCAGTCATGAAAAAAAATATGTGGAACGGGCGGATGGCAAGATCGCCTGCCGTATCTACAAGACACTCAAGGCTCGCCGTCTGTGGGATGTCATCATGTCTTCCACCTATGATTATGCCGAACCTGGTTTCATTCTTATCGACCGGGTCAATGAAATGAACAATAACTGGTGGTGCGAAAACATTCGCGCCACCAACCCCTGTGGAGAACAGCCTCTGCCTCCTTATGGCGCATGCCTGCTGGGGTCCATCAATTTGACACAGTTTGTACGTTGTCCCTTTACTGAACAGGCTCGCTTTGATTGGGCAGAATACCGGGAAGTGGTGCGCATATTCACCCGAATGCTCGACAATGTGGTGGACATCAATGGCCTGCCACTGCCCCGACAACGGGAGGAAATCATTCGCAAACGTCGGCATGGTATGGGTTATTTGGGGTTGGGTTCGACCCTCGCCTTGTTGCGAATGAATTATGGATCCCCCGAATCCCTGACCTTCACCGAAGAAGTGACCCGAGTCATGGCTGAAGAAGGTTGGGAAGTCGGGTTGGAACTGGCCGCAGAAAAGGGACCGGCTCCCATCATGGAAGAAACCTTCGTCATCACCTCTGCCCTGCTCGCACAACGGCCTGAAATGGCCAAGGATGGCCTGAAAGTAGGGGACAGCGTGCCAGGAAAGGTTTTATTGGGGCGCTATAGCCGTTACTTCCAGCAGTTTCCCGAGACACTACGCGAACGTATTGCTACTCAGGGCGTCCGCTTTACCCATCACACCTCCATTGCCCCTACGGGAACCATCTCTCTCTCGCTAGGAAATAACGCCAGCAACGGGATCGAGCCTTCTTTTGCCCACCATTACAGCCGTAATGTCATTAGAGAAGGCAAAAAATCCAAGGAAAAGGTGGACGTATTTTCTTACGAATTGCTGGCCTACCGCTCCCTCATCAATTCCAAGGCCATGCCCTACGCTCAGGATGAGGATACCCGTCTGCCAGACTATTTCGTCGATTCCTCTGTCATCTCAGCCCGTGCTCATGTGGACATCCAGGCTGCTGCCCAGAAATGGATCGACAGTTCCATTTCCAAGACCATCAACATACCCACGGATTATCCCTATAGCGAGTTCAAGGATATCTATTTTTATGCCTATGAAAAGGGATTGAAGGGATGCACCACCTTCCGTTTCAACCCCGAGGCCTTCCAAGGGGTACTGGTCACTGAAAAGGATTTGGAAAATACCACCTACCGTTTCACCCTTGAAGATGGCAGTACCCTTGAAGTCAAGGGCAATGAAACCATCGAGTATGACGGTGAATTGCACAGTGCCGCCAACCTCTATGATGCCTTAAAGGAAGGATACTATGGAAAGTTCTGAAATGTGGCTCACTGCTCTCCATGTTCACCACTCAAGGAAAAACCCATCATGACACTCAAAATCGACAAAAAGATCGTGGGCTATACCGTTGTCACGGAAGAACCGCCCACCGCTTTTTCCACTCCGGAAACCACCCAACCTCTGGCGCCTATTCACCAGTTGGGTGAACCTCTCTCCCGCCCAGAAAAATTGGTGGGAAACACCTACAAGATCAAGACCCCCGTGACGGATCACGCGCTATACATCACCATCAATGACATTGTCATGAATTCTGGCACGCCTCAGGAACATCGTCGTCCTTTTGAAATATTTATCAATTCCAAGAATATGGAGCATTTTCAATGGATCGTGGCGCTGACCCGCGTGATGTCCGCCGTGTTCCGAAAGGGGGGAGACATCACATTTCTGGTGGAGGAATTGCACAGCGTTTTCGACCCCAAGGGGGGATACTTCAAAAAAGGTGGAAAATATATTCCCAGTCTGGTGGCTGAAATTGGTGAAGTTCTCAAAGAACACTTGATGGAAATTGGTATGCTCGGTCGTCCCGAACCCGATCCCCAACAAAAAGTTTTTCTGGAAGAAAAACGGCAGGAATTTATTGAACGCCATGCATCAAACCAGCCCCAAGAAACAGGCTTCCCTGAAGGCGCCTCCCTGTGTACCAAATGTTCCACCCAGGCCGTGATTAAAATGGATGGATGCCTGACCTGTCTCAACTGCGGGGACAGCAAATGTAGTTAATGGAGCGACGAAAGACCGACATGGGTTGGCAAGGTTGTATACTGTTCGCTGATCGTCGTCTTTTATCCCTTTGATGAGAAAACTCCCTTCGCTTCATGCGGTCCGAATTTTCGAGGCCTGCGCCCGGGTCCTGAACTTTTCTCTGGCGGCACGGGAGTTATGTCTGACTCACAGTGCCGTCAGTCATCAGATCCGGCAGTTAGAGGATTGGATCGGGCAGCCTCTCTTCACCCGCCACGCGGCAGGCGTTCAACTGACTCCCGCAGGACAAACCCTGCAACGAGCAGCCACCCAGGCTTTATCCACTCTGGAAGAAGCTTGTCACCAGTTACTTGCATCTCCTCCCGGACAGACCCTGACCTTGGCGGCACCGGGGGGCTTCATGGCGCTTTGGCTGATTCAGCGACTGGAAAACTTTGAGCAGCAACACCCTCATATCCGTTTACAATTACAAACTCAGGGAACTTTCAACGATTTGGTCACGGATCGCATCGATGCTCTCGTGGTCAGTGGCTGCCCCCCCTGGCCTCATGGCGTTCAAGGACAGACTCTTTTTTCCGACCGCGCCGGTCCCGTGTGCGCTCCAGACTGGTCTCCTCTGCCTCACACAGCCACCGATCTTTCTGGCCAACCTTTGCTCTACACTCTGTCTCGCCGCAATGCCTGGACCGACTGGGCAGAACTTAACGGACTGGAAAACCCACGCTTGCATCTGGTGCGTCACTTCGATAATTTGCAATTGATGCTGGAGGCGGCTGTGGCAAAGTTGGGTATTGCCATTGCGCCGGAACGTCTGGCCCGACGGGAACTCACCCAGGGTCGCCTGGTTGCGCCTCTGGGTTTTGTTCAAGGTCCTTCGGAATTTGCCCTATGCCTTTCCAGTCACCGCGCAGAGGACCCCCTGCTGGCAGCCCTAAGCCAGTGGATGGTCACTCAAGCCCAAGCAGAATCTCCCTTGCCATGATCCTTTTTTCCATGGTTTTTTTCCTCGAGACCCAGTCCTCATGCTAACGCCCTTTGTTCTGGCCTGTCTCAGTTATGCCCTCATGCTGGTGGCCTTTTACAACCCCCGCAAACGCAGTTTCCATATACCCGTCATGCTTGCCACCATCCTGTTCGACGTTGCCATGCCCGTATTTCTGTATACCCATCGTCGCTGGTGGCATCGTTTAATCGATCAGGAGGATATTTTTTCTTTTGGCGTCTGGATGCATTTCGGACTACTCATCACGCTCTATGCGCTAGAAGCCGCCCAAATCTGGAGTGCCCGAAAAATTCTGGCAGGAGACCCCTCGGCCAGAGCAACGCACCACCACCAGGCCCGTGCCCTCCTGATGGTACGCGCGTTGGTATTGATCACCGGGGGCATTATGGCCGACCCAACTTGAACCATGCCCCACTTTTTCGCCAATTTGAAGATGCATGAAAAAACCAAACGACTATTTGACCTGCTAACAGGCTTGGGCGTGCTGGTTTTATTATCCCCCGTGCTATTGGTTACAGCCCTGCTGGTACGCCTGACATCTCCGGGGCCGATCCTTTACTGGTCGCAACGGGTAGGCAGGAACAACCGGCTGTTTTCCATGCCAAAATTTCGCACCATGCGCCTGGGTACGCCCGCCGTGGCCACTCACCTCCTGAAGAATCCGGATCAGTATCTGACCCCGGTGGGCTCGCTGCTGCGCAAAACCAGCCTGGATGAACTCCCTCAACTGTGGAGCATCCTCACGGGAGATATGAGTTTTGTGGGACCTCGTCCGGCGCTGTTCAATCAGCAGGATCTAATCGAGCAGCGCACTGCCTGTGGAGTCCACCTTCTGGTTCCTGGGTTAACCGGCTGGGCACAGATCAACGGACGCGACGAAATCCCCATACCCAAAAAAGTGGCTTTGGATGCCTACTACCTTACCCATCGATCCCTGGGACTGGATATACTCATCCTGTGGCGCACAGTTGTGCAAGTTCTGCGCCGCGAAGGGATCACTCACTGACGACCATAGACATCGCCGTAACGCACGATATCGTCTTCGCCCAGATACCCCCCGGACTGCACCTCGATAATCTCGAGGGGAAGGGTTCCCGGATTGGAAAGACGGTGGACCTCTCCTTGAGGAATATAGGTAGACTGGTTTTCATGAAGCAAGAAGGTCCGGTCCCCACAGGTCACTTCTGCGGTTCCCTGCACCACGACCCAATGCTCTGCCCGATGATAATGCTTTTGAAGGCTGAGACTGGCCTTCGGTTTGACCTGGATCCGCTTGACCTTAAAGCGTTCCCCCTCATCGATACTGTCGTACCATCCCCAAGGTCGGTATACCTTGCGGTGCAAGTTATGCTCCTCTCGCTTCTGCTGCTGAAGGGCTGTAACGACCTGTTTGACCTTCTGACTTTGAGAACGATCTGCCACCAGTATGGCATCCGGTGTCTCCACAATCACGAGATTGTCTACGCCCACCGTGGAAACCAGGCGATAAGTGGCATGAACCAATGAATTCCGGGTATCCACCAGCAAAACATCACCCTGCGTGACATTGCCCTCAGCATCTGCCGCATTTACCTGACAGACCGCATCCCAAGCGCCAAGATCGCTCCACCCCGCCTGCAGTGGAACCATTCGGACAGGAAAAGATGAACCGGGACACCGTTCCACAACAGCATAGTCCACCGACTCACTGGGTACCTGAGCGAAGAATTTTTGATCCGGCCTTGTGAACATCCCATCCACCGAGCGTTTTTCCCAAGCCGAGCGAACGAGTTCCAGAATATCAGGACGAAACTTGCCCAAAGCAGCGAGCCATACGCTCGCCCGCAGCACGAACATGCCACCATTCCAGGTGTATTCCCCGCTCTCGAGATATCTTTGTGCCGTATCAAGGTCTGGTTTTTCTGTAAATTGACCCACTTCCCAGGTTCCTTGCAGATCAATCTGTCCTGTATGCCGAATATAGCCGTATCCCGTCTCTGGACGATCCGGGGGAATCCCCAGAAGAACCACCCCCCCCTGAGCCGCCGTTCTGATACTGCGTCGCACCGCCTCAGTAAAGGCACTGCGTTCTGCCACGTTTTGATCGGCGGGCATCACCACCAGAATAGGGTCTTCCCCAGAGGACTGGGCTTGAAGCGCGGCCAAAGTCAATGCTGGAGCCGTGTTCCGCGCCACAGGCTCAAGCAAAAAATGTGCTGTCTCTGCAGATTCCGTAGCATTCAGTTGATCAAGCGCCAAAAACCGGTGATCCTCATGCATGACCAAAAGCAAATCATCCAGATGAATGTCCATGCCTGCAAGCGCACGTGCTCGTACCACCGATTGTTGAAAGAGACTTTCCTTTCCCGTCAGGGAAAGAAATTGCTTGGGAAAACCCGCACGGGACAAAGGCCAAAGGCGCGTCCCCGAGCCTCCGCAAAGAATGACCGGAACTATGTTATACATTTCTCGCTGGATTCCAGAATATAGATTAAAAAGAAACAGTTCCGCCCGGCTTAAGTTCCAGAACTTTGGTCCGCGTCGGCCCCAGGGCTTTGATAAATTCCTCCGGGGTCCCCTTCAAGAGAGGAAAGGTTCCGTAATGTACGGGAAGAACATAGCGTGCATGGATCCAGTAACGCATGGCAAAAGCCGCTTCGACAGGATCCATGGTGTAATTCCCCCCAATGGGGATCACCACCAGATCGGGACGATAATAATCGCCGATAAATTTCATGTCGCTGAATAGCCCCGTATCGCCCATGTCGTAAATTTTGAATCCATTCTCCAACTCGATCACATAGCCTACCGGTTCTCCACCATTATGAATCTCATGCTGACCTGTCGCAGGATTGAGCCAATCCAACTCGGAACTATGCTCGGCATGCACCATCGTAATATGGATATTGGGGCCTATGGGAGTGACCGTTCCCGACTTGTTCATCCCTGGAGCCAGTTCGGCAGGCAACACCCCCAACGTCACCAGGGATTGATTCATTCCTGCCGGACCAATCAAGGGAATATGATACTTTTTGGCCAAAGCAGGCCCATCACCCAAATGATCCCCATGGGCGTGGGTTACCAAAATCAGATCCACCTTGCCCAAATTATCCAGATCCTTATATTTTTCAGGTGTTTTCGGGTTTTGCGTAATGAAGGGGTCGATCAGAATGACTTTTCCGCCAGGAGTGGTTAAACGAAGTGCCGATTGCCCCAGCCAAAGCAACTCCAACTTTGGAAGTGCTCCAGAAGCATCGGGGTTATGAATGACAGGAAGGTCTTCTGCACTGACCTCCTGGCAACCCCAGACTCCGCTTGCCAGCATTACCATCCCCACCAAAATATTCCGCCAACCTTTAAGCATGCCTGACTGATCCTTCATACGCCCTCCCCTTTCACGGAATACTCAGCCTCAAACCAGTCCTGCAACTCAAAACCCGAAACAAATCCTCGTTTCTCGGCAAGAAAGTAAGCTGCTGTGGCCACAGACTCTTCTCGCGAAACGGAGGGAATTTGAACCACGGGTTCACTCGGCGTCTCGGTCTTGAGAGTTTTTGCCCTGGGAGTCTTTGCAACAACAGCCTTCGTGGTGGAGGTCTTTGCCGCGGGCGTCTTTTCAGCAACCGTCTTCGTCGTGATTTTTCCAGATTTTACCGACTTGCCTGATGGTTCTAATTTTTCTGTTTTTTCCATGTCACAACTCCTAAAATGGGATACCTACCGATAGAAGAACATCAACGGGACCTCTCCTCCTTCCCCAAACCAACGGGTCCCATGGACGTCACTAGAGTATTTACTCCAGAGAAATGAGTTTTGTCAATTTTTTTGGTTTTCGCCAGACAAGTTGCGCCCACTGTACGCAAAAGTCACAAACCCGGTTGGTGGAATTCCAGAGGAATCTCGATTTAATGCACGGCCTGTAATTGCCATACCGAATGGCAGGCGATACATTTTGTCAATGTGTTCGATTCCATCTTCAGAATTTCTGCGGTTGGCGTTCCGGCAGCGGCGGCTTTGGCTATGTCGTCCATATCTTGGTGAACGCTCATTCCAAGCGTTTTGAAGTCCAGCGGAAGTTTTGCAATGAGTGCCGGATTTGCATCAGCGGCCACTCCCATGCCCGCCGCACTGGCGGCCTTGATGACGGCCTGCATATCGCCTCGATTCGCCCCTTCCATAATCCCTTGGGTGGCAACCAACATTCCACGCATTTCCGACAAAACAAACTCACGCTCACTGGCTTTCAGAACTATCGCAGTTCGACGGTCCGTCCCTGCCGTGGTATTACCATGGATAAAAAACCATGCAAACGTCGCGACGGTAGCAATCCAGAGCAACAGGGAAAGCAGACCAAACTTATTGGATTTCATTTAATTCCACATGGATTGATGAAAACGTGCAAGCGTCATCTGCCAATGATACGCCACAATCAGGCGCGCACCGGGCATCGCCTGATCGGACTGCGAATTTCCCTGCCTCAGTACCCCGCCACTGCATGTACGTCAGGTAAATCGACATCGGTAATGAATAACCAGATCATGCGGGCAATGCTTTCTGTGGCAATGACCGTGTGCCGGTTGGTAGATTTCGACAACTTGTCCCTCAATTCCTGCCGTACAGCAGACATGCCGGTCAAGTCGAAAATAATGTCAACATTACCACTTTTCCCGATCAAGCCATCCACATCAAGGACTTCAATCCCATGCGCCAAAGCCAAGCGAGTGCCTGGTGTGTCACTTTTTTCCGCGACAGCAACAATTTCCAACCCTTTGTTGGCTTTGCTGAGCAGTGCTTCCAGAAAAACGGACCCGACCCGGCCCAACCCTACGATAGCAATCGTCTGCTTTTTCATATTGAGGTTATCCCTTGTAGTTGATTCTTCTTGTATGCTGTCGAACGATTCTTTCCCCGCCCTACATTGGCCCCCACCCTGCTGCCCGATCCTCAACAAAAACCCGCAACCGCATGAACGAATTCAGGATCGCTCGGCAACCTAGATACCGGGCCTCGTTTGGGCGACAGGAAAAATAATACCACGCCCTCGACCGCAGCGTTATTGTATGTCGCGGAATGGAAATGGAGTTTGATCAACGACAATTTAATTGACATCCTCCCCGGCATAAATACCAAAGATCCCTATGGCGCTCGGGCGCGGCATTGAACTACCACTGAGTCACTTAAGTGCGATAACGAACGGAAGGCAACTATATGAACAGAGTATAAGTAAAAGTCTCTGCTGACAAAATTCGGGATGAACTCAGGAATGCCATGAACGATATCCATTCAAAATTCGGATGGCATCAGAATTTAAGGTAATGAATATGACACTATGGATAGGTATAGGCGTTGCGATTTTTCTGGTGCTGTACGTGCTTGTCATGCGACTTTTTTTCCATGAAAGCCGCATCCTGGAGAAACACATCAATTACAAGAAGATCCGCCACTGGGAAGACAAGGAATCCGAAGGTCACGGAGATCTATAGATCGCGAACCTTGCAACATTTCCTGTGCTAAAGTGTCCAATCCACCCTTTCTCTTCAGCCCGAAAGGACACTTCATGAAGAAAGCATTGCAGGTTTCACTGATCATCCTCCCGATGGCTGGTGGTGCCTTTGCCGGGTATCTCTACTGGAAAAATTCAGCGGACAAACAAGCCCGTCTTCAACGACAGGTTACTTCCCTGCCGGTTGCTGGCCCGGTGATTACCCCGCAACCGCCCCCTGTTCCAGCGTCGGCAAAAATCATCGGGCCACCAACTCCAGAGATCCCTGCCCTTCCCTCTCTGGACAAAAGTGATTCCTTCATGCTCGACAGTATTTCGCACTTAACCAAAAACAGGTCATTGATGCACCTCTTCAATGATGAAAATCTGGTCACCCACCTTGTCTCCACCCTTGACAATCTCCTGCGTCAGAGCATTCCGTTGAACGGACTGCCCGTGGATGCACCCAATGGCAGTTTCCGGGTAAGAAACCAGGCGGGGGTATTGAGCATCGATCCCGCCAACTCAGCGCGATATGCCCCATACATGCGCATCGTCGATGCCGTGGATGCCAAGGCGGTAGTCCGGTTATATCTTGAGGTATATCCCTTATTTCAGGAGGCCTACGAACAGTTGGGCCATCCCAAACAATATTTCAACGACCGTCTGCTGGCGGTTCTCGATGACCTGATCAAGGCCCCGGAAATTTCACCGCCAGTACAACTGGTTCAGCCACACGTGCTGTACCAGTTTTCTGACGATAATCTGGAAAACAGATCAGCCGGACAAAAAATGATGATCCGACTGGGGTTATCCAACGAACGAAAACTCAAAGAAAAACTGGAAACCATTCGTTCAGAACTGAAGCAGCACCTTCGATAGGGTGAAACTACTACCGAGCCAGTCTCCATCACTCCCTCTCCCACGGCTCCCGTATTACGGCCATGAACCCCATCCACAGGGGGGAACAATGCCTAGGGTGCAGGTTGCAGACTTCCGCAATCTGAGCCCAGCCACTTGGCGCTGGATTCCATGGTCACGGCAAATTCCTTGCCCTGCTCCTGGTGAGTGATCTCAACCCTCGTGGTATAAGCCTCACTGTTCCGGAACACGACTTCACCCTCACCGACAGTTGGTGGGCTACCACAGTTGAAATGAAGCCGGTATTTGTCTCCGGACTGGCTGGTAATGGAACTTTCACAGCCATTCTTCTGAGGCAATCGGTTACGTTCGATCATATCCCGGGTTGTGCAGACGCGTATACCGCCGTTGGCCCCCATGGACACCCCTTGTTTTTGCATCAAGGCTTCCATTTGACTGCGCATTTGAGGCGACATAGCCTGCACGACCTGGCTCATGTCGAGCATAGGACCAGCACCATTCTGTGAGGGCAGTTGCACCGTAGGTTGAATTTCCCATAGCCCAGGTTTCATGGGCAGTTCGGCCCACGCAGAAACATTGGCGATTCCACCTGCCGCAATCAAAACCGCGGTACCCACAGATCTAAATTGTCGCATGGTGTAACCTCCTTACTGGAGAAGTGAAGTGTGGAGTAGTTTCCATTTTGATCGGATGCAATGCATAGGACTATAGTTTTTAGAACAAAATGAAAACATATAGCAAATGGTAACTGGGGATGGTCTAACCTGATTGGGCAAGGTGTGTTCGCGGAATTAGAGAGTGTACCGAGGTGAACCTCACGAAACAGACCAAAGCGCGAATCAAAAAATCTTTTATTTTCATACAATTACTGGTGGGCCGTGAAGGATTCGAACCTTCGACCAACGGATTAAGAGTCCGCTGCTCTACCAACTGAGCTAACGACCCACGCCATGAAGCGGGAATTATAGCAGAATTCCCCGCCACAAAATCAAACGACTATTCGCCCCCTCCCTTCCATGCCAACCTTGAATCCTATGAGGGAAGATACAAGGTTGTAACAAAAATATTCATCCGTTCAAACAGTTGCGCATAAAAATCTGCCTCTACCATATTTTTTATTATTTTTATTTGATCTTAATCAAATTTATGGTTAAAATAAGTCATCCCAACATAAAGATTGGTGGGATAGAACAGTATCGCATTCAGATAAAAATTTCAGGAGATTGCGCCATGGGTAATATCGTGATGTATGAAATCATTGGAATCGTGGGAATTGCCTTGTTTTGTTTCATTGCTGACAACGCCAACTGGCAGCGCAAGAAGTAACAATCATGCCTCTCCCGGCGATGCACCCATACCCCCCCGCAAGGTGATGCATCGCTGGTTTTACTGATCAGGCACCCAAGCCACGGATAGGCTTACTGTCCATTATCATTACGATTTTTCAATTCTTCTTCGAATTCCTCTACGGGAACCGGTTTACCAAACAGGTACCCTTGGTAGACAACGCAACCATGTTGCTCGAGGAATGCACGCTGTTCTTCCGTCTCCACCCCCTCTGCAATGACCTCCATTCCCAGATTATTAGCCATGCCGATGATGGTCTGTACAATGATCGAATCACTGTGTTTCACACCAATGTTGCGCACGAAGGACTGATCGATTTTCAATTGATCAAGGGGTAACTGTGTCAGGTAAGACAACGATGAGTAGCCAGTGCCAAAGTCATCCATGGAGAAACGCACCCCATTCTGTCTGAGTGCGTGCATCTTGGCGATGGTATCACTGATGTTGTCCAAAACCAGACTTTCCGTGAGTTCGAATTTGATTTGATTGGGGTTGAGCACATGTCTCTGAAACGTCTGGCGTACTTGCTCCACGAAATCGGGTTGATGAAATTGTGGTGCGCTGACATTGATGGCAAGCCGCAGGTTACAGGCAAGCGGGTCGGCTTCCCATGTCTTGAGTTGGGCACAAGCCATTTCCAGCACCCATCGCCCGATGGGCAGAATCAGACCCGTTTCTTCAGCCAACGGGATAAACTGCAGGGGTGAAACCAGTCCGCGTTGTGGATGCAACCAGCGTATCAACACCTCTGCCCCGAGAATATGACCGGTGTGACCAACCTGCATTTGGTAATGCAGTCTGAACTGGTTCTCTCCCAGGGCACCACGCAAGTCAGTTTCCAACGCCGCGCGGGTTTCCAGTACCACCTGCATGGCAGGGTCATAGAAACGCAGGCTATTGCGTCCGGCATTCTTCGCCTGATACATGGCGGTGTCCGCACGTTTGAGCAATTCGTCCACCATGACCGCCTGATTGCAAAACAGGGTGATTCCAATGCTGGCAGAACTTTGATATTCATAATTCGCCAGCAGATGAGGCCGACCGATGGCAGCAAGTATTTTGTCGCAAATGACTTCCGTTTGGGCAGCCGCTTGTAAAGGCTCTTCACTCAACTCCTGCAGGATGACAATGAATTCATCGCCACCTAACCTCGCCACAGTATCCCCTTCACGTACACAGGCTTGCAACCGACTGGCCACCTCGATGAGCAATAGATCGCCGATATTATGCCCCCTGGTATCGTTAAGAATCTTGAAGTTATCAAGATCGATGAACAGGAGAGCGGCATGGTAGTGATGACGGGCGCTGGCGGCAAAAGTATGTTGCAGACGCTCGACCAGCAGGCGTCGATTGGGCAGACTGGTCAGTGGATCATAAAAAGCCAAAGAGTGGATTGCGGCTTCGCTTTTTTTGAATTTGGAAAGATCCGAATAGGAACTGACATAGTTCGTGACTTTTCCCTCGGTATTAGTAACGGCGGTAATGGTGAGCCAGTCCGGATAGATTTCTCCATTTTTGCGCCGGTTCCAGATTTCGCCATGCCAGTAGTGATCTCGGGTCAGAACTTCCCACATTTGTTGATAGAATTCGGGACTCTGCCTCCCAGACTTCATCAGGGCGGGCGTCTTGCCGACGATTTCCTCAGCACTGTACCCGGTCTGGCGCGTAAAAGATTTATTGATACGCAGGATGACTTTGTCGGCATCGGTGATGAGAATTCCTTCCTGTGATTCGAAAGCGATGGCGGCAATGCGCAGTTCCTGCTCCGCCTGCTTGCGTGCAATCTCGTTAGTAAAATTGCTCAGTGCAAAACTAATATCGACGGCCATTTCCACCAGCAGGTCGCACGCAGCTTCATCGAACGCATTGGTTTCGCCTGCATACAAGGTAAAAGCACCGATAATGATGCCATTCCGGTGCAGCGGCAGCGACGCCGAGGCAGCCCAACCACCGCGTGCTGCGCGTTCTTGCCATGGAGCGGTGAGCGGATCATTCATGAAATCCTGGCTCCAGAAGGGACGGTTTTCGCGCAGGGCGATCCCGATTGGACCATGGCCGAAGGGGCTCTCAGCATCTGCCGAGATTTCGATATTTTTCAGTTCCTCGATACCCCCACCAAAACTGCAAGCCGGCAGTACCCTGTGCGTCTCAGCATTGATGAGCCCGATCCACGCCATCTTCATCCTTCCAAACCGCACCGCAGCACAACAGATTTTCAGAAACAACTCTTCCTCATTGGTACAGTGCACGATAGCCTTATTACTTTGGCTCAGCGCATTATAAAGATGGGTACGCCGCTGGATTTCCGCTTCGGCGGACTTACGCTTGGTAATATCGCGAATGTTGCACTGAATGACCTGGATACCGTCACACTCGTAGGTGTTACTCACGAATTCAACCTGGACTCGTGCTCCTGATTTTGTTTTGAGCGGAAGATCTTCGTACCGGGCATATCCCTTTGTCTGCAGTTCCGCAAACATTTCCTTGCTCTCGCATCTGTCAGAAAACGGGCCCACTTCCCATAGTTTTTTCCCCAGAAACTCCGCATGCGTGTAACCAAGCATATTGATCAAATAGGGATTGACATCTTCGATCTGGGCTGTGTCGACGTTAAGAAGCAGGATCCCATCCTGAGCGGTTTCAAACAATCGACGGTAACTGCTTTCGGAAGCTCGTAGCGCCTTAAATTCCGGTGCTGTTAACAGCAGAGAAGTTGGCATTTGCTTATCCATAAATGTTCAAATATTTTATTGAAGGACACCGGGAATCCTGAAATAAAATATGGAAATCGTCTGGACGGTATCGCACATAATAGAACCTGATTATGCCTCTATCTCAGGCCGCACTGGATAACTGTACGGATATACAATATATCAA
This sequence comes from Ferrovum myxofaciens, assembly GCF_013181415.1. Classification (NCBI taxonomy): domain Bacteria; kingdom Pseudomonadati; phylum Pseudomonadota; class Betaproteobacteria; order Ferrovales; family Ferrovaceae; genus Ferrovum; species Ferrovum myxofaciens. Next base: position 2,041,981 of record NZ_CP053676.1, on the reverse strand, counting down.
CCTCCTGCAATAACCATTTGAATGGAATCGAAACGTCAACTGGATGTGCTGGACAGGCAACTGGACGGAAATCGTCTTGTCTCGGGCAATGAATACACGATTGCCGACGTGCTCAGTAAACACGTTCATGTACAGATTTCCTGACACAAACGAAAATACCGTGAGATTTTCAGGTGAGGCCGGGCAAACCTAAATGAAAGTTGCCGCCAGACCTTACAACATGAGGGAGGATTACATGTCGTCGTCGCATTAGTGTTTCGCGAATGACTGCCAAGTTGCGCCTGAATTATTTTCTCGCCAGAGGATTTGGTGTGGGTTCCGCAATCTTGGTTAATGTATTTCGATCCGTGTGATGAAAGGGGTCTGCCTTACCCTTTATCATGAGCACTGTGTCTTCATCATAAGACCAAGTGCCATCGGGATTGATTGTGACCTTGATCCGAAATTCGATCGTCTTGAACGCATAGTCAAGGAATGGTGCCGAACGGATACCAAAGTTTCCGGAGTCATGAGTAGCTATTAACTCAAACTCTCTCGCGTCAGCACCCGCTTCTCCCACAGCCATGACGACCTGACCACGCGGAATTGTCAGGGTGTGGATCACTGTATTTGTGGAAGGCTCCCATAGCCAGTATCCGACTTGGTCATGATATGTCTTAACCTGGTCTGGCTTAACCACATGAGTATGATAACGTAGGCCATATAACAACTGTGGTCCATTGGTCTGTGGGTCTATCGGTTGAAGTTCAATATGCTCGACAAAAGCCTGTTTCTTTGGCCCCTCAACTTTCGGCTTAACGTCCAGGCCGCGAGTACCTTGCCAAATACCCGCCATACCTCGAAGGGGACCAAGATTTTTCAGAGTATCAACATCCACATTTGATGGCTCAGTATAAATGTCTTCTGGAAATTCAGTCATAAGCGTATTCTCCAAGGTTTTCCTTACTGTCAGGATTACCGACAAAAGTTTTGCTTGTCGCCAATAGATGTCGGTAGTTTTTCGCGATACAAACCTACACAAATCAATAAGTTAAGCAACTTTCCCGACAGTCGACAAAAGTTTCCGAAAGGCCTAAAATTATTCCCACTCTATCGTCAACGAGCGAATAAACCCATTGCGATACAATAGCTTGGTAAAGTCTCCGATTCCAATGCCATGAAAAGTGCCACGTTCAGTCACTTTCATACGACACTCAACTCCCTGGACAACTCGGGATGCTTGATTATCAACCGAAGCAGGCACAACACCCCCCCTGGAGGCGCGAACCGTCCTTGCTCCCAATCGCGCAATGTCGCCACTGGGGTTTCGATACGCTCGGCAAACGCGGCCTGTGTCAGGCCAGATTTCTCTCGGGCCTGACGCACAAGAATCTGCTCAGGCATTGTGACACGCCCAAGCCCTGCCTTCGCCTCTGCGAGTGCTTGCCGCAGATCGGGAAGAACCTCACCGGCATCGGCCTCAATAGCCGTTGCCACTTTCTCAACGTCGATTTCCTTAATGCCCATGTCACACCACCTTTTTGATTTCGACTGGAAGCATGTTGGCGCGTTCGGCCTTGGCATACGCTGCCACCAACAGCACCACTTCCTGCTCGGCCAAGTTGAAGTAGATCACCCGCGCACCACTTGATTTGCCAGATCCGGCACGGCTCCAACGAACCTTGCGCGCTCCATCCGCACCGGGAATCACGTCCCCTGCCAGCGGATTCTCTGCAATCCAGTCGATGAAGGACAGTCGCCCTTCTTCTGACCACAACTTCTCGGCCTGCTTCTGGAAAGTCGGGGTTTCGATCACGGTGCGCATGAGAGCGATTATACGGGATTCCCGCAGTGCAATGCAATCTTTCTCTTCTCATACGACGAATACTCGCGCGCAGATTCGATACCATGCGCCACTACCATCCCGCTTCATGGCATCGATCCGACATCGCCTCAACGGCTTCACATGTGCCATGAAAAATGCCATTAATGACGTGTGGCGGTCATCAATGGCATTTAATTTTTTCAATACAGTCAATGCGCTACAGAATTTTCTCACTCCCACTCAATTGTTTCCGAGGGCTGTAAACCCTCATGGAACTTGGCTTTCGTTGTTATGACCATCACACTTTACCGTCGCTTTTACCGTCAAAAAACGAGCGCTTTTGCCGGCGCGGGAGATGGACTCGGTTTGACGGGCGGCTACTCCAGCACATCAATCGTCAACTATCGCCACGAGCAACCGGGGCACTTCTTTTGAAAAGTCTAGAAATATCGTAGCACAACTACGACTCCAGCCCTCAAATAAAACTTGCCGATCGTTTGAAATGGTGATAAATATCGTAGTATGGCTACGACTGAAAGAACCAAGCTAAATACCCTCTATAGGCAATGGGCACCAGGAACCCCTCTAACATCGGAAGACCTGGCGGCACAAGGCATCTCTGCCGATTTGGCCGTACACTACGTGCGCGCTGGCTGGCTTTTCCGCTTGGCGCGCGGGGTCTACTGTCGCCCCAACGATACGCTGGAACTGCACCCCTGCCTGATCCTGCTGCAGCGCACCATCGATGGGCTGCACGTTGGCGGCAAGTCGGCCCTCGACTGGTATGGCGTTCGGCACTACCTGTCACAAAAGCCGGTCCTGCACCTATATGGCTGGACGGCGGCCCGCCTGCCCGGCTGGTTCACCGAGCGCTTCCCAGCGGAGTACCACCGCAAGCGGTTGTTCGACGAACCGCCGGCCGACCCGCTTCATGCCGGACCGTTTGAGAAGCGTAGCAGCGCGCCCCGAGTCTCGACGCCCGAGCGCGCGCTGCTGGAAGTATTCAGCGAGGTGGGCGTGCGCCAACCGCTACAGGAAGCGCGTGAACTCGCGGAGAGTGCCTACAGCCTACGCGCCGACGTGCTGCGCGATTTGCTACAGCATTGCTCTAGCGTCAAGACGGTGCGTCTATGCTTGCAGTTTGGACGCGAACTCTCCCTGCCCTGGGCGGCAAAACTGAATCCCGCACAACTGCCCACTGGCAGCACCCGCGCCTGGGTGTCCCGTTCCGCCGATGGGCTGCTGGTGCTCAAGCCATGAACCAGACCTATCTCGATACCGCACGCCTGCTGACCCAGGTCGCCCCGTTCATTTTTGTGGATGGCACGTTCGCGCTCAAGGGCGGTACCGCGATCAATCTGTTTATCCGCGACATGCCGCGCCTGTCGGTCGATCTGGATTTAGTATTCCCCGACCACAGCCTTCCTCGCGATGAAGCGCTGGCCCGCATCAATGAAGCCATCCGGCAGTCCGCGGAACGCCTGAAGGCTCGCGGCTTTCAAACCCATGCACTTGCGGCTGCCGACGCCGGTGAAACCAAGCTGCTGGTGCGCCGCGCGGGCATTGAGGTCAAGGTCGAAGTCAATTTCGTGATGCGCGGCACCGTCTACCCAGTCCGCACGATGGCCATGACCCCGATGGCCCGCGATACCTTGCTGGCCGATGTCGAAATTCCGGTGGTTTCGCTGGAGGACGTGTATGGCGGCAAGCTCGTCGCCGCAATGGACCGTCAGCATCCTCGCGACCTGTTCGACGTAATGCAGTTGTTCATGCACGAAGGTATCACCGCCGACATCCGACGCGCCTTCGTGGTCTACCTAGCCAGCCACAACCGACCCGTTCACGAAGTGTTGTTCCCGTCCATGCGCGACATCGGCCAGGAATACGAACGCAACTTCAAAGGCATGACCACCGAGCCGGTTGAACTGGCTGCGCTGCTGGCCGCGCGCGCGCAAATGGTACAGGAACTTCAAGGCGACCTGGATGCGGATGAGCGCCGCTTTTTGTTGTCGCTCGTCGCCGGTCGCCCGGAATGGCCGTTGCTGGGGATCACGCATGCCGAGCATTTACCAGGGATTCGCTGGAAGCTGCGCAACCTGGCGCAACTGGAGCACAAGAATCCGGCGAAATTCGCCGAACAAGCCGATGCACTTGCGCAGCGGCTGGGATAAGCGATTCTCGGCACGAGAACACCAACATGGTTATCGTGCACTGCTGCTGTACCAGGGGGATTTCGCTTGATATTCCGAAAACAGATTGGCTCAGCATGTAGTCGACGAGCATTTCCCACATAACGCAAAGACCCGATACACACAAGACACATGCACACCCACTCTTCTAGCTTTGTTGCAACCTGTCCTAACTGCAAAGAGCCATTTCATTTCACACAGGTCAATTTCACAGGCATGAATGACTGCGGGCACTGGAAAGTGAAATGCATCCAGTGCGAGAAGCCATTCCTCGTTCCAATTCAGAATCCGCGTGAGTCTTACACAGACAAGCGTTGGCAAATCCTGGAATGCTTAGATGAAATCCCCACCGGCGACTCAGCAGAGCTTACGACCGATATCGTTCTGCACAATCTCCAAAGAGACAAGACGACCTGGACATACGACTACGACGCTGCGCCCCTATACCGATGTCCGCTTGAAGGCTGCAACCTCGATATTTCTGCCTATTCGCAGCTCCAATCCGTAGCCGATCAAGTGCAAGAAGCTTGGTGCGGCGCAGAGAATTTCCTGCTTTCGAGCCATGGCGCTGTCGATCAGATACTGGTGAGCGTGGATATTGTATGTTCTTGCGGCAGCCCACACACGTCCACCTTCTACGCACCGACATACTTGGGCGCCAGCGATGTTCCCTTGTCTGAGAGATGCCTGCTTGCCAACGTTCAGGGAGCCAATCTGGAAGATCGCCTCAACTGCCTTGCCAGCAAATCAGAAGTCATGGATCTCCTGGAGAAGCTGGTCATTCGCTGGCAGCTCACTGCGGACAGAATACTGCTGGCCACTGTCATCAGCAACTTGAAATTGGGCCAAAAGCAGCAGTTTGAAATTGGAAGTCAAGTCGGCTAAGGGGGGGTGATATTTATTGTGACTGTCACATAATCCAGATTCACAGAACCCTCAACTTCCCGATTCTTTCAGTGATATCGTCGCCGTAACTTTATGATCATGTTTTGCGAGGTGGGGCTTTGCCCCATCCCTGCGAACTGCTTTTCCTCTGGGAGGGCATGGTCATGGCTACGGGCTATCGCTTCAAGTGCCTAAATTGCCACAAGTTATTCCGTCCTGATCCACGCAATCGTCGACACCAGAAGTACTGCTCACAACCGGAATGTCGAGCGGCCAGTAAAGCGGCCAGTCAGCAGCGTTGGCTCGCCAAACCCGAGAATGTTTCGTACTTTAAAGGCCCGGTCCATGTGAACCGGGTCCAACAGTGGCGTGCCGCCCATCCCGGCCACGGGCAATCCCGCCCTTCCAAGAGTTCTGCGTTACAAGATCTCTCAATCACGCAACCGACTGATAATAATAACGAAATAGCCAAATTCGCCAACCACCCGTTACAAGAGATCATAAACGCGCAACCCGCTGTTCTGATTGGACTTATCGCCCATTTCGCCGCATCACCGTTACAAGATGACATAGCCTTTTCTGCCCGACAACTGATACAACTGGGGCGTGACATCCTGGCTTCCCACCCCGCCGGTGGGAGCCCCCCATGGAGGGTTTTTGCCCGTGATTTCCTACGAACAGTTCTGTCAGATCCACGACCTGCATCAACGCCAGGCGTTGAATGCGGCTCAGATTTCCCGCGTCTTGAATCTGGATCACAAAACGGTAGCCACCTGGTTGGCTCGGCCCCACTTCATCTCCCGTGCCGCCGCCAAACGCAATAGCCTGCTGGAACCCTTCAAAGGCACCATTGCCCATCTGCTCAACGCCCACCCCTACAGTGCCCAGCAAATCTATCAACGACTGCTCGAGGAAGGTTATACCGGTAGCCTGACCCTGGTGCGTGACCATGTCCGCCAAACCCGCCCCGTCCAGCGTCCGGTCTACCTCAAACTCCATTTCAGCCCCGGTGAATGTGCCCAGGTCGACTGGGGTGAATTCTCCACCATCGCCGTCGGTAATACCCGCCGTCGCCTCTCCTTCTTCGTCATGGTCCTGGCCTACAGTCGCATGACCTACATCGAATTCACTGTCTCCCAAACCATGGAGCATTTCCTCGCCTGCCACGAACACGCTTTCCAGGCCTTTGGTGGGGTCCCTACCAGAATCATGGTGGATAACCTCAAGTCAGCCGTCCTCAGTCGCCTCGTCGGCGAGGCCCCTGCCCTCAACCCCAAGTACCTCGATTTCTCCCGCCACTACGGCTTCGATATCACGGCCTGTAATGTAGCAAAGGGAAATGAAAAGGGCCGCGTCGAGTCCGGCGTTGGCTATGTCAAGAAGAATTTCCTCAATGGCCGTGAACTCAAGGATTTCCAACTCATCAACCCGGCCGCCAAACTCTGGCTCGATACCATCGCCAATGTCCGTTGTCATGGCGAGACACGACAACGCCCCTGTGATCTGTTCATTGAAGAGAAACCACACCTACGCCCGCTCAATTCCAATCCTTACGACTATGCCCGCACCCTCAGTTTGGTGGCCAACAGTCAGTTCCGCTTTACCGTCGACACCAACCACTACTCCGTTCCCGCTGATTATGCACACCGCCGTCTGACCATCAAGGCCCATCCTGATCGCCTGTGTGCCTATTACGACGGACAACTCATCGCCCGTCATGTCCGCTGCTATGACCGACATCAGGACATCGAACAACCGGATCACGCCAAGGTCCTGCTGAACCAGCGTCAGCATGCCCGTGAACAGCGCCTGGTCATGAACTTCCTGGCCCTTTCGCCCCATGCCCCTGCCTTCTACGAAGGATTACAGCACAAACAACTCAATACCCGTCACCACCTGCGTCTCATTCTGGCTCTCGCGGAAATCTATCCCAGTGCCGAAATGGATCGAGCCATCCAGGACGGGCTGGCCTTCCAAGCCTTCAGTGCCGATTACCTCACCAATATCCTGGAAATGCGCGCCCGTGCTCTGCCAGAACCTGGCCCCTTGCACCTCACTCGCCATCAGGATCTGCTTGAGATCGATATCTCTCCCCCAGACCTTTCTCTCTATGAGGAGCACTGACCATGACCGATCCCCTCGATAGCCATCTCGAAAGCTTGCATCTGCCTTATACACGCCAACATTACACCGCCTTGTCCAAGGTGGTGGGAGAGCGCTCCTGGTCCTGCATCGATTACCTCGAGAACCTTATCCAGGGTGAAATCGAAGAACGCAACACCCGCTCCATTCAACGGCGTATTGCCGCAGCCCGTTTCCCGGTCATCAAATCCCTCGAGAACTTCCAGTGGTCCTGGCCCAAAACCATCGATCGGGAGAAAGTGCAATCCCTGTTCCGTTTCGGTTTCCTTACTGGGGAGTTACCTTCCAATATCATTCTGGTGGGCAATGTGGGTCTGGGTAAAACCCATCTCTCCATTGCCTTGGGACATACCGCTTGCCTGCGTGGGCATTCCGTTCTCTTTACCACCGCGGTGGACATCATCAATACCTTGGCCGCTGCTCAGTCCAGTGGACGCCTCAAGCAGGAACTCGCTCGCTATCTCAAACCGGCCCTTCTCATCATCGATGAACTGGGGTATCTGCCCATCGACAAGCAAGGGGCTGATCTCCTGTTCCAGATCATCAGCCAGCGCTATGAGCGTGCCCCCATCGTCATCACCACCAACCGGTAAGCGGTAAGCCAGCGGCGTTGTATTTTCCCGGATAATTTTTCTGCATACTCCTCTTCAGATTGTGACACAGGAGAGCAGGTATGGAAACCAAGCGTAGCAGGAGAATTCGCCACAGCCAGATGCAACCCGTAGGGTTTTTGGATCTGGGTACGCTGCCTGCCCCTGAACCTCAACCCCGGACAGGAATCCTTGAACTCAAACTCGATCTGGGTGGTGGGGTGGTACTGACCCTCACCAGAAACTGATGTTCTTTGCCGAAGCCAGGGTCCGGGTCTTCATCTACGGTCAACCTGTGGATGCCCGCAAGCCTATGACGGACTCTATGCCCTGGCACGCAACGAGATGAAGCAGGATCCCCTGAGCGGACACCTGTTCTGCTTCATCAATCGGCGTGCCAACCAGGTCAAAGTCTTGTATTGGGATCGCTCCGGTTTCTGCCTGTGGAGCAAACGCCTGGAGCAGGGAAGATTCTTCTCGGACTGGAGCCAGATTCGCTCCTGTGAAACCGATTGGACCCACTTCAAACTCCTCCTGGAGGGGGTTGAACCCAAATCCTTTCGCAAGCGCTATTCCCGTCTGCCAACCACCTGAAATCAGGGCAAAAATAATTCGTAAATATGCCCGAAAAATCAACATAACTGATTGATTAATGGTACAATTCAGTCATGTCAAAAGCCCTCGAAACCGCACAAAAACCCACCGACCAAGTCGCGGTTTTGACTCACACAAATTCTTTGCTTCAGGCGGAAAACGCTCATCTCAAAAGGCAACTGGAATGGTTCAGACGCCACCTTTTCGGTCAGAAGTCGGAACGCCGCAACCCCGACCTATACAGCTTCCAACTGGCCTTCAGTGACCTGGGTGGGGAAGGCAATACTCCGCCTCCTGCCCCGGACACCCAGACCGTCGCTGCCCATTCCCGGAACAAACCCGCCAAGCCAACCCCTCCCACTGAAGACGGACTGTTCTTCGACGAATCCAAACTCCCCGTGGAAACCATCACCCTGCCCTGCAAAGAGGCAGAGGGGCTGGATCCGGCGCAGTACGAGATCGTCAGCGAGAAGGTCTCGCACCGCCTGGCCCAACGTCCTGCCAGTTATGTGATCCTCAAGTATGTGCGTCCCGTCATCAAACTCAAGGAAACCCAAACTCTGGTCTGCGCTCCGGCCCCCCAGGGCGTTCTGGATAACAGCCGTGCCGATGTGAGTTTCCTGGCGGGCATGGTGGTGGATAAATTCCTGTATCACCAGCCCCTGTATCGCCAGCATCAGCGTCTGGGCAGTAACGGAGTCACCGTCAGCCGCCCCTGGCTGACCCAACTCACTCACGCTGCCCTGGAACTGCTGCGCCCCATTCACCAGGCTCAACTGGAATCCATTCGCACCTCTCGGGTCATCACCATGGATGAAACTCCAGTCAAAGCCGGACGCACCGATCAGGGGCAGATGAAGACGGGATATTTCTGGCCTGTCTATGGGGAGCAGGATGAAATCTGTTTCCTGTTCTACCCGGATCGCCAGCATAAGCGGGTGGCCCAGGCCCTCCAGAGTGAGCATGCCCCAGCAGATGCAGTCCTGTTGACGGATGGCTATGGGGCTTATGCCAAATATGCAACCCAGTTGGGATTGACCCATGCCCAATGCTGGGTTCACAGCAGACGCAAGTTTCATAATGCCCGCGGCGTGGAACCAGAGCGTGCTGAAATTGCGCTGAATCTGATCGGCCAGATCTATCGCGTGGAGGAAGACATCCGCGCCGCACAACTCACGGGGAAGGAGAAGCAGTCCCACCGACTGAAGCACAGCAAGCCTGTGGTGGAGTCCTTCTTTGCCTGGATCGAGGAGCAGTTTCGCAAGCAGGACTTCCTGCCCAGCAGTCCCCTGACGGAGGCCATGGGCTACGCGCGGGAACGGGAGGCAGGGCTGCGGGTATTTCTGAATGACCCCGAAGTTCCCCCAGACACCAACCATTTGGAAAGGGCTCTGCGGGTGATCCTCCCTGAATACAACGCCGCTGGCTTACCGCTTACGCCTTCTGCGTCTGGTCGTATTTCAGATGCTCGGGGAACACCAAGTGGGTGGCATTCGCCTTCCCCGTGCGCACCACTTCGCCTCGCGCATTGGCGGCCCAGCCGAGCGAACCATGCAGCTTCCACAAGCGCGTCCAGCGCGCCGGCAGGTCATTGCTCGCCACTGAAGAGGGATCGAAGAAAGGCTCGCTGGCACCGCTGAAGCCGTCGAAAAACGGGACGCGTGTGCGCTCCAGCGCTTGCTCGAACAGCAGGTCGTAGTTGGTGGTGAAAATTTCCACTGGGTGTTCGCGTCCCGTGCCGCTGATCCACGTTACGAACTCGGTGTACGGCGAAGGACCGTCGTGAAGGGGCTTGTTGACGATGGTGCCGATCTGCTCGCAGATGGCTTCGCTCAGCTTTTTGTACCCTTCCCCATCGAGGTCATGAACCTTCGTCTTACCAATGACGCCGGCCAAACTGCGCACTCGCGACAGGATCGTTTCAATGTTTGGGGTTTCCAGTTCGGCCCATATGGCGTCCAGGGGCTTGCCGTAGTCGGCTTTCAGCGCTTCCATCACCATGTGGGTGAGGCCTGCCACAGCGGGGATCAGCGGCTTGTCGCTACCGGGAGGGAAGATACCGGCCGGCGCGCCCGCCCCGACTAGGAGGCCGATCCGCTTGCGTCCCTGGGCAATGATCTGCCGCAGGCTGGCCATGTACTGGTCTGGATTGTGGACACTGACGGTCATCGAGCACTCCCTTTTTGGTGCAGCCTATGGCGATTTTTGCTTTTGAGTTTTAATTGTTATATTTTACGCTCAATTTGTCTCCTAGAGGGAGACGAACTTGCCGCTGAATATCGTTGATGTTATATTGACCGCGCAGTGCGTTTCTTTTTGAGGTGCATATTGAGCGCAAAATATCATTTGCAAACGAAGACGCTAGGCCCACGCGCAGCGCAGCTCTTCACTGACCTGAATGAACTACGCCGGTCTACGTTCACCTTGGCGGATGTGGAATCGATCACCGGCCTATCGGCTGCGGCGGCCCGCAATCTCGTGCACAAGGCCCAGCAGCGAGGCTTGATCACGCGACTGAAGCCTGGCCTGTACAACCTCGTGCCATTCGAACTCGGCCGGGCCACTGAGCACATCGACAGCCCGTACATGATCGCGCGTGAACTCGCCGGTACGGCGTCCTACTTCCTGTCGCACGGCACCGCACTTGAGTTGCATCGCATGGTGACGCAGCCGAATTTCACCGTGTATGTGTCATGTACGCGGCGCGTGCGTCCGCAGACGGTGGGCGGCTATGACTTTCGGTTTGTCCACATTACGGCGGAGCAAGAATTCGGGGTCATGAAGCACTGGATCGACAAGGAGCGCTTCGTGATGATCAGCGACATGGAGCGCACCATCATCGATGGTCTCCGACACCCGGCATTTGCCGGTGGTATCACCGAAGTCGCCAAGGGCTTGTGGATGAAGCGGGACGTACTGAAAGTCGAACGACTGGTGGACTATGCACGACGTCTCGGAGTCGGTGCCGTCGTGCGCCGCCTCGGCTACCTGCTGGAACACTATGGTCTGGCCGATGCTTCGGTGCTGGAATCGCTGCGTGGCATGCTGACGGCAACTTACCAGCGCCTCGATCCACTGCTCCCCGCCGAGGGAACATTCCTCTCACGTTGGCGGCTCCAACTCAACGTAACTCCCGAAGAACTGGATGCCGTGAGGCTTGGCTGATGATTCCCCAACGCAACATTTCCATGATCTCAAACACGCTAGTGACCGCTGGCGGGCGGCGCATCCCCGAGGCCGTCATCGAACGCGACTACGTGCTGGCCTGGTTCCTGACCGGTTTGGCCGGCCATCCGTTACGCGAGATGCTGGCCTTCAAAGGTGGCACGGCCCTGCGGCGCTGCTGGTTTGAGGACTATCGGTTTTCGGAAGACCTGGATTTCACCTTGACCCGTCCGATCACCCTCGAAGATATCCTGGCGGGGTTGAACGAAATCTTCGCGACCGTCGAAGCCGACTCGGGCCTGCGGATCGCGTTCGATCGCGAAGACCGCCACGGCCACCAGAACAGTCACACGTTTTATCTGCGCTACCAGGGGCCGCTGCCCGCCGCGAACGACGTGAAGGTTGATATCACGATCAACGAAGTCCTGTGCTTCCCGCTGCAAGATCGCCCGATTCATCGCACCTACGACAGCTTTGACGACTTGCCCGAAGGGCCGACCGTGAAGGTCTACGCCATCGAGGAGATCGTGGTCGAAAAGCTGCTGGCCTTGAGCGATCGGGCGCGCAACGAGCCGCGTGACTTGTATGACCTCTGGTATCTGTTCGGCTCCACCAACTTGCGCGTTGCGGAGATGCGTGCCGAACTCGATACCAAGTTGGCATTGCGGCAGCGCGTCGTTGCAGGCATGGAGCAGGCAATCGCCGCCAAGGAAGATCGTCTGCGGCGGCTCTGGGCCGCTCGTCTCGCGCACCAGATGGACCATCTTCCGCCGTTCGATGATGTCTTTCGGGAAGTGCTGCGTGCGGTTCGCGCTGCCGATTTGCCGAAGCCGGAAGCCTGATCAGTTGCTGGCGCAGCAAAGGAAGTCGACAATTGTTTGTTTCGGTATTCAACGAAACAGCATCAATCTTTACTGTGCAGTAAAGATAAACCGTAGCGCCATCACGCCGTATAGAGTCCGCGAGTTCCAAAGCACCTTTTGTTTTACCGTTCGAGTCCACACGGATATGACGGTAAATGCAGACGCCTATATTTCGAAGAAGAATTTACCGGCATATTTACCGTCAAATCTTCGCGCTGCATGCGCGAGTCGCCGATACGGCGAAAAGCGCAAAGCCTTTCGAGATCAATCGCTTGTCGTTTCAAACCTGAATCGTTGACGATGTACCTGTAGGCATCGCAGAAATTCATTAAGTCTTTGGCAATTCAGGGAAAACTCTAGAATACATGCAACCCCCTCACTCCCACTCTATGGTCGCGGGAGGTTTACCGGAAACATCATAAACTACGCGGTTGATCCCGCGCACTTCATTGATGATTCTATTGGACACTTTTCCCAGCAGGTCGTATGGGAGTTCGGCCCAATGCGCTGTCATAAAGTCACTGGTGACCACAGCACGCAAAGCCACTACATGTTCATAGGTTCGTCCATCGCCCATGACACCTACAGAACGCACGGGCAAAAATACCACGAAAGCTTGAGAAACTTGGTCATACCAACCCGAAGAACGCAATTCTTCAATAAAAATAGCATCGGCACGCTGCAGTAAATCAACAAAATGAGGCGACACTTCGCCCAATACGCGCACACCCATACCCGGTCCCGGAAAAGGGTGGCGATGGACCATTTCAGAGGGAAGCCCCAACTCTACTCCCAAGGCGCGTACTTCATCCTTGAACAGGTCGCGCAAGGGCTCAAGTAATTTCAGGTGGAGTGTTTCAGGAAGCCCTCCCACATTATGGTGGGATTTAATATTCTGGGCTTTACCATTTTTGGAGCCGGCAGATTCGATGACATCCGGATAAATGGTTCCTTGAGCCAACCACTTGGCCTGCGGTAAGCATCCTGCTTCACGCTGAAACACCTCGACGAATTCACGACCAATGATTTTTCGTTTCTGTTCCGGGTCTGTGACACCGGCCAGATGTCCCATGAAGGTTTCCCTGGCGTCTACATGAATCACTTTGAGGCCAAGGTGCTGACCAAAGGTCGCCATGACTTCCTCGGCTTCTCTGTAGCGTAACAAACCGTGATCCACGAAAACACAGGTCAACTGGGAACCAATGGCTTTATGGATGAGAACCGCCGCCACCGACGAATCCACTCCGCCGGAAAGTCCGAGAATCACGTCATCCGTTCCCACTTGAGCACGGATCGCCTGCACGGCTTGCGTGATAAAATGGGGCATGGTCCAATCCCCACCAAGACCGCAAATGTCCCTCACAAAACGGGTCAAAAGCGCCTTTCCCTGCACGGTATGGGTAACTTCCGGATGAAACTGAACCCCGTAGAAATGGCGGGTCTCATCGGTCATGGCCGCAATCGGAGTCACTGTATTCGCTGCACTGATAAAAAATCCTGAAGGTAGCGAGGTTACTTTATCGCCATGACTCATCCATACTGATAATAGGGATTCTCCGCGCGGACCTTTCTGATCACACAACTCGCCAAACAAAGAGGATTCGCCCAAGGTCTGGACGGTGGCATGCCCAAATTCCCGCACGGTAGCATTTTCCACCTGACCACCCAACTGGGCAGCCATGGTCTGCATGCCATAACAAATCCCCAGAACGGGCACTCCCAACTCAAACACGGACTGTGGGGCACGCGGCGCTTCATGCCCCGCGGTCACCGAAGCCGGCCCTCCGGACAAGATCACTCCCTGCGGTGCAAATTCCCGCACAAACTGATCGGTGACATCCCACGGATGTAATTCACAATAGACCCCTGCCTCCCGAACACGCCGCGCAATCAACTGGACGTACTGAGCACCAAAGTCAAGAATTAGAATTTTCTGGCGGGACATAACTCAATCTATATGGTAATTGGGTGCTTCTTTGGTGATGTGGACGTCATGAACATGGGACTCACGCATTCCGGCATAGGATATTTCCACAAACTCTGCGCGTTGATGAACTTCGTCAATGGTATGACAGCCCAGATAGCCCATGCTGGCCCGTACGCCTCCCATCAACTGATGAATCACCACCGAGACTGGCCCCTTGTAGGGAACGCGCCCTTCAACGCCTTCGGGAACCAACTTGTCAGCGTTGATCTCTTCTTCCTGAAAATACCGATCACTGGACCCCTGCTGCATCGCTCCCAAAGACCCCATACCTCGATAAGATTTGTAGGAACGCCCCTGAAACAATTCGGTTTCGCCTGGTGCCTCTTCAGTGCCCGCAAACAGTCCTCCAATCATCACTGTATTTGCCCCGGCAGCCAGGGCCTTGGCCACATCTCCTGAAAAACGGATGCCGCCATCGGCAATACAGGGTACCCCCGTTCCTTCCAAAGCAGTCGCCACGTTATGAACTGCTGTAATCTGAGGAATGCCGACTCCCGCAACGATACGAGTAGTACAAATAGAACCTGGGCCTATCCCCACCTTGACGCCGTCGGCACCATGATCCACAAGTGCCAGGGCCGCTGCAGCGGTGGCAACATTGCCGCCAATCACTTCCATATGGGGATAATGGCGCTTGATCCAACGGACCCGATCCAGGACCCCCTGGCTATGCCCATGGGCCGTATCTACGACCAACACATCAACCCCTGCCTCGATCAGAGCCGCAACCCGCTCTTCTGTACCTTCCCCTACGCCAACGGCAGCCCCAACTCTCAAACGTCCAGCGGAATCCTTGGCTGCCAGGGGATGCTCGCTGGATTTGAGAATATCTTTCACGGTAATCAAACCGCGCAATTCGAATTGATCATTAACGACCAACACTCGTTCCAATCGATGTTGATGCATCAATTTCATGGCTTCGTCACGCGTTGCACCTTCGCGCACCGTCACCAAACGCTCTCGCGGCGTCATCACCGCGCTCACCGGTTGATCCAGGCGGCTTTCGAAACGCAGGTCCCGATTGGTCACAATACCCACTACCCGTCCATTTTCCACCACTGGCAAACCCGAAATACGATGCTGGCGAGTGCGTTGAACCACCTCCCTTACCGGCATGTCCGGAGTGATGGTGATTGGATCTCGCACCACTCCGGATTCGAAACGTTTGACCTTGGCCACTTCGGCAGCCTGCTGCTCAATGGAAAGATTTTTGTGAAGAATCCCGATTCCTCCTTCTTGAGCCAGAGCAATGGCCAGACGCGCTTCGGTGACTGTATCCATGGCGGAGGACAAGAGAGGGATATTCAGGGTGATTCCACGGGACAACTGCGTCGTTAAGGTGACTTCCCGCGGCAATACCTGTGAATGGGCCGGTACGAGTAAAACATCATCAAAAGTCAGTGCTTTTTCAACCACGCGCATGACCTGCCTCCCGTGCAAAAGCGCATTATACGCCAGTCCTCTATTCTTCTGGCGTCTACCCCTGCAGCAAAACCAGATTATCCCGATGAATCAATTCGGGTTCATCCACATAACCCAGCACGTTTTCAATGCTCTCTGTCGGCTGCCCCAGAATTTTGGTGGTTTCCCGAGCAGAATAATTCACCAACCCCCGAGCGACTTCCTTGCCTTCCTTGTCCAGGCAACTGACCAACTCTCCGCGTTCAAACGCTCCTTGCAAACCTGTCACTCCCACGGGCAGCAAACTTTTTTGTTCCTGGCATAGAGCCGTAACTGCCCCCTCATCCAGCATCAAACTGCCCCGCACCGGCAAGGCATCACCCAACCATTGCTTGCGTGCCGTCAAAGCAGGAAGGCTGGCCAGCAATTGGGTACCAATACTCTCTCCACTTGCCAATCGATTCAAAACGTTGGGTTCTCTTCCCCAAACGATGGCCGTATGTGCACCACTGCGTGCTGCCCGTTTGGCGGCCAAAACTTTCGTGAGCATTCCACCACGCCCCAGAATTGAACCCGCACCACCCGCCATGGTTTCGAGGTTCGGATCTCCTGCCTTTGCTTCGCCAATCAAGGTTGCGTTGGGATTCTTGCGCGGATCAGCCGTAAAAAGTCCGGCTTGATCCGTGAGGATTACCAATCCATCGGCTTCGATCAATTGGGTCACCAACGAACCCAAAGTGTCATTGTCCCCCACCTTGATTTCATCCGTTGCCACGGTATCGTTTTCATTGATAATGGGAACGACCCCCCAGCCTAACAAAGTGGACAGGGTGGATCGGGCGTTCAAATAACGTTCGCGCGAAGCCAGATCGGCCCGCGTCAACAAAATCTGGGCCGTACCGACGTCATAGGACCGAAAACAAGTTTCCCACCCCTGGATCAAACCCATCTGTCCCACGGCGGCGGCGGCTTGCAGTTCATGTAAAGCCTTGGGTCGATCATTCAATCCCAGACGTCGCATCCCTTCGGCCACTGCCCCTGAAGAAACCAGCACCACAGATTTCCCTGTTTTACGCAGGAACTGGATTTGCTCCGCCCAACCTTGCATGGCTTCGTGATCCAAACCTCGCCCCTCATTGGTCAACAGACTGCTGCCAATTTTGATGACCAAACGGTGTGCTGTGCGCACAAAGGAAGTCATTTTTTGCTCTCTGAGGAATTAGATGTGTCCTGGTCCAGACCTGGCTCAGCACCCAGAACAGGGGTGTCGCTTATCAAATCATCGCGCGCAGATTCATCGATTTCCGGATTCTGTGCTTTCATTTCCTGAAGATACCCCATGATCGCAAAACACAGTTCCCGACATCCTTCTCCCGTCAGTGCCGACAATTCAAAGAACTGTCGAGGCCCTAAAGACTGCTCAAAAAGCGCCCGGACTTCAGAACGCGCCTCTTCAGAAAGCATATCCATCTTGTTGAGGAGAATCCAGCGCGGCTTGGCATGAAGCGCCCCATCATATTTGAGCAATTCATTGCTCAAGGCTTGAGCCTGTCCCACCAGATCTATTTCTTCATCGAGCGGTGCACAATCCACCAGATGCAACAATAAACGGGTGCGCGTCAGATGGCGCAAAAATTGATGCCCCAATCCGGCACCTTCCGCCGCGCCTTCGATCAAACCCGGGATATCCGCTATCACAAAACTACGCGCATCATCCACTCGAACCACCCCAAGGTGGGGTTGAAGCGTGGTGAAGGGGTAGTCAGCCACTTTAGGACGTGCCGCAGAAACCGCACGAATAAACGTTGATTTACCCGCGTTGGGATACCCCAGCAGACCTATGTCTGCCAACACCTTGAGTTCAAGTTGTAATTCTTTTTCCTCGCCGGCTTCACCCTTGGTGAACTGACGGGGAGCACGGTTGGTGCTGGACTTGAAGTGCAAATTACCAAGGCCGCCCTGTCCTCCCTGCGCCAAAATCACCTGCTGACCATGCTGCGTCAGATCTGCCACGATGGCACCTGTTTCAACTTCCCGAATCAGGGTTCCCACGGGCATGCGGAGCATCACATCCGGCGCTCCCCGCCCATTGCAATCCGAACCACGACCAGATTCACCACTTTTAGCCCGGTGGATACGCGCGAAACGATAGTCCACAAGGGTGTTGATATTACGATCAGCCACCGCAATGACACTACCCCCGCGCCCACCATCACCGCCATCGGGCCCTCCCCTGGGAACATACTTCTCGCGCCGAAAACTGGCAGAACCGTCCCCACCTTTTCCGGCATGAATTTGGATCAGTGCTTCATCAATGAATTTCATATCAATAAAAAAGCCCTATCACAACGGATAGGGCTTTATTTTCCTGTAATCGCAATGGCCGATCAAGCAACGCTGGCCAAGGGTTCAATGATGACGATCTTGTCGTTAAGCGGTCCCTTGTTGCGGAATACCACATGTCCTTCCACCTTGGCAAATAGGGTATGATCTTTCCCCATGCCAACGTTGGTCCCTGGGTGAATGCGTGTACCCCGTTGCCGCACAATGATGCTCCCTGCGCTGACAAGTTGCCCACCATAGGCCTTGACCCCCAAACGTTTCGACTCGGAATCACGTCCATTGCGGGAACTCCCGCCTGCCTTTTTATGTGCCATGTTTTAACCTCAAACTGCTGTCGTAATGGAACCGATTTGCAGTTCCGTATAATTCTGCCGATGTCCCTGATGTTTTTGGTAGTGCTTGCGGCGACGCATTTTAAAGATACGCACCTTGTCATGACGACCATGACTAACCACCGTTGCCACAACCTTTGCCCCCTCTACCAAAGGGCGCCCGACGCACAAGGTTTCACCATCTGCAACCATCAGTACCTGATCGAGACCTATCTCAGAGCCAACTTCTGCTTCAATTCGCTCTACTTTCAACTTCTCTCCGGACTGAACGCGATATTGCTTACCGCCCGTCTTGATGACCGCATACATGGGATTCACCTTGATAAATTCACAGAACATGGAATTTTAATCCCATACATCCATCCTGTCAAGCAATCGCTTTAAACCCCAAACTGGCCCCATGATTCTGCAGATTGGTTGACAACGATGTAAGAAATCCATTGAGGGTCGCTTGACCCTGTGTCGCTCCAAAAGTAGACAGCAGGTTGTGAAACTCCTGTTGCAAAGCTCCGTGAGACGGAACATTCGCAACTCCAGCTTGCCCCCCGATCACTGAGGAGGTCGACATGGAAGATGGATTCGCCGTAGAAAGCGTCTGGATCAAACCACTCAGGCGGTTTTCCAGAGAGCCTGGAGCAGAGAGGTACCCAGTCGATACCGGTCCCTGCACTGCACCGCTCGGTTTTGCGGTATTCGTTGAAACCGCATTATTTGCTCCATACAAGGATGAGAAGAGCGCCTGCACGAAGACGTTCAACGCCTGTTCCGGCGATGTCCCAGACGAATGGGAATAGTATTTTCCAATTCAGGTATGAGCCTGAAGCAGTGACGGACTTGGTGATTTGATAGTGCGGGTTGGTCGGGTTTAAAAGTTAAGTTTAATGGAATTATGCTAATCGGTTTTGAGTTTATTTTCTAATGATTTTAGCCTCAAGAATTGGTGCTTTTTCGGTGTCGTTTTCCGATCAGTTACGCCCGGCGTTTTTGTTTTTGAAAGCTTGCAAATAATTCACTCTTGGCGCGTTGCATTTCCTGTGCCGCCGCCAAGTCTGTTTTGGACTTCGCCTGCGCCTGCAATGCGTCCAGAGTGATGCCCTCTTTGAGCGTGACTAAATCCTTCACACTTAACAGCACCAAGCATTCCAGCGGGGTCTTCACATCCTCGTCTTTATAGCGTTTGATGATCTTGCCCTTGGGGCAGATGATCTCGGTCGCAAACATGCACGGGCGGTGAAAATTGAGCCATGGATTAAACGTTTCCTGATAGAACGCATTGATGGGTTGAGCGTACTTTTGGGGGATATGTTCGAAGCCCATGTGCTTGCGCACCACACTGGCATTCTTGCTCTCGGCCAGCGCGTTATCGTTGCTGTGGCGCGAGCGTGATTTGGTTTGCTCGATCCGCAGTTTCTCAAGGATCGCAGCCACCGGGCCATTGATGTACTCAGAGCCGTTGTCCGAGTGGAACCCTCTAATTACAAAAGGAAACTGTTCGATGACCAGTTCCAGTACGGGTAACAAAAATGCCTCGCTAATACCCTGCACGCACGCCTCGACTTGCCATTGGCTCACAGAGTCAACGCAGGTGATGTGATACACGCCCTTGATGCCGTCAAGATCGCCCTGGTGGACGGTGTCGATACGCACAAAACCGACTCTCCCGTTGGGGCGTGGCACTTTGCGTACACCGATGTGATTGCACACCGGATTAGTCTTGGCGAAAACTACCCGCAAGGCTTGATAGCCCGTGCTTTTGCGCAGGTTGTACAGGTGCGAAACCGACAGGCCGACCAGCCGCTCATAGCGCGCGTCGCCATAGACGCCGTAAGCGCGCTGCAAGAGGTGCGCAATGGCCGGGCCGCACACGTCTTCATTGGCCTTGTCCATCTCGGCGAGCAGCGCGATATCGATAGCCGTGTATTTGCGCGCAAAGGGGGCAGCAGGCGCACGGTAGCGTTTGGACAGGGGTACGGTAGCCAAACGGTTTGTGTGCCACTGGGTGACCAAGCGGGTGACTTGCGCGCGGCTGTAGCCGCTGGTGACTTGCAGGTACTTCAGCAGCACACCTTTCTCTCGCTTACCCTGCCTGGGATAGTCAAAGCGCTTGAGCACGCGGCTGATGTGTTCATAGCGTTCGCTGTCGTCACCAGACTTGGTGAATTCAACCTGGAGGCAGCCACTGAGAAATTGCTCAATCTGCTCAATCGTGCAAAGCCGTGTTTCGTTCATGTTGATCATCATCCTTGCAATGATCAACCCACTTCTTCAATCGACCTCAGATTATTCGCTTCAGGCTCATTCCTCGTTGGAAATACAGCCATCCTTCAGGCTCATACCACATTGGATAAGGCTGGAATTTGCAGAACTCGTTGCGGAGGAGGAAGATACGGCAGGGGCTCCCGACTTCGCAGAACCTGCGTCTATGACTTGATGCAAGGACTGTACCACGGAGGACATAAGCGTTCCTCCCGTAAACCCTGATACTGCTGCTCCATGACCCTCCCCTTCTCCACGACTGCCTCCGTGTTTTTTGGACAAAGCAGAAGTAAGGACGCTACCCGTAGCAAGCGTTGCTCCGATGCTACCACTCATACCGCTCAATAACGACATGACAACCTCCCACCCTAAACTCTCTCCAAGCGATGATGATAATCTCACACATCAGGTTCCGATAGCCCAAATACCAAAGGTTTTCTATGTCATTTCTTCCAACACAGGATAACGGAGATAACCGGAGGATCCCTCGCCCTCCGAAATTGTCAGAGTGGGGCGAGGAATAAAAGAAAAGGTCCTCTTTACTTGACTAAAGCCAGTTCCTTGGCGAAGCGATCCTTACCGACTGCCATCTTGGCAGATTCTTCTGCTGCTTTTTGCTTGGCTGCCTCAAGATTGACTGGTTTTCCAGCCTGGATCACGGCCACCATACCCAAGGTCTTATGGACAAAACACTCCACCAGATAAACCCCTTCCTTGTCCAGTTTGACTGTGATTTCCGAATCAGGTTGCGCCTTCCAAGGCTTTGCTCCCTCCGGTTCAAAAATGGAGTAACTGGTGTGACCTGCTTTCTGCATGGGCTTGAAAGTAACGGTGTCTCCCACCGCGACCTTGAGAAATGATGGCTCAAAGACCAGTGTTTGTCCATCGCTTCCCTGCGTCATCATCTTGACTTCATGGTCTGCAGACCAGATACTCACACTTAGGCAGGTCAACAACACTGCCAGCGGAATACTTAATTTTTTCATGGCGGTCCCCTCAGATTTATTATGAACGAATCTGTTGTCGACCGATGGGTTGCACGTCTGTCGACAACCCGCGAGGAATGACTCCTCAAACTTTGGAGTATGAAAATAACTTGAAGGTTCGCACAATCAAAAAATATATGAAGGATCCAATATTTTATGCTTGAAACGATCATAGGCCTACTTTTTCTGGGATCCATTGTTTTTGTAGCCACCACTGGAGAACGCAGAACAGACGAAAAAAACGAAAAGGACACCCCGAAAACGGACGAGAAAGATACTCCGAAAGAAGTTCCCCAAGAAACAACGAACAAATCTTCAGAGACCAAGCAAGAAACAGCAAAACCCGATACCACGTCATCAGGGTTAGAAGCGCCTCCCTGAGCCGTCCGGATATTTTGGGATAATGAATACTGACAAAAGAAATGAAACGATGCTGGATGAAGAAAGTTAACGAAGAAAATGCAGGCAAGATCCCGGTTAAACCTCACACAAGGAGTTTCCCGATGAGCAAGGATGAGATAAGAGCGTTATTGTTGGAAGATATCAATAGTTTTCGCCTAAAAGCGAAGTTTTATGAGTCAATTCGATTATCCGAGGCGGCAGACTATGCCAAAGATCTGGCCTCAAATATCGAATTGGCACTCACAACGATGCCTTCGGATAGTGATTCTGAAATTTACTGAGACACCGGACGGGGTGACCACTGAAGGGGTAATAAACTTTTATGAGTCACCCTTTTGAATGCAATCACTGCGGTAACCCCCGAAATCTGTTCTCGACTCCATGCCGGTTTTGCGGTGACACAAATCCACCCCATCCTCATACCGATTACTGGAAGATAAACCTGGAATACGGCTCTCCAAAAGCGGAGGATGCCTTGGTCATTCTGGATCAATCCATTCATGCGTCCATCTGCGTCGGCCTCAAAGCCCTCGTAGTAATCCATGGTTATGGTTCGTCAGGAATGGGAGGTCGTATCAGAAATGCTGTGCGTCATGAACTTCAGAATAACCGCTGGGCAGATTGCATACAGGAATATATCTATTGCGAGCAACTTCACAATCGCGATGCGATCAAAAACAAGATCCGCTTATCCAACCTATTGGAGGCCAGTCTCGTATCTGAAGGGATACTGAATAATTTCGGGAGTACCTTGCTGCTACTTCACCGAGAAAGACTGATAACGACTCAGTGAAAGAAAAAAGCCGCCCGAACGGATGGCTTAACTCTTTTACTTAAATGGTAGGCCGTGCGGGATTCGAACCTGCGACCAACGGATTAAAAGTCCAACCATAGAATCCACTATCCATAAAGGTTTCGACGAGTTTTTGTTTCCGCAAAATAATTGAAAAGAGACGCTCCGATGCCAATAATCACGCGGGGGATTATTCTCTTTGCGGAAAAATTTTGGGTATTCGGAATATGTGGTTGCTTCTTCAGTAGTAACAATAAAGGCTATTTTCAATCTGAGATTGGATTCAATAATTCCACACAAAATCAGGAATTCTGGTTGTTTTGTGCAAAACAAGGTTGCATTCACAGTTGAATATATTCGCCGTTTTGTGCAAGCCAAGGCTGGCAGGCGGAGATCGTAGGTTTGGTGGTTGGCCGCTATCGCCTCATTGCTGCCGGATGAACTGTCATGGGTTCAAAGGCAGGTATCCGAGTTGAGCGGACGCTTGGCGCGTCAACCCACAGACTGGAGTTCGGCCACAACGGACCGTGGAGGTTCGATGAAAAAGTGCTCGGATCAGATTGCGGGAATGTCCGCTTCAGGAAATCTCGAATGTGTACTGTCGAGACAAAGCGGTTATAGAAAGTTATTAGGGAGGTGGTCTAATCCCCACGGTTATTATTGCCACCATTCCCAGGTTAGGGGTCAATTGTATATTTGCGCAAGGAAGTGTCTTTAGAAACACAATAAGAGCCTTGCCAGCTTTGGTTTGGTCGTCAACTTTGCAAATCAACCCAACGGGAACTGGAATTTGTACATTGCCTGTGGCGATTTGCACTTTCCAATTCGCATCGTGCATTAGTTTGGCAATATCCTCGGTGAAAGTCCCCGTTTCTGGATCACCGTTGCCAAGAGGATTCAGACTGATGACTGATCCAGCAAACGGGATCAGTTCCTTTACAAAACGTTTATATAGCGTTGGGTCAACGCGTCTCCATGCAAGTCTTTCTTCAATCTTGACACGAGCCAGTCTTTCCATTTCGGCAGATTCTGTCAAAGCAGCTGCTTCTTTTTCGAGCTTGGCCGTATGCTCATTTGCTTGCGCTGCCTCTTTATTTGCGTTTGCAGCATCCGCTTTTGCTTTTTCAGTTTTCACTTCATTTTCACTAATGCGTTCGTCTTTATACCGATCCAATATGCCAGTGCTACGTATTGCGCCTATTGTGCCAAGCAGCACTAACAGCGCCCCAATCACTAAGGCACCGTTTGATAATGTCAGCATTCCATCTGCGAAGCTCTGAGATACGTCGAATGTACTAATCATTTTTGATATTTTTGTAATCAGCTTATTTGGCATTTTTGGAGTAATAGTCGAAAAAAGATGGGAATTGTCTATTACGCACGCCTTTACTGAGTTTCCATTTATTTTTCGTTTTTAAAGAGTTTTAATTCATGCTTTCTCCTGATTATGTCTCTATCTCAGTCCGCACTGGATAACTGTACAGATATACAGTATTCTGACCTCTTGCGAAAACCGTTTGAGGTGAACCATGGCGATCAACAGTATCCAGTTTCAGAAGGGGTTGTCGATGAGTGAATTCATCGCGCACTATGGGCGTGAGGATCAGTGCGAAGCCGCTTTCATCCAGGCACGCTGGTCGAACGGTTTCTGTTGTCCGCGCTGCCAGGCTCGGACGGCTTCGCAATTCCGCCGCGGCGGCCTGCTGACATGGCAGTGCAGTCATTGCCCACATCAGACCAGCCTGATCTCCGGAACGATGATGGAACACTCCCGACTGCCTTTTACCAAGTGGTTCTTGGCGATCTACTTGATCACGCAGTCGAAGACCAACATCGCAGCGCTCACGCTGCGCCGCCAACTCGGCATCTCGTGGCGGGCCGCCTGGCTGCTCAAGCACAAGATCATGGAAGCCATGCGCCAACGCGAGGCCACAAAGCCCTTGCAGGGCGATGTCCGTATCGATGACGCTTACCTGGGTGGCGAACTGACCGGTGGTCGCGCCGGCCGTGGCTCCGACAACAAAGTGCCGTTCGTCGTGGCCCTGGAAGTGCGCAACGGAAAGCCTATGCGGGTGCGATTCGACCCGGTGAAGAACTTCTCGTTTGCGGCGTTGAAGCCCTGGGCCAGCATTGCACTTGCTCCGGATTGCACCGTGACCTCCGATGGGCTGCTGGGGTTTGAGGTGGTCGAGCGACTGGGCTTTGCGCATCGCGTGGTGATCGCACCCAAAGGCAAGGCGGGCACGGAGATTGAGCCCTTCCGCTGGCTCAATGTGGTGCTGGGCAACCTCAAGACCGCGCTGAGTGGAACACATCACGCCTTTAATTTCCGAAAATACGCCGGTCGATACCTGGCAGAGTCGCAGTATCGATTCAATCGAAGATTCGACCTGGCAGCAATGGTACCAAGACTTGCCGTGGCGCTCATGTATGCAACTCCCTGTTCTGGAAAGAAACTGATGGTGCGCACTGAGATAGAGACATAATCAGGTAAAGTCTTGCTCTTTGAAGACACGCTCAAACTCGTTCACAGGCATCGGGTTTCCGAAGAGATAACCCTGGAAATTAACACATTGATGTTGTATAAGAAAGTCCTTTTGTGCAGTTGTTTCCACTCCTTCCGCAATCACTTCCATGCCAAGGTTATTCCCCATGGCAATGATGGTTTGTACAATAACGGCCGCATCGTTATTTTCGGGTATGTCATGAATAAAACTCTGATCAATTTTAATTTGGTCAAGAGGTAGTTTTTTAAGACTGGATAAAGATGAATGTCCTGTGCCAAAGTCATCCATTGCGAATTTAATGCCTTTTTTCTTGAGCGCCTGCATTTTTTTGATTGTCTCAGAGATGTTGCCCAGCACCATGCTTTCAGTGATTTCCAGCGTAATGCGTGCTGGATTGATATCGACGGACTCAAACACATTGATTATCTTTTTGACAAAGTCTTCCTGTTGAAATTGGCAGACACTGATGTTGACAGACAGATGTAAATTATCTTTTAATGGTCCGTTACCCCATATTTTAAGTTGACGACAGACAGATTTCATGACTTGCAAACCGATCGGAATAATCAAGCCGGTTTCCTCTGCAATGGGAATAAAATCATCAGGAAGAATCATTCCATGAACGGGATGCTGCCAGCGAAGCAATACTTCGGCACCAACAATCCTGCCGGTACTATTTACTTGTGGCTGATAATAAAGTTCAAACTGTTGTCGAGACAATGCGTGTTTTATCGACTCTTCCAGGGAAGATCGGTTCTCGATAGCAGTCTGCATATCAAGATCAAAGAACCGAATAGTGTTACGGCCAGCTTTTTTAGCCTGATACATGGCGATATCAGCACGTTTCATCAGTTCATCAATAGAAAATTGATTCCCGGAGAATATGACAATGCCAATGCTTGGTGTGATATGGCGATTATGATTGGCGAGTTGGTAAGGCTGATTGAGAATGGTCAGAATTTTCTTATTAATGGTCTCAACCTGAAATTCGGCCTCTTGTATATGATTGCTTAAATTTTCCAGAATAATCACAAACTCATCGCCTCCCATCCGAGCGACGGTATCTTCCTGCCGCATACATGCGGTGAGTCGTTGAGCAGTTTGTTTCAACAATAAGTCACCGATATCATGACCCAGCGTATCGTTCAGAGTTTTGAAATTATCCAGGTCAATGAAAATCAAAGCATTATGCAGGCTACTACGCGTGCTGGAGGCCAGTGTATGCTGTAGTCGGTCGATAAGAAGCCGACGATTCGGCAGGCCAGTCAGGGAATCGTAGAAAGCCATTTCATTAATCTTCTGGCGTTGTATATTCAACTCGGAGATATCGCGTCCCACTCCCATGACCGTAACAATTGAGCCGGATGAATCATGCTCTGCCGTCAGCCGGATATGATTACAGAGTTCCTTTCCAGTACGACTTTTTATATTCAATTCGAACTCGATGTCTCGACCCGTTTCAAATACCTCCTGGATCTTTGCTTCATAATCAACGTAATCCTGGCTTCCAGGAAATTCAGAAGGTTTCTTTCCCAGCAAAACTTTTTCGCCACCCTCTATCAGTGTGGATAACGCCAGATTGACATATATACGACGGCACTCACGATCGTAGCGAGCGATGGTATCGGGGGAGTTTTCCACCAATGTTCTCCATACCTGCCCACGAACAGCAAGCATTTCCTCATTGCGCTTTCTGTCATCGATATTAAATGTTACGCCGATAAAACGTCTGCCACTGTTATTTTCATCGCGATCCATGATTTTGCCGTAGTTGGCATACCAGACCCATGCACCGCTCTTGGAAAGAACCCTGAATTCACAACGGTATTGCGTTGCAATACCCCTTAAATGATTATTGATAGCGGTTTTAATCAGAGGAATATCTTCGGGATGGACGATTTTAAAAACATCGTCCATGAAGGAGAGTGATTCTTCTTCGCCATAACCGAGTTCAGTGAAGACTTTGCTCGTCTTGCAGATTACTTCACCGGTAACCAGATCGTTTTCCCAAAGATCCAGACCGGCGGCTTCCAGGGCAAGTTCCAGACGTTCCTTATTGGCATCCTGTTCAGACATGGCTGCAACCTCAAACAGAGTAAGGGAGCGCGCCAGCATAGCCGATATCGCGCAGCAATCTGCCGAATGAAGTCATGACTCCCGCAGCACTATAGAGTTTGGAAGCGGCCTCGACTTTGATGATACTGACAGTGTAGCCTGTGCTCCTGCCTGTGCGTGTATCAAAATATACTGCCAGATCATTCGTGGCATTGGAGAAGCCAAGACCCGTGGTTTCCGAGTAGTAGCAGATTGAATCCGGCGCAATAATGTCAGGCATGTTGCTCAGACTCGAATACATGATCAGATTTTCATTCAGATTATAGATGTAGTGCGTTTCAGTGCTTTTTGCTTGATCAGGGTTATTGTCGAGGCGGATGATTCCTGCATCGAGCGATGCACTGGTGGTTGATTGCGTAACCGCAGTGATATAAAAATTGTTCAGCGTCGCTGTCGCAGTGCGTCCGGTAATGCCTGCGATCTGCAGCGCAACCTCGGCAGTTGAGGGTGGCGTGGAGGCACTTGACAAAAATTTCCCAAATGCCCATGTCTGCGACAATGTTTCGGCTATGTAACCGCCTGTCAAAGCGTAATCATTGATTGAATTGGACGGCCAAAGCGCGATTCCGGCATAACTGCCGAAAACGGAAACGATACCGCCCGCCAGTGTTTCGATTTGGGCGGCAGTTGCCGCATTCAATAGGGAGGACTGTAAAGTTGGTGTCGCTTCGGCATTATTAGCCAAGGCGCACGGGCCCGCAGCAAGCGTGACACTACCGCCATACGTGGTTTGTGGCAGTTCCGGTACGGCTCGCCCGGCGCCGTCTCCATTGACGACCCAAATAGCCTTATTGGAAATGGCTGCGGCGATGAGAGGAACAATCGAATTGATTGGTCCAATTTCACCTGGAATAACACATCCCAGAACTGTTCCAGTCGCACTCTCAAAGGTGTTGAGGGTATTAACTATCGAATATTTAATATCTGCAAGTGTCAGACTGTCTGCGACATCGGGTGACCCCATCATCGCCAGCACACAGCAATTTGTCGATCCATCGTAGTCTCTCACTTGAACAGAACCCTGCCAGCCACACCCTGCAAGTTCTTCTATCACAGTGACCGCATTACTATAACTACCGCCCCCACCACTTCCAAGAACAGCAGCACCGGCAGCAATGCATTGAAAATCGGTGATTCCAAATTTATAAATAGTCATGATTTCCAGAGATTATTCACATATGTCAACGATGAGGAACAGACGCTCTGCCGGATATTATGTTACAAGCCACATGAGCGCGATCAATCTATTTGAGGGTTGTTTGGGCGGTTTTTTGCAAAATAGATGAGGGTATGGGGGTTGAGCGCCCTCAAAGAACTTGACTGGCAAGTCTTTGGTTTCCCAACAAAAGCCCATCCCATTATGTGCCAAACCATCCTTCAGAATCCATCCTTTTTCAAATTTCTGTTGCATATCGATCAGGATCGGCGTCTTTCAGGGAAGATATCGCGTCACCGAAATAAAATCATTTTCGTCTCGAATGTCGGAAATGCGTACCGTAGTTGTCGTTCAAGCAGCATGCTCTCAATGACCGTTCAGGCCGAGCAGTGTGAATTGGCCTTCCGACCGGTTCCGAAATACAGCAGTCGTTCAAATGACAGCGCAGCTGGGTGGATGTGTGACCGCAATAGGTTCTTTGCTGCCCGATAAGCTTAACACTAATCCCCGAACGGGTTGAATAGCGGCACGTTGAAGCGTTCAAAATCACGAGTGTTTCTTGTAACGACCGTGAGTTTATGTACAATTGCAGTGGCTGCAATCATGGCATCCTCATAAACAGTATTCGATTGTCGATGCATCAGTTTCGCCCAAACTCGAAACGTTGACGCATCCATCGGCAGCACATTATAAGTGGCGGATGCCTGATCGGCCCATACCTCAATTTCCACTGCCTTGATTACATCCTGATCCCGTGTAATCTCGATGCCAGCCTGTATCTCACCGAGTGTCACCGCACTGAGATGCAGGTCAGCATCGGCTACCGATTCAATCCATGCCACCACAGCACCGTGCGGACGAATCTTGCGGAGCTCAGAAACAATATTAGTATCAAGCAGAAACATTACAGAACTGCAGCAGGGCGACGCTTGGCTAGTTTGCGATGAGGCAATTTCAGGTCAACACGCCCAATGTCAGAAAGCAGCAAGGACTTGAGAGAAGGTAGCGCTGAATTGCTCAGTCGTTTCCATTCGGTGATGGGAACAAGAACAGCAGTTTCCGCCCCGCGCCGGGTGACCAGTTGCGGCCCCTCGTTGACACAGGCATCCAGTAACTCGCTGAAACGAGCTTTTGCATCTTGTACAGGCCATGTGTTCATGATTGCACCCCATAAGACTAGTCAGATGACCAGTTTAAATCAGTTGCAAAGGATAATCAACCACTGTTTTGACTGGCGTGCTGACATGTTAGTGAAGTCATGCCGTGGCTAATTTATCAGGTGCAGGGAACGACAACGAGGCAGCCTAAACTTTAGTTTTCTTGGTTTATCTTGTTATTTCGCTGCGCCATAATGGCCATTCTTGTATGACTTCTCTTGGCCGAACAGTGAGCCTTCCCACCAGTACACCTGACCGTCCGGAAATGGCACGATGCGGATGATGATTTTTGACTTTGCCCCAAATTTACTGCCATGACCAATGGGATGTCCATGAGTCTCGCCCATGCTCTGGTACTGGCCATTTGAATTCCTGGTGCGGTACTGGAATACGCCCACCAGTCATTGGACATGGCCAAAATAATATCGGGCCGTTGTGCCATGGCCGCGCCCGCTTTTTGAAGCCAGGAATTCAGTGCCAGGCGATAACCAAACTCCAGAGGTTTGCCATCAATCCCGGTGGACAGGACTTCACTAGGCTTCTCGCAATCTCACCACCGTTCAAGAAAGACTATTTCATCCTTGACCGGTGTATGCGAGAACTTGAAATAGAATTCGGCTATGGGCGGGCAAACGGCCCCTACATCACCCTTGATACCAAGGAAGGTCCAAAAATTATCCGGATGAGCCGAGCTGAACGACGGGAGCGGGGGCTGCTCAAGGAAGATGGTGCGCGTATCAGTGAACGGGCGCGTCGCGCTGAAATAAATATCGGGGACGATCATTCGTTTCAGTCATGGGCATCCAAGGAACCGGCGCAGGATCTCAAGAAGGTTCTGCAACAGCCTGAAGTGACCTGGCAGGATGCGCATCACTGTCTCGCACAGCATGGCGTTTCGATCCAGCCGAAAGGATCAGGAATGATCGTGACTACGACAAAACCACAACCGAGACCAAGTAGGGGAGCAATAGGCTCCCTTACTTTTCATTAATTGCGGAAACTTAATTTCTTTGAACTATCTGTAACCACTTGATTTATTGGTAGGCCGTGCGGGATTCGAACCTGCGACCAACGGATTAAAAGTCCGCTGCTCTACCAACTGAGCTAACGGCCCAAACTGACAAACGTAGCACGGCATTATCACCCAAAAAACCAATGCTGTCAATGCTGACGAAGACGGGCCTTGGCTTTCTGCGCAGCCGAACTGTCTGGATACTTGGCGATGATCATCTTCCATGTGGCTTTTGCTGTAGCAGGTTCCCCTAACCCCAACCAAGCTGCCGCAAGATTCAGCAACCCATCAGGGGTCTTGGCCGAGTCCGGAAAAGACTTGTAAAGGTGTTGATTGGTTGCACGAGCCCCTTTGTAATCCTTGAGTAATAACTGATTCATTCCGATCCAGTAGAGCGCATTGGGCACTTTGTCGTCGTCAGGATTGGACTTCACAAAGGCTTCGAACAACTTCCGGGATTTTACGTAATTTCCCGCATTGAATACAGATAGAGCCGCATCATAGTCCGCAGAGGGCGTTTTGGCATCAGATGCATTCTCTGGTTTTGACCCATTATCTGCCACCGCCAGAGAATTCTTCCCGCTTTCTGCTGTACCTGCAGAGGGGACAGCACCCTCTTTTCCGTTCGCCACACCTGGGGAACCAGAAACCGATCCGGCCCCTTCAGGTTTGGGCAAAACAGTTTCCACGGCCTTGAGACGAGAATCCAGATCCATGTACAAGTCATGAAAACGCTTGTCTTCCACGTCCAGTTGATTGGCCAGGCTGTCGATACGTCCCCGTATCTGGGCCAGATCCTGACTCATGCTGTCCAAACGCATGACCAGATCCGGATAGCCTTGAAGCGCAGTTTCCATGCGCGTGACTCGCTCATCCATCGTCTGTTGTTGGCGACTCAAGACGGTTTGCTGGCTCTTGAGGTCTGCCACGCCCTGCCGGGCCTCTTCATCGGACAAAAGGCTCGCACGAACATGGCCTGCGCAAAGCAGACTCAGAACCAGTAGAAAATACGAGGATTTGAAGGTGGTTTTCATGGTCACCAGAAATGGAAAACCCGACGAGGTGGTAATACTCTCGCCGGGCAATGGTTACGAATAAAAATTACTCGCCTTGGTAAACGATATCCGTGCGGCGGTTCTCTGCCCAGGCGGCGGCATTATGCCCAGGATTGACAGGCTTTTCCTTGCCAAAACTGACCGTTTCAATCTGGCTATCCTTCACTCCCTTGGCCATCAGGATCTTGCGCACGCTGTCGGCACGACGCTGTCCCAGGCCCAGATTGTATTCACGGCTGCCACGCTCGTCACAGTTCCCTTGCAGGGTGACCTTGGCATCCCCATGGGACAGCAAAAAATCGCCATGGGCATCAACCACGGGCATGAATTCATCCGTGACTGTGTACTTGTCGAAAGCATAATGAATGGTCCGTTGACCCAACGCCCCCCCCACCCCCTTGGCAGGATACAAAGAAACCGTGACCGGTTCTTTGGCCATGGGCTGCGCAGGAACCACAGCCACGGGCGCAGCGGTTTTCTGTGCCACGGGCGCGCTGGTTTCCTCGGTTGGAGTGGAACTACAGGCAGCCAGAACACTGGTAACAGCCAATGCGAGAAGAGCTTTTTTCATGATTATCCTTGTTAAGAAAATGGGTTGACGTAAAACTCAAAAAGTGGTTGCGAATGCTGCGTCCAGTATAACGCATACCCCCGTTCTTAGGTTTACTGCAACGGCCCCCAAACGGGTTCATAAACATCTCCCGTCTGGGTCGACAGTTTCTGACGGATTCGCCCATCAGTACTGACGATGGCCAGAACACCTCTCCCTCCATCTTGAGTGGAATAGAGCAGGTATTTCCCATTGGGGGCAAAGGTCGGAGACTCGTCCAGTGAGGTCTCCGTCATGGGCTGAGTCTGCTTCGTTGCCAAATCCATGAGCATCACATGAAATGCTCCTCCATCACGCTGAATATATGCCAGTTGCTTGCCATCCGGGCTCAACCTGGGAGAAACCGCATAACTACTGCCAAAGGTCAGACGTTCTGGAGCCCCACGCAGATCACTCAGGGCAATTCGGTAAATCTGAGGCCCGCCATCTCGATCGGAAGTAAAGTACAGGGTCTGCCCGTCCGGTGAAAAGTAAGGTTCCGTGTCGATTCCTCCGCTTGAAAGCAGACGTTCTGGCGCCTCCGAACCATCGAGGGATATCCGGTATATCTGTGAATGCCCATCCTTGGTCAGAACCACAGCCAGATGCCGTCCATCAGGGGTCCAGGCCGGAGCACTGTTGCTACCTTTATAGCGGGCCACCACATGACGAACCCCGGTAGCCAGTGTCTGTACCACTACCATGGGGCGATTGAGCTCGAAAGTCACATAGGCCATACGCTGACCATCAGGCGACCATTTGGGGGACAGAATCGGTTCATTGGTATGGAGCATGCTCTGCTCATTGAAGCCATCGCTATCTGCCACCTTGAGACTGCGGGCAGAACCATGCTGGGTAATGTAGGCAATGCGTGAACTGAACATGCCCTTGTAACCTGTGATGTTTTCCAGAATGGCATCAGCCGCATGGTGTGCCACCATACGGTACTGGTCCTCGGATCCGTCAAAAGACAGGTTGAGGTGTGCCATTCGGTTGGGCAACTCCACCAGGCGAAAATTCAGTTTGATATGATGGGTCGCCGGTTCTTCCTGAACATTCCCCACTACGATAAAGTTGGCATGTTGGGCCTGCCAGGTATCCCAATTCACCCCTTCCACATCGGCAGGTGCAGGAGAGACTCCTCGAGTATCCAGCGGGTCGAATAAACCGGAACGTTTGAGGTCAGCAGCAATGACCGCAGACAGTTGGTGAGAACCCAGCCCATCCCCAGCAAAGGGCAAAACGGCAATAGGAGTCAGTTGCGCTCCCTGAGTGACGATCTCGAGAGTCATATCCGCATGAACCGGCACTTGAATCAGTGCCAACAGGAGAGCGATGAAAATGAGCAAGTTATTTTTCATGATGGAGTTGTAGATGAGTCACTCGAAATAGTTGACGTAAAGCCACGTCACTGGGCAAGGGTAAAGGCTGGGAACGCAGGATACCGCGCAGAACCGCCTGATCATAGCGCGGGTCGCCGCTGGACTTGACGATTCTAACAGGCTCCAGAACCCCTCCATCAGGCAGTATGGTGACATCTACCTCCAGCGTCAACCCGGCAGGAACACCTTCGGGAACTTCCGTGTTCCCGCGGATTTTGTTGATGATGGCCAACTTGTAACGATCCACTGCTGCCGCTTGAGCGGCACGGGCATTCTGAGCCAACTGTTCGGCTTGACGGTGGCGCACCTCGGCATCAGCACGCATTTTGGCATCATTTCTTTCTTCTTTGAGCGCATCCTGACGCTCCTGACGCAACTGCTCAGCCAGCATTTTCTCCCGTTGCTTTTGGTCTGCCTGACGTTTCGCTTCCTGCACCGCTTTTTCCTTTTTTTTCTTGAGTGCAATGTCTGCCGCGCTGGGCGTTGCTGGCAAGACCGGTTTAGGTTCAGAACGAGGGGCCGGAGTGGACGCCACAGGGGGAGGAGCAAGGACTGGAGCAGGTACTGGCTGAGCTGGCGGCTCAGGCGTTACGGGTTGTGGCGGGGTAACTTCCGTAACGGTGGCTGGTTTTGGGATATCCGACCATAGTTCGGCCATCATGGGCGCAGGCTCGGGATGTCGTTGCCAGGACACACCAAATACCAGGACAGCCACAAACAGGGCATGAACCAGTAATGCCAGAATCCAGGCCCATAGACGCACTCCCCGTTCGTGATCAATGGTCTCAGGCATCAACCGGAGCGCCCCCGCGCCAGCAAGCCAATTCGCTTGATCTTCGCCTTTTTCAGCAGATCCATGACCTGTAATACTTCTTCATAGCGCACGGCACGATCTGCCGCAATGACTACTGGACGGTCTGGCTCCGAACGATGTAAAGCCCCCATCCTGTCCACCAGTCCATCACGGGTCACACTCTGTTCTTCACTGCCCTGATGAGTATCCAGCACCGTCAAATGCCCATCCAGATGCAGGATCACCTGCACCGGATCCTGAGACTGGGCCAGATTTTGCCCCACCGAAGGCAGATCCACCTGTCCGGGATTGATCATGGGGGCCGTCACCATAAAGATGACCAGAAGCACCAGCATGACGTCAATGTAGGGAACCACATTGATCTGACTCATCATGCGCCGTGGTTTGCGTGCCATGATCAACGCCCGTTCTGAGCCGGTTTGAACTGACGTTGCAGAATATTGGAGAATTCCTCCATGAAACTTTCAAAACGACTGGATAACCGGTCCGTGTCATGGGCATAACGATTATAGGCCACGACTGCAGGAATTGCCGCAAACAGGCCCATGGCTGTGGCCACCAGGGCTTCAGCGATGCCCGGCGCCACATGGGCCAAAGTTGCTTGGCCCACGTTGGCCAGACCCCGAAAGGCATTCATGATTCCCCATACTGTCCCGAACAATCCCACATAAGGACTGACCGAGCCCACGGTTGCCAAAAAAGCCAGATGCGACTCGAGGCGATCGGTTTCACGCTGAAATGTGGCTTTCATGGCCCGTTGCACCCCACTGGTAACGGCTGCCGTTTCCAGTGTCCCGGATTTACGATGACGAAGAAACTCCCGATAGCCGGATTCAAAAATCCGTTCCAATGCCCCGCTATTTTCGTTATGCCCCGCGGCACGCTGATAAAGAGCGCCAATATCCGAAGTCGCCCAGAACTCTTCTTCAAATTTTGCTGTTTGACGACGGGCCTTACCCAAAGTCAACATTTTTGTAAAGATATAGGTCCAGGACAGGAGCGATACCAACAATAATAGTCCCATCACGATCTGAACCAATATACTGGCCTGGAGAACCAAACTCACTAATGAAATATCCGAAGTAATATTCACCCTTCCACTCCCAGAAAATTCGCCAAGGTAGGCGGTATGGCCGCTACCGTAAAATCCTTCGCTGTCACGCAGGCCACCACCACCTGCGCGCGTACCAGACTTTGTTCGCCCCGCATGACCGACTGCCGGAAGGTCATCAAGCCATGACGCACCCCTGCCAGTTCAGCCACAGCCAGCAAGTTATCCCCCAAACGGGCCGGACGCTGGAATTTGATCTCGATACTGCGGACCATGAATAAGATTCCATGTTCATGCGCAACGCGCTCATGATCGAACCCCCGTTCATACAACCAATCCGTGCGAGCTCGTTCCATGTAGCGCAAATAGTTGGCATGATAAACCACCCCACCAGCATCCGTGTCTTCATGGTATATCCGAAGGGGAACCTCAATTCGCCGGACATTCATGAGCGCTCTTCCAGTATCAATTCACCGATAGTTTTTCCTCCCGCCGAAGGCAAGCCAAAATGCTGGAAGGCAGCAGCCGTTGCCATACGTCCCCGCGCGGTGCGTTGCAGGTATCCTTGCTGGATCAGATAAGGTTCCAGAACATCCTCGATGGTGTCTCGTTCCTCTCCAATGGCAGCAGCCAGGGTATCCAGTCCCACCGGCCCACCGGCAAACTTCTCGATGACCGTCTGTAATAACTTGCGGTCCATCATATCCAAACCCTTGTCATCCACTTCCAACAATTTCAAACCGGCATCTGCAACAGTCTGTGTGACGCACCCTTGTGAACAGACCTCTGCGTAATCACGAACCCGTCTTAACAGGCGATTGGCAATACGGGGGGTCCCTCGGGAACGGCGTGCCACCTCACGGGTTCCCGCTTCGTCCATGTCCATCCCCAGCAAACGGGCTGAACGGGTCACGATCCGGGACAATTCATCTTCCGTATAAAACTCCAGTCGGGCCACGATACCAAATCGATCACGCAAAGGGTTGGTCAACATCCCGGCCCGCGTGGTTGCCCCCACCAGAGTGAACGGCGGCAAGTCGAGTTTAACAGAACGGGCTGCCGGTCCTTCCCCAATCATGATATCGATCTGGTAGTCCTCAAGCGCCGGATAAAGGATTTCTTCCACCACCGGACTTAAGCGATGGATCTCATCGATAAAGAGCACATCGTTAGGCTCCAGATGAGTCAGCAAGGCGGCCAGATCCCCTGCCCGTTCCAGTACCGGTCCTGAAGTTTGACGCAAATTGACACCCATTTCATGGGCAATGATATGCGCCAAAGTCGTTTTTCCCAGTCCCGGCGGACCAAACAACAAGACATGATCCAGGGGTTCTTTGCGCCGACGCGCAGCCTCGATGAAAATCTCCAGTTGTGCGCGTGCCTTTTTCTGCCCCACATAATCGTCCAGTTGTCGTGGACGCAATGCCCGTTCCTGAACTTCTTCCTGGCGCGACTCCAGGTTCCCCCCAATCAGGCGATCCTGTTCAATCATTTGCTTTTCCTCACCTCGGATCTTGTCATGGGATCAGGACTCCCGACGTGCCAGCCAGCCCAAAGTCATGCGAATTCCCTGCTCCAACGTCAAATCCTCTGCCGGCAATTGCTTCACTGCCCATTGGATTTCACGTTCGTTGTAACCCAAGTTGCCCAAGGCTTGCGCCAATTCCACCGTAAAAGTGGAACCTATGGAATTAGGCAACGGTCCTTCAGGTGAGGGGGACAGGATCAATTTTTCTTTCAACTCCAGAAGGAGGCGCTGCGCAGTTTTTTTCCCAATGCCGGGAATGCGTGTCAAGAGATCCACCTCCTGCCGTTCTACCGCCTGTCCCAACGCATTCACAGAAAGCCCGGACAATACGGCCAGCGCCAGACGAGGCCCCACTCCACTGATTTTTAACAGTTGTCGAAATGCCTGCCGCTCTTCTTCTTCCAGAAATCCATACAGCAGATGGGCATCTTCCCGTACCACGAGATGCGTCAAAAATCGTACAGTCACATCCTGCGCCGGCAAACGCGTGAACGTTCCCAAAGGAACCTCCAGTTCATACCCCACTCCCTGTACCTCCACCACTATCCAGGGAGGGGCCTGGTGCACGACGATTCCACTTAAACGTCCAATCATGAAGGGTTTCCTGTACGTCCCGGCACTGAACGCCAACGGGTGGATCGGCGCCCTGCGGCAACCGCCGGCAAAAGGTCTCCATAAGCATGCCGCAGGGCACAGGCCAAGGCATCGGCAGGGTCGACCCGAGGAAGTTCGGTTAATTTGAGCAAACGCATGACCATGGCCTGAACTTGCTCCTTGCTGGCATGGCCGTGCCCCACCACCGCCTGTTTGACTTGCAATGCCGTATATTCATGGACCTCGAGATCACGCATGACCGCTGCCGCCAACAAGGCCCCCCGTGCCTGACCCAACAACAGGGTGGCTTGGGGATTCACATTGACGAAAACAATTTCTATCGCCATGACCTGCGGTTGATAATGCTCGATGACACTGGTCAATCCTGCATGAAGCACCTTGATACGCGCTGGCAGCGCTGCAGGGAAAGGCGTGGTAATGGTTCCGCTGGTTACATATTCAGGGTCTTTACCCCTCTGAGACACTTCGATGACCCCAAACCCGGTGCAGCGCAAGCCAGGATCCACACCCAGAATACGCAGGGCCACCATTCACTCGGACAGAACTGCGGTGGTATACACCGCTTGGACATCATCGAGGGACTCCAGGGCATCGATGAGTTTCTGCATACGTACAGCCTCATCCCCGGAAAATTCCACCTCATTCTGGGGTTTCATGGTCACTTCGGCAAATTCCGCCTTGAATCCACTTTTCTCCAGAACTTGTCGGATGGCACTAAAATCATAGGGGGGGGTCACCACTTCAAAACTGTCGTCTTCATGATGGAGAACATCATCCGCCCCCGCTTCCAGAGCCGCTTCCATCAAGCGGTCTTCGTCCGTTCCCGGGGGAAAAAGCATTTGCCCGCAATGCACAAACAGGAAGGATACCGAACCATCCGTACCCAAATTACCGCCATGCTTGGTAAAGGCATGGCGCACATCGGCCACGGTACGGGTCCGATTATCCGTCAGGCAATCCACCATCACTGCGGCTCCGTTGATTCCATACCCTTCATAGCGTATTTCTTCATAATTGACGCCTTCCAGATCGCCACTTCCCCGCTTGATGGCACGCTCGATGGTGTCCTTGGGCATGTTCTGGTCATAGGCTTTTTCCACAGCCAGACGCAATCGCGGATTGCTCCCAACGTCCCCGCCGCCCATGCGCGCCGCCACGGTAATTTCCTTGATGAGGCGAGTAAAAACCTTACCGCGCTTGGCATCGGCAGCGGCTTTCTTGTGCTTGATATTGGCCCATTTGGAATGTCCTGCCACGATGACCCGACCTCTGACTAGATAATGGAAACGTCTCTGATTTTAACACGGTCGATGGGGACTGGCAGTACTTGAAAAATGAAACTCTTTGATTCAAGCCAGGTTCGCTATAATACAGGGATTCACTCAACGACATTCCTGCCCATACAACGCACCATGTCCACCCCGGAACCCCCCGTTTCTCGTTCCCGTGCCAATACGGGAGAACGGCGTCAGGAAATCCTGCATACGCTGGCTTCTCTGCTGGAACGACCTCAATCAGAAAAAATCACCACTGCACTCCTGGCCAGTCACTTGAAAGTGTCTGAAGCGGCCCTGTACCGTCATTTTGCCAGCAAGGCAAAAATGTACGAAGGTTTGATCGAATTTATCGAACAAACCCTGTTTACCCGAATCAACCGCATCGCCGTCGACTTACCCTCAGGTCTGGCTCAGGTGGAGGCCACCCTGACTCTTCTTCTGGCTTTTTCAGAAAAAAATCCCGGCATGACCCGTGTGCTTACCGGAGAAGTTCTGCATCATGAAAATGAACGGTTGCTGGTGCGCATTGCGCAACTCTGTGAACGTTTGGAAGCTTCGCTTCGGCAAAGCCTGCGTCTTGCCGTCACCCACGGCGAAATATCCAGCGACCGTGCCATTACGGTGCAAGCCAATCTACTGATGAATATCGTCATTGGACGTTGGCACCAATTCAGTTCCAGTCAATTCCAACGAAGACCGCTGGAACATTGGGAGTTGAGTTGGACTCTTCTGAAATCCCTCGTACGAATCTGATTGCAGGCAGGCCCTCAGGGTCTGCCTGCATCAATCATGCCTTTGAAAATTACTTGGCGACCTGACGCTCGCGCATTTCTTCCAACTGTTTACAATCAATGCACAAACTGGCAGTGGGTCGTGCCTGAAGGCGTTTGATACCGATTTCAACCCCGCAACTTTCGCAGTAGCCATAATCACCGGCTTCTATTTTGGCAATGGTTTCATCGATCTTTTTGATCAACTTGCGTTCGCGATCGCGGTTACGCAATTCCAGTGCCATATCCGACTCTTGGCTGGCACGATCATTGGGATCGGCAAACACCGTCGCTTCATCCTGCATGGTATGGACCGTTCGGTCGATGTCCTGCCCCAATTCCGCCTTCCAACTCTCAAGAAGATGGCGAAAATGGGACAGTTGCAGGTCATTCATGTATGTTTCTCCCTCTTTCAAGACATAGGGAGAAAATTGTTTCAACGTGGCTTCAACCATGACAATTCACCGTATCAACATTCTAGACAGACCTCTCGGTCAACTCATCCTATCACGAAGTTCAATCTGCAACCACCGGG
This sequence comes from Ferrovum myxofaciens, assembly GCF_013181415.1. Taxonomy (NCBI): domain Bacteria; kingdom Pseudomonadati; phylum Pseudomonadota; class Betaproteobacteria; order Ferrovales; family Ferrovaceae; genus Ferrovum; species Ferrovum myxofaciens. The sequence goes on along the minus strand of NZ_CP053676.1, from coordinate 2,001,686 downwards.
GGTTCCAGCAAGGCTTTGAGACTAAGACGCAAACGACCTTTTTCATCAGCCTCCAGAACCTTGACCTTGAGTTGCTGTCCCTCCTTGAGATAATCTCCCACAGCATTGACACGCTCATGGGCAATCTGGGAAATGTGCAGCAACCCGTCCCGGCCTGGAAGAACACTCACAATGGCGCCAAAATCAAGCAATTTCAGGACAATGCCTTCATAGATCTTGCCCACTTCCACCTCCGCCGTGATCTCTTCAATCCGTTTTTTAGCCAAGGCTCCGGCTTCTGAAGTCAGGCATGCAATATTGACTGTGCCATCTTCCTGAATATCAATCGTGGTTCCGGTTTCTTCCGTCAAGGCACGAATCACGGCTCCACCCTTACCGATCACGTCCCGAATTTTTTCCGGATTGATTTTAAGAGTCAGGATGCGTGGCGCAAAACTGGACAATTCTTCACGCACCATAGGCATTGCCTGCTTCATCAATCCCAGAATATGGATACGACCTTCGCGCGCTTGAGCCAGCGCCACCTGCATGATTTCCTTGGTGATGCCCGTGATCTTGATATCCATTTGCAGAGCGGTGACCCCCTGCTCTGTACCGGCTACCTTAAAATCCATATCGCCCAGATGATCTTCATCACCCAGGATATCTGTCAACACGGCAAAACGATTTCCTTCCTTGATCAAACCCATGGCTACGCCCGCCGTATGGGCCTTGACAGGAACGCCCGCATCCATCAACGCAAGGGAACCCCCGCAAACGGAAGCCATGGAACTGGACCCATTGGATTCAGTGATTTCAGAGACCACACGAAGCGTATAGGAGAACTCTTCCGGCGTGGGCAAGGTTGCCACCAACGCTCTTTTTGCCAAACGTCCATGGCCGATTTCACGCCGTTTAGGACTACCGACCCGTCCTGTTTCCCCTGTGGAATAAGGAGGGAAATTGTAATGAAGCATGAAACGATCCTTGTACTCCCCTTGGATCGCATCGATGATCTGCTCATCGCGCCCAGTGCCAAGAGTCGCAATCACCAAAGCCTGAGTTTCTCCTCGGGTAAACAGAACAGAACCATGGGTGCGGGGTAATACGCCCATGCGAATGGTAATGGGGCGAACCGTACGGGTGTCGCGCCCATCAATACGTGGGTCTCCATCCAGAATCTGGTGCCGCACGATACGTGCCTCCAGTTCACCAAAGAGGCTACGCACTTGATTTTGCTGGTCTGCATCGGCATCAGCGGAGAGCACCTGAGGCATGACTTCGCTTCGAATGGCTTCAATCCGCTCCGTACGCGCCTGTTTTGCGCGGATCCGGTAGGCTTCACGCAAGGGATTCAGGGCCAAGGCTTCAAGACGGGTGACCAAAGCTTCATCCCGTGTGGGAGGCATCCAGTCCCAGGGTTCCTTGCCTGCTTCATCGGACAGTTCATTGATGGCATCGATAATGACCTGCATTTGTTCATGCCCATAAACTACCGCGCCCAACATGACATCTTCAGGTAATTCACTGGCTTCGGACTCCACCATCAGGACCGCTTCTGCCGTCCCCGCCACCACCAGATCCATCTTTGACTGGGTCAACTCGGTTGCGGTGGGATTCAGCACAAACTGGCCCTCCACATAACCCACCCGGGCCGCTCCGATGGGGCCACTGAAGGGAAGCCCCGCCAATGCCACCGCCGCAGAGGCTCCGATCAAGGCAGGAATATCCGGGTCAATTTCCGGATTGCAGGACATGACTGTTGCCACGATCTGAACTTCGTTGTAGAACCCTTCCGGGAACAAAGGACGCAAAGGTCGGTCAATCAACCGGGAAGTGAGGGTTTCTTTTTCAGAAGGTCGCCCTTCGCGTTTGAAAAAGCCTCCGGGAATTCGCCCGCTGGCGTAGAACCGCTCCTGATAGTCCACGGTCAGGGGGAAGAAATCCTGGCCCACCTTGGCTTTCTTCAAAGCCACGCAGGTCACCAGAACCACGGTATCCTCCATGGATACCATCACGGCACCATCGGCCTGTCTGGCAATCTCTCCGGTTTCAAGAGTGACTTGATGGCGGCCCAGGGTAAATGTCTTGCGAATCGGATTCACGCGTTCATCCTCACTATCAATAGATTGTTACGTTCAGTATTGTGAAACAAAAATGCGGTGCGCCTATTACCTCGCACCGCATTTCGTACCAAAACCTCTTCACCGGATATTACTTGCGCAAACCCAAACTGGCGATGAGTTGGCGATAGCCATCCATATTGGTGCGCTTGAAGTAATCCAGCAAACTGCGACGCTGACTGACCAACTTGAGCAAACCACGGCGGGAATGGTGATCCTTGACATGGGCCTTGAAGTGCTCAGTCAGATGATTGATGCGATGAGTCAACAGTGCCACCTGGACTTCCGTCGAGCCGGTGTCTTGAGGGGTACGCTGAAAGTCCTTCATGATCTGCGCTTTATGAGCGGCGATTGCAGCCATGTCATTCTCCAAATACGGTAGGAATTCGTCCGAAAAACACAGGATTATACACAATTAAGTCAATACTGCCAACCAGGAGATATTTTTTTGACTCGATCAATCATCTTCTCCCAATTCAGGGTTCCAGCCATTCTTGCGCGCCCGTTTCACCGAAGCCTCATAGATCCTTTGATGACGGTCACGCAGTTCGGGCGTCAAACGGCTGGGCAAGTGTCCATATTTCTCCCACTCCTCCGATACCTTGTCATAGAGTTGCTGAATTTGCCCACTCGTCCAACCCGTGCCATCCTGATCTTCCGGCAGCAACCCAAACACCCAGGCATCCTTGATGATCTGAGCCAAATGGGTCATCCCCCCATTGAGATCGGAGTATACGCCTTTGTAACGTTGTTCCATAGTAATCCTTGTGAATTTCAGCGTGTCAACCCAGCATAAAGCAAAGGCAATTTCTCAGGCAATCGCGCCACCTGATCCACCACCAGGAAATTCTTGGCACCAAAAATCCGTGAAACATACTGATCTGCCCGTGGGTCGAGGCTCAGGCAATAGGTCAGGATCCCCGCTCGTCCTGCTTCTTCCACGGCCTTTTTTGTGTCGTAACGAAGATACTGTGGGTCACGCACATCCACATCAGCCGGCTCTCCATCTGTCAGCACCAGTAACAACTTTTTAGCCGAACGTTGCCTCTTCAAATGCTGTACGGCATGACGAACAGCGGCTCCCATACGCGTGGACAACTGCCCCTTCATACCCGCCAGCCGTTCTTTGGGAAGATCATCATAATCCTGATCAAAATCCTTGAAACGATAATAGGACACCCCATGCCGGCCATCGGAGCAAAATCCATGGATCGCAAAGGGATCTCCCACCTTGTGGATGGCATCGGCCAAGAGAACAGTGGCTTCACGGGTCAGGTCGAGAACCGAATAGTCCTGTCCCGCCACTTTGTCATTGGTAGACTCAGACAGATCCAGCAAAACCATGACCGAAATGTCACGCACCTTGCGTACACTGCGCATCATGATGCGAGGTTCGGGCTGTATGCCCATACGCAAGTCAATGGTGCTGGCAATGGCCGCATTCAGGTCGATATCATCGCCTTCCTCCAATTTACGCAAGCGTGTCACTCCTTGGGGCTGCATCGCATCCAGAATGAACTTCATGCGTGCAATCAGGCGCTTGTTGCGAAAGGTAATGTCCTCGATGAGCGCCAGATCCCCTCGTTTGGGGTGGCGCTCCAGTACCGTCACCCAGGAGGGCCGCTCAAGTTGAATTTGATAATCCCATTCCGCATAATGAAATGGATCTGAGAGCGGTTCCTTGCCTTCCTGTTCATTGAAACTGACGCCCGTATCCTCATAGGGAAAAAGTTCCGTACCCAGTACCCATATTTCCTGGGCATCATCTCCCGCCAGTTCGGTATCGATCTCATTGACCATTTCCATCAAATTGACCTTGCGCCGCACCTGACGAGGTTGATCGTAGCCTGCAGCCAGGGCTGCCTCGAAATCAAACCCTTCAAAAGCCCAAATGAAACGATTATCATCCCGATAAAGAGGACGCTGCCCATCTGTACGTGGATTATAAGCAATATTTTTAGTGCGGAAGGTATGGGCCAGAGAAACCCCAATGTCCCAAGAAAGTTGGTGATCGTTCAGGTTTTCTGCTTGGGCAAACAAGAGTCGTCCTTCCGCCACCCAAGGGTCGGGATCCTGATAGTTCGAATCCAGCAGGGCCCGACTCAGACGATTGAAATAATCACCAGCGCTTGCGCCCTGACCCGCATGGGTATGATGGCATTGAACCCACAATTGCGCCAACCCAGGGAAACGCCGAATGGCCAGGGTTTCCACGCGTGCGTCCTCAATGATCTCGATCAGGGCCATTTGCAACGGGTTCAGATTTTCTGCCGAAATCGGAGCCGTGGTCGCTACCCAATGAGCGGCGCAATGGGCGGCCGCAGCCCGGTATAAACTGAGGCCGGAAATGCCCTCATGGTCATCATAGGCATCGGGCACATGAAAGAAATAACTCTCGATGTAAGGTTTATATCCTTCCCTTCGTTCAAAGTCTCCGGAGGTGGGACGCATGAAGAAATCACGCCCCCACAGAGCGCGCAGATACATATTGATCCGGCGCTGAATATCGATGAAGAGTGTCCCTTTGCGCTCCTTTTGCAACATGGCCAGTGATTCTTTGGAAACCAATCCAAAATACTCGATCTGCGCTTCATAGTTGGTGCGATGAGCATGGGCTCCCCAAGTAGCCCAGCGGCGTAACCCACCCAAAGTCAACTGGTTCAGCAAGACTTCCAGATTGTCGAGCATGGGTCGAACCCCGCGGGGAGCCTGACCCAGGAGATGGTTAAGAAACTGGAGATACGCCTGAAACAGGTCGGCATCCCCCAGTCGGTTGGCCGCCACGGGAGCCGTCCCCAACAAGCGTTCAATCACCGTTCCAGAGGTCCGGGATGAAAATCCCAGCGCAATCTGTACGAGATCTGTCAGGCATTCCTCACCCACCGCCCGAGCCACCTGGGGGGCCACTTCAATCCAGCTCAGGACCAGTTCATTGCCACGCCCCAGATGTTGCAAGGCCGCTGTTCCCTTGAGGTAATTGTCCAGGCCGCGGGCCGAAAGTGCCCTTGTAGCCTCATGCCACTCGTCGTGCAACCTTTGCTGGCAGGCTGGAGACAAATCAGCCAGTAACTCCTGATAATCTTCGAGATGGATCGCCATGGTCCGCCCACTCCTTAAAAGAAGGTCATAACCGCCGCATCAAGGGCATCGCGCATGTCTGGATCATCCGTAATGGGACGGACCAGCGCCACACGGCAGGCATTTTTGGCATCCACCCCAGCGACAATCAAACTTCCGGCATAGATCAGCATCCGGGTGGAAATTCCTTCATCCAGTCCGTGTCCTTTCAGATTACGAGCCCGTTCTGCAATGGAAACCAATTTGCTGGCTACCTCCACAGTCACCCGAGTTTCATGGGCAATGATCTCCGTTTCAACCTCGTGAGCGGGATAATTGAAGTCCAACGCGCCAAAACGCTGTTTGGTCGACTGCTTGAGATCTTTCATCAAACTTTGATAACCGGGATTATAAGAAATCACCAACTGGAAGTCGGAATGGGCCTTGATCAATTCGCCCTTCTTTTCCAAGGGGAGTACACGCCGGTTGTCCGTAAGTGGGTGAATCACCACCGTGGTATCCTGACGCGCCTCCACCACTTCATCCAGATAACAGAGGGCGCCATACCGGGCGGCAATGGCAAGCGGTCCGTCCTGCCAGCGCGTCCCCTGGGCATCCAGAAGGAATCGCCCCACCAGATCCGAGGCCGTCATGTCTTCGTTGCAAGCCACGGTAATCAGAGGCTTCCCCAACGTATAAGCCATGTACTCGACGAAACGGGTTTTACCACAACCCGTCGGCCCTTTGAGCATCATGGGCATGCGCACACTATAGGCAGCCTGAAACAGTTCCACTTCATCCGCCACCGGACGATAATAGGGAGCCGTGGAAATTCGATACTGCGAAATGATATCACTCATGGAATGATTCCTTATCTGATTCTTGATCATGCCTCTTCCCTAACCAGGCAGAAAGAGGTCCGCCAACAAAAAGCCCCCGGCCCTCGATGTCGAGGTCACGGGGGCGGATGCGAGGACTTCCCCCGTTACACGGTCTTGCCGCGGAAAATCACCATGGAGGCACCTTGAGACTGACTGAAATTGTCGTAGCCAATCAAGCGCACATGATTGTCAGGGTTGGCCTTATGGCAGGCTTCGGCTTCGGCCAATACTTTTTCCACATCGGTTTCGCCAAACATCGGCAATTTCCACATGTACCAGTAAGAATCCATCAGGTACTCGGGCTCGATATGTTCGATGGCCGGGTTCCATCCCTTCTTGACCAGATACTCCACCTGCTTGCGGATTTCGTCCGCACCCATGGCCGGCAAGTAGGAAAAGGTTTCAAACTTACGGCTGGCAGGGTCGCTCAAGCGCGACTTGTAATCCATTACTTCACTCATGACTTCTTTCCTCAAATTAGTTTGCAGGGTCGTGTGGCCCTAGAGCCACACGACATCAGGCACCATTACTTGTGGGCCACGTCCAGTTTGTCCACGGTATCGAACTCAAACTTGATTTCTTTCCAGGTTTCCATGGCAATCTTCAGTTCGGGACTGTGCTCGGCGGCCTTGGTCAATACAGCCTTGCCTTCCTTCTCGATGGCGATGCCCTGATTGCGGGCTTCCACACAGGCTTCCAGTGCCACGCGATTGGCTGCGGCACCCGCTGCATTACCCCAGGGATGACCCAAGGTTCCTCCACCAAATTGCAGAACGGAATCATCCCCGAAAATGGTCACGAGAGCCGGCATGTGCCAGACGTGAATCCCACCAGAGGCTACTGGCAGCACACCAGGCATGGAACCCCAGTCCTGATCGAAGAAGATCCCGCGCTTGCGGTCTTCCTTGATATAACTGTCACGCATGATATCAATCCAGCCCAAGGTGGCTTCACGGTCGCCTTCCAACTTGCCCACCACGGTACCCGAGTGGAGATGGTCACCGCCGGACAGACGCAGCACCTTGGTCAATACACGGAAGTGAATTCCATGATGGGGATTACGGTCGAGCACCGCGTGCATGGCACGGTGAATGTGCAACAGCACTCCATTATCCCGACACCAGTTGGCCAGTCCAGTATTAGCCGTCAACCCGCCGGTCAGATAATCGTGCATGATGATAGGCGCGCCGATGTCTCGGGCATACTCCGCACGTTTGTACATTTCTTCCGGAGTGGGCGCCGTCACGTTCAGATAGTGCCCCTTGCGCTCGCCGGTTTCACGCTCCGCCTTTTCAATGGCTTCCATGACGAAGTCGAAACGTTGCTTCCAGCGCATGAAAGGCTGGGAGTTGACATTTTCGTCATCCTTGGTGAAGTCCAAACCACCACGCAGGCATTCATAAACCGCACGGCCGTAGTTCTTGGCGGACAGACCCAATTTGGGCTTGATGGTACAACCCAGCATGGGACGACCATATTTATTCATCACATCCCGTTCAACCTGAATCCCATGGGGAGGGCCGCCACAGGTCATGACATAAGCAATGGGGAACCGCACATCTTCCAATCGAAGAGCACGCAACGCCTTGAATCCAAAAACATTACCAACCAACGATGTCAACACGTTGACCACCGACCCTTCTTCAAAAAGGTCAATGGGGTATGCCACAAATGCGTAATAACAGGTATCGTCGCCAGGAACATCTTCAATTTTATAGGCACGCCCCTTGTAGTGATCCAGATCAGTCAAGAGGTCGGTCCACACCGTGGTCCAGGTTCCAGTGGATGACTCGGCGGCCACGGCAGCGGCCACTTCCTCGCGATCCACTCCAGGCTGCGGGGTGATTTTAAAACACGCCAATAAATCCGTGTCTTTAGGGGTGTATTCAGGGGTCCAATAGGTCTGGCGATATTCCTTCACACCAGCATTGTATTTCTTCACTGACATGGTTTTCCTCCATCAGGTTAACTACTACTCAGGGGTCTTGCTACAAACATCTTACTTGCTACAAACATCTTATAGGAAATCAAGTATAAAAAAATTAAATAATTCTAATCACCACAATCACCAAACCTTATCGACCCTTCTGCAATTACCCTTTACCTGGACGATTGCGTTTCAATCGCATCAAATGTTCATCCGCTTGCTTTAATAATTCAGACGGGGATTTCATGGTATTTCGATCGCTTTCGGCAAACCCGATGGAACATGATAAAGGACCTGTTTCCAGGGTCAACTGACGGGCAACTTCGATCAGACGCTTGCGCAGATATTCCAGATTGGAGACTTGTGCCAAAGGACACACCACCAAAAACTCATCCCCCCCCAAACGAACCGCCAAATCTTCCTGGCGAACATTTTCCTTGAGGACGGTAGCAAAAGCCCGAAGGGCGGCATCACCCGCATCGTGCCCGAATTTGTCATTGATTCGCTTGAAATCATCGAGATCGATGATCAAGACACCCAAAGGGAGGTTTCGGCGTTCCACCTGGAACCAGTGACGTTTCAAAAAAGCCTCTGCCATACGCCGGTTGGCCAACCCGGTGAGCGGGTCAGTCAAAGTCTGCAAATGCAATTTACGCGTCGTCAATACCAATTCGGACAACAACTTGCGGTGCGTAGACCGTTCCGCCTCGAGGTTTCGCGCCACCACCAACTTGCCCTCCAAACGCGCCAACTGAGCTCCCAGCAGAGGGGCTGACACCGTGCAAGGCAGTACGATGTCCGCGCCGATTTCCAAAAGTTCCTGGGCAAAGGGGGCATTCAATTCGGGAACCAGCACCACAATTGCCCGTTGCTCTTCCCCAGTCCAGGATTCAAACAATCTTTTTTCTTGTTCACCCAAGATGTGGGGTTCATCCTGCCAAATAATCAGGAACCCCACCGATTCGTTGGTCATCTGGGTCGTCACAGCCCCCCAGGAATCCACGTTCAAAACGCCATAACCTCGCCCGGCAAAGGTCGATTCCCATGACTGGCGTATGGCCAAAGGGACTCCCACGAGCAAAAGCCGTGTGGTAACTGACTCCGCCTCTCCACTATTCGGGGCAATATCTTTATTGGAACTATCGTGTCCTGGTGTGTGAGAACCCCATTCCTGCCAATGCCGGAAGATATCCTCAACCATTTCGGGCAAATCTTCCGCCAACACGCTTTGACCCAAAAGGGCCAAGCCATGTTCCAAATGACCGTTGATCTTCTCGGTGTGCCGGGAGATCAACGCAGGAGCGGCCTCCCAGGCAAAATTGAGAATTTGTGCCATGACGTGACTACGGTCATTGCCCACCCGCAGTTCAGGTTCTGCTTCGGAAATTCGAATGGCCTCCGTCAGCGGATCAGGAAACCCCCATTCCTGCAACAACGCCAGAGTGATCGCCTGATGATCGATACCCAGTTGTTCCCGCTCCGCATCCAGCAGTTCGTGGGTACTCTGATTCAAACGAAGCAGAACCGAGTATGGCTCGGGGTAGAAACGCAACAGGGCCAATTGCCCGATCCGTGCCAGCAGGGCACAGGTAAAAAGGTCCGCCGCACTGACCGGGATTTCAGGTCGGTCACACATCCATTCTGCCAGCACAGCCGCCGCCAGGGAATGACGGCACAGCGCCAGATAGGCGCTGGCATCCGGCGCACTCGAGGCGACTGCGTCATCGATCACCGACAGGCCCACAGCCAGTCCCGCCACTGTTTTGAGCCCGATGCGCATCAATCCCTCTTCAACGGAAGCCACCGGACGACCGGGGGTCCCGCCTGGACGATTGGCCATGCGGATCAGACGTACGGTCAGTGCCACATCCCTTTTGATCACTTCGGCCACTTTGTGTAAATCCACGTCCTCCGACTGGATTAATGCATAGAGGCGCAAGGCGGTGGAGGAAGGAGAAGGCAGGTGACCCAATGCGCGAATCTGAAGCAACAGGGAATCTTCGGCAAGGGTATCTGGAACCACCGATTCATCATTCATATGCTGAGGCATCCTGTAACCCACATTTAAGGTGGAACGGGGAAGAAATTGACTGCGTCATTATGACCGCAAGCGAGAAAAGTTGCATATCTTCTTTGTCTCGTTGCACGATTGCCCATGGATTGCAGTAGAATCGCCTCATGGGAGGGCAGGTCAGGTCATCACCCCTCCCGCCGAAACCTCTAATAACGATCTGTTCTGGAGAACTCCTATGTCCGCACCTATCCTACGCCCGGCGCTGGTCGGTCTGGCCTTGCTGATGGCAGCCCCGCTCATGGCTCAAGCCAACGACTCTTATCCCGACGAACTCAAACTGGAGCACCCTGCCCAACGGGAGATCGCCAATAAACCCGGCCTGGAACTGGAAGCCATGCAAGCCGCCTGTCCGGTAAGCATGCTGAATGCCTCACCGGGTAATGCCGCCAAAAACATCCATGAGCGCATCCTGCGCACAATGGACGGCGTCATTATCGAAACCGATGCCGATCTCACAGGAGTCCCGTTTGGTACAGGGACGACCACGATCCCTGCCACCTACCGTTGCGAGTATCGCGATGGTCAACTGGTTCTGGGAATCTGGTCCAAAGGACTGATCGGCAAGTGGACCCTGTTCCAGAGTCCACGTCTGACCCAGAGCGAACTGGGTACTCCATGGCCAGACTACCTAAAATCCAACTGATTCTTCAATGGTGATGGTCATGTTCCCCGTGAACATGACCATGCTCCAGTTCTTCCTCACTGGCACGTCGCACACCTTTCACCGTACAGTCAAACACCAACGTCTTGCCAACCAACGGATGATTCCCGTCCAGCGTCACTGTTTCGTCCGTGACTTCAGTCACCGCAAACAGCCAGTTCTGCTCTCCTTCCCCCTCGCCTTGAAACTGCATCCCCACCTTGACCTGGGAGGGAAACAGTGAACGTGGTTCCGTTCTGCGCAAAGTGGGGTCGTACTCCCCAAAGGCCATGTCCGGCGTCATGGTCACCGTACAGGCAAACCCTTCCTCCTGACCCTCCAGCGTTTCTTCCACCGAAGGGAAAATGCCGTCATAGCCCCCATGCAGGTAACTGATGGTGGGGTCGCTTTCTTCCAGCAACACCCCCTGATCGTCCCGCAATACAAAAGCGAGCGTGACGACTGAATTCTTTGCGATAATCATGATCGATTAAGTTCCTTGACAAGATTCAACACTTCGACCACATGGTCGCGGTTGTTGTTCACCGCTACTGCAAAACGAACCACACCCTGGCGATCGATGATGTAGGTGATACGATCGACACAGGAGCGTTTCTGCCCGCCTAACTCCTTTTCGCGCAGGACATCGTAACGTTGGCAAACCTCCCCTTCCACATCCGACAGGAGTCGGGCATTCAAGCCATGAGCCTCACAAAAGTCCGCATGGCACAGCACATCATCCTGGGAAACGCCCAGCACCTTAGCGCCAAAGCGATCAAATTCCTCTTCCCGATCACTAAAACCGATGGCTTCCTCACGACATTGAGGAAACGCATCGCGCGCATAGAAAAAAAGCACAACGATCCACTGCCCCAGGTAGCCCTTAAGGGAAACCATTTCCATCCCCGCATCGGGCAACTCAAAACCCGGGGCCAGTTGTCCAGTTTTCAGCATGTGGAACCTCCCATTGCTGGATGCATTCTACCTGATCTACCCGGCAGGCAGAAACCCCGGCCTGTCTTTAGCCCTCTGGCGGCGGATTCGATTGAACCTGTGCCACCAGAGCGTACAGGGTTTCCAACGCTTCACGGGGCGTCAACCGATCGGGTTCCAATGCAGCAAGACGCACCATTGCCGGATGAGGTTCCGGTTTCCGGAGGTTTTCCTCCTGTTCCTCTTCCGGCAGGGGTTTCCACTCCCGTTGGAACAGGTCGTCCTGGGCCGGTCGTAGCCCCGGTTGCTGTTCCAGACGGGCCAATAATTCTCGTGCCCAGCGCAATACGGGGCGGGGAATACCCGCCAAAGCCGCCACCTGGAGACCGTAACTGCGGCTGGCTGCCCCTTCTTCCAGAGCATGCAAGAACACGATGCGGTCACGGTGTTCCACTGCATCCAGATGTACATTAGCCACCCCCGCCACCTCCCGTTCCAAATGTGTCAACTCAAAATAATGCGTTGCAAACAGGCAGGCGCAACGATTCTTTTCCAATAGATGACGGGCTATGGCATGGGCCAGTGCCAGTCCGTCAAAGGTGGATGTTCCCCTCCCTATTTCATCCACTAAAACCAGACTGGCGGGGGTCGCATGGTGCAGTATATAAGCCGCTTCTGACATTTCCACCAAAAAAGTAGATCGCCCCGAGGCCAGATCATCACCCGCCCCGATACGGGTAAAAATCTGATCCAAGGGGCCGAGAAGCGCGCGTCGAGCCGGCACAAAACTTCCGGTATGCGCCAGCAGGGCGATCAGGGCAATTTGCCGCATGTAGGTAGACTTGCCGCCCATATTGGGACCCGTAATCAGAAGCAGGCGGCGCCCTTCGTGCAAATGGGTATCGTTGGGCACAAATCGATCCACCTGCTGCTCCACCACCAGATGCCGTCCTCCCTCGATCTCCATGCGTAACTCTTCACAGAACTCAGGGGCCGCCAGATTCAGCGCCACTGCACGTTCCGCAAAACAGGCCAATACATCCAGTTCGGCAATGGCCAAGGCCAGCATCTTGAGTTCCTTGAGAAACCGCCTCAACGTTTCCAAAACTTGCTGATAAAGCCATTTCTCCCGAGCCAGGGCGCGCTCTCCCGCAGCCAGGGCACGCTCTTCAAACGCCTTGAGTTCAGGCGTGAGATAGCGCTCGGCATTCTTGAGGGTCTGACGGCGCTGGTAGTTATCGGGAATACGCTCCCGGTGTACATGGGTCACTTCAATATAGAATCCCTGTACCCGGTTATATTCCACCTTCAGGGTGGGAATGCCTGTGCGCGCTCTTTCCTGTTGCTCCAGGGCCTGTAAAAAAGCACCACAATCATTCTGAATGCTGCGTAATTCATCCAGTTCAGCATCAAAGCCCGGAGCAATGACTCCCCCCTCCCGGATCAAATTGGCGGGTTCTGAAGCAATGGAGTGCTGTAGCAGGGTCACTACTTCAACGGGAAAGTGGTGCAACACGTCATATAATTCCCGCAGACGAGCCGAGTCCGTCAGATCCTGTAATAGGGTTCCGAGATCAGGCAACCCCTGCAGGGTTTCGCGCAAAGCCACCAAATCCCGAGGACGCGCGCTGCCCAAGGCAATCCTTCCCACTCCTCGTTCCACATCGCCCGTGGTCTTGAGAAGGTTTTGCAGTTGCTGGGCTCCATGCCCATCTCCTCGACCAATGAGTTGTCGAATACCCTCCTGGCGGGCCCGAATCACATTCAGGTCGCGCAGGGGATGGTGTAGCCAATGGCGCAGCAAACGTCGCCCCATGGAGTTGCGGCAGGTGTCCAGCGAGGAATATAGGGTAGGGGCTACGCTCCCGCGCAAGGTTTCCGTAATTTCCAGGTTGCGTCGGGTAACTTCATCCAGATGCACCCAATCTTTGGTCTGCTGAACTTCCAGGCGATCAATGTGGGGAAGGTGCATCCCTTGAGCCTGCTGTACATAGTGAAACAGGGCCCCCGCAGCTTGTAACATCAGCGGACTCACCGAACCAAACCCCGCCAGATCATGCACGCCAAAATGCTGCGTCAAATCGCGCAACGCCCGGTTTTCATCGAAATGCCAGGCAGGAAGCACCTGTACCACCCAACCTCGGGTCGCTGGCTCTTCTCCACTTTGACAGAGTACTTCCCGAGCCTGAATACGCTCCAATTCGGACATCAAATCCGGCAATGGAACCTCCAGCACCCGAAAGCGCCCACTGCTCAAGGTCAGAACTGCCACCCCCACCTGCCCTGCCCGTTGCGCCAGCGCCACTAAAGGAGCATCACGATGATCCGGCAATAGAGCGGCTTCCGTCACGGTTCCCGGAGTCACGATGCGCATCACCTGGCGCTCCACCAGGCCTTTGCTGGTGGCCGGATCTCCCACCTGCTCACAAATAGCCACCGATTCCCCCAATTCCACCAGACGAGCCAGGTAACCTTCGGCTGCATGGTAAGGAACTCCCGCCATGGGAATCGGCTGGCCCGCTGACATACCGCGACGGGTCAGGGAAATATCCAGCAAGCGTGCGGCTTTTTCCGCATCTTCATAGAACAGTTCGTAAAAATCCCCCATCCGATAAAAAACCAGTCGTTCCAGATGTTGGGCCTTCAAAGCCAAATATTGACGCATCACCGGGGTATGGGCTGAAAGATCCATGAGCGAGAGAACCTGTAGCAAGAATCGGAGGGCGTCCACCCTGAATGGAATGGATTATAATCCATGCTCCATCCGTTTCTCGGCCCTTAATATAGTTTTCCGCTGACACGGAAACCCCCTCATGCCTCGGAACCCCACAACCCTATTGTCCGAATTGCTCCGCCCACAAATTCTTGAAGAGTTTATGGGGCAATCCCGAGGTTTGGTTGAGGAAAACCATGTCTGATTTGTTCACACAAGCGCCTGTTGCACCACTGGCTGAAGCCCTCCGGCCCAAGGTGCTGGATGAAGTCATTGGGCAGTCCCATCTTCTGGGTGAAGGCAAACCATTGAAATTAGCTTTTCAATCAGGAAAACCCCATTCAATGATTTTATGGGGTCCGCCGGGGGTAGGTAAAACCACCCTGGCCAGACTGACTGCACAGGCCTTTGATTGTGAATTCATCGCCCTGTCCGCCGTGTTCTCCGGGGTAAAAGACATCAGGGCAGCCATGGAACAAGCTCAAGAGAACCTGGCGCATGGCAAACGTACCCTCCTGTTTGTTGATGAAATCCACAGGTTCAACAAGAGCCAACAAGATGCCCTGCTTCCCTACGCCGAAAGCGGACTGGTCACCTTCATTGGCGCAACGACCGAGAATCCATCCTTTGAAGTGAACTCAGCCCTTCTGTCTCGTGCTCAGGTCTATGTGCTGACGTCTCTGACAGAAGACGAACTGAAACAATTGCTGATACGGGCCCAGGAAAAAGCACTGGGCCATCTCCAATTTGATGACTTGGCCGTTGACACCCTCATTGGCTATGCCGATGGTGATGCTCGAAGGTTCCTGAATCTGCTCGAACAATGCAACACGGCCGCCGGTGCTGCGGGCGTAACCACGATTGATGCTGACTTCATCCGAAACGCGCTTACCCTGAACAGCAGAAGGTTTGACAAGGGTGGAGACAACTTCCATGACCAGATTTCTGCCCTGCACAAGTCGGTTCGTGGCTCCAATCCTGATGCAGCGCTCTACTGGCTGTGCAGGATGCTGGATGGGGGCGCCGATCCCCGTTATCTGGCGCGGCGGATTATCCGGATGGCATGGGAAGACATCGGTTTGGCTGATCCAAGAGCCCTGCAGATTGCCAACGATGCCGCCCTGACCTTTGAACGACTGGGTAGTCCTGAAGGTGAATTAGCATTAGGCCAAGCAGTCATTTACCTTGCCGTCGCTGCCAAGAGCAATGCCGGCTACATGGCCTACAACCAAGCGTGTGCATTCGTCAAGCAGGACAAGAGTCGTGAAGTTCCCATTCATCTGCGCAATGCTCCAACCCGCTTGATGAAAGAAATAGGTCATGGGCAAACTTATCGTTATGCCCACAATGAACCCCATGCCTATGCTGCAGGAGAAACCTACTTACCTGCAGGCATGAAACCGCCTCAATGGTACCGTCCTGTACCCCGCGGACTGGAAATCAAGATTGCCGAAAAAATGGATTTCCTGAAAAACCTGGACGATCAATCCAAGGTCAAGGCAAAGTAAACCTCCGCCTTGACCTGTGTGCCTTTTCAAGCAAGGGATGCGGGCAATCAGATCGCGAAATCGGACTTATTACGCCCTGCGCTGGTGGCCTGTTTAAGCCAATCTGGACGACGTCCCTTGCCATTCCAGATTTCCCCATTAGGGCCCCGGTAACGAACGCCGGATCCAGCAGAGCGGGCCGCGACTCGGGTTCCCACCAAACCCAATTCCTTGGCGGTGATGCCATAGCGCGCCACTTTTTCCCGAATCTCTGCAATCACACCCTGCTTTTCCTGTTGCCGCACGGCGTTAGCCTGTTGTTTCAATTCCTCTGCCTGAGCCATCAATTCTTCATAAGTTGCCATCATCACATTCCTTTTGTTAAGCGAAACTTAAGGCACTTTTGAAAGTACCAAATCCGAATTACCAATAAAATTCCGTAACCACCGGATTGGCAATCAGTATACCAAATCACAAAACAAAATTGAAACAAAATGAAAAAGCAAGTTTTATTGATGAATTTCAAAAGCAATCATTTTCAATAAATCATAACCATCGTCTCTATTTCACTTTTGCCAAACCAGTTCACACCAAACAACCTTGGGAACAGATATTTAAAACTCCAAAATCAATAAATTTTTACCCCATACAATTCGACTACGGAGAGGACACCTTAGTACCGCCGAATTACCCCTTTCACCCACTGATAATCCACCGATAACGCCCTGAGAACCTTTTCCCGGCTCCCATGTCACTTGCATGCCCCCCTCGAACCCTGTATGATGCACGGATTCTTTTTGGGGGTATAGCTCAGCTGGGAGAGCGCTTGCATGGCATGCAAGAGGTCAGCGGTTCGATCCCGCTTACCTCCACCATTACATCAATAAACACGGGCCTTCATGGCCGTTTTTTTTGGCCGCCCATCACCCCATCCACCTCAAATGAAAGTGCCCGGGTGATTCAGAATGATTCGGTATTCAGTACGGGATATGCGAAGAAACGGACTACCGAACATTGCCTTTTCCATATTCCGTCACAAAGGTCAAGCGCCAGTTTCCGTTTACCGTTACAGACCAATACCCTGCAAGCGAAACCGCATGGAATTCGGCGCCTAAGGATGATGCTCACACCGGACCATTCTCTTTTGTAAAAAGGCAAAGGAGGCAATGAGGAAATAACAAAGCACAGGAACCCAAAAAGCATGGGCCAACCCCCATGTATCAGCCAGGGCCCCCGTCAGCAAAGGAATCAGCGCGCCCCCCACAATGGCCATGCACAACAATCCCGAACCCTGGGGTGTATCACCGCCCAGATCTTCCAAGGTCAACGAAAAGATGACCGGAAACATGATCGAGTTACACAGCCCTACGGAAATCAGGGCCCCCGCTGCAAGATGCCCGTGACTTAAAGAGGAGATCAGAACCAGGGTCGCCGCTCCCAGAGCACAACCTCCCAAGACCTGGTGCGCCGGCAAGCGGGAGAGTACCCAGGAACCCATAAAACGCCCCATCATGGCCCCTCCCCAATAAAGACTGACCAAACTTCCCGCCACAGGAGCACTGACGCCCAATACCTGGGGTTGTATCAAATAACTGGTCATCAAACTCCCTAGAGTTACTTCGGCACCCACATAGACAAATAGGGCACTCCAACCAAAGGCAAAACGAGGCCTTTTGAAGAGTTGCCAATCCACCCCACGGGGGGATTCTCGCAAAACCGGAAGATCCGGCGAATGCTGCCCCTTCCAGAAAATCAGGGACAACGCACCAAAAATAACGGCAATCCCCAGGAAAGGCCAGCGCATCGGGTCCATGTTCTCGAAAGTTGCATGCCGAAGAATCACTGCCGCGCCAATCAAGGGACCTAAGGTCGTACCGAGGGAATTGAAGGCTTGAGCCAACGTCAGACGACTGTGAGCAAGATCCGAGTCCCCCAGTTCCATGACCAGAGGATTGACGCTGACTTGAAGCAGGGTGATCCCCGCCGACAAGACGAAAAGCGCTCCTAAAAACCATGGGAATTCACGAAACTCGGTGGCCGGGATGAAAAGCAGACATCCCGAGACCGCAGCCGCCAGTCCCAAAGCAATGCTGCGCGCATAGCCCAACCGCGCCAGAATTTGCCCTGCAGGAACCGAAAACACCAGATAGCCAATGAAGAAACTAAACTGAGTCAATAATACTTCCGCGTACCCCAAGGAAAACAGAACCTTGAGTTTGGGTACCAGGGAATCGATCAGTACGGTACTCATCCCCCAGCAAAAAAAAACGGCAACCACCGCCTTCATCCAATACGACCAACCCTTGTGATGCGAAGCGGATTTCACGCGGAGCGGGGTACCACCAAAACCCGGTTCTGCCGGGCAATCTCGCCTAAATAGGTCGCGCTGGGTTTGATGTGCCGTTGAAAGGTTCTATGATCCACGGCCACCAATCCAAAATGTGGGCGATAACCATCCAGCCATTCAAAGTTATCCAACAGGGACCAGTGAATATAACCTCGCACATCGATCCCCGCAGCCAGACAACGGGCCACGCCTGAAACTGCCCGGCGGATGTAATCAACCCGCCGCGTATCATCCATGGTGGCCACGCCATTTTCAGTAACATACAGCGGAATCTTTACATGCCCATGGGTATACCGGATAACACCCTCCACGGCTTCAGGATAGAACTCATACCCCATATCGGTGAGTGGATACCCTGCCTGGGGCGGTAACCGACCACGCGCGCCAATACGCGCCCGGGAATAGGCCTGTACCCCCAAAAAATCACCGTGCTTTTGCACCATTTCAAACCAGGGCAGGTAAGAGAGACGGCGCTTGCGTTCCAGCATCGCCATCGCTCCCGGGCCCACGGGCTGGTCATCTTCCATGGCAATGGAGACACCAACCGGCAATTCTGGGCGTACTGCCTTGATGGCTTCGTACCCCGCCTGATGGGCCTGGAGCAAGCCCTGGTGAACCTGCTCCAGGTCCCCGAAAATCCACGAAGAAAAGCGTCCCGTGCCCACTCGGGTCCCGGCTTTACGAATAATTTCCTGGTCTTTGATCGTACCTAATTTGGTCAGTTCATACCCTGGAATGCAAAACAGCAACTGGGTCAAATTAGGTTCATTGAGGGTGGTGGCATAATTCATCCATTCGCCCAGATGACGCGTCACCCAATCACAATACCGCGCAAAGAGCCAACTCGATTCCGGGTTTTCCCATCCCCCCAGCCCGGCAAACCAACGGGGCGTCGTGAAATGGTTGAACGTTACCATGGAGCGTACCCCGTAACGCTGGCAGGATTCCAGAACACGCCGATAATGATCGATCTGCGCCCGCGAAAATTGTCCGGCTTCAGGCTCGACCCGCGACCATTCGATGGAAAACCGAAAGGTATTGAGCCCCAGATCAGACAACATGGAAATATCCTGATCGAAACGATTGTAATGATCGCAAGCATCGCCCGAGGGCTCATCAAACAGGGTTGGCTGCATATTTTCCAGCAACCACGAATCGCTGTTGATATTGCCGCCTTCCACCTGATGTCCCGCCGTAGCCGCACCCCATAGAAACCCGTGAGGAAACTCTTCACCCAACTCGGCCAAACTGACCTTTGGCCACAGAGAACCGGTCAGAGCCGCCCCACCAGCCAACAGCATTTGACGTCGTTTACATTGCCATTCATTCAATTCGGTGTATTCCACGTATCTTCCTAAACAGTAAAATTTTTCCAGTATTTACAAAACACCCGGCCCTTCCGGATAAAACCATTTACAAAGCCTCTTCAAAGGCAGAGATCCGTTTGAGCCGCAAACTGTTCCCCAGAACAAAAACGGAGGACAACCCCATGGCCACCCCGGCCAACATCGGATTCAGATGTACGCCAAAGGGCACAGCCACCCCCGCTGCAATGGGGATGAGCAGAATGTTATAGAAAAATGCCCAAAACAAGTTACCGCGTATGTTTCCGAGCGTCTGTCGCGCTGCATCGAAGGCCGTCACCACTGCACGCAAATCCCCCCGCGTCAGGGTCACATCTGCCGCTTCCATGGCAATATCCGTGCCGGAGGCCAGTGCAATACCCACCGAAGCATGGGCCAGTGCGGGCGCATCATTGATCCCGTCGCCTACGAACCCCACCCGATACCCCTGATTTTGCAAATCGACAACGACACGTGCCTTATCCTGAGGCAACATTTCCGCATGAAATTCAATGAGAAGTTTGTCTGCAAGGGCTGCTGCCGTTCGACGGGCATCACCCGTCACCATGACAACTTTCAAGCCGCGCGCTTTCAATGCCTGGACAACCTCCTGGGCACCCGGTTTGATCGGATCCGCAAGGGCAAGAAAGCCCAACAATTGCAAGTCCACCGCCACAAACACCACCGTACAGCCGTTATTTTCCAACCCCGTAGCCTCGTTCATGGCATCTTCGTCCACAGGGATACCCTCTTGCTCAAGAAACCGTCGAGCACCCACACATACCCGAGAACCACCCACCTGCCCCTCGACCCCGAAACCGGGCACGGCACGAAACCCTTCGACCACCGGCGGATTCATGCCTCGTTGCCGCGCGCTGTCTACAATGGTTCGACTCAAGGGATGTTCACTGGCAGATTCCAACGCGGCGGCCAGTCGCAAGGCCTCATCGGGCTGCGGGCCATGCACCCCGACAAGTACCGGTCGACCCTCCGTCAGAGTCCCGGTCTTGTCGAAGAGCACCATATCAATGTGCGAAAGAGCCTCCAGGGCCTCGCCCTTGCGAAACAAGACCCCCAGTTCGGCAGCACGCCCGGTGCCTACCATGATGGCCGCCGGGGTGGCCAAGCCCATGGCACAAGGACAAGCCACCACCAATACAGCCACCGCAGAAACCAGCGCCAGATTGAGATCATCTCGCACCACCATCCAGACCACAAAGGAAACCAGTGCCGTCAAGAGGACCAGCGGCGTAAATACGCGTACCACACGATCCGCCAAGCCCTGAATGGGAAGCTTCCCGGTTTGCGCACTTTCCACCAACTTCACGATCTGTGCCAGCACGGTATCTCTTCCCACGGAAGTTGCTTCGATGAGTAGTCGTCCGTCCAGATCCACGGTCCCCCCCGTCACCCGATCTCCCGCTCCTTTGATTTTCGGCAAAGGCTCCCCAGTCAGCATTGACTCGTCCACATAGGCACGGCCTTCCTTTACCAGTCCATCCACTGTGATCCGCTCCCCCGGTCGGATCACGAGACAATCGCCTACCTTTAGCAGGGCGGTGGGAACGGCGCGTTCCTGACCCTGATCATCCATCAAACAAGCGGTCTTGGATTGCAGGCCGATGAGTTTGCGCAGAGCCAGAGAAGTCTGTCCCTTGGCCAAGGATTCCAGATATTTCCCCCACAACACGGCAGCCACCACCACGGCAGACGAGTCGAAATAAAGATGGCGGGAAGCCTCGGGAAACCATGCTGGGAACCCCAGCACCCACAGGCTGTAGAACCAGGCTACGCCGGTACCCGTGGCGACCAGCGAGTTCATGTCCGGGGAAAGGTGACGATAGGCCTTCAATCCGGGGCCAAAGAACCGTCTCCCCGGCCCAAACAGGACGAGGGTCGTCAACACCGCCTGCACCCAGGCCCAAAATTCCGGAAAAGGGCTCACAGCCTCAAGCCAATAAGCCACCACCGGAACGAAGGCCGGTCCCATGGAAAGGATCAGGA
The DNA here is from genome assembly GCF_013181415.1 of Ferrovum myxofaciens. Lineage (NCBI taxonomy): Bacteria > Pseudomonadati > Pseudomonadota > Betaproteobacteria > Ferrovales > Ferrovaceae > Ferrovum > Ferrovum myxofaciens. The sequence continues at coordinate 1,980,178 of NZ_CP053676.1, read as the reverse complement.
CGAACAAACCCAGTACGGAGGCCACAGTCACTTCGTGCTGCTGAGCCTGTAACGCAGCATCCCGTTCAACGCTGTCGTCCAACTCTTCCTGTTCTTCCAGCGCGCTCGCCTCGTAGCCGGCTCTGGCCACGGCTGCCGTCAAATCTTCCGGTTGAACGCTATTCGGCACATAACGAACCTGTGCCCGTTCCGTGGCCAGATTCACATCCACCTCCACGACGCCCTCAAGTTTACCCAGAACCTTTTCCACGCGGCCTACGCAGGAAGCGCAACTCATCCCCTTGATTTTCAGTGTAGTGGTTTGTAATTTTTCCATTGGGACTCTTTCAATGAATGAAGTCTCCCGTCCCTAAGCGTGTAAGCACGTTGTAATTGGGGTTTCCCGGGGCAACGGGCGGAGTCTTGCCACGGTCTCACCAAGCGGTAATTGCACTTCCGCAACCGGTTTAAAAACCCGAAAGAAATTATTTTCCGGTACGGTAAAGATAATGGGAAAAGTGAGAATAGTTGGTACTGACCGCCCGAAACAACCGATCCAGGCTCACAATGGCATGCTCCACAATCTGGATGGCGATAAAGGGATGCTCGGATTTCAAACGCTTGTACATGGTTCTGGACAATTTAAGCAGTTGGGTAGCAGGCTCTTTGGCCACCAACCGAACCGAACGAGGCATTTTGTCAAAAAAAGACATCTCTCCCAACATTTCCCCCGGTCCCGCAGAGGCGATTTCATTTTCCTGGTCCTGTTCCACAAAGGCCAAGGCGATCTGCCCCTGAACCACAAAATACAAGGCATCTCCCACCGAGCCAATCTCGGACAGGATGTCGCCTTTATTAACTTCCTGATAAGTCAGATACTCCAGCAGGGTGCGAACCTCGTTCACTGTCAGGGAGGCGCAAAGATATTGATGGTCCATGAACTGGGATAACCTGACTTGAGTTGCTTGGTCGAGATCCTCACCATGGGGCAAAACAGATTTGCTGGTCATAATATCCTCAGAGTAGGGAAGCAGATCCAGAGGCGCGACGCAGATCCACTCTGCCATCATACAGGAGGAAATTGTACCAAGAATTTACGGTAAATATCCACCGTCAAGAGCGCATGTACCCCTGCTCATTTGGCGATTCCCATCGACCATAGTCGTCATTCAGCAAATCTTGCATGGAATATTGGAATCTTCCTCAAACCCGTATACCGCACACATACGGTGGTAACCATCGGCAATCACCACCTTGCCATTGACCGTATCCCGTACAAGCAGCAATGGAGAAAGAGCCTGTCCATCCAGAATCTTTTTGCGATCCCTTTCTACACGGGAATTGCTGATCCCCAACAAGGACAAGCCGGAGGCCCTGAAAATATCCTTTGCCTTGAATTTGGTCATGGGGGCTTGCTTCAATCGCTCGATGAATGTTGCCACGGTTTGTACATCGTAGATCAGGCTCAGGTAAGATTCAGCCGCCGGGTAGTCGTGCTTCTCCGGCGTATCCAGCCATTTGATTTCTGTTTTGCTCATGTAGACCCCTTTATCAATAATCAAACAGCCAGAAAATGGTTTGCATTTTTTATACTTGCTTCGCTCACAAAACATAATGCAGGATAGCAACGTAATGAGCGGCGCTGCCAGCCATCACAAACAAGTGCCAGATCCCATGCGCATGGCTGAGGCGTGTATCGAGCATATAAAAGATGATGCCAATCGTATAGAACAGCCCGCCGGCAACGAGCCAGGCAAAACCGGCCGGCCCCAGTGCCCGCTCCAACGGAACCAGAGCAACCAAGACCAGCCAGCCCATCAAAACATAGATCCACAAGGATAGTGTTCGCGCTTCGCTCTGTGGCCTCAGTTCTTGCAAACCGCCGAAGACTGCGAGCCCCCACACCACACCGAACAGCGACCAGCCCCAGGGACCGCGTAGCGTCACCAGACAGAACGGGGTGTAACTTCCGGCAATGAGCCAGTAGATGCTGTGGTGATCCAGCTTGCGCAGGAAGATCTTGGCGCGCCCGTGCAGGCTGTGATAGAGCACGGAGAAACTGTAAAGCAACACCAGCGTCACGCCGTAGATCGAGGCGCTTACCACCTTCCACGGGTCACCGCCCAACGCCGCCAGTACAATCAGCACGATAACCCCGATGACGGCCAGAATGGCTCCGACGAGGTGGGTCAGAGCGTTGAACCTCTCTCCGGAGTACATGTGGTTATTTCCGGTCCATCTGGTCCAGGAGATTTTGGTCTGTCAGTGCAACCGGATTCTGTTCCTTTAACGAAGTCTTGGCCATCCAGGTTTCCAGCCGCCCCGGTTTTGCATCAGCATTGGCTGGAATTAGACCACTATTTACCAAAAAGCAACCGCCAATCAATGCAATCCCCATTGTTAACGTCACACCGAATAAAATACCTTTCAACATAACATCACCTCATTCAATGGCAAGTTGGGGTTAGGCAAGAAACAATTCTCTTTCTCGGAAAATTTCGACAATCTGAATGCTGGCGACATCGCCGCCCTGCATGTTTGAGCAGGGCAAGTAAATGGTCGGACAAGCCTATTTGCTCACCACCGACCCGCATATTGAGCCAATACTCGGAATTGGTGATTCACCTGACTTTGAAACCATGAGCGCACTGCACAAACAACCCTTTGATTTATGGCGGAAGCGGTGAGATTCGAACTCACGGATGGTTTCCCATCGCTGGTTTTCAAGACCAGTGCCTTAAACCGCTCGGCCACGCTTCCGTTGGTTGAAGACGAACCCGTGAGGAAACGGGTTCGTCTTTTTAGAGTGCGTTAGGATACCACGCTCCTCCCCCACTTGTGGTATCTTTACCCCGTCCCCATCTAACGGACAGGAAGAACGGAGCAGGAATGGATCTTGCAACTTCTCCTCTCCAGCGTTGTCTTAGTGGGGCGAGCCCTGTGTACAGGGGATTACTGAAGGAGTCTGATACCATGCAACGAGAGTACAACATTTACAATCAAGCGGGCCAACTGGATTCGCTGCAACACCGAGTGCTGCGAAATACTTACTGGTTACTGGGCTTGTCCCTCATTCCAACGGCCGTTGGCGCCCTGGTGGGTCTCAATCTGAGTTTCGCCTTCATGGCTGCCAGTCCCATGCTCACCAGTTTGTTGTTTCTGGGGGCCATCTATGGTCTCTTTTACGCCATTGAAGCCAATCGTTACAGTTCCGTCGGAGTCTATTTACTTTTGCTCCTGACCTTTGTCATGGGCGTCATGCTGGGGCCTTTGCTTCAATTCACCCTGGCTTTCCGTAATGGAGCCCAACTGGTCTCCCTGGCCGCCGGAGGCACTGCTGCCGTGTTCTTCACCTTGTCGGCCGTGGCCAGCACCACCAAACGCAACTTCACCGGCATGGCCCAGTTTCTGGCCGTGGGGGCCGTGGTCTTGATGGTGGCCGTGATCGCCAATATCTTTTTGCACTTGCCTCTCTTCCAGGTAGTGCTATGTGGCGCGTTCATGATCTTCTCTTCGTTGATGATCCTGTTCAATATCAGCGCCATCGTTCATGGAGGAGAAACCAATTACATCACTGCAACTCTGAGCCTGTACGTCAACATCTACAATATATTTGTCAGCCTCTTGCAATTGCTGGGAATATTTGGCGGTGATCGTCGCTAATCCATAGTTCTTCCGATAAAGCGTAGACCTGTCCCATCAGGTCTACGCTTTTTTTGTTTGTCACTCCCGATCGAACAGGGCAAGAGATTCCACGTGGGCGGTATGAGGAAACATGTTGAATACCCCTGCCCCCTTCAGTCGATACCCCTTCTGATGCACCAGAACGCCAGCATCCCGCGCCAGGGTGGCCGGACTGCAGGAGACGTAAACAATGCGTCGGGGGCCCTCGGTCCCAATGGCCTTGACCAGATCAATGGCCCCATCCCGGGGTGGATCGATCAACCATTTGTCTTGAACTCCCCAACCCGCCACCGTAGATTCATCCACCTCAAACAAATTAGCAACCTGAAATCGGGTGTTCTTCTCAAGTCCATTATGCGCAGCATTTTGATAGGCCCGATCCACCAAGACCTGGTTTCCTTCAATCCCCAGGACCTGAGCACCCCGCCGGGCTAACGCCAAGGAAAAGTTTCCAAGGCCACAGAACAAATCCATCACTCGTTCCTCAGGCTGGGGATCCAGGAGACGCACCGCTTTACCCACCAGCACACGATTGATCTCGCCGTTCACCTGGGTGAATTCGGTAGGCCCAAAGGGGATTTCCAAGTCAAATTCATCGAGACGATAAGCCAAACCAGGTTGCTCGAGAGGGTAGAAGGGATGTGCCGTATCGGGCCGCCCTCTGGTCTGCCACCAGAACTGCACTCCGTGCCGGTCTGCAAAAGCGCGCATTTTTACCTTGTCTTCGTCCGTGGGCAACTCCAGCAGGCGCAATACCAAGACCAACAGGTCTTCGCTGTGCGCCACTTCGATCTGAGGCAGACATTCCCGCACGGTCAGTTCCATGATCAGATTGCGCAAAGGAACCAAGAGGGTGGATACGGCAGGCGTGAGAATGGCGCAGGAGTCCATATCCGCCACGAAACTGGAACGTTTCTCATGAAACCCCACCAGCACTCGCCCTTTCTTAGCCACCCAGCGCACCGTTAAACGCGCCCGCTGACGATATCCCCAATCCGGACCCTGCAAGGGACCCCACAGGGTATCGGGACGAACCTTGCCAATTCGTGCCAGATTATCCTCGAGAATACGTTGCTTGTAAGCAATTTGCGCCGCGGGATCGGCATGCTGCATGTTGCACCCGCCACAATGGCCAAAGTGGGGACAACGGGGTTCCGTCCGGCTGGGCCCTGGCACCAGAACTGCACGCAGTTCCGCCTGGTCGAAATGGGATCTGCGCCGCTTGATTTCGGCACGTACGGTCTCGCCCGGCAGCGCCCCGTCCACGAAGACCACTTTCCCTTCATGACGGGCGATGCCCTGAGCCTCGTGGTCCAGGCCCTCGATCTGTAAGACTACCTCCATCCCTTCTTGTCCCTTTATTGCCAAAGCCCCTCAAGGGCGTGTCGTTTCGAGATCTACCAGATGCAAGGTGCGCTGGCCACGCTGACGATCCTCCACAAAATGGGTCAGCGCCTGAGTCACCGTGCGAAAGGCCAAGTCAGCCCAGGGAATCTCTGCTTCTTCAAAAAAGCGCACCTCGCTACTTTCCAACGTAACGCCATGCTCCGGGCTGTCCATTTGCGCCCGAAAAAGGATATGTACCTGATTATGGGCGGCAATATTTATAACCGACATCAGGTCCTCGATGGTCACCCGGGCCAGGGATTCCTCAAAGGTTTCGCGCGCCGCGCCCATCTGCAAGGTCTCCCCATTCTCCATAAAACCGGAGGGCATGGTCCAGTAGCCTTCACGGGGTGCAATGGCCCGTCGACAAAGCAGAATTTTTCTTTCCCAGACCGGAATGGCCCCCACCAGAATTTTTGGGTTGCTGTAGTGGATGGTATGGCAACTGGGACAAACCTGACGGGGCAAATGATCCCCCTCCGGGACCTGGGTCAAGACTCGCACGCCACAACTGGAACAGTAATTCATGCCAAAGCCATCCTCTTTGAAAATGGTAGAATGGGAATATCCCGTGCGGACCTGACCTGGATCAAACTGAAAGTCTGAAGTTTTCATACAATGGCCCGTTACCTAACCGCACACCCAACCCACGAGTAAATCTATGCTCACCCCCCGATTTTAACCCATGCGATCCTTATTAATGACAGTGTTGACACTTTTTTCTCTGACGGTATTGGCTTACCGCGCAGAAGCAGAAGTCGTTGTCGTGCTCAATTCGGGAGAAGGCACCATCACCCGCATCGATCGTCAGACCTATCAACCCATGGATCACTTCTACGTTGGTCGTGAGCCTCACCATCTGATGAGCTTGCCGGACAACAGTGCCCTCATCGTCGCCAATGCCGTGAGTAATGATCTGGTTTTCCTGAACCCCAAAACGGGCGATATCCTGCGCCGTCTGACCCGCATCAGTGATCCCTATCAGATCGGCTTCAGCCCCGACAAACATTGGTTCGTCGCCAACTCACTGCGCCTGGATCGAGTGGATGTCTATGATGCTCACGATTTCCATCTGGTCAAACGCTTTGAATTGGCCTCCATGCCCAGCCACATGGCCTTCAGCCCAGACAGTTCCACGGTCTTTGTCACTCTGCAGGGCAGCGATCAATTGGCCGCCATCGACCTCCATGCCCTCAAGGTCAAATGGATCATACCCATTGGAAAAACTCCTGCCGGTGTGATTCTGACCCCCGATGGAAAACATCTTCTGGTGGGTATCATGGGACTGAACGAAGTCGCCGTGGTGGATTACAAAACCGCCCAAATCATCAAACATATTCCCGCAGGCAAAGGCACGCATAACTTCATGCCCGAAGGAGACGGACGCCATATCTTTGTCGGAAATCGTTCCGGAGACACCGTCTCCATCATCGATACCCAGACGCTCACCATCACCAAAACCTTTCCCGTACCCGGTGGCCCCGATGACATGGAAGTATCAGCAGATGGGAAGGAACTATGGATCACCAATCGCTGGATTCGTCAGGTCAGCGTAGTCGACTTGTCCACGGATAAGGTGGTACGCACCATTCCTGTGGGCAAATCGCCCCATGGCATTTTCTTTGAGCATCACGCTGCGCGCCAGTAAGGATGATGATGCTCTTATGAATCCTTTGGCCCTGCAGTGCGGTATTGCCTTGATCCTGTTGAGCTCCGCAGTGTGGTGCGCGGAGCGCTCCCCAAATACCCCTTCCCCGGCGTGTCATGGCACCCTGTACCTGACTCTGGACACCGGGTCCATGCAGTCCGCAGAAACCATTGCCACGATTTTGCAGCGACACCAGATCAAGGCCACCTTTTTCGTGGCCAATGAACCCACCTGGCGCGGAGATCATGCGCTCGATGACAGTTGGCGCGATTTTTGGCGTGCACGGGTACGAGAAGGGAACCATTTCGGCAATCACACCTGGTTTCATGCCACCCTGGTCAAGGACCTTTCCTCAGGCGACATTCTGACCCGTGGCGGTGACCATGCACCCCGCGAATTCGACAAAGCAGGGTTCTGTCAAAACCTGCAGCGCGTGAATGAGCGCTTCAAGGTATTGACGGGACAATCCCTGGAACCCATTTGGCGCGCTCCCGGCGGACATCTTACCCCCAACGCCGCATCCTGGGCCGGGGACTGTGGTTTTCCTCAGCATGTAGGTTGGTCCGCTGCAGGATTTTTGGGAGATGAATTGCCCTCGGAAAAATATCCCAATCCGCGTTTACTGAACCAGGCCCTGACTCACCTCAAGGATGGCGACATTTTAATGATGCATCTGGGTATTCGCTCTCGCCATGATCCTTTTGTACGGGTCTTCGAACCTCTGATCACCGGCCTGCAGGCCCGCGGCTTCTGCTTTGCCACCTTACCCAAATCTACGGAATGAGCGTAAACGCGTACCATGATGACCTGGTTTGAAACTTTCATGAACGGATTTACGCTGACCCAGGCCTGGGTCTTTGAACATTGCGTCAATCCTCTGCTCCCCCCTCTAGGCTTGCTGGCCTATCAGGAGGAGGCTTTCGATGCCACGGAGTTTGCTCTGGTGGGTATGGGAGAAATTGCTCTCCTGATCCTGTTTTTTCGTCCGCTTGAAGCGCTTTTTCCTGCTGAACGCTGGTCTGGACGGCGTGGGGTGCGCGTGGACATCCTCTATACCCTTCTTCACCGTCTGGGTTTCATTCCTCTTGTGATGTTCGTTCTGATGTGGCCCCTCACCTTCAAGCTGGATGCCTGGTTACGATTCCATGGATTTATCCCCTATACCCTGGAAGACCTCATCCCTGCCTTGGAAAACCACCCACTCCCCACCTTTTTTGCCTACCTCGTCATCATTGACTTTTTTTCCTACTGGTTGCACCGCTTCCAGCATCGACTGGAATGGTGGTGGGCGCTGCATGGCGTCCATCACAGTCAACAAACCATGAGTTACTGGTCCGACGACCGTACCCACCTTCTGGATGATGTGTTCACCGCAACATTTTTCTCCCTGCTCAGTTTGGTCATCGGCGTAGAACCCGGTCAGTTCATCCTGCTCATGATGATCCCCCGCGTTCTGCAAAGTCTGGCTCATGCCAACATTGCCTGGCGCTTCGGCCCCTTTGAGCGTTGTTTGGTCAGTCCCCATTACCATCGCTATCACCACGGGGTGGGTACAGGCAGTAATAGTGGTCAATTGAGTTGCAATTTTGCCGTACTCTTCCCGATATGGGACATTCTGTTCGGAACTGCCAATTTTTCAAGGGAGACGCCGCCCACAGGCATTGCAGATCAGCAAGAGGGACGGAACTATGGCAGTGGGTTTTGGGCTCAGCAACGATTGGGCTGTCAACGACTCTGGTCAGCCCTGACCCTGGGGAAAGCCTGAACTTTCCCCAGGAAGCAGTACTTAGTTGAGAATCAACTGGTTGAGACGTTTGACGAATTGAGCGGGATCTTCCAACTGCCCGCCTTCGGCCAGCAAAGACTGGTCAAAAAGCAATTGGCTCCAGTCTGCAATACGCTGTTGATCTGTTTCCAATTTGAGACGCAGAATCAAACGGTGATCGGGGTTGATCTCAAGGATGGGCTTGGAGGTGGGCACTGACTGGCCTACGGATTTCAGAAAACGGGCCATGTTACCCGACAGATCGCCCTCTTCCACCACCAGACAGGCGGGAGATTCGGTCAACCGCTGGCTGACGCGAACGCTCTTGACCTGTTCACCCAACGCCCCCTGCATGGCCTCCAGCAAAGGTTTCAGAGTTTCAGAATCCGAGGTTTCCAGCTTGGGCTTTTCGACCCCCAATTTGGTCAGATCCAGATCTCCCTTGGCCACGGAATGAAGTTGCTTCTCTTCAAAACTTTCCAGATGGGAAACGACCCACTCATCCACGCGATCAGACAGGAGAAGTACTTCAATCCCACGGGAACGGAAAATTTCAAGATGCGGGCTATTCTTGGCTGCCGCAAAACTTTCTGCCGTCACATAGTAAATGGTATCCTGCCCGTCTTTCATGCGCCCAATATAGTCCTTGAGCGACTCGGTTTGATCGGATTTGTCCGTGTGGGTGGTAGAAAAACGCAGCAATCCCGCCCATTTTTCACGGTTGGCATATTCCTCGCCCGCTCCCTCCTTGAAGGCACGTCCGAACTCATTCCAGAACTTTTGATATTTCTCTTTCTGGTTTTCTGCCAGATCTTCAAGCAACCCCAGTACCTTGCGCGTACAACCGGCACGGATCGTATCGATATCCTTGGATTCCTGCAGGATTTCACGGGACACATTGAGTGGCAGATCTGCCGAATCAATCACCCCACGCACAAAGCGCAGATATTGAGGCACCAGTTTCTTGGCGTCCTCCATGATAAAAACGCGTCGCACATACAACTTGATTCCGTGACGAGGTTCGCGTTCCCACAGATCGAAGGGAGCACGGGCCGGAATATAGAGTAATTCCGTGTATTCCTGTTTGCCCTCCACCCGCGCATGACTCCAGGCCAAAGGAGCCTCGAAGTCGTGGGAAACGTGCTTGTAAAACTCCTGATACTGCTCTTCCGTGATTTCATTCTTGGGACGGGCCCACAGCGCATTGGCCTGATTAAGAGTTTCTTCCTCCGGTTCGTTGATGACCTTTTCCTCTCCTTCCTGAGGAGGAACAGGGTCTTTTTTCATGCGAATCGGCAACTGGATATGGTCAGAGTAGCGACGCACGATACCACGCAATTTCCAGGCATCGAGAAACCCTTCTTCTCCTTCCTTGAGGTGCAGCGTCACCGTAGTCCCGCGCGTTGGAACTTCCAGGGTTTCAATGGAGAAAGAACCATCTCCCGAAGATTCCCACTGTACGCCCTCCGACTCTGACGCTCCGGCCCGACGGGTGGTCAAAGTAACCTTATCCGCAACGATGAATGAAGAATAGAAACCAACCCCGAACTGCCCGATCAGCGCAGAATCCTTGGCCTGATCGCCCGATAGTTTGCCCAGAAATTCCTTGGTTCCGGAACGCGCAATGGTCCCGATGTTACTGATCACTTCTTCCCGCGACATCCCCACCCCATTATCCCGGATGGTCAATGTACGAGCTTCCTTATCGATTTCCAGATGGACCGCCAGGTCGGGATCCCCCTCCAGAAGTGTCGCGTTTTGAATGGCCTCGAAACGCAGTTTGTCACAGGCATCGGAGGCATTGGAAATCAATTCACGTAAAAATATTTCCTTGTTGCTGTACAGTGAATGAATCATCAACTGCAGTAACTGTTTGACTTCGGTCTGAAAATTCAGGGATTCCTTATGGCTCATGGTGTCATCACATCCGTGGGTTTGAACGAAAAATACAGCGATGACCCTGAGTTGGGGGCAATCAGTTCAATTTCAAGTGGGTGAAAGAGTCTTGAGCCACAACAGACCTGCCACGGTCTTGGCATCACAGATGCGCCCTGTCTCCACCCAGCGCCAGGCTTCTTCCAGAGGTACGGCCAAGGTTTCAAGAAATTCTTCCTCATCACGCCGAATTTCTTCGAAAATAAGGTCCTGAGCCAAAAAATAGGTGATCTGTTCCGTGGAATAAGCAATACACAGGTCCAAACACATAAGTTTTTTCCAGCGTCCCGCCCGGTACCCGGTTTCTTCCTGCAATTCCCGTTGTGCCGCTTTCAGTGGATCCTCACCCAGATCCAGTTTTCCTGCCGGGATTTCAAAGTAGTGGCGCCGTTGGGGATAGCGGAACTGATACTCGAGGAGTACTGTTTTTTCATCCAGCAAGGGAATAATGGCCGCAGCCCCATGATGCCGAATATATTCCCGGGTGGCTTCCTGGCCGTTGGGAAGTTGAACCCGATCTTCATGAACATCCAGTAATGCTCCTTGATAGCGCTGAGCAGAATCGAGGGTCCGTTCGGTGAAGTCCGGCCATGAATGGTCAGGCATGTTCCAGTCAAGGAGCACGATTATTTTACCCGCGCAGCGACTGAGCGATGGATGCCGTACACAGATCGATGAGTGGCTGGGGGATGATTCCAAGCGCGAGCAATGTCAACGCATTGATGCTGAGAAGCAGGCGATGATCACTTTCCCCCACGATCGGCGTGTCATCCTCCGGCTCATCCATGTACATCAGTTTGACGACACGCAGATAATAAAACGCGCCAATCAGGGACATGAGTACCGCCACGACCACCAACCAGGTCAATCCGGCATCCAGGGCGGCACTGAGCACGGACAACTTGGCAAAGAAACCCGCAGAAACCGGAATCCCTGCCATGGAGATCATGATCAACAGCATCAAAAAGGCATACCAAGGACTGCGTTTGTTCAATCCTTTCAGGTCATTCAGTTGGTCTGCCTCAAAACCCTCGCGACTCATGAGCAAAATCAGGCCAAAAGCGGCCAAACTCGTAAGAACATAAGTTACTACGTAGAACATGGCCGCTGCATATCCTCCCAAGGTACCTGACAGGATGCCCAACAACAGGAACCCCATGTGCGCAATGGTGGAATAAGCCAGCATACGCTTGAGGTTGGTTTGAGCGATGGCCGTCACGTTTCCAACCAGCATGGACAGTACCGAAACAATGATGAGCATGGATTGCCAATCTGCGATCATGGGTCCCATGGCTCCCGCCAGCAAACGCATGAAGAAAGCAAAGCCGGCAATCTTGGGTGCCGTGCTCACAAACAGGGTAACCGCGGTGGGCGCCCCTTCGTACACGTCGGGTACCCACATATGGAAAGGCACCACACCCAACTTGAAGGACAAGCCTGCCACCATGAACACCAACCCCAGAACCAGAATGCCGGGGTCGGCATTACCTTGAGCAATGACATTGGCTACTTCGGCCATTTGCAGAGTGCCTGTGGCGCCGTAGATCATGGACAGGCCATACAACAACATTCCAGAAGCCAGGGCCGCCAGGACGAAGTACTTCATGGCGGCTTCGGTGGCAACGCTCGAGTCCCGCTGCAACGCAATCAAGGAGGCCAGAGAGAGGGAGAGCAGTTCCAACCCAAGATAGAGCACCAGAAAATGGTTGGCAGAGATCATGACCATGATCCCGAGCAGCGCAAAGAGGATCAGGACAAAAAACTCACCCTTGAACAAACCACGGCTTTGAATGTAGTCACGGGAATAAGCCAGAACGAAGGATACCGTCAGCACGGAGATCATCTTCAGGGTACGGGCCATGGGGTCATCCACGAAGGACCCATTGAAGGTCGTCACCACCTGCCCCAGGGAACCGATCAGAAGAAACCCCGCCGTCCCCACCAAGGCCAGTTGAGCATAGGCATAGGTCAGGAATCGTTTGGACTCGGAAATGAACAAATCCGCGATCAGCAGGGCAGAAAGCGCCACCAGAAGAAAAATTTCCGGGTAGGCTGGAACTAGATTGGGTGTGGCGAAGGTCATCGTCGCTCCATCAGAACTTGGGGGTCGAGGCCTGCTCGATCAACTGCAGGACCGAAGCGTGCATGGGTTCGGAGAACAACTTGGGGTACAACCCCATCCCCAATACCAGCAGTGCCAGAATGATCAAAAACAGGAATTCTCGGCCAGAAATATCCTTGAGCGCTGCCACATGGTCATTGGCCACTTCTCCAAAGATAACCCGCTTCACCATCCATAACGTGTAGGCGGCGCCCAGAACCAGCGTGGTGGCTGCCAGTGTGGCATACCAGAAATTGACTTGAATCGCTCCCAGGACAACGATGAATTCTCCAATGAAACCACTGGTTCCAGGCAAGCCGGCGTTGGCCATGGAAAACAACACCATGAAAGTCGCAAACTTCGGCATGGTATTGGCCACCCCGCCATAATCAGCAATTTGTCGTGTGTGCATGCGGTCATACAATACGCCGATACACAGAAACATGGCACCCGAGATAAACCCGTGCGAAATCATCTGAAGCAGACCTCCCTCCATGCCCATGGGGTTGAACAGAAAGATCCCCAGGGTCACAAACCCCATGTGTGAAATGGATGAATAGGCCACCAGTTTCTTCATGTCCTGCTGGACCAAAGCCACCAGACCGATATACACCACGGCAATCAATGATAGGGTGATCATCGTCCCGGCGAGGGCATGACTGGCATCTGGTGTGATGGGCAAGTTGAATCGCAGAAATCCATAAGCGCCAATTTTCAAGGTAATGGCGGCCAGAATGACCGAACCTCCCGTCGGGGCCTCCACGTGGGCATCGGGCAACCACGTATGAACCGGCCACATTGGCACCTTGACGGCGAAGGACATGAAGAAGGCGATAAAAATCAGGATCTGAACTCCCAGAGGAAGAGCCACTGCCTGGAATTTGAGGATTTCGAAAGACTCTCCGGCCTCGAAATACAGATAAATGAAAGCCGCCAGCATGAGCAGGGAACCCAATAGGGTATACAGAAAGAACTTGATGGAAGCATAGACTCGGCGCGGCCCCCCCCATACCCCGATGATCAGATACATGGGTATCAGCATGGCTTCAAAGAAAACATAGAACAGAATGGCATCCAGGGATACGAACACACCGTTGATCAACCCGGACATGATCAGAAAGGCCGCCATGTACTGAGCTTGTCGTTTTTCGATGACGATCCAGCCTGCTATCACTACCAGAATGGTCATGAAACTGTTGAGCAGGACAAACCACAGGGAAATCCCATCGATTCCCAAGTGATAAGTGATGTTGAAAGCAGGAATCCAGCGGTAGGCTTCTTCAAACTGCATGGCCGCCGAGGCGTTGATGAATCCGGTATAAAGCGGAAGGGTGACCAGGAAGCCCAACAAAGCCCCCACCAGTGCCACTCCACGGGTTAGCCCCGGGTTGGAATCGCGCCCCAGGGCGAGGACGAGAATCCCCGCCAGAATGGGGACCCAGATACTCAAAGAAAGAAGATGGTGTGCAGTCATGGAATTCCGCTCAAATTACGCTTTGATGAACCACAGGCTCATCAGGAAGAACACCCCAAAAATCATAGCAAAGGCGTAGTGGTAGATGTAGCCCGTCTGAATCCGGCGCAAGCGTGTGGACAAGGCCCCCACCAGTTGGGCAGAACCATTGACGATCCAGCCATCGATGAACTTTACATCCCCCAGTTTCCACAATCCCTGCCCTAAACAACGGGCACCGCCGGCTATAAAAACTTCATTGAAACGATCAAAGTAGTATTTATTGTCCAACAGGGTATAAATGGCGCCGGATTCACGGGCGATCACCGCGGGAATATGGGTCCACTTGAGGTACAAAGCGGCAGCCAGCGCAATCCCGGAAACGGCCAGCCAGAAAGGCAGGGACTGAACTCCCTCGACAACGAATGGGCCTACCCCATGCCAGGCCTCGCGCATTTCCGGCAGAGCGCCAGTTCCGGGCAGCAGGGTAATGGAAGAACCAAAATAATCTCCCATGACCATGGGCCCAATGAAGATCCAGCCGGCAATGACCGAAGGAATGGCCAGCATGATGAGCGGCAGGGTAATGACCAGGGGCGATTCATGGAGATGCTCACGGGTATGATGGTCCATGCGCGGTTTCCCATGAAAGGTCATGAAAAGCATGCGGAAACTATAAAATGCCGTCACAAATACCCCGGACAGCACGGCAAAGGAAGCGAAACCTGAGCCAGGCAAATGACTGGCACGCACGGCTTCGATGATGGCATCCTTGGAAAAAAATCCGGCAAAGGGCGGAATGCCAGCCAAAGCCAGAGAACCGATCAACGCCGTCACATAAGTAATGGGCATATAACGCCGAAGCCCCCCCATCTTGCGCATGTCCTGCTCATGATGCATGGCATGGATCACGGAGCCCGCGCCCAGGAACAGGAGTGCCTTGAAAAAAGCGTGGGTTCCCAGATGAAAAATCGCTACAGGATAGGCTGAAGCGCCCAATGCCACGGTCATGTAACCCAACTGGGACAGGGTGGAGTAAGCCACTACCCGTTTGATGTCGTTCTGGATGAGCCCCAGGAAGGCCATGAACAGGGCAGTACATGCACCGATCACGAGAACGGTGGAGCGTGCTGTGGGGGACAACTCAAAGAGAGGAGACATGCGGGACACCATGAAAATCCCGGCAGTTACCATGGTTGCCGCGTGGATCAGTGCGGAAATGGGCGTGGGACCTTCCATGGAATCAGGTAGCCAGACATGCAGGGGCATCTGTGCCGACTTGCCCATGGCTCCCACAAACAGCAACAGACAAATGACCGTAATCAGGGAGACCGGCATGCCTCCGCACAATTCGATGGTATCCCGCGCAAAATCAGGGGCCTGCTGAAACACCGTGGCATAATCGAGAGAACCAAAATGGGCTTGGATCAAAGCGATCCCGAGCAAAAAACCCAAATCACCCACCCGATTCACCAGGAATGCCTTGAGGTTGGCATAAATGGCCGTGGGACGGGTATACCAAAAACCGATCAGCAGATAAGACACCAGACCCACCGCCTCCCAGCCAAAAAACAACTGGACGAAATTATTGGCCATTACCAGCATCAGCATGGAGAAGGTAAAGAGCGAGATGTAACTGAAAAAACGTTGATACCCGTCATCCTCGTGCATATACCCAATGGTGTAGATATGGACCATGAGGGAAACGAAATTCACCACCAGCATCATGGTGACGGTGAGCGGATCGATCAGGAAGCCCACCTCAAAAACAGAGGAGTCTCCCATGGTCAGCCATTGATAAACGGTTCCGTTGAAGGAGTGCCCTGCAAAAACATCCTGGGCAATCACCATAGATGCGATCAGGGATACCGCCACGCCGAGGATCGTAACGGTGTGACTGCCCGCCTTGCCCAGAGTTTTGCCAAAAAACCCTGCCAGCACCGCACCCAACAGGGGGGCTAGAGGAACCAGAAGATAAAGACTTGGCACACTCATGTCGATCATTCCTTGAGGTGGCTGAGGTCGTCCACATGAATGGAGCGCAGGTTACGAAACAGCACCACCAGAATGGCCAAACCAATGGCCGATTCCGCTGCTGCTACAGTGAGAATGAAGAAAACGAAAATCTGGCCCGCCGTATCATGCAAGTAATGGGAAAAAGCCACGAAGTTCATGTTCACGGCCAGCAGCATCAACTCGATGCACATGAGCAAAATGATGAGATTCTTCCGATTGAGAAAAATCCCCACGATGCTGATGGCAAACAGCAGTGATCCGAGCATGAGATAGTCTGTCAGGTTGAGCATTACAACTCCCTTTCGGCGGGCATGGACACGATCCGCATGCGGTCGGCTGCTTTGACTTGCACCTGCAGAGCCGGGTCCATGTGCTTGGAATCTTTGCGGCGACGCAGCGTCAGGGCAATGGCGGCCACAATGGCCACCAGCAAAATAACGGCTGCCAGTTCAAAAGAAAAAACGTAATCGGTATAGAGCAGACGGCCCAACTCCTTGGTATTGCTGATTGACCCTCGGGGATCCGGAACCATGGAGGAAAACTGACGACTGCTCACCACCAGCCACATTTCCAGCACCATCAACAGTGCAACCCCTCCACCGAGCGGCAAATGCTTCCAAAACCCCTGGCGCAGTCGTTCGTTGTCAATATTGAGCATCATGACCACAAACAGGAAAAGGACCATCACTGCGCCCACGTAAACCAGTACCAGAACGATGGCAAGGAATTCGGCCTCAAGCATCATCCACAACGCCGATCCGGTAAAAAAAGCCAGCACCAGGAACAAGGCGGAATGGACGGGACTGCGGGCGGTAATCACCCCCACACCGGCCCCCACCAGAACCAGCGCAAAGGCCATAAACAACAGGAAAGAAGAATCAAGCACGGTGCGTCATCCTCATCGGTAAGGGGCGTCTTCTGCCCGGTCAGCCGCAATCTGGGCTTCGTAACGATCTCCCACGGCCAGAAGTTTTTCTTTGGTCATGAGCAAATCTCCGCGCTGCTCACCGTGGTATTCAAAAATGCGCGTTTCCACAATGGAATCCACAGGACAGGATTCTTCACAGAAACCGCAGAAAATGCATTTGGTCAAGTCGATGTCGTAACGGGTTGTCCGCCGGCTTCCATCCTCCCGTTGTTCCGATTCGATGGTGATGGCCATGGCAGGACACACGGCTTCGCACAATTTGCAGGCGATACAGCGCTCCTCTCCGTTGGGATAGCGACGCAGGGCATGCAGGCCACGGAAACGGGGCGACATCGGCGTCTTCTCTTCGGGATATTGCACGGTAATCTTGGGCGCGAAAAAATGACGTCCCGTAATGCTCATGCCCTTGAGCAATTCGGATAGGGTCCAGTTCTTGACGAAGGATTTGAGGTCAGCCACAGGGTACTCCTCAATGGAACCAAAGATTGAGCACGGGAAGACCGCGCAGGGGTTCCTGCAGGAGCAGGCCCACGATCACCAACCAGATCAGAGTCACAGGAATAAAAACCTTCCAGCCCAGACGCATGATCTGATCATAGCGGTAGCGCGGAAAGGTTGCCCGGAACCACAGGAACAGGAACAAAATGAAACTCATCTTGGCAAACAGCCACAGAATTCCATCTGGCAGAAAGGAGACCGGCGACAACCAGCCGCCCATGAACATGAGGGATGCCAGTGCGGCAATGAGAATCATGTTGGCGTATTCGGCCAGGAAAAAGATGGCAAAGGCCATACCGGAGTATTCCACATGGAACCCCGCCACAATTTCCGATTCACCTTCAGCCACGTCAAAGGGCGCCCGATTGGTTTCAGCCGTCCCTGCAATGACGTAAATGACGAACATGGGGAAAAGCGGAATCCAGTTCCATTGCAGGAGCCCCAGACTTCCTTGCTGAGCCTTGACGATATCCACCAAATTGAGACTGTGGGACATCATCAGTACCGTCACCAAAGCAAATCCCATGGCGATTTCGTAACTCACGATCTGGGCTGCAGAACGCAGGGCCCCAAGGAAGGCATATTTGGAGTTGGAAGCCCAACCAGCCAGCACCACACCATAAACTCCCATGGAAGTGATGGCCAAGATGTACAACAGTCCGGCATCCACATTGGCCAATACCAGATCCGGGGTAAAGGGCACCACAGCCCAAGCCGCCAGAGCGGGCATAATGGCCAGTACGGGAGCCAGTACGAAGAGAAACTTGTTGGACCCACTGGGAATGATGATTTCCTTCATCAACAACTTGATCCCGTCCGCAATGGGCTGAAGCAATCCGAATGGCCCCACCCGGTTCGGACCGATACGGATCTGCATGAAGCCGATGACCTTGCGTTCTGCCAAGGTTAGATAGGCTACTGCCCCCATCATGGGTACCACGATGGCCAGAATCTTGAGCAGCGTCCAGACCAGTGGCCAGAGCGGGCCGAAGAATGCTTGAAGCGTATCCATCATGCCCCCTCCAGTACGACCATGCCCATGGCCTCGCCCAATGACGCGCAGAGCGGATGGGCGATAGGCACCACCGCACACCCCTCCGCCAATGTTTCATCCAGGGTCACGGGCAAAACTACACTGCCTTCACCCTGTCGAACCCGCACCGATTGTCCCTCCCTCAAACCCAAACTGGCTGCCTGGGCAGGATGCAGAATGACCCGAATGTCCCCTGCCAGGGCGGTTTCCTGTAATGCAGGCGCACGTCGCACCAGTGGGTCAGCATGGTAACCGGGTAATTCGCCCACCCGTTCCACGGTTCCCAGAGAGGCGCGAACTTTTAGAACGGGCGCCTGGGATAGTTGATTGCTGAGTGCTTCGCGGCAGACCAGCGGCAGATCCGGTGAAATTTCCGTACGCACTTCCTCAAGGGTTTCCTGAGCAAAACCTGGACAATCCAGCAGATTACCCAGCACGCGCCAGACTTTCCAGGCTGGACGCGCTTCACCCTGGGGCGACACCACGCCATTGAAGGATTGTACCCGTCCTTCCATGCTGACAAAGGTTCCGGCAGATTCAGTAAAAGGTGCAATGGGTAGCATGATCGTTGCCCATTGTTCCGCATCCCCCTTGAAGGCACTCAGGGCCACCACCGTCTCGGCCTGACGCAACGCTTTCAAAGCCAGGGTGGGGTCCGCGCAATCCAGAGAGGGTTCCAACCCCATCACCACATAGGCCTGGCGCGGCTGGCGCCATTGCGCCTGGGCATCCAACCCCGTCTGGGCATGGGTATGAAAGGCCCCGCGTTGAGGCAAGGCCCCAGCCAGCGCAGCCCCCACCGTATTGGCAGCCAGCGCCAATTGTCCAAAGGAAGCCCCCGTCACTTCGCCCAACACCTGGGCCAAACGATAGAGTGTCGCATAATCGGGATGTTGTTGAGCCAGTTGCCCCAATACCACCGCTGATTTTCCCTGCGCCGTCAGCAGATTGGACGCGCAGGCCAAAGCCTCGGGCGAAGGTGTCGTGGTGGTCAAAGGCAATAAATCTTCAGGCAGAGGGATGCCTGTTTGTTGGGCCACGGCACTCAGTATTTCACCGAGCAGTGCCGGCCATTCGCTGGGTTTGCCCAGCAGGGTTGCCGCCACGGGCATGGCCCAATCCTCATTGCGCGCCGCCACCCGATGTACCTGCGCCCCGGACCGGGCCGCGCGCCGCAAACGCACCGCCAGCAAAGGTTGCTCTTGACGCAACACCGACCCAATCACCAGAACTGCCCGCAGATCTGACCAGTGAGCAATCGCCATGCCAAGCCAGGGTGTCCCTTGTTGCAGGGCGTCGAGAGAAAAATCCACCTGACGGGTGCGATGATCGATATTATGGCAACCCAATTCACGCAGCAACTTTTGCGCCAAATAAAGTTCTTCAAGGGTTTGATGAGGACTCAATAATGCACCGATCCCTTCGCCCCCGCTGTCATGGCGCACCTTTTCCAAACCATCCACCACGCACTGCAAGGCTTCGGCCCAAGTAACCTGAGTCCACTGTCCGTCCCGCTTGACCTGGGGATGAAGCAGCCGATCAGCGCTGTGCAACGCCTGATAGGAAAATCGATCGCGGTCGGACAACCAGCATTCGTTGATGTCGTCGTTTTTACGTGGAAGCACACGCACCACGTCGTTGGGCATCTTGACCTGTACCTCGATCTGTGTCCCCAATCCATCGTGCGGGCTCACCGACGGGAAACGCGTCAATTCCCAGGAACGGGCCGCAAAACGAAAAGGCTTGCTGGTCAGTGCGCCCACAGGACAGAGGTCGATGGCGTTGCCTGAAACCTCCGAATCCACGGTCAGATCCATGAACGCCAGGATTTCCGAGTGCTCTCCCCGTCCACCGACGCCCAGTTCCATGATCCCGGCAATCTCCTGACCGTAACGCACACAGCGCGTACACAGGATGCAACGTGTCATGTCGGTGGAAATAAGCGGACCCAGATCCTTGTTGGAGACTACCCGTTTGGCTTCCTGATAACGCGAAGCTCCGCCGCCGTAGCCCACGCTGATATCCTGCAACTCACATTCGCCACCCTGGTCGCAGATGGGACAGTCGAGGGGATGATTGATGAGCAAAAACTCCATGACCGCCTTCTGCGCCTCCACGGCCAAAGGTGAATGGGTATGTACCTTCATCCCTTCGGTCACTGGGGTGGCGCAGGCCGGCAAAGGTTTCGGTGCCTTTTCCACCTGAACCAGACACATCCGGCAATTGGCGGCAATGGACAGTTTGCGGTGATAGCAGAAATGAGGAATCTTGATCCCCAGTTGCCTGGCCGCATCCATGACGGTACGCCCGGCTTCGATCTGGGTAGGTTTTCCGTCGATTTCGAGGTTCAATAATGCCATATCAGGCTGCCTTCTCTTGAGAATCGCTCACCGCCCCCACCTGGCAACGCCGATGGGTAACGTGGTATTCGAATTCATCCCGAAAATGGGTCACGAAACTACGCACCGGCATGGCAGCAGCGTCGCCGAGGGCACAGATGGTGCGCCCCTGAATATTATTGGATAGAGAATGCAACAAGTCCAAATCGTCCTGGCGTCCCTGACCATGCTCGATGCGATGGATAATCCGGTACAACCAGCCTGTGCCTTCCCGGCAAGGGGTGCATTGTCCACAGGATTCTTCATGATAGAACAAGGATAAACGTTCCAGTGCCCGCACCATGCAGGTGGTTTCATCCATCACGATCACTGCTCCGGAACCCAGCATGGAACCCGCCTTGGAAAGGGAATCATAGTCCATGTCCAATTGCATCATCAGGTCTCCGGGCAAAACCGGCATGGAGGACCCCCCTGGAATGACCGCCTTGATCTTCCGCCCCCCCCGCATTCCGCCAGCCATTTCGAGAAGGGTGGAAAAAGGGGTCCCCAAAGGAACTTCGTAATTACCCGGTCGGGTTACATGCCCCGAAACGGAAAAAATCTTGGTGCCGCCATTGTTTGGTTTACCCAACTGCAAAAAGGCTTCGCCCCCATTGCGGATGATCCAGGGCACGCAGGCAAAGGTTTCCGTGTTGTTGATGGTGGTTGGTTTGCCGTACAGTCCATAGGTGGCGGGGAAGGGGGGCTTGTAACGGGGTTGGCCCTTCTTGCCTTCCAGGGATTCCAGCAGGGCTGTTTCCTCCCCACATATGTAGGCCCCATAACCATGATGGTTGAACAAGTCGAAGGAAAATTTCGAACCCAGGATATTTTGTCCCAGGAAGCCTGCCGCACGGGCCTGATCAATGGCTTCTTCACAGCGCTGATAGACTTCCCAGATTTCACCGTGAATATAGTTATAACCACGGGTCGCACCCATGGCATACCCCGCAATGATCATCCCTTCGATCAAGGCATGGGGGTTATAGCGCAAGATGTCGCGATCCTTGAAGGTACCCGGTTCTCCTTCATCCGAATTGCACACCACATACTTGTCCCCCACATAGTTCTTGGGCATGAAGGTCCACTTGAGGCCCGTCGGAAAACCTGCTCCGCCCCGGCCACGCAACACGGACTTCTTGACTTCATCCACAACCTGCTCGGGAGTCATGGGCATCGTCAAAATCTTGCGCAGGGCTTCGTAACCCCCCCGTTGAAGATAGTGTTCCAGCGACCAGGTCCGATCCCGATCGAGCCCCTCGAGAATGACGCCGGTCATGACTTCAACTCCTTGAGCAAAGTATCCAGTTTTTCTTCATCCATGAAAGAGTGCATGGTATGGTTGTCCACCAAAAGTACCGGCGCATCACCACAGGCCCCGAAACACTGTCCTTCCTTGAGACCAATGGCGCCATCCGCTGTCACTTCGCCAAAACCGATGCCCAGTTTTTCCTTGAGCCGGTCACAAAACTCCGTGGAACCCGATAACGCACAGGGCAGATTGGTGCACACCGTTAATTTGTGCCGCCCCATGGGTTTGAGGTTGTACATTTCATAGAAAGTGGCCACCTCATACACCGCAATGGCGGGCATGCCCAGATACTCAGCCACACTGTTCATGACTTCCTTCGACAGCCAGCCATATTGGACCTGAGCAATACGCAGGGCCGACATCACTGCCGACTGTTTCTGGTCCGCGGGGTACTTGGCGACTTCGCGGTCGATCTGTTGTTTGGATTCCGTACTCAGCATGATCAGCGGTCCACTTCTCCGAAAACGATATCCTGGGTCCCGATGATGGCCACCACGTCTGCAATCATATGCCCACGTGACATTTCATCCAGACCCGCCATATGGGCAAAACCGGGGGCCCGAATCTTGAGACGGTAAGGTTTGTTGGCTCCATCGGAAACCAGATAAATGGCAAATTCACCCTTGGGTGCTTCCACACTGGCCAAGGTTTCTCCCGGTGGCACATGCATGCCTTCGGTGAAGAGTTTGAAATGGTGAATCAACTCTTCCATGTTTTCTTTCATGGATTCCCGCGAAGGCGGCGCTACCTTGTGGTTATCGGTGATGACCGGCCCCGGGTTACGACGCAACCAGTCGATGCATTGGCGAACGATACGGTTAGATTGTTTCATCTCTTCCATCCGCACCAGATAACGATCGTAACAATCGCCATTCACCCCCACCGGAATGTCAAAATCCATCTCAGCGTAGGTTTCGTACGGTTGTTTCTTGCGCAAGTCCCAGGCCACCCCTGATCCACGCAACATGGGCCCTGTAAAGCCCAGAGACAGCGCACGTTCTGGCGTCACGACCCCGATCCCCACCGTCCGTTGCTTCCAGATTCGGTTGTCGGTTAACAGATTATGGTAATCATCCAGATAATTCGGAAAACGCTCGACGAAATCTTCAATGAAATCCAGCAATGAACCCTGACGATTACGGTTCAAACGTTGTGCTTTGGCATCCGAACGTCCGCCCCGCACTTCCTTGTTGGCCAGGTGCTGGGGCATGCGTTCAGGCAAATCCCGATACACCCCACCGGGGCGATAGTAGGCCGCATGCAGACGGGCTCCGGAGACAGCTTCATAGCAATCCACCAGATCTTCCCGTTCACGGAAAGCATAGAGAAACACCGTCATGGCTCCGATATCCAATGCATGCGCCCCAATCCATAGCAAGTGATTGAGGATGCGGGTGATTTCGTCGAACATGACGCGAATATATTGAGCGCGGATCGGCACATCCACCTGCAACAATTTCTCGATGGCCAGAACATAGGCATGTTCATTGCACATCATGGATACGTAGTCGAGACGATCCATGTAGGGCACACTTTGCAGGAAGGTACGGGTTTCCGCCAACTTCTCTGTCCCGCGGTGCAGAAGACCGATATGGGGATCGGCCCGTTCAATCACTTCGCCATCCAGTTCCAGAACCAGACGCAACACCCCATGTGCCGCAGGGTGCTGGGGACCAAAGTTCATGGTGTAGTTACGTATTTCAGCCATTATGCCGTATCCCCATAATGTTCCGGACGCGTCTTGCGTGGAATCACTTCACGCGGTGGAATGCTGACCGGTTGATAGATGACCCGCTTTTGTTCCGGGTCATAACGCATTTCCACGAATCCGGAAACGGGAAAGTCCTTGCGGAAGGGATGTCCCACAAAACCATAATCCGTCAGCAAGCGACGCAGGTCGGGATGCCCGGAAAAAACGATGCCAAACAGATCAAAGGCTTCCCGCTCGAACCAGTTGGCCACAGACCATACCGTGACCACCGATTCCACCAGAGGAACAGGCCCCTCCGGCGACGCTATCTTGATGCGCAGGCGCAGGTTATGCTGAATCGAGAGCAGATGCACCACAATCCCGAAGCGAGGCCGTGACCAGTGGGGATAGGTGGAATAATCCATTCCGCACAGGTCTATGAGTTGCTCGAAACCGAACTCATCACGCAGGCGCAGAGCCGTTGCCAGCCAATGCTCAGTGCTGACACGAACGGTCAGTTCATCCCGCTGAATCGAGGATTCTTCCAGAACTTCGCCAAAAGCATGACTCAGCACGCCTGCCAATGTTTCAACACGATTCAGCAAACTCATCAGGCCACCCGCGCAATGGTCTGAGTACGACGAATCTTTTGTTGCAACTGGATCAAACCAAACAACAGGGCTTCTGCCGTGGGAGGACAACCGGGCACATAGACATCCACCGGCACCACACGGTCACAGCCACGCACCACCGAATAGGAATAGTGATAATACCCCCCGCCATTGGCGCAGGACCCCATGGAAATAACCCAGCGGGGTTCAGCCATCTGGTCATATACCTTGCGCAGGGCAGGCGCCATTTTATTACAGAGCGTCCCGGCCACGATCATGAGATCGGACTGACGGGGACTGGGGCGGAAGACAATCCCAAAGCGATCCAGATCATAACGGGACGCGCCAGCGTGCATCATCTCTACCGCACAACAGGCCAACCCGAATGTCATGGGCCAAAGGGAACCCGTACGGGTCCAATTGATGACCGTATCCAGACTTGCGGTGACAAAACCTTCCTTGAGCACGCCTTCCAGTGCCATGTTCCCCTCCCTGATGGATCAACCCGGCAATCGTTGTTTCATTCCCATTCGAGTGCGCCCTTGAGCCACTCGTAGGCAAACCCCACCACCAATATCCCCAAAAATACCAGCATGGCCAGAAAACCAAACCCACCAATATCTTTCAGCACCACGGCCCAAGGGAAGAGGAAGGCAATTTCCAGATCAAATAAAATGAAGAGAATCGCCACGAGGTAATAGCGCACATCAAAACGCATCCGTGCATCTTCAAAGGCCTCGAAGCCACATTCGTAGGGGGAATTCTTTTCCGGATCGGGACGATGGGGCGCCAAGAACCAACCCAGAGCCGCAGGGACCACGCCCACGCCCACGCCCACCAGAATGAACAACAATACCGGTAAATAATGTTGTGACATCACATACTCGCAATGTTTCCTGCACCCCCTCATAGGGCGGGTGCGATTATTATCATTGAGCACTTCCCCATACTGCCGCCGGGTAAGCCCCGTCGAGTTCCAAACCGAAAACTCGACCTCCTTTGTGGGTCATTATGACACCATTACTTCCATTTGACAGAAACCTCTGCCAAACCGTTCACGATCATTCCATGGTGCCGATGAGCAGACTCGAACTGCTACGGCTTTCGCCACCGCCCCCTCAAGACGGCGTGTCTACCAATTTCACCACATCGGCTTAAAACTCATCCCCTTTGACCGGGGGGTACCAGTGTACCTTATTTTGGAATTTCGTTGGATTTTGTGGGAACCCCATTTGCTGGCGTCGAAACCACAGGAGCCTTGAGCGCATTGGCTCCACTCATCACGCTCGCCCCTTTGTTACCGTGCCCTGAATACCAGGTCAGAAGCATGCTGGTACAAAAGAACACTGCCGCCAGTACCGCGGTGCTGCGGCTCAGAAAATTCGATGCGCCCGAGGCACCGAACAATCCCCCCGCAGAACCACTCCCGAAGGCTGCGCCCATATCCGCGCCCTTACCATGCTGCATGAGAACCAATCCGATAATTCCAAGTGCGGCCCCCACATGTACGAACCAAACCACCGTTTCCATTACTCAGTCCTTTGACTTGCTTTCGCGGCTGCGCGCGCGATCGCCAAAAATTCCTGCGCCACCAGGGAAGCGCCCCCCACCAGTGCCCCATCCACATCAGGCAAGGCCATCAATTCTACCGCGTTGGCACCTTTGACGCTACCGCCATAGAGAATTTGGATGTTTTCAGCCAACCCCGGCGACACTTCGGCACACTGCTGGCGCAACCAGGCATGGACTTCCTGAACTTGCGCCGGGGTTGCACTTCGTCCTGTACCAATGGCCCAGACGGGTTCATAGGCCAGTACCGAACGGACCATGCCGGCTTCCCCCAACACGTCCAGAAGCACGCCCAATTGATGGCGCATCACTTGCGCCGTTTTTCCTGCCTCCCGTTGCTCCAGGGATTCTCCCAGGCAGAGGATGGGAATCAGATCCTGAGACAGTGCCTGTTGCGCCTTGGCCGCCACCTGAACATCGGTCTCACCATGGCGTTGACGCCGTTCCGAATGTCCTACCACCGTATACCGGCATCCGAATTCGCGCAACATGGAAGCCGCCACCTCTCCGGTAAAAGCACCGCGTTCCTGGTCGCTAACATCCTGCCCTCCCCAGGCACAGGCTGAATCACCCAACAACTGCTGCATCTGGGCCAGATAGGGAGCAGGGACCAAAACCACCAGTTCAACGGAGGGCTCCAAAGCCGGTTCTGCCAGCAGTGACCTTACCAATATCTCGTTTGCTACACGAGAACCGTGCATTTTCCAGTTGCCTGCAATAAGTTTTTTACGCATGAGCTGTTCCAAACCTTGCATGAAATAAATGTCTGGGCAGGATGATGCCTTGAAATGGCGTTCCTTGCAATGGTCTTGGCACCGCAAATCCGAAGATCAACCGAATTTCCCGGTAATATAATCTTCCGTCGCCTTCTGATTGGGTTTGGTAAAGATTTGATCCGTCTCATCGAACTCGATCAATTCCCCCAGGTACATATAGGCGGTATAGTCGGAAACTCGAGCGGCCTGCTGCATGTTGTGGGTAACCATGACCACAGTGTAATCGCTCTTCAGGTCATGCACCAGTTCCTCGATATGCGCCGTAGAAATAGGATCAAGCGCAGAGCAGGGCTCATCCAGCAGGATCACCTCGGGCTTGATGGCAATACAACGGGCAATACACAGACGCTGCTGCTGTCCCCCGGAAAGCCCATTACCACTCTGGCGCAGCTTATCTTTCACCTCGGGCCACAGCGCCGCCTTGCTCAGAGCCCATTCCACTCGCTCGTCCATTTCCACGGACGTCAACCTTTCATACAATCTCACACCAAAAGCAATGTTTTCATAAATCGACATGGGAAACGGCGTGGGTTTCTGAAAAACCATCCCCACACGCGCCCGCAATAAAGTGGGGTCTTCCCGATGGTCCAAAACATTCTTGCCATCCAGCAGAATTTGACCTGTAGTTCGATTGGCCGGATAAAGTTCATGCAGACGGTTGAAGGTCCGCAAGAGAGTGGACTTACCACATCCCGAAGGACCAATGAAGGCCGTCACCTTGTTGGTCTGTATATCCATGGTGACATTCTTCAACGCATGGAAGCGGCCGTAGTAAAAATTGAGATTACGAATGGCGATACGCACTTCAGGCGCGATGGAAGAAAGATTGAAAACCTCGGAATGTCTCATGAAACCCCTGCTCAAAAACTTTTTTGACGGAACAGCAAACGCGCCAGCACATTGATTGCCAACACACTGAAGGTCACCAGGATGGCCCCGCCCCAGGCCAGACGGTGCCAATCATCGTAGGGACTCATGGCAAACTGAAAGATCACCACCGGCAGATTGGCCATCGGCTCATTGATGTTCCAGGTGGTGAACTGATTGTTGAGCGCAGTGAACAAGAGAGGAGCCGTTTCACCGCTGATGCGCGCCACCGCCAGCAACACGCCCGTGGCGATGCCGCTTTTGGCAGACCGATAAGACACCATCACCACCATTTTCCAACGGGGTGCTCCCAGCGCAATGGCGGCTTCGCGCAGACTGTCCGGCACTAGGCGCAACATATCGTCGGTGGTTCGGACAACCACGGGAACCACGATCAAAGATAAAGACAGAGCGCCGGCAATCCCTGAAAAGTGGTGAGCATGGGCCACATACACGGTATAGATAAACAACCCCAGAACGATGGAGGGGGCGCTGAGCAGAATGTCATTGATGAAACGGGTCGTGGGAGCCAACCAGCCCCGTCGACCATATTCGGCCAGATAGGTCCCGGCCAGTACCCCTACCGGTGTTCCAATCAAAGTTGCCAAGCCGGACATCATGATGCTCCCCAAAATGGCATTGGCCAGCCCCCCTTCCCCTCCAGGAGAAGGCGTCGGATGGGTCAACAGTGACCAACTCAATGCTTCAAAACCATTGGACAACAAGGTCCAGAGAATCCAGGTCAACCAGAACAAACCAAAACCCATGCCAAACACCGACATGAACAGATGAAAACGATTGGCCATCTGACGGCGGCGGTAGATTCGACGGATTTCGGGCGTGGTGTAACGCATGGTCAGCTCCTCGTTCCTTCACGCTGCCCCATGCGCAACAACATCAATTTGGCCATAGCCAGCACGATGGTCGTAATGATGAAAAGCAGTAGTCCCAATTCAATCAACGCAGAGGTATAAAGGTCGCCCACCGCTTCGGCAAATTCATTGGCCAGGGACGAGGCAATACTGTTTCCCGGGGCCAGCAGCGACGGACTCAAATGCTGGGTATTGCCAATCACGAAGGTGACCGCCATGGTTTCTCCCAAAGCACGCCCCAGTCCCAGCATGATTCCCCCCACCACCCCGGCACGAGTATAGGGCAATACCACCCGCCAGACCACTTCCCAGGTGGTGGCTCCCAGCCCATAGGCCGATTCTTTAAGTACAACGGGAACCAGTTCAAAGACATCACGCATCACCGAGGAGATGAAGGGTATCACCATGATGGCCAGAATGATGCTGGCCGTCAGCAAACCGATTCCCAAGGGTGGGCCTTGAAAAAGTTGTCCGGCAAAGGGTATTTTGCCCAAAGTCTGGATCAAGAAGGGTTGCAGCGTCCGGGAAAAAATCGGGGCAAAGGAAAACAGTCCCCACATCCCGTAGATGATGCTGGGAATGGCAGCCAGCAATTCAATGGCCGTCCCGAGCGGGCGTTTAAGCCAGGGAGGAGACATTTCCGTAAGAAAGACGGCAATCCCGAAACTGATGGGAACCGCAATCAGCAAAGCCACAAAGGAACTGACCAGAGTTCCGTAAACGGGGATCAGGGCACCATACTTATCCTGCACGGGATCCCAGTCTTCGGACCACAGGAAAGAAAAACCAAAGGCTTTCAATGAAGGAGCGCTGGTTACCACCAACGAAGCCAGAATCGCCAGCAAAGTGAACAGCACCAACAATGCAAAGATGCGGGTCATCCACTCGAACAAGCGGTCGGCAAGATATCCGGAACCACGGGCCTGCCCTGCGGGCACAGGCGCGCGCTCAGCAGGTTGGGTCGGTATAGGGTTCATAAGGCGGCCATGGACACAATGTCAAGACAGGAACGGAGCGATTATACCCCAGTACCGAGGTTTTCCTATTATCGCGCAATCGGGGGAGAGAAGGACCCCTCCCCACACAGAAATTTCCTGCAGCCTCCTCAGTAGAGTGCCTTACCCGCACTATCCTTCAGTTCCATCTTCCACTGGGCTTCGATCAACCTGGCCACATCATCGGGCAATGGAACATAGTCCAGGGACAATGCGGCTTTTTGACCGTTCTTGTAGGCCCACTCGAAAAACCGCAAGGCGGTTTTGGCATGCTCCGGGTTTTCCTGCACTTTTTGCATCAGAACAAAGGTGGCGCCGGTAATGGGCCAACTGTTTTTTCCCGGTTCATCGGTCAGAACTTCGTAAAACCCGTTTTCCGGTTTCCAGTTTGCATTGCTGGCCGCAGCGCTGAATGTTTTGATATCCGGTTCCACAAACTGCCCTTCGTGGTTCTTCATCTGAACATGACTCATTTTGTTTTGCAGGGCATAGGCGTATTCCACGTAACCAATTCCCCCCGCCTGCTGACGCACATAGGAAGCCACCCCCTCATTTCCCTTGCCATTGATGCCTGTGGGCCATCTGACGGCCGTATCACTCCCGACCTTATTTTTCCACTCGGCACTGACCTTGGAGAGGTAATTCGTAAAGATGAAGGTGGTCCCGGAACCATCGGTCCGGGAAACCACGACGATGTCCCGTGCGGGCAGATTTAGTCCCTTGTTGAGCGCCTGAATGGCCGGATCATTCCAACGTTTGATCTTGCCCAGATAGATGTCGGCCAACACCGGTCCGTCGAGTTTCATTTGTCCGGGGGCAATTCCTTCCACATTGATTACAGGAACCACGCCACCTACCACGAGCGGCCACTGTACCAGTGAACTCCGGTTCAGTTCTTCCCGGGTCAGAGGTTTGTCCGTTGCCCCAAAATCCACCACTTTGGCTTTCACCTGCTTGATTCCTCCGCCTGAGCCAATAGATTGATAATTCAAACTATTTTGAGTGGCCACTCTGAATCCTTCAGCCCACTTGGCGCAAACTGGATAGACGAAAGTGGATCCCGCTCCGGTGATATCTGTTGCTTGGGCTTCCCAAGCCGACACCCATAAAACACTGGCTGCCACCCAAGAACGCAAGAGGAATCGAATCGTCATGAAAATCTCCGTAGAAAAAATTGCAAGGGTACGGGAACAGGGTAACTACCAAATATGACATATTGATTACAGCCCCGTGAATCTTCCGGGTCAAACCACCCTCAAGGAAATACCTTGAGCCTGCCACTGCTGACATTCTTTCTCCAAATTGGCGGCTGCCAAGGCATGGCTGGCCAACCAGACGGGATTGAGTTGCAAGCAAAACCCCTCCTCCCCCTCATCCGCCAGGCGAAAGCGCGGGGTTCGCCCCAGAGGTGCGCGGCCACGACAGAACAACACCGCCAGACGAAGACACAACACCAAGCGCCAACCTTCCCGATTGGTGATCCGTTCTGCCCCCTTGACCAGACGCCCCCGATGATTCTGGACCAATCCCCCCACGATAGCCTGCTCCATTTTAGAGAACCCAGGCATGTCCGCATGATCAACGATATAAGTTGAATGACGATGGTACCCCCCATGGGCGATGGAAAGCCCAATTTCATGCAACTGGGCAGCCCAACGCAGATAAGGGGAATAATGCACATATTGGGGGCGGGTGGTCACCTGACGGTAGAGAGTAAGCGCCAACTTTTCTACCCGCTCCGCCTGCATCGGATCCGCATGGTACCGCTGGACGAAATGGCGCACCGTCTCTTCCCGGACATCCCGATGTTTCAGGCGACCCAGCATCTCATACAAGACACCCTCGCGCAAACCACAGTCCGTGGTTTGCATCTGTTCGATCCCCAAGTGATCGAACACCGCACTCATGATGACCAGCCCCCCCGGCAACACCGGCACCCGCTCCATGCGTAATCCTATGGAAACCAGATGGTGCGGATCGCGGGCCTCCAATAACTTTTCTCGCAGAAAAGCCAGTCCGGCCCGGGTAATTCCTTGCCCCACAAAGCCGTTCAATTCCAGCAACTCAGCCAGGGCTCGAGCCGTCCCGGAAGAACCCACGGCCTCATCCCATTGCTCCCGCCCGAAGGTGGCAGAAAGCGCCTGCAATTCATTGGCCGCCGCTAAAGTGGCTGCCGTCCAGTGACGTTCTGTCACCTTGTTTTGGGAAAAAAACTGCTGTGTATAACTGACGCACCCCATATATAAACTTTCCAGGCGCTGCGGTTTGACCCCACGTCCAATGATGATTTCTGTAGACCCGCCGCCAATGTCCACCACCAACCGACGGCATCGACTGCGGGGAAGACTATGCGCCACCCCCACATAAATCAGACGAGCTTCTTCCTGACCTGCAATGATCTCAATGGGAACACCCAAGGCTTCCTGTGCCGCTTCCAGAAAGGTTTCCGCGTGTTGGGCAACGCGCAGGGTATTGGTCCCCACGACCCGGATGGCTTCCCGGGGAACTGCACGCAACCGCTCGCCAAAACGCCGCAAACAGGCCAAGGCCCGTTCCTGTGTCACCGCATCCAGCGTGTTGTCGGGCAATAATCCCGCCGCCAGTCGTACGGACTCCTTGAGCGCATCCAGCGTATAAGGTTGCCCCTGCACCACGCGTGCCACCTGCAGACGAAAACTATTCGAGCCCAAGTCTACTGCCGCGATGATTCCTTGGGGCATATCCCACAACCCTCACAAAAAACCCCACTCTACCAGATCATGCACGAATGAACTACTCGGGTCCGGAAATCCTTGCCTGGGGTAATAATGCCTGAGCGCATACCGGGCAACGTGCTTACACGGATAAATGAATCCTCAGAAGGAAGTTTTTCCCTCAGCCGAGGCCTTCATGAAGCGGCGGGAATAACGCTGATCCATGGCTGCCGTGGGCAACAAAAGCAGACAGTCCGCCGTGTTGAAATCCGCATCCCACGCCGGAGCTCCGCAAACATAGGCACCCACCCGCAGATAAGCCTTGATGAGCGGCGGGATCTCCACCACGCGCGTGCTGTCGAGCGCCGCCAGAGGCAATGCACAACGGGGGAAAACACGCCATTCTGCAGGAGCCCCATGAAAAAGTTCCAACTGGCGGTAGAGCGAGGCCGCCGTATGGCCCCCATCGATCATGGTCATGCTGGCACAGCCCATCAGATATTGCACTCGATGTGTCTGGATATATTCGGCCAGACCTGCCCACAACACTGCAATGGAAAGACCATTTCGATAATCCGGATGAACGCAGGCCCGTCCCACCTCCATGACATGAGGTAGCAGATGGGACAGGCGGGTCAAATCGAATTCCTCTTCCGCATAAAATCCTCCGGCCCACACCGCCTGCTGCGCGTTGAGTATCCGGTAGGTGCCCACCACTTCATGACTACGCGTATCGCGCAGAATCAGATGATCGCAGAGTTCATCGAATCGATCCTGATCCAGTCCTGCCTCGGGGGAATGCAAGTGCGCCCCCATCTCTTCATGAAAGACCTGCCAACGTAATTGCTGAGCCGCCCGCACATCCGCAGGAGAGCGGGCATATTGAAATATCAGACGTGGTTGACGAATATTCTGCAGACTTTGATCAAGTTGGGTCATGGATCTCTCCATCAGAACGAAGGTTTACCCACTTTGCCCTGGCCTTGTTACCCCGCCATGAACCTGCCATGAATTATTCGTGACGATGAATACAGGCCCGCATCATATTGGTTTTCCTGATACTCGTAGGGTGGTACACTGAAGGCGTTCCACGGTTCCCATTCTTGACTGACTTTATGAGCAATCCCGTTACACCAGCGTCCCGGTTTCTCAATCGTGAGTTAGGCCTGTTGGCATTCAATGGACGCGTCCTGAGCCTGGTGGAAGATGACGAGACCCCTCTCCTTGAGCAACTGCGCTATCTGTGCATCGTCAGCAGCAATCTGGATGAATTTTTTGAGATTCGGGTTGCCGGCCTGAAACAGCAGATTCGCGAAGGCATCACGAAAACCGGCCCGGATGGTCTGCCCCCCTTACGGGTTTACCGTCTGGTTTGCAACGTGGCACACGAACTCGTCGCCCATCAATATCATCTATTAAACGAGCGCGTCCTGCCACGTTTGGCAGAAGAGGGTATCTGCTTTCACCGTCGCAATCATTGGACCGAGGCCCAGCACGCTTGGGCACGCAACTATTATCTGCGCGAAATTAAACCGGTATTGACCCCCATTGGATTGGATACAGCCCATCCTTTTCCTCGGATCCTCAATAAAAGTCTCAATTTTGCCGTGGAACTTTCGGGCGTCGATGCTTTTGGCCGTCCCTGCACCCATGCCGTCGTACAAGCCCCCCGTTCCCTTCCTCGCTTCATACAACTGCCCGAAGAAATTTGTGGTTGCCCCTATGGGTTCATTTTTTTATCTTCGATCCTGCATGCCAACGTGGGCGATCTTTTTCATGGTCTGACTGTCGAAGGATGCTATCAATTTCGTTTGACCCGAAACAGCGAGTTACTTCTGGAAGATGAAGAAGTCAGTGATTTGCGTCTCGCCTTGCAAGGCGAATTGAGTCATCGCCAGTATGGCGATGAAGTACGCCTTGAAGTCCCGGAAAATTGTTCCGAAACCATGGCTCAATTCCTGCTTGATACTTTCGAGTTGGAAGAAACAGATCTGTACCGAGTGGACGGTCCCGTCAATCTCGTGCGCCTGATGCGGGTCGCCGACCTGGTTGACCGGCCGGATCTCAAGTTTCCCTCCTTTCAGCCCCAACTGCCCCGCGAACTGGATCAAACAGTTCCTCTCATTGAAACCTTGAAAAAACGCGATCTTCTCCTGCATCATCCCTTTCAGCCCTTCATGCCCGTCATTCAGTTTGTTCAACAAGCGGCGCGTGACCCTGCGGTACTGGCCATCAAACAGACGGTCTACCGTACCGGCACGGACTCCGAGTTGATCGAAGCCTTGATCGAGGCAGCCCACCAAGGCAAGGAAGTCACCGTGGTGGTGGAACTGTTGGCCCGCTTCGACGAAGAAGCCAACATCAACTGGGCAGAAAAGTTGGAAGCCGCCGGGGCCCATGTGGTCTATGGCGTTTTCGGGTACAAGACTCACGCTAAAATGTGTCTCATCATTCGGCGCGAGCAAGGCGAACTACGGCGTTATGTCCACCTGGGAACAGGCAACTATCATGCCCGAACCACGCGCACCTATACCGATTTCGGTTTGTTTACTGCCCATCCGGAAATCACCGCCGATGTCAGCGCCATCTTCATGCAAATTACGGGACTGGGCAAGCAAGAGCGATTACGCCATCTCTGGCAAGCCCCCTTCACCCTCCACTCAGGAACCCTGCAGGCCATTGCCCGTGAAATCCAGTTTGCTCGCAAGGGTGATAAAGCCCACATCATCGCAAAAATGAATGCACTGACCGAACCTCTTCTGATCGAAGCGCTCTATGAAGCCAGCCAGGCAGGGGTTCATATCGATCTGATCATCCGGGGGGTCTGCCTGCTCCGTCCCGGGGTCAAAGGCTTATCCGAACATATTCGGGTACGCTCCCTGATCGGTCGTTTTCTGGAACATCATCGGGTCATGTATTTCCGTCATGGAGGAAGCCACAATGTATTCATCGCCAGTGCAGACTGGATGGACCGTAATTTTTTTCGCCGCATCGAAGTCTGTATCCCCATTCTTGATCCACGCATCAAACGACGAATACTGAGCGAAGGGCTCCGTTCCTATCTGCGCGACAACCACGCAGCCTGGATCATGAACGGCGAGGGGCAATATGCGCGAACCCATCCACGGCGCGGCAGTTCGTGCTTCCGGGTGCATGACTTTCTCTTGCAGCATTTGAGCCAGAAATCTTCCTCCTCATGAGCCAATCCCACCTGATCCTATGGCGTCACGCCGAAGCCGAAGAAGGTTTTCCTGACCTTGCTCGTGCCCTGACTGAACGGGGCCACCAACAAGCTCGGCGAGTGGCCCGCTGGTTGAAGACCCATTTGCCTCATGAACCCCGCATTATGGTCAGCCCGGCACAGCGCACCCAGCAAACCGCCAGCGCCTTTTCCAGACACTTTGAAACGGTGACGCATCTGGGAACCCAGGCTCGTCCGCGCGACCTGTTGCAGGCCTGCGCCTGGCCTGCGCCTGCTGATCCCTACACCCTGCTGGTGGGCCACCAACCCACCCTGGGAGAAACCGCAGCCTGGCTACTCACGGGCGAAGTCGCCCCCTGGAGCGTACGCAAAGGCGCGCTCTGGTGGCTCACACAGCGCGAACGGAACGGACAAATCCAACTCATCCTCCATGCAGTGATCGACCCCGAACTGATTTAGGTTGCCAACTCGCGCACAGCGGCGGCGATGGTTTCTGCCCAACGCTCCACTTGGGTGGCATCTTCCCCCTCCACCATGACACGAATCAAGGGTTCCGTCCCTGAGGCACGCAAGAGTACCCGCCCGTGTCCGGCCATATCCTCCTCTGCTGCCGTCACTGCCTGCTGAACCTGTGCAGATGTTTTAAAATCCACCGACTGGACAGTACGCACATTGATCAGGCGTTGGGGGTAGAGTTCCACTTCGGCGGTATAACTGGCCAGGGTCACCCCTTGGCTGGTCAAGGCTGCCAGTACTTGAAGCGCCGAAATGATGCCATCTCCCGTGCTGTGCTTATCCCGACAGATCAGATGCCCCGAACTCTCTCCACCCCAAAGCCAACCCCGTTCCAACATCGTTTCCAGGACGTAGCGATCCCCCACTCTGGCCCGCACAAAGGGAATTCGTCGTCGCTCGAAGGCCTTTTCCACAGCCAGATTGGTCATCAAGGTCCCCACTGCTCCGCCGGCGAATCCCGGCAAAGATTGACGGTGTTTGACCACAGCATAAAGCAGTTGATCCCCGTCATAACTTTTCCCTGTCTCGTCCACCATGATGAGACGATCTCCATCGCCGTCCAGAGCGATCCCCATATCGGCCTGGTGGGTACGCACGGCCTCACGCAATGTGTCGACATGTGTCGCCCCACAGTGATCATTGATATTGACGCCATTGGGGGTATTGCCGATGGCAATGACTTCGGCGCCCAATTCGTGAAATACCAAAGGAGCGATATGATAGGTTGCCCCGTGCGCGCAATCCACCACCAGTTTCAGTCCCTTGAGGTCGAGACTGGAGGGGAACGTACTTTTGCAAAATTCGATATAACGCCCTGCGGCGTCATTCATGCGGCGGACATGCCCCAACTGGGCCGAGTCACGGCAAGACCAGGGTTGATTCAGTTGGGCTTCAATGTCCTGTTCCACGCTGTCGGGCAATTTCATCCCATCGGCAGAGAAGAATTTGATCCCGTTATCCTCGAAAGGGTTATGGGAAGCGCTGATCATCACCCCCGCCTGTAAACGCAAGGCCCGAACCAAATAGGCCACCGCCGGGGTTGGCATGGGCCCCAACAGAATGACGTCCACCCCTGCTGCAGAAAGTCCGGCCTCAAGGGCCGATTCGATCATGTAACCTGAAATGCGGGTGTCCTTGCCAATAATCACCACCGGACGATCCTCTTTGGCAGCCGCTCCCTGAGCCAGCACCGTGCCTGCGGCATACCCGAGATTCAGCATCATCACAGGGGTCATGGGCTCACTGCCCACCCGCCCACGAATTCCATCCGTTCCAAAATAACGACGACTCATTGCTCCTCCACTGTCAAGGTATTCATCCATAAATCCACGGCCTGACGGGTTGCAGCCACATCGTGGACACGCAGGATATGCGCCCCTGCCTGAATCGCCCAGCAAGCCGCAGCCAGACTGGCTCCCAGACGTTCGCGCGGGGAAATGCTGGGTTGGCCGACCAGCATGGATTTGCGGGACAGGCCCACCAATACCGGGTACCCCAGATCCACCAAAACCGGTAACTGCTGCAGCAAGGTCAGGTTGTGGGCACGGGTCTTGCCAAAACCAAACCCCGGATCGATCAGGATGCGTGCGCGCTCCACACCATACTGCTCCAATAAAGCAACCCGCTCCGCAAGAAAATGGCATACCTCAGTTACCACCCCCAGAGGATAATGGGGCAACTGCTGCATGGTCAAGGGGTGTCCTTGCATGTGCATCAGACAAATGCCCACTTCATGCTCGAGCACACAGTCAAGGGCTCCGGGGGCCTGCAGAGCTTCGATATCATTGATCAGGGTGGCTCCTGCACGAATGGCTGCCTGCATGACTTGGGGATGACGGGTATCGATGGAGACGGGCACCTTCAACGTATCCACCAATCCTTCAATGACCGGAATCACACGCCGCAACTCCTCGGCCAACTCCACTTCAGGGGCTCCGGGACGGGTGGATTCCCCCCCTACATCGATCAGGTCAGCCCCTTGTGCCACCAAGGCTTGTCCACAGGTTATGGCGGCCAGCGCATCGCGATGCATCCCCCCATCAGAGAATGAGTCGGGAGTAACGTTGAGAATCCCCATGATACGAGGTTGCGCCAAGGACAAAACAAACTCCCCGCAGTGTACTGCGGGGAGTGATTTGGGTGATCCACCCGGCGCGCCGGGAATCCACACTGACAAAACCCCTCTGGACTCAGACGCCCTGAGCCGGTTGAGCCGTGGAGGCGGGTGCCGGGGGCGGCGAAGCGCTGGGAGGTGGCGCCTTGGGCGTTACTGGCGCAGGCGGTTTGGGTGGACGGGGCGGACGTCCGGACATGATGTCCTCGATTTGTTCCGCATCGATGGTTTCCCATTCCAGCAAGGCATGGGTCATTGCCTCGATTTCAGTGCGATGAGTTTCGATGATGCCCCGCGCCAAGACGTACTGTTCGTCAATGATGCGGCGAATTTCCATATCCACTTTCTGCATCGTGGCTTCCGACACATTCTTATGGGTGGCAATGGTCCGCCCAAGAAAAACTTCTCCTTCGTTTTCTCCATAAACCATAGGCCCCATGGAAGTCGACATCCCCCATTGGGTCACCATGCGACGCGCCATATCGGTGGCGCGTTCGAAGTCATTGCTGGCTCCCGTGGTCATCTGATTCATGAACACTTCCTCCGCAATACGCCCCCCAAACAATACGGCAATATTTTGCAGGATCTGGTCGCGGTTCATGCTATAGCGATCTTCCGTGGGTAACTGCATGGTTACCCCCAGTGCACGCCCACGGGGAATGATGGTCACTTTGTGAACCGGATCGGTCAGTTTCAGCATGCGGGCCACTACGGCATGCCCGGACTCATGGTAAGCCGTATTGCGCCGTTCCTGCTCAGGCATGACGAGAGAACGTCGTTCCGCGCCCATGATGATCTTGTCCTTGGCCCGTTCGAAATCATCCATGTCCACCAGGCGCTTATTGGATCGTGCGGCAAAGAGTGCTGATTCATTCACCAAGTTGGCCAGATCCGCCCCTGAAAATCCGGGCGTGCCCCGTGCAATGATATCGGCCCGCACATCGGGTGCGATAGGGACCTTGCGCATGTGTACCAGCAAGATCTGTTCACGCCCACGAATGTCTGGCAAGGGTACTACGACCTGGCGGTCAAAACGTCCTGGCCGCAACAGTGCAGGATCAAGGACATCAGGCCGGTTGGTGGCGGCAATGACGATGACGCCCACTGTCGCTTCAAAACCATCCATTTCCACCAGCATCTGGTTGAGGGTCTGTTCCCGCTCGTCATTGCCTCCACCCAGACCGGCGCCCCGTTGGCGGCCTACGGCATCGATTTCATCGATGAAGATGATGCACGGGGCATTTTTCTTGGCTTGTTCAAACATGTCGCGCACACGGGCTGCCCCCACCCCGACAAACATTTCCACAAAATCCGAACCGGAAATGCTGAAGAAAGGAACCTTGGCCTCCCCTGCAATCGCCCGGGCCAGCAGGGTTTTCCCCGTTCCGGGATTGCCTACCATGAGCACGCCGCGCGGAATCCGTCCTCCCAATTTCTGGAATTTTCCGGGGTCACGCAAAAATTCCACCAACTCGCTCACTTCTTCTTTGGCTTCATCCACCCCAGCCACATCCGCGAAAGTCACAGGGTTGGTATTTTCATCCAGCATACGCGCACGACTCTTGCCGAAGGAAAAAGCCCCTCCCCGACCACCTCCCTGCATCTGACGCATGAAAAATATCCAGACCGCCACCAACAACAACATGGGAAACCAGGACATGAGCATGTTCATGAAAAAGGAAGGCTCTTCTTCGGGCTTTGCCGACACATTCACGCCATACTTGAGCAAATCACTGACCAGCCATGGATCCGAGGGCGTGTAAGTGGTAAAAGGTTTGCCATCGGAGCGTTCGCCACGCAACGCCCGACCATCGATGATCACCTTGGTGACATGTCCGGCTTTCATCTCTTCGATAAAAGAGGAATAACTCAGGACATCGCCCGACGGTTGATGGTTCTGGAATTGACTGACCAGCAACATCAACACCAATCCTACGAAAAGCCATGCCAAGACATTTTTAACGATGCTATTCAAGACTCTTTCCTCCAAGTCGATCCGACCAACTCCCCCAGACTCCGAAGGATCATTGTACGCTCAAGCGCGTCCACCTGTTCAAAATTCACCAACTCACCCCTTGTGTTTCGGTTTCAACCCCTGACCCAACAAGTACACTTCCGAACTTCGGTCTCGGGATGCAGCAGGTTTTCGCGTCACCACCCGGACAAAGCATTGTTTCATGCGTCGCACGAAGGATTCAAAATCTGCTCCATGAAAAACCTTGATCAGAAACCCACCCTCAGGCCCCAGCGCTTCAAGCGAAAACTCCAGAGCCATTTCCCACAACTCGGCTGCACGGGCCTGATCATACAAGGTGACACCACTGATATTGGGGGCAAGATCCGATAATACAAGGTCCACCGACCGGTTTCCCAACAGAACTCTCACCTGCTCCTGCACCGCGGGGGCTAAGAAATCCCCCTGCAGAAAATTGACGCCCTCCAGCGCTTCCATGGGCAGCACATCGACCCCGATGACCTTGCCGTGCACTCCCATGCGCTGACGGGCCACCTGTGACCACCCTCCGGGACTGGCCCCCAAATCTACCACCGATATCCCTGGACGCAACAGGTGGTCCCGGTCATCGATTTCCAATAACTTGTAAGAAGCCCGTGACCGATATCCTTCCCGTTTTGCTCGTTGGACGAAGGGATCGTTGATATGTTCCCGTATCCAGGCCTTGCTGGTCCGGGTAGGTTTCATCGGGGACGATAAAGAACCAGAATCTTGCCGATTTGTTGAACGGATGCGGCTGAAAGACGCTGGGTAAGAATATTTGCCAGAGCGCTGCGCGCCTCTACTGTGTCGACTCCGCTGGCTTTGACCTTGATCAGACCATGGGCGCGAAGAGCCCGTTCTATTTCCAGGAGAAGCGCCTCTGTCATACCGGATTGCCCCATCAGCACCACAGGATTGAGGCGATGAGCTTCCTGACGCAAGCGCACCCGTTCAGCCACCGTCAACTCCAATGTCGCCCCCATCTCAGGCAACTTCAAGGGCGGCACAACGACAGGAACCACTTTTTTAGCAGCGACTTTTTTGGCGGAAATCTTCCTGACCCCGCTCTTTCCTTTGGAAATTCCAGGCCGTTCCGCGCGCCACGCAGACCCGGGAGGGGATAAGGACCTGCGGCGCTCAACCATAACGTACTTTCCTGATTTCGTATTCACGCATTCCCCCTGGCGCATGTACCTCAGCCACATCTCCCGCCGATTTTCCGATCAGGGCGCGAGCCAGCGGAGAACCAATGGATATCTTGCCCTCCTTGATGTCCGCCTCGTCATCCCCCACGATCTGATAAGTGTGGACGTCGCCGGTGTTCAAATCTTCCATTTCCACCGTGGCCGCAAAGACACACCGCCCGTCCGCATCCAACGCAGCCGGATCGATGATTTGGGCATGGGATAATTTGGATTCCAATTCCGCAATCCGTCCTTCGATAAAGGATTGACGTTCTTTGGCTGCATCGTATTCGGCATTCTCCGACAGATCTCCCTGAGCGCGCGCCTCACTGATGGCCTGGATCACTGCCGGACGTTGCACATGCTTCAACTGGTGCAATTCTTCCTTGAGTTTTTCGGCACCCCGTACCGTCAATGGTGTCTTGTTCATGCTTCTCCTTCCTCGCTACCCAATTACGTGTTATATGGCCTGAGCCCCTCTTGAGGGGTCAGATTTTCAACTCTCGGTGCAATGCCTGTAATTCATAGACATCGCTGGACTGTCCAAGACGCATCCCCATACAGGCTGCCCGTGCCCCGGCAACCGTAGTGTAATAGGTGATACGTCCCTGCAACGCAGCATTGCGAATCGACCAGGAATCCTGTACGGCCCTGGAAAGTTCTTCTACCGTATTGATGATCAATGAAATTTCTCGATTCTTGATCATATCCACGATATGCGGACGCCCTTCCATAACCTTGTTGACCAGTACCACCTCGAGACCGGCAGCACTGAGTGCTGCCGCCGTTCCACGGGTGGCCACCAGCGCAAAACCCAATTCTACCAATTGGCGTGCAATCTCCACCAAGGGCGCTTTGTCCGCATTTTTGACACTCAGAAAAACCTTGCCTCCTGTGGGCAACTTGACTCCTGCCGCCCATTGGGACTTGACGAAGGCCTCGGCAAAGGTCGCCCCAACCCCCATGACTTCCCCCGTGGATTTCATTTCCGGTCCGAGTATGGGATCCACTCCAGGAAATTTGGTAAAGGGGAACACCGCCTCTTTGACCGAATAGTAGCCTGGAATCAACTCGCCGGTAATTCCCTGTTCGGCCAGACTTTGTCCCACCATGCAGCGCGCCGCAATTTTAGCCAGAGGACGACTGGTCGCCTTGGCCACATAAGGAACAGTACGCGAAGCGCGGGGATTGACCTCGAGAACATAAACGGTATCTCCCTGAAGCGCAAACTGCACGTTCATCAACCCCACCACCCCCAATGCATGGGCCATGGCCTTGGTCTGGCGCCGAAGTTCATCCTGGATGGCAGGGGTCAGACTATAAGGCGGAATGGAACAGGCCGAATCTCCCGAATGAACGCCCGCTTGCTCAATGTGCTCCATGATGGCACCAATCACCACCTCCTGTCCATCACAGACTGCATCCACATCCACTTCGATGGCATCGTTCAAAAAACGGTCAAGCAAAATGGGGGAATGCGGTGAAATCGCCACACCATGCATTCCTTCCCCATCCGTAATGACCTCACGCAGATATTTTTCGAGATCTGCCGGGGTATGGACGATCTGCATGGCACGCCCCCCCAACACGTAACTGGGTCGAACCACCAAGGGGTATCCCAACGTCTGCGCTGCCTTCAAGACTTCGTCCCGATGGCCTGCGGTTCGGTTATCCGGTTGACGCAAATCCAACTCATGCAAGAGTTGCTGAAAACGTTGGCGGTCTTCAGCGCGATCGATGCTGTCCGGAGTTGTCCCGATGATGGGGACCCCGGCGGCTTCCAGCCCACGGGCTAATTTGAGGGGAGTCTGACCACCGAATTGGACAATGACACCCGCGGGTTTCTCCAGCGCCACGATCTCGAGGACATCTTCCAGTGTCAGTGATTCGAAATACAGACGATCCGAACTGTCGTAGTCTGTGGAAACCGTCTCTGGATTGCAATTGACCATGAGTGTTTCGTACCCATCCTCACGCAAAGCCAGGGCCGCATGAACACAACAATAATCAAATTCGATCCCCTGGCCAATGCGGTTCGGTCCCCCGCCCAGCACCATGATCTTGCGTCGATCCGTGGGATGCGCTTCACACTCTTCTTCATAAGTGGAATAGAGGTAAGCGGTTTGCGTGGAAAACTCTGCCGCACAGGTATCCACCCGCTTGAATACAGGGCGAACATTCAGGGCATGCCGCATGGCGCGCACCGCTTGTTCCGTGCTTCCCATCAGGTAAGCCAAGCGCCGGTCAGAGAATCCCTTGCCTTTCAGTTCGCGCCAACGCGCTGCGCTCAACGTCGCAAGTTCCAACCCGCGTACCCGCTGTTCTTCGAACACCAGATCCTCGATTTCCGCCAGAAACCAGGGGTCCACATGGGATAAACGGTAGATTTCATCCCGCTCCAGCCCGATGCGAAAGGCATCTGCCAGATACCACAGGCGATGGGGACCGGGATTGGCCAACTCGGCTTCGATGGTGGTGCGCTCGGTGGTCATTTCATTCAACCCATCGGCGCCAGTTTCCAATCCACGCAGGGCCTTCTGCAGGGACTCCTGGAAACTGCGCCCGATGGCCATGACCTCTCCCACCGATTTCATCTGAGTGGTCAAGCGATCATTGGCTTGCGGAAATTTTTCAAAAGCAAAGCGTGGCACCTTGGTCACCACGTAGTCAATGGTGGGTTCGAAAGAAGCAGGCGTTATCCCGCCGGTGATCTCGTTGCTCAACTCATCGAGGGTAAATCCCACCGCCAGTTTGGCCGCCACCTTGGCGATGGGAAACCCCGTCGCCTTGGAGGCCAGAGCCGAAGAACGGGAAACGCGCGGATTCATTTCAATGACGATCATTCGTCCATCTCTGGGGTTGATGGCAAACTGGACGTTGGAGCCCCCGGTTTCCACACCAATCTCACGCAATACTGCCAGGGAAGCATTGCGCATCACCTGATATTCTTTGTCCGTCAAGGTCTGGGCAGGTGCTACCGTAATGGAATCTCCGGTATGCACCCCCATGGCATCGAGATTTTCGATGGAGCAAATGATGATACAGTTGTCGTTGCGGTCCCGCACCACTTCCATCTCATACTCTTTCCAACCGATCACCGATTCTTCCACCAATAACTCACGGGTCGGTGACGCCTCCAGACCACGCTCGCAAATGGTCATGAATTCTTCCTGGTTATAGGCAATCCCTCCCCCGCTTCCCCCCATGGTAAAGGAGGGACGGATAATGGCCGGAAAGCCGATTTGGGCCTGCACCTGTTGGGCTTCTTCGAGACTATGGGCCACCGCAGAACGGGGGGTGGACAAACCGATGCGCGTCATGGCCGCCTTGAATTTTTCGCGATCCTCGGCCATATCGATGGCTTCCTTGCGCGCCCCGATCATTTCAACGTCATACCGTTCCAGCACCCCCTCCCGCGCCAGATCAAGCGCGCAATTAAGTGCCGTCTGGCCTCCCATGGTTGGCAGAAGAGCGTCTGGACGCTCCCGTTCAATGATGCGCTCCAGAGTCTTCCAGTTGATGGGTTCAATATAGGTGGCGTCAGCCATCTCCGGATCCGTCATGATGGTCGCCGGATTGGAATTAACCAGAATGACACGATACCCCTCTTCGCGCAGCGCCTTGCACGCTTGTGCCCCGGAATAATCGAATTCACAGGCCTGGCCAATGACGATGGGGCCTGC
Organism: Ferrovum myxofaciens; assembly: GCF_013181415.1. Lineage (NCBI taxonomy): Bacteria > Pseudomonadati > Pseudomonadota > Betaproteobacteria > Ferrovales > Ferrovaceae > Ferrovum > Ferrovum myxofaciens. The sequence goes on along the minus strand of NZ_CP053676.1, from coordinate 1,935,295 downwards.
CCCAATGATCAGAATGGACTTGAGATCGGTTCTCTTGGGCATAGGTCAGATTCCAGATTCTTGCATGAGCGCTATAAAACGGTCGAAGAGAGGGGCCGCATCATGGGGGCCCGGACAGGCTTCAGGATGACCTTGAAAACTGAAGGCCGGAACATCTGTCCGGGCAAGCCCCTGCACACTCCCATCAAACAGGGAAACATGGGTAACCGTAAGATGAGCAGGTAAATCTTGAGTATCCACCGCAAATCCATGGTTCTGACTGGTGATCAATACCCGTCCGGTTTGCTGATCGAGAACGGGATGATTGGCTCCATGGTGTCCGAATTTCATCTTCAGGGTACGCCCCCCCGAAGCCAAGGCAAGCAATTGATGGCCAAGACAAATACCAAAAACAGGAACCCGTGCCGCCAGAAGTTCGCGAACGGCCTGAATGGCATAGGTGCACGCTTCGGGATCACCGGGCCCATTGGACAGAAAAACGCCATCCGGGCGCAGGGACAACACGTCCTGAGCCGGTGTCGTAGCGGGAACCACCTGAACGGCGCATCCCCGCTCCACCAACATGCGCAGAATGTTGCGCTTGATTCCAAAATCATAGGCGATGACCCGGAAGCGCGCCTCAGGCCGAGTGGTTATCCCACTCAGGTGCCACACCCCCTCCGTCCAGGGATACGGTCGGGTACAACTGACCACCTTGGCCAGATCCATGCCGTTCAGCCCCGGAAAAGTACGGGCCACTTCCAAAGCAGCGGGAATATTTTCTTCTCCCGCCCAGATACAGCCGTTTTGCGCACCCTTTTCGCGCAGCAAGCGTGTCAGACGTCGGGTATCCACCCCTGCCATGGCAATCATACCCCGCGCCTTGAGGTATTCAGGCAACCCTCCCTGCGCACGCCAACTGGATAACTGACGGGGGATTTCACGGACAATCAGACCTGCCGCAAACAACTCGGCGGACTCTTCATCTTCCTGATTCACTCCCACGTTACCGATGTGGGGATAGGTCAAGGTCACAATTTGGCGGCAATAGGAAGGATCCGTCAGAATTTCCTGGTATCCGGTCATGGCCGTATTGAATACCACCTCCCCCCCCCGATACCCTTCGACTCCAATGGAATAGCCCTTGAAAATGCTGCCGTCGGCCAGCACAAGAAAGGCAGGCACCCGAGAGGACGAGGGCAGTTCTACAGCCATAACTAACTCCTGAAGGGGGTGATGTGAAAAAACGGGAAAGACGCATTGACGCGCACCTTTCCCGTTTCCGATTATTGGAATACTAGCGCAAAATACGCCAAAAAGCAACTCCGGGGCCCGGAAGAACCCCGAAAAACAAATAAATAGACCAGTTATTTCAACTAATTACAACCCAAGTACAGAACGCATATCATAAAATCCCGCAGGCTGATCCACCACAAAACGGGCAGCCCGCACTGCACCTTGGGCAAAGGTGGCTCGATTGCTGGCACGATGGGTAATTTCCAGGCGCTCGCCTTCGCCCATGAAAGATACCGTATGATCGCCCACCACATCCCCGCCCCGTACTGTGGCAAAGCCAATGGTGCGAGAAGGACGCGGGCCCGTGGTCCCCTGGCGCCCATACACCGCCACCTCCGGCAAGTTCCAACCGCGCGCCTTGGCCACCACCTCGCCCATGCGCAATGCCGTCCCGGAGGGAGCATCCACTTTATGACGATGATGGGCTTCCGTAATTTCCAGATCATAATCAGCCGGCAACCACTGGGTGGCTCGCTCCAGCAACGCCAGTGCCACGGTTACCCCCACGCTCATGTTGGGGGCGCACACAATGGGGATCTCCTGACTGGCCTCCTGAATCTGCGCTTTTTCAGCCGCACTGAAACCGGTGGTCCCAATCACCATACCCCGCCTGTGCTGTACACAGGCGGCCAAGTGATCAAGGGTAGCCTGGGGACGGGTAAAATCGATCAGCACCGCACATCGTTCCAACCCCGCCTGAACATCAGAGGTAATCGCGATGCCCAGGGGGGCGCCCAGCCAATCTCCGGGATCACGGCCGATGAAGGGACTGTCTGCTTGCTCCAGTGCCAAGCCCAGACGCAAATCCGGAGCCATCGCAATGGCTTCCACCAACGCTCGCCCCATACGCCCACCACTGCCCGCGATGCCCAAAACGAGCGCGCTCATTCTCCGGTCTTCCCGGCATCAATCATACCCCCCTTGGTCACTCCGGTGGCCGGTCCGGCACTTCCGTCAGGATTCGGCGGGGTAACTTCCTGCGTCACCGGAGCGGAGCCCGCAGGGGGAACCGCAGGTGTCTCACTGGTCGCCGCAGGGGCCACAGGGGCCTCACCGGTCACAGGAACCGCCTGGGGAGTGCCCGATGTCACCGCCCCACCGATCGGATAATCCGTGACATAGCGAACCATTTTGTCGTCGTTGAAATAAACCGTCAAATCATGGGGATGACTCAATCGCCCATCCTCTCGCACAAAATAGACATAATCCCAGCGATCCTTGTGAAAAGGATCTTTGAGCAATGGCGTCCCCAAAGTATAAGCCACCTGTGGACGGGTCATTCCTTCCTTCAGACGCGCCACCATGTCAGAGTCGATGATCACGCCCTGCTGGATATCCAGCGTATAGGGCCTGAGGTAAGAGGCACCAGGAATCGAATACCACGACCAGTTGGAACATCCCGTGAGAAACAGGCCTGCACAAGTCAGCATGCCCATCGTTACCGTACGCTTTATCATCCCTTTCACCCGAATGCTTTTATAATGAACCAATTCTACCCCCCTGCGAGGCAACATGAGCGCCCCCCAAGATCTCAAGGACATCGGACTGAAAGCCACCCTTCCCCGTCTCAGGGTATTGGCCCTGTTCGAAACCAGCGCCACCCGTCATCTGGGCGCGGAAGAAGTCTACCGCCGGCTTCAGCAGGAAGGCATGGATATCGGTCTGGCCACCGTCTACCGGGTGCTGACCCAGTTTGAACAAGCCGGCTTGCTGGTCCGTCATCATTTTGAAAGTGGCAAGGCCGTATTTGAACTTAACCAAGGAACCCACCATGACCATCTGGTCTGTCTGCAATGTGGCCATGTGGAGGAGTTTTTTGACGCCGAGATCGAAAATCGCCAAGCCCAGATTGCACAACAACGGGGTTTCTCGATTCAGGACCATTCTCTCCAGATCTACGCCAACTGTCAGCGCGCCTCCTGCCCCCACCGAATGCCAAAGACTACCCCCTGAGCAGAGCTTGCAAGGTCCGCCCCATTTCGGCGGGATTGCGCGTAATCTTGATCCCACATTCTTCCATCGTGGCCAACTTCTCCTGAGCCGTTCCCTGCCCCCCTGAAATGATGGCTCCCGCATGCCCCATCCTTTTACCGGGCGGTGCCGTCATACCGGCAATGAACCCCACCACGGGTTTGGTCATGTGTTCCTTGATCCAGCGTGCACAGATTTCCTCATCCGACCCGCCAATTTCTCCCACCATGATAACCGCCTCTGTGGCAGGATCGTCATTGAACCGCTGCATCACTTCCAGATGTTTCATGCCGTTGACCGGATCGCCGCCAATTCCCACGCAACTGGACTGACCCAGCCCCAGTTCACGCAGTTGCCCCACGGCTTCATAGGTCAGCGTTCCAGAACGAGAGACCACCCCAATGGGACCGGGCTGATGAATGTGTCCAGGCATGATGCCGATCTTGAGTTGTCCTGGGGTGATCACACCCGGACAGTTTGGGCCCACCAGAAGGGTTGATTTACCACGCATACGATAACGGGTCTGGATCATATCCCGCACCGGAATCCCTTCCGTAATACAGATCACCAACTCGATCCCCGCTTCCACGGCTTCATCAATGGCCGCCGCCGCATAGGGAGGAGGAACATAGATCACCGAAGCATTGGCGCCAGTTTCCCGACGCGCTTCGGCTACCGAATCAAAAATCGGAACCCCTTCGAAATTCTGTCCGCCCTTGCCCGGGGTTACCCCACCGACAAAACATTCGTTGCCAAAGGCATACTCACGACACAGACGAGTGTGAAACATGCCCGTCTTGCCGGTAATTCCTTGAGTCAGTACCCGAGTATTCCTGTCAATCAAAATGGCCATGCTTATCTCCGCGCTGCGGCGACCACCTGGGCCGCTGCGTCATCCATGTTCGCTGCTGACAGAATGGGAAGTCCCGATTCCGCCAGAATCCGTTTTCCCAACGCCACATTGGTCCCCTCCAGACGCACCACCAGAGGGACGGTCAAATGAACCTGTCGTGCAGCAGCCACCACGCCCTCGGCAATCACGTCGCACTTCATGATACCGCCGAAAATATTGACCAGAATGGCCTGCACTTCGGGATTGGCCAGCATCAATTTGAAGGCTTCCGTGACTTTTTCCGTGGTGGCCCCACCACCCACATCCAGAAAATTGGCCGGGCTTCCACCGTAGAGTTTGACGATATCCATGGTGGCCATGGCCAAACCCGCACCATTGACCAGGCATCCAATATTGCCCTCCAGTGAAATGTAGGACAAGCCGTGGCGTGAGGCTGCGATCTCGTTGGGATCTTCTTCATCGAAATCCCGCCAATCCTGCCATTCACCATGGCGAAACGCCGCATTGTCATCGAAGTTGAATTTGGCATCCAGCGCCAGAATTCGCCCGTCCCCTGTCACGGCCATGGGGTTGATTTCCGCCAAACTGGCATCGCTTTCCACGAAGGCATGGTACAGACCCAGCATCAAGTCACGGGCCTGCGCCACCAGAGGTTCCGGCACTTCGATTTGACGTGCCAGAGTTTCAGCCTGGGCTGGCAATAACCCTTGCCCCGGATCTATTTGTACCGCATGAATCTTTTCCGGATGCTGTGCGGCCACCTCCTCGATATCCATCCCCCCCGCCGCGCTGCCCATCAGGGCAACCTGCTGGGTGGTGCGATCCACTACCATGCCGATGTAGAGTTCCTGGCGAATATCCGCCCCTTCTTCCACCAACAACCGGCGAACGGTTTGCCCCTGGGGACCGGTTTGGTGAGTCACCAGTTGCATCCCCATGATTCGGCGCGCCGCCTCTTCCAGTTCGGCCTCCGTACGGACTACCTTGACGCCCCCGCCTTTCCCGCGCCCTCCCGCATGGATCTGCGCCTTGACCACGCACACCCCTGCGCCCAATTGCTGTCCGGCCGCCACAGCCTCGCCAACCGTGAAGCACGGAAACCCGCGCGGAACCGCCACCCCAAAGCGCTGGAGGAGCGCTTTGGCCTGATATTCATGGATTTTCATGGTCTACGTCTTCTCTATGAAAGGAGCCTGTGAAATGCTGATTGTACCTGAAAACCTCCCATCTATTCGACGCCTGCCCGCGACCAATGGGGGTAAAAACGCGCCACCACCTCCCCCGTGCTGGCCAGGGCATGGCATCCATCCAGATGAGGAGGACGTTCTTTCATCTCCGGTGAGAGTGTGCCATAACGGGTTTGAAAAGCCACCGTCGCCACGACGCCCACCAATTCCGTCAAATGCGTACACCCATGAATACCGCCCAACCGATTCCGCACGATCCGGGTAAACCCTGGCGCAATGGTCACCCCTTTCAACGACGAGTATTCAGGGACAATTTTTTCACAGGTGCCCGGATAAGGTCGGCTGGTCATGCGCGCCTCTGCCTCGCAAATCATCAGAGCGTCGTCCACGGTCAGGCGCAAAAACATGTCGTGAATGGGCGTACCGGCAGGCAGACATCCTTCTGTCATGTCCACATCATGCCCCTTGACATCCCGCAATACGCCCTCTACATCGTACCAGCCGTCTGGCCGTGCGTAACCATTCACTTCGATGACACGCCGATGCAGCAATTGCCGCTGTTCCTGTTCATCCTTCATGGCCCCTCCCTTTTCCGAAAAAATTCCCGCATAATGATGGCGCTGTTCTGCATTTCCCATGAGGTTCCCGTCTTGTCCGGTTTTCTGATTCGCTTTCTCTTCCTGCTTCTTGGGCTTATTCCCTGGAGCCTCCCTGCCGCAGATCTGGCTATGCCCGACGACATACCAGCCACTGTTCAACCCGTTTCCGAGCCGCCTCTGACCGATGACGAATTGTTGCGCGCCCGGCGCGCTTTTGATCAACACGATCAGACCACGCTCGAATCCATCGCGGCACGAGCGCAGGACCAACTTTCCGATTATCCTCGATATTGGGCTCTGGAAGAACGATTGATACGAGGAAATGCCTATCTGGTTCCGGAAATGCAAGCATTTTTCAATGATTATCCCAACAGCCCGCTCACGCCCTTATTGCGCGCCCATTGGTTGTCTCAACTGGGACAAAACCAAAACTGGAAAACCTTTGAAGCCCAGTTTCATCCAGTGGATGCCCACCAACCCGCACTTCAATGCTATCACTGGCAAGCCCTCTTCGCCGACGCTCAAACGGACTTCTTCGACGCTGCCGTGGCCTATTGGCGTTCCGACGCTTCCTGGCCTGACTCCTGTGACCCGGTATTTCGGCAGTTGGTCGCAGCCCACCGCCTTCGTGCAGACGACCTCTGGCGGGCACTGCGTCATGCCCTATCCCGCAATCAGTTGCGGAAAGCGCGTTACATCAATAGTTTCTTCCCACCCTTCCAAGGCTTGAATGAAGATGACCTGAATCTGGCCACAGGCCGACCTCGCCAGTTTCTGGATGATGCCTCCCCCACGGATACCCACTCCACTCGTGCGCAACGTGAACTCATGTTATATGCCACCCTCCGCCTGGCCGCCCATGACCCACAGGCCGCAGCCACCTGGTGGACGGATGCCTCCGCACATCTTGGTCCGGAGGACCAAGCCTGGGGCTGGCAACAGATCGCACTTCAAGGTGCCTTGAATCTGAATCCCCAGTCTTTGGAGTGGTTTCAGCAGGTGACTCCCCAACCCACCGATGCTGAATGGCTGATCTGGAAAACCCGGGTTGCCTTGCGTCAGCAGGACTGGGCCACCGTACTGGACACCCTGGCCCATCTACCGGTCACCCTGGCCCAGAAACCCGTCTGGCAATACTGGAAGGCGCGCGCGCTGGAGGGAGAATACCGTTCTGCAGAAGCCCTTGCCCTGCTCGAGCGCGTCTCCCAATCTCCTTCCTACTACGGGCTACTGGCCCTGGAAGAACGGGGGCAGGAACTTCGCCTGTCACCCCCTCCCGCACAACCGGACCCGGAGATTCAAAAAGAAACCCGCACTCTGCTGGAGCGCCCTCTGCGCCTCTATCGCCTGGGATTGCTGCCGGAAGCCCAGAGAGAGTGGAACCAGATCGAGCCTGCCCTGACCCCTCTGCAACACTTGGCAGCTGCCCAACAAGCCTTTCAACTGGGCTGGTATGACCGGAGTATTCACAGTGCAGATCGTACGGATTTACCCAAGGATATCACCCTGCTCTTTCCCTATCCCTATCAGTCTCAAATCCAGGCCAGCGCTTCCCAATACCATCTCTCTGAAGCCTGGATTCTTGCGGTCATCCGACAGGAAAGTCGATTTTTCAGCGTTGCCCGTTCCCGTACCGGTGCCCAGGGCCTGATGCAACTGATGCCCGCAACGGCCCGGTGGGCGGCCCGACGCAGCGGTCTCAAGAACTATCATGCTGAAGAGGTCGATCAACCCGACACCAATATCCTGCTTGGAACTTATTATCTGAATCACCTGGCGCAACTTTTGGGCAACCCGATCCTCGCCACCATGGGCTATAACGCAGGCCCTTTGCGTGCACAGATTTGGGTTTCTGCCGGCATTGGTGACCCGCGCGCCTTTCTTGAAAACATTCCTTTTGATGAAACCCGGGACTATGTCCAACAGGTTCTCTACAACCAAATCGTCTACGAACAGCGCCTCCATACCGTGCCCAGTCACCGGCTGCATGCTCTTCTGGATGAGTTGGGTGCGGTTCGATGATGCAGATTTACGAAGTAGGGGGTGCCCTCCGTGACGAATTGCTGGGGCTTCCCAGCACCGACCGGGATTGGGTCGTGGTAGGCACTACTCCGGAAGAAATGGAAACTCGGGGGTTTCAGCCCGTGGGGCGGGATTTTCCGGTTTTCCTGCACCCCGCCACCCATGAAGAATATGCTTTGGCCCGCACTGAACGTAAAACAGCCCCAGGCTATCGCGGATTCATTCTTCATGCCGACCCCACGGTCACGCTGGAAGAAGACCTGAAACGCCGTGACCTCACCATCAATGCCATGGCCCGGGATTCCAATCATCGGTGGATCGATCCCTACGACGGACTGACCGATCTGAAAAACCGTATCCTGCGTCACGTCAGTCCGGCTTTTAGCGAAGATCCGGTCCGACTCCTGCGCGTTGCTCGATTCCTGGCCAAACTGGCTCCCTTTGGCTTTACCGTGGCACCTGAAACCAGCGCACTCTTACGACAGATGGTCAACAACGGCGAAGTGGATGCCCTGGTTCCCGAACGCATTCTGCAAGAGTTGAACAAAGGCATGGAAACTACCAACCCCGCGCGCATGTTCGAGGCATTGGCCGACTGGGGAGCCTTGAAAAAATTCTTCCCCACCATCGATGCATTGTGGATCCATACGGGGGATCTGGCCAAAAACGCCGTGGATCATGGGGCCCGAAGAAACCTGGAACAAGTCCTGCGCTGGGCAGCCTGGGTTTCGGCACTTTTCCACGGGAGTTCCCGTCAAATCTGGCATCCACTCCTTGAAACCTGGGCCAGGAACCTGCGCTGGAGCAAGGAACAACACCAGTGGGTGGAATTGTCTTGCGCACTGGGTCCCAGCGCCCGGCATTTGTCTCCCCAGCAACCGGAGGAATGGCTCCCCCTGCTGGAAGGATGTGATGCCTGGAGGCGGCCACAAAGATTCTTCCACTTTCTTGAATTACAGGAATGCCTGGGCGAGGTTCTCAAAGATCTCCAACCCAACCTGAGCACGCGGGGCAAGGCCGCCCTCGCTGCCTGTCAGGCACTGGATCTTCCTGCGCTCGTACGTTCGGCACCGACCCCGGCAGAAATCCCTCAACGATTACGCGCTGCCCGTCATGCTGCGTTGTGCGCGCTCTCGCCCACACGACGCAGCACCTGATCCCTTCAGGATCCCTTGATTTTTTTAGCCGCCTGAGCATGTTGCTCGGCATAAGACTGATGGGCAGCGGCTTCGGCCACCCCCACCTTGATGGGATAGCCCATGTCCATGAGGACAGAACCCAAGGCAGACAGACATAACATGACATTTTCCGACTTGGCTGAATAGCCCATCAGTCCAAAGCGCCAGATTTTTCCTGCCAAGGGCCCCAGCCCGGCACCGATTTCCAGATTGAATTCGCTGAGCAGGGTTTTTCGCACTTTGGCTTCATCCACCCCTTCGGGTACCCGCACGGCATTGAGCTGAGGCAGACGGTATTCTTCCTTGACCAGATAGGTCAGCCCCATGGCCTCCAGTCCGGCTTTGAGCGCAAGGTAATGACGGGTATGACGAGCCCAGGCGTTTTCCAATCCTTCTTCACGCAGCAGCACCAGAGACTCATGTAACGCAAACAAGCCATTGATGGGGGCCGTATGGTGGTAAGTGCGATTGGTGGATCCCCAGTACCCCAATACCAGGTCGAGGTCCATGAACCAACTCTGGGAGGGAGTCCGACGTTGTTTGACCAGATCCACCACCCGCTGGTTATAGGAGACGGGAGACAATCCTGGGGTACAGGACAGACATTTCTGGCTGCCCGAATAGATGGCATCGATATCCCACTCATCCACATACAGGGGTGAACCACCCAGTTGAGTGACCGCATCCACAATGGTCAGAGCCCCGTAACGGTGCGCGATTTCCACCAGGGTCTTGGCATCGGACATACAACCGGTGGAGGTTTCGGCATGAACAAAAGCCACCACTTTGGTATCCGGGTTTTGCTTCAGGGCATCTTCAAGCTTTTGCGGATCCACCGGTTCACCCCAGGTGTCTTCCACCACAACAGGTGTACCGCCACAGCGCGTCACATTTTCGATCATGCGGCCACCGAATACCCCGTTCCGGCACACGATAACCTTGTCGCCAGGATTGACCATGTTGACGAAGCACATTTCCATGCCTACGGATCCGGGACCCGAAGCCGGAAAAGTCAGTGCGTTGTCCGTCTGAAAGGCATAACGCAACAACATCTTCAATTCATCCATCATGTCCACAAAGACCGGATCGAGATATCCGATACAGGGCAGCGACATGGCCGCCAGCACCCGCGGTGCGATTTCCGATGGACCCGGGCCCATCAGGGTGCGTTGGGGGGGATAGAAGGAACTGATTTTCTTGGGGGGAAGGTATTGGATGGTCATCGGGGGTCCTTAAGCGCCCATTGGGGGCGAATTCTCCATAATCAATCTTTCATTCTAGCAAAATTTCCAGCTTTCACGAAGTGCAGGTGTCGCCCTTCGGCGTGGGACAGATGGAGTGCCCCTCGCTCGCCTGCGGAATCGAAGAGTGTATCTCCTTCCGGTTCTGGCTGGTGCGAGGGAATCAATCCGACAAAATCAAAGAGAAGGCGGTCAGCCAGGTGAGAGGGCGTGACCGACTGCAACCCCAGAAAGATATTGTCGGTGCGTCCCGGATGCGCCTTTTCCTGGTCCTGCAACCATTGTTTGATGGCCTGGCGTTGCAAATTTTCCTGGGAACCACACAGATTGCAGGGAATGATGGGAAATTCCATCCCGCGCGCGTAGCGGGCCAAATCTTCTTCGCGACAATAGGCCAAGGGACGTATCACGACATGATGTCCGTCGTCGGTCACGAGTTTGGGGGGCATGCCTTTCAGTCGTCCCCCATGAAACAAATTGAGGAAAAAGGTTTCCACCATGTCATCGCGATGGTGACCCAAAGCAATCTTGTTAGCCCCCAATACCTTGGCAGTACGGTACAGGACCCCCCGGCGCAAACGCGAACAGAGAGAGCAGGTGGTTTTTCCCGCCGGGACTTTTTCCTTGACGATGGCGTAGGTATCCGCATCGACGATCCGGTAATCCACGCCCAGCTGATCCAGGTAGGCAGGAAGGATATCCGCAGGAAAACCCGGTTGTTTCTGGTCCAGGTTGACGGCAACGAGTTCAAATGTGATGGGCGCGCGCTTTTGCAGATCCAGCAGAAGTGTCAGCAGGGCATAGGAATCTTTCCCCCCACTCAGACAGACCATCACCCTATCCCCGTCCTGGATCATGGCGTAGTCTCCCAATGCCTTGCCCAGGGCACTGCGCAGTCTTTCCTGGAGCCGAATGAAGGTGGAACTGCGGGAATTACTCATCGGAAGGGGAGGTTGGATCTTTGCGCAAAATTTTGAAAATGACAAACAGAGAGTAGAGCATGAGTAAACCCATGAGCACGAAGCCACTGACGTACACCCAGAGTTTGTCCGAGTAGGTCAGGTACCAGGCAACATTCAGGAGCAGGAAAAATCCCGCAATCTGCCAGAAAAAGCCCATCGTCATTTCCTATAATCCTGCAAAGATCGTCATGTTATCAAATAGGAGTATGATGCGCGCTATTTGAGGGCTGAACATTGGAATGGTATTCCACTGAGGCATTGCTGCCGAGTGTTGCGGCAAGAGATCACAGCCAGCAATTAATCTGGCATATCAATGACGCCATCGACAAAGCAGGAGGATGGATCGACTTTGCCGATTTCATGAACCTGCTTCTTTACGCACCAAGATTGGGCTACTACGCGGCAGGAGCCGTCAAATTGGGACCCGCCGGAGACTTTACCACGGCCCCGGAGATGACCTCCCTCTTTGCCCGCACCCTGGCCCATCCCATTGCACGCACCCTCAGGGAATTGGATCCACAGAAAACCACGATACTCGAACTGGGTGCCGGTACGGGGCAGTTGGCCCAAGACCTGTTGAAAGCCTTGGAACAACAAGATAGCCTGCCGAAACGTTACGCAATCCTGGAAGTAAGTACTGACTTACGAGAACGACAACAGGAAAATATCCGTCAACTGCCTCCAGACTTGCAACGTAGAGTGGAATGGCTGGAACATTGGCCAGCGGAACTGGAAGGCGTCGTACTGGCCAATGAAGTGCTGGATGCTCTACCCGTCCAACGTTTGCGTTGGCAGAATAGGCAATGGCACCAATGGGGTGTTGCGGTGACGAAAGAGGGTTGGCACTGGCAAACTCGGCCCCTGCCCGCAAACTCCCCCCTTCTCGAGGGGATGCCAGATATGACCGGTTACCCCGAGCCCTATGATACTGAAGTCGGTTTGGCCGCAGAGGGACTGATGACGTTGTTGGGTCAAACTTTGAAAGCCGGTCGGGCTTTTTTTATCGATTATGGTTTCCCGGCGCGGGAATTCATCCATCCCCAACGCAGCGGGGGTACGTTGATGTGTCACTATCGGCATCATGCCCACGGCGATCCTTTTCTTTACCCTGGACTTCAGGACGTCACGGCCCATGTGGACTTTACCCGGGTGGCCCGGGCGGCCCGCCGGGCAGGCCTGCAAATCGAAACCTGGCAAACACAGGCGGCCTGGTTGATTGAAGAGGGGATTCTGCATGAACTGGAAAAAGTACACGGAGAAACCAGTGCGGACTATCGCGCAGTCAGTGCGGTCCAAAAACTTCTGAGTCCAGCAGAAATGGGCGAGTTATTCAAGGTATTGGTACTGGGTCAGGGTCCCGAAAACAAGTCAGCATTGATCAATTTGGGACTTTGACATCCTCCCCGGCATGAATGCCGGAGATTCCTACGGCGCTACACAAGGGCAAGCCCCTGTGTAGTCGCTTCGGCGGGTTCCTGCTTCACGGAACGGCCTGATTGCGCCAATTCTCCACAGGCTAACAAGCGATGCCCTCGCTCTAAAACATTGATAGCGCCAACCACATCGGCGTTGTTCTCATAGCCGCAATCCACACACGCAAACTTGGCTTGTGTCTGGCGATTATCTGCCGACACATGGCCGCAGGCCGGACACGTCCGGCTGGTGTTGCGTGCGGGAACCGCCAACACGTCGCCGCCCAGCCAAACCTGCTTGTATTCCAGTTGCCGCCTGAACTCGAACCACCCCTGATCGAGGATGGATTTATTCAGGCCAGATTTGGCTTTGACATTGCGCCCTGGCGAATCGCTGCTGCCTGCTGCGGACTTGGACATATTCCGTACCTGCAAATCCTCGATGCACACAATCGCGTGGTTTTTGCTGATTGTGGTCGTGGTCTTGTGCAGGAAGTCTTTGCGGACATTGGCGATGCGCGTGTGAATCTTCTGGACGCGGGCTTTCGCCTTCTTCCAGTTGCTGCTGAATTTCGTCTTGCGAGACATGGCACGCTGGTAGCGTGCAAGCCTTTGCTGGTGCTTCCTGAAGGTGTTGAGCGGTTCGATATGACTACCATCGGACAGAGTTGCAAAGCGGGTGATACCCACATCGATGCCGACGATGCTTGTGGCCGGATGCACCGGCTGCTCAACCTCGCGCTCGGTCTGGATGCTCACGAACCACTTGCCGCCGTTGGCCGACACGGTGATGTTGCTGACTGTTCCCAGCACGTCCCGGCTGTTGCGGTATTTGAGCCATCCCAGCTTTGGCAGGAATACCCGGCTATTAGACTGGTCTAGCTTGCATCCTTGGGGATAGCGGAAGCTGTCGCCCATGCCTTTTTTCTTGAACCGTGGAAAGTCGGCACGCTTATCGAAAAAGTTTTTGTAGGCACGCTCAAGGTCTTTGAGTGATTGCTGCAAAACTTGCGAATGTGTTTCTTTGAGCCAAGCGGTTTCCGGTTGAGTTTTCCAAGTGGTGAGTTCTTTGCACAACCCGGCATAGCCCAGCTTCTTTTCGCCGCCCTCGTAGATGGCCTTCTGCATTGCAAGCGCCTTGTTGAACACGAAACGGCATGACCCGGCAAAGCGGCGCATAGAGCGGGCTTGTTCGCCGTTAGGCTGTAGTTCGTATTTGAATGCTTGCAAGCGTTTCATGGCTGAATTATACTTGGTCTATGGAAAAAGGAAACGAAATTCGACACGGCAGGCATTGCGTTTTCAAGATGCACGTCCATTTGGTCTTTGTGGCGAAATATCGCCGCAAAGTGTTTGACGGCGATGCCATCGACCGGATGCGCCGGATGTTCGGCAAGGTCTGCGAAGACATGGAAGCGTCCCTAGTGGAAATGGATGGGGAGGACAATCATGTGCATCTGTTGGTGGAGTATCCGCCCAAGCTGGCGGTGTCCGTACTGGTGAACAGCCTGAAAGGAGTATCCAGCCGGTTGTTACGCAAAGAGCGGCCCGACTTGAAAAAGCGGTATTGGAAAAATGTGTTGTGGTCGCCATCGTACTTTGCCTCTTCGTGTGGAGGTGCGCCGATTGGCATCATCAAACAATATATCGAGCAACAGCAAACGCCACTATAGGAAACGAAGATGGATGCCTTCGGCATCCGCGCTATTCATCCCCGCCCTGAACGACGGGGCTTTTCGCGCAGTCCGGTAAGAGACGCGCATCGCTTCGAAGGGGGAATGCATGGCATTCCCCTTCTTCAAGTCAAATGCAGCCGTTCCCAGATGACCGAAGTCAACCCTGCGCTGTTCATGGTATAAAAGTGCAACCCAGGCGCCCCACCCTCCAGCAACCGGTCACATAAGTGTGTCACCACTTCCAGACCAAAAGCCTTGATGGAAGCACTGTCATCCCCATAGCCCTGCATTTTTTGACGGATCCAGCGCGGAATTTCAGCACCGCAGGCATCGGAAAAGCGACTCAATTGTGAAAAATTGGCGATGGGCATGATCCCTGGCACAATCGGCACGGTGATCCCCGCTGCACCACAATCCTCCACAAAACTGAAGTAAGCATCCGGATTGTAAAAATACTGGGTAATGGCTGAATCAGCCCCTGCCTCGACTTTTTCCTGAAAATGGCGAATCCCTTCCTGCGCTGAATGGGCTTGTGGATGCACCTCGGGATAGGCTGCCACCTCAATGAAAAAGTGGTCTCCCGTTTCTTCACGCACGAAACGCACCAGGTCGCTGGCGTAACGAAATTCGCCGCCGCCCAGGGTTCCGGAAGGCAAATCCCCGCGCAAGGCCACCAGATGACGAATACCGTGGTGACGATAGAGTGCCAGGACTTGGCGCAAACTGTCCCGGGTCGCGCCAATACAGGACAGATGAGGCGCAGCGGGATATCCGTCCTGCTGAATCTCCACCACGGTTTCCAGAGTACGGTCCTGGGTGGTGCCCCCTGCGCCATAGGTCACGGAAAAAAAAGCCGGATTGAGCTGCGCCAACTGGCGCCGGGTATGACGAAGTTTTTCCGCCCCCTCGGCGGTCTTGGGGGGGAAAAATTCGAAACTGAACACCCGCTCGTAATGCGCGTGATTCATGGCTTCAATACCGGTAATGCTCGGGTTTGTAGGGCCCCGTAACAGGCAGGTTGAGGTATTCAGCCTGCTTTTCCGTCAGCAAGGTGAGTTGCACGCCGATGCGCTTCAAATGCAGGCGGGCCACCTTCTCATCCAGTGTCTTGGGGAGAATGTATACGCCCACGGGATATTTGCCGTGATTGTTCCACAATTCGATCTGGGCCATGACCTGATTGGTGAAGGAAGCCGACATCACAAAACTTGGATGTCCTGTCGCGCATCCCAAATTGACCAGACGTCCTTCTGCCAATACGATCAGACGCTTGCCATCAGGGAAGATGACGTGATCCACCTGCGGTTTGATGTTATCCCAGTGGTATTTACGCAGAGAGGCGATATCGATTTCCGAGTCGAAGTGACCGATATTGCATACGATGGCATCATTTTTCATGACTTGCATATGGGCGTGGGTGATGACCTCCACATTGCCGGTTGCGGTGACGAAGATGTCACCCAAAGCCGCCACTTCGTCCATGTTCACTACCCGATACCCCTCCATGGCCGCCTGCAGGGCACAGATGGGATCGATTTCCGTGATCCACACCGTGGCACCCAGTCCGCGAAAGGCCTGGGCACAGCCTTTGCCCACATCGCCATACCCAGCCACCACGGCCACTTTTCCGGCAATCATCACATCAGTCGCCCGTTTGATCCCATCCATCAGGGATTCACGACATCCGTACAAATTGTCGAATTTGGACTTGGTCACCGAGTCATTGACATTGAACGCCGGGCACTTCAATTCTCCACGCTTCAGCATTTCATTCAAACGATGCACGCCGGTGGTGGTTTCTTCGGAAATGCCCCGGATGGATTCGAGCAGATGAGGATACTTGTCATGCATCACCAGGGTCAGATCCCCTCCATCATCCAGAATCATATTGGGCAACCAGTTTTCTGGCCCAAAAATGGTTTTTTCGATGCACCACCAAAACTCCTCTTCAGTTTCTCCCTTCCAGGCAAATACCGGAATCCCTGCGGCGGCAATGGCTGCCGCTGCCTGGTCCTGGGTGGAAAAAATATTACAGGAACTCCAGCGGACTTCCGCCCCCAGGGCCACCAGTGTTTCAATCAATACGGCGGTCTGGATGGTCATGTGCAAACAACCGGCGATACGTGCCCCCTGCAGCGGCTGGTGCTCGGCATATTCTGCACGCAGGGCCATGAGCCCTGGCATTTCATTCTCGGCAATCTGGATTTCCTTGCGGCCCCATGCCGCCAACGTCATGTCGGCAACCTTGAAATCACCGGCCAAAATCTGTGGAATCGCGTTCATTGAAACTCTCCCTTCATTCGTTGTGTATTGGCTCAATCCAAACTCAGGCATCGGCCTGTAGTGCCTGGATGCGATTGCGCATTTCCCAGGTAAACTCCGGCTCTTCCCGTCCAAAGTGACCGTAGGCTGCTGTCTTGCTGTAAATGGGGCGGAGTAGATCGAGGGACTGAATGATACCCTTGGGACGCAGGTCGAAATGCTGCTCAACCAGTTGGGCCAGCTTTTCGTCGGGGAGTTTCCCGGTTCCGAAGGTATTGACCATCAAACTGACCGGGCGGGCAACGCCGATGGCGTAAGCCACTTGCACTTCGCATCGGCGTGCCAACCCGGCAGCCACCACATTCTTGGCCACATGGCGCATGGCGTAGGCGGCAGAACGATCCACCTTGGAAGGATCCTTGCCCGAAAATGCTCCCCCGCCATGACGGGCCGCGCCTCCATAAGTATCCACGATGATCTTGCGCCCGGTGAGACCGCAGTCCCCCATGGGGCCTCCGATCACGAAGCGCCCGGTAGGATTGACCAGATAACGGGTATTGGGTCCCAGCAGGTGAGCGGGCAGCACCGGCTTGATGATTTCGTCGATCACTGCTTCCGTGAGTTGTTGATGGGAAATTTCGGGATGATGCTGGGTCGAGAGAACCACCGTTTCGATACAGGCGGGCTGCCCATTGACATAGCGAACGCTCACCTGGGATTTGGCATCCGGACGCAAAAAGGGCAGCCGCCCGTCCTTGCGCAATTCTGACTGGCGCTGCACCAGACGATGGGCCAGATGGATGGGCAAAGGCATGAGCGTGTCGGTTTCATCACAGGCATAACCGAACATCAAGCCCTGATCTCCCGCCCCTTGATCGAGGTCGAGTCCACTCCCCTCGTCCACCCCCTGAGCAATGTCCGGACTTTGCCGATTGAGTGCCGTCAACACCGCGCAGGTCTGATAATCAAAACCGATGTCGGAACTGTTGTAGCCGATGCGCCGTACCACGTCCCGTGCCACATCGATGTAGTTGATCTGTGCCTTGGTGGTGATTTCGCCGGAAATAACGATGAGGCCAGTACTGGTCAAAGTTTCACAAGCCACCCGGGCATGGGGATCCTGCGTTAGAATGGCATCTAGAACCCCGTCAGAAATCTGATCGGCCACCTTGTCCGGATGCCCCTCGGATACCGACTCCGAAGAGAAAATATACTCACTCATGGCAAACCCTGCCCTTTATCAAAAATTGGAAAAGTACTGCAGCCGGGAATTGTACCAGCAATCCCGTTAGCGCCATGATGCGCCTGATTTTTTTCCCGCTTTGGTTACTCCACTGGCTACCCCTCAAGGCTCTGTGGATCCCCGGTCGCCTGCTCGGCAGTCTGGCCTTTGCCCTCGCCCGCGAACGGCGTCGCGTTACCCTCATCAATCTGACATTGTGCTTTCCCCAGTGGAGTGACGCCCAACGCCGTCAAGTGGCTCTCCGTCATTTTCAAGGATTTGTCACCAGCGCCCTGGCCCTCGGGATAGCCTGGTTCGCTTCCGAACGGCGTCTGCGCGCCCTGATTCATTTTCAGGGCCTGGAACAGGTGCGCCATGCTCAAACGAAGGGGCCAGTCATCTTGCTCACGCCCCATTTCTTCGGGGTAGACACCATTGGCCCCTTCCTGACCCTGGATTTTGACGTCATCACCATCAATTCAAAAATCAAGCATCCCACCCTCGATACCTTGATCCGCGAACGCCGACTACGCTGGGGGAAAGGGCTGATTTTTGCCCGCCAGGACAGTTTGCGCAGCGTATTACGGGCGTTCAAACCGGGTTGGTTGCTCTACTACCTGCCGGATCAGGACTTTGGCCCCAAAGATTCGCTTTTTGTGGATTTCTTCAAGGTCAAAGCCGCCACCGTCCCCGCTTTGGCCCGGATGACCAAATTAGCCAAAGCATCGGTCGTTCCCTGCGTCGTCCATCTCAATTTCGAGGCGGGACGGTTTGAAGTCACCTTCTTCCCCCCCTGGGAACATTTTCCCAGCGGTGACGATGGGGCGGATACCCGCCGCATGAACCACTTCATCGAGGATCGTATCCTCGAACAACCCGCCAATTATCTGTGGTCACACAAACGGTTCAAGACCCGCCCCCCCGGAGAACCCTCGCCTTACGATGGGCCTTCGCCCCCCCAATCTACCCAGTGAGCCAGAAAAAGCGTAGCATTTCACCTTTGACATCACCCGATACGGGGACTATGGGGACACTGACATTCACAAAAATGCAGGGTTTGGGCAATGACTTTGTCGTACTCGACGGAGTACGGACCCCCCTCGCCCTGACCTCGATTCAACTGCGTTGGTTGGCGGATCGCCATTTCGGCGTAGGCTGTGATCAGATTCTGTGGGTAGAACCGGCACAGGACGCTACGAATGACTTTCGTTACCGGATTTTCAATCGTGATGGCGGAGAAGTTGCCAACTGCGGCAACGGTGTCCGTTGTTTCGCCCGTTACGTTCATGACCAGGGCCTGACTCAGCGCACCCGCCTGCGCGTCGAAACTTTGGCGGGCATACTTGAACCGGAATTGCTGCCGGGGGGAGAAGTACGGGTCAACATGGGCACCCCTCTCTTCGATCCTGTCCGCATCCCCTTTCTGGTTCCTGCGCTTCAACCCACCTATGACCTGGCCATTGGGAACGTAATTCGCACTTTTTCCGTTCTGTCCATGGGTAATCCCCATGCCGTGCAGGTGGTCGAACAAATCACCCATGCCCCTGTCGACCTGGAAGGTCCGCTGATCGAACATCATCCCTTTTTTCCGGAACGGGTCAATGCCGGATTCATGGAAATCGTGGACCGCGCTCATATCCATCTCCGTGTTCATGAACGCGGTTCCGGGGAAACCCTGGCCTGCGGTACAGGAGCCTGTGCTGCCGTGGTGGCGGGTCAACGCCTGGGGGAACTGGATCCTTTCGTACAGGTCACGACCCGCGGCGGAGAACTGCTCATCGAATGGCAGGGTACTGGACATCCCGTGTGGATGACCGGCCCTGCTGTCACCGTTTATACCGGGATCGTCCACATCCCGAACATCGAGGAACTTACCCATGCTGGACGCTGAAATCGTTGCCTCCTGGCTCAAGGACAACCCGGAGTTTTTCATATTGCACGGAGCAGTATTGAATGAAATTCAGATTCCACACCCGCACAGAAACCACACCGTTTCTTTGAGCGAGCGTCAACTACTGACCCTGCGTGACAAAAACCGCACTCTGGAACAGCGTCTGTCCGAGTTGATCGGCTACGCCGAAACCAATGACAATATCAGTGGCAAGGTTCACCAACTGGCGGTGCGATTGCTGGTTCAGCGCACGCTGAAGGGCGTTCTCGACACCATTCAGCACCAAATGCTGCATCACTTCGAAATCCCCCATGTCGCTCTGCGCCTCTGGGGAATTCAGGCCGACCTTCTTGAACATCCCGCCTTCCAGCCCGTGGCCCAGGTCCAGAAGGAAGCCATCGCCCATGTGGAAACCCCCCGCTGCGGACACCACACGCCCGTACAGTGCGATCAGTGGTTTGGTGAGTTGGTGGCCCCCAGCCTGAAATCCTTTGCTTTGTTGCCCCTGCGGGACAGTGAAACTTTTGGCGCCTTACTGCTGGCCTCCCCCGACGAAAACCGTTTTTATCCGGACATGGGCATCTTCTACCTGCAGCGCATCACTGACCTGATCAGTACATCCCTGCGCGCCCATGAGCATTCCTGATTCACCCTCCCTGATTCGCGCCTATCTCGATCAACTGCGCTTCGAACGGGGCTTGTCCCCGCGCACGATCTCCAGTTACCAGCGCGATCTGAACCAGTTGTTGGTTGCCCACGGGGATCTTACCCAGGTAACCGCCCAACATATCCGTCGCCTCCTGGGAAAATTACATGGACAGGGGCTGTCCGGTCGCAGTCTGGCCCGTAGCCTGTCGGCCTGGCGCGGGTTTTTTGATTACCTGGCAAAATTTCATCATGCCGCCCTCAACCCCTGCCACGGAGTGCCCCCTCCCAAATCACCTCGCTCCTTGCCCCATGCCCTCTCACCGGACCAGGCCAGCAAGTTGATGGATGTACCGGGGGACCGCATGCTGGACGAACGGGACCGAGCCCTGCTGGAATTGTTCTACTCCTCTGGCTTGCGTCTGGCAGAATTGGCCCATCTGCGCATACAGGACCTGAATCCCAGTGAAGGTTTGGTACGGGTATTGGGTAAAGGCCATAAATTCCGCATCGTCCCCGTGGGCCAAAAGGCCCGGGAAGCCTTGACACTCTGGCTGTCCCATCACCCCCTGCGCCCCCTGACGCCAGAGACCCCCTTATTTGTCAGTATCCGCGGTTCAGCCCTGAGCATGCGCGCCATTGAAGCGCGCGTAACACTGCGCACCCGCCAATTGGGTCTGGACGACCGGGTCCATCCCCACGTTCTGCGTCATTCTTTTGCCTCCCACCTGCTCCAGTCCAGCGGCGACCTGCGCGCGGTACAGGAATTATTGGGACACGCCCATATCACGTCGACTCAGGTGTATACCCACCTTGACTTCCAGCATCTGGCTCAAGTCTATGACCAGGCCCATCCCCGCGCCAAGCGGCGTCCCCCGCCTCAGGAAGGGGGAGAATAAAGCGCGCCCAACACCACGCCATGGCGCGCGCCCGTCACCTCGGGCAGATTCCCTGCTTTCCCCTGCACACGCGCCCATGCCAACCAGGCAAAAGCCAAGGCTTCCACTTGTTGCACCGGCACGCCCAAATCCTCCGTGCGCCCCACCCGAACCTCGGGCATCAGAATCCGCAAGCGTTTCGTCAATTGGGTATTCAGGGCACCGCCCCCACAGAGATACAGTTCTGTACCCCTGTGCTCCCGACACTCTGCCTGCACCACAGCAGCCACCGAGCGCGCGGTCAATTCCAGTAAAGTCGCCTGAACATCCTCAGGCGGCAGTGAAAACACCCATTCCCCGTGCTCTGCCAGCCATTCCAGTGAAAAATCTTCCCGTCCGGTACTCTTGGGCGCACTGCGCTGAAAAAATGGATGGGCCAGCAAGGATTCCAGCAAGACCGGATGACAGTGGCCTTGCGCCGCCCAGCCACCTTCGCGATCGAAGGCCTGCCCCAGGCAGCGTCCAATCCAGCCATCCATCAACAGGTTGGCCGGGCCGGTATCATAGCCTCGGGTAACCCGTCCTGGAATGAGCAAGGTCAGATTGGCGATGCCACCCAGATTCAGAATCAAACGGGGAATCGAGGAATGACGGAACAGTGCCTCGTGAAAGGCGGGAACCAGCGGTGCACCCTGCCCACCGGCAGCGATATCTCCCGAACGAAAATCGGTAATGACCGTCATACCGGTCAGTTCGGCCAGCAAAGCCCCATTCACCAACTGGAGACTGAATCCCTGTTCCGGACGATGACGTACCGTTTGCCCATGGCACCCCACTGCCGCCACCGAAAAATTCCCCTGCCCGCCCCGTTGGACCAGTTCATGAACCACTTCGGCATAGAGTGAGGAAAGGGTCTGGGACAGGTGAGCAGCGCGCTCCAATTCATTGATCCCTGGTTGGGTCAAATCCAGCAAGTCCGAGCGCAGATCCACCGAAAAAGAACGCTGTGCCTGAGCCAGGACCCTGGGCCGAACCGGCAGAGAAAAATCCGCCAGAACCCCATCGATTCCATCGAGACTGGTCCCTGACATCAACCCCACATAGAGGGAGGATCCGGAATTATTCGAAGCGGGCGATGGCACTGCCGCGTACGGCATCAAGTTGCCTGAGGTACGGCGCCGTGGCCGAAAGGAACTGGGCACGGGCATGGCCGGTCAGGTTGGTGCTGGCAAAGCGTGGCACTTCGGGACCCAGGGGGTCGTGCTGAACGCCATTGATCTTGAATTCATAGTGCAGGTGAGGACCGGTGGCCCAACCCGTCATGCCCACATAACCAATCAGGTCGCCCTGATGAATTTTTTCTCCGGCATGCAATCCACCTGCGAAAGCCGAAAGATGCCCATAAACCGTATCGATCCCATTGGCATGATGCAACTCGATCATGTTTCCATAACCATTGCGCCATCCCGCATAGGTCACCGTGGCATTGGCGACGGCCACGATGGGCGTCCCCTTGGGGGCCGCCAGATCAATGCCCTTATGGGCTCGCCAGGTTTTCAGGATGGGATGAAAGCGCGCTGCAGAAAAGCCTGAGGTGATACGGGAAAACTCAATGGGAGAGCGCAGGAAAGAGGCCTTGGAACCATGCCCTTCCGGGGTATAGTAGTCCCCTCCTCCCTCCGCACTTTCATAATAGACACGGCGGATCGTCACGCCCTTGTTGACAAACTCGGCGGCCAAAATCCTGCCCGGCACCACCTGATCAAAATCATTCTGGGTGGCTTCATAGACTACGGAAAAGGTATCCCCGGAACGCAGGTCATTGTGAAAATCGATATCCGTGGAAAACAAACGGGTCAATTGGCGCGTCACGCTATCTGGAATGCCCGCGTTGTCCGCTGCGGCAAAAAGGGAACTGTGAATGGTCCCATTGGCTTGAATGACACGGTGCAAATCTCCCTCACCCACCAAACTGGAGGTAAAACCCGAAAGGGTACGGGATACCACCAGGGTCCCTTTGTCACCGTAGGGAAAACGCAGGGAAACCAGATCGCCGTTGGCCGCATGTTCCACGCGAATGGGTTTGCCGGGGGCCATGTGCTGATAGATGACCCGAGCTTTGCTGTCGGTTGCAATGAAATCGAGGGCCGCCTGGTCGCTCACCCCCATACGGAACAGCAAAGCAGCCAAAGTATCGCCCGAACGAACCTGATCCTGCTGGATGAAAGTTCCTGGTGTGGGCGTTACTGTTCCCGGATTCGCCGTCATATCCTCGACCACCGGCGTCAGAGGGACTGTCTGCAGAGACACCCCAGGAGTCATCCCGAAAGCCATCGCCACCCCGAACACCATCATGAGAAGGGTCGCAACCTGCCCGCTGCGACGAGCATCCGTCGCATCGATGGTGGTGTTTTGGGTTAGAATCCAGCGTTTGAGCGCTTGTGCGCGTTGCTTGATTGAGTTCATGCGCGCCAGTTTAACAGAAACCTGACGCAGGCACAATTCCCCATGAATGACAAAAAGTTATCCGCTATTGACCCCTGGGATGAGATTCGCCGGGGTACCGACGAAATCCTCCCCGAAGAAGACTTCCGGCAACGACTTCGGGAAGGGAAACCCCTGCGGGTCAAAGCGGGGTTTGACCCCACGGCACCGGATCTGCACCTCGGTCACACCGTCCTGTTGAACAAGCTCAAGACGCTGCAGGACCTGGGCCACGAAATATTCTTTCTGATTGGCGATTTTACGGCGCTGATCGGGGATCCCACCGGACGTAATGCCACCCGTCCTCCCCTGACACCGGAGCAGGTTGCGCTCAATGCCGCTACCTATCAAAGCCAGGTATTTCGCATTCTTGACCCCCATCGAACGACCCTGGCTTATAACAGCACCTGGATGAACGAGTTGGGCGCCGCAGGCCTGATTCGCCTGGCCGCTACCCATACCGTGGCACGCATGCTGGAACGGGATGATTTTTCCAGACGCTATCGCGCGGAACAACCCATTGCGCTCCACGAATTTCTTTATCCTCTGGTTCAAGGATATGATTCCGTGGCACTCAGAGCCGATCTGGAAATCGGCGGCACGGATCAGAAATTCAATCTTTTGATGGGCAGGGAATTGCAAAAACACCATGGACAACGCCCCCAGTGCATCCTCACCCTGCCCTTGCTCGAGGGCACCGACGGAATCAATAAGATGTCCAAATCCCAGGGTAACTTCATTGCCATCGAAGACCCTCCCGATACCCAATTCGGCAAACTGATGTCCATTTCCGACTCCCTCATGTGGCGCTATCTGGAACTGCTTTCCTTTGAATCCCTGACCACCCTGACCCGCTGGAAGCACGAGGTTGAAGAAGGACTCAACCCGCGCACCATCAAGGTTCGCCTGGCCCAGGAAATTGTCGCGCGCTTCCATGGCCAGGACGCAGCCAAACAGGCCCTGGAAGATTTTGAATCCCGGTTTCGGGACCATGTCCTGCCCGATGATCTGCCTCTCACCGAAATTTCTGTGGGCGATGAAGGCTTACTGCTCTCCCAACTCCTGCACCGTGCCGGACTGACCAACACCACCTCCGAAGCCCGCCGTCTGATGGATAATGGAGGCATTCGCATCGATGGAGAAAAGGCTACGGATCAGTCTCTGCGTTTTTTCTCTGGCACTGAAATGACCTTGCAGGCAGGAAAGCGTAAATTTGCCCGCATACGCTGCAACTAATGCCCACCCCCACCGTGGCAGGGCACACCCTTCCTGCCCTGCGTCTGGACCTGAAGGGGCATCGCCATGTGGATCTGCGTGCCGTGTTTGCACTGGCCTTGCCCTTGTTCCTGAACAGTAGTTTGCAAGTTATCCTGAACCTGACCGACACCTGGTTCATTGGACACCTTTCCACCACCGCCATGGCCGCCATGGCTGCCTGTTATTACCTGATTTTCATGTTTTTTCTGTTGCTGGGCGGAGTCGGGATCGGGGTTCAGGCCATTGTGGCACAGCATTTCGGCGCAGAAAACCTCAACGCTGTCGGGCGCACTACCTGGAGTGGGTTATGGGCGGCCTTGGCCACTACCCCCCTGTTTTTATTGATTGGATATGCGGGACCGACACTGCTGGCGATTTTTGATCTCCCTCCCGAAGTCCACGATCTGGCCGCATCTTTCTGGTTTCCACGTATGTTGGGGGGGCCCCTGTCTACCCTGCTCTTCGCCCTGAATTCTTTTTTCAACGGCATCAGCCAGCCCCGTCATACCCTCTGGATCATGGCCCTGGTTGCCCTTTGCAATGCGCTGCTCAACGAGTGGTTCATTTTTCACTGGCATCTCGGCATGGCCGGGGCCGCCTGGGGAAGCACCGCTGCCCAGGCCATCGGCGTCCTCATTGCAGGCGCCGTATTCCTGCGCCCCGCCTTTCGCTCCCGCTTTCATACCGGGCAAACCTGGCGACCTCATTGGCCCTCGATTCGTCAAGTCTTCGCCATTGGCTTTCCCACGGGTTTATTCCCCGCCATGGATGTGGTGGGTCTGGGACTTTTCCAACTCATGCAGGTCAAATTGAGTGCCATCGATGGAGCCGCCACCCAAATCGTCATGATGCTGACCTCGGTTTCTTATCTTCCTGCCATTGGCATTGCCTTGGCGGGTACCACCCTCGTGGGACAATCCATCGGAGCGGGGGATAAATCCTGGGCCGAGGCCTGCGCCCGCGTCATCATTCGCATGGCCGTGGTTTACATGGGAGTGGTGGGCGTCCTGCTGGCTCTGTCGGCAACCTGGGTCATCCCCCCCTTTCTCACGCCGGGCGACCCCCAAGGCGCGCAGGTCATGGCGCTTTGCATTCCTTTACTGTGGATTGCCGCAGGATATCAAGTGTTTGATGCGCTCAATCTGTCCAGTGCTTTCTGCCTGCGGGGCGCGGGCGACGTCAAAGTTCCCACCCTGCTCCTGCTGGCCTGTTCCTGGGGGATTTTCCTGCCCCTGTGTCATGCTTTGACTTTCTCTCCCGGGCAGGGCTGGGTCAATTTCCTGCCCCAATGGGGATGGGGTGCCACTGGGGGATGGATGGCCGCCTTTGTCTACGCTTTCTGTCTGGGATTGGCCCTCTGGACTCGCTGGCGATCAGGGGCCTGGAAACGTATCTCCCTGCTGACTCAAACCCAATAAACCGACCGGGTCATGAGTTTGGACGACAGGCGCATGGCCCATTTGAGGGAGGGTGAAAATTCTGCAGCCCCCAGGCGTTGGGCCAGTTCGGCATGCCCGGCCTCGTCCTTTTTCATTTGTTCCACAATGGCGCGGGTGCGCTGATCGGCGGCGGGAATCAGGGCCAGATGTCCTGCCAAATGTCCTTCCACCTGCCGTTCCGTCTCCTTGAGAAAGGCTAGACTCCAACGATCTCCGGCCAACCCTGCCGCTACGCCCAAGGCCAATGACCCTGCGTACCAAAGTGGATTGAGGAAACTGGTCCGTCCACCCAATTCACCAATCCGCGCTTCACACCACGCCAGATGGTCCACCTCTTCGGCCGAAGCACCACGCAGGGCCTCCCGGTTGGCCGAAATCCGGGCGGTCAGGGCTTGTCCCTGATAGAGTGCCTGGGCACAAATTTCCCCCGTGTGGTTGATGCGCATGAGGCGAGCCGTGTGCTGACGCGCCTGCGCATCAAGATCGGCTTCCGGCAACCCGCGCGCCGGATTGGAACGGGTGCCCAGAGCAGGGGCAGCCAGGGTTCGCAAGGCACGATCAAATTCCCCCAGGATTCGATCCAGAGGACTGTGCTGACGCCCTTCAAATTCACCGCCCACAAATATGCCACGAGGTAACTTCACTTTGGTCATTAAATCTGTCAACATTGTGTCCACCCTATCCCAGTTCGAGCCATTGCCTGAATCGTTATCCAAGCCCGACAGACGCCCAGACCCGCAGAGGGTCATGATACCTTTTTCCTCCCAGATTGTCCTTGAAAAGGCTAAAAGTTTCCGTCAATTCGCAAATTATCATTTGCCGCTCGTCAGGCCGGAAATTTTCATTTATAACAAGTTTAGGTTTTTTTGATAACTTTAGATAAACCTCCTATAATTCACCCATGGATCCTATTCGTAACCCCTACGCGCCGGGCGCGGGCACCCCCCCTCCAGAATTGGCGGGACGGGATTCCTTACTGTCCACCGTACACATCGCGCTGGCCAGGATTCGCTTGGGAAAGCCCAGTAAAAGTGTCTTGATGGTCGGTTTACGGGGGGTAGGGAAAACTGTCCTATTGGACCGAATGCGTGATGACGCTGAAACTGCCGGTTTCCACACGGTTCGTACCGAAGCCCCGGAGGGTCGCTCTTTACCTGCCCTTCTGGCCCCTCAATTGCGTCTGGCATTATTGCGCTTGTCCCATCAGGAACAGGCCAAAGCGTTGGCCCAACGCGCCCTGCGTGGTTTATCCGGTTTTGTCAAAGCCCTCAAGGTGCGCTATCAGGATATCGAAGTTGGCATTGACCTAGAACCCGAACCCGGATTGGCAGACAATGGTGACCTCGAGAATGACCTCACCGTACTTCTGGAAGCCATCGGTCTGGCCGCCCAAAGTGCGAAGACAGCCTTAGCCCTGTTCATCGATGAACTTCAATATGTCCGGGAAGAAGAATTGGCCGCGCTCATCACAGCCCTGCATCGCTGC
The DNA here is from genome assembly GCF_013181415.1 of Ferrovum myxofaciens. Taxonomy (NCBI): domain Bacteria; kingdom Pseudomonadati; phylum Pseudomonadota; class Betaproteobacteria; order Ferrovales; family Ferrovaceae; genus Ferrovum; species Ferrovum myxofaciens. The sequence continues at coordinate 1,907,355 of NZ_CP053676.1, read as the reverse complement.
GCCCAACGCAGCCTTCCCATCGTGTTGGTGGGCGCGGGTCTGCCCCAGTTACGCGGGCGGATGGGTAAGGCAAAATCCTATGCCGAGCGCTTGTTCGATTTTCCTCAAATTGGCCCTCTCGACCCGGAATCGTCGCGGCTGGCCTTGGTCAAACCTGCGGCCAGCGAGGGCGTCACCATCAGTGAAGCCGCGTTGGTAAAAATCATTCAGGACACTCAGGGATATCCTTATTTTCTGCAGGAATGGGGCAAGCATACCTGGGAAATCGCCCGATCTTCGCCCATCACCCAAAAGGATGTGGAACAAGCCACAACATCGGTGACGGCTGCCTTGGATGAGGGGTTTTTTCGGGTACGCTTCGACCGCCTCACTCCCTCGGAAAAGCGTTATCTGCGCGTGATGGCCGAACTTGGTCCCGGCCCTCACCGCTCAGGCGATATTGCAGTCTTCTTGGGACGCAAAGTCACGGCACTGGCCCCCATGCGCAGTCAACTCATCGCGAAGGGCATGGTCTGGAGCCCCAATCACGGAGATACAGCATTCACCGTTCCTCTCTTCGACGAATTCATGAAGCGTATCATGCCTGATCTGGATTGAGCCCCGGTTGGTTCAAGACCCGCGGTTGGCTGCGGCCCCGCGAATCAGGGTACCAATCCCTTCGTCGGTCAATACTTCCAGAAGAACTGCGTGGGGGACCCGCCCGTCGATGATATGGGCGGTCTTGACTCCATTCTGTACCGCATCCAGCGCACACGCCACCTTGGGCAGCATACCTCCCCGGATGGTGCCATCCTGGATCAAGGCCTGCACCCGCTGGGCGTTCAGTCCGGTCAATACCTCGCCGGCCTGATCGAGAACCCCCGCCGTATTGGTGAGCAAGAGCAGTTTTTCTGCCTGCAGGGTCACGGCCAACTTGCCCGCCACCAGATCTGCATTGATGTTGTACGCTTCGCCCTGCTCGCCCACGCCTAACGGCGCAATCACAGGGATGAAGTTCTGATGACACAGCAGATTGACGATGCCGGGATCGATGCGCACCACCTCTCCTACTTGGCCAATGTCGATGGCCTCGTCCGAGGTATCGGGCGCCTTGAGCATCAACTTGCGCGCGTGAATGAAATTGCCATCCTTGCCGGTCAGTCCCACCGCATTCCCACCCGCCTTATTGATGAGGGTGACGATGTCCTGGTTGACCAGTCCCCCCAATACCATCTCCACCACGTCCATCGTTTCATCGTCCGTGACCCGCATCCCCTGGATGAACTCACTTTGCTTGCCAACCCGTTTCAATAATTCACCGATTTGGGGCCCACCCCCATGGACCACCACCGGATTCATCCCGACCAATTTGAGCAACACCACATCCCGTGCAAATTTTTCCTGCAACGCGACGTCCGTCATGGCGTTCCCCCCGTACTTGATCACGATGGTCTTCCCATGAAAACGTTGGATATAGGGTAGCGCTTCAATCAGAACGGTACTTTTCAGATCGGCAGAGAGGGGCAATTCGGTCATGGCAACACTCCAGAACAATGGCGCCATTCTACCCCAGAACCCAGTGACCCGAGATTTCACGCTGGGCAACCCTTTCAGGTTGTCACAAAAGTGTCATTTAAGTGTCATGGTTCGGTCATAAACCTATGTCAAAGTGTTACGGAAGCATCGAAGTACCGTACCTAACCCATTAATTTGGAAAAATATTCCATGTCAAATACGCGATATGACTCATTCCCCTCGAGACCCCGTCCGGGCCACTCGAAAAATGGTTTAACCACCAAACGAACCGTTGCGGCTCTACTAGCGGCCTTGGTACTCCCCACGGCCTTCGCCGACGATCAACAAATCCAGCAGATGCAGCAGCAGGTCAATGACCTGGAAAAACACCTGCAGGAAATGAAGGCGCAGATGGAAGAGATCCAGAAAAAGAACAAGGAAATTGCGGATAAGAACAAGGAAATTGCCGACAAAAACAAGCAAATTGTGGACAAGACCCAAGAACTTTCCACTAAAAACCAGGAACTTGAAGGCCAGCATCAGCAACTCCAGGCCCAGACTTTCGAGATCTCCGGCAAGTTCAAGGCCATTCAGGACCAGTGGGACCTGATTCCCACCACCAATAAAAATCAGGGCGGATTTATCATGGATGGCGTCACCCTGGCCTTCGGCGGGTATCTGGCGGAAGAAAATGCGATACGCAGCAGCAATCTGCAGGCAGACATCAACTCACCCTTCAGCAAGATCCCCTTCAACCCCAATCCCGGTAACCTGCTGCTCACACCAACACAAGCCCAGCAGGCGGCTTCAGGCTATTACAATCAGTCCAGTTTCAACGCCACGGCTCGCCAGTCTCGCTTCTCGGTGATGGCACAGGGGAATGCGGACAAGAATACCCTGGTAACTGGATACTACGAAATGGACTGGTTGGGAGACAGCCCGACGGCCAACGGCACCCAGAGCAATTCTTATACGGCCCGCGTCCGGCATCTGTACACCAACATCGACTGGATGGACAAAGGGTGGCATATGCTGGCGGGACAGAGTTGGTCCCTGGCAGTCCTGAACACCCAAGGGGTCACCCCGCGCAATGAAGAAATTCCCGTCGTCATCGACGCAGAGTACATGCCCGGCTTCGTGTGGAACCGGCAAGCCCAGATTCGCGTCGTCAAAGACTGGGATAAAAAATACTGGGCAGCGATTTCCCTGGAACAATCCCAGACTTCTGGCGTAGGCGGGTCCACTCCTAATGGGGTTCTCAACAGTTACACCCTCCCCGCCCAAGCGGGTGGACTGTTGACCCCTGGCAATTACTCCGTCAACAAATTTCCAGATATCATTGGCAAACTGGCCATGGAAACCAATTTAGGTCACTACGAAGTATTTGGCATGCTGCGCAACTTTGACGGTACCTATTCCAATGCCAATGTCACGGCTGCCGGACAGAGCAGTTGGGCCGGCTCCATGGGCTTTGGGTCAGTCCTGAAAATCATTCCCCATACCCTGGACTTCAAGATCAGCGGATTATACGGAAATGGGGTCGGACGTTATGGCACCTCCACCCTGAATGATGCCACCATTGGACCCAACGGTGAACTAACAGCCTTATCCAATGTGGTATGAGCCTGAAGGATGGCTGTATTTCCAACGAGGAATGAGCCTGAAGCGAATAATCTGAGGTCGATTGAAGAAGTGGGTTGATCATTGCAAGGATGATGATCAACATGAACGAAACACGGCTTTGCACGATTGAGCAGATTGAGCAATTTCTCAGTGGCTGCCTCCAGGTTGAATTCACCAAGTCTGGTGACGACAGCGAACGCTATGAACACATCAGCCGCGTGCTCAAGCGCTTTGACTATCCCGGGCAGGGTAAGCGAGAGAAAGGTGTGCTGCTGAAGTACCTGCAAGTCACCAGCGGCTACAGCCGCGCGCAAGTCACCCGCTTGGTCACCCAGTGGCACACAAACCGTTTGGCTACCGTACCCCTGTCCAAACGCTACCGTGCGCCTGCTTCCCCCTTTGCGCGCAAATACACGGCTATCGATATCGCGCTGCTCGCCGAGATGGACAAGGCCAATGAAGACGTGTGCGGCCCGGCCATTGCGCACCTCTTGCAGCGCGCTTACGGCGTCTATGGCGACGCGCGCTATGAGCGGCTGGTCGGCCTGTCGGTTTCGCACCTGTACAACCTGCGCAAAAGCACGGGCTATCAAGCCTTGCGGGTAGTTTTCGCCAAGACTAATCCGGTGTGCAATCACATCGGTGTACGCAAAGTGCCACGCCCCAACGGGAGAGTCGGTTTTGTGCGTATCGACACCGTCCACCAGGGCGATCTTGACGGCATCAAGGGCGTGTATCACATCACCTGCGTTGACTCTGTGAGCCAATGGCAAGTCGAGGCGTGCGTGCAGGGTATTAGCGAGGCATTTTTGTTACCCGTACTGGAACTGGTCATCGAACAGTTTCCTTTTTGTAATTAGAGGGTTCCACTCGGACAACGGCTCTGAGTACATCAATGGCCCGGTGGCTGCGATCCTTGAGAAACTGCGGATCGAGCAAACCAAATCACGCTCGCGCCACAGCAACGATAACGCGCTGGCCGAGAGCAAGAATGCCAGTGTGGTGCGCAAGCACATGGGCTTCGAACATATCCCCCAAAAGTACGCTCAACCCATCAATGCGTTCTATCAGGAAACGTTTAATCCATGGCTCAATTTTCACCGCCCGTGCATGTTTGCGACCGAGATCATCAGCCCCCAAGCGGCAAGATCATCAAACGCTATAAAGACGAGGATGTGAAGACCCCGCTGGAATGCTTGGTGCTGTTAAGTGTGAAGGATTTAGTCACGCTCAAAGAGGGCATCACTCTGGACGCATTGCAGGCGCAGGCGAAGTCCAAAACAGACTTGGCGGCGGCACAGGAAATGCAACGCGCCAAGAGTGAATTATTTGCAAGCTTTCAAAAACAAAAACGCCGGGCGTAACTGATCGGAAAACGACACCGAAAAAGCACCAATTCTTGAGGCTAAAATCATTAGAAAATAAACTCAAAACCGATTAGCATAATTCCATTAAACTTAACTTTTAAACCCGACCAACCCGCACTATCAAATCACCAAGTCCGTCACTGCTTCAGGCTCATACCTGAATTGGAAAATACTCTAACCCCCATGCGCGGAGGATCCTTTCTGACCGGACTGACCTTGCACGTCAAGCCCACCTTCGATATCTATGCCGATATCGGACGGGATTGGATCAACGGTTATACCTACGGATCGGGCGGGCAGACCTACGGATATGGAAGCAACGTCCTGGCCAATCCGGGTCAGTTCACATCCCAGGCCGCTCTGAGCGGGTTCACCCCCTACGATTTGCACAGCGTCACCCAGGAAACCCTCGGGTTCTGGTGGGCGGCCTACAAAGGTTACTATGGTGCCGCCAAAGTTGGGGTCCAGTATTCTCATACCGGAGTCAGTGCCTTCTCGGTGCGCGCCAGCCAATATGGTGGTTCATTCACCCCCTATACCTTCGACAACATGATTCTTACCAGTATTCGTTTCTACCCCATGTAATCTTCAACACAACACATCACAAACAAAAAGCGGCGGGGAAATCCCCACCGCTTTTTTTACGTCTTCATAAACTTCATGCTTCCAATTTACCAGGAACCCCCGATGCTGCGCACCAAGTCCACCACGGACTGGTTGAGCGCCGTACGTACGTAAATCTCTTCCCGTTCGGTGTGCAGTCGTATGGCTTCCGCATCGATTACGTCCAGATAGTTGGATGCGCCTTCGATGTACCGACGATTCGCCAAATCGAAGGTTCTGCGTGCCGATTCCACGGCCAACTTCTGGTGCTCGTCATCGATCCCCAGATTATTGATCTGGGACAGGCTGTCCTCGACTTCCCTGAACGCGACCAAAACAGTCTGACGATATTTGTCAGTCTGTTGACGTGTCTTGGAGGTTGCCTGATCCACCACGGCCTGACGCAACCCGGCATCAAAGATGTTATAAAACGCCAGAGGGCCCAAGGACCAGAACGAATTGGGCGCAGAGGCCAGTGCGCCATACCCGTTATTTTCAAATCCGGCCAGCGCCATCAAAGAGATGGTGGGAAAGAAAGCGGTTCTGGCCACACCAACCTGATCATTGGCCGCCACGATATTCCGCTCTGCCGCCGCAATATCCGGGCGCCGTTGCAAGACTTCCGAGGGGATAACCTTGGGAATGGCCGCATATTGGGCGTGGTATATCCAGTTGGTGTCTGCCTTCATAGTAAAGGTGGACGGTTCCCGCCCCAGCAATACCGCAATGGAATGCTCGTAGAGCGCCCGTGCGCCGATTGTTTTGGCTACCTGAGCCCGGGTTTCTTCCAAAAGTGCCTTGGAACGCGCCACATCGAGACCGGAGGTAATCCCCACGTCATGACGCTGTTGCATCAATTCGAGTTCATGCTCGTAATCCTTCACCGTCACTTCCAGCAAACCGATCTCTGAATCCAGTCCTCTCAACTTCACATAATCACTGGCCAGCAATGCTTCCAGACTGAGACGCGCCGACTCGATATCCGCCTTGCTGGCTTGTGCCGACGCTTCGGCTGAAGCGATGGCACTTCTGATGGCTCCCCAAAAGTCAATCTCGTAGACAAACCCAATGCCTCCAATCGTATCGCCATTGACATTGGCCTGATTCCCGTTACGGTACAAGCGATGGGCAGATTGGCGGTTGGTGGTGACATCTCCCATAAAATTAATCTGGGGATACAATTGAGCATCCTGCTGCGTCAGGAATGCCGTGGCTTGGTCATACCGTTCCAGCGCTTCCTGAATCACAAAGTTATCGCTGTTGAGTTCCTTCTCCATCTGGTTCAACGTGTCGTCATTGAAATACGTCCACCAATCTCCCCGCGATTGTGCATCCGCCGGGTGCACCAATCGCCATGGCCCGTCTTCCTTGAATACGCCACTCTTCCAGTTATCAGGGCGATGGTAATCGGGAATGAAGGAACATCCGCCCAACAGGGCAATGGTTAGCGCCGAATAGAGAAATGTGCCCAGTGGTTTCATGTTATTTTCCTGGGGCGGGTGCCTTGGCAGGCATCACGGTGACTTTTTCTCCTTCGAAGATATAATCCGGCGGGCTATCTACCACATCATCCGAGGTGGTAACTCCCGTCAGCACTTCCACATCCCGTCCGAAATCACGCCCCACATTGATTTTCTTCAGTTGAATTTGGCCATCCTTGCTCACCACGGCCACCCGTATCCCGTCGGTTCTCAAAATGAGGGCACTGGAGGGAACACGCAGACTGTTACCTTCTTTTCCAGACAGGCTGAACTTGACCTTCGCATAGTCTCCTGGGGATAAACGCTGTTCTGAATTATCCAGGATCAACTCTGCAAGCATGGTTCCAGTTTTCTGACTGATGTTTTTTGAAATCTGTATGACGGTACCGCTGAATACGCTGTTCGGATACTCGGGGACCTCCAGCGTGGCCTCTATCCCCACCTTGACCATGGGGGCATAGAACTGAGGGACGGGAACGTAAAGACGCAGGGGATTGATCTGGGAGACCGTAAACAATTCCTCTCCCTTACCCGCATCGATCAGCGCACCAATATCCGTCTTCCGGGCGGTCACCACCCCATCAAAGGGCGCCCGCAATTTTTTGAAATTTTCAAAGGCCTGTACGTTCCCCAGATCGGCTTCGGCGCCTTTCACCTCCGCCGTTTGTACTTCCAGACCGGCCACTTTCTGATCCCGCTCCTGTTTCGAGACCGCATCGGTCACTACCAATTTCTGCCAGCGATCCGCAGTGATTTGAGCCAAAGCCTGATCTGCTTTAGCCTTGAGAACTTTGGACTTGGCTCGTTCGTACTCTTGGTCCAAATCCGGCGTGTCGATCTCGGCCAGGACATCTCCCGCTTTCACCCGATCGCCGATATCGTGGTACCAGAACTTGAGATAGCCATTGACGCGCGCAAAAATCGGCGCCTGATAGTAAGCCTGAATATTCCCTGGCAAAATCAGACTGGCTGTTTTATCGCTGCGGTACGGATGTAATACCTTGACCGAGGGAATGGCCTGGGCTTCCGTCCATACATGCAATTCACGAGCATCGCGGTCGCGCGAAAAAATTCCCCATACGGCCAAGCAAACGGCCAGTACCCCCGCAACCCATGCCATCGGTTTGATGCTTTTTTTGGGAAGACTTTTCAGTTCATCGATATCAAACAGATCTTCATCCTGCATGGCTGGCTCCATTCATTTCTTCTGATCGGCCTTCAAGACCGTTACCCTCATCGCTTTCTTCCATGTCAAACTTATCCTTGGCATGGACCAGACTAAACACAACCGGAACAAATAGTAACGTCGTCACGGTCGCAAACATCAACCCCCCGATGACTGCACGCCCCAGGGGAGCATTCTGTTCTCCGCCTTCTCCAAGCCCCAGCGCCATCGGCGCCATCCCGATGATCATGGCCAATGCCGTCATGCAGACCGGTCTGAAGCGGGAGTATCCGGCTTCGATGGCGGCCAAGGTGGAATTTTTATTGATGGCCAGACGTTCCCGCGCAAAACTGATCACCAGAATACTGTTGGCCGTAGCCGTCCCCATACACATGATGGCACCGGTCAGGGCTGGCACAGAGATTCGCGTATGGGTGATGAACAACATCCAGACAATCCCCGCCAACGCAGCCGGCAACCCCGTAATAATCACGAAGGGGTCTAGCCAGGACTGGAAATTCACAACGATCAACAGGTAAATCAGCACAATGGAAAACACCAAGCCCAAGAGCAGTCCCGTAAAGGAGGATTCCATGATGGGGACTTGACCCAGCAACCGCACCGTAGCCCCCTTGGGAATAGACCCCTTGGTGGTTTCGATGAGTTTATGCACATCCGAGGAGACGCCCCCCAGATCGCGGTCCTGGGTTGTCGCCAGCAAGTCGAAACTGGGCATGATGGTGTAGTGGGTAACCACCGCATCGCCCCGGTCCCGCGTAATACTGGCGAGGGCACCCAACACCTGGACTTTGTGCGTGCTGGCACTGCTCACTAGGGTGTTCTCCAGATCCGACAAGGTATCCACCCTATATTGGGGGGTTTGCACCACGATCGGATAGGATACCCGGTTTTGTGGGTTGAGCCAGAAGGTGGGCGCCACCTGAAAACTCCCCGATAACGTGCTGACCAAACTGTTTGTCACATCCTGTTCCGAAAACCCCAGGGTTTTGGCCAGGATTCGATGGACGTTCACATTGAACTGGGGATAGTTGGTGGACTGCTGAACCCGTACATCGGCAATCCCATCGATCAGTTCCAGTTTTGTGCGCATCATCTGGATGTATTTGTAATTGTCATCCCAGTTGGGGCCGCCCACCTGGATATCAATGGGAGCGGGTGATCCAAAATTCAGAATCTGTCCCACCATATCCGCAGGCAAGAAGGCAAACTCCACGCCAGGAAAGCGTTTGGGCAACTCACGTCTCAGTTTTCTGACGTAGTTTTCCGTGGGATGATGATCTTCCTTCAAGGAGATCATGATGTCCGCATCCTGGGGGCCGATGGTTCCTGTATTGATGTAAGACAAATTGATGGGAAACACAGGCAGTCCGATGTTATCCACGATTCCTTCCAGTTCCTTGGAGGGAATGACGCTCCGGATATAGGCATCGATCTTGTCGGTTAACGAGGCGGTACTTTCGACCCGCGTCCCCACCTGGGCACGGATGTGCATTTTGATCTGTCCGCCATCCACCGCAGGGAAAAAGTCTCTGCCAAGAAACGGGAGCAGAACAAAAGAAATCAGGACCACCGACATATAGATGGGGATGAAGCGTTTGCGACTGCTCACGGCGCGTTCCAGAAAACTGGTATATCCCCACCTCAGAGCCGTAAAACGTTTCTCGAAACCATGCTGAAACCGGTTGAGGGCAAGGAGCACCGCCACCACAGGACCCTTTTTTCCCTCAGGTTCGTGATGGGCATGATGATGATCATGCGCCTTCAAAAGGAAGTTGGCCATAGTGGGCACAAAGGTCTGGGACAGGATAAAGGACGCGATCATGGCAAAAACCACCGCCTCGGCCATGGGGACAAACAGGTACTTGGAAACCCCAGTCAGGAAAAACATGGGGATAAACACAATACAGATACTGAAAGTGGACACGAAGGCTGGCTGAACGATCTGCCCCGCTGCCTCGGTAATGGCCACCCGCACCTTCTTGCCCATTTCCAAGTGATGATTGATATTCTCGATCATCACCGTGGCATCATCCACGAGAATCCCCACCGCCAGAGAAAGTCCGCCCAGGGTCATGACATTCAGGGTTTCTCCCAACATGGACAGGACCGCGATGGAAGAGAGAATACATAAAGGGATCGACAGGCTTACGATCAATGTCGAACGCCAACTGCCCAGAAACAGCAGGATCATCAAACTGGTGAGGAGTGCCGCCGTCACCCCTTCCCGAACCACACCGGAAATGGCTTCCTTGACAAACACCGACTGATCCGCCAGTTGCTGTACTTTCAGTCCATCGGGAAGACCTGCGAGCAGTTTGGGGACCATTTTTTTGACATCATCCACAATGGTCAATGTCGAAGTATCCCCATTTTTGAGAATGGTCAACAATACGGACTTCTGACCATTCACTTTCACGATGTTGATCTGGGGCGGATAGCCATCCCGGATATAGGCCACATCCCGCAACAAGATCGCGGGGTTCTGAGCCTCGTGGATATTGGACTTGGACTGTTCCACCTTGACCGGCATCTCATTCAGTTCCTTGAAATCCACAGGACTGTCATTGAGATAAACGTTATATTCGAACCTGCCGATTTTTTCCGTCCCTGCCGGAATGATGAGATTCTGTTCCGCCAGGGCTTTTCCGATATCCGCCGCAGATACACCCTTGGACTGCATGGCGATGGGGTTCAGATCCACCATGATTTCCCGCACCTTGCCCCCATAGGGTGAAGGAACCCCAGCCCCCTCCACCGTCGCCAGTTGGGGACGCATAAAGTTCTGACCGATATCGAACAGGGTCGATTCACCAAACTTTTTCCCGGACAGCGCCAACTGGATGATGGGCACCGTTGCCGCGTTATAATTGAGAATCAGGGGGGGCGTGATTCCGAAGGGCAACTGGCGCAATACGGTTTGTGAAACAGCCGTGATTTGAGCCATGGCGGTGTTGACATCGACATTGGGCTGAAAAAAGATCTTCACCACCCCGTATCCGGGCAGTGACTGGGACTCAATATGCTCGATGTTGGTAACCGTACTGGTCAGGTAACGCTCGAAGGGATAAATCACCCGTCCTGACATGTCGGAAGGGATCATGCCGTTGTATGTCCATACCGCGCTGACCACCGGTATCCCGATATTGGGGAAAATATCCGTCGGTGTCCGGATAACGCTAAAGACCCCCCCCAGCATGATCAAAATCGCCATGACGATAAACGTATATGGCCGATTCAGTGCTAACTTTACAATACCTGACATCATAGAGTTGAATCCCGATCTCTAAAACATAACCATCTTGAACGTGCTTCAGAACAAGTTTTTTAAGGGCTGTGGGGAAAGGAAATGATCAACGGATCAATGCCGCAAGTGTGAAAAATGCTGGTCAGCAATCGCCTTCTGGGCTGGCGTGAGCGTGTTGTAGAAATCCTTCAGGGCTTGATCCATTTTCTCAAAGTCCTTGAGGCGCTGACGCATCAGGGCAATGTGCTGGTCAAAACGCACCGGAGCAGGTTGCACATCCGTCTGTTTGCCTGCTGCCGTGGTCTGATCGCGAATTTCTCGAACAGCACTCAAGGTATCTTTTGCATAACGATCCCAAGGGGCTTGCTGGTCTTGGGTCAAATTCAGTTCCTGCTTGAACTCATCGAGATGCCGCTGCGCATTCTCCACAGCATCCCCGTGCGACCCAGGTGTGGGCGCAGGCTCATTGGGCGGCGGCGGCGCGGCAGGATAATCCTGGGCATATGCACCCGTCACGCTGAAAGCCATAAGTAACATCGTCATCCGCAAGGTCTTTTTCATTACTGTGTCTCCCTTCTCAATCATCGTCATCTCCACCGAAGCCACCATCACCAAAACCCTCCATCCCCCCACCATCCATGCCACCAAAGCCCATGTCCATCCCCCCGAAACCTCCGTAGCCGGGATAGTCACCTCCGTAACCGCCACCCATCATCATGGGACCACAGCCCGCCAGTGACAGGAAAAGGACACTTATCCAGAGCGATTTCTTCATCGTACCTCCTTACACAACTATTTCCAACCTGCCCACCAACCCTCGTTGATCCTGATTTGGTGCGCCATCGTAGCGAGTGTTGGTAAAACACATTGTAACGAGTTGTAAATCGGCTATTTCAATTCCCTAACTTCCCATCAGTCGAGTGAGCATCGCACCGGGGTCTGCCGCACGCATGAAGGTTTCTCCCACCAGAAAAGCCAGAATGCCTGCATCCCGCAATGTCGCCACGTCCACTGGAGTGGCAATGCCACTTTCACTGATCATCAAGCGGTCTTTAGGGAGTTGAGCGCGCAATTCCAGGGATGTCTCCAGACGAGTTTCAAAAGTCCGCAGGTTGCGATTGTTGACTCCGATCAGCGGCGAGTCCAGTTGTAATGCCAGAGCCAGTTCCCGTTCATCATGCACTTCCACCAATACAGCCATACCCAGGGCATGTCCCAGACTTTCCAGTTGATGCAGACGGGCCAAATCCAGTGCAGCCACGATCAACAGAATGGCATCGGCCCCCATGCAACGGGCCTCGTAGACCTGATAGGGGGCATAAAGAAAGTCCTTGCGCAGGACAGGCAAGGAACAGGCCGCGCGGGCGGCCTGCAGGTATTCCACACTCCCTTGAAAATATTGCCGATCCGTCAACACAGACAGACAGGCAGCCCCATGCTCGGCGTAGGTACGGGCAATGGCTGAGGGATCGAAATCCGCGCGCAGGACTCCCTTGCTGGGACTAGCCTTTTTGATTTCGGCAATCACGGCTGATTGCCCAACCCGTACTTTGTCCATGAGTGCTGCGGTAAAATCACGCAGTGTAGGCGCGTCGAAAACCTGCTCCTTGAGTTGGGACAGAGGAACACGTACTTGCGCTGCGGCCACTTCCTGAACCTTGGTGGCCATGATAGCAGACAGAATATCGCTCATATCCGACTCCAGGACACCAGATCTTCGAGTCGTTGGCGGGCGGCTCCAGAGGCCAACGTGGCCCGCGCCAGTTCCACACCTTCGCGGTGGGAAGTCGTTACTCCCGCCACATAGAGGGCGGCCCCTGCATTCAGCAGGACAATATCCCGCGCAGGTCCGGCTTCATCCCCCAATACGGAAAGCAAAAGTTGCCGGGATTCCTCAGCACTTTTGACCAGCAGTCCATTCAAGGGGGCGGGTTCTATGCCCACCTGATGCGGATGAAACAGGTATTCACGAATTTCTCCTTCATAGAGCTCCGCCACATGGGTCGGTCCGGACAGGGTGATTTCGTCCAACCCATCGCTCCCATGCACCACCATGGCATGGCGCGCGCCCAATTGCCGCAGGACCGCCGCCAACCGTTGGGTGAAGTGGGCAGCAAAAACCCCCAGTAACTGGTTGGGGGCACCCGCCGGATTGGTCATGGGCCCCAGCAGATTAAACAGGGTACGCACTCCCAACTCCCGTCGCACAGAAACTGAATGTTTCATGGCCGTATGATGGTGGGGTGCAAACATGAATCCGAGTCCCCACTGGTGCAAGGATTGCTGGGCTCGTTCCGGGGTTGTGCTCATCATACCGATTCCGAGAGATTCCAGTACGTCCGCACTCCCCACGCTGGAAGAAACAGCCCGTCCCCCGTGTTTGGCCACCCGCGCCCCCGCAGCCGCCGCCACAAAGGCTGCAGTGGTGGAGATATTGAAGGTATGCATGCCATCTCCGCCCGTTCCGCAGGTATCCACGACATGCGCCAGTCCCGTGGTATCCACTTTCACCGATAAAGAGCGCATCACTTGAACTGCAGCCACCAATTCCGTCACCGTCTCACCCTTGTAACGCAAGGCGGTAACCAGGGCCGCTGTCTGAATAGGGGTCGTGACCCCCTTCATGATGTCGCCCATGACTTCCGTCATCTGATCATGGGTCAGATCATTGCCCGCAAAAAGAGATTCCAGCGCCTCACGGGGTTTCACCGGAGACCTCGCGTAATTCAAAGTCATGGGTCATTCTGGCTGTTTTGCCAAGCATGATGCTGGCTGAGCAATATTTTTCTGCGGAAAGGTCGATGAAGCGCTGGACCTGTTCGGCCTTGAGACTGCGCCCCGTCACCACAAAGTGGAAGTGAATCTGGGTAAATACCTTGGGATCTTCTTCTGCGCGCTGTGCCTCCAGTTCCACCACACAGTCCACGATGTCGGCGCGCGCCCGTTTCAGCATCATGACCACATCAAAGGCAGTACATCCCCCGGCCCCCAGTAGAACGGCTTCCATGGGGCGCACGCCCAGGTTGCGTCCACCGGCTTCCGGAGCACCATCCATAAGGAAAGTGTGACCACTGCCACTTTCTCCCAGAAAACTCATTCCTTCGACCCACTTCACTCGTGCTTTCATGGCATTCATTGTCCTGTGTCCCCTGATTTACCACATTTCACTACAGATTTTCAGGATTATACAACCGACCGGCGCCCGCCCGCGCCTCACCTCATCACAACCCGCACTTCCCCCGGAGAATCGTACCGTTCTGTTGGGGCAAAAAAAACCCTCCTGTGCGGAGGGAGAGGATAGGGGAAACACTGAGAGTGCTTCCTATTGGGTAAAGTTCACTTTTCCGTCAACGTTCGATTGGGCGTCTGGGGCAGACGCGGCATGCTCTGCACAGGGAACTCTCCCGTCAAACTGTTGAGAAATGCCACGATATCCTGGACTTCCGACTCCGTCAATGTCTTTCCCAACTGAGAACGGGCCATGACGCGCACCGCTTCGTCCAGGGTCGGGACAGAGCCGGTATGGAAATAGGGTGCGGTCAAAGCCACATTGCGCCATGTCTGGACACGCCATAGATGCTTGTCCGATGCTTCATGGGTAACATTGAAACGGCCATCATCCTCCATCAGTCGATATTTGGCTACATAGGGGTTATGGTCCACAAAGATGGGGAATTTCTGGAAAAAACCTTGGCCCATGGGCATGGGGGGGCCGGCAAAATCTGGGCCTGTATGGCAGGCCGTGCAACCGATCTTCTCGACGGTTTTCATACCGCGCAAGGCCTGCTCGGAGAGGGCCGTCTTGTCCCCCTTCAGATAGCGGTCGAAGGGACTGCGGGGAGTCAATAAGGTCCGCTCATAGGCCGCAATGGCTTTAGCAATGTTCTCGTAGGTCACCGGATCCTGTGTGCCAAAAACCGCCTCAAACTGGCTGACATAACCTGGAATGGCGCGAATGCGCGCCTCCGCCTCCGCCGGAGAAGGCATCCCCATCTCCACCGGATTCACAATCGGCCCTTTGGCCTGATCTTCCAGAGTGGCGGCCCGCCCATCCCAGAACTGTACGCTCAGGAACGCAG
The DNA here is from genome assembly GCF_013181415.1 of Ferrovum myxofaciens. Classification (NCBI taxonomy): domain Bacteria; kingdom Pseudomonadati; phylum Pseudomonadota; class Betaproteobacteria; order Ferrovales; family Ferrovaceae; genus Ferrovum; species Ferrovum myxofaciens. The sequence continues at coordinate 1,892,278 of NZ_CP053676.1, read as the reverse complement.
AATTCCATACTGTGGGCGCATTGCGCCCCCCTTTTTTTCCACCAACGCCTACAGAGACCGGCCGATTATCCGTTCCGCTCCCCATCACCGTGTGACAGGAATTACACGATATGGTGCCGTCTACCGAAAGTCGTTTGTCAAAGTACAACTGCTGCCCCAAGGCAACCTTGGCGGCGCTCATGGGGTTGTCCGCAGGAATAGGTGGGACGTCGGGCAGTGGTTCAAAACTCCAGGCGAAGGCAGTCACACTCCACACTGCCCAGGCAGAGACCAGGAGAAAAAAATTTTTCATGAGGAAAAAGAAGATCCGCAGCCACAGGTGGTTTTGGCATTGGGATTGCGAATGATAAACTGAGCCCCTTCCAGATCTTCTTTATAGTCGATCTCGGCACCCACCAAATATTGATAACTCGCCGGGTCGATAAGCAGGGTTACGCCATTCTTGACCATCTGGGTATCGTCTTCGTTGACCGTATCTTCAAAGGCAAAACCATACTGAAAACCCGAACACCCCCCACCGGTGACAAACACACGCAATTTCAAGTCCTGATTGCCTTCCTCTTCGATCAGCGCCTTGACCTTGTTGGCAGCACTATCGGTAAAAAGCAGGGGGGCAGGCATTTCTGTGAGGGCATTCATGGCATTCTCCTGAAAGGTGCAAGTTAGAATGGGTCCATTGTAGCAGTTTTTAAATTCCCTGCCGAAAACCTCAGGGCAAGATCGGAACTTGGGTCAATCCCAGAGTTTCCGGCCAATCAAACATCAAGTTGGCATTCTGTACCGCCTGCCCTGCAGCCCCCTTGACCAGATTGTCGATAACCACCAGAACCACCACCATTTCTCCCTCCTGAGGACGGTGCACTGCGATACGGCAATGGTTGGAGGCCCGCACCGAACGGGTTTCCGGGTGACTGCCCGGCGGCAGGATATCGACGAAGGGTTCATTGGCATAGCGCGCTTCAAACAGCGCTTGCAGATCCACATCCCGCCGGGTCAAGCGGGCATAGAGGGTAGCGTGAATGCCACGGATCATCGGAAGCAAATGAGGAACGAAGGTCAACCCCACCTCACGTCCTGCCCCCAGCCTCAATCCCTGACGAATTTCAGGTAGATGACGGTGCCCCGGTACCCCATAGGCCTTGAAATTATCTCCGACCTCAGCCAGCAAGAGCGGGACTTCAGCTTTGCGCCCAGCCCCGGACGCCCCTGATTTGACATCGGCAACCAGGTAATTCAGGTCCACTACCCCAGTTTCCACCAGAGGCAAAAATCCCAGCTGCACCGCCGTCGGGTAGCACCCCGGATTGGCTACCAGATTGGCACTGCGAATGGAATCCCGATTGACTTCCGGCAATCCATACACGGCTCCCTCCAGCAGATCCGGACAAGCATGGGTCTGGGCATACCAGGACTCCCACTCTGCCACATCTTTAAGGCGAAAATCCGCTGCCAAATCGATGACCCGCACACCTGCTTCCAGCAGTTCGCGCACCTGTTCCATAGCCACCCCATTGGGAGTGGCAAAGAACACCAATTCGCAGTCGATCAGGGTCGTCACCCGCGCCGGATCAGAAAAAGCCATATCCACATGACCACGCAGGCTGGGAAACAGATCCGCCACCTTCTGTCCCGCTTCCTTGCGCGACGTAATAACGCTCAACTTCATTTCCGGATGCTGTGCTACCAGACGCAGCAACTCGACCCCGGTATACCCCGTGCCGCCAACGATGCCCACTTTGATCATTATTTTCTCCTGGCTTGTCCGGATGATTATAGCCCCCTTACGCCCCACGAAAAAAAACCGGTGCGACGAGGGGCACCGGTTTTTTTGTGGGGTCCTGAGACCTTAGCGTTTGCTGAATTGTTTGCGGCGCCGTGCCTTGTGCAAACCGACCTTCTTTCGTTCCACTTCACGGGCATCACGAGTCACCAGACCTGCTTGCTTGAGGACGGTTTTGAGATCGGGGTTGAAATCGATCAGGGCACGGGTAATCCCATGACGAGCAGCACCCGCCTGGCCAGACTCACCGCCGCCTATCACGTTGATGCGAATATCAAACCCATTCAGATAGTTGGTCAGGGTCAGAGGCTGACGGACCACCATGCGGCCCGTTTCGCGGGAAAAATATTCATCCAGCGTTTTGCCGTTGATTTCAAAGCGACCGGAGCCGGATTTCATGAATACCCGGGCCACTGCGCTCTTGCGTCGTCCGGTTCCGTAGTAATAATCACCAATCATGATCAGGACCTCAAATGCTCAGGGTTTTTGGTTGCTGGGCGGCATGGGGATGCTCTGCGCCAGCGTAAACTTTCATTTTCTTGATCATGGCATAGCCCAAGGGACCCTTGGGAAGCATGCCCTTGACCGCCTTTTCCAGAACCCGTGCAGGATGACGCGCCTGCAACTTGTTGAAATTGGTTTCGTAGATCCCGCCGGGGTAGCCCGTATGGCGATAATACTTTTTATCTTCGCCCTTGTTGCCGGTCACGCGAATCTTCTCCACATTGACCACGACGATAAAATCACCCGTGTCTACATGGGGAGTATAAATGGCTTTGTGCTTGCCACGCAGACGCAGGGCAATCTGGCTGGCCAACCGTCCAAGGATCAGGTCTGTGGCATCTACCACAAACCAGTCGCGCTGGACTTCATGCGCTTTAGCGGAAAAGGTTTTCATAACAGCGTTCACTATTTCATGAAAAGAACTGCCGATTATATTGCGCCAAAAGCACTCTGTCAATGCCTTTACCAAACCTTCGGTGGAACCGGCCCTTTATTCGACGCTCACAGGCGCAGGCATGTGCTGAGGAAGATCCCGCAATGCTTCCTGATTGGTCCAGGAGAAACATTGCAAGGCCGCTTCCTGCCAGGGTAACCAAACCTGCCGGACATGTTCACGGGGACACAGTGTCACAGATAGCGGTTCCGGCACCACCAGACCGAAACGGTGTTCGGTATTCTGAATCACTCCTGGAGCATAGCGGTGCCGCCAACGGGGGTAGATTTCGTAAACCCGTGCTTCCTTCCAGTCTTTCAAGGTATCTGGGGTTGCACAAAGCCCTGTTTCCTCTGCCACTTCACGCCGCGCCGTCTCCCACAACGACTCTTCCAGAGTATTGCGACTGCCCGTTACCGACTGCCAATACCCTGGGGCATCCGCCCGTTCGATCAACAGAACATACCCGGCTGGCGTATAGACCACCACCAGCACGGATTCAGGGATTTTATGGGTCACGGTTTTTTTGCCGAAAAATCTCCAACATAGACCGTCACAAAGCGAGCGGGGTCCAGATACTTCTTGAGCGCTTCATTGACACTGGAGGAATCGGCCGCCATGACCTGATCATCCTGTTGCGCCAGAAAAGTTGCATCGCGCTGGTCAAACATCAGTTTATCAAGTTGGGCAGCCAGAGAACCATCCTGCGCTCGCGCCAATTTCCGTGACTGCATCAGGGCCGCTTTGCCTGCCTCTATTTCTGCCGGGGTCAGTCCCTGCCCCAGCACCTGGGCAATCACTTCGTCAAACGCCTTGACCAGACGCACCCGGTTTTGCGGTGCATAAATGGCGTAAGCGCCGAAGGCACTATTGGGTACCTGATCGTTGAGGCGCAGGAAAGAGCCCACTCCATAACTCAATCCTTCCTTCTGGCGGATACGGGTCGCCAGACGGGAATTCAGGAATCCTTCGCCCAGCACATAGTTACCCAGAGTCAGGGCCTGCGCTTGGGGGTCATCATCCTTGATCGGCAAGGGTTGCCATGCCAGAAAAACGGCATTGGCCTTGTCCGTCACGTCCTGCTGCAGGGTTTTCCCGGGAAACGCCTGATAATCATCCAACACGACGGCATAGGGTTCTGCAGTTGCCCACTGACCCAACCCCTGCTCGAGCGCAGCACGCACGGGCACTGGGCTGAAATCCCCCACCACGGCCAGTTCCCCATGGGATGCCCCATAGAAGCGCCGATAAAACTGAACGATCTGATTCTGCGTGACTGCCTTGATGTCTTCTGCGGTTTCGTCAAACGTGGAGGTATAGCGCAGATCCCCCCGTGGATGACGATTGAAATAACGGTGCAGCAAATTGGAAGCCATGGCCTGAGGATCGCTTCGGCTTTCTTCCACATCCGCCAGACTGGCCTCGCGCCATTGCTTGAATTCACTCTCGGGAAAGGTGGGGTTGCGCAAAATGCGTGTCACCAGATCTAGGGTGGCGGGCAGGTTCTCCTTGACCGTCTGGATCATCACCGTCAGGCCCGTGGCTGATCCGGAAAAAGCCACCTGCGCCTTGAGCGCCGTGAATTTATCCTGGATTTCGGAACGACTCATGCCATCCGCCCCCCGATCCATCAAACCCGCCACAAAATCCCCCACCTGCTCCTTGCCCAGTAACGAATCTGCCGTCCCAAAATGCAAACTCAGCCGGGCATGGACCGTGTTGCCGCGGGTTTTTTTGGACAGCAAGGCCACCTTCAATCCATCGGGCATCGTCACCCATTGGGTTCGTTTCTGAATATTGGCCGGAGACACGTCAAAAGCCTCTCCCGCCTGGTAATCAGGACTGCCATGGTAACCTTGCAACTGGGCTTCGGCATCCACTCGTTGAGGCGCAGGGGCACGCAGGGGATTGGCAGTCGGAATGAACAACCCGAGCGTACGATTGCTGGGAATGAGATAGGCTATGGCCACCCGTTGCACATCCGCCGGAGTCACCTTGGCCAGGCGGTCACGGGTCAGGAAGAAGAGTCGCCAGTCCCCATTGGCAATGGCCGTGGACAAGGCAATGCCGAACCTTTCAGGGTCATTGAAGGTGGTATCGATACTGTTGCGCAGGTTGGCTTCGGCCCGTTCCACCTCCTGAGCCGTGATGGGTTGTTCCTTGATTTTCTCCACGGTCGCCAAGAAAGCATCGCGCACGTCATCCAACTTCTGATCCTTACGCACTTCAGCCTGCAGGAACAGGACTCCGGGTTCTGCCAGATTGAAATAGTCCGCGCCGATACTCGTCGCCAACCCGGTTTCCACCAAGGATTTGTGCAGTCGTCCCGTGGGCGTATCCCCCAGCACCTGGGCCAACACCTCGAAAGCCGGACTGTCGGGACTGGCCGCCGCCACTGCGTGATAGACCGCTTCCACATATTGCACATCGCCCACCCGCCGCAGGATCACCTGCCGCTCGCCATCCTGCGCAGGATCGAGCGTATAGGTCGGCTCCAGCACGCGCTTGGGGCGCGTAATCTGTCCAAAAGTTTGCTCGATCTCCTTGAGGGTACGGGTTGTATCAAAGCGCCCGGCCACAACCAGAGTGGCATTATCCGGCTGGTAATATTTGTGATAAAAAGCCTGAAGATGAGCAATATTGACGTTTTCCACGTCGCTTCGCGCACCGATGGTGGACTTCCCGTAGTTATGCCACTGATAAGCCGCTGCCATGATCTTGTCCATCAAGACATCGCCCGGGTCATTCTCACCTCGCTCCATCTCGTTCCGGACCACTGTCATTTCGCTGTCGAGATCCTTGCGTGCCACGTTGGAATGCACCATGCGGTCTGCTTCCATTTTGAGCGCCCAGTCCAGATTGTTTTCCGAGGCAGGAAAGGATTCGAAGTAGTTGGTCCGATCAAACCAGGTAGTTCCGTTGGGACGCATTCCGTGACTGGTCAGACCACTCATGATATCGGGGTGCTTGGGGGTACCCTTGAACATGAGGTGCTCCAGCAGATGCGCCATGCCGGTTTCACCATAACTTTCCATGCGCGAACCCACCCGATAGGTCACGTTGACCGTCGCAGTCGGCTTGCTGTCGTCGGGTGCCAGCAAGACTTGCAACCCATTGGCCAGACGGTATTCCGTCACCCCTTCCACGCGGGTTACTTCCGTCACGCCAAGTGGAAGACTGGAGGCCAGGGCTCCTTGCAACGCCCACAATCCCAGCCACGCACCACCCCATTTCACCATCGATTTGCGCATTCTGCCTGTCTCCTCGTCTGTTATTTTCAGGAATCCTGTGCCACAGAACTCATCCTCCGTAGAACCCCTGACTCGGGTTAGGTTCCCGTTTCTCTTGATTTTCCTTGCATTCACCCCAACACTGAAGTAACGAACTCAGGTGACCGTCTTCCTATGCTATTATCGCCAATAATTGTTTCTGAATCCTACGGAAGAAACGGCGGGTTGAGGCTCGGTTCTCTAACGACCTTCACCCCCTTCGTTCATTCCCCGAATTTCAAGGAGATACCATCATGCCCCTTTACGATTATCGTTGCACGAATTGTGGCAAGGAAATCGAAGTTCTGCAAAAAATTTCCGATCCTGCCCCCTCCCAATGCCCTGCCTGTGGTCAGGCCACCCTGTCCAAAAAGTTGACGGCGGCTGGTTTTCAGTTGAAGGGGAGTGGCTGGTATGCCACGGATTTCAAGGGAAGCAGTGCTGCAGAAAGTTCGGCGCCCAGCACCGAAACCGCCCCGCCGCCCTGTGCCAACGGCCCCTGCCCGGCTTGCGGATGAAGCGCTATTTCATTACCGGGATCGTGGTCCTGATCCCGGTGGTCATTACCCTGTGGGTTTTGCGAGTCATCGTTACTACCCTTGATCAGACCCTCTTCCTGCTGCCTCCGAACTTGCGTCCCGAGGCCTTGTTTGGCATGAACATTCCTGGGTTGGGCGTGCTTCTCACCCTGTGTATCGTGCTCCTGACGGGTGCCGTGGCGGCTAATTTCCTTGGACAGCGCCTGTTGACACTGGTTGAACGTCTGCTCGATAAAATCCCCGTCGTCAATAGTATCTACAGCAGCGTCAAACAGGTCAGCGACACCCTTTTTTCCAGTTCCGGACAAGCTTTTCGCCAAGTCTTGCTCATCCGCTACCCCCATGCCGACTGTTGGACCCTGGCCTTTCAAACCGGAATTCCGCAGGGACTGGTGGCAACTCATCTGGGCGAACCGCACCTGAACGTGTATGTACCCACCACACCCAATCCAACTTCCGGCTTTTTTCTCATGGTCCCTTGTCGGGAAGTCATCGAGTTGGATATTTCAGTGGACGATGCGCTCAAACATATCATTTCCATGGGAGTCGTGGAACCCCGTCAAAAGCACCCTCCGAAGAAGATATAATGCTGTCGTTTGTCCTGTTCCATCACTTGAGACCCTCTGTTCATGCGTACTGACTATTGCGGTCTGATTGACCGCCGTTATCTGGATCATACCGTCACCCTGTTTGGCTGGGCCCACCGCCGCCGCGATCATGGAGGGGTCATCTTCATCGATCTGCGGGACCGCGCGGGGCTGGTTCAGATCGTTGCCAACCCGGAGGATGCTGCCACCTTCGCCAGCGCAGAAGGCATCCGTAACGAATTTGTCCTGAAGGTATCCGGGCAGGTCCGACTGCGTCCGGAAGGCACACGCAATGAGCATTTGAAGAGTGGAGAAATCGAGGTCGTGGCCCACCAACTGGAGGTCCTGAATCCCTCGCTCACCCCCCCCTTCATGCTGGATGATGACCACCTGTCCGAACAGGTGCGCCTCGAATACCGCTACCTTGACCTGCGCCGCCCGGTGATGCAACAGAATTTCCAGTTGCGCTATCGGGTCGCCATGGCTGTGCGCCGTTATCTGGACGATCTGGGATTCATCGACATCGAAACCCCCATGCTGACCAAGTCCACCCCGGAAGGCGCGCGCGATTATCTGGTACCGAGTCGCGTTCATCATGGCGAATTCTATGCCTTGCCCCAATCACCCCAACTGTTCAAACAACTGCTGATGGTATCCGGTTTCGACCGTTATTATCAGATTACCAAATGTTTTCGTGATGAAGATCTGCGGGCTGATCGTCAACCGGAATTCACCCAGATCGATATCGAAACTTCCTTCCTTTCCGCACCTGAAATCATGGAGATGATGGAAGGATTGGCTCGTCACCTTTTTCAAACCAACATCCAAGCGGATCTGGGCACCCCCTTTCCTCGCCTGACCTGGGCCGAAGCCATGCACCGTTATGGCTCGGACAAGCCTGACCTGCGCATCCCTCTCGAATTCACCGAGTTGACCGATGCCATGAAACAGGTGGATTTCAAGGTATTCCGCGCTGCTGCCGATCTTGGGGATGGACGGGTCGCTGCCTTGCGCATTCCCGGAGGCGGTTCCCTGACGCGCAAGGAAATCGATGACTACACCACCTTTGTCAAGATTTATGGGGCAAAGGGGCTGGCCTACATCAAAGTCAATGACTGCACCCAACCCAACGATCAGGGCCTGCAATCTCCAATCGTCAAGTTTCTGAATGAAGCCACCCTGCGCCTGATCCTGGAACGCACGGGCGCGAAAAATGATGACCTGATCTTCTTTGGGGCCGACCGCGCCAAGGTGGTGAACGATGCGCTGGGTGCCCTGCGCGTCAAATTGGGACATGAACGCGGGTTCTCCACGGGCGGCTGGAAGCCTCTGTGGGTCGTAGACTTTCCCATGTTTGAATTTGACGATGACAGTCAACGCTGGGTTGCCTTGCATCACCCCTTCACAGCCCCCCGGGAGGGTCACGAAGCCTTTCTCGACAATGACCCTTCTCAGGCCTTGGCTCAGGCCTATGACATGGTACTCAACGGATGGGAAATCGGCGGAGGGTCGGTACGGATTCACCGCGCCGATATCCAGTCCAAAGTCTTCAGCGCCCTCAATATTGGCCCTGAAGAAGCCCAGGCCAAATTTGGCTTCCTCCTCGATGCTCTCCAGTACGGTGCCCCGCCCCATGGCGGAATCGCCTTTGGCTTTGATCGTTTGGTGGCCATGATGACGGGCGCAGAACAGATCCGTGATGTCATCGCCTTCCCCAAGACCCAACGTGCCCAATGTCTGCTGACTCAGGCACCCAGCGGGGTATCTGAGCAGCAATTGCGGGAACTGCATATCAAAGTGCGCTAAATGCGCCCCCTGACGGAAGAGGAAGAGGTTCAGTTTCGCACTGCGCTCGACTTCCTCCAGTCGGGCCTGTGGCCTCTTGCCCATCAGGCTCTCCGTACCCTGGAGACGCAGCACCCTCATCCTCTGGTACTGGCCAACCTGGCATTGGCCGAGGAACGCTTAGGGCAGGAAAACGAAGCACGCCAGCACCACGAAGCGGCGATTCAACTGGCACCCAACAGCCCGGACTTGCGCTTCAACTGGGCTAATTTTCTGGCCCGACCGGGAACTCGGGAATCACTTCTCCTGGCCCGCGTTCAGTATCTGGCCGTTCTAGCCCTCGACTCCCATCACCTCGGAGCCTGGGTCAATCTGGGCACGGGCCTGGTGGAAACCGACCATCTCGAAGCGGCAAAGACGGCCTTCACTGCCGCACTGGCCATCGATCCCCTGCATTCCGGTGCTTTGCTCAATCTGGCTCAAGTGGCCCTGAACCAACAGGAAAATGAAAAAGCCGCCCAATTGTTCGAACAGGTTTTATCGGAAAACCCACAATCCCTTGAATCCCATAGAGGCCTGGCCACCAGCGCCAGTCGCTTGGGACAGGAAAACAAAGCGGCCACACATCGTCAGTTGGGCTATGCTCAAAAACCGGAAATTTTTCTGCCGGGGCGGGGAAATGCGTTGCCCACGGTGCTGATCCTGGCCTCTGCCGCCGATGGCAATATTCCCTGGCAACCGTTGTTGGACCGCCAGCGCCACCATACCCGAATCCTGGCCCTGGAATTTTTTCCGGAAAATGAGTCTCTCCCTCCCCACGATCTCCTCTTCAATGCCGTGGGCGATGCCGATCGCTGTCCGGAGGCTTTGACCCGTGTCCTCCCACGTTGGCAACTGCGTGCGCCGCAGATCCCGGCACGCAACGATCCGCAACGGGTTCGCGCCACTGCACGGACCGCACTGGGTCAGTTATGCGCAGGAATCCCTCATCTGAGCAGTGCCCGCACGGAATGTTTCCAACGCCCGGCTCATGCTTCCCCTCAGGAAACCGCGGGTCTTCTGGAACACTGGCTGGCGGCTCGCAGTTATGCCTTCCCCCTCCTGCTGAGAGCGCCAGGTTTTCATGGCGGCCAGTATTTCGAACGGGTCCAATGCGCCGACGACCTGCCTGCCCTGCTGGAACGCTTGCCCGGTACCACTCTGTTGGCACTGGAATGCCTGCCCAGCCGGGGACAGGATGGGCTTTACCGAAAATTCAGAGTCATGACCCTGGGTGGAAACCTGTACCCCATCCATCTGGCCCTCTCTTCGCACTGGAAAGTGCACTACTTCAGCGCAGAAATGAGTACCCGCCCGGACTTCAGGGAAGAAGAGCAGGCCTTTCTGGCAGATTACCGAACTTTCCTGGGCAGCACAGCAGTCGGCGCCCTGGAAACCCTTCAAGCCCGTCTGGGACTGGACTATGCGGGTATGGACTTCACCCTCGACCCCGAGGGAAAGGTTCTGCTGTTTGAGGCCAACGCCACCATGGTGCTGCACTCCCCGCCCGAAGATCCGGTCTGGGATTATCGCCGCCCTGCCTTCGAAGATGCGCTGAAGGCTGCCCGTGCTTTAATGATCCCTCCAACCTTGAGCCATGGGTGCCACAGTCCCTAGAAAGGAACGTCATCCGGGAAGTTATCAAACCCGCCGACATTCGTACCTCCTTTCCCTCCGGGCTTTCCTGCAGCAGAGCCCTGCCCTCCAAAGCCTCCCTCACCGCCGGAATCCTGCGATGGGAAGTCCACATCACCCCCGGCACCCGCGCGTCCGCCCAACATTTGCATGCGGTCGCCCACGATTTCCGTGGAAAAGCGGTCCTGCCCGGTTTCCTTGTCCTGCCATTTACGCGTCTGAATACGCCCTTCCAGATAAACCTGACTGCCTTTCTTCAGGTATTGAGCCACAATTTCAGCCGTTTTTCCGAAGAAAGACACGCGATGCCACTCGGTCTTTTCCTGCTTGGTACCGGCTTTATCTTTCCAGGTATCCGTCGTAGCCACACTGATGTTGGCAATGGCGCTGCCATCGGGCATGTAACGAACCTCTGGATCGCGCCCCAAATTTCCTACCAAAATCACTTTATTGACCGATGCCATCAAAAACTCCTCCGTTCAGGGTACCACTGGCTTGTTAACGTTCATGGGCCAAGCCACCACCAGCCAGAGAAAGGTGAGGCCTGCCGTAAAGAAGGGAACCACTTCCGAGCCAAAATGCTGAGTCAGCATACCGGCCAAGGTTGCACCGCTAAAAGTGCCAAGAAATTGAATCGTACTGTAGACCCCAGTGGCCGTGCCCTTTGCATTGGGAGGAGCCACCAGCGTTACCAGCGAGGGCAAACTGGCCTCCAGCACATTAAATCCGGTAAAAAAGACGGTCAGAGCAATCGCCGTACCCCACACTTGTCCCAGCGCAAAATGCATCAGAAAATGGGACAGCAGAACCACCACGACCCCCCCCAGAAACACCTGCTTGCGCCACTTACCATGGGCAAAGGCCACGGGGGGAACCATCAGGATGAAGGAGGCAATCATGACCGGCATGTAGAATTTCCAATGATCCGCCTGAGCCAACCCCCCCTTCACCAAAGCCGCAGGCACCACTATAAAGGTCGCCATCAGGGAAGCATGGAGGACAAAAATACCCAGATTCAAACGCAACAATTCCATATTCGACAATACGGCTCCAAAGGAGACCCGATCCATCGCCACCAGGTTCGGCGGATTGGGTACGATCCATCGAGTCACCGCAATGGCTGTAAGGGCCAGCACCCCAGTCAAAACAAACAACCCCGGAACTCCTATCAATGGATAGAGCATGGGCGAAAGCGCCATGGAGGCCGTGAAGGCAAGTCCGATGGTCACCCCGATCATGGCCATGGCCGTCGTACGGTTTTCCGGGCTCGTCAAATCTGCCGTCAAAGCGATCAAGGCTGCCGCAATGGCACCCGCCCCCTGAATGGCCCGTCCCACGGTTATGCCCTCTAGGGTATGGGCACTGGCCGCCACGAAACTACCCAACGCAAACACCAATAATCCTCCCATAATCACCGGCTTACGTCCGATCCGGTCAGATAACCAGCCCAACGGGATCTGAAGCACAGCCTGCGTCAATCCATAGATACCCAGAGCCAACCCCACCAGGGTTTTATTCGCCCCCCCCGGTAACTGAACGGCATACAGCGCAAAAACCGGCAGAATAATGAACATGCCCAACATCCGAAGGCCGTAAATACTGGCCAAACTCAGACTGGCTCGCCTTTCCATAGGCGTCATACTAGATTTCTTTCTCATGGCAGGTTATCTGAAAAAAAGGAAAACTTCGCGTATATTAGCATTTCGCGTACTGACTCACTGATTCTCCTTGCTCCGTGCCCCCAAGGGGTGCACCTCCTTTCCTTTCATCATCGAACCTGCCCACTGTGACACAAGACCTGCTACGTATCCGGGGTGCTCGCACCCACAACCTCAAGAACATCGACCTCGACCTGCCCAAGCATCAGTTGGTGGTCATCACGGGTCTTTCGGGCTCCGGCAAATCGTCGCTGGCTTTCGACACGCTCTATGCAGAAGGCCAGCGCCGCTATGTCGAGTCCCTCTCGGCCTATGCGCGCCAGTTTCTGCAGATGATGGAAAAACCCGATGTGGACCTGATCGAAGGGCTTTCACCAGCCATTGCCATCGAACAGAAGGCCACCAGCCATAACCCACGTTCCACGGTGGGAACGGTAACCGAAATCCATGATTATTTACGTTTGCTCTTCGCTCGAGTAGGCGAACCTCATTGCCCCGACCATGATTTACCCCTGGCCGCCCAGACCGTATCCCAGATGGTGGATGCCGTACTGGCGCTTCCCCTGGACGCCAAAATCATGATCCTCGCGCCTCTGGTGACTGAACGCAAGGGACAGCAGACAGAACTCATCGATGAACTGCGCGCTCAGGGATTTGTACGCCTGCGTGTGGACGGTGAAATTCTGGATATCGATGCGCTTCCTACCCTCGACAAAAACCGCAAGCACAGTCTGGACATTGTCGTAGACCGTCTCAAGGTCCGCCCGGATGCACGTCAACGCCTGGCCGAATCCTTTGAAACAGCCCTGCGTCATGCCGATGGTCGGGCCCTGGTGGTGGACATGGACAGTGCGGCCACCCTCACCTTTTCCTCTCGTTTTGCCTGTCCCGTCTGTAATGCCGGACTGGCGGAACTGGAACCCCGTCTGTTTTCCTTCAACAATCCCATGGGTGCTTGCCCTCATTGCGATGGATTGGGTTCGGTGAGTTTTTTTGATCCCAAACGGGTCGTCGCCTTTCCCGCCCTGAGCCTGGCCGCAGGGGCCATCAAGGGATGGGACCGGCGCAATCAATTCTACTTTCAGATGCTTTGCGATCTGGCTGCCCACTACGATTTCGACCTCGAACAGGCTTATGAAACCCTGAGTCCCCCCCTTCAGGAAATGCTCCTGTATGGCTCAGGCAAAGAGAAAATCACCTTCCATTCCCTGGGCGTGCGCGGTGTTCAAACCCAACGTGCCTCCCCCTTCGAAGGCATCATTCCCAGTCTCGAACGGCGCTACCGGGAAACCGACTCCACCTTGGTACGCGAAGAACTGGCGCGTCTGCGCGCTCAAAAACCATGTCCTCAGTGCCAGGGAGCGCGTCTACGGCGTGAAGCCCGTTTTGTACGGGTCGCCGGACATACTCTGCAAGCGCTCAGTGCCCTGCCCCTCAAACAGGCTGAAGCCGTATTCCAAGACATGCAACTGACTGGGCAAAAACAGGCCATCGCTGAAAAAATTCTCAAGGAAATCATTGCACGCCTCCAGTTTCTCAACAATGTCGGCCTGGAGTATCTGCAACTCGACCGATCTGCCGACACCCTGTCCGGGGGTGAGGCTCAGCGGATCCGTCTGGCCTCCCAGATCGGATCCGGACTGACGGGCGTCATGTATGTCCTGGATGAACCCTCCATCGGACTGCATCAACGGGATAACCAGCGCCTTCTGGAAACCTTGCAGCGACTGCGGGATCTCGGGAATTCTGTTCTGGTAGTAGAGCACGACGAAGATGCCATCCGTAGTGCGGATTTTGTAGTGGACATGGGACCCGGAGCGGGGGAATATGGCGGATACGTTATTGTTGCCGGTCCTCCTGCGGATATCCTCAAGCATCCGGATTCCTTGACGGGTCAGTATCTTTCTGGACAACGCACCATCCCCATGCCGGCTCAGCGCCATACCCCTGACCCAGCGCGTCAATTGACCCTATGCGGCGCCCGGGGAAATAATCTGCAAGAGGTGACCGTGCATCTGCCCATCGGTCTGCTGATCTGCATTACCGGGGTCTCAGGGTCGGGCAAATCCACGCTCATCAACGATACCCTGCAGGCCGCAGCGGCCCGTCACTTCTATGGCAGCGCTCAGGACCCGGCGCCCCATGATGAAATCATCGGACTCGATTTTTTTGACAAGGTCATCAACGTAGATCAAAGCCCCATCGGTCGCACTCCTCGCTCCAATCCTGCCACTTATACCGGACTATTTACGCCCATCCGCGAATTATTTGCCGAATTGCCTCAAGCCCGGGAACGGGGCTATGGACCGGGAAGATTTTCTTTCAACGTCAAGGGAGGACGGTGCGAAGCCTGTCAGGGGGATGGGTTGATCAAGGTGGAAATGCATTTTCTGCCCGATATTTTCGTGCCCTGTGATATCTGCCATGGCAAACGTTATAACCGCGAAACCCTCGACATCCACTATCGGGGACTGAATATTCACCAGATATTGGGACTGACCGTGGAAAAGGCCCATGAATTCTTTAACGCCGTTCCTGTCCTGGCGCGCAAATTAAAGACTCTTCTGGATGTGGGATTGGGTTACATCACTCTGGGCCAGGCCGCAACCACTCTTTCCGGCGGCGAAGCTCAACGTGTCAAACTGTCTCTTGAACTGTCCAAGCGGGATACAGGGCGCACGCTCTACATTCTGGACGAACCCACCACCGGACTGCACTTTCACGACATCGAACTCCTCCTCAAAGTTCTCCATCGCCTGCGCGACCAGAGCAATACGGTCATTGTCATCGAACATAATCTGGACGTCATCAAAACTGCCGACTGGATCATCGATATGGGCCCCGAGGGAGGGAATGGAGGCGGGAAAATCGTTGCTCAGGGCACCCCGGAAATGGTGGCGCAGAATCCACACAGCATGACCGGAAAATACCTTCGGCCCCATCTTTCTCCTTCCAGAAACCCGGAATAAGCACCCGAACTTCCCTATCTCTATCCTGTGGTAGGATATAACCGTGATAAAAACCTGAAGGGCGGGCAAAAGTAAAGATGGGAGGTTACGGATTTCTTTCGGTAGGCGTGGGTGCTGCCCTGGGCGCTTGGTTGCGCTGGTGGTTGGGTATTCTGCTCAATCCCTTGATCCCGACCATGCCCTTGGGAACCCTGGCAGCCAATCTGATAGGCGGGTATCTGGTGGGATTGGCGGTTGCCTATTTTACTGATCATGCGGGCCTCCCCCCCGAGGCCCGACTATTCATCATCACGGGATTCATGGGTGGGTTGACCACTTTCTCGACTTTTTCTGCTGAATCCGTGACCCTGTTTTCTCGCACCCAATACCTCTGGGCCTTGACTCACATTGTCGTGCACCTCGGAGGCTCATTGTTGATGACGGTGCTTGGCATGGCCAGTTATGGCTTGCTCAAGTCCTTTGGTAAAGCCTGATCCAACCACTTTGGAGTTTCCTTGCCATGAAGGGCACCTATCTAAAATTCTACCTGCATGAAAACCGCCACCACCATCACATCCTTGCCTATGAATGGTTGCTGGAGCAAGCCCGTTCCCTGGGCATTCAAGGGGGATCCGTCTTCAAGTCCATTGCAGGATACGGACGCCATGGCGTTCTGCATGAAGATCACTTCTTTGAACTGGCCAATGACTTGCCCGTGGAAGTGGTATTCATCGTCAGTACGGAACAATCCGAGCAGTTACTGGGTATCGTCAGGGAAGCCAACCTTCCCCTCCTGTACGTCACAATGCCAGCGGAATACGGCACCCTGCCATGAAAGCCATTCCTGCCTGGGCACTGTTTGCCCTCGGCTCGGCCTTCTTTGCCGGATTGACCGCCCTCTTCGGAAAGTTGGGGGTAGCGGGTATCCCTTCGAATTTTGCCACCTTTATCCGTACCCTGATCATTCTGGCGCTCACGGCCGGGATTCTCTCCTTGCGCCATGAGTGGCAACGTTTTTCCACCCTCTCGCTCCATACCTGGACCTTTCTGATCCTCTCGGGCATTGCCACCGGTCTATCCTGGCTCTGTTATTACCGTGCCCTACAATTGGGGCCCCTTTCCGGGGTGGCTCCCCTGGACAAATTGAGCGTCGTCTTCGCCCTGCTCCTTGGGGTTCTGCTTCTGGGCGAACGCTTGAATTGGCATGGAATGTTGGGGATTACCCTGATTGTCTCGGGTTCCCTCGTCCTGCTCGTAGCGTAAATGAGACCAGTCCAGATACAGTACATTTTCGTTTTTTTCTTCAAGAAATTTCTGTGCCATTAAGTGATCGAGAATAAATGATGAGTTTGAATACACTGATTTTTGATGTGGATGGAACCTTGGCGGATACAGAACGGGATGGGCATCGGCCCTCCTTTAATCTGGCTTTCCAGGAATTCGGTCTGGACTGGGAGTGGACGGTTCCTTTGTATGGAGAACTGTTGGCGGTCACTGGAGGAAAAGAACGGATTCGCCATTATGTTGCCCACTATCACCCCGAACAACTTTCAGACATACATTTTGATGAGTTGGTCCTTCAGTTGCATCAATCCAAAACCCGTCACTATCTGGCTTTGCTTGAAAAAGGCGCAATCCCCCTGCGTCCCGGTGTCCGACGACTGCTCCACGAGGCCCGTCAGGCGGGTTTGACCCTGGCCATTGCCACCACCACCACGCCGGAGAATGTTGCCTCACTTCTTTCCACTGCGTTGGGACCGGAAAGCCCCGGTTGGTTTAAAGTCATTGCGGCCGGAGATATCGTTTCCGCCAAAAAACCTGCCCCGGATATTTATCTGTGGACATTGGATGCACTGGGTATCTCGGCACAGGAGGCTCTGGCCTTCGAGGATTCAGAGAATGGTTTGCGTTCAGCCTGCGCTGCGGGACTGACTACCCTCGTGACAATCAACGAATATACCCAGGGGCAGGACTTTTCCGGCGCAGGGGCCGTACTGTCCGACCTGGGGGAACCGCATCAGCCCTATGCCCTGTACCAGGGTGCTCTACCCCCTGCGGGCTGGGTCGATCTCGATCTATGCCGACGCATGGCAACTATTGATCCGGCCCGCGAATAGTACTGAGAGCAGGGATATCGCCATAAATTCTCACCGAGATGTATTGCATTACGCAAAAAACCGGGTGAAATTTGATCTGTTGCATTACAGGAACAACCTGCCGGGTTTATCCTGTTGTGCGTTCAGCGTGAGCGTCGTCTTTAAAGGAGTACAACATGCCAATCAGGGAAACCGGGTGGGTAAAATCCACACCCCCATGGTTTTTGATTCGCAAATGGTTCGATGGCCTCTCGCTGAAAAACAAGATTCACCTTCAGATCCAGCCCTTGCTGATTGCATTACTCTCTGTGACGACATTTTTCATCTACCAACAGGTAAAATCGAACATAATTTCCAGCCAGACACAGCGCGCAGAAGGGGTGGCCATGCAGGTCATAGACGACGCCAACCTGTTGATGGTGACTGGAGCAATTTCCAATTCGGTCGACCGGCAGTTGATGATCAAAAAAATCATCGAAGGGCAGCAGTTGGCTTCATTACGTCTGGTTCGAACCAATCAGGTAGTCCGGCAATTTGGCCCCGGATTGCCGGAAGAACATCTGGACGACCCGTTGGTGAAACAAACAATCGAGAGATCCATCAGCGCCGGAAAATCAATTCCCCATATTTCGATCGAACTGGTGAATGGCAAGCCCATGCTGCGCGCGATCACGCCGTATATTACAAGCCACAGTTTTCACGGCACCGATTGCCTGTCTTGCCATCATGTCGCGCCGGCATCCTTCAACGGAGCCTCCGATCTCAGAATCGATTTGTCAGAAAATTTCAGGCATCTGAATTCTCTGTTGGCATGGCTTATCGGCGGGCAGGTCGCCTTGCAACTCTTTTTGTTCCTCGTCATTGGACGGATAGCCGCCCTCAAGAACCAGCAGCAACAACTTGAGTTGGCCGAAAGGCAACTGACCGCGTTGATCGAAGCCATCCCCGATGCAATTTTTCTGAAAGATGGCGATGGACGCTGGCTGGTTATCAATGATTCGGCCAAGCAGATGTTTCAATTGCACGGCCTTCCCTGGCAAGGCAAAACCGAAATGGAGTTGGCGGATCTGCAACCGGCATTCCGTACTGCGCACGAAGGATGTCTGGTGGGGGATGAAAAAGCATGGCAAGCTGGATGCCTGCTGGTGGGCGAAGAAAATTTCGTGGTGGATGGTGGCCGATATGTCATAGAAACGCGCAAGGTACCGCTATTCAGCAAGGAGGGGGAACGCAAGGAGTTGGTGGTCATCGGACGCGATATTACGGAGCGCAAGCGATCAGAAGCCGAACTTTGTGCGCTCAAGGATGACCTGGAAATTCGCGTAGCAGAGCGGACTGCGCAACTCGAAGCCGCCAACAAGGAGTTGGAGGCCTTTTCCTATTCGGTTTCCCACGACCTGCGCACACCACTGCGCGCCATTGATGGGTTTTCCCGTATCCTGCTGGATGATTACACCAGCAAGCTGGATGATGAAGGCCGTCGTTTGCTCAATGTGGTGCGAGACAATACCAGCCGGATGGGACAACTGATTGACGATATCCTGAAATTCTCCCGGGCGGGACGGGTGGAAATAAATTTTTCCGAGGTTGACATGGAGCGGTTGGCCCATGAAGTTTTTGAAGAGTTGTGGTCAGCCACAGTTGGACAAGAAGTGCTGGTGGAGATCGAGCATCTGCCCTCCATGATGGGTGACCGCGCCATGATGCGTCAAGTCTTCGTCAACCTGCTGTCTAATTCCCTCAAGTTCAGTAGCGCCAGGGAAACCATCAGAATTAAAGTAGGGGGTTCTGTCCAGGGGGATGAAACCGTTTATTATGTGAGGGATAATGGCGCCGGCTTTGACATGCAATATGTTGACAAGTTGTTTGGCGTATTTCAGCGCTTGCACGGGGTGACTGAATTCGATGGGACAGGCATCGGGCTTGCCATTGTGAAGCGCATTGTCAGCCGCCATGGCGGACGGGTGTGGGCAGAAGGCAAAGTCAACGAAGGCGCGACAATTTATTTTACTTTTCCGACAAAGGAAAAAGAGCATGAGTAATACGATGGTGGAAGTGGAAATTTTGTTGGTGGAAGACAATCCAACCGATGCTGAATTGATCATTCGTGCACTGAAGAAGAACAATCTCGCCAACAAACTGGTATGGGTCAAGGATGGTGCTGAGGCGCTGGATTTCCTCTTCGCCACCGGGTCCTATAGCGGGCGTCAGGTAACGAACAGCCCCAAAGTCATCCTGCTGGACTTGCGTCTGCCCAAGGTGGATGGCATGGGGGTACTTCGCCGAGTCAAGAACGATGAACGCACCAGGAGCATTCCGGTAGTGGTACTGACCTCTTCCAAGGAGGACAGGGATGTGGCGGAGAGTTATCAGCTTGGCGTCAACAGTTATATCAGCAAACCGGTGGAGTTCGATGAGTTTGCCAAAATGGTGTCGGAGTTGGGACTTTACTGGCTGCTGGTGAACCACCCGCCGATTGTAGCGAAGTAAACATGCATGCGATCATAAATCGGGAGTTGCGTGTCTTGATGCTGGAAGACACAGCAACCGATGCGGAATTGATCGTGCGTGAACTGCGCAGGGCCGGTATCGCCTTCACTTCCATACGCGTGACAACGCGTGATGCATTCACCCGTGCGCTCGAAGAATTCCATCCGGACATCATCCTTTCAGATTACAATCTGCCCGACTTCAACGGCTTGGTTGCACTGGAGATCGTGCAGCGCACCCACCCTGAAGTACCGGTGATCATGGTCACCGGCGCTCTTACTGATGTTGAGGCAGTGGAGTTGATCCATGCGGGCGCCAAGGATTATGTACTAAAAGACCGACTGGCCCGGCTTGCTCCGGCCGTCCGGTTGACGCTGTTGGCGGAACAGGAAGTCCACGCACGCAAGGTGGTCGACCAGGAACTGAGAATTGCCGCCACGGCCTTTGAGACGCAGGAAGGCATCGTGATTACCGACCGGGATCAACATATCCTTCGAGTCAATTGCGCTTTCACTCGATTGACCGGCTATAGCGCCATGGAGGCGTTAGGCAGGACCCCCGCCATACTCAAATCCGGACGACAGGATGCAGCGTTTTACCAAGCCATGTGGGAAACCCTCAACCGCGACAAATACTGGCAGGGAGAACTCTGGAACCGACGCAAGAATGGAGAGATTTACCCGGAATGGCTAACCATCACTGCCGTGCTTGATGGGGATGGACGGGTGACGAATTATGTCGGCGTATTTTCTGACATCACTCTGCGCAAGGAAGCCGATGAAAAAATACACCAACTTGCTTTTTATGACCCGCTCACCGGATTGCCCAACCGACGATTATTGCATGACCGTTTGCAGCAGGCCATGACTTCCAGCGTTCGCAGTCAGTGCAAGGGGGCGCTGCTGTTTCTCGATCTGGACAATTTCAAGGTACTCAACGATACCCGCGGTCACGACATCGGCGACCTGCTGTTGATCGAAGTCGCCAAGTGTCTACGAGATTGTGTACGCAGTGGCGATACCGTAGCCCGCATAGGCGGCGACGAATTCATTATCATGCTCGAGAATCTCAGCGAAGATACCCAGCAAGCGGCGGCGGCTGCCCAAGATGTCGGGGAGAAAGTTCTCAAAGCCATCAACCACTCTTTCAGTCTTCAGGGAGTTGATTATCACTGTTCATCCAGCATTGGAATCAACTTGTTTCACGGCAATGATACGGGCATGGATGACCTGCTCAGGCATGCCGATACCGCGATGTACCAGGCCAAGGCATCGGGCCGCAACACCCTGCGCTTCTTCGATCCCGCCATGCAAATCGAACTGGAGGAGCGCACCGCCTTGATGGAAGATCTGCGCCAGGCCCTGCCGCTCCAGCAACTCAGGCTTTACCATCAGATACAGGTTAATGAGCGAGGTGTGGTGGGCTCCGAGGTACTGCTACGCTGGCAGCATCCTGTGCGGGGGCTGATTTCACCTATGGAATTCATTCCTCTTGCCGAAGAAACCGGCCTTATTGTGCCCATTGGTGCCTGGGTGCTGCATATGGCTTGCGTGCAACTCAAAGCGTGGCAAGTCGACCCGCTGACCCGTCATTTACGGATTGCCGTCAACGTCAGTGCACGGCAGTTCAGTCAGCCAAATTTTGTCGAACAGGTGCTGGAAGTTCTGAAAGACACCGGCGTCAATCCTCTCAAACTAGGGCTTGAACTCGAACTGACCGAATCCTTGGTGCTCAACGACATTGACGACAGCATCGGCAAAATGCAGGCACTGCGCAGCATTGGAATCCGTTTTTCGCTGGATGACTTCGGCACTGGACAATCCTCCTTGTCCTATCTCAAACGCCTGCCGCTGGACCAGATCAAGATCGACCAGAGTTTCGTACGCGACATCGCCACCGATCCAAACGATGCGGCAATCGTTCGGACCATCATCGGAATGGCCGAAAACCTCGGACTGAAGGTGATTGCCGAAGGCGTGGAAACGGAACAGCAGCGCGAATTTCTTGAACGCAACGGCTGTCATGCGCATCAGGGATATCTGTTTGGCAAACCCGTACCCATAGATGAATTTCAGAATTCCCTAACTCAATTGCATCGTTAGTTGAGTAATAAAAAGCCTGCGTATGCAGGCTTTTTATTACGATAGATATCGAACAGATACGGGTTATTATTCGCCATCTTCCTCGATCACTTCAACGTCAGGACGATCTACCAACTCCACAAAGGCCATGGGTGCATTATCCCCCTGGCGAAATCCGAACTTGAGAATCCGGACATACCCCCCTGGTCGTGTCTTGTAACGGGGGCCCAATTCATTGAAGAGTTTCATGACCATTTCGCGATCCCGCAACCGATCAAAAGCGAGACGGTGATTGGCCAATGTAGGTTCCTTGCCCAAAGTGATCAGGGGTTCCACCACCCGACGCAATTCCTTGGCCTTTGGCAGCGTGGTCTTGATTGCCTCATGGCGCAGCAATGAATTGGACATATTCCGCAACATGGCCAAACGATGGCTGGTGGTACGATTAAGTTTGCGATTGCTTAAACGGTGACGCATTTGATAATCCTCATGATTTCAGTCATTTATAAGTAATGCGCCAGTTGGCGCTTATGGTGAACGTGTCAGTTAACGACGTTCCAAACCTGCGGGAGGCCAGTTTTCCAGTTTCATGCCCAAGGTCAAACTCTTGGTTGCCAATACTTCCTTAATTTCATTCAAAGACTTACGACCAAGATTTGGGGTCTTAAGCAACTCGGTTTCAGTCCGTTGAATCAAATCACCAATATAATAAATATTTTCTGCCTTAAGGCAATTGGCAGAACGAACGGTCAACTCAAGATCATCCACTGGTTGCAGGAGAATAGGGTCCACCTGGGGAATGCGCGTGGTTTCATTGGAGACTGGCGTACCCTGCAGATCCGCAAAAACCGACAGTTGTTCCATCAGAACCCGGGCAGCAAAACGCACGGCTTCCTCAGGTTCAATGGCCCCATTGGTTTCAATGTCCATTACCAGGCGATCAAGGTCAGTCCGTTGCTCCACGCGCGCACTTTCCACCGCATAACTGACACGCCGAACCGGACTATAGGAGGCATCCAACTGAATGCCACTGACCGCATGGGTTTCGTCATTATCAGGACGAACAGAAGCAGGTTCGTAGCCAAAACCTTTGGATACCTTGACCTGCATCTCCAGTTTTCCACCTGCAGTAAGATGAGCGATGACATGTCCCGGATTGATGATCTCCACTTGATGCTGGGGATCAAAATCCGCCGCTGTCACCACACAAGGACCAGCCTTGGAGAGAGTCAAAACAGCATCATCATGCTGATGAAGTTTTAAAACGACCCCCTTGAGGTTCAGCAACAAATCCACCACATCTTCCTGAACGCCATCCACTGTGGAATACTCATGAACCACATTGGAAATCTTGACTTCAACCGGTGCAAAACCCGGCATGGAGGAAAGCAGAATGCGCCGCAACGCATTACCCAGGGTATGACCGTACCCCCGTTCAAAGGGCTCCATCAAAACCTTGGCATGATTCGGATGGATGTTCTGAACTTCGATAGAACGTGGTTTCAAAAAATTTGCAGTCAATGTATCTTCTTGCATCATTTGTCCTTGATGATCGATCTCAGGTTCATAACTCCTGATTATTTGGAGTACAGTTCCACAATCAGGGACTCGTTGATCGTGGACGGCAATTCACTACGTTCCGGGCGCGCCTTGTAGACACCCTTCAAAGCCTTGATGTCGACTTCAATCCACTCGGGAAACCCTCTCCCTTCTGCCGCTTCTGCAGACGCCTTGATACGCAACTGATGCCGTGACTTTTCCGCAACCTGCACCTGATCCCCAGGGCGAACCTGGTAAGAAGGGATATTCACGCGCTTGCCATTGACAAGAATTCCGTTATGGCGAACCACTTGTCTTGCTTCCACGCGCGAGGCACCAAAGCCCATGCGATAGGCGACGTTATCCAGGCGACTTTCCAGGGCTTTCAGAAGATTATCACCGGTAATTCCGCGAGCACGCTCGGCGGCTTTATAGGTCAAGCGAAACTGGCCTTCCAGCACACCATAAATTCTCCGAACCTTTTGCTTGGCACGCAACTGACCACCATAGTCGGATTGACGGCTTTGCTTTTGTCCATGTTGTCCGGGCGCGTAGGCACGACGCTCGATGGCACATTTTTCTGTAAAACATTTTTCGCCCTTGAGGAAAAGTTTCTCCCCTTCACGGCGACATTGACGGCATTTGGCATCCAGGTTTCTGGCCACAGTATTCTCCCGCTACCTGATTAAATACGACGCTTTTTCGGAGGACGGCACCCATTATGGGGAACCGGTGTCACATCCGAAATGCTGGTGATTTTAAAGCCTACGGAATTCAAGGCACGAACAGCAGACTCTCGTCCGGGTCCCGGCCCCTTGATCCGGACTTCAAGGTTTTTTACGCCACATTCCTGCGCCGCCTTACCTGCATTTTCTGCTGCAATCTGAGCTGCAAAGGGAGTGCTTTTACGCGATCCCTTGAAGCCATTACTGCCAGAAGTTGCCCAGGACAAGGCGTTTCCTTGACGATCGGTAATTGTGACAATCGTATTATTGAAGGAAGCGTGAACATGCGCGATTCCTTCAGCCACATTCTTTTTGACTTTCTTGCGCGCACGTGCGCCCGTATTGGATTTGACCATGTCTAACTCCTGGAATTACTTGGTTGTACGCACAGCTTTGCGCGGGCCCTTGCGGGTACGAGCATTGGTGCGGGTTCTCTGTCCACGACAAGGCAGGCCACGTCGATGGCGAGTGCCACGGTAACTACCGAGATCCATCAGCCGTTTGATGTTAAGCGAAACCTCCCGACGCAAGTCACCTTCTACAGAAAATTTGGTGACTTCAACCCGTAACCGCTCCATATCAGCGTCGGTAAGATCCTTGATCTTGGTGCTGGTCGTGACTCCGGCTGCAGCACAGATATCTCGTGCTCGCGAACGACCGATTCCATAAATGGCGGTCAAGGCAATTTCTGCATGTTGATGGTTAGGGATGTTGACCCCTGCAATACGAGCCATATGCGTCCTCAGTTTCTAGTGCGATAGTAAAAAAAATCAATCAGCCTTGGCGCTGTTTGTGCCGTGGATCTTCACAAATGACGCGCAAGACGCCTTTGCGACGGACCAGTTTGCACTTGCGACAAACTTTTTTGACAGATGCTTGTACTTTCATGATGTTCTCCAGCAAAGCCCGTGCTACTTGGCACGGAAGGTGATTCGACAACGGCTCAGATCATAGGGAGTGAGTTCAACGGTCACCTTGTCTCCGGGAAGAATGCGAATGTAATGCATGCGCATCTTTCCTGATATATGTCCTAATACCACATGATCATTTTCTAGTTTTACCCGGAAGGTGGCATTAGGAAGGGTTTCCAGAATTTCTCCCTGCATTTCAATGGTGTCTTCCTTGGCCATGATTACTTTGCCCCTTGTCCTTTAAAATTCGCCTTCTTGAGCAAACTTTCGTACTGTTGGGACATGAGATAGGTTTGAACTTGGGCCATAAAATCCATAGTAACGACAACGATGATCAACAATGAGGTCCCACCAAAATAAAACGGGACATTAAACTTAACAATCAAAAATTCAGGTAATAAACAAACCAAAGTGATGTAGATGGCCCCCGTCAGCGTCAACCGTGTGAGAATTTTATCCAGGTAGCGCGAAGTTTGTTCACCTGGACGAATCCCCGGAATGAACGCACCGTTCTTTTTCAGGTTATCCGCAGTTTCCTTGCTGTTAAAGACCAAGGCAGTATAGAAAAAACAGAAAAACAAAATAGCCCCTGCATAAAGCATGACATAAATGGGCTGTCCAGGACTTAGCATACTGCTGATCTCTTTGAGCCAACCAAAATGTTGCCGGCTTCCGAACCACCCGGCCAGGGTAGCGGGAAAAAGAATGATGCTGCTGGCAAAAATGGGAGGAATTACCCCTGCCATATTGATCTTGAGGGGAAGATGACTGCTTTGTCCCCCATAAATCTTGTTGCCCACCTGACGCTTGGCGTAATTCACCGTAATCTTGCGCTGACCACGTTCCACAAATACCACGAGGGCAGTCACGGCCACCACTGCTGTAAAAATAGACAAGGCCAGGAACCAACTGAAGGCACCCGTGCGAACCAATTCCAGGGTACTGCCTACAGCACGGGGCAATCCTGCCACGATTCCACTGAAAATGATCAAGGAAATTCCATTACCGATGCCTCGCTCGGTGATTTGTTCCCCCAACCACATCAAAAACATGGTACCCGTCACTAACGTAATGGCGGTAGTCAAGCGGAAAGGAAGACCGGGGTCGAGCACAAGACCGGGTTGTGCTTCCAGTGCCACCGCAATTCCCATGGCTTGAAAGAAAGCCAGTACTACCGTCCCATAACGAGTGTACTGAGTGATCTTGCGCCGACCCGCTTCACCTTCTTTTTTCAGGGTCTCGAGGGAAGGTACCACCGTCGTCAATAACTGCATGATGATGGACGATGAAATATAAGGCATGATACCCAGAGCGAAAACTGTGAATCGAGAAAGCGCTCCTCCAGAAAACATGTTGACCATGCCGAGTATGCCGGACTTCTGACTGCTGAAAAGTTTCGACAACTCATCGGGATTGATTCCCGGTACAGGGATATGAGCACCCAGGCGATATACCACCAGAGCACCCACAACAAACCAGAGGCGACGTTTGAGGTCGTCCAGTTTGCTTCCTGAAAAATTGTTGGGAACCGAAGCCAAAATCTTTACTCGCTCTTCTGATCCAGAATCGTACCACCCGCTGCTTCGATGGCTTTACGCGCACCTTGAGTGACACCGATACCCCGGATTTGAACTGCGCGGGTAATTTCGCCCTTCAGAAATACCTTTGCGCCTTGAGCAGAGCCCGATATCACGCCCGCTTCCTTCAGTGCCAACAAATCGATGACTTCCGAGGTTACACGCATCAGATCCACCAGGCGCACCTGCTCTGTGGCTCCTTGAGTCAAACTGACAAAACCACGCTTGGGCAGCCGCCGTTGCAAAGGCATCTGACCGCCTTCAAAACCCACTTTATGAAAACCACCGGAGCGAGATTTTTGCCCTTTATGACCACGTCCTGCAGTTTTCCCCAAACCACTGCCGATCCCTCTTCCCACACGACGTCGTGCTTGTTTGGCCCCAACTGCGGGTTTGATTGTGTTCAGTTCCATGTTCTCTCCTTACTCGCTACGGACCAGATGGTGAACACTGGCAGCCATACCGCGATTTTCCGGGGTATCCAATACCTCAACGCTGTGATTCATACGACGTAAGCCTAACCCGCGCACGCAATCACGATGGGATTTGATCGCACCAATCGGGCTTTTGGTCAGGGTCACTCGAAAAGTCTTAATTTCTGGTTGAGTCATTGTCATCACTCCATGATCTCTTCAATGGTCTTGCCACGCTTAGCAGCCACTTCTGACGGTCGACGCGTTGCTTCGAGACCCTTGAGGGTTGCGCGGATAACATTGTAGGGGTTGGTGGAGCCAATACACTTGGCCAGCACATTGGTCACACCCATGACTTCAAAAACCGCGCGCATTGGACCACCTGCGATAATCCCGGTACCTTCGGAAGCCGGTTGCATAAAGACTTTCGCCGCACCATGCTCTCCCATGACCTGATGAAAGAGCGTGCCATTCTTCAAATTCACTTTTACCATCTTGCGCCGCGCCTGTTCCATTGCTTTCTGAACAGCCACAGGAACTTCCCGAGCCTTACCCTTACCCATGCCGATACCGCCATCACCGTCTCCAACCACGGTCAATGCGGCAAAGCCGAGAATACGTCCACCTTTAACCACCTTGGTGACGCGGTTGACTGCAACCATTTTTTCGCGCAGTCCATCACCACGCTCTTCATTGTCATTCTTTGCCATGTGCTTTCCCCAATGGGTCGCTGATTCGATTAAAACTGAAGTCCGCCTTCACGAGCCGCGTCGGCCAATGCCTTGACGCGACCGTGATAGCGAAATCCGGAACGATCAAAAGCCACCTGCTCGACGCCCACTGCCTTGGCTTTTTCTGCAATGCGTTTCCCAATCAGAACCGCAGCTGCAATATTTGATCCATTCCCGAGAATGTTGCGAACTTCCGGCTCAAGTGTAGAGGCGCTGGCCAATACCTTGGAACCCGTAGGATCAATGATCTGGGCATAGACGTGCTGATTGGTTCGATGAATTGACAAACGAATCACCCCCAATTCGGCAATCTTGGCGCGCGTGCGCTTAGCACGACGAACTCTTCCATTTTCATGCATCATGATAAATTTGCCTTATTTCTTCTTGGTTTCTTTAATGATCACTTTCTCGTCGGCGTAGCGAACCCCTTTTCCTTTGTAGGGTTCAGGTTTCCGATACGCACGAACCTCAGCGGCCACCTGTCCTACCACCTGCCGATCAATACCTTTGATCAGGATTTCAGTCTGGGTTGGGGTTTCCACCTTGATTCCAAGAGGCATCTGGTGAACCACCGGATGAGAAAAACCAAGGGAAAGATTCAACTTGTCACCAGCAGCCTGAGCACGATAGCCCACACCCACCAGAGTCAGTTTCTTTTCCCAGCCTTTCGTAACACCGGTCACCATATTGGAAACCAGTGCACGAAGGGTACCGGACATGGCATTTGCAGCCGCGGTCTCGTTGGCGGGTTCAAACAGAAGTTCATTGCCCACCTGATTGATTCGAACGAGTGTACCCACTCTCTGAGTCAATGTTCCGAGAGGTCCCTTGACAGTGATCAACTGATCTGCCTGGGTAATTTCTACTTTCTCAGGAAGTGCAACAGGATATTTCGCGATACGTGACATAATTAAGTCTCCTTTATGCCACTACACACAGCACTTCGCCACCGACATTCTGGCGACGGGCTGCGCGATCGGTAATGACTCCAGCGGGGGTAGAAACAATCGCTACACCCAACCCGTTCATGACCTTGGGTATTTCATCACTGGCTTTATAGATACGCAACCCAGGGCGACTGACTCGCTGAATCAATTCAATCACGGGGCGACCCGCATAATACTTCAGTCCAATTTCCAGAGTGGGTTTGGAATCCTTCTGGTGAACCTGCATACCATCGATATAGCCTTCGTCCAACAGGACTTTAGCAATGGCAACCTTCAACTTAGAAGAGGGCATAGAAACACTGGGCTTTTCTGCCCGTTGCGCGTTGCGGATGCGCGTCAGCATATCCGCGATAGGATCTGTCATACTCATCGATTAGGCTCCTGCGACTACCAACTGGCTTTGGTTATGCCCGGTATTTCACCGCGCATGGCAATTTCACGAAATTTGTTCCGCCCTAACCCGAACTTGCTATAAACCCCGCGCGGTCTTCCCGTCAATGCGCAACGATTACGCAACCGGACTGGACTGGCGTTACGGGGTAAATTCTGGAGAGCTTCACGGGCAACCATGCGGGCATCGTCATCCGCCTTGGAGTCATTGATGATAGCCACCAATGATGCCCGTTTTACTGCGAATTTCTTAACCGCTGCGCGGCGCTTCAATTCACGATTGATTAATGCAACTTTAGCCACAGTTCACCTCAAACTTTCAACGGGAATTTAAAGGCCAACAACAATGCTTTTGCTTCTGCATCGGTTTTGGCTGTGGTGGTAATGGTAATGTTCATACCACGAACGGCATCAATCTTGTCGTATTCGATCTCAGGGAAAATGGTTTGCTCGCGCACGCCCATACTGTAGTTCCCCCTTCCATCGAAGGAACGTCCTGAGATACCACGAAAATCTCGAATTCGCGGAATCGCTACGGAGATGAGACGATCAAGAAACTCAAACATCCGTTGACTACGCAATGTGACCATGCATCCAATGGGATAACCCTGACGAATCTTGAACCCAGCAATGGACTTGCGCGATTTGGTCACCACCGGTTTTTGTCCGGCGATTTTTTCCATATCTCCCACGGCATGCTCGATTACCTTCTTGTCAGATACGGCCTCACCCACTCCCATATTGAGAGTGATTTTGGAAATGCGTGGCACCTCCATGACTGACTTATACCCAAATTGCTTGATCAGTTCGGGCACGACATTTTCTTTATAGTAACTATCCAGGCGGCTCATACTTTATCCTTACGCATCGACCACTTCGCCATTCGACTTGAAAACACGGACTTTTTTCCCGTCTTCAAGAATACGAATACCGACTCGATCGGCTTTTTGTGTGGCAGGATTGAACAGTGCTACGTTGGAGATATGCAAGGGCATTTCCTTGGTCAGGATACCGCCATTTTCGCCCTTGGCCGGGTTGGGTCGAACATGCTTGCGCACTTGATTGAGCCCTTCCACTACCACTCCATCGAGACCCACCATTTCACGAATGGGACCCCTCTTACCCTTGTCCTTGCCAGCAATGGCAACGACTTCATCACCTTTACGAAACTTGCGCATGTCTGCTCCTATAATACTTCAGGGGCCAGAGAAACGATTTTCATAAATTTCTCCGTTCTGAGTTCGCGCGTGACGGGCCCAAAGATCCGGGTACCAATAGGCTCCAATTTAGCATTGAGCAGTACTGCCGCATTGCCATCGAAACGAACCAGTGAACCATCAGGACGACGCACACCCTTAGCGGTTCTAACAACAACCGCGTTATATACCTCACCTTTCTTGACACGACCCCGGGGTGCAGCACTTTTGATGCTGACCTTGATCACATCCCCTATACCGGCATAACGCCGTTTTGAACCGCCGAGAACTTTGATGCACATCACTGACTTTGCACCGGTGTTATCTGCGACATCGAGTTTCGATTGCATTTGAATCATGGTTTAAACCTCTCCAACTTAATTCACCGTGTTGCTCTGCAGGTTCAGGATCAGCGATCCCGAATCGGTGACCAGTTTTGGACCCCGTTGTATTGGGAAAATGGTACTACCTAAGGAACCGCTGATTCTAGCACTGATATGGATACTTTGCAAGCAATCCGTGATCTACTGACAAAATGCTCAGGCCGATACCGCGCGGGAAACCAGCTCAGTCACTGTCCATGTCTTGGTTTTAGACAAGGGGCGGCACTCCTCGATGATGACCACATCACCGGCATGCACTGTATTATCTTCATTGTGAGCATGATATTTTTTGGATCGACGCATGATCTTCCCGATGAAAGGATGTGTCACCGTACGTTCCACCAGAACCGTGACCGTTTTATCCATTTTATCGCTCACAACCGTACCGGTAAGGGTTCGTTTCCCTCCCTTCGCTTTTTCTTCTGTACTCATTTGGCCACTCCCTTTTCAGCAATCACGGTTTTGACCCGCGCGATTTCGCGCCGCAACTTGCCAAGTTCACTGGTTTTGTTACTTTGTTGCGTGGCGATCTGCATTTTCAGACCAAAACGAGCCTGATACAGATTGATCAACTCTTGATTCAATTCTTCTGCACTCTTGGTTCTCAAGTCTATTGTCTTCATGCCCATCATCCCAATTGTCGCGTGACGAAGGTGGTGGCAATGGGCAATTTAGCCGCAGCCAGTTGAAAGGCCTCCCGCGCCAATGCCTCATCCACCCCATCCATTTCATAAAGTACTTTACCTGGTACGATTTCAGCCACAAAATATTCCGGGCTGCCCTTCCCATTTCCCATCCGAACTTCGGCGGGTTTACGGGAAATGGGTTTGTCCGGGAAAATCCGAATCCAGATCCGTCCGCCCCGCTTGATATGACGGGTCATGGCACGGCGCGCCGCTTCGATCTGGCGAGCAGTCAAACGACCCCGTTCCGTGGCCTTGAGACCAAAATCTCCAAAGGAAACTTTTGCACCACGGGTTGCCACACCGGTATTCCGGCCCTTTTGTTGCTTGCGATATTTTGTTCTAGCTGGCTGCAGCATTTCGAACTCCTGACTTACGTGATTTCTTCTCAGGTTCAGCCGGAGCAGCGACAACCTGCTCACCACGACCCATGATTTCACCCTTGAACACCAAGACACGCACGCCAATCACCCCATAGGTGGTTTTGGCTTCCGAGAAACCGTAGTCTATATCGGCACGCAGTGTATGCAGAGGAACCCGCCCTTCACGATACCATTCGGTACGTGCAATTTCGATCCCGTTCAGTCGACCGCTGCTGGTAATCTTGATGCCCTGGGCACCCAGACGCATGGCATTTTGCATGGCGCGCTTCATGGCACGACGAAACATGACACGTTTTTCCAACTGGCTCGTGATCCCATCCGCAATGATCTGTGCATCAATTTCCGGTTTGCGAATTTCCTCAATATTGACAGCCACCGGCACCTTCATCAATTTCTGCAGACTGGTACGCAGATTTTCGATATCCTCGCCTTTCTTGCCGATCACCATTCCAGGTCGAGCACTGTAAATGGTGATTTTGGCATTCTTGGCCGGACGTTCGATGATGACACGACCCACGGAAGCATTGGCCAACTTCTTTTTTAGAAAGGCGCGGACCTTGATGTCATCCTGCAACATTCCAGGAAAGTTTTTTGAATTGGCAAACCAGCGCGAACTCCAGTTCTTGAGAACGCTCAATCGAAAGCCGATTGGATGTATTTTCTGACCCATGGTTACTCCTCGTCCGCGACCGTGACATAAATATGACAGGTGGGCTTGACGATACGGTTCCCACGTCCTTTGGCTCGCGCAGTAAAGCGCTTCAGTACTGGCCCTTTTTCCACAAAAATCGTGGAAATTTTTAACTCATCCACATCCAGACCCAGATTATGCTCTGCATTGGCAATGGCGGATTCAAGTACTTTCTTGATGATTCGCGCCCCTTTTTTAGGGCTGAAATTCAGTACGTCCAGAGCCTTTGCTACGCCCATGCCCCGTACCTGATCAGCCACCAGTCGACCTTTCTGTGCTGAAAGGTGGACTCCACGCAATGTTGCTTGTACGTTCATCATGGTTCCCCTTACTTCTTGCCGGAGGAAGCTTTCTTGTCTGCTGCGTGACCTTTGAAGGTACGCGTCAGAGAAAACTCTCCTAATTTATGGCCCACCATATTTTCAGTGACATACACCGGGATATGTTGCTTTCCGTTATGTACTGCAATGGTCAGTCCGACAAAATCCGGTAGAACCGTGGAACGCCGTGACCAAGTCTTGATAGGGCGTTTATCTTTGGAAGCTACTGCAACTTCCACCTTTTTGATGAGGTGACCGTCTACAAACGGTCCCTTCTTAACCGAACGTGCCATATCGATGACCCTTATGCCGATTGCCGACGACGCACGATCATATTGTTCGTGCGTTTGTTCTTGCGTGTACGATACCCCTTGGTCTGAATACCCCAGGGACTGACAGGATGACGGCCTGCGGCAGTTTTACCTTCACCGCCCCCATGGGGATGGTCCACAGGATTCATAGCAACCCCGCGCACTGTGGGTCGAATCCCACGCCAGCGCTGAGCCCCAGCCTTTCCGATGGAACGAAGATTATGTTCCTCGTTGCTCACTTCTCCCAGGGTGGCGCGACAATCCACATGGACGCGCCGAATTTCTCCTGAACGCAAACGAAGTTGTGCATAAGTTCCTTCCCGCGCCAAAAGTTGCACCGAGGTGCCTGCCGAGCGGGCCATCTGAGCGCCCTTGCCCGGTTGCATTTCGATACAGTGAATGGTGCTACCCACCGGAATATTGCGAAGTGGCAAGCAATTTCCCGGCTTGATGGGTGCTTCTGGGCCACTCATCAATTGTGCGCCCTGTAAAATACCTCTGGGTGCAATGATGTAACGGCGTTCTCCGTCGGCATAACATAACAAGGCCAGATGTGCGGTCCGATTAGGATCGTACTCGATACGTTCCACATTGGCGACGATACCGTCCTTGTTGCGCCGGAAATCCACCACACGATAATGCTGACGATGACCGCCCCCTTGATGACGAGTGGTGATATGTCCGTTATTGTTACGTCCTGCGTGCTTGAATTGCTTTTCCAGCAAACTTTTTTCTGCTTCGCCCTTGTGCAGGTGGGGATGGCTGACTCTGATCACGCCCCGCCGGCCCGGCGATGTAGGTTTCATCTTGATGATCGCCATGTCTATTCTCCCTGCACCAGATTAAGTTCCTGGCCAGCCTTGAGGCAGACGTAGGCTTTTTTCCAATCCTTACGTTTGCCCACGAAACGACCAGAACGTTTGTGTTTACCTTTGACGTTGACTACCTGCACGGTGTCCACTTCAACCTTGAACAGATGTTGAACAGCCGCTTTAATTTCCGCCTTGGTTGCATCACAAATCACACGAAACACGGCTTGTTGATGCTTGTCCGCGACGCGTGTACTTTTTTCGGAAATGACAGGGGCCTCGATGATCTGAAGCAGACGTTCTTCACGAAAGATGGTATTCATCCCAGCACCTCCTCGAATTTCTTGACCGCACTGCGCGTCAGGACCACCTTCGGAAAACGCACCAGATTGTATGGGTCTGCTTCCGTAACCATGAGAACCAACGCATTGGGCAGATTTCGCGAAGACAAATAAAGATTCTCATCCAAGCTATCGGTAATGATCAGCACCCGTTCCAATCCCATTCCCTTCAATTTTCCTGCAAAGTGACGGGTTTTGGGGGACTCGAGTGCAATGTCCTCTACCACAGCCAGTCGATCTTCCCGCACCAGTTGAGACAGAATGGTGCACATGCCCACACGGTACATTTTACGGTTGACCTTATGGCTAAAGTTTTCATCCGGGCTGGAGGGAAAAATCTTGCCTCCACCGCGCCACAAGGGACTGGACGCCATCCCGGCTCGGGCTCGCCCTGTCCCCTTCTGTTTCCAGGGCTTGCGGGTGGATTTGGCCACTTCACTGCGCCCTTTCTGGGCGCGGGTTCCTTGCCGTGCATTGGCCTGAAATGCCACAACCAACTGATGTACCAGTGGTTCGTTGTAGTCTCTGGCAAATAATGCATCGGAACCATTAACGGTGGAAGTCACCTGTCCGTTGTCGTCGATCAGTTTGAGATCCATCTCATGCACCTCCCTTGACTGCGGGCCTGACGACCACATGACCACCCTTGGAGCCAGGAACGGCGCCTTTAATCAACAGTAGATTGCGTACGTTATCGATTCGTACGATTTCCAGATTCTGCGTGGTACGCCGGTCATCACCATAGTGTCCTGCCATCCGCTTTCCCGGAAACACCCGCCCAGGATCTTGCGCCATCCCGATGGAACCAGGACTATTATGGCTGAGAGAATTACCATGGCTGGCACGGTTGGAACTGAAGTGATGTCGCTTGATCGCGCCGGTGAACCCTTTACCCAGAGTGGTTCCGGTAACATCGACCTTTTGTCCCACCTGAAACTGGTCGAGGGGCAGCACGGAACCCAGTGACAGGTCCGAAACCTGTGCTTCACTGATTGGAAATTCACGGGTCAGAGTTCCGGCCAGGGAACCGGATTTTGCCAAATGGCCTACCTGCGCCTTGGTCACGCGACTGGGACGCCGTTCACCGTAAGTCACCTGAATAGCCGAATACCCATCCGTTGCTGGCGTTTTGATTTGTGTGACGCGATTACCGCCCACTTCCACGACGGTGACTGGAATAGCCTCACCGTCATCAGTGAAGACGCGCGTCATGCCGACTTTACGGCCGACAAGTCCTATCGTCATCTTGATTGTTCCTTATGTTTGTTTCCTGTGAGGACCCCCTGGCCCTCCTCAGGCGCCGATTCCAATTGACCGGCTGGCACTACACTTACATCCTAACCTTCAATTATAACTTGATTTCTACATCAACGCCTGCTGGAAGATCAAGTTTCATCAATGCATCCACCGTTTTGTCAGTGGGATCCACGATATCCATCAACCGTAGATGTGTGCGAATCTCGAACTGATCACGGGAAGTCTTGTTCACATGGGGCGAACGCAACACGTCAAAACGCTCGATGCGAGTAGGCAAGGGAACCGGCCCCTTAACCACTGCACCGGTACGCTTGGCGGTTTCCACAATCTCGAGAGCGGACTGATCAATCAGCCGATAGTCGAAAGCTTTCAGACGTATGCGAATCTTTTGATGGGTCAATGCAGTTGCCATTTAATTTATTTCCTTATTGAATCACTTTAGCGACAACCCCGGCGCCCACGGTCCGACCACCTTCGCGAATCGCGAATCGCAGCCCCTCTTCCATCGCAATCGGTGCAATCAACGTCACCGTCACCGACACGTTGTCTCCAGGCATCACCATCTCCGTCCCCTCAGGCAACTCAATCGCCCCCGTCACATCCGTCGTACGAAAGTAAAACTGCGGACGATATCCCTGGAAAAACGGTGTGTGACGACCCCCTTCATCCTTCGACAATACATAAATCTCCGCCGTAAACTTGGTGTGCGGCGTAATCGATCCAGGCTTCGCCAACACCTGTCCACGCTCCACGTCCTCACGCTTCGTCCCGCGCAGCAATACCCCAACATTGTCCCCCGCCTGCCCTTGATCCAGCAACTTGCGGAACATCTCAACCCCAGTACACACCGTCTTTTGCGTGGTCTTCAACCCCACAATCTCGATGTCATCCCCAACCTTCACTATCCCGCGCTCAATCCGACCCGTCACCACCGTCCCGCGCCCTGAAATGGAAAATACATCTTCCACAGGCATCAAAAACGGTCCATCAATCGCACGCTTCGGCTCAGGAATGTATGTGTCCAACGCTTCCGCCAACTTCCAGATCGAGGGCTCTCCAATCTCCGACTGATCCCCTTCCAGCGCCTTCAACGCGCTTCCAATCACAATCGGCGTGTCATCCCCAGGAAAATTGTACTTCGACAACAGTTCCCGGACTTCCATCTCCACCAACTCCAGCAACTCCGCGTCGTCCACCATGTCCGCCTTGTTCATGTACACCACAATGTACGGAACCCCCACCTGACGGGCCAACAAAATGTGCTCCCGGGTCTGCGGCATCGGTCCATCCGCCGCCGATACCACCAACACCGCTCCATCCATCTGCGCCGCACCCGTAATCATGTTCTTCACATAATCCGCGTGCCCAGGACAGTCCACGTGTGCATAATGACGATTCACCGTCTCATACTCCACATGCGCCGTATTGATCGTAATCCCCCGCGCCTTCTCTTCCGGCGCCGAATCAATCTGAGCGTAAGACTTCGCCTCACCACCAAACTTCTTCGACAATACCACCGTCATCGCCGCCGTCAGCGTCGTCTTTCCATGATCCACGTGGCCAATCGTCCCCACATTCACATGCGGCTTCGTCCGCTCAAATTTGCTCTTTGCCATAATGAGTTACCTCTAACTGTTTCAGTGATTATTTTTTGTTGATGATCGCTTCCGCAACATTGCGCGGGGCTTCAGAATAGTGCTTGAATTCCATGGTGTAAGTCGCCCGCCCCTGAGTGGCAGAACGCAATGAAGTGGAGTATCCAAACATTTCAGCCAAGGGAACCTCAGCCTTGATGACCTTGACTCCCAGTACATCTTCCATGCCCTGAATCATGCCTCTGCGAGAGGACAGGTCACCCACTACGTTCCCCATGAATTCCGGTGGCGTTTCCACCTCCACGGCCATCATGGGTTCAAGCAGCACAGGGTTAGCTTTGCGCATCCCATCTTTGAATGCCATGGAAGCTGCCATCTTGAATGCATTTTCATTGGAGTCCACATCATGGTAGGAACCGAAGTGAAGCGTTACTTTCACATCCACCACCGGAAACCCTGCCAGCACACCATTGGGTAAAGTGTCGATCAATCCCTTTTCAACTGCAGGAATATATTCACGGGGCACTACGCCACCCTTGATGGCATCCACAAATTCAAAACCGGCGCCCATTTCATTAGGCTCGACCTTGAGAACCACATGCCCATATTGACCCCGTCCACCACTTTGCTTGATGAATTTGCCTTCTGCATTCTCCACCTTGCCACGAATAGTTTCCCGATAGGCTACCTGAGGCTTGCCCACCGTAGCCTCAACGCCAAATTCACGCTTCATCCGGTCCACAAGAATTTCAAGGTGCAACTCACCCATTCCTGAAATAATGGTCTGACCCGATTCTTCATCGGTCCTAACACGGAAAGACGGGTCTTCCTGTGCCAGGCGATTCAGTGCAATTCCCATTTTTTCCTGGTCAACCTTGGTTTTTGGCTCCACGGCCTGCGAAATGACCGGCTCCGGAAATTCCATCTTTTCCAGGGTGATGGTTTTGTCGAGTTCGCAAAGGGTATCCCCGGTGGTCGCTTCTTTCAATCCCACTGCTGCCGCGATATCGCCCGCAAACACTTCCTTGATTTCTTCACGTTGATTGGCATGCATCAGAAGAATTCGACCAAGCCGTTCCTTTCGTCCCTTGGTAGGGTTGTAGATCGTGTCGCCAGACTTGATCATGCCCGAATAGACCCGGAAGAAAATCAACTGCCCCACAAAAGGATCGGTCATGATCTTGAAAGCCAGTGCAGCGAAAGGCTCATCATCTGCCGCCCGACGAGTGGCCATTTGGCCGTTTTCCAGTTCCCCTTCCACGGGAGGAATATCCGCCGGTGAAGGCAGATACTCGATCACAGCATCCAGCATGGCCTGTACGCCTTTGTTCTTGAAAGCGCTGCCACACAGCATGGGTATGATTTCTCCCGCAAGAGTACGGGTCCGCAATCCAAGACGAATTTCGGCTTCGCTCAACTCGCCGCTTTCCAGATACTTATTCATCAACTCTTCAGAAGATTCGGCGGCCGCCTCAATCATCTTTTCGCGCCATTCCAGCGCTTTATCCCGCAAATCGGCAGGAATCTCCTGGTATTCAAATTTCATACCCTGAGAAGCCTCATCCCACAGAATGGCCTTCATGATCACCAGATCCACTACCCCGGCAAAATGATCTTCCGCACCGATGGGAATCTGGATCAGAACAGGGTTACCCCGCAAACGATCACGAATCTGTTGATAAACCTTAAAGAAATCCGCACCTACCCGATCCATCTTGTTGACGAAGGCCAGGCGGGGTACGCCATATTTATTAGCTTGACGCCAAACGGTTTCTGACTGCGGTTGAACACCACCCACCGAATCGTACACCATGCAGGCCCCGTCCAGGACGCGCATGGAACGTTCTACTTCAATGGTAAAATCGACGTGCCCTGGAGTATCAATGATATTGATACGGTGTTCCGGGTATTTTCCTTCCATCCCACGCCAAAAACAGGTAGTCGCTGCAGAAGTGATGGTAATTCCGCGCTCTTGTTCCTGTTCCATCCAGTCCATGGTTGCAGCACCATCATGGACTTCACCTATTTTATGGGATACCCCGGTATAAAAAAGGATCCGTTCTGTGGTGGTGGTTTTTCCTGCGTCGATATGCGCCGATATTCCAATATTGCGATAGCGCTCAATGGGTGTTTTGCGTGCCACTTTATCCGTCCGTTATCTGTCAGTTTGATACGCCAAAGGCCCGGATTGCCGGGCCTGCTTTATGCTTTATCTTCCTGCTAAAAAGTCATGTCCTTAAAAGCGGTAATGAGCAAAAGCCTTATTGGCTTCAGCCATACGATGGACTTCTTCACGTTTCTTGATGGCACCTCCACGACCTTCTGAGGCATCGATCAACTCTCCTGCCAGACGCAGGCCCATGGACTTTTCACCGCGCTTACGCGCCGCTTCACGCAACCAGCGCATGGCCAAAGCAGTGCGCCGGTTAGCCCGGACTTCTACGGGAACCTGATAGTTGGCCCCACCCACACGCCGGCTTTTTACTTCAACGAGGGGACGAGCGTTATTGAGCGCCGTCAGAAAAACCTCAATGGGGTCTTTGCCAGATTTTTGCCCGATCACATCCATGGCACGATAAACGATATGTTCAGCCACGGATTTTTTACCCGAATCCATGATGACATTAACAAATTTTGACACATCAGCGCTGCCGAACTTAGGATCGGGCAACACATCTCTTTTGGGAACCTCTCTGCGACGCGGCATGGAAGTAGTCTCTCTTGTTTATGAATTAAATTAGGCGGCTTTAGGACGCTTGGCACCGTACTTGGAACGGCTCTGCTTGCGATCTTTCACCCCTGCCGTATCCAGACTACCCCGCACAGTATGGTAACGGACCCCAGGAAGATCCTTGACCCGACCACCGCGAATCAATACCACCGAGTGTTCCTGCAAATTATGCCCCTCTCCACCGATATAACTGGACACTTCAAAGCCGTTGGTCAGACGCACCCGCGCCACCTTCCGCAATGCCGAGTTCGGCTTTTTTGGGGTTGTGGTATAAACCCGCGTACATACGCCCCGCTTCTGCGGCGAATTGGCCAAGGCGGGTACTTTGCTCTTGGTCGTTTTGGCGACTCGCGGTTTGCGAATCAACTGGTTGATTGTTGGCATAGTTAGTCCTATCGTCCGTACGAGACAGTCAGGTCACGAGCAACACGCCCGGAAAAAGACTGTCGATTATATGTTTAAACGCTTCCTTTGTCAAGCAATGGGATGTTCATCAGTTTCCACCGCAGTCAGAGGCTCCACCATCATGAAATCCCCGCCCAGATTATCCCGCAACTCTGGCTGACCTCGGTGCCGACGGGCCCTGTGGTAGGCAAGCCCCGTACCTGCAGGAATCAGTCGTCCCACAATGACGTTTTCCTTGAGGCCGCGTAAATCATCTCGTTTGCCCATGATGGCGGCTTCGGTCAGAACACGGGTAGTTTCCTGGAAGGATGCTGCCGAAATAAAGGAATCCGTGGACAGCGATGCCTTTGTAATTCCCAGCAAAACATTTTCAAAGGTGGCAGGACGCTTGTTTTTCGCCACGGTCCGCTCGTTTTCTTCGAGCAAGTCAGCCCGTTCCACCTGTTCTCCCGGAATGAAGCGAGTCTCGCCCGCATCCACTACCTGTACCCGACGCAGCATCTGACGCACGATCACTTCGATGTGCTTGTCGTTGATCTTCACCCCCTGCAGGCGGTACACATCTTGCACTTCATCCGTGATATACCGGGCCAACGCGCCCACGCCCAGAAGACGCAGAATGTCATGGGGATCCGCCGGGCCGTCCACGATGGTTTCACCCTTGTTAACCACCTGGCCATCATGCACCGTCACATGTTTGTCCTTGGGGATCAAATAATCATGTGCAATGCCATCGGTGTCCGTAATGACCAAGCGCTGCTTGCCCTTGGTATCCTTCCCGAAGGACACGGTACCCGTGATTTCTGCCAGCAGACCGGCATCTTTGGGTGAGCGGGCTTCGAACAATTCGGCAACCCGTGGCAAGCCTCCTGTAATATCCCGCGTCTTGGAAGATTCCTGGGGTATCCGCGCCAGTACTTCTCCCACGCCCACCTGTTGCCCATTCTTGACCGTGATGATGGCGCCCACCTGAAAGGTGATATTCACCACCTGTTCCGTGCCCGCCAACTTGATTTCCTTACCCGCCGCATCCAGCAATTTCACCTGCGGACGCACACCCTTGCTCTGGACACTGGCACGACGCTTGGGATCGATCACCACCAGGGTAGACAAACCCGTCACTTCATCAATCTGTTTGGCAACGGTCACCCCTTCTTCCACATTTTCGAAGCGCACTTCTCCAGCGTACTCGGTAATGATGGGACGGGTGTGGGGATCCCAACTGGCCAGGATCTGTCCTGCCTTGACCCGACCACCTTCCGTCACCAACAAAGTCGCTCCATAGGGAACCTTGTGCCGTTCCCGCTCCCGGCCAGCGTCATCGGTAATGAGTACCTCGCCACTGCGCGAAATCGCGATCTGTTCCTGACGGGCGTTGGTAACCTGACGCATGGTGGCGGAAATACGCGCCACCCCATTGGACTTGCTTTCCACCTGGCTGATCACGGCGGCTCGAGAGGCTGCCCCCCCGATATGGAAGGTCCGCATGGTCAACTGTGTCCCAGGTTCACCAATGGACTGGGCCGAGATCACGCCGACGGCTTCTCCCACATTCACCAGACCACCTCGTCCCAGATCCCGTCCATAGCATTGAGCGCAGAGGCCATAGCGGGTTTCACAGGTCAGCGGATTGCGTGCCTTGATCTCGTCGATACCCGCAGCTTCCACTTGCTCCACGGCATCTTCGTCGAACAGATAGCCAGCGGGCACCAGAACTTCCTGGGTTTCCGGATGAACGACATCCATGGCGGCTACGCGTCCCAAGATCCGGTCCCGCAGAGGTTCCACCACTTCTCCACCCTCCACCAGTGCCTTCAGGAGCATTCCCTTTTCGGTTCCGCAATCCTGTTCCACTACCACCAGATCTTGAGTCACATCCACCAGACGACGGGTCAGATATCCTGAATTGGCGGTCTTCAGTGCAGTATCCGCCAACCCCTTACGCGCTCCGTGGGTCGAGATAAAGTATTGCAACACGTTCAGTCCTTCACGGAAATTCGCCGTGATCGGGGTTTCGATGATTGAACCATCGGGTTTGGCCATCAATCCGCGCATCCCCGCCAACTGGCGAATCTGGGCAGCCGAACCGCGCGCTCCGGAATCCGCCATCATGTAAATGGAATTGAAGGATTCCTGGGTGGTGGTCTCGCCCTTGCGGTTGACAACGGGTTCACGCCCCAGTTGGTCCATCATGGCCTTGGCCACTTGATCGCCTGCACGCCCCCAGATGTCCACCACCTTGTTGTAGCGTTCACCCTGGGTCACCAGACCCGAAGTGTACTGGCTCTCGATTTCCTTCACTTCCGTTTCTGCGGCTGCGATCAATGCTTCCTTCTCGCTCGGCACCAGCATGTCATCGACACAGATCGAAATCCCGGCGCGCGTTGCCATGGCAAAACCCATGTACATCAACTTGTCCGCAAAGATCACGGCTTCCTTGATCCCACAACGGCGAAAGGCTGCATTGATAAGACGAGAAATTTCCTTTTTCTTGAGTGCCTTGTTGATATGCGAGAAAGGCAATCCATCGGGTAATATCTCGGACAGCATGGCCCGACCCACGGTGGTTTCGTAACGCGTAACCAGGCGCGCCGAAGCGCCGTTATCGTCCTTGACCGTCTCGGTCAGTCGCACTGAAATCCGGGCAGTCACATCCACCTTGCGTGCTTCATAAGCGCGCACAACCTCGCCCACATCGGAGAAGATCATCCCTTCCCCGCGCGCATTGACCCGTTCGCGGGTGACGTAATAAAGCCCCAATACGATATCCTGGGAAGGCACGATGATGGGGTCCCCGTTGGCGGGGGACAGCACGTTATTGGAGGCCAGCATCAAAGTACGGGCTTCCATCTGTGCTTCCAGGGAAAGCGGCACGTGCACAGCCATCTGATCGCCGTCAAAGTCCGCGTTGAATGCAGCACAGACCAACGGATGTAATTGAATGGCTTTCCCTTCGATCAAAACGGGTTCAAAAGCTTGAATCCCCAGGCGATGCAAGGTCGGTGCACGATTCAGGAGAACCGGGTGTTCCCGAATCACATCTTCAAGAATATCCCATACCTCGGG
This sequence comes from Ferrovum myxofaciens, assembly GCF_013181415.1. NCBI lineage: Bacteria > Pseudomonadati > Pseudomonadota > Betaproteobacteria > Ferrovales > Ferrovaceae > Ferrovum > Ferrovum myxofaciens. The sequence continues at coordinate 1,849,030 of NZ_CP053676.1, read as the reverse complement.
AATTTCCTGTTCCACCATGCGTTTGGCTGCCTTGATCGTCGTCGCCAAACCCAGAACTTCGAGTTTATGGAAAATAAAGGGTTTGAATAATTCCAACGCCATCTTCTTGGGCAAACCGCACTGATGCAACTGGAGTTGAGGACCCACCACGATCACGGAACGTCCGGAGTAATCCACCCGTTTACCCAGCAGATTTTGACGGAATCGACCACTCTTCCCCTTGATCATGTCTGCCAAAGACTTGAGGGCACGCTTGTTGGCGCCCGTCATGGCTTTACCGCGCCGACCATTATCGAGGAGCGAATCCACCGCTTCTTGCAACATGCGCTTTTCATTGCGCACGATAATTTCAGGTGCTTTCAATTCCAGGAGTCGTTTCAACCGATTATTGCGGTTGATCACCCGACGGTACAAATCATTCAGATCACTGGTAGCAAAACGTCCGCCATCCAAAGGAACCAGAGGGCGCAAATCGGGCGGAAGAACAGGAAGAACTTCCATGATCATCCACTCGGGCTTGATCCCGGATTTTTGGAATGCCTCCAGGATCTTGACGCGCTTGGCATATTTCTTGATCTTGGTTTCGGAACCGGTGGTGGCCAGTTCCTGACGCAACCGCTCGATTTCCTGATCAATGTTGATTTGACGGAGAAGTTCACGCACACCCTCGGCGCCCATGCTGGCGGAGAATTCGTCACCATACTCCTCGACCTTGGCCAAATAGTCTTCTTCGGTAAGTAACTGCCCCTTTTGAAGAGGAGTCATCCCGGGTTCCGTAACCACAAAACCTTCGAAATATAGAACTCGTTCAATATCCCGCAGAGTCATGTCCAAAACCATGCCAAGCCGGGAGGGCAAGGACTTCAGAAACCAGATATGCGCCACCGGACTGGCCAACTCGATATGGCCCATACGTTCACGGCGTACTTTGGACAGGGTGACTTCAACGTTACATTTTTCACAAATCACCCCCCGATGCTTGAGGCGCTTGTATTTCCCGCACAAACACTCGTAATCCTTCACCGGTCCGAATATCTTGGCACAAAAAAGGCCATCCCGTTCCGGTTTGAAGGTACGGTAATTGATGGTTTCGGGTTTTTTTACCTCACCGTAGGACCAAGACCGGATTTTGTCGGGTGAAGCCAGTCCGATCTTGATCGCATCAAATTCTTCCGGCTGTGTCGTCTGCTTGAATAAGTTCAATAATCCTTTCACGCTTTACCTCCCGCGCGGGAGTCGGCTATGCCTGACTCCCATTGATGAGTTGAATCCCCTAAAACGGCCCAATCCGGTTCCGTCAGAATCGCTCCAGATCGATGTCAATGCCCAGTGAGCGAATTTCCTTCACCAGCACATTGAAGGATTCAGGCATACCGGCATCGATGGTGTGTTCGCCCTTGACAATGTTTTCATACACCTTGGTTCGTCCTGTCACGTCATCGGATTTGACCGTCAGCATTTCCTGGAGCGTATAAGATGCCCCGTAGGCTTCCAACGCCCAAACTTCCATTTCCCCGAAGCGCTGTCCACCGAACTGGGCCTTACCTCCCAAGGGTTGTTGGGTGACCAGGCTGTAGGGGCCGGTAGAACGGGCATGCATCTTGTCATCCACCAAATGATGCAGTTTCAGAATATGCATGTATCCCAAGGTCACCAATCGATCGAAACTCTCGCCGGTACGGCCATCGAAGACCTGCACCTGTCCCCCTCTGGGTAATCCGGCCAATTCCAGCATATCCTTGATCTCGGCCTCGTTGGCACCGTCGAATACGGGAGTCGCAAAGGGTACGCCACCCCGGAGATGATGCGCCAATGTGGCAATTTCGGTATCGGTCATCTCTGACAAAGACTCGGTCTTACCCGTACCGTTATAAACCTTTTCCAAAAATTCCCGCAGTTTGATGGCCCCCGCCTGTTGATCGATGAGCCGACCAATAGCATGCCCAAGGCCTTTGGCAGCCCACCCCAAGTGGGTTTCCAGAATCTGTCCCACATTCATCCGCGATGGAACCCCGAGTGGGTTCAGTACGATATCCACGGGAGTGCCGTCTGCGGTAAAAGGCATATCTTCCACCGGAACGATCTTCGAGACCACCCCCTTGTTTCCGTGCCGACCAGCCATTTTGTCACCGGGCTGAAGGCGACGTTTCACTGCCAGATAGACCTTGACCATTTTCTGGACGCCGGGAGACAACTCATCCCCTTGCGTCAGTTTGCGCTTCTTCTCTTCGAAGAACAGCTCAAACTCCTTACGCTTTTCTTCCAGACTTTCCTTCAACTGCTCCAGTTGAATCTGCTGATCTTCTTCTCCAAGACGAATGTCAAACCAATCCCAACGGCCTAACTGGTACAGATAATCATGGGTAATCACGGTGCCTTTGGGTAACTTTTTTGGCCCCCCCTTGACGACCTTTCCCATCAATAGACGTTCGATCCGGCCAAAGGTATCGTTTTCCATGATACGCAGTTGATCGCCAAGATCCTTCTTGTACTGAATCAATTCATCATCGATGATGCGTTGAGCGCGCGCATCCCGTTCGATCCCTTCGCGGGTGAAGACCTGCACGCCAATCACCGTCCCGGCCATGCCAGAGGGAACGCGCAGACTGGTATCCTTGACGTCGGAACTCTTCTCACCAAAGATGGCACGCAACAGTTTCTCTTCGGGAGTCAGTTGAGTTTCGCCTTTGGGGGTGACTTTCCCCACCAGTACATCCCCGGCTTCCACCTCGGCCCCGATGTAAACGATGCCGGAATCATCCAATCGATTCAACATACGTTCTGACAGGTTGGAAATATCCCGGGTAATTTCTTCTGGTCCCAACTTGGTATCCCGCGCCACCACCGACAGTTCTTCAATATGAATGGAGGTAAAACGGTCTTCGGCCACGACCCGTTCGGAAATCAGGATGGAATCTTCAAAGTTGTACCCGTTCCATGGCATGAAAGCCACCAGCAGGTTCTGACCCAGCGCCAACTCCCCCATGTCGGTGGATGCCCCATCCGCAATCACGTCGTTACGCTGGATCAAATCGCCAACGTTTACGATAGGTCTTTGATTAATGTTGGTATTCTGATTTGAACGACGGTACTTGATGAGGTTGTAGATGTCTACCCCTACTTCACCGGCCAGAGTTTCATTATCATTCACCCGCACCACGATCCGGGCGGCATCCACATAGTCCACCACGCCACCACGCCGGGCTTGCACCGTCGTTCCCGAGTCCACCGCCACGGTACGCTCGATCCCCGTTCCCACCAGAGGTTTTTCCGCACGCAAACACGGCACAGCCTGACGCTGCATGTTCGAACCCATCAAGGCGCGATTCGCATCATCATGTTCCAGAAACGGAATGAGAGATGCAGCCACCGAGACGATCTGAGCAGGCGCCACATCGATGTGGGTTATCCGGTCGGGAGACGCCAAGGTGAATTCGTTGAAGTGACGACTGGAAACCAGGTCATCACTGAAACGTCCCTGGTCATCCAGTGCCGCGTTGGCCTGGGCGATCACATGCCTTCCTTCCTCGATCGCCGAAAGCATCTCGATCTGATCCGTGACACGACCGTTTTCCACCTTACGGTACGGGGTTTCCAGAAAACCATACTCATTGGTACGGGCATACAATGCCAACGAATTGATCAGACCAATATTCGGCCCTTCCGGTGTTTCGATGGGACAAACTCGTCCGTAATGCGTCGGATGTACATCGCGCACTTCGAAACCTGCCCGTTCGCGCGTCAATCCCCCGGGTCCCAAGGCGGATACCCGCCGCTTATGAGTAATTTCAGAAAGCGGATTGGTCTGATCCATGAACTGGGATAACTGGCTGGAGCCGAAGAATTCCTTGATCGCCGCCGAAATGGGTTTGGCATTGATCAGATCATGGGGCATCAGATTTTCTGATTCTGCTTGAGAAAGCCGTTCCTTCACGGCCCGTTCCACACGCACCAGCCCGGAGCGGAATTGATTCTCGGCCAGTTCACCCACAGAACGCACGCGTCGATTGCCCAAATGGTCGATGTCATCAATTTCACCGCGCCCATTGCGCAATTCCACCAGAATCCTGATGACATCCACGATATCGTCATTGGACAGAATTGGAGAACCGGTTAGTTCAGGACGACCCACCCGACGATTGAACTTCATCCGGCCCACGGCGGAAAGATCATACCGTTCTTCACTAAAGAACAAGCCCTGAAACAGCAACTTGACGGCCTCTTCGGTGGGCGGCTCGCCAGGACGCATCATGCGATAGATGGCTATCCGCGCAGCATTCTGATCGAGCGTGTCATCCACGGCCAGAGTCTGGGAAATGTATGGCCCTTGATCCAGATCATTGGTATATAGGGTCTGAATGTCACGAATCCCGGCAGCACGCATTTTTGCCAGCAATGTTTCGGTAATTTCATCATTGGCACGGGCAATCAACTCCCCCGTATCTGTCTGAATGAGATCGCGGGCAAGAATTCGTCCCACCACAAAGTCTTCCGGCACTTCGATGCGGTGCAGACCGGCCTGTTCCAATTCACGGATATGCTTGACGGTAATCCGCTTGTCCCGCGCTACGATGACCTTGTCCTTGGCCATGATATCGAAACGAGCCACTTCGCCTCTCAAGCGTTCCGGAACCAGTGTCATGTGCAAAGACTTGTCATCGATATGAATATCATCGAAGTTGAAAAAGGTTTCCAGAATTTGTTCTGTATTGAATCCGATGGAACGTAACAGTGTGCTCACTGGCATCTTGCGCCGGCGGTCAATACGAAAGTAGAGCAGATCCTTGGGATCAAATTCAAAATCCAGCCAGGATCCACGATAGGGGATGATGCGTGCGGAAAACAGCAATTTTCCGGAAGAATGGGTTTTGCCTCGGTCATGTTCGAAGAATACCCCGGGGCTGCGATGCAATTGAGACACAATGACCCGTTCAGTACCATTGATCACGAAGGAGCCATTGCGTGTCATGAGGGGAATTTCCCCCATATAAACTTCCTGCTCCTTGATTTCCTTCACCGTGGGCTTGGAAGCTTCGCGATCCATGATCTTTAACCGTACCCGCGCACGCAGAGGGGAAGCAAAGGTCATGCCGCGCTGCTGGCATTCCACAACATCAAAGGGAGGAACGGCAAGGACATAACTGACATATTCCAGGACGGCATTGCCCGAATGACTGACAATGGGAAATACAGAGCGAAACGCCGATTCAAGACCCTGATTTTTACGTGTAGTCGGGTTTACGCCCTCCTGCAGGAATTCCGTATAGGAATCCAGTTGGGTGGCCAGCAGGAAAGGAATGTCGAGAACGCTGTGACGCTTGGCGAAACTTTTGCGAATGCGTTTTTTCTCGGTGAATGAGTAACTCATGTGATCTCCACGACAGTAAGACAGGGACTGGCGGCAAAATTCACGACTTGCGCGTGACCGGGAGTTCAGTTTTCAGGCTAAACGAGGCAGAGGCACCGTCGCGCCTCTGCCTCCCGGGTACATCGAGACTTACTTGATTTCGAAGGTAGCGCCGGCTTCGGCCAATTGCTTGGCGATGGCATCGGCATCAGCCTTTGGAATCCCTTCCTTGACGGGCTTGGGAGCACCATCCACGAGGTCCTTGGCTTCCTTCAGGCCCAATCCGGTGATGGTACGCACCACCTTGATGACATTGACCTTGTTGTCGCCTGCACCGGTCAAGATGACGCTGAATTCCGTCTTCTCTTCCACTGCGGCTGCAACTGCAGCCGGGGCTGCCACGGCCACGGCCGTGGCAGCTGCGGATACCCCGAACTTTTCTTCCATATCTTTGATCAGTTCAGACAATTCCAGCACGGTCATGCCGGCGATTGCATCCAGAATTTCAATTTTGCTGAGTGCCATGTGTAACTCCTTGAATTAAACGGTTGCTTCTTTTTGATCGCGTACCGCAGCCAGGCCGCGGACAAATTTGGTCGGTACTTCGTTAAGGGTCTGAACGAACTTGGTAACCGGCGCCTGCATGGTACCCATCAACTTGGCGATGAGTTCCTCGCGGCTCGGCATGGTCGCCAAACTGGATACATCCTTGGCAGACATGACCGAATTCGGCATGGCTCCACCCTTGATGACCAATTTGTCATTTCCCTTTGCAAATTCATGAATCACCTTGGCCACCGCCACCGGATCCGCAGAAATCCCATAAACCAGTGGGCCGACCATCTGATCAGCCAAACCAGCAAAAGGGGTATCTGCGATGGCGCGCCGAACCAATGTGTTTTTCAGAACCCGGAAGTACACGCCCGCTGCTCTGGCCTTGGCCCTAAGAACAGTCATATCGGATACGGCCATTCCGCGATATTCTGCAAGGATGATCGCTTGAGCTTCGGTCACCTGCCCCGTCACTTCCGCCACGACTGCTTTTTTCTCTTCCAGATTGAGACTCAAGGTCTGTCCTCCATAAAGATTACAGAAAGAGGATAATTCCTCTTTCCAACCACGGCGACCTTTCTTTCAGGGCTTGATACGCGAGTGTATCGATACAGCAAGACCTTCCATCAGGGACCGCCATCTGCGTAGGCTCGTGTTTCCATTAAACCCTCTCGGGTACCTACGGTCTTTGATGTCCATGGGGTGCAATCCTGAAAAACACACCCCATGCCCAAAGTCGTTATGTCTTTTACACGGACACAGTGGAACCGTCGATACGGATCCCACCACCCATCGTGCTCGAGACGGAAATTTTTCTGAGATAAATCCCTTTGGCAGTTGCAGGACGCGCACGGTTCAGGGCACCCAGCAGAGCCTGCAAGTTTTCCTGCAAGGCCTCCACGGTAAAAGAGGCGCGTCCAATGGAACAGTGTACCAGGCCAGCCTTATCGGTCCGATACTGGACTTGCCCGGCCTTGGCATTCCTGACAGCCCCAGTGACATCGTTGGACACCGTACCCACCTTGGGATTGGGCATCAAACCCCGAGGACCGAGAACTTGTCCCAACGGTCCAACGATACGCATGGCATCGGGAGTGGCGATAACCACATCAAAATCCATGAAGCCACCCTTGATCTTTTCAGCCAGGTCTTCAAAACCCACGATATCTGCACCAGCGACCCGGGCTTTTTCAGCATTGTCGCCTTGGGCAAAAACTGCAACCCGCATGGTCTTACCGGTTCCTTTAGGTAACACCACAGAACCACGAACCTGCTGATCTGACTTCTTGGCATCCACGCCGAGATTCACAGCCACATCCACCGACTCATCAAATTTTGCCGTGGCCGTTTTTTTCACCAGTTCCAGAGCCTCAGTCACGGCGTAGGAACGGGCACGATCAATCTGTGCACGCAGAACTTGCGTACGTTTGGTCATTTTGGCCATGTTCAGTTAACTCCTTCCACAGTAATCCCCATGCTGCGCGCACTACCCGCCACGGTACGAACCGCAGCATCCAAATCTGACGCCGTCAAATCAGGCATCTTGGTGGTGGCAATGGCCTCAGCCTGCGCGCGTGTCAAGGTTCCCACCTTGTCACTATGGGGTTTGGGGCTTCCCTTGCTCACGCCGGCCGCCTTTTTGATCAACACGGTGGCGGGAGGCGTCTTCATGATGAAGGTGAAACTCTTGTCCGCATAGGCGGTAATCACCACCGGAACGGGCAAACCAACTTCCATGCCTTGAGTCTGGGCATTGAAAGCCTTACAGAATTCCATGATGTTAAGGCCGCGCTGACCGAGTGCTGGTCCAATGGGAGGACTGGGGTTGGCCTTACCTGCCGGAACCTGCAACTTGATGTAACCTGTGATTTTCTTTGCCATGATTGCTCCTATGTTCGGGTGCCAGCGGTGAACCTGCGTTCACCTCCCCAGAATGACTGGAATCAGGCGACCTAGCCCTTTTCCACCTGTCCAAAATCCAACTCTACGGGTGTTGCCCGCCCAAAAATCAGTACGGATACCCGGAGTTTATTCTTGTCGTAATTCACTTCTTCCACCATGCCATTGAAGTCAGTGAAGGGGCCATCCTTGACGCGAACGCTCTCGCCAACTTCAAACAGAACTTTGGGCCTGGGCTTCTCGACCCCTTCCTGTACCTTGTTCAGAATGTTTTGTACTTCCTTGTCGGTGATGGGAGTCGGCTTATTGGCTTTTCCACCCACAAACCCCGTCACTTTCGGCGTGCTCTTGACCAGATGCCAAGTCTCATCGGTCATATCCATTTGTACCAGAATATAGCCCGGGAAAAACTTGCGTTCGCTGATGCTCTTCTGACCGCCTTTCATCTCCACGACTTCTTCCACGGGGACCAGAATGTCGCCAAACTGCTCGTTCATGCCCGCTCGCGTGATTCGTTCCTTGAGCGCTCGCTGCACACTCTTTTCAAAGCCGGAATAGGCATGTACCACATACCAGCGCATTGTCATCATTCAGACCGCCCCATCAATCGTTGTACCGCCACCAGCAATCCCCAGTCCACCAACCACAGGAATACCCCCACCACCAGTACCAGAGCAAAAACCACCAGAGTGGTCTGCCAGGTTTCCTTACGGGAAGGCCAAACAACTCGTCGAGCCTCCACCACCGCGTCCTGAGAGAAACGGTAGAAGTCCTGTCCAGGCACCGTAAACCAGGCAACGGCAGCACCCAATCCCAATCCCGCCAATACGGCCAGAACCCGCAATACCAAAGCATGGTCCGCTAATTGGTAATAGCCCACCAACCCCGCCACTACAAGGGCAAGGGCGAGGGCAAACTTGAGTTTATCCGCCATGGGCGTTGAATTTCCTTTGTAAACCTTGGCAGGCCAGGAGGGCCTCGAACCCCCAACCTACGGTTTTGGAGACCGTCACTCTGCCAATTGAGCTACTGGCCTGTTTTATTACTGAATCACTTTAGCGACAACCCCGGCGCCCACGGTCCGACCACCTTCGCGAATCGCGAATCGCAGCCCCTCTTCCATCGCAATCGGTGCAATCAACGTCACCGTCACCGACACGTTGTCTCCAGGCATCACCATCTCCGTCCCCTCAGGCAACTCAATCGCCCCCGTCACATCCGTCGTACGAAAGTAAAACTGCGGACGATATCCCTGGAAAAACGGTGTGTGACGACCCCCTTCATCCTTCGACAATACATAAATCTCCGCCGTAAACTTGGTGTGCGGCGTAATCGATCCAGGCTTCGCCAACACCTGTCCACGCTCCACGTCCTCACGCTTCGTCCCGCGCAGCAATACCCCAACATTGTCCCCCGCCTGCCCTTGATCCAGCAACTTGCGGAACATCTCAACCCCAGTACACACCGTCTTTTGCGTGGTCTTCAACCCCACAATCTCGATGTCATCCCCAACCTTCACTATCCCGCGCTCAATCCGACCCGTCACCACCGTCCCGCGCCCTGAAATGGAAAATACATCTTCCACAGGCATCAAAAACGGTCCATCAATCGCACGCTTCGGCTCAGGAATGTATGTGTCCAACGCTTCCGCCAACTTCCAGATCGAGGGCTCTCCAATCTCCGACTGATCCCCTTCCAGCGCCTTCAACGCGCTTCCAATCACAATCGGCGTGTCATCCCCAGGAAAATTGTACTTCGACAACAGTTCCCGGACTTCCATCTCCACCAACTCCAGCAACTCCGCGTCGTCCACCATGTCCGCCTTGTTCATGTACACCACAATGTACGGAACCCCCACCTGACGGGCCAACAAAATGTGCTCCCGGGTCTGCGGCATCGGTCCATCCGCCGCCGATACCACCAACACCGCTCCATCCATCTGCGCCGCACCCGTAATCATGTTCTTCACATAATCCGCGTGCCCAGGACAGTCCACGTGTGCATAATGACGATTCACCGTCTCATACTCCACATGCGCCGTATTGATCGTGATCCCCCGCGCCTTCTCTTCCGGCGCCGAATCAATCTGAGCGTAAGACTTCGCCTCACCACCAAACTTCTTCGACAATACCACCGTCATCGCCGCCGTCAGCGTCGTCTTTCCATGATCCACGTGGCCAATCGTCCCCACATTCACATGCGGCTTCGTCCGCTCAAATTTGCTCTTTGCCATAATGTCCCTCGCTAAATCTCGGCTTGCGCCGCTGATGATCGTCTTAGACTTGGAGCCCATGACCAGGATTGAACTGGTGACCTCTCCCTTACCAAGGGAGTGCTCTGCCACTGAGCTACATGGGCCAAAACTTTTCAACTGTTGGAGCGGGTGAAGGGAATCGAACCCTCGTCGTAAGCTTGGAAGGCTTCTGCTCTACCATTGAGCTACACCCGCACACCGTCTTCAACATGCCACAAACCCGATATTTTTGAGTCTGCTGTCTTTCTAAACCTTTGGTGGAGGGGGAAGGATTCGAACCTTCGAAGGCAGAGCCGTCAGATTTACAGTCTGATCCCTTTGACCGCTCGGGAACCCCTCCTAAACGAACCCGTGATTATGGGCAAGGAGACGTAGTGTTGTCAATGCTTTTTTGTAGTTGGTGCATGAATAAATATCCATCGCTGTGCCGCAAGATAGTTCGCCCCCATCCCTGCCAGCGAACCCAACGCCACCGCAACAACAGGATGACCTGCCAACCATGAACTCAACCAGATCGCCAGAAGATAGGTACCATTGTTGAGTAGCGCACCCCACCCATTGGCCATCAAGTAGCGCGCCCACTCCCCCAGCCAGCGTTTGCTCCCTCGCCCTGCGAAGGCATAGCGCCGATTCAACCCCCAGGTCACCGTCACCGCCAGAAGAAACCCAAAAACTTGTGCGCCCACCAACCCGCAGTATGTATGGGTGGCCTGCACAGTCAACGCATCGACACCGAACCCCACGGTTCCCGCTGCCGCAAACAACAAAATACGCTTAAACTTTTCGGTTGCCAGGAACATGAACGGTCTCGGAGCGCAGTATAATTGAAAACATGAATTCTACGTCAAACCTTTCCACCTCCACACCCCCGATTCTTTCTGTGGTGGTACCCATGCACAACGAGGCTCAGAATCTGACGGTTTTTTTCGACCGTCTCTGTCATGTCCTGGAGCCCATGGGACTTTCCTGGGAACTGGTCTGTATCAATGACGGCAGTACCGATGACACCCTGAATCAATTACTGGCCCTGCGCGCTCGGGATACCAGGGTGGTCATTCTCGATCTGTCCCGGAATTTCGGAAAGGAAGCCGCGTTGACCGCCGGTCTCCTCGAAGCTCGTGGCGATGCTGCCATCCCCATGGATGCCGATTTGCAGGACCCCCCCGAACTACTCCCCGCCATGGTTGACCAATGGCGGGCCGGATATGACATGGTATTGGCGACTCGTTCCAGCCGACAAACCGACAGTTGGCTGAAACGCCACACCGCCCATTGGTTCTACACCCTCATCAACCGTCTGAGTGAAGTTCCTATCCCGGAAAATGCCGGAGATTTTCGTCTCATGAACCGCGCCATTCTGGAAGCTTTGCGCCAATTTCCCGAGCGCCGCCGTTTTATGAAAGGTCTCTTTGCCTGGGTCGGTTTCAAAGTCACGTCCGTCAGTTACGAGCGCCCGGAACGGTTGGCCGGCGTCAGCAAATTCAATTTCTGGCGTTTGTGGAATTTTGCCCTCGAGGGCATCACCTCCTTCAGTCATGTACCCCTGCGCATGGCCTCCTACCTGGGATTCGCAGTCTCTTCCCTGACCTTCCTGTACGCGCTCAAAGTTATTCTCGATACCCTGATTTATGGCAATTCCGTCAAGGGCTACCCTTCTCTGATGGTGGCCATCCTGTTTTTTGCCGGGGTTCAGTTGATGGCCTTGGGCATCATCGGAGAATACCTCGGACGTCTGTACGAAGAAAGCAAACAACGTCCCCTGTACTTCATCCGCGCCTACTATGGCCCCTCTCTTCCCGCACATGCTCAACCCATCTCCGCGAGAATCCCCTCGCTTTAGCCATGGGGAGGTTTAGAACAGTTTCGATACATGACGCCTGTAGTGATGATCCAGGCCCGATAGACGCAATTTTTCTCTTCCTCCAAGGAAATGGAATGTTCAGAAGTCTCCGAAACCCCGCCCAATAACTCCTAATCCCCCCCCTTTCATTCCAGTGCGTTTCTTCTGACAGTGCCGTAATCGACTTTACGGATTGTACGAAACCAAGATTTGGCACAAAATGAAACTGCACACAGGATGTGCGTGTATGAAAGTCCCGCCCCAAAGGACCGGTCATCGTCTGATATCCCATGATGGAGGTGATATGACGCACGGCAACCCTACCGACAAGAACCCCCAGACCAACAAGTCAAGTTCTCCGATGATCCACGCGGAGAAGGTACTCGATCATGTTCTGGATCACCTTTTCGACTCGGTCATCATGGCCTCGACCGATGGCCTGATCACCTCGTTCAATCGCGCGGCCACGCTGACTTTTGGATATACCCGCGCTGAAGCCCTGGGCCAGAATGTGACCCTGTTGATGCCTGAGCCCCATTGCACCCATCATGACCAGCATATTCGCCATTTTCTGGACTGGGGTGGAATCATTCCGTCCTCCCAGAACCGGGAGTTGGTGGGCAAACGAAAAAATGGGGAAGTCTTCCCCATCACGCTGGTTCTCACCTCCGTCGAACAAAGTCCTGGAGATTGGATCTTTATCGCCATTGTGCGGGATTTGACGCAGGTGGATGCGGCCTTGCAGAATCTACGCTTCACCGCCTACTCCGACCCTTTGACCGGATTGCCCAATCGACTTTTGCTCATGGATCGCCTCAGTCAGGCCATTCGTTCCCTCAACCGAGAAAGTCCGGGAATTGCCCTGCTTTTTGTGGACCTTGACCATTTCAAACCCATCAACGACAATTTCGGTCACCATGTCGGCGATCTGGTCCTTCGGGAAACGGCCACCCGACTGCAATCCTGTGTCCGAGAATCGGACACCATTGCCCGTTTGGGAGGAGATGAGTTCATCGTCCTGCTCATGGGGGTGGAAAACCCGCTGTCTGCTCTGGGGATAGGAGAAAAGATCCGCGAAACCCTGAATGACCCCTTTATATTGGAATCCGTTTCGCCTTTGACGCTTTCCGCCAGCATCGGCATGACATTCTGCCAAACCCATGCCATCGACGCAGAGAATCTGATTCGTCAGGCCGACTTCGCCATGTATCGAGCCAAGGCCCAGGGACGCAATACGGTTGTGTCTTATACCACGGCGCAGGATCTGCGCTGAACGCCCTCTCCACCCGTCTCTACCCCAACCAATGTCACGAAAATGATCGAATGAGAAAGATGGTTCCCCCGGTGATGCCGTCTGGCCGTCATCCTGAACCCTACTCAATAAAGAGGGCAATTTGCCGGAAACTTCAGGTACCGGAGATAAATCCAGCGCACAACAGTCTCCTTCGGGCCAATCACCAGGCTTGGATGCTTATCGGTTCAAAAAATCGGAACCATCGCGAGCACCCCAGGGGAAAACTCAAAACAAATTAATCTGCTCAAAAAAACACCGATCCAACTGATCTTCAACCGCCTTGATACGATGCTTCACTTCACCCACATCCCAACTGCTGGCAACTTTTTGTTCCATCATCTCGTATACCGCATTCAAGGCCACCATCACGGCGGCACGTTCCGGCCCCACCTCAGCATGACTGCGCGCCTCACGCATGCGTCGATCCAGTTCCAGCGCAGCCTCTTGCAACAAGGGGTGTTGGCCCTCCTCACACGCGACCCGATAGGTGCGGTCGTAAATAACGATTTCCAAAACTTTGGCTACAGGACGGTTCATGCCACCTCCGTCGTCTGATCCATCAATTTCTGCAACCGGTATCGCGCCTCCTCCATCTTTGCAGACATGGCACGCAACTCCTCGGTACGTTCGATCAACTCCTGACGCAGACGCTGGTTCTCGGATCGCAACCGATCACACTGGTCCACCACCCGATCGACCTTACTCTCCAACGCCGCGAAATACTTGTCCATGGCTTCACTATACCCCCAAAGCACCGGATCAAGCAAACACTCTGCTCTCACCTTTCTTATTCCAACGAATGCGCTCAAATTCAATGGATCTCGACACTCAGATCATGAGGCAGAAAATAATAGATCTGCCGCCTTTTTTTCCCCTTGTGCCATGCTTCCTCCCAGCGGGATTGAATCATGCAACGCTGCGCCAAGGATTCGCCCAACTCCTTGCGAATCCTCTTGTTGAGACGAGAAAGCAAGGGACTCAGGTAGTGCGCTGTCTCTTCCTCGAAATCGTTATAAGATTTTTCTAGCGCCTCTTCCACCGCGACATATTCCCTGCGTAACGAAGGTCCCAGCTCACGCAAAATACGCAAATAACCTTCGCGCCACCCCAAAGAACCTTCAGGAATCAGCCAGTCGATCTCTGGTGTACCAGCGTATTTGGCGTGGGCAAACCACAAGTACAGAGCAAAGTCCCGTTCTTTCAAAGGAAGAAGAACGTCGTTCACCCAAACCTGTTTGGCTGCCACAGAAAAGCGCATGCACACCTCACGGCTCATCCGATTGGCCATGAGTACCGCTTCCATGAAACCGGCACGGCCATCCAATAGTCGTTCGGGCAATCCATCCCGCAACCGTACAAAAGGAATTTCTGCCAGCGCCACCACTGCGTCCTGACAATCTCTGGCTTCGGGCGATTTTGGATCACGGGTATGAATCACGTGTTCATAGGGAGTCGGGTAGTAAAAATCGGGGTGGGCTTCGTAGGGTTCGTTGACCAGAACATGGGATAAACGATCTTGGCTACGACCAAAAAGCGATAGTGCATAACCCAGATAATACCCCATGGTTTTTCTTCCCCCAGCCAAGGATACATGCAACTCAACCTGAGGATTTCGAGTAAAATACGACACCAATCGAGCCGTTTGATCTGCGGCTGATTCGTTGTCTTGCACCGTACGAATATCTTCCAACTCAGTACCATCTGGATTTTCCAGGATATGGATATTCTCTGGAGGAAATTCTATGGAAGGCAACCGATAATCCTGACACAACTGGTGAAACCAGCCGGGTTTGCCCGACAGAAGATTGAGACGGGCATGGTGGGCTCCTTTTCCGGTCGTAATCAGGTGAATCTCAGTGGGTATCCAAGGGTTACGTCCCTCATTGGGGTGTACCGCCAGCGCATAAATCGTCTCGGTGACAATTTGTGGGGACATGCCAATGGCACAGAGCAGAATACGCTTCATTTCTCTATCTTCTTTGTTCTGATTGTCGTTCATTGATTGATCTCAAAAGAAAAAATCATGGCAGTACTCAAAACCATCGCAGAGTGGAATTGGCAACCCCGTAGGTCATTTACCGAACCAGGATAGAAGAACACAACAGGCTCAATGCGTTCTTCTTTCCTGCGAGTCCCTTCAAGATCAGAGTGCTATACTTCAACGATTGGTAAATCACATTCCTTCTGGGAGTCGATCCATGACCACCCTATCCTTCGACACACTGAAATTCGCCAACCGTCTCAAGGATGCCGGGGTTACAACGCGCCAGGCTGAAGCCGAAGCCCATGCACTGTTTGAAGCCCTGGACCTCAATATCCGTGAATTAGCCTCACGTGATGACCTGAAAAGCCTGGAAACACACATTGATGCCCGACTAAAAATTTTTGATGCCCGACTTCAGATTTTTCAGTGGATGTTGGGATTTCTTCTGGCCGGGGTTTCTTCCATCGTTCTCAAAACCTGGTTTTGATCTCACCCCGTCACTTTCCCTTGCGACTTGCTGATCACGTTATAGGAAACCACACCATAGGGTGAAGTAGTTTGCACATACTGAAGTTCGATATCCTCATGCTCCAATGTCGCCAAGGCCGCAGCTATACTGGCGGTTTTTGTGCCCCCAGTCACATCAATCATGATTTCGCCATGAGAGACTTTTTTCTCTTTACTAAGAAAATCGATACATGACTTGAATTCCTGGTATACCCCTTCGAGATCATCAAAAGAAAGATGTTCACTCCCTTGATGAAATACTTGTACAGAATCGCCAACATAATGGCGAACAACCATCTCGAACGCTGTCAGATACTCATAAGAACCATTCTTTCCCCCAGAGCTCAATAGGAACAGGTATTTCAATGCACCCAGATGGGGTTTCAAGGCGCGTAAGAACTGCTGCAGATTCAACCTATCCAATTGGTCAATATCCTCGGCAATATCCTCGGACAACGACACATTCGACTTGCTCGTTTGAATGGTGACCTTCCCTTCCGATGAGTCTACATTGTAGCCCGATGGCGTTGAAGCCATCATGATCACGGCTTGATGGGATTTGACGCCCGTGCGGTTTTTCAAATGCCTGACAGACAGATATTCCTCCGTCAACTTCTTGATCCACAAGGAAACCATGCCAAACCCAAGAAGACTGATACAGATTATGACCACATTGGCCCATATCCCATCGGGACTGATCTTGAGCACCCCATATAAAAGATCCTTACTCCCCTCAGCCACCAGATTTGAAAAAACCACGGTCAGCAGAATAGCGACAATCAGTCTCGCTGTTTTAGGGTCGTAATTTGATTTCATCTCCACTCCAGTTCAAGATGATGTCCATTCCTCCAATAAACCAAGAAATCGGACAGGGGGGACCCAATGGATGTACTGCCGCTCATTAGGGCCCCAACCACCTAGAATCACAAGGATGCGTACCTTTTGAAGTATGCCATGACTATATCACGCACAAAGTTACTCTTTCCCGTGAAATCATCATCAATCATCTATTGAATAGTCCCGTCTTTTGGCTGACTTCGGCTTCTTTCAAGGAATACCGCTGAACAACATTCTGTTTGTCAAAGAGAACTACCAGAGATTTCTTCGTACCGCTGGAACTGGCTCCGAACCAATTTACTACAGGCACATAACTGATGGCATCCGCCGACATTTTGGTGAAATCATAGGTCCAAACTTCCAGACCACTATCTGTAAACGACGTCACGGTAGGTGCCCCAAACAACGACTGAACTTGGGCTTGTGTCGTTTTCCCTTCTACGATTTTATCCTTGATCGTTGATGAGGATTCCGCGCGAATGCTCTCATTTCCCGTGCTTGCACATCCTGCCAGAGCAACACAGAGAACCACCATACTGCCAACAACCCCTTGAGAAAATATTTTATTCATTTTTTAACCCTTGTAAAAAAGCAGATTGTAATTATTTTGTTTTGGTCACCAATACGTTTCGATAAAAATCAAAACGTGGGCATAGTATCATACGATATATTTTTAAAATCGGAAATATCAAGTACTGTCTTCGAAACATGAAAAAAACCCATTACTCAATGAGAACATTCCCATTTCAGTCTCCTTATCAAAAATAACTGCAACACAATGACTTAATCCTAGCAAAGCATGCAGGCCACCCCAGACTTTGCAAAGTTGCATGTCGAGGGTCATCGGTCCTCTCCAGTCACGATCTTTACTGGCTATATTGACTTGCTTTCTTATGAATCAATGTTGATTTATGCAGGACAATTTTCTTCTGCCAAGATACTTTTCTGATGCTCGAAACTCTCTATTGATTTCCTCCCTTCAATCTGTCACGATCAGCACCTCGTCAGTCAAATGGTTCAAGTTCACAGAAAACCTTATTGTGTTGATAAAGATCGGGAGGGAAATGAACACAACTTTGGTAAGTTTTTTGGGCAGGAATACCGTAGATCCGCGCACAGGATATCGATGCGCCCGTTATCGTTTTACGGATGGATCAGAGTTCGAAACGCCCTTCTTCGGTCTGGCTCTTGCCCAGAAATTCCAGCCCGAGCGCATGGTCATTCTGGGCACTTCCGGCAGCATGTGGGACATGCTGATCGGTCATCTCTCTCCCGAAAACGAGGACCTCTGGGAAAAGTTCATGGTAGCCGCTCAGGAGGGTCAAGTTACCGACGCTCTTCTGGCACTGGCTCAACCCATCGTCGAAAGCCTTCTAGGGTATACGGTCGTTCTGCGCATCATTCCCTTTGGACGCGATACCTCCGAACAGATAGCCATCCTGCAAACCATTGGGGAGGTGGTCCCTAAAAGCGAAGTCATACTGGACCTCACCCATGGTTTTCGTCACCTCGCCGCCTTGGGACTATTGTCTGCGTTCTTCATTGAAAGAGTTGCCAACGTTGATGTGACAGGGCTTTATTATGGTGCCTTGGACATGACGGTCGGTGGCATCACTCCTGTGGTTCAACTGGATGGACTACTGACCGTGGAACGATGGATCAATGCCCTCAACCGTTTTGACCAGAGCGGAGACTATGGTGTCTTCTCTCCCCTGTTGCAAACCGCAGGGATCCCTGCAGATAAGGCGCGCTGTCTTGAAGACGCCGCATTCCATGAACGCACCTTCAATCTGAGTGATGCCGCCCGCAAATTAGGTACAGTGTTACCCCTGCTTGATCATCTTCAAGGCCCGGGAATACTTTTCAAAGATAATTTGCTGAAACGTTTGGCTTGGGCACGAACGGGGACCCTCTTCACTCACCAAAAGACCCTTGCACTGACCTACCTTGAAAGAAAAGATTTCGTCCGTGCAACCGTGTTTGGATGGGAAGCCTTCGTCACCCGAGAATGCACAGTCCGGGGTTTGAACCCCAACGACTTTAATGGGGGACGGGACCAAGCTCTGAAATTGCTGAAATCCGAACTCAAACTGGACCAATTTCCGCAAGGAAAAATCCACCACTACAACATTCTCAAAAACCTACGCAATGCCCTGGCCCATGGTACCCCGCCCAAATTGAAAGAAATCAGGCGATTGATGCTCGATCCTGACGACATGACACAGGCGTTGAACACTTGCTTCATGGAATTGCTCGAAAAGACATGATCGACATTGCACACTTTCAAAATCTAATAACCCACAGACGGTACTGCTGATGAACACATTTCATTCTTTCTTGTTCGAAGTCAAATCCATCCAGAAATATATCTTTCTGGGAGACCGTCTGCGCGATACCATCGGGGCCAGCGAGTTGATCGATCTTCTGACCAATGAAAAAATTCCCGAAGAAAACCTATTGGACAATGTTCTTTCTGTCGTAGCAGCGAAAGACAGTATTGAGTTTTCGCGCCGCGCCGGGGGAGCATTCTATGCTTTCAGCAGGGATGCCATTGTGTTGGCCAGATTTTCTGCACTGTGGTCCTTGGCAGTACAACACTGGGCACCGGGGTTATCTTTTGATATGGGGAAAGGTTCAGGAAAAACCATGCTCGAGGCCTTTGATACAGCCCGAAGAAATATGCAATCCTCGAGTAGTCACCCACGTGCTTTTCTCCCTCTCGGTTCTCCCATTACCCTTCGCACCCCACGCACCGGCATGGCAGCAACGAAAAACCATTCTCATGAAGGCGCAATAGACAGTGCAACAGTAAGAAAAAGAATTTTTTCCGATCTGTCAACAGCCGGATTTATCGATCGATTTTCTCCACCCGGCATTAACTGGCGAGACTGGCCCACCAGTTTCGAACCAAACGAACCAGATCTACAAAATTCTCAGAGGGATTCCAAACCTTTCAACCAAATTTTTCCTTTTGTCGGCGAGAATCGAAGCGTGGCCATGATTCACGCGGATGGTAATGGTATGGGACAAATACTGCGACAACTCAAGGGATTGGTCGAATCAACTCCTGATCGATTTCAGGAACTTTACAAGGATTTTTCCAATGCGGTGGAATGTAGCACCATCCAGGCCGCGCAGGAAGCCGTTAAAATCGCACTCATCCCCTATCGCAAACCCGGAGAACCACTAGCGGCTCGACCCATTCTTTTAGGCGGCGACGATGTCATCGTCATCGTCCGTTCTGATCTTGCCTTGCACTATATTCAGGCATTTGCCAGTGCTTTTGAGCGCGAAAGTGCAACCCGACTTCGAGCATTAAATTGCGACTTGCCACCCAAACTGACTATCGGATTTGGTGTCGTCTATCTTTTAGCCAACCAACCCTTTTCACTGGCAGTTCAAGTTGCAGAGAAATTGATGGGGCATGCCAAAAATGATGCTAAAAAAATCGTTCCCAACGGACAGATCCCGCCGTCAACCGTCATGTTTCATCGGGTGACCGGTACCTTGTCGTGTGATGTTCTGGAACCTATCCGCCGATCAGACCATACGACTCTGGAGCTCACGATGGGAACTTATGTTCTCAGTACCGAATTCACGTCTCCCTTACCCAAACTGGGGGATCTTTTTGCTTTGCAAGCCTTGTTACAACACCCCGCCATGGCTCACGGACCTATTCGGCAATTGCTCAATTTGTTGGAATCATCACCCACCCAGGCGCGACAGAGTTGGGCACGCTGGCGTTTCCTCATGAAAGAAAAACCATCAGAAATTCTCAATAAATTTGACGAGATCATGAAACAGTTATTGCCGCAATATAACTCTCAAAAGGCTCTTCCTTACGCCCCTCTTGAAGCCCAAAGCCCTCATCACCGAACGCCACTTGGCGATGTATTGACTCTCCGTGCTGTTAACAATCTCCTGCCTGAAAACATTTCAGAGGAGGCTCGCGTATGACCCACTGCCTCCTGAAAGTAGACATTCGCAGTTATTGGTTACCCGGAACAGGACGCACCTCTGGTGCCATGATCGACAGCACGGCACACCGTGATGCCCAGGGGCTTCCCGTCCTGCCGGGGCGTCATCTCAAAGGTTTATTGCGTGATGCCATGGAACGGGTCGCCCTGTGGGGATGGCCGGGATATGCCGATCTGGCCAGAGATCTGTTCGGCGACCGTACTGAAGAGGGGTCTCCCTATCTCCCCAACAAGGGCAGTTTGCGCATCAGTGATGCCCGACTTCCGGAGGAGATTACGCCTTGGCTACACAGCGAAGAAGGAAGGGATGCCCGCCTGAAAATGTTTCGCGCCCTAAGTTCAACAGCCATCGACAACGATGGGGTCATGGGAAGTGCCAAAGACAAAAGTTTACGCGTATTGGAAGTCGTCATTCCGTTATCATTAACTGCCCGTCTTGAACCAGTTCCGGGGATCACACCTCCTCCTGACTGGGTTCAACATTTGACTGCCGTACTCCCGCTCATTTCAGCCGTAGGTGCCCATCGTAACCGGGGATTGGGACGAGCCATTCTCTCTTTGGAGGAATTCCCGTCATGAAGCACTTTCTTCTTGACATCACCCTGAACGAAGATTGCATCTTCAGCATGCAAAATATCACAACCGGGGGACACCAGACACTCACCCACATTCCAGGTTCAGCGCTTCTGGGCGCAGTTGCGACACGACTATACCCGCACCTTTCCACAAACGATGCCTTTGCTGTTTTTCATAGTGGCTCCCTGCGTTTTGGTAATGGCTACCCCACCACCCATGCCGGCAAGGTCGCTTGGCCTATCCCGCTGTGCTGGCACCGTGCAAAGACCCAAGAGGTATCCCCTCATCATCCCCTCAACCCAGAACATATCTATAACTTTCTTCATGTCTCCGAACTTCCGGATTTTCAACAACCCAAACAGATGCGCGAAGGCTATATCAGTGAAGATGGAGAATTGATACTGCCCCGTTCAAGTTTCCGCCTAAAAACCGCCATCGATCCAAGAACTGGATGCGCTGCCGAAGGACAACTTTTTGGTTACTCATCCCTTATGGCGGGACAAAGTTTCAAAGCCGAACTGGAAGCCGACGATGACTTTCCGCCTGAACTGTTGGGCCAAGTCAAAGAAATTCTTGAGCGCGAAATTTTATTGGGCCGTTCACGCAGTGCAGAGTATGGCAGAACCTCCATCCGTGTCACTCCCGCTGACCCGCCTTTCCAGGACCAAGAGAAATCCGCACAAACCAGACAACTGACTCTCTGGTTTCTATCAGATTGCTTTCCCTGCCACCCCTCTGGCATGCCCAGTACGGACATCACTGCCGAATCCTTGGGCCTGCCCCCTGGAGCCCAGATCGACTGGCGTACAAGTTTTACCAGAACTCGTTCCTTCAGTTCCTGGAATGCCTATCGGCAGGGCTATGACCGTGAGCGCTTTGGAATCCAGGCAGGGAGCGTATTGAGCATTTCTTTTCCTGATTCGGATCTATCAAACATTACAGCGTCTCTAACTCGAAGGATCGGGCTGTACCGTGAAGGAGGCGCCGGTCAAGTCTGGGTCAATCCACCCCTGCTCAGACACAAACATCCTTCCTTCATCTCGTCCACTGACCGTGATACAACCTCACTGCCTTCTCCTCAACGACCGAATCACCCTTTGTTGAACTGGCTCACAAAACCAGAAGGAGCCGACCTTGAAAATTGTCAAGAAGAGGCATGGAAAATTGCCGGAGATTATTGGAAACAGATCGACAGCGTGCGTCGCGATAAAGGATTTCCAGAGACCGCCACAGATTTCTATCCTTCCGTTTCCCAATGGGGCACTGTATTGCAAGCCGCACGCACAAAATCTGGAAATGATTTATACCAGGCTCTTTTCTCCCATACGAACGCCGTCATCAAACCTACGGGAAAGAACTGGGGACTGGATATTTGTGTCATGGATAAATCTTGCAAAACTCTTGACGAATGGATCAAGATGCAGATCAGCCAAGGAACTTCGTGCAATGCTTCCCTGGTACAACATCTGGCCCGCAAACTGATGGACGGTCATCCAAACCAGAAAAAAACAAGGGGGGAATTGAAATGACACAAGAATTTCCTATTCTGTATCTGGCACGAGTCCTGATCGAAGCGCACACCCCCCTCTCCATTGGAACAGGCAACGCTGACGGTGTGTTCGATACCACGCTGGTTCGTGATGCCAATGATCTCCCCGCCATTCCTGCTACCAGTCTGGCTGGTGTACTGCGTGGTTTGTATACCCAAACATTCGGTCAAAACTCTACTCATTCTCTTTTTGGACATTCCTCTGCTTCAGGCTCTGACAACCCAGTCGCTGCTTTCTCCTCACGGGTAACCATCAGTTGGGGTGCCTTATTGGACAGTCACGGGCGAGCTGCAGATGGAATCATTTTTGAAACCGAACGCATAAATTCAGATCCCATTTATTCGAGTGTCCAACGCCAAAAAGATCTGCCCGTCCATCGTAATCGTGTACGCTTGAACCATCGGGGAACCGCCATGGATACCGGCAAGTTTGACCTTTCCATCCTGCCTGCCGGTCACCGTTTCGCCTTCGAATTGCGCCTATGGGCCAAGGTTGAAGAGAGTAAACAGGAATGGGATCAATTGCTTTCATTGCTCACTCACCCCGGTTTTCGTCTCGGCCGTTCCACCCGTGGCGGTCTGGGTGCCATGCACTGTGTCACACAATACACCGGACGGTATGATCTACGCATGCCCGCTCAGGTTCATGCTTTAGGTCTGCTCGGCAGCGATCCTTCGCACACCCGTGGGCTCACTCTGACTCCAATCCAGAAAAATATGGCTGCCAATGTTACCTGGCTTGAGGGCACACTCAGCCTGAGCGCAGTGGGTTTATGGCGCATTGGGCAAGGCGATCTAGCCCTTGGAAATCCCCTAAAGGAACCAGATCTACTGCCTGTCACCGAAGAACGCGTGCAATGGGTGAATGGCCAGGGAGAAGTCAAACCGCAACGAGATATTTTAATTCCCGCCACATCACTCAAAGGGGTTTTATCCCACCGCATGAGTTATCATGCCCGGCGGCACGCAGGTCAATGGAATGGGCCGCAAAGCCATGAAACGCCCGCACCAGAAGTGTGCGCCCTGTTCGGCGAACTCAAAGATGAGCCAGAAGCGCGTGGTTGGGCTGGCTGCCTGTACCTGGATGACGCGTACATGAACCCCAATCATGAGAAAAATACACGCCTCATGCACAATTCCATCGACCGATTCACTGGAGGTGTGCAACAACATAGGTTGTTTGATGAGCAAAACCTCTACCTGGGTCAATTTACCGTACGGCTTATACTCGATCTTGCTCGATTGCAAAAAGTTGCCGCTCACCGTCAGATTTCTCTACACAACCTCCAAAAAGCATTCAAAGACACCCTGACGGATCTTTGCGAGGGACGACTGGCATTGGGCGCACGCTCGACCTCTGGAAATGGGTTCCTTCAGGGCACTTTTGAAGGTTCCCTAGCCAACCCTTGGCTCATCGATTTCTCCCATGGTTCTCAGAAATCCATCACCACCGAGGCCGCATGATGAACATGGAAACCATCCTGGCCGACTACGCCAATTTGTTGGAGTGTCAATCCAAATCAAATCATAACCGATTGCAGTTACCCCGCATGGAGCGCGGCTTCCCGATCTTTCGACCCGTGGAAAAATTCGCCGACCCAGTCGATCTCTGGATGGCATTGGAAGCCTGTCAACCTTGTGCTGGCTGGTTACAGTGGCAATCATGCCAACTCCCTTTCGAAGGCCTATTACCCCCGCCCGAAAAGAATTGGGGAATGCTTCTGAGTGGCGAAGTCGTCACCCCTGACAAACATACCTTGGCTCTTCACCGTTCTCCCGACAACCAGTGGACACTCACACGCATAGCCCATGACCCCAATGGCGATGGACTATGGGATGAAGTTCTACATCTGGCCAGCAACCGGTCTTTTGGTGCATTGCGTTACCGTCGTTACTGGAAAATCATCCCTGATCGAGGGGCCATACAAACCACGACCTGCTTTACCGGTTTCTTGAAAGAAAAAAGGGATTGATCATGCCTTCGCCCCATCATTCGTCCAAAAATCATTCCCGATCTTCTTCGGTAACTGATAACGACCCCATGATTTCTGCGCCCTACAACTTTGTCCCCTTGGCAAACTGGGTGCATATTCCCGAGTGGAGCACCCAGGTTTCCCATGACTGGCCCTTTCAGGATGGAGTAAGTGGGGAATTATCCCTGACCCTCACCACTCATACCCCCCTACTGGTCGGAGGACAACAAACCAAAGCTGAACAAGACAAACCTGGAGAAGTCACTCCCTTTCAATTGCCCGGCGGCCGCTATGCCATTCCCGGTTCCAGTATAAAAGGCATGCTTCGTGCCGTCATTGAAATTGCCGGCTTTGGCCGGATGCACCAAGTGGATGAACAACGACCGGCCTTGCGTGATATCACCCAGAGTGATTCCATCTACGCAACCCGCATCCAAGGCAAGATCAAAACCGGCTTTCTAAGCCGCACCCTGGATGGAAAACAGGAGATCCATCCTTGCAAAATGGTCCGATTGAATCATCGCGACCTCGAACAAGTCTTCAAAATACCTAAACCCATCTTTGAAAGGGGTTCCGTGACCGACAAATACCGCCGTTGGAAAGAACTCTGTGCAACCCGAAAACGGGATCCACAAAACATCCTTTTCGACGTCGACACAACATCGAAGGTCGCCACAAACTTGTATCAAGGAAAAATCCCGGGAACTCCAGTATTTACCGGACAAATCAACGAAAGTACTCAAAAAACCGGGAAGTCCAAAGATTTTATTTTCCACAATGACACCAAGCCCCCCATTTCCGTCCAACCCAAAGAATGGGCAGACTTTCTTCGTATTCACGGCGATGAAGAGAAGAGGGATGAAATGTCCTGGCCCGGTTATTGGAAACGCGAGTACCGCGCAGGTAAAAAGGTACCCGTCTTCTATTTGCAGGACGAGGGTCTCTTGCGTATCGGCCTTGCCTACATGCCCAAACTGGCTGGTGATTTTTCCACTTGGAACATGATCGATCACAGCAGCACCAAACACAGAGCCCCGCCGGGTCAGGAAAATGGTTATGATTTTGCGGATCTGTTATTCGGTGCCTTGGTGGGTATTCTGGCCCAACGTGACCGCTCATTCCGGCATCGTGACCGGTCATTCTGATTTATCGTGACCGCCTGTTCTGATTTATCGTGACCGATTTTGGCGGGTTTCCAGAATCTTCGGTCACGATGCCAGAATGGCGTCATACGACGGGGTAATGGTGTTACGCATGGACCCGCTGAACGGGTATGCTGATCAGTTTTTGGAGCCAGCATGCCCACACCAAGGATTGCTATGCGTAAAATCAAGGATGTTCTTCGATTAAAACTCGATGCTGGGCTCAGTCATGAGCAAATTGCGATGGCTCTCAAGATCTCCAAGGGGGTAGTCGCCAAGTATGTTGGGCTGACCACGGCGGCAGGTCTGGATTGGGCCACCATACAAACGCTGGATGAAACCAGTTTGCAACAGAAGTTGGTTGGTTCTTCACATCGGACCCGCCGACATGTTCAGCCGAACTTTGGCCGTATTCATCAGGAATTGCGCCGCAAGGGCATGACCCTGATGTTGCTGTGGGAAGAATACCAGGCTGAATATGCGGACAGCCAGACCTACAGTTATTCTCAATTCTGTGATTGCTACCAGCGTTTTGCCCGAACTCTCAAGCGCTCCATGCGCCAGGTTCACCGCGCGGGGGAGAAGTTGTTCATTGACTTTGCCGGTCCAACTATCCCCTTGGTGGGAGGAGATCGTGCCCATATCTTCGTGGCGGCCCTGGGGGCATCCGGCTATACCTTCGCCTGTGCCACGCCCCGCGAGACGACGGAGGACTGGATAAATGGAACGATCCGGGCACTGGAATTCTATGGTGGGGTCACCCAACTCATCGTCCCGGATAACCCCAAGGCATTGATTGCCAATCCGGACCGCTATGAGCCCCGCAGTAACGACACGGTACTGGATTTTGCCCGCCACTACGGTACCTCGGTACTTCCTGCCCGGACCTACTCCCCCCAGGATAAAGCCAAAGTCGAGTCTGCGGTGCAGGTGGTTGAGCGTTGGATCATGGCTCGTCTGCGTCATCACCGGTTTACCACGGTTAACGAGGTGGATGAGGAAATCACCCCGTTGCTGGAACGGCTCAATCACAAACCGTTTCAGAAACTGCCCGGCAGCCGTGCCAGTACTTTTGCAGCGCTGGATGCACCGGCATTGCAACCCCTGCCGGTTCAACGCTATGAAATCGCCCACTTCAAGAGCGCCAAGGTCCATATCGACTATCACATCGAGGTGAATGGTCATCGGTACAGTGTGCCCCATGCCCTGATTGGTCAGGACTGGAAGCCCGGATCACCGCCTGCGTCGTCGAGATCCTGCATCGTGGGCAACGGGTGGCCAGTCATGCTCGCTCCGATCAACGCGGTGGATTCACCACCCTCGCCGAGCATATGCCCGCGGCCCACCGGGCCCATAGGGGAATGGACACCCCAGCGTCTGATTCACTGGGGGTGAGAGCATTGGCCCGGCCACCGGGGTCACAGTGACCCGCCTGATCGAGGAGCACAAGCATCCAGAACACGGTTATCGGGCCTGCCTGGGGTTACTGTCTCTGGCCAAACGCTATGGCAAATTACGACTGGAAGCCGCCTGTGTTCTGGCTCTTCAGATCGGTACCTGCAAATACCGCCATGTCCGCGACATTCTGGTCAATAACCGCGACCAGATCGCTCACTCCCCCGCAACCGAATGGATCAGCCCGGATCACCCCCATGTGCGGGGCCCGGCTTACTACCAATAGGACACAAGATCATGATGATGCAGACTACACTGGCGCAATTGCGCACCTTGAAACTGAATGGATTGGCCACCGGCCTTGAGGAACAACTGACCCAGTCGGGCATGGCCGGCATGAGCTTTGAAGAGCGCTTGGCACTGCTGATTGACCGGGAGGTCCACTACCGGACTGACCGCAGGCTGGTCCGCTTGCTCAAACAAGCCCATCTCAAGTATCCGCAGGCCGCCATCGAGGATATCAATGTCCGTCCCAGTCGGGGGATTGACCGCAGTGTGGTCATGAGCCTGGCTCTGGGAGATTGGGTGAGTTCCGGTCATAGCATTTTGATCACCGGGGCCACCGGGTCAGGTAAATCCTGGTTGGCTTGTGCGCTGGCCCAGTATGCTTGTCGGCGTGGATTCTCTGCCACTTATCTGAGGGTCCCACGCCTGCAGGAAGAACTGCGTGTCATGCATGGCAGCGGCACCTTTGTGAAGTGGTTGATGCAACTTGCCAAAACAGATGTACTGGTATTGGACGATTGGGGAATGGGAGCCATTGACAGTGCCACTCGTTCGGATTTGCTGGAAATCATTGATGACCGTTCGGCTACCCGTGCCACCATTCTCACCAGCCAATTACCCATCGAACACTGGCATGCGTGGATCGGGGATGCCACCATTGCTGACGCCCTGCTGGATCGGGTTATGCAACGGCATCACCGTTTCACGCTGACCGGAGAATCCTTACGGAGAGGAAAAACAAAGGAGGCTCAGAGTGAGGTGTCCGGCACGGACCCTGGTGAATAAATTTGCCGGATTCGGCCCATTGAAACTCCCGGAAAAATTGAGCGGAAATAAGTCAGTCGGTCTCTGTGACTGCGTAACGAAGGGGAAATAGAATGAAGAAGGATGTGACAACTGCAGCAGAAAGGCAAGCCGCCTACCGCAAGCGTCGGTGTGAGGCGGGAGAGAATGGTGAACGCCGTATAAACCTGTGGGTATCGACCGGAGCCAGTCTGGCGGTCCAGCGATTGGCGTCCCGTTACTGCGTAACGAAGCGAGAATTGGTTGAGCGACTGGTAGTGGCAGAAGAGAAAAAGATCCTATCTGGGATAAGTAGCGATGAATTGGATGTATATCTGGAGGCAGGCGAAAGACCGTTACGCAGTAACGGACAAAAAGCCAGGGGGAAAAACATGAAAAAGGAGGAAAATATCGAGTCATCGTGACCGATCACAGTACAATATAAGCGCGTAACCCCATGACCTAACCATCGGTCACGATAACCAGAATCACCGGTCATCTTCACCAGAATACGCACCTTGGGCAGCGAGCCCACCGATGCCTTACGGGGACGAGTCAGTTGCGAAACTTTGCTCTGCTCTTCATCCAATCCCTCAACAACGCCTCAGCCACCGACTATCCTGAATGGTCCGAAGCCCAGTTATTTCCCTAATTACCTTACCCAGAAAGATGCCGACCCCGAGACGTGGAAACTCAAGAAGCCAAATGGTCAATATGTCACCTACCTGGAAACCACCAATTCATCAACTCCCACCCTGCGAGGGTACAAACGTTATCCTACCCGCCCCTTGGATCAAACCAAAGTCCAGCCTTTAGACCCGGAGCAAAAAAATAACTCCAAAGTGCAAATTCAACTCCATACCTTACCCTCAAACATACAGTTTGCAGGCCGTATTGTTTTTCACAATCTCAAAGAACTGGAACTGGGGGCTCTGCTGTGGGCACTGACCTGGGGTAACAACCAACAATTAAGGCATGGTTTGGGAATGGGAAAATCCTTTGGTTTTGGTCAGATTTCGCTGGCACTGGATTATTCCAAATGCAAGTTCTTTCCCAATGATCCAGTCAAAAACCTATCCTCTTCCTCGGAGCAGGTCGAAAGCTGGATGGACTTGTTCACTGAGCATATGAAACACGCCACCCAAAAACAAGAGGGGAAGGACTGGAATTGCACTACACAATTGCTCAATCTTTTGGCCATGGCAGATCCTGATTCGGCAACCCGGCTGCCCAAGAAAATGGAACTGCGTCACATGAGTCTGAGTAAAAAAGAATTTACGGAATCAAAAAAGGAACAGAAGGGACAGTTGGTGCTTGCCGATTATGCCATTGCCAGCGGACGATGCAAACCAGAAAACTGGCACCCCCCTCAGGGGACAGCGGTCCGTAAGGAAACGCCAAAGGTCACTCCAAACGAACAACAATGGTCCGGCGCACGGGTAACATACAACAAGAACTCCGAGGCTCTCACCGTTAAAAAAGATAATCAGGAAGCCACTGCTTCCCAACCCGAAGGCAAGAAATTGTTTAATACCTTGCCACAGGATTTACGAAAAAAGATAGAAACCAACCAGTTTGTCAAAGTAAAAGCCATCGTATCGGGGAAAATCCTGATCGGCGTTGAGCTTGATTCGCCACCAGAAAACACAAAAAAAGAATAGACACGACAGACCAGCACCGTCATGATCTCTTCCCCCAAGCATAATCGAGGAAATTTCTTAAAGGTCTCTCCCAATACCCGACAGGATGCGCAGTGCAATTTTGCAATGTCCTGTTAAAGGGCGGGCATCCCGTACACTGACCGCCTACCTTAATCCACTGAGAGATATTCATGAAAAAAATCATTATGCTGCTGTCCACTCTGATGTTCGTTTCGTTGAGCCATGCTCAGGCCACTCTGGAACTATTTGGTCAACCACTGAAGAATGCCACTCGCCCTCAACTGCGTGATGCCATCAAAAAAGCCGGGGTGCAGCCAAAACGAGAAAATGACCATTATTGGGTGGATCAATATAACCCCAGTGGCGTACTGGAAGGGGCCAGTGACTTGTCTGTGGGTTATGTCATAGCCACCAAACGCTTTGCCTTCGCGGAATACACCTTCAGTGCATTCATAGACACAGGTTTGGTAGGCAAGGTCATCAAAATGGTCAGCAACAAATATGGCCCACCCTCTTCCGAACAAGGAGATATGGACTTGGGACCCGTGAATGCACGCTGGAATCTTCCCCAAGGCATGCGCATTGACGTGAAACGAGGCTGGCCCGATACCACCACCTACCTGGATTACAAAGATACATCCACGTACCAACAAATGTCTGCAGAAATCGACGCACAAAAGAGTGCGGTGGAGAAACAGCAACAACAAAGTCAAAACCGGGCGTTCTGAACGAGGCGTAATTGAAGCCAGTGTGAATCAAGTTCCCTCACTCATGGTTACTCAAAATAATTCCTATGGGTGAGTAACTCCTTGAGCCACCGGCGCAAAATGATCGGGTCATTAAATTCTTTCAGGTCACGCCGGATCTGAAAAAGTATCCCCTTCATGTGTTCCACTTCCGCATCAAACTCCTGTTCAATCCGCTCGGGTGTCAGTGCACCAAAGTAAGGTCCCGTATCCAGGAAGGCTCGCAGTTCGCCCTGAATTTCCTGTTCCAATTCTCCGAGTTGACTGCGCAACACACGGATATAAATTTTAAGACGCTCCTCGGGCAACATCAGGATATGATCCGAGTCGATCTGTTCGATCTCCAACTGCAAATTGAGCAAAGTCAACAAGTCATTGTCCGCATAGGCTTGGTTTACCTTTTGCATGATTTCCGTCTTACGAACCCGTTCCACTGGGTCCTTCTCTCGATCCGGATGCAATGTGCTGGCCAATTTTCGATATACCTCCTTCACGGACAAACTGGCCTCCTGAACTTCCTGTTCTTTCTTGCTCAGAGAAGGCTTCTCTTCCGAATTCTGTTTTGCAGACTTGGCCGCCTTCTTTTTCTGGTGTCGCTCCGCCCGTTTTTCTTCATCGGCCTGTTTCTGCTGGTGGATTTTTTGATGGGCGAAGTGCATCAGATCCCCTTCCCCGTCGTAATCACTCAAATCCACCCCAAACAATTCCTCGAAAATAAGGCGATCCTGCTTCTCTTCCAAGGTCTGGGTTTCTTCACGACTCATGGCCGAGTATTCGTCATGAATGCCTTCCAGTTCCTGATCATCGGGGACTTCATCCAGCAAACCATTCACCAGATTCAGCAACACATGGGTCAATTTGCGCTGTTGCACCTTTCCAAGACGCAATCCTGGCGGTTTTCTTCCTTCAGGACGCAAAATATCATGAATGAACAAGACCATTTCACGCTGAGCCGAATGGATGTCTCGCTGCAGAGGGAGAATTTCATCCATCACTCGCTGACGATGACGCACCTTATACTCCTGCCACTGCCGCAAGATCTGTTTCTTCTCATCGATCTGGTGAACCAGTTTCTTGAATACCCCTTGAGACTTCCCTACAAAGGCTCTCTGAACCACTACCTCCACTACCCGTGTGGGTTGAGGTACCTCATTCGCTTCCGAAAAGAGGTCTTCGAAGGGAATGGACTGCTGGATAGATTTTTTCATGACTTTAACAGGGACAGATTAAAAATTGAGGTGAAAATTTCATCACACCCCCGGAGAATATCCAGAAACTTGAAGAAAGACACCATTTCATCAGTCTGTTCTTCGGTTCCAGGTGGTTTTCCCCACCGTTACCGCGCACGGTGACAAATTCTACTCTAAATTTCTGACAACCCTTTAATTTCACGTCACTGCTGTTATCCAAGATGGATTTACCTCCACTCCACAAGGTCACCCATGGTCCTGTCAGAATCGTACAGGAACGCTCCGTCTTAATCCCTTTCAGGAAGTCGGGGTAATGAAATGAAACGCAATGATCAACGGTGATTGGGTTGATCAGTCTTAATCCCCTTCAGGAAGTCGGGGTAATGAAATTTGCTCCGCGCAAGAAAAGGTTGAAATGTCTGACGTCTTAATCCCCTTCAGGAAGTCGGGGTAATGAAATCTGTACCGGACGAGTGTTTAGCTGAAGTGTTGGTCTTAATCCCCTTCAGGAAGTCGGGGTAATGAAATAGGTGTTCGGCAAGGCTTGGGTGTACGGCAACGCGTCTTAATCCCCTTCAGGAAGTCGGGGTAATGAAATTTGATGCGCAAGGGTTTTATATTTCATACCATCCTGAGTCTTAATCCCCTTCAGGAAGTCGGGGTAATGAAATCGTGCAAGAAAAGGTTGAGATCACTCAGACTCAGGGTCTTAATCCCCTTCAGGAAGTCGGGGTAATGAAATCAAGGAGTCTCAGGCTGCTTTCGATCTTGATCGGTCTTAATCCCCTTCAGGAAGTCGGGGTAATGAAATCGATGGGTCTGAAGGAGGCTGGGTGGCCGAAACGTCTTAATCCCCTTCAGGAAGTCGGGGTAATGAAATTTTTCTTGCTCCGTGCAAGAAAAGGAGACATCCGTCTTAATCCCCTTCAGGAAGTCGGGGTAATGAAATTTCAAAGAAATGGTAGCTTGGAAACAGGTGGAAGTCTTAATCCCCTTCAGGAAGTCGGGGTAATGAAATACTGGCTTTTTGAAGGCCCGTGGTCATTGGCTTGGCGGGAAGGTTTGCGGACGGCAACTATGCTTTTCCCCATTCGCTCAACTCAATGTGCACATTCTATGCACTATTTCCTTTAAAATCAAATGACGGACGATTCCACTGTTGTTTGTTCTAAATTGTTAAAGAATGATGGTGGCAGGATCTTCTGGGGGCAACCCCTTGCCGTGAATGACGATGTCGTCATAATCCCGTCCACACAGGGTGTAGTATCGCACTCGATCTACTTCGTGATCAATCAATTTGGCAACTTGAGTCTTGAGGATTCCAAAACGCCGGTGGTCCACATAACATTCATATACACTGCCTTGCACCCGGAACCCGTACCCTTCGATGGCATGCATAACTCTCAGGCGTCGATGGTCATCGAATATATCGTAGCAAATAACGACCAACATCAAATGATCCAGTCAATAGGTAAACCAGGGCGACGCCCGCGTCCTTCAAAAGCGACCCGTTCCTCGCACCAAGTGCAGAGAGGATAAGCACGCAAACTGTCCGAACCCTCATTGATGAGTGCTACCATCCGTTGCCATAGGGCATCAAATTGACGGGCCTGTAAAGTACATTCAAAGACAGTGAAATTGACTTTCTCACCAAAACCATAGAGCAACTTTTCCATTTCTCGGCGAGCATGGTCATCGGTAATGTCATAACAAATCATCCACAGGCGCATGAATATTTTCCAATATTGGCTCAACGCAGGATAAAAGGTTCATAAACAGTTTCTTCTCCCAACATGATGCGAGCATAGTGATACACCTGATACTGAATGGCGCGGTGATAATCCATGCGCCGTTGAATGCGTGGATGCAGGATGGCACTTCGAAACTTGGTTTGAAGAAGGGTCAAGTATTTTCTACGGGCATTGTCCTCCATGCGACAAGGGTAGCCATCCTGGTCATCCTCGACAAAGTCCTGAGGTTTGAGTATGCCGTCCAATAGTGCATACAGGGCAACAGTATCGACGATGGGCGCACGGAATTCTTCCACCAGATCCGAAACCAGAGCAGGATGCCCTGAACGCAAAGCATGCAACGCCCCCAGATAAGGGTTGAGTCCACGTCGATTAACCAATGTCATGACCGTGCTGAACAAGATGCCATAGCCATAGGAAATCAGGAGGTTGAAGGGATCGGCTGGGGGTCTGCGATTCCGGCCGGTAAAGTTCCATTCTGCGGGAAGCAGAGTTTTTAGAGCCGTAAAATAGACATGTGCCCCCTGACCTTCCGTGCCCCTCACCTGATCAAGAGTCAGAGTGGTGGGTAAACGTCTCATCAGATCGCCCAGTTGATTATCAGTTTCCTTCAGTATCTCAAGTTGTCGACGCCGATTATAACGGCGCAAGAGAACACGGGTATTGTGCAGTTTTCCTTGTACATAAGCGCGCGCCAACATCAATTTGACCGCGCCATCTTCATCGCGCAGAAACTGGGCACGGTGCAGGTCGGCATGATTATGACGGAAGGTATCCAGAGCACCCACACAGGTGCCGCGATGGTCCGCAAAAAACACTTCCACCCCAGCCCCGGCGGCATGACGCAGGACGGCCGAACTTATCATCTGATTACCCTGCAAAACGATCTGATCCAACAGATTGAAAGGCACAGTTTCCACGACAACTCCGCGCTTTCCGATTAAAAGTCGATCATTCTCTTTCTGCAGATATAATCCCTGTCCCGTCAAAATAAGGGTGCGAACTTGAGGGTCCAGAGGCGCTTCCACCACAGCCCATTCACCCTCCGGTTCTTCATCACTTTCCACGGGCAAGGTTCGACGGGTTATTGTCCGACCATTATTCGTGTTGTCTTTTGAGGGTCGGATTTCTTTTCCTCCTTCCACCTCTTGAGTATCAGACTTTTGAGTTGTATTTTCTTGATCCGGTTGATCTTTGAAATGTCTGTGCTGGAAAGCACGATCATGGGCTTCATGACCGGGATAGTGGTCAGGAATCACCCAAGGTTCCGCTCCTGGGGTAACAGGATTGAGTAGGTTGCGGATAAAGTCTACGCCCAGAAAACGAAATCCCTCGTTAAAATGAGTAATCCTGGTTTTGTCTGGTTGCAACTCCAACTTGAGTTGCTTCATGACCTCTGTGGTCAGTTCAAGGGCATTTTCGGCTTCTTGGCGTTCACGACACAGAATCAGAAAGTCATCAGCAAAGCGTACCAGTCGGTACTGATGACCCATAAGATTCTCATCAAAATCATCCAGATACAGATTGGCCAGCAAAGGAGAGATGGGTGATCCCTGAGGAACCCCTTTTTCCAGCAGGTAAGGTGACCCAGAAAGTGGCTGGATTACTGCCGCCAACCATAACTCAATAAGCGGGAAGACACTATAATCTGCCACTGTACGTTTCAGTTTGGCGCGCAAAACCGAGTGATCAATGTTGTCAAAAAAAGAGGTGATGTCTGCATCCACAACCCACTGGAAACCCTGATCACGCAGACGCGTCACCGTAACTACTGCCATTTTTACCGAATGCCCCTGGCGATAGGCAAAACTGGCCGTTTCCAACTGTGCATCGATCAGTGGTGTCAAAACTTGTGCCGCCGCCGTTTGAAGAATGCGGTCGCGCACAACAGGAATGCATAGCCTACGCATCCTGCCGTCCTTCTTGGGGATATGTATTTCGAGGAGTGGGTAGGGCTGATAGTGATGCGACTCCACGTCAGAACGCAGAGTAATGAGTCGGCCAAAAAGTTTCTCTCCAAACTGTCCAAGAGTCACTCCGTCCACCCCCGCACTTCCCTGATTCTGGCGCACTCGTTCCCAAGAACTAAACAATACATCATCACTCAGGACGGAGGCCAGCAGGGACAAGAGAATTCTCCTTACCAGTGGAAATTATAGCAACAACCAAGGGCCAAGTATCTCATTGACCACGGTTTCAAATCAATGGGATATTAAGCCACTTACAAAGTATATCGGGAGGCTTTCAGATCAGGAAAAGACTTACTCCAGTCGAACCAACAGAGATAACTCCCAGGACATTTGATCAAGTGCTGCTTCATCCAGAATGACACTTTCAGGCAAACGCTGGTGCAGGTGCAATACCAGAGCCCGATCTCCACATGAGAGATTGACTGTCGTACGGTTGGTGGGAATATCCATCCCCAGATGAGTTGTCAGAAAACGTGCTGATGCTTCATGGCCAATAGCCGACACAAAGCCAGTTCTCAGCAGTTCGCGGGCCTCAGCACGACTCACGGGACCGGTGAAACGCCAAAGCCCGTAGGCCGTAAGAACAGGAGAGTTGAGCAAATAGATCATCGGTCACCACCGAAGATTTCAGAATAAGTTCCATGCCAAATCCAGCAAGCCATCTCATTGATTAGAAATCCGAGATGGAGATTGTACGCCTTCATTCAACCTAGCCCAATGGCTACGATAAGCCCCAAACCCGAAACTTGTGCGCCCTCCCAATTGAAGAAATCCACCCAGTTGTAACAAACCCAGAAATGGTGACAGTAATCCCGCATAATCCAGTGTCCCCACCCATCCGGAAAATACCATCTGTTGCCCTGTTCTTCCAGAGCGCCGTTGTACCCGTTCCGGGGTAAGGTCAACACCAATAAGTTCTATAGTTGCCGCCAGTGTCTGCCATTGCACTGCCTGCTCCTCTGCATAAGGAAGGCCAGAACCAATGGCATGAGCCAATTGACTGATTCGCCCTAATAGCCTTCGCACAATCAGGTCGAAATGGGGAGCACGATCAATAGGTCGGTTATCTTCCTTGAGAAGGAGGGGAGTATAAAATTCCAGTCGAAGGAATGAAAGATCCTCACGCCCAGTTTCTTCTCCCGTAAATAGTTCATCTGCTGACCATGCATTGGGCCAGCCTAGAATACCTTCTCCGTGACGATAATATAAAAACCGCTCCTCGTTTGTCGCCACGGCGTGAGCAGTCTCAACGACGAAAAGGTACCTGCCCCTGGACAAACCCTGTGTTCCTAAATGGATCAACGCCTGAGTCAACACCACAGCGTATTCGGCAATCTCACCCATCAGGGTAAGACGCAAACAGGGAAACTGGTACGTTGGCGGAATCAATGCATAACCACGCGCCTGATTGGAAGAAATCGCGTAAAGCAGATCAAAGACGCGGGGAAAATCTTGCTTCAGTATTCGGCCCAATCCCCCATGCCACAGATTGAACCGATCATCTTCGGGAAACATGCCGGTCAGCGTCAATTCCAGCACCACACAACTCAATACTTTCAAATCGCTACCTCACTCTATTCCTTTCTTACACGTGCGAATATGTTCCACATAACACCAGACTGTCAAGGACAGACTTTTGTGTTAAGGTACGCGCCGCAGTGTAACCTGTGGCCCTGCGGGGGTAATGTGATAGTCTGCCCATTGAACTGTTTGAAGAATAATTTCCCTGACTCATCTGAGTCCCATGGTTCGTGTCGCATGATGTTGTCTATTATGGGGGGGTTTCAATGAGTGAAGAAAATGAACATTCCCAGCGTCATAGGTCACGGATGATCCGTAAAAAGGCTGTGGTGGACGCCGCCATTGCGCGCGCCAGTGAACAGCGGGGGGTGTTTCTGGTCCTGACCGGGAATGGCAAGGGCAAATCCAGTTCGGCTTTCGGAATGGTCGCCCGGGCGCTAGGCCACGGCATGACAGTGTCCGTATTCCAGTTCATCAAGGGAAAGGGCGACACGGGTGAGCAGACCTTCTTTCAGCGTCAGGCCAACCTTCAATGGGAACAATGCGGAGAGGGCTTTACCTGGGAAACCCAGAGTCGGGAACGGGATATTGCCGCAGCTCAAGCAGGTTGGGACAAGGCACGCGCAGC
This sequence comes from Ferrovum myxofaciens, assembly GCF_013181415.1. Classification (NCBI taxonomy): domain Bacteria; kingdom Pseudomonadati; phylum Pseudomonadota; class Betaproteobacteria; order Ferrovales; family Ferrovaceae; genus Ferrovum; species Ferrovum myxofaciens. The sequence goes on along the minus strand of NZ_CP053676.1, from coordinate 1,811,369 downwards.
CCTGAGCGACCCAGCCATCCATCTGGTAATTCTGGACGAAATGACTTACCTGTTCAAGTATGGGTATCTGTCGCTGGAAGAAGTCCTGTCCGTCATTGCTTCCCGGCCCGCCCATCAACATGTAGTGGTAACGGGGCGCGCGGCCCCCGATGCCTTGTGTGCGGCTGCAGACACGGTCAGCGAAATTGCCGATGTGAAGCATGCCTTTCGTGCGGGCATCATGGCGCAACCGGGAATCGACCTCTAGGCCATGACCCGCGCCCTGTTCATTGCCGCACCTGCCTCGGGACAAGGAAAAACCCTGATCACCGCCGCCCTGGCCTGGCACCACCACCAAGAAGGGCAACGGGTTCGCGTATTCAAGACCGGTCCGGATTTTTTGGACCCGATGATTTTAAGTGAGGCCAGCGGACATCCCGTGCTCAACCTCGACCTCTTCATGATGGGTAAGGAAGCATGCCGTCAGCAGGTGTCAGAAGCCGCCCAGGATGCCGACCTGATTCTGGTGGAGGGTGTCATGGGTCTGTTCGATGGCATTCCTTCCTCGGCAGATCTCGCCGCACTCCTCGGGCTTCCTGTATTGATGATCATGGATGCCTCGGCCATGGCCCAGACTTTTGGTGCTCTGGCCCTGGGTTTGAAGAACTATGATGCGCGTCTCAACTTTGCCGGAGTGTTGGCCAACCGCGTGGGTAGTCTCCACCACGCCCAGTTGCTGGCTTCCAGTTTACCCACCTCCCTCGCCTGGCAGGGTTCCATTGCACGCGATCCTGCCCTGACCTTGCCGGAACGCCACCTTGGGCTGGTACAAGCCGCCGAAGTGCCCGACCTGAAGGCACGCCTTACCCATGCAGCCCAAGCTCTCCCCGAAACCTTGCGCTGCTTCCACAAGTTACCTTCCATAACCTTCCCGGCCCCCACCCCTTCGGCACCTCCCGAGCGTTGGCTGGAGGGCCTGCGCATTGCTATCGCCCAAGATCGCGCCTTTTCGTTCCTGTATCCCGCCAACCTCTCTCTGCTTCGTACCCTGGGCGCGCAGTTATCCTTTTTTTCCCCGCTGCAAGGAGAGCTCCTGCCCTCCTGCGATGCACTGTGGTTACCTGGCGGATATCCGGAATTACATCTGAAGTCTCTCGCTGCACATTCCCACTGCATGGCCACCATCCGTCAACACCATGAAGCCGGCAAACCCATCCTGGCGGAGTGCGGTGGCATGACCTACCTGGCACAACGGCTGACCTCGAAAGAAGGGGACTGTGCCGATCTGGTGGGCCTCATTCCAGGCGAAGCCACTGTTCAACCCCGCCTGGTCGCCCTGGGTCTACAATCCTTGCAGACCCCTCAGGGAGAATTGCGCGGCCATACTTTTCATTACTCTCGCTTCGAGACAACGTTACTTCCCACCTCGCATGCTCAGAATGCCAGAAACGAGGAAGGGGAAGCGGTGTACTGCACAAAGGGTCTGACAGCCACCTATCTGCACAGTTATTTTCCTTCCAATCCCCGTGCGGCTGCGCAATTTTTTCTGGGAAAAGCCCTATGACTTCCGTCTCGCCACCCTGTGAAGATACCCTTCTGCCCCACGCCTATACGCCGACCGAACGGGAAGCGCTCTGGCGTACCTTGCGCGAACGTCGCGATATGCGTCATTTTTTGCCCGATCCTTTGCCTGCCGGGTTACTCGAACGTCTGGTGGAGGCCGCCCACCTCGCCCCTTCCGTGGGCTATATGCAACCCTGGCGTTTCATTCGTATCACGGACCCTGCCCAACGTCAGAACATCCGGCGGTTGGTGGAAGCGGAACGTCTGGCCACGGCTCAAGTCTTGCCCTCTCGCACCGATGATTTTCTGAAAGTGAAGGTAGAGGGTCTGGGGGAATGCGCCGAGGTTTTGGCAGTCGTGTTGATGCCCGAACGAGAACGACATCTGTTTGGACGCCGTACCCTGCCCGACATGGACCTTGCCTCCGTGGGATGCGCCATCCAGAACATGTGGCTGGCCGCCCGTGCAGAAGGCATTGGCCTGGGCTGGGTCTCTTTCTTCGATCCGAAGGACCTCGCCCAACTCCTGGCATTGCCCCCGGGTGCCCGTCCCGTCGCCCTGTTATGCATTGGTCAGGTCAACGAATTCTATGCGCGCCCCTTGCTGGAAAGCACGGGCTGGGGACAACGCCTGCGCCTCGATGAGGTTCTCTTCGAAAATTACTGGCCCGCCGGTGTGGGGGGAACCCCTCCCGCGTATTGAGCCATGATGCCTGATCTTCTGAGTCACCCCTCCTCCCTGATGGCAGGTGCCCTCATCCTGGATGGTCTGCTGGGTGAGCCGAAACATTGGCATCCTTTGGTGGGGTTTGGCCATTGGGCGGCGTGGGTGGAACGCCACAGTTATGCACCCAGCCGTCTGCGGGGCGTTCTCGCCTTGGTCATGACCCTTGCACCGCCCGTGGGAACCAGTGTGATCTTGGGTCATCTCGCCCATGGATGGGGCACAGCCTTCTCCCTTTGGGCACTCTACTTTGCCCTTGGATTACGCAGCCTGCACGATCATGTGCGCCCCATTTACCAGGCCCTCGACCGTCAGGACGACAAGGCGGCGCGACGAGCCACCGCAGCCATCGTCAGCCGGGATGAAGCCACTCTGGCGATTCTTCCGGCCACCTGTGAGTCAGTCCTGGAAAATGGGAACGACGGGGTCTTCGGAGCCCTGTTCTGGTTCTGGGTGGGCGGAGCCCCCGGTGTGATTCTTTACCGACTGGCCAACACTCTGGATGCCACCTGGGGCTACAAGTCGGCGCGTTATCTTCACTTTGGCTGGGCCGCCGCCCGTTTCGATGACATCCTAAACTGGGTGCCGGCCCGTCTCACCGCATTGACCTACGCCTTGTTGGGAGAATTCCCTCAGGCTCTTGCCTGTTGGCATCAACAAGCCCCCCTTTGGGATAGTCCCAATGCGGGGCCGGTCATGGCTGCCGGTGCGGGTTCCTTGAACATCCGATTGGGAGGACGAGCCCAATATGGGGGGGTATGGCATGAACGGCCTCGGTTAGGCTGCGGACACACGCCACAACGCAACGATATCGACCGCACCTTGAATCTCGTACGCCACGGTGCCCTCCTCTGGATCCTCGTGGCCGTGTCCGTAACCTGGATGCCCGCACTTTGGCACCTGTTCACCCATGCTTGAACATGGCGGAAATCTGACTCTGGCCGTTCAACGCTTCGGACGCCCCGCCGGTCGCTGGCTCGATCTGTCCACCGGGATCAACCCCCACGCCTGGCCCATCCCTTCCATTCCCGCCGAATTGTGGCACTGTCTGCCAAACATGGACGACGACCTGAAAAAAGTTGCCTGCCATTATTTTGGGTTCCCTCAAGTATTACCCGTAGCAGGCACCCAAGCCGCCTTGCAAATGCTGCCCACCCTGCGTCCCTACAGTCGCGTTGCCATACAGCCCCTCACCTATGCCGAACATGCGGCCTGCTGGGCCAGACAGGGTCATGAGGTCATTCCCTGGAGTGCAGGGCAGGATTTATCGTCTATCGATGTTCTGGTGGTGGTCAATCCCAATAATCCCACCGGGGAAGTGACCCCGCTGCACAAGTTATGGGCCTGGCATGCGGAACTTGCGGCGCGCGGGGGCTGGCTGATCGTAGATGAAGCCTTCATGGATGCCACGCCAACGGATAGCCTACTCTCCACGCTTCCAAGATTCGCGCAAAAGGCACTGCCACCGGGTTTGATCGTGCTGCGCGGATTGGGCAAATTTTTTGGTCTGGCAGGTGCCCGTGTCGGTTTTGTCGGCGCCTCTCCCTCTTTTCTTGAAGATCTGGAAGACGCCCTGGGTCCTTGGACGATTTCCGCTCCTTCCCGATGGTTAGCCATCCAGGCTTTGCGCGATATTTCATGGCAAGAATCCATGCGGCACAAACTGATCAGAGAAAGTGAGCGCTTACACGAATTACTGGTTCACAGTCAGTTCCCCCCCCAGGGGGGCACTCCACTGTTCCAGTGGGTCATGGCCTCCCAGGCACAACGCCTGCAGGATCATCTGGCCCACCAAGGCATCTGGGTGCGAAACTTCCCGAAAAATTACGGGATACGCTTCGGACTGCCTGGAAACGAGTTGGCTTGGCAGCATCTGGCCAAGGGACTTTCAAGTTTCAAATTCGGAACCGGAATGTCATGACACGCGCGCGCTCTCTGATGATTCAAGGCACCACCTCCGATGCGGGCAAAAGTACGGTCGTCGCCGCACTGGGACGCTGGCTGAAACGTCAGGGTATCTCCGTAGCCCCCTTCAAACCCCAGAATATGGCTCTCAACAGCGCCGTCACAGCGGCAGGGGGTGAAATCGGCAGGGCTCAGGAACTTCAGGCTATCGCCTGTGGCATCCCTTCCCATGTCGACATGAATCCCGTTCTGCTCAAACCCGTCACCGATCAGGGGGCACAAGTCATCGTATTGGGAAAAGTGGCTGCTCACTTAAAAGCCGGTGCCTATCAGAACTACAAGGCCGAACTTCTCCCCATCGTAGTGGCCGCGCATGAACGTCTTGCACAACAACATCAAGTGGTGCTGGTGGAAGGTGCGGGATCTCCTGCGGAAATCAACCTCAGGGAAAACGACATCGCGAATATGGGGTTTGCAGAAGCCGTGGATTGCCCTGTCCTGCTGGTGGCCGACATTGACCGGGGTGGAGTCTTTGCTCACCTGATCGGAACCCTGGCGCTCCTTGCACCAGCGGAGCGGGCACGAGTAAAAGGCTTCATCATCAATCGCTTCCGCGGCGACCTGACCCTTTTGAAACCCGGTCTGGACTGGCTGGAACGGGAAACGGGATTACCCGTCCTGGGGGTCCTCCCTTACCTGACCGATCTTTTTCTGGACGCAGAGGATGCCTTGCCGAAGGCAGATCGTCCCCCGGTCTCCGGAGGACACATCGTTGTCCCCGCCTTCCCGCGCATTTCCAATGCCACAGATTTTGACGCATTGCGTCTGCTTCCGGATTTGAATCTGCATTTCATCGGAGCGGGGCAATCCTTTCCTGCATCAGATCTGATCTGCCTGCCCGGTTCCAAAGCCGTAGCCTCGGATCTGGACTGGTTCCGTGCCCAGGGTTGGGAATCGAAACTGCATCAACATCTGCGCTATGGAGGCAAAGTCATCGGAATCTGTGGGGGCCTTCAGATGCTGGGGAAGATCCTTCATGATCCTCTGGGATTGGAAGGAAGCGCAGGGTCCAGTGCCGGGTTGGGTCTGCTGGACCTGGAAACCACCCTGGGTCCCCATAAAATTCTCCGTCACCGGACTGGGTACTGCACTTGGGCACCCGCGGTTCCCGTGGAAGGATACGAAATTCACGCGGGCATCAGTCACGGTCCAGCGTTAAAACGGCCCGCTTTTCTTCTGAGCCAAAACGATCCCACAGAGTCAGATCCCCCGTCAAATTTTTCGCAACGTGAAGGAGAAGGAACCCTGAGTGAGGACGATCAACTCCTCGGAACTTACCTGCATGGACTGTTCGACCACCCCGAGACACGAGGGACACTTTTGAACTGGGCAGGATTAACATCTTCGAAAACCGCACCCAGTCGCCAAGAAAGACGTCACAGCGATCTGGAACGCCTCGCCGACCTGATCGCTGCTCACTGCGATACGAACCGCCTCAACGCCCTGCTTGGAATGTGAGAATCCCTCGATTCAAGATTTGGTGCGACAGGTCTTGATCCCGAAGGGAAGATAGGCCGGACACCAGCCTATGGCCCCCGTCAGGAGCGGAACCACCCCAATCCATCCCCACACACCCACCGTATGCGTGGCGGCCAGGCCGATCAACACCAGCCCCACCACAATCCGTAACACCCGATCCATTCCACCGACATTGCGATTGCAATTGCACATGATACCTCCCCTTACAGCAGTCCACTATACACCCATGGTGGGTGGGATCCCGTCCCGGCAGTAAAGTTCCTCTGTGCGATCATTCAAAATTTCCCCCAATGTTCGAGGAATGACCGGATCGTATAATTGGTACTCTCCAAGACAATATTCTGCTCGCAAGGGTATACTGGACGGGAGGGAAGGAGTTTGTTACCTATCATGAATAATCGGTCACTCAATGCTTCGGAAGGCGTGGAACGGGGGCGCGGCCCTGGCACCGGAAAACTTTTTACCGAAACCATTCTGGACTTGGCTGCACCGCTGATTCTGGTCATCGATCAAGAAGGATTGATCGTGCGCTTCAACCATGCGGCCGAACAATTCACAGGTTATCCGTTTGAAGAGGTCCGCCGGGAACCCTTTTTCTGGGCACGTTTTACTGAAACAGAAGATCATGCCGCTGTCCGCGCTCGGTTTTTTGAATCCTTGACCATCCCCGATACACAGCAGTTTATTCTTCCCTGGGTCAGTCGTCAGGGCCTGATCCGCTGGTTCGAATGGAACAATACCGTCATCCGGGATGAGTGGGGTAATTTTTTTCTGGTTACCATCGGCAACGACATCACTGCCCAACGGGAAGCACAGGTACGGATGCAGGAGAATGAACGACGCCTTCTCGACATCCTCAACGTCAGTCCCATTGCCGTGCGCATTGCGATCAATCAAGGGCGGCAAGTCGTTTTCCATAATCCCAGTTATGCCCGGCTGATTCATAATCCCGCCGCCATGGGCGATGACCCTCAACGCTACTATGAATGCCCCGAAGAGTACGAAAACATTCTGGAAGAATTGGTGCAGGGGCATAACGTCCTGAATCGGGAAATCAGGTTGCAGATTCCAGGCAAGGATCAGGTCACCGTGTTTGCGTCTTACATGCCTATCCAGTTTCATGACCAGGATGCCGTGCTGGGCTGGTTCTATGACATTTCCGAACTCAAGAATTTCACCACTCAGTTGGCGCACCGGGAGAAAGAGTTCCGTCGCCTCATCGAGTACCTCCCTTACGGTATTCTGATTCATCAGGAGGGCAAAGTGTGCCTTGCCAACCAGAAGGCGGTACAACAGTTCAATGCAGCCTCGGCGCAAGAATTGCTGGAACTCCCTGTGCTCGATCTGGTTCACCCCGACTATCGAGATATCGTCATGAAGCGAGCAACTGCAACCCTCGAAAAGGGGACCAATAATCCGGTCATCGAAGAAAAATTGCTCTGCCGTGATGGGACCCCCTTTGATGCGGAAGTTGCCAACCTTGCGGTCACCTTCAATGGCCGCCCAGGCTCTCTCGTCGTATTCAATGACATCACCGAGCGCAAACGCGTCGAAACCCAACTGCGGATCAATGCCAATGTCTTCAACACCAGTCTGGATGGCATTCTCATTACCGATCCCCAGAACCGCATCCTAGATGTCAATCCTTCCTTCACCACCATTACAGGGTACTCTCGGGATGAAGTGCTGGGGCACACGCCCAGTTTCCTGAAATCGGGAAAACAGGACGAGCAGTTTTACCAGAACCTTTGGTCAACGCTTCATGAAAAAGGAAATTGGCGTGGAGAACTGTGGAACCGTAAGAAGTCCGGAGAAATCTATGCAGAACTCCTGTCCATCTCACTGATCCGGGATGCACAGGGACGGGTACTTCACCACGTAGGAGTATTTACCGACATCACCAATTTCAAGAACCATGAAAGGGAACTGGAACGCATCGCACATTATGATCCTCTGACGGGTTTGCCCAATCGGGTATTGCTGGCCGACCGCATGCAACAGACTTTGGCCTTGTCGTCCCGCTCTCAACGTCTGTTGGTGGTGGGTTATCTGGATCTGGACGGCTTCAAACAGATCAACGATTCTCTCGGTCATGAGATTGGTGATCAGGTTCTGATCGAGATGGCGCAGCGCATGAAAAATCTCCTGCGGGAAGGGGATACGGTTGCGCGCCTGGGCGGAGACGAGTTTGTTCTGCTACTGACCGGTTACCGGGAGGCTCAGGAATCCCTGGCCACCCTGCAGCGCTTATTGAGCCAGTTGGCGCTTCCGGTCACCCTGAATGACACGCCTCCCGTCACCCTCAGCGCCAGTCTGGGCATTACGGTCTACCCCCTCGACCCCAGTGACCCTGATACCCTGTTGCGCCACGCCGATCAAGCCATGTACAGCGCCAAACAGTCAGGCAAAAATCAGATTCAGATCTATGACCCTGAAATGGATGCCTTGCTGCGCCAGCAACAGGAGTTTCGTAAACGATTCCAGCATGCACTGGAGAATGAGGAATTGTTTCTTCTCTATCAACCCAAGGTGGATCTGTCCGGCGGACAACTACTGGGGGTGGAAGCCCTGATTCGCTGGAATCATCCCGAACGTGGAGTGCTTTCCCCTCAGGAATTTCTCCCGTACATCAGTCAAACCCATCTGGATAGCCAAGTGGGCGAATGGGTCATCGCCCAGGCCTTCACCCAACTGTGTCAATGGCAAGCACAGGGACGCGAAATCCCCATCAGCATCAACATTTCACCCCATCATCTGGAACGTCCCAATTTTATCCATCATCTGACGAATCAGGTGTTGGCTCATTCCCGTATTCCCCCTCGTCTTCTGAATCTGGAAATTCTGGAAACGCTTTCTCTGGACAATATTCAGGAAGTGGGCGAAATCATCCACTCCTGTCGTGATCTGGGTATTGGTGTCGCACTGGATGACTTTGGCACGGGGTATTCCTCCCTGGCCTATCTGAGGCAGTTACCTGTGAGCGAACTGAAGATCGACCAAAGTTTTGTGCGCGACATGGTTTCCAGTGCTACGGATCGTGCCATCATCCAGAGCATTCTTTCCCTGGCCAGCGCCTTTGATTGCCAAACCGTGGCGGAAGGCATCGAAAACCCTTCACAATACCGATTACTTCTCGAATTGGGCTGCCAAGCCGGACAAGGCTATCATGTTGCCTACCCCATGAAGGCCGATGAACTGATTCATTGGAAACCTAAGTTTTTTCAGCCAGACAGACAAGTAAGTTCCTCTCCCGAATATTAAAAAATCCCCAATTTTTTCACCGTAAATGGTAGAATGATGGAATCACTGTTTAAAATCAGTGTGTTCTAGTTGATCACATCACGCGCTCGTAGCTCAGTTGGATAGAGTATCGGTTTCCGAAGCCAAAGGTCATTCGAGGTTTATGAGTATAAGTCGCATTTGTACGCCCGTGACCATGTTTTCCTATTGCTTTCTGGTTGTTTTCATGCGCCTCATGGCGTTCAACTGGAGTTGTGGTACAATCATAAAAATAACTGTTTAACATCAGTATGTTCCAGTTTATTCCAGAACATGCGCTCGTAGCTCAGTTGGATAGAGCGTTGGTTTCCGAAGCCAAAGGCCACAGGTTCGATTCCTGTCGAGCGCGCCAAAACTGACTTTAGGTCAGGTGACCAAAGGTCATGTCCAAACGCAAAATTTCTTCCGTGACCATCCGGTGACCAAACGGTGACTATGCCGTGACTATGTCGAAATATGAGCGACCCGGAACCCTACCATTTTGACCTAAAGCCACCGTGACCATGGAGAACGAATCTCAGGCGCCAGAGTCGCCGATTCCGCCTTCGTTGGGGCTTATTGATCTTCGGAGATAAATTCCAAGAGGTCGCCCACCTTGCATTGAAACAACCGACACAAGGCGTCAATCGTTTCCATATCCACTCGGGTAGCCGTTTCGTTGTAAAGAAGGGTAATTGAATTCCGGTGTAGCCCTGTTTGTCGTGCCACATCCGAAATCTTTAATTTCCGTTCACCCATCAAACGTGACAGATGACATCTGATCATTTTTTCTCCCTCCGTAAAATATTTTCATCCTAAACGACAAATATTCTTGCAATATGTCATTTTTCGATGTATTATGTCACTTAGGATGACATTAGTTAACCCACGATGCCATTCTAACATCCAAACTTAACTTATTTTTCGGAGAACACCATGTCAAAAACATATTTAACAACCGAAACCTTAGCTGAACGCATCCACTACGACCCAAGAACCATTCGCGAATGTCTGATCGACAGCGTATTGATCGAAGGGATCCATTATTTCCGCCCCTTTGGAGGACGCAAGATACTCTACATCTGGGAGACCATTGAGCGCGATATGATTGCATCCTGCACATCCACTTTCGGCATTCCCATGGCAGATGGGGGGGTGTGCCATGGCTAGTATTCAAATTCGCAAGGAAAGCAACTGCCTTATCCTGGATTTCTATTACAAAGGAGTCCGGTGCCGTGAACAGACGGCTCTGAAGGATAATGTGACCAACCGAAAAAAGGTTAAATCCCTGCTCGACCGTATCGAGGTAGAGATTAAATCAGGCGCTTTTGAGTATCGCAAGTACTTCCCCAACAGCAAAAACGCGCCCAAATTTGATTCTACGCTTCAAACTGCGTCCCCTTGCTCACAACCACCGACTTCCAACCTGTTGACCGAAAGCAACGGAACTTCGAACACCCCGCTCATGAGGGACTTCGCCAATGTATGGTATGCGGAAAAGGAGGTTGAATGGAGGAACAGTCACCGCAAGGGCATTCGATATGACCTGAACAGTCGGATTATTCCCTCTTTCGGCGACAAGGAAGTCGGCAACATCACCAAGTCAGACATTCTTTCCTACCGTGCTGATCTCGCCAAAGCCCAGGGACGGGGAAAGAATATTACGCTGTCCAACCGACGCATCAACAAGATCACAAATTTGTTGAGGCAAATCGTCAATGAAGCCGCCGACCGGTTCAATTTTCGCACACCTTTCCAGAATATCAAACAACTCAAAGTAAAACGGACGGATGTTGATCCCTTCACACTGGATCAGGTCAGGTCATTGCTGGATCATGTTCGCGCTGATTACAGGAATTACTTCACGGTACGATTTTTCACAGGGCTACGCAGTGCAGTGGCGAACTCAATGGTCTCAAATGGAAGTTTGTAGATTTTGAACGACGAGTGATCATGGTCAGGGAAACCATCGTGGGCGGGGAGGAAGAATACACCAAAAACGACAGTTCCCAGCGAGATATCCAGTTGTCACAGGTGGTCTTCGATGCCCTTAAGGCGCAAGAAAAGTCAACAAGACACCTTTCGCCTTATGTGTTTTGCAATACTCTGGGGAAACCCTTGGACAATAAAAATGTGACCAACCGGGTTTGGGCACCACTGCTGAGAAATCTGGGGCTATCTCCGCGCCGACCCTACCAGTGTCGCCATACCGCGGCCACTCTATGGCTTGCCGCTGGAGAAAACCCTGAGTGGATTGCACGGCAGATGGGGCATACCACCACGGAAATGTTGTTCCGTGTCTACTCTCGCTATGTCCCCAACCTGACCCGGCAGGATGGCAGCGCTTTCGAGCGTTTGCTGATGCAAAACCTACCCGCTGTCGCCCAGACCAATCCCGCTGCTTCTGGTTCCAATACCGTCCAAGACGAGGTGTGCCATGATTAACCCCAATGTTTTTCCGTTCCCTGAAATCGAAAACCCCATGACCAATAGGGTCACTGCACCATGTACCGAGGGGATGCCTTATATTTTTCGGCTGACCTCGGTCACCCATCGGCAGGAAGAACGATGCATACGGTACACGGCACACCTATACCATGACAAGGCAGCCATCAAGGTTGAGTGGACCAGGAATCAACCGGATATCAGGCTGCGACCGTTTTTCCTGGTTTCACCCCGCTGGAAAACCAGACCTACCTCAATTAACGGTGCGCTTCAGATTTCTAGGCTCGTTCTGATGGAACACCCAGAACCCGAGGAAAACCTGTTCCGGATGGTGCCCTCTGGTTGGATCAAGGACCGCACAATAATCCATCAAGCCATCACTTTGCTGGATGAGTTGCCTCGTCCCTATCGCTTCCTATTCAACGCTATTTTTTGGAACGGGGACAGGTTTAGAAGGTTCTGCATGGGGCCGTCCTCCATGAATGCTCATCACAATTATGACAACGGCAACCTGATTCATAGCATTGAGTTGGCTCAAATGATGTGCGCTGCCCTCAAAGAACCAGATCCCAGAAAGGAAGCCTTGGCTATCTTGGTGGGGTTGCTCCATGATGCAGGCAAGGCAGATGAGTACCAACTCTCCCCCAAGGGAGATTGGGTCCTGACGGACCGTGGAAAATTACTGGGACACCAAGTGACGGTGGTGGAATGGATTGCGGCAGCATATGCCAAACACCCCGTCCACAATCTACCAAGGGAGCATTACGAGGCATTGTTGCACTGTCTCACCTGCCATGCCCATGCTCCCGATTGGTTAGGTATCCGCAAACCGAGGATGCGGGAGGCCATTCTTCTTTCCGGCCTCGACCAATTCACAGGACAGGATGAACTGATGCGCCGGTGTGCCCCCAGGGAATCAGGATGGGGAAATTACCACGAAAAACTTAAGGGTGGGAAACCCTATCAGGTAGAATCTATCCCATTGAAGGCGTAGAACACTTTGGTGATCAATGAATGGGCTGGTGCCGCAAAGTACTGGTATGGCGGGCAAGTCGGCAAGCATGTGCACTGGTTATCAGATTAACCAGTGCCAGACAATCGGGCTACAATGTACCCATTGGATTGTCTTGTGATATGTGGGGGGGCACTATGGACGTTTTTGAAAAGGGCGGAATCATAGTTATTGCGATGGAGGTTCTGATACTCGTTATGAGCATTTTTATGGTGCGTCATTTCAATAAGCAGATCCGTCAGAAAAGAGAAAAAGCCTTACTGGCCAAACGGAGTCTGGAAGCCCCTCAATAAAACCGCCAACTACGCCTTTGGGCTTGCTGAGGCATCCTTCTCTTGACAGTTATCTTGATTATCGTCACAAGAATGGAAGAGAAACCGACTATCTGGGGTGGCGCCCGCCCCTTTCACGATACCGCGCAATATTTTCCGTGTTAAATGGAGCCGTGAATCCGATTTTTAAGTTTTCGTTCAAGTGTCTTCCGGTTCAAATACCTGACCATGAAAAAACTGATAACAAGAGCCAAAAAAGCACTGGTAACAGCAGCAATACACCCCAGCGTAAAATCATCGTTCAGCATTTTCACCTCCCACATCCTTTCAGAACAAACCAAGGTAACGATACCCCTTCACAGTTTTCCAAAAAACCCAAGTATCAAGGAAGACCGCGAAACTTTACCATTGCCGTTCATTGTCCCACTTTTAATTGCACATGTCTTGAGACATTCATTTTCCAGGTTCGGCTTGACGCACGATAGCATATGCAGCCCTTACGATGGACTGTTAGGCCAACGCTAACGGTCACGCCCATCTATACTCAATTAACTCTGAGCGACCGCTTTGGAGCAGGCAATTCGAAATTCTGATCGAGTACAATGTGCCAGGAGTTGCCGGTGGTCACTGGGCTGGCAACGGCAGGATAGAACCTGTTGCTGTCCCACGTTCACCCAGTTATGCTGTCATTTGAACGGCTGCTGTACTTCGAAACCGGTCGGAAGGCCAATTCACACTGCGGCCGAAGTGTGGACACACAATCCACATTGAAAAATTTCTGCCAGGCGGTTGCAGGTCAAATCAGCACCATACTTCTGTAAGGAATCGTTAAAAAATAAAATGGACTTTTATGCATTGTCTGCTACACTTGGTGCATGGAGGCAGACAAACTAATCACGGCGCGGTACGAAGCTCTCGAATGCGTTCTTGATGAGCATCAGAGGCGGCTGTATGCGGCAGTGGAAGCCAAGGTGCTTGGTCACGGAGGGGTCAAGCGCGTTCATGAGGCTACCGGCGTTGCACGAGGTTCGATATTGGCAGGTCTTCGGGAGTTGGAACAAGGGATAGTCACGATTACGGGTGAAGTTCGTCGCATCAGGCGCGCAGGAGCTGGGCGCAAGAAGTTGACAGAACTGGACGCCGGGGTGAAAGAGGCGCTGGAACGGCTCGTTGAGCCGGTTACGCGAGGCGACCCGGAGTCCCCATTGCGCTGGACATGCAAAAGTCTGATGCAGTTGTCGGGTGAATTGGCTGCTTGTGGTCACAAGATCAGTCATGTGTCAGTAGGCACCATGTTGAAAGAACTTGGTTATAGCCTGCAAGGTAATCGCAAGACACTGGAGGGAGCCAGTCATCCTGATCGAAATGCTCAGTTTGAATTTATCAACAAGAAAATAGAGACAGCCTTGAATGCCGGGCAGCCCGTCATTTCGGTTGATACCAAGAAGAAGGAGCTGGTTGGTCAGTACAAAAATGGTGGAAAGGAATGGCACCCGCAAGGACAGCCGGATGAGGTCAATGTGCATGATTTTGTGGGCGAACTGGGCAAGGCCAATCCCTATGGCGTTTACGACTTGGGTAGCAATAGTGCGTGGGTCAGCGTGGGTACTGATCACGACACGGCGAGTTTTGCCGTTGCTACTGTTCGGCGCTGGTGGTTTGCCATGGGAAAAGCACTTTACCCCAGTGCCAAAGAACTGATGATCACGGCGGATGGCGGGGGAAGCAACGGCTCGCGAGTTCGGCTATGGAAGTTTGAGTTACAACAACTTGCCGATGAACTTGCCATCCCAATTCGGGTTAGTCATTTCCCACCAGGGACAAGCAAATGGAACAAAATTGAGCATCGCCTGTTCTCATACATAAGCATGAATTGGCGTGGGCAGCCATTGGTGAGTCACGAGGTTATCGTTAATTTAATTGCAGCGACTACGACACGAAAAGGATTGAAGGTTCAGGCGCAACTGGATACAAATCTCTATCCAAAAGGCATCAAGGTTTCCGATGACGAGTTCGCAGCCATTCGTTTGGATCGTGATAGTTTCCATGGCGAATGGAATTACACCATTACACCGAACACAACTTAAAAGTGCACGTTATTATTTTATGATTCCTAAGTATTGATGGTAAGGGTTCAAATCATCATTCATGACCTCGACTGTGAGGGTACAATGCCCTATCAGCGAATCGCTTGGTGTACCGCCTCGACCCTAGATATCTATGCTAAAACTGGAACAACTCACTCCCAATGCCTCCGTGCGTGGGATCGTCCCAGATACTCTGGTGACGGTAATCAATGTGAAATGGTTCGGTTCTGAGGCTCTTGAACTCACCTATAAAACGCCCAACGGAAAAGTCGCCAACGAACTGCTCTACCGTGATGCCGAACCCCGCCTTGATCTCGTGGAACAGGGGCGGCCATGGAGTTTCGATGGAGATGGTGCCTTATTCCGGCTTGTTTCCGAGGCCCAACGTATTCGCTTGGCCCACCTGTTTGACCCTGTTTTAGCGGTTCATACCTCGCTGGTCGATCCCCTTCCGCACCAGATTACGGCAGTGTATGAACATATGCTGCCTCGGCAACCCCTGAGGTTTTTGCTGGCAGATGATCCCGGAGCGGGTAAAACCATCATGGCCGGTTTGCTGATCAAGGAGTTGGTGGCCCGTGGGGATTTACAGCGTTGTTTGATCGTCTGTCCCGGTAGCCTTGCCGAACAATGGCAGGATGAGTTGTATCGTCGTTTCCATTTGCCCTTTGAGATTCTGACCAACGATAAACTCGAGGCTGCGCGAACGGGCAATTGGTTTCTTGAAACCAATCTGGTTATTGCCCGTCTCGACAAACTGGCCCGTAACGAAGAAGTCCAAATGAAATTGCAGGCTCCTGACTGTCGTTGGGATCTGGTGGTATGCGATGAAGCACACAAGATGTCCGCCACGCTTTTTGGGGGGGAGGTGAAATACACCAAGCGTTACCATCTGGGACAATTACTTTCCAGCTTGACGCGTCATTTTTTGTTGATGTCTGCCACTCCGCACAATGGCAAAGAGGCCGACTTCCAACTGTTCATGGCTCTGCTTGATGGTGATCGCTTCGAAGGCAAATACCGGGAAGGAGTTCATTCTGCCGAAGTATCCGATCTCATGCGGCGGATGGTAAAGGAGAATTTGCGCAAGTTCGACAATACTCCTCTTTTTCCCCTGCGTATGGCCTACACGGTTCCTTACCATCTTTCCCCGCAGGAAGCCGCCTTATACGGGGCCGTCACGGAGTATGTGCGCAATGAATTCAACCGTGCTGAAGCCTTGGAAAATGACAAACGGGCCGGCACCGTCGGATTTGCCCTGACCATCCTGCAGCGCCGACTGGCATCCTCTCCGGAGGCGATTTACCAATCTCTGCGCCGTCGCCGTGAACGGTTGGAAAGCAAGTTGCGGGAATTGGAATTGTTGCAGCGCGCCGAGCAGGTGTCCCTCGCACTCTCCGTTACAACGCCCACCCTGGATGCTGAAGAAGTGAGCGATCTGGAGGAGGCTCCAGACACTGAAGTCGAAGAGGTAGAGGAAACCATACTCGATCAAGCGACGGCGGCACGCTCTATCACGGAACTGAAGTTGGAAATTGAAATACTCAACGATCTGGAACGGCAGGCCCTGACCTTGAGGCGCAGTGGTAACGACACGAAATGGACCCAACTTTCCGGGTTGCTGGGAGAAATCTTTGCTCCTATGGGATCTCCTCTGGAAGTCGGTGAAATCACCTCCCCCTATGGCGCGGGAGAAATTCCCCCACCTAAGCCTTCGCCCCATCAAAAACTGGTAATTTTCACTGAACATCGGGACACGCTGAATTATCTGGAAGATCGTATAACCCGATATTTGGGAAGACAGGAAGCTGTGGTCACCATCCATGGAGGCACAGGACGAGAAGATCGACTCAAGGTGCAGGAGTCTTTTCGCCATGACCCTACCGTGCTGATTCTTCTGGCCACCGATGCTGCAGGTGAGGGTATCAACCTGCAACGCGCCCACCTGATGGTGAATTACGATCTGCCCTGGAATCCCAATCGACTGGAGCAACGCTTCGGTCGAATTCACCGGATTGGTCAAACGGAAGTCTGCTACCTGTGGAATCTGGTGGCGGATGATACTCGCGAAGGAGATGTTTATCGCCGCTTGCTGGATAAACTGGAAGAAGCCCGTCAAGCCCTGGGGGGACAAGTCTTCGATGTGCTAGGCAAGTTGGCCTTCGAGGCCAATGGCAAGGTCATGTCCCTGCGCGATTTGCTGATCGAAGCCATTCGCTTTGGGGAACGGCCCGAGATTCAGGCATTCCTCTCGACTGCGATGGAGACCACTCTGGATGGTGAGCATATCCGCTCCCTCCTCGAGGAACGACAGTTGTGCCATGACTCCATGGATGCCAGTGCGGTCCAACGTATACGGGAAGACATGGAAAGGGCCGATGTGCGGCGCCTCCAACCTCACTACATCGAATCATTTTTCCTGGAAGCATTCAAGCATCTGGGCGGACAAGCCAAACAGCGGGAATCACGCCGTTTTGAAATTACCCATATGCCCGCTCCGGTGCGCCACCGTGACCGGCTCATCGGAATCGGGGAACCCGTATTACCGCGTTACGAACGCATTACCTTTGAGAAATCCCTCATTGCTCCTCCGGGCCAACCCCTAGCGGCATTTGTCTGCCCTGGGCATCCGGTGCTGGATGCGGTCATTGATCTGACCCTGGAACGCCATCGTGATCTTCTGAAGCGAGGAGCCCTGCTGGTCGATGAGAATGACCAGGGGACTCAACCGCGGGTTCTGTTTTACCTTGAACACTCCATTCAGGATGCCAGTTTGAATCGGGATGGTAGCCGTCATCTGGTTTCCAAACGCATCCTTTATGTGGAATTGGATGCAGAGGGTAAAGCGCGGCATGTCAACTATGCCCCTTACCTGGATTATCGCCCGCTGACGACAGACGATCCCACCATGGAAGCCTTACTGGCCCACAAAGAAACACAATGGATTACCCGCGAACTCGAAGATCAAGTCCAGGGTTATGCCATTACCCATATCGTTCCAGAGCACTTATCTGAAATCAAAAGCACCAAATTGGGCATCCTCACCAAGACGGAAGCGGCTGTCAAGGATCGGCTCACCAAGGAAATCAACTATTGGGATCACCGTGCAGAAGAACTCAAACTGCAGGAACGAGCCGGTAAAATCAATGCACGGCTCAATTCTTCAGAGGCTCGGAAACGGGCCGATCTGTTGCAGGGACGCTTGCATAAGAGACTCGAAGAATTGCGCCTTGAAACTCAACTCTCCCCGCTACCCCCCGTGGTCTTGGGTGGCGTGGTGGTGATTCCCAAAGGACTGATCCAGTCCATGCAGGGGATTGCTGTTTCTTCATCCACTACCGACAAGTTGGCCGTGGCTGCACATGCCCGCGCCATCATCATGGAGTTGGAGCACTCTCTGGGGTATCAACCCATTGACCGAGAATTGGAAAAGTTGGGTTATGACATAGAAAGCCGAGTGCCGGGCACCGGCAAACTTCGCTTCATCGAAGTCAAGGGCCGCACCACTCATGCAACCACCCTGACGGTCACACGCAATGAGATTCTCTATTCCCTCAATAAACCGGATGATTTTATCCTGGCAATTGTGGAGTTCATGGAAAACGGGACGCACCAGGTTCACTATGTGCGCCAACCTTTCAAACTGGAACCTGACTTTGGAGCCATCAGCGTCAATTACGATTTTTCTGATTTGTTGACGCGCGCTGGGACCCTGTCATGACCAATAAAACAATTATTATTGTAAATTCGTTTAATCAGTGCAAATATAACGATTAAATTGTCATCAAGAGCGTTTCTTCATGCTGATCGAGTTTAGCGCCACCAACTTTCGCTCCTTACTGACTCGTCAAACCTTGACGATGGTGGCGAGTGCTGATTCGACTTTGGCAGAAAGTAACCTCATCGAATACTCCCATGAAAAACTCCGACTGAACCGCCAGGCAGCGATTTACGGGGCCAACGCTGCAGGCAAAAGCAACCTGCTGATGGCCATCGAAGCCTTGCGTATGCTGGTGTCCCAGTCCGCAGGGTTACAGGAAGGGCAACCTCTCTCCTGGATAGTTCCATTCCGTTTGGGGCCGTCCAACGAACCTGCTGAAACCGAATTTGAAATTATCTTTGTCGCCGAGGGCATCCGCTATCACTACGCCGTAGCCGCTACTTCCACGCGCATCTATCATGAATGGCTCGTGGCCTACCCCCAAGGACGACCTCAACGCTGGTTTGAACGCAATTACGATGCCGCAAGGCAACAGGAAGACTGGAAATTCGGTCCGCGCTTTGCCGGCGACCGAAGTCAGCATAAATTGTGGCAAAACTCCACTCGAAGCAATGCCCTTTTTTTATCCACGGCGGTACAACTCAATAATGATCAACTGAAACCCGTCTTTCACTGGATCACACAGCAACTGATCGTCATTCTTCCGGGCAAGGTGGATTTCAACCCCGGACTCAGCCTGGATCTATTGAGAAGTCCCGTGGGGCATGATCAGTTGATGAAGGTGTTGACTGCGGCCGATGTCGGCATCGACCGGATGGAGTTGGAGGAAGGAAGTAACCCCCTTCAGGGTTCAGGACTCCTGATGTGGGCCCGGGTCATAGCCTGGCATACCACCTCGGAAGGCAGGGAGATCCCCTTTGACCTCACGAAAGAATCCGATGGGACGCGCGCGCTATTTCAACGGGCCGGCGGGTGGATCAAAGCCCTCGAGTCGGGGGCCACCCTTTGTGTGGATGAAATCGATCGCAGTTTGCACCCCCATCTGACGCGCTTTCTGGTGAAGTTATTTCGTTCGGAGACGAATCCAAAAAATGCCCAGGTGATTTTTACCACCCATGACTCCACTTTACTGGACCCAGAGTTATTGCGCCGAGATCAGATCTGGTTCGTGGAAAAAAACCAGAAAGCCTCACACTTTTATTCCCTTCTCGAGTTTTCGCCCAGGAAAGGGGAAGCCTTGGGCAAAGGATATCTCATGGGGCGCTACGGAGCCATTCCCTTCGTTGGGGACTTGTAACCTCCATGGCACGCTCACCCATTACCCGCCTCTTGATTCCCTGTTTTGAAGTCTGGATTCTGCTCCACTTTGAACGAACAGATGCTTCGTTTGGCAGTTGCCATGAAGTCATCCAGCGTGTTTGTTCGCATCTTCCACGCTATGAAAAAACCGATAAAGAAATATCGAAACACCTGATTGACCACCTGGACACGGCCCTTGCCAATGCCCACTGGCTGGCCGAGCGAGGCGAAAGCAACCGTTATAATCCTTACACCACCGTGCAAACATTGCTTCTTCATCTCCAGTCCGTCTCCTCCCAATAAGCCCCCCATGAAAAGAAAACTGATCGAAGTCGCCCTCCCGCTCGAAGCCATCAACAAAGCCGCGGCCCGTGAAAAATCTATCCGGCACGGTCATCCCTCCACCCTGCACCTGTGGTGGGCACGACGACCCTTGGCGGCGGCACGAGCGGTGATCTTTGCCCAAATGGTGGATGATCCTTCCGCCCATCCCGATCTTTTTCCGACGAAAGAGAAGCAGGAAAAGGAAAGAAACCGGTTGTTCAAGATCATCGAGGATCTGGTGCTATGGGAAAACACCACCAACGAAACCGTCCTGCAAGCCGCACGCAATGAAATCTGGCAGAGTTGGCGTCGCACCTGTGCCGAGAACGCCGACCATCCCAAAGCACAGGAATTGTTTGATCGGCATCACCTGCCTGCCTTTCACGACCCCTTCGCAGGGGGTGGAGCTCTTCCCCTGGAAGCCCAACGGTTGGGACTCGAAAGTTATGCCAGTGACCTCAACCCAGTGGCGGTCTTGATCAACAAGGCCATGATCGAAATTCCCCCAAAGTTTGCCAGCAAGGCCCCTGTCAATCCTGACGGGCAGAAACAAAAAAACCAGATGGACAAATCCTGGTCAGGGGCGACAGGATTGGCCGAGGATGTGCGTTATTACGGCCAGTGGATGCGCGACGAGGCCGAGAAACGCATCGGCCACCTGTACCCCAAGATCGCCATCACCCCGGAAATGGTCCAGGATC
Source organism: Ferrovum myxofaciens (assembly GCF_013181415.1). Lineage (NCBI taxonomy): Bacteria > Pseudomonadati > Pseudomonadota > Betaproteobacteria > Ferrovales > Ferrovaceae > Ferrovum > Ferrovum myxofaciens. Next base: position 1,790,541 of record NZ_CP053676.1, on the reverse strand, counting down.
GTCCTGATCTCAAACCCTACGAGGGAAAAGCCCTTACCGTCATCGCCTGGCTCTGGGCTAGAACCGTCAAAAGCCCCAACCCGGCTTTTGCTCAGGTGGATGTCCCCCTCGCTTCCACCTTCATGCTCTCCACCAAACCCGGCAAAGAAGCCTATGTGGAACCCGTCATCGAAGGGAAAATTTACCGATTCACGGTGAAAGTGGGGAAACCAAAGGATGCGGAGGGTGCGAAGAACGGCACCGCGGCTGGCAAGCGTGCCGCTTTCAAGTGCCTGATGTCTGGTGTACCAGTGACCTATGACCACATCCGCGAAGAAGGCAAAGCCGGGCGCATGAGCGTAAAGTTGATGGCAATCGTTGCCGAAGGTGATCGTGGTCGTGTCTATCTTGGGCCAACGGGAGAAATGGAAGCCATTGCTCTGACGGCACAACCGACATGGCGGCCGGAAACCACCTTGCCGGTAAATCCACGCGACTTCAAAACGCCGAACTACGGGCTGACCACCTTCGCCGACCTCTTCTCCCCCCGCCAGTTGGTGGCGTTGACGACATTTTCTGACTTGGTGACTGAAGCGCTTGACTTCATCAAAACCCATGCCATCAACGCCGGAATGCCCGATGATGGCAAAGGATTGGATCAGGGTGGACTGGGGGCCACAGCCTATGCCGAGGCTGTGGGGGTTTATTTAACATTTGCACTAAGCAAGCAAGCCGACCTTTCGAACAGTCTCTGCAGATGGGAACCAGTCGCTCAGTGCCCTCGACAGTTATTCGGACGCCAAGCAATTCCAATGATATGGGACTTTGCCGAGGGAAATTCACTCGGAGAAAGTTCCGGAGCATGGATTGTATTTGTCGATGGGATCGTCAAGGCTTTTGCAAAGGCATTTCAGGTTGTTTCAGAGAAGGCATATGGTTACGCAAAACAATTAGATGCAGGACGACAAGAATTGTCGATTAGAAAAGTCATTTCTACTGACCCACCTTACTACGACAATATCGGTTATGCTGATCTTTCGGATTTCTTCTATGTCTGGTTGCGTCGGTCATTGCGCCCAGTTTTTCCCGAACTCTTTCAAACCATGGCAGTCCCCAAGACTGAAGAATTGGTGGCGACACCCTATCGACATGGGAGCAAGCAAAAGGCTGAAACCTTCTTTCTGGAGGGCATGACCCAAGCCATGCATCGACTGGCTGAGCAGGCACATCCGGCTTACCCGGTCACGATCTATTACGCCTTCAAACAGTCCGAAAGCGATGGTGCTGAAGGAACGACCAATACTGGCTGGGATACCTTCTTGGCTGCCGTCATTGAAGCCGGATTTGCTATCAGTGGCACTTGGCCAATGCGGACAGAGAATGATAGTCGAATGATTGGGCAGGGAACCAACGCCCTGGCTTCCAGCATCGTTCTGGTCTGTCGTCCCCGTGGGGCAAATGCCTCGGTGGCAACGCGGCGCGAGTTTATGGCGGTATTGAAGGCTGAGTTGCCTGCGGCCTTGGCGCATTTGCAAGCGGGAAACATCGCTCCGGTAGATTTGGCCCAGGCCGCCATTGGGCCGGGGATGGGGGTGTATACCCGGTATTCCAAGGTGCTGGATGCCGAAGGAAAGCCTTTGTTGGTGCGGGAAGCTCTGTCCCTGATCAATCAGGTGTTAGATGAAGCACTGGCAGAACAGGAAGGGGACTTCGATGCGGATAGTCGCTGGGCTTTGGCCTGGTTCGAGCAGTTTGGCTTCGACGAAGGGGATTACGGAGTAGCAGAAACCCTCTCCAAGGCCAAGAATACCAGTGTCACGGGCTTGGTGGAGGCCCATATTCTGGTGTCTCGTGGGGGTAAAGTGCATCTTTTGACCCCAGCCGAATTGCAGCCAGACTGGAATCCGGAGAAGGATCGTCGCCTCACGGCGTGGGAGATGGTTCATCAGTTGATCCGCGTGCTGGAAGGTCAGGGTGAAGCGGCGGCAGCAATCCTGGTGCGCCAACTCGGATCACATGCTGAAGTGGCGCGGGAACTTTGTTATCGTCTGTTTGCCCTGTGCGAAAGAAAGAAGCGCGCCACAGAAGCCTTGGCTTACAATGCCCTGGTACAAAGTTGGCCGGAAATCGCGCGTCTGGCCCGTGAAAAACCCCGCGCCACCGTGCCGGGCACCGACGATCTATTCGACAAAAGGGAGACCTGAGCGATGTCCAAACTGCGCACCCCGATAGGGGATGATCATCCCGACGCTGCGCTCAAACACTTGCTGGATGCGCAAGCCTTGCTCGGTCAGAGTCGTGCCGATGGGTCGGCATATTTGAGCGGCTATGTGGTGGAATGCGCGCTCAAGAGTTTGTGGTTGCTCGAGGTAGGAGTCCCTCTGGACAATCCAATGCCATGGACAAGGAAGAACGGCCATAACTTGAACGAGCTTGCCAAAACGGTTGCAGGCTTGGCCTCCATAGCGGATGCAAAGACGGCCCGCTACTTCAAGACGACAACCCGCGGTGTACTGTCGTCCGCGCTGGTGCAATGGAAACCTGAAATGCGTTATCAGTCGCCATGCATGTCAACTCATGATGCACAAGCATGGGTCAACATCGCCAATGATATCTTTCTGGAAACAATTGCCCAAATGCAACTTGATGGGGTGATCTAATGCCATTCATTCATTTCGACGAAGCCAAAGAGTTCGCCATCGCTCAGGCAAAAGCCTGGATCGCAAACCAACAACCACAGATCCAGGTGATGCTGATCGCAGATCTGTTCGGAAAATTGCGACTGATACTCTGGGCCTGTTGCGAACTCGATAAAAGCAAAATTGAGCAGGACCTTGCAACCCAATGTGGTGCATGGTGGTCAGATGAGTTGCTGTGTATCGAGAGGCTCGATCCGGTAACTCGGAAGGTTTACGAATCCGGATGGGAAATGGCGCGGATTGATGCCGACGAACCACGCTTGCGCGTCCTTGACCGTCACCGCAGCCGTACGGCCTGGTTCATCACCAAGCCGGTCAATCCTCCCTGGGTTGCTCCCCGTGCTGGCCCTCCCATCATCGTTTTTTATTCGTTTAAGGGCGGTCTCGGCCGTAGCACGCTCCTTGCCTCGTTCGCGATCCAGCGGGCGCACTTGGGCGAGCGTGTCTGCGTACTTGATTTCGATCTGGATTCGCCGGGCATAGGACGGTTGCTTTCCGCAGATGCCGAGGGAAAGACTGCTCGTTGGGGGGTGGTCGATTTCCTGTTGGAACGATCACCGGCCGATGCGCCGTTATCCGACTATTACCATCGTTGCGACCGTGTATCAGGCAGTGGCGAGATCGTGGTTTTTCCGTCCGGCTACATGGACGAACATTATGCCGACAAGTTAGCGCGCGTCGATCTGGAAGAAGCACCCGAAGCCCACGAAAGCGGACTCTGGAAATTGCTCTCGCGGGTCAGTAAGGAACTTAAGCCGCACTGGATACTGCTCGATGCGCGCACTGGCATCTCCGAGCCAGCAGGGCAGTTGCTTTCCGGCATTGCGCACCTGCATGTGTTGCTGGGAACGACAAACGATCAAAGTTGGCAAGGACTAACCTTGGTGCTTGATCGTCTGGGCACGGCACGGGTGTTGGATGATCGCTCGCAAGCCGAAGTGCTCCTCGTGCAAGCAATGGTGCCTTCAGGCGATCTTGGCAAGGTTGCGAAGACACAATTTGCCGGTCGTGCCGATGAGGAGTTTGATACGCGGTATTATCTTGCCGACGATGAGGCCGATCAAGATTGTTTCTGGACTGTTGAAGACAAGGACAGCCAAGACGCGCCGCATGCGCCAATGCCTGTGGACTACGACAGTAAATTGGCAAACTTTGGGGATATCGCTGAGGTTACCGATGCACTGTGCAGTGGTCCCTATCCACCAATTGTCGAACGCATCGTGAACCGCTTTCTGACGGAGCCGGAAGCATGAGCAAGCAGTGGGACGAAGAGCGTCGTACCCTGTTACAGACGCTACAGAATATCGGTAGTGTGGGCAGGGCGGAAGGCTCCCCCATAGACAGGATTGGGCTAGGCTACTATCCCGTTGCTGAGCACTTGCGTCTGCTTGACCCTGATGTGGTGCTGGTGGTAGGTCCGCGCGGTTCGGGTAAGACGGAGATCGCGCGCGTACTGGCTGACGCCACGTTGTTCGATGCGGTGAAACTTTATGCGCCAGCCGTGCGTCTCCCGGAAGGTGATTCGCAATGGTTACGCGTATATCCAGCAGGAATCAAAGGCTTTGAAGGCATCGGTTTGCGCACTTTTATGCAAAGTGCGGGCGACAGCACGGAGATGTTGCGCGAACTGTGGTTCGCTTATCTGGTGCGCGCTCTATATGACAAACTGGACGCTCAAGGTCAAGCTGATGTAAGACCATTGATTGTGCCCGAAGCGGCAGATGTCGAAGCCATTCACCGCGCTTTCCGCGAGTTGGGAACAAAGCCGGTCGTAGTATTGGATCGTCTGGACGAGCAACTGGCGAACCAAGGCCGCTATCTGTTCGCGACATACGACGAACTGGACACGCTCGGCAATGGCGATTGGAAGTTGGTCGAAGCCGGTGTTCGTGGCCTGGTGGCATTGTGGGCCGCCTATGCGCGCCGTTGGCGCCGCATCCGTGCCAAGTTGTTTCTGCGCTCCGACTTGTATGAACGGCACGCCAAGGCTGGTGGCGCAGACTTGGCCAAACTCGCAGCCGGGCGCGTGGAATTGGTGTGGAGTGACCGCGACCTTTATGGCCAGTTACTCAAACGCATGGCCAATGTGGACGATGCTCTGTCCGGTTATGTGCTGTCCATCAAAGGCGTGTCATGGAGCGATGATTCATCGCTCGGCTGGATTCCGAAGTTACAAACATGGCAAGACGCCCGCCCGGTGGTAGAGCGTATGGTCGGTGTCTACATGGGTGCAAACCAGAAAAAAGGGTTGGTTTATCGCTGGCTTCTCGACCATGTACGCGATGGATTGGGTCGCGGCTATCCGCGTCCGTTTGTGCGGTTGATGGAGGAGGCCGCACGCCTGGAATTGCAGCACTTCAGCACATTGAGGTCGCCACGCTTACTGGAGCCCGCATCTTTGCGACGTGCGCTTGATCGCGTATCAGACGACCATGTTACCCAATCGCTGGACGAATGGCCCTGGCTGGAAGCGATCAAAAGAAAACTAAGTGACGATCCACTTGTACCTTACGCCGAGAAGGATGCGATCAAGTTGATGGAGGGACTATCAGGAGCAAAGGGCGCAATGCTACCACCATTCGAAAGCCGTGAGTTGCTCGATTATTTGTTGCAACTCGGCATATTCCGCCGCCGGCCCGACGGTCGATTGGACGCTCCCGACTTATACTTGGCAGGACTGGGGCTCAAGCGTAAGGGCGGCGTGAAGAAGAAGAAATAGGGCACAAGGGAATCGAAGACATGGCAATCACCAACCACGAACGCATCAGCAAGGCGCTTGAACTCCTGAAAATTGGCCTAGGGCCGTTTGTCGAGCGGGAATTTAAAGCGAAGTACGGAGACAGTTGGGCTTTCGAAGTGAAGGACCTCCTCTCTGATACCCGTTTGGGCGCAGGAAAAAGCGACTTACCCAATGATGTTGCCGCGTTGCTGGTGGTCATGGACCGCAGGTGGGGGGAGGTGTTCCGGCAGATATTGGGCAAAAGTGAGCGCAGTCTGGTGAATGAGATTCTGGCGGTGCGTAATGGCTGGGCGCACCAGCAAACTTTTTCGGGCGATGATGCTTACCGCGCACTTGATTCGGCGGGACGGTTACTGTCTGCCATATCGGCACCGCAGTCCGACGAAATTGAAAAAATGAAAACAGAGTTGCTGCGTGTGCGATTCGATGAGCAGGCGCGCAGTGAAAAACGCAAGACTGCGGGTTCCGCTATCGAAAGCGGCGGAGGTACGGGACTCAAACCCTGGCGGGAAGTGGTGATTCCCCATGAGGATGTGGCCAGTGGTCGCTATCAGCAGGCCGAATTTGCGGCGGATCTGTGGCAAGTCCATTTGGGCGAAGGAACTCCGGAGTATCGGGACCCGGCAGAATTCTTTCGGCGGACTTATCTGACCGAAAGCCTCAAGACCATGCTGGTGGGCGCCATGCGCCGTCTCACAACTGGAGGAGGAGACCCGGTCATCCAACTGCAAACCAACTTCGGGGGTGGAAAGACCCACTCCATGCTGGCGTTGTATCACCTGTTTTCCGGAATTGCCCCGGCCGAACTGGTGGGCGTGGACAATGTCATGCAGGTTGCCGGTGTGACAAGTTTACCCAGGGCCCGGCGTGTCGTATTGGTGGGCAACAAAATTTCTCCCGGCAATCCCTCGGTCAAACCGGATGGGACAACGGTCCGCACCCTGTGGGGAGAATTGGCGTGGCAACTGGGAGGAAAACCGGCTTATGCCCGAATTCAGGCCGACGATGAAAACGCCACCAGTCCGGGGGATGTCCTGCGCGAGTTATTCAACGACTACGGTCCTTGCATCATTTTGGTGGATGAGTGGGTGGCTTATGCCCGCCAACTCCACGACCAGAGCGACCTGCCCGCCGGGGGATTCGAAACCCAGTTCACCTTCGCCCAGGTGCTGACAGAATCCGCCAAACTGGCCAGGCAATGTCTCCTCGTGATCAGCCTGCCCGCCTCGGATACATCAGGGTCCCCCCACACCCAGGCCGATGATGTGGAAGTGGGCGGAACCCGTGGGCGTGAGGCTCTGGATCGATTACGCAATGTGGTGGGCCGTCTGGAATCCTCCTGGCGCCCGGCCAGTGCCGAAGAAGGTTTTGAAATCGTGCGTCGTCGCTTGTTCCAGCCCATGACCGACCCCCAACACTTCAAGGATCGGGATGTGGTGGCCCGCGCCTTTGCCGATTTCTACCAAACCCAGCATGCGGAATTTCCCTTGGAATGTCGCAGCCCTGATTATGAACAGCGCATCAAGGCCGCCTACCCTATTCACCCGGAGATTTTTGATCGTCTCTACACGGATTGGTCCACTTTGATCAAATTTCAGCGCACGCGGGGGGTATTGCGGTTAATGGCAGCAGTCATCCACAGCCTGTGGGAAAAAGGAGATCGTAGCCCCCTTATTCTGCCTGCCAATATCTCCATTGATGATCCCCGCGTCCAGTCGGAATTGACGCGCTATCTTTCCGACAACTGGGTTCCCGTCATTGAAAAGGATGTGGATGGACCCCAATCCTTACCCCTGCGGTTGGACAGCGAATTACCCAATCTGGGGAAATATTCTGCCTGCAGACGGGTGGCTCGGACCATTTATCTCGGATCCGCTCCGACGACCGCGGCAGCCCATAAAGGCATCGAAGACCGGCGTGTCAAATTGGGATGCGTCATGCCTGGAGAGCCTCCTGCCACTTTTGGGGATGCCCTGCGGCGCATGGCTGGCGCAGCCACTTATCTTTATCAGGATGGCCCCCACTACTGGTATTCCACTCAACCCACGGTCACCAAACTGGCTGAAGATCGGGCGGAACAATTAAAACGCGACCCGGACAAAGTGGCTGAAGAAATTGGTCGCCGTCTGCGTCAGGATTTGGAAAAGCGCGGAGAGTTTACGCGAATTCACCTATGGCCCCACTCGGGAGCAGATATTCCGGATGAGTTGGACGGGCGTCTGGTCGTTCTAGGCATAGACCATGCTTACACCAGAGATGCCCATAGTCCAGCCGAAATGGCGGCTCAAGCGATGCTGGAAACCCGAGGCAATACCCCTCGGCTTTACAGAAATACGCTGGTTTTTCTGGCTGCTGATAAAAACCGGCTGCAGGACCTGGACGAAGCCGCCCGCAAATACTTGGCCTGGAAATCGATTCAGGATGACAAAGACACCCTTGATTTGTCCAACCACCAAAAGAAACAGGTCGAACAGCAATTGGACAGTGCAGATAAGGTAATCATTGCCCGTCTGCCTGAAACCTATCAATGGTTATTGGTGCCCAGCCAATCCACCCCGCAGTCCCTTGCTACTTGGGAAACTCTGCGCTTGACCGGAAACGATGCTCTGGCGTTGCGCGTCAGCAAGAAACTGCGTAATGACGGACTTTTTCTCACCAGTATTGCCCCTTCCATGCTGACCATGGAACTGGATCGCGTGCCTCTGTGGCGTGGAAATCATGTGGCTGTGAAACAGTTGGTGGAAGATTTTGCTCGTTATCTTTATCTGCCTCGTCTCAAAGATTTCATGGTGTTACTGAAGGCCATCGACGATGGAATCAATTTGCTGACCTGGGAACAGGATGGTTTTGGCCTTGCCGATTGCTTTGACGAAAGTACCCAACGCTATCGCGGACTGACTGTCGGAAAAATGGTAAATCTCACCGACCCTCATTCAACCAGTCTCGTGGTAATACGGGGGGTTGCGGCACTTCAACTCCAGTCAGAACGTTCGGTTCCACCTGTTACGACAATCGAACACGCTGGAGATGGTGGCGCAATAGAAAATCATCAAACCGTCTCACCCCATAATCCCACTGCCATATCAGCCTCAAGGCCCCGTCGATTCCACGGCTGCGTCACACTCGACTCTGCTCGTGTGGGGCGGGATGCCGGAAAAGTTGCCGAGGAAGTCATCGCCCACTTGGTGGGTCTCATGGGCGCATCGGTCACTGTCACACTCGAAATCGAAGCCCAGATCCCAGAAGGAGCCCCGGATACGGTGGTACGCACCGTGACCGAGAATGGCAGGACATTGAAATTCTCCAGCCAGGGATTCGAGAGTGAATAGCCATTTCCAAATAAAAATGGGCTCTATAAGGTTTTGTGGTGGATAACATACGAGAACCGGCTTTCAGAAAACGTAGCCGACCAGTGAAGGAGCGTCGCTTTTCAGGATACCAACCTCGCCAGCATCATATTCCCCGCTAACAGCAAATGATTTCCTCTGCCTGTTCGAGGGTCCACAACCTGAATCCCAATCCATTTCTCATAGGCTGTTTTTGTTACATTAGGGGGAGCGATATGTTTTATATGGATGGTGGGTGGCAGGATCAATGCCTTGATCCATCGATTCAGTGAAGTGACTTCGCCGGGTTTGGCGCGAGAGATTATCTGGATACTTTCAGAACCAAACCCGATCTTCTTCAGAAACTTGAGATATTTTAGGGCATGGGCAGCATTCTCAGGATTTCTGAAAATCACATCCCGCTTGTGGGAACTGAAATTGTCCAGATGGATACTCAGTCCTTCGGCCAGAAGGGCAGGGTCGCTGGTTTTTAAGTGGGACAATGCCGAAAGAAGATTGGCATGAAATAACCTTTCTCGCTCCCCTTCAGGAAGAGGTGGCGCTAATTGACGGTGGAAATTTTTCAGTGACTTTGACAGTCCGATTTTCTGGGCAAAGGGTCGAGCAGCATCAATGATCCTTGTGACTTCGGACTCCTGCAACCCCTGTTCTTTGACAATGGTGGGAGTGTCGGCACCATCATCATGAAGACGAAGCACCCGCCATGCGGATTCAAAATCTTTGATAAAATCTTGTCCAAAGGTGGATGTGGAATCGGTAGAACTCTGTGATCGAACGGTAGTTGAATCTTTCGAATGTGCATTTTTCTTGTCTGGCGTAGACAACGGATCCAGAATGTACTGTCCGGAATTTCTCACCCTGAATTTCTCCATCAAGCAGAATTTTGATTTCGTCAGATAACGAAACCCACTGCGCGCAGGCAACCCCGAAGCCCCGATCAGTACAGGCCCTTCCATCTGTTCAGCATTGCGACAAGTCATGCCATAGATCAGCAGGTCTGTGCTGTGAATGTAATGGTTGAGTGATATATTTGGCCCAGAATGACCGAGAAGCCTGGAGACACAGTAGGCGTCACTACGGGAGGGAATTGAATGCTTTCCGGGAATCAGTTGATTCCGCAGTTCTTGGGGTTTTGAGAGGTAGGCATGAGTTTTTGGGAGATGCTGAAACAGGTCTGCCAATTTTGGATAGGAAACTGATCTAAGTTTCAGGTATGTCCAGGTTGCAAATGAGTGTCTGAGGTGGTGCAAATGTAGGTCACCCTCTCCGGTGACTTCCCGCAGGGCACGATGAATGAGATCCACCGCCCCTTCAATGGAAACCATGTCACCAGTAGGTAATGCAAACAGCCATTCCGAATTCTTATTGCTGGCTTTTGGCCCCCTTTGGATTATCCACTGATTCAATCGCTCCAGTTCATCGGGTTCCATCAGAGCGAAAATGGGAATCCTGCGGCGGGATGAAATGCTCTTCAATCGCCGTTGGGCATGGGGCCGGACCAGAATGTCCCCAGACTTCTCAAGGTGGATGTCACTCAACCTCAGCATGAAAATCTCCATGCGACGCATACCTGTCCTGAAGGCCAGGGTGAGGGCCAAACGTGCCGCATTGATCAGATGTGGGGATATTTGCTGAAAAATGTATCCCTTCAAGACCGAATCAGCACGGTAATATTCATCGACCGAGATGATTCTGGCTTCTACCACTGCCACTTCGGCTTCCTTACCAAAAGTATCAACGGGATCGACTGGGTCGAACTGATAATGCCTCACGAGATGTTCGTGAAGTTCCCTCATCCCTTTGGCCAGAGTGGTCCTGCGTATTCCCGCAGGAATGAGTTCCAGAATGGTGCCGTAACTTTCCACCACGCGCTCTGCTCCCACATTCACATGGAGTTCTTGTGTTCCAAACACACTGAGCATGGCCGGAGTCACTTGTTTGAAATAACCCAGAATGGTCTCTGGTTGCAATGGATTTCCACTGGAAGATGCTCCATCCAGCATGGAAAGTAGCCATTCGGTGTAGATCTGGAAATAAGTTGGAAGATCACTACTCAAAGCACTGAGTATGGCCTCACAACCAACCTTGATTCCGGCTCTGGATTGACCAACGGTGGAGATTGAATCCAATTTATCCAAAAGTTCTGGCCACCATGTGATCAGGGAATTTTGGTCATTCTGGACAGCATGGATCTCATCCGAATCATTTCCCAGGACAGTGTCATCACGCACTTCTACACCTACAGAAGTGGTTGAGGGGTGGCTTGCAGAAAGAAAAGCTTCTGATTTTTGATCAATCCCACGGTTGAGCCTCAGCCATACTTCACTTTTGAGGGACTGGGAAATGAACCGATTACGGGCATAGCGGATATCAACCTGGGCACCTCTGGACTCCCAGTAGATGGAACTGGTTTCCGTCAGTGCAGCCAATGAACCTGGCAGCAAACCCTTGGAGATTCCCATTGCTTTCATAAACTGACGCAGTTGATTAAAGATGTTCCGGTTCGAAGAAGGTGCAGATGGGCTGAGAGGATCAATTCCCCTCACGATCAACATTTCGGTGATTGGGTCAGGGAACCAGCGCTGATTTAGATTGCCCGTCAGGTTTCGATATGGAAGCGCGAATTCCACATAGGCCAAGGTTCCCGATTTTTTCAGGGGACTGCCAAAAATATGATGTAGTCCGAGAATCTTGCGGGGGTCCAGCAGACAGCCGCACAACGCAGAACTCAGCATGGCAGCAGACCTGAGTTGTTCGGCAGTAGCTACAGTACCATGAGTTTTCAGCCAGGAAAACAGTGCCTCACGCCATTTCTCTGCCCGTTCGATCAACATGATTCGTTCAACAATAAACGGGCTGCGCGGTGGTGGAATGTCCACCGCCAACCTGATGGGATGAATTTTTGCCAAGTTCTGAGCATTCAGATAAGAAATGCGTTGATAGGCAATTCGCAACCAGGCGATGATTGTCGATTTGTTCCCTCCCGTGGGTTGCAGTTCGGCAAGAATGATGTCCTCAAACTGTCTGGCATCAGACTCCTGGGTTTGAACATTGGGATCTGGATTTAAAATCAGTTTGGCAACAACATGATTCTGCTGCCTAAGCCAAACATCAAAACCTTTTTCATGGGGCAGTAGTTCGGCGGTCAGTTTCATGAAGCACCGAAATAGGTTCTTGAAATAAAAGTGGGGGAAAGATGACTATAAATGGGATCAAGCCCGATGTTTTTGAAGAGGGTGTCCAGATATGAAGTCAAAGTCTCTTTGAAATTCTGATAATCGAAACTGGAGTAGGCATCAAAAGGGCTCTCCCCTTTATGGGCATGCCCCAGAAATGCGTCGACGACCTGACTTGGGCAACCTGATTCAAGCAGTTCAGAGCGCAAAAATGCACGATGAAAATTTCCAGGAAGTGCAAACCCCAACTGTTCCAACTCGCTTTCAATCCAAGATCTCGTCAATATTTCAGGCTTATGTCGGTTATCCAGTGAAAACAGACGAAGTTGATCCTTGAGACCTGACTGTATTCCATCGTGAAGGCCAAGACTATTGACCAGATAATCCCGGTGATATTGATAATGAGACAGTTGGGTTTTCAGAAGTTGTGGCAAAAATATTGGACGAGCTCGATCTCTGTGAATTCCCTCCTTGTCTGACAGACTGTGAACCCTGAAGGTGATTTCCATTTGCTCCAGCAGTTCACTGGGATTATTGATGGCTCGAAACGCACTACAAAAAGCTTGGACCAGCCATGTGTAGAGTGTAACGTAATTGTGATATTGGACAATCTCAGGAAAATTTACAGGGTTGGGTTTCGATTGCAACTTCTTCTTGATCGATGCCAAACATTTCTTGACTATTTCTGATCTGACCACAAATCGGGCGCCAATATATCCAAGTGAATCGGTGGGGAACAGATTTTTGTCGCCAGGAAGAAGGCCAAACAACTTGTGAATTCCCTCAATATATCCTTCAACGAGACGCTGAACTGGATAAACCGTGTAGAACATCCGTGGTTCGTTTCCTTTGAGGGTATTCCCTGAAATGCACCAGGCCAGGGTTTGGTCACCCGTCTGGCCCATCACCTGATTCCCCAACGCGCGAGTAACTCGCCCTTCATTGAATCTGGAATCATCACCAAGCGTCGAAACCACACTTTTGAAATTGTCCAAGGCAGTCTTCGGTTCAAACGAAAATATCCGCTCGTGGGTGCGATGTGTTCGATTCAGAAAAGCAAGGATCCTGTGACCCAACCCAGTCATATCTGGAACCACAAAGGACTCCACCATGTTTCTATTGTGAACTGAAAGTTCTATTGGAGAGTGTGTCTGATAATTCGGCCTGACACTGGGAATTCTCCATCCAAAAACCTGATCATCTCCGTTGTCATCTGCGCGCACAAGCAAAGCAAACTCGGCGACAGGGTTGGTATCAAATTTTCTGAGTCGAAGATTCCTGGCGCTCTCCAGAGAAACTCCAAAGCAAAGCATGACTTCAACCAGCAGTGACCCTTGGCAAAAGTCCGTTTCTTTACCTTTTGGTCTGGCCAGGGTTGTGTGATGATTCCATATTTCATCCAGGCCGGATTTCAATCTGGAAATTTCCGTGGCTGTCAGTTGATTGTCATCCCACATGAAACGCTGGGCAGCCGTGGTTTTTATCCGCTCGGCATAACGTGCGCGTCCCATGGCACCGCCAAATTCCTCGGGAGAATACAATGCTAACACTGGCCTTGAGAGTTCCCGTGGAGCCTCTCCCGATCGTTCCTCTTCCAGATCGCTTTCCTCATTTCTCAGGAAAACAATATCGACTGAACCAAGTTCAGGTTCAAGTCCATAATCTTCCGGTTTGGATTGAGATCGAAAAACATGGCTATTGATATTGACAAAGCCATGATGGATCTTTCCACCTCCACTTCCCCCGCTTCTGATCGGTACCGTTGAGGAGGTCAGTATCTTTCCTGTTCTAAGTTCTTCGGCTACATGAGTCAGATAACTGGAAGTTTTTAAAATAAAGTTTTGTGCATCACCAGCGGAAACACCGGGTATCGCAGTTCTTTTATTGGCAAGAGTTTCCAGGTTTTTCTGAAAATCGTTAAAGTCGGTCTCTGGAGCCATTGCGTTCAGCATCGACGAGTACTTATTCCAACTCAATTCCCTGATTACAAATGAAGCCGGGTAGATATGGATGGGTTTGCCGCAAAACTCCTGGTCTTTATCGTGATGTTCGTATTCGTCCTGTGTTGAGTGAAGCGTTAGTGCTGTCATATGAGCAATGCAGAACTGAGCTTGCAGACATTGATAATGAATACAATGAGGTGATCCAGAAAGAATTCCATCACCGCTTTCATGCCGATTCCAGAGCGATGCATATAATCCATGACGGGTAAGACCAGAGCGGCTCAAGGGGTGGCGAATGCTTTTTTGGCTGGGATGAACATAGAGAGAAGAAAGTTCTGGCGTAACTGACAAGGTTCCCCAATTCTGGTTTACCCAATCCACAATGTCCCTCCAACCGGACATCTGGTTTGCCCATGTGTGATCCTGGGGATTGATCGACTGGAATGGGACGCTGGAAAAAATCGTATACAAGTTTTCTGAAATTTGCCCAAAACCCAGCAGGTCGGGATGTGCATTGATCAACCAGAGCAGTTTGCGTAAATCATCGGGTGAATACCCTGCTTCCTGAACCCTTTGACCAAGAGCCGCTATGGTCGGACTATTCGCGGGTTTTACGAATTGCATTTTGTATGGGATCGTTTTTTGTTGCGTGGCAGGAACCCCATGGCCTTGTCAAAATCACCATCCCTCCTTCCCGTGAGCAGAGAGACCTTCGTTTGCAATTGCTCGGTCCACAATTTGTAGTAAGCGGGTGAATCCTTCCTGTCCGCCCGTTCGACCGCCGCATGAATAAAGATCTCTTGAGCGACAATATTCATGCGTTCTTTGGAAGAAAGTTTTCCGCTTCTGAGGATTACAGTAACGGGTTGATCTTTGCTTTCCTCATAGAGGTATTGAGCCAACCTGAACCGGCGAAAACCCCCAATGCAGAAAAAACCGTCAGTTGACTTACGCACCATGAATGGATTGCTGTTCAAATACGCCCTCAAAGCGTTTCTATCCCAAAACTGAAGATCCATTCGCAACATGAATTCGACTGCTACTTCTTCAGTGATCTCAAGGATTTTTTTGTCAATGCCAATGATCTTTGAAAAGGGCGTCTCTACCAACCGATATCGTTCTGGCGTCGAATCACATTCTGAAAGGGAAATTTCCGGGTCATCTGCACTGGAGATGAGGCTCGGTAGTGGACTGTCTCTCTCGATCTGTTCCATGCGGCACCCATGGCATGATGGATCCGGTCCATTGTGTGCGCATTTATCGGAATTGTCTAGTGCCAATTATTTGTGAAAAATATCGGGTGAATTTTTAAATATTATTTGTATATCATAATTACATACGACAAATCAGTATGATGGGAACATATTCAATCATTTTCAGAAATATGGTATACCATTTTACAGCATGTAATTGACAGGTATCCGGTTAGGCTGGAACGCATGTTGCGCATCTGATTTATTCAGCAACGGTTCAACCTGTCTGATCCGGCGACTGAAAAAACTCCGCATAACTCACTGCCATGCGGCGGTTTGTGGGTGTCGATCTGGGCCGGAAGGCTGGCGGTCCGGATGAAACCACCATCTGCAAATTTCGTCACCTGCCGGAAAGAGCCTGCCGGAAGACCAATTCACACTGCTCGGCCACTGCTGATGTTCCATTCCGTTTATGACAACGACCGCTCTGGGGATCGAAGCAGTCCTCAGACATATCTATAAAAGTTGTGGCGATTCGCTAAAGTGACTTCCACCAGCGAATCAGGTGCTGCAGCCAGTTCATACTCGGTTTCCATTTGTGAGTAGGTGTAATTTGGGCGTTTGGTTTTGAGACTATCGCGGCCACCTCCTTCGCGTGATTCGTACGGCGGATTTGAGCGGCTTTATCGGCGCGATCATTTGCTTTTACACGCTGAATCTGTCGATTCGTCATTGCCTTTGCTTCAATTACGCGACTATCCTGTATTACGTAGTGTGAGCGACATGGATAACTCCAGTTGCCGATCGAGGGCCATAGCGATACCCGATTGCTATTTCGCTTGACCGACCATTCTGCCGGCGACAGCGGCGTCACAACTTCTTTCCCGCATCCGCAGCAGCACTTATGAACAGCCGTGTGGTATCGGTCGCTGATATAGAGTACGCCTTCTTCGATGCGATCCGGAATAAATTCGACGGTTTCTGGCGTAATTTGTTTAATCTTCATGGCGGTTGAGCGCGATCAGCGGTGGAGGTTCCGTGTTTCTTCGCTGCGTGTCAGGGATGCAGAGTCAATTGAATAGGTGTGGTGGTGCGGTTTCCAGTGGTCAAGGTAGAAATTGCAGTGCTTTTTCCACAATTGCACTGCGAGGACGGCATTTAGCATGTTCATATCTGCGACCTGAATGTTGCTGCGGTAGAGATCATCTCCCTGCGCATCGCCTTGTGGTGTGCGGCTGAAATGGTCCGACTTCCCTGCAGTGCACAAGGTTGCTCGGCAGGTGCCCAGAATGGCGTTTGCCTCGGGCAACACGGTCAGCTCCATCCCGGTGTCAACAAACGGAATGCCGCGTGCGATGAGGTATTCGCCCAATATCCTGCGCACGCCGCCCTTGTCGACGCACAGGAACACGAAGTTGAACTTGTCCAGTTTGGACAGGTTCTCATCGTCGAGGTAGAACGGATGCGGATGGATTCCCTTGTGCATCCTTGCGTAGATGGCGGTGAAGTATTCGACCTTGGGCTTTCTGGCCGTGATGTCTTCAATTGAGGCAGCGCCGGGGGCTCGGAAGGCGCTGTGCTGCTCGAACTGATCGCCATCGAAGAGGTGAATTTCGCGCACGGGCGTCTTGGCCATCAGGTCTAGAACATAACTTCCGGTACCCCCTAAGCCGACGATAGCCACGCGGTGATGCGCGAGTTTCGCCGTCACGGCCAGGATGCCGACACGGGTCGAAGCGGTGTCCCAGTAGTTAAATATCTGTTCTGGGTCGAATGAAACCAGGGGTTCGAACACATAGGGCGTCGCCTCCGGATCGACGGCCTTGGCCTCAGGGGCAATCAGCGAGAGATAGTGGCGGATCTTGGCTGAGTGTGTCAACGGAAAGTCCGGTTGCCCCGTGGGTTTGCAGGAAAAGCGGTGATCTACTGCAAAACCTAGCCAGAGATCGCGTCCGTTTTCGGAGCGGTTGAGCGACCTGATCGGCGTGCCGTTGGCGTGGCAGGGAACATCGCCTACGAACCAGATCTGGTGGTCGCGTGGCTTGTTCAGAGCCTCGAGGTTGCCGGATAGGTCGGTGACCATGATGCCGCGGGCCACCTTTCCGCTTGCATTGACGTAGGGCACCTTATGCACCAGTAGGTGCCCCTGAGCCACTTCTACGCTCAGCCCCTCGTGTTGAAGGGATTGGATATCGGGGTCAAGAACGATTGGTCTTAGTGACATTGAACACCATCCCTTCTTTTACATGAACGTCCTGACCAGCGACCAGTTCGCCGTCCTTTCCATGGGGGTTGGCATAGGCGACAGTGAAGTCGATGTCCTGGTTGGACGGATCGTCTGGGAACGCCATATTTACGCACTTCTTCACAGCCGCTAACAGTAGGAAACGGTCTTGCCAGTTACCTCACGCGGGCGGCCATTGACGATGATGGTGACGGTCTTATTCTGACCGGGAGCCTGACTGGTGTTGGAATCGCTCATTTCTTTCTCCTTAATGGGATGAAGGGTTGTCGCTCGCATGCAGTGTAATTCACATTGACTGTATGATATCGTGTCTAATAGTACGATTGCGCTTCAAAAATGTCAAGTAATGTGTATGATTAACGAAAATAGAAGTAACATCCCACTCATACAATAGGAGATATGACCGTGAGCAATCACAATCAGGCGCTGGGCAAGTGGCCCAATGCGCCGTTGGCCCTTGTCCTGGCGCAAGTCCGTTTTGATCCCGAAATCGATACCGAGTACAAGGACGTTGCTGCACGCCTCAAGGCTGCGTTGCGCGAGCGCTTCCCTGCCATGAAAGCAGTGCGCCAGGTGTCGCTTGTATTTGGCAACGCACCCGTCCAGGAAGGGGAATCCAAAGCGAACGAAAGCGAGGTCGGCCGCGAGTTGCGTAGCGACGATAATCGCAGCGCTTTGCGTCTTCAGAACGGAGTGATGACCTACACCACTTCCCTCTACAAGGATTCGCCACACTTCCTCGCGGAATGGCGATCCATGCTGGACTGTCTGTGCGCCGCTGGCGGCATCAAAGTGCAGCGGCTAGGTTTGCGCTACGTGGACTTTATCATCCCCACCACCGGCAAGAAGCCCGAGGACTACTTCAAGGACGGATTCGGCCACTCGACCGACGTTTTCGGCGAAATCGCCCAAACAGCATTCATGAGCCACGAATATCCTAGGGGGGTCGATGGGGCAATGCGCGTCCAGTATGGACGGGGCTTCGCGCCACCCTCCCTGCCACCGGATCTCGATGGTTTGGTCCTGCTGCCTCCAGCCTTGTTGGAGAAATACACTGAAGGACCATCGGCAGTTCTGGATATCGACCGCTGGCGTATTGATTCTCGCCGGTTGCAGGCAGGAGAAATCGCCGAGGTATTCCAACGTCTTCGCGACGATATTTGCAAGGCATTTAGCAGTATTATCACAGTTGAAGCCGAGGCCGAATGGACAGGCAAGCAGACATAAGGAGGATAGAATGCACAATTCACAAGCGTTGGCCAACCGTAATTTTGTGATCCGTCAGGGTGACATGCGCCGCCTTTATGAAGAAGGGACCGGAAGTGTCATGGTCAAAGCACAGTCTGTCCCTTTCCAAGGCGTTCCACGCGTGTGGGATCTGTTGAGCCCCGCCGCTCCAAATTCATGGAAAGGTCATATCGCGACGACCGGCGCTTGCCTTGTTTTCATCAAGAATCGCAGTTCTTCCCCGGAAGCCCCTGCGGCGCGAGAATTCAATCTCGAGGCCGCGCGCTCCCCGGCATCCGTGTTGGACGTGGTGCGTACCATCTTCGGCATGAACATCAGCGATACCGCAGAGGTTTTTGGCATCACACGACAAACAGCCTACCAGTGGATAAAGTTCACTGACATGGAGCAAGTGCGCTCCAATGAGAATCGTGTCCGCATCAAGCAGCTCTACGGCGTAGCGCAATCATGGCAAAACTACCCGCCGCTCAAGGGGCGCTGGCTCCATGCTCTCCTACCCACCGGCAACACCGTGTTCGACCTTCTCAAGGCCCCCCAAATCGATCACGATGCCCTGCAGGCCGGCTACCGGACGCTCGCCGCCAGCACGGCTGACAGGCGTCGCGAGGAGGGGGGGCGCGCAACCCAGGCCGCAACCGCGCTGACTGGCGCGTTCGCTGGCCTCGGTGCTGGGCGCAAGTCTCGAAATGGATGATCTGAGTCCGGCCGATGTCTTTCTGAAGCGATTGCGGGCGCGCTTGCATAAGATCCCCGAAGAGGACCGGCGCCTGCTGGTGGTCATCGCCGGTCATAATGGTGCTGGCAAAACCACGATCTACCGCGAGCGCATCTCTGACGCCCTCGCTGGCCTCTTGGCTGAACACCTCAATCCGGATGAGATTGAGAAGGCCATTACCCTCGACCTGGGTGAGCACAGTCTTTCCAAGGAGGAGTTCGAGGAATGTGCGGTGAAAGAAACTACCCGCTTGCGCCAACAATACCTCGACCAGGAGATCAACTTCAGCTTCGAGACGGTGCTTTCCGATCCCAAGCAGGATAAGGTTGGGTTCATGAATGAAGCTAGTTGCCGTGGCTATTTGGTGCTGCTCATTGCCGTCGGCCTCGAATCGATTGAGAAGTCCAAGGCGCGCGTGGCCATCCGGCACGCCAAGGGCGGACACAATGTCCGCGAAGACAAGATCGAGGGGCGTTACGAGCGGGTGCTGCTGAATTTCTCGCACGGCGCTCGCGCCGCCACGCTGGCCATCTTCTTTGACAACAGCGAGGATCGGAGTGATAACGACTTGGATACCTACTGGGACATTGCTTTTTTTGAGGATGGAGAGTTGGTTCTCAAGGATGAATCTCCTCCGGCATGGTGGCATCAAGTTGAGAGTACCTTCTATCGGTTAAAGGCCGGTACAATGTGAATCGTCTCAACTTCTTTTTGCGGACGTAGATTGAGGAGGATTCCACCGTCCGCAAAGGCCGAACCTCCTGACAGTGGGGGGGACGCGCTAAATGACCGCTCGACTCTGGACGCAAACGCACAGGAGTGAGCATGCCGGAATCAGCAGGGTGACTGATGGTCAATTTATGCAATTTTAAAAATGCCAGATTTCATATTAAAAATTGTCTTGTTTAGACGAAAATCGGCGTTGAATTACATGCCTTTCACGGAATTTCTATGAAAGGTTAAACTATATCAATTTGATTTGTATGATTTAAAGTCGAATGACAAGATATTGTGAAGGATAATGTCGGTATACCGTTTTTGATTCCGAAGCCGAGGGTCACAGGTTCAATTCCTGTCGAGCGCGCCAAAGTCCAGTGAAGACAAACGGGGTCTGGAAGCCCCTCAATACCGAATTCCGTTTCAAGAACTGACTTCCATTGCCTGCGCAAATTCCGGATGGGTGTTCAAATTAGTTCAAAGTCGGCAGCTATGGCGTCTGTAGTTGAGGTGTTCAAACCCGCCTCAATGGCAAATTTCTGCCAGCTATCCAGGGCTGCACGCACATCATTCAGCAAATCTTGAGCACGACGGACACCAAATCGTTCGGCTTCAACCAGCAAATCTGCGCGGGTAATCCCGCTGAATTTACCGTTGACACTCATCAGATGTTGGTAAGTCCATTCTCCATGTGGGTTGTAGGCATGGGTTACGTCGTAGGCCGGGGCAAACTCCCATGATTCGCCTTGTTTCAATCGGAAAGCGAAATTTTTGGTGTGATCGTCACAGTTTTTGGCCATCACATTAAAGGCCATGCGGCGGAAAGCATGGGTAATGGCTTCATCACCAAGCTTCAGCCTAGCGATGACCATGAATAGCTGTGCATATGCATGGGTTGCGCGTTGCTTGTAGTCGAGGTGATCCATGGCGCAGAGTGTCTGCACATGATGTTTGATGGTGCTGCTTTCATTCGCTTCCCGGTCGAAGCGGCGCGTCATGAAGTGAGCGCGACCACTTTCTTCCAATAACCGGCAGGGTGACATTGTGATGCCGGCAGCTTTTGCCATTAGATAGTAGGCGTATTCAATCCGTCCGTAATCTGCGCTTCCACCCAGTTCCGAATCCTTGCCAACCCCATCAAATTTAAGTAGCCAGTGTTCGAAACCAGGAGCAGCATCAAACTGACCGCTGCGAATTTGGTTGGTTTTCGAATTCCAAGTGACGACCGCTTTTGCGCGTGCGCCACCAGCAGATGTGCCAACCCGAATAATATTGGCAAGTGCTGCCTGTGCTTCCACATCGCCTGATAGATCGCCATTAATGACCGTGCGAGCGGTTTCCACCAGGCTTTTCATCTCTAAGGGCTCAGCACTTTCACGGTGAGCGCCGCGTGCAGGTTTGAATTCCAGCGCCCCCATGCCACGCTTGCCCATATAGGCTAATCGGTCGAGCGTGGTGATGGCGCGTTTTTCAATACCCTTATTAGTCATCCATGCATCGATAAGTGCATTGCCGAAATCATCAGGCAGTGCGTCAGCGAGCAATCCTGGAAGTCTCTTGTAGCTTGGGTCAGCGAGATCAGGAAATGCGAAAGTGGATCGAGTGTCCGCTAACGGCATAGTGATTGGTGCCAATTCGATTCCGCGACCTCGCCAGCTGGGGTCGTAAGCAAATACGTAGCGACCCAGGCGCGGGTCTGGTGCCACCGCGCCAACACGCTTGCCCCAAATACGTACTTCGATGACAGGGGTGCTCATTGATTTTCTTTCGGAGGTTTAATGGTACGCCGTGCGCGTTGCGGAGCTTTTGGTTGGCGCAATAAATCGAGGGGATTGACGCTAATTTCAGGTGCAAGCATGTCAATTCCCTGAAGGTACTCGAGCGCCTTCAATACACGCAACAAGGTGGTGACCGTTGAGCCGCGACCAGACTCAAGGTTGCGCAGGGCTTTTTCAGAGATGCCAGCCTTTTCAGCCGCGGTACACTGATCCAAGTTACGATTAAGACGTAAACGACGTAACCGTTCCCCCAGTACGATTTGGAGTTCTTCTGGCGTATGGAATATTAGTTCGCTCATACGGTCATTATCTGCCAGTTAATTTGTCTTGATGCCGTTAAGCGGTCATTATATACCGAACTGCCTGTAATCATAATTTATTGATAAATTAATCGGCTCTTTTATGCCGATTAAAATGATTGTATAATTATAACCGGTAAGTATATGCTGGTTATGTGGTTACATGCAGCGTCAGCATCAGCAGTCGTTTCGGCGACTTGCTTAATGGTGAGGATTTCACCTTCGCGGGAGTTTTTCGACATAGATTCTACCAAGTATCATCAAATTAAAACAACATAGTGCAAAATTTTCAGGATGACAATACAATTGTCCGATGCCCTTAACTCTGCTGGGTTTTAATACCTGAAAGATGCGATTTTTACACGCCGCCGACCTTCATATTGACAGCCCCTTGCACGGCCTCGACCGGTATGAGGGCGCACCAGTCGATGATGTTCGCGGGGCCACCCGTCGGGCCTTCGAAAACTTGGTGGCCACCGCCCTCTCCGAGCGCGTCGACCTCGTGGTGATTGGCGGCGATCTCTACGACGGCAACTGGCCAGACCATAATACAGGGCTATTCTTCGTCAAGGGTGTGACACAACTTGCCGAGGAAGGCATCCCTGTCGCCATCGTGCGAGGCAATCATGACGCAGCGAGCAAGCTCACCAAGTCGCTACGTCTTCCGCGGAATGTGCATCTGCTGGCTGACATGAAACCTGAAACAGTTGTGCTGGATGAAATAGGTATCGCCGTGCATGGACAGAGTTTTGCCACGCCCGCCGTGCTGAATGATCTTGCTATTGCCTATCCGGCTCCCATTCATGACTGTTTCAATATTGGTTTGCTCCATACCTCGCTCAATGGTCGCCCCCGACACGATAATTATGCCCCGACTACGCTGGATGTGCTGCGAGGTAAAGGTTATGATTACTGGGCTCTCGGCCACATCCATGCAGCGGAAATCGTTCTCCGGGAACCGTGGGTGGTCTATCCAGGCAATACTCAAGGTCGAGACATCCGCGAATCCGGTGCCAAGGGTTGCTCATTGGTGTCGGTCGAGAACGAGGTAGTGCTTGATCATCGTGCCATTGCATTGGATGTAATGCGATGGGACACACTCCTGCTCGACATCGCCGCGCTGCCCGATCTGGACTCCCTGCTTGATGCAACCACTGCGGAGATTCGTCGCAGGCTCACCCAGTCGGGCGGCCGGACGCTTGCGCTCCGAGTCCGAATCGCAGGGTGCGGGCCATTGCATCGCGTGCTGGCGGCGCAACCGGAGACGGTGGAACAGCAACTGCGCAGTGCGGCCATTGAAGCCTCAAACGCCCAGGTGTGGATCGAGAAAGTCGAATTGACGACACGCCCACAATTGGATCTCGACCGCATCGCCGAGCGCGATGATCCGTTGGGACTGCTTGTCCGCGAACTGCGTGGCTTGGCCGCTGATGATGTAGCGCGCAGCGTTGTGGGCGAGGAAGCATTCCGAGATCTGCTGCAAAAACTACCGGCGGAGCTTAGGGAAGGCGCAAACTCCCTTCGACTCGACGCACCTGATGTGTTGGCCGAACTCCTGGGGGAGGTCGAGGGAAAGTTGATCGCGCACCTGTCGGGTGAAGAGGCAGCCCCGTGAAGATCGAGCGCGTCTATCTCAAGGCCTACGGTACATTTTCCGACCGGATTCTCGATTTCGGAGATGGCGCGAATTTCCATGTGATCTACGGCCCAAACGAGGCTGGAAAGTCCACCACACTACGGGCCCTAACTGGCCTTTTGTTCGGCATCAACGAACGCACAGCCGACAAGTTTTTGCATCCGCAATTGCGCGTCGGTGCAACGATGCTCACCCAACAGGGAACACGACTGTCCGTCATGCGGCGCAATGCCCGCAAGCAGACACTGTTCGCGCTGGATGAAGCCACTGGGACGGAGCTGACCGATCAACCGGTGTCGGAAGAGTCTCTTTCTCGGCTGCTCGGGGGGTTAGACGAAGCGCTCTATCGCTCCCTATTTGGCCTGGATATGGAAGGCTTGACTCGGGGGAGCGAGGCACTGCTGGCAGGGAAAGGCGAAATCGGTCAAAGCCTGTTTGAGGCCGCTGCTGGCATGACCAGCCTGCAGCGGTTGCTCGGCCATCTGGAGAGTGAAGCTTCGAATCTTTTTCGGCCTCGTGCCAGTTCAAGTGTTATCCATATCGCAATCAAGGAACTTGAAGAAAAGCGTAAACTGGCGCGGGATACCACAGTTCGTACCAATGCCTGGGAACAAGCCGATCGCGCCATGCGGCAGGCCAAAGAGAAACACACCAAGGCACGCAACGATCTGGCGGCGCTGCGCGATGAACATCGGCGGTTGTCACGAATCAGTTCCAACCTGCCACTGGCCGCCGAAAGGGTGTCCAAGTTACAGGAACTCGATGTTCTTCAACACATTCCGTTGCTACCACCGGAAGCCGCAGAGCAGCGCATTGAGATTGAAGTGAAGTTGCGTGCAGCCGTTGAAACCCAGCGTGAGGCAAAGGCGGAAATAGACCGTCTGCATGCCAAGCGATCCGTTCTGGTGGTGCGCGAAGCGCTTCTGGCAAATGCCGCGACTATCGAGCGACTGCATCACGCCGCCAAGGACTGGCGGGGAGCAGTCGAGCGCATGCCACGCATCGACAGAGATATCGTCGCCGCCAAAGCTGACATCACAAATCGATTGAGGGCCATCGCCTCCGATCTTGCACCGGATATCACCATTGACCAGGCGCGCAGGCTGATCCCGGCACCGACCCTGATAGCACGCATTCAGTCGCTTGCCGATGAGTACGCAACATTGCACGCCAAGAATGAACAATTGGCTGAACGATCCCGCATCATCACAGGCACACTGGAACAGTTGCGCGTTGATCTGACGGAACATCCTGAGCAGGTGACTCTGGATGATCTGGAAACGGCTCGAGAAGAAGCAGCTGTCCAAGGTGACCTGGCGGGACAGCAGGCCAAACTGGATCGCGAGATCGCTGCACTTGATGCTAACCTTACCCGCGACACCTCGGTCCTATGGAGCGGAAAACTCGCCGACCTGCTGGCCCTGCGCGTACCACTGACGACCACTCTCCGCGAATTCGAGGCCGAATACCGACGACTGGAGGAAGCTCAACGGACCCTCCAAGACAAAGATGCCAATTTGGATCGGGATATTGGTGACAGGGAACGTGAACTGCGTGGCCTAACGGCAGCTGGCGAAATCGCCACCCACGAGCAGGTGCAAGCGGCAAGGCTACATCGCGACGATGGCTGGCATCTGATTCGGGAAGGATACATTGAACGATCTGAAGACCCCGACCGACTGTCCGCTGACTTCTCTCCCGGCCTATCCTTGCCCACAGTTTACGAGGGTACCGTGCGGGAGGCAGACCGCTTGGCTGACCTGTTGCACGCGGATGCCGGGCGTGCCGCCAATTTCGAGACCACGCGTCAGCGTGTTGCGGAAATGCAGAATGCTCGTATCACACTGTCCCATCGGCGCGACGAACTCACCGAGGAACTGCACCAGTTAAATATCCGTTGGGTTGCTATCGCTACATCCTTAGAGCAACCGGATATCACGCCAATTGCAGCGCTCGAGTGGTGTCAGAAGCATGCGGCATGGGCCGAACGCTCTACCCAGTTGGGAATGCTGCGGCAGGCGAGACAAGAGATCACGGGTTCACTGGCGGCGACACGGGCCAATCTAAGTCAGGCATTGACCGGATGCGGGCTCGCTGGCGTGACCGAGCAGGAATCACTGGTTGCGGCGCTCACGCGTGCCAAGGTTGCAGTCGATACCGTGCGGCAAGCCGCCACCGCACGGGCTGCTCTCGTCGGGCAGATATCTCAACAAGAACGCGATCTGGCGGACACCACATCTCAGCAATCGCTGCTGACCGAGAAGGTGAATGCCTGGCAGAGCCAATGGAACGAAACGGTGGCTGCATTGCACCTCTCAGCTGGGGCGCTACCGGCAGAAGCGCGTGCCCGTATCGATGAACTCAATGAACTTGTCAATGCATTGGACTCACTTGATGCACTTACGCGGGAAGCCAATTTCGAACGTGACAAGTGCGCCACCTTCGAGGACGAGTTGTCCACGCTCTCAAGCGCGGTCAGCGAATCGACTACCGACAAGGATGCCGATCATAGGGTGTCCCTACTCTATGGGGAGTTAGCCGCAGCCCGTGAAGTTGATCGCGAAAGCAAGCAGATCAACGCGAACATCGAACGTGAGACAACCCAACTGCAACAGGCTGAAATCGCCGAGTCATCGCAACACGAACGCTTGGTGGAATTGGTTCGTCGTGCCGGCGTGCAGTCGTCCGACGAGTTGCCTTCTGTGGAAGCGGACTCTGCGCGCAAGCAGTTGCTTGCCGCCCGAATAGCAGAGATCGACGATCAATTGGTTCGCAGCGCCGCGCGACCAATTGCTGAGGTGCTGGCCGAAGTTGGCGGGCACGATATTTCGGACACAGATACCCAGATGACGGAGGTCGAGGTGGCAATCAAGGAGCATGAAGCGGGGGGAGAAACCGTCTATGCCCAATTGCTCGAAGCAAACCGGACGTTTGATGCGATCGATGGCAGCGATGCAGCAGCGTGCGCGCAGCAGGAGGCGGAAGAACTCATCGCCCGCATCGCCCGTCATGCACACTCCTATGCACGAACGCGGCTGGCACAGGCTATCGTGTCCCGTGTGGTCCATTCGTACCGAGAAAAGCACCAGGGGCCGGTACTTCGGCGTGCAGGAGAAATATTCGCCAAAATTACGCTGGGAAGTTTCTGTAGTTTGGTCACCGACTACAACGACGATACGCAGGTTCTGCAAGGTCTTCGACCAGACGGGATACGAGTCGGTGTGACCGGTATGAGCCAAGGGGCTCGGGACCAACTCTTCTTGGCGCTACGCATCGCCGCAATCGAAGAGCATCTGAAACAGCGGGAAGCCATTCCGCTTGTGATCGACGACTTGCTGGTGCAATTCGACGACGCCCGTGCATCGGCCACCCTATCGGTGCTGGCTGACTTGGCCCAGCAGACCCAGGTGCTATTTTTCACGCACCACGGGCACCTCTGCGACATCGCCTCATCCGTACTCCAGGTCGGCATGTGGCGGCGGCACGACCTGGGAACAGCCAACGTGGGAAACTGGCGATGAACATCCAGTGACTGATCAGCGGAAAGGACATCGCCCGAGTAAAAGGTGTTGGTCGAGGGGCAGTCCAACAACACTTTGGTGCGGCCACGGAGAGAAGCATTAACGACCACAACCTCGCCAGCATCATATTCCCCGCCAACAGCAACTGAAATAGCAATTTTCAGGATAATGGTAGATTATGTCCATTCTTTAATATCTGATGCATCCATTAAAACGAAAGGAAAATCACATGGCGTTCTATCATCGACTGAATTTCTGGATTGCGATTATCTTGACCTTGCCATTTATCTCTGTCGCCAATGCAAGTGCTCCACAAGTGAAGACCCAGGCTCCTGGTTATTACCGCATGATGCTGGGCAATTTTGAAATTACTGCACTATCCGATGGTACTGTGAACTTGCCTGTAGGCAAGTTGCTCGGCAATACCACACCAGAAAAAGTAGAAAAGGCACTGTCACTCAATTTTCTCAAAGATCCACTAGAGACATCAGTCAATGGCTTTCTGGTTAATACGGGTACAAAACTCGTTCTTATCGACACGGGAGCGGGCAACTTATTCGGGCCGACGCTCGGCAACTTGGTTGCCAACCTGAAGGCATCTGGCTATCAACCCGAACAAGTTGACGAGATATACATAACGCACATGCATCCTGATCATGTTGGCGGACTCATGAGCAGGGAGCAACTTGCATTTCCTAACGCAATTGTGCGTGCAGATCAGCAGGAAGCCGATTTTTGGTTGAGTCAAAAGCATATGGACGCAGCACCACAAGAAGAGAAGCACTCGTTTCAAGGTGCAATGGCGTCTCTCAATCCCTACGTCTTGGCAGGTAAATTCAAACCGTTTGTTGGCGAAACGGAACTCATTCCGGGAATCAGAGCCGTGCCTAGCCACGGCCACACAGTAGGTCACACCACTTATGCAGTCGAGAGCAATGGCCAAAAACTGATACTTTGGGGAGATTTGATGCACGTAGCCTCAGTTCAGTTTGCCGAACCATCCGTGGTCATGAAGTTTGATACCGATTCAAAATCTGCGGCAATCGAGCGTAAAAAAACGTTTGCCGATGCAGCCAAACAGGGGTATTGGGTAGCCGGTGCACACCTTCCTTTTCCTGGGATCGGACATTTACGTGCAATGGATGGAGGCTATATTTGGGTGCCGGTGAATTATTCCTCATTGCATTGATTTCTTGCGGCTTTATCGCTTCCCTAAAACCTCCCAGAGCCATCGTCACTCGCATTATTTATAAAGACGCTGAACTCCAGAGTTCGACACTTTTTTCGTAACTTATTGTATTTGAAAAAAGTGCATGTAACAATTGGAACTACAACACGATTTTTGAGGGTTTTGGTAGGGCAGGAGCGTCCGGTTTCTTCATAGGGCACTCACAATTTCAGCAAATCGATGAGTGGAATCAAGTGGATTAATTACGGTAATATCTTGTAGTGTAAAGGATTCTTCACCGTTGTACAGCACATATCCTTGGACTGGTGAACGGTCAAGTTGGCGTCGGAACTGAAGAATTCCCTTAATAAATTCAGGCGAAAATGTACTGGAAGATTTGATTTCAATCGGCACAAAACTGCCATTGTGGCGAATGACCAAGTCCACTTCAACTCCATGGGAATCTCGATAAAAAAAGAGTTCCGGATGTTGGCCCCCATGAACCATGGATTTCATCACTTCAGCGATCATGAAATTTTCATACAGAGATCCACGCAAAGGATCTCGTTCCAACTGAGAAACACTATGAATACCCAACAGATGACAGACCATCCCCACATCGGCAAAAAAGATTTTGGACGACTTGACCAACCGCCTGGAGACATTTTCATAGAACGGAATCAGTTCAAAAATCAGAAAACTTGACTTGAGAACTGAAATCCACTCTCGCAGAGTGGTTGCCGACACTCCCACATCGTTGGCCAAACTGCTCAAATTGAGAAGCTGCCCCACTCTCCCGGCCAGTAATGTCAAAAACTTCTGGAACAACGAAAGATTTCGCACTTGAATCAACGCGCGGACATCACGCTCCACATAAGTCTGGAGATAACCATTGTAAAACCGCCGTATATCCAGTGACTGAGCCACCACCCGAGGATACCCACCACGCAACATGCAGTCGAAGGAGGTGGCTGGAAAGGGAGGATGGGCACGCATTTCCTCCATGGTCAATGGCCACAGATTCAACACCGCAGTACGCCCCGCCAAAGATTGACTGATCGCTTCCTGCAAGCGGGGTTGATGACTTCCAGTCAGAACAAATCGCCCCGGTTGTCCTTGAAGATCCACCAAACCCTGAAGATAAGAAAGAAGCAACGGAAGGCGCTGCACTTCATCAAAAATAGCCCCTCCAGCGTACTGATTCAGAAAGGCCCTCGGATCAGTTTCCGCCCTCACACGAACATCCATATCTTCCAAGGAAACCCACGGTTTCTCTGGAAATATTTCGCGGACCAAAGTGGTCTTTCCTACCTGACGCGCACCCAACAGTGTTACCACTGGATATTCAGTAGCCGCCAAGGTCAATTCTTTAGCAAGGGTGCGGGGAATCATACGCGTAATCTAACAAGTTAATGAGCAGATAACAACTACAACCTCTGATTTACACAAATACCGTCATAAAAAATATCCTAAACCCGTGTTGCCACTCACCCATCAGAAGGCCGGGTTGAAGTTTTTACATATTCCTTCGTGCATGGTCATACAACCTCTTCTAAATTCCAAACTGGCTCTTCTCCCGGCAGAATGTCATACAAAATTTCCGATGGCTATGGTAGTGTTGAACCTTGGCATGAGTGCCTCGGTTTGGGGTTTTTCATGGGTAATTCCAAGGACAGAACAGAAATGATACCTTCACAATCATGAGTACCCTCGTTAGTCCATTGGCCGGGAAACCGGCACCGTTGTCGCTGCTGGTGGATGTCCCCAAGTTGCTGGCTGCGTATGCGGAGTTACGCCCCGATCCCACGGTACCTGCCCAGCGCGTCGCCTTTGGGACGTCTGGACATCGGGGCAGTTCCTTCGATCACAGTTTCAATGAATACCATGTGCTGGCGATCAGCCAGGCGATCTGCGAATACCGCAAGAGCAAGGGGATCGATGGTCCGCTGTACCTGGGAATCGACACCCATGCGTTGTCCCGACCAGCGTTTGAGACAGCGCTGGAAGTACTGGCTGCCAACGGGGTACAAACCATGATTTCCATGGGAAGCGAATTCACCCCGACGCCCGCCATCTCCCATGCCATTCTGGTACATAACCGGGGACGCAGTACCGGACTGGCGGATGGCATCGTCATCACGCCTTCGCACAATCCACCCAAGGACGGAGGTTTCAAGTACAACCCGCCCAATGGTGGCCCGGCAGACAAGGATGTCACCGGGTGGATCGAAGACCGGGCCAACGCGCTGCTGGAAAACAATCTGCAGGGCGTACAAAGAATTTCTCATGCGCAAGCTCTGCGCTCTGCCACGACCCATCGCCATGATTTTATCGGCAACTATGTGAAGGATCTTGGCCATGTAATCGATATGGAAGCGATTCGCGGAGCCAACATCGCCCTGGGGGTGGATCCGCTTGGTGGGGCTGGCGTCCATTATTGGCAAGCCATTGCCGAACGCTACGGCTTGAATCTTACGGTGGTGAACGATGGGGTTGATCCCACCTTCCGTTTCATGACGGTGGATTGGGATGGCCAGATTCGCATGGACCCCTCCTCGTCCTATGCAATGCAGAGTTTGATTGGACTCAAGGATCGTTTTGACGTGGCTTTTGCCTGCGATACCGACCATGACCGGCATGGGATCGTTACCAAAAGTGGGGGGTTGATGGCACCTAACCATTATCTGGCAGTGGCCATTTCCTACCTCTTTCAACACCGACCCCAGTGGCGCAAGGAAGCGGGCATTGGCAAAACGCTCGTCAGCAGCCAGATGATCGATCGCGTCGCAGCCAAACTGGGACGCAAGTTGTACGAGGTACCGGTGGGTTTCAAGTGGTTTGTGGAGGGATTGCTGGAAGGTTCTCTGGGCTTTGTGGGAGAAGAGAGTGCGGGCGCGTCTTTTGCGCGTCTGGACGGCACAACCTGGACCACCGACAAGGATGGGTTGGTCCCGGCTTTATTGTCGGCGGAAATCACCGCACGCATGGGGCGCGATCCTGGTGAAATTTATCGTGACCTGACGCGGGAGTTTGGCGACCCTGTATACGACCGGGTGGATGCGCCAGCCACGCCGGCACAAAAAAAAGTACTGGCACAACTTTCACCAAAGCAAATCCAGTCTGCAGATCTGGCTGGCGAAAAAATCCTGAGCATTCTCACTCAAGCTCCCGGTAATGGTGCCCCCATTGGGGGGTTGAAAGTGATTGCCGAGAGCGGGTGGTTTGCGGCCCGTCCTTCAGGAACCGAAAACATTTATAAAATCTATGCGGAGAGTTTTCATGGAGCGGATCACCTGCACCGTATCCTGACGGAAGCCCAGACCATTGTTGACACCGCCCTGGCGGTTACCTAAAGATAGCGTATATTTCCCGTAATATCATTGCAGTAATCACAAACCATGATCACCAACCCAGAAACCCTGCTCCAAACACTGTCTGACCATCCCGACTACCGGGTCCTGCGGCGCTTGAAAGCACGGACTCAACTCGCCAACCCGCCCGGTCATGCCCTGCACCGTGGGGTGATCGTGGATACGGAAACCACGGGACTGGATGCCATGAAAGACAAGATCATTGAAATTGGCATAATCGTCTTTGACTATGACCCGATAACAGGCCAACCCATTCGGGTGAGTAGTACTTATGGCGGCCTGGAAGACCCCGGCTTCCCTCTGGGTCCTGAAACCATCCGTTTGACCGGCATTACGGACGCTCTGGTTGCAGGTCAACGCTTCGATGAGACCGCCTTCACGACACTGTTGTCCGGCACTCAGTTGGTCATCGCACATAATGCTGCTTTTGATCGGCCTTTTCTGGAAAAGCGCCTCCCCGTTTTTTCAGATTTGCCTTGGGGCTGCTCAATGATGGACATCGACTGGGAAGCCGAAGGCATCAATTCCAGAAAACTGGATTACCTTGCGTTCCGGCAAGGCTTTTTTTTCGATGCGCACCGTGCTGAAGAAGATTGTCAGGCACTTCTGGAAATCCTTGCCCTACCTCTGCCTCTCTCCACACAACCCGGATTAAAGCCCATACTGGACCGCTTGCCACAAACAAGTTATACCGTTTCTGCGCTCAATTCTCCCTTTTCCACCAAGGATCTGCTCAAGGAACGTCAATACCGTTGGAATGGCGAACGCAAATGCTGGGCACGTACCCTGGAAAGTGAAACGACCTTGAAGAAAGAAATGGAATGGCTCAAGACCACCATCTACGGCGGGAAGGCCGCCTCGGTAGAAATTGAGGAACGGAATGCGCGTACGCGTTTTTCGTTCCGCGCGGGCAATACGCGCACCTGCGTTCTATGAAACGACCGAAGTGCACAAATCCCTTTTTCCATTCGGAAAAGGGATGGACAGCCTGATATCAAATATTTTTTTCTGACCGAACCTGCTCTACCAACCAATCCTTGA
This sequence comes from Ferrovum myxofaciens, assembly GCF_013181415.1. Classification (NCBI taxonomy): domain Bacteria; kingdom Pseudomonadati; phylum Pseudomonadota; class Betaproteobacteria; order Ferrovales; family Ferrovaceae; genus Ferrovum; species Ferrovum myxofaciens. The sequence continues at coordinate 1,757,725 of NZ_CP053676.1, read as the reverse complement.
GGCGTTCACTGGCTTGTTGACGTATTTCTGCGAGATTCGTTTCATGAACCTGTGCATGCCACTGAGCCACGGCCTCCCCCTCCAATCCTTTCTGCCGAAGAAAGTGCGTCAGGGGACAGGACTCCAGCGCCATATGAATACCCACCTCTCTACGCTTGCCGACACGTTGCATGTAACGCCAATGGTGTGCCAGAGCGCCCAGATAGGTCCGCAAAGGATCTCCCGTGGGTACCGGCTTTTGAGACTGTCCGGCCCAGGATACCAGTTCTTCCTTCGGCATGGGAAACGCCAGGGCATAGCCCTGTGCATACTGTGCCCCCAACAGGGTCACCGCTTCCAGAACGCTTTCATTTTCCACTCCTTCGACGATCACCACCCGTTCGAGGTCATAACCAATCTGGATGATGGTTCGGATCAGGCTCAGGGTTTTAAGCGGCTCGCTGAAAATATCCCGCACCATGGCTTGATCCACCTTGATGACGTCAAAGGGCAAACTGGCCAGGCGTTTCAAACTGCTGAACCCTGACCCCAGGTCATCGATGGCCAACTTCACGCCCAACCGTTCCAATTGAGTAATGGCCTCATCCACCGTGCTCTGGTCAAAATCCTGGTTTTCCAACAGTTCCAGCGTCAGTTGAGCCGGCGCAATTTCATTTTTGCGCAACGCCTCTTCGACCCACTGGACACAGGACGGGTGCAACAAGGTACTGGGAGACAGGTTGAGGGACAAAGGAAAATCGAGTCCCTCCCCACGACATTCCCGGACCCACTCCAGTCCCTGGGCAAGCCCCTGTCGAAACAATGCATCGAGATCGGAAGAACGCAACGCCGTCAGAAATTGCCCCGGCATGACCAGACTTCCATCCGGCATAGTCAAACGCGCCAGAGCTTCCACTTTGAAAAGGGCACCGGTTTTCAGTTCCACCACAGGCTGCATAAACAGACACAACCCTCCGGAATGCAAACGTTCGCGGTAAATCGCGGCTTGGTGCGAATCCATGACCGGGAATCGGTTGGCATGGTTCAATCGCACCAACTGCTCCCAACGATTCTGTAGCGAAGTAATGAACGTACGCATCCAGCCAGAAGAAAACTGATGGGGATAGGCACCCAGCACGATCAGGACAAACTCCATTTCCTGTAGCCCCCGAATCGGGATGGCCACCGCACTACGGATGCCCAGAGAACGAAAAGACGAGTGCCAGGTATGGGTTCGCACATCCATCATGTAAGCATCGGTGCACTGGATTTGCCCCGAATGCCAGGCACGGGCGATCAATCCTTGTCCTGCTTCAGACCGTGTATCCAGAATGGGGCGCATACCCGGTAACTGCAGGATGGATTCCAATGCCTGGGACTTGCTCCCTGCGTTCAACTCCGTGGCAAATACCCCGTCAGCCTGAGGACGAAATACCTGTCCAACCAGAATGCCCGGCAATGAAGACAGCGTTTCCAATTCGGACTGGGCCACCTCCAGCCATTGAACCGAAAGGGAATCAAGCGGGCGAGAGTGATAGGTACCATAGAGATCTGCCGTTTGTTGCATGGCGTCCAGTTGACCTTCGACATCGATTTGCAACCGCGCATCGATCACGCGCAAGGCACGATAACGCTCCCGCGACACCAGCGACAAGGTATCCAGATAGCGGCGCAACAATCCGCGATACAAACTCATGGCCCGAGTCATCCAGGCACCCGTCACGCCAATCAGGGCATGCACCCGTCCCAACCGGGCTGCCTGGGACTTAATCTTCTCATAGGTTGTCGCAGGATCGATCAAGAAACTCAAATACGCTGATTGACTACGTTTCAGTTCCAGATATTCATCATCCACCAAGGCCTGCAGGATCTCGAGAGTGTTTTCATCCCGTTCCATGTCCTCATAAAACGAACGAGTAAATTCATCCGTGACCTGTTCCAGGTGGGGTTGCACCAGACTCAGCAGAAACTGCGCTTCACTGCCAAAGGGATCAAAAGGACCCTCGGGGGCAGGTTCTTCCATGGGCACCGAACCTAAAACCCACCATTGCACTCGTTCATGTTTGCGCAATTTGGCGTGGTACATGGCAGCATCGGCTTTACGCATCAATTCTTCCGGTGTCTCCGCATCCCCTGGGTAGAGCACCACCCCCATGGTCATGTCGATCATCACGCCACTTTCCGATCCTTCCAGATGAAAAGGCAATTCCACGGCCTGGTGGAGCCGGGCCAACGCGCTACCAAGTTCGTGCTGGACCTGGTTTTCATCCAGATCCTCGAAAACCACCACAAACTCGTCCCCCCCAAGGCGGGCAACATAATTTGATTCCCGAATCTTGTGGCACAGGCGTTGCGCCAGTTCCTGCAAAAGAATATCGCCCTGTTTATGGCCATAACGATCATTGACGGGTTTAAAATCGTCTAGATCAATCATGCCCAGAGCAACGACCCGTTTGTGCCGTTCGGCCCGAGCCATGGCTTTGGGCAGGTATTCTTCCAAAGCCAGACGATTGGGTAGCCCCGTCAAACTATCGGTGCGCGCCAGTTGGGAATCTTCCATTTGCAAGGCGTGGATACGCAACTTGAGATCGTGTTCTTCGAGGGTACGACTGAGCAAGGCGGCTACCCTCAGACAGAGCCCCAACGTGTCTTCGTCGAAGGTATCAGTACGGGGTGATGCCAACACCAAGACAGCCCAAAGTTCCTCACCCCTCCGGATGGGGGTGGCCAGCAAACTGAGCCAACGGTTTTTGGTAAAGAGCGCATGCCAATGATGCAGTGAAGCATCGCTCAGGGTATCGTTGGATAGAACAGTCTGCCCCGTTCGCCAAGCCCGCACGATGATCGGGGCATCTTCGGCTTGAGTCAATCGGGGGCGTGCCTCGATGATCTGGCGTGCCCCAACCCCGGACTTAGCCATCACCTCAAAATAGTCATCTGGTCCGGGTCGTCCGATCCAGGCAGCGCTAAAAATGGTGTCGTTCGTCAGGCTGGCGCAGAGACTCTGCTGCATTTCCTGATCACTTTGATATTGAATCAAGGCCTCGACGGAACCGAACAAAGCCCGATAGAGACGACGCTGATTTTCATCTTCCTGGCGCAGCAGAGGCAGAGAATGAATCAGCACCATGCCCGCCAATGCAGCGCAGGATTCCAGCAGGCCAATCTGATCCGCGCTGGGATCGCCTTCCACCAACCCCGTCAAGGCAAAGGTTCCAATCAGTCGTTTGCCTTTGCGCACCGGCCAGGACCAGCAGGATTTCAATTGCCAGGTTTCCGCCTGAACGCGCAGATCATCCCAGCGCGAATCACGGGGAATGTCACTGACCACCACCGGTTCCTGACGATAAATGACATTCCCGCAGGATCCTGCATGGGGTCCGGGAATGAGATCCGAAAATGCTTGAATCAGTTCGGGTGGCGCGTGGGGCGCCGCCAAAATCTGGAGGCGCCCGTTCTCATCCACGATCCCCATGGATGCAATCCGTTCGGGAAGCACCGATTCGGCGAAGACACAAATCTCCTCGGCCAGAGAAACCGCCTGCTCTCCCTGTGCCAAGGACTGCAAAATACGGGTTGAAAAATGCATCAGAGCAAGATGCAGACCTTCTTCCTTCATGTCAACCGCAGTACCACTTCATTGCATATTCTCCAAGTAACGCCCATTGTCCTATACCGAACCGCAAGGATCAAGTAATCCTTTGAGGAAATCCTCAACAAATTCCCTTGAATAAGGTGCGAAAAATCAGGCTCGGCACACTTCGTAGCCGGCATTCCGAATCACGGCCATCACCCCTTCAGCATCCACTTCACCACGTACCTGAACAAATCCAGTATCCAGATCGATGGCGAGGTCTTCGACTCCTGGCACGGTACTCACGACACGGCGAACCGTGCCCACACAACCCTGACAAGTCATGCCTGTCACGGTCAAATTCAATTCCCCGGATTGACGGTTGTTCATCAAATGCCCTCCCCATGCCTTCGAGATAACTTTGCAGGAGGTTATACTATACCCATTCAACCTCCTCTATTGCCAAGGATGAGAACACCATGTCGTTTCTGAATCGCCGTTACTTTATGGGTACCCTCGGTACTTTACTGGCCAGTCCCCTCTTCACCCGCCTTGCACAGGCTGAACCCAATAATCTGAATCTGGGACAGGGGACAGTCTTTTCCTGGGAGGGATTGTGTGCCGAAGCCAAAAAACAGGCTCAGAAACCCTATGCGTCTCCCCTGTCTCCCGATGCCGCCATCGTTGACCGTATCGACTGGGATGCCCATGGTCAGATCCATTTCAAGATGGACCACGCACTTTTTGCAGACGGTCCTGGAGATTATGCCATCGCTTTTTTTCATCCGGGCAAGTTTTTCCCCTTTCCCGTCAAAATGTACCGTCTCGACCAACCCATGGAAAACGAACACGCGCGCACCGAAGCGCGGGAGATACTCTTTGACAAACACCTGTTTGACATGCCCGAGCATAGTCCGGCTCAGGAATTGAGCCACCCGGCAGGGTTCGCCGGATTTCGCATTCAGGAAAGCCGCAACGGCTCCGGGCCGGACTGGCGCAGCAACGACTGGGCGGCTTTTCTGGGCGCGTCCTATTTTCGCACCATTGGCGATGAATACCAGTATGGCATTTCGGCACGGGGGGTTTCCGTCAATACCGCCACCCAGGATCAGAAGGAAGAATTCCCTCTCTTCACGCACTTTTACTTCGCCCCCCCTCAACCGGGATCCCGGGAAGTATCGGTCTATGCCCTGCTGGACGGCCCCAGTCTCTCTGGGGCATACCATTTTACCCTCACCCGGGACAAGGGTGTCATCATGGACGTCCAGGCGGAACTGTTTCTGCGCCGTGACATCGACCAATTTGGTCTGGCTCCCATGACCTCCATGTACTGGTTTGCCGATAAAGACAAGACCTTTCAAGAGGACTGGAGACCACAGGTCCATGACTCAGATGGACTTTCCTTATGGACTGGAACCAACGAACATATTTGGCGACCACTGATCAATCCCTACAGCATCAAGACATCTCATTTTTCCGACAAAAATCCAAAAGGATCACCCCAGCAGGAGTTCGAGTGGGGATTGCCCTTCGAGGTATCTCATTTTTCCGATGAAAACCCGAAGGGCTTTGGCCTGATTCAACGTGAACGTCATTTCGATCAATACCTGGATGCCGTACATTACGAACGGCGCCCCAGTTTATGGATCGAACCCCTGAATCCCTGGGGTAAAGGTACAGTTCGATTAGTGGAACTCCACACCACGGAAGAGTTGTACGACAATGTCGTGGCCATGTGGGTCCCCGCTGCCCCAGCGCGCGCCGGATCTCAGCATTCCCTGCGTTACCGTCTCTACTGGCAGGCCGATGAGCCCTTTGCCACATCTCTGGCGCGCTGCGTCGGTACCGGAATCGGACGAGGAGGAGAACCCGCTCATCGGTTACCGGGCACACATAAATTCGAGGTAGTTTTTCAGGGCGGCGAACTGTTCCATCTCCCCTCAGGGAATGCGCCAGAAGCCGTCATCACGCCTTCCCGCGGACGTATCCTGAATGCCGCCACGGAACCCGTCCCCAATGGCCAGCCCGGATCATGGCGCGCACTCTTCGACTTGACCGAAGTAGAAGGAAACGATCCCGTGGATATCCGTTTATATCTGAAGCGGGGAAATGACACCTTGAGCGAAACCTGGCTCTATCATTATCTGCCCACTTGAGGAAGTTCCCCTATGGAGGTTGTCGTTGTTGGGATTCTTTTCCTGGTGCTGGGAGCCTTGTTTTCCAGTTTGATCTGGCGCAGTCGACTGGCAGTTTGCACTGAAAAAGGACGGTCGGAAGGGGCGGTGGAACGGGCTCAATGGATGGAACGGGCCAGTCGACTGCCTGAACTGGAAAGGCGTTTGAGCGAACTGGAACAAACCTTGAATCAGGCGCGCGATCACGAACATCACTGGCACATCCAGGAGGGCCGCCTATCCGCCGAACTCACCGCCGAACAAGCCCGTTGCCAACGCTTGGTAGAAGAGTTGAATGAAGCGCGCCAAAACCTCCAGAACGAGGTCAACGAACATCGTCAGCACTTGGCCCAGGTTGCAGAATTGCAGACCAGACTGGAGTCAGAACGCACTCAGGCAGGAGAGAAAATCGTTCTTCTGCAGGAAGCACGGGATGAATTATCCCTGCAATTCAAGAACCTGGCCAACGACATCCTGGAAGAAAAATCCCGTCATTTCAAAGAACAGAACGAAAATGCCCTGGGTCAACTGCTCAATCCCTTGCGGGAACGGCTGGGGGAGTTTGGCACGAAGGTGGAAGAAATCCACCGTCGTGATACGGAGCAGCAGGCTCAACTCAAAGCCGAATTGGGGCACCTCAAGGCGCTCAACCAGCAGATGAGCGCGGAGGCCCATCAACTGGCCACGGCCCTCAAGGGCCAGGCCAAGAAACAGGGGAATTGGGGCGAGCTGGTTCTGGAGAACCTGCTGGACCGCTCGGGATTACGTGAAGGTCAAGATTACCGGCGGGAAGTCAGTTTTACCACAGAGGAAGGGCGACGCCGTCCTGATGTCATCGTCTATTTGCCTCAGTCCAAACATCTGGTCATCGACGCCAAGGTTTCCCTCAACGCCTACACCCGTTACGTCAATGCAGAAGAGGACGCAGAACGCGCCATTGCCCTGAAAGAACATGTCCAGGCAGTGGCCGCACGCATTCAGGAACTGTCCGACCGTTCCTATTTCACACTGCCGGGGCTCAATACCCCAGAAATGGTCTTCATGTTCATTCCCATCGAATCAGCCTTCGTGGAAGCCCTGCGTGCCGATGACAGTTTGTTCCAGAAGGCCATCGAAAAAAATGTTCTGGTCGCCACTCCCACCACCCTCATGACCAGTCTCAATATCGTTCGCCAACTGTGGCGTTTCGAAGAACAGAATGCCCATACCGCTGAACTGGCAGAACGTGCCAGTCGAGTCTATAAAAAACTGGTGGGCTTCGTCACCAGCATGGAACAGGTCGGCAAAGAGTTGGAAAAAGCCCGCGCCGTCTACGACAAGGCCTATGGTCAACTTCATACTGGAAAAGGCAATTTGATTGCTCAGGCGCGCGAATTCGAACGTCTGGGGGTATCCATCCAGGCTCGTCTGCCCGAGGAACTGGTGGCAAAAGCCGCACTGGAATTGGATGCCCCCTCGGAGAATCCATCGCTCCCGTGAGGGTCCACCGTCCTTCTGGTAGAATTCCATCCTTTGCGGGGATTGACCATGTGGTTCAAGAATCTTGTGCTTTATCGACTCAGCACCTGGAAGGATTCGGCCGAGTCCCTGAGTGAACGGTTGTCACATCGCCCCCTTCAATCCTGTACGGGAAGTGATCTGCAATGCAGCGGCTGGCTCCCCCCCAATGACGAAGATTTCGTTTATACCCTGCCACCCCACCTACTGATTTGTCTTGGCATCGAAAAAAAACTTCTGCCTGCCTCCGTCATTGCCCAACAGGCACGCCACCGCGCCGAAGAATTCGAACAAACCCGTGGCTATAAACCAGGACGCAAACAGATGAAGGATATCAAGGACGAGGCGATGGATGAATTGCTTCCCCGCGCCTTTTCCGTACAACGCAAAACCTACGCCTGGATCGATCCGCAAAACCAGTGGCTGGTCGTGGATAGCGCCAATCTTGGACGTGCCGAGGAAGTGCTGGAGACTCTGCGGAAATGCGGGGTGGAGTTCAGTGCTGCCCCCCTGTGCACCCGTTTGTCTCCGGTCACGGCCATGACTCAATGGCTGGTGGAAGATACCCTTCCCTCAGTTTTCACCATCGACCAGGATTGTGAATTGCGCGCCCGCCAGGATGAACGCATGAAAGTGCGTTATGCCCACCACTCTCTGGAAGGGTCAGAGATCCGGCAACATGTGCAAGGAGGCAAGGAAGTTTCCCGTCTTGCCCTGACCTGGGGGCAAAAAATCTCTTTTGTGCTGGATGAAGCCCTTCAACTGAGACGCCTATCCCCGCTCGATATTCTGAGTGAAGGCTCAAACGCCAGTGAAGAAGCCTTCGACAATGATTTCGCCCTGATGACCAGCGAATTTTCTCACTTGATCCGGGATTTGGTGGAAGCTCTGGACGGTGTGGATGAGCGTTGATGTCCCACAGCGAGTTTTGATTCTCGGGGGCGTTCGTTCCGGTAAAAGTGCCCAGGCTGAACAATGGGCCAAACACAGCGCTCGTCCGGTTACCTATCTGGCCACTGCCCGAATCGAGGATGAGGAAATGCGCGCGCGCATTTCACATCACCGCGCAACTCGTCCGGCCCACTGGAAAGTGATCGAAGAACCTGTGGCTTTGGCGAGTACCCTGCGTGCCCATGCGCATCCCGAGGGTCTCATTCTGGTGGACTGTCTGACGCTGTGGTTGACCAATCTGCTGTTCGATTCCGACCCACAGTGCGTACAACGTGAACAGGATGCTCTTCTGGCACTCCTCCCCACCCTGCCAGGCACATTGATTCTGGTCAGCAATGAAACCGGATTAGGCATCGTCCCCCTCGGAGAATTGACTCGTCGTTTCTGTGATCAGGCCGGTCGCCTCCATCAGGCTCTGGCAACCCTCTGCGACCCGGTTCTTTTGATGGTCGCCGGACTTCCCGTTTTTTTGAAAGGACACTCATGATTCCTGACTGGTTGACCCTACCCTCCCGTCCTCTGGATGAAGTTGCTCGTCTGGCGGCGCGCCAGCGCCAGGCACAACTGACCAAACCGCCCGGTTCTCTAGGTCAACTGGAGGAATTGGCCTGTTTCTTGGCCGCCGCCCAAGGGCGGGAACGTCCGCACATGAAGCAGGTGTGGATCAGCATCTTTGCAGGAGACCACGGCATTACTGCAGAAAATATCTCCGCCTTTCCCCAGGCCGTCACGGGTGAAATGATCAAGAACTTTGCCCGTGGCGGTGCAGCCATCAGCGTGCTGGCTCGAACCTTGGGTGCATCCCTCGAAGTCATCGATCTGGGCACGGTCCAGAACCTGACGCAAGTGCCCGGCGTGCATCATCTGGGATTGGGTCCCGGCACGGCGAATTTTCTTTATGAGCCGGCCATGACTGAAGCCCAATGCCATGCGGCGCTGGGTGCCGGACGAGACCGTGTCGAAGCCGCACTGCAGGCCAGCGCAGACCTCTTCATCGGGGGAGAAATGGGCATTGGCAATACGACTTCCGCCACTGCCATGGCCTGCGTCCTGCTCGATCTTCCTCCTCAGCAACTGGCGGGCCCGGGCACCGGATTGGCCACAGCGGGGGTTTCCCACAAGATCGAGATCATTGCCCAAAGCCTGTTGAAACATGAGCGCGCGCTCACTTCTCCCTACGCCATCCTGAAATATCTAGGAGGATTCGAAATTGCTGCCCTCACCGGAGCCTACTGTACTGCCGCCCAACGGGGTCTGCCCGTTCTGGTGGACGGGTTCATCAGCAGTGTGGCAGCCCTCGCGGCAGAACGCATGAATCCCGGGGTAGCCCGTTGGTTTTTGTATGGACATCGCTCGGCCGAACCAGGTCATCAGGCCATTCTCGAAGCACTGGATGCACGCCCGCTATTATCCCTCGGACTACGCCTGGGCGAAGGCAGTGGCGCCGCCAGCGCCATCCCCCTGCTGCGTCTGGCCTGTGCGCTCCATGAAGGAATGGCCACCTTTGCCGAAGCTGCGGTTTCGGAGAAGTTGTGATCTTTTCTCTTCTGCGCCATGGAGACACTGGGCACAGTGGTTTTCGGGGACGTCTGGATGATCCGCTCACCGCTTTGGGGTGGCAACAAATGGAACAGTCCGTGGCCCTCTGGCGCGGAGATCGGATCCTATGCTCTCCCCGTGAACGTTGCCAGCGCTTTGCCAAAAACATGGCTACCCGTCTGCGGCTCCCGCTGACGGTGGATGAACGTTTCAGCGAACTGGATTTCGGACTCTGGGAAGGGCATACAGCAGCCGAATTGATCCAGAAAGACCCTCAAACACTGGCCGCATTCTGGCGGGATCCCTGGCAACACCCCCCCCCCGAAGGGGAAACCCTCGAGCATTTCTGCGAGCGTGTCGAAGCCGGCTGGATTGAATTGGGGCAGCAGTGCGCAGGCCAAACAGTTTTACTGATTACCCATGGCGGCGTCATCCGTCTGTTGCATCATCGACTGAATCAAACCCGGCGTAGCGATTTTTTGACCTATCCGGTTCCCCATGGCTCTTTGCATGTTGTGAACGACTGGACAAAAAACGAGTCTCATCCCGCGTGAAACCCCTGCGAACCTTTGGCCTGGCCCTGCAGTTCCTGACGCGCCTGCCCGTACCCATCCATTCTCCCCCGACTCCTCAGGAGCAGGGGCAGTGTCTACTTTTTTATCCCGCTGTGGGGGCCATCATTGGCGCCATGTTGGCCGGAATGTGTGCACTCACTTCTTTTTTAGGAGTGTCCTCCAATTTGTCCGGCGCGTTGATTCTGGTCCTGTGGGTCGGACTCACCGGAGCACTGCACCTGGATGGACTGGCTGATTCAGTAGATGCCTTTGGGGGTGGCCGAGGGGACCGGAGCCGCATTCTGAATCTCATGAAAGACCCTCGCTGTGGTTCTTTTGCTGTGGTCAGTGTGGTCCTCGTGTTACTGGTCAAAGCCATGGCCCTGATCACGCTGGATGCGCGCATTGCCCCGGGTTTTCTGCTGCTGCCCCCACTCCTGGGCCGCACCGCCCTATGTCTGTTGTTTCTGACCACACCCTACGTCCGCCCAGGCGGGATGGGAGAAGCAATCTCCCAGCATATGCCACGTACCCCGGTCTGGGGAGTCTGCATCATGACGCTGGTCAGCATTTTGATCGGCTTTGGACGACCCGGTCTGGGCGCCATTCTGGTGGCCGGGGTCATCGGTTACTGGTGGCACCAAAAACTCATGGAGCGAATTCAGGGCACCACCGGGGATACGGCGGGCGCACTGGTAGAGTTGGTGGAAAGTGCCACGGTAGTCACTTTGGCTCTGGTAGCGCATAATTAGGACTTTAGGATCGACTTCCCCATACCATGCGCCTTCTGCCTGGGACCACCTCCCTCTATTCCCGCCTGTTACGCCATGTGCGCCCCTATCGTTGGGAATTTTTCGGTGCCGTCGGCGCCATGGTGGTTACTGCGGCCACCGAACCGTTCCTGCCGGCCCTGCTCAAACCCATGCTCGACAAAAGTTTCGTGCACAAGGATCCGCACTGGATGCATTGGGTGCCGCTCATGTTGATGGGACTGTTCTTCGTACGGGGCATTGCCAATTTTATTGCCAAATTCGCTATGAACTGGGTCGGAAACAAAGTGGTCATGGACCTGCGCCAACAAATGTTCGGGCGCCTGCTCCATCTGCCTGCTCGTTACTTCGATGACCACAGTACCGGAGAACTGATCTCGAAGTTGGTATACGACGCCAATCAGGTCATGCAGGCCAGCACCACCGTGCTGACCAATCTGGTCACCGACAGTTTTGTGGTCGTGGGCCTGATGGGTTGGTTGATTTACCTGAATTGGCAACTCACCAGTGTCACCCTGCTGGTGGCCCCGCCCATCGCCTGGGTGGTTCGAAAAGTCAATCTGCGCCTGCGTCATATCAATCGCGACACCATGAGCGCCATGGGCAATCTCACCAGCGTACTGGATGAATCGATCCAGTGCCAGAAGGTCATCAAGGTGTTTGGGGGAATCCCCGTTGAAACTGACCGTTTCCATGAAACCAGCAATTGGGTGCGTCGCCTGAGCATGAAGCAGGCAGCGGCCAGTGCAGCCAATGTTCCCATTGTCCAGTTCTTCGCGGCCCTGGCCATCGCCCTCATCATCGGCATGGCCACCTGGCAGGCAGGTACCGATCAAACCACGGTGGGTGGCTTCGTTTCATTCATCACGGCCATGATCATGCTGTTGGCCCCCGTCAAGCGCCTCTCCGATTTGAGCGAATCCCTGCAGCGGGGCCTGGCTGCTGCAGAAAGCGTCTTTGCCCTGATTGATCAACCCCCCGAGACAGACGAAGGAACCCAGGTACTGGAACACGCCCAAGGTCACTTACACTTTGATCAGGTGTGTTTTGCTTATCCGCGGGGTCATCGTTTAGCCCTCGACTCCTTCAGTCTAAAGATCCAGGCCGGTCAAACCGTGGCTCTAGTGGGAGCTTCAGGCAGTGGTAAGAGCACATTGGCCAGTCTGGTGCCCCGCTTTCACAACCCCACGTCAGGACGCATCCTTCTGGATGGCTATCCTATTGCGAACTTGACCCTGGCCAGCGTGCGCAGCAATCTGGCCCTCGTCACCCAGGAAGTCGTCCTGTTCAACGATACCGTGGCCCACAACATCGGTTACGGCCCCCTGCGCGGAACCTCGCTGGAACGGTTGCGCGAGGTGGCCCGCGCGGCCCATGCTCTGGAATTCATCGAACAACTACCCGATGGATTTCAAACCTTGTTGGGAGAAAACGGGGCGCGTCTGTCCGGTGGACAACGGCAGCGTATTGCCATCGCCCGCGCCCTCCTCAAAAATGCCCCGGTCCTGATTCTGGACGAAGCCACTTCGGCCCTCGACAGTGAATCCGAGCGTGCCGTCCAGGCAGCCCTCGATACCCTGATGGAACAACGCACTACTCTGGTCATTGCGCACCGCCTTTCCACCATTGAAAAAGCCGATCTCATCGTGGTGCTGGATCAGGGGCGTATCGTAGAGCAAGGAACCCATCGAGAACTGATGGATCGGGAGGGACATTACGCCAAATTACAACGCCTGCAAGTTCTGGATCAGTGATCCACAGGAAAAGACCGGCACTCCGGTTGATCTAGGCACCAAAGTTTGGCGTAACGGTAAAAGGTCGCATAGGCATTGGAGACGGCCAACAAAAAGCCCTGTCCTCCATCCAGAAAACTGCGGCGCAGAATGAAGGTTCGAAAAAATGCCCAGCATCCGTGCCACAAAGCCTTGCCCAGGGTGGCACGCCGTCCTTTGGCATAGGCTTGACGGGCGCCCAGCGTCGAATAATGGTTGGCCTTGTCGAGGGCTTCTTCCAGGTCAACATAAGTATCGTGTTCCAGCGGGTTGTTCAGGGTTCCAATGCTTCCCTCCTCGGTTCCAACCAGCCGTTCATGAACCCAGTCCTCAGAAAAATGGGCCTTGCCTCTGCGAAAGAGACGCACCACATAGTCGGGCCACCACCCGCCATGGCGGAGGGCACGCCCACAGTAGCGTGAAGAGCGGGGCATGCGATACAAATCCAGCGCCTCAGGATTGGCCATGACAGCCAATATTTCTGCTTTCAGCGCAGGGGACACCTGCTCGTCCGCGTCCAGTGAAAGCACCCAGTCCCCACAGGCCAGAGCCAGCGCACGGTTCTTCTGCGGACCAAAGCCCGGCCAATCCGCTGCAATCTCTACCCGTGCGCCACGTTGGCGCGCCAGTTCCACCGTGCCATCCTGACTTCCCCCATCCAGAACAATACACTCCTCTGCCCAAAGAACCGAGTCCAAACAAGCGCCAAGGGCGGCCTCTTCGTTTTTGGCTATGATGATGACAGAAAGTGACATGGAGGCAAGTCTACTCCACTTCCGACTAGCCGAGCAGGGTCAGGTCCCCTAGAATGGCGGCATGACTGATCTCCTTCTCATCAAAACCTCTTCACTGGGCGATGTGGTTCACGCTTTTCCGGCTGTGACGGACATGGCTCGTCATTGTCCCACCCTTTCCATTGACTGGATCGTGGAAGAATCCTTCGCAGCATTGCCCCGTCTGCATCCAGCAGTCCGCCGTGTGATTCCCGTGGCCTTGCGGCGCTGGCGTACCGCTCTTTTCGCACCGACAACCCATGCCGAATGGCGTCGGTTGAGCCAGGTTCTGGAGGCCCTGAACCATGATGCCAGCCTGGATCTGCAAGGTCTGGTCAAAAGTGCGTTGGTCGGGTGTTTCAGTCCTGCCTTGCGAATGGGATACGATCGTCACAGCATTCGCGAACCCTTGGCCAGCCTGTTTTACCAGCAGCGCTTCCGGGTTTCCAGAAATCTTCATGCCGTGGAGCGCAACCGCACACTGGCCGGTCTTGCCCTGGGCTACGCCCCGGAAAAAGAAGTGACCTATGGCCTGCGTTCTGATCTGGTTCGCCCACGCACCCTGAGTGCCATACCCTATGTTCTCTTTCTCCATGGAACTAGCCGCCGTGACAAGGAATGGCCGGAAACTCACTGGATTGCCCTGGGTCGGCAGCTCTCTGCCCAAGGATTGACCATCCTGCTCCCAGGCGGTAACGAACGGGAACGGGAACGAGCTCAACGTCTGGCAAACCAAATCGTGGGCGCACAGGCCCTGGCAACGCTGGATCTGACCGCTCTGGCTGGCCTATTGGCCCATGCCCAGGCTGTGGTGGGCGTGGATACGGGTCTCTCCCATTTGGCCACCGCGCTCCACCGACCGGTGGTGGCCCTGTACACCGCCACCGACCCGCAAGCCACAGGGGTATTCGGTAGTATGCTGGCCGTAAATCTGGGCGGAAAAGGTTTATGCCCGGAAGTACCGGAAGTCCTCTCTGCCTTGGAGCGGTTGTTGCCATGAATTTATTCTGGTACACCCAGTTGACCCGCTTGATCCTGCCCCTGTTTTTTCTCCGTCTCTGGTGGCGTGGTCGACAACAGCCCGGCTATCGCCTCCATTGGCTCGAGCGCCTTGGCCACTACTCTATCTCAGAATCTCGCCCTCTGATCTGGCTCCATGCCGTGTCGGTGGGGGAAACCCGTGCTGCCTTGCCGCTCCTCCGATCCCTGGCCGAGCAATACCCGAACCACGCCTTCCTGTTGACCCATACCACGCCCACCGGTCGAGAAACGGCGCTCGATGAAGCCCCTCCGGGAATTCAACGGGTCTATCTACCCTACGACCTGCCGGGCGCCGTAGGGCGTTTTTTAGAGACCTTCAAACCCACTTTGGGCTTTCTTCTGGAAACGGAACTCTGGCCCCGCCTGATCCATGAGTGCCACCACCATCATATTCCTCTGATTCTGGCCAATGCCCGACTGTCAGAACGTTCGGCACGACGTTATGCCCTTGTCCCGACCCTGACGCGCACCCTCCTCGGTCAACTGTCGCTCATTGCGGCCCAGTCCCACGCCGATGCCCAGCGCTTTGAAGCTCTGGGCGCCCCTCGGGTGAAACTCATGGGTAATCTCAAGTTCGATGCGCCCCTGCCCTGCGAACATCATGCAAGTTTTCAACCAATCCGTCAGATGATCGGAGAAAACCGGACGGTCTGGATCGCAGCCAGTACCCGTGAAGGAGAAGAAAGCCTCCTGCTGAAACATCTCGGTTCCCTACTCACTCCGCCCCATCTGCTGGTGCTGGTTCCCCGACACCCGCAACGATTCGACGCGGTGGCTGCCTTGCTTGAAGCGAGGCATATTCCCTACCAGCGGCGCTCGGCGCAGCGCCCCCTCTCTGCCGAGACCACGGTTCTCCTCGGGGACAGCATGGGTGAAATGTATGCCTGGTATCGTCTGGCCCAATATGCGCTCATGGGCGGCACCCTGCTCCCTCTGGGGGGTCAGAATCTCCTTGAAGCCCTCAGCGTTGGATGCCCCGTCCTGCTGGGTCCATACACCTTCAATTTTGCCGAGGCCAGCACTGCCGCAGTGGAATGCGGCGCTGCTCGGCAATTTTCCAATTTGGATGAATTGCCTCTTCTGATCAAAGAATTTCTTGAAAATCCAACGCTTTGTCACTCCATGGGTGAGCAAGGACGGTGCTTTGTCGAGCGGAACCGGGGGGCTACCGCTACCTTGCTGGACCTGGTCCGCGAGTTAGTGCATTGACTGCAAACGATGCAACTCTGCTATGACTTCCTGAGGATTCTCTCCAGCATCTACATCCACATAAACTTTGGCGATACGGCCTGCGGGATCGATGATGAAGGTATTACGACGGGCCAATTTGTAGCCCAGCAGGGTACGTTCTGATCCGTAACTTTTTGACACCGTCCCTTCCTTATCGGCCAATAACGGAAAAGGAAGATGGTGTTTGTCCGCAAATTCAGCATGGCTGCTGGCGTCGTCGATACTCACTCCCACCACCGCCGCCCCCAACGTCTGGATTTTGTGAATGTCATCCCGATAGGCACAGGCCTCCGTGGTACACCCCGGAGTCTCGTCTTTCGGGTAAAAGTAGAGAACCAGCCACTTTCCCTGATAATCAGATAATTTTTGCAGTGTTCCATTCTGATCCATTATGCTGAACTCTGGGGCCTTCTGCCCCACACTGGGGAGTTCCGAGGCATTGGCCGAGCGCATCACCCACAGGACCAAAATCAACAGCATGAACAGTACCGTCATGACCTTCATAGCGCCCTCTGCCCATTTCAAATTCATCCAATATGCCTTGGGACCTCGGACCTGGACAGGAGTTCCTGGAAATTCCGGCCACCCGAATGAATTACCCGCCTCTGCACCCGCAACCAAAGACGATTCCCCCCCTGATTTTGCTACAATAGCGGATTGACAAAAAGATATTTCATTCCTCCCGGAGGCACTCAATGAATCTTGAACAGGCTCGCTTCAATATGGTCGAACAACAGATCCGCCCTTGGGATGTCCTGAATATCGAAGTGCTCGATCTACTCTATCAGGTTCGTCGTGAGGAATTTGTTCCGGCCACCCAGCGAGAATTGGCTTTCGTCGACATGGAACTTCCTCTGGATCATGGGGAATTCATGCTTTCACCCAAATTGGAGGCTCGCCTGATTCAAGAATTGCGCCTCAAGAAATCAGACCGCGTCCTTCATGTAGGAACGGGTAGCGGATATGTGGCTGCCCTACTGGGCAAGCGCGCCGCCACCGTCACCTCGGTGGAAATTCACCCGACTCTGGCCACTCAGGCTCGCCAACGCCTGCAAAATGCCGGAATTCACAATGTCACCGTGGAAGTGGGCGATGCCGCCCAGGGTTGGCGTCCAGAATCCGTCTGGGACACCATTCTGCTCACCGGTTCCGTCCCTTACCTACCTCCGGCATTTCTCGACGTTTTGGCAGCCGGAGGATGCGCTCTTGCCATCGTCGGCCATGCGCCCATCATGACCGTACGACGCTGGATGCGTCTGCCGAATGGAACACTGCGGGAAGAATCACTTTTTGAAACCTGGGTTCCCTCTCTTCACCATGCAGCACAAACACCTCTCTTCGAATTTTGAACGATGAGCAAAGCCTTTGTACGCGAGGCAGAAAATGAGGAGAAGGAGGAAGACCTTTCCGCTTCGAGTACGGACCTGCCACCTAACACGCCCAATTATCTGACCCCTCGAGGACATGCCCGACTGGTCGCCGAATTGGATCATCTGTTACGCGTGGAGCGTCCGAAGGTCGTAGAAACCGTGTCTTGGGCGGCTTCCAACGGTGATCGTTCGGAAAATGGAGATTATATTTATGGGAAACGACGCCTGCGCGAAATTGACCGGCGCCTGCGCTTTCTCACCAAACGGCTGGAAATCGCCCAAGTGGTCGATCCCACCTTGCAGTCCGGAAATGACCAAATTTTTTTCGGAGCACAGGTGACCGTGGAAGAGGGCGATCAAACTCATGTCTATACCATCATCGGTCGAGATGAAACCGATCCTGGATGCGGTCACATCAGCTGGATTTCACCTCTGGCCCGTGCCTTGCTCAAACAACGTACCGGCGACACGGTCCGGTTCATGAGTCCGGCAGGGGCGCGTACCCTCGATATCGTCGACGTTCAATACTTTCCTCTGGACCCTCCATAATCCACCCCTTGAGCGTGTTGGAACCGGGCTAACCCTGTCCATCTGGTACACTTCCCTTGTTAATCCGTTCTAAGAGTGAATCTGCGCATGAATGCACCCCCAAAGTTTCTGGCCGAACAGGCCCAAGTGGATGAAGCATCCGTTATCCCTCTCCCCTGTTCCCACAAGATCCATGTCACCGGTTCACGCCCCGACCTGCGGGTCCCCATGCGTGAAATCCGCCAGTCGGATACCCCGGCCACCTTCGGTGCCGAACCCAATCCCCCGCTCACCGTTTATGATACCTCCGGCCCGTACTCAGACCCCACGGTCAGCATCGACATTCGGGCAGGTTTACCCAGCGTTCGCAGTTGCTGGATCGAGGAACGTCAAGACACGGAAGCATTGAACGGGCCATCCTCCACCTATGGCCAGGAACGATTGGACAATGCGGCCCTGACCGAAATGCGCTTCAAACTCCAGCGTACGCCGCGCCGCGCCCTGACGGGACAAAACGTCTCCCAAATGCACTATGCGCGACGTGGCATCATCACTCCGGAAATGGAATATGTAGCCATTCGTGAAAATTGTCGGCGCGAAGCCCAACTGGATGCCCTCAAAGCTCGTGGAGGCAATGCCGAACGCTGGCTCTCCGCCCAACATCCAGGTGAATCCCTGGGCGCTTCCTTACCCGGACAGATCACTCCGGAATTCGTACGGGATGAAATTGCGCGCGGACGAGCTATCCTGCCCGCCAATATCAATCACCCCGAAATCGAACCCATGATCATCGGACGCAACTTTCTGGTCAAGATCAATGCCAACATCGGCAACTCCGCCTTGGGTTCAAGCATCCAGGAAGAAGTGGAAAAAATGACCTGGGCCATTCGCTGGGGTGGCGACACGGTCATGGACCTGTCCACGGGCAAGAATATCCATGAGACACGCGAGTGGATCATCCGTAATTCTCCCGTCCCCATTGGAACCGTACCTATCTATCAGGCACTGGAAAAAGTGGATGGAAAAGCCGAGGAACTGACTTGGGAAATCTATCGGGACACTCTCATCGAACAGGCCGAACAGGGAGTGGACTATTTCACCATTCACGCAGGATTGCGTCTTGCCCATATTCCCCTGACCGCTCAGCGTTTAACCGGCATCGTCTCCCGGGGCGGGTCCATCATGGCCAAGTGGTGCCTGTCCCACCACAAGGAAAATTTCCTGTATACCCATTTCGAGGATATCTGCGCCATCATGAAGGCCTATGATGTCAGTTTCTCCTTGGGGGATGGACTGCGCCCCGGTTCCATTCATGACGCCAATGACGCCGCCCAGTTCGCCGAACTCAAAACCCTCGGCGAACTGACCCAGATTGCCTGGAAACATGATGTGCAAACCATGATCGAAGGTCCGGGACATGTGCCCATGCACCGTATCCGCGAAAACATGGAACTGCAACTGTCCCTCTGCCAGGAGGCCCCGTTCTACACCCTGGGCCCTCTCACCACGGATATCGCACCGGGTTATGACCATATCACCTCAGCCATCGGCGCTGCCATGATCGGCTGGCAGGGCACGGCCATGTTGTGCTATGTCACACCCAAGGAACATCTGGGCTTGCCCGATAAGAACGACGTCAAGGACGGCATCATGGCTTACAAGATTGCCGCCCATGCAGCCGATCTGGCCAAGGGACATCCCGGTGCCCAAATGCGCGATAATGCGCTGTCCAAGGCCCGTTTCGAATTCCGTTGGGATGATCAGTTCAACCTGGGACTGGACCCGGACAAGGCTCGGGAATTTCATGATGAAACGCTGCCTCAGGAAGGGGCCAAACTGGCTCATTTTTGTTCCATGTGTGGTCCTCATTTCTGCGCCATGAAGATTACTCAGGACGTACGGGATTACGCCTCTCAAATCGGTGTATCTTCCGAGCAGGCACTGGATCAGGGAATGGCAGAAAAAGCCCAGGAGTTCCGGGCACAGGGTGCCGAACTCTATCGCAAGGTTTGACCCATGGATGTCCTGTTACTTGTCAAAGCGGCCATTCTGGGCGTGGTGGAAGGACTGACGGAATTCCTGCCGGTTTCCAGCACGGGACATCTGATACTGGTGGGCAGTCTGTTGCACTTCAATGACGAAAAAGGCAAGGTTTTTGAAATCGTCATCCAGTTTGCCGCCATCCTGGCCATTTGCTGGGAGTATCGGGCAAAGATTGGGCGTGTGGTCCTGGGATTGCCCAGGGATCGCGCAGCTCAACGCTTTACCCTCAACCTGCTGCTGGCCTTTCTTCCGGCAGCAGTTTTGGGTTTATTGTTCGCCAAATCCATCAAAGCGCATCTGTTTGCTCCTTTACCCGTGGCACTGGCCTTCATTCTGGGTGCCTTTGTCATTTTTTGGGTGGAACGTCGTCACCAACCGATACGCATCACCACCGTGGACGATATGGACTGGCGGATTGCCCTTAAAATCGGACTTTGTCAGTCCTTTGCCCTGATCCCCGGCACTTCCCGTTCTGGAGCCACTATCATGGGCGGACTATTCTTTGGCCTATCCCGCACAGCTGCCACAGAGTTTTCCTTTTTTCTTGCCATTCCCACCCTGAGCGCAGCCACCGTTTACGAACTGGTTAAGTACCGTCATCTTTTTCATGCCAGTGATCTGGGCATGTTTCTGGTCGGCAGCTTGTTCTCTTTCATATTTGCTTTCATGACAGTGCGCGCCCTTCTCCGTTTCGTCAGTCAGCATAATTTCACCGGTTTTGCCTATTACCGAATCCTGTTTGGCCTGCTCATCCTGCTCACTCATGCCTTTGGTTGGGTGCAGTGGACCGACTAACAGTCCCAGGGATCGACTTCGAGCACCCAGTGGATGCTTCGCCCCGAACGCAAGGCACGTAACTCATCCACCCAACTGGCCAGAAAAACTTGCAGGGAAGCACGATGCGCACCCTGAACGAGTAATTGCCAACGGTGGAAGCCCGCCTTGCGCGCCAAAGTGGAGGGAACCGGATCAAAAATACAGATCCCTTCTCCTCCACGGGTCAAGGCTTTCTGCCGCGCATCCTCCAGAAAGACAGTGACCTTGCCCACGTCCCGTGCTTCTGCCCGAAGTATGGCCAGATAATTAAAAGGTGGCCATCCCATCTGACGCCGCAGGGCCAATTCCTGGTCCAGAAAGTTTTCTGTTTCGTGCTGCATCAGCGCCAACAGTACGGGGTGTCCGGGATAATCCGTTTCAATCCACACCTGCCCCGCCTTTTCTGCCCGTCCGGCCCGTCCGGCCACCTGAAGTAGTTGGGCATAAAGCCGTTCTGAGGCACGAAAATCACTGCTGAAGAGCGATTGGTCGGCATTCAGTACCACCACCAAGGACAAATCAGGAAAATCGTGTCCTTTGACCAATAACTGGGTTCCCACCAGAATATCCACCTGATGGTCCAAAATTTGTTCCCTCGCCCTTTCCCAACTGCCCTTAAGGGCCAAACTGTCGCTGTCCAGACGCAGGAGACGGGCTGAGGGGCAATAGTTGCGCAGACGTTCTTCTACCTGCTGCGTCCCTTCTCCACGGGTTTCCATGTGGACATTCCCGCAGGATGGGCAAGATTCGTGCAGAACTTGCTCCAGACCGCAGTGATGACAACGCAACTGACGGGTCCGCCGATGTACCACCAGTCGCACACTGCAGCGGGGACAAGCCGCCTGCCAGCCACAGTTGGGGCAATACAGAACAGGGGCATAACCGCGCCGGTTGATGAACACCAGCACCTGTTCCCCACGGCTCAATGTTTCGTGCAAGACGGTCGCCCAGTGAGGAAGCCCTTCCTGCATCGTGGGTGCCAAAGTCAGTTGGGGCAAACAAGCGCCGGGTACGGCCCGCTCTCTCAAATGGTGCAGTTGATACCGTCCTGTACGAGCGTTATGCCAACTTTCCAAGGTAGGCGTTGCAGACCCCAGAATAATCGGGAATTCTCCCTGGCGAGCACGGACAATGGCCAAGTCCCGTGCGGAATAGCGCAATCCATCCTGCTGTTTGAAAGAGGCCTCATGTTCTTCGTCCACCACGATCAATCCCAACTCGGGCAGAGGCGTAAAAACTGCCAGGCGTGTGCCCAATACCAAACGTGCGGCACCGGTCTGGGCCGTCAACCAACGCCGCGCCCGTTCCTTCTCACTGACCCCACTGTGCAGACTGATCCAGTTCAGGTTAGGCCAACGACGTGCCAGACGTTGTTCCAGTTGGGGAGTCAGGTTGATTTCCGGAACCAGCAAGAGAACCTGTCGTCCGCGCTCCAATACCTTTTCGATCAGAGAAAAATACACCTCGGTCTTGCCGCTCCCGGTCACCCCATGGATCAGGTGCACAGCAAAGTTCGGTTGCTGAAGAATCGCCTGCACCACGCTCCGTTGTGCCTCATTAAGTGGCGGTGCCGAACTCTGAGACGGATATTTCCGGGGTTGACGTACTCGGCGCGGAGGCAGCCAGCCACCCACTCGACGCAGGGCAGGGGGCAACATGGCCAGCACCGTTTGCCCTAAAGGGTAGTGATAATAGGAACTACAGAATTCCAGCAACTGCCAATCACGAGCATTCAGTGGCGGAACATCCCGCCAAATCTCCAAAACTTCCTTGATTTTGTCCGCGGGGTAAGTGGAGGTGTGTTTGAGGGCTCGAATTACGCCAACTTTTTGCCCGGTGCCCCACGGAACCTTGACCCGCCGCCCCACGTCCTCCTCTGTCGCCAGAGCGGCATGATAATCAAACCCGCGAGGTAAAGGCAGATCAAGCAGAACTTCGACGATCACGGGGCTCTGGAGATCCATGAATGGGCAGAAGGGGCGCGGTCCATCTGTGGATAACTTTGTTTATAAGTTGGGAGTTTGATACTTGTCAAGATTTTAAATCCGTCAAAAATCACCTTGCCCAACCTCGACTAACCATGATTTATTCATATAAATCATGTTGTTAACTTACATTTATCAAGGACACCCATAATTCATGAGGATTATCGTCCATCGATCCCACTCTGTGCATAACACTGGGGAAAAAACCATGAATAATCTGGTTTTTTCCTTATTTGTCAGGCAATAGCGACGCCTTGTCGACGGCTCAGTTCATGCACCGCATCCACTAATACCGTCACCTGATCCGGGTCGGTAAAGCGCGTAATGCCATGGCCAAGATTGAAAACATGACCAGATCCCGGACCAAATTCCGCCAATACTCTTCCCACCTCCGAGCGAATGCACTCGGGCGTCCCAAACAAAACCATCGGATCCAGATTACCCTGCAACGCGACCTTGTGACCGATACGGCGCCGGGCCTCACCCATGTCTATGGTCCAATCCAACCCCACCGCATCGTAGCCCGCGTCGGCAATGGATTCAAGCCACAATCCTCCACCCTTGGTAAAGACGATGCTGGGCACTCGGCGCCCTTCTGCCTGTTTGGTCAACCCGGCAGCGATCACAGACAGATAGTGCAGTGAAAATTCCTGATATGCCTTCGGAGTCAGTGTTCCTCCCCAGGTATCGAACACCATGACTGCCTGAGCCCCCGCTTCAATCTGGGCATTCAAATACTGAATGACCGCTTCGGTGGTCACTTCCAGAATGCGATGCAACAAATCCGGGCGGCGATAGAGCATCCCCTTGATATGACGGAAATCCTCCGACCCGCCTCCTTCCACCATGTAGCATGCCAGGGTAAAGGGACTGCCTGAAAAACCAATGAGGGGCACCGAACCCGCCAATGCCTTGCGAATCTGAGATACCCCATCCAGAACGTAACGCAGGTTCACAGTAGGATCGGGCACACTCAAATTTCGAACCTCCCATTCATCACGGATGGGACGTTCGAATTTGGGTCCTTCTCCTTCTGCAAAATAAAGCCCCAGACCCATGGCATCCGGCACGGTCAAAATATCGGAAAAAAGAATGGCCGCATCCAAGGCATACCGGGCCAAGGGCTGCAAGGTTACTTCTGTGGCCAGGTCCGGCGATTTGCACAACTTGAGAAAACTACCGGCCCGGGCCCGCGTCGCATTGTATTCGGGCAAATAGCGACCAGCCTGGCGCATGATCCAAAGCGGTGTATAGGGAACGGGTTCACGCAAGAGCGCACGCAGGAAGGTATCATTTTTCAGCACAGGAAAACCTCGTCAGTCCGCCATTACTTCAGCGGGTCTATCATGAAAATCAGCGTGGAAGATCCGACTGCCCCATCAGGAACTCATCGATGGCTCGTGCCGCCTGGCGTCCCTCCCGAATGGCCCAAACCACCAGAGACTGCCCACGCCGCATATCCCCGGCAGCAAATACCTTGGACACCGAAGTTTGATAGTCCAGGACTTTGGCCTGTACATTGCCCCGGGCATCCTTTGCCACCCCTAACTGTTCCAACAAACCGGTCTGCACTGGATGCAGGTAACCCATGGCCAGCAGAACCAGATCCGCCGGAATGTCAAAGGCACTGCCCGGAATTTCCTGAGGTTTCATCTGGCCCTTCTCGTCCGCCTTCCACTCCAGGCGCACAGCATGCAACTGGGTCACTTGTCCATCGACTCCTGTAAACGCCTGGGTCGAAATGCTCCAGTCACGGATACACCCTTCCGCTTGAGAGGTGGAAGTACGGAACTTAAGGGGATATTGAGGCCACACCAAAGGTTTGTCCTCCTGCTCCGGAGGGCGTGGCATGACTTCAAACTGTGTGACGGAAAGGGCTCCCTGGCGAAGAGATGTCC
This sequence comes from Ferrovum myxofaciens, assembly GCF_013181415.1. Lineage (NCBI taxonomy): Bacteria > Pseudomonadati > Pseudomonadota > Betaproteobacteria > Ferrovales > Ferrovaceae > Ferrovum > Ferrovum myxofaciens. The sequence goes on along the minus strand of NZ_CP053676.1, from coordinate 1,733,231 downwards.
CCACACAGTCGGAACCCGTATCGCCCCCGCCAATCACCACCACATGCTTGCCCGTGGCCAACAGGCCATTTTCCACCGTATCTCCGGCATTGCGTCGATTCTGTTGGGGCAGGAATTCCATGGCAAAATGAACACCCTTCAATGCCCGTCCCGGCACAGACAAATCGCGGGGATGTTCCGATCCCCCAGTGAGCAGAATCGCATCAAACGTTTCCCTCAAATGCTGGGCAGACAGTGTCACGCCCACATGCACGCCGGTGCGGAATTCCACCCCTTCTGCGCGCATCTGATGGAGCCGACGATCAATCTGAAGTTTTTCCAATTTGAAGTCCGGGATACCGTAGCGCAACAGTCCCCCGATCCGATCATTTTTTTCGAACACCACCACGTCGTGCCCCACCCGTGCCAACTGCTGTGCCGCAGCCAACCCGGAAGGTCCGGAGCCCACCACGGCCACCCGTTTACCCGTTTTGTGCGAAGGAATTTTCGGGGTAATCCAGCCTTCTTCCCAACCCCGGTCCACCAAGGCATGTTCAATGTTCTTGATGGTGACCGGTGCCGTATTGATGTTGAGCACACAAGCCGACTCACAAGGTGCAGGACAGACCCGCCCCGTAAATTCCGGAAAATTGTTGGTGGAATGGAGGTTGTCCAACCCTTCGCGCCACTGCCCACGGTAAACCAGATCATTCCAATCAGGAATGATATTATTCACCGGACACCCCGTCTGGCAGAAGGGGATTCCGCAATCCATGCAGCGCGCTCCTTGCTGGCTGACGCTCTCCAAGGGCAGATCAATGGTAAATTCGCGGTAGTGGCCCACCCGTTCTTGTGGTGTTTCGGCAGAGGGTTCCTGCCGTTCGATTTCCATGAACCCCGTAATCTTTCCCATGTCAGGCCACCTGTGCCAATTGTTGTTCTGCTGCCATTTCAGCCAGCGCGCGGCGATACTCCAAGGGCATCACTTTGACGAACTTGCTCCGTGCACTCGACCATTGATCCAGAATCTGCTGTCCACGCGTACTGCCCGTATAACGCACGTGGTTTTCAATCAGGATACGCAACAGATATTCATCCCGTGCTTCGATGTGATTGACACGCACACGTCCATGGGTGTCCAGAACGCCTTTGACCTCGGTGGTCTGCTCTTCCTCGGGAACCGCCTCGAGCGCAACCATGGACAGATTACAGCGTTTATCAAAATCCCCCGCCTCGTCATAGACAAAGGCAATCCCCCCGCTCATTCCTGCGGCAAAATTTCGTCCGGCCTCACCCAGTACCACTACCGTGCCTCCCGTCATGTATTCGCATCCGTGGTCTCCTACGCCTTCCACCACGGCTACTGCACCGGAGTTGCGCACGGCAAAGCGTTCGCCTGCCACCCCCCGGAAATAACATTCTCCGGCAACGGCACCGTACAGAACCGTATTTCCCACAATGATATTCTCTTCAGCCAACAAAGTAGATTCGGGAGCGGGTTGAATGATGATACGTCCCCCAGACAGTCCCTTGCCAACATAATCATTGGCTTCACCGTATAGGTGAAAGGTCACCCCATGGGCCAGAAAGGCACCAAAACTCTGCCCGGCAGTTCCCTTGGCGCGCACCAGGATCGTATCCTGAGGCAAACCGGCAAAGCCATGATGGCGCGCCACTTCGCCAGACAACATGGCACCCACGGAACGATTGACGTTACGCACGCCCGTTTCGATGACCACCGCTTGCCCCTGCTCGATAGCGGTCCTGGACTGTGCGATGAGAACATGATCCAGTGCCTGTTCCAGACCATGATCCTGCCGCTCCTTCCAGGAACGAGCCACCTGAACAGGCATGTCCGGGCTATGAAAGATTCTTGAAAAATCCAGACCCTGTGCCTTCCAGTGGGAAATTCCTCGGCGCATGTCGAGGCGGTCAACCCGTCCCACCATCTCCTCGAAAGTCCGGAATCCCAGTTGAGCCATCAGTTCACGTACTTCCTCCGCCACAAAGAAGAAATAATTGATCAAATGCTCGGGCTGTCCGGCAAATCGTCGGGTCAATTCCGGATCCTGCGTGGCAATGCCCACCGGACAGGTATTGAGGTGGCACTTACGCATCATGATGCATCCCTCCACCACCAGCGGGGCTGTTGCAAACCCAAATTCGTCCGCACCCAGCAAAGCGCCAATCACCACATCCCGCCCGGTTTTCATCTGACCATCGGCCTGCACACAGATGCGCCCACGCAAACGGTTGAGAACCAAGGTCTGCTGGGTTTCCGCCAGCCCCAACTCCCAAGGGGAACCCGCATATTTGATCGAAGACAGAGGAGACGCACCGGTTCCACCGTCATGTCCGGAGATGGTGACATGATCGGCATGGGCCTTGGCAACCCCGGCCGCCACCGTGCCCACCCCCACTTCGGACACCAGTTTGACGCTGATACGCGCTTGGGGATTGACGTTCTTGAGATCGTGGATCAATTGGGCCAGATCTTCGATGGAATAGATGTCATGGTGCGGGGGAGGAGAAATCAGACCCACCCCCGGCACGGAATGACGCAACTTGCCGATATACTGGCTGACCTTGTGTCCGGGTAACTGCCCTCCTTCCCCTGGTTTGGCGCCCTGTGCCATTTTGATTTGAATATCATCGGCATTGACCAGATACTCCGCCGTCACACCAAAACGCCCGGAGGCGACCTGCTTGATGGCCGAACGCATGGAATCCCCATTGGACAATGGGCGGAACCGTGCGGGATCTTCTCCCCCTTCGCCAGTATTGGATTTCCCCCCCAGGCGGTTCATGGCAACGGCCAGAGTACTGTGCGCCTCCTGGGAAATGGATCCCAGAGACATTGCACCCGTGGCAAAACGTTTGACGATGGAGGCCGCGGCTTCCACTTCGGAAATAGGAAGGGGCTGCGCAGCATTCTTGAATTCAAAAAGACCCCGCAAGGTCATCCATCGTTCGGCCTGATCGTTGATGGCCCGAGCGTATTCCTGATAAGTCGCATAGTTTCCGGAACGGGTCGCATGTTGCAATTTAGAGATACTTTCCGGAGTCCACATGTGGGCTTCCCCACGAATGCGGTAAGCGTACTCTCCCCCGGCATCCAGCGCCTCCTGATGCAACGGCCCTGCAGAATACGCCACACGATGCAGGCGCAGATTTTCTTCCAGAATCTCGGCCAATCCGATTCCTTCAACCACGGAGGCTGTTCCCGTAAAGAAACGCCGCACAAAGGAAGCACTCAACCCGATGGCTTCAAAAATCTGGGCACCACAATAGGATTGAACCGTGGAAATCCCCATTTTGGACATGACCTTGAGCAGTCCCTTGGAAACAGCCTTGGAAAAACGCTTGCGCATTTCCTTGAGAGGGACGTCCATATTCAGGAACGCGCCATGACCCTGCTCCAGAGTTTCATAAACCAGCCAAGGATACACAGCCTCAGCCCCATAGCCCACGAGCAGGGCAAAATGATGGACTTCCCGGGCAGACCCCGTCTCCACCACCAAACCCGTGGCCGTACGAAGTCCTTCCCGTACAAGGTAATGATGCACTGCGGCAGTGGCAAGCAAAGCGGGGATCGCTACCTGCGCCGGGCCCACGGAACGATCTGAGAGGATCAGGATATTACTGCCCGAGCGAACGGCTTCCACCGCCTGGGTGCAGAGCGCTTCCAACCTGGCCGCCAATCCCGCCACTCCTTCCTGGAGAGGCGCGCAGATCGATAATGTAGAAACCCGGAAACGATCTGCCGTGAGACTGGCGATGGCGCGCAGACAGTTCATGTCTTCTGGCAACAGAACCGGTTGTTCCACTTCCAGACGGGGTTGGGGATCCGCTTCGTGTATCGCCAACAGGTTGGGGCGTGGTCCAATGAAAGACACCAGGGACATGACCAACTCTTCACGAATCGGATCGATGGGAGGATTGGTGACTTGGGCAAATAGTTGTCGGAAATACTGGTATAGCGACTTGGAGCGGTTCGACAACACCGCCAGCGGCGTGTCATCCCCCATGGAACCCACGGCTTCCTGACCGCTGGTCACCATGGGAGCCAGGATAAACTTGAGTTCCTCCTCGGTCATGCCAAAGGCTTGCTGGCGATGGAGCACAACGGCAGCGGTGGGTTTTTCTTCCACGGCAGGAGCAGGGACCGGCAGGGCCTCGAGACGGATCTGAGTCGCTTCCAGCCATTGACGGTAGGGATGCTGACGAGCCAGTCCAGACTTGACCTCCGCATCGCTAACGATCCGTCCCTGCTCCAGATCGATCAGGAACATCTTGCCCGGTTGCAAGCGCCATTTCTTGATGATCTTATGTTCGGGAATGGGCAATACCCCCATTTCCGAGGCCATCAATACCAAGTCATCACTGGTTTGCAAATAGCGTGCAGGACGCAAACCATTGCGATCCAGCGTGGCGCCAATCTGACGTCCATCGGTAAAGGCCACCGCAGCAGGCCCATCCCAGGGCTCCATCAGAGCCGCATGATATTCGTAGTAGTCCCGGCGCGCCTCATCCATCAAGGGATTGCCCGCCCAGGCCTCGGGAATCAGGAGCGTCATGGCCTGTACCAAAGAATAACCCCCAGCCACCAGCAATTCCAGCGCATTGTCAAAAGCAGCGGAGTCCGACTGACCCTCCACAATGAGGGGCCAGATTTTGGCCACGTCTTCACCCAGCAGGGCAGAGGCCAAATTACCACGACGTGCTGCCATCCAGTTGACATTCCCGCGCAACGTATTGATTTCCCCGTTATGCGCGATAAGTCGGAAAGGATGGGCCAGATCCCAGGTGGGAAAAGTATTGGTGGAAAAACGCTGGTGCACCAGCGCCAATGCGGAAACCAAACTTTCGTCGTTCAGATCGGTGTAGTACTGGCCCACTTGATCCGCCAGTAACATCCCCTTGTAAATCAGGGTACGAGACGACAGGGAGGGTAAGTAGAAGCGGGTCCGGTCATAACCCTTCTGGGCGGCTTCATGTTCGGCGCGCTTACGCAACACGAATAACTTTCGTTCAAAGACGGTCTGATCTCCGTGGGTCGCGCCACGGGCCAGAAAAATCTGGCGAATGAAGGGTTCTACCCGCTTGACGCTGTCTCCCAACCCCTGATTTTGAGTGGGCACCGTACGCCAACCCAAAACTTCGGCACCTTCTTCGCGCGCGCAGCGCTCCAGAATGGTTTCACAAATTTCGCGCGCTTGCGGATCTTGCGGCAGGAAAACCATCCCCACGGCATAATGCCCCACCTCTGGCAGCGCAAAGCCCAGTGGATCCACCGCGCGGCGCAAAAAGGCATCAGGGATCTGGAGCAGGATACCTGCACCATCGCCCGCCAGAGGATCGGCGCCCGTGGCCCCGCGATGTGTCAGATTTTCCAGGATCTGAAGCCCCTGCCGAACGATGGCATGGCTCTTCTGCCCCTTGATGTGCGCAACAAAGCCCACACCACAGGCATCATGTTCATGGACGGGATCGTAAAGTCCCTGAGCGGACGGAATGGACGACTGGTTCAACGGTACACCTCAGCACGCAGTAGACGGAGCAATCGCTGCGTGCACAAACCGGAGCCTGAGGCGGGTCATGATTACGCGCAGCGGGTCTGCGATGATACCCCAGACGGACTGGCCAATCAACCGTTAACTTTATGGCACACGCCTTTCAAACTCCAAGCTGGGCTACAATGGCGGGATGGATAAATCGTGCAACATCTTTCTGGTGGGTTTGATGGGCGCCGGCAAGACCACCATCGGTCGCTTGTTGGCCCGTCATCGCCACCTGGAGTTCGTGGATTCCGACCAGGAAATCGAAGCCCATACAGGAGTGCGCATCAGCACCATTTTCGAACTCGAGGGAGAATCGGGCTTCCGCGCCCGCGAAGAGGCCATTCTAGGCGAGTTGGTCCAACGCCGGGGAATCGTGCTGGCCACCGGTGGTGGGGCCATTTTAAGTCCCCTGACACGCCAACGTCTGCGCCAACAGGGAGTCGTGGTTTATCTGCGTGGCAGCGTGGATCAACTCTGGCATCGTACTCGCCACGATCGCCATCGCCCCCTCCTGAAAACGGAAGACCCCAAAGCCCGCCTGCAAGAGTTATTTGAAATCCGCGACCCCCTCTATCGGGAAACGGCCCACCTGATTGTGGATACCGCCCAACAAAGCCCACAAAGGCTCATCTGTCAATTGGAACTGGAACTAGATGCCCATGTCCTTGCACACCCTTCTTGTTGAAGTCTCTCCCTCTTATCCGATCCAGGTAGGACCCGGATTACTATGCCGTAGCGACCTCATCACGCCTCATCTGGCTGGCAATACCTCTGCCATCGTGACCAATACCACCGTGGCACCTCTGTATCTGGATCGCCTCGCGCACATGCTCACCGCTGAGGGACAACGGGTCATACCCATCCTGCTCCCCGATGGAGAGTCCTACAAAACACGCGACAGTTTCAACCATATTCACGATGTACTGCTGGAACACCGGGCGGATAGAAAAACCACGGTCATTGCACTGGGCGGGGGAGTGGTTGGTGATCTGGCAGGTTATGCGGCAGCCACCTACCTGCGTGGCGTCTCTCTGATTCAAGTCCCCACGACCCTACTGTCCCAGGTGGATTCTTCCGTGGGCGGGAAAACCGGTATCAACCACCCCCTGGGTAAGAACATGATCGGCGCATTTCACCAACCCCGTTTGGTACTGGCCGATACCACAACCCTTGATACCCTGCCTCAGAGAGAATTTCTGGCGGGTCTGGCAGAGGTCATCAAATATGCTCTGATCCGTGATCTCCCCTTTCTGGAATGGCTGGAAATTCATCTGGATGCCTTGCTGCAACGTGACCCCGAGATCTTGGCTCAGGCCATTCTGACGTCCTGCCGCAACAAGTCCACCCTCGTGGCTGCAGACCCTCTGGAACAAACCGGGCTGCGTGCCTTGCTCAATCTGGGTCACACCTTCGGACATGCCATTGAAACAGGATTGGGCTATGGAAACTGGTTGCATGGTGAAGCCGTGGCGGTGGGCTCTCTGTTGGCCGCTGACCTGTCCGAACGTCTGGGCTGGCTCCACTCCAAGGACCTGCAACGCATGACGACCCTCTTTGAGCGAACCGGCCTACCGACCCTAGCACCTAACCTGGGGGTTCAACGGTATCTGGACCTCATGGCCGGAGACAAAAAGGCAGAGGCAGGGTCTCTGCGTTTTGTACTCCTCAAGTCGCTGGGCCAAGCCTGTCTGACTTCCGTGACCCGCCAGGATCTGCTGGAAGCCGTCCTGACCCCCGGACAAGGGCGCTTCATCGCACCCTGAAAGACGCTTCCCCTGAGACCAAGTATAATCTCTTCCAACTTCCACCAGTGGTGCCATATTGCCCAAATTTCTTCTCTACCCCTTGATTTTTCTGGTCGCTCTCGGCACCGTGGCAGTGGGCATCGTGGTCATGACTCTGGCCCTACTGTATCCAAAACTTCCCAGTCTGGATGCTGTCACCGACTATCGCCCAAAGTTACCACTCCGGGTCTATACCACGGACCATCAATTGATCGGCGAATTTGGGGAAGAGCGGCGCGCCATGCTCAAATTGACGGAAGTTCCTCTCAACATGCGTCACGCCATACTGGCTGCTGAAGATGACCGTTTTTACCAGCATGGTGCCGTGGATTTCCAGGGAGTTCTGCGTGCCATGCTGGCAGATGTGTTTTCCCACTCGGCCAAGGAAGGTGCCAGTACCATCACCATGCAGGTGGCCCGTAATTTCTTCCTGACCAATGAACGCACGTTGACCCGCAAATTATCCGAAGTCCTGTTGTCTTACAAGATTGAAAGCAACCTGACCAAGGACCAGATCCTCGAGTTGTACATCAACCAGATCTATCTCGGACAACGTGCCTATGGCTTTGGCGCTGCCGCCGTGGTGTATTACGGCAAACCCCTGTCTCAACTCACCGTTGCGGAAATGGCCATGCTGGCCGGGCTACCCAAAGCCCCCTCGCGCTACAATCCCATTATCAACCCACAACGGGCGGCACTGCGCCAACAGTATGTGTTGCGCCGCATGCACGACCTGAAGTACCTCAATGATGCCGACTTTACCCTGGCATTGCATAAACCGGGACACGCCTCAGCCTATCATGCCAATGCCCTGACCCGTGCTGACTATGTCGCTGAAATGGTCCGTCAGTACATGGTTCAAACCTATGGGGACGGAGTTTATTCCTCCGGCTACAGTGTCATCACCACTCTCCTCAAACCTGATCAGGATGCCGCTTTCCACGCCGTACGCGAGGGTGTCCTGGCCTATGATCAGCGACATGGCTATCGCGGCCCTGAAGCCACGCTGGATTTGCCCAGCAGCGGTGCCACCATTGCCGATTTTGAAGAGTCGCTGGGAGACCTGGAAATCGCCAACGAACTATACCCGGCCGTGGTTGAGTCAGCCTCTGAAAAGGAAGTGAGTGCTTACATAAAGAATGTAGGGCCCGTGATCCTCAAAGACGGTGCCTTGGCGTTTGTACACGCCAGTTTGAGTCCAAAAACAAGTGCCGATCGACGAATCAAGCGGGGTTCTCTGATTCGCGTCCTGCGGAACGACAAATCCGGCTGGGTCATCGTTCAGTATCCCAAGGCAGAGGCTGCTCTGGTTTCTCTCGATACCCACAATGGAGCCATTCGTGCCTTGGTGGGAGGATTTGACTTCAATCGCACCAAATATAATCATGTCATCCAGGCCTATCGCCAACCCGGCTCCAGTTTCAAACCTTTTATCTACTCGGCGGCCCTGGAAAAAGGATTCACCCCGTTCACTCTGGTGGACGACAGCCCCATTGTCATCCATGACCCCAACCAAAATGGTGGCGAAGCCTGGGAACCCCATAACTATGAGAACGAATATTTGGGTCCGATTCGACTGCGTATCGGACTGGCCGAGTCAAAAAACATGGTTGCCATTCGCGTCCTGAAAGCCATTAGTCCTGGTTATGCCCAGGAATATATCAAGCGCTTCGGTTTTGAAAGCAATCGTCAACCCGCTTATCTCAGCATGGCCTTGGGTGCAGGCGAGGCTACCCCCCTACAAATGGCTACGGCCTATGCGGTCTTTGCCAATGGGGGATTTCGGGTCAAACCCTATTTCATCGATCAAATTTTGGACAGTAGCGGAAAACCCCTCAGCCGTACCCAGCCTATTCTGGCCGGTGAAGGTGCTGAGCAGGTCATCGATCCTCGCAATGCCTTCATCATGACCAGCATGATGAAGGATGTCATTCGCATGGGTACGGCCACCCGGGCGCTAAGTCTGGGTCGCCAGGATCTGGCTGGAAAAACCGGTACCACCAACGATCACGTCGATGCCTGGTTCTGTGGCTTTCAACCCAGTTTAGTGGCCGTGGCCTGGGTCGGCTTCGACAAACCAGCCTCTTTGGGACCACAGGAAACCGGTGCTCAAGCGGCCTTACCGATTTGGATGGATTACATGGGAACCGCGTTGAAAACCGTTCCGGAAAGTGAAGCCATCATGCCCCCTGGTATCGAGGTCGTTGCCATTGATCCCAAGACCGGACAACCCAGTACTGCATCAGACCACATCGATGATTACACCTATGCCACTGCCGCACAAAATAACTGAGGAACGACGATCATGGAGACGCTGAGTTCTTTTCCTGCACGACGGATGCGCCGAAATCGACGGGATGATTTTTCCCGTCGCCTGGTTCAGGAACATCAACTCCACGCGTCTGACTTGATATACCCGGTTTTCGTGCAGGAAGGAACCCACGAGGTAACCCCCATCTCTTCCTTGCCGGGCATCGCCCGTCAGGCCATTGAACCGTTATTGCATACCGCCGAACGGTGTCTTGAGTTGGGAATTCCTGCGCTGGCCCTGTTTCCGGTCATTCCCCAGGCACGCAAATCTCTCGATGCGGCAGAAGCCTGGAACCCCGACGGACTCCTCCCACGCACCGTACAGGCCCTCAAACGGCGCTTTCCTGAACTGGGACTGATCACCGATGTTGCCCTCGACCCCTACACATCCCACGGTCAGGACGGACTGATCGACGAGTCCGGCTACGTGCTCAATGATGAAACCCTGGCAGCACTGGCGCGTCAAGCCGTGGTGGAAGCTCAGGCCGGAGCGGATGTGGTGGCTCCTTCCGACATGATGGATGGACGCATCGGTGTCGTGCGTCGTGAACTGGATCAGGCGGGAAAAATCCATACCCGCATCCTGGCCTATTCTGCCAAATATGCCTCCTCCTTTTACGGTCCCTTCAGGGATGCCGTCGGTTCGGGGCAATCCTTGGGCACAGGCAGCAAGGAGACGTATCAGATGGATCCCGCCAACAGTGATGAAGCCCTCTGGGAAGCAGGACTCGACTTGGCTGAAGGGGCCGATATGATCATGATCAAACCAGGTCTGCCTTATCTGGATATCCTTCGGCGCATCAAGGATCAATTCAAGGCACCCACCTTCGTCTATCAGGTGAGTGGGGAGTATGCCATGTTGCAGGGAGCTATCCAGGCCGGATGGTTGGATGAAAAGTGCGCATGGGAAAGCTTACTGTCTTTCAAGCGCGCTGGTGCTGATGGTATTTTAACCTACTTTGCCCTGCGTGCCGGCGAATGGCTCAAGGCACAGCGCTGATTTCTCGACCCGTTTCGTTCCGGAAGAGTTCGCCCACGGCTTGTCGGGCGGGTTCCAGACCCTCACGATCCAAACTGGAAAAAGGAATGACCGTCAACGTCGCACCTCGGTCCGTCAGGGTCTGACGCACCGAACGTACAGTCTGTGCCCGCGCGCTACGCCCCAACTTGTCGGATTTTGTCAACAAAACGATAACCGGTTTCTGGCGTGGCAGGAACCATTCCAGCAACTGTTCATCGAGCACTGTCAGTGGATGACGAATGTCCATGAGAAGGACCAGACCCTTCAGCGCTTCACGAGAGGCCAGATAGTCCGCCAGCAACCGTTGCCAATGCAGTTTGACTGCTTTGGGAACTTCGGCATAGCCATAGCCAGGTAAATCCACCAGGTAACCCTCTTCGCCCACACTGAAATAATTGATGTGCTGGGTGCGGCCGGGTGTCTTGCTGGAATAAGCCAAGCGGTTGCGCTGGGTGAGCACATTGATGGCACTGGATTTACCCGCATTGGAACGGCCAGCAAAGGCGACCTCGATACCCTGGTCCGGGGGTAAACCAGCATAGGCATCCACCGTAATGTGAAATTGTGCACGTTGAAAAAATGCTTCCCAGTTGGTTTTTTCCACAGGAATATTCATCTCAGTTGTTTGAATACCCGTTCTGCCGCGCTGAGCGTTTGATCCAGTTCCAAACTGGTATGGACGGTGGAGACAAAACCCGCCTCGAAAGCCGAAGGCGCAAAGTAGATCCCTTCATCAAGCATCCCCTGAAAAAACGCATTAAAAGCAAACCGGTCCGATTCCATCACCTCGGTCAGCGTATTGGGCAACTTTTCTCGGAAATACAGCCCAAACATACCCCCCAGGGAACAGGTGGACATGGGATATCCTGCATCGCGCCCCACTTCCACAATGCCCTCCGTCAGCGTTCGGGTCATTTCGCCCAAACGTTCATACAGTCCATCTGCGCAGGCCAGATGAAGATTCACCAAGCCCGCAGTCACGGCCACCGGATTGCCGGATAAAGTACCGGCCTGATACACCGGTCCGAGGGGAGCCAGATATTCCATGATGTCACGCCGTCCCCCAAAGGCAGCCAGGGGCATCCCTCCACCGATCACCTTGCCCAGAGTAGTCAAATCAGGGCGAATACCGTAAAGAGACTGGGCCCCACCCAAGGCCACCCGGAATCCCGTCATCACCTCATCAAAAATCAAAACGCTGCCATGGGCCGTGGTCAATTCGCGCAATTTTGAAAGGAATCCAGGGCGAGGTAATACCATGTTCATGTTGCCCGCCACGGGTTCAACGATGACGGCGGCAATCTGATTGCCCCGGGTGGAGAATAATTCTTCTAACTGTCCCATATGGTTATATTCGAGGACCAGGGTTTGAGCGGCCAATTCGGCAGGTATTCCCCCGGAATCGGGCTGTCCAAAGGTCAGCGCCCCGGAACCCGCCTTGACCAGCAAGGCATCCCCATGCCCGTGGTAACACCCCTCAAATTTGACGATGAGGTTACGCCCGGTAAACCCGCGCGCCAGACGAATGGCACTCATGGTGGCTTCGGTGCCCGAACTGGTCAGACGAACCATTTCCAGGGAGGGAAGGAGTTGTGTCAGTTTTTCGGCCATCTCCACTTCCAGAGCCGTGGGTGCCCCAAAACTCAAACCCCGCTCCACACTGGCCTGCACCGCCTGGATGACAGAAGGATGGGCATGCCCATGCAGAAGCGGCCCCCAGGAGCACACATAATCGATATATTCCTTGCCCTCCACGTCCCACACGCGAGGACCTTTCCCGCGCGTCAGAAAACGCGGGGTGCCTCCTACGCTTCGGAAGGCTCGCACCGGAGAATTGACGCCCCCCGGAATGAATTGCTGGGCACGTTCAAACAACTTCTGATTGGTTGTCATGGAAATTCCAGATCTTAAGTCAGTGGTCAAACGCCATTATACGCGCCCGGCCCCCTCCAGATCATTCAAAATTCGCGGCATATTCCCGCGCCCGGCTCGTGATATCCGGCGCATCGAACAATCCACTCAAAACAGCCACGGCATCAGCGCCTGCCGCACGCAGTTCGGCGACCCGATCAGGGGTGATTCCACCAATTGCAACAATGGGAATACGGAGGTGGGTACGGCTGGCACGAAGAACCTCCAGCGTGACGGACGCAGCTTCCGGCTTGGTTGATGAAGGGAAGAAGCGGCCCAGGGCGATATAGGCAGCACCCGCTTCTTCTGCAGCCTGCGCCCGTTTCAGGTCTGCATAGCACGAAACACCCAATAGCCTTCCATGAGCCAATTGATGCCATTCTTCCGGACGCGCATCCTCCAGCCCCACATGCACTCCCCCTTCCCACTCCGGGCGCCCTCCGTCATTGAGGATCAAAGGCGCGCCAAACTCATCACAAAGTGCGCGCAATTGACATAATTGTTGACGGCGCAAGGAAATCGCGAGAGATTTGACGCGGTACTGCAGTACCGACATCCCTCCCAGAAAGGCCAGTCGGACTCTTCTGAGCAACTCAGCGGTGTCACTCAACTCTGGGGTAATGCCGTAAAGTCCCCGAATTTCACCGGGTTCAATGGACATCGTTGCGCGGTTCCTCCCGAGCCCAGAAAAGACGATCAGGAATGATCTGTCCCATGCCGAGACGATAACCTTCTTTCAAGGTTTGCCAAGTATAGTCCTGGGCTTCTGCCACCGCTTCCGGAATGGGTAGCCCCTGCGCCAGACTGGCGGCAATGGCGCTGCTCAGGGTACATCCCGAGCCATGGTAACTGCCCGGAAGCCGGTCCCAGCGATCGGAACGGATGACTCCTTCACGTCCGTACAACGTATTGACCACCTGCACACCCGGTGCGTGAGTCCCTGTCACCAGAACGAATTCGCAACCGCTTTCCAATACTTCCATGGCCGCACGAGCATAATCAGGACGTTCTTCTTCAGGAGCCTCATCATAGGCCAGACGCATCAATTCCAGGACATTCGGAGTGACCAGAGAGGTCTGAGGCAAAATCAGATCGCGCAACGCCTCAAGCATTTCCTCATTGGCCAGTTCGTCGCCCCTTCCGCTGGTCAGCACAGGATCCAGTATCAGGGGCACTTCAGGATAATCAGCGACGATTTCAGCAATGGCGGCGATGATTTCCACACTGCCCAATACACCCAATTTAAATACGGCCACAGGAACGTCTTCCAGAATACAACGCGCCTGATCCACCACCCATTCCGCATCCATCGCCAGAATGTCCTCGACCCCCGTCGTATCCTGGACGGTAATTCCAGTCACCACCGACAATGGATGGCATCCCATACTGGAAAGAGTCAGCAGATCTGCTTGTAATCCCGCACCTCCACTGGGATCCGTGGCTGCAAACACCAATACGGCAGGGGGGGCAGGCATCATAGATGGTTGCTCTCAAGGGTGGATAAGTTTTATCATGGCAGGGGATCGATAGATTTCGCCTATTCTATCGATCATCGCGGTTACATTCTAACGTATTCGAGACACTCATGGATTCTGAACAAGGTTATAAAACCTGGCTGTGCCTGATTTGTGGCTATATTTACGACGAAGAATTGGGGGCCCCCGAGGAAGGTATCGTTCCTGGAACACGCTGGGCGGATGTCCCCATGAACTGGGTCTGCCCAGAGTGCGGGGCACGCAAGGAAGATTTTGAATTGATTGAAATTTGAGTCATGTCTTCCAGTCCTCTAACAACTTCCGAAGAATCCCTTGAAGCCCGCCTCTGCGCCCTGCTCACCGCTGCGGTCCAGAAAATTTCCTCCCCCCCCACGCTCCCTCCGGTTCTGGAGCGACCCCGTCAAAGCACGCATGGAGATTTTGCTTCCCCCGTCGCCCTCCAACTTGCCAAGGGGTTGCGTCAGCCCCCTCGGGAAGTTGCCGCTCAATTGATCGCGGCGCTGCCTTCCTCCTCTCTCATCGATCGCGTTGAATTGGCGGGACCCGGCTTCATCAATATTTTTTTGACGGCACAGGCGCGCCAAGAAGTCGTGCATGAGATTCTGCGTCATGGCCCCATTTTCGGCTCCTCTCAAAAGGGATCGGGACGACGCGTACAGGTGGAATTCGTCTCCAGCAATCCTACCGGCCCACTCCACGTTGGTCACGGTCGTGGGGCTGCCTATGGCGCCTCGGTGGCCAATCTGTTATGCAAGGCAGGTTACCAGGTCCAGCGGGAATACTACGTCAACGATGCCGGCCGTCAAATGGATATCCTGACGGTCTCCACCTGGTTACGCGCCCTCCAGCAATCCGGTAAATTAAAATCCCTGCCCTTTCCCAATAACGGATATCAGGGTAACTATGTGGAGACCATGGCACGGGAAACGGCACAACGATTTTCAGGCCTAGTCGTCAGCGAAGAATCTCTATTGTCCACCTTGAGGCTCCCGCATACCGATGACCTGATTGTCATTTCGCCCGAAGAAGAAGAGCACCACATGGACGCTCTGATTGCTGCTGCGAAGGAACTTCTGGGGCCAACTTACTTGGCACTGCACCATTTCGTGCTGACCGAACAATTGGACGATTGTCGTGAGGATCTCGAAGAGTTCGGGGTCATCTTCGATGAATGGTTCTCCGAGCAATCACTCTTTGATTCGGGTGCCGTAGCCCTCGTCGTATCCCGTTTGGAAAATGCCGGGCACCTCTATACCGAAAAGGGCGCCCGCTGGTTTCGCTCATCAGCCTTTGGCGACGAAAAAGATCGAGTCGTTCAACGGGAAAACGGACTCTATACTTATTTTGCTTCAGATATTGCCTACCATGCCGGTAAATTTGAACGGGGTTATGATCTCATCGTGGATATCTGGGGCGCCGACCATCACGGTTATATTCCCCGGGTCCGGGCAGCCCTGAAGGCTTTGGGTTACGATGACTCTCGCCTATCCGTGCCCTTGGTTCAATTCGTCAGCCTGTTTCGTCAGGGTGAAAAGGCTCAAATGTCCACCCGCAAGGGGCAATTCGTCACATTACGAGAATTGCGTACCGAGGTAGGTCGGGATGCGGCCCGTTTATTTTACATTTTGCGCAAATCCGATCAGCATCTGGATTTTGATCTGGATCTGGCGACTTCCCAGTCACAGGACAACCCGGTGTATTACATTCAGTATGCCCATGCCCGTATCCAGAGGGTTCTGGAACGCTGGGGGGGAGATCCGGGCATACTGGTCAACAGCGCGTTGCACCCATTGATTCATGAAGAAGAAACACGCATTTTGCAAATTTTGTACGCTTATCCCGCACTATTGGAACAGGCCGCCGCCGACTTTGCACCCCATCTTGTTGCATTTTACTTGCGTGATCTTTCTGCTGAATTCCATGCCTACTATAATCAGGTCCCTTTTTTGGAAGGGGAACCCGTTCAGATACATGCGCGCATGGCCCTGCTGAGCGCCATCGGAATTGTGGTGCGGGATGGTTTGAGCCTGTTGGGTGTCTCTGCGCCAGATCGAATGTAAAATGAAGTCCTTCTTTTCATTCCATGGATTCTGCTATCATCTTCTCAGGCAGGAATCCCTATCTGGAGTATCTTGTGGCTGAGAAACCTAACCAGAAACCTGAAAAAAAATCAGGCGGTTCTTTTTTTATCGGGAGCATGGCAGGACTTGCAGGGGGTGTACTGCTGGCGGCAGGAGTGGCACTGTACATCAGCCAACTTGCATCCCCCATCACTTCCCGTAATACCCCTCCCCACCCTGCCCCTACACCGGAGAAACCTTCCGGATCCGATCTCACCAAACGAGGAATTCTGATTCCCTCTCCAGTGACCGGAGAGAATGAAGCCGGTTCCACTGTTACGTCGGGTTCATCCTCACCCACCGCTTCTGCACCCACTCTGGCCACAGAAGTCACTCCTCCCGCTCCGCTGGACGCGGGAGAACCCCCCCAGACCTCCCCCAGCCTTTCTCCACCAGCCACTTCCCTGCCCTCGCCTTTGAGCGATGATTTGCAACATCCCGTGACCGTCCGCTACTTCGTTCAAACTGGCGCTTTTGCTCAATCCTCCGAAGCAGAAAGCCAACGGGCCAACTTGGCTTTATTGGGCATAGACAGCATGGTCGTACCTGGTCAAGTCGAGGGGAAACCTCTCTACTACCGTGTGAGAATTGGACCATTTTCTTCTGTGGACGAGGTTCGAACCCTGATTAAATCCCTCAAGGATAATGGAGTTCCAGCCCAGGTTTTGCGAGAAACCACCACCAGTCACAGTTCCTTGATCCCCCATTAGTCTTTTTTCAGGAGTTTCTTCTCATGCTCTTGCCTCATTCCCGTCGTCGTTTTTTGGCTAGCACTGGTGCCCTTCTATGGGCGGGTTCCATGGCGGACAAACTTCAAGCCGCCACCGCAGGACAGGATTACCAGGTGGTTTCCCAAGCACCCTTGCCCGGTTCCTCGGTGGAGGTATTGGAATTTTTCTCTTATGCCTGTCCTCACTGTGCCCATCTAGCACCTCTGCTCGAACCCTGGTCACGCAAACTCCCGGCTGGCGTCATCTTTCGCCGCGTTCCCGTTACCTTTGGACATTCCCAGTGGACTGTACTGGCCCGTGCCTACTATGCTCTGGATGCCCTTCATGAGGCCAATCGCCTTCAGGAAAAGGTGTTTACCGCCCTGCACGAGCAACAGATCAACTTGTTTTCTGAAGACGAACTCTTTGATTGGGTCCAGAAACAGGGAGTCGATCGCAATCAATTCACTGCGCTCTACCGCTCCTTTGCCATTCAGTCCAAGGTTCAGCAGGGCGATCAGCAAGCCATGAGTTATGGCGTGGACGGTGTGCCCACCCTCATCGTCGATGGCATGTACGCCACTTCACCTTCCCAGGCCGGCAGCAATGCAGCACTGTTTACGGTATTGAATGAATTGATTACCCGGGAACTTACCCTCAAGAAACACCGCTGAGCACGCCTCGTTCAGCGGTTTACTTTTTGAGCGGACGCTTCCAGTGAGGAATCGTTAGTTGTCTGCTACGGGACAGCGTCAGTTGGTCGGCAGGCGCCGTCCTCACGATCGTGGAACCGGCACCAATGGTAGCGCCTGCTTCCACCGTAACAGGGGCCACGAATTGGGTGTCCGAACCAATAAATACATCATCTCCAATCTGGGTACGGTGTTTGCTGACCCCATCGTAATTACAAGTGATCGTTCCTGCACCGACATTGACTCGGGCACCGATGGTGCTATCCCCCAGATAAGTCAGGTGATTGGCTTTGGTTGCCTGGTCAATGGTGCAATTCTTGACTTCCACGAAGTTGCCCAGATGAACAGCCTGTTGCGTGATGGTTCCAGGACGAATACGAGCATAGGGACCCACCTGGTTACCTGGGCCCAACTGGGCACCCTCAACGTGAGTATAAGCATGCACCACCGTCCCTGTTCCGATTCTGCAATTCTTGAGAACGCAATAGGGTCCAATGGTAACACCCTCCTCCAGAATGACATCCCCTTCCAGAATGACCCCTACATCGATCATGACGTCCCGACCACAGGATACTGTACCCCGCAAGGTCAAACGATCTGGATCAGCAAGAGTCACCCCCTTGCTGAGAAGACCTTCAGCCTGATGTCGTTGCCAAATACCCTCAAGTTGAGCAAGTTGACGCTTGTCATTGATACCCAAAGCTTCCCAATCATGGGTGGGCTGAACTGTATGAACAGAAACTCCGTCTGCCACGGCACTGGCGACAATATCCGTCAGGTAATACTCACCCTGAGCATTGGTGCAAGTCAATTGATCAAGCCATGGGGAAATATGCGCAATGGGCATGGCCATGATGCCGGTATTGACCTCGTGAATCTGTTTTTCCTGGGGTGAAGCATCCTTCTCTTCGCGGATGCCCATCACCCGTCCTTGCTCATCCCTCAAAATTCGCCCATAACCCTTGGGCTCTTGAATCTCTTGGGTCAGAAGAACCAGCGAATCCTGCGCCGGTTGAATCAGTTGCTTGAGGGTATGGGTTTGAAGCAAGGGAACATCCCCATACAGCACCAGAACGATGCCCTGTGCGGGCAGATGAGGCAAGACCTGAGCAAGAGCATGGCCGGTCCCTTTTTGTTCTGCCTGATGGACCCAGGTCAAGTCTCGCTCTTTAAAACAGGCCCGTACGGTTTCTCCCCCATGTCCATAGACAATAATGACTTTCTCGGGGTCGAGAACTTGGGCAGCTTGAAGTACATGGGCCAGTAATGGTTTTGCCGCCAGGGGTTGCAAAACCTTGGGTAAAGCGGAATTCATTCGCTTGCCCTGACCAGCCGCCAGGACAACGATGTAAAGCGGAGCGTTACGGGCGTTCAGTGATGATCCTTACGTATGCGTTGGATGGCGGCCAATTGTGCCACGGCGGTAGCTAACTCGGCAGAGGCGCGGGCATAATCCACATCGCTGGACTTGTTATGCAGGGCTTCTTCTGCATTACGCTTCGCTTCGAAAGCCTTGGCTTCATCCAGATCATGGGCACGAATGGCAGTGTCAGCCAACACAGTCACGCTATCCGGTTGTACTTCCAAAATTCCACCGGCTACGAAAATAGTTTCATCCTCACTCCTACCCGCCACCCGGACCCGGACCGTACCGGGTTTGATACGCGTAATCAATGGCGTATGGCGTGGGAAGATTCCCAACTCCCCGTCTTCCCCAGGGAGTGATACAAATTCCGCATCCCCGGAGAATAATTCAGCTTCTGCGCTGACGACATCCACATGGATGACATTGGCCATAATGACTCCCTCTTATTGCATCGATTTGGCTTTTTCAATGGCTTCGTCGATTCCACCCACCATGTAGAAGGCCTGTTCGGGCAAATTGTCGTAATCGCCGTTGACGATGCCCTTGAAACCCTTGATGGTTTCTGCCAAAGATACGTATTTACCCGGTGCTCCGGTAAAGACTTCAGCCACATGGAAGGGTTGTGAAAGAAAGCGCTGAATCTTGCGCGCCCGCGCCACCACCAACTTGTCTTCCGGGGACAGTTCATCCATGCCCAGAATGGCAATGATGTCACGTAATTCCTTATATCGTTGCAAGGTTGATTGTACCGAGCGAGCAACGTTGTAATGCTCTTCTCCCACCACCAGAGGGTCCAATTGACGAGATGTGGAATCCAACGGATCCACAGCCGGATAGATCCCCAGGGAAGCAATATCCCGCGACAAAACCACGGTGGAATCCAGGTGCAAAAAGGTCGTTGCTGGCGATGGATCCGTCAAGTCATCCGCAGGCACATACACGGCCTGAACCGAAGTGATGGAACCGGTTTTAGTCGAGGTGATTCGTTCCTGCAGGCGCCCCATTTCTTCCGCCAAGGTGGGCTGATAGCCCACCGCTGAGGGCATCCGACCCAACAAGGCCGACACTTCCGTTCCTGCCAGAGTAAAGCGATAGATGTTGTCCACGAACAGCAATACGTCCCGTCCTTCATCACGGAAGTATTCAGCCATGGTCAAACCTGTCAATGCTACGCGCAAGCGGTTACCTGGTGGCTCATTCATCTGACCATATACCAGTGCGACCTTGTCGAGAACGTTAGAATCCTTCATTTCATGGTAAAAGTCATTCCCTTCCCGGGTCCGCTCCCCTACGCCGGCGAAGACTGAATAGCCGCCGTGTGCTTTAGCAATATTGTTGATCAACTCCATCATGTTCACGGTTTTGCCCACACCGGCACCACCGAACAAACCGACCTTACCCCCTTTGGCAAAGGGACAGATCAGATCAATCACTTTGATTCCTGTCTCCAGCAATTCCTGGCTTGGCGACAATTCTTCATAACTGGGAGCCTTCCGGTGAATTGAAGCAGTGGTTTCAGCTTCCACAGGACCGGCTTCATCAATGGGACGACCCAATACATCCATAATTCGACCCAGAGTTTTGGGTCCAACCGGAACCGAAATCGGTTTGCCTGTATTGCTGACCATCATGCCCCGACGCAAGCCATCCGAAGACCCCAAGGCAATCGTCCGAACTACGCCATCACCGAGTTGTTGTTGGACTTCCAGCGTCAACTCGCTTCCTTCCATGGTAAGCGCATTATAGATGCCGGGCATTTGGTCGCGGGGAAATTCAACATCGATCACCGCCCCGATACACTGGACAATTTTTCCTTGGTTCATTTGCGAGTCCTAATGATGAGTACTATTAATTAATAGGGTCAAACGGCGGCCGCGCCACCGACGATTTCCGACAGTTCCTTGGTAATGGCGGCCTGACGGGACTTGTTATAAATCAATTGCAATTCACTGATGACCGTGCCTGCATTATCAGAAGCCGCTTTCATGGCCACCATCCGGGCACTTTGCTCGGAGGCGATGTTCTCGGCCACGGCTTGATAGACCAATGCTTCCACATAACGCATGAGCAACTCATCGATCACCGACTGAGGATCGGGTTCATAAAGATAATCCCAAGCCGCCGCTTCCTGTCGTGTTTCATCGCCAATCTTTTCCTGCGGCAGGGGCAAAATCCGTTCCACAACGGTCTGTTGTTTCATGGTATTGACGAAACGGTTGTAGGCCAGATATACCGCATCCACTTCGCCCGCCACATACTGATCCAGCAAAACTTTAAGGGGACCAATCAATCTTTCCAGATGGGGCATGTCACCCAACTGAACGGCATGAGCAACAACCGGAACGGAAATTCGATTCAGAAAACCTAGCCCCTTGTTACCCAAGGCAACAGCACGAATTTTTGCACCTTCCAGTTCCCACTGTTTCATGGAATTAACCATGTGACGTAATAGATTGGAGTTTAATCCCCCGCATAACCCTTTGTCGGAGGTTACCAGTACGACGCCCACGTTTTTAATATTTTCCCGGGTTACCAGGAAGGGATGTTTGTATTCGGCATGGGCTTGTGCCAGATGGGAAGCTACCTTACGAATTTTTTCACCGTAAGGACGGGCTGCCCGCATGCGCTCCTGTGCTTTGCGCATTTTACTGGCAGCCACCATTTCCATGGCCTTGGTGATCTTGCGCGTATTTTGTACGCTTTTGATCTTTATCCGGATTTCTTTTGATCCCGCCATGATTCAGTACTCCTTGTCCCGCTCAATACACGCCGGTATTCTTGAAATCTTCGATCGCTGCTTCCAGGGCTTGCTCGTTATCTTTATCGAGGTCGTTGGTCGCCGCTATCTTTTCCATAATAGCGGGATACTTGCTCTTCAGGAAAGCGATCAAACTGGATTCAAAAGCCAGAGCGCGTTTGACTTCCACCGTATCAAAATGCCCTTTGTTGACGGTATGCAAAGTTACGGCCATTTCAGCCACCGACAAGGTTGCATATTGAGCCTGTTTCATCAATTCCGTTACCATGCGCCCCCGTTCGAGTTGCTTGCGGGTCGTATCATCCAGGTCGGATGCAAACTGAGCGAATGCAGCAAGTTCGCGATACTGCGCCAATGCCAGACGAATCCCGCCTCCCAACTTTTTGATCACCTTGGTTTGTGCTGCCCCCCCCACCCGAGACACGGAAATACCTGCATTGATAGCGGGACGAATCCCGGCATTAAACAAATCCGTTTCCAGAAAGATCTGACCATCGGTGATGGAAATCACGTTGGTGGGTACAAAGGCAGTCACGTCTCCTGCCTGGGTTTCAATGATCGGAAGTGCAGTCAATGATCCGGTCTTGCCTTTAACCTCACCCTTGGTCATCCGTTCCACATAGTCCGGATTGACCCGTGCCGCTCTTTCCAGCAATCGAGAGTGAAGATAAAAAACATCCCCTGGATAAGCTTCACGACCTGGAGGCCGGCGCAACAGCAGAGAGATTTGACGATAGGCCCAAGCTTGTTTGGTCAGATCATCATAAATAATCAGCGCATCTTCGCCTCGATCGCGAAAATATTCACCCATGGAACATCCGGAATAGGGGGCTATGAACTGCATGGCCGCTGACTCTGAAGCCGTCGCAGCCACCACGATGGTGTATGCCATCGCACCGTGCTCTTCCAGTTTACGCACTACGTTGACCACGGACGAGGCTTTCTGCCCTATGGCCACATAAATGCAGGTCATGTTCTGACCTTTCTGATTGATGATGGTGTCAATGGCCACAGCTGTTTTTCCAGTTTGGCGGTCACCAATGATCAATTCCCGTTGTCCACGGCCCACGGGCACCATGGAATCGATGGATTTTAATCCGGTTTGTACGGGTTGCGTCACTGATTGACGCTCGATGACACCTGGTGCAATTTTTTCAATGGGGGAAGTGGCTTTGGCTTCAATTGCCCCTTTTCCATCGATCGGTTTACCCAGAGCATCCACCACCCGGCCAATCAATTCAGGACCGACGGGAACTTCCAGAATGCGTCCCGTACAGGTGACGGTATTCCCTTCGCTAATGTGCGCATATTCTCCCAGAATTACCGCCCCCACAGAATCTCGCTCAAGGTTCAAGGCAAGACCATAGGTATTTTGCGGAAAGGCCAACATCTCCCCCTGCATCACGTCATTCAGACCATGGATCCGAACGATTCCGTCTGTGACAGATACGACCGTGCCCTGTGTATGGGCTTCGGCAGTGATGGGAAGATTCTGGATCTTCGCCTTGATCAATTCGCTGATTTCGGATGGATTCAACTGCATGCTCTCGATCTCCTGATGGGAATGCCGCACCTGCGGCACCCTTCTTAACTTAATGTTTTAGGGCTACCGCCATCTGTTCCAAACGGGCGCGCACCGAACCATC
Source organism: Ferrovum myxofaciens (assembly GCF_013181415.1). Classification (NCBI taxonomy): domain Bacteria; kingdom Pseudomonadati; phylum Pseudomonadota; class Betaproteobacteria; order Ferrovales; family Ferrovaceae; genus Ferrovum; species Ferrovum myxofaciens. The sequence continues at coordinate 1,709,877 of NZ_CP053676.1, read as the reverse complement.
GATCACGCGGTCACCTATGGTGATAGAGATTCCTCCCAAAAGGGCAGAATCTACGACCACATGAACTCTGACTTCTTTGCCAAGGCGTTTCTCAAGGCGGCTCATCAGTTGCTGTACCTGTCCTTCATTCAACGGATAGGCAGAAGTAATCTGTGCATCCAGTATCCCTTCATGCTCATGACGCAATCCTTCATATTGCCGAGCAATGGCAGGCAAGGCGCCCAATCGATGATTTTCAGCCAGGATAATCAGCAGATTTTGAGCTTCACTATCCAGCGGTGTCCCGCTCAGACCAAGAATGAATTGGACCAATTGCTCTCGAGTCAGTCGTGGATCACTGATCACGCCAGCAAACTGTTCATTCTCGACCAGCGAAGTCAACCAGACCAGATGCTCGCTCCATTGGGCGGCCTTCCCGGTTTCCTGAGCGCGACGGAACAGGGCTTCTGCGTAAGGTCGTGCGATGGTGGTAATTTCAGCCATGGCGCTTCCCTTACAGTTCTGCCTGAATGGCAGTTAACAAGTCAGCGTGGGCCTGCACGTTGATTTCGCGCCGCAGAATTTTCTCAGCTCCGGACACGGCGAGGTCTGCCACGCGGTCACGCAAAGAATCCCGTGCACGCATGACTTCCTGTTCCACCTCTGCCTGCGCCTGCGCCTTGACGCGATTTGCCTCAATCACAGCCGCATCGTGCGCCTGTTGCACGATGATCTGCGCTTGCTTCTCTGACAGAGCAATGATTTCTGAGGCTCTGGCCTTTGCCTCATTCAAAGCATCTTGAGAACGAAGTTCCGCCTTGGCATAATCCTGTCTTCCGCGCTCGGCGGCTTCCAGACCCTCTGAGATTCTCTTGGACCGCTCATCCAGTGCAGCCACCACCGGTGGCCACACGAACTTCATCGTGAACCAGATCAGAATGGCAAATGTGATGGCCTGACCAAACAATGTGGCATTAATATTCATGCCTGTACTCCCTTTGAATTGTCCGAATTAACCTTTCAACATCGGAACAAAGGGGTTGGCGAAAAGCAGGAACAGGCCGATACCCACACCGATCATGGTCACAGCATCCAACAAGCCAGCCACGATGAACATCTTGACCTGCAAGGTCGGAATCATTTCCGGCTGACGAGCGGCTCCTTCCAGAAAACGTCCGCCCAAAATACCGAAGCCAATAGCGGTTCCCAGTGCACCACAGCCAATCAGAATGGATACAGCGATAGCGGTGCTGCCGAGCAGGGATGCGAGGTGTTCCATGTTATCTCCTTGAATGAATCTACTAAAATGACTGCAGTGAATAAAAAAGTACTACTAAATTAATGACTAATGACTTTCATGGGCCATGCTAAGGTAAATGATGGTCAGTATCATGAAAATAAAGGCTTGCAGTGTAATGATCAAAATATGAAAAATAGCCCAGGGAGCACCCAGTACCCATTGAAGGTAGGGCGGCAAAAGAGCGATCAGGATAAAGACCATCTCACCGGCATACATATTTCCAAATAACCGCAAAGCCAAGGATACGGGCTTGGCCAAATCTTCAATGAGCCGAAACAGTAAATTGAACGGGGCCAATTTAGCGCCGAAGGGCACTGTAAATACCTCGCGCATGAATCCACCGCACTTCTTTATTTTGAAGTTATAGTAAAGAATCAAAAAAAACACGGTAATGGACATTGCAAATGTCAGATTTGGATCCGTGGTTGGTACAGCTTTCCAATGTCCTACCCCCACTGAACTCATCAACAGGGAAACCAGATCCACGGGCAAAAGATCCATGGCATTGAGACAAAAAACCCAAACAAAGATGGTTAATGCCAACGGTCCCACGATTCCACTTTCACCATGAAAAGTGTCTCTGACCTGGGTTTGAACCATTTCCAGAAGGATTTCCACCGCAGCCTGTGTTCGCCCCGGAACCCCCGAAGTGGCCTTTCGGGCCACTGAAGCCATAAAACCAAATACGATCAACCCAAGCACGGCAGAAGTCACCAGGGTATCAATATCGAAGGACCAAAATCCTTTGCCAATGACCAGATTGGTTAAATGGTGATGTATATACTCACTCGAGGAAGGTGCAGCACTTTCGGTCATGACGGTCTGAACACTCTGTAAATTATTTTTCCCACAACAAGGCCGTAAAGTAAACGGTCAGTGTGGCCATGTAACCCAATAAAAACTCAAGCCAGTGCAAGGAGGAATAACTTTTGGCGACTGCAACCATCAGTATTACGGTCGTCATGAATTTAATACGCTCCCCCGCATATTGTGCGCGAACCAACTCCTCCGCCGTTTTCCCTTTCACAAGGGATGCACGAATTGCATAGGCTAAACTTGCGATCGCACCAATACTGCCCCCCAATCCACCCGAAATTGCAGCTCCCTCCCCCCAACTGATACCGCAACCCAATGCAAAAACCAGAGACACCATGAGTTGTATGAGGATAAACTTACGAATTTTCGGATGTATCATGCGGTTCACGGCAAACAGCGGGATTATAAAGGGACTCTTTGATTATTGTCAATGTCTGTGTTTTCTACTGATTTCTGTATGGTTCCATGAAACCAACTTTTCTTTTAGGGCACTTGACAAATAACCCCCGTCATTTCGTGAAATCATAAAGTTACGGGTGTTGTCCAGTGGTTTCCGTTATTTTGTTTCTCAATACTTCCTTGGTTAAATAGGTATTAAGAGATGAAATCAGCTCCTTTTCAGCCAGATGCAAACTGGCTTTTAACTGGACTTCCTTGTTGTTTTTTTCGTCCTTGTTCATGTTTTTTAACTCCTCTGGATTATCCGTGATGAATGAGCTATCTTTCCAGATTGTTTGCTGGTCGGTTAACGTTACCAACTCACCCTCCAAAGTCACAGGAGCATATGTTTTTCCCATATACCAATTCATGCCATTCCAGGCCAGGTACTCCTGACCAAACCCCGCCATTGCAACGGCAAGGCCACTCCAGGTGAGGTACTCACGCCCCATTTCCTCCACGGTAACAGCAAGGCCTAGCCAAGGGTTTTTGGTTGCAGAACTGACAACAACTCCTTGTACGATGCTTTCTATTAATACGGAGCCAAAAAATATTTTTTTCCACCGATCATTTAAGTTTCCATAACTACTCAAGGTAATGGATAAATATAAAGAATTTGGATTATTTGGTAGTTTTCTCAGATCCTGGCAGGATGACAACTTCTTGATATCCAGGTAAGGTGATTTGACTATATTCTTATTCAAATAATCGTTAATAACTCCAAGTGATACTTTTTGATCTTCTTCAAACTTTTTTTTATTTATTTCTTTGGTAAATGTTTTATCCAATATACTCATTTGTGCCGTCGACTCAATGCAATAATAGACCAGAGCAATATCTTTCTGCTTCATAGTCAACGGATCGTGAACGGATACGGTTGAACAACCTGAAAAAATCAGTGAAACGATTGCTGTGATGATAAATTTACTGCGCACAACGAGTTCCTTGGAATCCATCGTTTTGTGCTTGTCGCTATTCCTTGTCTAAACCGAAACGCAAGAGAATTCCATCCAATTGGTCCAGGTTAGTAAATTTTATAGTCACGCTACCTTGTCCTTTTGAACCGGATTTTAACAAGACCTGCGTACCAAAATGATCCGCCAGACTTTCTTCCAATTTGAGAATGTCACGGGACCGTTCCAATACTTCAGGCGTCTTATTTATTGAAATCGGGTTTTGAAGTTTCTTGACGCGCTGTTCTGTCTGTCGCACAGACAATTGTTTGTCCACGACTTCTAAAGCCATCTCTTTTTGAAGTAATTCTGGTAGAGAAATCATGGCCCGAGCATGCCCCATTTCAATCATCCCTTCCATCAGAAGAGATTGAACATTTTCGGATAACTGCAATAATCTAAGAAGGTTAGTTACCGCACTGCGGGACCGTCCCACGGCCTGAGCCGCACCTTCATGTGTCATTCCGAATTCGTCAATCAATCGCTCAAGCCCCTGCGCTTCTTCCAAGGGATTGAGATTTTCTCGCTGTATGTTTTCAATCAACCCTACGGCCAGCGCGGTTTCGTCCGGAATATTTCGAATCATGACTGGAATTTCGGTCAAACCCGCTATTCTAGACGCCCGCCAGCGCCGCTCACCTGCGATAATTTCGTAGGTTCCGGTGGCCATGGCACGTACAAGAATCGGCTGAAGTAACCCCTGGTTTTTAATAGACTGCGCCAACTCCTCCAGGGAAGTTGCATCCATCTTTGTTCTGGGTTGATATTTTCCTGGTTGTAATTGATCAATATCAATAAAGATCAACCGATCATTTTTATTTTGTTCATCCCTTTCTCCCCGGTCTTCACCCAGCAAAGCATCGAGCCCACGCCCCAATCCTTTGATTTTTTTCATTTTTACCTCTTTATTTTCATCTGAGTGAAGTTGTTTCACGTGAAACCGAGCCATCAAAACGTTCCATTATTTCTTTAGCCAACTCCAAATAAGCAATTGCTCCCTTTGAAGCAGGATCATAGTGAATTGCAGGCTTTCCATGACTGGGTGCCTCAGCCAATCGGACATTCCGTGGTATGGCCGTACGATATATTTTTCCTGCAAAATGCCTTTCTAACTGAGCAGAAACCTGCTGAGCCAAAGCGCTACGTGGATCAAGCATAGTGCGCAATAGCCCTTCAATGGCGATTCCCGGATTAAGGTGCGAGCGGACTCTTCGAATAGTTTGAAGAAGATCTGTCAGACCCTCAAGAGCATAGTACTCACATTGCATCGGTATGATTAGTCGCCAAGTAGCCGTCAACCCATTGAGTGTCAGCAAATTTAGTGCTGGAGGGCAATCAATCAAAACAATATCATAATTCGAACTGACATTTGCCAAACTATTTTTTAGACGAAATTCCCGGTTTTCCACATCAACCAGTTCAATTTCTGCCCCTGCCAACGCTCGATTAGCCGGTAAGACATCATAGCCCGCAGTAGGAGAACGATGAATGGCTGAATCGATAGATTGCTCCTGGGTTAAAACTTGATAAACTGTATTTTTTAATAAATTCTTATCTAAGCCACTGCCTGTAGTAGCATTTCCTTGAGGGTCAAGATCCACTAAAAGCACTTTTTGACCAAGGACAGTCAAACTGGCTGCAAGATTGACCACAGTTGTGGTTTTTCCCACCCCTCCTTTCTGATTGGTCACTGCCAATATTTTTCCCATCAAAGTGAAGGGCGCAGATGAATCAAATGACGCTCAGCCTTAAGGCCCGGTATTTGAATGGGAGTAATAGTGGTGGATATTTCGGCGGGTAGGCGATTGATTTCATCATAAGGAATGGCCCCTTTCATGGCAATCCATTCTCCCCCTTTTGCAAGTAAATGGCGGGTCGAACGGACAAATTCAGAAAGGTCAGAGAAAGCACGACAGGTAATGACATTGTATAATTTGTCTGGCTTGCTTTGTTCAACTCGTTCCCCTATGACCTCGAGATTGTACAGACCTAATTCGATTTTAGCTTGTTTCAAAAAAGCAACTTTCTTTTGATTGGATTCCATCAAGGTAATGGATAAATCAGGACGGATCAGTGCCACAGGAATCCCAGGAAATCCCCCGCCTGACCCCACATCCAATAATAATTCCGAATCCTTTATAAAGGGGACCAGTGTCCAACTATCCATTAAATGGAGGGTTAACATTCGATCTCTTTGACGAATGGCTGTTAAATTTATAGCGCCATTCCATTTTTCCAACAGATCCAAATATTGTATAGCTTGTTCAAGACTTTGTTCAGAGGCTGAAAGATGTAATGATTCCAGACCAGTACGCAGGATCTGTGCTTCTTCAGTAGTGAGGCGGTCATATTCAAACATGATGAGTTCGTTTTACATGAACCATAAGCAAGGAAATAGCTGCAGGGGTAATTCCGGGTATTCGACTGGCTTGTCCTATCGTGGTTGGACAATGTTGCTGCAATTTTTCTCTAACCTCATGTGATAAGCCCAAGACTTGAAAATAATTCAAGTCCTGAGATAATCTGGTTTCTTCTTGCGTCCGTTGCCGTTCTACTTCCAATTTTTGGCGCTCTATATAACCGCTGTATTTTACCTGAACTTCTACTTGTTTTCTAATGACCTTTATTTTTTCCGAATTTGGCTCCGGGAGGACATCAAGAAGATCAAGTTGTTCATAGCTGACCTCCGGTCGTCTGAGCAATTCAAGGTGGGTCGCTTCCTTATCTGGATAGTTAGGACCAAATATAGTGGTCAGTTCATTAATTGAATGGTTTTCAGGATGAAATCGAACTTTTCCGATACGCTGAGTTTCTTTCTCGATCATATTTTTTTTTTCTGAAAACCCAGACCATTGATTTTCAGAAATCAACCCAAATTTATAGGCATGCTCAGAAAGCCTTAAATCAGCATTATCTTCCCGTAATTGCAAGCGATATTCTGCTCGACTGGTAAACATTCGGTAAGGCTCAGTAACACCCCGAGTCACCAAGTCATCTACCATCACACCCAGGTAAGCTTCATGACGAAGTGGAACCCAACCGTCCATGCCACGAGCGGCAAGAGAGGCATTGAGACCCGCAAGCAATCCTTGTGCTGCGGCTTCTTCATAACCCGTGGTCCCATTGATCTGACCAGCAAGAAACAATCCCTGTAATAATTTAGATTCCAATGTGGGAAGCAAGCCTCGAGGATCAAGATAATCATACTCGATGGCATAACCGGGTCTCATTAAGTGCGCATTTTCAAGCCCAGGAATCGAGTGTACCAAGGCTAACTGAACATCAAAAGGTAAACTGGTAGAAATGCCATTAGGATATACTTCATGGGTCGTCAAACCCTCTGGCTCTAAATAGATTTGGTGTGAGGATTTATCTCCAAAGCGATGTATCTTATCTTCAATGGAAGGACAATAACGCGGCCCAACACCTTCGATCACCCCTGTGTAAAGTGGAGATCGGTCTAGGCCCTGCCGAATAATTTCATGAGTAATTTCGGAGGTGTGGGTAATCCAGCAAGATACTTGAGGAGGGAAATTTTCTTCCGCCGTCCAAAAGGAAAACTTTGGTTTTGGTTTATCCCCAGGTTGGACCAATGTTTTTGAATAGTCGATGCTTCTTCCATCGATTCGTGGGGGTGTTCCTGTTTTCAGGCGTCCAACAGGCAGCGATAATTCTCTCAATTGTTCTGCCAAAGGAACAGCTGGAGCATCTCCAGCCCTCCCCCCAGGACTTTTATTCAACCCGATATGCATCAATCCTGCCAAAAAGGTCCCCGTCGTCAGGACCACTGATTGGGCAGAAAACCATACCCCTAATTGAGTCTCAACACCCACCACACGGTTACCGACTATCTTGAGTGCAGTGACGGCTTGCTGAAAAATAATCAGGTTCGGTTGGTTTTCCAGGCACGAACGAATATGCTGACGATAAAGTTGCCGATCGATTTGAGCACGGGTCGCCCGAACAGCAGGGCCTTTACTCCCATTCAATATTCTAAACTGAATGCCTGCAACATCTGCAGCCAGCCCCATAACGCCCCCTAAGGCATCAATTTCCTTTACCAAATGTCCCTTACCAATCCCACCAATAGAAGGATTACAAGACATCTGCCCCAAGGTCTCAATATTGTGTGTCAGCAAAAGTGTTGTCATACCAGAACGAGCAGAGGCTAAGGCCGCTTCGGTTCCTGCATGCCCCCCCCCCACCACAACGACTGCAAATTCTTGAGGATATTTCACCTATTGTCCATCCCTTATATCCATTGCCCCATGTGTTTCACGTGAAACACATGGAATCGACCAACCATTACTTACCGATACAAAACCTTGAAAAAATTTCTCCCAACAAATCATCCGCCGCAAATTCCTTTCCTGAAATTTGTGCCAACTTAAGTTGAGCCTGACGCAATTCTTCAGCAATAAACTCTGATTCAAAGGTCATCAAAGCCTCTCGCAGGTGACCCAAGGCTTGTACCAAAGTTGCAATATGACGTTCACGCGCCAGCAATAGTGGTGCGTCAGAATTATGATTGATATCCATAACTGACAACATCTTTATCTTCAGCACCTCCAACCCTTCCCCCGTCTGTGCAGACACAGGGATAACTGGCAACAATCCTGCAATGGAATGGATCAATTCAGAAACCACATCGTGTTCTGAAGATAGCAGATCAATTTTATTCGCAACAATCAATTTTGGCTGATGAGGAAGTAACCTCCCAATCAAGGAACGATCATCTTCCGTCACCCCTTTACGAACATCAACTACAATCAGAGCCAAATCTGACTTGTTCACCGCAGACCAAGTACGCTCAATCCCTGCACGTTCGACGAAATCCTCGGTTTTCCTAATACCAGCGGTATCCACCAGATGTATCGGTATGCCCTGCAAAACCATGTGACCACGAATCAAATCCCGTGTGGTTCCTGGGATGGGTGTAACCAAGGCATGGTCTTCTTCAGTCAGCGCGTTGAGCAAACTTGACTTCCCCACATTGGGAGAACCAATCAAAACAATATTTTTACCTTCACGCAATAATGCTCCTTGCCTTGAATTTTCCACCAAACGAGTCAACCGTTCCAGAATATGGTTCAAGGAAGAACGAAAAGAAACTTCATGAAAAACCGGAATTTCCTCATCGGTAAAATCAAAATCACTTTCCAGTCGTACCCTAAGCGTTGTGAGATCGGAAACCAGAGTGTGAATAACCTCAGAAAACCTTCCAGATAAAGCCAGAGCAGCCGAACGCGCCGCTTGGGAAGAATCCGCATGGATCAAATCAGCCACGGCTTCGGCTTGGTTAAGATCTATTTTATTATTGAGGTAAGCCCTTAGGGTAAATTCTCCCGGATTGGCTAATCTTGCTCCCCACTGAAGACAGTGCACTTGTAATTCTTGAAGAACCACTGGACTACCATGGGCGTGCAACTCAACGACATCTTCTCCTGTGTAGGAATGAGGCGCCGGAAAATACAGAATGAGGCCATGATCAATGACCTCTCCCAAACGATTATAAAATGAACGTAGAGAGGCTTGACGCGCTGCAGGATAACCTTTTCCAGTCAAAGACCTGACCAATTCCTCCATGGATCGGCCAGAAATACGCAACACCCCGACTCCAGAGGGAATCGGGGCAGTTGCTTGAGCAACGATAATGTCAGGACTTGACTCCATCACCCATCATACGGGTAATCTGCCATTGCTGGGCAATAGACAAGAGATTATTGACAACCCAGTAAAGTACCAAACCAGCAGGAAAGAAAAAGAACATGAAACTAAAGGCTAGGGGCATGAACTGCATTACCTTTGCTTGTACGGGATCTGCCGGCTTGGGACTCATACGCTGTTGCAAAAACATGGAAGCCGTCATGATCAGCGGAAGAATATAAAAAGGGTCAGGGGCTGACAAATCATGAATCCATGCAAAGAAAGGCGCATGTCGCAATTCCACTGCCCCCAGCAATACCCAATAAAGAGATATAAAAACAGGGATCTGGACCACCATGGGCAAACACCCGCCCAATGGGTTTATTTTCTCGGTTTTATACAACTCCATCATGGCCTGATTCATACGCCCCTTATCATCCGCATACTGTTGCCGGATCCTTTCCATTTTTGGCTGAACCACGCGCATTTTAGCCATGGATTTGTAACTTGCCGCAGAAAGTGGGAAAAAAGCTAATTTAATAGTCACCGTCAGTAAAATGATGGCCACTCCCCAATTTCCTACCAAACCATGAATCCAGGATAGAAATTGAAACATGGGCATGGCGATGATGGTCAGCCATCCATAGTCAATGGTCAAATCCAGACCAGGTGCGAGGGACTTGAGTTTCGCTCCCTCCTGAGGTCCAGCATAAAGAGGAACGGATACATCAGCGCTTCCTTGTGGCTGAATTGTTCCCATGGGAAGAATAACCCCAGCGGTGTACAAGTCATTACCAACCTTACGTGTAAAGAATTCGCGCGGAACACCGCTGGGTGGTAGCCAGGCAGAGACGAAATAATGTTGAAGCATGGCAAGCCAGCCATCATTGGCATTAACAGGATAATCCTTCTTTCCTTTTTCAATATCGGAAAAAGAAATTTTTTGGAATTTTGTGGCTTGAGTATAAACCGCAGGTCCTGTGTAGGTGCTGACAAAACGAGGATCACCGGGGGGCGCCTTGGAAACCCGTAAAAACTGAAAGTAAGCTGAGGGAGACAGGGGAGTCGAGGATAGATTTTTTACCCTGGTTTCAACACCAATGACATAACTTCCTCGTTTGAAGTGATAAATTTTTGTCACAGAAACCAAACCCGGAACTTCGGTGGTCAGAGGCACTGAAATATCTTCCTCACCAGGTTCCAGAGAATAATTCGTCACTGCGGACTGGTAAACCGAAGTATGGTTCGGCAGATGATCTCCCAGCAAACCACTCTGGGCAACATAGATCAAATTTGAATGATCCTCGAATAAGTCTACGGGACGATGTTCATTTTCAGCAGAGAGATGATGGTTCAATTTCAAACTGCGCAAGTCTGCGCCCACCGTATCAATATCTGCATCGAACAAATCGGTATGAACTAAAATTCTCTGGCCATGAGTCAAATCCGAAGTTCCGACCACCGCACCTGACGATGAAACTGCGGGGGCAGCAGGAACAGAATTTGGGGAAGAGGACGTTCCAGAAGTTGCTCCAATGGGGGCATTAGACGCAGAAATGGAACTCATCCCAGCCACCGGATTTTTTCCTTGTGAGACTTGCCAAGCGTCCCATAGCATAAAACTGGATAGAGTAAAGATGATCAAAGGGATGATTCGTTGCAGTTTCATAGGACTCTCACGGAACGGGATCGTATCCCCCGGGATTCCAGGGGTGACATTTGCACAAACGTTTTGCCGCCAAGCCGATACCATGCACAGACCCATGCCGAAGAATGGCATCGTGAGCGTATTGAGAGCAAGTGGGATAAAAACGACAAGAACGGCCCAGAAAAGGGCTTAAGCAGAGTTGATACGAGCGGATGAGGAACTGTAAGAATCGCGACATTTATGACTGAAATCCGTCAAGCATTCCAATTCCCCATAAAGGTAGGTTCGATCTTCATGGGTAAAGATTTTTCTATGAACCAAAACCACATCAAGACCACTCAATTGCGTTAAATGCTTTCTCACCCATTCGCGGCAAAATCGTCTCATATAGTTTCGACCGACTGCACGCCGACATATTTTACGACCCACGACTTGACCAAAGCGCAAATCCTCACTTTCGTTAGGTTTGACAAGTATCCTAAAGTGGTGAGTCGAGCGAGTGATTCTCAGGGAAAAAACTGCCTCAAAATCAGCCCGCCCGGAAAGGGTGATCAACCGAATGATTTTTTTAAAACCAAGTTCAAACAGCCAAGCGAGTACGACCCTGCGCACGACGTGCTCTGATAATTGCACGGCCTCCGCGAGTCTTCATTCGCACGAGAAAACCATGAGTGCGCTTTCGTTTGGTAACCGATGGTTGATAAGTACGTTTCATGACATTTTCCTAGACTTCACTAATGAACCCATGATTACACCTCAAAACATAGGGTTATGTCAAGAAAAAAATATCCACATGCACCCTTATCTAACGGTGAATAACTTAGTTTGGACTGGGGTAGAATGTAGGGTAAACAATCGTTTTCACCCTACCCTCCTGCTCGTAAGGTACCCCCATACTGTGTCTATTTCCCCGGCTTCAGAACGATGGCAACAAACTCTGCTGAATCTTCAAGCAGAATACACAGAATCCCAATTTAACACTTGGATAAAACCTCTCTCAGAGGTAATCGAAAATAACCAGGTTATCCTGATTGCCCCCAATCGCTTCATCCTGCAGTGGGTCAAGGAACGTTATTTTCAACGTATCGACGAACTGGCTCGAGAGCAAGGGTTAGACTCCGTGATTTTGCAACAGAAGGAGAATAGCACGATTCTCCCTGAGAATACTTCACCTCCTCCCGACACACATTCACAAGACACGCTGGCTAGAACAGTACTTCAACCCAATCCAGCAGAACGCTCTCAACTCAATCGAACCTTCAACTTTGATAATTTTGTCAGTGGAAAAGCCAACCAGTTGGCTCGTGCTGCAGCGCTTCAGGTCGCAGAAAATCCAGGTAAAGCCTATAACCCCCTCTTCGTTTATGGAGGCGTAGGTCTTGGAAAAACGCACTTAATTCAAGCGATTGGGAATAATATTCTGGAACGGAATCCACAAGCCAAGGTTCGATATATCCATTCAGAAAAGTATGTCTCTGATGTGGTCCGTGCCTATCAACATAAATCCTTTGACAGTTTCAAACAGTATTACCACACCCTGGATCTGTTGATGATTGACGATATCCAGTTCTTTGGGAACAAAACTCGAACACAAGAAGAATTTTTCTTCGCATTCAATGCATTAGTTGAATCACACAGACAAATAATCATCACTTGCGACAGTTTTCCAAAAGAAATATCGGGCATGGAACCTCGGCTCATTTCGCGTTTTGGCTGGGGGCTGACTGTTGCCATAGAACCTCCTGAACTGGAGATGAGGGTAGCCATTCTGATCAGTAAAGCACAAAAGGAATCCATCATCCTTGAGGAATCCGTCGCTTTTTTCATCGCCAAGCACATTCGCTCAAATGTACGAGAACTGGAAGGAGCCTTGAAACGCGTGGTCGCCTATGCACGTTTTCGGAATGAATCCATCAGCGTCATTTCTGCACGAGAAGCCTTAAAAGATGTTTTAGCACTGCAACATCGGCAAATTTCCATTGAAAACATTCAAAAAACCGTTGCAGACTACTACAAGATCAAAGTCAGTGACATGTTTTCTAAAAAACGCACCCGTAATCTTGCACGACCTCGACAAATGGCGATGGCCCTGGCCAAGGAAATTACCAGTCTCAGTCTGCCTGACATCGGCGAGTCCTTTGGAGGACGAGACCACACCACAGTGCTCCATGCCTGTAGAAAAATCCAGGAACTCTGCGGCAGCGATCAAACAACCCAACGCGATTTCGAAGCTTTGAACAGTATTCTTAATGGATAACCCGGAATAAGTACGGTATAACCCAGGGAAAAACTGAGGGTAATTTGTGGATAACTTATTTTTTTCTTGAATTTCTTGAGTTATCCACAAAGCAATTCAATAAAAAAATGGTTTATCAACATCCTTTGAAACACTTCATCTATATGTTTTTTATTGTTATTAGTGAGTTTTCCCGATATTTTGCCTACTCTTATCATTAACTATTAAAGAGAGATATATGACAACTATAGTAATAGTAAGAGAAAACCTTCTTACGATTTTGCAACCCTTGCTCAGCATTGTTGAGCGACGCCAAACCATGGCAATTTTGAATAATGTCCTGATGGATACCTTCGAGAACCAATTACAGGTTCATGGAACCGATTTGGAAATTCAGGTGAAAACCCGTTCTCCTGCGGAACAGATCAGTGAACCCGGTTCTATTCTGGTTTCTGCTCGAAAACTGCATGACATCGTGCGCAGTCTTCCTGAAAACAGCCTTCTGACGCTGGATCAACGTGCGGGTAAAATGGTGATTCGCTCAGGGAAAAGCCGGTTCAACCTGTTAACTCAGGAGGGAGTGGTTTTTCCCAGCATGGCTCGTGCACAGGATGAAGGAAAACGCATTATCCTGACCCAAAAACTCCTCAAAAGCCTTCTGGAACGAGTACAATATGCCGTGGCTCAGCAGGATGTTCGTTTTTATTTGAATGGAACTTATCTGGCTATTGAGGATAACCAGGTCACTGCGGTAGCTACTGATGGTCATCGAATGGCTTACACAACCCATCAGATGGATCAGTCCTTTGACAAAGTTGAAGCCATCCTGCCACGGAGGTCAGTCAGTGAATTGATCAAGTTGTTGCAACCCAATGATGAACCTGTAGAGTTGATTTTTCATTCCACTCAGGTGGAATTCAGGTTTTCTAAAACCGAATTTCTTACCAAAGTCATTGAAGGAAAGTATCCTGATTATCAAAGGGTTATACCGACGACGCACTATCGGCATTTCACCATTTCTCGACTTTCCTTGTTGCAGGGCTTGCAACGTGCTTCCATTCTGTCCAACGACAAGGTGCGGGGGGTACGGTTCCTGCTCACTCAGGGAAATTTGGCCATCATTTGTTCCAACAGTGAACAGGAAGAGGCCCATGAAGAACTTGAAGTGGAATATTCCCAGGAGCCTTTGGATATAGGTTTTAATATCAATTACTTATTGGAAGTACTCCAACATTTGAGCGTGGATCAGGTAACCTGCTCTTTCGGAGAAACAGGAAGCAGTATGTTGATCACACTTCCTTCTGCAGAACTCCAGTTTAAATATGTTGTTATGCCCATGAGAATTTGAACCTTTTCAATTTTTCGACCTACGACTGCAGGAAAATATACGTGGAACAGAATACTCAGGAAAAAAATCAATACACTTCTGAAAATATCAAGGTGCTCAAGGGGTTAGAGGCCGTTCGCAAACGTCCTGGAATGTATATCGGGGATACGAGCGACGGAACCGGTCTTCACCATATGGTATTTGAAGTTTTGGATAATGCCATCGATGAGGCATTGGCCGGTCATTGTGACGAAATCCAGGTGATCATTCACATGGACAATTCCATTACGGTCACAGATAACGGGCGGGGGATTCCCACAGATATTCATCCTGAAGAAGGGCGTTCCGCGGCTGAGGTCATCATGACGGTGCTGCATGCCGGTGGAAAGTTCGACAGCAACAGTTACAAAATCTCTGGCGGTTTGCATGGAGTGGGTGTATCGGTTGTCAATGCGTTATCCACCTGGTTGAAATTGACCATTTTTCGAGATGGAAAACGCCATTTTATGGAATTTAGGGGAGGTGATCCGGTGTCTCCTCTGGCAACGGTGGGTGACTCCCCGAAACGTGGAACAGAGATTCACTTTCTTCCCAGCCCGCTGACTTTTGGGGTCATAGAATTTCATTACGACATATTGGCGCGCCGTTTGCGCGAACTTTCGTTCCTCAATAACGGGGTCTCCATTTTTTTGAAGGATCTGCGCCATGGTCAAGAAGAAAACTTCTCC
Organism: Ferrovum myxofaciens; assembly: GCF_013181415.1. Lineage (NCBI taxonomy): Bacteria > Pseudomonadati > Pseudomonadota > Betaproteobacteria > Ferrovales > Ferrovaceae > Ferrovum > Ferrovum myxofaciens. The sequence goes on along the minus strand of NZ_CP053676.1, from coordinate 1,694,806 downwards.
TTCAGCGGCGGCGTAAGGGGTTTTGTCGAGTATCTGAATCGTACCCGAACTGTGCTTCATCCCACCGTATTCCATTCAGTGGGTGAAAAAGAAGGCATCAGCGTGGAAGTGGCCATGCAATGGAATGAATCCTATCAGGAAAATGTACTCTGTTTTACCAACAACATTCCTCAGAGAGATGGTGGGACCCATTTGACCGCACTGCGGGCGGCTATGACCCGCACCCTCAATCAGTTCATCGAGGAGAACGAACTGGCACGCAAGGCCAAGGTGGAAACCACAGGCGATGATATGCGCGAAGGGCTGACCTGTGTCTTGTCCGTCAAGGTACCTGATCCAAAATTTTCGTCTCAAACCAAGGAAAAACTGGTTTCTTCGGAAGTGCGACCTGCGGTTGAAGAGGTAGTGTCGGAGCAAATGCGTAGTTTTCTTCTTGAAAAACCAGCAGAAGCACGCATTATTGTGGGAAAGATAATCGATGCTGCGCGCGCTCGGGAAGCCGCTCGAAAAGCCAGGGAATTGACACGGCGCAAGGGAGCACTGGACGGTCTTGGACTGCCTGGGAAACTGGCGGATTGCCAGGAAAAGGACCCGGCACAATGTGAAATTTACCTGGTGGAAGGGGACTCTGCCGGGGGCTCTGCCAAACAGGGAAGAGATCGACGTTTTCAGGCCATTCTTCCCCTCAAGGGAAAAATTTTGAATGTGGAGCGGGCGCGCTTCGACAAATTGGTGTCCTCTCAGGAAATTGTGACGTTGATCACTGCGTTGGGAACAGGAATCGGAAAAGACGAATATTCTCCTGAAAAAGTGCGCTATCACCGCATCATCATCATGACCGATGCGGACGTGGATGGATCCCACATTCGTACCCTGCTGCTGACTTTTTTCTATCGTCAGATGCGCGAGTTGGTGGAACGCGGGCATATTTACATTGCCCAGCCGCCGTTGTACAAGGTCAAACAGGGAAAAACGGAACAATATTTGAAAGATGACCACGAATTGAATCAATACCTCCTTGGATTGGCTCTGCAAGGCTCTGAGATCCGTTCTGGCGAATGCGTGGTCAGTACCGAAGCATTGGGTAGCATCGCACGGGAATACCTTCTGGCGGAGGCTGTCATCCGGCGTCTTGGGCGGGTCATTCCCAAGGAGGTTCTGGAAGCCCTTCTCGAGGTTCCTGAAGTGACGTTGGAAACGGAGCAGGAAGCAGAAGGTGTCGCCCAACGCCTGAACGATATCCTCTCGGTGCGTCAGGAAGGAGAAAGTCATGGGGCGATCACGCTCCAGCACGAGGTGGACGATCTAACGGGCAATTTCCGTCTACGTATCTTGAAGACAGATCACGGAGTCGTTCATGCATCCTTCATGGATTCCGAGTTTCTGACTTCCGGAGATTATGAAAGAATCAAAGCGGTGGCTCATCTGTTTCAAGGATTGGTCAAAGCGGGTGCGATGGTTCGGCGTGGGGAAAAAGGAATGGCCATCAAAAGTTTTCCGGAAGCCCTTCGCTGGCTTTTGGATGAAGCCCGGCGAGGAATTTCCTTGCAACGCTACAAAGGGCTGGGCGAGATGAACCCGGACCAGTTATGGGAAACCACGATGAATCCGGAATCCCGCCGCTTGCTCCGGGTTCAGATCGAGGATGCCATTCGAGCCGATGAAATCTTTACCACTCTCATGGGAGATGAGGTGGAACCGCGCCGACAATTTATCGAAAATAATGCGCTGGGAGTTACCAATATCGATATTTGAGGGGTCAACCCAAGGATTTCAGCCAACTTCTTGCCCGGTCCAGAAAATACCTCGGACTGGGTGAGGGTTCAGGAAGGCGCGGTGTGATGGCGGGTAACCCACGACGCAAAAAATGACGGTCAAAAGTGGATTGGGTCACTCCCCATTTTTTGAGAAACTGTCTGCGCCCATCGTTTTTTTTGACTTTTCCCGTTGAGCGGGACATGAAGTGATATACCCGGGCGGTTCCGACTCCAAGGAAGATACGGCAACCGGCTTGCCACATTTTCATGGAAAAATCATTATCGCTGCTCATTCCAGGGGAAAATTCCAGGCTATATCCCCCTACTTTTTTCCACCAATTTCGATGAACGACCGTTGGAGGCCACGTTGCCCCGTACCAATCCGGAATCACGAGTTGGGGAAGATCCCGAATAAGATCCTGAGCGCGAAAGGATTCCGGATCTCGACCGTAATCTGCCACGATGGCACAGGCATTACCGGAAGCCACCGGTTCGATCATGGTCCCGGAAATCATAAAGGCCTCGGTATTCAGTGACTGAATGCGGTTTTGAAGTTCCACATCCCACTGGGGCAGACAAACCATATCATCGTTCAGGTAGACCAGATAGGGATAGTTTGCCAATTCCGCAATCTGGTTGATGGCCTGACAAATTCCGATGTTTTCTGTGGAATGGGTATGAGCAATGCCCTGCTCTTGAACCCATTCCAAGGTTCCATCCCTGCCCTCGTTGATATGCAGGATCACCTCATAGGGAAACCGGGTGTATTTTTCCAGATAAGACAGGCACTGTTTCAATAATGCCAGATTGTTCCATGTGGGAATGAGCACCGACCACATGAAAACTACACCGGGGTTTTACGGGGAGAGGATTTACGCATGCGAGTTCCACGGGGGTTCCCGGGTCCCTGGGATGAGGGAGAAGAAGAACGTGGTTTTTTGTTGCCAGGTGCAGCTTTGCTCGGTCGTGGAGTGGCTTTTGAGGGAATAGTCAGAACATTCCCATTGACGGGGGGGGGTTCTGGTTTGTCCGGGGCGTTGGCCAATTTGGCCGCAATCAGATCCAGAGCATCATCCAGGGTCAATTGATCCACCGCCATATCTGCTGGAACGGTCACGTTCAGTTTTCCATGTTTGACGTAGGGGCCATATTTTCCCGTGAAGAGTTCAATGGGTTGATGATCCTTGGGATGTTCGCCTAGAGTGCGCAATAATCCTCCAGAAGTAGCAGCCCGGGCCGGAGATTTTGGTTCGGCCAATATAGCAGTGGCACGTTCCAGAGTAATCTCGAATAGTGAATCGGTTTTCGGGATGGAACGAAAATCTGTATCATTCTGAATGTAAGGACCAAAACGGCCTATATTGACGATCACGGGTTTCTCGGTGACGGGATGAATGCCCAGGGTACGAGGTAATTGAATGAGTTTTAGCGCAATGTCCGGGGTGACCTGAGCAGGCAGTAAACCTTTGGGAAGTGAAACCCGTTTGGGTTTTTTCCCTGCTTCTCCAGATTCTCCCAATTGTACGTAGGGTCCATAAGGACCATTCATCAGCAAGATGGGTCGTTGGGACTCTGGATCCATGCCTACGGAAGTCGGTGCCTCAAGGGAAGGGGTTCCTTCACGATTTCGAGTGAAATCGCAGTCGGGATAGCCACTACAGCCCACAAACTTTCCTCGTTTTCCTAGACGTACGGTGAGCGGTTTGCCACATTTCGGACAAACTTCCTCCAAGAGTTCCTGCGTGATTTCTGCCCGGGATACGGAAGATTTTTCTTCCAATTGAGCAGAAAAATCTTTCCAGAATTGATCCAGTACAGGAATCCAATCCAACTGTCCTTCGGAGATTTGATCCAGTTGATCCTCGAGACGGGCCGTGAAATCATAGTCCACATAGCGCGCAAAATGTTCGGTCAGAAAGCGATTGACCACTTCTCCCACGTCCGTGGGCATGAAACGCTTTTTATCGAGGGTGACATATTCGCGCTGGATCAAGGTGCTGATGATGCTGGCGTAAGTGGAAGGACGGCCAATCCCGAATTCCTCCAACGCTTTGACCAAACTGGCTTCTGTGTACCGTGGGGGGGGTTGGGTGTGATGCTGTTCTCCCCATAAGCGTTCCACGGGCAGCATTTCTCCTTCCTCGAGGGGGGGAAGACGACGATCGGTTTCATCGCCTTCTGTGTGTGCAGCGGGAGCTTCATCCACATCTTCACGATAAACCACGATGAATCCGGCAAAGGTCATGGTTTGCCCCGTGGCTCGAAACAGGGCCTGAGTGCCGACGGAAATATCCACACTGACCGTATCGAACTGAGCGGAGGTCATCTGACTGGCCACCGTGCGTTTCCAGATCATTTCATAGAGACGGAATTGATCGGGCGCAAGATATTCGCGCAGGCTTTCCGGAGTGCGTGCGATGGAGGTGGGGCGAATGGCCTCATGGGCCTCTTGGGCATTTTTGCTTTTGTTGGCGTAGAAAACCGGTTTCCCAGGCAAAAATTCCGCCGCAAAATTTGTTTGGATGTGGTTTCGAATATCTGTGAGTGCTTCCTGGGAAAGTTGTACCGAATCGGTTCTCATGTAAGAGATCAAACCAACGGCCCCGCTCCCGATATCAATCCCTTCGTACAGTTGCTGTGCCATTTTCATGGTGCGGTCGGTGGTGAAGCCCAACTTGCGCACTGATTCCTGTTGCAGGGTCGAGGTAGTGAAAGGGGCGGCCGGATGACGTTGTCGTTGTTTCCGCTCCACAGTGCGGACCTGAGCTGGCTGATCTTTTAAAGATTCCAGCCAGGAAAGTTGCTGGTCTTCAGAGGTGATGCTGAGCGTCTGCAATTTTTCTCCCGCCCATTGCACCAGACGTGCCTGAAATGGCTGCGCTTCTTTGCGGCTTTCCAGATGAAGGGTCCAGTATTCTTCCTGACGAAAGGCGGTGATTTGTTGCTCGCGTTCCACGATCAGGCGTAGAGCTGGACTTTGTACCCGTCCTGCCGACAATCCACGGCGAATTTTTTTCCACAATAAGGGAGAAAGGTTGAAGCCTACCAGGTAGTCCAGAGCGCGGCGGGCTTGCTGTGCATTAACCAGAGGTAGTGACAGGGCGCGAGGATGAGCCACCGCTTCCTGAATGGCCTTTTGAGTGATTTCATAAAAGACGACCCGTTCGAAAGGTTTTCCTTCCAACTGAGGCTGAAGAATTTCCACCAGATGCCAGGCAATGGCTTCTCCTTCGCGATCCGGGTCAGTGGCCAGGAAAATATGATCTGCCGACTTGACTGCCCGAAGAATGGCATCCACATGTTTTTTATTTCGTTCAACCAACTGATATTTCATGTAAAAATTATTATTTGGATCCACCGCGCCGGACTTTGGGATGAGGTCACGCACATGGCCATAGGAGGCGAGGATTTCAAAATCCGGACCCAGATATTTTTTCAGGGTCTTGGCTTTGGAGGGAGATTCAACAATTAGTAGTTTTTTTGACACAGTCAATCACTCAATGGACCAGGGAATCCTGGAAATAAATCAATTCTTCGATCAGTAGCGCATCCCAGGGACGACCCTGGCGCCAGAGGACCATCAATGCCATCAGTTTGAGGCGATCCAGGTCGGGCTCATCTTCGTCCAGATCCAGTGCCATCAATCCTCCCAATATCAGTTCACGTTGGGCCGCCGACAATACCTTGGCGTTTTCCAGAAAGGCAAGAAAATCCCAGCCTTCCTGTCCCAAACGCTCCAATTCGTGTTCTACCAAAAAACGTTGGGCGGGGGTTGACTGCCACTCTGTGCCGACGGAGGAGGAAGTCAGACTGGAAGGAAGAACCTCGCCATTCTGCCCCAGACTATCCAGCCAAGCCAAGGTTCCACTCACAGCCCCTTCTTCAAAACCAGCCGCATAAAGACGGTTGACGAGCACAGAATGAGCCGGATAAATGCCGCTACCAAAGAAATTTTCATAAACAAATATCAGGATGTCCACCATAAACGGTGCCCTCGCGTATAAACGCCCATCATCGGGTCGGTCAAGGAAAGCCTGGAGGGGAGTGAACCAGGCGCTGAACCCGTCCTCCAGAAATCCAAGCCACATGGCCTGCCAATTCAAGTGAGGTTAGCATGAGCGCTACTTGACTCACCGTCAAGTTGGACTGTTTTGCCAACCCGTCGAGAGTCATCGGTAACTCCCCCATATTCTGCCACAAGCGCAGACATTCTACCGAGGGAAAGGTTGGATGAGTGGATTCCAGTGGAAAATTTTCTTGAGGGGACGCAGGATTTTCACCGGTTTTGCCATTGGGTTCCGGTAGTTCGTTCAGGATGTCAGCGATATTTTCCACCAATTTGGCCCCTTCTCGAATCAGTTGGTGACACCCCCGCGAGAGTGGATTATGAATGGAGCCAGGGATGGCAAAGACTTCTTTTCCTTGGTCCAGAGCCAACTGGGCGGTAATGAGGGAACCGCTGTCCAGAGTGGCTTCCACCACCAGGCACCCCAGGGATAAATGGGCAATCAGACGATTACGATGGGGAAAGTGCCAGGGACGGGCTGGGGTTCCGAAGTCAAATTCACTCAAGATCAACCCCTGTTTGGCAATTTGTTGCGCCAGTGCCTGATTGTCAGAGGGATAGAGACGGTCTATGCCGGTCGCCATTACAGCCACAGTTTGGCCGTTTCCTTCCATTGCTCCCCTGTGAGCAGCGGCGTCGATGCCGATCGCCAAGCCGCTGATGATGGTCAAGCCCTCTTGAGACAGGGCACGAGCGAAGGCAGTGGCATTCAAGATTCCTTGAGTACTGGCACGGCGGCTTCCAACGATGGCCAGCATGGGGCGTTGAAGCAGAGACAGATGTCCGGTCAGATAGAGATGGACAGGTGCGGAATTGATTTCCTTCAGAGGTGCGGGAAAATCGCGATCCTCTGGTCGGAGATAATGATGATGTTCCTGGCTCAGCCAGAACTTCAGAGTGTCTGATGGGACGTCAGGGAGTGGAACCATGGCAAGAGGGCACCATTGAGAGCAGATGCCCGTTATAATAAGACGTTACAAAATTTTAAACTGATCTTATACTCACCTTTCATGGCCCTTCTCCCCATTCTTCGTTATCCGGATACCCGTTTATACAAAAAAGCCAAACCTGTGCGTGAGGTCGACGAATATATACGTTGTTTGGTACAGGACATGATTGAAACCATGAAGGCTGCCGTGGGTATCGGTTTGGCGGCCACACAAGTGGATGTCCACCTGCGTGTCATCGTGCTGGATATTTCCAAGGAACAAAATAATCCCGAAGTGTTCATCAATCCTCGTCTGATCCAGCAGAAGGGACAGCGCGAACACGAGGAAGGGTGCCTGTCCGTGCCGGGTATTTATGACAAGGTGACTCGAGCGGACCGCGTGGTCGTGGAAGCATGGGATCTGGAAGGAAAAACTTTTGCGTTGGAAGCGGAAGGCCTGATGGCCACCTGTCTGCAGCACGAGATGGACCATCTGGAGGGAAAGGTTTTTGTGGATTATCTGTCACTGCTCAAGCAGAATCGGATCAAGGCAAAATTGCGTAAACGTCTTCGAGAAACGCTCTGATGCGCCTCATATTTGCCGGAACTCCTGATTTTTCCGCCACTTCCCTGGAGGCGCTCTTATCTTCCGATCATCAGGTACTGGCGGTGTTGACTCAACCGGATCGACCCGCCGGACGGGGACAGAAGGTACAGGAAAGTCCAGTCAAACAGTGTGCCAGAGCCGCCCAACTGCCTGTGTTGCAACCGTATTCCCTGAAAGATCCGGAGCTCGTGACCGGTTTGGCGAAATGGCCGTCCGAAGTATGGGTGGTGGTGGCCTACGGCATGATACTCCCCCCTGCCCTGCTCACTTTGGCGCCTTTTGGTGCCATCAATGTTCATGCCTCCCTCTTGCCCCGTTGGCGAGGGGCCGCCCCCATTCAGCGCGCGTTGCTGGCGGGAGATCGGGAAACAGGGATCAGCCTCATGCAGATGGAGACGGGGTTGGATACAGGTCCCGTCCTTTTGCAGCATTCCTGCCCCATTGAGAGTCGGGAAACAGGCCAGTCTCTTCATGATCGATTGGCGAAGTTGGGAGCCAAAACATTGATCGAGGGGCTGGATCAACTGGACTATCTGCAGCGTCATGCCCAACCTCAGCCTATCTTTGGGGTGACTTATGCCGATAAGATTCGCAAGGAAGAGGCAGAAATTCACTGGGAGTCTTCGGCTACGGAAATTGACAGAAAAATCCGCACATTCGTTACAGGACCCGTGGCCAGAACCTGGTCTGGCGAGGAAATGTTGCGTCTGTGGGAAGCCGAAATCGAAGAAAAGCCCCTCTCATTGAGGAACGATCCGCCTGGTACCCTGTGTCACCTCGATCACAGTGGCATCAAGGTGGTTTGTGGAGAAGGTCTGTTGCGGGTGACCAGTCTGCAACGAGCCGGAGGAAAGATTTTATCCGCACAGGAATTCTTGCGCGGAAATGCCATGAAAGTCGGTGAGAAATGGGGTAAAGTATGATTGAAATACAACGACTTTCCATTTTTGCCTTGAGTCAGGTACTGGCTGGGAAGAATCTTGACCACGCCTTGACCGAGGCGCGCAAAGCCGCCAGGGGGATATTGTCGGACCACCAGCGGGCATCGTTGCAGGATTGCGCCTACGGAGTCCTGCGTTTCAAGACGGAACTGGAACTGGTATTGGCCCCCTTGTTTCAAAAGGGTGAACCGGAGATGGCTGCGCGGTTATTGCTGATGGTGGCAGCCTATCAATTGCTGCATACGCGCACGGCACCCCATGCCGTGGTCAGTCATGCGGTTGAAACGGCAGGTGCGTTGGGATTGACTGCGGCCCGGGGCTTTGTCAATGGGGTACTGAGGAATCTGCTGCGCCAGAAGGAAGTACTGATGGCAGACGCCCATGAATCGCTGGAAGGCCGCTATTCTCATCCTGACTGGTGGATCACACGCCTGCAGCAGGATCACCCGGCGCATTGGGAAGCCTTATTGCAGCAAGCACAACAACGTCCGCCCATGACGTTGCGGGTCAATCGTCGATTCAACAGTGTGGTCCAATATCAGGCACGTTTGCAGGGGGTCGGCTTGGCTTCTCGACCCGTCGGTCAGGAGGGGTTGGTACTCGAAACCCCTCAAGCCGTGAGCCAGTTACCGGGGTTTGAACAGGGAGCGGTTTCTGTCCAGGATGCCGGTGCGCAATGGGCGGCCCATCTCATGGGGCTCCATTCCGGACAACGGGTGCTGGATGCCTGTGCGGCACCTGGGGGCAAGACGGCCCATATGCTGGAAAGAGGAAATGGATTGGGGGGGTTATTGGCCCTGGATATCGAACCGGGTCGTGTCAAGAAAATGCAGGCTGATTTACAACGCCTGCACCTGACGGCCGAAGTCCGGTGCGCGGATGCGACCCGAACCGATCTGTGGTGGGACGGACAACCTTTCGACCGCATTCTGCTCGATGTCCCCTGCAGTGGTTCGGGGGTCGTCAGACGCCATCCGGACATCAAATGGTTGCGGCGCGAAGAAGACATCCCTGCCTTGGCCCAGCGTCAGTTGAATTTGTTGACTCAATTGTGGCCCACCCTGAAAAAAGGGGGACGCCTAGTCTATGCCACCTGTTCTCTGTTCCAGGAAGAAAATGGTGCGGTGATTCAACGTTTTCTTGAAGGAACGGAAGGGGTCAAGGAAGGGACTTTGAGACAAAATAACGAGATGATGCAAAAAATGGACGAAACAGGATCCGTCCCTCGCTTGGAAAATGGACAATTGCTGCCAGACGATATTCATGATGGCTTTTTCTATGCTGTTCTCCAGAAATTTTAGGCGTTTTTTAGCATTTTCTTCGCTTTTATGGGTTTTTTTAGCCCACGCCGAAGGTATCGATATCCAGAATGCAGAGGTGCAGTGGATCGATTCGGCAAACGTCTCGCTGACGACAAACTTTATGATCAATTTGACCTCGGCTTTGAAAGAAGCCGTGGAACGGGGGATTCCTCTGACGTTCAGCCTTGATCTCAGTCTGATCCAACCCCGTTGGTACTGGTTCAATCGTCAAGTACTGACTTGGCACCAGGAACGGCGTTTGAGTTACAACCCATTGACTCGTGGGTATCGTTATTCCATCGGTGGCCTCTACCTGAATTTTTCCTCCCTGGACGAGGCCTTGCAAGCACTGGAAACCGTCAAAGCCGTTCCTGTCCACAGTCAGATGCCGCTTGGCAAAGGCGAGCAGTATCAGGCACAACTTCATATCGAACTGGATACTTCGCATTTGCCTAAACCTTTTCAATTGGATGCGTTATATTCCGGGGATTGGACCTTGACCTCACCGAACCGGGAATGGATGTTCGCCCCTTGAAACGGATCCCTGCCCTTCTGGGAATGCGTTCCCTGTGGTTTCTCCTGCCGATCTTCGGTGGCGCTACGACCTTTCTGGTCATTTTATCTGTAGCGACTGCGAATACCACCCTGTTTGCGGCAGATTATCCCAGACTGCTTATGGGGGGGGCCGCCGTGGCCTTGTCGTTGATGGGGTTGATTGCCTATCAATTGGTCATGCTCTATCGCAAGTGGCGACAACAGGTCTTCGGTTCGAAACTGACTTTCAAACTGGTATTGTTGTTGGTGGGCATGGCCGTCCTGCCCGGAACCTTGGTTTACGGTGTTTCCGTCCGGTTTCTGTCGAGTAGTATTGAATCCTGGTTTGATGTGAATGTGGATAAAGCCTTGACGGCCGGCTTGGGTTTGGGACGCACGGCCTTCGATAGCCTGCTGGATGATCTGGTTCACAAAGCGACGACGATGTCCTCGGTGCTGGCCGATGCGACTGCCCTGGATGAATTTTCTCTCCTGCAGCAATTGCGTGAGCAGTTTGGTGTTCAGGAGGCCACCTTGCTCTCAAAAAATGGGACGGTGCTGGCTTTTTCCAGCGCTCGCAATGATGCCTTGATCCCTGAGGGGTTGACCCTGACGGGAAACATCAGCCATCAGATTCGCGCCCAGCGCCCTTATCGAATGGTGGAGAATTTGCCGGGCAAGGGGGTATTTCTGCGCGTACTGGTACCCGTCAACCGGATTTCCTTCACTGAGGATTTCAGGGTATTGCAATTGCTGCAGCCTGTTTCCAAAGAGTTGGCGAGCAATGCAGATCAGGTGGAAGCTGCCTGGCGGGGGTATCAGGAACTTCTCTTGGCGCGCCATGGCCTGAAAAACTTGTACCGACTGAATCTTTCCCTGGTCTTGCTGCTGACTTTGTTGACGGCCATCGTCCTGGCTTTTGTGGTTTCCGAACGGTTTGGTGCGCCGCTCAATGCGCTGGCAGCCAGTACCCGAGCTGTGGGCGCGGGGGATTTCAGCATCATGACTCCGGTCAGCAGCAATGATGAACTGGGGGTGTTGACGGCATCCTTCAATACCATGACCCATCAGTTACGGGAGGCGTCACTGGCTCGACAGAGATATCAGCAGGGGTTGACCGAGGCCAAGATCTACCAGGAAAACATTCTCTCGAACCTCTCTGCGGGCGTGCTGGTGCTGGATCCCCACCTGCATCTCAAAAGCGCCAATTTCAGTGCCCAGCAGATGTTGGGATTGACCGGATTGGAGGGAATCACTTTAAAGGAATGGGGCTATCGAACGCCCTCGCTGCTGCCCATCATCGACTTTCTGGAAAGGAATTTTTCCGATTCTTTTGCCCAGGGATGGGAAGGGGATGCGGAGTACGATGGCGAACTGGGGCACCGCAAACTTCATTTCAAGGGATCACGTTTGCCAGAAGGTTTGGGCGGCGATTGGGTTCTGGTATTTGACGACATCACCCAGATGGTCCAAGCCCAACGTTACGCGGCTTGGGGGGAAGTGGCGCGCCGCCTGGCTCATGAAATAAAGAACCCTTTGACTCCCATCCAACTGGCTGCGGAGCGGTTGGAGCATCGCTTGCAGGATCGTCTGAGTGAAGGAGACGCCGAGTTGCTGAAACGCTCTACCCGTACCATCATCAATCAGGTAGACGCCCTCAAAAACATGGTCAACGATTTTAGTGAATACGCCAAGGCCTCCCGTTTGGTGGAAGAGAGTTTGTCCCTCAACGAACTGATTCGGGAGGTGCTGGTGTTGTACGAGAATGCAGGAGAGCATATCATCCCTCAACTAGACCCAGACCTTCCAAAAATTCAGGGAGATACCACACGATTGCGACAGGTTATCCATAACTTGCTGCAGAATGCGCTGGATGAAGGGCGGGATCAAAAGGATTTCAGGGTGAGGGTGATCACCGGTCAGGAAGATGAATGGGCCAAACTGAGCGTATCTGACAATGGACAAGGGTTTTCTGAACAAGTGGTCGCACGGGTGTTTGAACCCTATATCACGACCAAGTCCAAGGGAACCGGCTTGGGGTTGCCTATCGTCAAGAAGATCGTGGAAGAGCACCATGGTCGTATTCGGGCTTTCAACAGTGTTGCGGGAGGGGCAACCATCGAGATCAGGTTGCCCATGAGAAAGGGGAATCGGGGATGAGCAATTTGATCTTGATCGTGGACGATGAAATTGGCATTCGAGAATTACTCTCGGAAATTTTGCGAGATGAAGGATATGAAGTACAGTTGGCGGCAACTGCCAGCGAAGCCCGTGAACTAAGGCAACGCCAGCGTCCTGATATGGTGTTGCTCGATATCTGGATGCCTCTGGAAGATGGGGTGACCTTGTTGCGCGAATGGGCCAGCACAGGACAATTGACCATGCCTGTGGTGATGATGTCGGGACATGCGACCGTGGAGATGGCCGTGGAGGCAACACGGATGGGGGCCTACGGTTTTTTGGAGAAACCCATTGCCCTGCCTAAACTCCTGTCTACAGTGGTTCGTGCCATGCAGGCCGGAAAAGAGGTGCGCCAACAGACTTTGTCCAGTCATCAGTTGGGCCGCTCTGCCGTGATGAATGAGTTACGGCAACGTCTCGATCAAATTGCTTCCCAAGCGGTTCCACTGTTTTTGATGGGGGAGCCAGGATGCGGTATCGAATTGATCGCTCGCCACCTACTCAAACCCAATGCGCTCTGGTATGCCCCCGAGGAGATGCATTGGCTGGTAGAAAACCCTTTTCAGCCCTTGCAGGATTATCAGGGCGGGGTTATCTTTATTGCTGAACTGGCGCACTTGAAAGCAGCAGAACAGCAAGGCCTGATGCAACTGATGTCTAAATTATCGCGCTATCACCTGCGCTTGATTTGTGGCAGTGCCCAGCCCCTAGGAGAATTGATTCACAATGGACACCTGGCTGCCGCATTTTTGGCCCAGATGGGCGGAGTGTCCCTGGCCGTTCCCGCGTTGCGTGAACATGCGGAAGACATTCCGGAAATTGCGCTCACTTTTCTCAACCGCATGATTGAAACCGGAGAAATCCCTGTTCGAACTCTGACCAGCGGGGCGCTCAACCTCCTGCGGCAGCAACGATGGCCTGGGAATTTACCCATGCTGGCCAGTGCAGTACGAACCCTGGCACTGACGGCTTCCGGGTTTGAAATCACCTTTGAGGATGCCCAGCGATTTATCACGGATTATGAAGGTGAGCCCGGCGAAGAACCTGACACGGTCGATGAAATTCAACGGGCCGTATTGGTTCGGGATTTGGTAACCTTGTACGAGAAGCCCCTGCGTGAGGCTCGAGACGAGTTTGAGAAGGGCTATTTCGAATTCCATCTTAGAGATGCCCGAGGCAATATCTCTCGGGTTGCTGAACGGGTCGGGCTGGAACGGACCCATCTTTACCGAAAATTGAAACAACTGGGAATTCATGGTGTTCTTTACCGTAATGAAAGTGAGCGGGGATAGGGTGGCACAAACCTTATTCGCCATTGACAAGGCATGACAATATCGCCGATACGCCGCTGGTTGATTCTTTCCCACGGGTTTAACATGGATGGAAGGGCGGCCAGTCTGACCATAACGGACAAGATCCCACACCTCAGGGAGGCAGGCATTGAACCCGTCGTACTCAGCGCGGTTACCGGAGTCAGGGATTCGCATTTCGTTCATGAACAATTACTTCCCTGGGGACCCGCCGGCTTCCGTTTTGACCTGCGTCACTTACTGGCCTTGAAATGGGGACGGGGTTGGCGTTATCGCGTGGTTACCGGGTTGACTTCACTGTTTCTGGCCCCATTCATTATCCTGGAACGATTGGTCATGGGGTTGCAAAGTCAGTGGTCCTGGACTCCTGCCGCCCTCTACCGGGGATGGAAAATGATTCGGCAGTATCAACCGGAACTCATCTACTCCACAGGAGGCGCCTATTCGGCCCACTGGGCGGGGTACTGGTTGAAAAAGTTGACAAAAGTTCGTTGGATTGCCGAGGTTCATGATCCCATGGTTTTTCCAGGGACGACCCCTGCCACCCGAAATCTCAGGTTTTGGGCTCGTCTGGAAGGGATGATTTGCACCGAGGCGGATATGGCGTGGTGGTTTACCGAGCAGGCCCTGGCCAGCGCATTGAAACGTCATCCGCAATTGGACAAACGTGGTTTTGCGATATTGCCGGGGGCGGAACCCCCTCAGGTCAAGGCTACCTATCAAAAAGGGTCTCGTTTGCGTCTGGGGCACTTTGGTTCTCTCTCCGAGGTGCGTACGTTGCGTCCTTTTGTGGAAGCCTTTGCGCGTTTTGCCCAATCCTGCCCGGAACAGGCGGGGGACATGGAAATTCATTGCTATGGAGGAAGCATTGATGGGGCAGGTCGAGAGGCCATTCAACGGTTGGGAATACAAAAATATTTCTTCGAACACGGGCGCCTGGAACGGGATCCCCTCTCGGGGCTATCCGGTCGGGAACGTATTCAGCAGGAAATGCACCGAATGGATGGCCTATTGTTGATCCATGGTCATACGGCCGATTGTGCCGAGTACATCCCTTCAAAATTTTATGATTACCTATGGGCGGACCGGCCAGTGATCGGCCTCGTTCATCTGAACCTCCAGTTGATGGATTTGATCGAGAAGCATGGGGGCTACGCCATTGAGGTGGATCAGAGTGGCGCATTGGAAGCATTACTGGGACGCTTGCAGCGGGACTGGGCAGAGGACAGGATGCCTCGTTCTACCCTACCCCCTTTGGGAACCCGTCAGGCAGTGGACGCCATCCTGCAAAGAAACGCAGAAACGGGGGGAATGCCATGAAGTTTCGCCAAGACGGTCTTCTTATGTAGAACTGAGTATCCAAGGTCCACCCTATAGTATTTCTTGGAGTTTTATAGTTATCATGAAACTGACAGAACAGTTCAAAGAAGCGAGAATTATCGATATCAAAGTTCCAACCAGCCTGGCTATCTGTAATCCTTCCTTGGTAGCCAGTCAAGAGGGATGGGATGTACTGGTCAGAGCTCTGGATCCGGTTCCTTATCAAGGAGATGATTGTGAATTTTTGAGCAGTGAAAATTGGTTAGTGCGCTATTATCCGGATTTCAGCGTGCGTTCAATTTTCAAATTGAACGATCTGGATTTTCGTAATAATTGTAGGGAAGCCACTCATGGGTTGGAGGATGGTCGCCTGTTTTACTGGAAGCACCAGTTATTTGGATTATTCAGCGGATTAAGACGTGAGGGGAATAAATATTTCAATACCATGGTGTTGTCAAAGATAGATGGAGACACACTGGTGGATCCCTTGGTCATTCCTTCTCCCCAAGGACAAGAGCGTGAGAAAAACTGGATGCCTTATGTCAAAAATGATGAGCTCTATCTGATCTATTCAACACAACCCATGGAAGTTTATCGATATACAGGAAAGCTTGAACGTCTGGGAAGGGAAGAGAAACAGCACGCCAAGCTGACTATCCCTCCCCTAGGCGGGGCAATGCTCTCGGGTTCTTCTCAACTGATTGATTGGGGAGAAACTTCTCTGGCTGTGGTGCATCATCGTAGAAAATCTCCCCTGTTGGGAAAGCTGGTGATGAAGCATGTGACAAAGGATCCAGACTATCAAAGAAAGAAAGTACAGTTTGATCATTATTTCATACGACTCGATAAAGATTTCAATCTGATGGCGCGCTCGAAAAAATTTCAATTTGAGACCTCCGGCGTGGAGTTTTGTGCGGGATTGGCGCTTGGAAGCCAAGGTATTCTATTGTCCTATGGAGTCATGGATCGATTGGCTCGAATAATTCATTTGAATAACAAAGAGTTTGATATTATTTGGTAATATACGCAAAATATAAAACCCAGTATGCAGTATGAATTGTTTGAATTTATTGCCGATGTTTTCTGAATAAAATCGAAATCTATAAGTTGGTCTCAGAACCAAAAATGTGGTCTTAATGATAAATATTATTAAAAAATTACCCTCTTCAAGCCAGATTGTTAGAATTCTGACTTATTGCATGCTGGCTTGTCTCCCCTTCTCGGTTGCGGGGGTGAATTTTTTTGGTTTCCTCGTTTTCTTGACTTCGATAACCTCAAGAGAGTTTTGGAAGTCAGCCAGTTCGCTCATCAAAAACCCGATTGTAATCACTGCACTGTTTTTATTTGGATTAATGTTTGTCGGGATATTTCATACTTCAGGTTCTTCTCAAGAGGCATTTAATTTTCTGAATCGTTATAAGAAATTGATTTTCATCCCGTTGTTGATACCCCACTTTCAACAACTAGAGCACAGAATTACAGCAGTAAAGGTTTTTGCATGGTCAATTTTCATGACTGTAATACTTTCCTGGAGCGAATATTTTGGGTTAACGCATATGAGTGATCCTGCTTATGTAGGAGCTCCACCAGGGGATGCGGTATTTAAAATGCATATTACCCAAGGGATGCTTTTTTCCTTGCTTATTGCGATTTCAACTGGTTTGGCGCTATGTTCTAAAAGAATGTCGGAACGATTGATCTATCTTGTCATTGCTTGTTTGAGTGTATTGGATATCGGTTGGGTAATGGTGGCGCGTACAGGGAAAGCCACCATTCCGATCTTGGCAATTTGGATAATATTAGAATTCCTGAGAGTGGCAAATATTAACAGAAAGAAATTCTATTTGTTTCTGGGTCTGTCGGTTGCGGGGATAAGTGTGATCACCGCAATATTTATATTGAATCCAGAAACAAGAATGGGATCAATTATTCAAGAAGTTAAGCAAACCCATCACAATGGCTCTTTAACCTCGGAAGGCGAAAGAGTCGAATTCTGGAAAAAAGGTTTAATTCTGTTTTCAACCAAACCTATCCTGGGATACGGAACGGGTTCTATCCTGTATGAAAGCACACGATTAGCCAAACAATCTGACACAGAAGTTGGGCGGATTCCCACTTATAATTTGCATAATGAATATTTGATGTGGGCGGCACAACTTGGAATATTTGGGTTGGCCGGAATCGTGGCCCTATTTTACTTTTGGTTCCGTATGTCTCTGAAAGAGAATATTATTTCTGGTATTCAAATAAGAGGTCATTGGGTCGTTTTTTCTACAGGTTGTTTATTCAATCCCTATCTTATAGACTTTACAGAAGGCTATTCCATGGTATTGCTGATCGGTATATTTTCGACACTTCTGGTTAAGCCGATTAAGTAATTATGATTTTGAAGTCTATGGTTTTTTGTTATATTGATTAAACATGAATGATGCTAATTTTCCGCTCACCCAGTGGGCCATTTTTTCGATAATTCCAAAAAAATATGCAAGCACAAGACTCAATGCTATCGTGGTAATTGCGATCAACCCTACGGCTGATAATGTGAGTCCAGAATGGGTTTTAAAATAAATTATTTCAAAAGAGGTAAATGAGATGAAAACAGAAAACTGAATGAGGTATAGCGGAAATGATATTTTCCCCAGGAAATTAGACAAGTTGTTTTTTAAACCGTTAGATATTGCAATCGATTCCTGCGCCAAAAAAACTACGGCAACTGAAAATATTATGTATAAAGGTTTATAAACCGATTGCCCTGACACGCCTGATAGTTGTGGAATTCCGCTTGCGATAAGAATAATCAACAACAAAGGAATGGTGGCGATCTGGAAGTTTCTATTTTCTACAAGTTTGACAAAATTACCTTTTGCCCTAAAGTAGCCTATTCCCATTCCAAATAAAAAACAGGCGGTAAAATCTTCACTGATTAAAAGTATTAATCCTATTAACCATGCCAAGATGATTTTCTTGATATCGCTGATTCTGATCATCAGAAGAATAAAAATGGCGAATGATCCTATTATTTCCACTTTCATCGTCCATAAAAATGCATTATAAGAAATGGATGGCTTATGATGAAGATACACCTCGAGCATTGAGTGCTTTATCAAGCCGATAAAACTTGGAGTAAAGTTTAGGAATGATCCTAACCAATCTTTACGATTTACAATAACAGCAGCTTCATTTGAATATGTCAAATGTGACATCATCAAGACATAGACAATTAAGCAAGAAAAGAAGATGGGTATGGTCAGCCTAGGATACCGTTTCAACGCCATTTTTTGAACGAACCTAGCATCATTTCTTTTCCAGAAACGGATTGAAATTGCCTCTCCAGAAAGTACAAAAAAAACTGTTACAGACAATGTCCCATTAAATATTGTTGCGGTAAATATGTTTCTAAAATCCGGGATTACAACGCCAAATATTTCCCAAAATACATGATAGAAAAGCACGGATAAAGAAGCCCATCCCCTGATGCCATCCAACTCAGTGAATCTCGTGTCGGGATTAGTAATAATATTAGAAGAATTCATGAAAGACGCCGGTTGTGATGAAGGCTAAACTTTAGATATTCGCGAGTTCTTCCAAATACCAACGGTATCCATTCGCGCGGTAAACGATATATAGTGCCACCTGGTTTTAAAATAGGCGTTTTTCAACTGCCTGTTAAACCACGAAATTTTACATAAAACTCTGGGTGATGTATTTTTAAATACTCGTAAACTCTTCTTCGCATATTCCATTCTGGCAAATGATACGATTGAAATATTGGAATATTATTTCCCAAGAACATATAGTATTTATTAAAAAAATGTTTAAGAAATAGAGAGTCTATCAATATCTTTTGTAAGTGATATATACTTTCTTTATGACACAGATAGAGTTTGTTGTGACCTATGGCTAAAGGCACAATGCTTTTATTGCTTTTTTCAAACCATTCAAAAAACCCCGCCGACACATCAGGCCATTCTGGCCTCAAAAAATCATCTAAAGCAATTACACCATCTTTGACTAATACTGATGCAGCAAGGGATAAATCATTACAAACAATATCGCGCCAATGCCCACCATCTACTGAAAAAAATCTAATGCATCCAACAGACTGATAAATATCCTCAGGATTTACTTCATCTGATCCTCTGGGGTCAATAATCACTCTAGATAAATCTATTCCATATGCCTTTAAATTATTTTCAACTATATCCCTCACACCAGAACCAGATCGATCTAGGTTTTTTTGTTGATTTTCAAAAATATCAACCCCATAGGCTTTTTGATTTTCCGTCATCCCCAAACATAATGCGATAAAAGATTTACCATGGTGCATTCCAATTTCAGCCACACCACCTTCGATATCATTCAAATTTTGATAAGACAACAACTCATAAAATATTTGGCTGTCGACCCTTGAAAACCATCCCTCAATATTATTCTTTCCGTTTCTAACATAAGACTGAAATTTGTTCATTATATCGCCTTAATTTACAACAAAATCAATAGACATGTCTTTTATAGGGTATCCATATAAATGCGGCGATACATAATAATTTATTATAAATCAATATGTTGTAAAACATGATTGAAAACATCGCCGTATAAATCAAACATATAACCAATTGTTTTTAAATATAATTACAGACACGAGTATCGGTTACCGCATTTACCTGAATCCCTGTTCATGAAAGTTTACACTTCCCCCGCAGGTCAGACTGCATGATTTTTTCGGATCTGACCCCTTGGGTCCCCCCGGTGTCAAGAAAGATGTCCTCAAGAGAGGGCTATTACGATTCCTAAAGCGTCAAAGTCTGGATGATGTCCAGAACGGCGCTTACTGGCAAGGTTTCCAGGCATTGGCTTTTGCTGTATGCATGGCGGTCACATCCCTCTTGATGGCAAGGCACACAGGGCCCTGATCCCTGAATGATCCAGACATTTCCTTGATGTTGACTTCCCTGGCGTCGCCAGGGCTGCTGTGCGCAGTCCTGGGTTGCGGGCCAGGGGCCCCACTTGACGGGGTTGGTGGGGCCGAAGAGAGTCAGGGTGGGGATGCCCGTTGCAGCAGCCATGTGTGTGATCCCTGTATCGGGTCCCACAAAGAATTGAGCCTTTCTGATGAGATCGGCGGTTTCTGCCAGGGACAAGGTGCCCGCCAGATTGAGTGCGGTGGTTCGTTGTGCAATTTCCTGAACCACTTTCATTTCCTCTGGATCGCGACTGCCTGTGAGAACAACAGGTATGGACCTCTTCTGTAGTTCTTGAATCAATGTGACCCAGTTCTCGAGTGGCCACGATTTATAAGTAAATTTTGGATAGGGATGGATCACGACGTACTTTTTTTCGTGCAGTGTGATGGGGAGTAGTCCTCCCGCGGTGGGGGGGACTACGGTGCAGTCGGGAGGAATACCCAAGGGTTCCAATAATCTCAAGTTATGGGGCACGGTGTGCAGAGTTTCGTCATCAAACAAAAGTGCATGGGTGAGCAAACGGCGTGAAAGGGACGAGGTATGGGGGTTGATGAAACCCAAACGGAGGGGGGCCGCCACAAAAGCATAAAGCCGCGCTCGATCTGAAGAGACTGGGCTCAGGGCATGGGTATAGCGACGCCAAAGCGCACGCCATTCCTTGATTCGGTTCACCAGGGTGGTTCGGTGTGGAGTTTCGATGATTTCATCGATATCCGGGTTGCCTTCCAGTACCGAGGCCATACCTTTCAAGACCAGTACGTCGATTCGACTGTCAGGGTACGCCTTGCGCAGGGAGCGCGGAAGCGGCGTCGCGAGGAGAATATCTCCGATGCGCAGGGTGCAGAGGATCAGGAATCTTTTTTTTGGGAGATCAGAGGTCATGGGGGGGGGAGCGCAAGGGGAAGTCCTGAATCAGGGTCCAGATAAAGAGGGGGAAGCGGCGTTGGTTGGGTGAAATCAAAGAGGTGACTCAGGTTACCCGCATCGACGTCGAAGGAACCTTGGCCCAAGCGTGCTTCATGTAACCAATTATCTTCGATGAAGCGAAGAATCGAGGTTTGGGTCAAGGGCGTGTGGTCAACCCAGTTGGTCTTCGCCCAGGGAGACAGAACCAGCAAGGGAATGCGTGGGCCTGGGCCACAGCGACCATTGACGGGTTGTCCATCGGTGCCGAGGGGGATGTGGCTTTCTGATCCACAATGCCCCGCACTGCTCAGTGTGTCGGCCTGGGAATCGTGGGAAGAATGAAGGATGGGTGAGAACGCATGGTCATACCATCCATCGGAATCATCGTAGGTCAGAATGACGGCGGTCTCTGCCCATTCGGGACGACTTTGAAGGAAATTGAGCACGCGTACGATGAAACGTTGTTCATCCAAGGGGTTGGAGTAACCGGCATGGCCATCTTGAAAGGCTGGGGCTTTGAGAAAACTAATGGCCGGAAAATTTCCCGTCTTGACGGCACTGAAGAAATCTTCCAGATCATACTGGTGATGCGCCGGTTCTGGTGTCACGCCATCTGGCAGGGTGGCATGACCAATGGTGGAGAGAGAGGCCGGGCGGGTGTGAAAGGGGTTGGCGGTGGAGGGGTAGTACTGAAATCCATTGTGATGAGGTAGATAATCGCGCACCAAGGAACCGGCGCTAGTAGTGCTGGTTCGGGTACAGCCCGAACTGCCATTCGGGTTGATACGACTCAGATCGAAGCCCCCCATGAAGTTTCCCCAGGGAATATTTTGCTTGTCCAGCAATTCGCCGATATTGGGACCCGCCATGTGGATTCTGAGTGGTGAGCGCGAACAAACATCCTCTTCCGGATCAGCATCGCCAATCAGGGTGAACCTACCTCGACCATCCGGCAATAGAATACTGGTGGGTAACGAAGGGAAGCGTTGAGTAAAAACCGGTATTGCTCCGTGAGTTTGCCCGGCCACCACTTCCAGTGCGCCTGGGGTGGAGGGACCGAAGGTATCCGTGAAGGTGGCATCACTCAAGGCATAGTGCTGGGCGTAGTTCCACAGGGCTGTGACGGTATTGCCATCGAAATAGCCCATCACCGTGGCGGGACTGCCCAGCACGCCGGGGGAATGGACCAGTCCATTCCCGGTGGATTCGATAAAGTGATCCATGTGCCCGTGATGGAAAGCTGCCTGTTCGTCCGTATAGGCATGGGACTGGTCTGCCGTGACTGCCTGACTCCGGTCCAGACGAAAGGGACGGGGACTCGGGTTCGAGGGCAGAGCATCGAAGCCGTTGACTTTGGGCGTATGGGGTTTGGCAAGGAAGTGAGGTGAGCCCGGAGGATTGAGTGCCTTGGGATAAGCTCCAAAATAGTGATCAAAGGAAATATTTTCATCGTAAAGGATCACCAGATGACGGATCGGAGTCAGGGTAGGTGGCGATACGGGTTCCTCTGCTTTGACGGGCTCAGCCCATACACAAAGCAGGGTCAAAAGTACAATGAAACGGTGTGGTATCCTACTCAAGGGAGCAAACCCCGCAAGAACGGATGCAATGGGTTTGGGGTGTTAATATAATTTATATCTGATGTGTACATTATTTGCTTTTTAACTCCATCGAATCTTTCTAGCATCTAGGACCTGATTTTAACTCGGACACAGGAAAGATATTACCGTGAATACTCCATCCTCTTCTTCACAGCCTCAACAGGTCGCCGTACTGGGTATGGGCGCCATGGGGTCGCGCATGGCCAATTCATTGATCGCTGCAGGTTATTCTGTGACGGTCTGGAATATTGAAGCGGCTGCCTGCCTGCCTCTTGTAAAATTGGGCGCACGACACGCCATGACTCCTGCGGAGGCGGTGACTCATGCCGAGTTCGTGATTACCATGGTCTGGGATGATGCCGCCTCTGCCGATGTGTGGCTCAATCCTCAAACCGGCGCTCTTCCATCCATGAGGGCGGGGTCCATTGCTCTGGAGTGCGCCACCCTGACTTTGGGGCATGAAAAGAAATTGGCCGAAGCGTGTGCAACCCGGGGCATTGAATTCGTCTCTGCGCCTATGTCCGGTTCTCTGCCCGAAGCAGACAATCGTACGCTGATCTTCACCGTAGGGGCATCGGATGCTGCAATGGTCAGGATTCAGCCGCTTTTGCTGGCCATGGGCAGTAAAATCAATCATGCGGGGGGCCCTCTCGACGGTATTTCCGAGAAGTTGATGATCAATGGCAAGTTGGGTATCGAATACATCGCTGCGGCCGAGATGGTGGCCTTGATGAAAGTCGGCAATATGGATGTGGAACGGCGGCTGGCCATCAAGGCCACCACGGCTCCCTTTGCCCCACGGGGATTGCGCGAAGCCCGTTTCATGATTGATGGTGACTATACGGTGCGCGTCAAGGTTAATCAGATGATCAAGGACTTGTCCTATGAAATCGATCAGTTCGAAAGTCATGGCGTGCCTTGTCCCCTCCATAGGGCTGCGCGGAGCGCCTTTGAATGGGCGCATGACAAGGGCCACGGGGAAGAGGATTCCACCATTTTGGCCAAACTCTATGAAGAGGAAGCGCGCCAGCACGGTGGAGTAAAATAATCCATTGCCAGTGATCCTCGGGTTAAGGGTTTTGCGCTGCAAGGCCCGATCAGGGGAGCGGGGGTTTGGCTATCCAGCCAAAATACTTTAATTCGGACCAGGTTTGATCTGCCAACACCTGATAGCCTGCGGGTGTGGGGTGAATGTCGTCGGCAAATAACCAGGAAGAAAGATTTTGGACCGTTGCGCCTGCCGTTTTGTTGGGGGTGTCAAGATTGCACAAAAGGGATGAAGGCACTTTGGGCGCACACCAGGCTATGGTGGCGTGGGTAAAGCCGTAGGTCTCTGGATGAGCGATGAGTTCCCCGAATAATTGGTGACTGTCGAATATCTTGACGGGTTTGCCCTGCAAGTTGTCAAGGAGGCGCTGGTTGAATCGATTCACCAGCCGGGACAAAAGGTTACATGGGGCCAAGGTCTCCGAAGAGTGACAGACATAGCCGGTTGGAGGGGGTTGGGGGAAATCTCTCAAGGTGTAGGGAAGGCCCCGTCCAAAGGGGGTTTCAGCAGAATCCGGGAGTGTATAGATCAGGACATACCGGGCTCCGTGGTCGATGATCCGCAGGGTGAGTTTGGCCAGATCATCGGCTGCCTGATCTATCTGATGCTGAGCTTGAACGAGTGCCGTTTGATATTCCTGGCCCAATGCCTGGGTCGCAATCTCCTGCTGGCGAACCGGACCCATGGCTGTATTGTTCTGCTTTGCACTGGCCACCCGTTGCTGAACACTTTCCGTGATATTACTCAGGAATTGGGTGAAGGCTAACAGCACATCATTATTTCCACCAAACACGGTGACCAACTGGTCGGGGCGAAAACGCTGGAACTGATGCAGATACTGGGAGACCTGTTGAGTCAGCGGCAAGGTCAAGGCTCCCCGATTGTGATCGATTCCTATGGGGTTGCTGATCAAGGCTCCTCCTTCAGCAAAGTCCAAACAAAATGCCGAATGGTCCGCTGTTTGAAAACCAAAGGGGCAAAACACCGGCGTGCGGGAAAATCCGGCCATGGGTGTGAGGTAGCGGCTACCAGGGGGACCACCGAAACCAATCAAGTTCGGGGTGATGTCGAGGTTTAGGCGTTGGGCCAAGTCACCCACCCAATTTCCCGTTGCGGTGCCATTGACGGTAAATTGTCCACCGGCTGGGTAGGGTAGACCGGTGAATGGAATATCAAAAGAGGTTCCCAGCCCATAAGTTCGTTCGGCCAGAACAGTATAAGTCCCCAGGTCGGAGAGGCTGTCTCCGAAGGCCACCAGAGCAGAAAATCCATGGTTGGGCGGGGTATGAGGTGCAGGAGACTGCGTATTGAAGACGGGGGGGGTGATCGTTCCGTTTTGGGCATGCGCAGGAGGTTCTGGAGAACAACCCTGAAGACAGACGATGAACAGGGCGCAGAACCACCGCGATCCAGTGTGCCGCAGTAAAATCGGGAGTGAAGTCATAGGAAGATGTGTCGACTAAAGGTTTAATCCTGAAATTACCAGATAATGACTTTGAGGGCTAGAGTTTGGGAGAAAAGGTGAAACTTTCAACGACCGGGAGAACTGAGCGAGACCATTCCGTAGTATTTAACGAGTTAGAGAGGGGATTTATATATCGTCACGATGTGATTGAGTATGTGAGGGTAGAATGGACACGAAAAGCATTGAGGAGGATTTATGATGAAGAGGCTGGTGATCGGAGTGGTACTATTGAGTGCAGGGATTCTGGGCGGTTGTTCTGATAGTTCCGTTCCTTCCGCAGCACAACAAAGCGAAGCCTCTGTGGAAGCGCGCATCAAGCCCGTGGGGGAAGTGGCCATGGCCCTCCCATCCCCTTCACCGCCTGCAAACGGGATTTCGTCCTCTCCCGTCGTGACGCCCACCGCACCTACTCCATGAGTGTGTATGTGATCGGGGATCTTCAGGGGTGTTTGGAACCCCTGGATCGCCTGCTCTCCACCTTGCCGTTGAGAAAGCAGGATGAATTGTGGTTTGTGGGCGATGTGGTCAATCGTGGTCCCCATTCTCTCGAGTCGTTGCGCCTGATCAAGTCATGGGGAGATCGAGCGACGGTTGTGTTGGGCAACCATGACCTGCATTTGTTGTGTGTGGCAGAAGGTGCCACCCATCTGCGTCCCGGAGATACGCTCAATACCATTCTCGAGGCTCCTGATCGGGAGGAATTGCTGCGTTGGATACGTTGCCGTCCTTTGCTTCATCGAAATCAGGGGGTGACCTTGATTCATGCGGGACTATTACCGCAGTGGACCGTGGAACAGGCGGCGTCCCTGGCCAGAGAAGTGGAGGGAGTTCTTCAGGGAGCGCAATATGGTGATTTTTTGAAGGTGATGTATGGCAATACTCCCACAGGTTGGCATGATGCCCTTGCGGGAGTGGAGCGCTGGCGCACGATCATCAATGGGATGACCCGGTTACGCATTTGTTCCTGCGAGGGGGTGATGGAGTTTGGTTACAAAGGACCACTGAAGGGGATTCCCGCCGGTTTTCTGCCCTGGTTTGCCGTACCCCAGCGGCGTAGCGCGGGGCAGCGCCTGCTCTGCGGTCATTGGTCGGCGTTGGGGCTGCATTGCAGTGTCGATGTGCAGGGACTGGATACGGGGTGTTTATGGGGTGGGCCGTTGACCGCGATCAGATTGGAAGATGGGGTGATTTTTCAGGTGGCGGGTATGCCCGTTCAACGGTTACATTGACTCACGCAGTTGTTGGGTGAGTAGATGCAACTGCAGCGCCAGTTGACGTCGGTCGGTGCCCAGTTCGAGGGCCTTGTGTGGGGTACCCAGAGACAGGGTGACTTGACTGGGCGGACTCTTCAAAACCCGCACCAGGGATTCCATGAAAGTCATGTCTCCAATAAAGGGGTATGCGGATTCACTGTGTCCTGGGGGCACGGAATAGCGCAGGGCGATGGGTAATAACGTGGCCTGACAATCCAGGGGGGACTGTAGAAGAGAAGTTTTGAAGGGCAGAATGCTGGTACCGTCACTGGTGGTGGATTCAGGAAAAAAGCCGAGATCATCGCCCGCCTGCAAGACCTGTGTCATTGCTTTTCCTATCTCCAGAGTTTGTCGACGGGAAGACCGGCTCAGGAACAGGGTTCCGGTCCGGGCAGCCAGCCACCCAAAAATTGGCCAATGTCGTACTTCGGATTTGGAAATGAAGCGTACGGGATGGACGGAGTGAATGACGAAGATGTCCACCCAGGAAATATGATTCGAGGTCAGCAGATAGGGGCCAGGGCTGTCAGGCCAGGCCCCCTGTACCTGAATGGTCAGGCGCAAATACTGGAGCAGCCTACGAGACCAGTGGCAGATGAGACGACGACGTCGGGCTCGGGAACACCAGGGCAGAACCAGGGCCGTGGTGAGTATGCCGCGCAGGATAAGTCCGAGCAACCCCAGAATGCGCAGGGGCATGCTCATGAGTCAAGAGAAAAGCCGAATTTCTCCTGAAGTTTTTCGTTGAGTTGGGCGCGTGTGAGCGTATGGTTTTGACCGCCCCGACAGGCGATCTTCACGGATCCCAGCAAGGAAGCCAGACGCCCCGTGCGATTCCAGTCCCAGTGATGACTCAATCCATACACCAGTCCCGCTCGGTAGGCATCTCCACACCCGGTGGGATCCACTACCTGATCTGCTGGAACAGCGGGGATAGAGATAACTTCATTTCCAGTAAAGACGCGCGATCCTTGAGCACCTTGGGTCATGATGGCGGCATCCACGCGGGTGGCCAACTGCTCGAAGGAAAGCCCGGTTTTGTTGGCCATTAGTTGTGCCTCATAGTCATTGACCGCCAGCCAGGTGGCCTGCTCCAGAAACACGAGCAGTTCCGGTCCGCTGAAGAGAGGGAGCCCCTGCCCGGGATCGAACAAAAAAGGGATTCCAGCCTCATGGAATTGTCGGGCATGCTGGAGCATTCCTTCTCGTCCATCGGGTGAAACAACCCCCATCGTGATGTCAGGAACTGTATCGATGGCGTGGGTGTGAGAAGCACTCATGGCTCCGGGGTGAAAAGCGGTGATCTGGTTATCGTCCAGATCCGTGGTGATGAAGGCCTGTGCCGTGTAACTGCCGGGAACGAGTCGAATCCCCCGCAGATCGAATCCAAGATATTCGAGACGGGTTTTATAGGGAAGAAAATCTTCACCCACGGTGGCCAGAATGGAGGGGACCTCTCCCAAGAGATGCAAGTTGTAAGCGATATTCCCTGCGGTTCCTCCAAATTCCCTGCGCATTTCCGGTACCAGAAAGGCGACACTCAACTGATGGAGACGATCTGGCAGGATATGGTTCTTGAAATGATCAGGGAATACCATGATGGTGTCATAGGCCAATGAACCGCAGAGAAGAATACTCATGGACAGGTTTCTCAGTTCAGGGAGGCCAGGGCGGCGTTGTAATTGGGTTCGTCCTTGATGTCAGAGACCAGTTCGGTATGCAGAACCCGATTCTTTTCATCCAGAACCACCACAGCCCGAGCGGTCAGACCACGCAGCAGGCCATCGGTGATGTCCACGCCATAGGCTTGATGGAAATGATGGTTACGGAAGGTGGAGAGGATCTCCACATTCTTGATGCCCTCGGCAGCACAAAACCGCGCCATGGCAAAAGGCAAGTCTGCAGAGATGACCAGGATGACCGTATTGTCCAAAGCGGACGCCTTTTCATTGAATTTGCGCGTCGAAGTGGCGCAGGTGGGAGTGTCGAGACTGGGGACGATATTGAGAATCTTGCGTTTGCCTGCGTAGTCATTCAAAGTGCGGTCGCTCAGATCCTGTGCGGCCAATGAAAAATCCGGGGCAATCTGTCCCGCCAGAGGTAACTGGCCGGCAACGGTGACGGGCTGTCCGCCTAGAGTTACGGTGGTCATGGGATTCTCCTTGTGGGTGGTGGGGAAAGGGGGAAATGATAGCGTAAATTGAGTTACACGCTGTGTTGGTAATCCTCCGCCGTCAGCAGTTGAGTGTAATCCTCCGCATGATGGGGCGTGATTTTTACCAGCCAATGGTCGTAGGGTTCGGTATTGAGAACTTCGGGGTGGTCCTTCAGGGAATCATTGATGGCATGTACGGTACCGCCGACAGGAGAAGGGACTTCGGAAGCGGTTTTGACGGATTCTAGAGTCGCACAGGATTCTCCCGCCTTCAGGGTTCGTCCCACGCTTGCAAGTTCCACGAACATCAGGTCGCCCAGTTGGTCTTGAGCAAAATCTGTGATTCCGATGGCCAAGGTTCCTTCAGCGGAGGGTTGAACCCATTGGTGGGTAGCACTATAGCGACGGTCATTGGGGGGAAGCATGGTCACTCCAGAGAAATTCAGAGAGGCGTCAGTATACCTGCTTCACACCGCTGAGACAGACCCAACCTTCCCGCTCACCAGCGATGGAAAGGAAGCAATCCGGTGCATAGGCATTCTGTATCCGTTCCACTTGAGAAGATAAAATACCGGACAGGGTCAACCAACCCCCGGCCTTGAGTTGGTTCAGAAGCAATGGGGCCAGAACCACCAATGGATTGGTCAGAATGTTGGCGATTACCCCATCGAAGGGGGGGAAATTCGGAAAGGAGTCAGGTTCGTAAAAAGAGGCGCTCACGCCATTTAACGCCGCATTGTCACAGGCCGTTTGTACGGCGATGGGGTCGATATCCACCCCAATGGGCTGGGTTGTACCCAATAACCCTGCGGCAATGGTCAGAATTCCCGAACCGCAGCCATAGTCCAATACCCGTTGCATACGTGGGGGGTGGGCGGTTAGCCACTCCAGACACAGACGGGTGGTGGGGTGACTGCCCGTCCCGAAAGCTTGTCCGGGGTCGAGGCGCAGGTTGAGGGCGCTGGGGTCGGGGGGTTCATGCCAGGTGGGTACGATCCATAGCCCAGGCGCGGCGGGAATGGGGTCGAACTGACTTTGGGTGAGGCGGACCCAGTCCTGATCTGCCACGATTTCGCTGCGGTGAGGGGGAACGGGTTGGTCAAGGGAGGTGCTGACCTGTTTCAACCAGGATGAAGCATCCCAATCCATGGGCAGAAGTACCTCGATCTGGCAGTGGGGCCAAAGAGGCATTTCCGGACAGCCGGGTTCCCCAAATACCGGAACTTCTTCAGCGCCGGTGGCCTGGGAGGACAAGGTAACGGCCAGTGCCCCCTGTGCACTGAGCGCATCAGACCAGAGTTCGGCATGATCCCGGTCGGTCTGGAGAGTCAGACAAGTCCAGCTCATGACCCTTACCCCTGTTTTTCCCGAGACAGCTTTTCTTCCAGGTAATGAATACTGGTTCCACCCATGAGAAATGCCTCATCCTGAAGCAATTTTTGGTGCAACGGGATATTGGTCTTGATGCCTTCCACCACCATCTCGGACAAAGCGATACGCATACGTGCCAAGGCCTGGTCGCGAGTGGCGCCATGGGTCAGTACCTTGCCAATCAATGAATCATAATGAGGGGGGACAAAGTAATTCTGGTAGATATGGGAGTCCACACGTACCCCGGGTCCACCTGGCGCGTGGTATTGCGTAATGCGTCCGGGGGAAGGGATAAAAGTGAAGGGATCTTCGGCGTTGATCCGGCATTCGATGGCATGGCCGCGCAATTGGATATCTTTTTGCTTCCAGGGCAATTTTTCTCCAGCGGCAATGCGAATTTGCTCTTGCACGATATCAATGCCCGTGATCAGTTCGGTGACTGGATGTTCCACCTGAACCCGCGTATTCATTTCAATGAAATAAAATTCACCATTCTCATAAAGAAATTCGAAGGTGCCCGCCCCCAGGTAGTGGATACGTCGACAGGCAGCCGCACAACTTTCTCCAATTTTCTGGCGCAGAGCGGCGGGAATCCCGGGGGCTGGTGCTTCCTCGATGATCTTTTGGTGACGGCGTTGCATGGAGCAGTCCCGTTCTCCCAGGTAAAAAGCGTTGTCGAACTTGTCGGACAAAACCTGAATTTCCACATGGCGGGGCTGGGACAGGTATTTTTCCATGTAGACCGTGTCGTTGCCAAAGGCGGAACGTGCCTCATTGCGCGTCAGGCTGAGGAAGCCGAGCAGGTCTTCTTCCCGCTCCACCACCCGCATGCCGCGCCCTCCTCCGCCTGCTGAAGCCTTGATCAGGACCGGATACCCAATAGATGCGGCCAGTGCCTTGAGTTCCTTGGGGTCGGTGGGCAATTGGCCCTCAGACCCCGGGACCACAGGGACCCCCGCCGCTTTCATGGCAGCCTTGGCACTGATTTTGTCGCCCATCAGGCGAATGGTTTCGGCTTTGGGGCCGATAAAAACAAAGCCGCTGTTTTCCACACGTTCAGCAAAGTCTGCATTTTCCGACAGAAATCCGTACCCGGGGTGAATGGCTTCAGCACCGGTGACTTCCGCTGCTGCGATGATGGCCGGAATATTGAGATAACTGAGTTGGGAGGATGCGGGACCAATACAGACCGATTCATCGGCCAATACCACTGCTTTGGCATCGGCATCGGCTTCCGAATGAACAGCAACGGTTTTGATGCCCAATTCGCGACAGGCCCGCAATATACGCAGGGCAATCTCACCGCGATTGGCGATCAGAATCTTTTCAAACATGGGGATCTTCCTTTCAGGCCGTGGCGATGACGAAGAGAGGCTGTCCGTATTCGATGGGTTGTCCGTTTTCCACCAGAATATGCTTGACGAAGCCCGTGACATCTGACTCGATTTCATTCAGCAATTTCATGGCTTCGATGATGCACAGGGTTTGTCCTTCGTTGATGCTCTGCCCGATTTCGGCAAATACCGGTGCCCCTGGGGAAGGTGAGCGGTAAAAGGTTCCGACCATGGGGGATTTCACCACATGGCCTTCGCTCTCGGGAGTAGCCGCGACAACGGGAGCGAGTACGGTTTCGATCGGGGTGTGGGGGGGCGGGGGCGGGGCATACGAGGGGGGATAGGCATACTGGGGAGCCGAACTGCCAAACTTGGCGATGCGTACTTTCTCTTCTCCCTCGGTGATTTCCAGTTCGCTAATGCCCGACTCTTCTACCAAATCAATCAGTTTCTTTAATTTTCTCAGGTCCATGGTGTTACGCCTTGTTCATGAAATAGTCGAGGGCCAGTTCATATCCCCGTATCCCCAATCCACAGATGACTCCCACCGCGATAGCCGACAGATAGGAGTGGTGGCGAAAGGGTTCCCGGGCATGAATGTTCGACAGGTGTACTTCGATAAAAGGGAGGTCTACAGCAGTCAGAGCGTCGCGCAAAGCCACGCTGGTGTGGGTCAACCCCCCAGGGTTGATGAGAATGGCTTGAGTTCCGTCGACACGGGCATCATGGATACGGTCGATGAGCGCCCCTTCCCAGTTGCTTTGAAAACAGTCCACGGATATTCCCCGTGCGGTTCCCAGAGTGCGCAGACGGGCATCCAGATCGGCCAGAGTCGAATTGCCGTAAACCGTGGGTTCGCGGGTTCCCAGCGCATTCAGGTTTGGACCGTGCACGACGAGAATTTTTTTCATGTCGCGATTTTGCCTCGAAATCACTGAAAATGTCCAGAAATTTAACGAATATCGCTACTCATTTCAGAAATGAGAGCACGCTGGGATAACACCAATTCAGGTGTAATTCTTGCTTGATACGCTGGTTGTGAATACGTCGGGACTCCTTCAAAAAACTGAGATTGAAGGGGTCAAGAATTTTTTCCAATTCACAAAGAGGGAGAAAGGGTGGAAGCGGCAGGTGATGATGTTGAGCCAGAGACCCATAAAATTCCCCCATCGGGAGGGGTTGATCGTCCACCACATTATATACGCGTTGCGATTTTCCCAGGGTGCAGGCCGCAACCACGGAACGGGCCAGATCCAGTTCATGGATATGATTGGTCCACGGATTTTCCAGGGGTAAGGGAACGCCTTTCCGGAGTCGTTCAAGAGGCAAACGATGCTCGCCATAGATGCCAGGCGCGCGCAGGATGATCACCCGGCAACCTGTGCGGCGACCGAAAGCGCGCAGTTGGGTTTCGGCGTGGACCCGACGTCGGGCACGGGCGGTATGGGGACGGACTGGACTGGTTTCATCCAGCCAGTCTCCCGCTGAAGAACCGTAGACGCCGGTGGTGCTGATGTAGATCAAACGCTGTGGTAAACTGGTGCCCCGTCCGAGCGCGGCAAGCAGGTGTCGGGTGCGTGTGTCATCCTGGCTCGTGGGTCCGGGTGGGGCAAAATGGAGTACGGTGTGTGACAGTCCTGTAAGCCGCAGCAGGGTATGGGGATGATCCAGGTCGCCCAAAATCGGCAAGGCACCCAATGTACGCCACTGAGGCATCGCCTCCGTTCTTCGGCAGAGGGTAAACACGGGACCCGAGCCCTTCAATAAGGGAAGGACGCGACGCGCCACATTACCCGCGCCGATGATCAGGTAAGAATTCATCAAGTCATTGTAACGTCATTTACGCGAGAACGGCCATGTCATTCCAAGTTACAGTCCAACCCAGCGGTCGCCAGTTTCAGGTGAACGATGAAGAAACCCTGTTGCAGGCAGCCCTGCGCGAAGGCATTGGTTTACCCTATGGGTGTCGCAGCGGCGCCTGTGGCAGTTGCAAGGGCAAGGTTCTGGAGGGACGAGTGGACTACGGCGACTATCAAGCCAGCGCTTTGAGCGAAGAGGACAAGGCACAGGGAAAAGCGCTCTTCTGTTGTGCGCGTCCCATCGGGGATGTGGTTATCGAGGCACGTGAAGTGAGTGGTTTTGCGGATATGCAAATCAAGAAGTTGCCCTGCCGGGTGGAGGCCATTGAACGTCCCAACCACGATGTGGTAGTGCTCAAACTCAAGTTGCCCGCCAATGAAAAATTTGAATTCATGGCGGGACAATATATCGACTTTTTACTCAAGGACGGAAAGCGGCGCAGTTTTTCCCTGGCCAATTCTCCCCATGATGCTGCCTTGCTGGAGTTGCATATCCGTCATTATCCAGGGGGAAATTTTTCCGGGTTTGTATTCAATGAACTGAAGGAACGTAGCATCTTGCGCTTTGAAGGGCCTCTGGGCGCCTTTGTCTTGCGGGAGGATTCGGAAAAACCGATCATTTTCATGGCAGGTGCCACGGGTTTCGCACCCATCAAGGGAATGATCGAGTACGCGCGCCACAAGGGCATCAATCGTCCCATGGCGTTGTACTGGGGGGTGCAAAGTGCCGTGGATTTGTATCAACGGGACATCGTGCGCATTTGGGAGGCGGAACTTCCCCATTTCACTTTCGTTCCGGTGTTGTCTGCGCCTTTGCCGGAAGATCAGTGGACCGGGCGGACCGGATTTGTCCATCAGGCCATTCTGGATGATTTTTCGGATCTGTCTTGCCATCAGGTCTATGCCTGTGGTGCATCGCGCATGGTGGAAGCAGGATTCAAAACTTTTACCGAAAGCCGTGCCTTGCCTGAAAACGAGTTTTATTCCGATCCTTTCGTGCCCTCAGGGACTTGAAGAGTCGTTGACCTTCGTCGTGAGCCCCATCCTGGAACGAATCGACGAAAGCATGGACAGGGTTTCGGGGCCTTCTTCCTGCGCCAGACTCAGGTAGCGGTCCCTGGCTTCGAAGTGGTGTGCTTCATGGGCGGATAGAGCGGCCAGCATCAGGCATAGAGGTCGTGCCTCCTCCCCCCTGAGGGCGACGGTTGCCATTTTTTCAGCCTTCTCCGGGTGCCCAGAGAAATAGGCCGTTAATCCCTGATACAGGGCACCGCGCGCGCGCGTTCTCGAGCGGCGGAGATGGTAGTTGCGGATCTGTTTGGGGAGTTGCCAGATTTTGAAGAACATATGCCCCACCAGATTGAGTACCAGAAGGATCAGTACCAGACCCAGAATAAATACCGACAGGGAAATCTCGATACGCCACGGGGTCTGAACGATCAAGACATAGCCTGCCGTGATGTTGAAGGACAGGGCAAGAAGCGTGGCGAGCATGAAAAGAATGAAAAATCCAAGCAGTAACCTCATGGATTTCCTCCTCTGGCGGCGTGTACGGCAGCCAGTGTGGCGCTGATATCGGGCAGTGGGACACTGACGGGCGTTGTGGTCAGGAGTTGAATATTGGACAGAAAATTTTTGACCGCAGGGTTTGCCGTATCAAAGTAGCGTTGCAGCCAATGCTGCGCCTCTGAAAGTTCACTGCGAAAACGTACCTCATTGCGGGCCAGCACATCGATGCGTGCAGCGAAGAGACGTAATTTTAGATTTTCACGCAAAAAATAGGTTTGCTCGGGGGTGAGCAAGGGGAGTTCAGGCGTATCCATGCGGCGAATTCGGATGGCGTTATTCAACTCCAGCAGCATGTCCTGAGTCAGCCGTTCCAGCCAACTGGTTCTCGTATCCTTCGGGAGCGGTGGTGGTTTGGGGCGGGTATCCGAGGCCAGTGCCAAGCCATCCACCTGTTGGATCATGGAATCCAGACGCAGAGTGATTCCGTTGGTATCCACATAAGGGAGCGCACGCAGATGATCCATGTCCTGTTTCAGATTTTCTCTGAGATGGTTCAGGGCGGGTTTATCCAGACGTTGCAGGCGCAGGTCAGCGGCTTCCAGAGCAGCCAGAGCTGACTGGACATTACCCGTCAATTCCAGTTGCTGGTTGGCGATGATGACCAATTGTTCTACCTCGGCCAGAATCCAGTCGTCGCGATGACGCATGAGGTCTTGATAGAGCGCTGCCAGTTCTACCTGTTGATTTTGGGTATCGGAAAACCGTGACTCGAGCACGGCCAGACGGGTACTGGTTTCACGGCTGGTTTCATTGGCTTGTTGAGCCAGGCTTTGTACTTGCTGAGATAATTGATCCGTTTGGGATAATCGTTTGCTCAAATCCTGGCGCAGATCCAGCAACTGGTTGCGTTGATAGAAGACCAATCCCGCCAGTCCCAGAAGGATGATCAAGAGGGTCAAACGTCCGGGCAAGTAGGACTTTTGGGTGGCGGGCGGTTGTTCGTTAACCATGGGAATGCCCCTTTTTCTGGTAATGGGCAATTAATGCATCGTCCCCGGGAGAAAGTACCACGGGGTGGGGCAGCCCAAGCGCGCGTAGCGCCGTGGCGATGCGCGAATGACTGACGATGAAGGGCCGGGTTGCTAGGATTTCCCGTTGCGCTGGCGAGGCCATGGCCCACAAATTGTGGAAGGATTCGGTACTTTGCACCGAGATGGAAGCACCGGCCTGCAAGGCCTCCTCCAAGGTTTCAGGATTGCTTTGAGGTACCTGACGGACGTAGCATTCGATGTAGCCTACTTGGGCTCCCCTCTGTTCCAGAGTCTCCCTCAGCCATTCCCGTCCTCCGCGTCCTCGTATGATGGCGATTTTCCATCGGTCCATCCTTTGGAACAGAGGGAGTGTCAGCAAGGCCTCGCTATCGGAGCCTTGCTCCGGGTAGAGCACAGAAGTTCCGCTGACTTCCTGCAGGCGCCGGGCAGTGGCCAAACCGACTGCGGCCAAACGATGGGTTTCCTTGTGGAGAGGAGCAAGGAAGCCCCAGCCCGCATGCACGGCATTGGCGCTGACAAAAATCCATAGTGCCGCCTGGGCGGCCCAGGACAGAGATTCTGCCGTGGGTGTCAGGGGGGTGATGTCGATGGTTGGGTAGACCCAGGAGCGAATTCCAAGCGAATTCAGACGTTCTGCCAAGCGGGTGGCTTCGGCGCGGGGGCGGGTAATCAGCAACCCGGTCGGCATTGTTTCAGGCGCGACAGGCGTTCAGAATGTACGCCGCACCTTGATCAAGCAGGTCCATGGCCACCCCGTCCCCAAGCGCTTTGTACTGGGACAATGGAGCGCTTTGGCAGGCACGAATGATACGTGTGCCGGCTGGGTTGCCTACAAAGGCGCGCAGGGTCAGGATCTCGCCTTCTGCCTCGGCAAAGGCACCCAGCGGGACATCGCAACTGCCTGCCAGACGGCAGGAGACGGTACGTTCGGCAAAAACACAAGCTTCGGTGGCCGGGTCTACCAGGGTGTCAATCCAGTTTCCCAGGGTCGGATGGTTGGCTAGAAACTCCAATCCCAGCGCGCCCTGTCCTACGGCAGGCAGACTGTCCTCCGTGTCGATGAGCGAGCGAATGCGATCCGCCAAACCCAGGCGGCGCAGACCGGCAGCTGCCAATATGATGGCTTGGTACTGACCTTGGTCGAGTTTGCGCAGACGGGTATCCAGATTGCCGCGCAGTGGGCGGACGTCAAGGTGGGGAAAGCGGGCGCGGATCTGGCATTCACGCCGCAAACTGGCGGTTCCTACGATGGCACCAGCCGGTAGGGCGGCCAGATTTTCATGATTATTGGAGACAAAGGCATCGCGCGGATCTTCGCGCGGCCCTGCCACCCGCAGGACGAGTTCGGAGGGGCGGTTCATCGGGACGTCCTTCATGGAATGCACGGCCATGTGGGCTCGCCCCTCCAGCATGGCCAATTCCAATTCCTTGACGAAAAGACCTTTTCCTCCCACGGCAGAGAGGGTACGATCGAGGATTTGATCACCCGTGGTGGTCATTCCCAGCAACGAGAAGTGCGCAAGGGGATATAATCCTGCCATTTGTTGCTGGATATGTTCGGCCTGCCACAGGGCTAACCGGCTTTCACGAGTGGCGATGATGATTTCTGGAGAAGGCATGATGAAGAACACAATGAGTGCATCCGAGATGTGGAATTCTAGCATGAAGGATGCCTTGAACGGAGGTCGGACATGACTTCTTCCACCAATTTGGACAAGGACTTGCCTTTGCGCGACGATATTCGTTTTTTGGGCAGGATTCTGGGCGACACACTGCGCGATCAGGAAGGTGAAGTTATTTTCCAGTTGATCGAAGGAATACGCCAGACTGCCATTCGTTATCGTCGTACCGGTGATGATAAGGCACGGGTCCAACTGGAACACGGTCTGGATGGGTTGAGCCCGGAGGACACCATTGCAGTGGTGCGTGCTTTCAGTTATTTCTCCCATCTGTGCAATATTGCGGAAGACCTGCACCACAACCGGCGCCGCATGGCCTATTCCCAAGCTGGCGCCCCGCCTCGCGAGGGCAGCATCGCACTGGCTTTACAACGTCTCAAGCAGGCCAACGTGGATGCAATCACGGTGAGGAGATTTTTTGAACGGGCCATTATTTCACCGGTCCTGACAGCACACCCCACGGAAGTACAACGCAAAAGTGTGCTCGATTGCCATCTGCTGATCGCCAACCGGCTGGAGGAACGGACCCGTATCGCGCTGACTCCGGAAGAAAAGGAAGCCAATGATGCTGCCCTGCGCCGGGCGGTCTTGACCCTGTGGCAAACCAATGAATTGCGCACCTTCAAGTTGCGTGTCCATGATGAAATTGAGAATGGACTGTCTTATTATCGCTATACTTTTTTGCGCGAGGTGCCGCGCCTCGAGTCTCAAGTGGCGGCCGCCCTGGAAAAAGATCCGGAATACGCCAGCATTGCTCAGGATTTCCCTTCCTTTTTGCGCATGGGCAGTTGGATTGGGGGCGATCGCGATGGAAATCCCTTCGTGACTGCAGAAGTCACCCAACATGCCATGTGTCGTCACAGCGCTGTGGCCATGGAGTTTTACCTGACCCAGTTGATGACCTTGCGCGGTGAGTTATCTCTTTCTTTCCGTCTGGTTCAGGTGTCGCCGGAGGTCATGGCCTTGGCCGAGCGTTCGCCGGAACGCACCGACAGTCGTCTCGAAGAACCCTATCGGCGTGCGCTCACGCATATTCATGCGCGCCTGTTTCAGACCGCCTTGCGTCTGGGGTGTTTCCGTCAGAACGAAGAGGTGGACGAGGCAGATCCCTACGAATCGGTGGAAGAATTTTCTGCGGATCTGGAACTTCTGAAAACTTCGCTGGTGGGCCATGGTTCTGGTTTGCTGGCCGAGGGGCGTTTGAGTTTGCTGATTCGCGCCATTTCGTCCTTCGGGTTTCATTTGGCTCCCCTGGATTTGCGCCAGCATTCCGAGTTTCACGCACTTACGGTGGCAGAATTGCTGACTCAGGGAGGCGTGGGCGTGGATTATCTCGCGCTGAGTGAATCCGAACGGATGGGCGTACTGGTGCGCGAGTTGGAAAGTCCCCGCCTGTTACGTTCCCACGTTTCCCGGTTCAGCGAAGCGGTGCAACGTGAACTGGATGTATTTGACGTGACTCGAGAAATTCATCGCTCGCTCGGTCCGCAGGCCCTGCCCAATTACATCATCTCGAAAACCGATAGCGTCAGCGATCTGCTTGAGGTGGCCCTGATTCTCAAGGAAGCGGGCTTGTTGCTGCCCGGAGAGAACCCTCAACTGGGCATGAACATCATTCCGCTGTTTGAAACCATTTCCGATTTGCGCGGTTGTGGCGAGATCATGGAGCAGTTATTTTCCTTGCCGGTCTACCAGAAGTTGCTGGACAGTCGTCAGCGTACCCAGGAAGTCATGTTGGGATACTCCGACAGCAACAAGGATGGCGGATTTTTGACCGCCAACTGGGAGCTTTACAAGGCAGAAAAGATCCTGGTGGAGATTTTTTCTCGTCATGAGATCGAGTTGCGCTTGTTTCATGGACGGGGTGGCTCGGTGGGACGCGGCGGCGGTCCCAGTTATTATGCGATTCTGGCGCAACCCGCTGGCAGTGTGAACGCCCAGATTCGTCTGACGGAACAAGGCGAAGTCATTGCCAGCAAGTATTCTGATCCCGGCATCGGACGACGCAATCTCGAAACTTTGGTGGCAGCCACGCTGGAGGCCACCTTGCTGGATCGGGATCGCGATCTGCAAGGACGGGAGCAATTCTATACGCTGATGGAGGAGTTATCGGTCTATGCCTTTGAACGCTACCGAACTTTGGTCTATGAGACGCCGGGGTTTGAAAGTTTTTTCCGGGAGGCCACCCCCGTCAGTGAAATTGCTGAATTAAATATAGGCAGTCGTCCGGCAGCCCGTCGTAAAACCCAGAAAATCGAGGATTTGCGTGCTATTCCCTGGGTATTCAGTTGGGCTCAGTCGCGTATGATTTTACCGGGGTGGTACGGGTTTGGCAGTGCGGTGGCACGGTTTTGTGCGGCCCATGTCGAGGGGTGGGACTACCTGCGTCGTATGTACCGTACCTGGCCTTTCCTGCAAGCCTTGCTTTCCAAT
Source organism: Ferrovum myxofaciens (assembly GCF_013181415.1). Lineage (NCBI taxonomy): Bacteria > Pseudomonadati > Pseudomonadota > Betaproteobacteria > Ferrovales > Ferrovaceae > Ferrovum > Ferrovum myxofaciens. The sequence continues at coordinate 1,655,232 of NZ_CP053676.1, read as the reverse complement.
ATGGATATGGTACTGGCCAAGACCGATCTGGTCATTGCCCAACGCTATGCCCGTCTGGTGAGTGACGAAGCATTGCGCGATGCAGTTTTCCACGAAATTCGCACGGAATTTGAATTGACGACCCATGCCTTGCGCGAAATCACCGGACAGAAAGAACTTCTGGAGTCGAATCCGACGCTGGCTCGGAGTATTCGCGAACGGCGTCCCTACATGGACCCCCTCAATCATCTTCAAGTAGATCTGCTGCGTTCTTTCCGTTCTGGAGAGGAGGGAGAAGCCGTGAAACGTGCCATTTATTTGACCATCAATGGGGTGGCGGCTGGGTTGCGTAATAGTGGTTGATTCATCGGTATGCGGCGATTCCCTCGCCATTGCCGTGTTGACGGGGGGTATGAGTGCCGAACGCGACATTGCCATTGCCAGTGCCGTGCAGGTAGTGGAAGCACTGCGGCGTAGGGGGCAGCAGGTCCGGGTGGTGGACACGGCTCAGGGTTGGCTGACGCCGGCGCAGGAAAAAGAGTTATTGGCTCAACGGGTGGGTATCCGTCATTCAGGGGAACGGGCGCTGTCCCATGGCATCCCTTCCTGGCTGACTCTGCCGGAGAATTTTTTTCCGGATCTGTGGTTTTTGGCGCTTCATGGAGGCGCAGGAGAGGATGGGCGGATACAGGGGTTGCTGGAAATGACCGGCATTCCTTATACCGGCAGTGGGGTGTTGGGAAGTGCCATGGCCATGGATAAAGACGTAAGTAAGCGCTTGCTTCGGGCGGCTGGAGTTCCTACGCCGGACTGGTTGATGGCCCCCGTGGAATGTGAGGAGATCGAAGGGGTGCTGGGTTGGCCCGTCGTGGTCAAACCCAGCAAGCAGGGTTCGACGGTGGGCCTGTCGGTGGTACATACGCCAGAAGAGTTGCCACAAGCATTGACACTGGCCTTCCAGCATGATGACGAAGTTATGGTGGAACGTTTCGTTCCGGGACGAGAATTGACCGGACCGGTGCTGGGCAGTCAGGCATTGACGGTGGGGGAGATCGTCCTGCAAAAGGGAAACATTTTTGACTACGAGGCCAAGTATCAGCCGGGAGGCGCACGGGAAATTTTTCCTGCTGAACTCTCCCCTGACCAGACGGGCGAGATTCAGCGTCTGTCTCTTCTGGCCCACCGCACCCTCAAGTTACAGGGTTATAGCCGAGCAGACTTTCGTCTCGATGCACAGGGGCGGTTATGGTGTCTGGAAGTCAATACGTTGCCGGGTCTGACCGCGATGAGCCTGGTTCCCCAGGCGGCAGCGGCACAGGGCATTTCCTTCGATGACTTGGTGGATCAAATCTGTCTGCAGGCTCTTTCCAGGGCTTCGATGACCTGCATTGCCCCATCAAAGCCAGTCTGATCCCGAATTTCACGGAAGCAGGTGGGACTGGTGAGATTGATTTCGGTCAGGTGGGTACCGATGATATCGAGACCCGCCAATAACACGCCAGCTTTGCGCAGGAAAGGCCCCACCTCCTCGGCAAGGCGCTGATCCGAGGGATCGAGCGGCTTGGCTATCCCCCGTCCCCCCGCCGCCAGATTACCTCGAGTTTCTCCCTGGGCGGGCAGACGGGCAAGGCAATAGGGCAAAGGTTCCCCTTGCACCATCAGGACACGCTTGTCACCTTCTTGAATGGCTGGAAGATACTGTTGGGCCATGATGGTGCGCGTTTCGTTGCGCGTCAGGGTTTCCAGAATGACTGCCACATTGGGGTCCTGTGCTTTCACGCGAAAGATTTCCCGTCCGCCCATGCCGTCCAGAGGTTTCAGAATGATGTCCTGATGGCGTTTCAGAAAGATACGAAAAGCGTCTTGGGTGCGGGCCACCAGTGTGGGGGGGCAGAGATGAGGGAAAAGGGCCGTGGCCAACTTTTCGTTGTAATCACGCAGGGCTTGAGGCCGGTTGAAAACCCGTGCGCCCTGCCCCTCCGCCAGGTCCAGAAGATGGGTGGCAAAAAGGTACTCGGAATCCACTGGGGGATCCTTGCGCATTAGGACTGCCGAAAAATCGCACAGTTTGCGAAAAGAAGCTGCACTGCGCTGTGGGATCAGGATTCCTTGAGAGGTCGTATAGTCAAGGGGAAGGGTCCAACCCTGAACCCAACCTTGGTCGAGTTGTAGTCCCGTGGGTTCGATGGCAAAGAGGCGATGTCCCCGTTGGTTGGCGGCACGCATGATTTCAAGGGTCGAGTCCTTGTCAGGCTTGAGTTGGTCCAGGGGGTCGATGAGAAAAGCCAGATCCATGGGGAAAGGTCCGTGGGTGAAGTCAGGAGGAGAATCGGGGCGCCATCATTTCCAACTCGCGCGCTGCAGCCAACAGTGCCAGACGGGCGACAACCCCATAGGTATAGAAACGATTATGCGGCGCATCCGGTTGGTGGGTACAGTCTGCAGACATGGCGGGGGTCTGGAAGGCCAGGGGGGCGAAATGGGCGCCGGGGGCATTGAGATTTTCGTCGATTCCCCGTTCGGTATGAACCCGATAAAATCCCCCCACCACGAAATGGTCCATCATGTAGACCACGGGTTCTGCTACGGAGTCCTCGACGGTTTCGAAGGTGGGTACCCCTTCCTGCAGCAATACCTCATGGACTTCCTGACCTTCCTTGATGACGGCCATTTTGTTGCGTTGGCGGCGATTGAGTTGATTCAGTTCCTTGGGGTCCTTGATGGTCATGACTCCCATTCCATAGGTACCCGCATCTGCCTTGAGAATCACAAAAGGGTTTTCTTTGATGGCGTATTCCTGGTATTTTTGACGAATTTTTTGGAGCAAGTCGGCAACCTGGGACTGGACTTCCTCCAAACCGATGCCTTGCGAAAAATCCACGCCGGAACGATGGTCGAAATAAGGGTCGATGAACCACGGATCGATTTGAATCAAGCGGCAAAATTCTTCGGCAACCTGGCGATAGGCGGTAAAGTGAAGGGATTTGCGGCGTGTGCTCCAGCCGGCCCAGGGAGGGGGAACTATGGCTTGCGAAAGATTTTTTAGCAGGTCGGGAACGCCGCCGGACAGATCATTGTTGAGCAGGATGGCGCAGGGGTCAAAGTTCTCCAGAACCAGACGGTTGCCTTGGCGTTGGACGGGTTCCAGCAGCAGGGACCCTCCCTGGGGTAAAGGCACCTCGGTGGGTTGAGCGAGATCGGGCAGTAAACTGCCGATACGCACCGTGAACCCTGCGCGCTGAAGAATCGACTTCAAGGACGATACATTTTGAAGGTAATAGGGATTGCGCGTGTGATTTTCCGGGATGAGCAGGAACTGGCGGGTATCCGGACAGATTTTCTCCACTGCGCTCATGGCGGCCTGAACGCAAAGGGCATCAAATGCCTTATTCAGATTGTTGAAACCGGCAGGGAACAAGTTGGTGTCCACTGGTGCCAGTTTATACCCGGCATTGCGCAGGTCCACGGAGGCGTAAAAAGGAGCGGAGTGTTCCTGCCATTGGTGTCTGAACCAATGTTCGATGCGGGGCATTGCGTCAAGAATCTGTTTTTCCAGAGTCAGCAGGGGGCCCGTGAGGGCGGTTGTCAGATGGGGAACCATGGGCTCATTCCTAAGGTTTAGCCGGCCCATTCTATCAGTGCACCCAAGATGGTGCAGCAGATTGGTCAAAGAAAAAAGAAAGTCTGCAAGGTTAAGACGCCGAGAAAATTTCTCGGAAATCAAGGAGAAAGTTCGGTGGTTGCGTAGGGTTATAAAGAGTACTATAATGGTACTGTATACGAAGAATTCCTTTGGTCTGATATGGACAACAGTATGATTCGCATCGGTAAACTGACAGACTACGGTATTCTCATCCTCACCCATATGGCGCAGGATGAGGCGCGCCTGTTTACGGCTCAGGAAGTCTCACTGGCCGTGGGCGTTCCCTTGCCTACCACCACCAAGTTACTCAAAACCCTGGTTCACGGCAATCTGCTTGATTCCCAGCGCGGAACCAAGGGCGGCTATCTGTTGGCGCGTCGCCCCGACCAGATCTCCATGGTGGATGTGGTGACCGCTTTGGAGGGTCCGGTGGGATTGACCGACTGTGGAACCGCCCAGCATCCGGGAGATTGTCAGCGTTCTATTTCCTGTGCCATCAAGACCAACTGGCAGCGCATCAACCAGGCCGTGCATGATGCACTGGCGCAGGTGACACTGGCGGAAATGCGTCTGCCCGCCGTTCATCCCGTTCATTTACCGGCATCCCGAGCCAATTTACAGAGAGTCTGATCATGAACTCTATCACCGATACTTTGGAAGGCCTGATTTCACTGGAATACCGACATGGATTTGAAACCTCCATTGAAGCGGATGAGATCCCCAAGGGGTTGTCCGAGGACACGGTACGCCTGATCTCTGCGCGCAAGAACGAACCAGAATTTCTTCTGGAGTGGCGTCTCGAGGCTTATCGTCGCTGGCTCAAAATGACTCCGCCCACTTGGTCCAGTGTTCATTATCCCCCCATTGATTATCAGGACATCATCTACTACTCCGCACCCAAGTCACAGAAGGATGGACCCAAAAGTCTGGACGAAGTGGACCCTGAATTGCTCAAGACCTACGAAAAATTGGGAATCCCTTTGCATGAGCGGGCTATTTTGGCAGGGGTGGCGGTGGACGCGGTGTTCGACAGTGTTTCCGTGGCTACTACCTTCAAGGACAAGTTGGCGGAAGTTGGCATTATTTTCTGCTCTTTTTCAGAAGCGGTGCAGCATCATCCCGAGTTGGTCAAACAGTATCTGGGTACGGTGGTGCCGGTCCAGGATAATTTTTATGCGGCTTTGAATTCGGCAGTGTTCAGTGATGGCTCCTTTGTCTATATCCCGCCAGGTGTGCGCTGTCCCATGGAATTGTCTACCTACTTCCGTATCAATGCCAAAAATACCGGGCAATTTGAACGCACCCTGATTATTGCGGATCGAGGTGCATCTGTGAGTTATCTGGAAGGTTGCACAGCCCCCATGCGCGATGAAAACCAGCTGCATGCCGCGGTGGTGGAACTGGTAGCGCTGGAAGATGCAAAAATCAAGTATTCCACGGTACAAAACTGGTATCCGGGGGACAAGGATGGGCGTGGAGGGATCTACAACTTTGTCACTAAACGTGGCGATTGTCGGGGAGCGCGTTCCCATATTTCCTGGACACAGGTGGAAACCGGATCGGCCATTACCTGGAAATATCCCAGCGTGATTTTGCGTGGGGAGGAATCCGTGGGTGAGTTCTATTCTGTAGCCTTGACCAATCATCGCCAACAAGCAGATACAGGAACCAAGATGATTCATATCGGCAAGAATACCCGCAGTACCATCGTGTCTAAGGGGATTTCCGCAGGGTTTGGACAACAGGCTTACCGTGGATTGGTTCGCATGGCCCGTTCGGCCACGGGAGCGCGTAACCATACGCAATGCGATTCCCTGCTTCTGGGAGATCGTTGCCAAGCCCATACTTTTCCCTATATCGAGGTCAAGAACAATACGGCAACGGTAGAGCACGAGGCTTCCACTTCTCGGATCGGTGAAGACCAACTGTTTTTTTGCCGTCAACGCGGCCTGTCAGCCGAGGATGCCGTTTCCATGATCGTCAATGGGTTTTGCAAGGAAGTCTTCAAGGAATTACCCATGGAGTTCGCGGTGGAGGCGCAGAAATTGCTCGGGGTCAGTCTCGAGGGCAGCGTGGGCTGAGACTTGCTCCAGGGATTCAGGACAAATTCAATCATTTTGGAACGATGGAAACGCTATGTTAAGCATCAAGAATTTACAGGCATCAGTGGGCGACAAGGCAATTTTGAAGGGAATCAACCTGGAAGTGAAGGCCGGTGAAGTGCATGCCATCATGGGGCCGAACGGTTCGGGGAAGAGTACCCTGTCCAATGTGCTGGCGGGACGGGAGAATACCACCGTCACGGGGGGCAGTGTGACCTATCAGGGCAAGGATTTACTGGCATTGGCGGTGGAAGAACGGGCTCGAGAAGGAGTTTTTCTGGCTTTTCAGTATCCCGTGGAAATTCCCGGGGTGGGCAATGTCTATCTGCTCAAGGCTGCACTCAATGCTCAGCGCAAGCATCGCGGGTTACCTGAATTGGATGCCATGGATTTTCTGGCTCTGGTCAAGGACAAGATGAAGTTGATGGAAATGAATGAGTCGATGCTTTATCGCGCCGTCAATGAAGGTTTTTCCGGTGGTGAGAAAAAGCGTAATGAAATTCTTCAGATGGTGGTTTTGGAACCCAGTTTGGCCATTCTCGACGAAACTGATTCGGGTTTGGATATCGACGCCTTGAAAGTTGTGTCCCATGGGGTCAACAGTTTGCGCAGTCCCGAGCGTGCCATGATTCTGGTGACTCACTACCAGCGTTTACTGGATTACATCAAACCGGATTTCGTGCACGTGCTGTCCGATGGGCGCATTCAGCGCTCCGGTGGTCCTGAATTGGCTTTGGAATTGGAGCGAGAAGGCTATGCCTGGGTTGGGGACGCAAAGAATGCAGGAGTGGTTGCGCCATGAACCCATTCCTTGCCCAATGCCGCGCCAGTTTTGAGGCACAAGCGACTCAGGAAGGGGCGGTCGAAGGGAGCCAGCGTCAGGCAGAATGGACCCGATTCGAAGCCCTGGGGTGGCCGACGAAACGTCTCGAAGATTGGAAGTACACCGCCTTGTCGGGATTGGAGAAGTTGTCTCTGCACCACTCAATCGAACCCAGAGAAGCGGTGAAGGGAGCGCCGAGAGCGCTTCTGGAGGGAATACCCGCGCCCCGCCTGGTTTTTGTGGATGGGATGTTTCAACCGGATCAATCCATGATTGAAGGACTTCCCAAGGGAGTTCACCTGCGTTTCTGGTCTGAACTGGATGCGCGGGAACGGGAACGATTTACACAAAAGATGGCGCCAGCCCGTGCCCTGACGGCTTTCGGTGCACTCAATGGCGCTCTTTTTACAGAGGGAATCTGGATTACGGTGGACGCGGGATGTGCGCTGGAAACACCGTTGCATCTGGTGAAGGTGAGTCTGACGGGACAACGTATGAGTCATGGGGCCCTGTTGCTCGAGTCGGAAGAAAACAGCGAGTTGACCCTACGGGAACACTGCCTGGGGAGCACCGATCAGCCTGCCCACAGCAATTGGGTGACGGCCATCGAACTGGCACCTCAGGCGCGTTTGACCCTGGTGAAGGTGCAACAGGAAGGTCTCCTGTCTTACCATACGGCTGCGTTGTATGGGCTCCAGCGCGCCGGTAGCCAACTGCAAGTTTTTGCCTTCGCCTTGTCTGGCGCGCTGGGACGCAATGATATTACTCTGCGCTTGATTGAGCCCCATGCCGAATGTGTTCTCAAAGGCATGTATCGGGTGGCGGACCGCGCCCTGCAGGATTTTCATACCACGATCGAACATGATTCCCCGCACTGTACCAGTGAGGAGTGTTTCAAGGGCGTGCTGGAGGGCTCGGGCAAAGCCGTGTTCAATGGACGGGTTCGGGTGGCACTGGATGCCCAGAAAACATCCTCACGCCAGTCAAACCACAATTTATTGTTGTCCGACAAGGCCGAAGTCAATACCAAACCTCAGTTGGAAATATTCGCCGATGATGTGAAATGCAGCCATGGTACTACGGTGGGTCAACTGGACGAGGAGCAGTGGTTTTATCTGCGTACGCGCGGGATTGCCGCGGATTTGGCCCGTACCCTGTTGATTCAGGCCTTTACCCTGGAAATTGCCGAAGCGATTCCCCATGTTGACGTGCGCGCAGAGGTTCGGCGCTTGTTGGGTGGCACGGTTGAGGAGAATGGCCATGTTTGACCCTCATCTCTGGCGTCGTCAATTTCCCATTCTGGAGCGGAAAGTTCACGGGAAACCTTTGGTGTACCTGGATAATGCCGCGACGACTCAAAAGCCACTCGCTGTACTGGATGCGGAACGATATTATTTCGAACATTTCAATGCCAATATTCATCGTGGCGTCCATGCGCTCAGTCAGGAAGCCAGCGAGGCCTTTGAAGGGGCTCGCGAAAAAGTTCGCGCGTTTCTGGGGGCGGCGCATGTGGAAGAGATCATCTTCACCCGTGGGGCAACGGAGGCCATCAATCTTGTGGCTCAGACGTGGGGCCGTACTCATCTCGAGGTTGGTGATGAAATTCTGATCAGTGCGATGGAGCACCATGCCAACATCGTGCCCTGGCAAATGCTGTGCGAAATGACGGGTGCTCGACTCAAGGTCATTCCCATGGATGAGCGAGGGGTATTATTGATGGATCAGGTGGATCACTTGCTCACGGCGCGTACCCGTTTGGTGGGAATCACTTTGGTGTCCAATGCGCTGGGAACCGTGAATCCTGTGGTTGAGATCATCCGCAAGGCCCACGCAGCAGGTGCCAGGGTGCTGGTAGACGGGGCTCAGGCAGTGGCTCACGTGGCGGTGGATATGGTGGCCTTGGGATGTGATTTCTTCGTGTTTTCCGGGCACAAGTTGTATGGGCCCACGGGGATCGGTGTCTTGTATGGAAAAAAGGACCTGCTCACGGCGATGCCCCCGTATCAGGGCGGTGGGGACATGATTTTGCAGGTTACCTTCGAGAAAACCACTTACAATCAGATACCTTACAAGTTTGAGGCCGGGACGCCCCATATTTCCGGGGCTATCGGACTGGGGGCAGCCATCGACTTTGTTCGGTCCGTGGGACTGGAGAACATTGCGGCCCATGAAGACCGGTTGCTTCAGGAAGCGACCGAGCGCGCTCAACGGGTCAACGGCCTGCGCATCATCGGAACGGCACCGGGCAAGGCCAGCATCTTTTCTTTTGTGCTGGAGGGCATCCATCCCCATGATATTGGAACCATTCTGGACAGTGAAGGGGTGGCCATTCGCAGTGGCCATCATTGTGCCATGCCGGTGATGGACTATTTTCACCTGCCCGCTACGGCACGGGCATCCTTTGCCTTGTATAACACCCTGGAGGAAGTCGAGAGCCTGTTCCAGGCAATCGAACGGGTACAAAAACTGTTCCTGAATTGAGAGGGTCTCATGAGTGATTTGCGTGATCTATATCAGGAAGTGATCTTTGATCATAACCGCCATCCCCGCAATTTTGGTCCTTTGCCGGGAGCCAATCGCCATGCCGATGGTTTTAATGCCTTGTGCGGTGACAAGTTGTCTCTCAATCTGAAAGTCGAGGACGGCATTATCCAGGAAGCCCGTTTCGAAGGTTCTGGTTGCGCCATTTCCACGGCTTCGGCCTCCCTCATGACCGAGGCCCTCAAGGGACGTCATGAAGCTGAGGTAGCCGAGTTATTCGAAGGTTTTTACCACATGGTCAAAGGAGAACCTTATACCGTGGAGATGGGCAAACTGGCCGTTCTGGCGGGGGTAAGCGAATTTCCGGCACGGGTGAAATGTGCCACCCTGGCTTGGCATACCCTGAATGCAGCGCTGCATCAGGCCGATCAACCGGTTTCAACGGAGTAGATCATCATGTCAGCGATTGAATGGTTAAACCAGAAAGAGCCTCAACCCGAACCAGTCGAAGGGTCAGCCAGACGTTACGTCTCCGTGGGTCGTCAACCTTCTCCCGAACCTCCTTCCATTCCCTTGGAAGAGGCTATTGCGGCGGGGTTTCCGGGGATGGAGGCCAGTGACATACCCAAACCTGCAGCGGCTCCGGAATTTTCTCGGGATGAGTTGGAGGAAATGGTCATTGCCGCTTTGCGTACCGTCTTCGATCCCGAAATTCCTGTCAACATTTATGATCTGGGATTGATTTATGGTTTGACCATCGACCCCCAACAGGCGCATGTGGATGTTCGGATGACCTTGACCGCGCCGGGTTGTCCCGTTGCTCAAACCTTTCCGGGAGAAGTGGAACAACGGATGACGGAGGTGCCGGGCATTGATTCGGCCCACGTGGAATTGGTCTGGGAACCCCCCTGGACACGGGAACGGATGAGTGAATCCGTGTTGCTCACACTGGGCATGCTCTGAGGGGCCGGTTCTCTTTCCCGGAAATTCTTTCCTGCGGGCTATTGGCATACGCAAGGAAGCGGATTGTCTTGCGCTTTTTGAAAGAAAGATGCATGCCGTCATGGGGCATCATGATTCTTTCCAAAGGGCGATCATGGCTTTTACCTGCGTCTACAGTCGGGCTTTGTGGGGTGCGGAAACCCCGCTGGTGAGGGTGGAAGTCCACCTGTCCGGCGGGTTGCCCCAGTTTAATCTGGTGGGTTTGCCCGAGGCAGAGGTACGCGAGAGCCGGGATCGCGTGCGCGCCGCTTTGAATCACTGCGGTTTTGGTTTTCCCCTCCAGAGGGTGACGGTCAATTTGGCCCCTGCCGAACTTCCCAAGCATTCCAGTCGCTACGATTTGCCCATCGCCATAGGAATTCTGGCTGCTTTTAATCATTTGCCTCACGCTCTGCTTGAAAATTGGGAATTTGCCGGAGAATTGGGATTGAATGGCGACCTGTGCGCCATTCATGGAGCTTTACCCATGGCGGTGGCTGTTGCGCAGGCGGGACACTGGTTGATGGTGGCACGGGCTTCGGCTCCAGAGGCCGTACATGGCTATCCTGCCGGGGTATATGGAGCTACCCACCTGCGTGAGGTATGGGATCATTTGACCAGTCGTTCTTTATTGCCGCTTGTTCATTTGGAGCCACAGGACAGGGCTGCTGTGATCATGCCGGAAATCGATCTGGCTCAGATCCGTGGACAGAGTCAGGCGAAAAGGGTATTGGAAATTGCCGCAGGGGGGCGTCACCATCTGTTGTTGGTGGGGCCTCCGGGAGTCGGGAAATCTCTATTGGCACGTTGTCTGCCGGGCATTTGTACCCCCATGACAGGAACGGAAGCCTTGGCCCTGGCTGCCATTCGGGCAGCACATCGAGAAACCATCGATCCCTCCCTTTGGCGCGTCCGTCCCTTCCGTCATCCTCATCATTCTGTGACGACGGCTGCATTGATGGGTGGAGGACACGGGACACATCTTCATCCTGGAGAGGTTTCCCTGGCTCATGGGGGAACATTGCATCTGGATGAACTGGGCGAGTTTCCAACGCATTTGCTGGACATGCTGCGTGAACCCCTCGAGTCCGGTCAGGTCGCGGTATCCCGGGCGGCGCATAAGGTCATTTATCCTGCCCGCTTTCAACTGGTGGGGGCCATGAATCCTTGCCCCTGTGGTTATCGCGGTCATCCCGCCGGGCGGTGTCGGTGTACCCAACCTCAACTGGAACGCTACACGCGCCGTCTGTCCGGTCCATTCCTTGACCGAATCGACCTGCAATGGGAATTGCCCTCCCTCACGGCAGAGGAACTGATGGCGGAATCCCCTGGAGAATCCAGCGGGGTTGTGCGCCAGCGCGTCATTGCGGCTCAAGAACGCCAGCATGAACGTCAGGGTATGACTAATGAGGGTTTGGGGAGTGATGCACTGCATCGCGTAGCCCCCTTATCCGCCCAGGCCAAAAAATTATTGTTGCGCGCCGCAGATCATTACGAACTCAGTGTACGGGCCGTGCATCGCGTATGGCGTGTGGCTCGCACCATTGCGGATTTAGGTATGGATGAGGGTGTGTCTGAAAGCGCGATTGCCGAGGCATTGCATTACCGGACCGGTTTTGGAAAATTCAATCCTTCATAGTGAGCAGAGGTCCCGGTGATGGCCTGAAGGTGTCACTTTCCCTGCTGCGCTTCCCAAGTCGCCACTTTGGCTTCCAGTTCGTTCAACTTTTCCCGGGTGCGGGCCAGCACCTGAGTCTGACGGTCGAACTCCTCCCGCGTCACCAAGTCTGCTTTTGCCAGGAGACTGCTCAACAGTGCGCGAGCATTCTTCTCCACATCGGCAACGGGGGTCTTGGCAACCAGGTCAGAGATTTTTTTGGTGAATTCGTCGATCAACGTATGGGGGTCCATGGAGGATTCCTGAAGGTTGGCTGAACAAGAGAACATTCTATCCAATTTTCTTTCGTGCGCGGGTTTTTATCATTCCCTCTATTTGCAGGGGGGCATGCTCCAAATTGGACGGGTATGCGATGGGAGCGCACTTATTTGGTGCGGTTTTTTTGGATCTTGATAAAAATTGGCCTAAAAGGTTGGAAAAAATAAAACTTTTTGGGTGGTTCGAGGTTGGCACAGTCTGTGCTTAATAGGGGAGGGAAGTTGCCGGAAAGGATTGACCGGAATTTCATGCACAGGTTCAATTTTTTTATGAATTCTTTGTATCGGTATTCCTATGATGAGCATCGTAATTTAATTCCAAACCCCAAGGAGAAAACCCCATGAAAGCCCCCCTGCCCTTCCCGCTCAAATTAACCTCTTGTTTTTTGATGATGGGGATGATGACGGCTGCCAACGCAAAGGAGGAGGAAACCAATGCAGAGCCAGAAATGACCATTGCCAAGTTGTTCAAGGCTTCCAGCATCGATGTCTCCGGCTATTTGGATGCCGGGTACATCGGCCACAACCAGATGCCTGATCCCAACGTCCAGGTGTTTGATACCAGCAAAAATTCCTTCAGTCTCAACCAGGCCTCCATCACGATATCCAAAACCCCCAAGGAGGGGATGGGTTGGCTGGTGGATTTGATTGCCGGGAGTAATGCGGGGTATCTGTGTTCCTACGGGGCCTGTTCCGGAAATAATCTCAACCCGTACAATTCCACCATGGGTTCAGGGGGGAACTTTGACCCCACCCAGGCGTATATGCAATATGCCACTGGACCCTGGACCCTGATCGGCGGGAAGTTCAATTCCATATCGGGCGTTGAAGTCCCCAACAGTGTGGCGGATACCAATATTACCCGTTCCATTCTCTACGGTCACAGCCCCTTTACCCATACGGGGGTGCGTGCCGTGAACGCTTTGACGGATGCCACCACCCTGACCATGGGGGTCAACAACGGGTGGGATCAGGTGACGGGCATGACCGCTTCGAAGACTGCGGAATTTGCCATCAACGAGGCTTTTACCAAGGATACGTCGCTGTTGTTCGATGTATACAGCGGGGCTGAAACGGTACCCACTTCCCTCGACTAGGCGGGGATCATTCCGGCGGGGACCATTACCAACATGTATACGGCCAACGCAGGGGTTCCTGGGGTTTACGGGGTCAGAAGTGGCAATCGCACCTTGCTGGATATGGTCTTTACGTCCAATCTGACGCAGTCCCTGACTTTCATTCTGAATGCGGATCATTCCAGCCAGCAGAATGTGGTGATCGGTGCCACGCCCAATCAGGTGGGGACAGAGGTTTACTGGGGGTTGGCAGCCTATCTGAATTATCAGATCAACGATCAATACCGGGTATCATTCCGGACGGAACAATTGAAGGATGAATCGGGGGTGGCGGTGGCGGCCCCAGGAACGCTGCCTGGTCCCAATACTGTGCGGGAAGCAACCTTGACTCTGGGGTATGCACCGGTCAAAGACTTCGAACTGCGTGCCGAACTGCGGGGAGACCGTGCGAGTCAAGGAATCTTTGCTTCTTCCAATGGGACCCTGTATCAGAGCATGGTGACCTATGGTTTGCAAGGCATTTACAAATTCTAACTAATTGAAAATTCAAAGAGGAGAGATCATGAAACTTGTGACTGCAATCATCAAACCTTTCAAGTTGGATGAGGTGCGGGAAGCCCTGAGTGCCATAGGTGTACAGGGGATCACCGTCACCGAAGTGAAAGGGTTTGGACGGCAAAAGGGGCATACCGAACTGTATCGAGGGGCCGAATACGTGGTAGATTTTTTGCCCAAGGTCAAGTTGGAAGCGGCCATCAAGACGGAATTACTGGAACAGGTCATCGAAGCCATCGAAAAGTCGGCCACCACAGGCAAGATTGGGGATGGAAAAATCTTTGTGTACGATTTGGAACATGTGGTGCGGATCCGGACCGGTGAAACCGGCTCGGATGCCCTATAAGGAGAATGAAAATGAAAGCACGATGGAAAACATTGAAAGTTGCCGCCCTGGCACTGTCTCTGAGTTTGGGGACCGTGGCAGTGATGGCCGATGACACGGCAACTCCGCCAACCCCTGCACCCGCAGTTTCGGCTCCCGCCGCTCCAACTGCCGCTGCGGATGCTACTCCAGCGCCCGCAGCGCCGGCTGCAGCAGCCCCGGCAACACCCACTGCTCCCTTTCTGGTGGGGTTTGATAAAATCGATTCCGGGGCCACGGCCTGGATGTTGACATCCACGGCATTGGTCCTGTTCATGACCATCCCGGGTTTGGCGCTGTTTTATGGGGGCATGGTCCGCAAGAAGAACGTGCTGGCTACCCTGATGCAAAGTTTTGCCATCTGTGCCATGGTGACGGTGTTGTGGGTTGTGGCGGGCTATAGCCTGGCTTTCATGCCTGGAACTCCCTGGCTCGGGGGCATGAGTCGCTTCCTGCTGGATGGCATGCTGTATCAGAATGAGGCCAAGAAGGTGATGGTGCACCATGCTGCCACGGCTATTCCGGAATCGGTCTACATGATGTTTCAGATGACCTTTGCCATCATTACTCCTGCCTTGATTGCAGGTGCTTTTGCTGAACGCATGAAATTCTCGGCCATGATGGTGTTTATCGCGCTGTGGTCACTGCTGGTGTATTCCCCCATCGCGCATTGGGTTTGGGAACCGGGCGGCTGGCTGGCTGGCAAAGGCGTGTTGGATTTTGCCGGGGGTACCGTGGTGCACATCAATGCCGGGGTGGCTGGTTTGGCGGCAGCGCTGGTGTTGGGCAAACGGGTGGGCTATGGCAAGGAACCCATGGCACCCCATAATTTGGTATTGACACTGGTGGGTGCCTCCATGTTGTGGGTGGGTTGGTTCGGTTTCAATGCTGGTTCTGCGGTGGCAGCCGATGGTCGTGCCGGGATGGCCATGGTGGTCACCCAAGTGGCTACGGCGGTTGCGGCTCTGTCCTGGATGTTTGCCGAATGGTTGACCAAGGGCAAACCCAGCGTGTTGGGCATTGCTTCCGGGGCGGTGGCCGGGTTGGTGGCCATTACGCCCGCTTCTGGTTTCGTCGCCACGGGGGGGGCCATTGCCATCGGACTGGCTGCGGGCGTGATCTGTTTCTGGGCCGCCACCAGTTTGAAACATATGCTGGGTTACGATGATTCTCTGGATGCCTTTGGGGTGCATGGTATCGGCGGAATCGTGGGGGCCTTACTGACCGGGGTCTTCAATGTCAAGGAAATCAGTGCCGTGGATGGCAGCCTGGCGACTCAGGCTCTAGGGGTTGGCGTGACGGTGGTCTACGGGTTCGTAGTCTCCTTCGTGCTGCTCAAGGTCATCGACATGGTGATGGGTCTGCGTGTCAGCGAAGAAGAAGAACGTGAGGGACTGGATCTGGTCCTGCATGGCGAACGCATCGAATAGTCTTTCCTCTCTCCGTCAGGGAATTGGGGCACCTCCGGGTGCCTCTTTTTTTATGTTTTATGGCAGAACTGTTGCAATTTGTATCTTGATGTGCGTCAATACTTTCCCAACGCAGAAGGGGGAGGAAAAGGTTTTTACCCGTTTTAGCGTGATTTCTACAAAAAAATATGACGAGGAAAAACCATGACATTCATCAGCAAGAATCCGCGAAGTTATTTCGGTCTGTTTGTCGCAGTCCTATGTCTGGGGGCCAGTACTTTGTCCCAGGCCAAGGATGAAGAATCGGATGCCGAACCTGAAGTGAGTTTGGCAAAGTTGTTCAGGAAAGCCAATATTGAAGTGAAGGGCTATCTGGATATGGGTTATATGGCGCACTCACAAACGCCGGACCCCAGTGTTCAGGTGTTCGATACCACCAAAAATTCCTTTGCCCTGAATCAGGCCTCAGTCACGATTTCCAAACTGCCGACCCAGGGCATTGGCGGGCTGGTCAATCTGACGGCGGGTTCCAATGCCGGGGTCATTTGCTCCTATGGGGCCTGTTCCGGCAATAATCTCAATGCCAACAACACCACCGCAGGCAGTGGAGGATTTTTCGACCTGACCCAGGCATTCATGCAGTATGCCAAGAATTCCTGGACGGTGATGGGCGGGAAATATACCACCTTGGCCGGGGTGGAATATATTGACAGCGGTGCGGATACTAATATCACCCGTTCCATCCTCTTTGGCAAGATTCCCTTTACCCATACGGGGCTGCGTGCCATCAATAATGTGTCCGAAGCCACGACCCTGACCATGGGAGTGAATAACGGTTGGGACCAAGTGACGGGGATGACGGCTTCCAAGACAGTGGAAATGGCGGTGAACGAGGCTTTTACCAAGGATACGTCCCTGCTCTTCGATATTTATACCGGCGATGAAACGGTGCTGGCACCTGCCACGGCAGGGGTCAATGCCAGCAACATGTTCACCACCAACACCTTTACGGCCTATGGCGGGGCCAATGCGCGGGCGGGAAATCGTACGTTGCTGGACATGGTCTTCACCACCAATCTGACCCAGTCCCTGACCTTCATCCTGAATGCGGATCATGCCTCCCAACAGAATGAAATCATCGGACTTAATCAGGTGGGGACGGAAACTTACTGGGGGGTGGCCGGGTACTTGAACTATCAGATCAATGAGCAGTATCGGGTCTCCTTCCGGGCTGAAGAAGTGCGGGACAGTTCAGGCGCAGCCTTGGCAACGGGCGTCGATACGGGCGGTTATGGGGTGCTGGTCGGACCGAATACGGTGCGCGAAGCGACGTTGACCCTGGGGTATGCCCCTGTCAAGTCGTTTGAGTTGCGCGGTGAAATTCGTGAAGATCGCGCCGACAAAGGATTGTTTGCGGAATCCAACGGAATTCTCTCCCAATCCATGACCACCTACGGTTTGCAAGGCATCTACAAGTTCTAAAAAACTCACCGGTGACTCCAAAGGCACCCTTCGGGGTGCCTTTTTCTCACCTTGACGGGCATGGTAGACTGTGCGTCTATGAAAGATACGACCGCACAACTCCGCACTTTGCTTTCTCAACGCATTCTGATGCTGGATGGAGCCATGGGTACCATGATCCAACGGCATCGCCTGACTGAAGAGGATTACCGGGGTACACGTTTCAAAGATTTTCCCCATGATCTGAAGGGAAATAACGATCTTCTGGTTCTGACCCAGCCTCAGATCATCCAGGAGATTCATCAGGCCTATCTGGACGCTGGCGCGGATATCCTGGAGACCAACACCTTCAATGCCAATGCCATCTCCATGGCAGATTACCATATGGCGGATCTGGTACCTGAAATCAATCTCGAGGCGGCTCGAATGGCAAGGAGATTGGCCGATGGGGCCACTCGCAGAAACCCGGCCAAACCCCGTTTTGTGGCAGGGGTACTGGGGCCAACCACCCGTACGGCTTCCATTTCACCGGATGTGAATGATCCTGGTTACCGCAATGTGGATTTCGATACACTGAATGCCTCCTACGGGGAAGCCATCGAAGCTCTGGTGGCGGGTGGGGTGGACATTCTATTGGTGGAAACGGTGTTCGACACCCTCAATGCCAAGGCGGCCCTTTTTGCCATTGAATCCTTTTTTGAACGCACGGGTCAACGTTTGCCCGTGATGATTTCCGGGACCATTACCGACCAGAGTGGGCGCACCCTGACCGGGCAGACCACGGAAGCCTTCTGGAACTCGCTGTCCCATATCCGCCCTCTTTCCATCGGTCTCAATTGTGCCCTGGGGGCTGCGCTCATGCGCCCCTATATCGAAGAATTGGCTCGAGTGGCAAACACGTATGTGAGTGCCCATCCCAATGCGGGTTTGCCCAATCCTCTGGCCGAATCGGGCTACGACGAAGGTCCTGCTGAAACAGCGGCGCTACTCAAGGAGTTTGCTAAATCGGGCTTTATCAATATCGTGGGGGGCTGTTGTGGTACGACCCCCGCCCATATTCAGGCGATTGCCGAAGCAGTTCAGGATATTCCTCCACGCCAGATCCCCGATGTTCCACGGGAAACACGACTGTCTGGACTGGAACCTTTCAACATCGGGGAAGACAGCCTCTTCGTGAACATCGGGGAGCGCACCAATGTGACAGGATCCCGTGCCTTTGCGCGTCTGATTCTGGCAGGGCAGTTCACCGAAGCTCTGGGGGTGGCCCGCACCCAGGTGGAAAGTGGTGCCCAGATCATCGACATCAACATGGACGAAGCCATGCTTGATGCACCAGCGGCCATGCAGCGTTTTCTTAATCTGGTGGGCTCCGAACCGGACATTGCAAAAGTTCCGGTGATGATTGATTCCTCCGATTGGCGTGTGATCGAGGCAGGGTTGAAGTGTGTGCAGGGCAAGTCCATTGTCAACTCCATCAGTCTCAAGGAAGGAGAAAAGGAGTTTTTGCATCGTGCCACTTTGGTGCGCCGTTATGGTGCGGCAGCCATTGTGATGGCCTTTGATGAACAGGGTCAGGCGGATACCCAGGCACGCAAAGTGGAAATCTGCACGCGTTCCTACCGTTTATTGACTGAAAAATTAGATTTTCTCCCCGAAGATATCCTGTTTGATCCCAATATTTTTGCAGTGGCCACGGGAATCGAGGAACACGATAACTACGCGGTGGACTTCATCGAGGCTACGCGCCAGATTCGGAACACCCTGCCCTACGCTAAAGTCAGTGGCGGGGTCTCCAATGTAAGTTTCTCCTTCCGTGGCAACGAAACGGTGCGAGAAGCCATTCATACGGCTTTTCTGTACCATGCGGTGCAGGCCGGAATGTCCATGGGCATCGTCAATGCAGGACAATTGGGGGTTTATGCCGAGATTGAACCGAATCTGCTGACACATGTGGAAGATGTCATTCTCAATCGCCGCCCCGATGCAGGTGAACGTTTGGTGACTTTTGCCACCCAGGTCAAGGATGCCGGACTCAAAACCGTTCAGGAAGACTTGGCCTGGCGCCAGGCACCTGTGCACGAACGCTTGACCCATGCGTTGGTCAAGGGTATCAATACCTACATCGTGGAGGACGCGGAAGAAGCGCGTCAAGTGGCCGAACATCCGATTCACGTCATCGAAGGTCCCCTGATGGACGGTATGAATGTGGTGGGCGATCTGTTTGGTGCAGGCAAGATGTTCCTGCCCCAGGTGGTGAAATCAGCGCGGGTAATGAAACAGGCCGTGGCCCATCTGATTCCCTTCATCGAAGCGGAGAAAAGTGCCGGTTCCCAGGCCAAGGGGCGCATCCTGCTGGCCACGGTCAAGGGGGATGTGCATGACATTGGCAAGAATATCGTTGCCGTGGTCTTGCAGTGCAATAATTTTGAAGTCATCAACATGGGGGTGATGGTGCCTTGCGAACGTATTTTGGATACGGCCCGCGCAGAAAGGGCAGACATCATTGGGCTGTCCGGGTTGATTACGCCTTCGTTGGAAGAAATGGCCCATGTGGCTCGTGAAATGCAACGTACCGGGTTCACTGTTCCCTTGCTGATTGGCGGGGCCACAACGTCGCGCGTCCATACGGCAGTCAAGATCGAGCCCCATTATCAGGGGGTGACGGTGTATGTGCCCGATGCTTCGCGCGCGGTGGGAGTCTGTGCCCAACTCCTCAGTGAAGGCTTGAAGGAAGCGTATACCCGGGACATCAAGACGGATATGGCGCGGATTCGAACCCAGCATGAAGCCAAAAAAGGTACCGGTCCCCTTCTCTCCCTGGCGCAGGCACGGCAACGCGGACAGAAATTTGACTGGGTAGCCGTCGTCCCTCCCCGCCCAACCTTCCTGGGGGTGCGCGAGTTGCGCGATTATCCCCTGGATGCATTGGTTCCCTACATCGATTGGACACCGTTCTTTCAGACCTGGGAGTTGAGCGGGCGTTATCCAGCCATTCTGGAAGATTCCGTGGTGGGAGAAACGGCTCGTCAACTCTTTGACGATGCCCAGGCCTTGTTGGCCCAACTGCTTCAGGAAAAAATTCTTACGGCCCATGGGGTGGTGGGGTTTTTTCCGGCAGCGGCCGCAGATAATGGAGACGATCTGCTCATTTATACGGATGAATCACGCACGGAAGTGCGCACCGTGCTGCACCATCTGCGCCAACAAAACGAGAAGCCTGCGGATCGGCACAATCACTGTTTGACAGATTTTGTGGCGCCTGCATCGACGGGAGTGGCGGATTACATCGGGGCTTTTGCGGTCACCGCCGGACAGGGGATCGAGGAACGTTTGGCTGAGTACGAGGCAGCGCATGACGACTACAACAGTATTCTTCTCAAGGCATTGGCGGATCGTCTGGCGGAAGCATTTGCCGAGGCTTTGCATGCGCGAGTTCGACGGGAATGGTGGGGGTATGCCGCAGGCGAAAATTTGACCCATGAGGCGTTGATTGCCGAGCGCTATCGCGGCATTCGCCCTGCACCGGGCTATCCGGCCTGTCCCGATCATACGGAGAAAGGCCTCCTCTTCGATCTTTTGCAGGCTACCGAGCACACCGGGATCAGTTTGACGGAGAGTTATGCCATGTTGCCCACGGCGGCGGTGAGCGGGTTTTATTTCTCCCATCCGGACAGCATCTATTTTGCCTTGGGCAAGATCGGACGGGACCAGGTGGAGGACTATGCTCAGCGCAAGGGCTGGACGTTAGACCAGGCGGAATACTGGCTGGCTCCCCAACTGGCTTATACGCCAGTGCGTTGAGTAGGCACCGATATATGCATATCCATATTCTTGGCATTTGTGGCACCTTCATGGGCGGGGTGGCGGTGCTGGCCAAAGCGGCAGGGCATCGGGTCACGGGGTGCGATGCTCAGGTTTACCCCCCCATGAGTACCCAGTTGCACGCTCAAGGGATTGAGTTGAGTGAAGGCTTTGGGGTGGAACAAACCACTTTGGCACCGGACCTGTTTGTGGTGGGGAATGTGGTGACCCGTGGAAACCCGCTTATGGAAACCATTCTGGATCAGGGGCTTCCCTATGTTTCCGGGCCTGAATGGCTGGCGCAGCAGGTGCTCGATTCCTGCCGGGTCATTGCTGTGGCAGGTACCCATGGCAAGACCACCACCACGGCATTGGTGACCTGGTTGCTGGAGAAGGCCGGCTTGCATCCGGGTTTTCTGATTGGGGGGGTGCCGAGCAACTTTGAAGTATCGGCGCGTTTGCCCCGGTACTGGACTTCGGGTCGGGTGGCACGCGCAGATCGTCCGTGGTTCGTGATCGAAGCAGATGAGTATGACACGGCTTTTTTCGACAAACGGTCCAAGTTTGTCCACTATCGCCCCGAGATTTTACTGCTGAATAATCTGGAATATGACCATGCGGACATTTTCCCGGATCTTGCCTCAATCATGACGCAGTTTCACCATCTGGTGCGAACCGTACCGAGTTCAGGGACAATCGTGGTGAATGCTCAGGATGTGGCGTTGGCACAGGTGGTCGAGCGAGGGTGCTGGACCCCTACGATATTTTTTGGTTCAAAGGGGGACTGGTCTCTGGACCCCTGCGACTCCTTGGGTCAATTGACGGTTCGGGAAGGCTCGCAGGTACGTGCGCAGACGATGCATTGGCCACTCTTGGGTGAGCATAACCGGATGAATGCCCTAGGGGCTTTGCTGGCGGCACGACAGGCAGGGATTGACCTGGCGGAAGGCGTTCTTGCCCTTGAACGGTTCGAGGGCGTAAAGCGCCGCCTCGAAATCAGGGGAGTGGTGAATGGCGTGACCGTCTATGATGATTTTGCCCATCATCCCACGGCCATTGCCACGACATTGCAAGGGTTGCATCAGCGTCTGGAGTTGACCGGGGGACGTATTCTGGCCCTCATTGAACCACGTTCCAATACCATGAAGATGGGGATATGGTCGGATCAACTGGCCAAGAGTTTGAACCTGGCAGATCGGGTCTATGGCTATGACCACCATCTGGGTTGGGATTTGTCCACGGTTCTTCAGTCCTTGGGCGCGCGCGCGCAGGTTTACACGCATCTGCCTGCTTTGGTGGAGGCAGTGATTGCGGAAGCGAACACGGGGGATGCCATCGTGACGATGAGTAATGGCGCTTTTGGGGGGGTTCATGACCTCCTGTTACGGGCATTGGCATAAGGGAGTGTGCGCAGGATGGGTTATGTGATGTACGAAGACGGTGGGGAAATCAGGTTCGGAACTGTTCTGGCAGAGTCCGATAGCACAATGCAGGTGGAAGCACCCCATGGTAAACGCAGCAAGATCAAGAGTGCGGGGGTGCTGCTGCGCTTTACTCAACCCGAGCCCAAGGTGCTGATGCAGGAGGCTGAAGTTCTCCAAAAAACGATTGATATCGATTTGCTCTGGTCGGCTTGTCCTCCGGAGTCGGAGTGGCATTTCTCGGAGTTGGCACGGGAGTATCAGGGGCATGAACCCAGTGTACTGGAGCAAGTAGCCGTATTGTTTCGCCTGCAGGCGGCTCCGATTTATTTTCATCGGCGCCAGCGGGGTCATTTTCGTGTGGCTGCGCCGGAAACCCTCAAAGCAGCGCTGGCGGGACTGGAACGTCGTCGTCTCCAGGATCAGCAAAAGGCCGAAGCACTGGAAGCATTGGCGGCAGGACATTGTCCGGACTGGTTGATACACGAACTCCCTGCCCTGCTCTACCGTCCTGACAAGAACACGTTGGCATACAAGACGCTGGAAGCCGCCAGTTCGATACTGAAAAAATCTCCTGCTCAAGTGTTGGCGCAATGCGGGGCCATTGGCGGTAGTCGGGCCTGGCACGAAGGGCGCTTCGAATTTGAATATTTCGGGCCCTGGTCCACGGATTCAGATTTCCCGGCGATGGAGGAACAGGACTGGCCCTGTTACGAGGTGCCTGTATTTAGCATTGACGATGCATTCACCACGGAAATCGACGATGCGTTCAGTCTCCGGGAGTTGGACCAGGCGCATTGGGAAGTGGGTATTCACATTGCGGCACCTGGCCTTCAGTTTGGTCCTGACAGCGCCATGGCTGAACAGGCACGGGCGCGTTTGAGTACGGTGTACATGCCGGGACGCAAAATTGCCATGTTGCCGGAAAGGGTGATTGCACGTTGCTCCCTCGATGAAGGTCAGGAGCGTCCGGCGCTTTCTTTGTTGCTGCGTGTGCACAAGGAAACCTTGGCGGTCGTGGAACGACATTCGCTGATCCAGCGAATCAGGATTGGTGCCAATTTACGTCTGCATGAACTGGAGGCCCGGTGGGATGAGGAAACATTGGAGGGGCAAGAGATCCCGCATCTGGCGGACCTGAGAATTTTGCGGGCATTGGCAGAACATTTGGCGGAGGCACGCGGGGTAAGGGAACGATCGACTCCCCAGTATCATGATTATACTTTCGTGGTGGAAGGGGAGCATGTGGATATTCGACCCCGCCCACGGGGAGCGCCATTGGACGAGTTGGTGGCGGAATTGATGATCGAAGTCAATCGCCATTGGGCGGGTCAATTGGTGGAAGCGGGCTGGTTGGGTTTGTTTCGGGTGCAGGGACAGGGACGTACCGGCATGTCCGTGGATCCGGCCCCTCACCTGGGTCTGGGATTGAATCATTACGCCTGGTGCAGTTCTCCTTTGCGCCGCTACCCTGATCTGGTCAACCAGTGGCAACTGATCCGTCTGTTCCAGTTGCAGGATCCCGCAGTGACCGATCGAGTTCGTCTGCGTGAAGAAAGCCTGGCCTTTGAACGGGCCTATGAAGCCTATCAGGATTTTCAGCGGCAGATGGAACGCTATTGGAGTCTGCGCTGGCTGGAACAGGAGGCCGTGACGACCTGTCGTGCGCGTCTGCTGCGAGAAGGAGCGGCTCGCCTCGAGGGCTTGCCGCTGGTGGTCAAGGTTCCTGGGGCAGCGGCATTGGAGGCAGGAACGGACGTTCAACTGGCTATTCGATCCATCGATGTGTGGGCCATTGAACTGCATTGTGAACTATTATCGGTGGAACCGACGGTCATCCCATGAAATCTCGGCGGGTTCCAGGGTTGGCTTCCGGTATTTTCCCCTACCGTTCTCCCTGGGTTGCTGCTGTGGTCATTTCTCTCCTGATCCACGGTTTGGTCCTGGTTTGGATCAGGTTTTCCGGGATGACCTGGCGTTTGCCTTCTCCACTGCTTCCCATGGCCGTGGATCTGGATCTGGAGGCAGGCCCCTCCCGTGCCACGATTCCCCGGTCGCCTGGGTTGCCTGCGCCTCCCAAAGCATCTCCTCCTTCCCGAGCACCGCAGAAAATTTCAGTGACTTCTCCTCCTTCGGCACCTGCTTCAGACATTCCTGCGGTTCCTGACTCCATGGAGACGGCTTCGAGGCCGGCAGATTTGATCCATCAGCCTCCCTCCGTACCGCCTGACTCCTCCTCCTCACTCATCTGGCGCAGTTTGAATATGGCGCATGGGTTGGTTCAGGATCCTTGGGTGGGCAAACGGGTTCGTACCCTCGATTCCGGGACCCGGGAAGGCGAATGGCAGGCTTACGAAGAGGCTTTTACGACCAAGGTGGCCGAAGTGGGCGGTGTGAATTATCCACCACCCGAGCAGGGGCAGCCACTTTCCGGCAGTGTGGGGGTGGAAACCGTGCTTAATGCGGATGGCACGGTGGCTTCTGTGGACATTCGGCGTACTTCCGGGCATAGGGCATTGGATCAGGCCGCGTTGCGCATCGTGCGTATGGCGGCACCTTTTCAGCCTTTCACTGCGGCCATGCGGGCGCAGACTGATTTGATCCGCATTACCCGCACGTTCAATTTCGTGCGGGCCGGAGAGCCGTTGCGCAGTCAGTAAGTCCGGATTCCTTTCAGGCAGGTGGAGGCACCATGCCCTGATGGCGCAGGAGCGCATCCAGTTGAGGGGGGCGACCCCGGAAGGCGATGAAGGAGTCGAGCGCTGGACGACTGCTGCCCTGAGCCAGAATCTCGTTTTGGAAACGTCGTCCAATCTCGGGGTTGAATACGCCACTTTCCTCAAACAAGGCATAGGCATCGGCAGACAGTACTTCAGCCCATTTGTAACTGTAATATCCTGCTGCATAACCGCCCGCAAAGATATGCGAAAAACTGTGCGGGAAGCGATGCCAGACGGGAGGTTTCACCACGGCCACTTCAGCACGGATGCGCGCAAGCAGGTGCAGGGGGTCGAGAAGGGTGGGGACGCTACAGTGCAATTCCATGTCGAAAAGGGAAAATTCGATCTGGCGCATCGTTTGTAAGCCACTCTGGAAATTCTTGGCGGCCAACATGCGCTCGTAGAGGGTTCGAGGGAGGGGTTCTCCTGTATCCACGTGGTGAGTCATGCCCTGCAGCACTTCCCACTCCCAGCAGAAGTTTTCCATGAACTGACTGGGAAGTTCCACCGCATCCCACTCCACGCCATGGATACCGGACAGGGGGAGATCCTCCATCTGGGTAAGCAGGTGGTGCAGGCCATGCCCACATTCATGAAAC
The DNA here is from genome assembly GCF_013181415.1 of Ferrovum myxofaciens. NCBI lineage: Bacteria > Pseudomonadati > Pseudomonadota > Betaproteobacteria > Ferrovales > Ferrovaceae > Ferrovum > Ferrovum myxofaciens. Next base: position 1,629,882 of record NZ_CP053676.1, on the reverse strand, counting down.
AACGTAATGACTTCATCATGGGTGAAGGTCGCAGGTTTGCCTCCGCTCGGTGCCGAAAAATTGCAGGTCAGATAGGCAACCGGTGTCTGAAGACTGTCTCCCTTGCGGCGTCGGGTAATGGCATCGTCCATCCATGCGCCACCCCGCTTGCCATTGCGGGCATAGAGGTCGAGATAGAACTGTCCGACCAAGGTACCCGTGGGGGTTTTCAAATCGTAGAAACGAACGGTTTCGTGCCAGACCTCGGCTTGGGCAGGGTGGACCATGAGACCAAACAATTTCTGGATGACCTGAAACAATCCATTTAGCACAGAATGTTCTGGAAAGTAAGTCTTCACTTCCTGTTCAGAGTAATCATACTGGGAAGTACGCAGCCTTTCTGAGACATAAGCCAGATCCCAGGGTTGGACCACATCCAGGCCAAGGCGCTCCTGAGCAAAGGCCGTCAGCGTCTTCCAGTCCTGTTCGGCAAAGGGCTTGGCACGCTGGGCCAGATCCCGCAGGAAAGTCAGCACAGCCTCTGGAGATTCAGCCATTTTGGGTTCCACGGACAATTGCGCAAAATGGTCAAATCCGAGCAGGCGGGCTTCTTCAGCACGCAAAGCCAGCAAGGTCTGGATCAAGGGACCGTTGTTCCAGGGTTCCGGACCAAATTCCGAGGCCCGGGTGGTATAGCAGCGATAAAAATGTTCGCGCAAACTGCGTCGTTCGGCATACTGCATGACCGGGAGGTAACAGGGGGCATGCAGGGTGAGCCGCCAACCGGATCGCCCTGCATGCTTGGCTGTTTCAGCTGCCGTGGAGAGCACTTCCGGAGGGAGGCCAAGGAGTTCGTCGGGATCCTGGGTGTCATAGGTGAAACTATTGGTGGCGTCCAGCAGGTTTTGTTCAAAGCGTGCACCGGTGGCTGCCAGGGTTTCCTGAACTTCAAGAAAACGAACTTTTTCGGCGGGAGGCAACTCGGCTCCACCCAGACGAAAATCTCGCAATGCCTGAGTAATGATGCGTTGACGGGAGGCCGGCAATTTTTTAAACTCTGGCGCATTGTTTAGGGTTCGATAGCCCTTGAGAAGACTCTCGTCCTGACCTAGTCGAGCCCAGTATTGAGCAATATGCGGCAATACTGCGTTGTAGGCTGCACGCAATTCCGAGGTATTGACCACGGCATTCAGGTGAGAAACCTGTCCCCAGGCACGCGCCAGAAGTTCATTGATATCTTCCAGAGGCGTGATGAAGTTATCCCAGGTCGGACTCTCGATTTGATGGGTCAGACGGTGGAGCGTGGCTTCACAGTCCCCAATCAGGGAGAGGATGGCGGGTTCGATGTGTTCGGGGCGAATGGTCCCAAAATGGGGAAGCCCAGAAAAATCCAACAAAGGGTTGAAGGAGGTTGAAGTCATGATAAGGGAATCCAAAAAATGAAGAAGAAATAGTGGATCAGGCGCGGGAATCCTCATGGATGATGAAGCCACCCACCAAGGTATGACTGACTTTACCTTGCATGAGGTGGTTGAGGAACGGCGTATTTTTGCCCTGACTTTTAAGATTTTTTGGGGTGACGACCCATTCCCGTTCCGGATCAAAAATACACAGGTCGGCGGGTTGGCCAGGGTTCAGTTGTCCTGCAGGGATTCCAAGAATTTTGGCAGGTGCAGAGGTGATTCGTGCCAGAGCCGTGATCAGCGGCAGTGCCTCGGATCGCGCCCAGGCCAACGTGAGCGGCAGTAGCAGTTCCAAGCCCGTGGCCCCAGGTTCGGCTGCTTCGAAGGGGAGTTGCTTGGCATCCACATCCACGGGCGCATGATCAGAGACCAGTGCATCGATGGTTCCATCCACCAGACCAGCGCGCAAGGCTGCTCGATCGCGTACGCTGCGCAGGGGGGGAATCAGCCGACAATGGGCATTGAAATAACCAATGTCATGTTCCGTGAGGTGCAAGTGGTTAATGGAGATATCGCAGGTGATCGGTAACCCTTCTCTCTTGGCCGCGCGGACCAAATCCACTCCGCCGGCACTGGAAAGGCGGCATAAATGGACGCGCGCGCCGGTTTCACGTACCAGTTGCAGAATCGTATTCAGTGCGATGATTTCAGCGCAGGTGGGAATGGCAGGCAATCCCAGGCGACTGGCCACTTCGCCATCATGAGCCACCCCATCACGCGCCAGGTAGGCATCCTGGGGTTGTAACCAAACGGTGAACCCAAAGGTGGTGGCATAATCCAAAGCACGCAACAGGACCTGAGTATCCAGCAAAGGTGCATTCGCCTGGGAGAAGGCAATACAACCTGCGTCATATAATTCTCCCATCTCGGTTAGACGAAGGCCCTGGAGTTGTTGGGTAAGGGCACCCAGGGGATAGACGTTGGTTTGTTCCCGGCCATGGGCACGATGTTTGAGCATTTCAACCAAACCGGGCTCGTCCAGAGGGGGGTCGGTGTCTGGGGGGCACGATAAACTGGTGATTCCACCTACCGTGGCCGCAATCATCTCGCTTTCCAAAGTGGCCAGGTATTCATAGCCGGGTTCCCGTAACCGTGCGGCCAGATCCACCAGTCCGGGCATGACGATCTTGCCACGGGCATCGATGACTCGGTTGGGTGTAAAACCAGCGGGGCAACGTTCGAGGGCGACGATCTTGCCTGCGGCTATGAACAGGTCACTCTGAGAATCACGCTGCGTGACGGGATCGATGACGCGGCCATGGGTGATATGAATTTTCATGAAAAATCCTCGTTCAAGCGGCAGAGTGTGGCATGGGTGCGGCCAGAAGGGACATGACAGCCATGCGCACTGCAATGCCAAAGGTGACTTGTTTCAAGATCACGGACTGGACCCCATCGGCAACATCCGAATGAATTTCCACGCCCCGGTTCATGGGGCCTGGGTGCATGACGATGGCATCCGAGCGGGCATGAGCCAATTTGGCCGGAGTCAGCCCATAGTATTTGAAGTACTCATCGCGGCTGGGCAAGAGTGCCCCATTCATCCGTTCATTCTGAAGGCGTAACATGATGACCACATCCACGCCTTTGAGGCCCTGGACCATGTCGTGGTAGACCCTTACACCCAGACGTTCCACATTGCGCGGTATCAGGGTCTTCGGACCGATGACGCGCACTTCCGGAACTTGCAAGGTCGTCAAGGCATGAATCTGGGAGCGGGCCACCCGCGAATGAAGGACATCTCCGACGATGGCCACCCGCAGATTTTCAAAGCGCTTTTTAAAGTGGCGAATGGTATACATGTCCAAAAGTGCCTGGGTGGGATGGGCATGGCGTCCATCTCCTGCATTGATGACATGGATGTCGGGTCCGACGTGACTGGCAATCAGGTGTGCGGCACCACTTTCGGCATGGCGTACCACGAACATATCTGCTTGCATGGCGGACAGATTATCCACCGTATCGAGCAGGGTTTCTCCCTTGCTTTGGCTTGAAGAGTTGACATTCAGATTGATGACGTCGGCGGACAAGCGTTTGGCCGCAATTTCAAAAGTGGTGCGGGTGCGCGTGGATGCCTCAAAAAATAAATTAAAAATGGATTTCCCTTGAAGATGAGGAACTTTCTTGACTTCCTGACGGGCTACGGCCTCAAACTCTGTGGCGCGGTCAAGAATCTGGAAGAGGATGGCGGGAGGCAGACCTTCTATGGTCAACAGATGCTTGAGGTGACCTTCGGGGGTGAGTTGAGGATTAAACATCGGTAACCTCTACAGCAAGAGTGATAAAAAAATCAGTGCGTTCAGAAGAGCATAAAGCGCTTTGCTGCTCCATGGACAAACCGAAATAATCTTCCAGAAGCAAGGTGGCAGCCAGCGCATGTTCCATGCTGCGACGTTGCGCCCGTGCAACCCCGGCAGTCTGTAATTGCTGATCGGCTTCCAGCGAGGTATAGCGTTCGTCAATGAGGGCCACGGGCAAATGGGTATGGCGGTGCAAGTCACGGGCAAAATTACGACATTGACGGGTCGTGGTTTGTTCCTGACCCTCTGAATTCAGAGCCAGTCCCACCAGCAGTGACTTGGGTGTCCATTCTCGAATGAGGGCATGAATGGATTCCCAGCGCTGAGCGCGGGTGCGGCATTCTAGGGAAACCAGCGGACGACAGACCCGACTGCGGCGTTCTCCCCAAGCCACTCCGATAAATCGCATACCATAGTCGAAGGCCAGAACGGCACCTTCCGAATCAGGCATGCCCGGCTTCCTCGGAGAGATAGGTCAAATTGACGCCCAGTAATGCCAGTGCCGCATTAAAACGTTGTTCTGCAGGTAGCGTGAAAAGAATATGGGGATCTGCCGGGACGGACAGCCAATTGTTCAATTTGATTTCGTTTTCCAGTTGCCCGGCTTCCCAACCCGCATAGCCCAGAGCGATGAGCATGTGATCCGGACCATGGCCGAGGGAAAGTTGTTCCAGAATATCACGGGAAGTGGTGAGTCCAAATTCGTCATTGATGCGTAAGGTGGAGCGCCATACGCCTAGGGGAGTATGGAGAACAAAACCACGGTCAGTTTGAACCGGCCCACCCAGATAAACCGGTTGGGTGGCCACATCTTCATTGCTGGAAGTCAGCGCAATCTGACCAAACAGACTTTTCAGATTCATGTCCATCGGACGGTTGACGATCAAGCCCATGGCTCCCTGCTCATCGTGCCGACATATATAGGTCAAGGTGCCAGAAAAATTGGCATCCTGCAATGAAGGCATGGCGATAAGAAAATGATGGGTGAAGTTGATCGTTTCCATGGGGCGATTATCGCACATTCCTGTACCTGAACCCGGTTTGAAGAAAGTGGACGATGAACGGTTCTGTGTCACGCTCTCTGGCAAAGGAGTCGATGGTAGTAGAGGCTCATTTGTAACAACTTGCAAAACAGACAAGACGGTAAAATAGTCGGCATAGGGGGAAGTCGGCTCGGACGATCTGTGCCGCCGAACGTCCCTGATGAGTGGATTGATCCACTTCAATAAAGTCTATGGGGGGAGCAGAGATCATGCGGTTCAAACTTTTATTGTTAACGGGATTGACGGTTGGCCTGGCTTCCTGTGCCAGCACGCCTCCAGCACCTTTGGCGGGAAATGACTTCGTCCCCATTCTACCCCGTACGGCCCAAAATGACCCCAGTGTCGTGGGTGAAAAAGTGCGGTGGGGCGGGGTGATTGCAGGTGTCAAGCCAGGAAAAACCGACACGTGTTTTCATGTAGTGAGTCATACCCTGGATGATTCTGGTCGTCCCGTGGATGATGATCATTCCGATGGACGATTCATTGCCTGTGCCCATGGGTTTTTTGACCCCTCCATTTATTCTTTGAAGAGACAGATTACCGTAACGGGTACGCTACAGGTTCCGACCATCGGCAAGGTGGGTGACATGCGCTACATCTTTCCCCATGTGGCTGCGGATGTGGTCTATCTATGGCCAAAGGATGTCCCCATGGATAATTCCGGCATGTACTATGGAGAGGGATTTGGGATGAGCCCCTTCGGGGATCCCATGGATGGCCCGATGACCCCATGGATGGGCCCTGATATCGGTATGCCTTGGTAGAAAAAATTCAGGTCAAGTCATTGCTGACTTGACCTGAATGAAGAACAACGACTTGGAGCTTAGAAGTGGTAAGCAGCACCAATGGTGTAGGTGTTTTCAGCATTGCTGAAATAGTTGTTGGCATAGCCCAACTGATCACGTTGGTAGTCAGCACGAATATCGAACTGACGGGAAACATTGTAACGCAGTCCCGCGCCATAGACCCAGCCAAACCCCCCATTGGTCAGGCCATAGGAGCCGACTGTGGAGTAATTGAAACCGGCCTTGCCCACCAGACCGATGGTGTTGGCACGGTCAAAGTAGTAAGTGCCCGTTCCCAACAGGTCAAAGGAGTGAGCTGACCCATCGGCCATATTTCCACCGAATCCATGGTAATGGTTGTACTGTGTTTCAATACCGAAGTTCTGGGTAAATTCGTGACCAGCGAACACACGGTATTCGGAACCGACTTCGCCCACGTTGGCATTGGCGTTGTTGCCGATGCCGGGGTTGGGTGAAGTGGCGGAGCCAAGGGCAACCCCTGCATAGTCATTGATCCAGCCGCTCCCATCGGCCATGGCCGACAAGGAAACAGATACCAGAGAAGTTACGAGAAGTGCTTTTTTGAACATGTGAATGCTCCTGAGTGGTTAAGGGTTATGAATTTTACAGTCAATGAAAAGGGTGCAACTGTAACAATTATGACACAAATCCTCCATAATTGCAAAATATGTATCATATTTACAACATAATGTTAGAGTTTGGCGGTAAAACGATCTTGCACTGAGGGTTGCGCATGATCTTCTTCAAGCGTGAGTGAAACTTTACAATTGATTGATATTAGAGGTGCTTTCTTGAAAATTGCGACGTGGAATGTCAATTCCATCCGGGTGCGGCTGTCCCATGTGCTGGCTTGGTTGGAGAAAGAAAAACCGGATGTTCTTTGCCTGCAGGAGCTCAAGTGTGAGGCCCCGGATTTTCCTTGGGAAGCATTTCGAGCGGTGGGTTATCACGCTCATGTGGCGGGACAGAAAACCTATAATGGAGTGGCGTTGGTTTCCTTACAACCCGGGGTGGATGAGGTGATCGGGTTGCCTCAATGGGAAGATCCCCAGCGAAGGGTCATTGCCGCCACATTTGGCGACGTTCGAGTGATCAGTGTGTATTGTCCCAATGGCGAATCGCTCAGTTCGGAAAAGTACGTTTACAAACTTGCCTGGTTCGATGCACTGCATGATTATTTGCAGGACAGTCTGGTGCGCTATCCCTGTCTGCTCGTGGCAGGAGATTACAACATTGCGCCGGAAGACCGGGACATTCATGATCCGGCGGCCTGGGCCGGGGAAGTGTTGTGCAGTCCTCCCGAGCGGGAGAAGTTCCAGGCATTGGAGGCCTTGGGGTTGGTGGATTGCTTTCGGCAATTTCCTCAGGAGGAGCGATCCTTCAGTTGGTGGCATTACCGGGTCAATGCGTTCAAGCGCAATTTGGGGTTGCGCATTGATCATTTGCTGGCCAGTCAAAGACTGGGTGCTACCCTGCGTTCCTGTACCATCGATCGGGACCCACGCGGGTGGGAACGTCCTTCCGATCATACTCCCGTGTGGGCAACATTTGAGGCAGCGCCTGTGCCCTATTCAGGAGCCGAACCCAAAAGTTTATCCAGTCCCAGAGCGTGAATTTTACGGGTAAGGGTATTTCTTCCCCATCCGAGACGTTGGGCCGCTTCGATGCGCCTTCCCTGGGTATGGGCCAGCGCTTCGGTGATGAGGATACGCTCCAGTTGGTCCACCAGAGTCAAGGCTAGGTCTGTTTCTCCCTGGGACAGACGCTGGGCAATTTCCCGGGCGGCACTCTCCTGCCAGAGTTCCGCCGGAGGGCGGATCTGGGCAACGGGTTGGGAACGCAATTCCGGAGGAAGGTCCGCAGGCTCCACCACGATACCAGGGGCCATGACCGTCAACCAATGACAGAGGTTTTCCAGTTGGCGCACATTCCCTTTCCATTCCAAGGTGGTGATCAAGCGTTGAGTCGCCTCGGATAGGCGTTTGGGCTCCACCTCCAGGGAACGTGCGCTTTGTTGCAGAAAATGTTGGGCCAACAGGGGAATATCCTCGGGGCGTTCACGTAGGGCAGGAAGCCGAATGCGAATGACATTGAGGCGATGAAAGAGATCTTCACGAAAAGATCCTTCATCCACCTGGCGCTCGAGGTTCTGATGGGTAGCGGCAATGATGCGCGCACGGGCACGGAGGGGCGTCTGTCCGCCCACGCGGTAGTAATGTCCATCGGAGAGTACGCGCAGTAGACGGGTTTGTAACTCGAGAGGCATGTCCCCGATTTCATCGAGAAACAGAGTCCCTCCTTCTGCCTGTTCAAATCGACCAGGACGTTGTTGGGTGGCTCCGGTAAAGGCCCCTTTTTCGTGCCCAAAAAGTTCGGATTCCAGCAGGTCTCTGGGAATGGCTGCAGTATTGAGGGCAACGAAGGGCATCCCGGCACGGGGTCCATGACGATGGAGTGCCCGTGCCACCAGTTCCTTACCACTGCCGGATTCGCCGGTGATCAGGACCGAGGCATGGGAGTGTGCCAAACGCCCAATGGCTCGAAACACCACTTGCATGGCAGGTGCCTGACCAAGAATATCCAGTGGAGGAGCGGAGTTGGCGACAGGCTCCTCGGAAAGTGAAGTTTGCTCGGACAGGGCACGTTGTACCAAGGCCAGCGCTTGTTCCACATCAAAGGGTTTGGGAAGGTACTCGTAAGCCCCGCCTTGAAAGGCTGAGACGGCACTTTCCAGGTCCGAATAAGCGGTCATGATGATAATGGGGATATCAGGATGATCCTGTTTGACACGTTCCAGAAAATCCAGTCCGCTAAGACCCTGCATGCGGATATCGCTTACGATGGCCGCGGGCAATTCACCGGATTCCAGAGCATTCAGGGCTTCCGTGGCGCTGGAAAAGGAGAGGTAGGGAATCTCCTCGCGTCCCAGTACCTTTTCAAGCACCCAGCGGATGGAACGGTCATCATCTACAATCCAGACGGTATGGGTCATTATTTCCTCGATGGAGTTCAGGGCTCAGTGGATTGTTCGGTTTCCAGGAGAGGAAGAATGAGGGTGAAGCAGGTCTCACCGGGTCTGCTGTCAAATTCTACCAATCCCTGATGTTGGCTAATCAAGTTTTGTGCCAACATCAATCCCAAACCGCTTCCCCCCTCGCGACCCGAAACCAGAGGCTGAAAAATGCGTTTTTGAAGGTCTTCCGGAATGCCTGGACCATTATCCCGAATACGGATCATCAACCCCAGGCGAAAACGACGTCGTGCCAAGGTGACCTGGCGCAAAGGACGACTTTGCAGGTGGATCGTGCCTGTGCCTCCCAGCGCCTGTGCTGCATTGCGCGTAATATTGAGCACGGCCTGGATGAGTTGTTCCCGATCCCCCTGCAGGTCAGGCAAACTGGGATCATAGTCGCGCTTGAGTTCCAGGCCCTGAGGAAATTCAGCCAAAAGAATGGTACGAACCCGTTCCAGCACCTCATGAATATTGAGGGCGGATACTTGACGGGAGGGACGCGAACTGAGAAGCCGATCCATCAGGTTTTGCAAGCGGTCGGTTTCGTCACGAATGACCTGCGTATATTCCTTCAATTCGGGCGAATCCAATTCTCCTTCCAGTAACTGAGCTGCGCCACGGATCCCTCCCAGAGGATTGCGGATCTCATGGGCCAGATTGCGTAACAGTTCCCGGTTGGTTTTTTGATCCTCGAGAATCTTTTCTTCCCGGGCAATGCGCATACGTTGGGTGATGGGGCGCAACTCCAGGAGAATGCCCTGTACCGGTGTGCCCAGCGGGGTCCCCGTGCAACTGATGACCTGAGGTTCTCCCTGGATCGGCTGGATGACCCATTCATGCTCCAGAAAGCCCAGTTCCTGTTGGAGTGCCGTGCGCGTGAGTTCTACCAGACTTTGAGAGGAAAGGGAGATTTGGGTCAAGGGGGAATTGACGAGGTTCTTGCGTCCCATGGCCAGCAAACTTTCGGTGGCGGTATTGACGAAGCGGATGCGCAGGCCTCGATCCAATACTAGAATGGCGGTATGGAGAAGATCCAGTCCGACAAAACGAGCATCCTCTTGATTGATCAGGTGGGGAGATTCCATGAAAAAGCCCGTCATCCAAAAAAGGCTGACGGGCTGTTGACTGCGGACATATCGAGTGTAATGTCTTTGACTCGGATTTACAGACTGTAGTACATCTGGAATTCCAGAGGGTGAGTGGTCATCCGGAACAGGGTGACTTCTTCCATCTTGAGAGCGATGTAGGCATCGATCATGTCACTGGAGAACACGCCCCCACGGGTCAGGAACTCGCGATCCTTGTCCAGGGCGGCCAACGCTTCTTCCAGGGATGCCGCAGGAGCAGGAATCTTGGCATCTTCCTCAGGGCTCAGATGGTACAGGTCGCGGTCGGAGGCTTCGCCAGGGTGGATCTTGTTCTGGATTCCGTCCAGACCGGCCATCATCAGTGCCGAGAAAGCCAGATAGGGGTTGGCGGTGGGGTCCGGGAAGCGTACTTCAATACGGCGGGCCTTGTCGCTTTGTACAAAGGGGACGCGAATCGCTGCTGAACGGTTACGGGCGGAATAGGCCAATTTGACGGGGGCTTCAAAACCGGGAACCAAGCGCTTGTAGGAATTGGTGCTGGGATTGGTAATGGCGTTGAGGGCTTTGGCGTGCTTGATGATCCCGCCGATGTAATAGAGAGCGAAGTCGGAGAGACCGGCGTAGCCATTGCCTGCAAACAGGTTTTTTCCATCTTTCCAGACAGACTGGTGAACATGCATTCCGGAACCATTGTCACCGACAACGGGCTTGGGCATGAAAGTGGCAGTTTTGCCGTAGGAATGGGCCACATTATGAACCACATACTTGAGGATTTGAAGCCAGTCTGCGCGTTGTACCAGGGGAGCAAATTTGGTACCGATTTCGCATTGACCCGGAGCAGCCACCTCATGGTGATGTACTTCCACCGGAACCCCCATATCTTCCAGTGCCAGGCACATGGCCGAGCGGATGTCCTGGAGAGAATCCACGGGAGGAACGGGGAAATAGCCGCCTTTGACTGCAGGACGGTGACCCATATTGCCGCCTTCATAGGATTTTCCGGAAGACCAGGGGGCTTCTTCGGATTCCACCCGGACGGAACATCCGGACATGTCCACATGCCAGGTGACAGAATCAAACACAAAAAATTCAGGTTCAGGACCAAAGTAGGCGGTGTCACCGATGCCGCTGGACTTCAAATAGGATTCTGCCCGTTTTGCCAAGGAACGGGGGTCACGATCATAACCCTTGCCATCGGAAGGTTCGATTACATCGCAGGTCAGGATCAGCGTGGACTCATCCAAAAAAGGATCAAGGTTGGCGGTGTTGGGGTCGGGCATCAAAAGCATGTCGGAGGCCTGAATCCCTTTCCAGCCGGCGATGGAGGAACCATCAAAGGCATGACCTTCGGTAAACTTTTCCGGGCCAAAACTGCTGACAGGAACGGAAACGTGCTGCTCCTTGCCGCGGGTATCCGTAAAACGAAAATCGACGAATTTGACTTCGTGGTCCTTGACCATCTGCATTACATCGGCAACTGCCATTTCTTCTCTCCTGTCAGAAAATTTGAGGATAGTACAAACCCATTGGCGTCCTGAATCCCTCTCACTCAACCCCACTGAGGATAAGCAGGTTACATGCAAAACCCTTCCAATCTATTTCAGCATTGTGCCATAAGGAAAGAGTAATAGAACATGATTTTTTGATATCCTTCGGTTCGCACCATTATGGTGCTTTTTAGATAAAACGCACCATGAAAGTGCATCTTTGCGCGCAAAAATTGTCTGCGCTTTACCTGATGAATGGGACGGGTTTTGGTTACAATACATTTTGATCCATTGATGAGGTATTTCATGTCCAGAATAGCCGAATTATTGAAAGTTGCCCAACAACGAGGGCGTGAAATCGGATTGTCCTATGCAGGGGCACTGCTTCCCACCGAGGCTTTCGAACTGTTAAATCTGAATGCTCAGGCGGTACTGGTGGATGTTCGTACGCAAGCGGAGTGGGATTGGGTCGGATCTGTGCCCGGAGCGGTACATGTGGAATGGCAGTCCTATCCCATGGGTGTGCGCAATGAATCGTTTCTGGATAGTTTGCGTGAACGGGTTCCTGAAGGGGCGTTGGTGCTTTTTTTGTGCCGTTCCGGTGCCCGGTCCCACGCAGCGGCAGAAGCGGCCACCTCTGTGGGTTGGACAGGATGTTATAACGTTCTTCAGGGTTTTGAAGGGGACCGAGACCCACAGGGGCACCGCGGCCATCTGAATGGGTGGCAGGCTGCCGGGTTGCCCTGGAAACAGAGTTGATGGATCGATACGGGGTGATTGGGCATCCGATTCGGCATAGCCGTTCTCCCGACATTCATCGACATTTTGCCCTTCTGACAGGTCAGAACCTCAGTTACGAACGGATCGAAGGAACGCCAGACGGTTTTGAAACCGAGGTCGTCCGTTTCTTTGCGGCGGGAGGGCTGGGTTTGAATGTGACCCTACCCTTCAAGGAGCGCGCCTTCGCTCTGGCTGTGCAGAGGTCCCACCGTGCTCAGGTGGCGCGTGCGGCCAATACCCTGGGGATGACTCCAGAGGGAGTGCTTTGGGCCGACAATACGGATGGTGAGGGATTGGTTCGTGATATGACCCTGAATCTGGGCGTGAATCTCAAGGGTTCACGGGTTCTGATTCTGGGTGCTGGTGGGGCCGCACGAGGCATTGTGCAGCCCTTATTGAAGGCAGGGATCGTGCAGTTGGATATCGCTAACCGGACTGTGGTGCGGGCACAGACTCTGGTGCGCGAATTGGAGTCACTGTCCAACGAAGTTTCCTGTCGTGCATTTTCTTGGCCGGAGATACCGGCCCATGGTTATGAAGTGGTGATCAATGCCACGTCCACGGCGGTGGCAGGCGATCTGCCTCCACTTCCGGCGGTACTCTTTGACCAGAGGACCCTGGCTTATGATTTGGGCTACGGAAAAGGTCTGACCACCCCATTTTTGAAATTGGCCAGGGAAGCAGGAGCCGGTCAGACGGAGGACGGATTGGGGATGCTGGTGGAACAGGCCGCCGAATCCTTCTATTTGTGGCGAGGTATACGTCCCCCCGGCGCAGAGGTGTTATATGCGCTGCGCGCCGCATGTCACTGAACCGAGCAACTTGCCTCCCGGTTCACCGCCTCAAGTCATGGGCTCGATCAATGGAGGCTCGGTCAATGGAGGCTCGGTCAATGGAGGCTCGGTCAATGGAGGCTCGGTCAATGGAGGCTCGGTCAATGGAGGCTCGGTCAATGGAGGCTCGGTCAATGGAGGCTCGGTCAATGGAGGCTCGGTCAATGGAGGCTCGGTCAATGGAGGCTCGGTCAATGGAGGAATGGTTTTGGGGGCACGAGGGCGACGGGGACTCTTGGGAGAAGAGGCGGTGACTTTTTCTGGAGAAATAATGGGCGGTTGCGAGGGAACTGCGCGTTTTCTGCGCTGAGCAGCCACAGGGGAGGCGGAAGAAGTCTTCTTGACAGAGGTTCTGCGTGTCTTGCCCTCGGCCAACGGTGGAGTGGTAACCTCTACTGGTGCAACAACTCGACGAGCGCGCTTGGCGGGTAGGGCGACCTCCTTTTCGGGGAGCGCAGGTGTTTTCTTGGGGCGGCGAGGCTTTTCGGCAGAAGCCAAGGTCCCCGCTGATTTTTTCTTCCGGGTGGACGGAGACGGCTTGGAGGGAACCGTGACTTCGGCAGGTGTGGATTCCTCAACGACGGCATCCACCAGCGTGACTACAGAGAACGCTTCCCCGAGGGTTTTCGAGGCTTTGACCTTGCGCGCTTTTTTCTCCGATTTTTTTAACTTCTTGGCGGATTTGTTTTCCGCCTTTTTGGCTTTCTTGCCTTTTTTCTCTTTCCCTATGTCTGAACTGCCCTTGGATTTTTCCTTTTTGGCAGCCTTTTTCTTATTCTTTTTGAGCACCAAAAGCGCTTCGGACTCGGGAGACTGCAGAGCAGAGGAGGATTTCTTTGCGGCGACCATGATGAACTCCTGCATGAGAAGAGTAAGGGTCATTGTAGGCCGAATTCCCCTTTTCGTATAGATAGAGGCGAAGAAAAGGGGCGTGAATCAGGACAATTCATGTTGGATCAAGTCTGCATAGGTTTCCCGGCGGCGGATCACGGTGGTCTGGGACCCATGGACCAGTACCTCAGGGATGAGCGGGCGAGCATTGTAACGAGAAGACATGGAGGCACCATAGGCGCCGCAGGAAAGAATGGCCAGCAGGTCACCCGCCTGTACGTCCAGTGTACGTCCTGTACCCAGCACATCACTGGATTCGCAGACGGGACCCACGATATCCACTTTTTGATCCGTTTTTCGGGGCGCATCGACGGGCACGATTTCATGCCAGGCCTGGTACAGGGAGGGTCGCATCAAATCGTTCATACCAGCATCCACAATCACCAATTGACGTTCCGGAATGGTTTTCAGGTACTCCACACGAGTAAGGAGTAGACCGGCATTACCGACGATACGTCGTCCGGGCTCAAAGAGCAGGCGTCCCTGGAACTGGCTGAAACGCGGTTTCAATGCAGTTGCATAGGCGGAAAGGGAGAGCGGATCTTCATCACGGTAACAAATACCTACGCCGCCTCCCAGATCGATGTGCTCCAAGGGGATACCTTCTGCGGCGAGTTGGTGCACGAGTTCGAGAATTTTATCGGTGGCTTCAAGAAAAGGTTCCAGCGTGGTGATCTGGGATCCGATATGACAGTCGATTCCAACGATTTTCAGGTGAGGAAGTTTCTGTGCTTTCCGATAAAGGGCCAACGCAGTGGTTGCGGGTACGCCGAATTTGCTGGTACGTAATCCTGTGGCGATGTAGGGGTGAGTCCGCGCATCAACCTCCGGATTGACCCTGAGTGAGATGGGTGCAGTCATTTCCAACCGAGTGGCACGTTCGGATAGTCGCTGGAGTTCGGCGGCGGATTCTACGTTGAAACAGAGGATACCCGCCTTCAATGCTTCATCGATCTCCCGTTCGGACTTGGCAACCCCTGAAAATACGATGCGGCGCGGATCTCCACCAGCCTGCAGCACGCGGAATAATTCTCCACCGGACACGATATCGAAACCGGCACCCTGCGCGGCGAGGAGACGTAGAAGAGACAGGTTGGCATTGGCCTTGACGGCATAGCAGACAAGGGTATCAAAGGATTGAAAGGCATCCCGGTACTCCTGATAAGACTGGAGCAGGGCGGATTGAGAGTACACATAGCACGGAGTCCCGTAGCGTTCGGCAATCTCGTTCAAAGAAACTGACTCCAGCATCAGGGTGTCATTGGTGGGCGCACGGTATGGGCCAAAAGCAGTAAGAGGTAGGGACATGGCGATTTGCGTCAAGGAGAGTTTTGGGGTGCGGCAGGATTGGGGGAAGGAGCAGAGGGAGAAGTTCCCGAAGGTGCAGGAGCAGGGATCGTGGGTTCCGAAGACGGTGTTGGCGCTGGCACGGTGGCTGAAACCGGCGTTTGTCCGGGCGGCAAATAGAGCCCTCCTTTGAGTCCGCACCCCCACAGGGGCAGGCAAAGCAAACCCCACAATGTCCAGCATCCTGAACGTATTCCCCTTGCCCGTGGAGGGCAGTTACTCTCCTGCATGATCCCAGCGCTGCCGTGCTTCCTGAAGGGCGGAGCGGACTCGGGTCGGTGCCGTTCCGCCAGGAATATCGCGACTGGCCACCGAACCTTCCAAAGTCAGCACTGCATGAACATCGGATCCGATGATGGAAGAAAAGGTTCGGAGCGTGGTCAGGGGCAGATCCGCCAGGTCGCAGCCTTCGGATTCCGCATGGCGTACGGCACGTGCCACAATTTCATGAGCATCCCGAAAAGGAGTTCCCTTCTTGACCAGATAATCAGCCAAGTCAGTGGCAGTGGAAAACCCTTCCTGCGCTGCTTGCCGTAAGGCAACGGCATTAACCTGCACATCTCCCATCATTTCGGTATAGATGATCAGGGTTTGAGACAGCGTTTCCACGGTATCGAAAAGCGGCTCCTTATCCTCCTGATTATCCTTGTTGTAAGCCAGGGGTTGTCCCTTCATGAGGACCAGTAACCCCATGAGATGCCCAATGATACGTCCGGATTTGCCGCGCACCAATTCAGGGACGTCAGGGTTGCGTTTCTGGGGCATGATTGAGGAACCCGTGCAAAACGCATCACCGATCCGGACGAAATTGAAGCGCGGGCTCATCCACAGGATCAGTTCCTCAGACAGACGGGACAGATGGACCATCAGCAAGGAAGCCGCAGCACAATATTCAATGGCAAAGTCGCGGTCAGAAACGGCATCCAGAGAATTGCGACAGAGTCCTTCGAATCCCAGTAACTCGGCCACCCGTTCCCGTTGGATGGGGTAACTGGTTCCCGCCAAGGCCGCAGCACCCAGGGGAAGTTGGTTGACTCGTTGGCGGCAGTCTGTCAGGCGTTGACGATCCCGACCCAGCATTTCCACATAGGCCAGCAGATGGTGGGCAAAGGAAACGGGTTGTGCCACTTGCAAATGAGTGAACCCAGGCATAAGCGTATCCACATGCTGTTCGGCCAGACAGATCAGGGCGCATTGAAGGGCGCGCAGTTGGACCTGGTGCTGATCGATGGCGGCACGTAGATAGAGACGGATATCTGTGGCCACTTGATCGTTGCGCGAGCGCCCAGTATGAAGTCGTTTGCCCGCATCTCCCACCAGTTGGGTGAGCCGTTTTTCGATGTTGAGGTGAACGTCCTCGTCGTCCAGCGTCCATGGAAACCGATCCTGTTCCACCTCTTGGCGAATGACGGCTAGACCGTGCTGGATAGCAGAAAAATCCCCCTCTGTCAGGATGCCGACTTCGCACAACATCTGGGCATGAGCCAGAGAGCCCTGAATATCATAGGCTGCCAGGCGTTTGTCGAAAAGCACCGAAGCCGTGTAACGCTTGACGGTTTCAGCAACAGGGACACTGAAACGTCCGGACCAGGATTTTTGCGGCGGAGTGTCGGAAGAGGTCATCGAATGCTCAACAGAATGTGATGTAGCCATTATAAATCAGACCGCCCCCTTTACCTATCAACCGAAGGGAATCAAACAGGAAAAACCCCCTTCAGACCTGGTCTGAAGGGGGTTTGGCGCAACGCTCCGGAATGGAACACCGGAGAGAACCACAGGGAAATTACATGTCCATGCCGCCCATGCCACCCATACCGCCCATTCCCCCACCGGACATGGGGGATTCTTCCTTGGCCAGTTCCGCCACCATGCAATCGGTGGTCAGCATCAAACCGGCGATGCTGGCCGCATTTTGCAAAGCAAAACGGGTAACTTTGGTAGGATCGACCACGCCCATGGCAACCAGATCACCATACTCACCGGTTTGAGCGTTGTAACCGAAGTTTCCTTTTCCTTCCAGTACCTTGTTGACCACAACGGAAGGCTCATCGCCACAATTGGCAACGATCTGACGCAGGGGTTCTTCGATGGCACGTTCCACGATCTTGATGCCAGCATCCTGATCGGCATTGTCACCCTTGAGCGCGGTCAGGGTAGAACGGGCACGCAACAGCGCAACTCCGCCCCCAGGAACGATCCCTTCTTCCACTGCTGCGCGGGTGGCGTGCAGAGCATCTTCCACGCGTGCCTTCTTTTCCTTCATTTCTACTTCAGTGGCGGCACCTACCTTGATGACTGCAACGCCACCCGCCAACTTGGCCACACGTTCCTGCAGTTTTTCCCGATCGTAGTCGCTGCTGGCTTCTTCGATTTGCTTGCGAATCTGGGTCACGCGGCCCTTGATGGACTCTTCGTTCCCGGCGCCATCGATGACGGTGGTTTCTTCCTTGCCTACTTCGATACGTTTGGCACGGCCCAGTTCATTCAACGTCACTTTTTCCAGTGACAAACCGACTTCTTCTGCAATCACGGTTCCACCGGTCAGAATGGCGATATCTTCCAGCATGGCCTTGCGCCGATCACCAAACCCAGGAGCCTTGACGGCGGTGGTTTTGAGAATGCCGCGAATGTTATTGACGACCAGGGTGGCCAGAGCCTCCCCTTCCACATCTTCGGCGATGATCAGGAGCGGACGCCCTGACTTGGCCACTTGCTCCAGTACGGGCAGCAGATCGCGGATGTTGGAGATTTTCTTGTCGTGCAGGAGCACGTAGGGATCTTCCAGCAAGGCGATTTGACGATCCTGGTTGTTGACAAAGTAGGGAGAGAGGTAGCCGCGGTCGAATTGCATGCCTTCCACGACTTCCAGTTCATTTTGCAAACCGGAGCCATCTTCCACGGTAATGACGCCTTCCTTGCCCACCTTGTCCATGGCTTGGGAAATGATCTCACCGATGGAGTGATCGGCGTTGGCGGAAATGGAACCCACCTGAGCGATTTCGGTATTGGTGGTACAAGGTTTGGAGAGTTTCTTCAACTCTTCCACAATGCCCACGACAGCACGGTCGATCCCGCGCTTCAGGTCCATGGGGTTCATGCCGGCGGCCACAAACTTCATGCCTTCCTTGACAATGGACTGAGCCAGAACGGTTGCTGTGGTGGTGCCATCGCCTGCGACATCGGAGGTTTTGGAAGCTACTTCCTTGACCATCTGAGCGCCCATGTTTTCAAACTTGTCCTTCAGTTCGATTTCCTTGGCGACGGATACGCCATCCTTGGTGATGGTGGGAGCGCCGAAGGAACGCTCGAGTACGACATTCCGACCCTTGGGTCCGAGAGTGACCTTGACTGCATCGGCCAATATGTTGACACCCACGACCATCTTGGCGCGGGCACTATCATGAAAACGAACTTCTTTAGCTGCCATCTTTATAGACTCCTAAATTTAACGGGATGGACCCAGAGGGTCCAACCGATTCGATTGAAAATGGGGAGGCTTAGGCCTCGACAACACCCATGACATCTTCTTCACGCATGACCAGCAGTTCCTCGCCGTCTACTTTGACGGCTTGGCCTGAGTATTTGCCAAACAGGACACGATCGCCCACTTTGAGTTCGAGGGCGCGCAAGGTACCATCTTCCAGAATCTTGCCTTTGCCCACGGCCAAAACTTCTCCTTGATCCGGCTTTTCTGCAGCGGAATCCGGGATAACGATGCCAGAGGCGGTCTTGCGTTCTTCTTCCAGGCGTTTGACAATCACACGATCATGCAAGGGACGAATTTTCATACGACGATTCTCCATGTTGAGAAAATAATTGCTACAGGATTAGCACTCGTCAAGTGCGAGTGCTAACAGTGTATGGGCGCCTTCGAAGGTTTTCAAGGGGACAGATATAAAAATCCTTCCAAAATCCTGCGGCCTTCGGACGTTTTTTATATCCAATTGAGTAAAAAGAAATTATAAATAAATTTGGCAGGATTGTCGGGGGAATGTGGATTCTGATCTGGGGTGGGATGTCCTGCGCTGACCCTGTGCCTTTCCCCCCCGTTTCTCAGGAACTTCCTCAAACCCTGCGTCAGGCACTGGCTCAGGCCGGTGTCCCGGCTTCAGAGGTTTCAGTCGTGGTCTGGGGGGTCAACGAACCTCGTCCCCGCCTGGCTTGGGAGGCTCAAACACCGCGTAATCCAGCTTCCGTCATGAAATTGGTGACGACCCTGGCGGCTCTGGAAAATTGGGGTCCTGCCAAAACCTGGCGCACGGAAGTTCGCGTGCCTCGTTTGGATGCACAGAGGGGACAGGGCCCTTTCGGAGTCATCGGGGTGGGAGATCCGGGATTGACCCTGGAGCGTTGGCAAGAACTTTGGCGTCAAGTTTATCAACAGGGGATTCATCAACTGTCAGGACCGATTCGTTTTGATCAGAGTGGTTTTTCCCCCACGGAGTTATCCCCTGAAATCTTCGATCAGGAAGGTTTTCGAGCCTATAACGTTATTCCCCATGCCCTGCAGGTGGGACAACAGACCCAGTGGTGGTTCATTCGTCCCGGTGCACGGGTTGGCGAACCGCTCCAGATCTGGTCGGAATTTCCTTTCCCCCAGATCGTGCTAAGCAATCGGACCCGCACCGTCAGTGGTCCCTGCCCTGCCCTGTGGCGTTCAGGATTGCACTATGCCATTCGTGCCAAATTTCCGGCACAGGCGATGCGATCCCATCCCGATAACCATCTGGATACAGGGGTGATTCTGGAGTTGACGGGGACCGTGCCACAGGATTGCGGGGTTCAGGTCATGGGTTTTTCCTTGCTCACCAATTTTGCCTATCTCGATTCCTCCCTTCTGACTCTGTGGCATGAGTTGGGAGGAACGTTTGCGGGGACCCTGGAACAAGGTACCGTGCCCGGAGACTGGCCCGTGCTGGCCTCCAGTGAATCTCCCGCTTTGATCGAGTTGCTTTTGCAAATGAACAAGAACAGTAATAATGTACTGGCACGAACATTGTTGCTCGATCTGGCGATGAACGACTCAGAGGTTGTCAAGGCAGCGACGGAGTCGGGTGGTCGAGCCAAAGTCCTGCGGATTTTGGCGGAACGAGGGTTGGATTTTCCTGAAATGGTGCTGGAGAATGGTTCCGGGTTATCGCGCAAGGCGCGTATTTCTGCGGAACATCTGGCGCGCCTGTTACTTTGGATGCAGGAGAAGAGTCTTTATGGGAATGAATTCATGACCACCCTGCCGCTGGTGAACGTGGATGGAACGTTGCGTCATTCTTTTGAAGATCCCCAATTACGCGGTCGCTTTCATCTCAAGAGTGGTACGTTGGATGGTGTGAAAGCCTTGGCGGGTTACGGGTTGGATGCGCAAAACCATTGGGTGGCAGTGGTCTTTCTGGCCAACGGACCGGGGGCAGAGAGTACGGCAAAAGCCCAGGAAGCCTTGCTCCGATGGGTTCGTCATGAATCAAAAATACCACAGTTCAACACTACTTCAAATGCAATGGTATTGCCTGCACCAAACCCCTTGCGCTAACATGGAAAGTGTGGAAGTGTCACTGGGGGTGGCGTCCGTCATCGGGAGAAATCGTCATGAAAAAGAGTATGCAGGGGGTGGGTGTGCTCCTTCTCATGATGCAATCGGTCTTGGCTCAGGAGGGTAGCAGCGGTGGCTGGTTTTCCGGGATCAGTGCTTTACCCTTTTCGGTGGAATGGAATACGGAATTGGCCCCGGAAGGTAGTGCGCTGTCCAGTCATATGCGCAGTGAAGGATTAGGCGGTTCGGAGACTTCCGGGCTTTCTCGCAGTTGGGTCCTTGGCGGTACGGGAGTCCTTCCTTTGGGAGACCGTCTGGCCCTGACGGGAAGTTTGGCAACCATTCGCAATCAGGGGATGGGCAGTGCTGCCAATACGTCGACGGTAGGATTGTACGATGCGCTGCCCTATAACATGACGGGCCTGGGGATGCATTACGATCTCAGTCAGCGTTTGCGTTTTCAAGGGGGCTGGGACCATTACCAGTTGAATTACAACCGGATCAATGGAAATTCCAACATCGATTTGTTGTCCTTGGGGCTACGTTACGGATTTTGAAACAAATTCAATGAGTTCTCTGGAGTCGGAGGGGTAGGTTGTTATTAACCCATGACGTAGGATAAGAGAATTCCTCCAAAGATGGCGGCTCCAAACCAGGTATTGTGCAGAAAGGCGCGCAGGCACTGGGCGCGTGCGCGCGTACGGATCAGAGTGTAATGAAAGCCGGCTACCCCTGCCGCGCTGCACAGTCCCCCGTAAAAAAACACGCCCAAATGAAAGTGCCAACCTATCCAGCCCAGCAGGAGCAGGCAAAGTCCGTAGAACATCATGATCAGGGGTACGTCCCGGTTTCCGAAGAGAAGCGCCGTGGAATGAATGCCCAAGGGCCGATCATCTTCCCGATCCACCATGGCATATTCGGTGTCATAGGCCAGAGTCCAGCAGAGGTTGGACAGCATCAGTATCCAGGCAGAACCCGGCACCTGACCGAGTTCGGCTGCAAAAGCCATGGGAATGCCAAAACCAAAGGCAATACCCAGATAGGCCTGGGGTAGCGGAAAAAATCGTTTGGTCAGGGGGTAACTGGCGGCCAGAAAAAGAGCAGGCAGGGAAAGTATCAAGGTCAGTGTATTGCGGGTCAGAACCAGGGCGAAGGCGAGCAGGCTCAGGAGAAGCGCCAGTACGAGAGCTTCCTTGACACTGACTTCACCGCTGGCCAAGGGACGTAAACGGGTTCTGGCAACGTGGGGGTCCACTTTGCGGTCAGCGATATCATTCATGACACAGCCCGCTGAGCGCATTAGCAGAGTACCGAGGGAGAAAACGAGCAGATTGGACAGAGAGGGATGACCTCGGCTGGCCAGCCACAGGGCCCAGAGTGTGGGCCACAGCAACAGCAGGGTACCGATGGGTTTGTCCATCCGGGCCAGGCGCCACCATGCATTCCAGTTCATTGGTTCAAGAGGTCAGATAGGGTTGACGTGTGCCCAGCCAGCACGCGACATGGTGGAGGGCTTTTGCAGGAGCATCGGCGATCCAGGTGGCAGCGTATCGACGAGCCAGGGTCAGCAGGTCATCATCCTGCACGGGGTCCGCGAAACGCAGCAAGGCCAGGCCACTTTGACGGGAGCCCAGGTAATCGCCGGGACCACGGAGCAGAAGATCCTGGCGGGCAATTTCAAATCCGTCGGTGTGTTCATAAATCACTTTCAGACGTTGACGCGCCAACTCGGACAGAGGGGGACGATAGAGGAGCAGGCAAACGCCAGGACGCGTGCCCCGACCCACCCGTCCGCGCATCTGATGGAGTTGAGCCAGTCCCATCCGTTCCGTATGTTCAATCACCATCAGCGTCGCATTCGGCACATCCACACCCACCTCGATGACGCTGGTGGCAACCAGCAATTGAAGTTCTCCCTTCAGGAAACGGTTCATGATATTCCGTTTCTCAGCCCCGGCAAGTCTGCCATGAAGTAATTCGCAGCGCAAATCCGGAGCATCGGCGGTGAGGGTTTGAAAGGTGGCCTGGGCATTCTGCAGGTCGAGAAATTCCGATTCTTCGATCAAGGGGCACACCCAGTAGGCTTGATGGCCCTGGCGACAGGCTGAACGAATGCCTTCGATGACCTCGTTCCGGCGGGCAGTGGAAACCAGTTTGGTGGTGATACCCTGACGGCCGGGGGGCAGTTCATCAATTACGGAGACATCGAGGTCGGCATAGTAACTCATGCTCAAACTGCGGGGTATGGGCGTGGCGCTCATCATGAGTTGGTGGGGTTGGATCCGGGTGGATTCCCCTCCTTTCTGATGAAGTGAGAGACGCTGGGCAACGCCAAAACGGTGTTGTTCATCGATGATGATCAGCCCCAGGGTTTTGAAGGACACCCGTTCCTGAATCAGGGCATGGGTACCGATGACCAGGGAAATTTCTCCGTTGGCCAGGCGTTGTCGCAGGTGGTGCTGGGCCTGACTTTTAAGTTGCCCCGTCAGTAATTCGATGGAGATTCCTTGGGAAGTGAGCAAATCGTAGAGTTTTGCGTGGTGTTGTTGAGCCAGTAATTCGGTGGGTGCCATCAGGGCCACCTGCCCTCCTCCTTCAATGCACTGAACGGCAGCCAGGGCTGCAACGATGGTTTTGCCACAGCCGACATCCCCTTGCAACAGCCGATGCATGGGGCGCTCTTGCGCCAGATCTCGACGAATTTCCTCCACTACGCGGTGTTGAGCGGCAGTGAGAGGGAAAGGAAGAGATCGTTCAAGACGACGGGAAAGTTTTCCTTGGATTGGGTAGGCATAGGCCAGTGTTTCGGTGCGATGTTGGCGATGGAAATGCATGGACAATTGTTGGGCCAGCAGTTCATCAAATTTGAGGCGTTGCCATAAGGCGGGTACCAACTGGAAAGCATCGGTGGGGCCATGCAGGATCTTCAGGGTCGTGGCAAGATCGGGTAACCCCAGGGAGTTGCGCCATGAAGGGTCCAAAGTATCGGTCAAATCCAGTTGCGTCAGCGCCCGTAACAGGGTGCGCCGCAGGATAGTCTGGGACAGGCCGGCGCAGGTCGGGTAAACGGGAGTCAAGGTGGCCGGAAGGGGACTGTTTTCCTTGAATAGTTGGCAACGAGGGTGGATCATTTCCAGCCCTTGGTAACTTTGACGCGCTTCACCAAAGAGGCGCAACCGGTTTCCTGGGGCGAATAAACGCAGTTGACTGGGATAAAAATGGAGGAAGCGCAATTCAAGCAGGCCGGTCTCATCCCTGACCTGTACGGTCAGGGTGCGGTGGGGACCCTGGCGAATTTCATGACGAATCACCTGAACGATGAGGCAAGCACTCTGACCTGGTGTAAGAGTGGCCACGGATCGTGGGTGCCGCTCATCTTCGTAGCGCAGGGGAAGATGCAGCAACAAATCAAATCCGCTGTGCAGTCCCAGGGTGTGGAGCAAATTGCAGAGGCGTGGGGTGAGATTCAGGGCACTCAGAGGTGCAGTGGGAGGCAGGAGCATGACTCACTTCCCTTGAATGAGCCATGCTTCGGCCTGGGCCAGGGCTTCTGGACGGCCGAGCAAAATCAAGATATCCCCGCTTTCGAGGCGAGTTTCTCCTTCGGGTTGAAAACCACGCAACCCACGCCGGCGCAGGGCGGTAATTTCCACTCCCCACTGTTGAAGAGGCAGATCGCGCAGTTGCATTCCATGGGCAAGACTATTTTCCAGCAGGGTCAAGGTTTGCAAGCGAAGTTGATCGGGGTTGGTGTTTTCTCCGGATTCATCGGTCAAACCACGAAAAAACCCGCGCATCAACTGGTAGCGTTCAGCACGGACTTGACGGATCCGTTTCAGAACTCGTGACAGGGGTATGCCCAATTCGAGCAGTGCATGACTGGCCAGCATGAGGGATCCTTCCAGAATTTCCGGAACAACCTCGGCAGCGCCCGCCTCTTTCAGGCGATCCAGATCACTGTCATCAAGGGTACGGACAATGACGGGAAGTGCCGGCTTCAACTCCCGGACCAGCGCGATGATGGCGAGAGACAACGCCGTATCAGAAAAACTGATGATGAGCGCTGAAGCGCGCTGGATACCGGCAGCAATCAGGACTTCTTGCCGTCCCGCATCGCCAAACACGACCTCGTCGCCTGCTTCCGAGGCAAGCCGGACCCGTTGCGGGTCGCGGTCGAGGGCGAGTACGGAAACTCCCTCCTGCTCCAGGAAACGGGCCAGATTTTGACCGCTTCGGCCGTATCCGCAGACGATGACGTGCCGTTGTTTCCCGTAACTTCGACGAGACAGTTCATGGAGGGCGACGGAACGCAAGGCCCATTCGTTCTTGCAGGCAAAGAGGACGATACGATCACTCATGAGCAGAATGAAAGGGGCCAGGATCATGCTGATGAGCATGGCTGCCAGAACGATTTGAAGTGGTGTGGCAGGGACCAGATGAAGTCCTTCGGTCTGGGCCAGCAGCACGAACCCGAATTCACCTGCCGGGGCCATGGCCAATGCAGTACGCAGGGCAATGGAATCCTGCTCGCCCAGCGCGCGTGCGGGCCCGTACACGGTCAGCAACTTAAGTCCCAGCAGGAGGATCAGGGTCAGCAATACGGCGGGCAGGTGGTGAATCACGACAGTCAAATCCAGCAGTGTCCCGATGGTGATGAAAAAAAGACCGAGCAAAACATCGCGAAAGGGCTTGATGTAATCTTCTACCTGATAGCGGTAATCGGTTTCAGCCAGCAACACGCCCGATACAAAAGCCCCCAGCGCCAGCGATAGTCCGGCCTTCTGAGTGATCCAGGCCAACAGCAAAATGACCCATAGGACGTTGAGCAGAAACAGTTCCGAGGACTTTTGTCGGGCAATCCAGTGAAACCAGAGTCCCAGCCATTTTTTCCCCAAGCCCAGCAAAAGAGACAGAATGACCATGGCCTCGAAGGCTTCGATGAGCATCATACGTGCCAGATGATCGTGGGGTTTGGCAAGAGCGGGAATTAGAACCAGAAGGGGAACGACCGCCAGATCCTGAAACAGCATCATGCCCATGATGCGTTGTCCGTGGGGGGATTTCAGTTCGGAGCGTTCGGCCAACAGACGCGAAATGATCGCGGTGGAAGACAGGGACAGTGCCCCGGCCAACACCACCGTGCCTTGCAGAGGCAGATTCATGGCCCAGCCCAGCAAAAAGACCAAGCCAAAGGCCAAACCCATCTGGGCGGTGCCCAGGCCAAATACAGTGCGTTGCATGGCAATCAGTTGGGGTAAACTGAACTCGAGTCCCACACTGAACATGAGGAACACGACACCGAATTCGGCAAGATGTCGAGTTTCTTCACCGGGAGGGATCCAGCCGGCAGCATGGGGCCCAATCAGGATGCCGGTGAGGAGGTATCCAAGCATGGCGGGCAGGCGCAGGAGGCGAAACAGCGCCACGCTCAATGTCGCCAGGATCAGCAGCAGTAAAATCAGTTCCAGTGTGTCGCTCACGAGTTTCCATTCCTTTGACAGAGAGGCCAAGTTTCACACCCTTCTTGCCCTCAAGTATAATCCGTGAACCATGAACGCTCATCCCGATTCTTTTCCTCCCCTCTCCCCCGACACCTTGTTGTCCATGGCGCGTACCATCTTGGGGATCGAGTCCGCGGCCATTCAGTATCAGGCTACTCGCCTGGGCGAACACTTCGTAGCGGCTCATCACCTGCTTCTGGACTGTCGGGGTCGTATTGTGGTCAGTGGCATGGGTAAGTCCGGACATATTGGCAGCAAGATTGCCTCGACCTTGGCCAGTACAGGCAGTCCCGCTTTTTTCATGCATCCGGCTGAGGCCAGTCATGGGGATTTGGGCATGATCCTCGCTGAGGATGTGTTGCTGGCTCTGTCCAATTCGGGAGAGAGCGATGAGTTGCTGACCATTACTCCTTTGCTCAAGCGACGCGGTACGCGCATTCTGGCTTTGACCGGGAATGCACGCTCCCGCTTGGCCCGTTTGGCCGATGTCCACCTTGAAGTTCGGGTGGAGCGTGAGGCCTGCCCCCTCAATTTGGCACCGACGGCCAGTACCACGGCTGTCCTGGCACTGGGCGATGCTTTGGCCCTGACCTTGCTCGAAGCACGGGGTTTTTCCGCCGATGACTTTGCGCGGACTCATCCCGGAGGAGCCTTGGGTAAACGTCTGTTGCTGGCAGTTCAGGACATCATGCATCAAGGAGAGCGTATTCCTTGGGTAATGCACCAGGCAACCGTGGCGGAAGCGCTACGGGTCATGTCGGATAAAGGTCTGGGGATGACGGCGGTGGTGGGGGACGACAATCATCTCGAGGGGATCTTTACGGATGGAGATCTGCGGCGTGCCCTTGAAACTGGTACTGTCAATCTTTTGGAACAAGAGGTCAGCCAGTGGATGACCCGTCATCCTGTGGTTACCCACCCGGACGAACTCGCGGCCAACGCAGCACAAGTGATGCAGGACAAGCGGATTTTTGGGTTGTGTGTGGTGGAAAAGAAGCGTTTGGTGGGTGCGTTCAATATGCACGACCTTTTGCGACATGGAATCGTTTGACAGGAACTCATGAAGTTATCCGCCGAAGACCTTGCGCAACGAGCCCGTCAGATACGGTTGGTGGGATTTGACGTGGACGGTATTCTGACACCGGGAACCTTGATCTTTGATGAACAAGGACGCGAAACCAAATCCTTCCATTCGCGCGATGGGGTAGGATTGAAGTTGTTGCAGCAGGCAGGCTTGACGCTGGCTCTCGTCACCGGGCGCCAGTCTTCCATTGTGACGTTGCGCGCCCGCGAATTAGGCATTACCCATGTGTTTCAGGGAGTTCATGACAAGCGTCAGGTGATGGATACCCTGCTCTCCGGTTTGGGGCTTCATTGGGAACAGTTGGCTTATATGGGTGATGATTTGCCCGACTTATCCGTTTTATGTCGCTCCGCTTTGGCGCTCACCGTCCCCGAAGCGCCGGAGGAGATTCGGGCAGCAGCTCATTGGGTGGCTCCTGTGGGTGGGGGGATGGGAGCGGCCCGGGCTGCAGCAACCTGGCTCTTGCAGGCACGGGGTGAGTGGGCCCGAGTACTGGAACGATGGGCAGACTGATTCAGAATCTGGAGGCCTGGGTCCCAGTGGTCGTGGTCCTGCTGTTGGCTATGGTCACCACATGGCTATGGCGAGTGGTGGAAGGGGGGGGGGCGTGGGGGGAAAAAACCGTTCGCCACATACCCGATCTCATCATGTTTCATTTTTCCGCCCTGCAACTGGGAGAAAATGGGCAGATTCGTTACACTCTGGATGCTTCTAAAATGGTACATTACCCCGACGATGATAC
The DNA here is from genome assembly GCF_013181415.1 of Ferrovum myxofaciens. NCBI lineage: Bacteria > Pseudomonadati > Pseudomonadota > Betaproteobacteria > Ferrovales > Ferrovaceae > Ferrovum > Ferrovum myxofaciens. Next base: position 1,601,998 of record NZ_CP053676.1, on the reverse strand, counting down.
TTCTCATTTTGAGACGGTTCTGTTTACCTCCTATGAATCCAATGGCCCCCCGGTGGATGTTCGTTCCGAGCGGGCGGTGCGCTCCGAACCCCGTGACGAAGTGGTGTTTACCGGACATGTGGTGGTTACCCGTCAACCCACCCCTGAAGAACCCCGGACGGTGATGACGACCAGTATTTTGACTGCCTATCCTCAACGGGGTATCGAAAAGACTGATCAACCGGTGGTGGTCACTCATGGCCAGGATCGGCTGCTCGCCAATTCAATGATCGTTGACAACAAAACCAAAGTGGCCCATTTCACCCATGCCAAACTTCTCTATCATTCTGCGCCTCGTCACCCTTAGCGGGTGTTTGGTGGGGATTGTGACGGCAGTTCATGCTGAAAAGTCGGATCATGACCAGCCGGTCAATATCGAGGCGGATCGCATGACTGCAGATGATGCTAAAAAAGTAAGTTATTTTGAAGGAAGTGTCGTTTTGACGCAGGGAACAATTCACCTTACCGCAGACCATATGACGGTTCGTGAAGACCCGGAGGGCATGAAATATGCGTCGGCTTTCGGCAATCCGGTAACTTTTCGGCAAAAACGTGATGGCGTCGACGAATGGGTGGATGGCAAGGCACAGCACGTGGAATATAACGGCAAGATCGAACGGATCGAACTCTTTGACCATGCCGTGGTGCATCAGGGCAAGGATGAAATCAAGGGAGATTACCTGTCCTATGACACCAAAACGGAATTTCTACGCGCCAATGGGGTGTCCGATGAAGAAAAAGGGAAACCCCCCGGGCGTGTGCATGTAGTGTTGCAACCAAAAAAGAATGAGCAGAAATCTGCGGGTAAGGGAGGTACGGCATCAACTCCGGCAACGGTGATCAAAGACAAGACCCCCCCTTCACTCATCCTGAAACAGGATACGGATTTGTCCCCATGAGCCAGTTACGCGCCGAGCATTTGGTCAAGCGTTATCGTGCACGCCAGGTGGTGAAGGATGTTTCTCTCACCGTGGAAAATGGGGAAGTTGTGGGGTTGCTGGGTCCCAATGGTGCCGGAAAGACAACCTGTTTCTACATGATCGTCGGGTTGGTGCCACTGGATGGTGGCGAAATTTATATGGACGGGACCCGTCTCAGCGCCTATCCTATTCATCGCCGTTCTTTGATGGGGCTCTCCTATCTGCCCCAGGAAGCCTCGATTTTTCGGCGTATGACGGTGTCAGAGAATATTCGGTCTGTCCTGGAACTTCGTGGAATGAGCGAATCTGCTTGCCAGCAGGAACTGGATCAATTGTTGGAGGAACTGCATATCAGTCATTTGCGTGACAGTGCTGCCGTGAGTTTGTCCGGGGGGGAGCGACGGCGCGTGGAAATTGCCCGCGCGTTGGCAACGCGACCTCGTTTCATCTTGCTGGATGAACCCTTTGCCGGAGTGGACCCCATCGCAGTGATGGATATTCAGCAGATCATCCGCTTTCTCAAGAATCGCGGTATCGGAGTGTTGATCACTGACCACAATGTGCGCGAAACTCTGGGAATTTGTGACCGGGCCTATATTATTAACCAAGGAGGGGTGTTGGCAGCAGGAAAGCCCGATGAAATCGTCTACAATGAAAGCGTCAGAAAGGTCTACCTCGGTGAAAATTTTCGGTTGTGAACCATGAAGGTCCAGCTCCAACTCAAGCAAACGACGCAACTCTCCCTGACGCCGCAGTTGCAGCAATCGATTCGATTGTTGCAACTCTCTACCCAGGAGTTGGAACAGGAAGTCGAAGAATTTCTCCGGCTCAATCCTCTGCTGGAACGTGCCGACGGGAAAGATGGTGCCGTTGATTCAGAGCCCGGCGCGTTTGAAACTGCCGACTCCATTGAAACAGCAGAACCCTCCTCTTCTGCCGAAATCGAGCAGGAATCCTGGAATTTCGAAGAAGGAAGCGGCATCGGATTGGGGGGGCAGGGCGAAGATGAGGATGAGGGGATACAGGATCTGCGCGTAATTCCACTGTCCCTGCGCGATCATCTTCTGGGGCAGGTACGTCTGATGCCCCTCGAGGAACGGGATCAGGAACTGGTGGCCACGCTGATCGATTACCTGGATGAAGACGGTTACCTGCGCCATTCCTTCCTTGATCTGAATTCCAGTGTATCCGATGCGCTCGGAGAGGTAGAAGAGTCAGAGTGGCTGGTGGCCCTGCGCATTCTGCAATCCCTGGATCCCGCGGGGATTGGGGCGCGTACCTTGAGCGAGTGCCTGGAACTGCAATTGTTGGCCAGCCATGCGACCGAGGAGGATAAACGACTGGGCAAAAAATTGCTCGATCACCTTGAATGGCTGGCACAACGGGAATACACTCGTCTGAAGAGAGTTTTGGGCATCGAGGAACGCAAGGTCAGGGAATTGCAGCAGATGTTGTTGCACTTCGATCCTCGTCCGGGGGCGGCGTTCAGTACAGCCGAAACCCGTTATGTCGTGCCCGATGTGATTGTAAGGCGGACGGAGCGGGGTTGGAGTGTATCGCTGAATGAGGGAGTAATGCCACGTCTGCGCGTCAATCAGGTCTATGCCAACATTCTCAAGAAAGGGGTTCCGGGTCACTCCATGTCCCAACAACTTCAGGAAGCACGTTGGTTGATCAAGAATATCCAGCAACGTTTTGACACGATTTTACGGGTGGCCTGTGCTGTAGTCGAGCGACAAAAAGATTTTCTGGAGCGGGGTGAGGTCGGGATGAAACCTCTGGTTTTGCGCGAAATTGCTGAGGTGTTGGGACTCCATGAATCCACTATTTCGCGCGTGACTGTCCAGAAGTATCTGTTGACTCCGCGCGGTTTATTCGAATTAAAATACTTCTTCAGCAGCCATGTGGGGACGGACAGTGGCGAAGCGGCTTCCTCCACCGCTGTTCGTGCCCTGATCCGTCAATTGATCAATCAGGAAGATATTAAAAGTCCTCTGTCCGACCAGCGTATTGCGAATTTGCTGGGCGAGCGGGGGTTCCAGGTGGCAAGGCGGACCGTGGCCAAGTATCGTGAGGCCATGCATCTTCCTGCCGCCAGTTTGCGCAAGTCGTTGTGAGTTGTATATTTCAAGGAGAACAACAAGATGAAAGTCACTATCACTGGGCAACACATCGAAGTCACCCCTGCGATACGCGATCATGTGGAGGAGAAAATTGGGCGGATCAAACGCCATTTCGAACATCCACTGGACATCAACGTGGTGTTGACAGTGGAGAAACTCAAGCACAATGCAGAAGCCAATGTCCATGTCAATGGAAAAGACTTTTTTGTCCATACTTCACAGGAAGACATGTACGAAGCCATTGATGACCTTGCCCATTTGCTCGATCGCCAAATCATTAAGCACAAGGAGCGTCAAAGCGATCAGCGGCACGGTCAGCCGCTGAAACACCTGGCCAATGGGGTGTGATCTGCTGTGGGAAGCGTCGTTCCTCGACTCTACCAGTTGCTCAAACCCGACCACATCGTGCTCGATCTGGAAGTGACCAGCAAAAAACGGTTGTTTGAGCAAATTGGGATACTTTTCGAAAATCATGACCAGTTATCGCGCAGTCAGGTCTTCGACGCTTTGTTCAATCGTGAAAAATTGGGCTCCACGGGGTTGGGGCATGGATTTGCTCTGCCCCATGGACGCATGAAAGGGGTACGAGACACTTTCGCAGCGTTTCTGCGCCTGTCAACGGAAATTCCTTTTGAGGCACCGGATGGTCAACCCGTGCGCATGGCCTTTGTGTTGCTGGTTCCAGAACATGCCAACGAGGTGCATTTACGTCTCCTGGGAGAAATTTCCGAACTCTTCAGCGATGAATCCCTGCGCCAACACTTATTGTCAGTCACAGACCCCTTGGCTGTGATTCAGGCGCTTTCTCAACCCCATGCCTTCGGTTAGCGTTCAACGCCTCTTTACGGACAATCGGGAAAGACTCGACCTGTGCTGGTTGGCGGGGCAGCAAGGGTCTCTCCGGGTGGTTACCGTCGGTGCTCTGAGTGATTCCACCGCAGGGCTGATCGCCCATCTCAATTTGACACATCCCCATCGTTTTCAAGTCCTGGGTGCCCATGAAATGGCTTATTTGCAGAGTCTGGACGAGGGAGCGCTGGCGACGGCCTGGGAGGGCATCTTTTCTTCCGAATTGGTGGCTATTTTTCTCAGCGAAGGGTGTGTGCTGTTGCCTGCCCTGGCTGAAAGAGCAGAACAACGAAGTATCCCCGTCATGGGGGCGAGTGTGGACAGTACTTCGGTCATCAATCAGATACGGCATTACCTCAGTCAGGAGTTGGCGGAACAGGAAAGCCTCCACGGCGTTTTCATGGTGATTCTTGAAGTTGGGGTGTTGATTACCGGGGATTCGGGGGTAGGAAAAAGCGAATTGGCCCTTGAGTTGATTACCCGTGGAAACGGACTGGTGGCCGATGATGTGGTGGAGTTCTACCGTATTACTCCAGACACCCTTCAGGGGCGCTGCCCTCCTCTGTTGAGAGATTTTCTTGAAGTTCGTGGACTGGGATTATTGAATATCCGTTCCATATTTGGGGAAACGGCGGTTCGACCCCGTAAAAATTTGAAATTGATCGTGCATCTCGAGCGTCCCTCCAGTGGTGATCTGAATACCTGTGAACGACTTCCCATGGGACGTCAGACCCAATCCATACTGGGGGTGGCCATTCCCCGGGTGGTTTTGCCCGTGGCGGTGGGGAGAAATCTGGCGGTATTGGTGGAAGCCGCCACGCGCAATTTCATTCTGGAACAGCGGGGGATCAACAGTACCCAGGAGTTTATCGATCGCCAGCAACAATTCATGCGGGAATCCTGCGCTCAGGGGGATTCCCATGAATTTTAGTGAACCGGGGGTGGTTACGTCCAAAGTGGTATTGATCAGCGGATTGTCAGGGTCAGGAAAATCAGTGGCTCTGCGTGCTTTGGAAGACGCCGGTTACTTTGCCATGGATAATTTCCCTCTCTCCTTTCTGGTTTTCGTATTACAGGAACTGGTGGCGCGGGGAGAGCGTCAGATTGCCCTGACCCTCGACGTGCGTGGTGGGAATGCCCTGAATAACCTGCCTGAGGCGCTTCACACCTTGCGTGACAATGGGTTGGATGTTCGGTTGCTCTATCTGGAGGCCAGCGACCAGGACCTGATCCGACGTTTTTCGGAAACCCGTCGTCCCCATCCCCTGGCCCTCCATCAGCATTCCCTTGCAGAATGCATTGCCCTTGAACGGAACCTGCTGTCGGGGGTGGCAGATCTGGCTCGTCGTTTCGATACGACGCATATCACACCCAATACCCTGCGGGCCTGGGTGCGTGATTTCGTTGATCTGGACCCAGCCCGTCTCACCCTTTTTTTTCAGTCCTTCGGGTTCAAGTTCGGCATTCCGCTCGATGCTGATTTCGTTTTTGATCTGCGTTGTATTCCCAATCCGTTTTATGATCCCCACCTCCGTCCATTGACGGGACAGGATCCTGCGGTGATCAAGTTCCTTGAAAATCTGCCCATTGCGCAACGCATGTTCACGGATTTACAAACTTTCGTGACTTCCTGGATGCCTGATTTCATCAAAGACAATCGCGCGGCCCTGACGGTTTCCCTGGGTTGTACAGGAGGACAGCACCGCTCGGTCTATTTTGCCGAGAAGTTGACCCGCTATTTCTCTCAGTATCAGTGTACCCGGGTCATTCACCGGGAACTGGATCGGGAGGGAGGGGACAAGCGAAAGGCGGTAAGCAATCCACTCTAAGCGGTTTTCAGATATTCCAAAAACTGGGTTGTCTGAATGGGGCGAGAGAAGAAGTACCCTTGGCCAATCTGGCAACCATACCGGGCCAGGGTGGTGGCCTGAATTTGGGTTTCGACGCCCTCTGCAACCACTTCCATACCCAGATCTCGAGTCAGACCGATAATGGCACGAACCAGGGTTCCATCCGTGAGATTGTCAATAAAATCCCGAACAAAGGAGCGATCGATTTTCAATGAGGAAAAAGGCAATTTCTGGAGAAGAGACAAACTCGAGTATCCTGTGCCAAAATCGTCCAGAGAAATCGATATGCCGCATTTGACGACTTCATGGGCGGTTTTCCAGGTTTTTTCCTGCATCAGTGCGGTTTCCGTGATTTCCATGGTAAGTCGTTGGGGGAGGATGGAGAAACTGGCCAAACTTTCTTCGATCTGAGCGATCAATGAGTCGGACTCCAGCAATTGACGAGGGGAAGCATTGAAACTGATTTCGATCGGCGGGACACCCATGAGATCCCATTGGTGGAGAAGTCGGCAGACCTCATGAATGACCCAGTTCCCGATCCCGATGATGAGATCGGAGCGTTCGGCGTAGGTGATGAACATATCGGGGGCCAAGAGCCCGCGGACCGGGTGATTCCAGCGGATCAGCGCTTCAGCACCACAGACGGCGCCGGTTGCGAGATTTATTTTTGGCTGGAAGTATAATTCGAATTCCTTGCGTTCCAAGGCTTCGCGCAACTCCGTTTCCAACTGCCAGTATTCCATGCCTTCCCGTTCCAATACATCAGAAAACAGGGAAAAATGGTTTTTCCCCAGAGATTTAGCCTGATACATGGCCATGTCCGCACGTCGTAGCAGTACATCATATTCCAGGCCATGGTCAGGAAAAGTGCTGATGCCGATACTGCAAGAGGTATGGAGACGAAGCCCCTCCAGCAGGAATTCCTGGGCAATGGCATGGCAAATCTTGTCTGCTACCGCAGTGGCCGAATTTTCCTGACTATGGTGCAGAAGAATCACAAATTCATCTCCGCCCAGCCGGGCCACCGTATCGTAGTCCCTGACCGTTTGAGTCAGACGCAGGGCCACTTCCTTGAGCAGACTGTCCCCAACGGAGTGACCCCGTACATCATTGATGGTTTTGAAATTGTCCAGATCGATCAGCAGGATACAAAACGAATTTATCTGTTCCGACGGCATTCTCCGGGTCAGGGCGTTTTCAATCGCGCACTGAAACAGGAAACGATTGCCCAGGCCGGTAAGTTGATCGCGGGAGCCCTGAATCTCCAGACGGGTTTGAAGTTGGACGCGATCGTCGATATCCCAGAATACGAAAACCAACTGACTGGGAACATGATGTTCAGAATCATGCAGAAAAGCCACCGTTTGGTGGTACCAACGCAGTTGTTGGCCGGTAAGATCCCGCAACTGAACATCGGATCCCCGAGCTTCCAGAATCATGTGCTCCAACCCCTTCAAAATGGCATTGTGGCCACTCGGAGTATTGGCATGGAGTACGTCGGCATAGAATTCGGTGAAGCGTCGTCCGAGGATGAGTTCAGGGGTCTGAGCCCCCAGAATGTGAGCCATGCGCTGATTGGCTTCAAGGATCTTGGTACTGTGGGGTTCACAGAAGGCAATTCCGATGCCGGTTTGTTCAAAGACCAATTGAAAACGAAAAGATTGGGTCTGGATTTGTCGCGTCAGTTTCTGGTGCATCGTCATGTCGTGAAGGAGGGTGACGACCCCGTCCAACTGGTTGTTTTCCGTGAGGATGGGCGCTGCCCGGCTCTCCACCGGAATGACTGCTCCCGCAGGGGTATGCAACAGATGTACTGCACCGGATGAGGCGCGCTGACGATTCTGAATGACTTGGAGCAGCAAATCAGGCACAGGCGCGAGGTGTTCGTCGGTCATTTGGACCTGTTTTTGAAAAGAAATCTTCTTGAGTTTTTCCTGGGAACATTCCAGTAGCACTTCTGCCGCACGGTTGACAAAACGGATACGGCATTCGGAGTCGGTCACGATGATGGCATCATCGATGGAATCCACGATGACAGCGGCTCGTCGTCCCTTGAGTTCGGTGCTTTGTGCCAACTGGATGAGACGCATGAAGGCCAGGATGATCAGGAGTTCGAGACTGACAAAATACTTTCCCCAGAGATGCCACCAATGATTTTCGCCATTTCCCGAGCGATCCAGTTCATCCACCTGGTGACTGGCATATTCCGAAATTTGTCCCGCCAACTTCTGTAGAGAATTTGCCAAGGGGCGATCCAGGCCGCGCACCTGTTTATCCACCGAGCGAAAAGAAAGGGGATCATGGGCGTTGAGATGGGACAGGGCGGTCCGGTAGGAGAGGTAAAGGGCACGGTGAGAAATGGAAATTTGCAAAAATTCAGCAACTTCGGGTATCTGTTCTTCCTGTGCCAGGATCTGGGCGGCATCCAGCAATTCTTGCGTGGTTTGCTGGGCCTGGGTAAAGTCCGTCAAGCATTTCTGGCGCAAGGTTGGGTCATATTGACGCAGAAGAATATTTTTCCACTCGTGGATTTCACGTTGAAAACTGACCTGACCTTCCTCTGTGAGTTCTTCGAGGGCAAGTAGACGGGAGACGCGGGTTTTGATTTCTTCCTGATTCTGTGACCGACTCTCATTCATCCAATTGATCAGCATCATGAAGGACAGAATCCAGGCGGTAAGGATCAAGCCAACCATGATGCGAACGTCCCGTGCGCGCTGGATGGCTTCTTTCATGGGGTTTGGAGGAAGGATCTCATGGGATTATTCTACACACTCTGTTTCTTTTGTGAACAGCGTTGCCAAGGTTCGGTAAAGTTCCAAATGACTTTCAACAGGTCAGGACGGCGTTCGCCAAAAAACGTTTTCTTCCCTATTAAATATTAAATTAATGTAAAAGATAATAGTAAATATAATTAACTTTAATTAATTTATCAAATCTTCCACAATACAACTCAACCAGCGGAACTCATGTGTAACGGTTCCAATCGCGTTTGTCAACTATCCTACGAGGAGAGCAAGTATGGCCGTTAAAAAATATGAGGCCGGTGTAAAAGAATATCGGCAGACCTATTGGGCGCCTGAATATGTGCCGCTAGACTCGGACATTCTGGCCTGTTTCAAGATTACCCCGCAACCTGGCGTGGATCGCGAGGAAGCCGCGGCAGCCGTTGCAGCCGAATCTTCCACCGGTACCTGGACCACGGTGTGGACCGATTTGCTGACGGACATGGACTATTACAAGGGGCGTGCCTACCGCATCGAGGATGTACCCGGCGACGATACCAGTTTCTATGCCTTCGTGGCCTACCCCATCGATCTGTTCGAAGAAGGTTCCGTGGTGAACGTGTTCACCTCCCTGGTTGGTAACGTATTCGGCTTCAAGGCTATTCGCGCTCTGCGCCTGGAAGATGTGCGCTTCCCTCTCGCTTATGTCAAGACCTGTAATGGACCGCCCCATGGTATTCAGGTCGAACGCGACAAAATGAACAAGTACGGTCGCCCGTTATTGGGCTGCACCATCAAGCCCAAATTGGGTCTGTCGGCCAAGAACTATGGTCGCGCCGTGTACGAATGCTTGCGTGGCGGCCTGGACTTTACAAAAGATGATGAGAACGTCAATTCTCAGCCCTTCATGCGTTGGCGCGACCGCTTCCTGTTTGTTCAGGATGCCATCGAAAATGCCCAGGCTGAAACCGGCGAACGCAAGGGCCACTACCTGAACGTGACTGCCCCGTCTCCCGAGGAAATGTATGAGCGTGCCGAGTTTGCCAAGGAGATTGGCTCACCTATTATCATGCATGACTTTCTGACCGGCGGCTTTACCGCCAATACTGGCTTGGCGCGCTGGTGCCGCAAGAACGGCATGCTGCTGCACATTCACCGTGCCATGCACGCTGTGCTCGACCGCAATCCGCACCACGGTATCCATTTCCGCGTGCTGGCCAAGGCGCTGCGCCTGTCCGGCGGCGACCATCTGCACTCCGGCACCGTGGTAGGCAAGTTGGAAGGCGACCGCGGCGCAACCTTGGGCTGGGTGGACTTGATGCGGGAATCCTACATTCCCGAAGACCGCTCGCGCGGCATCATGTTCGACCAGGATTGGGGCTCCATGCCGGGTGTATTCCCCGTCGCTTCCGGCGGTATTCACGTCTGGCATATGCCCGCGCTGGTCAACATCTTTGGCGACGACTCAGTGTTACAGTTTGGCGGCGGTACCCTGGGCCATCCGTGGGGCAATGCCGCCGGTGCTGCTGCCAACCGCGTTGCGCTGGAAGCGTGTGTCGAGGCGCGTAACGAAGGGCGCGAATTGGAGCGTGAAGGCAAGGAAATTCTCACTAACGCCGCCAAGGACAGCCCGGAACTCAAGATCGCCATGGAAACCTGGAAAGAGATCAAGTTCGAATTCGACACCGTGGACAAACTGGACGTGGTGAATCGTTAACCTTGGGGTCGGAACTCCATGGAGCATAACCGAAAACTCTCGCAGCGCGTGGCCGGACGGCCCGCCAAGCGTTAAAGGAAAGGAAAGAAAAGAAAATGGCTGACATTCAAGATTACAACTCAACCCCCAAGTACGAAACTTTCTCGTATTTGCCGGCGATGTCGCCGGAAAAAATGCGCCGTCAGATTGCCTACATCGTGAGTCAGGGCTGGAACCCCGGCATTGAGCACGTGGAACCGACGCGCGCATTCAACTACTACTGGTACATGTGGAAACTGCCCATGTTCGGGGAGCAATCGGTGGATACCATCATCTCCGAATTGGAGGCTTGCCATCGCGCTCACCCCAACCACCACGTGCGCCTGATTGGATATGACAACTACTCGCAGAGCCAGGGCAGTTCCTTTGTGGTGTTCCGCGGACGGTAATCGGGGGTTGGGCGATCCGGCACAGGCCCCCCAAGGGCCTATTGAAACTGGAAGGATAAAAGCATGAGCGATTCCAAGACTGAAAATAAGGGTTTTGCGCCCAACGGCGCGAGTGGACGCATGCTCTCGCGTGCTCGTCGTCAGGCGATGTCGCAGAGCGGCAAGGCAAGTTTGGGGCAGGTACGCAAGGCAGTGCCTACCATCGCGCCGGTACGCGTGCAAAGCGTGGAATCGGCTGCGCCTCAACCAGAGCCATTGAAGAACGATAGCCATGCCTCAAGCGACTGCGGTTGTATGCATGCCGTTGAGCAGAAAACGCTGGACGCAGTTTGCGCCCTGGTAGAAGCAGAGCCGCCAACCACCTTGGGACTGACTTCTTCCAGAGTGCGTCAATTGTGCCAGGAGCGGCGGCGAGCACTCTCCAGCCAAGGGAAGGCGGCTATGAAATCTGCGGGAATGAATGCTGCCGCGACGCGTCATGTGAGCAGCAACAAGACTGTGGGGGCTGTCGGATTGAGCGGGCGTACCGCTGCACGGGCGCGCCGTGAGGAAATGTGTGTTAACGGTCGAGGCAATGATCCGGCGTGTCGTCCTTCCGGAAGAGTGCGTTCTCCGGCGGTTCCGGTCAAGGTCGAGATCGGCACTACCTTGAGCGGCAACTTGGTCACCGGCACCCAGGTCGAGCGTAGCAGCAAGGTGACCGGGGTTGAATCGGGCAGTTGCCGAGGAATTACCGGTACCGAATACATTGGTGCCGAACAGTATGGAAAGTTATGTGCATCCGTTCCACCAGCCCCACCTGCCAAGGTCAGCGTCAGCAACACCAGCCGGAATCAGCGTGTGAGCGGTGTGGAACTTGGTCGCAGTGCTAGGGTAACCGGAGATGAACATGGTGCCTGCAAGGCAGTGACCGGTACCGAATATCTGGGCGCGGAGCAATTCGAATCTTTCTGTGCCACCAAGCCGGTAAGTGCGCCAGCCAAAGTGGGGGTAGCCATTACCAGGGCAGGTTTGAACGTGAGCGGAACCGAAGTCGGGCGTAGCGTAAAGGTGACGGGAGACGAATCCGGTGCCTGCAACAGCAAACTCACCGGCAGTCAGTATGCTCAGGATCTGTCTGTCAGCATGTGTCAAGGCAGCGGCGTGCCGCACAAGGTGAGTGTGATGAGCACGGTACGCGAGCGCCCGGTGACCGGTACCGATGTGGCAGTGAGCGCGTCGGTCACCGGCAGCGAGTACGGCGCATGCAGCAGCGTGACCGGGACCGAGTACGTCGGGCTGCAGCAATATCAGGCATGTAACCGTGAACCGGTGTTGACGCCGGAAAAAGTTGCGCTATCGCGTACTTGGCGCGACCAGCCGATTTCCGGAACGATGATGGAACACAACCCAAAAGTTACTGGCGATGAATATGGTGGTTGTCAGCCGATTTCAGGTACCGAATACATGGGCCCGGATCAGTATACGGCGTTTTGCGACGCGGATCGCCAAGCCGCATCGCGCGCTCTGATGGCAAGCCGCGGCGCCCGGGCGGGCATAGCGCTGAGCGGAACACTCGTAGAATCGGGAGGCAGGATGACAGGCGCGGAACGTGGAGAAAGTCAGGTTTTGAGCGGCACGCCTTATTCCGGCCCATATCAGCGAGTGTCGCAGCGAGGTATCAATAGCAACCCGCATCCGCTAACGTTTGGACCTGCAAATGTTTCGTATGAGGCAGAGTCCGCGCCGCAGGCGGTTACGGAGCAAAGCAGTTTCAGCATCGTCACCCCGGCACGCAAAGCTCAGGACAGCAGGCTGAGTCGCATTACCGGCAACATCTCCGGCGCACAAGGCCGTATCACCGGGCCAGTGAATTTGGCCGCCGGACTGGTTTCTGGCACACCAGAGTTTCGCTATCGGGATGATGCATACGGCGTTGCACTGATTGCGATGGAGCAACCACAGGTGCCTGAAGCTCAGCGCAGCCGCCTCACTGGAGATGGGCGCGAAGGAGGCTTCGCCATCACTGGCGCAGGTTGGCGGCGTAATGAAAGTATTACTGGCACCGAAGGGACCTCTGCCACGCGACGCAACCCAACCCTGCGCGGCAATCAGCGCAGCATGGCGATGCAAGTTCCTGCGATAAAGGATCGCGAGCATTTGCAAGTGCCGCCCAGCAAAGTTACCGGCAGTAGCGGTAACGCCGCTACCGGGTCCACCATCACCTATTCTGGCGGCGCCCGAGGCTAACCCAAATGAATACTCGCAACCGCCCTGGGCGTCATACCAGCCCGCAGTTTGCAGCAAGCCGCCCGCCCTACGGGTTGGGGACGCCTAACGGCGCTCTCCAGGGGCGGCAGCCGGAGACGCTTGCGGCTTCCTTGGCACTGGAGTCCAATCCGGGGTGTGCTATGCAGGGCGGACGTTTGTGCAGCCACCCGTTGACGAACCAAATGGAGAATCGGCGCTTACTGGCGTATGAGAAAACCATCAAGGAGCGCTTTGCCAATATTATCCCGGTCTTGAAGCGCATTGCCGGTTTGCAGCATGCAGCGGAGTTTGTTGCGCAGGCGCAAGCCATCGCGAACCAGGAACTTGGCTTTGACTTGCCGTCGCGCATCCTTGCGGATGCGTGGGTAACCGGTCTGGATATGCGCGCCTTGTATGGCGAAACTGTGATGCGCACATTGCGCTTGCTGGCTGAGCAGGCCCGCACGAGCAATCCGCCGGAGGCGGTGGACGTAGATGAAGCGGTGTCATTCATGTTGGATTGCGGCTACCACGCGGTGGATATCTCGCCTTGCTCGGACGGGCGTTTGAAGGGCTTGGTGCGCTACATCCTGCGCTTGCCCACTGGAGCAGTGCGCAGCAGCAAGTCCTATGCCGGGGCGATGTTCGACGTGGAAGCCAATGTGAAACGCTGGATAGAAACCGAGTTGATGCGTTTTCGCGAGGGTCGCCCGGTGACTCCCGATGCAGGGACGCGTTACCTGAAAATGGTGGTGTACCACACCAGCAGTTCCGATCCTGCACACGAAGGCTGTGCTGCCCACGGCAGCAATGAGGTTCGGGCAGCGGAGAAAGGACTGGAGCGGTTGCGCGAGTTCCGCCAAGCGATCGAGAACAGTTTTTGCTGTGGTGCTTCGGTGGATACCTTGCTGATCGGTGTGGATACCGCCACTGATGCGATCAAAGTGCATGTGCCTGATGCAGATGGAGAAATGAGTTTGTATCGCGCGGTGGATAATCTTGCACTGTATGAACAGACCGTCAATGACGACGGGAATACTGCCCGGCTCAAGGTCTATCAGGCGATTCAGGCGGCCAGCGCCCAAGGTGGTGGCTGGGGTCGCGGTAACGGCGAGCCGCATGAAGGCATGCGGCGCTTGATTGCGACACTGTTGATCAATAACTTGTCGCAGATCGAGTATGTATGCGGCAACTGGGGCGGACGTTACCCGGATATCGGACATAACGAGCGCTTTATCAGCGTGGGTGACGGCTTTGAAGAATTTCAGTTGCGCAACTTGGCTTACTTCGCCCATTTGCACACCGTGGAAGAAGGCGCGCCCGATATGGATGTGGGGATCAATATTTTCAAGAAGCTCAACGTCAGTCATGGCTTGCCGATCCCGCTGGCGATTCACTTTCGCTACGACAGTCGCGTACCGGGTTGCCGCGAGCGCACGGTAGAGCGGTGCCAGCGGGTCCAAGCGGCGCTCGAATTGCGCTACGGCGAATTGGCCAGGCAAGGCCTGCTGGCATGCGGCATGACGGTACAGGACAAACGGCCCGGCAGCCCGATCGAGTCGATAGAAGCGAACGGCGCTTAAGGTTTTGCGGAGAACATAATGAAAATTTGTCAGGTGGAAAAGACTCTGGTTTCGACTAACCGGATCAAGGAGATGGGGCATCGCCCGCTGCTGGTGGTGAAAGAAAAAGGCGGGTCACGCAGCATAGCAGTGGACGCAGTGGGTTGTATCCCCGGAGACTGGGTGATTTGCGTGGGTTCTTCCGCCGCACGTGAAGCTGCGGGGAGCAAGGATTTTCCCAGCGACCTTACCATCGTCGGCATCATCGACCATTGGGCGGAAGATTGAAATGGAAATTATGGAAGTAATTTCCGACCTGGTTTCCACACGTCGCATTCCTGGCTTGTACAGTATTTCGCTCAGGGTGCTACGCGATGCCAAAGGCCGGCTCAATGTGGCGGCCGACCCGGTGGGCGTACCACCGGGCAAATGGGTGATTACCGTGAGCGGTTCAGCGGCGCGCTACGCCACGGGTGATTACAAGATTCTTACCGATTTGACCATCGGCGGCATTATCGATGGTTGGGACCCCGGCACTGGCCAAACCGGTAAGTAAACATTTTTTTAACGCAAAAGGAGTACTGAAAATGGCAAACGTAAGCGGTATTGCATTGGGCATGATCGAAACACGGGGCCTGGTGCCAGCGATTGAAGCGGCGGATGCGATGACCAAGGCGGCGGAAGTGCGCTTGGTGGGACGTCAGTTCGTCGGTGGCGGTTATGTCACCGTGCTGGTGCGTGGCGAAACCGGTGCGGTGAACGCGGCAGTGCGCGCCGGTGCAGATGCGTGCGAACGGGTGGGAGATGGGCTGGTCGCGGCACACATCATTGCGCGCGTGCATAACGAGGTGGAAAACATTCTGCCGAATCAGCCTGAAGCATGAAGAGTTTTGTCTTAACAACTTGACGAAAAAAGGGAATATATCATGGCAAACATAGTGAGCGGTATTGCATTGGGCATGATCGAAACGCGCGGCCTAGTGCCGGCGATTGAAGCGGCGGATGCGATGACCAAGGCGGCGGAAGTGCGCCTAGTGGGACGCCAGTTCGTCGGTGGCGGTTATGTCACCGTGCTGGTGCGTGGCGAAACCGGTGCGGTGAACGCGGCAGTGCGCGCCGGTGCAGATGCGTGCGAACGGGTGGGAGATGGGCTCGTCGCGGCACACATCATTGCGCGCGTGCATAACGAGGTGGAAAACATTCTGCCAACGAGCCCGGATACGGGCCTGGGTGGACGTGACGGGGATCTCAGTCAGGCTATCGCTTAAGTGGAAAAGGCGTGAGCATGTATACAGACCCGCGTTTGAGTGGCTATTTGTCACGTGCGCTCAGCCACGAACTGGCGGCTGTGCAGCAATATCTGATGCAGGCCAAGTTGACCGGCCTGTGGGGTTTATCTGCACAGAGTGCGCAATTTCGCCGGGATGTGAACGAGGAACTGGTGCACGCCGAGCGCTTGATGGAACGTATGTTGATTTTGGGTATTCCTTGTAATGCGACCCAATTGCCACCCATTCGCCTAGGTAGAACGCTGGCGGAAATGCTTCAAATCGATCGCGGGCTTGAGATCGAAGCGATCCGGCTTTATGAAGAAGCAGCGTTCTATTGCGCTAGGCGCCAGGATGGGGAAACGCAAGCGCTGATGCGTGCCTTGATGGAAGATGAGTTGGGACATCTCAAGGAATTGGATCAGCAATTGTCTGAGTTAAAAGGAGAGTGAGATCATGGCGCAAGCTAGGGAAGAAGACACGGATATCGCCACGCCAGCAGCGTACAAACCGGTATTGAACCAGCGCTTTGATTTTGGCAACTACGTCGAGACAAGGCGCTTTCTGGATCAACTGGCAAAATTGTCCAGGCGCGAGGACTACTATCCGAATTTGAGCTTCGGCAAAACTTACGTCGTCGTTAGCATTGATGCAGAGGGTCTAGCCACGCTGGACAGGCGAGTATCCGCTTTCACCAGCGAGATGGAGACGCTGGCGGCCGCATCGGGCAAGGTCTAGCAGGCTGGTATGGGGGCAGCAATGGCTGACAGGATCATTGCGGTAATCAACCAGAAGGGCGGCACCGGCAAGACCACTCTGGCTCTGAATCTGGCGGCGGGTCTGGCGTTGCGCGGCTCGACCCACCTGGTGGATGCCGATCCCCAACGCTCAGTCAGCCAGTGGGTCGGGATGGGTGCCGAGTGTGCCTGCCTGCCGCCGGTGTTGGTAATTGGCAGTGACCCTGTCACCACCCTTGCCAAACTGGCACGCAGTCACCGCTACGTGGTGGTGGACTGCCCTCCCGCTGTGCAAGGGCCGATCATCGAAGCCGTGATGGCCTCAGCCGACCTTGTGCTGATCCCGGTGCTGCCCTCGCCGATTGACCTGTGGGCGAGCGTGGACATGGTAACGTTGGTGAGTCGGGCCCAACAGAAAAATCGGGCCTTACAAGCCTGCCTTGTTCTGAATCAGGTGGAGACTCGCAATGCTCTGTCTCGCGCCATGCATGAAGCAGTGGCGGAATTCGATATGCCGGCATTGCAAGCTGGTATGCAGCGGCGCGCGGCCTACCGTAGCGCCGCAGTGGAAGGGACGAGCGTCTATGGTTTGGGCAAGCGCGCCCAGACCGCCGTGGCGGATATCGAAGCGATCATTGAGGAGGTCTTATGTCTGTGAAGAAAATGGGATCAAGACTTGTACAAGGCGTACGCCAGGTCAAGGTTCAGCAAAACGGGGTGCAGCCAGACATGGATCCAGCAAGCGTTCCGGTCATGCCGGTCGCCAAAATGAAGTCGGCGCGTGTCGCAGTCAAGCCTGTATCCGCCAAGGCCGGCGAGTCGAGTGTATTGCACCCGAATCGGGTCTGGCCAGACTGAGAGATATTTCGTAATTCTGATCTACCTCGCCTGTCGTCAGTTACCCACTAATAAGGAGCCACCATGAATGGCGTGATCGACCAGTACCGTATAGAACAAGAGCCCTATTACCATACCGTTGCCGACGAAGTTGATCTGTACGAAGCTGCCTATGGCGTGCGCATGCCGATGATGCTGAAAGGTCCGACAGGATGCGGCAAGACCCGTTTCGTCGAATACATGGCATGGAAGTTGGGAAAGCCACTGATCACCGTAGCCTGCAACGAGGACATGACTGCTTCAGACCTTGTCGGGCGCTTTTTGCTGGATGTGAGCGGAACCCGCTGGCAGGACGGGCCGTTGGCAATCGCGGCTCGATACGGGGCAATCTGCTATCTGGATGAAGTCGTAGAGGCCAGACAGGACACTACAGTGGTGATTCATCCCCTGACGGACAACAGGAGGGTATTGCCTTTGGAGAAGAAGGGAGAGCTCATTCATGCTCATCCCGATTTCCAGTTGGTGATTTCCTATAATCCGGGCTATCAGAGCCTGATGAAAGACCTGAAGCAGTCCACTAAGCAGCGCTTCGGTGCGCTCGACTTCAATTATCCCGAGCACGCGGTCGAGATGGAGATCGTCTCGCACGAGACGGGGGTACCCAGAGAAGTTTCCGACAAGTTGGTATCCATTGCCGAGCGCGCCAGAAACCTCAAGGGTCACGGCCTGGACGAAGGGATATCGACCCGGATGCTGGTGTATGCAGGCAGCCTGATCGCCAAGGGGGTCGATCCCCAGAACGCCTGCCGCGTCGCATTGGTTCGTCCGATTACCGACGACCCCGACATGCGCGATGCGCTTGACGCGGCAGTGACGACTTTCTTCTAGACACTAGCCATACAACGGAATTTACCGGAGCAGCAAGATGGCCATAGAACTCGAAAAATATCAGGATATATTGGACGAACTCGGCGAGCATGCCAGCGAAGTATTGCGTGCATCCTGGGGAGAAGCGGCTCGGGTGTTCAGTCCGCGAGGTCTGGAAGCTTATCTGCACGGCGCAACCGGTCTGAAATCGTTGGGCCGTGGCACCGATCTGGTGTTGTCCTTTATCCAGAGCGCGCCAGCGGTAACGCGCGAACTGGGCGAGGACGCGGTGAGTGATTTGCTCGCAGCCGCCATCAAAATGTATTCCAAGACCAGTGCCACCGTGATCTCTCTGGTTTTTTCCTCCAGCCCAATCGCCGCCTCTCGGTTGGGCGACCCGGAACTATTCCGGGGCTACCTGCACCTGATTGATACCCTGCTCGCCCAGGCACCGCGCGGCGTCCGTCCGATGCTGGATCACCTAGGCACCCTGCTTGGGCAACTGACTCTCGGTGGTTTGCGCCGTTGGGCGCTCTGGGGCGCCCAGGCGCACAAAACCGATTTCGATGCCCAGATCAGATACTTCGGTTTGGAGAGCCCGGAATCCCTGGGCGTGCTGCAAAAGGAACGCAGGGGCACCTTGTTCATCGACGTGCAACGGCGCATCGGCATGTACCTGCGCGCCTTGTGGGGACGGGATTTCTTCATGCGCCCAACCAGCGGCGACTTCGAGCAGCGCGAAGGCTACCGGCCCTATATTGAGGGCTACATCATCCACTTGCCCGACGCCTATGATGACCTTGCCCTTCCTTCAAGCAAGATCGATGGTGTGGAACTTTATCGGGCAGCCTGCGCCCATGCCGCCGCACATCAGATGTATACCAAAGAACCTCTTTCCGCCGAAGCACTCACGCCTTTGCAAATGACGGTTATCGGCACCATTGAAGACGCGCGCGTGGAGCAACTGGCGATCAATAGTTTCCCCGGCCTTGCACCTTTGTGGCAAAAACTTCACCACGCCACGCCCGACCAGAACGCGAGCATCGGTGATTATCTCAACCGCATCGCACGCGCGTTGCTGGACCCAGGCTACGCAGACCCAGATCCGTTGATTGCTAAGGTGAGAATGCTATTTGCCGAGCAACTGAACCAACTTGCGAGCAATCATCTCGCGTGGGACATAGGCGTGACGCTTGCCCACGACCTGGTGCAAATGCGGTTACCCTTCGTGCATACCAATATGCTGAGCGCGCCCTATCGCGACGACAATCGCTATCTGTGGGATTTCGACGAGGTATCGGACTTTGCACAGATGGCCCCGTGGCAGGAAAAGCAGGTGCGCAAGCATGTCAGCCTCATGGAGTTCGCCAATGAGGTCGAGGTCGAGAACGCAGGTGACGATGCGCAGGAAATCTGGGTATTATCCAGCGAACTTTTCCCCTATGAAGATCTTGGCAAGAGTTACAACGAGTTGGAAGGTAAGGAACCCCCTCCCCAGCCTTACCACTATGCAGAGTGGGACTACCAGATGCAACTGGAGCGTCCGGATTGGTGCACAGTGTTGGAAAAGCGCCCAATACCCGGCGAAGTGGAGGTCATTGACGACATTGTGGTCAAGTATAAATCCATCATCGGCAGGCTCAAGTATCTGATCGAAGCCATGCAACCGCAGGGTGTTCAACGCCTGCGCAAGCAGGAGGACGGAGATGAGATCGACCTGAATGCTGCGGTGCGCGCCATGATCGAAATGCGCATGGGAGAGCAGCCCGACCCGCGCGTCATGATGCGTAACGTGCGCAAGGTGCGCGATCTTTCAGTGCTGTTGTTGATCGACCTGTCCGAATCCACCAACGATCTCGTGCTGGGTTCGAACAACACGGTTCTGCAGTTGGCGCGCGAAGCCACGGTGCTGCTGGCCAATGCCCTAGACAAAATTGGCGACCCCTTCGCCATCCACGGCTTCGATTCCAATGGCCGGCACGACGTGGAGTATTTTCGCTTCAAGGATTTTGACATGCCCTACAACGACTTGGCTAAGTCCCGTCTGGCGGGCATGCGCGGCCAACTATCCACGCGCATGGGCGCGGCGATGCGCCATGCCGGTTCGATTTTAAAGCGCCGACCCAGCAGCAGGAAGTTGCTGCTGGTGGTTACCGATGGCGAACCTGCTGACAATGACATGCGCGATCCGCAATACCTGCGCTTCGATGCCAAGAAAGCGGTGGAAGAGTTGACTCGATCTGGCATCACCACCTACTGCCTGAGTCTCGATCCCAGAGCCGACCAGTATGTGTCGCGCATTTTCGGTGCGAAGAACTACATGGTGGTGGACCACGTGCAAAGGCTGCCCGAAAAGTTGCCGCTCTTGTACATGGGTCTCACGCGATGAAGAACATGCTGGACAGTTCCAACAGCCTGGTGGTGGCGCACTCGTTGCACTGGATGAAGTGGTTAGGTGGTGCTTGATCCATGCTTTCGACCGGAAAAATGTTCTCCAATGTGCAGGAGGCTGCGGAGGTTTTGCGTGGAGGCGGGCTCGTAGCCTTTCCCACTGAGACCGTTTACGGCCTCGGGGCGGACGCTGAAAATCCTGCAGCCGTAGCCCGCATCTTCGCGGTAAAGGGCAGACCAGCCGACCATCCGTTGATCGTTCACGTCGCGACCCCCGACCAGATCGTTCACTGGGCCAGGGAAATCCCACCCATGGCTTGGCACCTCGCACGGCGCTACTGGCCGGGGCCGCTCACACTGATCCTGCGTCGCGCCAGTTGTGTACCCGATATCGTCACCGGCGGCCAAGACACAGTGGGACTGCGTGTTCCCGATCATCCACTCGCCCTGGCACTGCTCAAGGTCTTTGGCGGTGGAATTGCTGCTCCTTCAGCCAACCGCTTTGGCCGGGTGAGCCCCACTACCGCAGCGCACGTTCGAGAAGAACTTGGGGATGCCATGGACTTGATCCTGGACGGTGGACCCTGCCGCGTAGGCATCGAGTCCACCATCCTCGATTTGAGCGGGCATCAGCCTCGGCTGCTGCGTCCTGGCGCGATCACTCTTGCCGAGATCGAAGCCGTCCTCAAGCAACCAATCGCCCAACCGGGAAACGAAGCGCCGCGGGTGCCGGGCATGCTGCGCTCTCATTACGCCCCGAAAACCCCCGTCTGCCTGATTCCGCCCGCGTATCTGGAAGCCGAAGTGCGGTGGCACCTCGGGCAAGGGCAGCGCGTTGCGGTTTTGTCCAGGATTGCTCTCCTTTTGCCCGATGCCTGTCTCTGGAAGGGCATGCCGGACTACCCGGCGGGATGGGCACGCGAACTATACGCGCGGCTGCGTGCCCTGGATGTTCAATGTTTCGACTACATTCTGATCGAGGCACCACCCATCGGGGCGGACTGGCGGGCGGTGCGCGACCGGTTGGAGCGCGCTGCTTCGGCGCATCATGTTTCTTCCCTAAGGTCAAGTCGTGGCATTTCGGCGCCGTTTGGAGAAGTGGGTGACCATTCGGTTAATTGAACATAGTCAACCGCTTACCCAGAACCCATGATCCATTTTGAGAAATTCATCATATGGAATGTAATGTGACCCTTCGCAGGAGAACGTCAAGCCCACTATGCCGTTGAAAATGTTGAGTGTACCGGAGCGCAGGTATAACATTTCATTCATGAACCGCAGTGCCCTCAGGTTATCCAGCACGGCACGGATCTGCTGGGCAGGTACCAGCGCATCGGTGGGGTACGGCCGCTTGGGATACGCCATGCAACTGTCCGGATCAGCCAGCATATCCATGGGCAACACACGATAACGATAGGGATCATCCATCACCCAGACAATGGCCTGACTGCTGGAGAAATGTAGAATCACATGATATACGCCGTGGTCGAGGATCAACTCTTCCACTACGCTGAGGACCGTATCCAGATGCCTGTCCATCACACTTTTCGAACGAGTCTGGTTAGACACCGTAACGAGAATTGAGGGGTCGCCAACGAACTGGCGCCAGTGACGGGGTTCTTCATAGAGTTGGTGCGTCTGCGGCAAATCACGCAAGGCAAAATCGGCACCTATAAAACCGAGCACAATTCCATTGGCATTGCGCACAAATTGAATGGCAGTCAACGAAGGTCGTAGCGCCCGCAGGCTGATATAGGCTTCGCACAACAGGAAATCGGTGGCCTGAACTCCTTCACGCAGGTAAGGCCACTGTTGGTAATGCTGTTCACGGTTTTTATCAAAAAACCCTGTGGCCAGCAGCGCTTCTCTCATGTAGGGCCGGTCTGACCGATCCCGTCCGAAATGTTCCACCACCAACCCATCGCTGCTTATGTTGGAAGTGATCTGCACCGCCTTCGTATCAAGCACATACAGGAATTTGCAGAAAGGCACAGAGGAAAACGCTTCGCTCAATACGGCCTCCATCTTCGCGCGATCACTCCAGACTTGGCTACATGCTTCCGCCAATTGGTGCAATGGTTCGTACAGTAATTCTGTGAGCATTTCACGCTGCTGAACGATGCTTTTATATAAAGATTCCTTGGGTTGGTTCATAGGAGCATCCTCCAGGTTGTTGATTGAAGAAACGAGTGCCGCAGAGTATTCTGGTCAAGTGCCAATACCAATAGAGGTGAGGTAACTTTTGATAAATCTTGTGGAATGCTGGGCAACTGTGAAAATTATGCACAATTTAATGATTTAGTAAAAGTTAATTATGTTTACAATTGTGTTTTACTTTGGTTTAATATAAATCATGCCTATCCGTCATGCTACCTTGCACCAGTTCAAGATCTTCTATGCCGTGGCCCGGCACATGAGTTTTGCCCGCGCTGCCGAGGAACTTCACCTG
Source organism: Ferrovum myxofaciens (assembly GCF_013181415.1). Lineage (NCBI taxonomy): Bacteria > Pseudomonadati > Pseudomonadota > Betaproteobacteria > Ferrovales > Ferrovaceae > Ferrovum > Ferrovum myxofaciens. Next base: position 1,579,006 of record NZ_CP053676.1, on the reverse strand, counting down.
ACGCCGCCAGCCCTGTCCATACAGGTCAGGCAACTCGCCGAGGCCGTTGGTCAGCCCCTTTTCGATCAGATCGGCAAGAAGATTTATCTTACCCAGGCAGGAACTGTACTGACAGTGGCCTGTCAAGATATGTTCGACCGACTGGAGCGTGTCGCTCAGGAACTGGCCGCGATCCAGGGAATAGAGAAGGGTAGTCTGAAACTCGCCACCCTCGCCACTGCCAAATACTTCATTCCCCGCCTGTTGGGGGACTTCTGCGCAAAGCATCCTGGTATCGATGCTGCTCTATTCGTCGGTAACCGGGAGGTCTTGCTGGAACGGCTCGCGCGCAACCAGGACGATCTCTACATCCTGGGACAGCCGCCAGCCCACATGAACGTCGCCGCAGAACCTTTTGCTGACAATCCTCTGGTGATAGTGGTCCGGGCTGACCATCCTCTGGTACCGGAAGAGAAGATCGCTCCATCAAGCCTGAGGGACGTTCCATTCATCCTGCGCGAGCCGGGTTCGGGAACACGCCTGGCCACCGAGGAGTTTTTCGAGCGGCATGGTATCGCTCTCAAGGCGCGCATGGAGTTTGGTAGTAACGAGGCCATCAAGCAAGTAGTGGCCAGTGGTTTGGGCATGGCTGTGCTATCCGCCAGCACGATAAGCGCGGAACTTGCCAGCGGGGATCTGGCGGTGCTCGACGTGTGCGGCTTTCCTCTGGAACGAAAGTGGTACGCAGTTTATCCTGCGGGAAAGCAACTTACCCTGACCACCAAGACATTCATGGAATACTTGTTCGCTGCCGCGCACCGGCTTGACAGGCTCCACATGCCCTAGCAGTCCCGCCGGGCGCAAGAAGCGGCAGCCGCCACGAGTCGTCACCTGAGCGTCCGAGGTGTGTGCCGGGTATTATGGAGTTGGCGCATCAATCAGTTACGGCCCCCTTGCTCGCCGAGGACACCAGTTTGGCGTATTTTGCCAACACGCCGCACGTGTAGCGAGGCGCAGGCGGCAGCCAAGCAACGCGGCGGCGCGCGATTTCTTCGTCAGGCAGATTGAGTTGCAGCAAGTTCTGTCCTGCGTCGATGGTAATCGAGTCCCCTTCGTTGACCAGTGCAATCGTGCCGCCCATTGCGGCTTCTGGCGCGACATGCCCGACTACCATGCCGTAGGTGCCGCCTGAAAATCGCCCGTCGGTGATGAGACCGACCGAATTCCCCAAGCCTTCACCGACAAGGGTGGAGGTAGGCGAAAGCATTTCTCGCATGCCGGGCCCGCCCTTGGGGCCTTCGTAGCGAATAACCACAATATCGCCGGGTTTGATTTTCTGCGCCAGGATCGCTGTCATGCAAGACTCCTCTGACTCAAATACGCGTGCCGGGCCGGTGATCTTAACCAGTTTGAAACCGGTGATTTTCGCTACCGCGCCTTCTGGCGCGAGATTGCCCTTCAGGATGGCAAGGTGTCCTTGCGCATACATGGGATTATCCCACGGTCGAATCACATCCTGATCCTCTCCAGGCTCCGCTGATACATCCTTTAAAATTTCCGCAATGGTCTGACCGGTGATAGTCAGCGCATCACCGTGCAACACGCCGTGTGCGAGCAATATCTTCATCACCTGTGGAATGCCGCCCGCCCGGTGCAGATCGGTGGCGACATAACGGCCCGACGGTTTTATATCGCACAATACCGGCACGCGCGCACGTATGGTCTCGAAGTCATCAATCGTGAGCGGCACCTGTGCGGCGTGCGCAATGGCGAGCAGATGCAACACTGCATTGGTGGAGCCACCCACGGCCATGGCCACTGCAATGGCGTTTTCAAAGGACTGGCGCGTCAATATCTGGCGCGGCAGGATTTGTTTCCTGATCGCATTCACCAAAATTTTTGCAGATTGCTCCGTGCTCACGGCCTTTTCTTCGCCCTCGTTCGTCATGGTGGAGGAGTACGGCAGGCTCATGCCCATGGCATCGAAGATGGAAGACATGGTGTTGGCGGTAAACATGCCGCCACAGGAACCCGCACCAGGGCAGGCACGTCGTTCGATTTCCAGCAGTTCCTGTTCGTCAATTTTATGCGCGGTGTACTGGCCGACCGCCTCAAAGGCACTTATGATGGTGAGATCATGGCCCTTGTAATGCCCTGGCTTGATGGTGCCGCCGTAGACAAATATCGCCGGGATATTCAGACGCGCGATAGCGATCATCGCGCCCGGCATGTTCTTGTCGCAGCCGCCGATGGCGAGCACGCCGTCCAGGCTCTGGCCGTTGCACACCGTTTCAATGGAATCGGCGATCACTTCGCGCGACACCAGAGAATATTTCATCCCCTCGGTGCCCATCGAAATGCCGTCGGAAATGGTGATGGTGCCAAACGTTTGCGGCATTGCACCGGCCGCTTTGAGGGCAACTTCCGCGCGCACGGCCAATGCACCGATGCCCATATTGCAGGGTGTAATGGTGCTGTGCGCGTTCGCCACACCGACGATGGGTTTTGTGAAGTCATTATCACTAAACCCAACCGCGCGCAGCAGGGCGCGGTTGGGCGAGCGCTGTACGCCCTGGGTGACAATTTTGCTTCTTCGGTTGTCGGTCATCATGATTCTCCTAAGAATTCAAGCTACAGCAAAGTCTGGTCATTTTGTCGTCAATGGTGCAATCGTTCGTTCTGCAAGGACAACTCGCCTGTGACCGGGTCGTAATAGATCGGCTGCTCGATCCGAAGCGGGTAACGGGTATTGAGTCGTTTGATTTCGGCGCGAACCTGTTTCTTTGATGTATCGTGGGCGAAGGCGGGTGAATAGCGGCCGATACTCTCGCTGTCGCCTCGCGTAAACGCGAACAGCGCATCGAACACCCTATCGTGGGATAGTTCCACGCCAGCCTTTGTTTCCATGCACATCGGCTCGATCGACGCGACCGACCAGACCCCCCACAAGGAAAAAGTTTCCCGCACCGCCAGCATGACGACATCGTTGGTGGATAACCGCAGTTCCATCTCCTGCGGGAGTTCGGTAACTGCGTGCTCATCAATCCAAGCTCCCAGGAGCCGTCCGTCGGCGAATGAACCGCTTTGGCGATTGCGACAAAACGCGAAAAATTCTTCCACCTGCCTGCAGGAGCGGGCAAGATCATCCGTGGTGCGTACGAAAAGAAGCAGGTTTGTTACTCGACCGATCTGCGCTTCATTGGAATTGATTTTCATGGCACGTCCATTTTATAAATTTCACGGGTTGCAGAAGTCGCAGCGGCCCGCCTGCGCCACTTTCTCCGGGCGCTCTGCCGTCACTTGGTGGTGGCACCTGACGCAACGGTGGATGTCGGCTCGGGCTTCTTGGGTTGGGGTGCCGCAATATTCACAGGGCAGGCCAGGGATGTGCTCGGCCAGTTGAAAGCCGGGGGCGTTGCAGATGGGACAGAGTGTGCAAAGTTTGCGTGTGAGGTCTCGGGCGGCTTGGCCGATCTTCTCCATGCGCGCGGGATTGGCATCGGCGCGCACGTCGGTTTCGATGAATACCTGCCCGTTGGTCGATTCTGCGAGCGCCCAAGGAAAGACGGCCTCAAGTTCCGCCCAAGCAGAAATTCCCTTGCGAATACGCGGGTCCTCTTCGCCTTGCGGGCGCACCACCAGATGGTGCTCGGGGAATCCGGCCTGGCGTGCGAATTCCTCGGCATCCTCCCATTTTGCGGTGAGCCGATGAGAGAAACTGGCTGGTCCCGAGGCTACACCGACCACCTCGATGCCCAGCGTATCATCGATCCAGACGATCATCTCCATGTTCCAGGAGAACATCCCGGTGAAGGGATCAGGCCCGAAACTCCCCTCGCTCGCCAGTCCCAGCGGAAGGCCGGACAGTTCCATGCCAATGCGCGCCTTCTTGCGCGCCGCTTCCAGTTGAGTACCTGGACGTGGAATCTCGCGGGTGAAGGTGCCCAGGGTATCAGTATCGAAGCCGCTTACCCGCTCGACCCGACAAGCCAGGGCAATATCCAGCACCGGCGCGATCACCCGTTCCTTGCCATGCTGGGTGAGCAGGGCCGCAGTTGAGCCGTTGTAGACGGATTTTCCTGAACTCATGACTTTCCCATCCTGCACGGTGAGTGCGGCTCTGGTTTCAATTGGGCGTCATTCGTTGCCATTGCCCGTCCGTATTGCGCTGGTAGATGCCTCCGTGTTCGTCGTCGATTTGAAAAAGGAACAGCCATCGATTCTCGACGAGTTCGCGCACGAGCTCATGTTTGGCAATGATTCGATCGATCTCTGCTTTCGGCGCTTCGAGAAATACGTTCAATCGCAAGGGTTCATGCACCCACCGCTTGCCATCATGGAGCGACTGCAGCGGAAGGCCGACACGCAAGTCACCCCCATTGCCTTCGAATACGCCGATGGCTCCGCCCACGATGTTGTGCAGCACTTTATTGCCGCTGCCGAATCTTTGGTTGTCAACGACGGATCCGTAATACTGCATGTTGATCCAGTTGGCGACCACCATCGGTGCGGTCATGATGAGTTCCAGAACACCGAAGCCTTCATCCTTGCGCCACTCGTAGTCATGCAAAAATGCCCTTCCGGAAAGATCAATGCCTGTGGTTCTGGAACGGGGTGCAGCAATGAACGCGGCATTGCCGGCAAGACCCCATTCCGGAAAAACTTGCGACCAGTCCCGGCTGCGTTCATGGATCAGCGAGTCGACGATCTCTGGAGACGGATTCGAGATGCCAAGCAAATGGGACCGTTCCATGCGTGCCAGTTGTCCGGCTTGAGCGAGCCACTTGCTCAGTTGTTTCAGATCGGGTGCGTGAGTCGATTCCAGCCCTTCGATGTCGAACAAGGTGATCTTGTCAAGGGTCGTGTCATGCAACGCAGGTACAAACCGGGTATCCGACGGTATGGAAATGCCCTTCTGTGCAAGTTCTTTGCGCACTTTTGGATCATTCAGCAATGCAGCGATGACCCGGGCGCTGACTTCACCGGTCTGGCCTGCACAAGCCCCGCAATCAAGTCCTGTGGCATGAGGATTGTTGACTGTGCTGCTTCCGTGCCCAACCAGCAAAATCAAGCGTGCGAAATTGCTGGTCATCGACATGGCCTTTAAAATCATTTCTGCCGAGGCGCCGCGATTTTCCATGGGGATACCCACTGTCGGGTTCTGGGTTGATTTCTGTCGGGTTTGGGTTATTTCATGCCCATGAGAGACTGCCTCCAATGTTGGAGCGAGACGGTTGCGTAACTCGGAGGCGATTCCTTTGGTCTCTGGATGGGGCACGGTACGGCTCCACCCGAAACTGTCGCCTAGCAGTTTCGGGCCATAAAGCAGGCCCGCCGATTCTACAAACGAAAAACAGGAAGAGGGTGAACTCTTGAAAGCTTTCCAGGTATTGGCGCTGTGCAGACGCTGATGGCGGCGGTTGATGGCTTTTCCCACTTCCTGGTCGCTGGCCCCGTGAATATGCTCGTGGACCCGGTAGCCGGGCGTCAGTAGCACAGGCATGTGCATCCGCGCATCAGATGCCCCTAAAGGTACATATTCCATGAAAGCGCCAAAAAATCCGGCAAAGCCCACGGTTTGCACAGTGGGGGCAACGGTTTCCAAACCCCTGCGAAACACTTCCGATCGCACATCAATGCAGAATGCGGCCTGCACGGCGGGACGGACAGGGTCAGGCTTCGTTATTGCTTGCCGGGCAGGGTTGGCAAGTTCCGCAATGATTTTTTTCTGGTAACCCAGTTCAAAAGCCGTTTGCAGCACAAAGTCCATTTGCATATGAGCTTGCGTGCTGCGTGCAGGGGCTTGCCCCATGGTTTGCACCGCATGCCGCCAGGCATCCTCCAGTTTTGGAGTCTGCCGCGTATTGAACAGAATCAGTTCCCAGGCAAGCCGGATGGCCAGCAGATCGACGATGGAGTCCTCCTGTCCTCCCACTAATTCCTGTTCCCAGCGGAGGTAACGTGTCCATGCTGCCCAACCGCCGATATTCAGTAAGGTGGCATGAAGAAAATCATCCGTCCTGTCCGTTGGGATGCTGAGTCTCTGTAGAGCCAGAGCAATCGTGTCCATAGGCAGATCAGGCAGTGCTGCGATTGCGCTCCTGATCTCCCGCAAGCCCATCATACCGGGGGCCAGATCAATTTCTGCAAAATGGCGCCATGCCTCGTAGAGAGACTCTTTCCGCCAGGGCATCGGCCAGATGGCCTGGCCTTGATCGAAATAAGCGGCAGAAAACTGGCTGATTCGTTCTATGACAAATCCGGTCCATGAAGTACCGTCCAGGTCTTCAAGGACATTTGAAACCAGTGCAATTTGGCCTATAGGGGGAGAGGTATCGCTGGCGATGGCCTTTTCCAATGTGGCGGTATCGAGCGCGAGGCCATGTTGCCGGAGTGACTGTTCCAGGTCAGTGCGAGCAATGCGACCTGTGGAGATTTGCTCCTGATAGTAACGCCGTGGCATGACCAGAGGGGAACCTGCCGCTCTGGCGAGGGTTTCGCCGGCCTGCTCGAAATCCTGATGACGCAGGCCAAAATAGGGGCTGACCGCCACGAAGGCGTTAAGTGGCCAGAGCGGCACGATCCGCTGGCATGCCGATTCCACCACGGCTTTAAGCGAAGCGGAGTTATAAACAACACGGATCCTGCTGATTGCATCGGTATCGTCAGCATTGAAGTCCATGGTTCTGACAGTTGAGTGCAAAGGAATGCTTGTTGTGCGGTTCATGATTGGACTCCTTTCGGTGGCGCATGGGGAACGGCTTGTGTTGGCCAAAAGCGTTGCAACAGCCGCGAGAACGGAATATCGACATACAATCCGTTATAGAGATGCACGTAGGTCCTGCGTGCCATCGGGTATTTCGCCAAGTTGGGCAAGTTCTGCTGAATCAGGAGGATGGAAAAAAATGTCAGCATCACCAGTCCGACGAGGGCGAATTGAGTGGGACTGGTGACCATTCGTATGGCCGGGAGGCTTGTTTCCAGCATGAAATGAAATGCGGCATGCAGGCTGAAATAAGCGGTACAGACCAAAGCGCTGAGACCGGCCGTACGTAGGGTGAACGCAGCCCCCATCCCCGCCTTGAAAGACTGGAGCAATAGTTGAGTCATGGCCACAGTGACGATTGTGCCCAATGCATAGAGAGCGGGCTGACTCTCCAGCGCCACTCCAAAGGCAGCACCGACACCGATTGTCATGAGACTCGCGAAGGCGAGTACGACGAGCCACTGCCAGAAAGTTGGTGTGGACTGGGCGGAGCGCACGGCTGGTGCGCGGAAGATATCCACGCCGCTGCCCGAGGATAAAAAGGCATGCGCCTTATATAAGGAATGCGTCACCAGGTGCAGCATCGCCAGGCTATACAACCCAAGACCGCATTCCAGCAACATGAAACCCATCTGGGCAGTGGTCGTCCAGGCCAGGAATACCTTGATACTGGTTTGGGTCAGCATGATCAACCCGGCAGTAGCGATCGTAATGAGGCCGATGATGGCCAGGGCGTTAGAGGCGTTGACGGACTGGGACATGAGCGGGCTCATGCGAATGATCAGAAAAGCTCCTCCATTGACAATGCCCGCATGCAACAGGGCCGACACAGGGGTAGGGGCTTCCATTACCTGGATCAACCAGCCTTGCAGAGGAAATTGAGCCGATTTCAGGGCTGCGGCCAGTACAATGAGCCCGCTAGCCCATTGGAGTGCGGCTGGCAACGGTCCGGTCATTGTTGCCATGGTATGAAAAACCGTCTCAAACTCCATGGTGTGCAGGGTGGAGCCGATGAGCAATACGGCGATCAGCAGGCCAACCTCGCCAACCCGGCTGGCAATGATTTTTTTACGCGCTGCGAGTACGGCGCCCGTTCGCTCCGGATAGAACATCAGGAGGTGATGCAAACAAAGGCTGGTGGTCATCCATACCAAGACGAACATCAGCATGTTGCCGGAAATGATCAATGTCAGGATGGAGGCGAGCGTGAGATTCAGCCAGGTATAAAATCGCCCCTGATTTTTTTCTCCTTGGAGATAGTTGCGCGCGTAGCGGGAGACCACGAATCCGACGAAAGAAACCAGAGAGAGCATTAACACCGTGACTGCATTGATATAGATGCTCAGGGCTAATGCCCCCATGTTTCCGGGCAATGCAAAGGAGAACGGGGTCACCGTCAGTGAGTTCCCGTCGGCCGCATACAGTAGTGCGGCAAGGGCCGCGCAGATGAAGGACAACCCAGCGGCGCCGTTGCTTAGACGTGCCATACGCTGGGCATGTTCGCCAGACAGAATGCTCCCGAACATGCCCATTACCCAAAGTAGCAACGGTACCGCAGAGATGAGTGCAAGGATAATGAAATTCAGATTTGATAGCATGACAATCTCCGTATATAACATGGTTGAGATCCTCTTAAAGGGGGTTCGTCGACGCGCACAGGGAGCGATGTCTGAATTTCATTATGGCGAAACAATTCAATTAACAAAAGTTAAATGTGTTAATTATTATCATTTATAATAATTTAACGTAAAGTGATCCTGTTCCAAATTTGGATCTTTAGCAGGCTGCCGAAAAAGTCTGCGAATATAGGGAACTGGTAAAATCGAGGAGTTGCGGTTGATGCCAACCGGGCATCACAGCTTTCGCGTCAAGCCATGTAGAAGTTGGCGAATCGGTGCAGGGAGAGGATAGGTCATCAGTTCCGAAAGAGATCCCCAATGCCATGGGGAGGATGAAGAGGGAGGGACAGTGTCCCTGACCTTGAACGCACGGGGGGTCAGGTGCCAGTCAAAATGGGTGAGACGGTGAATGAAGGGAGGGGGTTCAAGTTCCGGATAGGGAGCGAGATCGAGAGTCAGGGAGTGACCGGCAGGCTGTGAGTCCATGATTTCCATGGGGAAACTCCATAATCCTCCCCATACGCCCGGAGCGGGGCGTTTTTCCATCAGCCATTGTCTCTCTGGCGTGCAAAGCAACAAGAGACGATGATGACGTTGGGAACGGACGGCTTTTCGGCGTGGGGTGGGATAACGCAGGGTTTCTCCGCGCAGGTATGCCTGGCATTGGGGCTGAAGAGGACAAGTCGTACATTGGGGGCGTGCGCGCGTGCAGAGCAGGCTTCCCAAATCCATCAAACCCTGAGTATAGGCTTCCAAATGCCGATCTGGCAGTTGAGATTCGGCCAGCGCCCATAACTCGGCGTCTCCCGGGTTGTCCAATGCAAAGAAACGTCCCAGAACACGTTTGACGTTCCCATCCAGAATGGCTGCGCGTCGTCCAAAGGCAAATACGGCAATGGCGGCAGCAGTGGAACGCCCAATGCCGGGAAGTTTTTGTAGTTCTTCGGGGGATCGAGGAAAAAATCCCTGTTGAACGATTTCCTGAGCCGCACGGTGGAGATGACGGCCACGGGCATAATATCCCAGTCCGGCCCAGTGGCCCAACACGGTTTCCAGGTCGGCTCGGGCCAAATCCACCACATCGGGAAAAGCGGTCATGAAGCGCTGGTAAAAGGGAATGACCGTGCCGACCTGGGTCTGTTGCAACATGATTTCCGAGACCCAGATCCGGTAAGCTTCCTGGGTGCCTTGCCAGGGCAAGTCGTGGCGACCGTGTTGATGTTGCCAGGCCACCAGTATTTGCGCGAAGAAAGTCGAGGGGGGCGCGGGACAATTCATGGTAAATCGGTTAGAATCCGGGTTCAAGTTCGGTGCGGGTGTAGCTCAATGGCAGAGCAGAAGCTTCCCATGCTTAAGACGAGGGTTCGATTCCCTTCACCCGCTCCAGTCATGCCAAGACCATGATTCCGTCCATTTCCACCAAAGCCCCACGAGGTAGCGAGGCCACGCCCACGGCGGCACGGGCGGGATAAGGGCTGCTCAAGTGCCGGGCCATGGCCTCGTTGACTTTGGAAAAATTCGCCAGATCCGTGAGGTATACCGTGACTCGAACCAGGTTGTTCAAACTTCCCCCTGCGGCCTGGGTGACTGCCTGCAGGTTGGTCAGAACCCGTTCTATTTGGGCATCGATGCCTTCTTCCAGGATCATGGTGGTGGGGTCGAGCCCGATTTGACCCGACAGATAGACGGTGGAACCCACCTGAACAGCTTGGGAATAGGTACCGATGGCGGCGGGAGCGGAGGAAGTAGATAAAATGGTTTTAGACATGGGGCTCCAGGGGGATTTTATACGCGGGTGAGACGGACGACATCGGGATTTTCCCGCAAATTCTGCATCAAAATGGCCAAATGTGCACGATCCTGCACTTGAACCGTAAAATTGATCTCACTATAGGTACCATCGGCCTTGGCAATGGTGACGCTGTCGATATTCGAGTGCGCCTCGGCAATGGCCGAAGCAACCGTGGCCAGAACGCCACGACGGTTGAGTACCAGTACCTTGATCGCCACTTCGAACAGTTGACCGCTATTGTTTTCCCAGGCCACATCCACCCATTTATCCGGGTCGGTGCGAGATTGACGGATATTTTGGCAATCCTGGGTGTGAATCAGTAATCCCTGACCTTTTTTGATCAGTCCGATAATCGGATCTCCCGGAATGGGACGACAACAGGGAGCAAATTGCACGGCCATGCCCTCACTCCCGCGAATGGTGATGGAAGTGCGCATTTCGGGCGTAGGGAAAGTATCCCCATTTTTGGGCAGAAAAGATCTGGCCACCACGATATTCAGACGTTTTCCCAAGCCAATCTCGGCCAACACTTCTTCCCGAGTCTTGCAACGATCTCCTTTCAGAAGTTGTTCCCATTGATCCGTCGTGAGGGTACCCGGGTCTGCATTGAGGGCGCGCAGGGCTTGATGAAGCAGGCGTTCTCCCAGAACTTCAGCCTCTTCGTGGCGCAGGGTACGCAGATAATGACGGATTTTGGCACGGGCCTTGGCAGTGACCACATAATTGAGCCAGGCGGGGTTGGGGGTGGCCTCGGCTTCTGTAATGATTTCCACCCGATCTCCATTGTTCAGGATGGTACGGAGGGGGGCCAATTGATCGTTGATCTTGGCAGCCACGCAGTGATGACCGATATCCGTGTGAACGTCGTAGGCAAAGTCCACGGCCGTTGCCCCCCGTATCAGGGATTTGATGGTTCCCTTGGGGGTGAAGACATAAACGGCATCGGGAAACAAATCGACTTTAATATGTTCCAGAAACTCTGCTGCATCACCACTTTCCGATTGATATTCGAGCAATGACTGGAGCCATTGATGGGTTTTTTTCTGGACATCGCTCAAGGGGGTGTTGGAGGACTTGTAGAGCCAGTGGGATGCCACACCGGATTCGGCAATCTTGTGCATGTCCCGGGTGCGGATCTGGATTTCCACGGGGGTACCAAAAGGACCGAACAGAGTGGTGTGCAGGGATTGATAGCCATTGGATTTCGGAATGGCGATGTAATCCTTGAATTTTCCGGGAATTGGCTTGTAAAGCGTATGCAATGCGCCCAAGGCAAGGTAGCAACTGGACAGATCCGGTACGATGACTCGAAAACCATAGATGTCCTGTACTTGCGAAAAGGACAGGGACTTTTCCTGCATTTTCTGATAGATGCTGGACAGATGTTTTTCCCGTCCCTTGATAGACACGTCCAGACCGAAGGAGGCAAGGCGTTGTTCCAACGCAGTCAGAATCTTGCCTACCACCTCGCGCCGGTTGCCCCGTGCCGCTTTGAGCGCTTTACTCAATACAGTATAGCGATTGGGGTAAAGGTAACGAAAGCCCAGGTCTTCCAGTTCCTGGTACAGTTTGTGCAGTCCCAGACGGTTGGCAATGGGGCCATAAATGTCGAGGGTTTCCCGTGCAATGCGCCGTTGTTTATCAGACTTCATGGCCCCCAAGGTGCGCATGTTGTGCAGCCGGTCTGCCAGTTTAATGAGAATGACGCGCACATCCCGGGCCATCGCCAACAGCATCTTGCGAAAATTTTCGGCTTGGGCCTGCTGCTCTGTCTGGAATTCCAGACGATCGAGTTTGCTGACTCCCTCTACCAGTTCGCTCACCGAATGGCCAAACTGTTCCATGATTTCCTGGGCGGTCGTGCCCGTATCCTCGACCGTATCGTGGAGCAAGGCGGCGCATAAGGCTTGAGGGTCGAGATGCCATTCCGCCAGAATGACGGCAACGGAGAGAGGGTGGATGAGGTACGGTTCACCACTTTTTCGGAACTGCCCCTTATGGGCGCAGGCTGCCAGGTGGAACGCCTGCTCCAGCAGTTCGAGATCCGACGGGCGCAGATAGGTGGTGGCCACCCGAAGCAGAGGTTCGGAAGTCAGAATCTCGGAGGGGCTGGGCTCGCTCACCAGAGTCGGATCAGACTTTGTCGATGACTTCTGGCCCGGTTTTGCCTGCAGCGAGTTCGCGCAGCGCAATGACAATGGGTTTGTTGCGTTGCGGATCAACCCGGGGTGGGGAGCCAGAAGCAATTTGACGGGCGCGTTGAGTGGCCGCCAGGGTCAACTCGAAACGGTTTTGATTGGAATGCAGAGAATCGTCCAGCGTGATGCGTGCCATGGTCAGGGTTCCAGGAGAGAGAAATCTAACGCGTTAAAAGTGAGGCATAACGGGGATACTGACAGGCGCGCCGACACCGTGCAGCGCGCAGGATGGCCGCCAGATCCCTGAGGGCCTCATCAAAATCAGCATTGATGATAGCATATTCAAACTCATTCTCGTGGCTCAGGTCATCCTGCGCCAGGGACAGGCGCATTTCTATGGTCGCAGGATCATCCTTGCCCCGTCCCTGCAGTCGGTTGCGCAACGTTTCGAGGGAGGGAGGGAGGATAAAAACCCCCAAAGACTCCGGGTAGAGTTGGCGGACCTGGCGGGCACCTTGCCAGTCGATTTCCAGAATGACGTCAAAACCCTGGTTCTGCAAATCTTCAAGAGACTGACGCGTGGTTCCGTAAAAATTTCCATAGACTTCTGCCCATTCCAGAAACTGATTTTCTGTGCGTAAGGCCAAAAAGGCCGCAGGGCTGACAAAATGATAGTCCTGCCCTTCGACTTCACCCAGACGCGGTGCACGGGTCGTATGAGAAACGGACAGGCGGACCCGGGGGTCCTGTTTCAGAAGCGCAGCGATGAGACTGGACTTACCTGCACCTGAAGGGGCAGTGACAATGAATAACTGACCGGGCAGTGAGGGATCGGTATCGGACATCATTATTCCAGGTTCTGTACTTGTTCGCGCATTTGCTCGATATGCAGTTTGAGATCAAGGGAGACAAGGGACAATTCCGAGTGAAGGGCCTTGGAACCCAGAGTATTGGCTTCACGATGCAATTCCTGCATCAGGAAATCGAGGCGTTTACCGCTTTGCCCACCGGCCTGGACGACTCGGATCACCTCCTCGAGGTGCATGTCGAGACGGGAAAGTTCCTCGGCGATGTCAATTTTTGCCGACCATTGGGCAACCTCCTGCAGCAGGCGGTCTTCATCGACGCTCGCCAGTGATTCGCGCAGGCGCTGGGTCAGTTTTTCCTGGTAGGCGCAGACCAGTGCGGGCATTCGTTCCCTGAGGGGTTGGATTCGTGCGCTCATGGCCTGGGCATGGTCCAGCAGGAATTTGCCCAATTTTTGTCCTTCCCGGCTACGGGTGGCACTCAAGGAATGAAGTGTGGTGCGGGTCAGGGATTCCACCCATTCATCTGCAGGCGCGCGCTCCAGAGAATGGGGCAGGACCCCGGGCCAATTCAGGATATCCGCCACAGACAGGGGACGGGCATCGGGAAAATCTTTCCGGATGAGGGCGGCAGCCACACGCAACTGTTCCAGGGTGTGGGTGTCCGGGGAGAGGGACTCACTCTTTGAGGGATGGGGTAGCCATTCGAGACGACAGTCCACTTTGCCCCGTTTCAGGGACTGGGATAGAAGTTCGCGCAGGCGCGGTTCACAGGGACGCAGGACATCGGGCAGGCGAAACTGCAATTCAAGGTAGCGATGATTGACGCTGCGCAGTTCCATCAGCAGGGTCCCATCGGGGGTCTCCTGAGAGCCGGAGGCAAAACCAGTCATGCTGTACAAGGTATTCAAGGGGGCGTATCCTTCAAAACGGAACGATTCGATGACTGCGGGCTATCATACTCTAGTTGCATCCTGTGCTGTAGCCCCCTAGAATCGGGGTCCAATGACTTTATCGTGAGAAGAGAACCCTCTATGCGTCCCAGCCAACGTCGAACCGATCAGTTGCGTTCTGTCGAGTTCTTGCGCGGATTCACCAAACATGCAGAAGGCTCGGTTTTGGTGGCCTTCGGAGATACCCGTGTGGTGTGCACGGTGAGCGTGGCGGAAGGAGTTCCCTCCTTTCTCAAAGGACAGGGCAAAGGTTGGGTGACAGCGGAGTATGGCATGTTGCCCGGTGCCACCCACACCCGCTCCCGGCGTGAAGTCACCCTGGGCAAGCCCTCCGGGCGTTCTCAGGAAATTCAACGTTTGATCGGGCGCTGCCTGCGTGCCGTGGTGGATATGGAAGTGCTCGGTGAGCGAACGCTGCATGTGGACTGCGATGTCCTTCAGGCCGATGGAGGTACCCGTACGGCCAGTATTACCGGGGCCTATATCGCCCTCGAGGACGCAGTGAGCAAGTTGCTGGAGAGGGGGATACTGGATCAGTCGCCCATCCTTCAACCCGTGGCGGCAGTCTCGGTGGGAATCTGGCAAGGAGTCCCTGTTCTGGATCTTGACTACGAGGAAGACAGCACCTGTGATACGGACATGAACGTGGTGATGACTGCCGATGGATATTTCGTGGAATTACAGGGTACCGCCGAGGGCGTCCCTTTCCGGCGAAACGAGGTGGATGCGTTGCTGGACCTGGCATCCAAGGGATGTCGGGAGTTGATCGGGTTGCAGATGCAGGCCCTGGAAACTGGTTTGGTCGCAGGATGACAGAGGGGCGTGAGGTCGTTCTGGCATCCTCCAATCCGGGCAAGATCCGTGAATTTGATGCGCTTCTTTCACCCTTGGGTTGGAAGGTAATCGCCCAGAATGATATGGGGATCGAGGGGTCTGACGAACCTCATCGGACTTTCGTGGAAAATGCTCTGGCCAAGGCGCGGCATGTGGCCCAACGGAGTGGGCGCCCGGCCTTGGCGGATGACTCGGGACTCTGTGTGCCTTCGCTACAGGGTGCACCGGGAGTGGATTCGGCCCATTATGCTGGTCCTCAACGACAGGATCAGGATAACAACCAGGCGCTTCTGCGTGCTCTTTCCGGGAGTACCGAACGTCGTGCCTTTTATTATTGTGTTCTGGTCTGGGTGATGCATGGGGCTGATCCAACGCCTTGCATCGCCGAAGGACGCTGGTTTGGCGAGATTCTGGACGCGCCTCGGGGTGCGGGCGGATTTGGCTATGACCCCCTGTTCTGGGTTCCCGAATGCGGGAAAACCGCGGCTCAAATGACGCTGGCCGAAAAGAATGCCCAAAGTCACCGTGCACGCGCCTGGCAATCACTGTTGCCCTTTCTGCAGGCATGAGACTGACGCCTCCCCTGTCGTTGTATCTGCATGTGCCGTGGTGTGTTCGCAAATGTCCCTACTGCGATTTCAATTCCCATGTCATGCCAACCCGGTTGCCCGAAGAACGTTACTTGACGGCTTTGCGCCAGGATCTGGAGATGCAGTTGCCCCGTATTTGGGGACGCACTGTGGAAACGGTGTTTTTTGGGGGAGGAACGCCCAGTGTCTTGTCGCCGGAAGGAGTGGGACGTCTGCTCGAGGAGATCAGGGCTTTGGTGCCGCTGGCGGCAGGAGCTGAAATCACCCTGGAGGCCAATCCTGGCACGGTGGATGCTGAACGATTTCGTGCCTTTCGCGCCGCAGGCATCAATCGCCTGTCCGTGGGGATTCAAAGTTTTTCGGATGACCAGTTGAAGTTGTTGGGGCGCATACACGGGTCATCGGAGGCGCATCGGGCAGCCGAAGCGGCTGCCACTCATTTCGAGCGGTTCAATCTGGATCTGATGGTGGGGTTGCCCGAGCAAACCATTGAAGGGGTTTGCGCAGACGTGGCCCAAGCGCTTCAGTATGCGCCTTCGCACTTGTCCTGCTATCAATTGACTCTGGAACCTCATACCCCGTTTTATCATCACCCTCCTCCTTTGCCGGACGCGGAAACGCTGGATCAGGGGGAGCAGGCTGCCCACGCGATTCTGATGGCGGCAGGGTATGAGCCCTATGAAACCTCCGCTTGGGCACGAGGGGGGGATTATTGCCGACACAACCTCAATTACTGGCGTTTTGGAGATTATCTGGGATTGGGGGCGGGGGCACACGGTAAATTGACCGGTCCTTGGGGTATTGAGCGTCAGCGCCGGGCTCGACAGCCTGAGGCATACATGCGCGCCGTGGAACGCGGAACACCAGTAGAAGAAGTACAGAACGTGACCGCGCAGGATATTCCCTTTGAATTCATGATGAATGCCCTGCGTTTGTCCAAAGGTGTTCCCCGAGAGATGTACGAACGTCATACCGGGTTATCTTTGCAGGGACTTCAACCTCTTTTGAGTCAATTGGAGGAGGAAGGCTGGTTGGAAGCCAACCCCCGCCGATTGTGTCCGACCTTTCGTGGGCAGCGCTTTCTTAATGATTTATTGCAACGATTTTTGCCATGAACAGACTTCAGCAGACGTCTTGTTCCTTGGGGTGTCTTTCTTGGGTATTTGATATTGACGGGGTACGCTGGCTGACTTTGACGGGAACTCCTGAGGCAGGATATCGCCAGGCGGCGACGCGTTTTTCGGCTCTGGGTGGGAAGGTTGATCTTCAAGTGCAGGAGGTTTGGGAAGAAGCGCTGCTTGCGGCAGTGGAATGCCCTACTGTGGTACGCCAACCCATTCCTTTGCACCTGTCAGGTACAGGATTTCAGCGGGCCGTGTGGGATGCCCTGTGTACCATTCCGGTAGGACAGTGGCGTACCTATGGAGATATTGCAGCGCTGATCGGACGGCCTCGGGCGGTGCGTGCCGTGGGTTCTGCCTGTGGCGCTAACCCGCTGCCTTTTCTGATTCCCTGTCACCGCGTGGTGGCGAGCGGAGGGCGCTGGGGAGGTTTTGGTTTGGGGCTTGATGTGAAAGAAGTTTTGCTTTTTCGGGAAGGGATGATTCCCGGGACTTCTGGCCAGATAAGTGCCCATGGTAGAATTCCCTTTTTATAGTCTGTTCGTTTCCAGCATGATCACTCTTTTCATCAATGGTTCACCGCAGATTTTTGCTACGGTACCGACCGTGCGTCAGGTTCTGGACGAACGGGGTATGACCGGACGTCGGGTGGCCATCGAATGCAACGGAGACATTGTGCCGCGCAGCCACTATGATTCGAGGGCGTTGGCCGAGGGCGATCGGCTCGAGATCGTGGTGGCGGTGGGCGGGGGTTGAACCCCCGTTCCCGGACCATTCTTATCTATTGATACTCACTGCAGGACCACTCATGACCTTTCCCGTTTCTCCTGATCCCTTTATCCTGGCTGGACGTACCATTCGTTCTCGTTTACTGGTGGGCACCGGCAAATATGCCGATCTGAACCAGACCCGGGAAGCCGTGGAAGCCAGCGGTGCTGAAATTGTCACGGTGGCGATCCGGCGCACCAATATTGGGCAAAACCCGGGCGAACCCAATTTGCTGGACGTGATTTCGCCTGACCGTTACACTCTGCTCCCCAATACGGCAGGTTGCTATACAGCCGAGGAAGCGGTGCGTACCCTGCGTCTGGCCCGTGAATTACTGGATGGGCATGCACTGGTCAAGTTGGAAGTTTTGGGGGATGCCGATACACTTTTTCCGAATATGGTGGAAACCCTTGAGGCTGCGGAAATTTTGATTCGGGAAGGGTTTGAGGTCATGGTCTACTGTAGCGATGACCCCATTCTGGCCCGACGTCTGGAAGACCTCGGTTGTGTCGCCATCATGCCTCTGGCATCCCTGATTGGATCCGGGATGGGGATTCTCAATCCCTGGAATCTGGGTATCATTCTGGAGCGAGCCCAGATCCCGGTGATCGTGGATGCAGGGGTGGGCACGGCCTCCGATGCTGCCATTGCCATGGAACTGGGTTGTGCCGGGGTTTTGATGAATACGGCCATTGCGCAGGCCCGCCATCCCGTGCAGATGGCCAAGGCCATGGCCTTGGCTGTGGAGGCCGGACGGCTGTCCTGGCGGGCGGGACGAATGCCCAAAAAACCTTATCGGGCCAGCGCCAGTTCTCCTTTGAGTGGTCTGATTCAGTGACTGACCATCCGCCGATCCGCAGTTTCGTTCTTCGCCAGGGTCGCATGTCTCCGGCTCAGCAAAGGGCCCTGGAAGAAGGGTGGGCGCGCTGGGGGGTGGATTACTCGCCTCAGGATCTGCTTACGCCCGAACGCTTGCAGACGCTTTTTGGGCGCACTGCGCCGCTTGGGCTCGAAATTGGTTTTGGTATGGGCGAAGGGACCTTGGCCATGGCCTTGCAGCGCCCGGAGTGGAATTTTCTGGCCATCGACGTCCATGGCCCTGGCGTGGGGGCCCTGCTCAAGAAACTGGCCGAAAATAATGTCAACAATGTCCGGGTAATGCGCCATGATGCCGTGGAAGTGGTACGCCACATGCTTCCCCAGGCCATTTTGGAGGGCATTCATATTTTTTTTCCGGATCCCTGGCCAAAATCTCGCCACCACAAACGTCGCTTGATTCAACCGCCCTTCGTGGAACTCCTGAGCGAGCGTCTGAAGGGCGGCGGCTATTTGCATCTGGCCACGGATTGGCAGGATTATGCCGAGCAGATGCGTGTCGTATTACGTGTCGAATCCCAACTGGAAAACACGGGGGCGGATTTTATTGAGCGTCCGGATTGGCGCCCCCTGACCCGCTTTGAAAGTCGTGGTGTTCGCCTCGGGCATGGCGTATGGGATCTGTTATTTTGGCGCCGGAAGTGATCAGGGGCGTAGGGTCGAGGAAGTCTGTGCAACCCTTGGGATTTGTGAGCGTGTCAGGTTCTGGGGTAACATGGGAAGACTATCCGTATGCCCTTCTTGTTTTTCTCCGCAGTGACTGAATATGATCCACCAGGTGGAAATCCGTGATCTGAATTTTGGCTATGGCGACCAACTGGTGCTCAAGGGGATCCATTTGACGGTGCCCAAGGGCAGTCTGGTGGCCATCATGGGGCTGAGTGGCTGTGGCAAGACCACCCTTTTGCGCCTGATGGGTGGGCAGTTATTGGCGCGCCAAGGATCGGTGCGTGTGGCTGGTCAGGAATTGAACCATATGAATGAAGCGCAACTCTACGCCATGCGTCGTCAGGTGGGCATGCTGTTCCAGTTTGGGGCACTTTTCACGGATTTATCGGTATTCGACAATGTGGCTTTTCAAATGCGCGAACATACCCGCTTGCCAGAATCCATGATTCGTGACCTGACCCTGATGAAACTCAATGCGGTGGGGTTGCGTGGGGTGCAGTCCCTGATGCCTGCCGAACTGTCCGGGGGCATGGCACGACGCGTGGCCATGGCTCGGGCCACGGCACTGGACCCGGCGTTGATTCTGTACGATGAACCCTTTACGGGGCTTGATCCCATTTCCATGGGCGCGATCGGTCGGCTGATTCGCCAGTTGAATGATGCGCTGGGGGCAACCTCCGTTCTGGTGACGCACGATGTACAGGAGTCGATGAAGATCGTGGACTACATTTATTTTGTTTCGGACGGTGTGATCGTGGCCCAGGGAACCCCCGAAGAAATTCACAACTCTGCCCTGCCTTTTGTGCACCAGTTCGTCTGGGGAGAGGCCGATGGTCCCCTGCCCTTCCACTACCCTGGGCCAACCCTGAAAATGGATTTTGGTGAAGAACGAGGGCAGGCATGAGAGGCGCATGGGGACAAGGCCTGCGCAACGTGGGCGATACCACCTTGCGCATCGTCGAGAGAATCGGTGCGGTGGTTCTGTTTTTGGGGCAGATCTTGCGCCATTCAGGCACCAGTTTTCGACGTTTTAGTCTGGTCATTCGGGAAATCTATTTTGCCGGGGTGCAGTCTCTCATCATCATTCTGGTGTCCGGTCTGTTTGTGGGGATGGTCTTGGGTTTGCAGGGCTTCGAGACTTTGCAAAGTTATGGCTCCTCGGAAAGCGTCGGGGTACTGGTGGCACTTTCCCTGATGCGCGAGTTGGGTCCGGTGGTCTCGGCCCTGCTTTTTGCCAGTCGTGCGGGTTCGGCCATCACGGCGGAAATCGGCTTGATGAAGGCCACGGAACAGTTATCGGCCATGGAAATGATGGCGGTGAATCCATTGGCGCGGGTCGTGGCTCCCCGTTTCTGGGGGGGAGTGATTTCTTTGCCCTTGCTCGCTGCCCTGTTTACCTCCCTGGGGATCATGGGCGGATTTCTCGTGACGGTGATCATGTTGAAGGTGGACAGCGGAGCATTCTGGTCGCAGATGCAGGCCGCCGTGGATTTTCGCCATGACATTCTCAATGGCATGATCAAAAGTCTGGTCTTTGGTGTGGCGGTTTCAGCCATTGCCACTTTCGAGGGGTACGAAGCACCGCCTACGGCGGAAGGGGTTTCCGGAGCCACGACCCGTACGGTGGTGAGTTCTTCCCTGGCCATTCTGGCCCTCGATTTGTTGTTGACTGCATTTATGATGAAGGGGTGGAATTGATGAACCGAGCAACCTTGAATCTTTGGGTAGGGTTTTTTGTACTGTTGGGTTTTGTGGCTTTTCTGATGTTGGCTTTCAAGGTAGGGAACTTGAGCCTGGATGGGTCGGGAGGAGCTTATGAGGTGGTGGCCCACTTCGATAATATCGGGCAACTCAAGGAACGTGCCCCCGTGCGCAGTGCCGGGGTACTGGTGGGGCGGGTTCATTCGGTGCGTTTTGATACTCTCCATTACAATGCCGAGGTGCGTATGGCCCTTGACCCCCAGTATCACTTCCCCGTGGACAGTTCTGCTTCGGTTCTGACTTCGGGGATTCTGGGCGAACAATATGTGGGACTGGATGCCGGTGGAGATGACAAGATGCTGAAGAATGGTGATGAGATCAAGTTGACGCAGGGGGCCATGGTACTCGAGCGTCTGATTGGCCAGTTTCTTTTCAATAAGGCTCAGGACGGTGGGGCCGACAAGACTTCAACCGATAAGGGGGCACCATGAAGCGATGGGCAGTGTGGCAAAGGGTCGGAGTGGCAGTGACCTTGGCGGGGTGGAATCTGGCGGTGTGGGCAGCCATCACCCCTGAATCCGTGATTTCCAACACCGCAGATGAGGTGGTGGCAACCTTGAAAAAGGATAAGGCCATTCAGAACGGAGATCGCGCCAGAGCCTATGCCCTGATTCAGGACAAAGTTCTTCCGCACTTTGATTTTACGCGCATGACACGTTTGGCCATGGGCAAAAACTGGCGTCAGGCCAGCCCTGAGCAGCAGCAAAAGTTGACCGAAGGGTTCCGTGACCTGCTGGTACGGACCTATGCCACTTCACTGTCTCAATACAAGAATCAGGAATTGAAGGTCAAGGGTTCGGATTTGTATGATGGTGGAAATGAAGCCACGGTACATTCTGTGGTGATCCCCTCAGGGGGCCCCATTGTTCCCATCGACTATCGCATGGAAAAGTTGGGCGATGACTGGAAGGTGTTCGATATTCAGGTGGATGGGGTGAGTTTGGTGACCAATTATCGCAACGAATTTTCTGATATCGTGCGCAATCATGGGATCGATGGATTGATCCAGGCCATGGCGGACAAGAGCAAACAGGCGGAAAGCAAGACCGCCGGAAAAAAATGATCCAGCGTGAAGGCAACCATCTTTTTCTGGAAGGCCCTGTGGTCATGGATACGGTACCCGATTTGGTGAACTCCACCTCTTTTTCCTCTCTGGGACCGGAGGTGACCATCGACTTTTCTCGTACGACGACTCTGGATTCGGCGGCGGTAGCCTTGCTTCTGCATTGGTTACGGGAAGCGGCGCGGGGAAAGAAAAAACTGGTTTTCGTAAAAATTCCTGACAATCTGCACGTTCTAATCTCGCTTTATGGTCTTTCTCCCTTGCTGGAAGGCATCGTCGAGGTCTGAAACCGATGTCTTCTCTGGAGCAATCATTGCCTGCGGTGGAAATACGCGCGGTGCGGAAGTCCTACGGGGCGCTACAGGCCTTGCAAGGGGTGGACCTGACCATCGAACAGGGAGAGTTCTTCGCGTTGCTGGGACCCAACGGGGCGGGAAAAACCACACTGATCAGCGTACTGGCCGGGCTGGCTCGTGCTGATTCGGGAACGTTGAAAGTCATGGGGCACGAGGTGACGCAGGATTATCGAGCGGCTCGGCGTGCTCTGGGGGTGGTTCCCCAGGAATTGGTATTTGATCCTTTTTTCAGCGTTCGTGAAACCCTGCGTATCCAGTCCGGTTATTTTGGTTTGCGCCACAATGACGACTGGATCGACGAAATCCTTGAGAACCTGCATCTGACCGATAAGGCTGAGGTCAACATGCGTGCGCTGTCGGGGGGGATGAAACGACGCGTATTGATTGGCCAGGCACTGGTCCATCGTCCGCCGGTCATTGTGCTGGATGAACCCACAGCTGGCGTGGATGTGGAACTGCGCCAGACCCTTTGGAAATTTGTTCAGAAACTCAATGGCGCAGGCCATACCATCCTCCTGACTACCCATTATCTGGAGGAGGCAGAAGCCCTGTGTCAGCGTGTGGCCGTATTGCACAAGGGGAAATTGGTGGCTTGCGAACGCATCAGTGATTTGTTGCAGGGACAGCAGGCAGCCACGCTGGAAGAGGCTTTCATGGGATTGATTCGAGACGTGGAGGCTTAGGATGGGGGTGGGATTCGCGACGTTATTTGGCAAGGAGGTGCTGCGTTTCTGGAAAGTATCTTTTCAGACCTTGCTTGCGCCTCTGGTCTCCACCTTGCTCTATCTAGTTGTTTTTGCGCAAGTCCTGGGGCAGCGTATCAGCGTGTACCCAGGGGTGGGTTATGCCGAATTTCTGGTACCTGGGTTGGTCATGATGGCCATGCTTCAGAACGCCTTCGCCAACAGTTCCTCCAGTTTGGTGCAATCCAAGATAACCGGAAATCTGGTTTTCGTGCTGCTGGCTCCCCTGTCGGAAATGGAGTTTTTTTTGGCTTATGTACTGGCCGCCATGTTGCGTGGGCTGTTGGTGGGGTCGGTGGTGCTGATGACGGCAGGTTTTTTCTTTCCGCTCCAGATCCATTCACTGCTCTGGATTCTGGTGTTTTGTCTTCTGGCCACGGGCTTGTCCGGGGCATTGGGAGTATTGGCCGGCGTCTGGGCAGAAAAGTTTGACCAGATGGCGGCCTGGCAGAATTTTCTCATTTTACCCTTGACGTTCCTGTCCGGCGCCTTTTATTCGCTCCATTCCCTGCCCCCTCTCTGGCACTTCATTTCACGCTTCAATCCATTTTTTTACGCTATCGATGGGTTTCGCTATGGCTTCATCGGAGCGAGTGACGTTTCCCCCTGGGAATCCCTGCTCATTGTCGGAAGTACCTGTTTGGCTTTATCATGGGTGACTTTGGCTTTATTGCGCAGTGGTTGGCGGGTACGCCCCTGAGCCCCCGAATGTGTCGAGAGGATGAAATGATCATGGTACTTCCCCAGGATATCAAGCAATACATTGAAAGTGGACTGGTCTGTCAGTATGTGGACGTCAGTGGTGATGGTCAACATTTCGAGGCCATCATCGTCAGCGCCCTTTTTGAAGGTAAAAGTCGTGTGGCTCAGCATCAACTGGTGTATCGAGCTTTGGGAGACCGCATGCGCGAGGAGATCCACGCCCTCTCCATGCGCACCCTGACCCCTGCCCAATGGGCGGAAGTGGAAGTTCGCTAGACAGGTACATCGTGGATAGACTGATCATTGCCGGGGGCCAACCGCTCACGGGTACCGTTGAGATTTCCGGCGCAAAGAATGCGGCTTTACCCATTCTCTGCGCTGCTCTGTTGACCGCTCAACCGCTTCGGGTGACTCGGGTTCCTGCCTTGCGCGATGTGGGCACGTTGCTGCGTTTACTCAGAGGCATGGGGGTGGAGGTCGAGGGTGAGCACGGCGAAGTGGTTCTGAGTGCATCGGCTGCCTTGGAACCCCTGGCTTCCTACGACTTGGTCAAGACCATGCGTGCCTCCATTCTGGTGTTGGGACCTCTGCTGGCCCGATTTGGACATGCCCGTGTCTCCTTGCCGGGAGGGTGTGCCATCGGCGAACGCCCTGTGGACTTGCACCTGAAAGGATTGCAGGCTATGGGTGCCCATCTGTCGGTGGAACATGGGTACATCGTGGGATCGGCAACCCGCTTGCAGGGTGCCCGGATATTCATGGATACGGTGACGGTGACGGGTACCGAGAATCTGATGATGGCAGCGACTCTGGCGGCAGGGACGACGGTTCTGGAAAACGCCGCACGTGAACCGGAAGTGGTGGATCTGGCCCAGTGCCTGATTGCCATGGGGGCCAAGATTAAAGGACACGGTACGGACGTCATTACCATCGAAGGGGTGGAACACCTTCAGGGAACCACCCACCCGGTCATGCCGGATCGCATTGAAACCGGCACTTTTCTGGTGGCCGCCGCCGCCACCGGTGGGGACGTTCTATTGCGAGGGGTACGCCCCGGGACACTGGATGCGGTGCTGGACAAGTTGCGGGAAGCCAATGCCCGCATTCGTTGTACTGAAGAGACGATTCATTTGACCATGGCAGGGCCGAATCACGGGGTCAGTTTGCGTACGGCGCCCTACCCTGCCTTTCCTACGGACATGCAGGCCCAGTTCATGGCCATGAATGCGGTGGCGCAAGGTACGACCGTGATCACCGAAACCATTTTCGAAAACCGTTTCATGCATGTTCAGGAGCTACGCCGATTGGGGGCCAACATCGAGGTGGAAGGCAATGCTGCCATCATTCGGGGGGTGTCTCAACTGGAGGGGGCAACAGTCATGGCCACAGACCTGCGCGCTTCTGCCAGTCTGGTGATTGCAGGATTGATTGCGCAGGGAGAAACCGTGGTGGATCGGATCTACCATCTGGATCGGGGGTACGAAACCCTGGAACAAAAGTTGCGCGCGTTGGGGGCAGAAGTCCGCAGAGAACGCAGTGGCACGATTGAATGAGCGGTGAAACCATGAATCAATCCAGTACGACGCCCTTTACGGGGATCACTCTGGCCCTTTCAAAGGGGCGGATTTTCGGCGAAACCTTGCCTTTGTTGGCGCGCGCTGGCATTGTCCCGCTGGTGGACCCCGACAGTTCACGCCAACTCATCCTGCCCACCAGTCGACCTGATGTGCGTCTGGTCATCGTGCGGGCCTCGGATGTGCCTACATATGTTCAGCGGGGGGCCGCTGACCTGGGGGTGGCTGGGCTTGATGTTCTGCTCGAACAGGGCGGTGAAGGACTGTATCAACCGGTGGATCTGCGTATTGCCCGGTGTCGTCTGATGGTGGCTGTGTCTCAGGGATTTGACTATGAGGGTGCCATAGGACGGGGTGCGCGCCTGCGTGTAGCAACCAAATATGCCAAATTGGCCCGTGAACATTTTGCCGCCAAGGGCGTCCATGTGGATTTGATCAAGTTGTATGGTTCCATGGAACTGGCCCCACTCACGGGTTTGGCCGATGCCATCGTCGATCTGGTGAGCAGTGGCAATACCTTGCGCGCCAATGCCCTGGAGGCCGTGGAGAATATTGCGGAGATCAGTTCCCGGTTGGTGGTGAATGGTGCGGCCTGGAAGTTGTACCGGGAGCGTCTGGCTCCGGTGGTAGAAGCCATTGCCCAGGGTGTGAAGGAAACTTTTGGAGAAGAGGTCCCATGAAAATGCGACGACTGGATTCTACAACGGTGGGATTTGATGCGGAACTGGTCCGTCTGACGTCCTTTGACAGTGCTCTGGATGAGCAGGTCGAGACGGTGGTGCGTTCCATTCTTCAGGACGTCAGAAAGCGCGGGGATGAAGCCTTGCTCGAGTACACCCAACGTTTTGATCGCCTGGTCGTGGCGCAAGCCGAGTTGCTGGAATTGCCTGGAGATGTCCTGACGCGCGCATTGGAGGAGTTGCCACAGTCGCAACGGCGTGCGCTGGAAAAGGCAGCAGAACGGATTCGCGCATTTCATGAGCATCAGCGCATGGAGTCCTGGAGCGTACGGGAAGCGGATGGAACCGAACTGGGACAGCGTGTCACTCCCCTCGATCGTGTGGGGCTTTATGTGCCCGGCGGTAAAGCGGTCTATCCTTCTTCCGTCCTGATGAATGCCATTCCTGCCGCCGTGGCCGGAGTCCAGGATATCCTCATGGTGGTGCCCACCCCGGAGGGCGTGCGCAATGAACTGGTGCTGGCGGCGGCGGCCTTGTCCGGTGTACGGCGTGTCTTTACTGTGGGCGGGGCTCAGGCCATTGCGGCCCTGGCCTACGGGACGGCCACGATACCTGCAGTGGACAAGATCGTCGGCCCTGGCAATGCCTATGTGGCTGCCGCCAAACGCCAGGTTTTTGGTGTGGTGGGAATCGACATGGTGGCAGGTCCCTCGGAAATCCTCATTATTGCGGACGGTTCCACGGATCCTCGCTGGGTAGCCATGGATCTGTTCTCCCAAGCGGAACATGACGAACTGGCCCAGGCGTTATTGCTGTGTCCGGATCCAAACTATCTGGAGCAGGTGGAACAGGCCATTGTAGCGCTCCTGCCGACCTTGCCGCGCCAAGCCGTGATCGAAAAATCCCTGGCGGATCGGGGGGCACTGATCCGGGTTCGTGATTTGGCGGAAGCCTGTCACTTGTCCAACCGCATCGCACCGGAACACCTGGAATTGTCCGTGGCCCAACCCGAGGACTGTTTGCCTTTGTTACGCCATGCTGGCGCAATTTTTGCGGGGCGATACAGTTCCGAATCTCTGGGAGATTATTGTGCAGGGCCCAATCATGTGTTGCCCACCGGGCGCACGGCACGGTTTGCCTCTCCTCTGGGCGTCTACGATTTCCAGAAGCGATCCAGCGTGTTGAAGGTCTCGCGGGAAGGTGCGCGTCACCTGGGTGAGATTGCCGAGGTACTGGCCTTGCAGGAAGGATTGCATGCCCATGCACGTTCTGCGGCCTGTCGTTTTCGGAATGAGGTCTAGCCATGGAAGACCTGGTTCGTACCGTGGTTCGGGAAGATATCCGCGCGTTGAATGCTTACCCAGTCCCTGCCGCAGAGAGAATGATAAAACTGGATGCCATGGAGAATCCCTACGCGCTCTCCACTGCGTTGCGGGCTCGACTGTCTTCGACTCTGGGGGAACTGACTTTGAACCGGTATCCTTCGCCCTCTGCCTCCCAACTCAAACACCAACTGGGTGCTTTGATGGGCTTGAACGATACGCCAGCCATGGTGCTGGGCAACGGTTCGGACGAATTGATCCAGATGCTGGCCTTGGCGGTGGCAAAGCCAGGTGCAGTGATTCTGGGCGTAGAACCTTCCTTCGTCATGTTTCGCTTGATTGCCCAGTTGGCTCAGGTGACCTTTGTGGGAGTTCCACTCGATCCGGACTTTTCCTTGAATGGCCCGGCTTTGCTGGAAGCCATTGCCCGTCATCGTCCTGCGCTCACTTTTCTGGCCTATCCCAATAATCCCACCGGCAACTGCTTTGATGCTCAAACGGTGGAAGCGGTCATCCAGGCCAGTCCCGGGTTGGTGGTGGTGGATGAAGCCTATTACCCCTTCACCACTTATTCCTTCAAGGATCGGTTGGGGCATTATCCCAATCTGCTCTTGATGCGTACTTTATCCAAACTGGGGTTAGCGGGGGTGCGTTTGGGCTGGTTATGCGGACCCGTCGAAGTACTGGCGGAAATTGACAAAGTGCGTCTTCCCTACAACATCTCCGTGTTGGATCAAGCGGCGGCGGTTGTGATGCTGGAACATCGGGCCGAACTGCAGACGCAGGTGGAGGCCATTGTGCAGGAACGCATGCTGCTGGCTGCGTCCTTGAAAGCGTTGGCTCCGGTCACAGTTTTTCCCAGCGCCGCAAATTTTCTGCTGTTCCGCGTACCCCGAGCCGGGCAAGTATTTGACGGACTTCGGCATCATGGTATATTGATCAAAAACCTCAGTCAGGCACATCCGCTGTTACACGATTGTCTGCGCGTTACTGTGGGAACTCCCGATGAAAACCTGGCTTTTCTCGACGCGTTGAGCCGGGTGTTGGACATTCAATGAATACGGACAAGAACATGCGCTGTGCGCGATTGACCCGCACTACCCTGGAAACCACTGTGACGGTTTCCCTCGATCTGGATGGGACAGGCGTTTCTCGTCTGTCCACCGGTGTTCCCTTCTTTGATCACATGCTCGATCAGGTGGCCCGTCATGGTTTGATGGATCTGGAAGTGGCGTGCCAGGGAGATCTTCATATCGACGCCCACCACACGATAGAGGATGTGGGTATTACGCTGGGCCAGACATTTGCTCAGGCGCTGGGGGATAAAAAGGGTCTGGTGCGTTACGGTCATGCCCTGATTCCCTTGGACGAGGCGCTTTCTCGGGTGGTAGTGGATCTGTCCGGTCGTCCTGGGCTGGAGTATGAAGTGAATTATACCCGTGCCCGCATCGGAGATTTTGACGTGGACCTGATTCAGGAGTTTCTTCAGGGGTTTGTCAATCATGCCCAAGTGACTTTGCATGTGGATAACCTGAAAGGGCGTAATGCGCATCACCAGGCTGAAACTGTTTTCAAGGCGTTGGGGCGTGCTTTGCGTATGGCGGTGACCCTGGATCCGCGCAGTGCTTCCCAAGTCCCCTCCACCAAAGGCTCTCTCTGATACAGGATCGGAATGTGATGCGCATTGCAGTGGTGGACTATGGAATGGGTAACCTGCGTTCGGTGGCCCGTGCGCTGAACCGGGTAGCCCCCGAAGTCGAGGTTGAAGTCACCGACTGCCCCGAACGGTTGCGCGCGGCCCATCGCATTGTTTTTCCGGGGCAGGGGGCATTGCCCGATTGCATGAGACGTTTGCGCGAGCGTCATCTTCTGGAGGTAGTGCGGGAATTGATGCAGATTCGCCCCTTTCTGGGAATTTGCCTTGGGTTGCAGGTGTTGTTCGACCATTCCGAGGAAGGTGATGTGGCAGGATTGGGGCTGTTGGCAGGCAAGGTGCGCCGTTTTCCCGAGGATCGGTTTGGCCCCCAGGGAGAGCGTCTCAAGGTTCCTCACATGGGCTGGAACGAGGTACATGCAACCCGGGAACATCCTCTTTGGCGTGGATTGGCCCCGGATTCCCGTTTCTATTTCGTCCATAGTTACTACGTGCAGGAATTCGATGAGGCAGAGTGTGCGGCCACCACGACGTATGGTTTTCCTTTTACCAGTGCAGTGATCCGGGACAACCTTTGTGCCGTACAGTTTCACCCTGAAAAAAGTGCTGCTGCCGGGCTGACCCTGTTGTCCAATTTTATTCACTGGACCCCCTGATTTTTTACCCAACGTTCATGAAAAAGGTACGACCATGATTGTAATTCCTGCCATCGACCTCAAGGATGGCCGCTGTGTGCGTTTGCGCCAAGGGCTGATGGAAGAGGCGACTGTATTTTCCGAAGAACCGGCCCAAATGGCGCGTCATTGGCTGTCGCTGGGCGCCCAGCGCCTTCATCTGGTGGACTTGAATGGGGCGTTTGCGGGAAAGCCTGTTAATGAACAGGCGCTCAAGGAAATCGTGGCAGCGGTGGGCGGGGAAATCCCGATTCAACTGGGCGGTGGGATTCGTTCTCTCGAAGTGATCGAGCGATATCTGGATGATGGCATCGATGCGGTCATCATTGGTACGGCGGCGGTGAAGAATCCAGGGTTTCTGCACGAGGCCTGTGATGCCTTCCCTGGCCAAATTCTGGTGGGGCTCGATGCCAGGGACGGCAAGGTGGCGGTGGAAGGTTGGTCCAAACTGACCGGCCACGAGGTCCTGGATCTGGCCCGTCGTTTCCAGGACTACGGGGTGGAGGGAATCATCTATACCGACATCGGTCGGGATGGCATGATGACCGGGGTGAATGTGGCGGCGACCGTGGAACTGGCTCGGGCATTGCATGTTCCGGTGATCGCCAGTGGTGGATTGCATGGTTTGGACGACATTCGAGCGCTTTGTCAGGTGCAGGAAGAAGGCATCAGCGGAGTGATCACGGGGCGCGCGATTTATGAGGGTACGCTCGACTTTGCGGCGGCGGTGGCCGTGGCAAACGCCTGGCCGGCTGGGCAATAATGGGTCTGGCGCGACGCATCATTCCCTGCCTGGATGTCAAGGGCGGACGGGTGGTCAAGGGAGTGAATTTCGTTGCCCTGCGGGATGCCGGCGATCCTGTGGAGATTGCCCGGCGTTATGATGAACAGGGGGCAGATGAGGTGACATTTCTCGATATTGCCGCCAGCGCGGAAGAAAGGGATTTGATTCTGCCCATCATCGAGGAAGTGTCGGCTCAGGTGTTTATTCCTCTGACCGTGGGGGGGGGGGTACGGGAAGTCAAGGATATACGCCGGTTGCTCAATGCCGGGGCGGATAAGGTCAGCATCAATTCTGCAGCATTGCAGCGGCCGGATCTGGTGTCCGAGGCCTCTGACTTTTTTGGGGCCCAGTGCATCGTGGTAGCCATCGACGCCAAGCGTGCCGCCACTGCATCGGGATGGGGGGTATTCACCCATGGAGGGCGTCGTCCCACTGCATGGGATGCCGTGCTCTGGGCGCAAGAGGTGGTACGCCGGGGCGCGGGGGAAATCCTGTTGACCAGTATGGATCGGGATGGTACCCGGGAAGGGTTTGATCTGGAACTGACCCGTACCGTGGCGGAGGCTGTGGGCGTGCCCATCATTGCCAGTGGAGGGGTAGGCAACTTGCAACATCTTTGTGATGGGGTGCGTGTGGGGTTGGCCGATGCGGTTTTGGCTGCCAGCATATTTCACTATGGGGAATACACGATTCGGCAGGCCAAGGAAGCCATGGCCAGTCAGGGTATCGAGGTCCGTTTATGATCCCTGTATCTCCAACACAGCCTGACGTTTCCTGGCTGGATGCGCTACACTGGGACGCTGAGGGACTGGTGCCGGCCATTGCTCAGGAAGAGGGCACGGGCACGGTATTGATGATGGCCTGGATGAATCGCGAATCCTTGCAGCAGACGGTGCGTCGAGGCGAAGTTGTATACTGGTCCCGTTCGCGTCAACGCCTGTGGCATAAGGGCGAGGAGTCGGGGCATGTGCAGAAGGTGAAAAAGATTCAACTGGATTGTGATGGAGATGTCCTGCTTCTGACGGTGGAGCAGGTGGGAGGGATTGCGTGTCACACGGGGCGTGCCCACTGCTTTTTCCGGATACTGGAAGGAGATCAATGGCACGAATCGAATCCGGTGTTGAAAGATCCGCGAGAAATCTATGGTGTCTGAAAAAGTGGAAATTTTGTCTCGTCTGAGCCAGACTCTGGAAGCGCGTAAGGGTGCTGCACCAGACTCATCCTATGTGGCCAGTTTGTATGCCCGAGGGGTGGATGTCATGGCGCGCAAAGTGGGTGAGGAAGCAGTGGAAACCATTCTGGCGGCCAAGGATCGTGATCATCCCGCCTTGGTGCGCGAAATTGCAGACCTGTGGTTTCATTCCCTCGTGCTATTGGTGGACCAGGGAGGCAGTGCCCAGGAAGTATTGAACGAGTTGACACGGCGCGAAGGCGTGTCGGGACATATCGAAAAGGCTGCGCGTCAGGACGCGCAACCCCCTCAGGGAGCGGGATCATGAGCGAGTGTTTGTTTTGTCGGATCGTACGGGGCGAATTACCTGGCCGCAAGGTCTATGAAGACGAGGAAATTCTGGCCTTCCATGACATTCACCCGGCAGCGCCGGTGCATTTCATGATCATTCCAAAGGCACATCGTGATTCTCTGATTGAATGTACGGCCCAGGATGAAGGATTGTTGGGCAAAATGTTGGGACTGGCACCGCGCCTGGCGCAGGAACAGGGACTGAAGGATGGTTTCCGTACCGTGATCAACACCGGTCCCGGAGGGGGGCAGGAGATCTACCACCTGCACATTCACATCATGGGCGGCATTAAATCCTCTCCACTGCCCCGCAGTGGAGATAAATAAAGGGTGCGTAGGCACAGAGGAGAAAGGAAACATGGGTGATCTATTCAGTATCCAGCATTTGCTGCTGTTATTGTTGATCGTGGTGCTGATATTTGGAACCAAAAAGTTGCGCAATATTGGCGCAGATCTGGGTGGAGCAGTGAAGGGGTTCAAGGAGGGCATGACCGGTACCGCAACTGCCGAGAATTCCGAAGAAAAACGTGGTCTGGATGAGAAGCCCATCACTTCTCCTGTCAAGGAAGCGTCTACTCAGGACAAGACCCCGTCCTGAGGACGGTATTCGATGCTGGACTTTAGTTTCAGTGAAATTGGCTTGGTGGGACTGGTGGCTCTGATCGCCATTGGCCCGGAGCGTATGCCAAAGGTGGCGCGTGGGGCTGGTGTCCTGTTTGGCCGTTTTCGGCGTTATACCCAGTCGGTCAAGGCGGAAATCGACCGGGAATTGCAGCAGGCTGAATTGAAAGACCTGGACAAGAAGATTGCCGAGGCCCGTGCCGAAGCGGCGCGCCAAATTGCGGCTTCCACCAGTGCGGTGGATCAGGTTTTGAACCAGCCGGTCATGGAAGTGCAAACCGTGACCAACCCGCGTGAAGTATCCCCGGTCTCTACCCTTGTCGATCCTGTCCCATCCAACCCGGTGCTCGGCGATGCCGATGCAGGGAACGTGGAGTCTTCTGCCATGAACGGGGATGCCCCCTTGGTACAAGGGGTCGAAGAGTCTCTGAAGGTCGGTCAAACCCTCTTTGGCGGTGATCCCTTTGGGGTTCGGCGTTCCGCGCCGTTACGCAGTTTGTCCCGTGATCCACAGCCTATGTACAGCACTTCAGAACCGGGCTTGGGGGAATCGTGAACGAAGAATCCACGACCATTCAGGAATTTATCGTTCATCTCATCGAATTGCGTACCCGCGTGATTCGGGCCGTGGCGGCTGTATTTGTAGTGTTTGTGGCCCTTTTGCCCTTTGCCAACAAACTGTATACCTGGCTGGCTTATCCCCTGTTGAGTAAAATGCCCATCGGCGGGCATATGATTGCCACGGAAGTCACCACGCCCTTTTTCGTTCCCATGAAAGTGGCCGGGTTGGTGGCTTTTCTGCTTGCTCTCCCCTACGTGCTGGCACAAATCTGGGGCTTTGTGGCGCCGGGGCTCTATGACCATGAAAAACGCATGGCCTTGCCCCTGATCATTTCCAGTACGCTGCTGTTTTATGTCGGAATGGCTTTTGCCTATTTTGCGGTTTTTCCTTTCGCTTTTGGTTTCTTTGCCAATACGGCACCCCAAGGAGTGGAAATGATGACGGATATCGACAAGTATCTGAGTTTTGTCATCAGTATGTTCCTGGCCTTTGGTTTGGCTTTTGAAACTCCTGTGGCGGTGGTTCTCCTGGTCAAACTGGGGATCCTGAATGTACCGCAACTGCGTGCCGCCCGACGCTATGTGGTGGTATCTGCTTTTGTGGTGGGCGCCATCTTCACCCCTCCCGACGCAGTCTCACAAACCTTGCTGGCCATTCCTCTTTGGTTGCTGTATGAATTGGGGATCCTGGTGGCCAGTCGGGTTGCCCCCAAGGAGGAGGAAGCCGAACCGTTGAAATTGCCGAACCCGGAATCCTGAAGAAGTTCGACGCGGACAAAGACCAACCGGCGCTTTCCGGTTTACTGTCCGGGTTCGTCAAGATTTCGGATGGTTCCCTTGGGCCGCCGTCCAATATGAACGGAAAACTTGAGCGACTGGTGATTTCGAATAACTTTGAGTTGAGCGGTCTGCCCGGGTTTGAGTGCCGCCACTTGATTGAGCATGTCACGAGAATCCCCTATCGGATGGCCTTCGACGCCCACCAGAATGTCTCCTGCATGAACGCCTGCCTGCTGCGCCGGTCCTCCCCTCAGGAGCGCTGAAATCAGTGCTCCGCTGGCATTCTCCAACTGAAAGGAGGTTGCCAGTTCCGGGGTGACGTCCTGGACTTCCACTCCAATCCAGCCGCGGGTTACGCCACCATTCCGGATGATTTCCTCCATGACCTGATGAGCGAGGCTGACGGGAATGCTGAATCCGATGCCCTGTGAACCCCCCGACTTGGAATAAATGGCACTGTTGATTCCCACCAGATTGCCCGTACTGTCCACCAGGGCACCCCCCGAGTTGCCGGGATTGATGGCCGCATCGGTCTGGATAAAATTTTCGAATGTATTGATCCCCAGACGGCTACGCCCCAAAGCGCTGACGATGCCAGAGGTGACGGTTTCACCCACGCCAAAGGGATTTCCGATGGCCAGGACCACATCCCCTACTTGCACCTGGTCTGAGGATCCAAAACTGATGGCCGGAAGATGATCAAGATCGACCTTGAGTACAGCCAGATCGGTTTCCGGATCCGTGCCAGTTACAGTGGCTTTGATGGTACGCCCGTCAGACAGGGCGACTTGAATTTCTTGGGCACCGTCGATGACATGGTCATTCGTTAGAATGTAACCATTGGGGCGTACAATGACTCCCGAACCTAGGCTCATTTGGGCTGCGGAATTATCCTGGGGGCTGTTATCGCCAAAAAATTGACGGGGATCGCCGGGAGGAAGATCGGCGCGTTGCGGCGGGGTTTTGCGTGTAAATATGTTGACGACGGTGGGCATGGCGCGGTGGGCAGCATCGCGGTAAGATCCCAGCGGTTCTCCTGCGGGGGTCCCCACGGGGGCACTGGAGGAGGATGCAGAACTGAATGGGCGCACAGCGGTTGGCCAGGGAGGGAGGAGTTCATCCGGAGAGATATGACGAAAAAAACTCAAGGCAAAAAGCCCCCCTGCACAAAGGGTGACGGCCTGGGTAAAAAGTAACCAAAGTTTTTTCATTGGATCAATATTCGGCAAGTTGTGACAGGATATTATTTTTCGCTGGATCGGGAAAATAAAAATCCCTTAATAAATATATTGTTATAGATGTCTGTAGGTGAGTTGTCAAGATCATGGGAAACCAGGAGTTAGGCGCCTCAATTTGATAGAATGACAGGCGAGCGGTGGTGTGTGCAGATCCTGTCGAACCATACGAACTATAGCTGAAAAGAAGGTGAATGACATGGACAAAATTCAGGCAGATCGGGGGCGTCGGCGTCTTCTGATCGGGGTAACTTCAGCCATTGGTGGGGTGGGCGTAGGGGCTCTTGCGACCCCCTTCGTTCTGAGCATGCTTCCCAGTGCGCGGGCCAAAGCAGCAGGGGCCCCGGTGGAAGCAGATATCTCCAAGGTGGAACCGGGTATGATGGTGACTCAGGAGTGGCGCGGTCAACCGGTCTGGATTATCAACCGGACGCCTGCCATGATGGCGCAATTGGAAAAAAATGCGCATTTGTTGAGTGACCCGAACTCCGACAAGTCCGAGCAGCCGGAGCCGTGCAAAAATGTGGCTCGGGCCATGCCGGGGCATGACAATATGCTGGTCGTGGTGGGAATTTGTACCCATCTGGGGTGTTCTCCCACGGAAAAACTGAAAGCGGGCAATGAAGGAGGAATGGGATCTGATTGGCCGGGAGGGTTTCTCTGCCCCTGTCATGGCTCCAAATATGATCTATCGGCGCGTGTTTTTAAAAACATGCCAGCACCGCTCAATATGCGCATCCCGCCTTATACCTATCTTGAGGACCAACGTCTCCTGATCGGTGCCAACAAGAAGGGAGGTTGATCATGGTTTCCCAAGTGATGGGCTGGATAGATGAACGTTTTCCTCTGACAAAAGTCTGGCGAGAACATCTGGCAGAATACTACGCCCCGAAGAACTTTAATTTCTGGTACTACTTCGGTTCCCTGGCCCTTCTCGTGCTGGTCATGCAGATCGTTACCGGCATTTTTCTGACCATGAATTACAAGCCGGACGCGCGCTTCGCCTTCGCCTCGGTGGAATACATCATGCGTGACGTGAACTTTGGGTGGCTGATCCGTTACATGCATTCCACCGGGGCCTCTATGTTTTTTGTGGTGGTCTACCTGCACATGATGCGCGGAATTCTCTATGGCTCTTACCGTAAGCCGCGGGAACTTCTCTGGATCATCGGGATGGCAATTTATCTGTGCCTGATGGGAGAAGCCTTTTTTGGCTATCTTCTGCCCTGGGGGCAGATGTCCTACTGGGGGGCTCAGGTGATCGTTTCCCTGGTGGATGCCATCAGTCCGGAAGTGGCCTTGTGGATTCGGGGCGACTATGTGATTTCGGATGCCACCTTGAACCGATTTTTTGCATTTCACGTCATCGCCCTGCCACTGGTACTGCTGGTTCTGGTTTTTCTGCACATCGTTGCGCTGCATCAGGTGGGATCCAACAACCCTGATGGCATTGAAATCAAGGATCACAAGGACCCCGTGAGCCATATTCCTCTGGATGGCATTCCTTTCCATCCCTACTACACGGTCAAGGACATCGTAGGGGTTTCGGGATACTTCATCGCTTATTTCGGCATCATTTTCTTTTTGCCGGAAATGGGCGGCTATTTTCTGGAGGAAAACAACTTCATCCCCGCCGACCCTCTCAAGACGCCTCCCCATATTGCTCCGCTTTGGTATTTCACCCCGTTCTACGCAATTTTACGAGCCATTCCCCAGAAACAGTTGGGGATTGCGGCCATGGGCTTGGCTGTCCTCATTTTTTTCCTGCTTCCCTGGCTGGATCGTGGGGTGGTGAAATCGGTGCGCTACCGGGGAACCTTGTATAAGTCGGCATTGACTGCCTTTGTACTGTCCTTTCTCGTTTTAGGCTATCTGGGGACTCAGGAACCCACGATCTGGTACGTGAACCCCATTGCCCGTGTCTGTGCCGGGATTTATTTTGGTTTCTTTCTGCTGATGCCCATTTATTCCCGGCTCGACAAAACCAAACCAGTGCCTGAACGGGTGACCTCATGAACTATTTCAAAGCATGGAATCACGCCTTGATTCAAGGGTTTTTGATCCTGTATCTGGGCCTGTCCTGCGCCAGTGTGCAGGCCGATGAGGAAATGAAACTGGACAAGGCTCCAGTGGATAGTTCCAATCTGCCTTCATTGCAGCGTGGCGCCCAGCATTTCATGAATTACTGCATGAACTGCCACAGTGCCCATCTGGCCCGTTTCGACTTGCTCGAACAGTTGGGGTTGTCAGAAAAACAGGTCAAACAGAACCTGATTCTGACCGATGCCAAGGTGGCAGACTACATGACCGTGGTACTCAAAGCCAAGGATGCCCAAAACTGGTTTGGGGTTCCGCCCCCCGATCTGACTGTGGAAGCACGGGTGCATGGGGCAGATTGGATTTATACCTATTTGCGTTCTTTTTATCGCGATGACCAGCGCCCCAGCGGTTGGAACAATCGTGTCTTTCCCAATGTAGCCATGCCCCATGTCCTGTGGGCACTGCAGGGGCAGCAGGCGCTTCAGAAGCAGGGAGGGAAAGACACGCTGGTACTGATTCAAAAAGGCAGTCTGAGTCCCCAGGAGTACGATCAGTTTGCGGGGGATCTGGTCAATTTTCTGGTATTCATGTCAGAACCAACCCGTTCAGCCCGTCTTCATCTGGGATTGTGGGTCATGGGGTTTCTGCTGATACTATTTTTGGTTGCGCGTGCCTTAAAACGAGAATTCTGGAAAGATATCCATTAGAATGGGAGATTGCCCAAGTTGAGACATATCCTATGATGACCCTATATTCTGGGACCACCTGTCCCTTCAGCCAACGCAGTCGTATCGTGCTGTATGAGAAAGGTATGGATTTTCAGATCGTGGATGTGGACGTATTCAATCTGCCGGAAGAGATTGCGGTAATGAATCCCTATAACCGATTGCCTGTATTGGTGGAGCGCGATCTCACGTTGCACGAATCAAACATTATCAATGAGTATATCGATGAGCGTTTTCCCCATCCGCAGTTGATGCCCCCGGAACCCGTCATGCGGTCCCGGGCACGACTGTTTCTTCATCGCTTTGAAGTGGAACTGTTCAGCCATGTCGTCACCCTGGAATCCGGGGCTGCGGCCAAAGGCCTGGCAGATAAAGCCCGGGCAGCCCTGCGCGATAATCTGGCGCAAATCGTGCCTATCTTCGTTAAGCAGAAGTTTATGCTGGGTGAAGATTTCACTATGCTGGATGTGGCCATTGCGCCCCTTTTGTGGCGTCTGGATCACTATCAGATTCAGTTGCCCAAGCAAGCAGCTCCCCTTCTCAAGTATGCTGAGCGGATTTTTTCCCGCCCTGCTTTCATCGATTCCATGACTCCGGCTGAAAAGGCCATGCGGAAGTAAGATCGTGTCCCGTTCAACCAAACCCTATCTGGCCCGTGCACTTTGGGAGTGGTGCGAGGACAATACCATGACTCCCCTGCTGCATGTTCTGGTGGAGGGGACAGGAGCACGGGTTCCCCTGGCTTTCGTCAAGGAAGGTCAGATCATTCTCAATATCAGCAACTCCGCTACGCGCCAACTTTCCATGAACAATGGAGGCATCGAGTTCAATGCCCGTTTCAACGGAAAGTCGGAGCAAGTGTGGGTACCTTGGAAGGCCGTGTTGGGACTTTTTTCACGGGAGACAGGGGAAGGTATGGCTTTTCCCCCGGATGAGCATGAATGGGATGAAGCATCTTCCACCGTTTCTTCGGTTACCGAGGGGCCTGCCTTGAGTTTGGCGATTTCCCGTCTGTCCTCTGAAGAGACAGAAGAAAATCCCTTACAGGATTCCTCCTCTATCCGGGAAGCCAAGAAAACTACCGGAGAGGGATCGGTTTCTGCAATTGAATCGAAAAAAGAAACTTCGTCAACAAAAAAACCCACACTTACGCTGGTTAAATGAGATAATGTTCGCCATCGCCGTGCCGGCATAGCTCAGTTGGTAGAGCAGTTGATTTGTAATCAGAAGGTCCTGGGTTCGATTCCTAGTGCCGGCACCAGTGAAAATAACGGCTTGGAGATAAAAACTCCAGGCTGTTTTTATTTGCAGGGCATTGGTGGGGTACTCAGAAAAAGAAGGTGAAATACCACGCGATTGACTCGAATGACCACAAGCGGGTATCCGGCAATTCGATAACCCATGTTTAACGCAGAGAATTTAATTTCTTTAACTATCAGTTTGTTACGACCACAAAAAAATCGGAGTGGCACTACATGCTCGTAATTTTGGTTTAACTGATCAGTTTTTTCGTTCCTCCTGGGGCCGGGGAAACTCCCAGTGCCCTGTAAATTTTCATCAAATCCGGTTCGGCTACGGTGCATTTTCGCACATTCAATGTGCGCCCATCACGTTGTTGGAATGAGGCGGTGACGCGCCGCTGCACGCTCATCGTTTCGCGTAGGCTGGCCCAGTTGTCGCGGATGTCTGCTTTCTTCAGTTTCGCTCGTAGCACCTGTACGGCCTGATAGGCCAGCACGGTGATGAAGAGATGTCCATCTGCGCGATCCTCTTTCGAATGATAGACCGGACGCAAACCCAACTCGCTCTTCAGGCTGCGGAATACGCTCTCCAGATCCGTCAGCATCGTATAGGTACGCCACAGTTTTTCTTCGTCCCAAGTGGTCTCGTTGCTGCGCAGGCAATAGATGCCGGGATGCGTCGCCATCGTGCCATCCACCGGCACCTTTTTCCATGCCAGACCCGTGACCAACTTGCCAGATTCATCCGCGATAAGTTCGACTTGGTAATGCTGGCTGGCTCCCCGGCTCTTCTCCTTGAGGCGACCAATGCGCTCCAACAACTTGCCATAACGCTTTTCGCCACGCGGCTTGGCAAGCCCTTCGACGATCTTTTTCAACCCGGCCTCAAAGCCCGTGGCAAAGCGCTCGACCATGGCGCTTTCTTTCTTCTCGCGGCCCAGGGAGTGACAATATAAACGAACTTCTTTGCCGTCCTCGCTGATCTCTTTCTGGATGCGCAAAGGATCACCCCCCGCAGTTTCAATGCTGATGACCTGGGTTTCGTCGAATTGCCTCACCCTGTCACGACTGACTACCAAATAGCGATAACCGTGTTCGATCAGCCAGCCGACATTGGCTTCAGTCGCAATTCCCCGATCCATGATGACCAATGCGCCTTGTGGTGCATTCAGACCCTTCAAGATCACCTCCAATGTGCCGCATTCGGCCACATTACCTGCAAAGGTTTTGGAGCGGCGCACAAAGCCGCTGCCATCAAGCACCAGGCCCAGTGTCACCAGAGGGCAGTCGCTACGTTTCTCTTTTGAATGCCCCCGTTGCGCTTTTTCATTGCCCTCGACATCACCCTCAAAATAGGTGTTGGTCAGGTCATACAGGGTTACCGTCTCATCCAGACCAAAAAGCGTCTGGACGGCAGAAAAGATATGGTCTTCAATGACCTGGCGGTGCTTCATCAATACATCAGAAGCGTGGTACAGGCGTGTGTGTGGCATGGCTTCAAAATCGAAGTCGATCAACTCGCCCAGCGCACTGTGCTGTTGCAGCCAGTTCCATGTCGCCAACTCCGATGCCGGTTTGGTCATGCGTCCGATTACATTGCCCAGAATCGCCGCGCGCATGACACCATTGACCCCCAGTTCGCTCAGTTTCTCGACAAAGCCGAGTTGCGACAGGGCATATAGCCCCCAGACTCTCGACGCCGACCGAACGCGGTTTCATCAATTGCAATGAGCCGATATCCACTTCCTGGAAATCGTGCCTAGGAGTATCCGTGGCCGCCCCCGATTCGCTTGCTATATCCTGTGGCATCTCAATCAGGCGTCCAGCATAGCGTTGCGCGGCTTTCTCGATGGCTTCCGGAACAGTGTCCTGAATCATGACGGCCTGACCACCAATCAATTCTTCAATACGCCGACACAGCAAAGGCCAGTCTTCCTGCCGGATGGGAAAATGCCTCCCCAAATTCAGCAAGGTAACTTGACGCACCTTGCCACCGATGCGCTCCGTGCGCACGAGTCGATGGGTGAAGTAGGACTCCCCGGTGGCTTTGTTGTTGGTTCTGGTTTGGCGAATAAACATTCTACGATGCTACCAGAAAAGCAAGGGGTTTTAGTGAACATTGCAAAATATTATGGCACTACACAGAGATATCGTCAAAAACAAAAAACGCGAATACTTTATAATCAATGCATTATAGAAATTAATTCGGAAAAATTGTCGATATTTTCGCTTATTTCGTTAAAGGCGGGATAATCAAACCTTATTGGCGTACAAATCCGCGTTTTATGCTCGCCAGGTGGCGAAAATTATCTATCGAAATTTGTATGCCGAACTTTTCGGCGTACCTGGCTACACCGAGAAATATCTCAACCAACTGCGGCGATTCATCCATAACGAAATTGATGCGATCAACCCATCTCCGCGAGAATCCACTCGCTTTGGCCATGGGGAGGAAAGCGGGAAGTTGGTTTTGACTTAGATTTGTCTTGCATTATATATCTAGCATCTGTATAATTAGTACATGAGCGATTACACCATAAAATACAAGAGCAACCTGAACGTAGTTTACTCTTGCAAGTACCATGTTATATGGTGTCCGAAGTATCGGCGTTCGGTTTTAGTGAAGGGCGTTGACGTTCGTCTGAAAGAAATTATACAAGACGTTGCTACTGAGTATAAATGTGAAATATTGGAACTTGAGGTTATGCCGGATCATGTACATTTACTGGTAGAGGTTGACCCCCAGTTCGGAATACACCGGCTGATTAAGTTGATGAAGGGCAGGTCATCCAAATTGATACGTGAAGAATTTAAGTGGGTAAAGTCCCGCCTCCCGACCTTGTGGACGAATAGTTACTTTGTATCGACGATAGGCGGCGCACCGCTTGAAGTGGTTAAACAATATATCGAGCAGCAAAAGCACAAATGAAACGCACCGCCACGCCCACCTTTGTTCTCAGCATTCCCCTGGTTGTGAAACCCGGTGAAGACCGGATACTGATCGGGCGCATGGAGGCGGGTAGGCGTTTGTACAACGCCACGTTAGGCGAAGCACTTCGCCGCCATGGCTTGCTGAAGCAGTCGAAAGACTGGCAATACACCCGAACAATCTCCGATAAGAAATTACGCGGCAGCGAGTTTCAGCGTCTCTCGAAGGAAGCAGGGTTCACGCCTGCGGCCATCATCACCTTTGCCCGTACCTGCAAAAATGAAGCGGGATGGAAAGACCGGCTTGGTTCTAACGTAACCCAGCGCATCGCGGAGCAGGTGTTCGCAGCCGTGCAGCAATACGCCTTTGGTAAACGCGGTCGCCCACGTTTTAAAGGTGCTTCCCGCCCCCTGCATTCGCTTGAGGCAACCACCAATGCGGCCAACATCATCTGGAAGCCTGAAACGGGCTGTATCGAGTTTGGCGACCTCACGCTACCGGCCTTGCTACCCTCCAAAACACAAGACCCGTATTTGCACCAAGCGCTCACCAATAAAACAAAGTATTGCCGCGTGCTGTGGCGCGTTGTTTCCGGCTCACGCCGCTGGTTTGTGCAACTCATGCAGGAAGGCATCGCCCCGGCAAAGCACGAGCAGGCTTGTGGCGAAATCGTTGGTCTGGACATCGGTCCGAGCACGGTTGCTGTGGTCGGCGACAACTCCGCATCGCTGGTGAAATTCTGCGACACCGTGGTTCAGCCATGGAAAGAAACCCGCCGCTTGCAACGTGCCATGGACAGGTCTAAGCGAGCCACGAACCCTCATTGTTTTAACGCTAACGGGACGTGGAAAAAAGGCCAGAAGTTCACACCATCGAAACGTTACACGGCAATCCGCACTGAGTATGCGGAAGTAGAACGCAAACTGGCCGCCGAACGCAAACGCGCCCATGGTGAACTTGCCAACCAGATTCTCGGGCTGGGTAATGTTGTCCAGTCCGAAACCCTGTCTTATATCGCCTTCCAGAAGAATTATGGCAAGAGCGTGAAAGTCAGAGCACCCGGAATGTTCGTCGAACAATTGCGTCGCAAGGCTGAAAGTGCTGGCGGCAAGTTGATTGATTTGCACACCTGGTCGCTGAAAATGTCGCAGTACGACCACACCACCGGAGTTTTCACAAAGAAGCCGCTCAGTCAGCGGTGGCATGTGCTGGGTGACGGGTCGGGAGTCGTGCAACGGGATGTGTATTCCGCATTCCTCGCACGCTGCGTAATAAGCAACACGCACCACCCATCCCATATCGAAACGATGTGGGCGGCTCAGAAACCTGTGCTGCTGCAAACGGGGTGGCTGCGTTCCGAACCTGCGAAGATCGAGCCTTCGGGCAAAATCACGGTGGCAACACCGTTAGAGCAGGTCGTTTGTGATAGAGGGTTTGCCATC
This sequence comes from Ferrovum myxofaciens, assembly GCF_013181415.1. Classification (NCBI taxonomy): domain Bacteria; kingdom Pseudomonadati; phylum Pseudomonadota; class Betaproteobacteria; order Ferrovales; family Ferrovaceae; genus Ferrovum; species Ferrovum myxofaciens. The sequence continues at coordinate 1,535,686 of NZ_CP053676.1, read as the reverse complement.
GGTCATGGCCTGGATGCTGTAGCGGCGACGCGAGAGCCAGGAGACCCCGGTGGATTCGCCCTTAGAACCCCCTGCCTTTAGGCATGGGGAGGTTTAGACCCCGTTCCAACTCTCATCCCGTCCCCGCCGTCGAAAAGAACATGTACAGGATGATCAGCGTCAGTATACTAAAAAATCCCGTAATGCTGTTCCGAAAACAAGCATAACCGGATATAGTGGTCCCGGAAATCAAGACAGTAGTTTATGCTGTGCGCTGTCATAGGGGATAAGAAGAACTTCGGGATAGTCGCATTGTCCTCAGGAAGAACGCGGTATTCGTCTCTCACGATAGGAATTTTCGCCCAACATGCCACCCGACGATCTCACCCCAACGCCTCACCCATTACCGCGACACTGGTATCTGGATGCCTGGTGAGCGAAATCAAGATAATTGATGGTTTGATTTGCAAGATAAGTGATGGTCGAGGGTTGGTGTTGGTGGTTGACCACTGGTTGCAATTGACTTCAGATTAAGTGCCGTGGCGATGCCAGGAAGGCCAATGTAGCCATGCTATGCCCATGAAGAGCCCTGTGCATAGCCATTTGGTAGCGTGCTGCACAGATTGGAGCGCGTCAAGGGTCCACTGCGTCGTGCTTCGCACGCCCTTGACACATTCCAATCTGCAAGGCGGTCTACCATGCGGAAACCAGTATTCATGCAAGAAACATACCACCGGAACTAATTGTAACCTTATAAATTACAAGAGAAAAATCGTAATCACGATAAGTGATGGTCAATTCGCCCTTACCATCACTCAATTTGATTAAAAAGCGGGAACCTGCCCTCATTTATCTTGATTCCGCTCACCTGGTGCCACCAGAAGAAGGACCTGCGTATTTTCGCTGTCGAATGCATACAGAAAACAATCGTCATCGATAAGTCCGCCAAAACTGTGCCTGATACCACCCTTGACCGCCAACTTGCCAGTACCTACGGGATTTTCGCGGGCCAACCTGTCGCTACTGCTATCCTGCGCTTTACTTCCCATCGTGCCCGTTGGGTTGCCGATGAAACCTGGCATCCGAAGCAGCAATCCCGTTGGCTTGAAGACGGTCGCTATGAACTCAGCATCCCCTACTCACACGACACAGAACTCATCATGGACATCCTCAAGTACGGTGCGGATGTAGAAGTGATTGCGCCGGATGCGTTGAAAGAACGCGTAAAAAATCAACTCGATGTGGCTGCAAGCCAATACCGGCATAGCGATACAGCATGCTCAGGTTTTGAGCCTGGACTGTAGTAAGATTTACTCATTCATCAGAAAATTAGAAAATGTCAGAGACACTACGACCCATCGCTCATGCAGCCCAGAACCCAGACGGAAGTTGGCGGGATCCACATGACCTCGCTAACCACCTGGCCGGTGTGGCGGCGCTAGCCGCTTGTCATGCCCGGAAATTTGGTGGGGAGGACTGGGCGCATCTTGCAGGGTTGTGGCATGACTTGGGCAAGTACCGCCCACGCTTTCAGCACTACATCCGCATAGTTAGTGGTTTTGATGCCGAGGCACATATCAAGGGCGAGGCAGGCAAGGCCCCGCACTCCACTGCGGGTGCGGTGTTGGCTTGTGATCGTTTTGGCGCGGCAGGGCGGGTGTTGGCCTACCTTATCGCCGGGCATCATGCTGGACTATATGACTGGTTTGGCGGACTGGATGCTCGTCTCGATAGCGCAGATAGCCGCGACGAACTTAACGAAGCCCTAGCCGAACATCCGTCCGCAGACATTCTCGATCACGGCACATTCTCCCCCGATATGCGCGCCATACCGGGTGGCAAAGAGGGTTTCGCTTTGTGGGTGCGGATATTATTTTCCTGTCTGGTCGACGCAGATTTCCTCGACACAGAGGCCTACATGGATGCAGGCAAGGCCGAGCAGCGCAGCAACTGGCCGGACGTCCAAACCCTGCTCGAACAGTTCGATAGTTTCATGGCGCGCAAAACAGTCGTAGCGGACCCCACGCTGGTCAATCAGTTGCGTGCCGACATTCTGCGACAGTGCCGCGAGAAAGCCCATGAAGCACCCGGCTTGTTCTCGCTCACCGTTCCCACCGGTGGCGGCAAAACGCTTTCCAGCATGGCCTTCGCGCTGGAACACGCGAAGCGGTACAACAAACGCCGCATCATTTATGTCATTCCCTACACCAGCATCATCGAGCAGACCGCAGATATCTTCCGGGACATTTTTGGTGAGTCGGTGATCGAGCACCACAGCAACGCCGAAGCCGATCCCAACAAAGAAACCAGCAAAAGCCGCCTCGCCTGCGAAAATTGGGATGTACCGATTGTCGTCACCACCAACGTTCAGTTTTTCGAGTCGCTGTTTGCCGCCAAAACTTCGCGCTGTCGCAAATTGCATAACATCGTCGACTCTGTTGTCGTGCTGGACGAGGCGCAACTTCTGCCACCGGAGTTTCTGCAGCCCATCCTCGATGTTTTGAACCTGCTGACCCAACATTATGGTGTCACCGTGGCGCTCTCCACCGCCACGCAACCCGCATTGGCCACCCGCGAATACTTCGATGCACGGAACAACATGCGTGGTCTCGACAACGTACGCGAGATCATGAGCGACCCGGATGCACTCTACCGTGCCCTAGAGCGCGTCAACGTGCGCCTGCCCGCCGACTGGAACACACCTGTGAGTTGGGACGTGCTGGCGAGTGAAATCAGCCAGCACGATTCCGTGCTCGCCATCGTCAACCGCCGCAAAGATGCCCGCGAACTTTGGGAGCTGATGCCGGAAGGTACCTTGCACCTCTCCGCACTGATGTGCGGCGAACATCGCTCGCAAACCATCCGGCAAAGCAAAGCGCGACTCAAGGACGGCATTCCCACTCGCGTGGTCAGTACGCAGTTAGTCGAAGCCGGTGTCGATGTGGATTTTCCCGTGGTGTATCGCGCGCTCGCTGGGTTGGACTCCATCGCCCAGGCCGCCGGTCGCTGCAACAGGGAAGGGCGGCTGACCGAACATGGCATGCAGGGCGAAGTCGTGGTGTTCGTCCCACTCCAACCCGCGCCACTCGGTCTGTTGCGCAAAGGCGAGGACGCTTGCCGCAGCGTGCTCCATGGCCACACCGGCAAGCCACTGGAGCGCGCCTTGTTTGCCCTCTATTTTGAGAAGCTCTATCACGCCTGTGATCTGGATGCACAAGGCATTGGTGAATTACTCAAGGTCAGTGGGCAAACGCTGGCCGTTAACTTCCGCACTGCGGCCGAAAAATTCAAACTCATCCAGGACGAAGATAGCGCGCCCGTCATCGTCCACTATTACGGTTTGGATGGAAACGAAGATAAGGTGGACGAACTGCTGAACACTTTGAGAAAGCACGGCCCCGAACGCTGGCTGATGCGTAAACTCCAGCGTTACACTGTCACCGTTCATAGTCGGGAAGCCATGAAGTTGCTGTCACAAGGCGATGTAGAGGAAGCCATACCCGGCTTGTATGTTCAGGTGAGCGATTGGCTCTATCATCCTGATCTCGGGCTCAACCCAGACGGCTTGCCTCCTAAGCTAACAAATTGCATCGCATAAGGGAGAACGATGAAGACCTACTGCCTTGAACTAACCGGCGACTTCGCCTGTTTCACCCGCCCGGAAATGAAAGTCGAGCGAGTGAGTTACGACGTGATGACGCCTTCCTCCGCGCGCGCCTGCTTCGAGGCTATTCTGTGGAAACCTGCCATCCGCTGGCATATCCGCACAATCGAAGTCCTCAAGCCCATCCGCTGGATCAACTTGCGCCGCAACGAAGTCGCCAGCGTGATTTCCACCCGTAACGTGGAGAGCACCATGAAAAACGGCACGGGCATTCTAGGCATCAACATTGAGGACGACCGCCAACAGCGCGCAGGGCTATTTCTGCGGGATGTGGCGTATCGTGTCCACGCCGAACTTGAGTTTCTCTCTGAGCGTGACCCAGGCGCTCACGCCAACAAGTATTACGAAATGTTCGAACGTCGTGCCAATCGCGGTCAATGCGTCAATCAGCCCTATTTTGGCTGCCGCGAATTTGCAGCGAACTTTCGGCTAGTAACTGACCCCGCCGCAGAGCCTCCACCCATAGATGAAACCCGCGACCTGGGTTTCATGCTGTACGACCTGGATTTCACCCATCCCGCCGACCCCGCGCCGCGTTTCTTTCGCGTCCGGCTGGAAAACGGCGCGGTGAACGTGCCCGTGTGGAGCAGCGAGGAGGTACGGGGATGATTCTGCAAGCGCTTAACGATTACTATCAGCGCCGTCAGCGTTCCCCCAATCCACAAGAGCGGTTGCCCACCTTTGGACTGGAAGAAAAGGAAATTCCATTCGTCATCGAGATTGATGCCGAGGGTCGGCTTGTCAATCTGGTTGATACCCGCACGCTTGATGGCAAGAAAAAAATCAGCCAGCGTTTTCTGGTGCCCCAAGGTGTGAAAAAAACCTCGGGCATCGCCGCCAACCTGCTTTGGGATACCGTTGAATATGTGCTCGGCGTGGACACCAAGGGCAAGCCGGAGCGGGTCGCCGAACAGCACGCCGCATTTCGCGCTCGGCTTGAAGCCTTACCGGAAGATGCGCTTAAAGACGCGGGTATTCAGGCCATACTCGCTTTTTTCAACGGTATCGACCTCAAACAACTTGAAACTTTGCCCATCTGGCCAGACATTCTGGCCGCCAACCCGATCATAACTTTTCGCTTCCATGGCGATGTGGAACTGGTCTGCCAGCGCCCCGCCGTGGTGGCTGCAACAGCCCTGACGACAGTTGAAGGCACGGCTGACGGCATCTGTCTCGTAAGAGGGAACGCAGCCAAAATTGAACGTTTACATACTGCTATCAAAGGTGTCTGGGGTGCGCAAACTTCCGGTGCGAACATCGTTTCAATCAACAACAAAAACGAAGGTGGCAACAACAGTGGACAAACCCCGGCATTTTCTTCCTATGGAAAACATCAGGGATTTACTTCCCCTGTCGGCAAACCCGCTGTCTTCGCCTACACCACTGCGCTCAATCACCTGCTGGCACGTGATTCCCGCCAGCGCATCCAGGTTGGCGATGCTTCCACCGTGTTCTGGGCAGAACAAGCGCACGATCTGGAAACCGCACTGCCTGATCTGTTCGGCGAACCACCCAAAGATGACCCCAATCGGGGCACGGATGCTTTGAAGGTGCTGTATCAGGCCGCTCAGTCTGGTAAGTTCACACGCGGCGAAACTGACACTCGCTTCCATGTTCTGGGGCTTGCACCCAACGCTGCCCGGATCGCAATTCGCTTCTGGGAAACAGCCCCGGCGCATAAACTGGCTCAGCGCATCTCCCGTCATTTCGACGACATCAAAATCGCCCGTGCACCGCACGACCCGGAACACTTGTCCCTGTTCCGCCTGCTCTCGGCGCTGGCGGTGCAAGGCAAGACCGACAACATCCCTCCCAACTTGGGTGGCGAAGTTATGCGTGCCATTCTGGGAGGACTGCCTTATCCAGCGTCATTGTTCAATCTGGCAGTGCAGCGTTGCCGGGCAGAGCAGAAACCTACCTACGCCCGCGCCGCCGTCATCAAAGCGTCGCTAAACCGTCTCATTCGTCGCACCCAAAATGAAAAGGAGTTTATGGTTATGCTCGACCCGACCAACACCCACCCGGCCTATTTGCTGGGGCGACTATTTGCCACCCTGGAAAAAATCCAGGAAGAAGCCAGCCCGGGTCTGAACGCAACCATCCGTGATCGCTACTACGGTGCGGCTTCCAGCACACCCGTTGCGGTGTTCACCACCCTGCTGCGATTGCATAACCACCATCTCGGTAAGTTATCCAAGGGCCGTGCAGTGCAGATGGAGCGGCTCGTCGGCGAAATTATGGGCGGGCTGGACGACTTTCCCCGCATTCTCGCTTTACCCGACCAAGGCCGTTTTGCCTTGGGCTACTACCACCAACGCCAAACTTTCTTCACCAAATCCAACACGCAGTCCACCGACAACCAAGAGGAATCAAAATGAGTCTGACTAATCGCTACGACTTCGTGCTGCTGTTCGACGTGAAAGACGGCAACCCCAACGGCGACCCTGATGCTGGCAACCTGCCGCGCATGGATGCGGAGACCGGTCACGGGCTGGTGACGGATGTTTCCTTGAAGCGTAAGGTGCGCAACTTCGTCGGCATGGCGAAGGGTGAACAGCCCCCATTCGAGATTTACGTGAAGGAAAAAGCCATCCTCAACAACCAGCACAAGCGCGCCTACGTGGGTATTGGACGCGAAGAGCTACTCGCGGGCGATGACAAGAAACGCAAAGGCGGCGATGCCGTGGACGATGCACGCCAGTGGATGTGCCGCAATTTCTTCGACGTGCGTACCTTCGGCGCGGTCATGTCCACCGGGATCAACTGCGGCCAAGTGCGCGGCCCGGTACAAATCACCTTCGCACGCTCCATCGATCCCATCATCGCGCAGGAGCATTCCATCACTCGCATGGCCGTAGCCACCGAAGTAGAAGCCGAAAAACAGGAAGGTGACAACCGCACCATGGGCCGCAAACACATCGTTCCCTACGGCCTCTACATGGCGCACGGCTTTGTCTCCAGTTTCCTCGCCAAGCAGACCGGCTTTTCCGATGACGACCTGGAATTGCTCTGGCAAGCGCTCGCACAGATGTTCGAACACGACCGCTCCGCCGCACGCGGGGAGATGACTACACGCGGGCTATACGTGTTCAAGCATGATTTGGAGCTTGGTAACGCCCCGGCCCATGCACTATTCGAACGTATTCGGCCGAAGCTTAAGGAAGGGGTGAGCGTACCGCGCAACTTTAGCGATTACGATGTAGCGATTCAAGATACAAACATGCATGCCGGGGTGACACTTCTGCGTAAGTCGTGTTGAAAAGCCCGTCCCAGAGTTAATATTTTTCATCTGTGAGATGGGCAATACTAGAAATCATCTTTGTTATTGGAGGGCAGTATTCATGAGTGAAATTCATTTCATTGTCGAAGAAGCGCTGGAAGGCGGCTATGTCGCGCGTGCTGTTGGCGTGGATATTGTGACCGAGGCGGACGATCTGCATAGCCTGCACGCCCAAGTCCGTGATGCAGTGCATTGTCATTTTGACGATGGACAGTCGCCTAGCCTAATACGCTTGCATATCACCCGTGAAGAAGTATTGGCAGCATGAGATTGCCGCGCGATCTTTCCGGAGCGGATTTGGTCAAACGTCTCGGACGATACGGATACAGTGTCACACGCCAGACAGGCAGTCACATGCGACTGACAAGCACGATCCGTGGCGAGCATCACATCACAATCCCTAATCATGATCCGTTAAGACTGGGTACGCTCGCCGCTATTCTCGCCAGTGTGGGCGCGCATTATGGACTCACGCGCGACGAACTCATCCAGCAATTATTTGATTAAATGGCAAATCCATCAGATGAAATCGTTGCGCTTTCTGCACTGCAACATTGGATTTATTGTCCGCGCCAGTGCGGGCTGATTCATTTGGAGCAGGTGTTTGAGGATAACATACACACAGCGCGTGGGCAGGTTGTGCATCATCTTGTTGATACGCCGGGGTATGAAATCAAGTCGGGTGTGCGAGTGGAGCGTGCTTTGCCTGTATGGTGCGACCGGCTCAATCTGAATGGCAAGGCCGATCTGGTTGAATTCCATCCGGATGGCAGTGTGTACCCCGTTGAGTTCAAACACGGTGCCAAGCGACAAAAGTTGCATGACGATATCCAACTCGCCGCGCAAGCGATTTGCCTGGAAGAAATGTTGAATCATTCTGTGCCAAAAGGCGCGATTTTTCATGCCACCAGCCATAGGCGGCGAGAAGTGAACATTACACCGGAACTCAGGCAACTGGTGGAAGAAACTGCTGACGCCATTCGCGCCATGCTGGCTTCAGGAAAACTACCACCACCGGTGAACGATGCACGCTGTAACGAGTGCTCGTTGAAAGATATTTGTCAGCCAGAAGCGCTGGCTGGACAGGGCAAACAGAACCAACAAAGACAAGATTTATTCAATCCGGAGAAATAGTGGTGCATACCGTTCAAAACACGCTCTACGTCATGACGCCACATGCTTATGTGCATCTGGAAAATGCCACGCTGCGCGTCGATGTGGAACGTGAGAAAAAACTCCAGGTCCCACTGCATCATTTGGGTAGTCTGGTCTGCTTTGGTAATGTCATGGTCTCACCCGCGCTCATGCACCGCTTGGCGGATGAAGGCAAGTCGCTGGTGCTGCTGGATGATTCAGGCCGTTTCAAAGCGCGGCTCGAAGGCCCGGTTTCCGGCAATATTTTGTTGCGCCAAGCGCATCACCGTACGGCGTTGGAGCCGGCTTTCACATTGGAGTTTGCGCGTGCGGTGGTTGCGGGGAAACTCAAAAACAGTCGCGTCAATCTACAACGCGGTGCCCGCGAAGCCGCCAATCCAGATGAGGCCGCTACGCTCACTCGCGCCACAGACAATCTGGCAGCATCATTGCGTGCAGCGGCTGTTGCCAACACATTGGACGAACTGCGCGGTGTGGAAGGCGAAGCAGCGCGTGGTTACTTCACCGCCATCAACCTCGTTGTCAAACCCCAAGCGCGCGTATCGTTTGCGCTTAATGGTCGAACCCGCCGTCCACCTCTGGACCGTTTCAATGCCCTGCTTTCCTTCCTCTACGCCATGAGCATGAATGACTGCCGCTCAGCCGTTGAGGCTGCTGGGTTGGATGCGCAACTCGGCTTTCTCCACGCCGTGCGCCCTGGTCGTGCCGGACTCGCATTGGATTTGCAGGAAGAATTTCGTTCGATAATTGCTGACCGGTTGGCTCTTACCCTTATCAATCGTGGTCAAATCACTGCTGCTGATTTTGACGAACGCGAAGGTGGTTCTGTCATGCTCAACGACAAAGGCCGCCGCGCTGTCGTCACAGCCTGGCAGGAGCGCAAACAGGAAGAAATTACCCATCCTCTCACTGAAAATAAAATCCCCATTGGTCTGCTTCCCTTCATCCAGGCGCGTTTCATCGCACGCACTATCCGGGGCGAGATGGAAGGTTACCTGCCTTATTTGGCAAAATAGGAAATTGTATGCTGATAATTGTCACCTATGATGTTTCCACCGAAACTGCGGCTGGACGCAAACGACTGAGACGGGTTGCAAAGACTTGCGAAAAGATTGGGCAGCGGGTGCAGAAATCTGTATTCGAATGCACCATCAATGAAATGCAGTTCGAGCAACTGGAGCGCACACTGCTTTCTGAAATTGATGATAATCAAGACAATCTGCGTTTCTACCGCATCACTGAACCGGTGGAGGTACGGGTCAAACAATATGGTTGCTTTCGCTCTGTTGACTTTGAAGGGACTCTCATTATCTGAATGCGCGAAACTCTATCAACGACCAATCTCCGGGGCTTTCGCGTAGGTTCTAACCTTATGATCAATAAACAATTTTTTCGCAGAACAAAATTCATGAGCCAAAATCAAAGGCAATCTGGAATGAGTTCGCGGGAAAATACAAGAATCTTCTTGCGTAGCGGTATGTTGCGCGAGCGAAGTATCGCCCGGCCATTTGGTCGGGCGCGGATTGAAACCAGTGCGAATCTTTCGCAAGCAGATCTTTCGCAAGTATCGCCCGGCCATTTGGTCGGGCGCGGATTGAAACACTACAACCGGAGATAAAAAAATGAATCTCGCTGGTATCGCCCGGCCATTTGGTCGGGCGCGGATTGAAACCTCGAACTCCAGTGCGGCACGTCGGTCGAGGTAGGTATCGCCCGGCCATTTGGTCGGGCGCGGATTGAAACTTCTTTGATGAATTTTTGAAGCAGTATCGTCATCGTATCGCCCGGCCATTTGGTCGGGCGCGGATTGAAACAACTCACTCTCGGAGAATACATCAGGGAATCCGGTATCGCCCGGCCATTTGGTCGGGCGCGGATTGAAACACCTCGATGGTCACCAGCACATACGGTTCGGGCGAGTATCGCCCGGCCATTTGGTCGGGCGCGGATTGAAACACCTCGATGGTCACCAGCACATACGGTTCGGGCGAGTATCGCCCGGCCATTTGGTCGGGCGCGGATTGAAACGCATAGCGCCCGTAATCAATCCCAAAGGCCCGTAGGTATCGCCCGGCCATTTGGTCGGGCGCGGATTGAAACGTGCCGTTACCGCGCAGATATGCGCCTGCCGTTAGTATCGCCCGGCCATTTGGTCGGGCGCGGATTGAAACAATGTACTGCGTAGGAGCACCGTTGAGCATCCCGTATCGCCCGGCCATTTGGTCGGGCGCGGATTGAAACGCATACCACGCCAGAATCATTACATTCGGGTATGGTATCGCCCGGCCATTTGGTCGGGCGCGGATTGAAACTCCAGTCGCTTGACGTTGCCCCGAAAGGAGTTAACGTATCGCCCGGCCATTTGGTCGGGCGCGGATTGAAACATGTCAATATGTGGGCAGTAGTCAATCTCAGTTCGTATCGCCCGGCCATTTGGTCGGGCGCGGATTGAAACACGTTCCATGTCCTTGTACTGCTGCCGGGCTTTCGTATCGCCCGGCCATTTGGTCGGGCGCGGATTGAAACCAATTAAACGCAGCCGCCCAACCCATTCTGTCAAAGTATCGCCCGGCCATTTGGTCGGGCGCGGATTGAAACATCCCAAAGTGGTTTATCCCCATTGAGACCACACGGTATTTTCCTTACCAATCCCGCATAAACCCCGCCTGATTCGTCAACGCGTAATTTGTTGATTAACATTGGAATAGCGCCCTACCAACCCTCCGCAGAAAACTGCATCGATTCAGTATCGCGCCGCAATGTCACCTCGTGCAGTGATACGGTCAGATACCAGGTCTGCCGCTCGGCATGTGGCTTGGGTTTGGCAAAGCCAGCCGGCGTCAGCAACGCCAGGCACCACGAGGGCTGAGGGTCCCGTACCGACTGATACAAAATCCCACCAACATCGGCCTCGCGTGCCGTGCGCGCAAACTGCTGCGTCAGTGTGTAATCTGTGGGGTGTTGCCAGATGGCGGCATCAGCATCGAATGGCGGGCGTTGCAGATCGACCACCAGCGTTGCCACCTCTACCCGAAATGCCGTGTGTGTCACCGGCTCAATGCGATCAAGATCTACGGTGTCCTTGAGAAATTTCCAGCGCCAGTAACCCAGTTCTGCGCCAGCTGTCCGGACCGATTCTGCGCCGTAGAACACTCCGGGGTCCGTCACCGCCCGAAAGCGCGAACCGCCCCGCTTGGGGTCATAACGAAAAGGCGTGGCCAGCAAGTAATCAAGCCCGGCAGTGTCATCGGGCTGGGTCGGTTTGCTCGATTCCAGCAAAGACTCCAGCAAATCCTGCTCGTCGCGGTTGTCGACCAACTTCATGGTGGCGGCAATGTGCTGTGACTCCACCATCCGCCAGACCTGGCTGCGCCAGGCAAAGGCTTCAGACGAGACCGCGGGAGGCATCCAGGTAGTGAACGACACGGACCAGTCCTTCTGTTTGACGAATCAGATCCACCGGGCGGCCATTGAGACCCCGGTTCTCGCTGTTGAGCCATTGGCGTGCAGTCTGTTCATTGCCGACGATGGAATCGAGAGAACGGAAGACGCGCACAAACAACAAGGCGAACTCCCATTCCTTGCGGCGTTCATCGAGCTTGTACTCCCCGTTGTAGAGGCGAGTCACCGTGGGTGGGCTGACACCCAGGATCTTGGCCAGCAAGACGCGCGAGATGTTCAGCCGCTTGGCCGCACGGGCCACTGCCTTGGTCAGTACCGAGGATGGGTCTGGCTTGGTGGTGAGGGTGTGGTTGGATGCAAGCATGGTTAGCCTCCTTTCCTGTAGAAATAATGATACACGATTATTGCCATGGAAAGTTAACTCGAGATGCCGTGGATGGGGCTTTGGTCACGCTCATGGTGTTCTGCCCGGTCATCCGGTGAGATCATCGCGGGATGGTTACAGTGTCACCAGCAGTCTGAATTTCCCATAAAACAGCAGGATGAAATTCCTGAGGGTAAGTTTGGGGTTTTGGGTTATTTTTTGATCAGGACGGTGGATTATCGGGGAAGAGTTCGAGTTGGTCTGGATCGTGAAGTGGGGAATCTGGGGTTTTGGCTCTGTGGTCGCCTTGCGCACAATGTGAGCGGCGAATCTGGGCGAAGCGTGCACTCTCGAAGAAGAAGGCCAGATCGCTGAGGAATTCCCAGATGTGAGCGCAGGCCTCATCAGACATGGGGGCATGGAGCAGAAGAGCCAGGGGGTCGTCCGCGATCATGCCACTCAACCCGGCGCAACTCCCGGGCCCGCTAATGACCCAAAGGAAAATCATGACCAAGAGAAAGTTGATCTTCACCTCGCGCCGTAACAAGCGTCCACCCACCGCCATCCTCGACATTGAACTTCCGGAACTCTCCAATGAGGCCGCAGCGGCGCTGGCCGATGTTCTGGTGCAGTTGTATCACCGCTTTGAAGCAGCCTACTACGCCCAGATCCTGAGCCATCATGCCGACCAACTCATTCTTCCGGAAAAGCCGTTCGCAGGGATGGCGCAAAGCGCTACCTCACAAAAACTACTTTCCATACGGAGTGCGGGTAGTCGTGACCTGTTCGGAATGAAACCAATAAGGTGGCGGATTTTGCGAGGCTTTTCTTCGATCCGTTACTGCGAACTGCCTTTCCATGGTGGAGATAATCAGGGTCCTTACAACAGACCCGCCCTGTTCGTGTCGCTCTCGGCTGAATGACCTGAATCCACCTTGTGAATTTGCTCTGCATCCGGGTGGCAATCGATCAGGAAGGCCATCATTTCAGTGGCGTCCTTCTCCAGGTAAAACCTGACCATGTTTTCATTGAATTCCTGTACCTTGGCTGCTGGAACACTGATTGCATCAATACCCGCTGACATCAAGATGCCATTCATCATGAAACGAGACGTACGCTTGTTGCCATCGAAGAAGAACTGCTGCAAGGCGCCGAACAGGAAGAAAGCGGCTGCTTTCTCAAAGGGTTGACGAACCACGCCTTGAAGCGCTTGCAGGCCGTTGGCAAAGACGCGGTTCAACTCAGTCGCACCGGCTACGGTCGCCAGTGGCGTATATCTGCCATGTTCACCCAGACCAACATCCGGCGTGTAGTTCGTTTCATTGCCCTCGCCCCGGAAGTGTCCCCACTCCAGCGCTTCATTGCGGGCGACAAGGCCATTCAGTTCGGTGAACGTGGCTTTGTCTAGTGAGAATTTCCCGGCCTTCACGAGCGCCAGAAGATGCTTGGAACTTTCTGCCAGATTGAGAACCTGTTCCTGATCTGAAACTTTTCGTCCGCCGATGGTTACGCCATCGAGTAGCGTCTTGACTTCAGGGAATGTGAATGGGTTGCCTTCGAGCACGGATGCATCCCAAACGAACTCGGGCAGCATGCGATAAAAACGAAAGGCCACTCGCTCGACGGAGTGAGTCGGCACCGCACCAGGCACGACTGACCTGTTCCAGTGAAATCCGAGCGCAGAAAAGAGTCCCATATTTTTCCTTGACAATGTAATCCGGTTTCATTGTAGCGAGACAAATCAACTTTTACAACAATAAAATCAGATTGTTATATAAAATTACAGCGGACTCAGCAGCGCCAGGAAACACACTAAAATCCGGATACCCAAAAAAAGAAATACTGTAACGGATTAGGTCGATTTACATAACCTCTTTGCAGTGGGTAAAATTACTCACCTTATTAAGTAATTTTATATATGAGCTATCAACGCCCCCAATTCACCATTCTTTCTGGTCGTCTCGATGAACCGCGTCGTTTTATTCAGGTGGTTGCAGGCCCGCGCCAAGTGGGTAAAACGACTCTGGTTCAGCAAGTGTGCGAGGGGAGCGGACTACCAGTGCAATTTGCCAGCGCGGACGAACCCACATTGCGCGGTGCCGAGTGGATAGCCCAACAATGGGAGATCGCGCGCCTGATGCAGAATGAGCGCGGAGCAGTGCTGGTGCTGGACGAAGTGCAAAAAGTTGGTGGATGGTCTGAAACTGTCAAGCGTCTGTGGGATGAAGACACACATAAAAAGCGCTTGATCAAGGTGATTCTACTTGGCTCGGCGCCTTTGCTGATTCAGCGAGGATTGTCGGAAAGCCTTGCCGGACGTTTCGAGGTCTTGCATCTGCCGCACTGGTCAGCAAACGAAATGAACCAGGCTTTTGGCTGGTCGGTGCAACAGAGCATTTTTTATGGTGGTTACCCAGGTGCTGCCTCGCTGATTTCTGACCATGACCGCTGGGTGCGCTATGTGCGCGATTCCCTCATCGAAACCACACTTTCGCGAGATGTCTTGTTGTTATCCCGTGTGGATAAACCCGCCTTGCTGCGGCGCATGTTTGAACTGGGATGCCGTTACTCCGGGCAGGTACTGTCTTACACCAAAATGATTGGTCAATTGCAGGATGCCGGGAATACCACCACGCTCGCGCATTATCTTGAATTGCTTGGTGCGGCAGGCATGCTGACTGGTTTCTCCAAATATGCGGGAGAAGTTGTGCGTAGTCGCGGCTCCAGTCCCAAGTTGCAAGTGTTCGACACGGCGTTGCTATCGGCCTTGTCCGGCTACCGTCCTGAAGAAGCCATGGCCGACCGTGAATATTGGGGAAGGTTGACTGAATCGGCTGTGGGGGCGCATTTGGCCAATGCCGCTGCTGTTGGTGAATGTGAAGTGTATTATTGGCGTGATCGCAATCGCGAAGTCGATTTCGTGGTGCGTGCAGGGCGCCGCCTGATCGCCATTGAAGTCAAAAGCGATCGAGCCCGTGATGCATTGCCTGGGATGCACGCCTTCAACGAGGCTTTCAAGCCGGACAGATTACTGCTGGTGGGCGGAGATGGCATCGCCATAGAAGAATTCTTGCGCCAGCCTGTTGCACGGTGGCTGGTGTGACACTCCCGATCGATTCGATGCGGCGGCGACCGAAACATAAGGGGCATATCTTCCATAAAGGTCGGCGATCACGCTTTTGTCGGTTTTCATCCGGCGCAATGTGATAACGGTAAATGCTGCGCCTTGCCATGCGCAGACAAGCGCGACGTATAAGTGGCAACGAAGGCGAAGGGTGCTTCCATATCTTTCCGATTTTCCGCGAGGATGAATTCCATGGTAATGCGGATTCACCTTGCTTTCAATACCTCACGGTAAATTTGTTCTCAATTTCTGAGCGACACAGTTGCCGAATTGTTTGTCATCCGCAGGTAGTCGAAGACGAGGCGTGTGCGGAAGCTGAGTTTGCGCATCAACTCGGCGATGGATTGATTGGGTTTCTGGAATGACTTGAGTATCCCGACCGCGAAGCGGCGCAGACGGGAAATATTTTCCGGGCCAAAACCGGTATGGATACGGCTGCGATCCTCATCATAGTTCCAGTCGATGATGTAATGAACGCTTTCGATGCTCCAATGCCCTCGGTTGACGGCCAGCACCCGTTGCGGTGAGGCTTCTTGCGGAGTGCGGCTCGTCAACCCCAGTGCAATTTCACGCGAATAATCCCCGGTTTTTTTCCGGATGGATTCACGCTCGATCAGAAAAACCTGACCAACATGGGGGAAATCGAGGTAGGCATTGAGCGCCGTGCTGCACCAAATACGCCGCGTCTCGATGCGACCATGATCGGCAGAACTCATCTCGACGAAGTCGGCGGGCCCGCGCTTCTCGAACAGCAACGCGATATCGCGTTGCAGTCCGGGTTGGTTGCCCTTGGCGGTGAAGTGATAATGCGCCTGCTGCTCAACGATATAGTTTGCCAGTGCGCGCTGGGTCAGCAGAGCGTCGCCCGTGATATCGACACCTGCGAGGTCACAGGTGTCGAGCAACGGAATCGCCATGCCGATTTCGTTCGTGCGCTTCTGCTCATCACTGCCCTTTACGGGCAAGGTACCGACTTTTTTTGGGCGTGACAGATTTTGGATTGATGCCCGACAACGCTCATGATATGAGCCTGATGTCCCGCCTCGTCAATGGCATTCTTCATGGTCTTGCCATCGAGTGCCAACGCATCGTCTTTCTTCCCCCCACGCCGCGTTCCAGGCATTGAGTGCCCGATCCAGCGCGTCCGGTTCGATGCGAACCAGGCAGTCGCGAATGACGAATTCACTAGGGACGACATAACTTCCCTTCTCACGCCGACAACCGAACCGCTCGCGGGCTTTCTGTCCCAAGGCATCGGCCCAATCAGAGATGGCTTTATAGCCGCGCATGCCGCACAGCGTTGCTCCCGCCGCAATGCCCAGTACGACAGGCAGGCGATGACGTATCCCATGAGCGCGGCGCGGATCGGAAATCATCGTGAAACACTGCGGCAGCATGCGCATCTGTTCGGCATTGAGCATGATCTTGGGGGCTCCTGTGAGTTGAAGGTGTGCTCGGTTGGGATGGGTCAATTGCCCCTGAGGATTGCGACACAGGGGGCGAACAAAGACCCGCTTGGGGGCATCGGCTTCCGCGCTGTAGCCTTCTCGGGTACGTCGATATCCCTGGGTCAGTCCCAACTCGATCCAGTTGGCTGCGCGATACACGCCACCATGGAAGCGCCGGGGATCGACAAAGGTCTCCAGCAGCAGTAACGGATGACCAAAGCGCGTCTGCCAATCAGTGACGACCCGGCGTTCGGTCAGCGACAGAACGCGTGAGCCAATATTCGGCCGGTGCCAGTCGGGAAGAATCAAGAAGCGACTATTGTTGGCGATCAGTTTGAGCCGTCCATACTGCGAGCGAAAGTCCCAGCCGATCCACCGGTCACGAACGCCGCATTTCAGCGCCGCCGCCGATATACTCAGTTGCGCTACCCATTCTTCCCGCCAAGTCGCAACGTACCACACCGTTTCACCGATCTTCGGTAGTCCTCCAAGGTAATGGTGGCGCACCATCTGCTCTTGATAGCGCGTCTCCTCGCCCCGTTCCACAGGGCGTACCTGGATCTCTGATAGCACTTTGCTGGCGAGGTTCGTTGGTTCCATTCGGTGATTTATACCGGAAGTCTTCGGCAATGTCCAGCCCTACATGGTAATCAGCTGGTTTTAGTTGCCATTTACAGGAGGGCAAATTCACCCTGTTCAATACCTGTCCCTGTCTTGACAACGGGGTTTGCCATAGTATCCTTGTGGACGGGTTGAATATGAATCCGATTCCGGGTGCCCTCGTACCTGGGTGGTCAAATTCAATGAAAGAGACGGCTGGCAGTGCAACAACAAGGATGCTGTCATGAATCATGGCGTAGAAGACCCCGGGCAACGAATCAAGCAACTTCTTCAGGTTGCAAGCGATGGAATTCATATACTTGATCGCCAGGGTTTTCTGATCGAGGGCAGTGACTACTTTTTTGCTCTGCTGGGCTATTCTCGTGCTGAGGCCATTGGGATGCATGTGTCTCAATGGGACGCCCAGTGGACCCGAGAGGAAGTCATGAACGTCATCGACTTGAATTTTCAGTTGGGCGAAGGGGCCCACCGAACCTTTGAGTCTTTGCACCGCTGCAAGGACGGACGAATCGTCCCTGTAGAGATTACGGCCAGAAGTTATCACGCCGTCCTGGGCGAGCCTCTCCTGTATTGTTCTTCACGGGACATATCGGAACGGCGACAATTTGAGGCTACGTTACGGTTCAAGCAGTTCGGCATCGATCATGCTGCCGAGCAGATGTTGTGGATCGATCGACAGGGCCGGATTTTGGATGTCAACGAGTCCGCTTGTCGCCAATTGGGGTACTCCTATTCTGAACTGGTCCAAATGTCGGTGGGGGATCCGGATCCGTTTTTTACCCCCGATCAGTGGGGCAGACTCTGGGAAAAGTTGAAGGTACACGGCACGATGTCCCTTGAATCCTCCCAACGACATCGAGATGGCTCAATCTTCCCTACCGAAGTATTGGTCAATTATTTTGAGTACGAAGGCGTGGAATATAATTGCATGCTGGTACGCGATATTTCACGACGGAAGGCCTATGAACAGCGCATTCAGCGACTGACCGACCTTTATCACGCCCTCAGCGAAATCAATCAGGCCATCGTACGCATGGAAACCAAGGATAAATTGTTTCCTTTGGTGTGCAAGGTGGCGGTGGAGTTTGCCGGGTTTGAAATGGCCTGGATTGGAGTACCTTCGGAACAGCGGGATGCCATTATTCCAGAGGTTTTCTATGGGACGGGAACAGACTATCTGACTGGCCTCTCTTTTCCTCTGATCCCTTCCGATTCTGAGCAACTCGGTCCCATCGCCTTGAGTTTTCGAGAGGCGCGCAATATCTTTGTCAACGACTTCATGAGCGACCCTTTGACCACTCCTTGGAAAGCAAGGGCGCAAATGTACGGATGGCGAAGTGGGGCAACTTTCCCGATCATTCAGGGAGATACGGTGGTGGCGGTGATGGCCGTGTATGCGGTGACTACCGATGCTTTTCATGAGGAAGCCGTAACCGTTCTCAACGAAATGGTGCGGGACATTGCTTTTGCCCTAGAGACTTTCGATCGTGAGTTGGCCAGAAAAAAAGCAGAGCAATCCCTATATGAGCGAGAGCAGCATTTTCGGGCCTATTTTGAACGTTCCATGGTGGGAATGGCCACCACGGCTTCAGACCGGCGCTGGATAGAAGTCAACCCGGCACTCTGTGAAATGCTGGGTTACAGCAATGCCGAGTTGACGGGGATGTCATGGGAGGACATCACCCACACCGAAGACCTGGCTCTCAATCGACAGTTGTTTGAGAGAGTGGTGTCAGGCAAGTTGGACGAATACGAATTTGATAAAAGGTTTTTCAAAAAGAATGGGGATATCATTTATACGCATGTAGCCGCTCGTGCAGTGCGCAACCCTTCCGGCATGTTGGACTATTTGGTGGTGTTGGTGGATGACCTCACACTGTTGCGAAAGCAACAACTGGAACTCGAACGCCGGGTGTATTACGATACCCTGACCAACTTGCCGAATCGTGCCTTGCTCACCGATCGACTTGAGCATGCCCTGGCTCAACTCAAACGTTCGAATGGGCTGGTGGCGGTGTGTTTCATTGACCTGGATGGATTCAAAAAGGTCAATGACACTTATGGTCATGGTCTTGGAGACCATCTTCTGGTAGCCGTGGGGAAAAGAATTCACGATGCTTGTCGTACCACAGATACGGTTGCCCGTTTCGGTGGTGATGAATTCGTGGTGATTATTGAAGGGAACAGTGATCAGTCAGAGTGCCTGTTTCTTTTGCAACGAATTCAAGAAACTATCGGTCAGCCGTTTCAGATCGAAGGTCATTGGCTCAAGATTTCGGCAAGCATCGGAGTGACGTTGTGTCCCGATGATGTATCCGATGGTGAAGTATTGCTTCGCCACGCAGATCAGGCCATGTATCTGGCCAAGCAGTCCGGGCGGGACAAAATTTATTTCTTTGACGCGCAAAGCGAACACCTGATGCGGCACCGCATCCATACCCTGGAACGATTGGAGCAGGCCCTTGATCTGGGAGAATTGCAGTTGTACTATCAGCCCAAGGTGGATATGCTTCAGGGTCGAGTGATCGGACTTGAAGCGCTCATCCGCTGGCATGATTCGATGCAGGGGAGGCTGGTCTTGCCCAGAGAATTCATTCCCTTGGTGGAAGGCAGCCACTTCGAGATAGTTTTGTCAGAATGGGTAGTGCGTCAGGCCTTGTGCCAACTGTCCGAGTGGCACCGCATGGGACTGGATCTGTCCTTGAGTGTCAATATTCCTGCGCCCCATCTGCGCTCTCCAGGGTTTGTGGATTTTATCCGTCTCGAAATGGCTGTCTACCCACAACTTCCACCCCGTGCACTGGAATTGGAAATTCTGGAGACTGCAGCTCTGGGTGACCTCGATGCGGTCATTCAGAAGATGATGCATTGTATGGATTTCGGGGTGAGTTTTTCCATCGATGACTTTGGCACAGGGTACGCTTCCCTTTCCTACCTTCGTCGATTGCCTGCATCGATCATCAAGATCGATCAGGTTTTTATTCGTGACATGTTGCACGATCCCGAGGATCTTTCCATCGTCCAGGGGGTTATCGGGCTGGCCCTGGCATTCCACAAGGCTGTGCTGGCCGAGGGGGTGGAAACCATCGCACATGGTCGGAAACTTCTCGACATGGGGTGTTCCCTGGCCCAAGGGTTCGGCATTGCACGTCCCATGCCGGCTGCAGAAGTTCCTGTCTGGATTCGAAACTTCAAAGGATTTCCGGAGGAGTCATCGCAGCAGTAGGTCCTGCAGGGTTTTCCATTCCTGAAGCGTGACCGGAGTGATGGACAGACGATTTCCCTTGGCCAGTACGCGCAGGGTTTGTAAGTCGGGGGTTTGGCGTAGTTCGGCCAGGGTCAGCAAGCGCGTTTTTTTGACGGCTTGGACGTGTACGCAATGCCAGCGCGGGTGCTCCAGGGTGGCTTTGGGGTCGAAATAGGGGGATAGGGGGTCGAACTGCGTGGCATCAGGTTCGGCCAGTCGGGATACGCGCGCCAATCCCGCGATGCCGGGAGCGGCACAATTGGAATGATAAAACAGGACACCATCCCCCAGGACCATATCGCGCATCATGAAATTGCGCGCCTGATAATTGCGTACGCCAAACCACGCTACTTCCTGATTGGCCAGGGTCAGCAAATCATCGAAACTCACTTCGGAAGGCTCGGATTTCATTAACCAATAATGCGTCTCTGTCATGGGATCAAAAGTAGGCGTTCGGAAAACCAGGGTCAAGGGGCAGAGGGTGGCGTGTTTTCGGAGAGCGCTTCCTTACGCTTCCACCATCCTCCTCCCAGGGCTTGGTAGAGGGCTGCAGTGTCGCCAAAACGATTGACGCGTGCCTGTACCAGGGTCAATTCGGCCTGCTGAAAATTGATCAGAGCGGTGAGTTCGGCCTGGGCATTGACATAACCGACCTCGCGTTGCCGACGGGTCAAGTCATAGGCGTGCCGGGCGGCTTGTTCTGTTTCGTTGGCAGCCTTCAGGGTACGGGCATCCGCTTCGATGGCATGCAGGGTATCGGCTACATTCTGAAAGGCCCCGATGACGGTGCTGCGGTATTGGGCGGCGGCTTCCTTGAGGGCTGCTTCGGCAGCGGTTTGATGAGCGCTCAAGGTGCCGCCGTCAAACAAGGTTTGACTGACATCTCCGATCAAACTGAAGAAACCGGCGCCATTGTGAAACATCTGGTTGAATGTGCCCGCTTCTCCCCCAATGAATCCAAAGATGGTGAATTGGGGGAGGCGATTGGCGATGGCCACGCCCACTTGCGCACTGGCATAGTGAAGTTGTTCCTCGGCCATGCGTACATCGGGACGCTGGTCCACCAGTTGGGACGGCAAACTGAGCGGAAGGGTGGAAGGGAGATGCAGGGAGGCCAATTCGAATTTTTGCGGGATATCCTGATTGGGCAACTGGCCGGCCAGGGCGCGCAGCAGATCACGGGTTTGTTCCAGGGCCTTTTCGAGAGGGGGCAAACTCTGCTCGGCTTGTGCCAGCGCGGTTTCCTGATTGGCGACATCGATGTCCATGGCATAGCCTAGGCGCTCTTGATTCTTGAGAATGGTCAGCATTTCCCGGTTGGCGTCGATGATCTGGTGCGTGGCCTCCAGTTGGGCACGCAGGGAAGCTTCCTGCAGGGCAGCGGCCACCACATTGGAGGCCAGGGTAATATAAGTGGCTTCCAACTGGTAGCGTTGCTGTTCTTCCTGGGCCTTCATGGATTCAACCTGGCGTCGGTTGGCGCCAAACACATCAGGGGTGTAGCCCACCATCAACTGGGCGGTATGAAAATTGTAATAAGCCGGACCGTTATAGATGGGGCCCGCCGGGTTACTGTAAGTCTGTATGACCTGACCATTTCCTTGAATTCCGGGCGAATTCCCCCCCATGTTTCCGGCCAACTTGTTGCGTGAAGGCATGTAACTCACTCCCACGGTGGGGAAGAAGAATCCTTCCTGAGCCACGGTCATCGACTGTGCCTGCTGCAGGGCCGCTTGCGCTGCCGGAATGGTGGGGTTGTTCTTGAAGGTCAGTTCGATCAGGTCATCGATGTCCTTTGAATGAAACATCGTCCACCAGTCAAAGGGAAGATCTTTCTGTACGTCAAAGTGTTGGGGTTCTCCGGCGAGGCCTGGGGTGGCGGCGGTAGTACCCGGTTTTTCCTGCGGGGTATAGCCGTTTGCCGAGGGCGCTTGCGGACGCTGAAAGTCAGGTCCCATGGCACACCCACCCAGAAGGATCGCCAACAGAAGCGGGTTTAGAAAGAATAAGGGACGACACAGCATGACTGATGGCTCCAAGTCTGATGGGGGGGAGTGTACGAGGGTTCCGGCCCCATGAAAACTGTGATTTGTCACAGTAGACGAGAGGAGGCGAAAGCCGCATCATTGCGCCAAAATTGGCAGGAGTTCGAGTGTATGGGGTTCAATCGTCAAAAATGGGTGATTCTGGGCGGCGCCACTATTGTCTTGGTGAGTGTACTGATCTATTTCAAGGGTGGTGTCCAACCTCCCGCCAGCGAGGGAAAATCAGTTATCGGACCGAAGGTGTCCGGGCAAACGTTGCAATTGACGGATGCTCAAATGGCGCTGGTCAAGGTAGCACCAGCCACCCTTCACCCTTTTCTGGCACAACGGGAAGCCATGGGGGTCATCGCCTTCGATGATGAACAAACCGTGCAGGTTTATCCCCCGTATCCCGGTAAGATTCTTCGAGGGTTCAAGGAAGTAGGGGACTTTGTCAAGAAAGGAGAGACGCTCTATACCCTGGATAGCCCCGACTTGATCCAAGCTGAATCCACCGTGATTGCGACAGCAGGTGTGCGTGAATTGACGACCCGTGTGCTGGAGCGCGCCAAACAACTCATTGCACTCAAGGGCTTGGCGGAAAAGGATTATCAGCAGGCCATTTCAGATCAGCAAACGGCAGAGGGAAATTACAATGCAGCACGGAATGCCTTGCATCTGTTTGGCAAGTCTGCCCAAGACATTGACCGTATCGAGGCGACCCACAAGGTGGACTCGGTCTTGGCTATTCCCAGTCCCCTGGATGGGCGCGTGACGGTAGTTGCCATGTCTGCAGCGGCGGGAACCTATGTACAACCGGGTACGGCCCCCGCTCCTTACGCCATTTCCGACCTCTCCACGGTGTGGATGCTGGCCAATGTAGCTGAAACCGATATCCCGCTTCTGGAAGTCGGACAATCCGTGCTCGTGCGGGTCATGGCTTTCCCTCAACGTACCTTCCAGGCGAAGATCGATAAAGTCGGGACCGTGGTGGATCCTAATACCCACCGTCTTCAGGTTCGCTGTGTGGTCCGTGATCCCCGTCATGAATTGCATCCTGGGATGATGGCGACCTTTACCATTCGTACAGGAGCCGATATGCAATCAGTGGGACTCCCCGATGGCGGGGTAGTGCGAGAAGGAGATGGGTCCTACAGTGCCTGGGTTGCCGAAGGACAGCACCGTTTCAGGCGGCGTTCAGTGACTCTTGGGGTTCGTCAGGAAAATCTGATGCAGATTCTGGAGGGCATTCGGCCGGGTGAAAATGTGGCCACCGATGGAGCGATCTTTCTGAGCAATGCTTTCGCGGTCGATGCATCGACGGGCGAGTGAGGATAGAGAACCGTGTTGAAAAGTATTTTGTTGTTTTCGCTGTCTCGTCGACCTCTCGTGTTATTGGGACTTCTGGTATTCATTGCCGCCGGGGTTATGGCCTACCTGAAACTCAACGTGGAGGCCTATCCCAATCCGGCTCCGGTGATTCTCGAGATTACGGCTCAGGCACCGGGCCTCTCGGCCGAGGAAATGGAGCGGTACTATACGGTGCCCATGGAAGTGGGCTTGGCGGCTACTCCTGGGGTCGATAATATCCGTTCCACGTCCTTTTATGGGCTGTCGTTTATTCGTGTGACCTTCAAATACGGCATTGATTATTATTTTGCCTATACTCAGGCTGCCTTGAGCCTGCAACAGAATGTCAGTCTGCCCAATAATGTTTCTCCCCAAATTCAGGCGTCCAGTCTGGTGGGGGAAATTTTCCGTTATCAGGTCGTGGGCCCCCCCAATTTTGGCTTGACCAATCTTCGCACGGTTCAGGATTGGGTGTTGCAACGGCGTTTGTTGACGGTTCCAGGGGTGGTTCAGGTCAACAGTTGGGGTGGGGCCACCAAGGAGTTCGATGTAGAAGCAGATCTGCATAAACTGGAAGCCTACAACATCACCATCCCCCAAATGGTTGCGGCCATCGGTAATGCCAACATCAACGTGGGGGGGCGGACCATCAATATCGGTCAGCAGTCCCTCAATATACGGGGCGTTGGTTTGATCGATACCGGAGGTGGGCTGGATTTGACCCAGGGACGGCGGGTGACCGATGTGGAAAACATCGTGCTTGCGCAGTCCAATGGGACACCAGTGCTGGTCAAGGACGTGGCCCAGGTCAAGGTGGGGGTAGTGCCCCGTTTGAGCAAGGCAGGACGGGATCATCAGGACGATGTGGTGGCTGCCATCGTGGTGATGAACCGTACCATGCAAACCAACGATGTGGTGGCTCGAGTCAAAGCCGAAGTGGAAAAAATCAACCGTGATGGCAGTCTTCCGCCTGGAGTCAAGATCGTTCCCTTCTATGACCGGACCTCTTTGGTCAACGTCACCACCCACACCGTATTGCATAACCTGATTTTTGGATGTCTGCTCGTCTTCTTCATCCAGTGGGTTTTTCTGGGAGATCTGCGCAGTGCGCTCATCGTGGGTATCAATATTCCTTTTGCCCTGTTTTTCAGCATCATCCTGCTGGTCATGACGGGGGAATCCGCCAACCTGCTTTCTCTGGGAGCTGTGGACTTCGGCATCATTGTGGATTCTGCCGTCATTCTGGTGGAAAACATCTTCCATAATTTCCAGAAAAACAAAGCCGATCGCAGTGCTTTGCTCGAAGCCTTGCTGGAAGGGAATGAACGGGGGGACACTCGGATTCTGGCCCACGGCTACGGGTGGACCAACCGATTGCGCATGATTTTCATCAGTGTCCTGCAGGTGGATCGTGCCATTATCTTCTCGACCATCATCACCGTGGCCGCTTTTCTACCCCTCTTTACCATGGAGGGGGTTGAAGGCCAGATCTTTGGCCCGATGGCGCGTACGTACGGCTATGCCCTGGCTGGGGCCTTGATTGCGACTTTCACCATTACGCCTGTTCTTTGCTCTTTTCTGTTGCCAAAAGAAGTGCGTGATACGGAAACTATGGTGGTGCGTTGGCTACGCGAACGTTATGTCCCGATCCTGCGCTGGGCTTTGGCACATCGCCAACAAACTATCCTGGGAGGAATGGCATTTTTAGGGGTCGCTTTGATTCTGTTGCGTATGATCGGATCGGAATTCCTTCCTGCCCTCGAGGAAGGGAATTTGTGGATTCGAGCGACCATGCCGCCCACCATTTCACTGGAAGCAGGGATGCCAACGGTGACCCGGATCCGACAGATTCTGGACACCTATCCCGAAGTCATCACAGTGGTTTCCCAGCATGGGCGGCCCGACAATGGGAGTGATGCCTCCAGTTTTGGGAATGCAGAGTTTTTTGTACCTCTGAAACCCATGGAAGACTGGCCAGCCGGGGTGACCAAAGAAAAGTTGGTGGCGGAGTTACAGAAGAAGTTCGCGCAGGAATTCATCGGGATAGAATTCAACTTTTCCCAGTATATTCAGGATAATGTTGAAGAGGGTCTGTCAGGGGTCAAAGGGGCCAATTCGGTCAAGATCCTGGGTCCGGATTTGGTGATACTGGAAAAATTGGCTAATCAGGTACACGATGAATTGGCCAAGATCAAGGGTATTGCGGATCTGGGCGTTTTTCGGGTCATGGGACAACCCAATCTCAATATTGTGGTGGACCGGGTGCGGGCCGCTCGTTACGGGCTCAATACAGGCGACGTCAATACGGTGGTTCAAGCCGCTTTGGGCGGTGCCCAGACCACGACGTTGATGGAAAGCGATCGGCAATTTTCCCTGGTGGTACGACTGGCCCCTGAGTTTCGACAGAATATCGATTCGATTCGTCAATTGAAGGTGGCCTATCAAACTCCAACGGGAACCAATGCCTATATTCCCCTCAGTGAAGTGGCGAATATTTCTCTTGATACAGGTGCCTCATACATCTATCACGAAAAAAACCAGCGCTTCATTCCGGTCAAATTCAGTGTGCGCGGACGTGATATCGGGAGTACGGTATTGGAAGCCCAGCAGGCCATTGCGCATCAGGTTCCCTTGCCACAAGGGTATCGGATCGAGTGGGCCGGAGAGTTTGATGAATTGCAGCAGGCCAAACAGCGGCTTTTTGTGGTGGTTCCCATCGCCTTAGGTCTGATTCTGATCTTGCTCTATGGCTTGTTCAATTCCGTGCGAGACAGCCTCCTGGTGCTGGTGGCCATTCCCTTCTCGGCTGCGGGGGGGGTCATTGCCTTGTATTTGACGGGGTTGGATCTGAGTGTCTCGGCAGCTATCGGTTTTGTTTCGCTGTTTGGGGTTTCGGTCATGAACGGTATTCTCATCATGACCTACTTCAATGGCTTGGTGAATTCGGGCATGCCCGCAGAGGAAGCCATGTTTACGGCGGCTGAGAAGCGTATGCGGCCACTTCTCATGACGGCGCTGTCGGCGTGTATCGGACTGCTTCCTGCGGCTTTGTCGCACGGTATTGGCAGTCAGGTGCAACGTCCCCTGGCCATGGTGGTGGTGGGGGGGATGTTACTGGGGCCGATCATGTTGTTGGTGGTGGCTCCTGCCTTGCAGATGGTGTTTCTTGACAAGAGGCGAGGCAAGCCTCGGGTCAAACCGATGGATAATACCCTTAAACTCGACGAATAAAAGCAGGGATCAGGGTGTGATCAGGCCCAGACTGGCTGCCCGGATCGCGGCTTCGATGCGAGTGGCAACCCCCAGTTTGGTGCGGGCGTTATCGATGTGAAAATCTACTGTTCTTTTGGACAGTCCCAGAATCAGGGCAATTTCACTGGAGGTTTTGCCACGCGCCGACCAGGTCAGTACTTCCCGCTCCCTTTCTGCCAGTTCCACCCCAACGAAGGGGATTGTGTTTTCCCGTGCCCGGCCTGAACGTGTACGCAGGATTTCGTACAGTACATCAAAGTCGATGGGCTTGGTGACATAGTCATCCGCACCCAGTCGTCGTCCGCGCAATTCACTTTCACGGTCGGTGAGGGCCGTCAGAAAAATGAAGGTCGGGGGGTTGGTCACTGCGACCAGGACTTTTTCCAACACCTCGAATCCGGAAAGCATGGGTAAGCCGATATCGCACAGCACCAGATCCGGGCGCCCACGCTCGATGGCCTCGAGGCCAGCCTGACCATCATAGGTCAGGAGGACGGTGACTCCTCGATCCTGCAACTCCTCAGCAATCAAATCAGCCATTTCACGATCATCTTCGATACAAAGAATTTTCATCAACGTCCAGAAGTTGGCAATGAATGAGGAGAGACTGTTTTTTAGGATGGAAAACGTACTTTATCAGGAATCTTCATGAGTCATCGATGGGCGGTTCAGTTTTTGGATACCGGGTCATTTCCCAACACATGACCGGCAACCAGATGTCCGTAGAGAGAATTCTGGGTACGGTGAAATAAGGCCCGTGTCTCATCCACAGAACCGGTGTATCGTGGATCCTGGGGACGATTGTGTCCGTCCATGAAGTAAGCCACATCCCAGGCATCCTGATCGGAGAGCGATCCTCCCAAACTCAGGGGCATATTGGTTTTGATATAGGCGGCGGCCTTGTTCAGAAGAGCCATTCCGGCTCCCCAGTTGAAAGAGCGATCTCCCCACAGAGGGGGGAAGACCATGTGCCCGTCATTGGCTCTTCTCCCTTGACCACTGGTTCCGTGACAGAGCGCACAATTATTCGCATAGACGGTTTTCCCTCGTTCGTAACTGGGAGGAGTGCCGGGTTTCTGGATTTGAGGGATTCCTCGTTCCTGCAATAGAGGATTGATTTTTGCATTTTTCTCCATCCAGTAGGCATAGGATTCCAAAGCCACCAATATAGGGTCACCCAAGGGGGGAGCCTTGCCATTCATGCTGTAGACAAAGCACTCTTGCAAACGTTCGGCAAAGGTGTTGACCCTGTGATTTTTGGCTCGATAAGCGGGGTAGGACAGGAATGCAGCCCATAAAGGCGCAGATCCCGCTTTGCGACCCTGGTCCAGATGACAATTCCGACAACTTAAATCATTGCCCACATAGGCCCCTGCGAATTGACCGGTGTTGGAGAAAATCAATTGCCCCTGGCGCACCATCTTTCCAAATTCATCCTTGGGAATATCGTGGTCTGCGGGCAAAATAGAAGCCCCTCCCTCAGGAGGTCCGTCGGGCAGGCTGTTTCCCAAGGTCGTGAGGCTGGTCATCAACAGAGCAAGGGTCATCAGGTATTTCACGGTTGACCTCCTGTGGTCATGGGGGTTGATCCGGAATAGTAGAGTGAAATGGTTCGAATATCGGCATCCGACAGTTTTTTTGCAATATTCTCCATCAAGTGGAGGGGGCCTGGGGGGCGACTGCCCTTCTGAAAGGCCCGCAACTGGTTTTCCAGATAAAGTGCAGGTTGCCCATTCAAAGCCGGAAAGTTTTCGCCCACACCCTTCCCTTCGGGGCCATGGCAATCATCACAGGATGGAATGTTTTCACCCCAGCGGCCATGAGTGGCCAGTTCGTTGTCGGATTCGGCCTTTACCCCCAGAGGCCGATACAGAGGGGGTAACTGCGCATAGTAGTTGGCAGCATGGGTGATGCCATCGGTAGAGAGCGTTTGGGCGATGGAGTTCATGACAGGATTTTTCCGTTCATCGGAGGCGAAGGCCTGCAGTTGTTCCCTCAGATACGTGGCGGAAAGTCCCCTCAAACGCGGTATTCCCTCTGCGGCATTCCCGTCGCCTTCGTTTCCATGACAACCGGCACAGGCGGCTCCACTGAATTTGCTGCCCTCTCCCCCGGCAGAGATGAGGGGTTGGGAGAGGGAGGTTTCGGCGTGGGTGCCAAAGGCCAGGGGCAGAAACAAGAGAGCCTTGAGAGATGCTTTTCCATGTTCAAAATACTTGGTTTTATACATGTCACGCTCTCTTCATCGAAGGATTGACGACTTATCCGTGGCCTCTGGATAAGGTTTGAAACCATAATGTGCAAAAATGGCCTGGGCTTTGGGGGATTTCAGGAAATCGACCCAGGCTTGAGCCGCCTGTGGATGGGGCGCACCCTTTACCACTCCCGCTGCATAAATTGCGGTGGCGTTCTGTGTGGCGGGAATCTCCACGTGGGTAATCGGATTTCCTGTTTCTTCCTGAAAAATCGCTTCGGATTGCCAGGTGACTCCGGCATCTGCGAGCCCTTTCATCAGTGTCATCGGGCTTTGTCGGTGATGGATATGGGTCAGTTGGGTCTCTCCCGTATGGACCTTATGGACATAAACTTCCTGAACCAGGTCGGGGCCCCCTGCCTTCATCAAAGCCGCTTTGATCTGCCTTCCAATTCCTTCGAATTCAGGATTGGGCATGACCAGTTTTACCCCGGGTTTGCCCAGATCGCTCAGTGTCTGGATATGTGCGGGATTGTTTTTCGGGACCATGATGGCCAGTTGATTGGTGGCGTAGGACACCACGGGGCTTTGCAACAGACCATCATTATCCAGCGCGCTGACCCGTTTCAATCCCGCTGCATAGACGTCTGCCTTGACTGTCCAGGTCATGTTGCCCACCGTGATGGTGCCCCCTTGGTGTATTTGATCGAACAGTAGTCCCGGTGGGATGGTCTCGTAATAAATTTTTCCTTTCAGCGCAGGGTATTCCTCTTCAAAGGCAGTCACCAAGGGAGCCATGGCAAAGAAATAATTGCCGCCCACGAAAATCGACAACTGGGCACCCATGGGATCCCCATGAAAGTCCGGAAGATTGTCCACTTCAGGGACGGTGAACTCCAGTCCACGCTGAACCACGGGGTTGTTTCTCCCCTCGCTCCAGGGCGGATTCACCCCGGCTTGCGCGGTCAAGGTGATACCGCCCAGCAGGGGCAGTAAAATCGTTTTAATAATGAAATGAATTTTGTTTTTTTTCATGGATGTTCTCCTATTTGGCGTAATAAAAACCCCGTGCGCCCAATTCAGGTATTGTTCCCATTACACCAGGGGTCAATACCGCACCATCAATGAGATGGTTGGTGAGTTCGGCTGCCAATTGGGGGATGGATCGATGGTCAGGGTTGATTTCTGTCTTGTGTAGCCGGGTGGCTAACTCAAAGATGGCATTGTGACAAGCCAGAAAAACCACGCCACGGGCTTGCAGCACAGGAATACTGTTATCCAGAGGCGAGAATACGCCGGTGATGTCCTCATACTGGGTGGGATCCGCCTGGGCGGCGGCAGGCACTTTCAAGAAACTGTTGTCCTTGAATTTTCCCTGGGTCAGTTGGGACAGTTGATATTTTTCCCAAATATAGTCATCGTAAAGCGCCAAATGAGCGGGTCCGTGGGTGCCCGATACCACCAGAAAGTCCTTGTGCCCAAAAGCCCATGTTTGGGTATTCAGGGCATTTCTCATCAAATTGAGCCATGGGCCATCCAGAATCATATTGTCGAAAACCTGTTTGTGCTGTCCCTGATACTGGAAAATCAAGCGTAAGGCCTCATCATCCCATTCTTCGGGGCGGGTCAAAATCATGGGAACGCTCTTGAAATCCCGACGTCGGGGTGTTTTTTCCAAGGATTTGTTTAACAGGGATAACCACGGCGTTCCCTCAGGGATCAAGGTCTTCAAGGGGGTGGAGATCGATTCGGCATGCGCTGCCGTTCCGCCTCCAACCAACGTCAGGGTTGCCAAACCGCTGGTCATGAAGCCCAACATTCCTCTGCGCGCATTGTTCATGGTATTCACTCCAAATAAAATTTATTGTGAGAGACGAGCCCTTTGAAGGGGCTTAATAGTTTATTGTTCTATCCTTAGAATCAATGGTTGTATTATAAGAGTGGGTGACGGGATAAGTAAAATTCATTTTTATTATTAAATGATGAATTTTATTCACCAATCCATCGAAGCGATGGGGTATTTTCGTTATCAATATAAGATTTTTGTTAAAATTCAATCGGTTTTAAGTGTTTATCGGATACGGTGGGGCTGTGGATTGAGATCATTTAAGGGAAATAAGGGGGGCAAGGGTTGATAATAGTGCTTGGCTCAGATCCTGTGCCCGGATAAACCGTGCGTTTTCATTCTCTGCGCACACGCCTGTCCCTGGCCTACGCCCTCTTCCTTTTATTGGTCGTGGGGTTGGGCGCGTTCAGTATTCGTCAGTTGGATGATTATAATCGGGTGACGGCAGAGATTCGTGACCGCTGGCTGCAATCCACGCGCATTCTGGGGGATCTCAACAACGATACCTCGGATTTTCGTGCGGCTGAGGGCAGTTTCTTGCTGTCGGATACGTTGTCAGAACGTCAGGATAGTGCGCACGAAATGGACTCTCTGGATGCTTCCATTGCCCATAGTCTGGTGCGATACCAGCGCATTCGTCACGATGATCAGGAAGATCGGCTGTATCAGGATTTCCTGGTTCACTGGCGAAGTTATCACCGGTTGGTGAAGCAGGAACAAAGGTTGCCGCTTGAAAGTGGCACAGCGATTCGTTTATACCGCACCGATGCGCGCACCGCTTATAACCGGGCCAGTGAAACACTGGGACAATTGACGCAGTGGAATCTGGTGGGGGCTAAAAATGCCGTGGAACGGGAAAGTGCCACTTATCGGGATGCCAACGGCTGGATCGTGGCGGCCATTTTGACCGCAGGATTGCTGCTTTTTACGGCCATTGGTTTCATTACCCGCTCTGTTTCCAATCCGTTACTCGATTTGGCAAAGAGTATGCAACGAATTGCAGACAAGGAAACAGAAGTTCCCATTCAGGGGGTTGAGCGGAGCGATGAAATTGGTGTCATGGCCCGTTCTGTGCAAGTATTTCGGGACAATGCCCGAGCCCTGTTGACCAGTCAGGCACGTTTGGCTGAACAGGCAAAAAGTTTGGAAGATGCTCTGGCCAAAGCTCAGGAAATGACTCAGCAACAACATAATTTCGTTTTGATGACCTCCCATGAATTTCGAACGCCTCTGGCTCTGATCGATGGGTATGCTCAGCGCCTGTATAACGCCCGTGAGCGTTTTGGACCTGAAGAAGTGGGAGAGCGGGCACTCAAGATCCGGCGCGCCACCCAGCGCCTGACCACCCTTCTCGACAGTTTGCTGGATGTCCCCAAACATTCTGCCGAACCCCCACCATTTCATCCGCAATCACTGGATATCAAGGAGTTGCTTCGTCGTTTGTGCCAGGAATATCGTGAAATGGCTCCTGATCGAAATTTTCAGGAACACCTGGAAAATTTAAGTTTTTTTCTCACCGGGGATGTGGAATTGCTTCATCAGGCATTTGGCAATCTTTTATCTAATGCTGTCAAATATTCGGCACCGGGAAGTTCCATTACGCTTGAGGCGCAGGACTGTGACGGTACTCTGGTGATTGAAATATCGGATCAGGGCATCGGCATTCCAGAGCGGGATCGTCCTCATATTTTCGAACGATATTTCCGTGGTTCCAACGTCAGTTCGCACAGTGGAACAGGCGTGGGACTTACCCTCGTGAACCAGATCATCACCCTGCATCACGGGACCCTGGAAGTTGCCAGTACGGAGGAGCAGGGAAGCCGGTTTACTGTCCGTTTTCCGGATCCTGAACGGACTTCACTGTTGACGTGACAACCGGCTTGGGGGAGAGGACAGATCAAGCGTGCGTGAGGGCGGTGACGGCTTCCTGATACCGCTTCAAGGTACCCAGGATGATTTCTTCGGGAAGGGCGGGGGCAGGGGGGCATTTGTTCCAGTGTTGGGTTTCCAACCAGTTGCGGACGAACTGTTTGTCGAAACTTTGCGGGCTGGTGCCGGGTTGGTAACTGTCCTTGGGCCAGAATCTCGAGGAGTCTGGCGTGAGTACCTCATCCATGAGGGTCAGTTGATCGTGATCATCGAGTCCGAACTCGAACTTGGTGTCGGCGATCAGGATGCCGCGATCTTCGGCGTACTGTGCGGCTTCAGAATAAAGTTTGAAGGCCGTACGTTTCACTTCCTCGGCACGCGGTTCTCCGACCAAAGCAATCATTCGTTCAAAGTTGATGTTTTCGTCATGATCGCCCGCTGTCGCCTTGGTGGCCGGGGTGAAAATGGGTTGAGGGAGTTTTTCGGCGCGCTGTAATCCCACCGGGAGAGGGAGGCCACAAACCCTTCCAGTCATTTGATAGTCCTTCCAGCCTGATCCCTCCAGATAACCCCGTACCACCGCCTCCAAAGGCAGGGGTTTGAGACGTTTGACGATCATGGCACGATCCCTGACCTGATCTCTTTCGGCTTCTGTGACCACGTCTTCAGGGTCGATTCCGGTGAGATGGTTGGGAATGTCCTTGAAATGATCGAACCAAAAGTTGGAGAGGGTCTGGAGTAACTTTCCCTTGCCTGGTATGGGGGAAGGAAGGACGACATCGAAGGCGGACAGGCGATCGGTGGTTACCATGAGCAGGTACTGAGTTCCCACGGAATAGATGTCCCGCACCTTGCCCCGGGCAATCAAGGGCAAGGAAGTGATGGTCGTTTCAAAAACGGCGTCACTCATGCAGTATGCTCTCCCACCCGTATGATTTTCATCGTATTGGTCCCCCCTGCCTTGCCAATGGGTTCGCCCATGGTCAAGAGCATCAAGTCGCCTTCCACGACGGCACCCATCTTGAGCAGTACAGCCTCAGCTTCGGCAATGACAGCCGCAGGTTCAAGATGGCTATGATGGAAGGTCACGGGGTAAACTCCCCGGTACAGGGTGGTTCGCTGCTGGGTTTCTTCGGAGGGGGTCATGGCATAGATCGGCACGGGGGTATCCGAGCGAGAAATCAACAAAGCCGTGGTTCCGCTCTGGGTCAAAGCGGCCACTGCCTTGACGTTCAGGTGACGGGTGGTATGGATCACCGCGCGCGCCACGGCCTTCTCGATACGATCCACGGGGTCGAAAGCCCCCCGTTCCACCGTCGGGAGCATTTCCTGTTTTTCTGCTTCGGTGCAGACTCTCGCCATGGCCGCAATGGATTCCACCGGATATTGCCCTGCGGCCGATTCGGCAGAGAGCATGACGGCATCCGTTCCATCCAGCACGGCATTGGCCACATCAGAGACCTCTGCGCGGGTGGGGACTGGGCTGGAGATCATGGATTCCATCATCTGGGTGGCTGTGATGATGGTTTTGTTCATCTGGCGCGCCAGGCGAATCATGCGCTTTTGCAGGGCGGGCACAGCGGCATCCCCTACCTCCACGGCCAGATCTCCCCGCGCCACCATGATGGAATCGCTGGCGGCAATGATGTCTTCCAGGGCATCGATGGCTTCAGCGCGTTCGATTTTTGCTTGTAACTGGGCCTGGCCACCCGCCGCAGTGAGAAGCGCACGGGCCTGATCCATGTCAGCACCGGAACGGGGGAAGGAGACGGCCAGATAGTCCACCTTCAGGCGTGCGGCCAACTTGATGTCTTCCCGATCCTTATCGGTGAGTGCGGGTGCGGTCAATCCGCCGCCTCGACGGTTGATGCCCTTGTTGTTGGACAGGGTGCCTCCCTGAATGACGATGGTGTGAACTTCATTGCCGATGACGGCGGTGACGCAGAGTTCGATTTTTCCATCATCCAGAAGAAGGGCGTCACCGGGGTGAACGTCCTGGGGTAATTCCTTGTAATCCAGTCCGACCCGTTCCTGGTTGCCTAAAGGGCAATCCGCATCGAGTATGAAGGTGGCGCCAGCTTGAAGAAGAATTTTGTTGTCTTGAAACTTGCCTACCCGAATTTTAGGACCCTGCAGGTCACCCAGAATACCCACCGTTCGGCCCAGTTTTTTGGCCAAGGTTCGGATGGTTTCGACTCGTGCGCGGTGGTCTGCTTCCGTGCCGTGGGAAAAGTTGAGGCGGGCCATATCCATCCCGGCCAGGATCATGCGTTCGAGGATTTCGGGAGAACTGGAGGCGGGACCGATGGTGGCGACAATTTTGGTACGACGCTGCATTTGAATGACAACTCCTGTGGGCAGTGGAGGGGTAGGGAATGGGTCTGGTACCACGATTCGAACTCCACCAGCGATAAAGCCATGATTATCTCATGGGTAGCCCGAGTCTGTTTGGTTTGTGCGCAGGGAACCCTCCCTGCGGAGGGCTCCGATGCGACAGGTTATTGTCCTCGTGCTTCGAGGATCTTGACAGCAGGCAGGTCTCGTCCTTCGAGGAATTCGAGGAAAGCGCCGCCCCCGGTGGAGATATAGGACACACGGTCGGCAATGTCGTACTTGGATACGGCGGCCAGGGTGTCTCCCCCTCCGGCGATGGAGAAGGCCTTGGATTCAGCAATGGCCAGGGCCAAGGCTTTGGTGCCGTCGCCAAACTGATCGAATTCGAACACGCCCACAGGACCGTTCCACACGATGGTACCGGCGTTTTTAATGATCTCCGCCAAGCGCGCGGCCGTTTTTGGACCGATATCAAAAATCATGTCATCGTCAACTACAGCATCCACATTTTTCAGGGTGGCTTCAGCATCTTCAGCGAATTTCTTGGCAGTGACTACATCCACCGGAATGGGCACATCGCCGCCCCGTGCCCGTGCTGAATCGATGATTTTACGAGCCTCCGGTACCAGGTCAGGTTCTGCCAGGGATTTGCCGATCTTGTGGCCTTCGGCCAGCAAGAAGGTGTTGGCAATTCCACCGCCGACGATCAGTTGATCGACTTTGTGGGACAGAGTGGAAAGCACCGTCAACTTGGTGGAAACTTTAGATCCTGCCACGATGGCCACCAGGGGGCGGGCAGGTTCCTTGAGCGCGCGTCCCAGGGCATCCAGTTCCGCTGCCAGCAGAGGGCCGGCACACGCGATCGGAGCGAATTTGGCCACTCCATGGGTGGAAGCTTCGGCGCGGTGAGCGGTGCCGAAGGCATCCATCACGAATACATCGCACAAGGCGGCCATTTTTTTGGACAGCGTGTCATCGTCCTTTTTTTCGCCCACGTTGAAGCGCACATTTTCCAGCAGGACCACCTGACCCGGTTCGACATTCAGGGGGTGATCGAGCCAGTGCCGGATCAGAGGCACCGGTTGCCCCAGAAGTTCGGACAGGCGCTGAGCCACAGGCGCCAGGGAATGGGCTTCATCAAAAGTGCCTTCTGCGGGACGGCCCAAGTGGGACATCAACATGAGGCGTGCTCCTGCCTTCAAGGCGTGTTGGATCCCGGGCAGACTGGCACGGATGCGCGTGTCATCGGAGATACGGCCTTCCTTGAGGGGTACGTTGAGATCAACGCGCACCAATACACGTTTTTTGGCAAGATCCATGTCCTGCATGCGAAGGATACTCATGACAATTTCCTGTGGTAATTCAAAAAATTCAAAAAATCAGCCCATAATTTCAGAGAAACAGGGCTGATGCATCAAACATGGACGAGTCAGGATGCTGCCATCCAGGCAGCGGTGACGTCCAGCATACGGTTGCTGAAGCCCCATTCGTTGTCATACCAGGACAGAACCTTGACCAAGGTTCCGCCGGAAACTTTGGTGAGGGTGGCATCAAAGGTACTGGAAGCAGAATCGTGGTTGAAATCCACGGAAACCAGGGGTCCTTCGTTGTAGTTCAGGATGCCCTTCAAGGCGGCTGAACCCGCAGCTTCCTTCATGATGCTGTTGATTTCTTCCACGGTGGTGGCCCGTGCGGCTTCAAACGTCAGGTCCACCAACGAGACATTGATGGTGGGGACTCGGACGGCAAAACCATCCAGTTTTCCGTTCAATTCGGGCAGAACCAGACCCACGGCCGCTGCCGCCCCGGTTTTGGTGGGAATCATGGACATGGTGGCGGAACGGGCCCGACGCAGGTCGGAATGGTACACATCGGTCAGCACCTGGTCGTTGGTGTAGGAATGAACGGTCGTCATCAAGCCTTTGACCACGCCGA
Organism: Ferrovum myxofaciens; assembly: GCF_013181415.1. NCBI lineage: Bacteria > Pseudomonadati > Pseudomonadota > Betaproteobacteria > Ferrovales > Ferrovaceae > Ferrovum > Ferrovum myxofaciens. The sequence continues at coordinate 1,498,598 of NZ_CP053676.1, read as the reverse complement.
TTTTTTCGTGCAGCGGTTTTACCAGGGGGGCCAAACAGTTGGTGGTACAGGAAGCATTGGAAATGACGGTCATGTCGGAACGCAGAACATGATGATTGACCCCATATACCACGGTGGCATCCACATCGTTCCCGCCTGGTGCGGAAATGACGACTTTTTTGGCGCCGCCTTTCAGGTGGGCCGAAGCCTTTTCCTTGGAAGTAAACAAACCAGTGCATTCCAGAACCACATCCACGCCCACGCTGCCCCAAGGGATTTCAGCGGGGTTGCGTTGAGAAAAAACCGGGATGCGATCGCCATTGATGACCATGGCGTTGCCTTCCACCGAGATTTCTCCATTGAACCGACCGTGGGCGGTATCAAAGCGGGTCAGATGAGCATTGGTTTCAGAATTGCCCAAATCGTTGATCGCTACGATCTGAATACCTTGCTTGTTACCGGTCTCGTACAGGGCACGCAATACATTGCGACCGATGCGACCATAACCGTTGATACCGACGCGAACAGCCATGTGATTTCTCCTCAGGGTTGACAATGGTGGGGGAATACGGTGATTCTTTCCCCCTATTATAGATAAATTGCACTGATATTATGAAGGCTTTATGATGGGTTTGTCATCAGGGGTGGGCATGCATTTTACCTTTCGGCAGTTACAAATCTTCGAGGCGGTGGCCAGATTGCTCAGTTTTTCACGGGCGAGCGAAGAGTTACATTTGACTCAGCCTGCGGTATCCATGCAAATCAAACAGTTGGAAGATTTTGTGGGGATGCCTCTGTTTGAACAGATGGGTAAGCGAATTTTTCTGACCCATGCGGGAGAAGAACTCTACCAGCATGCGCGGGTGATTGCGCGTCAACTGAAGGATGCCCGGGAAGCCTTGGAAAGTTTGCGCGAGGGAATCAGTGGTCGTCTCGACATTGCCATCATCAGCACGGCCAAATATTTTGCCCCTACGCTTCTGTCTCGCTTCTGTGTCTTGTATCCGGCGGTCCAATTGAAATTGTCGGTATCGAATCGGGCGGGAATCGTTCGGCAGTTGCACCATAACGAAGTGGATCTGGTCATCATGGGACAGCCGCCGGAAGAGATGGGCGTGGTGATGGAGCCCTTTGCCCGCAATGCCCATATTATCGTGGCTCCACCCACGCACCCCTTGGCTGCGGAAAAAACCGTGGAAGTGGCGGACCTGGCCGGGGAAGATTTTTTACTGCGCGAGAAAGGGTCGGGTACGCGTCAGTTGCTGGAAAGATTCCTGCTGGCCCATGGAGTTGAAATACATCCGCGCATGGAGATGAGTAGCAACGAAACCATCAAGCAGGCCACGATTGCTGGCATGGGGATTGCTTTTTTATCCGAACATTCGGTTACGTTGGAACTGGAAACCAAACGACTCAAAATATTACCGGTGGTTGGATTGCCCATTATCCGCGACTGGAATCTGGTTCATCATCGGGACAAACGCCTGTCCCCGGTGGCGCGGGCTTTCAAGGCGTTTTTGCTGGAGCAGGCACCGCATATGCTGCCGGTGGTGGGTTAACGGGGCATGATAGCATGACCGTGTTTTGTCTTGATCAAAGAGGTCCTGGAGGATGAGCCTCCCGCGTTTCTATTGTCCTGACCGTATCCTTTTGGTGCAAGGAGGAGCGTTGCCCCGTGAAGTGGCACACCATGCGGTGCGGGTACTTCGAATGGAAGAGGGAGAGGAATTGATGCTGTTCGATGGTCAGGGGGGAGAGTTCCGTACCCGGATACTGACCATTGAAGGTCCCCGCGTGGAGGTGACAGCGGGAGTTTTCGACTCTGTGGAACGGGAGTCACCCCTCCAGACGATTTTAATTCAGGGACTCTGTGCCACCGAAAAAATGGACTGGATCTTTCAGAAAGCCGTGGAGTTGGGGGCCACTGCCCTGTGGGTGACCCCGACGGAACGTAGCGTGATTCGCCTGAAGGGAGAGCGCGAGGCACGGCGTCTTGAACATTGGCACAAGGTCATTCTTTCGGCGTGTGCTCAATGTGGGCGCAATCGAGTGCCAGAACTGCGCTTTTTTGGAGCGCTGCGTGACTGTTGGGCCAAACTTCCCGCACTGGGGCTTCGCCTCCTGCTGAATCCGGAGGGACAGCCAGGGCGGGCGGATCCAGCCTTGTCGGATGGAACCGTGATTCTGCTGGTGGGGCCCGAGGGGGGATTGAGTGCGGCAGAAATAGGCCAGGCCCATCAGGCAGGGTTCGTGGATGGGCGCATTGGCCCCCGCATCCTGCGTACGGAAACCGCTGCATTGGCCGTACTGGCAACTCTTCAGTCCCGTTACGAGGACTGGACGTTGTGATCTGACCAAGGGTTGATAGAATCACGCTTGGGCAACTAGGGGATTATCGATGAAGAACAGTCAGGACTTCGTGGCCTGGTTTCGGGCTGCTGCCCCCTATATCCATGGGTTTCGGGGTCATACTTTCGTGGTGGCTTTTGGTGGGGAGGTGGTCAGCGATGGTAAATTCGTGGCACTTACCCATGACCTCAACCTTCTTCATAGTTTGGGCGTACGCCTGGTGTTGGTATATGGAGCCCGTCCACAGACGGAAGGACGACTCTCGCAACGGGGTCATGTGCCCCATTATGTGGAAGGTATTCGGGTTACCGATGCCGTGGCGCTGGAGTGTCTGATCGAGGCTTCCGGGACGCTGAGTGTGGAAATCAGTGCCTTGCTTTCGGTGGGTGTGGCCGAATCGCCCATGGCAGGCGCTGCCCTGCGGGTGGCCACGGGAAATTTTGTCACGGCTCGTCCGGTGGGCGTGGTGGAGGGCGTGGATTTCCAGTATACCGGTCGCGTACGCAAGATCGATGCGCTGGGGATTCAGCGCCGTCTGGAGGACGAAGAGTTTGTGTTGCTGCCTCCTTTGGGCTACTCACCAACGGGCGAGATTTACAACTTGACCGTGGAAGAAGTGGCTACCGCCGCCGCAGTGGCTCTGAAGGCCGCCAAACTGATTTTTTTGACAGATGCCGCCGGGGTGGTCAATGGCTCCGGCGAGTTGATCGGGACGTTGTCGGCCCAACAAGCCGAAGAAATTCTTCGGCATCCCGGTACGCAGGGCGAGGATGTGGGGTATTACCTGCCCTGTGCGGTGCGGGCATGTCGTCAGGGCGTGGCGCGCGTCCATCTGCTGGATCGTCACCGGGATGGTGCACTATTGCTGGAACTGTTCACGTCGCAGGGGATCGGGACCCTGGTCACGCCGGACATCAAGGATGTGTTGCGTTCTGCGACATTGGAAGACGTGCCGGGACTACTGAGTGTGATTGAACCGCTGGAGGCGGAAGGTGCTCTGGTCAAGCGCGATCGAGTATTGCTGGAAACCGAAATCGACCGTTTCACGGTATTGTTGCACGATGGGCGGGTGATCGGTTGTGTGGCGCTGTACCCTTACCCCGAGGAAGAATGTGCAGAACTAGCCTGTCTTGCAGTGATGCCCGAGTTTCGCAGTCAGGGACGGGGTGACGTATTGCTGAGCCATGTGGCAGAACGGGCTCGTGCTCTGGGCGTGAAGCACCTCTTTCTGCTGAGCGCACGGGCCGGGCAATGGTTTGCGGAACGGGGCTTTGTGGAAACCGGCGTGCATGACCTCCCCCCTCAGCGGCAGCAGATGTACAACTACCGGCGCCGTTCCAAAGTATTCGTCAAGCCTCTGGGTTGAACGGGTTTCCGGTATCATGCTCTTTTCATTCGATCAGGAAGGTGAATCATGAGCCGAACCGTGCAGTGCATCAAGTTGAAAAAAGAAGCCAAGGGATTGGATTTACCGCCCTACCCAGGGGCCTTGGGGGCACGAATCTATCAAGAGGTTTCGGAAGAAGCATGGCAACAGTGGCTGGGTCATCAGACCATGCTGATCAATGAAAATCGTCTCAATCTGGCCGATCCGGAAGCCCGCAAGTATCTGGCCCAGCAAATGGAAGCTCATTTTTTCGGGGAGGGGGCAGAGCAGGCCTCCGGTTATGTGCCCCCTCCTCAGTCATGAGGGTCAGGAATCACTGATGACGGTGCGTTCCACCTCCTCCATGGAGGTGTGACGCACGTCCTTGCCCTTAACCAGATAGATCACGTATTCCGCCATATTTTTGGCATGGTCTCCAATACGTTCCACGGCTTTGGCTGCAAACAGGATATCGATGGCATTGGAAATGGTCCGTGGATCCTCCATCATGAAGGTAATGAGTTGACGCAGAATGCCCCGGAAGGACTCATCCACGTCGCGGTCATCGCGCAATACCTGGGCAGCGGTGGTGGCATCCAGACGGGCAAAAGCATCGAGAGAATGTCCCAGCATCTGCACAGCCAAATGAGCCGCATGACGAAGATCCACGGGGAGATGAGGTTGGAGTAGACGGTCGCTGTCATGGAGCAGGATGGCCATACGCGCCATTTTTTTTGCCTCATCACCGATGCGTTCCAGATCGGTGATGGTTTTGATGATGGCCAGAATCAGGCGCAGGTCGCCCGCTGCAGGCTGCCGTCGGGCGATGATGTGGGTACAGTCTTCATCGATGCTCACCTCTAGTCCATTGATCCGACGGTCAGTTTCAATGACCTGGCGGGCCAGGGAGACATTGCCGTCCTGTAATGCATTGACCGCCGATTCAATCTGTTCTTCGATCAAACCGCCCATGCGCAGGACTTTGGCGCGGACATTCTCGAGTTCTACATCAAACTGTTTGGCAATGTGTTCTTGATGCAAGGTAAACCTCCGCAAAATTAACGTGTTGAAGTGCGGATTCCCGAGGTCGTGGCCAAAATCAGTACATCCGCCGGGCGGCGTGCAAAGAGGCCGCACATCACGACTCCGGTGAGGGCAGACAGCCGTGTTTCCATTTCCACAGGATCGAGGATCTGCAGATTGTGAATGTCCAGGATGATATTGCCATTATCGGTGGTAAATCCCTCGCGCAGGATCGGCTGTCCGCCCAGACGGACCACTTCGCGCGCCACATAACTGCGTGCCATGGGAATCACTTCAAGGGGGAGAGGAAATTTGCCCAGAAGTGCTACCTGTTTCTTCTCATCCGCAATACAGACGAATTTTCTGGCGACGGCGGCCACGATTTTTTCCCGCGTGAGCGCACCCCCTCCGCCTTTGATCATGGCCAGACCTGCAGTGATTTCGTCAGCTCCGTCCACATAGACGGGGAGATCGTTGACGCTGTTGAGGTCGAAAACCTGAATGCCGGCTGCCTTGAGGCGTGCTGTGGATGCTTCTGAACTGGAGACAGCCCCTGCGATGCGATGCTTGCGTGCAGCCAAGGCCTCGATGAAGAAATTGACGGTGGAACCGGTGCCCACACCGATGACCGCATCGTCGGGAAGGTGGTCGAGGGCGGCCTGGGCAGCCGCTTTCTTGAGTTCGTCCTGATTCATGAATACTCCCTGAAAACCCCCAGCATAACTGCAACTTGTGACAGACTCAACCGTGTTTCTCCATTTTATTCCCGGTTAGAGTGGGGGAGTGCCGTAAAGTTTGTTAATCTTCGGGTATTGAGTGAGGAAAATTTCATGACGGATCGTTATCTGGAACGCATCCTGCGCGCCAGTCGAGTGTATGACGTGGCCACGGAAAGCCCTTTGCAGCGTTTGCCGCGTCTCTCCGCCCGGTTGGGCAATGTGCTTTGGCTCAAGCGCGAAGATCTGCAGCCAGTGTTTTCCTTCAAATTGCGTGGGGCCTACAACAAGATGGCCAGTCTTGCGCCGGAGATATTGGCGCGGGGAGTAATTGCCGCCAGTGCCGGAAATCATGCCCAGGGCGTGGCTCTGGCTGCGCAGCGCATGGGCGTGCGCGCCCTCATCGTCATGCCCGTCACTGCACCGCGGATCAAGGTGGAAGCGGTGCAGGCCCTGGGAGGCGAGGTGGTACTGGAAGGGGTATCTTACTCGGAGGCTTACGAACACGCACTGACTCTGGTGGAAAAGGAAGGACTAACTTTTGTGCATCCCTATGATGACCCCGAGGTCATTGCCGGACAGGGTACCATCGGACAGGAAATCCTGCGCCAGCATTCAGCGCCACTGGAGGCGATTTTTGTCCCCATTGGAGGAGGAGGGTTGATTGCGGGGGTGGCAACTCTGGTCAAGCAACTGCGTCCCGAGATTCGTATCATCGGAGTACAACCCCAGGATTCCGATGCCATGCGTCAGTCTTTGGCGGCAGGGCGACGGGTAATGCTGGATCAGGTAGGATTATTTGCCGATGGGGTGGCGGTTCGCCAGGTGGGACAGGAAACTTTTCGTTTGTGCCAGAAATATGTGGATGAAGTGGTGACAGTGAATACGGATGCACTTTGTGCCGCAGTCAAGGATGTCTTTGACGATACCCGCGCTGTACTTGAACCAGCGGGAGCCTTGGCAGTGGCTGGACTCAAGCAGGTTGTACAACGGGCGGGATGGCAGGGCAAATCCGTGGTGGCCATTGCCAGTGGTGCCAATCTTAATTTTGATCGGCTACGTTTTGTGGCGGAACGGGCCGAGTTGGGTGAACAACGGGAAGCCTTGTTTGCTGCCACTATTCCCGAACGTCCCGGTAGTTTTCGCCAGTTCTGCACTCTGTTGGGATCAAGGGCGGTGACGGAATTCAACTATCGCTATGCGGATCATCAGCAGGCCCATGTATTTGTGGGGGTTTCTTTGGCTCAGCCCGATGAGTTGCCGGAATTGCTGAATCGTTTGCAAGCCCAGGGTATTCGCACCCTTGACCTGACTCATAACGAAATGGCCAAACTTCATATTCGTCATTTGGTGGGTGGTCATGCCCCCCAGGCCGAGCATGAAATACTGTACCGCTTCGAGTTTCCCGAACGTCCCGGCGCCTTGGCCTGCTTTCTTGACCGCCTGAGTGCTCACTGGAATATCAGTCTCTTTCACTACCGTAATCATGGTGCCGACTACGGGAGGGTATTGGTGGGGTTGCAGGTTCCTCCCTCGGATCAGGAAGCTTTTCAGAACTTCCTGAATATCCTGGGTTACCCTTGGGTGGATGAAACCCGTAATTCTGCGTATCAACTGTTTTTGGGAGGCGGCGCGTGAATTGGGATGGGGCTGGAAAGTGCGGCGGGATGGGACCGTATTTTTGGGCGGGAGTTTTTCTTTTGGTTTGCCCTGGGTTGGGGTGGGCAGCGGAAGAAGGGGCGGTATCGGTGGACCGGATTTTTCGTGAGTTGGGACCGGAAGGACAGAGTACCATCCGGATCCTGACCACCGCCGCCACCTGCCCAACGCTCGTGGTGGATGGACAGCCCCGTCTCATGGATTTGCGTGTCGGCCCCCGTTTGGAGCCCCGTGACGATCATCCGGGATCGATCTTCCCCGAGCGCGTTTGCGAGGTCACCCACATACCGGCGGCAGCCTCCGTGCAGTGGCAGGGGCGGATTTTACCCGCACTGAATCATTCTCCGCGCAAGATCGTGGTATTGGGGGATACGGGGTGTCGGATCAAATGGCCCGGTTTTTACCAGTCTTGCAATGACCCTCTTCAATGGCCGCTGGCTCAGGTGGCGCACAGTGCGGCGGCGGAACATCCTGATCTGGTATTGCACGTGGGCGACTATGCCTATCGCGAAAGTCCCTGTTTGGCCAGTGGCTGTGCCGGGACGCCCCATGGTTATGGGGAAGATGTGTGGCAGGCCGATTTTTTCGAACCCATGGCTCCCTTGCTGGAAGCCGCCCCTTGGGTGGTGGTGCGGGGCAATCATGAGTCCTGTGCCCGGGCGGGACAAGGATGGTTTCGTTATCTTGACCCTTTTCCCTATGATCCCCTTCATTCCTGTTCTGTGTCAGGCGGAACCAAGGAAGCACCGGATCCTCCCTATGGGGTTTTGTTGGGGGATGGATTGCAGTGGGTCGTGATGGACTCCACCGCCGTTTCGGAAAAGAAACCACGCCCAGGCAATGCTGCAGTGGAAACCTACTTCCGTCAATTTGCTCAGGTTGCCCGATTGACGGCACGTTCAACCCAGAACTGGCTCACGCTTCACCATCCGGTTCTGGGGTATGGTTACTTGCCTTTGGTGGGGTACGAACCGGCTAATTATCAACTCAGTGAGGCTTTGGCCGAACATCATTATCCCGACTGGACCCCCCCTGGGGTTCAATTGGTGGTGCAGGGGCATATTCATACCTTTGAATTATCCCGGTTCGAGGGAATCTCAACCCTTGGTTTGATTGCCGGTTTCGGTGGATCCATGCTTGAACCCCCTTTCCCGGGTTGGGTGCCTGGCCACAACGAAGTGGCACCGGGGGTGCGGGTGGCACAGTCCTACAACGACCAGCATTATGGCTATTTGCTCATGGAACGGACGGAGGGGGGGCAATGGCGTCTGACAGAAAAGAATGTACAGGGTCAGACACGCCGCCTTTGTTTATTGACGCTGAACCAGACTCCCGTCGGCTTTCATTGTGACGAGGTATTGACTGCGGAAAAGTCCTCTGAACTGCCGGATTCCGTCGGGGTGGCGGATTACCTGCTGCTGGGCGAGGTGCATGACAATCAGGCCGGGCATGCACTGCGTCAGCATTGGCTGGAATCTCTGGCCAAGCGCGGGGGTTTCGTTCTGGCCATGGAACAGTTGGATCGTGCGCGCCAAGCCGCACTCACGGAGGCCGACGACAGAGTTCAGGGGCCCGTGGTCCAGAGTGATCCGGCACTGCGTTCTGTGGCAGAAGCCGGAGGATTTGACTTCAAGGGCTGGCACTGGGATTTTTATGCCCCTGCCCTGGCTCTGGCGGTAAATCAACACTGGCCGCTGGGAGCGACCAACCTGGATCGTCAGTCCCTGATGAAACTCATGACAGGCAAGGATCCTCTGCCTTCCGGACCATTGCACTGGAGTGCCCACCAGCAGGAAATTTTAACCGCTGAAATACGTGAAGGACATTGCCACTTGTTGCCGGAAACTCTGTTACCCGGCATGGTGGCTGCGCAACTGGCCCGTGATCGCAGCATGGCCGAAAGCCTGGTGGCCTGGCACCATCAAACGGGCAAGCCCGTGATCTTGCTGGCGGGGAACGGGCATCTGCGCAAGGATACGGCGGTTCCGCAGTGGTTGCAGCAACTGGATCCGGGTGCACGGGTGGTGAGCGTGGCGGTACTGGAACCCGAACAGATGCACGACCCCAAACTGGTAGGCGTATACGATGATACTTTCGAGGTCCCCTTGCAGCCCCGTGTGGACCCCTGTGTGGCGCTACGAGAACGCCTCAGTGGGAAACTATCCCCCCCGTCAAACCAAAAAGTTCCTTGATGTCGAGGATCAACACGATTTCTCCATCGCTGGACATGGTTACACCCGCCACTCCGTTGGGGCGGAAGGTATCGAGAGATTTGATGACGACATCATCGTGACCATCAAATCCATCCACCGACAGAATGAAACTTTGATTATCCACCTGCATCAGAACACCTGTATGGGCCTGGTTTGATTCTTCCCAATGGAGGAGTTGAGCCAGGGACACCATGGGCAGGATTTCTCCCCGCACGACCAAGGTGCTCTTTCCACCTACATGCTGGATTTGGTTGTGTTCAAGGGCAATGATTTCGCGTACCAGAGACAACGGTACGGCAAAAGACTGGGTACCGATGCGTACCATGAGAACGGGCAGAATGGCCAGGGTCAGTGGTAGAGAAATGGTCAGTTCCGATCCCTTGCCTACCTCAGAACGAATGGTGACATTGCCATTCAATTTCTTGATGTTGGTTTTGACCACATCCATCCCCACTCCTCGTCCGGAAACACTGGAGATCTGATCTTTAGTGGAGAATCCAGGCAGGAATATGAGTTCCAGGCACTGAGTTTCATCCAGACTGCTGGCGACTTCCGGGCTGATCAGGCCCTTGGAAATGGCCTTGGCGCGAATGGTTTCGGGGTCCATACCCTTGCCATCATCAGCGATGACGATATTGATGTGGTCGCCAATCTGACGTGCTTGCAGGTGGATGAGACTTTTGGCGGGTTTGCCTGAACTGGTGCGTTCAGTGGGTAATTCCACGCCATGATCCACCGCATTACGAATCAAGTGAACCAGTGGATCATTCAAGTCTTCGATCATGGTTTTGTCAATTTCTGTTTCTTCCCCGACTAAAACCAATTCCACTTCCTTGTTCAACTGCCGTGCCAGATCCCGCGCCAAACGGGGAAATTTTTTGAACAAGCGGCCGATGGGTTGCATGCGTGTTTTCATGACCGAATTTTGCAAACTGACCACCAGCATATCCAACTGATTGACGGCTTCATCAAGTGCGCGCAGGGTGTTGGGATCCTGTTTACCCAATAGAATATCGGAGCGCAGTTGATTTAAACGGTTTTTGGTCAGACCGATTTCTCCGGATAAATTGAGTACTTGATCCAGGCGTTCCGTATCGACCCGGATGGTGTTTTCCTTGACGTTCTCTGCCTCCCTTCGTCCACTGGGGCTGGCACTGGTGAGGGAGTCGGTGGCGCGTCGTCCGTAACTTTTGATTTCCTGAGGAGCATCGAGGGGCGGGTCGATGTTCGGAGTAGGAAGAACGTTTACGGTGGGTTTGTCCTGAGCCGGGTGAACCATGGGTGAGGACGGTTCCGGGGAAGTTCCGGAGGCAGTCAGAGCCGCAAACAAGGCATTCCAGTCTGGGCCGGGGGGTGGGGCTGCGGATGGGGCGGCAGGTGGTGGTGAGGCCTTCGCTAAATTTTTCCCTTCCAGAATGGCTTCCAGCGCCTGGGTGATGGAAAGCGGTGCTGAGGACGGCTGGGTATTTTGAGAGAGTGCGCCAAACATGTGACGCACTTCGCTGGTGGCGGACAGGATGGCATCCATGATGCTGGCATCAAGGGTTAGTTGATCGTTACGCAGGCGATCGAAAAGGTTTTCCGTCAGGTGGCACAGCGTGACCAACTCCGTGGCATTGAGAAAACCTGCACCCCCCTTGATGGTATGAAATCCTCGGAAGATATCGTTAAGCAAACCGTGGTTGTTAGGGGACCGTTCAAGCATCAGGAGTTTGCTGTCCACATCGTCCAGCAGTTCTGAAGATTCCTGAAGAAAATCTTGCAGCAGTTCTTCCATTCCGGAAAAGTCGCTCATGATGTCAAAATCCCAGGCTTTCCAACAATTCGTCTACCTGATCCTGACTCGTGACCACGTCACTGCGTCCGGATGTCGTTCCCACAACAGGGCCATTGAGTAATCCTTCATCTACACGGGACATGGCAGGGGCATTCTCCACCAGTAGGGCGATGAGTTGTTTTTCCATGTTTTGAGTGACTTCCAGGGTTTTTTTGATGACCTGACCCGTCAAGTCCTGAAAGTCCTGAGCCATGACGATTTCCATGAGAAAGGTTTGGATTGCCTTGGTTTGTTTTGGAATTTCAAAGAGTTGGGCATGGGTTCGGGTGACCAGAGCCTTGAATTGTTCCACCGATACCTTACCCTCGAAAAGTGACTGCCATTCATTGGCCAATTGGTTGCAATCCAACTGTATTTTCTCTACGATGGGTTGGGCAGCATCTGTGGCATTGAGCACTCGTTCTGCCGCCTGTTGGGTCATGGCAGCCACATAGCCGAGACGATCGCGCGCATCGGGAATGGATGAAGCCACGGTTTCCAAACTTTTATCCAATCCCAATTCGCGCAAACTGTCATGGAGCGTCCGGGTCAACTGACCGATTTCATTGAACACTTTTTCGGTATTGTCACAGGTAGGGCAACCGTTCTCATCTTCTTTGGTTTCCCTATTCATGCCGTTTTGGGCAGCGACGATGCTGTCGAAAAGGGATTCCAGGTCATCGTTGTCTTGGATGCTCATGGCATTCTCACTTCTTCATGTTCTGAAAGATTTTCTTCAACTTTTCATCCATTGTGGCCGCGGTGAAAGGCTTGACGATATAGCCACTGGCACCTGCCTGGGCAGCTTCTATGATATTTTCCTTTTTGGCTTCAGCCGTGACCATGAGTACAGGCAGATGTTTGAGGGAAGGATCCTTGCGGATGGCACGCAACAATTCGATCCCTGTCATATTGGGCATATTCCAGTCCGACACCACAAATTCGATATCTCCGGCGCGCAACTTGTTGAGGGCATCTACCCCATCTTCTGCCTCGATCACATTTGTAAAGCCCAATTCTTTCAAAAGATTGCGAACGATTCGTCGCATGGTGGAAAAATCGTCCACCACCAGAAATTTCAGGTTGGCATCAACCACGCTTATTCTCCATCATTCAACTCAGCAAGGGACGCAAGGTTTCCGACAGCATGGCCGTGTCAAACTTTGCAACGTAATAGTCTACTCCGACCCGGCTTCCCATGGCTCGATTGGCTTGTGACGAAAGCGATGAATGCATGACGACGGGGATTTCGTCAAAGCGTTTGTCCGCTTTCACATGTTGCGTCAACACATACCCGTCCATTTCAGGCATTTCCGCATCCACCAGAATCACCTGGATCTGATTGCGCAAGGGGTATTTCCCATGGGAAGCACTGTCCGCCAAGCCACATAAGCGCTCCCACGCTTCCCGTCCGTTATTGGCACGCAAATGTTTGACTCCCATTTTATCCAGCAATTCCGCTATTGTCTTGCGTGCAACAGATGAATCATCCGCAAAAAAGACGCACTTTTCATGGCCACTTTCTATTTTAGGGACATTTCCCACTACATTTTCCCCAAAAGCAGAGGCCAGTACCTGTTCCACGTCCACGATGGAGATCAGTTCTCCCGTGGGGAGTTCGGTAATGGCATTGATGAGGTTGTCGCCGCTGCCGGAGAAATCATTTTCTGGTGCGCGGACGGTACTCCAGTCGACGCGGATGATGCGGTCCACGTTGGCGACCAAAAACCCCAGCGTGTGACGACTGTATTCGGTGACCAGCATGGTGCTACGCTCGTGCGCACGAGCATTTTCCAACTTCATGAAACTGACCAGATCCAGAACGGGGATGATATGTCCGCGCAGACTGACGATGCCGGAAACGCCTGCGGGCATGTTGGGCGTACGGGTGACCTTCATGGCGTGGGTGACTTCGCGCACCTTGAACACATTGATGCCGAACTTTTCTTCCGTACCCAGAGAAAACAGCAGGATCTCCATTTTATTGGATCCTGCCAGATTGGTCCGCGCATCTACGGTATCCAGTAGTTCATCCCCCAGCGGAGAAAATGTTTGGGGCTGATTCTGAAAAGTCATGGGGCCTCCGCGCCTTTCAGCAGGCGAGTCAGGGTGCTCGCCAAACGATTGGGTTCAAATTTTGAAATATATTCGTCCACTCCCACGGTTTTGCCCAGTTGCTGGTTGGAACTGCCGGACAAGGAGGAATGCATGAGGACCGGGATGCCTGTGAAGCGCTTGTCTTCCTTGATCTTGCGTGTCAGCATGTAGCCATCCATTTCGGGCATTTCCACATCGGTCAGGATGAGGTGAAGCAAATCCTTCAGAGGCGTGTGGGAACTTTCTGCCTGGTCAGCCATGTGGCGCAACTCGTCCCAGGCCTGACGACCATTGACTGCCGAGATGCCCTTTACTCCCATGGCTTCCAGGGTACGGGCAATCTGTTTGCGGGCAACGGAGGAATCATCGGCATAGAACACACGATGATTGTTCAAACCGAGGGGTTGTACATTGCGGTAGATGGATTCGTCTTCACCCAACTGTGCGGTTTCAGCCAGTACCCGTTCCACATCCAGCATCATGACCAGTCGTCCGTCTGGCAGTTCTGTGACGGCGGTGACCAGACCCCCCAATGGGGTATTCACCATTTCCGGGGGAACCCGCATGGCCGACCAGTCGAGACGCAGAATGGTATCCACCGATTCCACCAGAAACCCTTGGGTATGGCCATTGTATTCCGTGATGATCATGATGTCCGGAATGGTTTCGAGCGGAATGCCGATGTACTTGGCCAAGCCGATGACGGGGATCAGCCGGCCACGCAAACTGACCATTCCTTCCACTGTCTCGGGCATTTCCGGGGCGCGGGTGATGGGTGGGGTACGCAGTACCTCGCGTACCTTGAAGACATTGATGCCATAAGTTTCGCGGCGTTCGGTTCGGGGGTTGATCCCCAACGTGAACATCAGAATTTCCAGCTTATTGTTTCCCGCCAACTTGGTTCGGGCATCGATTTTGGAAAGTAGTTCAGACATGGATCATCCTTGGTTCACTGTCTTTGAGCAGGGTTGTGCCTCATGATAAGGGATAACGACTTCTTTGCAGAAAACTTTAATCAGCGTGCCGGGCTGACAGGAATGGAGGGGGCCGGCACCGCCGGAGAAGGGGGAACGACTGGCGGTGCCGGAGGAACGCCATTTTCCACCTGGATGACTCCTCCGTCATGGCGTGCCGTATCCTCCGCCCGTTTGTTCATGACGATGATGCTGATGCGCCGATTGGTCGGGTCGTCGGGATCGTCTTTATTCAGCAAGACGGCCGATGCCAGTCCGACGACACGCAGGACCTTGTCGGGATCCATGCCTCCCGCAATCAGTTCACGGCGGGATGCGTTGGCCCGGTCGGCAGAGAGATCCCAATTGTTGTATCCGCCCTTGGCTCCCTTCATGTCCACCGAATAGGGACGCGCGTCCGTATGACCGGACAAACTGATGAAATTGGGGACATCATTGAGACTTTTACCGATTTCCCGGAGGATATCGCGGGTGTAAGATTCCAGTTGGGCGCTCCCCACACGGAACATGGGGCGGTTCTGGCGGTCCACGATTTGAATGCGTAATCCCTCGCTGGTGATGTCCAGAAGGATCTGGTTCTTGAATTTCTCCAGATTGGGATTGTGGGCGATGACCCCTTCGATTCTGGTCTTCAATTCCTTGAGTTTGGCCAGTTCCTCGGCTTGTTCCTTGCGTTTGAAGTCAGCATCGGTGGCTTTGAGAGTGATGATTTTTTTCGTGGAGGGATGGTCGCCTCGCTTGACCTGTCCTTCACTCCGGGTCAGGTCTTTCCCTCCGCCCGTCACGATGCTGGAACTGTCCCCGCTGCTTGAGCCTCCGGCAAGGGCAACTTTCAGGGGAGTTTTGAAGTAATCCTGGATCCCCTGCAAATCTCCCTTGGTGGTGGAACCCAGTAACCACATCAGAAGGAAGAACGCCATCATGGCCGTTACAAAATCCGCATAGGCGATTTTCCAGGCTCCCCCATGGTGGCCTCCTCCCGCAACCTTCTTGACGCGTTTGACAACAATGGGGCGTTTATCTTCGGCGGTCATCGACCCGGTTCCTCAGGATCAGCGTTTCTGTTTGACGTGGGTTTCCAACTCGGTAAAACCCGGACGCTCGGGAGAATTGAGTACTTTGCGTCCGAATTCCACCGCCATGGCGGGGGCATAACCGTTGAGACTGGCCAGCAAGGTCACCTTGATGGTTTGAAACATCTTGGTGGATTCTTCGGCCTTTTGTTCCAGTAGGCCCCCCAGAGGTCCCACAAACCCATAGGCCAGCAGGATCCCCAGAAAGGTTCCCACCAGTGCATGTGCAATGAGCATGCCCAACTCGGCAGGAGGGGCTCCCACGGATTCCATGGTATGCACCACGCCCATCACGGCGGCCACGATCCCGAAAGCGGGTAATCCATCACCAAGCTTGGAGATGACGTGGGCAGGTACCAGCGCCTCATGGTGATGGGTTTCGATTTCCACATCCATCAAATTTTCGATCTCCATGGCATTCAGGTTTCCGCTGACCATGATGCGCAGATAATCTGTAGTGAATTCAATCACGTGGTGATCGCCCAGGATTTTCGGATACTTGGAAAACAGGGCGCTTTGCTCGGGGTTTTCCACATCACCCTCCACGGCCATCAGTCCTTCCTTGCGGATTTTTCCCAGGATCTCATAGAGCAGGGCCATCAACTCCATGTAGGTTTCTTTGCTGTATTTTGCCCCTTTGAATACGGAGGGAAGGGCTTTGGACGTGGCTTTGACCGCCTTTCCCGTATTGCCCACAAAAAACGCACCGAGGGCGCCTCCCCCGATCATGAGCAATTCAATGGGTTGGAAGAGGGCACCCAAATGCCCTCCGCCTAGGGCAAAACCTCCGAACACGGCACCCAGAACGACGACATAGCCGATGATGACAAACATGGAAAGGCTCCAGATACGTTATAAATTCTTGGAGGGTTACAAGGCGCCATTCAACCATGAATTGAGCGCGAGCGCATCCTGTCTGCGGGATTTTCCACTAATTTTTTTGAACTTTACAGGGAAGGTTCGGAAAAAACTGGTTTTGGGAGGAGTTTTTTGGTTTTCCCTGCGCGGGAAGGAGGGGCGCAGATGCCGCAGACAAAATCAGCGGTCAGATCGTGGGTATGGACCACGAACTCCCCGTTGCAACGAATGCAGGGAGCCGTTGTCAACATGCCGGCAGCGCAGAAACGGAGCAGAAACCAGGCGCGGGTGATGCTGAGAACGTTTTCTTCCTTGCTGATGACATTTTGCTCGAGATAGAGCCGATAACTCTTGATGAGCAATTCAAGAGAGGGGAGTTCGATATTCTTTTCGAGGTAGCGGTAAATTCCAAGAAACAGGGAGGCGTGGATATTCGGCTGCCAGGTGATGAACCAATCGGTGGAATAGGGCAGCATGCCCTTGGAAGGAGAGTGTCCGGCAACTTCCCGATACAGTCGTAACAGCCGCTCGCGGCTCAGATGGGTTTCTTCTTGCAGCAACTGAAGGCGAGCGCCCAACTCGATCAATTCGATGGCCCATTGTACTTCCTGGGCTTCGGCAACGATGCTGCGCGGAGCGGTCAAGAGATCAAAAGGCCAGTTGTTCAGCCGGTTGGCCGGCCATAAGGATGGCTGCATGGGGCAGAGCCATGAGACGGTCTTTGGTGTGGTCGGTGATCATATTGAGGAGCAGGTTCTCATCGAAACGCAAGCGACACACCAGCATATTCGAAGCAGCCATTTTAATCAACTGGGCAGGCGTCAAACTGGCGATCAAATCCGCCATTTCTGCGTTGATTCCCAACCGGAAGAGCGCAGCAGCCATATCCTGGTTGATCATATTCTGGGCCAGCATCAAATAGGAAAGGTTGGTGTCCTTGATTTCTTCATGTAATTGGGTAGGGTTCATGGAACTTCTCCTTAGGTTGGGGTGCACCGGTGACCACAGGTCACGATGGGACCCATTGTGCCGAGCGCGAAAAGGAGAATAAATCAGCAATTTGATGAATTTGCCGTAGGAATAAAACCTATGGGCGACAAAAACGCCCGCTTTGCTGTCGGGAGCAAAAAAGCGGGTAAAATAAAAAATCAAATATTTTCAACGGATTGCGATGTTCTGCATCGTCTATGAATAGGTTATCGGCAGGCTTTTGGAAAACTTTAGGGTTTTTTTGAAAAAAAATAAAAATTTTTTTCAAGAGGGAAAGTGTCTCGCTTTTGCACCGTCTGGAGAAATGACAGGGTAAATCCCCGGTTGTTCCTGCCTTTGAGAGTAACTTCCCCTCTGGATAATGGTGCGTTGAATAGGCCCTTCTAATTTCAGAGAGTTTCCATGGACAGCGAGAGCGACCTCGAAAAAACCGAACAACCTTCGCAACGACGCCTCGATCAGGCGCGGGAGGAAGGTCAGGTTGCCCGTTCCCGCGAACTGTCCACTTTCATGGCGTTGTTGGCAGGAGGGGGGGGGTTGTGGTTCATGGGCGAACACATGCGTCAATCCTTGCTGAAGTTGGTACGCCAGGGTTTGAGTTTCGATGCGGGGGTGGCCACGGATCCCGTTCGCATGATGGAGCGGTTTTCACGGTTGTCACTGGAAACCGTGGAAGTGTTTTTGCCCTTTTTGGGTTTGCTTCTGATCACGGCAATTTTCTCTCCCCTGCTGCTGAATGGATGGTTGTTCAGTTTCAAACCGTTGCAACCAAACTTTTCCCGCCTGGACCCTCTGGCTGGTATTGGGCGCATGTTTTCTGCCCAGGGGGGAGTGGAATTGGTTAAAAGCATTGCCAAGGCAGTGGTGGTGGGTGGGGCAGGGATCTGGGCTGTGTGGCACTATCTGGACCAGACCCTGATGCTTCCCGCGTTATCCATTCCTTCCGCTACCCTTCAGATGGGGACCTTGGTGGGCCAATCCTTTTTGGCCATGTTGGCAGGAATGATGCTGGTGGCAGCGGTGGATGTGCCCTTTCAATTGTGGGAGCACAATCGTAAACTTCGTATGACCAAGGAAGAGATTCGACAAGAGTCCAAGGAAACCGAAGGGGATCCCCAGATCAAGAGCAAGATCCGGAATCTGCAACGTGAAAGGGCCCGTCGGCGCATGATGAGCCAGATCCCGAGTGCGGATGTGGTGGTGACCAATCCTACCCACTATGCGGTGGCTCTGCGCTATCAGGAGGGCGTCATGCGTGCGCCCATCGTGGTGGCAAAAGGGGTTCATCTGGTGGCGGAACGCATACGTGCGGCGGCTGCCACGCATCGCATCCCTGTGGTGGAGGCACCTGCGTTGGCACGAGCCTTGTATGCCCATACCGAGATGGAGCACCCCGTTCCTGAAGCGCTCTATCTTGCAGTTGCCGAGATACTGGCCTATGCCTACCAGTTACAACGGCAGCGCAAGGAAGGGGGAGAGGTTCCTCCCCCTCCTCAGAATCTTCCGGTTCCCGTGGAACTTGATCCTGAAAGCCGAGTGAGTCCCTCATGAATAATGCATTGATGACGGTTCAGGGGTTGTTTAAAGGCGCGGGCAGCAAGGGATTGGCAGGTCCCGTCCTCATCATCCTGGTATTGAGCATGATGGTGTTGCCCTTGCCCGCATTTTTGCTGGATATCTTTTTTACCTTCAACATCGCTGTTTCGATCATGGTGTTGCTGGTCAGCATGAATACGCTGAAACCTCTGGAATTTTCTGCTTTTCCGACGGTGTTGCTGATGACCACCCTGCTGCGCCTGTCCCTGAATGTGGCCTCCACACGGATTGTTTTGCTGGAGGGGCATACCGGGCCTGATGCTGCAGGGAAGGTCATCGAGTCCTTTGGGCACTTTTTGGTGGGGGGGAATTTTGCGGTGGGGATTGTGGTTTTTCTGATCCTGGTGGTGATCAACTTTGTCGTGATCACCAAGGGAGCCGGCCGAATCGCAGAAGTGGGTGCCCGTTTCACCCTGGATGCCATGCCCGGCAAACAAATGGCCATCGACGCCGATCTCAATGCGGGATTGATCGGCGAGGAAGAAGCCCGTAAGCGTCGCCTTACCATTTCCCAGGAAGCAGATTTTTATGGGTCCATGGATGGGGCCAGCAAGTTTGTGCGTGGGGATGCTGTGGCGGGTATCATGATTTTGCTCATCAATATCATTGGAGGGTTCATTGTCGGGGTCCTGCAGCATAATCTGGATGTGGCCACAGCTGCCAAGAACTATACCTTACTGACCATTGGCGATGGACTGGTGGCGCAGATCCCCTCGCTGGTGATATCCACTGCAGCCGGTGTGGTGGTCAGCCGCGTATCCACCGATGAAAACATCGGTCAGCAACTGATGGGGCAGGTCTTCACCCAGCCTCTGGTCCTCATGCTGACCGGACTTATCGTGGGAGCCCTGGGGTTGGTGCCGGGCATGCCGCACTTTGCTTTTCTGCTTTTTGCTGCCATTCTGGGCGGGTGGGGCACCACGCTGTGGAAACGCCAGCGTCTTGAGGCGGTACAGGCTGCCTTGCCGCCGGCTCCGACTCCGGTTTCCCTGGAGGCACCGGAAGCCACCTGGGAGGATGTGACCCCCATCGATGTATTGGGTCTGGAAGTTGGTTACCGTTTGATTTCCTTGGTGGATAAGGAACGGGATGGAGATCTGTTACGGCGGATCAAGGGGTTGCGGCGCAAGTTTGCTCAGGAAGTGGGGTTTTTGCCCCCCGCCATTCATATTCGCGATAACCTGGAATTACGCCCCAATGCCTATCGGATTACCCTGAAAGGTGCTGAAATCGGAAGTGGAGAAGCATTGCCAGGGCAATTCCTGGCCATCAACCCCGGGCAGGTTACGGGGACATTGCAGGGAACGCCCACCCAGGACCCTGCCTTCGGGTTGCCTGCCATCTGGGTGGAAGCAGCCCTCAAGGATCACGCTCAAGCGCTGGGTTACACGGTGGTGGATGTCAGTACGGTGGTGGCCACTCATCTGAGCCACCTCATTCACCTTCAGGCGGCTTCCCTGTTAGGGATACAGGAATTGCACCAGTTGCTGGAACATGTGGCCAAGTCGGCTCCCAAATTGACCGAGGAGTTGATTCCCAAGGTCCTTTCCCATGCCGTATTGCAAAAAGTTCTTCAGAATCTGCTGGATGAAGGAGTGCCCATTCGCGATATGCGCAGCATCCTGGAAACACTTTCTAAATATGTGCCTATGTCCCAAGACCCCATTTACCTCACGGCTCAGGTGAGAGTGGCTCTGGGCCCGGCAATCATTCAACAACTCTACCCCGCCTCTCAGGAATTACAGGTGATTGCCATGGACAAGGAACTGGAACATCTCCTGGCTCAGGCCATGCAAGCCGGGGGGTTACAGCAAGCCATCGAACCGGGTCTGGCGGATACGCTGTTACGGGAGACGCGACTGGCGGCGGAACGCCAGGAAATGATGGGATTTCCGACGGTTCTGTTGGTGCCGGGGCAATTGCGTGATTTGTTGGCGCGCTTTCTCAAGCGGACTTTACCCCAATTGAAAGTGGTTGCTCAGGATGAAGTACCAGGGTTTAGAACCGTGAAAGTGACATCTTTGGTAGGAGGACGAGTATGAATGCACAAACAAGAACCATCAGGGCTCTGACCGCACGGGATGCGTTACGTCAGGTACGGGTGGAAATGGGAGAGGATGCCGTCATTCTGTCCAACCGACGGGTGGGCGATCATGTGGAAATCGTGGCCGCCGCGCCCGCTGCCCTTGCCCAATTGGAGCAAGGAGGAAAAAATGAAGAAAAAGAGAATGTCTCTCAATTGGTGAAGGAGATTCGGCGGTTGCAATCGGATTTACAGGGCAAACTGGTTTCCATGGCAACGCCCACTGTTCACGCCACCAAAAAAGGCAAGATTCAGCGCAGCATGGTGCGGATGGGGTTCAGTTCGGCTTTGACCGAGCAAATTCTCGACCAGATGCCTGAACAGGCCGGACTGAGTTGGGTGACGCAGGTATTGGAGCGAAATTTACGCTCCTTGCGCGGCGATGAGGTGATCGTGGGGGGGGGTGGGGTTTTTGCCTTGGTGGGCCCGACGGGGGTGGGAAAGACCACCACCATCGCCAAATTGGCGGCTCGGGCCGTGGTCCGTTACGGGGCAAATCGGGTGGGTCTCGTGACCACGGACAGTTATCGCGTGGGGGCCCATGAACAATTGCGCGTCTACGGACGCATTCTTGGGGTTCCGGTGCATACGGTCAAGGATGGGGCGGATCTCAAAACGACGTTGAATGGATTGCGTGACAAACATCTGGTACTGGTGGATACCATGGGCATGGGGCAGCGGGATGGTCGTGTTCAGGAACAGAACGATCAACTGGATACCTTGGGCGTGCGACGCTTGTTGTTACTCAATGCAACCTGTAACCTGCATACTCTGGAAGATGTGGTTCGGGTCTACCGTACGCCCAATGTGCTGGGGTGTATCCCCACCAAACTGGATGAAGCATTGGCCATGGGAGGGGTACTGGATGTGGCGATTCGCCATCGCCTGCCGCTGTGCTATGTTGCCAATGGACAGCGGGTTCCGGAAGACCTGCGCGAGGCGAATCTCATGGCCCTTTTGCAGGCAACCTTCAATAGCCTTGAAATGGTGGGATATAACATTACGTTACCCTTGGAATTTTCCCTGGAGAATGGGGGCATGAGCCATGCCTGACCTCGGAGCGCGCGACCAGGCCAGCGGACTGCGCCGCCTGATTTCACCTCTGCACTGTCGAATTCTCACTGTCCTGGGCAGTCGTCCGGGGGCGGGCGCTTCTTTGGTGGTGGCAGGATTGGCGTGTATTGGCGACCACGCTTCGTCCATGTTGGTGCTGGATGAACATCTGGGACCCCGTCATTTGGGTCGGATCCTTAACCTCCGCTTGCGCTACGATGCACGACAGGTTTTGGCGGGGCATCTCGACTGGGTTCGAGCCCTGGTGTCGATTGGTCCGCAGGTGGATTATCTCAACTTGGGGCGGGTCAAGGCAACGCCTGCAGCCGCGCCCTGGTCGGGGTTGGTTGCCTTGGCACACCAGCGTACCCATGTGCTGGTGGACGGTGCCTCACTGGAACTGGCCCAACGAATCCGGGGACCTCACGAAAACATCCGCGCTTCTGTTCTATGGGTGGTGGATGAAGCTGATTCATGGTCGGCCTGTCAAAAACACCTGGGGCAATTATTGCGTCATTCGCCCACGGCGGTGGGGGGAGTCATCAACCGGGCGACGAATGGGGACCGAGTGCTCGAATGGCAAGGACGCTGTCGCGCTTTGGTTCAGTCCGCCGGACTGGAATATCGTGATTTTGGTTTCCTGCCCCTTGCCCAAAGACCCACTCATGACACACAATGGCGTTTTAACACGATGGGAGGGTTGCCCTCGGTATCCCTGTCCCAATCCTTGATGCGTCTCAGGACTCAGATATTGTCCTGGAACCCGGCGGTGCGAATCCAGAACACCGCTCAAGGGAATGAAAGTGACGGATTTTCATGGGGGGAGAGGTACACGCGGGTGGCCTGGAGAGGGAGGTGAGGATGTACACATCCGCAGGTCTGGAAGACAAGGAAGATTGTCTGAAAACCTTTGCGCCTCTGGTCAAGCGGATTGCCCACCATCTGATGACCCGGTTGCCTGGAAGCGTGGAGGTGGATGACCTGATTCAGGCGGGAATGATGGGTCTGCTGGAAGCTTCGACACGTTACGACGAATTGCGTGGTGCGCAGTTCGAGACCTATGCCGGACAACGGATTCGGGGGGCCATGCTGGACGAGTTGCGCCAGTCGGACTGGATGCCGCGTAATTTGCGGCGTGATACCAAACGTGTGGAACAGGCCATCAGCCGCCTTCAGCAACGGCAAGGCAAGACTCCCAGTGAATCCGAGGTGGCCCGTGAACTGGAGATGAGTCTGATCGAATATCAGGCATTGTTGTTTGAAGCGCGGGGCGCGCAGTTACTGTACTACGAAGATTTTCGCGAACAGGACGGGGAAGAATCTTTCTTCGATCGCCATGAGTTTGGACATGATCTCGAACCCATGGCTTTACTGGGGAATCAACGTTTTCAGATGGCTCTGGTGGAGGCCATCGAAGAATTGCCGGAACGTGAACGGTTGATGATGGGGTTGCATTACGAACAGGAGATGAACTTGAAGGAAATTGGCGAAGTGCTGGGGGTCAGTGAATCGCGCGTCAGTCAGATTCATACCCAGGCAGTAACACGTCTGCGCAGCCGTCTCAAGAGCCATCACTGAGCATGGATATTCTGAGTGTTTTCGGGCTTATTTTCGGGGTGATGGCGGTGCTGGTCGGCCAATCCCTGGAGGGGGGGGCCCTGTCCAGCCTGTTTCAGTTGACTGCGTTTGTGATCGTGATGGGCGGGACGCTGGGGGCAATTCTTCTGCAAACCCCCTGGAATGTTTTTTCTCTGGGGATGCGGATGCTGCCTTGGGTTTGGTGGAAACCCCTGTTTCATACGGTAGAACTGCACAGCCAGGTGGTGGAATGGAGCAAAATTGCGCGGCGAGATGGGTTGTTGGCGCTGGAACCCCATGTGGCGCGGCAAACCGACCCACTGATCAGCAAGGGGTTGCAGATGGTGGTGGATGGGTTGGATGCGCGGCATATCCGTGCGGCCCTGCAGGTGGATATTCAGGGGTACGAACGCCTGAGTTGGCCCGCTGCGCGGATGTGGGAACAGGCAGCCGGTTATGCGCCCACCATCGGCATGCTGGGCGCAGTGTTAGGGTTGGTGCAAGTCATGGAACGGTTGGGGGACCCTGCCCAGTTGGGTTCAGGGATTGCGGTGGCCTTTGTCTCCACGATCTACGGGGTGGGCTTTGCCAACCTGCTTTTTTTCCCCGTGGCCAATAAACTGAAATTTCTGGTTCAGCAGCAAATCGCCACCTACGAAATGGTGGTGGATGGTTTGTTGTTGATTTCGAGCGGAGAGAATCCACATTTTGTCCAAGGTAAACTCGAGGGATATCTATCCTGATTTGGCGCGACATTCCCGTCGCGCCGAACGGGATCATAGCGATCACCGCTGGCTGGTGTCCTATTCGGATTTCATTACGTTGCTTTTTGCCTTCTTTGTGGTGATGTACGCCATTTCTGCGGTGAACGAGTCGAAATATGCGCGTTTCCACAGTGCCATCAATTCGGCATTCAAGGAAAGTGTTCGCCAAGGGTCATCCGGGGGGTTGGTCATTGAGCAGGACTCGGTGATCAAGTCATTGATCGATGAACGGAATTCAAGATTTGTCGAACTTCAGCGCCGCCAGCAGGACAGTATCCGCGCCATGCTTCATCAACTGGATAGCGTGCTGGCACCCTTGGTAAAACAAGGTATGGTGCGGGTTCTGCAAACCGGACGGGGCATTGTCATCGACTTGAATGCGCAAGTGCTGTTTCAGGAAGGGGATGCGGATCTGCAGGCCAATGCCTACCCCCCTCTGGACGAGGTGGCCAAGGTATTGAATACCACGGGGCTGGCGGTGGAGGTCAAGGGACATACGGATAACATTCCCATCAGTATCGCCCGTTATCCTTCCAATTGGGAACTGTCCACTGCCCGTGCCAGCGGGGTCGTGCGTTTTTTCATCAATGATGGCGTGGTCAGTCAGCGTTTGACTGCCGCAGGGGATGCAGAGAACGATCCCCTTGTGCCCAATGATTCTCCAGAGGATCGGGCCCGCAATCGTCGTGTCACCGTCACTGTCTTGACACCTACGCTCAAACCCGTGGAACAGAGCAACTATTGGGAAAAGTGATCAACCTGAAGCCAGTGGCCGCCCCGATCCCGGGGTGGGCGCCAGAGTTTGGCCGTCTGGGCCGTAAAGTGTGGCTTTCTGGGCGGCTTGCTGAAGAATTTTCAGGGCTTGCTGGTTGTGACGCAGGCGAATCTGAATCAATTCCCCATTGGTTCGATTGGTTGTTTCGGCTTTTTGGGTTTGGGTCAGGAGGTCGTTCAAGCGATCTGAACTGTGACCCACAGGCGGGTTCCCCAACTCACGGCGATAGGTGGTCAGGTCGATCAACCTTTGGGCAAGCCGGCTTTTCTTTTCGGCAAGGGGAATGAGCGGAAGGGTTTCCCCGGACATCAACAATCCCTGTTCTTCGTCCAAAAGTACCTGAAATTGTGTCAGTGCTGAAATTTCTTCATCCAGAGCCGCTTCCCAAACCGAGATGGAAGAACTTGACATCAATGCCTCAGTGTCCGCTTGCTTGAATCAAACTCTTGACCGAAGCAATGAGGCCCGAGGCCACGGCGTGGGCGTTAACCTGAAAGCGTCCTTCACTGATGGCCTGGCGTACCGCTGCGACTTTGCTGAGGTCGACGCTGGAGGTTGCGGCAATGGTTGCCTTCAATTGAGTGGCGGTTCCGCCGATATGAACGGTGGTCCCGGATGCCGCTCCTGAAGCGGCGGTGCTTGCTTCACCGGTTGTACGCGCTCCCTGCGCTGATGAGGAAGACGGGGCTGAAGCAGAAGAGGTTCGACCTGAACCGCCCTGGATCGGGGTGGGGGGGGCAGATTTGACGGGTTTGTCTATTTTCACGGGAGTCTCCCAATAAGACTGTTCATGGCTGGGTTATCGGCAACCCAGAGCAAAACTTTAGGCGAATTCTGATGCCCGAACCAGCTTTTTATGGATTCTACACAACTTTTCAACGGATTGAGCGGAAAAACTGCTTCATTTCGCCCCTTCGGAGTGGACTGGCAAGTTGCATACTACAGTGATGCAGAGGATTGGGTTTTCAGAAGCGAGAAGGGAGCGGCATGAGTGTCATTGCGGTATTCAATCAGAAGGGAGGAGTAGGAAAAACCACGACTTGCCTCAACCTGGCGGCTGCCTGGGTGCGCGATGGAGCGAATCCGTTGTTGCTCGATCTCGATCCTCAAGGCCACCTCAGTTTGGCCAGTGGGGTGGTGACTTCACCGGGAGCAGGGATGGCTGCGTTTTTCCAACACCAAACGCCCCTCCTGCATTTGCTCGAAAGGACGCGCTCAGGCTGGGACTTGATTCCTGCTTCCCCGGATCTTTCCAAGATCGATGCGCTCAGGGGGGGGGACCCCAAGGCAGCCGCGCTCTTGAGTAAAGGCATGAATGCCGTGGTGCGTGAACGTTCACCCATTCTGATGGATTGTTGTCCCAATCTGGGGGTGTTGACCTTGAATGCGTTGCTGGCAGCGGATTACGTCCTGATCCCGGTGGCCGCCGACTATTTGTCACTGCAGGGAGTCTTTCGGCTTTCTACCGCTCTGGACGTGCTGGAAAAACGTCTCAAACGGATCTACCCGCGACGAATCGTGGTAACCCGATTCAATCCGCGCCGCAAGTTGGCATTTGAGGTGGATCGCCAGTTGCGTGAACGCTACGGAGAGACTGTCTGTAAAACCAGAATTGCGGAAAACGTCGCATTGGCCACCAGTCCTTCCGTCAGTCAGGATGTGTTTCGTTATGCCCCGCATAGTGGGGGAGCGGCAGATTATGCTGCGTTGGCAAAAGAATTGTCAGAGGCGGGGTTTTTACAGGTGGGTCGAAAGTAAGCAAGAAAAATAAAGGGGGATGATCATGAGCATGGCACTTCAGCGGCATTGGCTTCAGGATGAAGCGTCACCAGACCTGGAAGAGGGGTTGGCGACCATACGAGCAGCCCGATCTCAAGTGGAGGCAGAAACCCATGCTTTTCTGGAAGAACAGGCCAAACTGCGTGCAGAAGCCGTTTTGCGGGCGGTTCCCGTGGATCAGTTGGTACAGTCGCGCAACGAGGATTTGAAGCGACTGGAAGGAGAACGACAGCAGGCAGAACGACGGGCCATCGAAGCCATCGAAGGACGAATGGAAATTGCCCTGCGTGCCATCGAGGCCGATAATGCACGGATTTTAGAAGAAGAACGGGCCACGATTTTGGCCACGGAGCGTTTGCGCGCAGCACGGGAGGCCATGAGCATGGCGCGGGCGAGACAGGAGGAGGAATCTGTCCTGATGCTTCAGATTCGGGCGCGCCAGAAACAGGAGCAGAGTGCTCTGGAAGAAACGGAACAACGCATCGAAGCAGAACAGGAACTTCTGAACCGGGCCAGGGAGAAGCAAACCCTGGAAGCACGGTTGCACACCACCATCACGGCTGAGATCAACGAGGTTCAATGGGCCCAACGGGTGCTGGGAATGGAAACGAGGCTGCGTCAGGTGCAACGCAGAAACCGTATCCTTTGGGTCACCTCGGGAATCGTGGGCCTCATCGGGGTTCTCGGGTACGGGCAATTCTGCGGAGGAAATGTTTATGTTGGATTCAAAACCCTTTTCGGGCTGCACTGAGCAGGAGTACAATCCCTCTTTGCTGCCAAAAACGTGTCCCCCCCAAGAATACATCATGGCCTCCGAACCCACCCCCGCCGAATTGGCGGGTAAAACCCTGAAAGCCCTGGTGGCGCGAAAACTGTCCCCCACTCCGGAGAATTACGCCCGTCTTTACGCTGAAATCAGCGGCAAAGAAATCTTCCGGCCCGTTGTGCCTCCCTCCGGCCCTGTTGCGGAACCCGCAGAGGTACGTCCTTCTCTGGCCTGGGGCGGATTGATTCGTGAATTGTTACGACAAATCGATTTGCCCCATAAGGGAATGACCCTTTCCCGCAAGAAAGAAGGGGTAAATACCGTATTAGCGCGCTTCGGCAATGATTCTGAACTTCTCTATGAAAAACTGCAGGGGCTGATGCGCTCCTGGGGGAGCGGGGTGGTTTCTTCAGGGGAAGCCCCCGAATCCATCGAAAACAACCCCCCTGTTTCCCCGGTTGTGTCCAGTGGTCCGGTGCAGCCTGTGGCGAGTGGCATGGATACGGCCATTGATCCGGTGGTCATGGCGCATTTGCGTGATTTGTTGGCTCAGACGCTGGAAAGCAATAAATTGCTTCAACCCGAATTGGGCGAAGAAATCAATATTCTGGTGACGCAGATCAGGGCGGCGGTTAATGGGGATCAGGTCACGGATGTCGCCAAGAAATTGCGCCATTTCTGGGTCAAAATGGAATTGCGGGGGGGGGACAAGGTCAAGATCCAGGAAGGCCTGCTCAGTCTCTTGCGACTGCTGGTGGAAAATGTCGGGGAATTGGTGGCAGACGACAAGTGGTTGCACGGACAAATTTCCATCTTGCGCGATATCATGGAACAACCCCTCGACAAACGCAGTATTGCCGATGCGGAAAAGAATTTGCGCGAGGCCCTGGTGAAACAGAGTTCTCTCAAGCAGAGTCTGGCGGATGCCAAGGATACCCTCAAGAGCCTGATGACCAGTTTTATCGATCGCATGGGGGAAATGACCGAAAGCACAGGGGATTATCAGGCCAAGATCGAGGGTTATAATCTCAAGATCGGACTGGCCGACAACCTCACCGAATTGGGGCATATTCTGGAAGACCTGATGCAGGATACCCGCGTCATCCAGGCCAGTACCCTGCGTTCCCACGAAGAACTGATGGTGGCGCGCCGTCAGGCGGTGGAAGCCCAGGAAAAAATTCGTCTGCTGGAGCAGGAACTGGAACAGGTCAGTGAACTGGTGCGCGAAGATCAGTTGACCGGTGCGCTCAACCGCCGGGGGATGGAGGACGTACTGCAGCGGGAGATTACCCGTTCCAACCGCACGCAATCGCCGCTTTGCATCAGTTTGCTGGATATTGATAATTTCAAACTTTTCAACGATCTTCTGGGTCATAAGGCCGGAGATCTGGCGCTGATGCATGTGTCCGAAACCATCAAGACCGCGCTGCGTCCCACGGATGCGGTGGCTCGTTATGGGGGAGAGGAGTTTCTGGTGGTCCTTCCAGCCACCCATATCAATGAAGCGACGGATATCCTGCAACGTCTGCAACGTTTGCTGGCCCAGAAGTTGTTTGTCTACGACGGGGAAGAAATCATCATCACCTTCAGTGCCGGCGTGGCCATACGGGGTCTGAATGAAGCCGCCGAAGAAGTCATTGGGCGCGCTGATCAGGCCATGTATCAGGCCAAGGCTGCCGGCAAGAATCGTGTGATCAAGGCAGAAGCATGAAATCTTCCTAAAGTTTCTCCGGGGTTGTCCGATAACTGGATCAAAGGACCAGTCATTCCGACCGGTCACCGAGTCAGGAGCAAGGCAGTCAGGCCTGCGCCAGGATCAACCAATAAGGAGCTTTATCATGGCTATCTACCTCAATACCAACATCACCTCGATGATGGCGCAGCAAAACCTGAGCAACTCCCAGACCCAAATGGCCACTGCCATTCAGCAACTGTCCTCCGGTTTGTCCATCAACAGTGCCAAGGACAATGCCGCTGGCTACGCCATTGCTACCGTCATGGGCAGCCAGTTGGGCGGGTATGCCCAGGCCACCCGTAACGCCAATGATGCCATCTCTCTGGCTCAGACCGCCAGTGGCGCCATGCAGTCCATCATCAACAACCTGCAGACCATGCGCAGTCTGGCCGTGCAATCCTCTAACGCCACCTACTCCAATGCCAACCGTGCCTCCATGAACGCCGAAGTCCAGCAACTCTCGGCGGAAATCCAGCGCGTGGCCCTGTCCACAAAATTCAACGGGGTGAGCCTGCTCAACGGCACTTTCACCGCTCAGAACTTTCAGGTGGGGGCCAACAACACCGCCAATTCCGTCATTCAGTTGTCCGGTATCTCCAGTATGGAGACTTCCCAACTGGGCAGTGCGGGATCCAGTTTTCAAGCCACTGTCACCGGAACGGCAACCACCGGTGCTTTGACTGCGGGTGCGCTTACGCTCAACGGGATTCAGGTCGGTGCTTCGGTGGCCGGGGCGGCGCCTGGACAAACCGCTGACAGCGCTTATTCTATCGCCAATGCCATCAATGCAGTCTCCGCCAATTCCGGGGTGACTGCCACGGCCAATGCCACCACTGTCACGGGTGCGGCTGCGACGGCGTTCGGTGGGGTGGCTGCCAATTCCTTCAGTATCAATGGGGTGAATGTGGGCGCAGTCGCCGCAGGAGGGAATGCGGCGGGTGAAGGGGCAAATGCAGCAGCGGCTATCAATCTGGTTTCAGCGCAGACTGGAGTGACTGCCACAGCAAACGCCACCACCGGAGCGGTGACTTTGACGGCGGCGGATGGACGCGATATCGCCTTGGCACAAAATGGAACTTATGCGACTTTGGCGGCGGATACGGGCCTGAGCGCGGGCACTACCAATGGCACGGTGACCCTGACCAGCACCAGTTCCAGTGGAATCGTCCTCAGCGGAGGTGCCCCAGCCCTTGCCGGGTTTACTGCCGGGACGACAGCCGCCGCCACCACTTCCTCCGTCAACAGTATCGCGGCCATGAATGTCAGTACCCAGACCAGCGCGCAGCAGGCCATCACCACCATCGATGGGGCGATCAATACGGTTCTGAGTGCTCAGGGGTTGCTGGGAGCCATCCAGAACCGGTTGACCTCGGTGGTGAGCAACCTGGCCAGCAGCACGCAAAATCTGACGGCGGCTCAAAGCCAGATCCAGAGTACGGACTTTGCTGCAGTGACGGCGACCTTGACCCGTACCCAGATTCTGCAACAAGCGGGTACGGCCATGCTGGCGCAAGCCAATGCCATGCCCAATGCGGTACTGACCCTGTTGAAGTAAGCGGGGCGACACGGTAGGATGAAAGTCGGACAGGGGAAACCTTCTCGGTCCGACTTTTCGTCCTCCTTATAGAGTGAGGTTCAATCATGGTTATCCAAGCGGTCAATTCAACAGGAATATCCGTGGGTGCGAGCGCGGTTCCTGCTGTTTCGGAGAATTCATCCCCTGTCACGGCAGGGGCGGCTGCAGTGATCAGCATACCTGCGACTCCAAACCGGACAGCGAATTCTGCGCAGGTGAACGGGGCTGTTCAAACCCTCAATCAATCGTCCTTTCTCAACCGTGGTTTGACCTTCAGTGTGGATAAAACCACCCATGAACCGGTGGTCAAGGTGGTGGAAGCCAAAACAGGTGCAGTAATTGCCCAAATCCCTTCCCGCCAGGCGATGGCCATTGCTCAGGCTATCGATGCCCTGCCCCAGAAAGGGACATTGTTGAACCAGAAGGCCTGACCTCGGGGAGGCATCATGGCAATTTCTTCTACTTCGGGATTGATTCCCAGCGGTTCGATGACCTCCAGTTCCATCGATGTGGCGAGTATCGTCAGTCAATTGATGCAGGTGGAAAGTCAGCCGGTAACCCAACTACAGAATGAGCAATCGGGATTCAAATCCACGATCACGGCGCTGAATACGGTTCAGGGCGCGGTTTCCTCTTTCCAGACAGCGATTCAGAGCCTGACGACCCTCGGGCAGTATCAGAATTATTCGACGACGTCCAGTTCCAGCGCCGTCAGTGCCACGGCTTCCTCCACAGCGACTCCGGGAAATTATAGTGTCTCGGTTTCGCAGTTGGCACAAGCGCAAAGTTTGGTGGCGGCAGGGCAGACCAGCGAGACGGCACCCATTGGCAGTGGGGCGTCCACCACCCTGACCTTCAACTTTGGAACCATCAGCGGCGGGACCCTGAGCGGTGGGACCTACACCGGGGCAACCTTTACACCCAATGGGAATGGCAGCAAAACAGTGACCATCAACAGCAGCAACAATTCGTTGGAGGGAATCGCTGCCGCTATCAACGGTGCCGGTATGGGGGTGACTGCCACCATCGTCAACGATGGCAGCAGCACCCCCTATCATCTGGTGCTGACCGGTCCGACGGGATTGAGCAACAGTATGCAGATCGGGGTTTCCGGCGATGCCACCTTGACCTCGCTTCTGAGCGAAAATCCGGCGGGGACTCAGGATTTGACCCAATCGAGCGCAGCGCTGAATTCCCAGATGACCGTCAATGGAATTCCTGTTTCGCAAAGCACCAATACCGTGAGCAATGCCGTTCAAGGGATCACTTTCAACCTGAGTGGGGTTACCTCTACCCCCGCCACAGTTTCGGTATCCCAGAATACGGGAGCGGTGACGAGCGCGGTCAACCAACTGGTTTCTGCTTACAATGCCCTGAACACGGCGATTCAGGGAGTAGCCAGTTACAACAGTTCCACCAACACTGCCGGTCCACTGTTCGGCGACCCCATGGTTAACAATATCCAGAACCAGATCCGCAGCATTCTCAATACGCCCATCTCGGGGACCACTTCGGTTTATTCGACCCTGGCGGAAATTGGGGTGACTTTTCAGCAAGACGGATCCATGGCGGTGAACACCAGTCAGTTGAATACGGCCATCGCCACGCAACCTTCGGATATCACCAGTCTGTTCAGTACGGTGGGCAAGGCCACCGACAGTCTGGTTCAATTTGCCGGGTCCACGCCCAGTACTCAGCCCGGGACCTATGCCGTTAATCTTACTCAGGTGGCCACCCAGGGGCAATTGACCGGTTCGGCTGCCCCCAACCTGACCATTACGGCAGGGTCCAACGATACGCTCAATTTGAACGTGGACGGAAACTCGGTGGCGGTGACTCTTCCGGCCGGAACTTACAGCAGTGCCAGTGCCCTGGCCACTCAGTTACAGTCCTCCATCAATGGCAATTCGACTCTGTCTGCGGCTGGGGTATTCGTCAACGTCGCCGTCAATGCCAGTGGCGACTTGAATTTGACCAGTAATGTCTATGGTTCCGCCTCTTCCGTGGCGGTGACCGGTGGGGATGGCAGTGCAGGGTTGTTGGGCAGCGCCCCGGTTCAGGTCAATGGGTTGGACGTGGCGGGCAGCATCAATGGGGCAGCGGCGACCGGGTCGGGCCAGTTGTTGACCTCCACGGCGGGGAACAGTTCGGGGTTGTCCCTGACCATCAATGGGGGCAGTACGGGCAGTCGCGGGACAGTTTCATTTTCGCAAGGCTATGCGGTCAGTCTGAGCAATCTCGCAACTTCCTTGCTGGATCCCATCAGCGGACCGATTGCCGCCGAGATCAGTGGACTCAATAGTAACATCAGCAATATCGGCAGCCAGATTACCAACTGGCAGAGCCGTCTCACCAGTATTCAACAGTCCTTGACAACTCAATACACGGCCTTGAATGTCATGCTCGGTACCATGAGCCAGACCAGCAGTTATCTGTCCACCCAGTTGGCCCAACTTCGATAGGAGAAATCAGCATGAGTATGTTGTCGAAACTCAACAAGTATGAAGAAGTGGGGATCGATTCCAGTGTCCATTCGGCAGATGCGCATAAACTCGTATTATTGCTCTATCAAGGAGCTTTGCTATCCATCGCGGCGGCCCGAAATCATCTGATGAACAACGAGGTGGGTGCCAAGGGAAAATCCATTTCCCAAGCCATTTCCATTATTGAAGAGGGTTTGATGGCCAGTTTGAACCTGTCGGTGGGGGGGGAATTGGTGCAAAATCTGAGCGCGTTGTACGCATACATGAGTGCGCGCCTGCTCGAAGCCAATCTGAGAAACGAGGTGGTCATGCTGGATGAGGTCTCCAGACTTCTGATCGAACTGAGGGGAGGATGGGAAGCCATTCGTCCGGGAGAAACCGAGACAGCGCCGCATCCTTCTGCTGCTGTGCGGGAGAAGGTGGTGACGCTGAATGCCCGTGGAAACGAGGGGGTATCTGCCGGGGTTCGTCAGGCCCTGAATGCCTATCAACAAATCTAAAAAAGGTATAATGCCTCATGGATCTCACTTTCCCAGCCGCCGTTCAGAATTATGAAGCCCTGTCTTCGTTGATGGGGTTGATGCGCGAAGCTGCGGCTTCCGGCCAGTGGGATCAGTTGGTGGCGCTGGAAAAGAAATGTCAGGAACGGGTGCAGATCATGCGCCAGGCCGATGCCAGAAGTTCCTTGGAGGAGTCCGAGCGCGCGCGCAAGAAAGCGCTGATCCTGAAGATTCTGGCGGATGATGCCAGTATTCGCCAGAACACTCAGCCGTGGATGGAAAAGTTACAATGGGCCTTGCGTAATACGCGCCAGGAAAGAAAGGTGCGCCAAGCCTATACGCCCTCTCGTTGAGGGGATGAGGTGGAATCGTGCTGCCCACTGACCTCTTGAGCGCACTGCAGGCTTATGCGCTGAACCGCGATCCTTTGCCCTCCGGGGCACCCCCTGCGCCTCCCGCTTCTCAGGCCGCCTTGACCAGTACGCTGCAATTGGGGCAACAGGTGCAAGGGACCCTTCTGGCGGAGATTTCATCGGGTCTCTATTCAGTACGTGTGAACACGCAAGTGGTCCAGTTGCCTTTGCCGACGTTATTGCCTGCGGGTACAGGCGTTACCCTTCAAGTATTGACCTTGCAACCCCGTTTGACCTTTGGGGTGGTGAATACCCCCTCGAATCCGGAAGCGGGAACCACGACGCAACTGGGAACCACCGCGCGCATGTTGTCTGACCTGATGCAGGCACCACAAGACCCGGTTCAGGGACTCTTGTCCCGTACCCCCCTGGTGACCTCTTCCGGCGCACTGGATTCCGTGGCCTTGGCCCACTCACTTCAGCAGGCACTCACCGCCAGCGGTTTGTTTTATGAATCCCACCAAGGACAATGGGTGGGTGGGCAACAAAGCACCGCGCAGTTGCGCGCCGAACCCCAAAACCAGCCACAGGCTGCGCTTCTGCCGGGCAGTCTTGGGTCGATGAGCGCAATTGGCGTTGCAGGAGCGGCATCTTCCTCTGCGGCCACCCCCGGAGTGCCGGCGCATCTGCAGGCGTTGGTCCAGCAACAGTTGGGTATTCTGGAGTCGGGGCGGGTACTCTGGCAAGGAATGCTGACCCCCCAACAGGCCTTGAAATGGCAGATTTGGCCGGAGTCTTCCTCACCCTCGGCGCAGGATCAGACCGCCTCCACCTGGCATACGGAAGTACATCTGGGTTTGCCGGTGCTGGGTGCTGTGTCAGCCCATCTGACCCTGGATTCTCGAGGAGTGACGGTGCGCTTGGGGACCGTCTCTGCATCGACCCGTGCCACTTTGACCCAACATGGATCGGATTTGGTGAAATCCATGCAGGCCAGTGGGCTCAATGTCACGAATTTATCCGTTGTGACCTCTACCTCTTCGCCGGGGGTGGGAGAGTGAGTACAGGGAATCCTCCGCCCCAGCAGGTGGCCGTGGCTTTGGCCTACCTGGGGCAAAACAGTAGCGCCGCACCCAAGGTGGTTGCCAAAGGGAGGGGGCTTCTGGCTCAAGCCATCATCGAAAAAGCTCGGGAGCATGGCGTCTTCGTACACGAGTCCACAGAGTTGGTGGGTTTGCTCATGCAGGTGGAATTGGACAGTCATATTCCGCCTCAACTTTATTTGGCAGTTGCCGAATTGCTGGCTTGGTTGTATCGTCTGGAAGGTAAACAACCCATTCACAGTGAGAACACCCTGGTATGATCAATCCTGATGTTGCCCTGACCATAGAATCTTTTACGCCGGATGAGGAACACGCCTTTCGAATCGATGCGCCCATGGCCGTGCGCGGCATCCTGCGCGACATTGCCCGACACGGAGAAAGAGTGGCTTTGTACTACGGAGCCCATGAAGGAGGAGTGATCGTCACGGTCATTCTGGATTTGGAGACCGACGGATTCTGGCTTGATGCAACAGGCGACACCGAGGTCAATCAACGCATCGAGGCCAGTCCGGAAAAATTTTTTGTGAGTGCGCATCTGCAAGCCAAGATTCAGTTTCCGGTGAAACAACTTGAACTGCAACGACGAGAGGATTCGAATCAATTTTATTTACCCTATCCCGAGTACCTGACCCGGCTTCAGCGACGGGATTTTTTTCGGCTGTATCTTCCTCCGGGGTTGTTGAAATGCCAGGTGGAAGCGAAAGTTGGACAGGAACCCTTGCGTTTTACGGTACGGGATATCAGTGAAGGCGGAGTGGCCTTGTACAGTGAAAGGGTGGAGAATGCATCGCTCAATCCCGGTGACCAGGTTCAGGACTGTCGTTTGACTCTTGAAGATGGAAGCGAGATCGTTTTTGACATTCAAGTGCGTCATTCTGCGCTGACACGCATGCCCTCTGGCGAAGAGTTGACCGTGATCGGATGTCGCTTCATCACTCTGTCCTCCCGCATGGCCATGCAACTGCAACGCTACATTACCCGCCGGCAGCGAGAACAACTGCCCTGATCAGACTTGCATGTTCATGATATCCGTATAGGCCGTGACGACCTTGTTACGGATCTGAATTCCGGTTTGAAGGGTGATGGTGGCTTTTTGCATGGCCATCATGGCATCGCTCAAACTGACATTGGAACTTCCTGAGGTGAATTTCTGAGTCAGGGAGTCCGCCTGTGATTGAGATTGGGCGATTTGATCCACGGAATGTTTGAGAAGAGTGGAAAAATCCGCACCCGTGGCAGAGGTGCTGGAACCGGAGCCCCCTTGTGCCGCCGTGGCTGCCGCCTGCATCTGCGCCAACAGGCCGTCAACCGCCGAAACATTCATGATCTGGTCTCCTCTCCCATCCTGAGGACAGTGTAGGTTTGTCCCGGTGGATTTGATCAATGAAATACCTTGGGGTTTTCCTCTCTGTTTGACGGACGGAGGGGACGGAAAGAACGCATAATGAACAGGTTGACCACTCCGTATTTCCCTGGACCACCATGGCTGAACTGGTAGAAAACGCACCGCCTCCTTCGCTTTTCAATCAAGCGTGGGGGCGTTTGACGGCGGGCCAGAAAATGGGTCTGGGGGTAGCCCTGGCGGCTTTGGTGGCTTTGGTTACGGGTCTTTGGCTGTGGGGAGCCACACCAGACTATCGGGTTCTCTACAGCAATCTCTCGGATCGGGACGGGGGGGCCATTGTCGATTCGTTGCAACAGATGAATGTGCCCTACAAGTTTGCCGAGGGAGGCGGAGCCTTGATGGTTCCCGCCGACCAGGTTCACGAAGTGAGGCTGCATTTGGCGGGGCAAGGTTTACCCAAGGGGGGTACCGTTGGCTTCGAGTTGATGGAGAACGAAAAATTCGGAACCAGCGAATTTCTGGAGCAGGTCAATTACAAACGGGCTCTGGAAGGGGAATTGGCCCGTTCGGTGCAATCTCTTTCGGCGGTGCAAGCGGCACGCATCCATCTGGCCATTCCCAAGCCAACGGTTTTTGTGCGCGAGCAGGAACTCCCCACAGCTTCTGTGGTGCTGGCTTTATATCCGGGCCGAGCGTTGGATTCCGGGCAGGTGAACGCCATCGTCCATCTGGTATCCAGCAGCGTCCCCAAACTGACACCGCACAATGTGACGGTGGTGGATCAAAGTGGCAATCTGTTAAGTGCCCCCCCTTCTGGAGAAAATTCGGCTCTGGATGCGGAGCAGTTGAAATATGTGCACCAGATCGAGCAGGACGATATCAAGCGTATTGAGGATATTCTGTCACCTTTGGTGGGTTTGGCCAATGTGCATGCCCAGGTAACCGCCGATGTGGATTTTACCCAGTCTGAACAAACCACCGAGGCCTATAAACCCAATCAACCGCCCAATCAAGCTGCCGTGGTCAGCCAGCAAACCTCGGAGTCCAGCAATATCAATGCACCCGCCGTGGGTGGGGTTCCCGGCGCCCTGACCAACCAACCGCCGGTTCCGGCGACTGCACCCTTGACCGCACCCAATGCTGCCCCCAATCCGGCCAATCCCGTGGCAGGAGCCAATCCCACGGCCCCCGGCGTAAAGTTGGGGCAACCGCCCGGACCTGTCAGCGCAACGACGGTTCAGAATTCCGAAAATACGCACAAGGAAATGACCACCAATTATGACGTCGACCATACCATCAGCCATACCCGCCTGCCCGTTGGAATGGTCCGTCGTTTGTCTGTCGCAGTCATCCTCAATAATCACCGAGTCACGGACAGTGCCGGGAAAGTGAGTGTGCGGCCCTTCAGTGAGGGGGAAAAAACCCAGATGTCCCTGCTGATCAAGGATGCTGTGGGTTTTGATGAAAAGCGTGGCGATGCGCTCAGTCTTTTCAATAGTCCCTTTGCCGATCAGAAGGAAAAAGAACTGGAAATGCCCCTCTGGAAACAACCCGAGAACGTGGCTCTGGTCAAGAATGCTTTGAAATACCTGGTGATCCTTGGGGTGGCGTTGTACCTGATGCTGGGGATCATTCGGCCTGCGGTGCGTAATTTCAATCAGGCGCTCAAACCACCGGTGGCTTCGGTAATGGATGTACTTGAGGAAGGAAGAGAACGAGAGGGCGAGGAAGCGCTGGAAGGTGCCGGGTATGGAGCCAATGGACAGGCGCTTTCCGAAACTTCTCAACATGAAGCCAAGTTGACCAAAGCGCGCGCGATTGCCCTGCAGGAACCGGCGATTGTGGCTTCGGTGTTACGTGACTGGATGCACGGGAATGAGTGACGAAGGCGTCGACAAATGCGCGGTGTTTCTCATGGCCCTGGGAGAAAATGAGGCTGCCGAAGTGTTGAAGCAGTTGTCTCCCAAGGAAGTCCAG
The DNA here is from genome assembly GCF_013181415.1 of Ferrovum myxofaciens. Taxonomy (NCBI): domain Bacteria; kingdom Pseudomonadati; phylum Pseudomonadota; class Betaproteobacteria; order Ferrovales; family Ferrovaceae; genus Ferrovum; species Ferrovum myxofaciens. Next base: position 1,460,019 of record NZ_CP053676.1, on the reverse strand, counting down.
AAAATCAGTACAGCCATGGCATCCATGAAGTCTCTGACCAAAGAACAGATCAGTACGGTCTTTGATGAATTCCATCAACTGGCGGGAGAAAAAACGTCGGTGGGCAGTAATTCATCGGATTACATCAAGAAAATGCTCAATCAGGCACTGGGGGATGACAAGGCCGCCGGATTGATCGAGCGGATTTTGCATGGGGGAGACACCAGCGGGATCGAAAGCCTGAAATGGATGGATGCCGTCAGCATTGCCGAGTTGATCAGTAATGAACACCCGCAGATCATTGCGACCATTCTGGCCCATCTCGAACCGGATCAATGCGCGGGTGTTCTGAATGCGTTGACGGAGCGAACCCGAAATGATGTCATCCTGCGCATCGCTACGCTGGATGGAGTGCAGCCCTTGGCATTGCGTGAACTCAATGATGTACTGACCAAACTGTTGATGGGATCGGCGACCACGAAAAAGCGCATCAAGGGGGGAACCAAGGCAACGGCCGAAATTCTCAACTATGTGGGGGGAACGACAGAAGCCTCGGTTATTGAAGCGATGCGCGCCTATGATCCTGATTTGGCCCAGAAGATTCTCGATGAGATGTTTGTGTTCGATAATATAATGGAGATTGATGATCGTGGTATCCAGTTGATCCTGCGCGAAATACAGTCCGAATCGTTGATCGTGGCGCTCAAGGGTGCCAGTCCTGAATTGCGTGAAAAAATCTTCAAGAATATGTCGCAGCGTGCAGCTGAAATGATGCGCGAGGATCTGGATGCCAAGGGACCGGTGCGGGTCAGCGATGTGGAAGCGGAGCAGAAGGAAATCATCAAGACCATTCGGCGCATGGCCGATGAAGGGCAGATTGCCCTGGGAGGAAAAGGAGATGACGCTTTTGTCTGAGTTTGAAGGAAAGGGACAGATGCCCGTGGGCGCATTCACGCGCTGGGAATTTCCGAGTTTTGACCCGGTGCATTCCAAGGTAAGCCCTTCGTCCCTCAGTTTATCTCCGGTGTCCGAGTCTGCCCCTTCTCCACTGGTTTTGCCCACGGCGGCAGAACTGGAAGTCATTCACCAGCAGGCCGAACTGGAAGGACATCGCCAGGGCTATCAAATCGGCTATGACGCGGGGTACGCAGAAGGGCGGAATAAAGTAACCGAGGTGGTGGCGCAATTGGCCGCCACCTTGGACTCCTTGACGAAACAACTGCATGAGGTGGATCAAAAGGTGGTGGAGGATCTTCTGGCGTTGTCTCTCGAGGTGGCCCGTCAGATGGTTCGTCAGGCGTTACAGGTGCGTCCCGAATTGATTCTGCCTGTGATTCGGGAAGCCTTGCAGATGCTGCCTCATTTCAATCAAGTCGCCCATCTTACCTTGAATCCGGCCGATGCAGTCCTGGTACGGGAGAATTTGGGCGAGCATCTGTCTCATAGTGGATGGAAAATTCTGGAAGATGCAACCTTGGAACGGGGGGGGTGCAGGCTGGATACGGCCCATAGTCAGATCGATGCTTCGTTGACGTACCGCTGGCAGAATGTGGTGGCCACCCTGGGTCAGGAATTCGATTGGTTGGAGGGAAACGGACCATGACGATTTCTGATCGAAACGAAGGTTGGCGTGAAAGTTTGGCGGCTGCCCGGGATGCCGTTGCCTTGACCAACCCATTGCAAGTGAGCGGACAGTTGGTCAAGGCAACGGGACTGGTGATGGAAGCGGTGGGATTACGTCTGCCGGTGGGCAGCACGTGCGTGATCGAATTGCCCCATCACCGAATCGAAGCGGAAGTAGTGGGTTTTGCGGGAGAGCGCCTGTTTCTCATGCCGGAAAATGAAGTGCATGGTTTGATTCCCGGAGCGCGCGTCGTTCCTGCGGAAATTCCGCCCACGTTCACCCCTTTGGGTAAACGTCTGCTCCCCCGTCGTCGCCTCAGTGACCGGGTGCGTCATCTGCCTGTGGGAGAAAGATTGTTGGGCCGTGTGGTGGATGGTGCCGGACGCCCATTGGATGCATTGGGTCCTTTAGGGGAGGGGGAGGCTGCTCCATTGCAAAGCCGCCCCATCAACCCCTTGGACCGAACGCCCATCAGCAAGCCTCTGGATGTCGGTGTGCGCGCCATCAATGCATTGTTGACCGTTGGTCGGGGTCAGCGCATGGGGTTGTTTGCGGGCAGCGGCGTTGGCAAGAGTGTTTTGTTGGGAATGATGGCTCGTTTCACCGAGGCCGAAGTGATCGTGGTGGGCCTGATCGGGGAACGGGGGCGCGAAGTACGCGAATTCATCGATGACATTCTGGGCAAGGAAGGGATGGCAAGGGCTGTGGTCGTGGCGGCTCCGGCCGATACCAGTCCGCTTTTGAGATTGCAGGGCGCCGCCTATGCCACCACCATTGCGGAATATTTTCGGGATCAGGGGCAGAATGTCCTTCTTATCATGGATTCATTGACGCGCTATGCCATGGCCCAGCGCGAGATTGCCCTGGCGATTGGGGAGCCACCGGCCACCAAAGGCTACCCTCCCTCGGTCTTTGCTCGTTTGCCCAAGCTGGTGGAACGTGCAGGGAATGGAGTCGAGGGAGGCGGGTCGATCACTGCCTTTTATACTGTTCTCACAGAGGGCGATGACCAACAGGACCCCATTGCCGACAGCGCCCGGGCCATTCTTGACGGGCATATCGTATTGTCACGCCGTTTGGCGGAACAAGGTCATTATCCCGCCATCGATGTGGAAGCCTCCATTAGTCGGGCGATGAATCAACTGGTTTCTGCGCGCCAGATGACGCAGGTGCAACGGTTCAAGCAGCTCTATGCCCACTACCAGCGCAACCGTGATCTGGTGAGCGTGGGTGCCTATGTTCCAGGTTCGGATCCCTTGCTGGATGAAGCCATACAGAGGTATCCTGACATGGAACATTATCTGGTTCAAGGGATCCAGGAGCAGGCGGGCCTGGAGTCGGGAAATGAACAATTTCTTAACCTGTTTGGGAGCGTTGCATCGTGACTCGTCCTTTCCCGTTGGAAATCTTGAAAACGCTCTCCAAAACACGGAGCGATCAAGCGAGCAGGAAGTTGGGTCAGGTCAACCGACGCCACTATGAAGAACAAAAAAAACTGGACATGTTGATCCGGTTTCGTGAGGATTACGAAGGGCGTTACCAGGCGGTCATGCAGGTGGGCGGTGCCTTTGAAACCCTGATGAATTTCCAGCACTTTCTGGGACGACTGGATGAGGCTGTCCGGCAGCAGCAGGTTGTGGTGGCGCAAGTGGGCAGTGAAGTGAGCCAGGGGCAGGTGACGGTTCAGAAGGCCCATCGTCAGGTGCGCTCCATGGAGGTATTGTCCGAACGTCATTGCTCCAAAGAACAGGAACGGACGACCCGAATCGAACAAAAAGCACTGGATGAGCAGGTGGGGCAAAAAATCGCGCATCTATTATCGGAAGCCAAGTGAAAGGAGTGTCATGATGCAATCCGTACCCGTGGTTCGTAACGCGCCAGTTTCCGGAGCCAACAAGCCTGCCCGTTCCGCTGCCCAACAGACCGGAGAGGGGAGTTTCACGGCACTATTGTCTCAGCGCTTGTCTGACCATGGGGCCTCGGCTCAACGTCCGCAAAGCGTTACGGGAACGTCAGTTTCCGTTCATGGTCCAGAGGAACAGTCCCCCCATGCTTCTGAGGGTCGTTCACCCCCCACGAAGGGTTCTCAGTCGGGAGGCACCGCCAATTCCGGGGTGACCAAAAGTCAGACGCCCGCCGTTCAAACGATTTCTGCGCATTCCGCAGAAAAAAAGCAACAGATCCAAGGCCAACTTCAGGCCCTTGATCCCTCTCAAATGGCGGGCGGGGCCATCGAGGGCGGAGCAACCACCGCCGTGGTCGCAAATTCGGGGACGAACGTTTCTTCGGCCAATGGAACGGTGGTATCCCAACCGACTACCAAAAAGTCTTCTCAGAGTTCTCTGGCAGGACAAATGGGGGTGGCGGCGTTGATGCCTCCCCATGTGTGGATGCCACCAGCGAAAACGGAACAAACGCCTGTGCCTTCGGAGGCAGCCGTTGGGGGAGCTGCCGCCCTGTCTTCTTCCGCGGGGGCCGCTGGGGGAACCGGGCAAGGGTCGGTGGTGCAGAAGAATGCGGCAACAACGTCCTTGACCTCCGGAAACGAGCCGAATTTTTCGCTTTCGGTGGGTGGGAATGGGTCTTTTTCCCTATCCTCCGGCGTGGGAACTTCCGGCGGTCAGGGGAGCCCTGATTCCTTGGCGGTTTCTTTGACCTCTCCCTCTGCGCATACGGCACCGGGACATTCTGCACTCAATGGCCTTCTGATGTCCTCGAGCGGCGCTACCGTCGGCGCAGAGACGGCATCTTCGAGCATAATGATTCCCGTTGGGCAAATGGGTTGGGGAACGGAATTTTCCCAGAAGGTGACCTGGATGGTAGGCCAGTCCCAGCAAAGTGCCGAATTGCATCTCAATCCCCCGGATCTGGGGCCCATGAGCGTCGTGGTGCAGGTGTCGGGGGCCCAGGCCGATGCCTTCTTTAGTTCGCCTCATGCGGCGGTGCGTGAGGCAATTCAACACGCGCTTCCCCATTTGCGGGAAATGTTGGCAGGGAGCGGATTGTCTCTTGGGCAAGCGACCGTGAGCGATCAGGGGGCGCAGGGTTCTCCTTCGCAGCGACAGATGGCGCGAGAAAATTTCTCTGCCACGAAACGCACGCTTGAGGTATCCTCTGTGCCCATGGGCGCAAGGGGGGGAGTGATCCGACAGGGGGTTGGGTTGGTGGATACCTTTGCGTGATGGTTACCTTATTTGGGGACGAGTGACGAGATGTCAACGAAAAAAGATGATAAAAAAGCATCCGCTGAGGTAGAGGAAGTTCCTCGCAAGTCCAAGAAAACTCTGATTCTCATCATTGCAGCCGTGCTGGTGGTGCTGGCAGCGGGCGGTGGGGCGGCCTGGTTCTTTTTGGTTAAAAACAAGGCTCATGCGGAAGAAAACAAGAAAAAATCCTCCGAACCTACGGCTCCCGCCCTGTTTGTTCCCCTGGATCGATTTACGGTCAATCTGGTTCAGGAGCAAGGAGATCAAGTGATGCAACTGGGCATTACCCTGAAGACATACGATCCGGAACTGGAAGAAAAAATCAAGAAAGAAATGCCGGAGATCCGCAGTCGCTTGCTGGAACTGCTTTCCAGTAAACGGGCTTCGGAATTGCAAACCCTGCAAGGCAAGAAACGGTTGGCTGCAGAAATTCTCTATTTGACCAACAAGATTCTGGGATTCAAGAAAACCCCTCCCCCCGATCTTTCACCGCCTGCTGCTCCCGTGGCACAGACACCTGTTGCCCCTGTTTCGGGAAGTTCGGGCGGTTTATCTGCAGCTTTGCAACAGGTGGACGTCAAACCCGTGGTTCCAGCGCCTCAAAAACCGGTATCGGTCAAGGATTTTTTGCCCGAACCCAACGAAGATGGGGGTAGCCGGGATGGCGTGGTGGATGTTTTATTCACGGATTTCATCATCCAATAGACCATGAACAGCGATTTCCTTTCTCAGGAAGAAGTCGATTCCCTATTACGCGGTGTGACGGGTGAGGGGGGAGAGGAATCTGCCCAAGCCGGAGAGGAATCTCATGAAGGGGCTCGCCTCTACAATCTGGGAAAGCAGGAACGAATCGTGCGTGGGCGTATGCCTACCATGGAGATCATCAATGAACGTTTTACGCGTTTATTCAGAATTGAGTTATTCAATCTGGTACGGCGTGCAGCGGATGTCTCGGTGGGGCAGTTGCGGGTGCTCAAGTTCAGTGAATTCATACGTAACCTGCAGGTCCCGGCCAATATCAATCTGGTTCAAGCCAAGCCTTTACGGGGAAATGCGCTCTTCGTTTTTGATCCTAATTTGATTTTTCTGGTGGTGGATAATTTGTTCGGGGGGGATGGACGATTTCATACCCGCGTGGAAGGACGGGAATTTACCCAGACGGAACACCGCATCATCCAGAAGATGCTGGATGCTTTATTTCTGGCTTATGGCAAGTCCTGGGATGGGATTTACCCCCTGGAATTTCAGTTCGTTCGTTCCGAAATGAACCCCCAGTTTGCCAACATCGCAACCCCCAACGAAGTGGTGGTTGCCACTACGTTTGATGTGGAATTTGGGGGAGGCGGGGGAGGCGGAGTACATATCTGTTTGCCTTATTCCATGATCGAACCCATTCGGGAACTGCTTTACAGTTCCATGCAGGGAGATCACCTGTCTCTGGACCGACGCTGGATGCAACTGCTCTCGCTTCAGGTGCAATCCGCCATGATCGAGTTGGTGGCGGAATTGGCAGAGGGGCGCGTTACTGTGGCACAACTCCTGAATCTCAAGCCCGGCGATGTGATTCCCCTCAAAATGAATGAACTGGTACAGGGTAAGGTGGACAATGTGCCTGTCATGGAGTGCCACTATGGCGTTTTCAACAATCAGTATGCCTTGAAAGTCGAGCGTCTTTTGTCTGCTTCGGAGGGGCTCAACGGAGAAGGAATGAAACAATGAATGAAGAAGATCAGGAAATTAGCGCAGATGACTGGGGTGCAGCCATGGCGGAACAGGCTGCGGCCACCAGCACGGTGGCTCCCTCTTCGCTGACGGAAGCCCATGCCTTGGCCGAGGAGCGCCCTTTCTCTCCGCCCCTTCAGACAGAACCCCATGTCTTTCAGACCTTTGGGCAGGAACCACCGGTGTCCGGGCATCAGGACCTGGAAATGATCATGGACATTCCGGTCAATATTACCGTGGAGTTGGGGCGTACCAAGATGCCCATCAAAAACTTGTTGCAGTTGGCTCAAGGATCCGTGGTGGAATTGAGTGGTATGGCGGGAGAACCTCTGGATGTGTTAGTGAACGGGTTTTTGATCGCGCAAGGGGAAGTGGTGGTGGTCAATGAGAAATTCGGCATTCGTCTGACGGACATCATTACGCCTTCGGAACGCATGCGTCGTTTGAATCGATGAAGTTTCTTGTTTTTGTCATGGGGCTGGGTGTCGGCCCGGAGTTGGTTTGGGCTCTGGAGTCCGGGAGTGGACACGTTACCTACGCACCGCCGACGGTGCTGACCTGGACCACCGGAATACAGATCGTCCTGAGTCTGGGGCTGGTATTGGCCCTGATGGCGGGGGTGGCTTGGGCTTTGAAAAAGTTTCAGTGGGCCTCTTCCTCCGCAGGGAAAGGCAGGCAGTCCCTGCGTATCGTCAGTTCCCTGGCCGTGGGGCAGCGTGAACGGGTAGTGGTGGTGGAAGTTCGGGATACGTGGGTGGTGGTGGGCGTCGCCCCTGGTCAGGTCCAGACCCTGCACATATTACCCAGACCCGGTGGAAAGGACGGGGAGTTGGAGGGGTGAGAAATTCGGTGAAATGGGGCCTGGGGCTTTTACTGGGGGGGTGTGTGGAAGGGGTATGGGGAGCGACTCTGCCGGGTATCGGGGTAATCAGTACACCCGGTACGGGAGGAGTGCAAACCTACTCTTTCAGTCTGCAAACCCTGATCCTGCTCACTTCCCTCAGTTTCTTGCCAGCCTTGCTGTTGATGATGACGGGGTTTACGCGCATCATCATCGTGCTCTCCCTCATGCGTTCGGCGCTTGGGACCCAGACCTCTCCCCCCAATCAGGTTCTGATTGGGTTGGCCCTGTTTCTAACGTTTTTTGTCATGGCTCCGGTGTACGATAAAGTGTATACCACGGCTTGGTCCCCCTATAGCGAAGAAAAAATCTCTCTTCAGGAGGCGGTGGATCGAGGCAGTATTCCCCTGAAAACCTTCATGCTTCACCAAACCCGTGAAAGTGACCTGGCGCTGTTCGTCAAGATATCCAATAGCGCTGCGTTGCAAACACCGGATCAGGTCCCCTTCAAGGTGTTGGTTCCGGCCTTTGTGACAAGCGAGTTGAAAACCGCTTTTCAGATTGGCTTCGTCATCTTCATTCCCTTCCTGATCATCGATATGGTTGTGGCCAGTGTGTTGATGTCCATGGGGATGATGATGGTCTCACCATCGGTGATTTCTTTGCCTTTCAAGTTGATGCTGTTCGTCCTGGCGGATGGCTGGAACCTGCTCATCGGTTCCCTGGTGCAGAGTTTCAATCCATGATGACGCCTGAAAGTGTCATGACCCTGGGTCAGCAGGCACTGACCCTGGCGGTGGTCGTGTCGGCCCCCATCCTGTTGGTGGCGCTGGGCATCGGATTGATCATCAGTATTTTTCAAGCTGCTACCCAGATCAATGAAATGACCCTGTCCTTTATTCCGAAAATGTTGGGGTTGGTGTTGGTACTGGTCATTCTCGGACCCTGGATGATCAGTTTGATGGTGGACTACATTCACCGTCTTTATGAAGGAATCCCCGCCATGGTGGGTTGATCATGGACCTGTTGACGGTCACCTCCACGCAGTGGGATGCCTGGATCGCCCAGTTTTTTCTTCCCTTGGCCCGAATTTTGTCGGTACTGGCCACGGCCCCCGTGCTCGGACAATCACCTGCTCCGGTACAGGTGCGGATTGGTCTTGGCTTGGCTTTGACCCTGGTCATCGCGCCGGCTCTTCCTCCGACTCATCCCTCTGTGAGCCTGGTCACCCTCGAGGGGGGGATGCTTCTGCTGGAGCAAATAGGGATTGGCCTTATTCTGGGTTTTTGTCTGAACATCGTTTTTGCGGCGGTAACCATGGCGGGCGATATGATGGGGCTGCAAATGGGGTTGGGGTTTGCCAGTTTCTATGATCCCACCCATGCAACTTTTCGACCCTTGGTTGGACAGTTTTTGACGATTCTTTTTACGCTGATTTTTCTGTCCATGGATGGACATCTGCTGGTCATCGATGCATTGGCAGATAGTTTTCAGCAAATTCCTTTGGATCCTGCCTTGCAATTCCATGCTCAGGGGTGGCAAATCGGGCTGGTCTGGGCGGGGGCATTGTTCGTGGATGCATTGCGACTGTCCTTGCCCGTATTGGCGGCTTTGCTCGTTACCAATCTGGGTCTGGGCGTATTGACACGCGCGGCTCCCCAGTTGAATCTTTTTGCGGTGGGTTTCCCGTTGACCTTGGCGGTAGGGTTCATCGTGCTGGACTTTTCCCTACCTGCCTTGCCTGTTTTGGCGGAGCGGATGATTCATGCCAGTATCGAGATGGGGCTACGAATGACCACTGGACTGCTGCATTGACGACAAATGTAATCAGCGCAGATAGTTGAACAATGACAGACTGGAGATGGAAGTGAAGGACTGCATGGCGGCTTGCAAACTGAGTTTTTCCTGGGACAGAAGACTGAGGGTTGAGGTGTAATTGGTATCCTGTATTTGGGATATGGTCGACTGGTACTGAATGTTCAGACTGTTTTCTGTTGCCGTCAGGTTGGTCAGGGTGCTGAGGTTGGTTCCCAAGGCAACATTGCCGGTCAGGATGGCGTTGAGTCCCTGATTCAGATTTCCTTCGGCGGTCTGGAGTTGTTGGGTGAAATTGCTGGATGCGGTACTGTTTCCCGCGGGCAAGGGGGTGTTGAGTAGAGTGATGAGGTTTTGTACCGTCTGAAAAATGGGGACATGGGTGCTGGGAGCCACGTTGAAACTGTCTCCGTTGGCCGGTTGCCCCTGAATGTTGAACTGAATGCCGTTGAAGGCGATGGTTTGACCGCTGGTGTAGGGTTGATTGGCCGATGGAAGGCTGGCGGCGGGCAGTGCTACGCCACTGGCATCGGTACCGGACACGGTGTAGGTCGTGACTCCTGCGGTGATACTGAAAGTCAGGGTGTAGTGGTTGCCCTGTTGGGCAGGGGTGGGGGGTGGGGAGGCCAAACCGCCTTGACTGATGGCGCCAGAACCCGCATTGCTGGCAGAGTTGCTGGTGACGAAGTACCCGTTCCCATTGGGAATGCTCATGAACAGGTCGGCGCCGTTGACGTTGGTGGGCATACTGCGCCCACTGGCCACTTGCATCAGTTGTTGCCCGCTGTTGCCTTGATATTGTACCCCGCTGGAGGTGACGATAAAGGGTTTGGTAGATCCTTTGGTGCCTGAAAACAGATAGTTCCCCGTTCCGTCCTGACTGTTGGCCAGCCCGATCAGTTGAGTGAGTTGTTGCTGGAGCGTGGTGGCCAGAGTCTGGCGGTTGGAATTGTTGAGCGACGCATTATTGGCCGAGATAACCGTGGATTGGACGTTTTGTACCAGGGTGGTGATGTTTTGCAGGACACTGGAGGCCATGGACATCTGGTTCTGGGCCGCCGTGATGTTGTTTTGATACTGGGTATTCATGCCGGCGGCCTGCGTCAGATCGATGATCTGGGCGGCTCCGGCAGGATTGTCTGCCGGGGTGTTGATCTGTTTACCGGAAGACAGTTGCAACTGGGTATTGAGCAGTGCCGACTGCTGCTGGTTCATGGCCTGGATGCTGTTATCGTAAAAGGTGCCGGTACTGATGCGAACCATGGTGGTGACCTCCTTTAGTTGAGCATGCCGAGGACGGTGGTAAACATGGTATTGGCCACTTGAATGGCCTTCCCGGCGGCCTGATAGGCTTGTTGAAATTGAATCAGGTTGGCGGCTTCTTCATTCAGGTTGACCCCCGAAATGGACTGCTGATTTTGGGTCGTCTGATTGACCAGATTGGTTTGAGCAGTGGACTGGACTTGCAGTTGACTGGTTTGCGTTCCTACCTGGTTGACCAACTGGGCGTAGGCACTGGCGAAATTGGCGGTGCCCCCCAGCAAGGTATTCTGGGATTGCAGCGCGCCCATGATCACGGCATTATTGCCGTCCGTGCTCGCACCGGTATTGGCGCTGACGGTGAAAACATCGTTGGTCTGCGGAGTCCCGTTCAAGGTGGTACTCCATCCGTTATAACTGATTGTTCCTCCGGGGGTATAGGAGGCGCCTGAGGCGAGCGTCGTTCCTGTGGTACTGTCCGTGACGTTGTAGGTGGTGGGACTGGTGAAGGTGAGGGTGACCGTGTCCTGCAGATTCGGGTTGAGGGGGAGGCCCGAGGTGACTGCAGGCGCAGACAAACTTCCAGTCCCGATATTGGTCGAGGAAGCATTGCCCTGAACAGGAATGGCGGCAGCAATTTTTGTGGGATCGGTAAGAATGACCTTCAAATTCTGGGCCCCGTTGATGGTGGGCTCGATCAGATAACTGTTCCCTGCGCTGGGCGTGGCTGACACATTAAGAGAAAGTCCGTCAACGTTCATGGGCATCGTGCTGCTGGTGGTGATACTCTGGTCGGACAGGCGCGTCAGGGTGTACTGGCTCCCGTTATAGGACAGGGTGTAATTGCTTCCCGTCAACGCGCTGGCCTGGGTGATGGTGGCGCTGACTGTGGCGGCTCCCGTATTGGCCTGGTTGGCAATGACCACGGGAGAGGCAATGTGAAACAGGGGGGTGCCCAAAGCCCCGTTGAGATCCTGACCCTGGAGTTGCTGGGCATTGATGGTCATGCCCAAACCGGTGGCGATCAATCCCAACTGACTTTGGGTGGGGACCAGACTTTGATTCTGAAAGGCCATCAACCCTCCCAGATTCCCTCCCTGGATACTGTTGGAGGGAAGGCGCAGGGTGCTCCCACTGGGCGTGACATAGGCGATATCGAGTTGGGCAGGATTGGACTGAGCGGGAACGGCTTTCAGCGTCATGGCCTGGTTGCCGACCACCAGGGGTTGTCCGTTGCCAATATACACGGTGTCTGATCCGTTGGATTGTTTGAGTACGGTGGCATTGATCTCCTGACTCAGTTGACTGATCAACTGGTTGCGCTGGTCAAGCAGGGAATTGGGCTGCTGGGATGTACTGCTGGCCGAGGACGTGAGGATGCTCTGGTTCAGGGACGCGATTTGTTTGGCATAGGCATTGATATTCACGACACTGGAACTGATTTGCTGGTTGGTGCTGGTGGCCAACCCAGTCATGACCTGATTCAGGGTTTGAAAGGTACCGGTCAATGATTGGGCATTGCTGATCAAACCTTGACGTGCCGCAATGGAGGCAGGTGCGTTCGAGACCCCATTGACGGCGCTGAAAAAGTTTTGCAGCGCAGGAGACAACCCGGCTGCAGGATCGGCAATGATGTTGTTGATTTGTTGGATCTGGTTGTAATAAGTCGTCAACTGACTGGAAGTGGATTGCTGTTGTTGCAACTGGGTATTGATGAAACTGCTATAGATGCGCTGCACCGTGGTGACATTGACCCCTTGACCAATGAATCCATTGGCTGTGCCCAGCGAGGGCAGGGCCGCCTGTATGGTTTGCTCGCGGCTATAACCTGGAGTGGAAGCATTGGCAATATTGTTTCCGGTGGTGAGCAAACCGGCCTGGGCCGCATTCAATGCGCTGATTCCAATGCTGGTCATCATATCAGTCATGGCGAACTCCCAAGGGTTTGAGGGGAATCCCCTTCTTCACCAGGTTATCGGCCGTGGGGACGACAACTTTAGAAAGAGGGGAAGAAGGGTGTGAAATGGAGGAATGGGGGGACAACTGTTTAACGATCAGGTCTGCCAATCCCAACCCACCATGTCCCTTGGACGCATTCTGAGCCAATTGTTTGTCCAGCATTTCCGTGAACATCTTGGTTTGTTGACTGTCACCCAGGCTATCCTGGGGCACCGTGGCGCGCATGGATTTCATCATCATGTTCATGAAGACGGTTTCGAACTGCTTGGCGACCTGCGGAAGCGATTTGTTCGGATCCTGGTGCGCTTTCAAACGCAGTGCACCCAAAGCCTGGCTGTCAAAGGCCAGGCGGGCGTTGGGGTCGACGGAGAGAGGGAGGTCGTGGGCCATGTCAAATGATCTCCAGATCGGCGTGCAATGCGCCCGCCGCTTTCATGGATTGAAGGATGGACAACAGGTCTTCCGGTTTGGCACCCAGGGTATTCAGCGCACGGATGACCTGATTGAGGGAAACCCCTTTATTGAGCAAAATGAGTGCGCCCTTGTCCTCTTTGATGTTGACGGCGGCTTGTCCGGTTTGCACGGTACTTCCATTGGATAACGGATTGGGTTGGCTGACCTGGTTGAGCGCGCTGATGACCACGGTGAGATTGCCGTGGGCCACGGCGCATTCTTCCAATGTGACATTCTGATTCATTACCACGGAACCGTTGCGGGCATTGATGATGACCTTGGCTTCTTCAATTCCTGCATCCACCTGAAGGTTTTCCAGGCGGGACATGAACTGAACTCGGGCCGTACCCCCAGGTGCCCGAACCTGAAGGGTTCGTCCATCGAGAGCGGCGGCGATGGGTTGGCCCAATGCCAGTTGTTGATTGATGACATCTGCCATTTGAGTGGCGGTGGTGAAATCCATTTCATTCAATTCGAGCGTGATGTAGTCCCCCTGGGAAAAGGGAGAATTAACCAGACGCTCCACCGTGGCTCCGCTGGGAATGAGACCGACGCTCTGATGATTGACCAGGACCTTGGATCCTTTGGCTCCTCCTCCTACCCCTCCCACCAACAGGTTTCCCTGCGCCATGGCGTACACCTGCCCATCCGCCCCCTTGAGCGGCGTCATCAACAGGGTACCCCCCAGCAGGCTGTTGGCATTCCCGACGGAGGAGACGGTGACATCGATGGTTTGTCCAGGACGGGAAAAAGGCGGCAGATCAGCAGTCACCATCACCGCCGCCACATTCTTGAGCATGGTCTGGAGAACACTGGCGGGAGGGGTGTTGATCCCCATCCGGGTCAGCATGTTGAGGAAACTCTGAACGGTAAAGGGGGTCAGGATGGTCATGTCCCCGGTGCCATCCAGACCGACCACCAGCCCATAACCGATCAACTGGTTATGCCGGACCCCCTGGATGGTGGCGAGGTCTTTGATACGCCGGGCTTCGGCGCCCAGAGAGCAAGCCAGCAAGGAGGTGATCAGGAAGAAGGTCAGGATAGCGCGCATGACGTACTCAGAACGGTACGGAGGACAGGAAAAAGTGGCCGAGCATGCTTTTGATCGCAGCGCTGTCGATGTTGGTATTTCCTCCTCTGTATTCGATTTGGGCATCGGCCACCTGAGTGGAGGGGATGGTGTTGTTGTACTGGACGTAAACCGGGTTGATGACACCGGAAATTCGGATGTACTGATCGGTTTGGTTGACGGTGACCAATTTCTCTCCACTGACCTTCAGGTTCCCATTGGGGAGTACCTCGATGACGGTGGCGGTGATGGAACCGGACAAGAAGTTATTGCCGTTGTTGTTGTTGGTGTTGGTCAACTTGTTGGAGGAGGAACTGTTCGAAGTAATTCCGTCCAGAATGTGTTGACCAGTCACTGCCCCGACAATGGCGGGGGTGGTGGAAGTGATGGACCCGGCATGGATCAGGGAATTTCCGTCGGCTTCCGTGGCATTGGAACTTTCCTGAAGCAGGATCTGAATGGTGTCGCCCAGGTTGCGGGCCCGCACATCTTCAAACAGCGGGTGCTGGCCATAGCCGACCTGATAAATTCCGCCCGTATCGGGGGGAATGGTTTTATACAAGTCGAGGGGACGTGCCGACAATGGATTGGTGATATGGGTGGACGGAGTGGCCGTGCAGCCACCCAGGGCCACAAGTAAGAAAAGAACCACGCATCTTTGATAACAGGGACGCATGATGGCCTATCTCATGGTGGCCAAGGTTTGCAGCATCTGCCCTGAAGCCTGGACCGCCTGAGAATTGATTTCGTAGGCGCGTTGGGTTTCTATCATGTTGACCAGTTCTTCCACCACGCTGACATTGGAAGTTTCCACATATCCCTGGTTCAAGGTTCCCGCGCCATTCAAGCCCGGCGCACTTAAATTGGGCGTGCCGGAAGACTGGGTTTCCAGATACAGGTTTCCCCCCATGCTTTGCAGGTTAGTGGAATTCATGAAGGTGGCCAACTGGAGACTCCCTACCTGGAGAGGATTGACGATTCCGGCCTGGGTGACGGACACGGTTCCATCACTTCCGATGGTGATACTGGTGGAATTGAGGGGAATCGTGACGGCAGGCTGAACCTGATAGCCCGCTGCAGTGACCAGATTACCCTGATTGTCTGTTTGAAAGGAGCCGTCCCGGGTATAGGCGATGGTTCCATTGGGTAACAGGACCTGAAAGAAGCCGTTCCCATTGACGGCGATATCCAGGGCATTGCCGGTTTGCTGAAGATTGCCCTGGGTCATGATGCGTTCGGCCGCCAGAGGTTGCACCCCGGTGCCGAGTTGCATGCCGGAAGGGTACATGGTGATCTGTGAAGATTGAGCACCAGGCTGGTAGATGGTCTGGTAGAGCAGGTCTTCAAATACTGCGCGCGATTTTTTGAATCCGTTGGTTCCCACGTTGGCCAGATTATTGGAAATCACATCCATCTGGGTTTGTTGAGCCTCGAGTCCGGTCTTTGAAATCCATAGAGAACGTTGCATGATTGAGTATCTCCCTTAGCGGAGTGAGGCCAGGATCTGGGTGGCGAGTTGGTCGTTGGATTGCGCGGTTTGGAGCATTTGCATGTGCATTTCAAATTGTTTTGAGATGGAAATAATATCGACCATGGCGGAAATGGCATTGACGTTGCTACTTTCCAGGGTTTCTGGCGTGAGGGTGACGGTGGTGCTGGGTGGAACCGGCTTTTGGTCACGGGTGCGGAACAGTCCGTCTTCTCCGCGATATAACTGGTCTTCGGAGGGATCCACCAGTCTCAACTTGCCCACGGTGGTACTGGGCATGGGCGGAATGCCGCCGGGGACTGTGGAAATGGTCCCGTCCGGTCCGATGGTCACCTGAGTGTTCGGGGGGATATCGATCTGATCCCGCGCCACCAATTCGCCATTGTCATCGATGACGGGGTAACCAGTATTGGTTTGCAGAATTCCGTCCGTGGACACCTGCAGGTTTCCGTTCCGGGTATAAGCCTCCGTGCCGTCCGGCAAAAGAACGGCAATCCAGCCCTTGCCGGTGATCCCGACATCGAGGCTCCTGCCGGTATGGGTGAGCGTGGCGGGGGTGAGATCATAGCCGGATAAGCCGTTGACGACGAAGGTACGGGTGGGCAATCCTTCTCCCGTGAGGGGGATGGCGCGGAAACTGTCGATGGCACTGCGGTAACCCGTCGTGTTGTTGTTGGCCAGATTGTTTGAAATGGTGGCCTGGCGCTCCAGAATATGGGAAGCGCCGGTCATGGCAGTGTAGATGAGACGGTCCATGGCGAATGTCCTGTGCTTATCTCAGATTGACCAGGGTTTGTGTGAGTTGATCTTCCGTCTTGATGGTCTGGGCATTGGCTTGATAGTTACGTTGAGCCGTGATCATGTCCACCAGTTCGGAAGTGAGATTGACGTTTGAACCTTCCACGGCACCGGATTGAATCGCTCCCAAATTTCCGCTGCCCGGTGCGCCCACCAAGGCGGCCCCCGAGTTGAAACTTTCTTGCCACTGGTTATTTCCCAGGGACTGGAGGCCTTGGGGATCCGCAAAATTAGCAAGCGCGACCTGCCCCAGATTTTTTGACTGTCCGTTGGAATAATTACCCTGAATGATCCCGGTGGGACTGGTGGTAAATCCACTCAGTTGTCCTGAAGCGTAGCCGTTTTGTGACAACTGGTTGACGCCAAAGGGAGAACCATACTGAGTCGAAGTGGCAAAACCCAGTGTGATGCTCTGGGGCGTGGTTGCGCCATTGGTGAGGGGCAGGGAAACGGCGATCTGTCCCAACTGCAAGGGGGGGGCGGCGGCAGGACTGGTCAAGGTACCGCTGGAATTGAAGCCCAGGGTGCCAATGGGAGTGGGGGCGGCGGGGGGAACAACGGCGGGTACGGAGGTTCCATCGACGGTCAGATAGGTATTCCAGGAGGCAGTGGCGGGCGGTGGGTTCAGGGCGAAATACAAGGTGGCGATATGGCTGTTGCCCAGACTGTCGTAGACCGTCATGGAAGTTGAATTATTGAAGGTGGTGGGGTCGTTGGGGTTGAAGGGCGTGGTGGTGGGAACCGTGGAACTGGAGTCGAGATTCACCCCTATGGTGCCTTGATTGGTGGGGGTGGGCGCCAGATTGGCGGTGGGAATCTGGATCGGGGTGGGGGTGGCCGCGATGATGGTTCCTGTGGAGGTGGCAGGATACCCGGTCAACTGATTCCCGTTGGAGTCGACGAGATACCCGTTTTTATCCAACTGAAACTGGCCATTGCGGGTGAAACTGATGTTCCCGTTGTTATTCATCCGAAAAAATCCCTGAC
The DNA here is from genome assembly GCF_013181415.1 of Ferrovum myxofaciens. Taxonomy (NCBI): domain Bacteria; kingdom Pseudomonadati; phylum Pseudomonadota; class Betaproteobacteria; order Ferrovales; family Ferrovaceae; genus Ferrovum; species Ferrovum myxofaciens. Next base: position 1,442,817 of record NZ_CP053676.1, on the reverse strand, counting down.
CATTGATGGCCATATCCAGGGGATTTCCCGTGGACTGGATATTACCTTGAGTGAAACTTTGGGACACTCTGGACACTTGGGTTCCAATTCCAATGGCGGTACTGCTCGAACTGTTGAAGGCCGAGGCAAAGATATCGGAAAACTGTGTGTTGGAAGATTTGAATCCGACCGTGCTGGCATTGGCGATGTTGTTGCCAATTGTATTCAATTGGCTGGCAGAGGCATCCAGTCCGCTGAGTCCTTGTTGAAAAGCCATGGTGGTTGCTCCTTGGAGATAGTGAAGTTACTGGATGTAGGCGACGGATGAAAGGTTGAAACTGCCCAGGGTACCCAAATCGAGAGAAGCGCCCTGACTGCCCATGGTGACTGAACCCACCTTGCCGGAAGACAGGGGGGTGGCGGTGACGGAAGCGCCCCCCTGAGTGGCGGTGGCGACTATCTGATAGTTCCCCGAGGGAACCTGAGCGCCGGATTTGTCCAATCCATTCCAGGTGATGGGAACGACCCCCGCCGGTTGAGCGCCCAGGTTGAGGGTGTTCAGGACGGTTCCTGCACTGTTTTTGATGGCCACGGTCAGATTGCTGACGGCTTGAGGAAGTGTTACGCCCGCATTGGCGGGACTGCCTGAGGTCAACTGGAGAGTATTGCCTGGAACCAGAACGTTATGTCCGATCAGGCTGGTGGCGGCAGCCATGGACTGACTTCCGGAGAGGCTGGTATTGAGCGCAGTCAGGGTTTTATTCAACTGACTGATGCCGCTCACCGTGCTGATCTGGGCCAATTGGGAGGTCATTTGCCCACTGTCCATGGGATTCATGGGGTTCTGGTTTTGTAATTGGGTGATCAGCAGAGTCATGAAATTGTTTTGCATGGCCGCTGCGCTCGTGTTGGTTACACTGCCCAAGGCTTGGCTGGAAGAAGTCGAACTGGAATTTCCCAGGGAACTGTTGGATTGGTTCAGTTGGGCGATCAATGCACTGGTAGGGTTGACGGTGGTCATGGCGGGGCTCCTATGGACCAAGAGTGAGTGTTTTGAGTAACAACGTATTTGACGTATTCAGAACTTCCACGTTGTTCTGGTAAGACCGGGAAGAGGAAATCATGTTGACCATTTCCTCCACGACATTGACATTGGGCATCGTGACAAAGCCCTGGGGGTCAGCCAGCGGATTGCCTGGGTCATACATTTTTTTCATGGGGGTAGGGTCATTGATGACCTGATCCACCTGTACAGCAGTGCCGCCCTGGTGGTTCAGGGGAATGGCTTTGAAGATAACCTGTTTGGCGTGGTAGGGTTGGCCATCGGCGCCCGTCGCACTGTCTGCATTGGCAAGATTGCTGGCCACCACATTGAGGCGCTCTGACTGGGCTGTCAGTGCCGAACTGGAAATGCTCAGAACATCGAAGAGGGACATGGTCATTTACCTCAATTCAGAACGCTCAGGATATCCCGGATCTGCTGGGTTCCAAACCGGAGGCTGGCCTGGTAGCGCACAGCGCTTTCGGAATATTGAGCGCGTTCGACATCCAGGTTGACGGTGTTCCCGTCCGCACTGGGCTGAACCGTGGCACGGTACAGAAGCGGTGAACCTGCCGCATTTTCTCCCGTACTGGCGCCCAGATGATCGGGGGAGGAAGTGTTCAGCGACAAAGGCGGGGTCTTCCCCTGCTGCAAGGCAGTGGCCAGCGCTTCCCGGAAATCGATGTCACGGGCCAGGTAACCGGGGGTGTCTGCGTTGGCAATGTTCGACGCGATCAACTCCTGACGCGTTTCCTGAACATGCAGGGCGCTTTGCTGAAATTGCAACGTGCGATCGAGGGCGGTAGCCATCACGAGTTTCCTGTCCCATAATATGCCAAGGATTTCCAGTGATCATGGTATTCCTTTGGGAATATCCGTCAAGGGAAGATTAAAAGGAGGTTATGCCCCTTTTTCATGGTTTCAAGGGCGGGAGGCGTAATGGCAAAATGGATGAGGATGGGGTTGCTGAGCCTCGTGTTGGTAACTGGGCAGAGTTGGGCAGACACAGCGGAAACGCTGGTGGTGGCCATACGGCACTTTGTTGAAAGTCAATGGGCGGGGAATCAGGGGGAACTTTCCGTGGTGGTGGAACATCCTACCTACGGCCAGTGGCCGGAACACTGTCCTTCCCCGCAGTTGTCTCTTCCCCCCGGGGTTCGACCAGAGGGACGTTTCATGGTGGCTTTGCGGTGTGCCAACGAAACCGATGGCAGTGTGTGGAGTCGGATGGTGCCTGTGCGGGTGATTCTGACCGCTGACTACTACGTGGCCCGTCACCCCTTGATGCGGGATACTCCCTTGAATGAAACGGATTTTGAAATTCGGCATGGGGTACTGGATCATTCTGGGGCGGTGACTCGACAGACCGATTTGACTGGCAAGGTTTTACGCCAGGGACTGAATGCAGGACAGGTTCTGAGGGAGGATATGATGCGCGAGGCCTACGTAGTCCAGCAAGGCCAGACGGTTCAAGTCCAGGTGGTGGGGGATGGTTTCAAGATCAGTACGGATGGGCAGGCACTGAACAATGCGGCATTGGGTCAGAATGTGCAGGTGCGTACGGTTACCGGAAAAATGCTCAGCGGAACCGCCCAGGAAAACGGCATGGTCCGTGTGAATCCGGGAAACTGATCAAGGGGCCTGGCTATCCATGGTTCGGAGGGTACGAAGATGACCGAGGAATTCAAAACATTATCCCAATGGGTCTCTTTTCTGGAGACTTCAATATTGCCGGTATCCCGAAACAGTCTGGCAGATCTGGAGATGCTGCGTTTCGACGAGGAGCAACTTTCGGTATTGACCGTGGCGCGCGTCGTTTTGCGTGATCCCCTCCTGATGGCCCATGTATTGCGCTATTTGCAGAATCATCGGTCCCGCCACCAGGAAACCGAGATCATCGAGGTGGAACAGGCGATCCTGGTGTTGGGTCTGGATGCTTTCTACCAAAAGGTCATGGGAGGACTGGGTGCTGTTGAGGATCAATTGAACGAGCATCCCGCAGCGCTGACCAACCTGCAGCGTGTGGAAAGGCGCGCCGAGCGGGCGGCGGATTATGCGCGGGAGTGGGCCATTCGTCTCAACGATCGGCGTTTCGGTGAAGTATATGTGGCTACCCTGCTGCATGATTTGGCGGAAATGTTGTTATGGATTTTTGCGCCTCTGCCCATGCTCAAGATTCGCGAGGCCCAGCAGATGGATAGCACCTTGCGCAGTCAGGATATTCAGGAAGAGGTGCTGGGGTTTACCGTACATGCGTTGCAGCATGAACTGGTGATTCGATGGGGGTTGCCTCGGTTATTGGTCATGTTGATGGAAGATGCACTGGCGACCTCCTCCAGAGTGCGCAATGTGACTTTGGCGGTCAATCTGGCCCGTCACTCCGACAACGGATGGGATGATGCAGCCTTGCCTGACGATTATGACGACATCGGTCAGTTGTTGCGCATGACGCCCCTGGAGGTACGGCGCTGGGTGGTCCCGCGCGAAACGGAAAGGTTCAATCGGTCTCTATGACGGAATCCCCCCGGTCAAGTCTGGATCCCGAAGATTGGGAAAGTGAACGGCATCAGGCCCATGCCATGCTCGATGATCTTCTGGACTATGTGCAGAACTTGACGGAACGACCTGTGTGGCAGCCTATTCCGGCTTCGGTGCGCCACTCTTTCCAGGAAAACTCCCCCGGTGGGGGACAGTCTCTGGAAGAGATCCATCAACGGTTCATGAAGGATATCCTTCCCTATGCGGTAGGAAATGCGCACCCTGGGTTCATGGGCTGGGTTCAGGGAGGCGGGACGGTGGTGGGTATGTTGGCTGAAATGTTGGCGGGGGGATTGAACGCCAATCTGGGCGGACGTGATCAGATTCCCGTGGCGGTGGAACAACAAATCTTGCGCTGGGCGCGGGAATGGTTTCGCTTTCCTGAGACGGCGCAAGGGATATTCACCACAGGAACCTCCCAGGGTACTCTGATGGCCCTGTGGGTGGCACGAGTCGCCCGATGGGGGGAAAGGGTTCGTCAGGAGGGGGTGGGGGCGCATACCTTGAGGGTCTACGCGGCATCGACGGTACATGGTTCTCTGCACAAGGCACTGGATTTGAGTGGGCTGGGGAAAAAATCCCTGCATCTGGTTGCTCTGGATGAATCCGGGCGGATGGATGTTGCAGCGCTCCAGGTTCAAATCGGGGAAGACCGTCAGGCAGGGTCGACTCCTTTCATGGTGGTGGGTTCCGCCGGCACCGTGGACACCGGGGCCATCGATGATCTGGCAGCCCTTGCTGTTCTGTGCCGGACACAGTCTCTATGGTTTCATGTGGATGGAGCATTGGGTGCGCTGGGCTGTTGGAGTGCCGAGTTGGCTCCTCTGTTCCAGGGGATCGAACAGGCAGATTCTCTGGCATTCGATTTTCACAAGTGGGGGCAAGTGCCCTACGACGCCGGGTTTTTATTGATACGCGAGGGTTCGCTACAACGCCAAACCTTCTCTTCGTCTGCCCGTTATCTGGCTCGTGAGGAACGGGGAACGGCCGCAGGAGAGGATTGGCCCTGCGATCTGGGTCCCGATCTGTCGCGCGGGTTCCGTGCGCTCAAAACCTGGATGACCGTGCGTCGGTACGGAACCGAGCGGTTGGGGGCCATGATGGCCCACACCTGTGCATTGGCTCGTTTCGTGGCAGAAAAAGTGAGCCAGGAAGCCTCTCTTGAGTTGATGGCACCCGTCACTCTCAACATCGTCTGCTTTCGTTATCGGGCAGAACCCGCACAGGTGGACGCATTGAATGCACAGATTGCCATTGCCCTTCAGGAATCCGGAATTGCCGTTCCCTCGATGACGCTGGTGCGCGGGCAGCGTGTCCTGCGGTTGGCGCTGGTGAATCATCGAACCCGGGCACGGGATCTGGAGGCATTGATCTGCGCCGTGCTTCATTTGGGACAACGTTTTTCAACAGGGAGAATTCAATTGTCATGAATCCAGTCACGTATCATGGTTTGGCACAGTTGATGACGCGCACCTACCACGGAGAAGATCTGACGGAACTGGGGCAGGAACTGATTAAACGTACCTCTCTCCCGCCCTATGAGGGGGGGCCGGAAGTTTTTCTGGATCTGGCTATTCTCCTGCATCTGAGGGGGTTCCACGAAATGGCGCGGGAGGTGCAGATGCAGGCATTGCGCCAACGGCAGACCTATGTGTTACCCGCAGCCCGAGCTCCGGCCCTGCGCTTGTTGGCCTTGATGGTTCCGGGAGAATTGAATGCCAATACGCCACTGGAATTTTTGGTGGAGGATTCAGACATCGAGTTACATCAGTTATTCATTTCTCCCGAACTGCTTTTCCCATCGCAGATACCGGAACACGATGTGGCCATGGTGGCAGTGGGAGAATCCGAACAAACGCTTCCCTTGCTCCAGGCCCTGGGATTGGCTCTGGTGCATTGGCCCCGACCCGTACTGAATCACCCGGCGCGGATCGCCGGACTGACCCGGGATGGGGTGGCTCTGACCCTGGCGGGAATACCTGAAGTGGTCGCTCCCATGGCGCAACGGGTGGAGCGATCCACACTGGAAACGTGGGCAAGGGAGGAGCATGCCTTTGCCCGAGAAGGGGGGGGGGTCTATCCGGTGATTGTACGCCCCGTGGATTCTCATGCAGGCACAGGGCTCATGAGGATCGACGGGATGGAAGGCTGGCGGGACTACCTGGCACAGAATGAAGAAGGGGTGTTTTTTGTTTCTCCTTTCGTGGATTACCGTAGTTCTGATGGTTTATTCCGGAAATACCGGATTGCTTTGGTGCGGGGTGTTCCCTTTGCCAGCCACCTGGCCATTTCTGACCATTGGATGGTTCATTACCTGAATGGAGGGATGGAGGATTCCGCGCAAAAAAGGGAAGAAGAAGCTCACTTCATGGAACACTTTGAATCTGATTTTGCCCGACGTCAGGCTAATTCTCTGGCTCAGGTGCAGCGCGCACTGGGTTTGGACTACGTGGTATTGGATTGTGCCGAATTGCAGGATGGACGATTATTGATTTTTGAAGCGGACAGTAGTGCCGTAGTCCATGGCATGGATCCCGTGGAACTCTTTCCCTATAAGCGACCCGCCCTACAGAAAGTATTGCAGGCTTTTCGCCAGATGCTCGAAGACGCTCGCCATGCTGCCCCAGGCCTGCCCAGTGCTGTTCCGGTTTGAAAAACGGGGGAAGCATGGACCAGCGCATTGCCTGTTTGTTGGCTGAGGATGCTGACCCCCGTCTGCACCTCGACCCATACACTGGTGTCAATGCTTACGGGATTCCTCCATTACCCCAGGACGAGGTAGGGGAGTGGGGTTCGGCCACGGCTTCCGCCCTGTCCCAGAGAAGTTTTCAAGTTTTGAGACAATGGTGGCCCACGGTGGCAGAGAACCCAGAACGATGCCAGATCCAGGAAATCCTGGCTCAGGAATTGTTGCAGGTCATGGAACTTGATGCGGTTCATTATGGAGCGAATCTGTATTCATCGGGGAGTGGGGCATTGGGCGAGGGAGGACGGCATTTGCTCAGACAGATGAAAAACCCCGTTCTGATCCTGTGTCAGGGCAGCGAAACCGGAAGTCGGGTTCCCGAAGCGCTTCAGAATGCTTTGGGTTGCACGCCGGCAGAGGTCATATCCCTGCTGGTGCGCGCAAAGAGCGGAGACTTGATTCCTGCCGCGCTACGGGATGAACTGTGCTGGACCCAGGTGATTCCTTGGCTGAAGTCCGGCAGACAGGTTTTGTTGGTACTGACGGATGGAACCAAGACGGGGCAGGTGGTTCCAGGTGTGGACGGCACGCGGGAAATGGTCGCCCGTTATCCTGGGCAACTTCACGTGTTGGTGGATGCTTGTCAGTTACGTGTTGCCTGGTCGAGGGTGAAGGATTATCTGGACTGGGATTGGCCGGTGGCCATCACGGGGTCAAAATTTATCGGAGGGCCTCCTTTTTCGGGGGCGTTGTTGTATTCCCGTACCTGTCATAAAGAATTTGAATCGAAGGAACAGGTTTTGGGCGTGGGCGTCCTGTTGCGTTGGGTTGCGGCGCTGGCGGAAATGAAACGCTGGCACCTCGTTCCAAAAGAGGGTTTGGGCAGATATCTGGCAAGGTTTCAGGCGGCATTGGAACAGCAGGTCGGACGTTGGCCCGCCGTAGCCCTGGAATCCATGCCAAGGCTGGAGCGGAGCGGTGACCTGGAACTGTGGGATGTGCATCCCACTATTTTCTCCTTTGAAGTGTGCGGAGCTTCAGGAAATCCCTTGGAACGAGGTGCTCTGGACGCGCTTTATCGGCGTTTGCCACAGCCCGGATCCGGCGTTCGAGGGCGTTGGGGGCAACCGGTCCGGTTGGGGGAGGGAGGCGGCCAAGGGCCTGAGCGATGGGCTTTGCGTCTTTGTCTGGGCGCACGTCTTCTGTTTCCTTGGTTGGAAACGCTTTCCGACGAGGGGGTGACGCAAGCCCTGGATCAATGTCTGGAATTGCTTGATCGAACCGTGGTTGAAGCCGCACGTATTGGATCGAAAATTGGTTGAGAGAGTGAGGAATGTTTTACAATGTTTCTCCCTTCACAATGGTATGTACACAGGAGTGAATCAGCATGCACGTTCTCCTCGCCGATGATTCGCGCGCGACTTCGCTACCGATTCAGCGGTTCATGGAACAGCAGGGTCACGAAGTGACCTATGTCCAGAATGGCCGCCTGGCTGTCGAGGCTTATCAGGCGCGGGTGCCCGATTTGGTCCTGATGGATGTGATCATGCCGGAAATGGATGGGGTGGAAGCAACCCGACGGATCAAGGCTATGACGGGGGCGCGCTGGGTTCCGGTCATGATCATGACTTCCTTGTCGGCCAAGGAGGAAATCGTGTCCACTCTGGATGCCGGGGCTGACGATTATCTCATCAAGCCTGTGGTGTTCGAAGTGCTGGAGGCACGCATGCGCTCCATGCAACGCATCGCCACCTTGCAGGACAGTCTTTTTGCCATTCTGGACAATGCCTTCGAAGCGATCATCACCACTGACGAGGCGGGTGTGGTGCAAAGTTATAATAAGTCGGCAGAAAAGATTTTTGGTTACCCCGCAACCCACATGGTGGGGAAAAAGGTGACTCGTCTGATCTCGGAAAGAGGGGGGGCCGTACCCCACCAATGGGGTGGGGTATCCACGGTACAGGGCGTGCAGGACGAACGGATTCTGGGCTTGAGGACGTCAGGAGAGGTTTTCCCCATGAGGATTGCCTTGACGGAAGTGAAACGTCAGCAGGGTAACTTGATCATTGGTATGGTGCGGGATGTTTCGGAAGAAGAAGCGGCGCGGCAACGCATCGACTTTCTGGCGCTGCACGATTCCCTGACCGGTTTGCCCAACCGTCCCCATTTTCACGATGTCCATGGGCGTTTGCATGGGCAGGGCCGGACGTACAGTCTGTTTTTTCTGGATCTGGATGGTTTCAAGCCGATCAACGATACCCTGCATCATGAGGCCGGAGATCAGGCACTGGTGATCGTGGCCGGGCGCTTACGGGAAGTGGTGGGAAAAACAGGATTTGTGGCTCGTCTTGGGGGTGACGAATTTGTGGTCCTCTCCGCGGCCGCTTTGACCGAGGATGACTCTTTGAAATTAGGTGCCCGGTTGATTGAAGCGATTTCCCAACCCATGATTCTGAATCAACAGACCTGTCGTTTGGGGGCCAGCATAGGCGCGGCATTATTTCCGCTGCATGGCATGACCACCAATGAGTTGTTGCTGGCGGCAGATCGAGCCATGTATCAAGCCAAGCGTTCGGGCAAAGGAAAGACTTGTCTGGCCGAAGTGGTACGGGAACTCGCCTGATGGCAGGGCGAAACGCCGTCATCCTGCTGAGCGGAGGTTTGGATTCGGCCACCGTACTGGCGATGGCGCGCCAACAGGACTTTGGGGTATACGCCATGAGTTTTGCCTATGGCCAACGTCATGCTCACGAATTGGACTGCGCCCGGCGTCTTGCCCTTCAACCCGGAGTGATCCACCATTCTGTGGTCAATATCGATCTGCGCGGGATAGGGGGATCGGCTCTGACGACCACTCAGGAGGTCCCCAAGGATCGCAATCTTGATCAGGAACAGGCCATTCCAGTGACCTATGTGCCCGCCCGGAATACTATTTTTCTGTCTTTTGCGCTGGCCTGGGCTGAGGTACTTGAGGTATCGGACCTGTTCATCGGGGTCAATGCGCTGGACTACAGCGGTTACCCGGACTGTCGTCCGGAATATCTGAGCGCTTTTGAAAGGATGGCTAATCTAGCAACTCGCCGAGCAGTTGAAGGGGCTCCACTGACTCTCCATGCGCCGCTTCTGAATCTGACCAAGGCCGACATCATACGGCAGGGTTTGGTCTTGGGCGTGGATTATGGGCTGACCACCAGTTGTTATGATCCGGGGCCTGAGGGGAAACCTTGCGGACATTGCGATGCCTGTTTGTTGCGGGCCCGTGGATTTGCCCAGGTGGGGGTGCCGGATCCTTTGATGGTGCGTTACGGGAGTGTCACGGCATGAAAGCAGAGGCAACCGAACCTGCGGGAGCGCGCCATGACTGGCAGGCCCGTGGGTTCGAGGCTTCCCGACGGGTGCCCGGAGCGGCGGACCTGCGTTTGCAAGGCCGTCATGGTCATAGTTTCCGGGTGGAAGTATGCCATCCGCTGCAGGGAGAGAGTAGTGGGGGATTGGGTGACCTGCTGAGCAACGTGGTGGAGCGGCTGGATTATCAGGACCTTGATTTGCTTTTCTCCCAACGGCATGACGGGGAAATCTGGCATTGGATCGAAAAGCAACTGGATTTGGCTCCGGGCAGTCACGGATGTTTGGCATCGGGCCCCCGGCAAGGGGTGGTGCGTGATACCGCAGGACGGTTGCATGGATGGATGCGCGATCGTTTCGAGTCGGCGCATTTTCTTCCCAATGTGCCCGCCGGACATAAATGCGGACGTCTGCATGGACATGGATTCGAGGCTGTGTTGTTTTTTCCCTGGGAAGAAGGTCAGGTCATGCAGTTAAAAACCCAGTGGGCCAGGTTGCATGCCCAGTTGCATGGACAGTGTCTGAATGAACTGAGGGGTCTGGATATTCCCACCTCTGAAATTCTGGCCAGTTGGATCTGGTCCCGCTTGCAAGCCCAGGGACAGGTATTGACTCAAGTCACGGTGTATGAAACCGCTTCCAGCGGTAGTTCTTTTGATGGTACCCGTTATCGCATCTGGAAGGAACAAAGTTTCGACAGTGCCCTGCGCTCTCCTGAGGGAGGGCTGTGGGGGCATACCTATCGCTTGCGCTTGGGACTTTCTGCTCCTCTGGACGAGATGATGGGCTGGACCCAGGATTTTGGAGAAGTCAAACGCCTGTTTGACCCCCTGTATCGTGAGTTGGATCACCAGCCCCTGCATGACAAGGTTCCGGCAGGAACCACCCTGGCTTTGCTCGACTGGATTGTGGCGCGTACCCGTCCCTTGCTACCCGCCCTGGATAGACTGGATCTGTATGACACCCCGGGTTCAGGAAAGGTCTGGACTTTGCCCATTCACGGCCCTCTTCGATAAATCATGACTTACAGCGTCAAGGAGATATTCCTGACTCTTCAGGGAGAAGGTTGCCATACGGGACGCGCAGCTGTTTTTTGCCGTTTTTCCGGTTGCAATTTGTGGAGTGGTCGCGCAGAGGATCGTGCTCAGGCCCGTTGCAGATTTTGTGATACGGATTTTCTGGGAACGGAGGGCGCAGGCGGGGGGAAGTTTGATTCTGCTCCTGCCTTGGCCCATGCGATCGAGCGCTGCTGGCAGGATGGCATGGCGGGGGAGGACAGCATGCGACGCTGGGTGGTATTGACGGGAGGGGAACCCCTGTTGCAGGTGGATGAAGATTTGATTGGTGCATTGCATGAACGGGGATTTGGGGTGGCAGTGGAAACCAACGGGACGATACCGCCTCCCCCGGGAATCGACTGGATCTGTGTCAGTCCCAAGGGTAAGGAACCTTTGCAAGTGCATAGGGGAGATGAATTGAAGTTGGTGTACCCTCAGACCGATTGCCCGCCGGAACGGTTCGTGACGTTGAATTTCCATCATTTTCTGCTGCAACCGCTGGATGAGGGGGGGGATCGGCGTCATGAACCGGCCACCGTGTCTTATTGTCGTTCCCATCCGCGCTGGCAACTTTCCCTGCAGATCCATAAATGGTTGGGCATCCCCTGATGAACTACTCTCCCTAAGCCGAGGCGCAAAACGGATAGAATAGCACTTTGAGATTTGCCAGTTGGGGGACGCATGATCGATCGGGAAGGTTACCGACCCAATGTCGGAATTATTCTATGTAATGAACATAATGAGGTTTTCTGGGCTAAACGGGTACGCCAGCAAGCCTGGCAGTTTCCTCAGGGAGGGATTCAGGCGGGGGAAACCCCCGAACAGGCCATGTATCGTGAGTTGGCGGAGGAAACGGGGTTGTTGCCCCGACATGTCCGGATTCTGGGGCGTACCCGCGACTGGCTGCGTTACGATGTCCCTTCCCAATGGTTGCGACGGGACTGGCGCAGTCATTACCGGGGTCAGAAACAAATTTGGTTTCTGCTGCGCATGGTGGGCAACGATTCGGATGTTTCTCTGGCAACTACAGAGCAGCCCGAATTTGATGATTGGCGTTGGAATACCTATTGGATCCCCATGGAAAGCGTGGTGGAGTTCAAGCGTACGGTATATCAGACTGCGCTCGAGGAATTGGCTTCGTTTCTCGAGTTGTCACGAAGGGATTGACAAGCATTCTGTACTGACCTATAGTCTTCGAAGGTTTAGATCGATTCTAATTTAATTTCTCACCCAAGGAGCAAGACCATGAAACTGGCAGGTACTCAAACCCATGAAAATCTGAAAGCAGCTTTTGCCGGAGAATCCCAGGCCAACCGACGCTATCTGTATTTTGCAGCCAAGGCCGATATCGAAGGGCAAAATGATGTGGCTGCCGTCTTCCGTTCCACGGCCGAGGGTGAGACAGGGCATGCCCATGGTCATCTGGAGTATATGGAAGCAGTGGGGGATCCGGCCACTGGACTGCCTATCGGTTCCAGTCGCCAGAATTTGAAGGCCGCCATTGAAGGGGAAACCCACGAGTACACAGACATGTATCCTGGCATGGCTAAAGTGGCTAGAGAGGAAGGGTTTGACGAAATTGCCGACTGGTTTGAAACGCTGGCCAAGGCGGAACGCTCCCATGCCAATCGTTTCAGTCAGGCCTTGAACAATCTGGCGGACTAACCCGGAAAGGAAGACACATGACTGGCGAAGGCAATCTGGAAGCGCCCATTCGACATCCGGTGCCCTGGAAGAGTGCGGATTTCTGGGACAGGGTGCAGGCCGAAGGGGAGATGACACGCATCTATGACATTTGTCAGGGGTGTCGGCGTTGTTTCAGTTTGTGTCAGGCGTTTCCGTTGTTATTCGATGCCGTGGATGCCACACCTTCGGGAAAGGTCGAGGAGGTTGCAAAAAAAGTCTTGTGGGATGTGGTGGATCACTGTTATCTCTGTGATCTGTGTTACATGACCAAGTGCCCCTATACGCCTCCTCATCCTTTCAATCTGGATTTTCCTCATACCATGCTGCGGGCCAAGGCCATTCAGTTCCGTGCAGGTAAAACCCGATGGCGCGATAAACTGTTGGCCAGTACGGATACCCTGGGTAAACTGGCAACGATTCCTATCGTGGTGGATGTGGTGAATGCGGTCAACCGACCTGGTTTCACCCGTACGGTGATGCATCATACCCTGGGGATTCATCGGGATCGGCTTTTGCCCGCCTATGCTTCCCCACCCCTACGTCAGCGTGTTGTCCCCAACGAAAATTTTACTCCCCGACCGGGCGCGCACACCCCCGGAAAAGTGGCGTTGTTTGCCACTTGTTATGCCAATTTCAATGAACCCGGCATTGGTTTGGACCTGCTTAAAATTCTTGAGCATAATGAGGTTCCTGTCCGATGGGTGGCACAGGAAAAATGTTGTGGCATGCCTCGACTGGAGTTGGGGGATTTGGATGGGGTTGAAATCCTGAAGAATCAGAATATTCCTGTTCTGGATGCGCTGGTGCAGGCGGGTTATGCTTTGCTGGCACCGGTTCCTTCCTGTGTGTTGATGTTCAAGCAGGAATTGCCTCTGTTGTTTCCCGAGGATGAAGCGGTGGCGCGGGTGGCCCAGGCTTTTTTTGATCCCTTTGAATATTTCATGGCCCGTCATGGGGAGGGATTGTGGAAAACGGATTTCTCCCAGGCCCTGGGGCGGGTGTCCTACCATGTGCCGTGTCACCTGCGGGTCCAGAACATCGGATTGCGTACCCGGGATCTCTTGCAGATGATTCCAGGGACTACGGTAACCACGGTGGAACGCTGTTCTGGTCATGATGGAACCTGGGGAGTCAAGGTGGAGTATTTCGAGGACTCCATGAAAATCGGAAAACCGGTATTCAACCGCATGAAGGAGGCCAAACCGGAGGTGGTGGTGTCAGATTGTCCCATTGCGACCCGGCATATCGTTCAGGGTATGGGTGAGGCAGTGGCACAGGCCCATCCTTTGACCTTGGTGCGCCGTGCTTATGGATTACCGGAGGAGTGATATGTCACTGACCCTTGACGATTTATGGTCGCTGGAATCCTACGCCCGGCAACGTCTGGAGTTTCGGGCGCGGGTCATGGCCCACAAGAAACAGCGCACCGTCCATGTGGGGAAACATTTGACCCTGTTATTTGAAGATCGCCTGACGATTCAATACCAGATACAGGAAATGTTGCGCATTGAAAAGATATTTGAACCCGAGTCCATTCGGGAGGAATTGGCCTCCTATGTTTCTCTGATTCCCGATGGCGATAACTGGAAGGCCACCCTCCTGATTGAATATTCCGAAGTCACCGAACGAAAGCGTATGCTGACACGTCTCAAGGGGATCGAACGCGCTCTGTGGTTGCAAGTGGAGGGGTTTGAACCGGTGTTTCCTGTGGCGGATGAAGACATGGAGCGAGAAACTGCTGAGAAAACTTCGGCGGTACATTTTCTGCGCTACACCCTTTCCCCTTCCCAGCGCGAGGCGGTACGGAGTGGGGCAGCGTTGACGGTGGGCGTGAATCACCCTGAATATCCGGTGATTCGTTTTGTCCTGGAGGAATCCGTGCGTCACTCCCTCAGTTCCGATATTACCGCCTGAATCCGGGGACAGTTGCCAGCGTGGCGCGATGCACCCATAATGCCTTGAATTCGCCAAAATGGGAGTAAGTTTATGTGTGGCATCGTGGGAGCATTGGCACGCCGAGACATCGTACCGATATTGATCGATGGCCTCAAACGCCTGGAATACCGGGGTTATGATTCGGCGGGCGTGGCTGTACTGGATTCGGGTCAATTGAAGCGGGTGCGTAGTAGGGGTCGAGTCAGCGAGTTGGCGCGGGAAGTGGCGGCCACAGGACTGACGGGCACTCTGGGCATTGCGCATACCCGCTGGGCCACCCATGGCGTTCCCAGTGTCCGGAATGCCCATCCTCACCAAAGTAGTAACGAGATGGTGGTGGTGCATAACGGCATCATAGAAAACCACGAATTTCTGCGCCAATTTCTGCAAGCACAAAATTATATTTTCGAATCTGATACCGATACGGAGGTGATTGCACATCTGGTGCATTTCCATGGGCGCCAGGAGCCCGACCTTGGACGAGCTTTCCGTACTGCCCTTGGGCAATTGGAAGGAGCTTATTCCATTGCCCTGATTTCTCGGTCTTATCCCGATCTTCTGTTGGCAGCGCGCAAGGGAAGTCCTCTATTGCTCGGTCTCGGTGAGGGAGAAACATTCCTTGCCTCCGATGCGGCGGCTTTGATCGCTCACACCCGGCGCATGCTTTATCTGGAGGACGGAGATGTGGTGGAAATCACCCCCGCCGGTTATCGTGTGATGACTCTGCAGGGAGAACCGCTGAATCGTCAGGAACGCATCAGCCATCTTTCGCCTGAAACTGCCGAATTGGGGCTTTACGATCACTACATGCAAAAGGAGATTGCGGAACAACCCCGCGCCCTGACGGATACGGTGGAACCGATTCTGGCTCGGGGATTCACGCCCGACCTCTTTGGCGTGGGCGCTCAGGCGTGTTTTTCTGGTGTGCGGAATGTTCTGTTATTGGCCTGTGGCACCAGTTATCATGCGGCCCTGGTGGCGTGTTACTGGGTGGAGGCCATTGCGCGCATGCCCTGTCGGGCGGAAATCGCCAGCGAATATCGCTACCGGACTTCAGTGCCAGATCCGGAGACCTTGGTGATTACCATTTCTCAGTCGGGAGAAACGGCGGATACCCTGGCTGCCCTGAAACATGCCCAATCCCTCGGAATGCACCATTCCCTGGCCATTTGCAACGTGCCGGAAAGTTCGTTGGTACGCCAGTCGACGTTGTCATTCCTGACCCGTGCTGGTATGGAAATTGGGGTGGCTTCCACCAAAGCCTTCACGACGCAATTGGTGGCGCTTTTTGCTCTGGCGGTGACCTTGGCCAAGACGCGCCAGGTATTGACTGAAGGGGCTGAGGCGGCGTATTTCGATGCTTTGCGGCGCTTGCCCAACAAAGTGCAGCATGTGTTGAATCTGGAACCTCAGTTGCGGCTCTGGGCCGAACGTTTCTGCCGCAAGCAGCATGCCCTCTTTCTGGGCCGAGGGGCCCATTACCCCATCGCTCTGGAAGGATCACTCAAACTCAAGGAAATTTCCTACATCCATGCCGAAGCCTATGCAGCCGGAGAACTCAAGCATGGACCGCTGGCCCTGGTGGATGCAGAAATGCCGGTGGTGGCCGTGGCACCCAACGATGATCTGCTCGAGAAACTCAAGTCCAACCTGCAGGAGGTACGCGCGCGGGGGGGGGAATTGTATGTGCTGGCGGACAATGACAGTCATTTTTCTCCTTCCGAGGGGATTCATGTGATTCGGCTTCCGGACCATGAGGGGATCCTGAGTCCGGTGGTCCACGTGGTGCCCCTGCAATTGCTGGCCTACCATACCGCGTGCCTGCGCGGAGCCGATGTGGACAAACCCCGCAATTTGGCCAAGAGCGTGACGGTGGAATGAAGAGGGAAACGTTGACCTTGACCCGGCCAGACGACTGGCACCTGCATCTGCGCGATGGGGCGACTCTGCGTGCGGTGGTTCCACCTTCGGCGCGGGTATTTGGGCGCATCATGGCCATGCCCAACCTCAAACCTCCGGTGACCACAGTGGTGCAGGCGCGGGCTTATCGGGAGCGCATTCTGGCGGCTGTGCCGGAGGGGGCGGGGTGTACCCCTCTGCTTTCCCTGTATCTGACAGAATCGACGACCCCTCATGAAGTGGAAGATGCGCAGGCCAGTGGATTCGTGGTGGGCTTCAAGTACTATCCCCAGGGAGCCACAACCCATTCAGAGGCGGGAGTGCGCGACCTGATGCGTTGTGAGAGGGTGTTGAAGGCTTTGGCAGAAACCGGGATGCCGCTGCAAGTCCATGGTGAAGTGACCGACCCTGGCATAGATGTTTTTGACCGTGAGGCCGTATTCATCCAGCGAGAGTTGATCCCTTTGCTGGAACGTTTTCCGGATTTGCGCGTGGTTTTTGAACACATCACCACGGAGGCTGCCGTGGATTTTGTTCGACAGGCAGGTGCCGGGGTGGCAGCAACGGTGACTCCCCAGCATTTGCGCTATAACCGAAACGCGCTGTTTCAAGGCGGAATCCGGCCTCATTACTACTGTTTGCCGGTACTCAAGCGGGAGGAGCATCGCCAGGCGTTATGCGCCATTGTGGCAAAGGGACATCCCCGTTTCTTTCTGGGTACCGACAGCGCGCCCCATGACCGGCAGAACAAGGAAACCGCCTGCGGTTGTGCCGGTATCTATAGTGCACCGGTGGCGTTGCCGTTTTATGCACAAGTATTCGATGCCCTGGGGGCATTGGACAAGTTGGAGGGTTTCGCCAGTCATTTTGGGGCCGATTTTTACCGTGTACCCCGTAACTCCGAAACGGTAACACTGATTCGTCAACCCTGGACGGTGCCTCTTACCCAAGACTTTGAAGACCAAACCCTGGTTCCCCTGGGCGCAGGAGAAATTCTGGACTGGCAGGTGCTTCCCTCTGGTAGAATGGATCAGGGAAGTTGGTTGGACAGTCGCCGCGGAATTCGTTCCGGGGAGGAAAGTCCGGGCTCCACAGAGCAGGATGCCGGCTAACGGCCGGAGGTCGCGAGGCCATGGAAAGTGATACAGAGACTTAAACCGCCCAAGCATCCGGAAGGATGACGGCAAGGGTGAAAAGGTGCGGTAAGAGCGCACCGCGGAGGCGGCAACGCTGACGGCAAGTTAAACCCCATCCGGAGCAAGACCAAATAGGGAAGCATTGGCGTGGCTCGCGCCGCTTCCGGGTAGGTTGCTG
The DNA here is from genome assembly GCF_013181415.1 of Ferrovum myxofaciens. Classification (NCBI taxonomy): domain Bacteria; kingdom Pseudomonadati; phylum Pseudomonadota; class Betaproteobacteria; order Ferrovales; family Ferrovaceae; genus Ferrovum; species Ferrovum myxofaciens. The sequence continues at coordinate 1,425,335 of NZ_CP053676.1, read as the reverse complement.
GAGCCGTCAGGTAACTGGCGGCCTAGAGGAATGACTGTCCTAGACAGAACCCGGCTTACAGATCAACTTCCCCCCTCTTTTGTGTTCAGTGATCGGATTTCGTGGGAGGACTGCAACGCTCGCAGTCCTTTCCCGAGCAATGGGAACTGAAAAAAACACGACGTATGGAGTAAACGATGGCGGCGGCTACGATGGCCAGGGTGATCAGGGTATCCCACATGGTTATGCTCCTGTGAAGGCCAATGCAACATGATAGGTGATAAAAGCCGCTCCATAAGCCAGTCCGAAGAGATAGACGAGCATGAGAGAGGGGATTCGCCAAGAGCCTGTTTCGCGCCGTACCGCGCTCAAGGTGGCGACACATTGGGGGGCATAGACGTACCAGGCCAGTAAGGCCAGTGCAGTGGGTAAACTCCAGGAATGAGCCAGCACGGGCGCGAGCGCCTCGCTGACGCTGTTACCTCCTTCCCCGGAGAGGGAATAGACTGTACCCAGTGCCCCCACCGCCACTTCCCGTGCGACCATTCCTGGAATCAGCGCAATACAGATTTGCCAGTTGAATCCGATGGGGGAAAAAAATACCCCGAGGACTTGGCCGATCATGCCTGCAAAACTGTGGCGGATGGCAGGGCCGACCAGACCCGGGGGAGGGGGAGGGAAAGCGCTTAAAAACCAGATGACGATGGTGATGGGCAAAATGATGGTGCCTGTGCGCATGATGAACAGGGCTCCCCGTTCTACCAGACCCATGACCAGATTGCGCAGATTGGGCAAGCGGTAGGCAGGCAGTTCCATCATCAAGGCCTGGTAACGATGGCGGGCACGTTGTTTCATGATTAGGGCAACGCCCATGGCCGAAATGATTCCGGCACAGTAAAGAATGAACAAAACCACCCCTTGCAGGTTGAATAGACCCAGTACCGGACGATTGGGAATGAAGGCCGAAATCAGCAGTGCATAGACGGGAAGTCGAGCCGAACACGTCATCAGGGGTGCAATCAGGATGGTGGTCAGACGATCCCTTGGATTCTGAATGGTACGCGTGGCCATGATGCCGGGAATGGCGCAGGCGAAACTTGACAGGAGCGGGATGAAGGAGCGCCCGGACAGGCCGACGGTGCCCATGACGCGGTCCAGCAGGAAAGCCGCCCGAGGCAGATAGCCCGAGTCCTCCAAAGCCAGGATGAAGGCAAATAGGATCAGGATTTGGGGCAGAAACATCAGGACACTGCCGGCGCCATTCAGGACTCCATCGGCCAGAAGGCTACGCAGCAGGCCGGCGGGCAAGATTTGGTGTACCCAGTTCACGGCTATTCCCACCACTCCCTTGATCAGATCCATGGGAATGGTGGCCCAGGTAAAAACCGCCTGAAAAGTCAGGAACAGGACCAGGGCAAGAATGAGCATTCCCCACAAGGGGTGCATGACCACCCGATCGATGCGCTCGTTCCAGTGGTCATCGCGCTTCGACTCATCACAGGTCGCTGCCAGAATGGTGCGCACGCGCAACTGAATGGACTGTAGTTCCTGAGGGGTCGGATCTTTCCAGGGCACGGTTCTTGCAGGAACGGCGAAGGGCGTATTTTGGTCGATGAAGGCCACCAGACCGGCTGCCCCGCCACTGTCCACTGCGATGGTTTCCACCACAGGCAGATCGAGTTCGCGGGACAAGGCGGGAACATCGATGAGGATACCGTGGCTCCGTGCCAGATCCATCATGTTGAGGGCCAGAACCAGAGGGCGTCCCAGGCGTTTCAGTTCCAGTACCAGACGCAGGTGCAGACGCAGGTTGGTGGCATCTACCACGCAGACCAGCAATTCCGGCGGGGTTTCCTCCTGCAACTGACCCAGGACAGCCCGGCGTGTGATGGATTCATCGAGAGAGGTGGGGGTCAGGCTATAGGTGCCTGGCAAGTCCACGATTTGAATTCGCTTGCCCTGAGGTGAAGTGAGAGAACCTTCCTTGCGTTCCACGGTGACGCCCGCATAGTTAGCCACTTTCTGGTGGCTTCCCGTGAGTCGATTGAACAGGGCTGTTTTCCCGCAATTGGGAGCCCCAACCAGCGCAGCAACCGTGGAATGACTCATGCGTCGTCCCGGATGACCTTGATCGCTGCCGCTTCGGTTCGGCGCAAGGCGAATGTGGAATTTCCCACCCGTACGGCAATGGGGTCCCCGCTGGGGAAACCGCGCCGGATCACACGCAGATGCTCTCCAGGAATGAAGCCCAGTTCCACGAGGCGACGCACGCCCTCCTCGCCCAGACGGACATCTGCTCCCTCGTCCAGGCTGACCTGGGTAATGGTGCCGGATTCTCCAGGAGCCATATGGGTGACGCGAAAGATTCGGTTTTTCATGAATGCACAAACCCCCTATGGAGAGATTTTAAACGAGAATGCTTCCTATTTGCAAGTTCAGAGTCTGCCCTATAAAAAATGGTTCCCATCCTTCGGTTTTTTGAGGGGTTTCTCCCTTGACCCGCATCATTGCTTAGCCTATAGTGGCGAAAAGTAGGAATTAATGGGAATTTGTGGGGGGAACTTTTCCGGTTGGGGGGTATGTGTTCCAAGGGCCATCAGAAATCAGCCTGGATTCCAAAGGACGGCTAGCGATTCCCACGCGCTACCGCGAGATTCTTCGCGCCCAATCGGAAGGGCAGTTGGTGATTACAGCGCATCCTCATCGTTGCCTTCTCCTCTATCCTCGTCCCGCCTGGGAACCCATTCGGGATGCCATCATGAAAACTTCCGGTTTGGATCGTCAAACCACTTTGCTTCAGGGATTATTGGTGGGGCATGCCGACGATGTGGAAATGGACAGTGCCGGACGGGTATTGGTGTCGGCGGCCTTGCGTCGTTTTTCCCGCATAGAGCGAGAGGTAATGATGTTCGGACAGGGCAGTCACTTCAAATTGTGGGCACCGGCTGCCTGGGAAGAACAGTTTGCCGAAATCGAGCGTCTGGGGGCCGGCTTGGTGCCCGCTGGCCTGGAATCCCTTTCTTTCTGATCCTCATGGCCCAGTCATTCCATTCCGATATCCATCACAGTGTCCTGCTCCAGGAAGCGGTGCAGGCACTTGATTTGCGTCCGGAGGGTATTTATGTGGATGGTACCTTTGGGCGCGGAGGGCATAGTCAGCGCATTTTGCAGGAAATGGCTCCCACCGGCCAGATCGTGGCCCTGGATCGGGATCCGGCTGCCATTGCCGCAGGCCGACAAGCACTGCAGGATCCACGCATGATTTTGCGTCAAGCGCGCTTCTCTCAACTGGAAGAGGTCCTTCTCTCTTTGGGGATCACGGGGGTGGACGGGATCCTTCTGGATCTGGGTGTCTCTTCACCCCAACTGGATCAAGCCGAACGCGGATTCAGTTTCCGTCAGGAAGGTCCCCTCGATATGCGGATGGATCCGGGCGAAGGGATGACGGCTGCGACCTGGCTCAATCAGGTGGATGAAAAAGAACTGGCCGAGGTCATTCACAAACTGGGCGAAGAGCGCTTCGCCCGTCAGGTGGCCCGTGCCATCATTCAGGCCCGTGCCCAGCGACCACTGGAAACCACCCGTCAACTGGCTCAAATCGTGGCCACCGCCGTGCGCACGCGGGAAGTGGGGCAGGATCCGGCAACCCGAACATTTCAGGCGATTCGTCTGCACATCAACCGCGAACTGGATGAATTGGCGGCGGTACTTCCTCAGGCGCTGCGTGTATTGAAGAGCGGAGGGCGCCTGGTTATCATCAGTTTCCACTCCCTCGAAGACCGGTTGGTCAAACATTATTTTCAGGCCCATTCTCGTCCACCAGAAATTCCTCGGGGCATGGCCGTGCGCGAATCCGATCGGCCTCCACCGCTTTTGCGTTTGGTGGGGCGGGCTCAACGTGCCGGTCGTGCCGAGGTGGTTCGTAACCCCCGTAGCCGGAGTGCCATTCTGCGCGTTGCGGAAAGGACGGGCGCATGACACGACGCGATGTACTGCTCTTTCTGTTGGTTATGGTCCTGGCTCTGGGTGTGATTCAAAGCCAGCAAGAGACCCGCCGCCGGTATATCGATTTGCAACAGGAAAAGGACCGTCAGGTGCAGTTACAAACCGAGGACGATCAGTTGCAGATCGAGGAGGGCACACTTTCTGCCAGTCACCGCATTGAAGCCCATGCCCTGCATGAACTCGGCATGCAATTGCCTACCCCCGCCCAGAAACATTTGCTGGTGGTGGCTCCACTGGCCCGAGGTGAGACGCGGTGAAAATGCGTAAGGGGATTCCCAAGGTCGGGAAACTGGAAATTCGACTGGAACGCTGGCGTTCATTCCTGATCCAGGGGCTATTGTTGAGCGGTTTTCTGGTGCTGGGCGTGCGTGCCTTCTGGTTGCAGGGGATACATGCAAATTTTCTGCAACAGAAAGGTGAAGAGCGCTACAGTCGGATTCTGCCGATTCCTGCCAGTCGGGGCATCATTCGTGACCGCAATGGACAGGCTCTGGCCATCAGTATTCCCGCCGTATCGGTTTGGGCCAATCGAGAAGATCTTGAGATCGATGGGGCCCAACGCATCGCACTGGCCCACCTTCTAAACGAAAATCCTGTGGAAATTGCGCGCCGTTTGAAAGGTGAGGATGGGGTCGTGTACCTGAAACGGCAATTGCCGCTGGATGAGGCCCAGCGCGTGATGGATCTAAAGATCCCCGGAATCTATCTGCAGCATGGTTTTCATCGAGCCTATCCAAAATCCAGTGAAATGGCGCATCTCGTGGGCTTTACAGATGCGGATGACAAGGGTCAGGAAGGGGTGGAACTGACTTATCAGGCGCAACTCCAGGGATTGGCGGGCGCCCGTCGGGTGATTCGGGACCGGGCCGGGCATGTGATTGAAGATGTGGAAAACATTCGCTCGCCCCGTCAGGGACAAGATGTCTTGTTGAGCGTGGATGCGCGCATCCAGCACCTGGCCGCACGCGAACTTCATCGGGCTATTGAATCCAGTCACGCCAAGGCCGGGGCCATCGTGGTGCTGGACAGCCGTACCGGCGAGGTGCTGGCACTGGTCAACAGCCCTGACTATGATCCCAATCAACGGGGTGGCTTGTCAGGAACGGAATTACGCAACCGCGCCATTACAGATACCTATGAACCGGGTTCGACCATTAAACCTTTTACCATTGCAACCGCCTTGGAAGTCGGAAAAATTCGACCCGATACGGTGATTTCAACCCACGGAGGGGTGTTGGCCATTGGCAATCATCTGATTCATGATGATCATGTGGCCGAATCCTATACCGTCTCTGAAGTGATCGAACATTCCAGCAATGTGGGCGCCGCACGGATTGCCCTGGATTTGCCGCCGGTAAAGATGTGGGATCTCTTCACGGATGTGGGATTTGGCCAGAAACCTCGACTGGGCTTCCCCGGAGAGGCCGGGGGGCGGTTGCGTCCCTATCAGAACTGGAAGCCCATCGAACAGGCAACGATGGCCTTTGGCAATGGCATGAGCGTGAGTTTGGTACAGATGGCGCGGGCATATACCGTATTTCCCAATGATGGAATCTTGCGCCCTCTGTCCTTGATCAAGGTGAGTGCCCTTCCTTCAGGACGTCCGGTATTGTCTGTGCGCACGGCACGGGAAGTCACGGCCATGCTTGAAACCGTGGTGAGCGCAGAAGGAACGGCTCCTGAGGCACGGGTCGCAGGCTACCGGGTGGCGGGTAAGACGGGCACCGCCCATAAGGTCGTGGGGGGGCGGTATGTGAACAAGTATGTGGCATCTTTCATCGGTTTTGCGCCGGTTTCCGCACCGCGCATCGTGGTGGCTGTCATGATCGATGAACCCGCGGGGAGTCGTTACTATGGGGGACAGGTGGCGGCTCCGGTATTTTCTGCACTGACCGGCGAAATCATGCAACTTCTGGACATTCCCCCCGATGCGCCAGAGCCCCCCACCATAGCCGGTTCTCCCGCTGTAACCGGGGGCCACCATACATGATCCTCTCTAAAGAAACCGTGCAAAAAACGGGCCTGGACGGGAAGAATTTCGCCAGGCCCGAACCTATTTGGGTTGAGGGAATGCGTTGCCTGGACCTCTGTTCGGACAGTCGGCAGGTCCGCTCTGGAGGGACTTTTGTGGCGTATCCCGGAGAAGTTCGGGACGGGCGACGTTACATTCCGGAGGCCCTTGCGCGCGGCGCAGCCAATGTGCTGTGGGAAAGCGACTGTTTTGAATGGGATGAGGGATGGTCTGTCCCTCATCGGTCTGTATCGGGACTGCGGGGCAGGATCAGCACTCTGGCAGGACAACAATGGGGACACCCTTCCCGAGCGCTGCGGGTCATCGGGGTGACGGGGACCAATGGAAAAACCACCTGTAGTCACTGGTTGGCGCAACTACTGGAACGGCAGGGACATTCCAGCGCGGTAATCGGTACCTTGGGAAATGGTTTTCCAGGAAATCTGATGCCCACGACTCACACGACTCCCGACCCTATTCAGTTACAAGAGTGGTTGGCACGAGTACGGGGCCAGGGTGCGCAACATTGCATCATGGAAGTGTCGTCTCATGCGCTGGCGCAGGAGCGCGTGGCTGGAGTCACCTTCCGCGGAGCAATTTTTACCAATTTGACCCGGGATCATCTGGATTACCATGGGACGCTGGAGGCTTATGGGGAAGCCAAAGCACGCCTTTTTCGTGCATTTGATCTCAACTATGCCTTGCTCAACCTAGACGATCCGTTTGCGAAAATACTTTACGCGCAAGGGGGGGCTACGGACAGGGTGATCGGTTATACGCGCGGAACAGCACGAATAAATCTGGCGATCGAACAATTGGTGGCCAGTTCCGTCCATTGGACCCTTCAGGGAGTGAGTTTTGAACTTTCCAGTCCCTGGGGAAAAGCGCACATCGAGGCCCCCATTCTTGGGGACTATAACCTGTCCAATTTGCTCGCCGTATTGGGCGCGGCCTTGCTGGAAGGGATTCCTCTGGCGGCTTTGGTAGAATCCACTCCGCATCTGGTGGCTCCAGCAGGACGCATGCAAGGTTTTGGGGGGGGGGATCATCCGTGGGTGGTGGTGGATTATGCCCATACTCCCGACGCGCTGAGTCAAACACTGGAAACCTTGCGCAGTCGGGTAGCGCGGGGTGGAAAATTATGGGTGGTATTCGGTTGCGGGGGTGAACGGGATGAGGGTAAACGACCGTTGATGGGACGGGTGGCAGAACAGGGGGCAGAACGTGTGGTTCTGACCAGCGACAATCCGCGCGATGAAGATCCCCGGCACATTCTTCAGCAGATCAAAAAAGGAATGGAGGCTCCTGCTTTTCTCATTGAGGAAGATCGGGCCAAAGCCATTCAGAGTACGTTGAGCGCAGCCCGTTCGGGGGATGTCGTGTTGATCGCGGGGAAGGGGCATGAAACGGTACAGATTTTGGCACAGGGCGAAGCGAAGCCCTTCAGTGATGTGGAAATCGTACAGGCATGGCTTGGAGATCATTCATGAACTGGACGTGGCACGAGGTGGTTCATCTTCTGGGGGGGGTACCCAAGGGCGATAATCCGGAATTGTTGCGGATCACTACCGACAGTCGGGACTGTGGGCCAGGAGATCTGTTCATCGCCATCAAGGGTGAGTTTTTTGATGGGCACGATTTTTTGGGAGAAGTGAGAACTCGGGGTGTGGCTGGGGCCATTATCGAACGGGATGTGCCTGCAGTACAGGATTGGGACTGCTGCTGGCGGATGGATTCGACGCGTGCGGCATTGGCCCAACTGGCGCGCGCCCGGCGTCGCCAGATTAATCCGCGCGTGGTGGCAGTGACGGGAAGTAACGGCAAGACCACCGTCAAGGAAATGGTGGCGGCCATTCTCCGTGCTTCTGACCCCGCGGGTGCACAGGCCGTGTGGGCAACGCCGGGTAATTTCAATAATGACATCGGGTTGCCGTTGACTTTATTGGCCCTGCGTCCTGAACACCGCTGGGCCGTCATTGAAATGGGGATGAATCATGCCGGTGAAATAGCCCGGTTGACCCGGATCGCCGAACCGGAGGTGGCGGTGGTCACCAATATACAGCGTGCTCATCTGGGCCATTTGGGTTCATTGGCAGAGATCGCGCGGGCCAAGGGAGAAATATTTGAAGGGTTGGGTGTCACAGGAGTGGCCGTTCTTCCAGAAAACGGGCCTTATGGCACAGTGCTGCGAAGTGCGGCGGCCCCCCACGAAATGTTGACCTTTGGCTTTGAAGAGAAGGCGAGCGTGCGCGGCGAATCTGAGCGTGGATTGCTGCACATTCGTGGGTCAGCGGAATCCGTGACGGTACGTTTGCAAGTTCCTGGGCGACATAACCAGGAAAATGCCTTGGCGGCCACGGCGGTTGCCTTGGCGCTGGGGGTGAACATGGGGGCTGTGCAGCGAGGTCTGGAAAATTTTGCCGGCATGCCGGGGCGGTTGCAAAGCCGTTTTTCTTCCTTGGGTGCCCTCATTCTGGATGATACCTATAATGCCAACCCGGATTCGGTGCAAGCAGCTTTGGAAGTTTTGGCCCAGCGTCCGGGACGGCGGATTTTTGTGCTGGGGGATCTGGGTGAATTGGGCCCCGAGGGACCCGCGCTCCACGCCGAAGTAGGGCAATTGGCGCGTACTTTGGGGATCGATGAATTCTATACCCTGGGGAATCTGGCGCGGGAAGCCAGTTTGGCCTTTGGCCCCTCGGCCCGGCACGAAACCGAAACCCGGCACCTGATCCAGGTGCTTCGTCCTCAGCTGAATGCGGACACAGTGGTATTGGTCAAGGGATCGCGTTTCATGGGCATGGAAGCGGTGGTGGAGGGATTGATTCAATGAACATTTATCAGGAAAAGGACTCATGTTACTGGCATTGACCCACTGGTTGGCAGCCGGCGTGAGAGGGTTTCACGTATTCGAGTACCTGACACTCAGGGCAGTGCTGGCGACACTGACTTCCCTGGGGATATCCTTTCTGTTTGGACCCGCCATGATTCGTCAGTTGACGGCATACAAGATTGGACAGGCGGTGCGCAATGATGGGCCTCAGACCCATCTGGTCAAAAGCGGCACGCCGACCATGGGCGGCGCTTTGATTCTGGTGGCAATCTCTGTGACGACGGTACTCTGGGCAGATTTGACCAATCGTTACATCTGGTTGGTATTATTGACTTTACTGGGCTATGGAGCCGTGGGTTGGGTGGATGATTACCGCAAGGTGGTTCATCGAAACCCCAAAGGACTGTCTGCCAAAACCAAGTATTTCTGGCAGTCCCTTATTGCAGTGGTGGTTTCGGTTGCCTTGCTGAAAATGGCGACCACGCCCGCAGAGACACAACTCATCGTGCCCTTTTTCAAGACGGTGGCTTTGCCTCTGGGTGGGGCGGGGTTCGTGATCCTGACGTATTTTGTCATTGTGGGTACCAGCAATGCGGTCAATCTGACCGATGGTCTAGATGGTTTGGCCATACTTCCCACCGCCATGATTTCAGGGGCTTTGGCTATATTTGCCTACGTGGCCGGGAACAAGGTGTTTGCGGGTTACCTGGGCTTTCCCAGTATTCCGGGGGCAGGCGAATTGGTGATCTTCTGTGCTGCGATGACGGGAGCGGGACTGGGTTTTCTCTGGTTCAACGCCTATCCGGCCGAGGTTTTCATGGGGGATGTGGGTGCTCTGGCCCTGGGAGGGGCCCTGGGGTTGGTGGCGGTGATCGTACGACAGGAAATCGTGTTGTTCGTGATGGGTGGTGTGTTCGTATTGGAAACTCTGTCGGTGGTATTGCAGGTGGTATCCTTCAAATTGACGGGTACCCGTATTTTTCGTATGGCCCCCATCCATCATCATTTTGAACTGAAAGGCTGGAAGGAAAACCAGGTGGTGGTGCGTTTTTGGATCATTACCACCGTATTGGTTCTGGCTGGCCTTTCTACCCTCAAGATTCGCTGATCATGACGAAACCCTTTTACCCTTCTTTGATGCCTGCGGGACACCGGGTCCTGGTCCTGGGGTTGGGCGACACAGGTTGGGCCGCTGTGTGCTGGTTGGTACAGCAAGGATATGACGTACGCGTGGCGGATACGCGCATCCAGCCTCCCCATCGGCAGGTATTGGAAGAAACCTATCCGACCGTGGAGTTTATTGGCGGTCCCTGGCAGGACAGTTTGTTTCAGACGATGGATTGGGTGGTTATCAGCCCGGGAGTCGCGCTGGGTGATCCCCTGATTCATGGATGGCGTGCGCGTGGGATGTCTTTTCTGGGTGATGTGGAGGTGGCCGCCCGGGTGTTGGCGCGACATCCCCAGCGCCCCAAAATTCTGGCGGTTACAGGGTCCAACGGGAAAAGTACGGTGGTCTCCTTGTTAGGCGATATGGCTCGAACCCAGGGCTTGCGTACCATCGTGGCAGGGAATATTGGCGTTCCCTTGCTGGAGGTCCTGATGACCTCGCCCTGGCCCGAAGTATTGGTGCTGGAATTGTCCAGTTTCCAATTGGAAACCCTCGCTTCCCTGGCTCCGGACAGTGCCGTGGTCCTGAATGTGAGTGAGGATCACATGGATCGTTATCCGGACATGGCAACCTACGCTGCGATGAAAGCACGTATTTATCAGGGGTGTGAAAGCTCGGTGGGAAATCGTGAAGATCCCTGGGTGCAAGCCATGGTTTCAGCGGAGGCAATTACTTTTGGTCTGGATGCCCCCGTCAATACAGGGGATTGGGGGGTTGTCCTGCAAAACGGGGAGCGCTGGCTGGTACAGGGGAACCATCGGGTTCTGCGGCGTACCGAAGTGCCCCTGTGGGGGGAACATAATGTGGCCAATGTATTGGCGGCGTTGGCCATGGGGCAGGTCTTGGGCTGGGCGGTACCGGCCATGCTCACTGCCGTCAGGGAATTTCGGGGGTTGCCCCATCGAGTGGAATGGGTTGCCGAGGTGGCGGGGGTGCGTTTCTTTGATGATTCGAAAGGCACCAATGTGGGGGCTACTGTGGCTGCCTTGAAGGGCGTGGATGCGCCAGTGGTATTGATTGCAGGCGGGGATGGCAAGGGCCAGGATTTCTCTCCTCTCCGTCCGGCAGTGGCGACTCATGCCCGGGCGGTGGTTTTGATTGGACGGGATGGCATGAGGATTGATGAAGTGCTCGAAGGACTGGCCGTTCCGCGTATCTTTGCGGCAGATATGCAGGATGCCGTGCAGCGGGCCTTTGCCCTGGCACGGCCGGGAGAGAGCGTGTTGATGTCTCCGGCCTGTGCGAGTTTTGATATGTTTCGCAACTACCTCCATCGTGCGGAAGTTTTTTGTGCGGCAGTGCATGCTCTGGCTCAAAGCGGAGAGGAAAAACGGTTATGAAACGTTTTAATTTCCCCCTCGGAATCGCGGAACAGTCCGAGTTTGATCTGCCCCTCCTGTGGGCCATCATGACCTTGCTGGCATTCGGGTTGGTCATGGTGTATTCCGCCTCCATTGCCAGTGCGGAAGCCGATCGCCATCTGGGGTTTCGCTCCACATATTTTTTTGTTCGTCAGCTCTTCTATGTAGGCATCGCTCTTCTGGCGGGATGGGCTGCATTTCAGGTACCTCTGGAACGCTGGAAACAATATGCACTCCCGCTTTTCGGGGTGGGAGCACTGGGGTTGTTGCTCGTGCTGGTTCCTGGCGTAGGCAAGGAAGTCAATGGCAGTCGACGCTGGTTGTCCTTTCTGGGATTTAATGTTCAACCATCCGAATTCATGAAGTTTTTCGTACTTGTTTATGCGGCAGATTATACGGCTCGCAAGGCCGCAGTCATGCATGACCTCAAGAAAGTATTTTTGCCCATGTTGATCGTGATGTTTCTGGTGGGGTTACTCCTGCTCAAGGAGCCCGATTTTGGAGCCTTCGTGGTGATGATCGGGATTGCTGGCGCGATACTCTTTCTGGGGGGGTTTGACGGAAAATGGTTTGTATTTCTCATGGTTCTTTTGGCCATTTCTTTTGCTTTACTGATCGTCCTCTCTCCTTATCGTTTCAATCGGCTGATCTGGTTTTGGAATCCCTGGGCAGATCCTTTTGGCAAGGGTTATCAGTTGACGCACGCGTTGATCGCCTTTGGGCACGGGGGATTATGGGGGTTGGGGTTGGGCGCCAGTGTAGAAAAACAACTCTATCTGCCCGAGGCGCATACCGATTTCCTGATGGCAGTGATCGCTGAGGAACTGGGGTTTCTGGGGGTGCTGGTGACTTTGGGCTTGTTTTCTTTCCTGATCGCGCGGGCTTTTGTCATCGGCCGTCGTGCGGCTTCCATGGAACGTTATTTTGAAGCCTTGCTGGCGCAAGGTGTGGGGGTATGGTTTGCCCTGCAGAGTTTGGTCAATATGGGCGTCAATATGGGGCTACTGCCCACCAAGGGTTTGACCTTGCCTCTGCTCAGTTATGGGGGCAGCGGAATCATGGCCAATGTGGTGACGCTGGCAGTGCTTTTACGCATCGACCATGAGACTCGTCAAAAAATGATGCGACGCGGAGGTTCGCGATGAGTCGTTGCGCCTTGATCATGGCGGGGGGTACCGGGGGTCATGTTTTCCCAGCCCTGGCTCTGGCAGAACAGTTGCGGACCCAGGGGTGGCGCGTGGTCTGGCTTGGTACGGCACAGGGGATGGAAGTGCAGTGGGTCGGCGCATGCCACTTCCCCTTGGAAACCGTTGCGATGGGCGGGGTGCGGGGCAAGGGATGGGGACGACGCCTATGGACTCCTTTTATGGTGACGCGAGCTGTTTTGCAAAGCATGGGGGTTATCCTGCGTCAACGTCCCCATGTGGTGGTTGGATTCGGTGGCTATGTGGCCTTGCCGGGAGGGCTGGCGACAGTATTGCTGCGTCTGCCCCTGCTCATTCACGAACAGAATGCGGTGGCAGGTTTGACCAATCGCATCCTGGGGCGCTTGGCCCAAAAGGTTTTCGAAGGATTTCCCGGAGCCTTCCGGCAGCCATCGGCTCATCCCTTGACGCCTTGGTTGGGTTATCCCAAGGTCGTGGAAACAGTGGGCAACCCGGTGCGACGCAGGATCATCGATTTACCCGAACCCCGTCTGCGTTTTGCTTCACGCCAGGGTAATCTGCGGCTGCTGGTGCTGGGCGGCAGTCAGGGAGCCCAGGCCCTGAACCAGTGGATTCCCCGTGCACTGGCTTTGATTCCTCAGGCAGTACGTCCCATGGTGGTACATCAGGGCGGGGCGCGCCATCAGGCCGAATTGGAAGCCAATTATCGGGAAATGGGTGTGCAGGGGGATTTGCGTCCCTTCATCGAGGATATGGCAGCGGCCTACGCCGAGTGTGATTTGGTGATTTGTCGGGCGGGTGCCCTGACCTTGGCCGAGTTGACAGCTGCCGGCGTGGGGAGCGTGTTAGTGCCCTATCCGGCGGCAGTGGATGATCACCAGACAGTCAATGCACGTTTTCTGGAAAGTGCAGGAGCTGCCCGTCTGTGGCCCCAAAGCCAATTGGAGAACGCTGACCTGGCACAGTGGTTACAGGGCCAGACCCGCCTCCTGTTGCTGGGCATGGCAGAGGCAGCTCGTTGCCTCTTTCAGGGAGCGGCGGTGGCGCGTTTGAGCCAGGCCTGTGAGGAGATGGCCGAATGAGGCACCGAATTCAACACGTGCATTTTGTAGGAATTGGTGGCGCAGGCATGAGTGGCATTGCCGAAGTATTGCTCAATCTGGGGTATGAAGTGACGGGGAGCGATGCCCTCCAGAACCCGGCCACTCGTCGCCTCGCCGGATTGGGCGCACGGGTATGGTTGGGACATGATGCGGGACACATCGAGGGGGCGGATGTGGTGGTTACTTCCACCGCCGTCCTGCCGGACAATCCGGAATTGAAGGCGGCGCGGATGGCTCAGATTCCCGTGGTGCCGCGTGCGCTCATGCTTGCCGAACTGATGCGCTTGCGCAAAGGGATCGCAGTGGCCGGGACCCATGGCAAAACCACCACCACCAGTCTGGTGGCCAGTGTGTTGTCGGAAGCAGGGCTGGATCCTACCTTTGTGATTGGAGGAAAGTTGAACAGTTCTGGTACTCATGCGGCATTGGGAACCGGTGAGTTCATGGTGGTGGAAGCCGATGAATCCGATGGATCTTTTCTTCTGTTGCAACCGGTCATGGCGGTGGTTACCAATATTGATCAGGACCACATGGAAACCTATAACCATGATTTTGATCAGTTGCAGGCGGCCTTCCTGAAGTTCCTCGAACATTTGCCCTTTTATGGGTTGGCTGTGCTCTGTTTGGAGGATCCTGTGGTACGCGCTTTGGTGGGTCGGGTGGGTAGGCCGGTACGGACTTATGGATTTGGTGCGGAAGCCCAGATCCGAGCCGTGGATGTGCGCGCCGAGGCAGGAGGAATGCGTTTTGGAGTGGAACTGCGCCTGGCTCGGGACGGTACTCTGGAACGTCGTCTGGAGGTGACTCTGGCTTTGCCGGGGCGACACAATGTCCTGAATGCCCTGGCTGCCATTGCGGTGGCCATTGAAGTGAATGCGGCCTATCCGGCCATTGTGCGCGCCCTTGCTTCTTTCAAGGGGGTGGGGCGGCGTTTTCAACGCTATGGAGATCTGCCCCTGCCGCAGGGAGGCATCATTACGCTGGTGGATGACTATGGGCATCATCCGGCAGAAATGGCTGCTACTTTGGAAGCGGCACGGGGAGCCTTTCCGGGGCGACGTCTGGTATTGGCCTTCCAACCTCACCGTTATACCCGTACCCGCGATCGCTTTGCAGAATTTGTGAAAGTGCTGGGGGAAGTCGAACAGGTTGTTCTGGCTCCAGTTTATGGAGCGGGCGAAACGCCCATTCCGGGAATGGATTCTTCGGCTTTGGCACAGGCTCTGGCGCAGAAGGGCGTTGTGGTGGCCGCAGGGATGGACGTCATGGGGGATCGGGTGCTTGAGCAGGTATGTGCCGGAGATGTGGTGATTACCATGGGAGCGGGAAATATCAGTCAACTCCCCGGACAGTTATGTGAACGACTGGGGGAAGGAATGCACACATGATGCCGGCACATCAGGGGGATTCAGGTGAATTGCGGCGGAATGAACCCATGAGCCAACACGTCAGTTGGCGGGCCGGAGGGAGGGCCCGTCAATTCTATCGTCCCCGTCACCGGGAGGATTTTCTGGAATTTTTGCATGCCCGACCAGCGCAGGAATCCCTATTTTTGCTTGGGTTGGGCAGTAATCTGCTGGTGCGAGAAGGGGGAATCGATGCGACCGTGGTCCAAATGCATGGTGCGTTGAAAGAAGTGAAGTGGGAAGAAGGGTGCCTGAGGATAGAAGCCGGTGTTCCTGCCCCCAAGGTGGCTCGTCTCGCGGCCCGCGCTGGTTGCTCGGGCGCGGAGTTTTTGGCGGGGATACCGGGCACCATGGGGGGGGTTTTGGCCATGAATGCAGGATGTTATGGGGCAGAGATCTGGAACTTCGTGTGTCAGGTGGAAACCGTGGATCGACAGGGTGTGCTGCGCTGGCGAACCCCCGGTGATTATGACATTGGTTATCGTTCCGTGCGTCTCCGGGAGGAATGCCGGTTAGGCCCGGAAGAATGGTTTTTGTCCGTGTTGCTGCATTTTCCGGAAGGGGATGCTGAAACGGCCAGGACACGCATCCGTTCTTTGCTGGCGCAGCGGGTGGCTGACCAACCCCTGGAGTTTCCCAATGCCGGCTCGGTATTCCGTAATCCGGCAGGGGGTTACGCAGCGCGTCTCATCGAAGGTTGTGGTCTCAAGGGAAAACGTATCGGAGGAGCTGAAGTATCCCTGAAACATGCCAATTTCATTGTCAACCGGGGGCAGGCTACGGCAACGGATATAGAAATACTGATTGCGGAGATTCAATCCCGGATTCTGGCGGAAAAGGGGGTATGCCTGCATCCGGAAGTGCGCATCGTGGGAGAAAGGGCATGAATCAAAAAACGAGGAGATTGAGGTGGCCGTAAGCGGTATTTCCTGGGACAAGAACTCAGGGACAAAAAGGGAATTGAGAAACTCTGGTCGGCAAGGATCGTCCCAACGCCATTCCGCGCTGGAAACCCCGGGTTTTCTGGGGCGGGTACGGAGTTGGGTGGGCGCCCACTGGCGTGGGTGGGTGGCGGTGTGCCTCCTGCTGTTTTTCATTGCGGGGGTGAAAGTGGGCCTGCACTGGGTGATTCATCGTCCCTTTTTTCAGATTCAACACACGGTGATTCGTGGAAACCTGCATCAAGTCGACCCAGCGTTGGTTACCAAGGCCGCACAACGGGTTCAGGGGGATTTCTTTACGGTGGATCTGGGGGCGGCTGCGGCAGAATTGAAAACCATTCCCTGGGTACGGGTGGTTCATTTGCACAGGATCTGGCCCAATGCCCTGGAAGTGCAGGTGGAGGAACAAATCCCTGCCGCTTATTGGGGGGATGAGGGACTGCTCAATATTTTCGGCGAGCCCTTTGTGGCGGACTATCTGGGGGAGCTGCCCCATCTTTCCGGACCGCGCGAGGCGGGTCCGGAAATGCTCCAGGCCCTGAATAGATTCAATCGCGATCTTGAACCCCTGGGACGGTCTGTGGCAGGCCTGGTGCTGAGCGAACGGGGCGCCTGGACCTTAACGCTGGATGACGGTTCCCATTGGTTGTTGGGACGTGATCCCGACGCAGCACGCTGGCAACGCTTTTTGAAGGCATGGCCTGAATTGCATCAAAATGGCGTGATCCCTGCAGGGGGCACTGTGGATTTGCGTTATGCCAATGGATTTACGGTGCGCGGTCCAAGACCCGTGTCAAAAGAGGACTGAGAAATGTTGACGACACATCGTGAAAACCGTTCTCTGATCGTGGCTCTGGACGTGGGTACCTCAAAAATTGTTGCGGTGGTGGCTGAGATCAATCCGGAGGAAACAGCGTACGAAATCATTGGATTCGGACAAGTACCTTCCAAGGGTTTGCGCCGTGGCGTGGTCGTGGATATCGAGTTGGCCGTCCAATCCATTCAGCGTGTGCTTGAAGAGGCCGAATTGATGGCCAATGTCAAAATTCGGGAAGTCATCACCGGAATTGCGGGAAGTCATGTCAGAAGCAAGAACAGTCATGGGATGGTGGCGATCCAGAACAAGGAAGTGACTCCGGGAGATGTGGAACGGGTCCTGGAAACGGCACGGGCGGTGAATATTCCTAACGATGAACAGGTATTGCATGTTTTAACCCAGGAATTCATCATCGACGGCCAGGAAGATGTGCGCGAACCGGTGGGAATGAGTGGATTGCGCATGGAAGTACGCGTGCACATCATCACGGGATCGGTCTCCGCCACTCAGAACATTATGCGGTGTATCCGGCGTTGTGGGCTGGAGGTGAGTGAATTGATCCTGCAGCCCCTGGCTTCTGCCCGGTCTGTGGTGACTTCCGATGAAAAGGATCTGGGGGTCTGTCTGGTGGACATCGGAGGCGGAACCACGGATATCGCGGTATTCGTCAAGGGAGCCATTCGCCATACTGCGGTGATTCCTTTGGGAGGAGACCAGATCACCAGCGATATTGCCATGGCTCTGCGCACCCCCCTGGCGGCGGCAGAGGAGATCAAAATTCAGCAGGGGTGTGCCTTGCGTCAACTGGTGGAAGGCGATCAAAAGGTGGCTGTTCCTGGGGTAGGAGAACGGGGGATGCGTCAGATGGCGCGTCAGACACTGGTAGAAGTGATCGAACCGCGGGTGGAAGAGATGTTTTCCCTGGTGCTGACCGAGTTACGTACCAGTCGGCAGTTGGACCTGATTCCCTCCGGAGTGGTGCTGACGGGGGGGAGTAGTGCCCTGGAAGGAATGCTGGAATTGGGGGAAGAGATTTTTCATGTCCCCGTGCGGTTGGGTGTGCCTTTTTATCGCGGACCGTTGGCGGATGTGGTGCGTAAGCCCCAGTTTGCCACGGTCATGGGATTGTTGGCTTTTGGCTTTGAGGAACACCAGAAGGCGCGGGGGGGGCGATCCAGCCTTCTGACGCTGGGGTATTCCTGGGAACGAATCAAGCACTGGTTCAAAAGTTCATTTTGAGTGGTGGAGTTGGGTACAATCTGTGGAGAGAGGTGAATCATGGCAAACTTTGAAATTCAGGAATGTCCAATGTTGGATGCGGTAATCAAGGTAATCGGCGTGGGGGGGTGCGGAGGAAATGCCGTGGCCCATATGGTGGAACAGGGGGTATCCGGGGTCGAATTCATTGCCATGAATACCGACAGTCAGGCACTGCGACGCAGTCGTGCGACCCATCAGGTGCAACTGGGTGAAACTCTTACCAAGGGACTGGGTGCCGGGGCAAATCCTGACGTGGGACGGCAGGCGGCTCTGGCGGATCGTGAACGGATCGCGGAAATGGTGTCCGGTGCAGATATGCTTTTCATCACGGCGGGAATGGGCGGCGGGACCGGAACCGGAGCTGCGCCTATCGTGGCTGAAATTGCTCGTGAAATGGGAATATTAACAGTGGCTGTGGTGACCAAACCTTTCGAGTTCGAAGGGCGACGGATGAAGTCAGCCCTCGAAGGAATCGAGCAGTTATCCCAGTATGTCGATTCGCTGATCATCATTCCCAACGAGAAATTGCTGCAGGTATTGGGCAATGAAGTGAGCATGCTGGAAGCTTATCATGCCGCCAATGATGTCCTTCAGGGGGCCGTGGCCGGGATTGCGGAAGTGATCAATTGTCCGGGTATGGTTAACGTGGATTTTGCCGATGTGCGTACGGTTATGTCGGAAATGGGGGTGGCCATGATGGGCTCCGCCAAGGTTGGAGGTATCGATCGGGCAAATATGGCTGCTCAACAGGCCATTGCCAGTCCCTTGCTGGAAGATGTGAACCTGACCGGAGCGCGGGGTGTACTGGTGAATATCACGGCCAGTGCCAGCATGAAACTGAAGGAAGTTCATGATGTCATGAATACGATCCGTTCCTTTACGGCTGAGGATGCGACGGTGATCTTTGGCAGTGTGGTGGATGAAACGATGGGTGACGAACTGCGGGTCACCATTGTGGCAACGGGATTGGGTGGGAGTGCGCGGCGGGCACAGAAGCCATTGACCGTGGTTCGGACGGGAACGGACAATGCGCCGCTGATTTTGGGGCAGGAAGGAACCCACGCCTCCGTGATTCGCACCGCCCGCAATAGCCATAACGTTGTGGAAGCCATGCGCGAAAATGGTGTGGATCTCTATGATATCCCGGCATTTCTCCGGAAGCAGGCAGATTAATCAGAATAGAAACGTTTATACTGGAAGCATGGGACAACAGCGTACACTCAAGTCTTCTGTCCGGACCAGCGGCGTAGGGCTCCACACGGGAGTCAAGGTGGAAATCAACCTCTGTCCGGCGGGTGTGGACCAGGGCATTCGTTTCATTCGGACCGATTTGCCTGGGCGGCCCGAGGTTCCTGCCCTGGCGGATTTTGTGACGGATACCCGTCTTTCCACCCTGATCGAGCAGGGCGAGGCCAAGGTCAGTACGGTGGAACATTTGATGTCCGCGCTGGCTGGTTTGGGCGTGGACAATGCCCGGGTGGAAATTTCAGGGCCGGAAGTGCCCATTCTGGATGGGAGTTCGGCGCCTTTCGTCTTTTTGTTGCAATCCACCGGATTGGTGGAGCAGTCTGCGCCCCGTCGTTATATCCGGATTCTCGAACCGGTGGAAGTAGTGCAGGGCGACAAGGTGGCACGTTTTGAACCCTATGATGGGTTTCGCGTTACCTATGAGGGGCATTTCGATCATCCTGCCATTACCGCGACGGGGTCCTCCGTGACTGTCGATTTTACGCACACCTCTTACGTTCGTGAGGTGGCGCGGGCACGAACTTTCGGATTTACGCGCGAAGTGGAGTATCTGCGTCACCAAGGGTTGGCGCTGGGAGGAAGCATGGACAATGCCATCGTGATGGATGAATTTCGGGTGCTCAACGCAGATGGTCTGCGTTATGCCGATGAGTTTTTGAGGCACAAGATACTGGATGCAGTGGGCGATCTTTATCTGCTGGGGCATCCGCTGATTGGGTCGTTCACCGGTTTCAAATCGGGACACGCGTTGAATAATCTGGCAGCACGTGCCCTGTGGTCGCAACGTTCGGCCTGGACTTGGGTGACCCTGGCCCCAGGACAACAGGCCCCTTCCTCTTTCATAGAACCTTTGCCGCAGATTCAGCCCTCCTTTTGAGGACGGCCACGCTGGCGGAGGAGGGAATGAATGGCGTTTTGCAAGGGGGAGGGCGTCAATACCTCGGCCAGTTCTTCAAATTCCTGCAAGGTACGCACCGTGAGATCCTGCGTAGGGGATGAGGGAAAGCGAGTAACGGTGGGACGCAGGGTAACTTTCAGTGTGGGGGAGGGTGCGAGTCCCAGTTTGGCGACCAGTGAGGGGCCGAGTTGCCGTAAGCGTGCGGCTACCGCATTGAGGGAAGTTTCAACGCGGAGCACAGCTCCTTCATCTTCCAGACGGGTAATGTAGGCCAAATTTTTCAATTCCTGGGGAAGGCACCGTTGAAAACGGCTATTCAGTTCCCGGATTTGTTCGATCTTTGGCAGGTAAGGCGCCAAGCCTTCTTGTTGGTTCAAAACATGTGATAGGGACAAAAAAGGCATGACCAGGTCGTGCTCACTTGAAAGAGTCATCTCAAACCCCCGTAGTTTACCCTGATTTGGTCTCACTCTCTGGTAGAATCATGGTTTTACCGTCTGCCCGCGCGCCATGTTGACCTCCGTCCTCAAAAAGATTTTCGGCAGTCGTAATGAACGTCTGCTTAAACAATATCGCAAGATTGTCACACGCATCAATGCACTGGAGAGCAATACACAGGGGTGGGATGATGCGACCCTACAGAGGGCGACGGAAGATTTTCGCCAGCGACTGAAGGCGGGGGAAACGCTCGATGCCCTTTTGCCAGAGGCTTTTGCGGTGGTGAGAGAGGCCTCGCGCCGAGTTCTGGGAATGCGCCATTTTGATGTGCAACTTCTTGGGGGGTTGGCGCTACATTATGGAAAGATTGCAGAAATGCGTACCGGGGAAGGAAAAACCCTGGTGTCTACCTTACCTGCCTACCTCAATGCATTGACGGGGAAGGGCGTCCATGTGGTCACCGTGAATGATTATCTGGCCCGTCGCGATGCAGAATGGATGGGGCGTATTCACCGTTTTCTGGGGTTGTCTGTCGGGGTCAACCTGTCTCAAATGAGTCATGACGACAAGGTGACGGCCTATGCTGCCGACATTACCTATGGGACCAATAATGAATTTGGTTTCGACTATTTGCGCGACAACATGGTGTCCCAAGTGGGTGAGAGGGTACAGCGTTCACTACATTTTGCCATTGTGGACGAAGTGGATTCGATTCTGATCGACGAGGCTCGCACCCCCCTGATCATCTCCGGGCAATCCGAAGACAATACCACGCTGTATCTGCAAATCAATCAATTGATTCCGGAATTGCAACCGCAGGCCACGGAAGAAGGGGAAGGGGATTATTGGGTCGATCTCAAGGCGCATTCGGTCACCCTTTCGGAGCAGGGCCACGAGCGAGCAGAAAATCTGCTGGGCGAGGCCGGACTGTTGCCGGATGGCGCCAGTTTGTACGATCCCGCCCATATTTTGCTCATGCATCATGTGTACGCCGGATTGCGTGCCCACGCCCTGTACCATCGCGATCAGCACTACGTGGTCCAGAACGGAGAAGTCGTGATCGTGGACGAATTCACGGGGCGCATGATGCCGGGGCGCCGTTGGTCCGAAGGAATCCATCAGGCCATTGAAGCCAAGGAGCAGGTGGATATTCAGAATGAATCTCAAACTCTGGCTTCCATTACTTTTCAGAATTATTTCCGACTCTACGAGAAATTGGCGGGAATGACTGGGACAGCCGATACCGAGGCTTTCGAATTCCAGCATATCTATGGCCTGGAAACCGTTTTGATTCCGCCGCACCGTGTGCTCAAACGGCAGGACCGGATGGACCAGGTGTTTCGCAGTGGACGGGAAAAGTTTCAGGCCATTGTGGCGGATGTGCGGGACTGTCATCAACGGGGTCAGCCGGTCTTGGTGGGGACGACCTCCATCGAGGCTTCTGAACTGGTTTCCCGGATGTTGCAACAAGAAAAATTGCCCCATCAGGTGCTGAATGCCAAGCATCATGCCCGGGAAGCCGAAATCGTGGCGCAAGCGGGGCAACCCGGCATGATTACCATTGCGACCAATATGGCAGGGCGAGGAACGGATATCGTGTTGGGGGGAAATCCGGAAGAGGACCAACAACGCATCGAGCAGGATCCTGATTTGACGCTGGAACAACGTCAGGAAAAACAGGTTCTGCTCACGGCCGAATGGAAAGTGCGGCACGAGCAGGTGGTCAGTTTGGGCGGTTTGCACATCATAGGAACCGAACGGCATGAATCCCGGCGTATCGATAACCAGTTGCGCGGGCGTTCGGGAAGGCAGGGAGACCCTGGGTCCAGTCGTTTCTATCTGTCTCTGGAAGATCCGCTTTTGAAAATATTTGCTTCTGATCGGGTGGCCGCCATCATGGACCGATTGAAAATGCCCGAGGGAGAAGCCATTGAACACCCTTGGGTGACTCGTGCCATCGAAAATGCCCAGCGCAAGGTGGAAGCCCGCAATTTTGATGTGCGCAAGCAGTTGCTCGAGTACGATGATGTGGCCAATGATCAGCGCAAGGTTATCTATGGCCAGCGCAAGGAATTGCTGGAAGCCCAGGATATCGCTTCGACTATCCAGGCCATGCGTCAGGATGTACTGGCTATCGAAGTGGCTCGTGCCTTGCCGCCCGATGCGCCGGAGGAAGTTTGGGATATGGAGGGGTTACAACATGCGCTGCGGGAATTTTCCCTTGATTGTCCGATCCGGGATTGGTTGAGCGCAGAGCCCACCCTTAACGATGCGCAAGTGCTGAGCAGAGTTCAGAACATGGCGGAAACGGCTTATCAAAACAAGATTGCGCCCATCGAACCGGGGCTTTGGCACGGTTATGAGCGGGCCGTCATGTTGCAGGTCCTCGATTCCCATTGGCGTGAACATCTGGCCGCCCTCGATCACTTGCGTCAGGGAATACACCTGCGCGGTTATGCCCAGAAGAACCCCAAGCAGGAATACAAGCGTGAAGCATTTGAACTGTTTGGTCTGATGCTCGATGCCATCAAGCGCGAAGTGACCAGGGCGCTTTGTCGCGTGGAAATCACCACCTCGGAAGCGGTGGCGGAGGCCACCGAGCGAGTGGTGGAAGAGGATGAACCGGGACAGGTCAGTTATCAACATGGCGCACTGGCGGTGGGTGACTCTGAAGAGGCGATGGACGAACCCCCTGAAAAGCGTGTGCTCTCCGCAGAAGCAAGAATGCGGGTGGGACGCAATGATCCTTGTCCCTGTGGGTCTGGTAAAAAATACAAGCACTGTCACGGTAGATTGTGAGGTCGGAGCATGGGTATTGAAGTCAAAGGAAACAAGGTCCTGTACCCGGTGGCAGGGGTGGGTTTGGGGGCTGTGGCGGCAGGCATTCGCAAGACAGGTCGACTGGATTTGCTGTTGGTGACGTTGAGGGAAGGGACCCGGGTGGGTGCGGTATTTACCCGTAATCGGTTTTGTGCGGCACCCGTTCAGATCTGTCGTGAACATTTGAGTCAGAATTTGCCGCGGGCCTTGATCATCAATACGGGATGCGCCAATGCCGGGACGGGCCAGGCCGGACGGGCCGATGCACTACAAACCTGTGCGGAAGTAGCTGCCCGACTGGGACTGAGTACCCAGGCCGTCCTGCCCTTCTCTACGGGGGTCATTCTCGAACGTTTGCCCATGAAGCCCCTCCTGGAAGGGATTCCTCTTGCCGTCGGTCAGTTGAGGGCGGACGCATGGGAAGAGGCTGCGCGCGCGATCATGACCACGGATACTTTTCCCAAGTCGGCTTCTCGTCAAATGACGCTACAGGGACGAAGGGTAACTTTGACGGGTATTTCCAAAGGGGCAGGGATGATTCGTCCCAACATGGCCACCCTGTTGAGTTTCATTGCCACCGATGCCTGTATTTCTGCGCCTTTGTTGCAGCAACTGACGCGGGATGTAGCCGATCAGACCTTCAATCGCATCACGGTGGATGGAGATACGTCGACCAATGATTCCTTTCTTGTCGTGGCCACAGGAGAAGCAGGAAACGAGGAAATCGCCCGGGTGGATGAGGCGTACGAACAACTGTTCGAGGCCGTGAGTGCCCTGGCGCTGGAACTCGCTCATGCGATCATTCGAGATGGGGAAGGGGCCACCAAATTCATCACGGTACAGGTGGAAGGCGGGCGGGACGAGGCCGAATGCTTGCAGGTGGCCTATGCCATCAGTCATTCTCCTCTGGTCAAGACGGCTTTTTTTGCCAGCGATCCCAATCTTGGGCGAATTCTGGCCGCTATCGGTTATGCCGGGATCATGGATCTGAACGTGGAGGGGATCCTCTTGTACCTGGATGAGGTTCTGGTGTCTGAGGACGGTGGGCGGGCCTCCAGTTATCGCGAAGAAGAAGGGCAGCGTGTCATGGCGCGCCCCGAGATCACCGTCCGGGTAGTGTTGGGACGGGGTACGGCCACGGCACGGGTCTGGACCTGTGACCTGTCCCATGAATACGTCAGTATCAACGCCGACTATCGGAGTTGATCCATGATTCTTCCGGTGGTGGCCGGAATCCTGTTGAATGGGCGCGGTGGCTATCTTTTGGCGCAACGTCCGCCGGGCAAGATCATGGCGGGATTTTGGGAGTTTCCCGGTGGGAAAGTGGAAGCGGGCGAAACCCTGCGCCAGGCGCTGGACCGCGAACTGGAAGAAGAGTTGGGCATTCGGGTGAACTGCGCCACGCCCTGGATGAGTCGGCAGTTCGACTATCCCCATGCCCGGGTAGTGGTGAGTTTCTTTCGTGTTCTGGCTTGGTCCGGTACACCCCAGGCTTGTGAATTTCAAAAATTGAGTTGGTTTGATCCGGAAGAGGCTTTGCCCGAAGGGTTTGCTCTTCTGCCGGCTAATTTACCTTTGATTCGTGCACTGTCCCTGCCCCCCGTTTATGGTTTGACACGGGCTCATGAATTGGGGGAGGAGCCTATGCTGACGGTGATCGATGACGCATGCAGGCGCGGTTTGCGTCTGCTTCAGGTGCGCGAGAAATTTTGGTCGGCTGAACAAATCGCATGCTTTGTACAGAAGATCCGGCAGCGCACCCAACCCTGGCCCCTCCGAATTCTGGTCAATGGAGATCCTGAACTGGCGCAGAGGACGGGGGCCGATGGCGTTCACTTGCCTGCCCGTCTTTTGGAGATCCTGAAAGGTCGTCCGGACTTGCCCTGGGTGGGCGCTTCCTGTCATTCCCGGACTGAGTTGGAACAGGCTCAGGGGTTGGGTGTGGATTTTGCGGTGTTGGGGCCGGTATGTCCCACCCAGACACACCCGGCAGCCCACCCTTTGGGGTGGCCTGAGTTTACAGCCCTGCGGCATGAATCTCCCCTGCCCGTCTATGCCCTAGGGGGGCTCACCGGTCTTGCATTGAATCAAGCCATACAGCAGGGAGCCCAGGGTATTGCCGTGATGCGTGGATTGGAAGATTGGGCAGAGGAGAAGATTCCCTCACATCTCTGTGGTCAGGAATCGGTCTGATCGAGGGGTTGGGGCCAGCGATAGAAGTTGGGGTCGGCAGGAGAAGGGCGTGTGCGGAATCGTTTATGGCTCCAGTAGTATTCTTCCGGATATTGACGGGCCATGGTTTCGATGAACCGATTCATGCGCTGAAGATCCTGAGTCAGATCTGCGCCGGGAAAATCTTCCCAGGGGGGAAAAAACTCCACCTCGTAGCCTTCATGATTGGGCAGGCGGTGGCAAGCGCAGGGGATGACCCGAGCATTGCACTGGCGCACCAGCCAAGGCAGGGTGGGTACCGTAGCTGCGGGAATGCCGAAAAACGGGATGAAGTGGGAGTCCCGTTCCCCAAAATCCATGTCTGGCAGGAAATAAAGTAACCGTCCATCCCGAATAGCCCGAATCAGAGGGCGTAATCCTTTTTTTCGTTCCAGCATGAGCACATCGCCCAAACGGTTACGGGCTGCACGCAAGCGCTGATCGATGAGCGGATCCTTATGGGGGGTAAAAAAGCCCACCCCGCGAAAATGCATTCCGATCAGGGCCCCCTGCATTTCAAGGCCCACCATGTGCGGACTCAGACAAATCACTGGACGGTCGCTGTTCTGCGCATAGTGGGCATTTTTGAAGCGCACGAGGCGTTGGATGCGGGCGGGAGGAGACCACCACAGGATGCCAAGTTCCAGGACACTGCGGATCAGTGCGGTGAGATGGGCACGGGTCAGGCGTTGACGTTGGGCGTGCGACATCTCGGGAAAACAGGCATGCAGATTGATCGCGGTGGTGCGCCTGGCCCGTCCCTGTGCTGCGATAAACCCGAGGGGGATGGCCAGAGCCGCAATGACCCGTAGGGGGAGGCCATGGATCAGCCAGAGCAGTCCCAGGAGCAGACGGGTTCCCATGTTTCTTTCAGTCAATCAGAAAGAGCGTAGGGCAGCGGGAGAATGCGCAGGGCCTGGGGTGTGGCTTCCTCGGTGACGAGGTTTGAAGATTCCTCGCCAGCGATAATGGCCAGCCCTTCGTATTTGCCCTGCTCGTTTTTGATGCAGGAGAAAACCTCTCCCGTCACTTCACCTCCATGCAGGATCGAGGTTCCCACCGGAACCGCCGAATCCAGAGCAATGTGCAGGGCGCGCCGTTTGACCTTGCCGAGGTAGTGGGTGCGCGCTACGATTTCTTGTCCGGTGTAACAGCCCTTGCGAAAACTGATTCCCCCAATCCGGTCCCAATTCAGCCATTGGGGGATATACCGGTCGGTGGTCAGGGGGGTGACTTCAGCAATGCCTTCGCGCACATTGCCCAATTCCCAGAATTGGGAGGACAGATCAAGGGGAACAGACAGTTCGGCCAGACGCTGGGGTGGAGCAATGATCAGAAGTCGGTCAGGGGAAAGACGCAGGCGCCGGACTCCTGACTGCTCGTCCTGTCGTCCCGCCGCCGGTAAAGGGTTCAGGCCGGCAGATTTGGCGACCTCTTCTAGATCCTGTCCCATCAGACCCAGGGCACTGAAATGGGGATGGGCCTCCTCGATCCGTACCTTGGAACGAAGGATGAATGGGCGTAGCCGGGACAGTATGAGTTCACTCATACCCATAGGTGCATCCAGCAGGAAAGTTTCTCCTGTTTTAACGACAAGGGTGGTGAATAAGACCTTTCCCTTGGGAGAGCAATGGGCAGCCCAGCCGAAATTGTCCGGGCCCAGGGTCAATAGATCAAAGGTCAGTTGACCCTGGAGAAAGTGCAGGGCATCCGAACCCGTTACCTGGATCAGGGTACGGTCCTTCAGGGAGATCCAACCGGCAGAAAAATCAAACATGGCAAAATATCCTAAGTGTTCTTGAGCATGCTTCGCTCCACCGTTGTTATGCTTTGATCCACGGAGGGAGGAGCATGACTTCTTCAAGTGCAGAGGGTTTGGAAAGCGCCGGCATGGTCCGGGTCATTCTCGGGCCAGCAGGTTTCTTGTGGGTTCCTTGGAGTCTGGGCAATCTGGTGGGACTCTGGACCCTTTGCCATTGTACCGCCCGTTTGGGGATTCTGGCTTGTTTTGGGGGCTGTGTGCAAGGATTGATTGCTGGATGGGAAGCACGTTCTTTGGCAAAGCGAAGCCAGCACGCAGTGAATCGCCTAGATTTGTCCTGTCGCGGCGAGGTGCTGGTGCATCGCTGTTCTGGGGAGCGGCAGCGTGGACGGGTAGGCGTGGGATGCCGAGTGAGTCCCTTTCTCGTCATTCTGTATTGGCGTGAGGAAACAGGGCGGTATGCGGAACCCGTGGTTTTGGATGAACAGAGTGCTGCCCCGGAAAAATTGCGTAAACTGCGGGTCTTGTTGCGGCATCCGTTATAATTGGAGGTTTATTCCCTCTGAGGGTCCCCGCCCATGACCTCTTCCCTGGTTACCCTGCCTGGCCCTCGTGCCCTTTCCAAATTTCGTGTGACGCGCGAGTTGGCGCGGTTTCAGGCACAACAGATCCCTGTGATTCATTTGGAGGCAAACTTTTTTCACTGTGCGGAGGTGGCAGGGGCCTGGAATGAAGAAAAGCACCGACGTCTGAAAGATCTCCTGACCTATGGATCCAGGGAAAGCGAGGATACTTCCGGCCCACACCATGAGCCTGAATTGAAACTATGGGTGGTTCCGCGTTTGGGTACCCTCTCCCCTTGGTCGAGCAAGGCCACGGAAATCGCCCAGCGTTGTGGTTTGAGCGAGGTCAACCGGATCGAGCGCGGCATTTTGATTCAGGTATGGGCAAGACGTGCATTGACGACCGGGGAACAGGACGGGGTGCGGATTCAGTTGCATGACTCCATGACCGAATCGGTCCTGGGGGATATGTCTGAAATCAAACGCCTGTTCGAACTTCAGGCGCCTCAGCCCCTGATTTCCATCCCTCTTCAAGGGCAAGGACGAGGGGCCCTGGAAGCAGCCAATGGAGACTATGGCTTGGCCTTGGCGGAAGATGAAATCGACTATCTATTGAAACTCTACCAAACCGCAGGACGGGATCCGACAGATGCGGAATTATTGATGTTTGCCCAGGCCAATTCCGAACATTGCCGACACAAGATCTTCAATGCCTCCTGGGTGATCGATGGAGAACCTCAGACGGAGTCGTTATTTTCCATGATTCGGGCGACCCATGCGGCTCACCCCGCAGGGACCGTGGTGGCATACGCCGATAATGCTGCCATCCTGCAGGGGGGGGAGAGTGAACGTTTTTATCCGGAACCGGATTCCGGAATTTATCACTTTCATTCCCAGTTGACCCACCCCCTCATCAAGGTGGAAACGCACAATCACCCCACCGCCATCGCGCCCTTTCCGGGGGCTGCAACGGGCAGTGGTGGAGAGATTCGGGACGAAGCTGCTACCGGTCGAGGGGCCAAGCCAAAGGCCGGATTGAGCGGATTTGCCGTTTCGAATCTCCATCTGCCCAATTTTGCCCAACCCTGGGAGTCGGGTACGGACAGCAAGCCCGCCCGCATGGCCTCCGCTCTTTCCATCATGATCGAAGGGCCTCTGGGCAGTGCTGCTTTCAATAACGAATTCGGTCGCCCTCAACTGGCCGGCTTCTTTCGTACCTTCGATGCCTGGGTACAGGGGCAGCGCTGGGGGTACCACAAACCCATCATGCTGGCTGGTGGACTGGGTGCCATCGATGACCGACAGGCTTTCAAACGTCCCCTTGATCCGGGTTGTTTGTTCATTCAACTGGGGGGACCCGGTCTGCGTATCGGCTTGGGTGGTGGAGCGGCCTCTTCGGTGCACAGTGGCGCCAATACGGAAGCCCTGGATTTTGATTCCGTGCAACGGGCCAACCCGGAGATGCAGCGCCGGGCTCAGGAAGTGATCGATCGTTGTTGGCAGATGGAGGAGCACAACCCCATCCTGGCCATTCACGATGTGGGAGCGGGCGGTCTGTCCAACGCTTTCCCTGAATTGGCTCACGACGGAGGAGTGGGTGCTCACTTCGATCTGCGCCGGATTCCTTCCCTGGAGCCGGGGATGTCGCCCCGTGAAATCTGGAGTAACGAGGCCCAGGAACGGTTCGTTCTGGCCATCGATCCCCTCCGTCTGGAAGAGTTTTCTGCGCTTTGCGCCCGGGAATCCTGTCCCTTTGCCGTCGTGGGTAAGGGGACCCGGGAGAAACTTCTGCAGGTAGAGGATCCCCTTCTGGGTCAGATACCGGTCCACATGGAACTGGAAGCACTGCTGGGCAAACCTCCCCGTATGATACGTTCTGTCGTACACGAAAGTCGGCTCCTGACAGAACTCGAATTGCCGCCCGTGGCCGAGAACTTCCTGGAAGCGTTGACCCGCGTCCTGCATTTGCCCGCCGTAGCAGACAAGACTTTTCTCGTTACCATCGGGGATCGGACGGTGGGGGGACTCTGTGCGCGTGACCCTTGTGTCGGGCCGTGGCAGGTACCGGTGGCGGATGTGGCGGTGACGGCGGCAGATTTTGTGAATACGCGAGGGGAAGCCTTTGCCCTGGGCGAACGCTCACCCCTGGCGCTCCTCTCTGGTCCGGCTTCCGGGCGCATGGCCGTGGGAGAGGCTCTCACCAACCTGGCTGCTGCACAGGTTTCTTTGGAACAGGTGCGACTTTCCGCCAACTGGATGGCAGCGGCCGGAGCGCCCGGAGAAGATGCCCAGCTCTTTGATACGGTACGGGCTACTCGCGACCTGTGTATCGCCCTTGGGGTCAGTATCCCGGTGGGAAAGGATTCTCTGTCCATGCGCACGCGCTGGCAAGATGATCAGGGGTCGATGCAGCAGGTAACCTCTCCGCTGTCCTTGGTGGTGACGGCTTTTGCCCGCTGTGCAGATATTCGGACCACCTGGACCCCGGAACTGAATTCGGATGCGGAGCCCACGGAGTTATGGTTGATCGACCTGGGTCGTCAACGTCTGGGAGGAAGTGCACTGGCTCAGGTGTATGGGCAGGTGGGCCATCAGGCACCGGATCTGGAAGATCCCGCATTACTGAAAGGGTTTTTTGAGTCTTTGCAGGCGCTTCGTCAGGCGGACATCATTTTGTCCTACCATGATCGATCCGATGGGGGGGTGGTGGTCACGCTTCTTGAAATGTTATTTGCGTCAAGGCGGGGGATGACCCTCGATCTTGGGGCAGGAGTCCCTTCTGAACAAGGGTGGGCGTTCTGCTTCAACGAGGAATTGGGGGCGGTGGTTCAAGTGCGTCAGGTGCACCGGGCTCTATTCAAGGAAACGCTGGCGCGCCATGGATTGGCCGAAGCCGCGTACCTTCTGGGCGTTCCCGATGAGGGCGGACGCTTTCGAATTCAGTGGAGACACCAGGTTTGGCTGGATGAAGCGGTATCGGATTTGCATCGTCGTTGGGCGGAAACCTCTTTTCGCATCCAGCAATTGCGGGATCATCCAGACTGTGCGGCAGAAGCCCATGCTCGGATTGGTCAGGAGGCAGGGTTATCTAGCGCACTCACTTATGGGACGGATCAGGATATCGCTCTTCCTTACCTCCTCAAGGGAGCCCGGCCCCGTGTTGCGATTCTGCGCGAGCAAGGAGTCAATGGACAGGTGGAAATGGCTATGGCTTTTGATCGTGCGGGGTTCGATGCGGTGGATGTGCCCATGAATGACCTGCGTTCCGGTCGTCAGGATCTTCAGTCCTTTGCAGGTTTTGCTGCCTGTGGCGGATTTTCTTTTGGCGATGTGCTGGGAGCTGGCGGGGGCTGGGCAAAATCCATCCTGTTCGATGAAGCCATGCGGGCACGTTTCGAGACCTTTTTTCAGCGCAGTGATACGTTTGCACTGGGCGTATGCAATGGGTGTCAGATGATGAGTGTGCTCTCTCCCCTGATTCCGGGAGCTTCCCACTGGCCTCGATTTGAGCGCAATCGTTCGGAGCAGTTTGAGGCACGACTGATCATGGTGGAAGTGCTGGATACGCCTTCGCTCTTTTTGAAGGGTATGGCAGGAAGCCGAATTCCCGTGCCGGTAGCCCATGGCGAGGGACGGGCAGAATTTCATGGTGAAGCGCAACGAATCGCTGCACGCCCCTGGGTGACCCTGCGTTATGTGGAGGGGGATGGGCAACTCGCCAAAACCTATCCCGCCAATCCCAACGGTTCGCCGGAGGGGATTGCCGGACTGACGACGCCCGATGGCCGGTTTACCATTTGCATGCCGCATCCGGAAAGATTGGTTCGTTCCGTGCAAGGGTCCTGGAAAGCCATGGAATGGGGTCAGGATGGCCCATGGATGCGCATGTTTCGAAACGCACGGGCTTTTCTGGGCTAGTCTGCTCCCAGGAAAGCCCGTGTTTTCAGGGCACCGCCCGACCCACTGGCCGGGCGCGGATTAAACAAGGATTACTCGCCTTCCACCTTGGCTTTGCTGCGCAATTGCTGGATATACTCGCCAAAAGCCTGTTGTTCCCGCGCCTGAGCCAGGCGACCCTTCATTTCGTCAAAGGGAGGGGCTTTCAGGGGGCGAATGTCCAGTACGCGGATGACGTGGTAACCAAAGGGCGATTTCACCGGGGTGGTGGAAGTTTCGCCTTTCTTTAATTTGACCATGGCGTCGCCAAAGTTCTTGTCGTAGGTGGCGGGAGCAGCCCAATCCAACTTTCCGCCATTGGCCTTGGAGCCGGGATCGATACTGTTTTCCTTGGCTAATTTCTCAAAACTGGCGCCTTTTTTGAGTTGATCGATGATTTTCTGGGCATCTCCTTCCTTGGCAACCAGAATATGCTCGGTCAAGTATTCGTGATCCCCCAGTTCGGCCTTCATGCGGTCATAGTCGGCATGAATGGTCTGATCGCTCACCGGGTGGTCCTTGATCCAGCGAGACTGGAAGGCTCGGACCGTGAGTTGTTGACGCATCAGGTCGATTTGGGCTTGCAGATTAGGGTCCTTGGTAACACCCTCTTTGCGCGCCTGATCATTGATCAATTCCAAAGCCACCAGATTGTCGCGTACGGCATGATCCAGTTCGGGACCTGCGGCATGTCCCTGAGCGATCTGCATATCGGTGACGAGTTTGATGCGTGCGCTGGGAATGGTGCTGCCGTTGACCACAAGCGGAGCGCTGGAAACTGCGGATGAATTAGGGGAGGTCGGCTGACTTTGCTCGGCATAGGCGAGGGTCAAGGCCAAAGATCCACCAACCAGTGTCAGGGACAGGAGGGTTTGCTTCAGTTTCATCAATGACATTCCTTTTAGGAGGGAGGGGGAGATAATTACACTCAGGGGCTCTGCACGTCAAGTTGCAGGGCATGAATTTCTTTGCTCATCAGAGAACTCAGTGCGGTGTGAACCATGCGGTGAGCCTCCAGGCGGGAACGATGACGAAAGGCTTCTGCCACGATCCTTACCCGATAATGCCCCCCACCCTCCCGTGCGCCGGGATGACCCAGATGCTGGGCGCTGTCATCCTCTATTTCCAGGATTGACGGGGAAAGATGAATCAGGCAGGCGCGGATCTGTTCTGCCGTGGAAGTCATGTGCGATCCTCGAGAAAGCGAGAGAGATAAATTCCCTGGGCGATCACGAAGACCACCATCAA
The DNA here is from genome assembly GCF_013181415.1 of Ferrovum myxofaciens. Classification (NCBI taxonomy): domain Bacteria; kingdom Pseudomonadati; phylum Pseudomonadota; class Betaproteobacteria; order Ferrovales; family Ferrovaceae; genus Ferrovum; species Ferrovum myxofaciens. The sequence continues at coordinate 1,392,161 of NZ_CP053676.1, read as the reverse complement.
GGCCATTAGTCCAAAGACCTTGAATTTGACCCAGATGGCCTCAGGATAGGAAAAGGCTACATAAAGGTTGAGCAGTCCCAGTACCATGAAAAAGAAACTCCAGGCCAGATTCAGACGGGTCCAGATGGGTTCTGGCAGGTGCATCTGGTGGGACAGAACGGCTTTGAGCGGATTGCGTTTGAGTAACAAGGGACCCAAGGCCAGAATGGCGGCAAAGATCCAGTAGAGAACCGTGGGTTTCCAACGAATGAATACGGTGGCTTCGAGTCCGGGAATCGGGTGCAGGTGTGTCCAGAGAGTCAGGCCGCCAAAGATCGTGATGACCGAGAAACCGATCCAGGCGGTGAGATCCACGGGTTTGCGGCACAGGAGCAGACTGCCGATCTGGAGGATGCTGGCTGCAATGGCCGTACCGGTGGCCCAATAAATCCCCCCCCACTGATAGGCGATGAAAAACAGAACCACCGGGAAAATATCAAACAGAAATTTCATACGCACGCAGTAGAAGTCGAGAATGAAAGCAATGTACCATAAAAACAGTTTGTTATCTAAGTCCGTGGAATCGTGGGATGAGGTTGATTCGCGCATCATCGAGGAGTTTGATATGATGGTCCTCCTAAAGGCTTACCTATTTTAATGAAAAACATAGACTTGCATAACCATTCCCAGATTTCTGACGGGCTCCTGACACCGCGCGCCGTGGTGGAGTTGGCGGTGGCCAATGGGGTGACGGGATTTGCTTTGACCGATCATGACAATTTGGCTGGACTGGACGAGGCTCAAGCCGTGGCCACTCAGTTGGGGCTGGACTTCATTCCGGGTGTGGAAGTGTCAGTGACCTGGAATCGTCACACGATCCACGTAGTGGGATTGGGGGTGGTGCGTACAACTCCTGTCTTGCAGGCGGGATTGGCCAAGCTTCGTCTGGGGCGTCAGGATCGAGCGGAACGCATTGCCTATGAACTGGCGCGCGCGGGAATTTCAGGGGCTCTGGAAGGCGCGCGACGCCATGCGCATAACCCGGAAATTCTGGCGCGTCCCCATTTTGCGCGTTATTTGGTGGAGCAAAAGGTGGCGCGGGACGTGGCCACGGTATTCAAGCGCTTTCTGGTCAAAGGGAAGCCGGGTTATGTCAGCCATGTTTGGGCGGAATTGGGGGATGCGGTATCGTGGATTCAGGCGGCCCATGGGTTGGCGATCCTGGCGCATCCCGGCCGTTATCCCTTGTCTGGAAAGGAATTGGCACAGTTGCTCGATGAATTTGTCGAGGCCGGGGGGCGCGGGTTGGAAGTGGTGACTGCCAACCATACCCGTGAGCAAGTCGATGAATTTGCGCACCAGGCCAACAAGCATCAATTACTTGCCTCCCGAGGGTCGGATTACCATGGTCCTGGTGAAAGTCGTTTTGAGCCGGGGCGTTTACCCCCCTTGCCCGCGCATTGTCATCCGGTCTGGGAGGATCCGTCCTTGAGCAACTATTTTCATCCTGAACTCCAGGGAGTTTGATGTATGTATCCTGATCGCGTGTTGTCGGGCATGCGCCCCACAGGGGCACTTCACCTAGGTCATTATCACGGGGTTTTGAAAAACTGGATCAAGATTCAGCATGAATTCGAATGCCTGTTCATGGTGGCCGACTGGCATGCCTTGACCACACATTACGACTCTACCCTGGGGTTGGAGAACCATGTCTGGGAGATGGTGGTGGACTGGCTGGCTGCCGGAGTAGACCCCAATCAGGCTACCCTGTTCATTCAATCCAGAGTTCCGGAGCATGCGGAGTTACACCTGCTTCTGTCCATGGTGACGCCGGTGGGATGGTTGGAACGGGTGCCCACCTACAAGGAGCAGCAGCAGAAACTAACCGATCGTGACCTGTCGTCTTACGGTTTTCTGGGCTATCCGCTCCTGCAGGCTGCGGATATTCTGTTGTATCGCGCCAATCGGGTGCCGGTGGGCGAAGATCAGGTACCTCACATCGAGTTTGCACGGGAAGTGGCGCGCCGTTTCAACCATTTTTATGGGCGTGAGAAGGATTTTGAAGCTAATGCCCTGGAAGCGGCACGCAAGATGGGCAACAAGAGGTCACGCCTGTATCTGGAATTGCGCACCCGTTATACGGAACGGGGCGATGCAGAGGCGTTGCTGGCGGCCCGTGATTTACTTGCCGAAGCTCAAAATCTTTCCCTGGGAGACCGTGAACGTCTTTTTGGCTACCTGGAAGGGAATGCCAAGCCCATTCTGGCCGAGCCCCAGGCGCTCTTGACCGAGGCCTCGCGCTTGCCAGGCCTGGATGGCCAAAAAATGGCTAAATCCTACGGAAACACCCTGCCCCTGCGTTTGTCGGAAGAGGCTTTGGCCCACAAGATCAGCACCATGAAAACCGACGAAGCAAGAAAATTACGTACGGATCCCGGAGAGCCAACCCGTTGTCCCGTCTATGCTTTTCACAAACTTTACAGCGATGAAAAAACCCTGACGTGGGTGGAGGATGGATGTCGGACTGCCGGGATTGGGTGCGTTCAGTGCAAGCAACCGATCATCGAGCAGGTCATTCTCGAATTGCGTCCCTTGCGTGAGCGGGCCCAGTTGTATCAGGAAGATCCCACCCTGGTGCGCAATATTATTGCGGATGGATGCGAGCGAGCCCGCCGTCTGGCCTGCGATACCCTGCGTGATGTCCGTGAAGCCATGGGCCTGGTGTATTCATGAACCAGGAAGTGGTGGCCTTCGAGTATCCGGAGGCCAGGGTCAAGGGAGCATTTTTCTCGGCCTGGCCCAAAGATCTCTATATCCCTCCCGAAGCCCTGGAAATTTTTCTCGAACAGTTTGAAGGGCCTCTGGATTTATCGTCCTCTCCGATACTCAAAACATTGGAAGAACGTGGATGGATCGAAGCCGTGGGCCAACGGGAAACACCGGGGCGCCCCACGCTGTTTGGTACGACCCGAAATTTTCTGGATCATCTCGGACTGCGCACCTTGCGCGATTTGCCTGCACTGGATGGACACACAGAAGGAAATGAAAATGGAACCCCAGCGCTTACATAAGGTATTGGCCCAGTCCGGAGTCGGTTCGCGGCGGGAAATGGAAACTTTGATCGAAGCGGGAGAGGTTCGGGTGAATGGGGCAGTGGCCCAGGTGGGGTCGCAGGTGAGCCCTGGGGATCGGGTCACCGTACGGGGACGGCCGGTACGGCTAAAGTTTGCCGAAGCGCAGGTTCGAATCCTGCTTTACCACAAGCCTGAGGGTGAAATCGTCAGTCGTGATGATCCCGATGGGAGAACTACGGTGTTTGCCACCTTGCCCAAACTCAAAGGGGAAAAATGGGTCAGCGTGGGACGACTGGACTATAACACCAGCGGACTTCTGATTTTTACCACCAGCGGCGCTTTGGCGCATCGCCTGACCCACCCCAGTTTTGAAATTGAACGGGAATATGCTGTGCGTGTCGTGGGTGAATTGAACGACCTGCAAATGCAGCAGTCCTGTCATGAAATCTTGTTGGAGGATGGTCCGGCTCGTTTTGAAGCCATTCGGGATCAGGGGGGAGAAGGGACCAATCACTGGTATCAGGTGGTATTGAAGGAAGGAAGAAACCGTGAAGTACGGCGGATGTTTGCCGCATTGGGGTGTATGGTGGGGCGTTTGATGCGCGTTCGTTTTGGACTCATTGGATTACCCCCCCGCCTCAAGCGGGGCCATTTCGAAGAATTGGATGCGCGCGCCGTGCAACGGGTTCTGGACTGGGCAGGGATGACCCCGGTCATTCAGGAAGAAAAGAGGGCACCGGGGCAACCCAACTTGCGTCCTAAGACCCCAAGGCCGCGTACGGGAGTGCAAAGACAAACCGGTTCCCCGCGGAAAGATCGAGCCAGATAAAAGGCAAGTGCGGAAAAGCGGCTTCCAGTGCATCGGCCTGATGGCCCACTTCCACCACCAGCCAGCCCTCTGGGCTGAGATGGCGGTGGGCCGTCGTGAGGATTCTCCGTACATGATCCAGTCCGTCGATGCCGCTGGCCAGAGCGGCGATGGGTTCCTGGCGGTACTCGGCAGGAAGGTTTTCCATGGCGGCCTGATCGACGTAGGGCGGGTTGGAAATGATCAAATCGTAGATACCTTCCTCCAGCGGTTCGAGCAGGTCTCCCTCAAACAGATGGATCTGCGCTGAAAGTCCGTATTCGGCACAGTTGAGACGAGCCACCGCCAGGGCATCCGGGGAAATATCGGCAGCATCCACACGGGCCTCGGGGCAGTGGAGCGCCAGCAGGATGGCCAGAGAGCCCCCTCCTGTACAGACGTCTGCCACCCGTTGCAGGGTATGAAAGTCCTCGATCAGGAAAACCAAGGCATCTTCCAGCGCCTCTGCGATGAAAGAACGGGGAATCAGGGCACGCTCGTCGCAGTAAAAGCGGTGCGGACCGAGCCAAGCTTCGTGGGTCAGGTAGGGCACGGGAATGCGTTCTTCGATGCGCCGTTGGAGAAGGCCCAGAAATTCTTCTCGTTCGTGGGGCAGGATGTGCGCATCGAGCCAAAGGGTGGGGTCCTGATCACGGGGAAGGGAAAGGCTGAACAGGAGCAGGTGCCTTGCTTCTTCCTGAGGGGTGGGATAACCATGCCCAAAAAACACACCGCTGCGCTGCAGGATCGTGACACCCCAACGCCATAGATCGCGCAGGGTGTTCAGGGGAAGAATTTCATGGGAACTGGGAAAGGGATTCATGGGGTCAGCAGATTCAGGAGCAAGCGTTGGTAGATGGCAGACAGACGGGCCGGATCGGTGCTGGCAATGCATTCATTACGTTGGTGAATGGTACTGTTGCAAGGCCCCAGTTCAACCACCTGGGAACCCAGCGTGACCAGAAAGCGACCATCCGAGGTTCCGCCACTGGTGGACAGTGTAGGGTGTAATCCCGTGACGTGCCGTACCGCTTCTTGGACTGCGGCAACCAGAGTGCCTTGCGGTGTCAGGAAGGGCTGAGCGCCCAGTGACCATTGCAGGTCGAACTCCAAACCATGCCGTTGCAGGATTTGCTGTGTCCGTTCCTGCAGGGAATCTGCTGAACTGGCGGTGGAAAAACGAAAATTGAACCAGGCGGTCAATTCACCGGGGATGATATTTCCAGCACCGGTTCCGCTCTGCAGATTGGATATTTGAAACGTTGTGGCAGGAAAATCTTTGCTGGCCTGATCCCATACCGTGCTGGCCAGTTCGGCTAGGGCAGGGGCGGCCAGATGGATGGGATTACGGGCCAGATGGGGATAAGCCACGTGACCTTGTGTGCCACGTACTGTCAGTACGCCGGACAGGGATCCGCGGCGTCCGTTTTTGATGGTATCGCCCAGTTGATCTACGGAAGTGGGTTCCCCCACCAGACAATAGTCAGGAATTTGCCCTGTTTCCTCGAGCCATTCCACCACACGTACGGTGCCATCCAGAGCGGGTCCTTCTTCGTCCGATGTGAGGAGCAGTGCGATGGAACCCGGCAGGTCCGGGTGAGTACTCAAAATGCTTTCGATGGCGGTTACAAAGGCTGCCAGGGAGGTCTTCATGTCAGCCGCGCCGCGTCCGTACAGAAATCCATCTCGTATCGTCGGCAGGAAGGGGAGAGAATGCCAGCCGGATTCGGGGCCTGGGGGGACCACGTCTGTATGTCCTGCCAGAACTACCAGTGGGGACCCGGTTCCCCGTCGCAGCCACAGATTGCTGACCTCGCCCCGGTCCAGAGGGGTGGCCTTGAAATCCAGAGGGGCCAAGCGACGGGCAATGAGTTCCTGACATCCGCCATCTTCGGGGGTCACTGAAGCATGGCGGATCAATTCCGCGGTGAGTTCCAGAGTGGGGTCGGTCATTCAGGCGCCCCGCAACAGTTCATTGATGCTGGTTTTGGAACGGGTCCTGGCGTCCACTTTCTTGACGATGACCGCACAGTACAAACTGTAACTACCATCGGTGGAGGGAAGGTTGCCAGACACCACCACGGAGCCGGCCGGAACCTGTCCGTAGGTGACGATGCCGGTTTCGCGATCAAAGATTTTTGTGCTTTGGCCGATATAGACGCCCATGGAGATGACCGAGCCTTCACCCACGATGACCCCTTCCACGATTTCCGAGCGAGCGCCGATGAAGCAATGATCTTCGATGATGGTGGGATTGGCTTGGACCGGTTCCAGAACGCCGCCGATGCCAACCCCTCCGGACAGGTGAACATGTTTGCCGATTTGGGCGCATGAACCCACGGTTGCCCAAGTATCAACCATGGCGGATTCGTCTACATAGGCACCGATATTGACGTAGGAAGGCATGAGCACCACATTGCGGGCGATGAAACTGCCGCGCCGAACCAGAGCGGGTGGGGCCACTCGAAAACCGCCCAGAGAGAAGGCCGCATCATCGTAGTGCGCAAACTTGCTGTCCACCTTGTCCCAATATTGGGTGAACCCTCCATCCATACGGTGGTTGGCCTGAAGACGGAAAGACAGAAGCACGGCTTTTTTAATCCACTGGTGGGTGACCCAACTTCCGTCTTTTTTTTCGGCGACCCGCAGAAGACCCTGATCCAGAGCCGTGATGACTCGTTCAATGGTTTCGTGCAGTTCGTCGGGGGGGGCGCTGGGACTCCAGTGCTCCCGTTGTTCAAAGGCATGTTCGATCAAGGTTTGTGCGTCAGACCACATGGGGTAAATTCTCCTCAGGAGGGGTAATGGGCAAGAAAGTCGAGCAGACGTTCAATCGCTTCCCCGGTTTCTTCGAGGGATCCCACCAGGGCAATACGCACCTGTCCGGTTCCGGGGTTGAAGCCGTGGGCAGTTCGTGCCAGATAACTGCCGGGCAGGACTGCAACGTTACGTTTCAAATAGAGGGCGCGTGCAAAGTCCGTATCTGAACCAGGGACCTGAACCCAGTAGTAGAAACCGGCCTGTGGTCGTACCAAAGGGAGGTGAGGGTGAACACAGTCGTAGAACCGGGTCATCTTTGCCTGGTAAAGCCGGCGGTTTTCCTGAACATGGGTCTCGTCCCGCCAGGCCGCCACGCTGGCCGCTTGTACCGCCGGGTTCATGGCGCTGCCATGATAGGTACGATAGAGCGCAAACCGCCTGAGCAAATGCCGATCTCCTGCCACGAAGGCCGAGCGTAATCCCGGAACATTGGAGCGTTTGGACAGGCTGCCCATGACGAGGAGGCGCGGATAACCCGAACGACCGAGACGCTGGGCAGCTTCCAGTCCACCCAGCGGAGGTGCACTGTCCAGAGGGTAGATTTCCGAATAGCATTCATCGCTCACGAGGGTGAACCCATACCGGTCAGAGAGGGCGAACAGCCGGGTCCACTCCTCCATGCTCAGGACTCCTCCGGTGGGGTTACCAGGAGAACAGATAAAGACCAGACGGGTATGGGTCCAGACGGATTCGGGAACCTGGCTGTAATCGATGCGGTACCCTTGAGCGGGGTCGGCATTGACAAAGTAGGGACGTCCTCCCGCCAGCAATGTGGCTCCTTCGTAGATTTGGTAAAAAGGGTTGGGACAGACCACCCTTTCTTCAGCCCCCGGGTCGAGCAGGGTTTGGGTAAGGGAAAACAGGGCTTCACGACTGCCCAATGTGGGCAGTATTTCCGTATCCGGATCCAGGGGGGGGAGGTGAAAACGATGTTCCAGCCAGCCTGCCAGGGTTTCGCGCAACACTTGGGAACCCAGGGTCTGCGGGTAGCGGGCCAGTTCGTCCAGATGCGCACACAGCGCCTCCTGAATGAAACGTGGAGTGGGATGACGGGGTTCTCCGATGGACAGTGCGATGGGGGTATGATCGGGGCAGGGAGACTGCGCTCCGATCAGGCTTCGCCAGCGTTCAAAAGGATAGGGCTGAAGTGTGTCAAGACGAGGGTTCATGCCAGAGGAGGGGCCCAGGGAGTCGCGCCTGCAAAGTGCACTGGCGGCAAAGAACAACGGGGCTGCCACCCTTCCTGACGGTGTTCGCTCAGTACGTGGGTAAAGATGCCGCCGCGCACGTTCCAGCGACTCAAGAGACGCAGGAAACGGGGTTGTGTCGCTGCGACCAGGTCATCGAGAATGCGTTGCGTCACGGCTTCATGAAAGGCCCCTTCATTTCGGAAAGACCACAGATACAGTTTGAGGCTCTTTAATTCGACATTGGTCTGATCCGGGACATAGTCGAGACTCAACCAGGCAAAATCGGGTTGCCCGGTCTTGGGACACAGACAGGTGAATTCGGGCAGTTCCATATGAATCAGGTAATCCCGTTCCGGACTTGGATTCGGGAAGGTTTCCAGAGTACGACTGGGTTGTGCGGGCATTGGGGAGATCCTGTCTGATGGAGTAGAATCTTCTTATTCTAACTTCTTTGTGGACAGCAGCGCATTTAGTGCATCTCAAACACATTAAACTGGCGGGTTTCAAATCCTTTGCCGATGCGGTTCATATCCCGATTCCCGGGCAACGGGGTGTCCCGTTACACCATCAACGAGACCACGGTGCGTCGGCGTGATGCGCCTCTGGATGATACGAATACCGAGCGTTTTGCGCGCATGGTGCAGAGGATGTCCGAGCATACCCAGTTTCTCTTTAACACCCACAACAAGGTAGCAATGGAAATGGCACAACAGTTGATTGGCATTACTATGGCAGAATCCGGGGTATCGCGTATGGTGGCAGTGGATGTGGAAGAAGCCCTGCGTTTGACGGAACAAGTGATCCTTTGAGGAAGGCATGATGAGTGAATTGCGGATAATGGCTGGGGTATCGGCTTTGGCCTTGGTAGTGGGAGTGGTATTGTGGGGACGCTGGCAGGAGCAACGCCAGCAGCGGTTGACCCGGGACTTGATTCCGACTTCGGTTCATGATCCTTTGCTGGATGAGGTATCCGAAATTGCCGTTCGCGAGGAACCAAAATTGGGCGAAATCCCTGTTTCCACGGATCAGGGTTCCACGAGCCTTGCCCAGGCTCCCGATCTTCGTTTTGAATACGACGTGGTATTGCGGGGGCATTTCACCGGGAATGACCTGCGCCAAGCCATTCATCGATCCCGCTTGATGACCCAGGGATTGCGTTGGGTAGGACAGCATCAGGGACAATGGATGGACGTGACAACTCAGGGGGGCGTGAATTTTGAGCAGTGTCATGGGCTGTTGCCTCTGGTTAGTCGGGCAGGACGGATCAGTGAGGCAAGACTCACGCTCTTTGCAGATGAAATGCGTGCCCTCGCCAGTCATCTGGGGGCAACCATCGAGCCTGGAGAAGTGGGCCAGGCGGCGGAACGTGCCCAACAACTGGATCGATTCTGTGAACAGGTAGATATCATCGTGGGAATCAATGTCCGCTTTTCTCCCATCAAAAGTCCTCTGGGGTCACGGCTCCTGAAATATTTGACGCAGGAAGGAATAAGTTTGGGTGAGGATGGGGGATGCCATGCCCGTACGGCGGATGGACAGGATCGCTTCACCTTGATTCGTCAGGATGGTGCCCCTTTCCTACCCGTGAATCTGGATCATGAACCCATCAGCGCCGTGACCCTGTTATTGGAAGTGGTGCGTGTACCGGATCCTGTGACGATTTTCAAAGAGATGTTTGCGGTGGCTGAACGGCTTGCCCTGGTGCTGGAAGGAGAGGTGGTGGATGATCAGGGAGAACGTCTGGGGGTGCGTCAATGCACCACCATCGAGAAGCAACTGGCTCAGGTGATGGGGACTTTGGAAACTCAGGGGATTCCCTGCGGCAGTACGCTGGCACGGCGTTTCTTTTCCTGAAGGGGGGGGGCACATGGATGAAGTTGCCCGTCTGCATCTACTGCAGGATAAACTGAAGCATTACAATCAGGAATACCACGGGTTCGATGCGCCCACGATTCCCGATGCGGAATATGATGCGCTGTATCGGGAACTGGCGGCATTGGAAGCCCGGCATCCTGATCAGGTCAGGGCGGATTCCCCCACTCAGCAAGTGGGATCTCTGGATTTGCGCCGCAACGTGCGCCTGGTTCGCCACCGTGAACCCATGCTGAGTCTGAATAATGGATTTGATTTTCACGATCTCCAGGAATTTGATCGGCGGGTTCGAATGGGATTGGGCGTGGAGGCGGTGGCCTATTGTTGTGAGCCAAAATTCGATGGTCTGGCCATCAACCTGTTGTATCGTGGGGGCACTCTGGTGCAGGGTGCCACGCGCGGCGATGGTGAGAAGGGAGAAGAGGTAACTGCCAATCTGATGACGGTGAAAAGTATTCCCCGGCGTATGCAGGGTTCTGAACCCTGGCCAGAGTGGTTGGAGGTGCGCGGAGAAGTCCTGATGCTCAAGAAGGACTTCGAACAACTCAATCAGCGTCAGACAAGGGCAGGAGAACGAGCCTTCGTCAATCCGCGCAATGCCGCCGCAGGCGCTTTGCGCCAACTGGACCCGGCAGAAACGGCCCGTCGTCCCCTGGTCTTTCTGGCTTATGGTGTGGGCGGAGTCTCTCCTGGCTATGAACTGCCGGATCATCAGGATGCGTTACTGCGTTGGCTGGGCACGCTGGGGTTTCCCGTGGCAGAAGAGGTCCAGGTGGTCCAGGGCGAAAGCGGGCTCCGGGCGTTTTTTGAGAATCTGGGCGCGCGCCGCGCTTCCCTGCCTTACGAAGTGGATGGGGTGGTCTATAAGGTCAATGCACGCATTGCCCAGCAGAGGTTGGGGTTTGTCACCCGTGCGCCGCGTTTTGCTCTGGCGCACAAGTTTCCTGCCGAAGAGGCATTGAGTACGGTGGAAGCCATCGAGGTTCAAGTGGGGCGTACCGGTACGTTGACTCCTGTGGCGCATTTGAAGCCCGTATTCGTGGGGGGAGTGACGGTAATGCGCGCAACCCTGCATAATGACGAGGAAATTCGTCGTAAGGATATCCGGGTGGGAGATCAGGTCTGGGTCCGCCGTGCAGGCGATGTCATTCCGGAAGTGGTACGGGTGGTTCGGGAACTTCGCCCTGCAGACACAGTGGCTTTTGAGATGCCCCTCACCTGTCCGGTATGTGGATGTCCAGCGCGACGGCTTCCGGAGGAAATTTCCTGGCGCTGTAGTGGAGGCCTCCACTGCCCGGCTCAACGCAAGCAGGCATTACTGCATTTTGTCGGACGACGTGCCATGAATGTGGAAGGACTGGGTGAGAAACTGGTGGATGCTCTGGTGGAACGCGCCTGGGTGACGGAACCTGCCGATCTTTACCGCCTGACCCTCGAACAATGGGCTTCATTGCCCCGCATGGCGATGAAATCCGCAGAAAATCTGGTGCAATCCCTGGAACGTAGCAAGGAAACCACCTTGGCACGGTTTCTGTTCGCCTTGGGAATTCGCCAGATCGGCGAACGCACGGCCCAGGATCTGGCACTTCATTTCGGGACGCTGGAAGACGTGATGGAAGCCGACGAAACCCGTTTGCAGGAAGTGGTGGAGATTGGTCCCGTGGTAGCCCAATCCCTGCGAGAATTTTTTTCCGGAGAACGCAATCGGCAGATCATCGCGCACCTGCGTGCCCAGGGTATCCACTGGTACGAAAATACCCGGAATCGGCAGGCTGTGCAGGTTTTGGCGGGTTTGACCTTTGTCTTGACCGGAACTCTGGCCCGTTATTCCCGGGAGGAAGCCAGGGAACGTATTGAGCAAGCCGGGGGAAAGGTGGTGGGCAGTTTGTCCCGTTCGACTCATTATCTGGTGGTGGGGCGGGATCCGGGCAGCAAGGTCGCGCAGGCACAAAAATTGGGCATCCCGATGCTTGATGAGGATCAGTGGGATCAACTTTTCAAGGAAATCAATGCATGATAAAAAAAATTCGTAAAGCAGTATTTCCGGTGGCAGGAATGGGGAGCCGATTTTTACCTGCGACCAAGGCCAGTCCCAAGGAAATGTTGCCGGTGGTGGACAAGCCATTGATTCAATACGCAGTGGAAGAAGCCGTGGCGGCGGGCATCACAGAAATGATTTTTGTGACGGGTCGCGGTAAGAGAGCAATAGAAGATCACTTCGACAAAGCTTATGAATTGGAGGCTGAACTGGCTCAACGGGGGAAAGACCGAATGTTGGAAATCGTTCGTAATCTGCCGCCCTCGGGGGTAAGTTGTGCCTATGTCCGGCAGCCGGAAGCCTTGGGATTGGGCCATGCCATCTTGTGTGCGGCGCCTTTGGTGGGGGATGAACCTTTTGCCGTGGTACTGGCAGATGATTTGATCGATTCAAAGGTTCCGGTGTTACGTCAGATGATGGAATGGTACGAAAAAAGTGGTTCCTCTGTTCTGGGGGTGCAGCAAGTGCCCCGTGCACAGACCGGACAATATGGTATCGTCCAGACGGAACATGGGATGGGCGAGTATTTGAGGGTTACGGGAATCGTGGAGAAACCCGCGCCGGATCGGGCTCCTTCAACTTTGGCGGTGGTTGGGCGTTATATTTTGACCCCGTCAGTTTTCGACACCCTGCGCGAAGTGGCACCGGGGGCGGGCGGGGAAATTCAGTTGACCGACGGGATTGCCCGTCTGCTGGAGCGTGAAATGGTTCTGGCTTGTCCCTTTGAGGGGGTACGTTATGATTGCGGAAGCAAGTTGGGTTATCTCAAGGCAACGGTGACCTATGGTTTGCGCCACGAAGAAACCGGGACTGCTTTTGCCCATTGGCTGGCAGAGCGAACCTGAATGGCGGTGCGTCCTATTGTGAGAATGGGCCATCCTGCCCTGTGCTCTCCCGCTGTGTCGGTGGCGGAGGAGGAATGGCCCTGCTTGCCCGAGTTGGTTCAGGATCTGGAAGACACCTTGCTCAAGGCGGAGGGGGTGGGGCTGGCCGCGCCACAGATTGGTGTGGGGTGGAGAGTCGTCTTGTTTGGTTTCGAGGCCAGTGCACGTTATCCCGATGCGGCGCCGATTCCCCGCACCCTCCTCATCAATCCGGTCTGGCGACCTTTGGGGGATGACCAGGAAGAGGGATGGGAAGGGTGCCTGTCCGTCCCGGGGATGCGTGGCTGGGTTCCCCGTGCCCAACATCTTTATTACGCGGGCTGGAATCTGCAGCGGGAATGGATCGAACGAACCGTCAGTGGTTTTCATGCGCGGGTAGTACAACATGAATGTGACCATCTGGACGGGATCCTCTACCCCAGTCGAATTCGGGATTTCAGCCGTTTCGGTTTCATCGATGAATTGTTTCCCGACCCCGAACTACGTCCGGCCGGTGACTGATTCTGTGGGCATGGGAGACTGTTCCTGAGAGACTTCGTGCAGCAGGTCGTCATGCAGACACTGGCGTTCTGCCGGATTATCCAGGCGTGGAGAAGAAATCAGAAAGACGTCTTCCACCCGTTCGCCCAAGGTATTGATGCGGGCCCCGTGCAGATCGATGTCGTGGCGCAGAAAAACGCAGGCCAGTCGGTACAGCAAGCCGGGGCGGTCACCGGCTACCACGGTCAGGGGGACCTGACCATCGCGTTCCGGATCTCCCAACAGGATGCGCGCGGGATAGGGAAAATGGCGAAGTTGACGGGGCAGGCGTGACCTGCGCGGGGTAGGAAGAGGACCGGGATGATCCAGTTGTTCCTGTAATTCGTTTTCTATGCGTTTGAGTTGCGTTCGATAATGTTCCACCGAGTTGTGGTGGGGCAGCACCTGAAAGGTGTCAAGGGCATGCTGATCCAGGGTGGTGTGGATGCGGGCGGCAACAATGGCTTGGCCGGAACGCTCGAAGTATTCGCAAAGGTGGGCAAACAAACCGGTTCGATCCGGGCTGTAGATCAGAACCTGGAATCCTTCCCCCACCGGTGAAAGACGTGCCCGTACCCGGGGTTTCGAAGATCCGGTGCAACCTTGCAAACTGCGGGCATGCCATGCGATGTCCCGGATTTCATGGCGTCGGAAATAGCCGTCTTCCAGGGTCTTCCACAAGGTTACTTCGGAAACCTCTTGCAAGCCATAGTGTTTCAGAATCTCCAGGGCCTGAGTTTGGCGATTTGTGCTGGGTTCGTCATGAGTTGTTTGTTCTCCTTCCAGAACCTGTGCGGTCAGGCGATACAGATCCTCCAGTAGTTTTCCTTTCCAGGCATTCCATACCTTGGGACTGGTGCCCCGGATATCGGCCACGGTGAGCAGGTAGAGGGCAGTCAGACGACGCAGGTTTTCTGTTTGTTCCGCAAAACGGCAGATTACTGCAGGGTCTGAAAGGTCCTGTTTCTGGGCCACTGCAGAAAAATTGAGATGTTGTTCCACCAGCCAGGCCACCAACTGTGTATCGGTTCGGGGCAAATGGTGTTGGCGACAAAAATAGAGGGCATCCGAACGACCAAGTTGGGCATGATTTCCGCCCCGACCTTTGGCAATGTCATGAAAAAGTGCCGCCAGGATCAACAGATCAGGCCGGTCAAATTGTTGCATCAGGGTGGAGCAGAGAGGGAATTCATGATTAAAACGGGGCAGGGCAAAGCGACGCAGGTTACGGATGACCTTCAGAGTATGCTCATCCACGGTATAGGCATGGTACAGGTCATGCTGCATTTGCCCCACGATGCGTCCAAAGGCGGGCAGGTAACGTCCCAGAACCCCCAGATAATTCATGCGTTTCAGGACATCGGCGGTTCGTGCCGGTTGCCTGAGGATTTCGAGAAACTGCTGCTGATGCACCGGGTTGGAACGAAAAGCCGCATTGATGTGGCGTTTTCCCCGCCAGACGGCACGCAGAACATCGGGTGTGAAACCACGCAGGTCAGGGTATTGCTGGAGAAGAAGGAAGGCATTGAAGAGGAGTTCCGGTTTCTGATCCAGAAGGGTACCGGGGATGGTGCCCAGCAAATCTCCCTGTCGTACGAAGGGATCTTGCAAGAGAACCGGAGGTAGGTGCACAGGGCGGGTGCGTGCCTCAATTTGCTCCACTAGAATGGCATTCATCAATAGAACGGATTTGGCGGTTTTGTAGTAGGCTTGCATCAACCCTTCGCTGGCGCGTCGTTGTGCGCTGTCTTGCCAACCGAGCTGAAGCGCGAGGGAGGTCTGATAATCGAAGAGGAGGCGGTCTTCGCGGCGTTGCGCAAGACCCTGCAGACGAATCCGCAAATCCTGTAAAAACCCCCAGCGTGTACGGGCCTGTCGTGCTTCTGCTGCGCTGATCAGTCCCGCCTGGGTGAAAGAGGCCCACCCAGGATTCAACCCCGCTCCCCATGCGATCCAGGAAATGGTGTGCAGATCCCGCAGTCCGCCCGGACTTTCCTTGAGGTTGGGTTCCAGGTTGAAGGCCGTATCGTGGTGTTTGTGATGACGCTGGCGCTGTTCCTGGATCTTGCCGGCTCTGAAGGCGTTCAGGTCCAGAGTGGCGGGAAGTTTTTGACAAAGTTCCTGTTGGGCCCGTCGTTTCCCGCTGAGAAATCGTTGTTCGGACAGATTGGTGGCGATGGTCAGGTCCTGAACGGCTTCTTTCAGGCATTCGGCTTCGGTGCGGACGCTGTGACCGACTTCCAGTCCAATATCCCAGAGGGTACCAATGAAAGATTCGATGCGTTGGGTGAGGAAGCCGTTTTCTTGACCGGGCAACAGGATGAGCAGATCGATGTCGGAATAGGGATACAACTCCCCGCGTCCATAGCCGCCCACAGCCACCAAGGTGGCATCTTGTTTGAAGTCGTGGGTGCTCCAGAGTTGGCGCAGGGTTTCATCCACGACGGCACACCATTGCTTGAGCAGGCGTCGAGGGGAGGGTTGGCGCAGGTAGGCTTCAAAAAGTTCGGCTCTTTTCTTTTGAAGTTGGGATTTGAGCGTGGCAGTGGCGTGCATGGTCAGGGGGCGGGAGGTGTTCCGGAAGAGAGGGTCAGAACTTCGAACCCCTCTGGTGTTACCAGGATCGTATGTTCCCACTGGGCAGACAGGCTATGATCTGCGGTGACAATGGTCCAGCCATCGCCCAATGGTCGGATATCCCGCCGCCCGGCATTGATCATGGGTTCGATGGTGAAAATCATGCCGGCTTCGAGGCGCAAGCCGCTGCCTTTTTTGCCGTAATGGAGGACCTGAGGTTCTTCGTGAAAGTGACGCCCGATGCCGTGACCACAAAACTCGCGGACTACGCTGTACCCCGCTTTTTCGGCAAAGGTCTGAATGGCATGGCCGATGTCTCCCAGATGGTGGCCTGGAGCGACGGCCCGGATGCCGTGCCAGAGAGATTCATAAGTCAGGTCGCAAAGACGGCGGGCCTGTTTGCTGATCTCTCCCACGCAGAACATGCGGCTGGTATCCCCATGAAATCCTTCCTTGATGACGGTGATGTCGAGATTGACGATGTCTCCATTCTTGAGGATGCGGTCGCCGGGAATGCCGTGACAGACCTGATGGTTGACCGAAGTGCAAATCGAACGGGGATAGGGCCGATGTCCCTTGGGCGCATAATTCAGAGGGGCCGGGATGGTGTGTTGAACCTCGAGCATGTAGTCATGGCACAGGCGATCCAAATGGTCGGTGGTGACGCCCGGAACCACGTGGGGCGTAATGTAGTCCAGCACTTCGGCGGCGAGGCGACAGGCGATACGCATTTTGTGAATTTCTTCGGAATTTTTCAGAGTGACTGCAGAAGAAGACATGAGTTCGGAATTTGGCTTGGTTGATTATTATGAAGTCGGGATGGTATCATAAAGGGCTTTATAGCAATTTCACACGCCGGTTAAAACACAGGGTGCCTTGGAAAAGGTGAAATGGACCGGCGGCGGCTCAACCCTCGATCAGGAGTTTTACCATGTCAGTCACCATGCGACAAATGCTGGAAGCCGGAGTTCATTTTGGACACCAGACCCGTTACTGGAATCCCAAGATGGCTCCTTTCATTTTTGGTCACCGCAACAAGATCCACATCATCAATCTGGAGAAGACCCTTCCTCTTTATCAGGAAGCCATGAACTTTGTGCGTCGTTTGTCTGCCAATAATCAGTCGATCCTGTTTGTGGGGACCAAGCGTCAGGCTCGCGATATCGTGCGCGAGGAAGCGCTGCGGGCGGGGTCTCCTTTTGTGGACCACCGCTGGTTGGGCGGGATGCTCACAAATTTCAAAACGGTCAAGCAATCGATCAAGCGTCTCAATGAACTTTCCTTGATGATCGAAGATGGTTCCATGGATCGTTTGTCCAAGAAAGAAGCTCTCACCTATCAGCGCGAAAAAGACAAACTGGCGCGCAGTCTGGGGGGGATCGTGTCCATGAATGGTGTGCCGGATGCATTGTTCGTGATTGACGTGGGCTATCAAAAAAATGCCGTGGTGGAAGCACGCAAGTTGGGGATTCCCATCATTGGCATTGTGGATACCAATAACTCCACGGAAGGCATTGATTATGTCATTCCGGGGAACGATGATTCGACGCGCGCCATTCGACTCTATGCCCGCGGGGTAGCAGATGCCATTCTGGAAGGACGTGCCCAAAGCCTTAACGAGGCCATTTCAGGGGAAGAATTTGTCGAAGAGGAAAGTGACGTATCCGAGGTCTGAAGAGTCGGGCACTGACGCCCCTGCCAGGCAGGGGTTTCCAGATTAATTGTAAGGAGTGGGCTATGGCGGAAATTACCGCATCGATGGTGAAAGAACTGCGTGAACGTACAGGCTTGGGGATGATGGAATGCAAGAAGGCATTGACCGAGGCTCAGGGAGATATGAAAGCCGCGGAAGACCTGTTGCGCATTCGGAGCGGAGCCAAGGCCAGCAAAGCCGCCACCAGGGTGGCGGCGGAAGGTGTGGTGGCGGTGGCTATCCATGCCGATGCCCGGGTTGGCGCGCTGGTGGAAGTCAACTGCGAAACTGACTTTGTGGCCAAGAATGAAGAGTTCATGGACTTTGCGCGCGCGGCAGCCGAGTGTGTGGTGCACAACAACCCGGCGACAGTGGAGGCATTGGCTCAGTGTTCTCTGCCCGGTGGCGGCGTTCTTGAAGACGTGCGGCAGGCTCTGGTCATGAAGTTGGGTGAAAATATGACCTTGCGTCGTTTTACTCGTTACGAGACCACGGGGCATCTGGCTCAGTACAAGCACGGGCAAAAAATTGGCGTGTTGGTGGATATGATCGGGGGAGATGGGGCGCTGGGCCGTGACATTGCCATGCATATTGCAGCCAGCAAACCGGTATGTGTTTCCAGGACAGAGATTCCCGCTGAGTTGCTCCAGCACGAGCGCGAAATTTACACGGCGCAAGCAGCAGAGTCAGGAAAACCTGCAGAGATCATCGCCAAGATGGTGGAGGGGCGGGTTCAGAAATATTTGGCCGAGGTAACCCTGGTTGGGCAACCCTTTGTCAAGAATCCGGACCAAACCGTGGAAGTTTTGCTCAAAAGTCGGGGTGCCAGCGTGCAACGCTTCTCCATGCTGGTGGTGGGCGAGGGTATCGAGAAAAAAGTCGAGAACTTTGCCGATGAAGTCGCCGCAGCCGCAGGTACGATGGCTTAATCAGGGAAGACCATGAAACTTGCTTACCAACGCATTCTCTTGAAATTGTCGGGCGAAGCTCTGATGGGGGAGGATGCGTACGGCATCAATCGAGCCACGATCGATCGTATCGTGGCCGAGATTGCCGCCGTTGTGCGACAGGGTGTGCAAGTTGCCGTGGTGATTGGAGGGGGCAATATTTTTCGGGGGCTGGCACCTGGTGCCATAGGAATGGATCGCGCCACCGCCGATTACATGGGAATGCTGGCCACGGTCATGAATGCCTTGGCTTTGCAGGATGCCATGCGTCGGGTGGAGGTGGTTAGCCGGGTTCAGTCGGCCCTGAATCTGGAGCAGGTGGCTGAACCTTACATTCGTGGCAAGGCATTGCGTTATCTGGAAGAAGGCAAGGTGGTGATTTTTGCTGCGGGGACGGGCAATCCGTTTTTTACGACGGATACGGCAGCGGCGCTGCGAGGAGCAGAGATCAGTGCGGAGGTAGTGCTCAAAGCAACCAAAGTGGACGGGATTTATACGGATGATCCGAAAAAGAACCCGGATGCTCGCCGCTATTTACGCCTTACCTTTGAAGAGGCCATTGTCAACAATCTGAAAGTGATGGATGCGACGGCACTGACTCTGTGTCGGGATCAGAACCTGCCCATTGGCGTGTTTAGCATTTTTAAACCGGGTGCTTTGATGCGTGTTGTTCGGGGCGAACCCGAAGGCACCTTCGTGACGAATTGAAAGGGTCATGTCAGATGATTTCCGATATCAAAAAGACTACCGAACAGAAAATGGCCAAATCCGTGGAAACCCTCAAGGCGGATTTGGCCAAGGTGCGAACGGGGCGAGCCCATGCCGGTTTGCTGGATCACATTCGAGTGGATTATTACGGAACCCCTACTCCGCTTAGCCAGGTGGCGAGCATCAATCTGGTGGATGCCCGAACCATTGGGGTCAATCCCTACGAGAAAAAAATGGGTGCGGTGATCGAAAAGGCCATCCGGGAGTCTGACCTCGGTCTCAATCCTTCCTCTCAGGGGGATCTGATCCGGGTGCCCATGCCTTCTTTAACCGAAGAACGGCGGCGCGACCTGACCAAAGTGGTCAAGGCTGAATCCGAAGGCGGACGCGTGGCGATACGAAATATTCGAAGGGATGCCCTGGCACAGTTCAAGGATATGGTCAAAGCCAAAACTCTTTCGGAAGATGAGGAGCGGCGTGCGCAGGAGGACATCCAGAAAATGACCGATCGCTTCATTCAAGAAATCGACAAGATGCTGGCCGTCAAGGAAGCCGAGTTGATGGCGGTTTGACGGTTCGGCGCGAACCTGCCATGGTCAGGGTAAAAAGTTCCACCCAGACGATTCCGGACGTCGCTACGATTCCTCGCCATATTGCCATCATCATGGACGGCAATGGGCGCTGGGCTCGTCGGCGTCTTTTGCCGCGGATTGCAGGACATCGCAAGGGAAGCGAGGCGGTGCGTACCCTGGTGGAATCTGGCTTGCAACAGGGCATTCCCTACCTGACCCTATTTGCTTTCAGCAGTGAAAACTGGCGCCGTCCAGCAGATGAGGTCAGTTTGCTCATGCAACTTTTCATGCACATGCTGGAAAAAGAAATTCAGCAACTGCACGGGGCTGGAGTGCGTTTACGCGTGATCGGAGACCGCTCTCCCCTGGGTAAAAAATTGCAGGCGCTGATCGAAGAAGCAGAACGTTTGACTTTGGATAACCAGGCGCTGACCTTGACACTTGCGGTGAATTATGGGGGACGTTGGGATATTCTACAGGCAGTCAACGCCTGGCACCGAGCCAATCTTTCCTCGGTGCACTCCATGACCGAAGCGGATTTGCAGGCGCATCTCTGCCTGGGTGACTTGCCAGAACCCGACTTGTTCATTCGCACCGGGGGTGAGCAGCGCATCAGCAATTTTCTGCTTTGGCAATTGGCCTACACAGAATTTTATTTTACCGAAACTCTCTGGCCAGACTTTGATCGGGTTGCGCTGGATCAGGCCATTCTTTCCTATCAGAGCCGTGAACGACGTTTTGGTCGGACCAGTGAACAATGCTCCGCACACGGCTCCTGACCGCGTCTGTACTTTTATTGGTGGTGGGTCTGAGTTTGTTCTGGGCTCCCCCTCAAGTCTGGGATGGCCTGGTGGCTGGGGTCATGCTTTGGGCGGGTTGGGAGTGGGCAGGGCTGGCGAAAGCGATTTTCTGGCAGCGCTGCCTGTATGCCCTGCTGCTCCTGCTGTTTTATCAGATTGGAGGGGAGCCTTTCTGGCAAAACCTGTGGATGGAAGTATCTCTGGTCTTCTGGGTTGCCCTGGTTCCGCTGTGGATGAAACAGCAATGGCAGGTCAGTGGAATCCCTCTTCTCGCCGTCGGTTTCCTGGTACTGCTTCCCACAGGCTGGTCCCTCACACTGCTACAACATCAGGGTAACCTCGTGCTTCTGGCCCTCATGGCCGTACTCTGGATATCCGACAGCGCGGCTTATTTTACCGGTCGTATCTGGGGGAAACACCGATTAGCCCCCTCTATCAGTCCGGGAAAAACCTGGGAAGGCGTGGCGGGTGCAGGGCTGGCAGCGACGGTCTATGGAGGGGTCTGGTGGAAACTGGCATCCATGGGATCCTCCCCCATGGCCCAACTGGTCAATCACCTGGGATGGGTCTGGTTCCTGCTCATTTGGGGCCTGGTGGGGTTGGGTATTTTGGGAGATCTGTTTGAATCCTGGATCAAACGTTGTGCCGGCGTCAAGGACAGCGGCAGTGGATTGCCGGGGCATGGCGGGGTTCTGGACCGAATCGATGCGCTGACGGCGACGCTTCCCCTGGCCGCCCTGAGCATTCATCTGCTGGGGGGAGCATGAAGCAACACTTGACCATTCTGGGCGCCACCGGCAGCATCGGCGTAAGTACCCTGGAGGTCCTTCGACGACATCCGGAATGCTATGAAATTCATGCCTTGACCGCGCATCGTAATCTACTTGGATTGGCACGTCAGTGCGTGGACTTTCGTCCCCGTCTGGCTGTGGTGCCCGAGGCGGCTCAACTGGATGAACTGGCACGGATCCTGCGCATGTTGGACCCCCACTGTCCCACGGTATTGAGGGCAGGGGAAGGGGCCCTCGAAGAGGTTGCTTCGGCTCCGGAAGTCACCACGGTGATGGCGGCCATTGTAGGCGCTGCGGGTTTGGCATCCACTTTGGCAGCGGCCCGCTCGGGGAAAAAAATACTTCTGGCCAATAAAGAATCTCTGGTCATGTCCGGTCCCTTGATGATGCAGGCCGTTGTGCAGGGTGGCGCTTGTCTGCTTCCCGTGGACAGCGAGCATAATGCCATTTTTCAATGCTGGCCGAAGGACGAAGGAGGTCGTTCTGGCGTGGAAAAAGTGCTATTGACGGCCTCCGGGGGCCCTTTCCTGAACACTCCGTTGCAGGATTTGGTAAAAGTCACGCCGGAACAAGCGTGTCAGCACCCCAAATGGCGTATGGGTAAAAAGATTTCGGTGGACTCGGCAACCATGATGAACAAGGGGTTGGAGTTGATTGAAGCCTGCTGGTTATTTGGCTTGCCGCCTGAAAAAGTTGAAATCGTCATTCATCCCCAGAGCCTGATTCACTCTCTGGTGGGGTTCATCGATGGTTCGTTCTTGGCCCAATTGGGACACACGGACATGAGGATTCCCATTGCCCATGCCTTGGCCTACCCCCAACGTCAATCCTCCGGTGTGCCTTTGCTGGATTTGACCGTGGCGGGGCCTTTAACTTTTTTGCCTTTGGAGCGGCAACGTTTTCCAGCAGTGGCACTGGCAGAACAGGCCATGCAGGCCGGGGGAACGGCTCCTGCCCTGCTGAATGCAGCCAATGAGGTAGCGGTGGCGGCGTTCCTGGCGGGACACTTGAATTTTCGGGCGATTACCGACACCATTGCGCAGGTGCTCGACCAACTTCCCACTCAAGCATGTACCACCTTGGAAGAAGTCATGGAGGCGGATCGACGGGCGCGACACTCCGCTGAGTTGATTCTGTCCGGGAGAAACCCGTGTTGAATGGGGGCGTGGGTACCCTTGGGGCTTTCTTGCTGGCGCTCAGTTGTCTGATCTTCATTCACGAGTTGGGGCATTTCGCGGTGGCCCGATGGGTTGGAGTCAAAGTCCTGCGTTTTTCCATCGGTTTTGGGCGTCCGATATGGCGTCGACAAGCAAAAAACGGAACTGAGTGGGTAGTGGCTCTCATTCCACTGGGTGGATACGTACGCATGCTGGACGAACGTGAGGGGCCAGTGTCTCCGCGAGAAGTCCACCAGGCCTTCAACCAAAAATCCCTGGCCCAACGAAGTGCGGTTGTGGTGGCGGGTCCCTTGGCGAATTTTCTGTTGGCCTGGTTATTATTCAGTTTGCTTTATGCACTGGGGATTCCCGGACAGCGACCTTGTCTGGACGCACCAGAGCCAGGTACCCTGGCGTGGAAAGCGGGGATCCGGGCGGGGGAGTGTGTGTCCAGTCTGGAAGGAGGGGCGATCCGCACCTGGCAGGACTTCGAGTTGGAATGGCCCGGAGCGGTTCGGGGTCGGGGCACCGTGACGTTGGTGACACGGAATGACCAAGGCCAGGAAAAAGTACATCCACTGACCACAGCACAAGTCACCTCGGCGACAGAAGAAGGGGTGGAAGGGAGCGGTTTTCATTTGTGGACTCCCCCCTTGCCTCCGGTGGTGGGACAGGTCATTCCGGACAGCGTGGCGGACAAGGCCGGACTGAAACCTTTGGATCGGTTGCTGCGGGTGGCGGGACAACCGGTGGAAACCTGGGTGCAAGTGGTAAGGATCGTGGAAAATCATCCCCAGGCCGTGGTGGAAATAGAACTACAGCGTGCCGGTCAAACCCGGCGAGTTCAGGTCATTCCCCGGGCAGTGGAATTGCCCAATGGGCACCAGATCGGGCGGATTGGCATCAGCCCGCAGGTTACCGAGGCCATGCGCCGTCAATGGACGGTTCTTGACAAGGATTCTCCTCTGAGGGCGCTTTGGCATGGTGCCGTAAAAACCGGGTCACTCACCCTGTTGACCCTGAATTCCTTTGGTCAGATGATCACAGGACAGGCTTCCCTGGATAATCTGGGAGGGCCGGTCCGGATCGCATCGCTGGCGGGAGACAGTGCTCGCCTGGGGTTATTACCCTATTTACAATTCATGGCGTTGATCAGTATCAGCTTGGGGGTCCTTAATTTATTGCCTATTCCCTTATTGGATGGGGGGCATTTGTTGTATCATGCGGTGGAGTGGGTGAGGGGTCGACCTTTGTCCGCAGAAATCATGAGTCTCACCCAGCGGTTTGGCTTTTTTTTGCTGGCGGGACTCATGGTTTTTTCCTTCCTTAATGATTTGCGCCATTTTTTTAATCACTGATTCTGCTTATCTCATGTTTTTTCGTTCACTGATATTTCTGTTCTGGATGTGTTGGAGTTCACTGGCGTTGGCCTTGGCGCCGATCACGATTCAGGATATCCGGGTGGAAGGCGCACAACGGATCGAACCGGGGACGATTTTCAGTTATCTGCCCCTCAAGGTGGGCGATACCATTACCACGGAGAAAGCTTCTGCCGCGCTGAAGGCGCTCTATGACACCGGGTTTTTTTCCGATGTGCGCCTTGAATCCGATGGTAATGTTCTGGTGGTCTACGTCCAGGAACGTCCTTCCATCGCCCGTCTTGAAATCAACGGTGCAAAATCCTTTACCAAGGATCAACTCAAGGATGCCTTGAAAACCATTGGGATTGCAGAATCTCGGATCTATGATAAATCCTTGCTGGACAAGGCAGAGAAAGAACTCAAACGACAGTATCTGGGAAAAGGAAAATATTCGACGCAAGTATCCACCACTGTGACCCCGCTTCCCCGCAATCGAGTGGCACTGGCCTTTAACATTGTGGAAGGGGAAGCAGCGCACATTCGTGAAATCAACATTGTCGGAGCCCATGCTTTTTCCGCCAAGGAACTGCAGGACCAACTACAGTTGAATACGCCCAACTGGCTGTCCTGGTACACCAAAAATGATCAGTATTCCAAACAGAAATTGTCCGGTGACCTGGAGGCCTTGCGTTCCTATTATCAGGATCGGGGTTACCTGGAGTTTGCCGTGGATTCCACTCAGGTGTCCATTTCCCCGGACAAACAGGATGTCTATATCAGCGTTAATATCACCGAAGGACAACCCTATAGGGTGTCGGATGTGAAACTGGCGGGCCAATTTTTGGTACCTGAAGCAGAGTTGCGAAAACTGCTCACACTCAAACCGGGGGATTTGTTCTCTCGCGAAAAAGTCACGACTTCCACCAAGGCGATTGCGGATCGATTGGCCAAGGATGGTTACTCCTTTGCCAATATCAATGCCAATCCGGAAATCGACAAGGAGCACCATACCGCCGCTTTTACCTTTGTCATCGACCCCGGAAGACGGGTGTACGTGCGCCGGGTCAATATTTATGGGAATACCACGACCCGGGATGAAGTGATTCGGCGCGAAATCCGCCAGATGGAAGGGGCCTGGTACTCTGTGGAGAAGGTCAACCGTTCCAAGGAACGGATCGACCGTCTGGGTTTCTTCTCCGAGGTAACGGTGGACAGTCCGCCCGTGCCCGGCACCACCGATCAGGTGGACGTCAACTTTACGGTGGCAGAACGCCAGACCGGTTCCATCCAGTTGGGGGCAGGCTACTCCAATGCCGAAGGCATCATTTTGAGTGCGGGGATTACCCAGAGCAACCTGTTTGGGAGTGGTAACTCACTTTCCTTCGGAGTCAGTACCGGCTTGGTGACACGCACCTATTCCGTTGCCTATACCAATCCCTATTGGACCGAGGAAGGCATCGCCCGTACCATCAGTTTGTATGACCGTTCCATCGATACCTCCTATCTGATCGGGGTCAGTCCCTATTCGACCCGGACTTTGGGAGCCGATGTGACCTATACCATACCGGTTTCGGAAGTGAACGCCTATTCTCTCGGGTATGGATTTGAAGCCACCAGCGTAGGGGTGTTCAACACCAGTCCTGCGGAGTATGTGGATTTCGTCAACCAGTTCGGTTCACAGGCCAAGGCTATCAAGGTGAGTATGGGGTATACCCACGATACCCGGGACAGCATCATCTACCCGATGAAGGGGTGGAGCCAGAAATATGGAGTGGAAGTGGGGGTACCTGGTGAAAATCTGACTTACTACCGAGCAACGGCCAGTGAGCAGGTACTCACTCCCGTGAGTCAGAATACGACACTTTCCCTGTCAGGTCAGTTGGGTTATGCCAATGGTTATGGGGGGGTACCCTTGCCTTTCTACAAAAACTTCTTTGCCGGTGGGGTAGGATCAGTGCGGGGATACTTCCCGGGCAGTCTGGGACCCCAGGTTTATGATAATTATGGTAACCTCCTGAACCTTGGAGGGAACAAGATGATTACAGGCAGTGCCGAATACTTCTTTCCCTTGCCGGGTTCGAAGGGTACGGACAAGTCTTTCCGCCTGAGTACGTTCGTGGATACCGGGAACGTTTACGGCTACAATCAGGGCTTTTCAATCCCGCAACTGCGTTACTCTGCAGGGGTTGCCCTGTCCTGGTATTCGCCCATGGGGCCCCTCGAGTTCAGTTACGCCGCCCCCTTTCACTATAACTCAGTCACTGATAACATTGAGCGACTGCAATTTCAGTTAGGTAATACGTTCTAAACTTGAAGAGAGATGCCCCACATGCATAAGATCGCCAAATCCGTTTCCTTGCTGTTCGCCTTCTTTTTATTGAGTTCATCGGTCATGGCCATCGAACTGAAGGTGGGTTGGATCAATATTGAGCGAATTTTTCGCGAGGCAGCGCCTGCTCAGGCGGCCACTAAAAAGCTGGAGAAAGAATTTGACAAACGCCAGGTAGAATTGCAAAAAATGGGTAAGCAGATCCAGGAACAGCAAGCCGAACTGGACAAGAACGGAATGACCATGAGCGAGGGCGAACGCGCACACAAGGAGCGTGATCTGGCCAATCTGAACCGCGATTTTCAACGCATGCAACGGGAATTTCGGGAAGATCTCAATACGCGTCGCAACGAGGAATTCGCTTCCATTCAGGAACGGGCCAACAAAGCTATCAAGGAAATTGCCACTACAGAGAATTATGACCTGATTCTGACGGATGCCATTTATGCCGGACCCCGCATCGATATCACCGACAAGGTCATCCGGATCATCGATAGCGGCAGTAGTAGTGGCGGTAAATAACTTCATTCATGCGTGGACAGTGTACTTACACCCTGGGCGAACTGGCCCGGATCTGTGGCGTCGAGGTTGAGGGAGATCCCTGCACCCTGATTGAAGGAGTGGGGACTCTGGAGGGGGCGGAGCCTGGCGAGATCACTTTTTTGACCAATCCGCTGTATCGGGCGCAATTGGGTCGTACGCGCGCCACCGCCGTGATTCTCAAGAAACAGGATCGGGAAGCCACGGATTTGCCCTGCTTGATCACGGACAACCCGCATGGATGTTATGCTCGGGTAGCCCAGAAACTTTTTCCTGAGGTCAGGCCCCAACCGGGTATTCATGGGACGGCAGAGATTCATCCCGAGGCACGGATCTCCCCCCTCGCCAGTATCGGAGCGCAAGCGGTAATCGAGGCGGGTGCCCTGATCGACGATGGAGTGGTGGTGGGGGCAGGTGGGTATGTGGGTGAAAGGGTTCACCTGGCTCAGGACGTATTCCTGTATCCGCGCGTCACCCTGTATGCAGGCGTGACCTTAGGCCCCCGCACCCTGGTGCATTCCGGCGTCGTGATCGGAGCAGATGGTTTTGGGATGGCCTGGCAGGAAGGACGATGGTTAAAGATTCCCCAGGTGGGGAGTGTGCGTATCGGGGCCGATGTGGAAATCGGGGCCAACACCACCATCGATCGCGGGGCCATTGAGGATACGGTCATCGAGGAAGGGGTCAAGTTGGATAACCTGATTCAGATTGCTCATAACTGCCGAATCGGGGCTCATACCGTGATTGCGGGGTGTACGGGTATTTCAGGGAGTTCCCGGATCGGAGCGCGCTGTCGAATTGGTGGAGGCGTGGGCATTGTGGGGCACGTGGAGATTTGTGACGGCGTTACGGTGTCCGGATTTTCCTTGATCACCAAGTCCATCACCCAACCTGGAGTATATACTTCGGCCATTCCCAGTCAGCCTCATCGCGAGTGGTTACATACTTTGGCGCATTTGAGGGGGCTTCCAGAATGGGCAGAACGGATTCGCAGGCTTGAAATGGCGCAGGTGCAGCATGATCACTAAATTAAGAAGGGAGAATGAACGATGAGTGGCATGGACATCAATGAAATCATGGAATACCTTCCTCATCGGTATCCTTTTCTCATGGTCGATCGGGTTCTGGAGGTTACGCCGGGCAAGTCCATTGTGGCGATCAAAAATGTCAGTCGTAATGAAGAGTATTTTCAAGGACATTTCCCTCACCATCCGGTCATGCCCGGTGTGTTGATCATCGAATCCCTGGCTCAAGCAGCTGCTCTGCTCAGTTTCAAGACGGAAGGCATCAAGCCGGATGGAAAAATCATGACCTATTTCGTCGGAATTGATCAAGCCCGTTTTCGCAATCCGGTTTTTCCCGGCGATCAGTTGCGGCTTGAGGTCTCCCTGTTGCGGCATTCCTATAAAATCTGGAAGTTTTCTGCCAAAGCCTGGGTGGAAGATCGCGTGGCGGCTGAGGCCCAACTGATGTGCGCAGAAAAAAATCTGGTCGAATCCGCGTAAAACCCATTCATGAATCCCTGGAATTCTGAAGATGTTCTCCGTCATCCGACGGCCTTGATTCATCCTGACGCAGTACTGGCGCCCAATGTGCGGGTCGGCGCTTACAGTTTGATCGGTCCCGGTGTCACGGTGGGCGCAGGAACGGTCATCCATGACCATGTGCGCATTGCAGGCCGAACCACCATCGGCCAACGTAACCGGATCTACTCATTTTGTTCTTTGGGTGGCGAGCCTCAGGACAAAAAGTACCGGGGTGAAGAGTCGGCCTTGGAGATTGGCGATGACAACACCATTCGCGAGTTTTGTACCTTCAATCTGGGGACCGAAGAGGATGTGGGGGTGACCCGACTGGGGAACCATAACTGGATCATGGCCTACGTTCATCTGGCCCATGACTGTCAGGTGGGTCACCATACCACTTTTGCCAACCATGCCACCTTGGCCGGGCATGTTCATGTGGGCGACTGGGTGACGCTGGGGGGGTTTGTTGGGGTGCACCAATTCGTACGGATTGGTGCACACAGTTTCATTGGCATTTCTGCGGTCATCACTCAGGATGTTCCTCCTTATCTGCTGGTGGCAGGAATTCCGGCGGCACCCCACGGCATCAATGCAGAAGGGTTGAAGCGCCGAGGATTCACGACAGAAGAGTTGAGTGTGCTCAAACAGGCATACCGCAGGTTATATCGTTCGGGATTATCCCTGGAACAGGCCCAGCAGGAACTGACGCTTCTGGCGCAGAATGCGCCCTGCGTACTTCCCCTGCAGGAGTTTCTTGCCCAGTCTGCCCGCGGCATCCTACGCTGATCATGCGCATTGGCGTGGTGGCAGGGGAGGCGTCCGGAGATATGCTGGGGGAAGCCTTGATGCATGCCGTGCGTCAACATTATCCTGAGGCAACTTTTGAGGGCATTGCGGGTCCGCGCATGCAGGCCCTGGGGGCCCGCTCCCTGTTTCCCATGGAAACTTTGTCGGTGCGGGGTTATTGGGAAGTGCTGCGTGCACTCCCACGCCTGTTGTGGATTCGGTGGCAGTTGCGGCGTCATTTTCTGAGTCATCCGCCCGATCTTTTTGTGGGCATCGATGCCCCTGACTTCAATCTGGGGTTAGAGAAAGCGCTCAAGGAGGGACGCATTCCCACCTTGCAGATGGTAGCACCCACTGTCTGGGCCTGGCGTGCAGAACGGTTGCCTGGAATTCGTGCGGCTGTCTCCGGCATTCTCTCCATTTTCCCTTTTGAAGCCCCGATTTTCGAACAAGCGGGCATTCCTCTGACTTACATCGGTCATCCTTTGGTGCACCGTCTGCCTCCACCAGACCGAGTCCAGGCCCGTGCGGCTTTGGACCCCACCTGGTCGGGGGACTGGATCGCCTTGTTGCCCGGCAGTCGAATGTCCGAACTGGAATATCACGGGCGCCTGTTTCTGGAGACGGCATTGCGTCTTCAGCGGGATTTTCCACAACGGCGTTTTGCCGTTCCCTTGATCAATGCGGGAACCCGAGACTATTTTCAGCGATTGTTGCGTGAACCGGCCTATGCCTCCTTGCCGGTGACGGTATTTGAAGAAGATGCTACCCGCATTCTCGCCGGCGCCGAGGTAGCCCTGGTGGCTTCTGGTACCGCAACGCTGGAAGCCGCCTTGCTGGAATGTCCCCAGATTCTGACCTATCGGTTGTCCGGGTTGACGGCTTGGCTGGTGCGGCGCAAGGGGGTGAAGGGCTGGGTGGGATTGCCCAATATCATCCTGGGGCGTGCCGTGGTTCCCGAGATTTTGCAAGAACAGGCGACTCCCGACCGTTTGGCCGAAGAATTGGGTAATTTGCTGCGGGATGCCGACCGTCGTGCAGAGATGCGCCAGTCCTTTCAGGAGGTACGCCGAAGGCTGCAAGCCGATACCATGGGCGCATTGGTGCGTGGTGTGGAAAGGGCATTGACCCATGCGCCCTGATTTTTGTTACCGTGCTCAGGATAGCCTGCCTGAATTTCCCGCCGGCGCCTGTGGCGTGGATGAGGCCGGACGGGGGCCCCTGGCCGGTCCGGTGCTGGCAGCTGCCGTCATTCTGCCCATAGGGGTGGAGTTGAAGGGGTTGAAGGATTCAAAATTGTTAAGTCCTCCCCAGCGCATCTGTCTGGCCACTGAAATCAGGGCGGTAGCTCTGACCTGGGCTATTGGAGAAGCTTCTGCAGCAGAAATCGATGCCCTGAATATTTTGCAGGCCACGTTATTGGCGATGCAAAGGGCCTTGGCAGGGCTGACGCAGGCACCCACGGAGGTTTGGGTGGATGGACTTCATGCTCCCTCCTTTTCCCGGCTCAGTCGAGCGGTGGTCAAAGGGGACCAACGGGTGACCAGCATCTCCGCTGCTTCCATTCTGGCCAAAACAGTGCGTGATGCGCATATGATTCACATGGCTGACCTTTATCCGGGCTATGGTTTCGAGCGGCATAAGGGCTATGCCAGTGCGGCACATCGTGCTGCACTCCAGCGCCAGGGGCCTTGTCCCGAGCACCGGCGCAGTTTTGCCCCGGTGCGGGCGCTGTTGCCATGAAAATTGCTCGTTCCCCTGCCTTGCGCCTGTGGGGGCGCCTGGCAGAGTCCGCCCATGTTCGCCGCAAAGAACGACAAACGGTATTGGAAGGAGCGCATTTGCTACAAGCTTACCAAGCCAAAGGTGGGGTTCCCCTGCATTGGTTCATTCGCGCGAGCGCCGTGGCAGATCCGGAAGTGTGTGCCTTGCAAAGCCATTCCCTGTGGCCGGAAGCCGTGGTGATTGCCGATGATCTGTTTGATGAATACTCTTCTCTCCAGTCACCTGGCGGGGTGGCTGCGCTGGTTTTCTGGCCTGCTGCGCCCGCTTCCTTGCCCACAGAAGAATCCTGTCTGGTGCTGGATGGTTTGCAGGATCCAGGTAACGTGGGAACGCTCCTGCGCTCTGCTGCAGCGGCAGGAATGTCCACCGTGGTTTGCGCTACGGGGACCGTGCAGGTTTGGTCTCCCAAAGTATTGCGTGCGGGAATGGGGGCCCATTTTCAATTGACCTTGCATGAAGGTGCGGACCTGCAAGATTGGTTACCCGGTTATTCCGGGACCATTCTGGGGGCAGAGCGCGGGGCTTCTCGCGCCTATGATGATTTCGATCTCAGAGGGACAGTGGCGCTGGTGATCGGGAATGAGGGGAGCGGGTTGACCCACGAGGTTCGGGGTCTGCTCCATGAGCGAATAGGTGTTCCCATGAGTGCCGGCGTGGAATCCCTTAACGCGGGGGTGGCAGGATCCATTCTGTTGTTTGAACGGCAGCGCCAACTACGCTCCTCTTGAAGGTCGGATTCAGACAAAACCCTTGGGCTTGGCTATAATCGAAACTTTGAAAGAAAATTTTTGCTTAACCCCCCTGAGGGGGTTTGACCCAGACGGAGAAATTGATGGAGACGACTGCAACCCCAACCCCTGACCATGCCCAAACCTTGAGTGGTGGGCAGATTGTCGCAAAAATGCTCAAGCAGGAGGGGGTCAAGCATATCTTCACCATCTCCGGCGGTCATATTATCGACATCTATAATGGTTGTCTGGACGAAGGAATCCGCATCGTGGATGTGCGTCACGAGCAGGTGGCAGCGCATGCGGCTGATGCGGCGGCACGGATCACGGGCGGAGTGGGGTGTGCCGTGGTGACGGCAGGTCCTGGAACCACCGATGCAGTGACGGGGGTGGCCAACGCTTTTCGTGCTGAAAGTCCTATGTTGTTGATTGGCGGAGGAGGGCCCCTCAAACAGTATCGCATGGGTGCGTTGCAGGACTTGCCCCATGTGGCCATGATGACTCCCATTTCAAAATTTTCTTCCACGGTGATGACCACGGAACGTTGCGCGGAAATGATGGGACAATCGATACGCGAAATGTTTCATGGGGCACCGGGGCCAGGATATCTGGAAATTCCCCATGACGTTCTGGATGCGCGGGTGGAGGTGTCCAAGGTACGGATTCCGGTTAATTACCGGGTCAAGGGCGAGTTTATCGGGGACCCCAACGAAATTGCCCGGGCTGCCGAGGCGTTGGCCCGTGCCGAACGGCCAGTCGCCTTGTTTGGTACACAGGCGCGTACCTGTCGTGCCCATGAGGCCATCGACCGCCTTGCCCGGCATTTCAATATGCCCATTTATGTGAATGGCGCAGCGCGAGGGACTTTGCCGCGTACTCATCCCTATGGTTTGATGTCTTCACGCAAGACGGCCTTTGATCAGGCCGATGTCATCCTTCTGGCGGGAACACCCCTGGATTTTCGCATGGGATATGGGCGTCGTCTCAATCCCAAGGCGACCATCATCATTCTCGACATGGATTATCGCAATGTGGGGTATAACCGGGATTTTGACATCGGTCTGGTCGGGAACATTCGTGCGGTGGTGAATGGCCTGTGCGATGCCTCTGCCGGGGACACGGCCCGTCGTCATGACCCATTCCTTGATTTATTGCGTTCTGAAGAAGCCAAATCCCAGGACAAGAACCGGGCCATTATCGACGCCAATGCCACGCCCATTCATCCCATCCGGCTGGTTCATGAAATCAATGAATTTCTGTTGGAAGATACGGTTTATATCGGGGATGGGGGCGACATTGTGACCTTTTCCGGATCGGTGGTGCGTCCCCATAAACCCGGGGGGTGGATGGACCCAGGGCCCTTGGGAACCTTGGGGGTGGGGACAGGGTTTGCGATGGCCTCCAAATTGTTGCAGCCTGAACGTGACGTGGTGGTGTTGTTCGGAGATGGGTCCTTCGGTTTGACTGGGTTTGATTTCGAAACCATGGTGCGTAACAAATTGCCTTTTGTCGGGGTGATCGGCAACAACGCTTCCTGGAACCAGATTCGTTACGGACAAGCCCGGAAGTATGGGGCGGAGCGGGGCGATGTAGGAAATATCCTTGATGATGTGCGCTTTGATCGCTTTGCTGAGTCCATGGGGGGCTTCGGGATTCGGGTGACCGACCCGGCGGACATCCGTCCGGCTCTGGAAAAAGCACGGGATTCCGGAAAACCGGCCCTGGTGGATGTGGTCATCGACCGCGAGAAATATTCTAGCGGAACGATGAATCAGACCATGTACAAATAATTGCAGGAGACAGGGATTCATGGACAAAGCATTGGCAGGTATACGTATCCTTGACATGACTCATGTGCAGGCCGGGCCCACGGCATCCCAGCTGTTGGCATGGTTGGGAGCGGATGTGATCAAATTTGAACCACCCAGCGGTGATATCACCCGTGGACAGTTGCGGGATATTCCCGGAGCAGACAGTCTGTATTTCACCATGCTCAACTGCAACAAACGGTCGATTACGGTGAACATGAAAAAGCCTGCGGGCAAGGAGGTCTTTGAAGCCCTCCTGCAGGAATGCGATGTCATCATGGAAAATTTTGGCCCCGGCGTGCTCGATCGACTGGGCTACAACTGGGAAGCCATTCATGCGAAGAACCCGCGCATCGTCATGGCTTCCATCAAGGGATTCGGCTCTACCGGCCCCTATGCCGAATTCAAGGCCTATGAAAACGTGGCTCAGGCCATGGGGGGGTCCATGAGTACCACGGGGTTCAATGATGGCCCCCCATTGGTCACGGGGGCACAGATTGGAGATTCGGGGACCGGTCTGCACTTGGCCATCGGCATCCTGGCTGCACTCAATGCGCGCCACCGAACAGGACGCGGCCAGTTTGTGGAAGTGGCCATGATGGATGCAGTCATGAATCTGTGTCGGGTCAAGTTTCGCGACCATCAGCGTTTGACTCGTGGGACCTTGCCCGAATACTCGGTGTCCACGGCGGAAAGTGTGGCAACCCCGCGTAGCGGTAATGATTCGGGGGGAGGGCAGTTGGGGAATGCCATTCGTTGCAAGCCCGGAGGTCCCAATGATTTCATTTATGTGGTGGTTCAGGAAGTGGTTTGGGAGGCCTTGGCCCGCCGGATCGGCGGAGAGGCAATGGTGACGGACCCACGTTTTTCAACCTTGACCGAACGGCGTAAAAATCAGTCTCAGATGTGGCAAATTCTGGAAAATTTTGCGCTGGATCATACCAAGCAAGAATTGATGGCCTTGCTCAATGAACTGGATGTGCCCTGCGGTCCCATCATGAGCACGCAGGATCTGGCAGAAGATGCGCATGTCCACTTGCGCGAGATGTATGTTCCACTGGACCATCCGGAACGAGGACCTTGGCACAATGTCGGGATGCCCATCAAGTTGTCCAATAACAAGGTGGACATCACCCGTTCTCCTCTGTTGGGTGAGCATACCGATGAACTTTTGCAGGAAATCCTGCAATGGTCGCCCGAGACCATCGAACGTCATCGTCAGAATGGAGCTTTTGACAAATGAAAGCAGTGATCATTGGACAGCAGGATTTTGGAAAAGCCGTGCTGGAAGCCTTTCTGGACCGTCAAGACGAAGTGGTGGGCGTATTTTGCGCACCGGAAAAAGAAGGGGCCAGACCTGACCCTCTGCGGGTGGCTGCTCAGGAAAAGGGGATCCGGGTCATTCAATTGCCCAGCCTGAAAACACCAGAGGCCATTCAGGTCCTGCGTGAACTGGCGCCGGAAATCGGGGTCATGGCTTATGTACTGCAATTTGTCCCCCAGGAATTTGTAACCATTCCCACCCATGGAATGATTCAGTACCATCCCTCACTGCTGCCCCGCTATCGGGGCCCCAGTTCCATCAACTGGCCCATACTGCGCGGGGATCGTGAAACCGGTCTGACCGTTTTTCGTCCTACCGACGGGCTGGATGAGGGCCCCATTATTCTGCAAAAAAAGGTTCCCATTGGGCCGGAAGATACCTTGGGTTCGCTGTATTTCGATCATCTTTTCCCCTTGGGCGTACAAGCCTTGCTGGAAGCCACCGATCAGATATTGGCGGGGACGCATCAGGAAATGGTGCAGGATGAGGAACTGGCCAGTTATGAAGGCTGGTGTCGGAGTGCCGAGTCCGAGATTCATTGGGCACAGCATGTGACGGTCATCCATGATCTGATCCGGGGGTGTAACCCGGCCCCGGGAGCCTGGACCTTGCTGGGTGGAAAGAAACTCCAGATTTTTGAAGTCCGCAAACATCTGTTCCGAACTTTTGGTGCCGTGCGGGGTAAAGTCGGGGAAATTTCCGGAATGACCGATCAGGGATTTTTGGTCACCGTCCAAGGGGGGCAGATTGAAATTCTGCGGGTAAAACTCGAAGGCGGCAAGAAAGTGGATGCCCGTCCCTTTGCGGAAGAACAGGGACTACAAGTGGGGATGTGTTTGGGAACTAGTTGACGGGGACTTCTGGGGGAACAAATCGAGAATGACCTGACCCAGAGTTTCCCAAGGATCTCCATGTCCGAGACCTTTTGCCAGTTGATCCACCTCGGCAGCCCCCTGGAGGGCTTGGGCACAAGCTCGACTGCTGGTTCTTTGGGAAAAACCTTCGAGCAACGGCCGTCGTTCCCCCCATAATCGGGCTTCCTTGAAAATTGATGGAGACAGTGTCCGTCCCTCTTCACGGGTTCGACACAACAGATACGTCGCGCGCCAATCTTCGCTCAGGGACCAGAGTACCAAGGGCAAGGCTTCGCCTTCCTGATTTAGGGAACGCAGAAGCAAGAGTATCTGGGCGCCATTGCCCTGGCTCAAGGCGCGGGTCAGATCCGTCAGGGTGTGGCGGCTCATGACCATGACGGCGGACTGTACCTGTTCCAGGGTCAAGGGGCCAGTGGGATAGAGCAGAGAGAGTTTGGCGATTTCCTGGGCAGTGGCCAAGAGATTGCCCTCCGTGCAGTCTGCCAGAAACTCCAGGGCCTCGGAACTGGCCTGACAGGGTCCCAGGCGCTGTGCAATCCATCGGGGAAGTGCGTTCCGGGGAACGGGCTGGGTTTCCGTCCAGAGGGCCTTGGTTTGCAATTGGGTCAACCAGGGGGCTTGACGTGTCCGGTAATCCAATTCGGACAGGAGAATCAGCAGACGTTTGTCTTCTTGGGGAGAATTCGCCAGTTTCTCCAGTTGCCGGGTACCTTCGGGGCCTGGTTTGCCACTGGGTAGATGGATTTCCACGGCGCACCGTGAACCAAACAGGGAACCGCTGTTCCAGTGCAGGTCTACTTCAGTCCAGGCAAAGCGCGATTCCACGGTCCAGACTTTACGTTCTTCGTAGTTTTGGGCACGGCAGGCTCGTCGCCAATGGTCCTGACATTCCAGGGAAAGGAAGGGTTCGGAACCGATGAGTAGCGTGAGCGGTGGAACCAGACGGTTCAAATGGGATGGCCACTGCTCGGGGGATAGACGCATACTCAGTGGGCAGCGGTGCCCAGGGCAGGATGCAGTGCAAGAACGCGGTGCAGCAGTTGATGGACCAGATCAATTTGCATGTCGTGGGTGAGTAATTGTTGTTCGGCGGGCTTGCCCAGGATCTGGATGACGTTGTAATTGTACAAACGTGTGACCGTCAGGGTAGAAGGCGGAATCAGTTCATTCCCCAGATTGTCCGACGCCCGATAGGACAAGCGGGCGTAAAGGGTATATTGGGAAACCGTGCCCTCTGCATTGAGGGTCAGGATTTGTTGGGTGTTCTGGATTGGAGAAAGTGTCAAAACGACGTCGGCTTTATCCGACTGATTGACCAAAGTAATATGGGTCTGGTGCAGCACTTGCTGCTTGAGTTCCTGATCTGCCACTTCCCCCATTTTGCCGTCCAGATACAGGGTGTGAAATTGAGCCTCGGGGAGACCGCGCAAGTGAAAGCCGCAGGCGCACAACGTGAGGGGAAAAAGAATGAAAAAAAAGGTTTTCCAAGGGCTTGAAAAAAGAGCAAGAAGGCGGGCAAGTGAGCGCATTTAGAGCACAATATTAACCAATCGTTGAGGGACCAGAATGATCTTGCGCGGGCTTTTCCCCTGCAAAAACTTTTCCACGCTGGGATGGCTCAAGGCCATTTTTTCAATCTCTTCTGCAGCCAGGTGAGTAGGAACAGAAAGTGTGCCGCGCAATTTTCCATTGATTTGTAGAACCAGTTCCACGGATTTACGTTCCAGTGCCTGTGGGTCGGGGGTAGGCCAGGGTTCGTCGAGGATGGATTCACCAAAGCCGAGTTGTTGCCAGAGGGTATCGCTGATATGGGGCGTGATGGGTGCCAGCATGCGTAATAGAAAAGACAAACCTTCCTGAGCCAGAGGATCATTGACCCCGGCAATTTTTTCCAGGGCATTGAGCATTTTCATGGCAGCCGAGGTGACGGTATTGAACTGCTGGCGTTCCATGTCGTGGGTTGCCTGTTGCAACAGGCGATGGACCTCATGGCGCACATGGGGCGTTTCGAGGGTTTGTCCGTCACCTTTCACCTGCCGACGGGCCTGGTACTGGGCGGCAAAATTCCACAGGCGTTTGAGGAAACGATGCGCCCCTTGAACCCCGCTATCGGACCATTCCAGGGACTGCTCCGGCGGACTGGTGAAGATAATGAAGAAACGGGCCGTATCGGCTCCAAAGGTATCGATCAGGGCCTGAGGATCCACGGTGTTGCCCAGGGACTTGGACATCTTGCTGCCCTCCTTGAGCACCATGCCCTGGGTCAACAGGCGAGTGAACGGTTCATCTGTCCGAATCAATCCTTCATCGCGAAGCAGTTTGTTGAAGAAGCGAGCGTACAACAGATGCAGGATGGCATGCTCCACGCCCCCCACATACTGGTCGACAGGTAACCAGTAATCGACCCGTTCATCCAGCATGGCCGGCGCATCGGGGCAGGCATACCGGGCATAGTACCAGGAGGATTCAAAAAAGGTATCCAGGGTATCGGTTTCACGCTCTGCGGGGTTCCCGCAGGTGGGGCAGGTCGTGGCGCGAAAGGAAGCGTCCTGTTTGAGCGGTGACCCTGTGCCGGAAAGGGAAACTTCCTCGGGAAGAACCACGGGAAGTTGGTCTTCCGGAACCGGAACGGTTCCACAGGACGGGCAGTGAATCAGAGGGATAGGACATCCCCAGTAGCGTTGGCGTGAAACCCCCCAGTCGCGCAGGCGAAATTTGGTTTGACGTCCTCCACTGTTCAGGGCTTCCAGAACCAGGGCCATTTTTTCCCGGGCATCTGCAGAGGTGCGTCCATCAAAATCTTCAGAATGACAAAGAATGCCCTCTCCGGTGAAGGCGGCATCGGTGGGGGCTTCTCCCGTGACTGGACGAATCACGGTTTTCGAGGGTAACCCGTGGTCGCGCGCAAATTCATAATCACGCTGATCGTGGGCAGGTACCGCCATGACGGCCCCTTCTCCATAAGTCATCAGGACGTAATTGGCCACCCAGATGGGGAGGAGGTGTCCGGTCAGGGGATGAATGGCCTGTAACGAAGTGGGGAAGCCCTTTTTTTCCTGGGTGGCCAGGTCGGCCTCAGCCACACTGCCCTGGCGACATTCCAGAAGGAAAGCCGCCAATCGGGGGTCTTGCCGGGCGCATTCCTGAGCCAGGGGATGTTCGGCCGCAATGGCTAAATAAGTGACGCCATAAAGGGTGTCGGCACGGGTGGTAAAAACCTTCAAGTCGGTGGCGCGGTCAGCCAACTTGAAACCAAGGGTGACGCCTTCCGATCGTCCGATCCAGTGACGTTGCATGGTTTTGACTTGTTCCGGCCAGGAATCGAGGCGTTCCAGATCCTGCAGCAACTCTTCGGCATAAGCCGTGATGCGCAGGTAGTACATGGGGATATCGCGCTTTTCCACCAAGGCCCCCGAGCGCCAGCCGCGTCCTTCAATGACCTGTTCATTGGCCAAAACCGTTTGATCCACAGGATCCCAGTTGACGGTACCGGTTTTTTGATAGATCAATCCTTTTTTAAACAGCCGGGTAAACAGCCATTGTTCCCAACGATAATAATTCGGGCGGCAGGTGGTGATTTCCCGTTCCCAGTCGATGGCCAGTCCCAGGGCCTGCAACTGACCTTTCATGGTTTCGATGTTTTGATAAGTCCACTCTGCAGGGGCCACGCCTTGCTTGAGTGCGGCATTTTCGGCGGGCAGGCCAAAGGCATCCCATCCCATGGGTTGCAGTACATTGAACCCCTTCATGCGGTGGTAGCGGGCCAACACATCTCCCAGGGTGTAGTTGCGCACATGCCCCATGTGCAACTTCCCTGAGGGGTAAGGAAACATGGACAGGCAATAATATTTCGGACGGTTCGGCAACTCGAGGGCGCGGTACCGTTGCGAGCGGGTCCATGCCTCCTGACAGTGACGTTCGAGGGTGTGGGGATCGTAAAAATCTTCCATGGCAGCACAGGTCAGGCAAAGGGGTGATTATACTCGTGCACGGGTGATGAGGGGGACTCCCGTATAATGCAGGAAATCAAGTAGGCGGCGATGACGATACCCATGGAAAATTTACTGGAAGGATTGAACCCGCAACAACGGGAAGCCGTGACCTGGGATCAGGGGTCGGCCCTGATTCTGGCGGGAGCCGGGAGTGGCAAGACCCGGGTTTTGACCACCCGGATGGCCTGGTTGATGACGACGGGAAAGAATCGCCCCGAGGAGTTGCTGGCGGTCACTTTTACCAACAAAGCAGCGCGCGAGATGATGACACGGATATCGTCCATGGGGAACTGGCCCCTTCGCTCTCTTTGGGTGGGGACTTTTCATGGATTGTGCCACCGTTTTTTGCGTCTGCACGCCCTGGACGCAGGG
The DNA here is from genome assembly GCF_013181415.1 of Ferrovum myxofaciens. NCBI lineage: Bacteria > Pseudomonadati > Pseudomonadota > Betaproteobacteria > Ferrovales > Ferrovaceae > Ferrovum > Ferrovum myxofaciens. The sequence goes on along the minus strand of NZ_CP053676.1, from coordinate 1,352,267 downwards.
TTGACACCTCAATTTCAGATCATCGATGGGCAGGAGCAGTTGGCGGCGCTCAAACGGGTCATGAAAGCCCTGAATTTTGACGAAGAGAGGGTGAACCCTCGTCAGTTGCAGCACTTTGTCAATGGGCACAAGGAACAGGGGATTCGCGCGGAGAATGCCGTGGTTTCCCATTCTGCACAGCGGCCTTTGCAGGAGGCCTATCTGGCCTACGAGGCACAGTGTCAACGAGAAGGAACCGTGGACTTTGCCGAGTTGTTGTTGCGTTGTGTGGAATTATGGCAACACCACCCTGTACTGCGCGAACATTACCAGGCACGCTTCAAAACCCTTCTGGTCGATGAGTTTCAGGATACCAATCCGCTTCAGTATCGCTGGTTACGCCTGTTGTGTGGACCGGCAAGTACGGTATTTGCGGTGGGGGATGATGACCAGTCCATCTATTCCTTTCGCGGCGCGGAAATCGAGAATATGCGTCATTTTGAACGGGATTATGGAGTGACCCGAGTCCTGCGCCTGGAACAGAATTACCGTTCTCAGGGGACCATTCTGGAAGCAGCCAATGCCTTGATTCAAAACAACGCCGGGCGCTTTGGCAAGACACTCTGGACGGAGGGTGCACAGGGAGAACCGATCCGGGTCTATGAAGGGGAAACGGATGGAGATGAAGCCCGTTTCATTGCGCATACCGTGATACAGTTGCGCGATCAAGGGATTCGCTTGTCGGACATGGTACTGCTGTATCGATCCAATGCTCAGTCCCGTGCCCTCGAGCAGGCCTTGTTTTCGCTTAACTTGCCCTATCGGGTGCATGGCGGGTTGCGTTTCTTCGAGCGCCAGGAAATTCGTCATGCCTTGGCCTATTTGAGGCTGGCGGTTTCGACAGAGGATGACGCTGCGTTTTTGCGTGTGGTTAATTTCCCACCCCGGGGGATCGGGGCGCGCTCCCTGGAAAATCTTCAAGTCGAAGCGCAGACTCTTCGATCCAGTCTCTTCCAGGCAACGCGTGTCAGTTCTTTGGCGGGTAAGGCAGGACAGGGCGTACAGCGTTTTTTGCAGGGAATCGATCAACTGGCGGAGCGGATTCATCAGGGGCAGGACTTGCCCAGGGTGATCGAGGCAGTGCTGGAGGTCAGCGGACTTCTGGAGCATTATCGCCAGGACAAGGAGGGTGCCGACCGGATCGCCAATCTGGAAGAATTGGTGGCTGCTGCCATGGCATTTACCCGGGAAGAAGGTTCAGGGGATGTTCTGTCATTCTTGGCTCATGCCACGCTGGAGGCCGGAGAGCACGAAGCTGCGCCAGGGAGCGAGGCGATCCAGATGATGACGGTGCATGGGGCCAAGGGGCTGGAATTTGAAGTGGTATTCGTGGCCGGACTGGAGGATGGTTTGTTTCCCCATGAAAATGCCCTGCAGGAAACCCGCGGTCTGGAAGAAGAACGCCGTCTGGCCTACGTTGCCCTTACCCGAGCCCGGAGTCAACTGTATCTGACTCATGCCCAGAGCCGCGTGCTCCATGGGCAGATGCGTTACGGCGTGCGTTCCCGTTTTCTTGAAGAAATCCCTGAATCCCTCTGTCATATTTTGAATCCGCGCGGCAAAAGACCTGAACTTTCCTTTGGATCAAGGGCTCTCAACCCCATGCGTTCTTCGGTTACTCCCACAGAATCCGTCAAAACCGGAAAGTTTCACATCGGACAGCGGGTTCGGCACGACAAATTTGGGGAGGGCGTGGTTTTGGCACGGGAAGGTCAGGGTAACGAGGGACGAGTTCAGGTGAATTTCAGGGATGTGGGAATGAAATGGTTGGCGCTGGCTTTTGCCCGGCTGACTTCCCTGTGAGTCGCAGATTTGACCGGGTGCTTAATTTTTGGCGGGGGCGCATGATAGAATGGGCCGATCAGTTTCCCGTATCCTTCTCTGGCGAGTGATTTCAAGGAAATGACACCATGAATAAATGGATGACTGGACTCCTGCTGAGTCTGCTGGTTCTTCCCGCTTATGCACAACCGGGTAATCCGGAAAAAGGCAAGGTCATTGCGAGTTCCATCTGCTATGCCTGTCATGGTCTGGATGGAGTCAGTCCGATCCCGACCCAACCCCACCTGGCGGCACAAATTCCGGATTATGTGGTTAAACAGTTGAACGATATGAAATCGGTGAATGGGGCTCCGCCCGCTCGGGATAATCCCATCATGGCCGGCATCGTATCCATGCTCAGTGCGGAGGACATGCGCAATGTGGCGGCTTGGTATGCCATTCAACCTCCCCATTTGACCCGCGCCAATGATCCAAAACTGGTGTCCATCGGACAGAAAATTTGGCGGGGTGGGGATGCAGATCGGGACGTCCCTGCATGTTCCAGTTGTCACGGTCCCACGGGCGCGGGGGTCCCTGCGCCTTATCCCCGTCTCTCAGGACAGTATCAGGAATATACCGAACTTCAGTTGCAACATTTCAAAGAGGGCACGCGCAGTAATGATCCTGCTGCCGTGATGCGCACCATTGCGCATCGCCTGACCAATGAAGAAATCAAGGCTCTTTCGGACTACGCTGCGGGCGTGTATTGATTTTGACCTTTTTACTTAACAGAGTTGTTGCTTGATTCAAGGAGTTCACGGATGTTGGGTTTTCGGCAGTGGGGCATGTTGGCCCTTTTGGTCTGGGCTGTGGCTACATTTCTGGTTCTGCACCGAGGGCCCTATGGAATAGAGGAAGAAGCCGCCAAGGCATTGCTGCTGGATTGGTCGGTGGCCGACCATGTGGCCAACTCCATTGTGACTCTGGGAGTCCCGGACTTTCGCGATCTTCTCTGGCTTCCCCTGGGATTCCTGTGGCCAGGGCAGGTCATGGCCGCCAAAGGGGTGATGATCGCCCTGGCTGCGCTCACGGCATGGGGGTTATACCGCTGGCAGTCCCAGGAAGCACAGGACGAGGCGGCTCTGTTGGCCACGGGATTATGGCTGCTGACGCCGCTCACTCTGTTGCAAATCGATCACCTTTCCCCTGGACTGGGGATACTGGCCGTGTTCATGGGAGGATACTGGCTGGACCGTTCCTACCGGCAACGACCACACGCCCTGGGGGGACTGTATTTCGGGCAATTGGGACTGACGGCTTTTGCCGTTAGTCTGCATCCGGTGGGGCTGGTTTACCCTCTGCTTCTGGCTTGGGAGTGGCATAAAAACCCGGTGAATTCCTTGCAGAAAAAATCTTTCTTCATTGGATTGACGATTTTTTCAGGTATCTCGATTCTTCTGCGCTGGGGTTGGAGCGGTATCATCTGGTTTCAGAACCCACTGCGCGACTGGACCCCCCTGTGGCGTCATTTTCCCGGTTTTGAACCTGAACTAACGGCGGTTGATTGGAGCGTGGGGATTTTAATCCTCCTCCTGTTGCTTTGGGTATGGTGGCAAAAGCGGCAGATGCTCTGGAATACCTTGTTGGGACGGTGCCTCTGGTGGGGTGTGCTGGTGTCAGCCCTGAATGGGGATGCCACCTTTGCTTTGCTGGGCATGATCACGCTACTTTATGCAGGGATTCCTGCACTGCTCGAATGGGGTGCCGGAAAAATTGGTTTTCTGGCTCAACGGGGCTGGGTTCTTCTGGGGGTCTTTCTGATTTCCACCCTCAGCATGCAGGATGATCGTGCCTGGTTTGAGTTGGGACAGATGCGCCAATTGACCGAACAGGATCAACTGATAATGACACTCACCCAGACGGTGGATCACTATCGTACCGATGCGGAAAGCCGTCATTTGCCGGATCCGCGTTTACGGGTAGCGAGCCAATGGCCAGCACGAACCATGCTGGCTTGTCGGTGCGATGCCTTGCCCCTTCCTCCCGCTGCCAAGGATCCCGCTGCTCAACTGGTGATGATGAAAGGATTGACCCATCTGATCATGGCACCAAAAACCCCGGCCAATCTGGGGTTGACACAAAACTTGTCCCTGTTGGGGAATGAAGTGGAGACCCTTTCCCTGCAAGCCGGAGGGGTAGTTTTGCAGATCCGTACGCCCAACTTGGCTCCTGCGGCACCGCCCCCGGTCATCGATGAGCCTCCGCCTCCAGCTCCGGGAGATCCCATCAAATGAAAATCAGTCCTCGAGAAGCCTTGGTTTACGTGGTGGTGACCCTGAGTTCGCTATTTCTGACCGCCTACACCGTGCATATGCTGGTGGGCGGTTTGATTCCGGCGGACAGGGAATATCACTACATGGGACTGGCCTGCTCAGGAGTCGCGATAGTGATCGGATTCATGGCCTGGGATGTGGTGCGTCGCCGCCGCTAGCTCCAGAGGTTCAGGGAAGGGGTGCCTTCTTCTTGGCAAAGAAATCCTGAAGGGATTGGTAGTCTCTTTCCAGAGAAAACTGTCCTTTGTGAAAAACAAATTGCAGACGTTTGCCTGCCGCATCTAGTCCGGTCAATCCAATAGAACGACCGGAATAATCACGATATACGTGGATATCCTTGAGTAGTTCGATTTTCGTTCCGTTTTTTAGATGGACACGCACACAGGGAGCCTGGGGATCGGCTTCCAGTCGAACAGGTGCGGAGGGAAGACACATCAGACGAGTCTTCAGCACCCGATTGGCCCCTGCAAACAGGAAGAAACTGGCCATGAACAGGAGCAAATAGGCAAGATTCGGGTTTGCCCCGTACCAGGCATTGGCGGCAAAGGCCCCCAAAGCAGAAACCGTGGGAATGTAAAGCAACAGATCCCAAGTCATGCCTCGAGGATCTTTTTTCAATTCAAAGGAGCGCAGCATAGGGATCTCACGGGACTGACAAAGGTAGGGATCGGCAGACTTAGGGAAGGGAAGCCTGATGAGGATGGGGCAGAACGGCTTGAATGGCCGCATCCATTTCTTGGTAAAGCATGGGGCCCGCTTCTTGATAGCGAACGATACCATGCGCATCGATCACGAAGGTCCAAGGATCGCCCATCACGCGATAGGTTTTGAATGCTTCGGGGTTTTCATACTGATCCATGTGCAGAAACAGTACATTCGGCTGATATTTATCGAGCATGGCCTTGGTGATCTGCAGTTGCCGATCGCAGACAGAACAATGACCGGGAGTGGCAAATTCAAGCAGAATGGGTTTGCCCGTGGCCAGTGCCTGGTCCAGTGAATATTGGTACATGCGCGGATCAGGCTGGCGATAGGTGGTCATGCGACTGAGGTCTCCACCCACATCGGCCAGAGTCTTGGTGGCCAGTCGCGGGGCCTGGGTACCCAGTGACAGCCCCAAGCCCTGTCGACCGCAACTCCCCACGGCTAAGGAAAGGAGAATGAGAAGAGAAAACCCCAGTTTTGATTTCATGAGAAGTCAGGCTCCTTGCTTACCAGTCTTGAAGATATTATAGCCCCAGATGATGTTGGCAAGCAGAACCAAGGTTCCGAAGAAACCCACCCCAGCCATCAAATGGGTAACGGTTTTTTCTATTTCCGGACCGGGGTCATAGCCTCCAATGCTGCCTGCTATGGAAAACAGCACCACCATGCCCATCAGGCCGATGTTGTGCATCCAAAAATGGATCTTGACCAGTTTTAGACTGTAGATCGGGCGATTGACCAGACGTGGTACAAAGTAGTAAATGGCACCGAAAATCGCCATTTCAACCCAGCCAAGCAGATTGATGTGCCCGTGTGCCAGCAAAATGAGGTGACCATGGGGCGCCGAATCCACAAACATGCGAAAGGCAGGAATTCCCCCCATCAGGGCACCCCAGGAAAAACCAATAATGGCGTAGGTAATACAGGCATACACAAACAACAGGGTAAAGGTTGTGTATTCCGGGTCATTGATGCGTTGATCGAAAGGGGCGGGGGAAGACATGCTCAGGGTTTCTCCTTCTGATTTTGACCTGCGTCTTCGCGCAGGTCGTGATATTCGGTTTTCCAGGAACTGGGCGCCCAAACCTTGACCATTTCATCCACAAATCCGGAGCGTTCCGGCATGGGCAGACGGGCATCTGCGGAGCCTTGCGTTGCTTTCAATTCCGATAAAAATATGGCTATGGAATGGAGTTCATTATCCGGTAAGGCAGCCACATACGCCGCCTGCTTGTTCAGACCGTGGTCGATGGTTTTGGTTTCATAGGTGGACTCGGGTTTTTTCAAGAACGATTCGAGGTAATCCAGAGTATGTCGCGAGCCGATGCCGTCCAGACTCACGCCGTGATTGGTTCCGTTACGCAGGGCACGATGACAGTCGGTGCATCCCTTTTCACGAAACAGTTGGGACCCCACTTTGCCTTCTGGCGTGAAGTCAAAATGAGTGGTATTGGGGTACATGGGGTGATTGAGGTGGGAGCGATAAATTTCCAGCATCACAAAACTGGACACGGCAAAAACCACAAGAATTCCAAAGATGCCAAATAAAATCTTTTCGCCCAGCTTCAACGTGTTGAATCTCATCAGTCAGTTTCCTGTCAGGTAAAATGGAAAACCCGCGCGCTAAGCACGCGGGTTTCGATCATACTTCCCCGCTTCGCTGACTTAAGCCGACGTTACCGGGTCGTATTTGGGACGCGTGTGTTCCCTTCTGTGGTGCGAGGTGCTGTAGCCAGATAAGTTGCGGCATCGAGAATGTCCTCGTCGCTCAACTTTTTGGCAATGGCGCGCATCATGCCGTAGGGATCGTTGGTGCGACTTTCATCCCGCCAGTTATGCAACTGATTGACCAGATAAGTGTACTTTTGTTCCCCGATGACTGGAAAAACAGGAGCGGCACCGCGCCCATTGTACCCATGGCAAGACATGCAGGCCGAAACCTTGCCGCTTACGCCAAATTTGACCAGGATTTCTCCCTTGTAACGGGTTCCAATGGGTTGCCCCCCATCCTTGATGGCCTGCATGTCCGACAAGTCTTTCGGATCAAGAGGAAGGGAATTGACGTAAGCCGAAACATCCCGCCGATCCTGGGGGGTAAGTTGTTGTGCAAACAGGGGCATAACTGCCCCTGCACCCGATGGGGTTCTCCGGCCTTCAGCCAGATCCGTCAATTGCTTGACGATATAAGGAAACCCGAGATTGTTGAGACGGGGTGCCCCCATGGCTTCCATTCCCCATCCTGTGGCTCCATGGCAGGTCATGCACGCCGGAGCGGCGCCTTTCCCTTCCGTGAAGATCTTTTTGCCGTTGGCCGGGTCGCCGTTCATGACCCCTTCTTCTTCAGCCAGAGCCGTCATGCTCACCAGAGCCGCGGCCACAGCCAGCCCGGATGTGATCTTAGTGAATGACTTACGCATTTACCCCCCTCCAGAATGACATTGAATGACAGGACAGCAGACAGGACCTACTGTCCATGAACCCGTACTGCTTTTTTAATTGAACGGGCTACAAAGATTCCCAAACACAGCATGGTTCGTTGGTTTCACCGCAAAATCTTGCGCTGCCAGCGTTTCCACGTCGCATCGTAGCGGACTATATCATGGGCAAAACAGGCTTCGCAACAGATTTTTGAGACCTGCTTGCCGAAGTCTCAGAGATGGCTGAAAAAGGTGAAAGAATAGACCCACTTGACAGTCGGTTTCAGGGGCGCTACGCTAGGCACATGGTCAGTCGAAGTAAGGTGTTTTTCTTTCGGCCATGAATTGTCGCATTACAATAAAAATATGTTTTTTGTTGGTATGACCTAAAAACTATTTAATCGATCTGGAGGGGTTACAACATGGAAAATGGTATTAAACACTCACGCCGTCAGTTGCTCAAGATGGGCACCATCGCTATCGTGGCAGCGCCGATGGCTGGCTTTACCACTTCGGCCTTCGCAAAGAAGAACACCGCAGTGCGCACAGCCTTGCATTTCCAGGAACATCCCAACGGGGAAAAGCAGTGCAACCGTTGCATGAACTTCATCCCTAACAAGGACAAGCCTACCGATCCAGGTGCCGTGCACGGGTGTAAGCTTTACCCCGGGGACGATGAAATTTGCCCGACCTGTTATTGCAACGGCTTCGTCGCAAAACCCAAATAACTCAATAGTTCCAAGTCGTATTCGAAAAGGTGCCAAAGGCACCTTTTCGTTTCTGTTTCCGATCCGAACTTGGGGGAAGAGCATTTTTTCTGACCCTTTTGTTTTGGTTTGGGATGCGTGTGCGTACCGACTTCTTGACAGTTCCGGCATTCCTCCGCGGGTGGTAGCAGGGAGGGTGTCGTTTTCGGATTTCAAGTGGGTGCGTGGATGTCAATAAGGGATTGACCGTCAAGATCTTCGTCAGTTGGGGCGATGTCGCGGGTGAGTTTTTTCTGGGCAGGATTATTGAATGAATTACGGAAAAAGAATTTTTCTCTGGATCGTGCTGTTCTGGATCGGGAGTGCGCAGGTTTTTGCGGAGCCTTTTGTTCAGGGGGGCCCCATCGGTTCACAAACCAGTGACGGGTATGATGCCCTGGGCCCGGTGGTGGAGCAACCCATCGAGTTTCCACACAATACCCATGCCGGACGCATGCAGATCAACTGCATGTACTGTCATACCTATGCGCGGCGCAGCAATGTATCCGGGATTCCCCGTCTCGACAAATGCATGGGGTGTCACAATTTGATTGAAGGCGTCAAGGATCGTCCGCGCATCAAGAAACTGTTTGAATATTGGGAAAACAAGCAGCCCATTCCCTGGAAAAAGGTGCATGACTTGCCTGATTTCGTTCGTTTCAACCATGAGCGCCATATTCAACGTTTTTACTTCCAGGAAAAACGACCGGTTCGTGAAGTCTGTGGGTACTGCCATGGCGATATCGCTTCCATGACCACGGCGCGGCGGGTTAAAGCCTTGTCCATGGGGTGGTGTGTCAGTTGTCACCAAAAAGATCATTTGGAAAAGGCGGGGAGCACGGTGACCAGTCATGGTCCCAACGATTGCTGGCTCTGTCATAAATAAAACGGCGACCAAACAGGAGACGATGAAATGACAACGAGTAATTTGGATCGCCGAGATTTTCTCAAGGTATTGGGAATCAGTGGAGCGGCTGCCACGCTGGCAGGATGTGGTCATACTTCTATCGAGTCAGGCGTAGAAGAGGTCATGTCATACGTTCATCCCCAGGACTTTGTGGTGCCCGGCATCGGAGTTTTTTATGCTTCAACCTGTGCCCAGTGTGGTTCAGGCTGTGGAATCATGGGTAAGGTTCGCGAAGGACGGGTTCTTAAACTGGAAGGAAATCCTGAGTCCGGAATCAGCGGCGGAAAGATCTGTGGACTGGGACAGGCAGGTGTGCAAGCCCACTACAACCCGGATCGGCTGCGTACGCCCATGTATCAGGGAGAAGGAGGGTTGATCCCCGTATCCTGGGAGAAGGCTCACCAGATTCTGGAACAACGTCTGGGACCGAACAGTTCTTTGAAGGGCGAACAGATTGCTTTTCTGACGGATAGGGTCAGTGGGCACCAACGGGTGCTTCTGGAAAACTTCTTGGAAACTTTTGATTCCACCCATCATGTGACCTACGATGCGCTTTCCACTGCCACGGGGAGAGCCGCCACCAAGGCCATTCTGGGCGCAGAGCAGCCTCTCTGGAATATCCACGAGGCGCGCTTGATTCTCTCCTTTGGCAATGATTTTCTGGGCAGCGGCATTTCGCCGGTTTACATGGCCCGTCAGTACGCACTGTTCCGTAAGGCACCGCGCGGTACCTTGATTCAAATCGAGCCGCGCATGACCTTGACGGGAGGGAATGCAGATCGTTGGTATCCCATCAAACCAGGGACCGAAGGGATTCTGGCTTTGGGCATTGCCCATGACCTGTTGCAGCACGAAGAATTTTCCAGGGGAGTTCCGCAGGAAGTTCTCGATCTGGTCAAAAATTACGATCGGGATGCCGTGAGTGATATCACGGGAATCGGTTCCGATGCGGTGCGACTGATTGCGGCTCAACTGTGGAACAATTCCCCTTCATTGGTGATTGCCGGCCCTTCAGTGGAAGGACATTCCTATGGGTTCAGCAATGCCGCCGCCGTACAACTGCTCAACGTGATTCTGGGCAATCGGGGTAAAACGATGGAGGGACAGTCCGAACATCCTTTCCCCCAACTGACGCCCACCTTGGGAAGTTACCAGGCATTGGCCGAGTTGAATCAAAAAATGGCCGCAGGACAAACCCAGGCCCTGTTGATTTACGGTACCAATCCGGTATTCACGGCACCCTCCCATCTGCCCTTTGCAGAATCCATGAGTAAGGTCCCTTTCAAAGTGGCTTTTGTGACGCATATGGATGAAACGGCGGGACAATGTGATCTGATTCTCCCCTTGCTGTCCGCACTGGAAGATTTTGGTACCCATGTGGCCGAATATCAGCCGAATGGCGTGGAGGTGATGCTTCAGCAACCCTTGATGGAAAAACTCTATCCCGAGTCCAAAGGGTATGGCGATATCCTTCTGGAGGTACTGAAAAAACGCAAACCCGAGGCCTATGCAGCGTTCCCTGACTATTACAGTTATCTCAAAACCGCCATGGTCAAGGCCAAACCGGTTTTCAAGGTCAGTGACAGCGATGATCATTTCTGGGAAGACGCTTTGCGCAATGGTCTTGTCAAGTGGGACGGAAAACCCACGACTCTGGAGGCCAAGTTACCGGCCCTGACCATGCCGAAGCCGGCAGAATTGACCACGGATTATCCTTTTTACTTTGTTCCCTCCATCCGTGCGGATATGCGGGACGGACGTCATGCCTACTTGCCCTGGCTGCAGGAGTCTCCGGAAACCATGACCACGGTGGTCTGGGACAGTTGGGTCGAGATTCATCCTAAAACTGCAGAGGCCATGCAGATCAAGGAAGGAGACATCCTGCAAATTCAGTCTGCCACCGGATCCGTGCGCGCCAAGGCCTATCTGTTTCCCGGCATCCAGCCGGATACGGTATCCATGCCCCTGGGGCAAGGACATACCCAACTCGGACGGTTTGCCACGGGGGTCGGTGTGAATCCCTACAAGATTCTTGATCCGATTTTCGATGGTCATACCGGGGAACTGGCCATGCACGCCACGCGCGTGGCCTTGAGAAAGACAGGCGAACATCAAATGGTCGTGAAGGATGAGGGTCCCACTACACTCCAGAACGGACAAAAACTTGTAGCCACCCTGTCTGCTGACCAAGCCAAATTGTCCAAGGAGATCTAGCATGTCACTGAGTAATCTGATTCAGAACTGGAACTCGTTTCGGACCCGTCGTCCCTATGAAGGTCAGTACGATGATGCTCCCTACAAGTGGGCCATGGTCATCGATCTGGATGCCTGTATTGGGTGTAACGCCTGTACCGTGGCGTGTTATGCGGAAAATAATTTACCTGTGGTGGGGAAGGAACGCTTCGGCAAGGGCCAAGCCATGCACTGGATTCGCATCGAGCGTTACTGGGGGGAAGGGGAGGCCATGCAATCCGAATTCCCCGATCACGGGGCACAATACCTGCCCATGCTCTGCCAGCAATGTGAGGCGGCCCCTTGTGAACCCGTCTGCCCCGTGGGCGCCACACACCATTCACCGGATGGTCTCAATACCCAGGTGTATAACCGGTGCGTGGGATCCCGCTATTGTTCGGCCAACTGTCCCTACAAGGTCCGTTACTTCAACTGGTGGAATTACCCTGATCGAGCCTGGCCCAATCCGCTGGAACTGCAATTGAATCCGGACGTGACGGTACGGAGCAAGGGGGTCATGGAGAAGTGTACGTTCTGCATGCAACGGTTGCGTGCCGGGATGGACAAGGCCAAAACCGAAGGACGTATCCTGGCCGATGGTGAAGTGCTCACAGCCTGCGCACAAGCCTGTCCTACCTCGGCCATTACTTTTGGAAACCTGTCCGATAAAAAGTCCAAGGTGGCCAGAACATGGAAAAATCAGCAGGTAGATCTGTCCAAGAACGTTCAGGAAAAGTCCGAGGAAGGGATTCGCGGTTACCGGATTCTGGAAGATTTGAATACCTATCCGTCCATCGTGTATCTCGAGCGCGTACGTAATCTTGAGGCTTGAGTTGACCCGCGCGTTCACGAATACCAACATTCAGGGAAAAAACCATGAGTCATAGTGTTCCTAGCCGTCCCCAGATGGATGTGCAAGTTGAAAGAAAGTTCGTTCCCAAGCAGAAGGATCTGGGGGCAGACGTTACCTGGGCCAAGATCAACAAAGATGTACTGAGAAGTCTGGAAAAGCCGCGCCCCGTTTTCTGGGTAATTTTCTTTTCCGCCCTAGCCCTGTTCTCCTTTGGCGTTTACTGTGAGGTTTATCAGTATCAAAACGGAATGGGGGTATCGGATTTGAACAACCCGCAGGTATGGGGGTTGTACATTGCCACCTTCATTTTCTGGATCGGGATGGGCCACTCCGGCACCTTGCTGTCCGCTCTGCTTCATATCATCCATGCGGACTGGCGAAAACCGATCTACCGTTATTCGGAAGCCATGACCACCTTTACCTTGCTCACCGCAGCCCTGTTCGTGTTGGTGCACATGGGACGGCTCTGGCAGTTTTACTATGTGGTGGCCTACCCCAACGAACGCTGGACCTGGCCTAACTTCACCTCGCCGCTGGTCTGGGATGCCACAGCCATCGGAACCTACCTGACTTCGTCACTTCTGTTCCTCTATATGGGGATGATTCCTGATCTGGCGATCTGTCGTGACAATGCTCGGGGGGCACGGCGGGCACTTTACCGCTTTCTCTCCATGGGTTGGCAAGGAACTGACCGCCAGTGGGCCAATTTCAAGGTGGCTTACATGACCATGGCCTGCTTTTTGATGCCGCTGGCAGTTTCCGTGCACTCCATCGTGTCCACCGACTTTGCCGTGTCCCAAAACCCTGGCTGGCATGTGACGTCCTTCCCCCCCTACTTCGTGCTGGGTGCGCTGTATTCAGGATGTTCTGGCATCATCACCCTGTTCATCGTCCTGCGTTATGTGTTCCGTTTCGAAGCCTACATGACCCAGCCCATTCTCAACAAATTGATCAAGATGACCTTTGCCATTGCCATGGTTTGGACCTATCTGGATCTGATCGAGTATGCCACCACCTGGTATGGCAGCGATGAAGTGGCCAAGGCGGATCTGGTTTACCGTGCCACTGGGGACTATGCCCTGCAGTTCTGGGGAATGATTTTCTGTGCCATGGTGATGCCCTTCACTCTGTTGATCCGTTTCGTACGTCACAACTATACGACTTTGCTGATCATTTCATTGATCCTCAATGTAGGGATGTGGCTGGAACGTTTCCAGATCATTACGCCTACCTTTGCGAAATCCCACTATCCATGGACATGGACGGCGGGCTGGTGGCCCAGTTGGGTACAGTGGGGCATCGTGGCCGGGAGTTTTGGCTGGTTCACCATGCTCTTTATGTTGTACTGCAAGATTTTCCCCAGCGTGTCCATGTATGAAGTCAAGGAAATGGTGCACGAACAAAACATGGAAGAAAAGGCTCATGCGACGCAGGTGGAGGTTCATGAAGCCGGTCTGCTGCCAGAAATGAAGGGAGGGCAAGCATGATGAAAAAATCTCATACTCTGGCACTGTACGCTGACATGGATGAAGCGGCCAATGCGATCAGGGAACTCAAGTCATCGGGTGTGTCGGGCTTCAGGATGGAGGATGTGGTGGTCAAGTCCCCCATCGATCATCCCGAACTGAGTGAGTTGCTGGGTCCACGTCCCGTCTATATCCAGTGGTTTACCCTGCTGGGGGTCCTGCTGGGGCCCACCACCGGGCTGGTGTTGATCGCCTCTGCCCAGGCCAGTTTTATTTATCAGATACGGGGTGGGCGACCTGTGGTTCCCCTTCCCCCGGACATGGTGCTGACCTATGAACTGTTCATTTTGTCCGGGGTGCTCATGACGGTTTTGGCTACCTTCGTGGCCATGAAACTGCCGGGTAACCGGAGCCCGCTCTATAACGCCAGTGTGTCCGAAGACAAGATTGGTATCCTGGTGAAGGCCGACCCGCAAAGCATTCCGCAAATCAACGAAATTCTGGGGCGTCACAAGCCTCTCGAAATCATGGGAGACCAAGCACGATGAAATCCCTTACTCGCTGGATACCCGTTCTGGCCCTGGTTCCCTCCCTCGCCATGGCTTGGCCGTGGAGCAAGGACATGGCCAATCAGATCAGCGTCAAACCCCAGGAAGGTCCGGATGCCGTGCGACCTTTCCCGGAAAATTCCGTGCCGATGACAGGAACACCCACTACGCCTTATGTGCATGACGGGGATGCAGCCATGACCTTGGCCAACCCCAATCCCCCCACTGAAAAGTCGGTGGCCTTTGGGCGCGAGATGTTCAAGATCTACTGTGTGCCCTGTCATGGAGATTCGGGCACCGGAGATGGTCTGGTGGGCGAGAAACTGATTGTACGCCCCTTTGACCTCACGGCCCCCCGAGTTCAAAAAGAAGTTCCCGAGGGCTATATCTGGGGACATATCACCTTTGGTGGGGCACTCATGCCTTCCTACGGGAATGATATGTCACCTTCCGAGCGCTGGGATGTGGTGAATTATGTGCGACATGGTCTGCTGACTGACCCTACCGCCAAAAAACGCGACATGACCACCACCGAAAATAAATAATCATAAGGAGCCGCGCCGTGATTCCATTTGCAAGTTGGTCAGTATTGACCGTGGACTTTCTGATCGTGTTGCACCTATGCCTGGCAGGAGTTGCTCTGCCTTGCCTGCTGCATCTGGTCAATGCCAAGTGGCGCTATGAAGTTCGCCACATTTCCGTTGCTTTCTTTGCCTTGTATCCCCTCGCTGTGATACTTCTGCTCATCTTGCTGTTTGGGGGGGAAATGACTTTTCCCTGGGCGGGCACCTTCGAGCATCTGCCCAAGTGGAACAACCTGAAGTTTTTACGGGTGCGCGAGATTGCCGGCATCATCATCGTGGGACTGGCTTATGGTTCATTTGTTCGCTTGCAGCGCACCTCTGAAGACTCTCCGGAAAATCTGTCCCGCTTCAAGGCACTCGCTGCGGCCATTCCCTTTATTCATGTGTTGTACTGCACCATGGTGGCCTGGGATTTCGAGATGACCCTCTTGCCTCATTGGGAAAGTTCCATGTTTTCCGTGAACTATATCGTCAGTGTCTCGGGTATGTTTCTGGCATCCTTCGTAATTCTGCTCACCATTCTCCAGAATACCGGGGTGATCCAGCAAAAGATTCGCCTACAGATCTTCAATTATCTGGCGCAAATGATGCTGGGATTTACTATTTTATGGATCTATACTTTCTTCGGGCAATACCTCATCATATGGTACGGAAATATTACGGAAGAAACGGGCCGTATCTACCAGATGCAGTATGGTGTCTACAGTCCTCTATTCTGGATGTTCTTTGTGATGAAGTTCATCATCCCCTTTGTGACCCTGGTTTTTCCCTTCAGCCGGCACAATCCCAGGGTGATTTTTTTCATTGCCTGTGACATCGTTCTGGGTAGTTGGGTGGAGCGTTATACCTGGATTTCTGGAACTTACCCCACGCCTCACTTTCCCATGACCGGCAGTTTTGACATCGGCGTGACGGTGGTGGTGATGGTCACTGCTTTCCTGATTGTACGCAGCCGCTTGAGAAACACTCAGGTGATCAAGTAAGAAAGAAGAATTTCCAGTGCGGATGGGTTGAAAACCGCACTGGATGCTGGTATAAAGTGGCATGAGAGGTTGAAACCGTAGGAAAACAACCCAAAGTTGGGACAAGAGAGATAATCAGCAAAATAAAAAGTTTTGTAACTTGCTGAATATCATTAATTTCAGTGAAAACGAAAGAGAGGGGGGAGGAATGCAAAAAAAATCCATCATGTCGCGCGGCTTTTGGTGCATGATCGTCGGCGGAATGCTGACGGGTATGGGCAATGGCAGTGTGTTCGGTGCAGCCTTGATGTGTTTCCTGGGGCGCGGTGACTTCAATAACTGGGGAGGATGGAACGGTCAAGCCTATGATCCTCATACCTTCACCGGGTTTATCGACTGGTGTATGCTCGTCTTCGGTTTCGCCTATATCGGTATTCTTGCCATTGCTTTTCAACGGCATGACGCCATTGAAAACGCCGCTTGAGCCTCATCCAACCATTTTCGCGCCATTCGCGTCAAGGAGACATTGAAATGATCGGTACCATTGCTGCAGTTCTGGGGATTTCTCTTGCCTTCTCCAGCATGCTTCTTTCCTGGTATGTCCTGATGCCCCGCAAGCGTCACGGTCACCATTAATTCATTCCAATAACACATATTCATTTACTTACGTAATCTGATATAGAAAACAACAGGGGGGGTTCAAGATGTTCAAGTACCTATTTGCGCGTAGCGAGGATATTCCGGAGGGATCGGCTGCGGTTTATTTCGGTTTCTCCGCGATTGTCTGGTTTGTGATTGGGACCGGGCTGGGTGCCTTCAATGCATCAAAGTTGGCATTTCCTGATTTTGTCACGGGTCTGGAATTCGTTTCATTTGGTCACATGCGTCAAGTACACGTCCATGCCGTGATTTTTGGCTGGATTTCCATGGCGTTTGCCATGGCCATGATGTACATGACCCCGGCATTGGGTAACACCAAGTTGTGGTCGGAAAAGTTGGGCATCTGGAATGCATTTCTCTGGAATGTCGGGCTGTCTCTGGGGTTGACGCTGTTGTGGTCCGGGATGACCTCTGGGCGGGAGTATTCTGACTTCCCCTGGTTCATCGATCTGTACATTGCCACCTTCATGACCATTCCCTTGGGTATCAATGTCTGGATGACCGTCATTAACCGCAAGACACAGGGGATCTATACCACTAACTGGTTCTTTGCTTCTGCCGTGTTCATGGTCAGTATCGTGTTCATTGTGGGTAACCTGCCCGAGTGGTTCCATCTGACCGGGTTGACCGAAGCCTACCTGACTTGGTGGTTTGCGCACAATGTGCTGGGTTTGTGGATCACGCCGGTAGCAGCGGCCATTGCCTACTACACCATTCCCAAGGTGACGGGTAATCCGCTCTATTCTCACCGGATCGGTCACTTGCACTTTTGGTCAGTGGTGGTGTTCTACTCCACGCCCGCAGCCCATCACCTGATGTCTGCACCCTTGCCTGAATGGCTCAAATCCTTCGCTTCCGTGGAAGGAGTGCTGATTCTGGTGCCCGCCGTTGCCTTCGTGTCCAACATTCTGTTGACCATGCAAGGGAAATGGAACATGTTTGTGGAAAACCTGGAGATTCGTTTCACGGTAACTGGCTGTCTGATGGCCATTCCGCTGAACATGCAAGGGGGCTTCCAACAAACCCGCGCCATCAACTGGTACATTCACGGGACAGGCTGGATCGTGGCCCACGCCCACTTGGCTCTCCTGGGTTTTTCGACCTTCCTGGAAGCTGCCGCTGTCTACCTGGGTCTGCAAACATTGATGAAACGCAAGTTGTATTCGCTGACCTTGGGAAATCTGCATTTCTGGTTTCTGTTGATCGGATTCACGACCTACTGGGTGTCCATGACCATTGCCGGATTGATTCAAGGGGCGGGCAAGATTTACGAAGTCCCCTACATCGACGTGGTTATGGCAGAGCATCCCTACATGATTGCACGCTGGATCGGTGGTTCCCTGGTGTTCACAGGAAACTGCTTCTGGCTCTACAACATGTGGATGACTGCACGTGCTGGAACGGTGATTCCAGAGGGACGCATGGCCCACGAACTGGCCTACGAACGTTAATCGGCCACTGATCGCAGAATTGGAGGAGAATATCAAATGGTCAATTTTAGAGAGTACAAGATCGGAGCGCGTTTTTTCGGTCTTGCCCTAGGTGGTTCGATGACGATCACCTTGTTTATGCCAAGTTTTGACTTGCGCAATGTAAACGCCACCGAGGTGGCTCTGGACAAGCAACTTTGGGCTGGTCATGAATCAGGGTTCAGTCTGGATGATCCTTTCCTGACGGGGGAGCATCGTCCGGTACGAGTGACCTTGAAAACAGACCCGAAAACGGGTCAACCCATGGCCTCTACAGTCGCTTATGTTTATCCGGCGGGGACACCTCTTCCCAATGGTGTGGACCACCCCGATAACCTCGGGAACATTGTGGAACAGTTGAGCCGAGACAAGGGTCGGATCGGTGAAGCCACCAAGTCCCAAGGTGCCGTTTTCCTGCTCTCTTCCGAGCCTCAGGGAGATGGATCCAAGCAGTTCTACATTGAAAATGCTTCGGCCACCAAGGGCTGGAATCCAGAAGAAGTCATGAAAGCGGCCGGAGACGAAAATACTTACCATGCTTCCTATGGAAAAGCTATTTTCGTCCGTGAAGGCTGCTGGTGGTGTCATACCCTTCTGCCGGAAGAAACCCAGGATTGGCAAGTATTTGGTGCCCCTCCCATGTTGGGTGACTTCAATGGTGAATCCCCCACTGCCTTTGGTTCTGACCGCAAGGCACCGGATATTCTCCATGTAGGGTCACGGAACTCGTCCCGTGAATGGATGATGCTGCACTTTTTCAATCCGCGTCTGGTTCAGCCCCATTCCATCATGCCCCGTTTCGATTATCTTTGGGGACCCATCGATGACAAGGGTCAGAAGATCGATTTTGACAAGTGGCGTGCAGAATATAACGAGTATGTGGACGGAAAGCGGGTTACACCGCCTGAAGTTCCCATGTATGCCAGCAATTCTGATGCCCGCGCGTTGATCGACTTCGTTTTGTCGCTCAAGTAAATCTGATACAAAACTGACTGTTCCTTTCCTTTCAGGGGGTTGGGACAGTCGATAATAAGTGGAGGTCTCTATGAGTAATTGGTCCTTTGATTCGCCCCTGCGTACCCTTTCTGACGAAGAAAAGATCCGTAAGGACGAAAAATTGTGGGAAGATGACAATCTGGGTGGAGTGCACGAAGACAATAACCCGGTTCCCGCTCCTGTGGTGTGGTTGGTTGCTTTGACGGTGGTTACGGCATTCGCCATTACCTTCCCTCTGTGGGGTCAACGTCCGACGGCGGCTCTGTACGAGCCCTACGTCAATTCCATGGACAAACCTGAAGTTTTGGCTGCCAAGGATGACAAGGAAGCCATGGCCAAGATCGTGGAAATGAACAAAGGAACGCCCAATGATGCATTGTTGGAACGGCATCCTTTGAGCATGGACGATCTGCGCATGATTGCCCCCCAAATCAAGGCATTGGAAGCCAAGGGTGCGCATATGCATGATTTTGAAGTGGTGGGAGACCAAGTGGTCACTGCCAACTTTGAAGGAAACTATCGTCCAGACGGCTCCCGTATCCGCCAGCAGCCTTGGTGGGACAAGGGGTACACCATCGATGTTTTTTATCTGAGCTATTTCTTTTTAGCAGTATTTACCATGATCAAGCGGTTGCCCCCCACTTCGTGGCAACCCAAGCATGATCACTGAGCACGCCTATATTAAGGAGATGAGATCATGATCGACTTGGATTACGGCCCCTTGGCCATTGCTCTGCCCATCAGTATTGCCTTTATTTGTCCCTTTCTCTATAGTTTCTTTGTAGATAACTTCGACAAAAAAAAATAATGAGTTTTGCTGGCAATATGAAACCATAACCAGTTAAATGACTCCCAGTGCCATACCTGACGGTATGGCACTTTTTTTGACTTCATTCGAAACTCTAACTCATGATCAATGAAATCTCGCATCTCGTGACTGCAACGACCTCTGGCAAAATCGATATGAGTATCGAAGGAATGAGGAGTCAACGGTTCAGCGTCTATATTTTTGTATTTCTGATGATCGGCATTGCCGTGTTTTCCGGAATCATCTATTCCCTGCTCAAGGGAAAATATGCGCCCACCAAGATGCGTATCGGGGAACGCCTGATGTTCATCGCCATTATCCTGGGCGTGGTGGTGGCCACCGGTTTCGGTGCTACACAACTACTGACTGGTTATCTGTTTTAATTGTGGTGGAAAGGGGTTGGGAATTTTGAACCTTTGCAGGAATGACAACTCCAACATCGTTGAGAGAGTGTTAGAATAACCACAACCTTTATACAGGAGTTTGGCATGGGCAATTACCTTGATACCTTACCCGACGGGTGGACCATCTACCTGTGGCTCGTTGCCGGAGGACTTATCATTGCCGTGAGTATTTATGGGATACGCTGGGGCTCAAAAAACGAACAGTTCGATGAGGATATCAAGTACTTGGTGTTCAAAGAAAGCGACAAGGATAAGATGAGTCCGGAAGAATATGCCAAAAGTCGTGAAGTCCTGGCGAAACAGGAAGCCAGAAGGGCTGAGGTTTTGGCAGACCAAGCGGCGGCAGTCAGGAAAACCAAGACGACATGAAACGGGGTGAGTGGGTCGTGCTGGGCCTGGTCGGGGCCCTGGCGGTGGCGGGTGTTGTGCAAAACATTATCCATCACGAAAAAGGTGATCAGAACGTTGACCGTGGGGTGCCTTTTTACACCACTGCCACACCTGAATTGGCGCGGGAAGGGTCTGATCTGATTCGGCAGAATGACTGTCGTCAATGCCATTCCCTTTGGTCCGTTCGTAACATCATGCAGTCGGTTCCTTCCCCTTCACTGGACGGGATGGGTGATTTGCGGAGCGAGGCATGGCTTTACCAGTATTTATCGTCTCCCCATCCTCAGGCCCTGCTGCCCAGTCGCCTCAAGCCCGAATACCGCATGCCTTCCTTTGCCATGCTTCCCGAGCAGGAAAGAAGAACCTTGGCTCATTATCTGGCCAGTTTGCATGTCAAGGATTGGTATCTTGAAGAAACCAAAAAAAGTGAATATGAAAAACTCACGGGGAAGGACGACTACAAAAAATGACGGAAGTAGTTCCACAGGAAAAAGATACGGGTAAGTGGGGGCGGGCGCTGATCGGATTGGGCGTCGCCTCTGCCATCAATCACTTTGGGGACCGTCTGCTGGGCGTCACCATCGAAGTCTTTACCAATGCATTGGATTATTTTTCTTTTCGCTGGATGCTGGATGTCTTTCTCGTCCCCCTGATTGCGAACTTTTTTTTGGCGTTGATTTTTGGCAAGGGAAGTAAATGGCTGTGTTATGCCACCCCCTTGATTGTCCGGGGCATCAGTTATTTCAATGTCGCGGAAATAACCGGGGTTCCGGAGTACGGTCATCTGATTCCCATGGGATGGTGGGGTTTCTTCATCATCCTGGCCATGGAAACTGGGATGGTGGGCGCAGTGATCGGCGAATCCGTGATCAAACGTTACTATGGGCGAAAGACCCTCGAGATGATCTATCAGGAACGTTTGGCAAGAGAAGAACGTCAGCGTCAACGTCGTCAACGCGCGCAGAAACCCGGGGAGTAAACGGTGGCACTTTCTCCTAAAACACCCTCTACGCCAGAGGAACGGCTCAAGCGCAAAAAAATCCTGTCAGCCACCCTGGTGACCTGTATTGGCATCGTCATGATTGGCAGTTCGTTACATGTCATCAAATTGGGACAAGGGCGCATGGAGGATATGCGCAATCTGGTGTCCTACAATATCAACGATTCCGATAGCCATATTCGCGCAGCGGGTGAGGATATCCAGATACACGCACAGCACGAGAGTGGTCAAGTCAAGGGCGGCTACACGGTGGAGGAGGCGGATCGATTGCTGAGCCGCGAACAATGGGAAGATCTGAACACCATGGTGACCATTCCCGCGGGTCCTTTTCGGATGGGCACCAATCTCGATCGTGCTGATCCTCCCGACAAGCCGGAGCATACGGTGGATCTTCCCGCCTATGCCATCGACAAATACCCCGTCACCAATGCGCAATATGCCCGCTTTGTGGCAGCCACCGGACATCGTCCGCCGCTCAACTGGAAGGGGGGAAAGATTCCCCAGGGCGCGTTGCTGCTGCCGGTGACTCTGGTGACCTGGTATGATGCCAAAGCTTATGCCCAATGGGCACATAAGCGCTTGCCCACGGAAGCTGAATTTGAAAAAGCCGGACGGGGCAAGGACGGACGCCGTTGGCCCTGGGGAAATATCATGGACCCGACCAAATTGAATACTTACTACAACCGCAATTCTTCGACGCCGGTAACCGATTATCCCCAGGGAGCCAGTTCCTACGGTGTCTTTGATTTATCAGGTAACGTGGATGAATGGACCGACAGCGATTTTGCCCCTTACCCTGGATCCATTGCGCCCACCATCGTGTTTCAAGGCAAGGTGTCCGTTCAGGAATCCTCCCAGGATCGCAACTTGGGGATTTCTGATCAAAAACTGATCAAACGCAGTTACAAGGTGCTGCGGGGCGGATCCTGGAAAAGTGATCCCTTTTCTACCTCACTTTTTCACCGCGATAATGCCTTTGCCAACATGACTTCTGACTTTTATGGGTTTCGCTGTGCCAGTTCCCTTCCCTCCTCTCACTGAGTATTGACCCATGTTGCGTCAACTTCGTATTCCAGCCTTGCTGGCGCAGTGTCTATGGATTTCTAACGCCCATGCCGTAGATAGTTATCGTTATCTGCATGTGACCGTGGATACCCCGTGGAATATTTTCCTCTTTTTGCTGATTGGCATATTCGCCCCTTTTATCCTGATGGGTGTGCTGGCCTGGTATTTTTCTTTCAAAAAGAAACCAACGCCCCCCAATCCCCCCTCTTCTCCAGAGGATCATCCATGAAATCCCACGGCTTTCTGGGATGTCGTGGGGGGTGGTCTCTTTTGACCTGGATGATATTTATCCTGGGATTGGCGCTTTTTCGGCCTGCACTGGCGGCTCCGGACGCCCCCCAAAATCCTAATGCCGTTCAGGTGATGGAGGCATTTCAGAAGCAGCAGGGAGACAAGGACGATGGGGTGACGCCGGTAGATGACCACAAGAAAAAAATCATCATGTTCATCATGGGTGTCCCGCTCATCCTGATGGTTCTGGTGACGGGAGTTTTGGGCATCGGCATGGGCATCTATGGCAAACCCTGGTTTGTACCTCACATGATCATGGCAGGATTGACCATGACCCTGGCCCTGGTTCATGCCATCGTGGGGGTGGCCTGGTTCTTCCCCTTTTGAACCCCTTCCTGATTCCGGCCCTGTACGGTTTGTCGGGTCTGGTGGGATTGGCCTATGAGGTACTGTGGGTCCGTATGGTAACCCTCCAGTTTGGTCTGAGTGTCTTTGGAGTGGTCATTACGGTGGCTGCATTCATGGCGGGACTGGGGTTGGGCGCGCTGGCTTTGTCCGGCCGTACCTTTCGCCGCCCCCTGCGCCTACTCGCCCTGCTGGAAGTGAGTGTGGCCCTCTTCTCCGCCCTTTTGCCCTTTCTGGCCCCCCTTGAAGAACGTGCCCTTTGGGCGGGGTTTTCCCATCAAGGCGCTCTGAACTGGCATTTGGGATTGGCCCTGGTGTCTTTTCTCCTGCTGACCCTGCCCGCCCTGGCCCTGGGGGCCGGATTCCCACTGGTCCTGTCGCTTGGCCAACAGGTTTCTGGACGGTTGGGACTGCTTTACGGGATCAATACGCTGGGTGCCGTTTTGGGCGCCTTGCTTCCCTTGATTCTGCTGCCGATGTTCGGCTGGGTCCAGGCCCTGCGTGGGATCGCACTGCTGGGCGCCGCGTTGGGGGGCGGGTGGTGGATGCTGGATCGTTTCGAGGGAACCCATGCCTCTGTTCAGGACCAGGGGTCGACGGCACCCACTGATAAATCAGGAAGAACCGATTCGATGCTCCTGCTTTTTTATGGGATTCTGGGGATGGCCAGTCTTTCCCTGGAAATCGCCTGGACTCGCCTCTTCGGACTATTGTTTCTGCGTACCGAGTATGTCCTGGCTTTGATTCTGGCTTCCTTTCTGGTGGGTATCGGGTTGGGCAGTCTGGTGGCGACCCGCTGGCAGTCCACTCTGCGACGATTCCGCAGCGTGTTCCCCTGGATGGCTGCCGGCGGCGTCCTGGCAGGACTGGCTATATTGCCGGTGGTGGCGGCTTGGGTCGAACACCCGCTGGGCCAAACGCTGACCCAGGCGCTTCTGCTGCAAGGCCTGATCTTGACCGTACTTACTTTCCCGGTGACTTTTGTCCTGGGACTATGGCTTCCTCTTCTGAGTGAAGAGCAGGGCAGTCTCCGGACCGGAGTGAAACTGTACGGAGCCAATTCCCTGGGGGGCGCTTTGGGGGCTCTGCTGACGGGTTTTGTCTGGCTGCCCTGGCTGGGAACCACTGGAACTTTGGTCTGGAGCGCTTTTTTGATCCTGGGTGCCAGTCTGACCTGGACCCGTCCCTGGACGTTGCTGCAGGGGGGCTTGATGGTGGGCTTTGTGGGGTTAGGTGCAGGACTCTGGACTTTTCCCCCTGCACAGAAATTACTGCCGGAAACACTGGCTGGAAGTCGGGATATTTATCGCTATGAAGATGCCGTGGCCATGACGCAAGTGGTGGAGCAACCCGATGGGCAGAGAATTCTCCTCACCGACCTGCAACGTCACGATGCCTCCTCTGACCCCACCGCAGCATTTGTGCAACGGAACCAGGGACGTCTGGCCCTGTTGTTGCAGGGCCAGCCCCAACGGGTGTTGTTTTTGGGACTGGGTACCGGGTTGTCGCTGGCCGGTAGTTCGGCGTATCCCAACGTACGGCGGGTAGCCGTGGAATTGTCGCAGGGGTCCATCGAAGCAGCACGTCGCTACTTTACTCCCGTGGATGGTCCGATCCTGAGTGAAACCGAACTGATTCAGGATGATGCCCGGCATTTCATGAGTTCTACGGAAGACCATTATGACGTCATCGTAGGTGATCTCTACCATCCTGACTTGGCCGGGGTGGGGGCTTTGCTCTCCCTGGAACAGTTTGAGCGGGTGCGGGATCATTTGTCGGCCCGTGGAGTATTCGTTCAATGGCTGGCCTTGAACCAATTTGATCCTGCCGCTCTCCAAGTGGAGTTGAGAACCTTTCGGCGAGTTTTTCCCGATGCCTATCTGTTTCTGGATGGCATGCATCTGGCATTGGTGGGGTTTCGCCAAACCTGGGCAGGCTGGTCTTTGGTGGAAGCCGGTCAGGAGCGTCTCGGTCCGGATCAACGGTTTGAAGCCACGGGCGGTGAGGGGGTGATGACCTGGATGGGACGCTACTGGGGTAAAATTCCTGATACGCCGGGACCTGTTCAGAAAGAATGGGCGCCCGTCATTGATTTTTCATTGCCCCGACTGAAATATTCCGGCAGCGCATTGGACGCCACCCTGGCGGCTCTGTGGCATCAACGGCCTTCCCTGGAGCAGGCGGAACAGGATTTGAATCTGCCCGAACGCCAGCGTCCGGAATTTGCTTCAGCCTGGCATGCCACCCAATATCTGGTGCAAAGTTGGCAGGATCGTATGACGGGGCGCGACGGCGAAGCCGAACGTCTGATTCGCCTTGCCTTCGAGGCCAATCCTCGGGATCGCTGGGTGGGCTATGCGCTGGCCGATGAGGTTTTGGCTCAGTTGACCCGTGCGCCGTTGTCCGCTGCTCAAAAGGAAGTTGTGCTGGACAAACTGGCACTCCGTTTCCCCTGGCATGTGGAGGTACAAAGGGCGCTTTGGAAAATTCAAAGGGAGCGCCATGAATTTGCAGAAGCAGAAAAGACCCGCCTGAACCTGTTGCAGGAAGCCCCCCTTGACCGGGAGGCCAGAATGGCGAAGAATGAAAGTTTTCAGTAAATTTTAGGGAGGTGCAGGGCTAAATGAATGGGGCAATGGCACAGGTCTCGCGCTTTCATCTGCACCGTCGTGTAGTGCAGGGAGTCACCCTTTTGTTGGTTATTTTGGTCCCTGCTCTGGGACTATTTCGTATTGACCCGCGCGCCGGTGCCTTGGTTGTGCTGGATCGTCAGATCTGGTTCGCCGACTTCTTTCTGATCGCCGGACTGTGGGTCACCCTGCTCAGTCTTCTGGTGATGCTCTATTCTGTGGCTGGCACCGTATTTTGTGGGTGGGTATGTCCGCAGAATATTTTTTCCGAATGGGCCAATTACATGACCCACCTACTGCTGGGGAAGCGGGCCGAAGTCAGTCTGGATGGTCAGGCACTGGTCATCTCTCCAGCCAAAAATCGTGTGTGGAACTGGGGGTTACTGGGCCTCGCCTTCCTGTTGGCCTCCATGTTTCTGGGCGTGATTCCCCTATTTTATTTTTATGACCCTTCCACGATCCTGGCTTTTCTTCTCTGGCGTTCGGATCCCGCCTTGGCCAGTTCCCTGCATTGGATTTATGCGGTTTTTGTATTGATCATTCTGGTGGATATTGCTGTGATTCGCCACTTCTGGTGCCGTTTTGCCTGCGTGTATCGGGTTTGGCAACACAGTTTTCGGACCCGTGAAACCCTTCATGTGCGTTATGACGCCAGTCGCGCCAGTGCCTGCGAAAAGTGTAACTATTGTGTGACCTCCTGTTTCATCGACATCGATCCACGCAAGACGGATATCTATGACAGTTGTATCAATTGCGGCGAGTGTATCGATGCCTGTAACCGTCTTCAGGCCAAGAAAGGGAACCCGGGGTTGCTGAGTTTTGAATTTGGCGAACGTAAAACCAAGCAGGAAGCACGGATTCACTTTCGCAACAATGCCATCGGCCTGACCGCGCGCACCCGTTGGATGACGGTTGTCATGGCCCTGGGGTTAAGTTTTTTTGCCTGGGGATTGTGGACCTGGGAACCTCTCCATCTGGCGGCATACCGGGCCGAGGTGCAAGATGCCGCAAACGATCTGGATTATCGTATCGAAATCGCCAATAAACGTTACCGTCCTGAAAGGGTGGAATTATCGGTGCAGGGATTGAAACCGGGAGAGTATCATTTATCCCAGACCCTGCTGACGATTCCTGCGGCAGGGCGACTGTCCGCGATCTTGTCCATCTCGCCAACCCTGTCCCATGGCGTGCATTCCTTCCGCATCCAGGCCCATGCCTTGCAGGAGGACTGGAAAGACCAGTTTGCCATTCAGCATTTCTCAGAAGCCCCCAAGGGAGGTACCCCATGAATCAAACCCGTGAACCTGAGCCACCCCTGAGCGAGATCCAACCCGAATGGGGGCGCCGAGACAAAGAGCATTTTGGCTATGCCTCCGATGACGAACGCAAGGCCAAACGGGGACTGGAGGACTGGGAATTGCTGGAGAGTGTTCCTTTATCCCAGAAACCCGTGCCTTACTGGTTTTTTGCCGTGATCGTGGTGGTTCTGCTGGTGGCGGTGGGACTGGCCTTCCCTTTTTGGGGGGTTCGTCCTGGCCACCAGAAGCACTGGCTGGACTGGGGGTTTTTGTTGGCGCTGGTGTATATTGCGGGCGCTGGAACCTTTGTATACTACATGGTCCGGATGTACGGGGTCGCCCATCCTGGGCCGCAGGAAGCCGATTCTCAAAACGGTAGGGACTCTGCCAGTTCTCAATCCAACAAAACTACCGATGAACCCCGTTAAAAAGTCCTTTTGGGTCATCCTCGGAGGGGGTACGCTGTTCTTTCTGTCCGCTTGCGGAAAAACAGAACCATCCCTGCCGGATACGACCTCCCAAACCTGGAATGACTGGACCGTACGCGTGGAATCCCGCCCCAGTCCCCCCCGGGATGGCATGAATGAGTTTCTGGTCATGGTCACCGGGGCCCATGATCGACCCGGTTCCCACTGTCTGGTGGATATCCGGACGGCCCAGTCTGATCCCTGGAAACAGGCCATTCAGGATGGGCGGGTGGGAGTGTACCGGCGGGCCGCTCTGGTCGAGCTAGGGGAACGTCGTACGGTGCAGGTTCGCCTGAACTGCGCGGACGAAGCGCAGAACAGCGTTTTGTTTTTCCCGCTGCATGTTCCCAACTAGGCGCTTGCCGGACTTTCTCATTCCCGGGTGAGGGTGAGACTCAACCCCACACCGCGAGAATCCCCTCGCTTTAGCCATGGGGAGGAAAGCGGGAAGTTGGTTTTGACTTAGATTTATCTTGCATTATATATCTAGCATCTGTATAATTAGTACATGAGCGATTACACCATAAAATACAAGAGCAACCTGAACGTAGTTTACTCCTGTAAGTACCAGGTTATTTGGTGTCCTAAGTATCGGCGTTCGGTTTTAGTGAAGGGCGTTGACGTTCGTCTGAAAGAAATTATACAAGACGTTGCTACTGAGTATAAATGTGAAATATTGGAACTTGAGGTTATGCCGGATCATGTACATTTACTGGTAGAGGTTGACCCCCAGTTCGGAATACACCGGCTGATTAAGTTGATGAAGGGCAGGTCATCCAAATTGATACGTGAAGAGTTTAAGTGGATAAAGTCGCGGCTACCGACCTTGTGGACGAATAGTTACTTTGTATCGACGATTGGCGGCGCACCGCTTGAAGTGGTTAAACAATATATCGAGCAGCAAAAGCACAAATGAAACGCACCGCCACGCCCACCTTTGTTCTCAGCATTCCCCTGGTTGTGAAACCCGGTGAAGACCGGATACTGATCGGGCGCATGGAGGCGGGTAGGCGTTTGTACAACGCCACTTTAGGCGAAGCACTTCGCCGCCATGGTTTGCTGAAACAGTCGAAAGACTGGCAGCACACCCGCACCATCGCCGACAAGAAATTACGCGGCAGCGAGTTTCAGCGTCTCTCGAAAGAAGCAGGGTTCACGCCTGCGGCCATCATCACCTTTGCCCGTACCTGCAAAAATGAAGCGGGATGGAAAGACCGGCTTGGTTCTAACGTAACCCAGCGCATCGCGGAGCAGGTGTTCGCAGCCGTGCAGCAATACGCCTTTGGTAAACGCGGTCGCCCACGTTTTAAAGGTGCTTCCCGCCCCCTGCATTCGCTTGAGGCAACCACCAATGCGGCCAACATCATCTGGAAGCCTGAAACGGGCTGTATCGAGTTTGGCGACCTCACGCTACCGGCCTTGCTACCCTCCAAAACACAAGACCCGTATTTGCACCAAGCGCTCACCAATAAAACAAAGTATTGCCGCGTGCTGTGGCGCGTTGTTTCCGGCTCACGCCGCTGGTTTGTGCAACTCATGCAGGAAGGCATCGCCCCGGCAAAGCACGAGCAGGCTTGTGGCGAAATCGTTGGTCTGGACATCGGTCCGAGCACGGTTGCTGTGGTCGGCGACAACTCCGCATCGCTGGTGAAATTCTGCGACACCGTGGTTCAGCCATGGAAAGAAACCCGCCGCTTGCAACGTGCCATGGACAGGTCTAAACGTGCCACGAACCCGCTCTGTTTTAACGCTAACGGGACGTGGAAAAAAGGCCAGAAGTTCACACCATCGAAACGTTACACGGCAATCCGCACCGAATATGCGGAAGTAGAACGCAAGCTGGCGGCTGAGCGCAAACGCGCCCATGGTGAGCTTGCCAACCAGATTCTCGGACTGGGAAATGTCATCCAGTCCGAAACCCTGTCTTACCTCGCCTTCCAAAAAAATTATGGCAAGAGCGTGAAAGTCAGAGCACCCGGAATGTTCGTCGAACAATTGCGTCGCAAGGCTGAAAGTGCTGGCGGCAAGTTGATTGATTTGCACACCTGGTCGCTGAAAATGTCGCAGTACGACCACACCACCGGAGTTTTCACAAAGAAGCCGCTCAGTCAGCGGTGGCATGTGCTGGGGGATGGATCGGGAGTTGTGCAACGGGATGTGTATTCCGCATTCCTCGCACGCTGCGTTATGAGCAACACGCACCACCCATCCCATATTGAAACAATGTGGGCGGCTCAGAAACCTGTGCTGCTGCAAACGGGGTGGCTGCGTTCCGAACCTGCGAAGATCGAGCCTTCGGGCAAAATCACGGTGGCAACACCGTTAGAGCAGGTCGTTTGTGATAGAGGGTTTGCCGCTGGTCATGGCCTGGATGCTGTAGTCGCAAGACGAGAGCCAGGAGACCCCAGCGGGTTCGCCCTTAGAACCCCCTGTCTTTAGACATGGGGAGGTTTAGTCCTCGGCGCGGGTACTTTCCACCGGACCCATCAAGGTCAGGACGATATTGGAGAAGTAGACCATGAATCCCACCGCCATGCAGGTCCCCGCCACGGCCACAATAGGGCCGTAGAAATGGTGTGCATGAGTCATGGCCGAGCGGTCATGGAGCATCAGATACCCCTCCCAGATGCCAAAGACCATTTGGGTGGTATAAAACCCGTAGACCCCGATAAATAGCCACCAGAAGGAATGCTGAACCAGCCTTTGGGAGTAGATGCGTTTGCCACTCAAACGGGGGAGCAAGTAATAGGTGGTGCCCATGGCCAGAGTGACGACGCCGCCCACTAAATTCATGTGGGCATGGGCCAGGGGGTCGATCATATGTCCCGGGCCGCCGTAGGGGCTCCCAATGGAATCGAGCCAGGCCCGAATGGGGGGAAACACCTGCAACATCCCGTGCATGGCTCCAATGAAGAGAGACGTGGCAGAAACAATGAAAAATTTGACTAAACGGCGGAGGTCTGAGAGCGAATGCATGCGCCAACCTGTATAAAGAGAGTCCGTAAAAAGGGAGGCTTAAAAACAAAGCACCCGGTGAACAGACACCGGGTGTTTGAAGAATTTCCCTCTGGTCAGCAAGGACCCAGGGATAAATCCGGATTATTTGCCTTTCTTTTGATCATTGGCCAGAATGTCGACGCCCAGGCCACCGAGGGACAAGGACACCAGAATACCTCCAACGAACAGGATCACGGGAATGATCATGTACCCTTTATCCATAATTTCCATATTTCTCTCCCCTGTTAAAATTTTAAGTGGACGACGTCAAGATCCATCAGACATGACACTGGGATGGTAACAAAAGTCTTGGGTTCTTGGCAAACTTTTTTAATTTTCCAGGATAGCCTGGGTTTCGTGGAATAACTGGTCAGGGGTCTGAGGCACCTGAAAGGATGCCTGCAGGCGACCCGAGGGATTGAACAGGAAAATCGTGCTGCTGTGATCCACCGCATAGTTTCCCCGCCCATCCCGTTCCTGGTTATGAAGGACGGCATAGACTCCCAAACTCTGGGTGAAGGGGCTGAGTTGGGCCGTGGTGGCCTGAGCTCCAATGAAAGAGGGGTCAAAGGCGGGGATATACCGTCCCAGAACGGACAGGGAATCGCGCTGAGGGTCAACGGAAACAAACAGGACCTGGGGTGCGGGATGACCGCTCCTTTTGAAGGATCGGGATACCGAGGCCAATAGGGCAAGATCGGTGGGGCAGACATCGGGACAGTGGGTATAGCCAAAGAGCAGAAATGTCCAGTGCCCTGATAAGGACTTCCGGGTCAAGGTGCCCTGGGTGGAGGGCAGGGAGAAGGGAGGCAAGGAAGGTCCCTGAGCCAGCCACTGGGTTCGATCCCCCAGTCCTTGGGGCGGTGCGGGTTGGTGCCAAAAGAAAAATCCCAGCCCCCCTAGAACGAGAAGCGCCGCGCTGAACAGAAAAATGACGGACAGAGAGGATCGGGGTCCAGTCCTCATTGATCCCGAACCACACGGAATCCGATGGTATTGACGCGCACGGTGGGGTCATCGGCAGTGCGTCTGCTCAGAGCGAGATCGTGGGTATCATTGTTCCATGACCCCCCCCGCACCACCCGCGACAGACATTCTCCATCCTGTTCAGCGGCATCGCCTTCCCAGGCTGCACCGTTATCCGGAACGCTACGCTGATCATCCTGATTGATCCGACGGGTGCTCTGGTAGCAATCTTCCGTCCATTCCCATAGATTACCGCTCATGTCATACAGTCCCCAGGCATTGGGTGCCTTGGTGGCCACGGGATGAGGGTGATTGGCACTGTTCTCTCCATACCAGGCGATGGGATCGAGAGTGTCGCCCCCACAGTAGGGACTGGCAAGACCGGCCCGACAGGCATAGCCCCATTCGCTTTCGGAGGGCAAGCGATAATGCCGCCCGGTCTTGGCGTTGAGGCGCAGGATATAAACCTGAGCATCTTCCCAACTGACGCGGTCCACGGGGCAGTTATCGCCACAGAGAGGAAAGGCGCTGGGATTGCGGCGCATGAGTGCGCGCCATTGTCCCTGGGTGATCAGGGTGGTGCTCATCATGAAGGGTTTGGAAAAAGTAACCCTTCCCCCCCCGCTGAGAACAAAACTTCCCGCCGGAATCGAGGTCATTTCCGGACATTCAGGGCAATCCTGCACCTTGGTGGGTTTGGAAGGGGAAGCTGCGCTGGTGAGGGCAAGGACGAGCATCAGTCCCCCCAATGCTTTGGAACTCAGACTGACCATAGGACTTCTCCCAAAAAGAACCGCACTTGTGAATCCGTTCCGTGGAAAGTCCCAGTTTATCCCACTCTCGTTTAGATGAAAAGGGGGAGGAAACGTAAAGGGGACCGGGGGTGAATCATGGAGTAATGGGGGGAAGTGGAGCCTCATGGAAAACATCGCGATAGGAAGCATAGACGCTGGCGATGATGAGGGCCACCATGAAAAATCCGATCAAACCGCTGATCCAGGGGAGGGCAAAACTGAGAAAAGTGGCGATGGCCAGCAGGATTCCCATGATCAGGGTGAATAGAAGAAAGGCGGGGAGATTGACAAGACACCCCTGGGTACTGAGGGTCAGAGCCTCCAGCGTGGATAAAGCGGTAAAACGCAGGAGCGCCGGGGCAAACCAGCCCATCATGAGCAGGGCCAGTTGAAGAAGAACAAGGGTGATGAACAGGGGGGTCAGAGAGAACATGGCCACCCGTAATTGTTCCAGATTCTCTGCGCCGTCCAGGGACAAATTCTGCAGGTCCATCATTTGTTGCCCTCCCCATAGGACCAATACCAGGGTCAGCAGGGTTTCGCCCGCGATATTGACCATACCCAACTGGAATAATCGTCTGGAACTGCTTTTGAAACCACTGAGCAGATGCGGGATCTTGAGGGAGCGTCCTTGTTCCACGGCAGCACAGCCCGCCATCATACCGGCAAACAAGGCGGGGAGCGACAGAGAAAAAAAGACAGGACCCAGCATTGGGAACAGACTGCATACCAGGATGAAGGCAAACCACAGGACCAGACTGGTCATCCAGCCAATGGGGCTGTGCAGGACTGTATGGGCCCCTTGACGAATCCATAAAGCGCCGTGCCACAACGGCACCTGGCGAGGGGTCAGAGGGGCCATGGGCAGGGTTGCTCGAGGTGATGGCTGAGGATATGCTCAAACCAGGTAGGGTCATGGGGATTGAGGAGCGAACCGGTACGGGGCTGGAATCGATCGTTCAGACGCGAAAGCCAGAAGCGCAAAGCGGCCGTCACCAGCATTCGGGGCCAGTGTTTAATTTCCGCCGCAGTGAGGGGGCGCTTCTCGTGATAGGCGACCAGCAGGGCAGAGAGCCGGGTAGGGTCGAGGCACGCTTGCGGGGTCACGCACCAGTCATTGGCCACAATGGCCAGATCGTAGACCCAGTTATCGGTTCCGGCAAAATAGAAATCGATGAGGCCGCTGATACGCTCTTCTTCGAACAGGACATTATCCCGGAACAGGTCAGCGTGAATGGGGCCCTGCGGGAGAGAGGGGTCGAAAGAGGACGCCTGTGCCAAGGCGTGGTTCAGCAGAGACTGCTGAGAGGCCGTCAGAAAAGGGCGAATCTCCTGCGCTGTCTGGATGCGCCAGTGCTGCCCCCTGGGGTTGACCTGTGTTCCTTCAAAAGTGAGCGCAGCCTGGTGCATGCGGGCAATCATGTGCCCCAAGGCAGCGCAGTGATGGACAGTGGGTTGGGTCCGGGATTGTCCGCTCAAACGCGTCACCAAACTGGTGGGTTTGTCTTTGAGCAGGGCGTGGAACTGACCTTTCCGGTTTGGTAGAGGGGCGGGGCAAGGCAGACCCTGGACGGCCAGATGGTTCATCAGACCCAGATAGTAGGGTAGTTCCTGCGCCTGGAGTTTTTCGAAAAGCGTCAGGACGTAATGTCCCGTGGTGGTATGAACGAAATAATTGGTATTTTCAATACCCGCAGCAATG
Source organism: Ferrovum myxofaciens (assembly GCF_013181415.1). Taxonomy (NCBI): domain Bacteria; kingdom Pseudomonadati; phylum Pseudomonadota; class Betaproteobacteria; order Ferrovales; family Ferrovaceae; genus Ferrovum; species Ferrovum myxofaciens. Next base: position 1,318,432 of record NZ_CP053676.1, on the reverse strand, counting down.
GGAACGAGATCCTGCAGTGTCCCCACCGGATAGTGTTCGAGCCAAAGTGAAAGTTCCTCTGGAGAAACCGTGGTAAAGACAGCCATGAAGCGATGATCCGTGCTTAGAATTCAAAAATGACCCACTGAGGGGGCTGAACATAGTCTTCAATCACATCGCGCTGGTGCCAGATTCCGCTGCCATCCTCATCGATCAGGTAGTAGGGAGGGCCGACTTTGGGGGTGACTTTTATTTTATACAGACGTCCGCGAATTCGATATTCCTCGAAAGTTGCGCTGTCCCGTTCCACGATGGTGACCTGAGCATTGGTATCATTGGCATCGGCTGAACCGCTCTGGGGGGGGGAAGGACTTTTCTGGGTCGGAGGCGCTGAAGGAGTCGCCTGAACGGGGCCGGAAGAACTCTCCTTGGGGGGGGCTTCCGGCGCATCGACGGAAGAATCGTCCAGCGTGGGGGGCAAAGGGGTGTCTGATCCCAGAGGGGGCAAAGGCTCTTCGGCAAAGGAACTCTGCACACCCAGAGCCACAAGCCCAATCAAAAATAGCAGGCGAAAGAAAGAAGTCATGGGTGAATTCTAACAGGAGTTGGGCACTTGGTATATCCTGTTCTCCATTCAATAGTACGGGACTCGATGAATTGGCATGGATGCACGCACGCGCGGATTGCGTACTTTTCTTGATAAAGGAGGGCTCGTCGCCTACCCCACCCGGGCCGTCTACGGTTTGGGTTGCGATCCGGAAAATCACCTTGCCTTGCGCGCCCTGTTGCGTCTCAAGTCCCGTCCGGTCCACAAGGGTTTGATCGTAGTTGCGGACCGGCGCGATCTTCTCCGTCGTTTCCATGCGCCTTTGAGTGCGGAGGAAGAGGCGCGTCTGCAGGCCCGGTGGCCCGGCGGTCACACCTGGCTGGTGCCCGCCCGGCAGCCCCTGACAACCTGGTTGCGGGGACGCAAGCGGGGGGGAGAGGGGGATTTGCGACCGCGCATTGCCTTGCGTCAGGATGACTATGCGCCTCTGGCCCGGTTGTGCCGACGCCTCAACATGGCGCTCGTCTCCACCAGTGCCAATCGCAGCGGAGGGAAACCCTTGAAAACAACACGGGCGTGCCGCCAAGCATTTGGTTCCCGGGTACGGGTCATCTGGGGGCGTTGTCAGGCCAACGCCCGTCCTTCCACGGTGGCTGATTTGATCACTGGCCGGGTTACTCGGGTTTAGGAAGGGCCGTGGGGTTTCAGCGCGCGCCAGCCGATGTCCTGTCGGTATTGCATGCCGTCGAAGTGCAGGAGCCGGATTCGTTCATAAACCTGATGGCGGGCGGCTTTCAGGGTATCGCCGAGGGCCGTGACACATACGACCCGTCCTCCTTGAGTCACCCACTGTTTTCCCTCCCGGCGCGTTCCGGCATGAAAGAGATGGGTATCCGGCAAGGACGCATCCAGCCCCGTGATGGGAGAACCCACCACCGGATGTTCGGGGTAACCTGGGGCAGCCAACACCACGCCAAGTGCGGGACGACGGTCCCAATCGGCCACGGCATCCTGCAGGCGACCTTCCAGAGCGGTTTCAATCAGATCCACCAGGTCGGTTTTGAGACGCATGAGAAGGGGTTGAGTTTCTGGGTCTCCCAGGCGACAGTTATATTCCAGTACCTTGATGGTTCCCTGGGGAGAGATCATCAGTCCGGCATATAAAAAGCCCGTATAGGGGTGTCCCTCCTGGATCATGCCTTGCAGCGTCGGTTGAATGATCTCGCGCATGATGCGTCCATGCAGGGTGGGGGTGATGACGGGAGCCGGGGAATAGGCGCCCATACCGCCGGTATTGGGGCCTTCATCATTGTCGCGCAGACGCTTGTGATCCTGACTGGTGGCCAGAGGCAACACTTGTTCGCCGTCCGCCATGACGATGAAACTGGCTTCTTCCCCCGTCAAGAATTCTTCAATCACCACCCGCCGTCCTGCCTCCCCCAAACCTCCGCCCAGCATGGCAGTGACGGCATGGTGGGCTTCTTCCAGAGTCTGGGCGACCACGACTCCTTTGCCCGCCGCCAGTCCATCGGCTTTGATGACGATGGGTGCTCCCACCTGCTCGAGATAGGCGTGGGCCAGTGCCGGATCTTCAAAGGTGGAAAAATGCGCGGTGGGAATGCCATGCCGGTGCATGAAGCGTTTGGCATAATCCTTGGATATTTCCAGTTGAGCGGCTTCTAGGGTGGGGCCAAAAATGGCTTGTCCAACGTCCCGGAACCGATTCACGATTCCTGCGGCCATGGGGGCTTCAGGACCCACCACGGTAAACGCCACCTGCTCCCGGCGCGCCAGGTCCAGCCAGGCCTCGACTCCTTGCACAGGAATGCAGTGGACGCCTTCCTCATGTCCGGCACCATCGTTACCAGGGGATAAAAATACGTGGGAAACCCGGGGGGACTGGGCCAGTCGCCATGCCAGCGCATGTTCCCGTCCCCCGCTACCGATGACCAAAATCTTCATGATTCAGTGTGCTCAATGACGAAAATGACGAATGCCGGTCAGCACCATGGCGACTCCTTGCTCGTCCGCAGCGGCAATGACTTCGCCATCGCGCAGACTGCCACCGGGTTGGATGATGGCAAGGGCTCCGGCGCGTGCCAGAACATCGAGGCCATCCCGAAAAGGAAAGAAAGCATCGGAGGCAGCCACACTACCCTGCAGTGAGAGTCCCGCATCTTCGGCCTTGCGTTGGGCAATGCGGGTACTGTCCACACGGCTCATCTGCCCTGCGCCAATCCCCAGCGTTCGACCCTGTCCACAGAACACCACGGCATTGGATTTGACGTAATGGGCGACGTGGAAAGCCAGACGCAGATCGGTCCATTGTTCCTCGGTGGGGGCGGCCTGCGTAACCACCTTGAGTGCGTCTTCGTTCAACCCGCCGGAGTCAGAGGTTTGAACCAGCAGTCCTCCTCCTACGCGTTTCATGTCCCACCGGTTCAATCCTTTGTCATCGGGCAGTTGCAGGACGCGTACATTGGCTTTTTGAGAGAGGCGTTCCAGAGCGGCAGAGGTAAACTCGGGGGCAATCAGCACTTCCACGAACTGACGTTGCAGGGCTTCCACCGTGGCTTCGTCCACGGTTCGGTTGAAGGCGATGATGCCGCCATAAGCCGAAGTGGGGTCGGTGGCGTAGGCTCGTTGGTAGGCATCCAGTGCCTGGTTGCCCAGGGCTACGCCGCAGGGGTTGGCATGCTTCACGATGACGCAGGCGGGAGCATCGAGAAAACGCACACAATCCCAAGCGGTATCTGCATCCGCGATATTGTTGTAAGACAGGGGTTTTCCCTGCAGTTGACGGTAATGAGACAACACGCCTGAGGGGGCAGCGGGATCGCGGTAGAACGCGGCTCCCTGGTGCGGATTTTCACCATAACGCAGTGATTGGTGTTTGACGAAGGACAGATGCAGTCGTTCCGGGTACCCATCGGCCTGGGACTCGGTATTCAAGCCGGACAGGTAGGTGGCGATGGCTCCATCATATTCCGCCGTATGGGAGAAAGCCTTGACGGCCAGATCGAAGCGGGTGGCGGCACTGATCGAGCCCCGGTTCTTTTCCAGTTCCTGGAGCAGGCGGGGGTAATCGGCGGGGTCCGTGAGCACAGCGACATGGGCATGGTTCTTGGCCGCGGAGCGGACCATGGCGGGGCCGCCGATGTCGATGTTCTCGATGGCTTCTTCCAGCGTGACGCTGGGTTGGGCGATGGTTTCCCGAAACGGGTACAAATTGACCACCACCAGGTCGATGGGGTCGATTCCATGACGGGTCATGGCTTCCTGATGGCTGGGAATATCCCGGTTGCCCAGCAAACCCCCATGAATCTTGGGGTGTAGGGTTTTGACCCGCCCGTCGAGCATTTCCGGAAAGCCGGTAAAGTTGGAAACTTCCCGTACGGGAATTTTGGCATCGCGCAGAACTTGCGCCGTTCCGCCCGTGGAAAGCAATTCGATGTGGAGACGGTGTAAAGCCTGAGCCAGTTCGATCAGACCGGTTTTGTCAGAAACACTGAGGAGGGCGCGTTGAAGAGTCATAGGAGTTGATATCGTTGCATTTTTTTGCGAAGGGTCGTGCGGTTGAGACCGAGTAACTCGGCAGCGCGGGTCTGGTTCTGGGCGCAGTGCGCCAGAACGACTTCGAGCAGGGGTTTTTCGACGCTGTGGATGACCAGGTCATGGAGCGCGGAGCATCGCTCTCCCTCCAGATGCTGGAAGTACATTTCCACCATGCGCCGGATACAGGCGGATAATTCGGTTTCTACAGGCTTCATGCCGCGAGTTCCTCGGGCGCTGTATTTTCTTCATAACACAGGGTGGGGTTGTGAAGGGCGTGTCCTTCAAAGAAATCAGTGACGGCACGACGTTGCTCTTCCACGTTCTGGAGTCGGTTCATGGTGTGCCGGAAGTTGGCGGAATTCGCCAGTCCTCGGGTATACCAACTGATATGCTTGCGTGCCACGCGCATGCCCAGTTCGGTGCCGTAGAAATGATAGAGATCTTCCAGATGGGTCAGCAGGATCTGGTGAATTTCGAGGACATCGGGGGGAGGTAACAGGGTCCCGGTATCGAGGTAATGCTGAATTTCCCGGAAGATCCAGGGGCGTCCCTGAGCTGCCCGCCCGATCATGACTCCATCGGCACCGGTTTGATGAAGCACGGCCTGGGCTTTTTGGGGACTGGTGATGTCGCCATTGGCGATGACGGGGATCGTTACGGCGTCTTTTACGGCGGTAATGGTATCGTATTCAGCCTCTCCGGAGTAGCCGCAGGCCCGTGTCCGGCCATGAATGGCCAGGGACTGGATTCCGGAATTCTGAGCCAGTCGCGCCACACTCAGGGCGTTCCGATGTTCGCGGTCCCAACCCGTGCGGATCTTGAGGGTGACCGGTACCGACACGGCGCAGACCACCGCTTCGAGAATGCGTGCCACCAGAGGTTCGTCCTGGAGCAGCGCCGAACCTGCCATGACATTGCACACCTTTTTGGCGGGGCAGCCCATGTTGAGGTCGATGATCTGAGCTCCCTGGTCCACATTGTAGCGTGCGGCCTCCGCCATCATGCGCGGGTCGGCACCGGCAATCTGTACGGTGCGAGGCTCTACTTCCCCCTCGTGGTTGGCCCGGCGGCGGGTTTTTTCCGAACCCCAGAGCAGGGAGTTGGAAGAAACCATTTCTGACACGGCCAGACCGGCTCCCATTCGTTTGCACAATTGGCGGAAAGGACGGTCGGTTACGCCTGCCATGGGGGCGACCACGAGGGAATTTTTGAGCCGGTAAGGTCCGATCTGCATTGCACGGGTTCAATGGGGATGGGAAAGCCGCCATTATACCCCTGCCATGGTTTTAGTGGGCTTCATCCCAGTTCTTTCCTGTCCCCACCTCTACGCTCAAAGGCACCCGCAGGGAGGCGACCCCCTCCATGAGGCGGGTGAGGTGGATCCGCAGCAGGGAAACTTCATCCTCAGGGACTTCCAGAATCAATTCGTCGTGAACCTGTAGGATCAGACGGCTCTGGCTCCGGGTTTCATCCAGCCAGTTCTGTACTGCCAGCATGGCGCGCTTGATCAGATCGGCAGCGGTCCCCTGAAGAGGGGCGTTGATGGCGGCTCGTTCGGCGGCTTGACGCCGTCCGGCTCCCGAGTTTTTGAGTTCGGGCAGGAACAAGCGGCGTCCGAAAAGGGTTTCCACGTACCCTTTTTCCCGTGCCTGCTCACGAGTTTTCTCCATGTACCGGGCCACCCCAGGATAGCGTTGAAAATAGCGTTCCATGTAATGTTGGGCGGCGGAGCGGGTGAGGTTGAGCTGCCGGGCCAGACCGAAGGCTGACATCCCGTAGATCAGCCCAAAGTTAATGGCTTTGGCGGCGCGGCGCTGATCTGCGCTGACTTGATCCACCGCCACGGCAAAGAGTTCGGCGGCGGTGGATCGATGCACGTCCAGTCCTTGGGCAAAGGCATTCAGCAGTCCGGAATCCTCGGACAGATGGGCCATGAGGCGCAATTCGATCTGGGAATAATCCGCCGCCATGAGTACATGCCCGGGGGGGGCAATGAAAGCGGCCCGGATGCGTCGTCCGGCGGCTGTGCGAATGGGGATGTTTTGCAAATTGGGATCACTGCTGGAGAGGCGTCCGGTCACCGCTACCGCTTGGGCAAAATGGGTATGCACTCGCCCCGTTCGGGGGTTGATCCGTTTGGGCAGAGCATCGGTGTAGGTGGACTTGAGTTTGGCCAGGGTTCGATAGTCCAGCAGCAACTTGGGGAGGGGAAAATCGAGCGCCAGTTGCTCCAGCACACTTTCATCAGAGGAAGGCTGCCCTCCGGGAGTTTTCTTGAGCACAGGCAATCCAAGAGTCTCGAACAGCAGGGTTTGAACCTGTTTGGAGGAGTTGAGATTGAAGGGTTGTCCTGCCAGGAGATGGGCCTGATTTTCGAGCGCAATGAGTTGCCCGGATAACTCGGCACTCTGCTCAATCAAAACAGCCGCGTCCAGCAGCACTCCATACCGCTCCATGCGCCACAGGACTTGCTGTACCGGCAGTTCCAGTGTTTCATACAACTCGAGGAGACGGGGTTCGGCACAGAGTTGAGGATACAGAACCTTGTGCACCGCCAGAGTGACTTCCGCATCTTCTGCGGCATAGATCGTGGCCTGATCCAGCGCGACCTGTGCGAAGCCGATGGCATTGGCCCCCTTGCCGGTCACCGTCTCATAAGACAGGGTCTCCCGGCCCAGGTGGCGGCGTGCCAGACTTTCCAGGCCATGGGGTTGGTGGGCCTCGAGCAGATAGGACTGAAGCAGGGTGTCGTGGCGGATGCCGCGCAGGGCAATGCCATGATTGGCCAGAATGTGGGTGTCGTATTTGAGGTGTTGTCCCACCTTGGCCGCCGCCGGGTTTTCAAGCCAGGGGCGCAGACGCTGGAGGGTTTCTTCGAAAGGAAGTTGGGGAGAGGCATCCAAAGTCTGGTGGGCCAGGGGCAAATAAGCAGCATGGAGGCCGTCGCAACAGAAAGAGAGGCCCACTAAAGTGTCCTGTAGCGGATCGAGTCCGGTGGTTTCCGTATCGAAGGCAGTCAGTTCGGCGCATTCCAGTTGGTTCAGCCAATGCTCCAGTTGCGCGGAAGTCAGCAGGGTTTCGTAATGCACTTCAGGACGTTGTTCCAGGACGGGCGCAGGTGGAGGAAGCGGGGCAAGGGTGTCGGTCCTGATTCGGGCAGGGTTTTTCCAGCGTTTGAGGTCATAGCGCTCTGCCAGAACCGCCAGCGCGGTCTCGTCGGGCGTTTGCCACACCAGGGTTTCCGGGGATTCGGAGAGTGAGACTGCGGACTTGAGGGTGATCAGAAAGCGGGCCTGGGGCAACCAGTCGAGGCTTTGACGCAGATGATTGCCCACAACGCCACCGATTTCCTCGGCGTGGGCCATCAGGTCCTCCAGTGTGCCGAACTGCTGGATCCATTTGGCGGCGGTTTTGGGACCGACTTTGGGAACGCCGGGAACATTGTCCGCCGTATCGCCCACCAAGGTCAGGTAATCCACGAATTGGGCGGGCGTCACCCCATACTTTTCAGTGGCCCGGGCTACATCCAGACGTTCGTTGGAGAGGGTATTGATCAGGGCAACCCCCTCCGCCAGTAACTGAATCAAATCTTTGTCGCCGCTGGAAATGGTCACCTCCCAGCCCAATACTCGGGCCTGGTGGGTGAGGGTGGCAATGACATCGTCCGCTTCCACCCCGGATTCCTGAAGGAGAGGCCAACCCAGGGCGCGGATGGCCTGATGCAGGGGAGCGATTTGGCTAACCAGGTCGGTTGGCATGGCGGGGCGCTGTGCCTTGTAGTCCGGAAAGGCCTGATGGCGGAAGGTGGGGCCGGGAGCGTCGAACACGCAGGCTACATGATCCGGCTTATAATCCTCCTTCAGTCGGGCCAGCATGTTCAGCACGCCGTATAACGCGCCGGTGGGTTCTCCCTGGCGGTTGCGCAGGTCGGGCAAGGCATGAAAGGCGCGGTAAAGGTACGATGACCCGTCCACCAGCACCAGATGGGGGCGTTTTTCTTCACTCATGGATGACATTATGGCAGAACAGACCCTCCCCCATTCTTCTTTCGATCCCGTACGTTTGAAAGCCTATCTAATGGACCTGCAGGAACGTATCGTCACGGCCCTGGAAAAAGCCGATGGCCATGCCTTCCGGCGGGATGCCTGGACCCGTCCGGAGGGCGGGGGGGGACTCAGTGCGCTCGTGGAAGAAGGCGCTCTTTTCGAGCGCGGGGGGGTGAACTTCTCCCATGTCATGGGCCCCGGTTTGCCCCCCTCGGCCAGCGCCCATCGTCCCGAGTTGGCCGGACGCCGCTTCGAGGCCATGGGGGTCTCTCTGGTACTGCACCCCCGCAATCCTTATGTTCCCACCGTCCATATGAACATCCGCTTCTTCGCGGCCTTTGCCGAGGATGCGGCACCGGTTTGGTGGTTCGGGGGAGGCATGGACCTCACGCCTTATTACGGTTTCGAGGAAGATGCCCGCCATTTTCATCAAACCTGTCAGGCTGCTCTGGCCCCCTTCGGAGCGGATTACTATCCCCGCTTCAAACGTTGGTGTGACGAGTATTTCTTTCTCAAACATCGGCAAGAACCGCGCGGCGTGGGCGGTATTTTCTTTGATGACTTCAACGAGTTGCCGCTGCCCCAGGCCGAGGCTCTCTGGCGCAGTGTGGGTGATCATTTTCTGGCGGCCTATCTGCCCATTGTCGAACGTCGCCGCTCCCTGCCCTACGGCGAACGGGAAAGAGATTTTCAGGCCTATCGGCGGGGCCGTTATGTGGAATTCAATCTGGTCTATGATCGGGGGACGCTGTTTGGTCTTCAGTCCGGGGGGCGTACCGAGTCGATCCTGATGTCCCTGCCTCCGATCGTGCGCTGGCGTTACGACTGGCATCCCGAAGCAGGGTCGCCTGAAGCCGCGCTACTCGAAGGATTCATCAACGGGCAGGACTGGTTGTGAGGTCAGGACGTTTTTTCCTCACATGGTGACATTCCTGCAACAAGTGCTCAATGGTTTGACCCTGGGGTGCATCTATGCCCTGGTTGCCTTGGGGTACACCCTGGTGTACGGGATCCTTGAACTGATCAACTTTGCCCATGGGGATCTGGTCATGATCGGTGCCCTGGTTTCCCTTTCCCTGGTACGTGCCCTGCAGGACTGGGGGGCCCCTCTTCCCGTGGCCCTGGCGGGCGGCCTGGTGGGGGCCATGGGGGTCTGTGTTCTGGTGGGGGTAGCCTTGGAACGGTTGGCTTATCGCCCCCTGCGCCATGCCCCCAAACTGGCTCCCCTGATCACGGCCATCGGGATGTCGATGGTGCTGGAGCAGGGTTCGGCCTTGATCTGGGGGCGAGGCTATCGCTCTTTCCCGGATTTGGGGCTGACCCATTCTCTGACCTTGGGAGGCGTGGTCATCAGCCCTCTTCAGGGGGTGATCGTGCTGGGAAGCCTCAGTCTGTTGGGTGGTCTGCTTTGGCTCATCCAGCGTTCGGCGCTCGGGCGCGCCATGCGAGCAACGGCGCAAAACCCCGTGGCGGCCCAGTTGCTGGGGGTGGATACGGAACGGGTCATTACCCTGGCCTTTGTGATTGGTGCCGCGCTTGCGGCCATTGCCGGATTGATGGTGGGGGCTTACTATCAGGTGGCCCATTACACCATGGGGTTCATGCTGGGGCTTAAGGCGTTTACGGCCGCCGTGCTGGGAGGAATTGGCAATTTATCCGGTGCGGTGCTGGGCGGGATTCTGCTGGGTTTGCTGGAAGCCTTGGGGGCCGGATATCTGGGGGATTGGACGGGAAACTTGTTTGGCAGCAACTACAAGGATGTTTTTTCCTTTGCTACCCTGATTCTGGTTCTGCTGTTTCACCCCTCCGGTTTGTTGGGGCGCCATGCCCCGGAAAAGGTATGATTGCCTGCCCTCCGCGTTTCAAATTTCTGTGGATGCTCCTGGGCACCCTGATCCTGCCCTGGGTGATTGAAGGACTATTGGGGCGGGGGTGGGTGCGCATCCTGGATTTCGCTCTGCTGTCCGTTTTACTGGCCATTGGTCTGAACATCGTGGTGGGCTATGCCGGGTTGCTGGACCTGGGGTTCATCGCCTTCTTTGGGGTGGGGGCTTATGCCTATGCCCTGTTGGCGTCGCCCCAATTCGGGGTGCATTGGCCGCTTTGGGCCATTCTGCCCACGGGTATTCTGGTGGCCGCCAGTTTTGGCGTGGCCCTGGGTTGGCCGACCCTGGGTCTGCGGGGAGATTATCTGGCCATCGTGACCATGGGGTTTGGCGAGATCATCCGGGTCTTTCTCAACAATCTGACCGCACCGATCAACATCACCAACGGCCCTCAGGGGATCACAATGATCGACGCCCTCCATCTGGGGACCTGGTCCTTTGCCCGCCCTCATCGGCTGTGGGGTATCCCGTTGCCTGCCTTGGTGGGGACCTATTACCTGTTCCTCCTGTTTGTCCTGCTGGCACTTTTCCTTTCCCGACGGTTGGAATATTCCCGGATCGGGCGGGCCTGGATGGCCATTCGCGAAGACGAGATTGCGGCGGCCAGCATGGGGCTGGATACGCGCCGTCTCAAATTGCTGGCCTATGCTTTGGGGGCTGCTTTTGGCGGCGTATCCGGTGGCCTGTTCGCGGGGTTTCAGGGTTTTGTCAGCCCGGAGAGTTTTACCTTGCAGGAATCCGTCATGATTTTGTGCATGGTGGTGCTGGGCGGGATGGGTAACCTGCGCGGTGTGGTGGCAGGCGCTCTTCTGCTTGCTTTTCTGCCCGAGGTGCTGCGACCGCTGGGGGGTTGGCAACAGCATTGGTTTCATCGCGTCCTGATCGATCCATCCACCCTGCGCCTGCTCCTCTTTGGGGTCACTCTGGTTGTCCTGATGCGCTGGCGCCCTGAAGGGTTGTTGCCGTCCAGGGCACGGGCACGGGAATGGCATACGTCATGAATTTGCTGGAAGCCAAGGGCATCAGCAAATGTTTTGGTGGGGTTCAGGCTTTGCACAATGTTTCCCTGACGGTGGAGCCAGCCAGCATCGTGGGCTTGATCGGCCCGAATGGTGCCGGAAAAACCACTTTTTTTAATGTATTGACCGGGGTTTACAGACCCGATGAGGGGACGTTGACTTTTGCCGGTCAGCCTTTGCCCGCAGGTCAACCCCATCGGATTGCTCGAGCGGGCCTGGTACGAACTTTCCAGAACATTCGGGTATTCCCTCAGATGAGTGCCCTGGAAAACGTCATGGTGGGGTTTCATGGACGGACGCGCTGTGGATTGCTGGGGGCCTGGCTCAACAGTTCGGCCGTGCGGCGGGAAGAGCGGGAGATTCGTGAAGGGGCTCAGGAACTGTTGAAATGGGTGGGGTTGCAGGAAATGGCGCAACGGGTGGCCGGTACCCTGTCCTATGGGGCGCAACGCCGTCTGGAAATTGCTCGAGCCCTGGCCACGGGCCCTCGTCTGTTGGCGCTGGATGAACCGGTGGCCGGTATGAATGGAACGGAACGGGGGCACATGGCCGAGTTGATCTTGCGCATTCGCGCTGCGGGGATTGCCCTGCTGGTGATCGAACATGATGTACGCTGGATCGCGCAATTGTGCGAACGCATCACCGTTCTGAATTATGGGCAAGGTTTGGCCGAGGGGACGCCTGCTGAAATTCAGGCCAACCCACAAGTCATAGAAGCCTACCTGGGGCACCCCTCCCATGGCTGAACCTCTTCTGGAAGTAAGCCATTTGGCAGTGCACTACGGGGGCATCGAGGCCCTCTGTGATTTTTCCCTGCAACTCGAAGAGGGGGAAAAAGTGGCTTTGATCGGCGCCAATGGTGCGGGCAAGAGCAGTACCCTGAAGGCTCTGGCCGGAGTGGTGCCCTTCGCACAGGGGAGCCTGAGATATGACGGCATGGACTGGACCCACCAACCGGCCTGGAAACGGGCGCGCGCTGGCCTGATTCTGGTGCCTGAAGGGCGGGGTGTTTTCCCCCGTTTGTCCATCGCGGAAAACCTGCAAATGGGACAGATGGGCCGTTCCGATCCGGCGGCGATGGAGAAGGTCTACGCCCGTTTCCCTCGTCTATACGAGCGACGGACCCAGGCTGCGGGCACGCTCTCCGGTGGGGAGCAGCAGTTGCTGGCCCTGGGGCGTGCCCTATTGACTCGGCCCCGTCTCCTGATGCTGGACGAACCCAGCATGGGGCTGGCTCCTCAACGGGTGGATGAGGTTTTCGAGGTCATCGCGGAAATGGTGCAGGCCGGGACGACCTTGCTGTTGGTGGAACAGAATGCCCGGCGAGCCCTGGAACTGTGTGATCGTGCCCTGATTCTGGAGTCGGGGCGCGTGGTGTTTTCCGACCGTGCGGCGGTATGTCTGGCCAGCCCCGCGTTGCGGGCGGCCTATCTGGGAGAATGAATGTCGTTGCTAAACCGATATTACTGGGGAATTCTGGGGCTGGTACTGGCCACCTACGGGTTTTCTCTGTTTCATGCCTATGTGGGTGAGGAGGCCAATTACACCATCATGTCCATGGAAATGTGGCAGCGCCAGATCTTTCGCAGTGTGGTGGCGCTGGGGAGCGTAGGTGGTCGTCCCCCTTTGTATAACTGGGTGATGATTCCCGTGGCACGTCTGGTGGGCTGGTCTCAGGTGTTGCTGGCAGCGCGCCTGGTGACCCTGGGGGCAACCCTGGGTACTGCGCTCATACTGGGCTGGTGGGCGCGTAGCCTTTGGCCGGGAACGGGCGCAGGAAAATTGGCCGGGCTGCTTTATCTGATGACCGCCGATGTGCAGTTTTACCGGGGTTGGCTGGCCTATGCGGACCCACTTTTCGCATTCTTCATGGTACTGTCGGCTTTTTTGTTATGGAGTGCGGTTCAGCGGCGCAGCCTGCTCTGGCTTTTACTGTCGTTATGGGTGATTTTTGCCTCCTATCTGACCAAGGTGGTGACGGCCTACGCTTATTTTGGTGGCATCTGGCTGGTGCTGCTGAGTCAGCGCTCCCCTCGGGCGTTCCTGTGCTCCCCTCGGGCGATGGGTATCTACGTCCTGGGTTTGCTGCCCATGGGGCTCTGGCTGGGTACCGTGGGGCACCAGGATCCCCTGCAAGTTACCGGGCAATTGGCCGATGTGAGCGATAAACTGTTGTCCCCCGACGCGTTGGAGCCCTGGCTCCTGAAATTGGGTGAATTCCCTCTTTCCATTCTGGTGGGGCTCCTGCCTTCTTCCCTGTGGGTGCTTCGGGGGATGATCTCCCAGCACAGTCGGGGTATTTCCTGGCCCCTCCCGGTCAAAATATTGGCCGGCATGGCACTGCTCAATTTTTTCCCCTACTGGATTGCGCCGCACAGTTCCCCGCGCTACGTTTTGCCCGAATATGGTCTGGTGGTATTGGTGGCAACCTATTATCTGATCCACGAACCTGCCTTGTTTCAAAATGGAATTCTGCGTCCGGAACGCTGGGTGGTGGGACTGGTCCTGCTGGGACTCGGCGTCTCGGCGGTGGGGTACCCTGTCTATCAACAGCGTGTGCGCGGGGACAACTATGCGCGCATGGCAAACCAGATCGAAGCGCTGGCGGGCCCTTATCCCATTTATACTTTGAACTGGTCCTCGGTGGGGTTGTCGGTGGTGGCGCTCATCGACAGCCGGCATTTTGATCGACCGGCCGTTGTCAGTCCGCCTTCCCGTTTTACAGACGGGCTGGTCATTGCCTTTACCCCCCGTGATCTGCCGGGCAATGGGTGGGCAGAACTCGAGGGGCAGGCAGAGCAACTGATGCTGATCTGTCGGGGGAAAGTTTGTGCGGATCCGTTCTTTCATTCAGGGAGACCATGATGGCTGTGGATTTGGCGGGAAAATTGAGGGTGGGGATATCGTCACGGGCATTGTTTGAACTGGGAGAAAGTCACGCCCTGTTTGAAACGCGCGGGGTAGAGGAATACAGCAGTTATCAGATCGCCCATGAAAACGAACCCCTGGGCGAAGGGGTGGCCTTCGGACTGGTGAAAAAATTGCTGGCTCTCAAGAATCAGCACGAAGAATCCAGTGTGGAGGTCATTCTGCTGTCCCGGAACAGTGCCGATACAGGATTGCGCATCTTTAATGCCATTGAACATCACGGGTTGAACATCACCCGGGCGGTTTTTTCGCGGGGGGAAACCCCCTGGAAGTATGCCGAAGCTCTGGGTGTCCATCTGTTTTTGTCAGCAGATGCGGGGGATGTGCGCCTGGCATTGGGAGCCGGGATTGCCGCTGCAACCATTCTGCCCTCCACGGTAGGAGACAATCCCTCCCCGCAGTTACGGATTGCTTTCGATGGGGATGCCGTGGTGTTTTCTGATGAGGCGGAATTGATCTACAAGACGCGCGGGCTGGAAGCGTTCATCGAGCATGAACGGTCCAAGGCCAACACGCCTTTGGCCAGTGGCCCTTTCCGACCCTTTCTGGAGGCTCTGCATCGCATTCAACGGAACACCAACCCGCAGGATAGCCCCATTCGTACCGCTCTGGTGACGGCACGCAATGCGCCGACCCATAAGCGCGTGATTCATACCCTACGTGCCTGGGGCGTGCGTATCGACGAAGCCGTGTTTCTGGGTGGGGTGGAAAAAGGCCCGGTGCTGAAGGCCTTTGGCGCGGACATATTTTTTGATGACCAGGCGGCTCATTGCGACTCGGCGCGTCAACATGTGGCCACGGGGCATGTTCCGGTCACTTCGGTTCAGCGTGCTTGATCAGTGTTCATTCAGGCGTTGTTGCAAGGCTCTGGCATTGTCCATCAGGCCCTGATAACCATCGCGCAACTGATCGGGCAAAGCGGGGTCGCCCAGCAGGACTCCCAGGGTTTCCGTCAAACCATACAATAATCCCCTGGCTGCTCCGCCCGCCAGGTGTCCCTGATCAAGGGCTTGCTGGATATGCGTCAGCCCCGCATCGAGGTGTTCGTGTTCTGGGTATTGACGTGGCGAATTCATGGGAGATCTCTCAGTGACGGGGGTGCCGAAAACGCCAGGCCATATGCCACATACCCACGGCACAGGCCCAGGAAATCACTTTGGCGAGGTTGGAATCGATGGTCAACAAGTCCATCTGCACGGCAAGCGCAAAAACCGTCAGGTTCAGCGCCAGGATGGCGAAAACCGCAAAGAGAACATTGAAGGAACTGAACATGAGGGCTCCGTGTCTAGTCGCCATAATACTATAGAATGACCGAACCACGGTTGTAATGCAAGTGTCATGAAGGGGAGCGGAGGAAAGAATGTCAGAGGGGAGTAAAGTTCGGGAGGCCCGGAAGTGAAGCCCTACCATGTCAAGCGCCGGGTCGTGCAATGGGGAGTTTTGATTTTTCTATGTGCGATTCCCCTCCTGGGCGTGTTCAGGATCGATCTGGCTTCGGCCAGTTTTGTGTTTTTCGGGCGCCCGGTCTGGTGGGACAATTACCGGTTCTTGAGCGGGATGGTGCTGGTGATTCTCAGTGCGCCCCTGCTGACCTACGTTACCATCGGTTCTCTGTGGTGTGGCTGGGCCTGTCCGCAGAATCTTCTCACCGAATGGGCTGATGCCCTGACCTTCAAATGGTTGGGGAAACGCGCCGATGTGCGGGTGGACGGTCAGGGACTGGTGGTGGCACCGGCCAAAAATCGCTGGTTGAACTGGTTCAAATTGGGGGCCACCTTGCTGGCAGCCTCCTTCCTTCTCGGTTTGGTCGTGCTCAAGTTGTATTACCCGGCGCAGGACGTCTGGGGGTTTCTGTGGGGAACCACGACCCGTCAGGCCAATTTTGCCATCATGCTGACATTTGTCGTTTTTTTTGTATTCATCGATCTCTCGGTGGTCCGTTATTTTCTTTGCGACTATGCCTGCTTCTATCGCATGGGACAGCGCCTGTTCCAGACCCGGGCGGCTCTTCATGTCGAGCATGACGGGGCACGGGGGGCGGATTGCGAGAAATGCCATTATTGTGCCACCGTTTGCCCGACCCGGATCGAACCCAACCGTATTCAAAAACATGATATTTGCATTGATTGCGGAGAATGTATCGATGCTTGTGACCGTTTGCATTTCAAGGACGGGACGGTTGGGCTGTTGACTTTTTCCACCCGTTCCTCCGTGCCCGAAACAACCCGGCAACGTTCCGGATTGCGCTTGATATTGTTGCGCAGTGGCGCTGGTTTTTTGTTTCTGAGTGGCTGCGCACTCATGGGGTGGGGAGCCTGGACCCAAAAGACGGTGGATTTCCAGAAAATGGAGGCAGACCAGGCGCGGCTCCAGGTGATATCCCATCATTGTCAGCCTCGCTGCGCGCCCTTGCAGGCCCAATGTCGTGGCGATCATCTGGCGGCGTGTTATCAGGCAGCCGCCTGTACCTGTGCCTGTTCTCTGGAGCAGGACCCCACCAACCCCCAGCGGGACACTTGGCAACAGTGTGTGCGCCTGAACCAGAAACACTTGCAGGCGCTGGAAACCGCTTCTTTTCCTCGAGTCAAACCATGAGCGATTTTCTGGTGCCTGAAAAGTCCACTTGGGCCGATTTTTTTATCCGCCATTTTGGTTCGGGCCGGCTCGATCAGGATCACTTGCGACCACTCAAAGGGGTTTCTTTTGGGACGGTGCGTCGCCGTCTTTACTTTTACGGGCGCTCCTTTTGGGATGCCGAGGTGCGTTTGGCCTCCACGGGCCATGCCTGGAGCGAACGGGAGGGGCGACGTCCCCATTGGCATGAGGGGGTTCTTTACCTGCCGGAAACCTTCGAGTCGCAGGGGGCAGTGCCCGGCGGTGAAGTTTATCGTGCGGCCTTGGCCCATGCCCTCTGTCACCTGAAATATGGCCTTCCCCTGGTGCAGAGCGGACTGGATGCCTGGACCCGACGCGTGGTGGAAACGGTGGAAGATGCCCGCGTCGAAGCACTGGCTCTGCGCACTTGGCCGGGATTGTTGCGGCTGTGGCAGGGATTGCATACCATCACCCCGGCTGCGCGGAATTCGGCGGGTCATTATCTGGAACGCCTGGCCCGCGCCTTGCTGGATTCCACCTATGAAGACGAGGATGAGTGGATCCGGCAAGGAAAGAGTCTATTCGGTTCGATGCCCCTCGATCAGGAAGATTTTTCTGTTCGGGTGGGCCGTGCGTTGGCACAGTCTTTTCGGACCAAAAAAATTCCCGTCAGGATTCAGAGCGACCAGGTTCTTCTGACGTATCGGGACGATAACCGACAGTGTTGGGCTGCGCATTCCGAGGGAAACGGGACCGCTGGGCCCGTATCAAGGAAAGTGGTCAGGAATCGTCGTTTCAAATTTTTTGGACTCAATTTTAAGGTGGTGGATGAGTCCGATAACCCATCAGCCAAACAGTTTTCCCTGCTTGCAGCACTTTTCAATTTCAAACTGGATATTGGGGTTTCCGTCGAGGACAAGGATACCGATGCTCTGGGCGTGTACCGTTACCCGGAATGGGACTATAAAGGGCAAATCGAGCGCCCTTCCTGGGTCCGTATCCTGGAAAAGTTACCCAAAAGCGGGGATTCCCAATGGGTGGACGATATCATTGCCGAGCACAAGCCTCTGATTTCGCGCATGCGCTTCGTGCTGGATGCGCTTCAACCTGCAGAAAACCAGCGTTTGCGCAAGTTGGAGGAGGGGGATGAGATGGATCTCAATGCGGCCATTCGGGCGTACTGTGATATACGCATGGGAATTCCCCCCGATACCCGCATCATGATGCGCACTCTTCGCCAGGAACGGGACATTGCCGTACTGGTGTTGCTCGACCTGTCCCGTTCCACCAACGAAAAGGTTCCCGGCCAGAGCCACAGCATATTGCACTTGACCCAACAAGCCTGCGTGCTATTGGCCGATGCCATCGGCAAGGTGGGGGACCCCTTTGCCATCCATGGTTTTTGCTCGGACAGTCGACACAATGTCAGTTATTACTGTTTCAAGAATTTCGATCAACCCTATGACCAGTTGGCCAAAGCTCGTCTGGCGGGGATGCAGGGTCAGTTATCGACGCGCATGGGGGCTGCCATCCGGCATGCCACGACGCATCTGGAGTGGCAAAAGAAGGGGCGCAAGTTGCTGATACTGCTGACCGATGGAGAGCCCGCCGATGTGGATGTGCGAGACCGTAAATATTTGCGTTACGATACCCGCAAGGCGGTGGAAGATGCGGTTCGGGAAGGCGTACAAGTCTATTGCCTGACTCTGGATCCCCGTGCCGATCAATATGTTTCAACGATTTTCGGGGCGCGGAACTATCTGGTGGTGGACCACGTGGCCCGCCTTCCAGAGAAACTGCCCCTGCTCTACGCCGGGTTGACCCGATCCTAGATGTTCACGGAGATTGAAGGATGCGAACGTATATTTCCGCCAAAGATTACCGGTCTCTCCTGACTCTCATCAATCAACTTTATACCCTTCCGGACCAAGAGACGATCATCCGTGCGGTGATCGAAGAACTCGGAAAACTGGTGCCCTTCTCAAGTGCAATCTTTATTGCGATGGAGGCCTCCGGTCTGTTCCGTCCGGATGGCCATTTTTCTGTAGCCATCCCTCCAAAGGCATTATCGGAATTCACAAACCACTATGCGGCCGTTCATCCTTTCACCCTGACCGGGTGGATCCGGCATACAAACGAGTCGGCCCGGATTACTGACTTTGTTCCCGCCTACCGTCTGCAGGATACGGAATATGGGCGGGATTTTCTTCCGTTGACCCCCTGTTTTTACGAACTCGGCGTGATCATGGGAGCCCAGGGCGATCACGTGGGCGCTTTCTGTCTTCACCGCCAAAAAATGGACCGGGATTTTTCCGACCGGGAAGTTCAGATCCTCAACTATCTGGTGCCGCACATGGCCCGGGCGATCAACTGTCTCCAACTGCTTGAGCGACTCAATGCCGGAGGGTTTTCTTCCGAAACCGGCGTTGTGAGAATGCTGGTGGACGGAGGGGTCACGATGAACGAGGCCGCTCGAAAAATTTCCCTCGAGCACCTGGACCGTGTTATCCCCAATCGTTTTACAGAGTCGGGGGCCTCAATCCTCGAATCACCCAAAGGCCGTTACCGAATTCAGACGACAAGCAGCAATCAGGGATCGGAGCGTATTCTTCTTTTCGAGCCCCTGCCCTTTACGGAGACATTATTCCAGCGGCTGTGCCGGTGGGATTTTACCGATCGTCAGGCTGAAATCGTTCTGAAAGTCATCCGGGGCGCATCGAATCGGGAAATTGCCGTGGCCTTGTCGGTGTCGGAACAAACCGTCAAGGAGCACCTGCGAAATATTTTCGAGAAGGTCAAGGTCCGTCGCCGGAGCGAACTGATCTCAAGAATCCTTTCCGATTCATAGCCTGAAACGCTCTCTTTGCCCATGGATCTCCAGGACGCTCTCTTGCTGTCCGGAAAAATGATCTCATCCCGTAAAACTTGCCCCCCAAGACCCACCTTTCGTCTAATTGTTGTCCATCCTGTCAAAGACATAGAATCCCTACACATAAAAGACGAGTTCACACCTTGAAAAATTGCACTTCAATTTCGAATCTGCGTGGTGTTTTGAACTTCGAAACTTGAGTTAAAAAGGAGAGTTACCATGGCCAGTTATTTCTTTCTCATGAACAAACTCAGCGGGGACGCGATCAGCATTGCGGGGATGTCCACGGCGCCTGGGACGGCTTTGCTTTCCTGGCCACAGAAAGCGACCGGGAATAATGACCAACTCTGGGGGTATACCCCGGATCCTGCGGGTTCCGGCTACTTTTTCATCGAAACCTTGCTTGACGGGAACGCGATCAGCATTGCGGGGATGTCCACGGCGTCTGGGGCGGGTCTGGTTTCCTGGCCGCAGAAGCAGAGCGGGTACGACGACCAACTCTGGCAATTTGTTCCAGATCCTTTGGGTTCGGGGTACTTTTTCATCAAGACCAAACTGAACGGGAATGTCATCAGCGTTGCGGGGATGTCCACGGCGCCTGGGGCGGGTCTGGTTTCCTGGCCACAGAAGCAGAGCGGGTACGACGACCAACTCTGGAAAATAGTTTCTGGTGCCCCTGTCTCCGTAGCCCCGCAGGCCCCGGTCATTGACTCCATAAATCCAGCGAAGGCAAGTCCGGGAAACCTCATTGTTCTTAACGGGCAAAATTTCGGACCCCAACAGGGGATCGGTTACGTGCTTTTTTCCAACAACGAAGTGAACTGGGGACAACCAGGGGATGTGGCCCCGTTTACTATCCAACATTGGAGCGACACGCAGATCAGTTTTCCCGTTCCGGTTAAAGGACACTCAGTCTATCAGGTAACGCCTGGCACGACCGCTTCCGTGAGCGTTACAAATAGCAATGGCCTCACATCCAACGCAGTGGAATTGGCGCTCTGCTCTGCAGCCATATGGCCCTTGACCGCAGACAGCGGCCAAACTCAAATAGGAAAGACCGGCAATGGTTTCATGGATACTACGGTCACAATCGACCAAGCCGGAAACTTGACCGCGAACACAAAAGTTTGGGATACCAGTATCTGGGGGCCATTGACAGGCTTCCATGGGGCTACGGTGGTTTGTCTGTATGACACTTTCGGTAATTTGCTCGATACCTTCCCGGCCGGGCCCTTCGGTGTCGAAGGCGGGCAGACCAACGAGAACCCTTGGTCTGCCACCGTTCCCTCCGGGAAGATGTGTGAGGTGTTTTCGGTGGCTGTTGTCAATTTCTACGATCCACAGTACACCGTCCCGGGTGAGATCTTGAATTGGGCTGCAGCGAACCAGTCGACAATTTCCGCGGCTGCAAAAGTAATCGTCTCGGTTTTCTGAGTTGTGGGATAGCCGGGGGCCAAGATTGATCCCCGGCAACCAAGGTAGCCTTCGAAAAGGAGATGACATGAAATACATCAGATATTCCATGGTCCTTATTCTGTCAGGACTGAGTATCCTTCTCGCTTCGGAGCAGGAGGCCTTTGCGACCATCGACTATTATACTGCGGCTGGTGGGGTATCAGAAGGTAGCATAATGGGCAGCAACGGATTTCCGAAGGGGGTTTATGGGAGTTTTGACAAACAGGGAAAACAGCAAATCAGTACAGGAACGATTTCAAACCAGGTGGGAGCAGCTGGTGCCACTGCCGATACTACAGGCAATTCGTTAAGTGCTTATGCCGAAGCAAATTCTCCCTGCTCAAAATCTAATTGCGATGGAACAATTGCAAATGGCGGGGCATACATATCTGATACATTGATATTCAAGAACTTACCCACTACCCCTACCTTGATTACTCTTGATCTCGCCATTAACTGGATTCTGAGTGGAAGCGAATCCAAAGGAAACAACGCAGGCATATTTGCGCTTCTGAGCGCGACTCCGTATGGCGATGCCTACGGGGGGGCGTATACATTATTTTCCTACAATAAAGCCGGCAGCAGTTCAAAGATATTATCCGTTGCAGTTGCGATGGCCCAGGATCCATATTCGAATCAAGTTCCATATTTGAACTTTTTTGCGCAGGTCGATGCTCTCACAGGTTCAATTCCCGGTAATTCGGCAGGTGACTCCGCATTCGTGGACCCCAGCATCACCGTCCTTGCTCCTCCTGGTGTCACCTTTACTTCGGCAAGCGGAGCGACCTACAGCGGAACACCCGTAGTCGCCGTTTCTGAACCTTCTGCCCGGCTCCTGTTTGGCATCGGGTTGCTGGGATTGATGGCAGGACTGCGGCGGCATCGGCGCTTCGGGTGATTTGACTCTTGCGGAGGTGCAGGGGGCGGTCGCCCGCTGCGGACTGTCGAGAAATCTTACATTTGATTGATGGCGCGCTATGCGCATTCGTCACCCTGCAAGGTTTCGGTTACGCAAAAAAGTGTCGAACTCGGGTGGGCCGGATACCCCAACTGCAAAGCCGTTGGGGTTCCCTCAGCGTTGCGCGCTTCGGCGCCGGTTACCTTACACGTTCGGCCCCTTGTGTTCGCATATGAACGTTGGAGTCATTGACAACATCCAACATTGTTGGCATCATCTCCAACATGAAGGCCGCTGAACTCGTTCGCACACGCATCATCTACTCCGAATCAGCTTTCGCCGAGTTGGTGCTGTGGCGGCTCCCGAAGGCAGTTGAAGGGTCGCCGCATCAATACAAGTACAGGCTTGCGTTTGTCGTTCACAGAGAATGCGTTCTGCGCTACGACAACGAGGTCGGAAAAGGAGATCACCGGCACTTCGATGGAAAGGAAAGCCCTTATATATTCTCTACGCCAGAGCAATTGATTGCCGACTTTCAACATGACATCGCGAGGTGGAACCATGAAAACCGTAACTCTTGATGTACGTGCCCCCGCCGATTCAATGGCGGATTTTACGCACGCCTGGGAAACAGGAAAGCCTCAGAAAAAAAATACGCGCATCAGCTTTGCTACTCCTGAGCTGCTTTGGCGGGTACTCACTGAAAAACGATGGGAACTGCTCAAGGTATTCTGCGGTGCGGGGCCAGTGTCCATTCGCGAAGCCGCCCGCCGCGCTGGGCGCGACGTAAAAGCCGTACATGGCGACATTACTGCACTGCTTAACGCCGGGGTGCTCGACCGCACAGAGGATGGTCGCATTGTCTTTCCATTTGAGGCTGTAAAAGTTGAGTTTCTATTGCAGGCCGCATAGCATCGCTGCGTTCCAAGAGTGAAACCACACTGGGTTACAGATTTCCTCGAATGATTTTATCGGCGGCTTCCTGGGCAGTGTCTACCTCTTTGCGTTTCACGGAGATTGAAGGATGAGAACGTACTGGCTGGATGAGGATTTGACTGGACAGAAGCGTTTGCCAAGAACTGGATAGGAATGTTGCTGCCAAACATCGAAAGGGCCAGTATTGATGTCACGAAACTGACAGGCTACGTGCTGAATTCCACCCATCCAGAGGGGAGGCACAAGGCTCGCGTGTTCCTCTCGGCACTGGGAGTTACGGCAGCAGACGGGGAATGGTTGGCTAACACAATTTTGTCTAGACTTTGGAAATCTGGCGCGCTGTTGCAGAACGATACGAATTGGGGGGCAATCTACCGTGTCGACATGGAGGTTGTTCGCGGGCATCGGTGTGCGAAGGTCAGGACGGGATGGCTATGCACGGACGAAATGGCTAAACTTGTTACATGCTTTGTAATCGGAGAATGCAATGAAACTACTTGATGTCGTTGCGACACTAGAAGATGTTCCGGCAGCGCACCTCGCCAAAGGACAGGTTGGCACTATTGTGGATGAGTTGAGCGATGAAGTCGTGCTGGTCGAATTCGCTGACCTTAACGGCGTAGCGTATGCCGTCGAACCCATTTCTGTCGGCAAGCTTATGGAGCTTCGCCATGCTCCGGCAATGGCCGCCTAACGACTGGCTGGTATCAACCAACTCTGGACATTCAGGGATGGATTCCTGAGTGACGCCGAATTTCGAGAGCGTCTTGAAGTTCTGGCGAAGTTTAGAAGTTGTGACCTCAAACCTCCCATCTCCTAGGACTAACCATCGCTTCGTGAAGCACACACTGGGTTACAGATTTCCTCGAATGATTTTATCGGCGGCTTCTTGGGCAATGTCTACCTCTTTTTCATAAAGCGCGGTGGCATAACTGGGATCCGTGAGGACGACCTTGCTGACCAGCGTTTGAAATTCATCATGGTGGCTCGTGTCGATTTTAACCTTGACCGACATACCGGGGCGCAAGGGATGATCGGCCAGTTCGGATCTGGATAGACTGATTCGGACAGGAATCCGTTCCACGATGTGGATATAGTTGCCCGTTGCATTATTGGCGGGGAAAAGGCTGAAAGTGCTGCCTCCCGAAGGGTCCAGACCGAGGACTTTCCCGTGATAGGCGTGTTCCTTGCCGTAGGTATGGGAGACGATCTCGACGGTTTCTCCGGTTCTTACATCGGCCAGTCTGGTTTCTTTGATATTGGCGGTGACCCACAGGTCATCCAGCGGAACGATTGCCATGAGTTTCTGTCCGGTTTGGATCTGCTCACCGGCCTGAACCTGTCGATTACTGATGTAACCCTCCACAGGGGAGTAGATATTGGCGCGTTGATTCTCGATATGGGCTTCCATGAACTCGGCTTTGGCTTTGGCTACGAAAGGGTTATTCAGCCTCGAGGTGCCTGTTACCAGAGCCTGGGCCTGGTGTAACCGGGCCGCAGCCTTGTCGAGAGTCCTGTTTAATTCATCCAGTTCATCCTGCGTGTCTGAAACCAGTTGGGCGGAAACGGCCCCCGAAGGCTCGGCGCTGCGGTAGCGGGCGAGATCATGGGTCAGGCGTTCTTGTTTGGCTTGCAAAGCAGCGAGTTCGGCCCGTTCCATGTCGACCTGATGAAACAAGCCGCTGGTGGAACGAACGGCTTGTGCCAAGGTTGATTCAGCCTTCAGCAAACGGAGTTGGGACAGATTGTGTTCTTCCTTGATCAGTAACTGTCCCCGATGAACCGGCAGGGTATCCTCCACCAGAACATCGGAAACGATGCCGGGGGTCAGAGCCTGCACCGGAATGATGTTGCCGGTGACATAGGCATCATCGCTTTCCACCACGGGACGCAAAAACAGGTACCAGTAAGACAGCAGAGAGAACAGGGTGATGCCGCTGAGTATTCCTACGCCGCGCAGTCGATGGTGACGGATTCTGGCGTGTTTGACCGGCCCCGTTTTCATGATGCCCACCCTCCAAATCCTCCCCCAAGGGCCGTGGCTGTATCCGTGATACTGTTCAGCCAATCCAGACTCTCTTCGGTTTTTTTCATTTGTTCACTCTCCAAACGGATCAAAGCATCGAGATAGGGTAATTTCCCCGAAATTCCCGCCCCAAATTTTTCCTGATCGAGTTCTGTTTCTGCGGTCCCGGCAGTGACGGCAGCGGAAATCTCTTCAAGACGTTCACGGCGATGCTTCATGGTGGACAGGCCATCGGCAATTTCGCGTACCGCCACGAGCAGGGCATGATTGTAGGCATCGATGGCACTGTTTCGGGCCGCTTCCATCGCGTGCAGTTGTCCTTCCAGAGCACCCCCCTCAAAGATGGGCAGGTCAAAGGCCGGGCCGTAGGCATAGGTTCCTCCGGCCGGGGTTACCAGATCGGAAATACCAATACTGTTGAACCCCATCAAACCAACCAGATTGATATTGGGATAAAAGGCAGTTCGCGCCACTTTTTCCAGATGTTCGCTACGTTTGATGTTCCATAGGGCGGCTTGCACGTCCGGGCGTTGGGACACGAGATTCAAATCCACTCGGGCCGGAAGAGGGAACTGATCTGGCAACGATGAGGCGGTTGGCATCAGCGTGTCTTCCGGGCTTTTTCCGATCAGTTCATATAACGCATAATTCAGGGAGGAAAGTTGACGTTGCAACTTTTCCAATTCATTCCGGGCTTCATGCCATTGGGTCTGACTGGTCAGCACGGGAGGTTTGGGTCCGATGCCTGTTTGAAACGAAGTGTCGAGAAGTTTCATCCTTTCTTCGTTCAACTGGACGATGCGGGTTTGTCCTTCGACCAGTTCTTTGGCGCTGTGCAAGGCGAAATAGGTTTTGATGACGGCAGAACTCAGCATCAAGGCGCTTTCCCTGTACTTGGCCCGGGTGATTTCTTCCGAGGCCTCGGAAGCCTGGATCAGGGCGTCATCCCGCCCCCATAAATCCAGGTCGTAGTTGACCATGAGAGGAAACAGGGTCGCAAGATTGGCCGTGACCCCGCTGTACGGTTCGGTGGGACCGTTACGCGAGATGCGTGTATGGATGAGGGCACCCCCGGAATTGACGTGGGGGTAAAGCAACGACTTGGATTTGAATACCTGAGCCTGGGCTTCGAGGAGGCGATTGCGCGCTTCATCCAATCCGGGATTATGAGCCAGCGCTTGCTCCACCAACCGGTCGAGCGCAGGGTTGTGGAAGGATTCCCACCATTTGTCCGGAAGCGCGACATTTTCCCTGGGTTGCACGGCAGCATTGGCTTTTGTGAGCGTACTGGGGGCGGACACCCCGCCCAGAATGGGGACGCTTGGGCTAACGGCGGGTACGCAACCCACCAACGAAAAGGCAAGTAGAAACGATAGACGTCTCATGGCTCTTCTCCAAGATTTTCGAGAATGATCAGGTCAGGATCGGGGAGGTGCGTCCGGGGAGGCGTCAGGAACCAGACGAGACAGGAAGAGAGTGCGCCACCCCACGCCAGTAACTGAAAAAAGTCATTGAAGGTCAAAAGGCCCGCTACTCTTTCCAGTTCGGTATGTATACGGTGGGGTTCGATGGGCGAAAACGACAAAAAACGCAGGGAATTGGAAGGATCCGGGGTGGTGAAAAGATTCCATTGATGGGCTTGCAGTCGATCCCAGCCGATATCCGAGAAGGTGACGGCCAAACCGGCACCCATGTTTCTTGCTCCATTGAGTAGATCGAGGGCGTTTAACTGTTGGTTCTTCGGCACATGGCCCAAGGCGAGGGTCGTCATGGAGGAAAAGAAGGGGCCAATCGCGGCGCCCAGGAAAAGTTGGGGGAGGAGCAGTAATTCCCAGGTTGCCGGGCGCAGATAACTGGAAATCCACCAGAAGTTCAAGGCGATGGCCAAAAGGGACAGGCTGGCCGGGATTCTTGGGTCCCAGCCATTCTGGATGCGATTCTGGGTCAGTAGGCTGAAGGGTTTGGAAAAAATGAACAAGGGCAGAAACAATAGCCCCACATGCCAGGCGGTATAGCCTTCCACCAACTGGAAACGGATGATGTATTGGATGATGCCTCCCTGCAGGAGCATGAAGGAGAGACAGAACAGAAGGGTGCCTGCGCCAAAGTTGCGGTGTGAAAAAAGAGCAAAGGAGATCAGAGGCGTTTTGCTGCGGGCATTTCGAATCTGGAACCAGGCAAAACCGATGAGCGTGAGGCACAGCATCCCCCATAATTCCCGAAAACGGCTGGAAAGATCACTCAACAGACCGACATCAAAAAACTCCTGCAACATTAGAACGGAAGCGAAAAACAGTCCAAAGGTCAGACTCTGGTCGAAAATAGGGTAGGACCGGTCGAACACATCTTCCCAGTCGGCCAGCAGTCCCCAGAGGATTCCGGCGATCAGGAGAGAAATCAGGAAGGAGGCGAAGAACAGGAGGCGCCAATCCCCCAGTACGTAAGCGATCCATCCGCCCAGGGCAGGGCCGATGGAAAAGGGAATGAACACCGCCAATCCCCAAAGGGAGGTGGCGGTGTGCTGGTGTTCGGTCTTGTAATATTCCAGGAGCAGAAAAAAAGAGGGAATGACGCTCAACCCGGCGGCAAATCCCTGAACGACCCGGAAACTGGTGAACAGGATCAGGTTATGAACGACGAACAGGGCGCCCAGGCTGGCAAAGGAAAACAGGAGAAAGGACGCAATGACGGTGACCTTGGGGCCAAACCGTTTCATCAGGGGGCGCGCGATGAGGAAAGCGCATCCCAGTGCGGTGAAGTAGTCACTCTGTCCCCATACCACATAGGGCAATCCTTCATCCATCGAGCCGGTGACATAGGGCAGCATGGGCAAATATGCGCCCGCATTGAGAAGAACCAGGAAATGTCCGATGCCCAGGGTAAAGTTGAACAGGACGAACTGGGTGGGGGTAAGGAAACGGGAATAGCCGGCAATTTTGAACATGAAGAAGGTTCTAGCGTTGTCCCTGAGTAACAGCCCAGACTGCCGCTTCGAGGCGTGAATGGAAGTTGAGTTTCTTGAGAAGGTTGCGAATATGGACTTTGACCGTGCTTTCCATGATGCCCAATTCGCGGGCGATCAACTTGTTGGACAGGCCCTGTGCCAAACAGCGGACGATGTTGTCTTCCCGCTCGGTCAGGGCGGAAGGCTGGCGTAACGTTTTCATCGAGTCGTCACGCAGGGCAACGGCCAGGCAATGAGTCAACGTATCGCTGATGACGGTACGGCCGAACATGACTTCATTCAAGTGTCCGATCATCTGTTCAGGGTCCGTATCCTTCAGCAGGTATCCCTCGGCACCTGCCCGAATGGCGGTCACCAAGTCCTGAGGGTCGTCAGATACCGTGAGAATGACGATTTTGGCGTCCAACTCGGTTCCTTGCAGGTGCTGGAGTGTGGCGATGCCGTCCAGTCCCTTCTTCATGTTGAGATCCAGCAAGATCAGATCTGGCTTTAGTGCCAAGGCCAGGGCAATGCCCTCATCGCCGGTATCGGCTTCACCCACGGTTTTGAAATGAGGGGTGCTGGCCAGTAACTGAAGGACGCCGCGGCGGAACAAGGGGTGGTCATCGATGACCAGAACGCGAATATCGTGGGGAGGAAGGGGCGGGGGCAAGAGAACCTCAATGAGCGGCGTAAGGGGTGAGGGCAATGAAAGTCAACGTAATGCGCGCGCCGCCGGCAGGGCGAGTATCGAAGTTCAACACGCCTTTCAGGAAAGCGGCGCGTTCACGCATGATTGTCAGGCCAAAATGTCCTCCGGAAGGGGGCGTTGCTGGCCATCCCTGACCATTGTCTTCGATACAGAGTTCCACTTGGCGCAAACTGTTGGTTTCCAGGGTAACCCGTGCCCAGGTGGCTTTGGCGTGCCGTTCAATATTGACGAGGGCCTCGCGGATCAGGCGCATCAAATGAATTTCTTCGTTGGCACCCAATTCCAGATTGTTCATGCGCTGTTCCAGCAGGATATCGAAACCGCACCGCCGTCTGGCTTCTTGTACGACACTGGTCAACTCTTCGGTGAAGGGTGTTTGACCCGGCGTGAGACGGAACGTGGTCAGAAGTTCGCGTAATTCCCGGTAGGCACTGTTGAGGCCCGTCTTGAGTTCCTCCACGGTGGCCTGCAGTTCGGGCGCAGCCTTTGGTTCCAGACGGGTTTGCAGGAGCGAAACCTGAATTTTCAGGTAGGAAAGTGACTGGGCCAGGGAATCGTGGAGTTCACGGGCGATGACGGCCCGTTCCTCGTACACGGCCAAACGATGGCGCTCTTCGGTGCGTCGCGCATTGGCCAGGGCCGTGGCGACATGACCCGCCAGGGTCTGCAGAATCTGGGCCTGCCAGGTCTGCAGGGTATTTCCTGCAAGGATCTGGAAAGGCATGACACCCTGCCATTGTCCGCCGCCTGTCAGAGGAATGCTGACCAAATGTATCTCACCCACGTGATGTTCGCTGATGGCCGTTGGGGGGCGACCGGCACCAAAACAGATGGAACAGCCCAGGGATTCACACAGTGCAGCCCGCTCGATTTCGGGTAAGGTGGTGGCGAGGGGGTAAGCGCGACTATCTTCCTCGCGGCGCACGCAGACGATGCCCGGTCCCAAATCCAGGGCACGCTCCACATCCACGAGCATTTCCAGGAGGATTTCCTGGGTCAGATCCTGTTCGGTCAGGCGGGTCGCCGTGCGATAGAGCAGTTGCAGAAGATGGTTGCTATGTTGCAGTTCACGGGTTTTTTCTGCGACTCGCTGTTCGAGCCCTTCATACAACACCGACAGTCTTTCCACCATGGCATTGAACGCATTGCCGACTTCGCCCAATTCGTTGTTGGGTTGGGGCGAGATGCGCGCCGAAAACTGTCCATTCTGGACGGCTTGGGCAGAACGCAAAAGGACTTTGAGGGGAATGAAGAAATCCCGCTGGAGATGGAGGATGATGGACAGGATTAGCAGTAATGCGCCCAATAAGAGGGCGCCCTGGACCCAGCGCAGGGTCTGGATGCGGGATTCCAGATCCTGTTCCAGTCCGTGGGCCACTTGATCGATCAGGGTGGTGAAGGCCGGCAGTGCCTGTACCAACCAGCGCTGGTTGACCGGATCAGGGGGGGCCTCGAGGTGGGCACGCAGGTCTGGCCATGTCTGAAGCAGCAAGATGGGCCATGGACTGTCGGCGGGAAGAAATCCATCCTCCACCAGACGGGGCAAGGTCTTGAGTCGACTATCGCATTCCCTCAGGTCCTCTTCCTGAGTTTTGCGGTTGCCCGTGAGATGTGCCACCTCCAGGTGCCAGACCAGCATGCGTAACGCGGCAGTGTGATTGAGGAGGCGTGCTTCCCCGCTGCTGTGGATCGTCATGCGCCAGGCACTGAGGACCCCGAGCAGAACCAGAAAGAAAAGTAAGGCCAAGGAAAGCGCCAGGCGTTGGCGCAACGATCTCAAGCCCAAAATCCGTCCTATCCGACGGCGTAAACCCGGAAGGCTCCAGGGGCGCGCGGGAAGAAAGGACAAGGAACGGGAAAACAGGTTCATGGGCAATTTTAACGCATTGTAAAGGTCATTCCAACCAAATGATCGTCCACCATTTTCCGGTTTATTTCCAAGACAGGGAATACCTCTTAGGGGGTAGAACTTTTTCGTTGACTACCCAATCATTGTCATGCGTCCTGGTGCCATTTCTGCGAATATGGTCACGTAGTCACGGGAGCCCTGCGCAGGGTGACCTTGGAGTTTTCTTTAACGAACGACAAACGACAGAAGTGAGGATCGATCATGAGTTTATACCAACAACTGGGTGGCGAGGCTGCGGTGAATGCGGCCGTGGATATTTTTTACCGCAAGGTTCTGCAGGATGAGCGCATCAACCGTTTCTTCAGCGGTGTGGACATGGAAAAACAGTCGGCCAAACAAAAGGCTTTCTTGACTATGGCGTTTGGGGGGCCCAACAATTACACGGGCGCGGATATGCGCCGGGGGCACGCCCATCTGGTGGCTCAAGGATTGAACGACAGCCATTTTGATGCCGTGGTGGAGGATCTGGGCGCCACCCTCAAGGAATTGGGGGTATCCGATGCCTTGATCGCACAAGTGGCGGCGGTGGCTGAAACCACGCGCAACGATGTGCTGGGGAAGTAAGTTTTTCTCTTCCCATTCCGGTCAGTGAGTTCCTTGTCCCCGTGGAAACGGCTTTCCATGGGGCTTTTTTATGCGAGGCGAGCATGACGATCCTTCGGTTTCAGGGTCAGGATTTTGTGTATGAGGCACCCCGGACAGTGCTGGAAAGTCTGGCCGAACACGGGGTGGAGATTCCTTCGGGCTGTCGGGTCGGCGTTTGTCAATCCTGTCTGATGCGTTGTCTGGAGGGAGAGGTGCCCGCCGGAGCTCAGGAGGGTTTGAAACCCGCTTTGGTGGCACAGGGGTATTTCCTGGCTTGCCGGGCTCGTCCTTCTTCGGATCTGACGGTGGCGCTGGCTGATGCGGAGGGATTGCGCCAGAGGGCTCACGTCCTCGCCGTGGAATCCTTGAATCAGGAGATCGTGGCACTGCGCCTGAAACCGGAGCGTCCCCTGGACTATCGGGCCGGGCAATATCTGCGTTTGTATCGTCAGGCGGATCTGTCACGCTGCTATTCTCTGGCCAGCGTCCCCACCCTTGATGACTGGCTGGAACTGCATATTCGCCGGATTCCGGAGGGACGGGTCAGCGCCTGGGTACACGATCAACTCCGGGTAGGTGCGCAAGTCGAAATTGGGGATTCACTGGGTCAGTGTTTTTATACGCCTGGTCAGGAAGAACAGACCTTGTTGCTGCTCGGAACGGGTTCTGGTCTGGCGCCTCTTTACGGGATTGTGCGCGATGCCCTGGCCCAGGGCCATCGTGGGCCGATCTGGCTCTACCACGGCAGTTTTACGGTGGAAGGACTCTATCATCAGGCTGCCTTGCAGCGCCTGGCCGGTCAGTTCCCCAACTTCCATTATGTTCCCTGCGTGGATCGTGCCAGCCCGGAAGCCCTGGCGTTGAATGCCCGGGTGGGCACTGTGCTCGAAGCCGCCGTGAGTGATCACCGTGTGTTTGCGCACCACCGTGTTTTTCTTTGTGGTCACCCGGATATGGTCAAGGATGCGCGCCTCAAGATTTTTTTGGGCGGGGCGTCCATGGCGGAAATTCATGCGGATCCTTTCCTGCCTTCGGGCACCTGAAAGGTTGAACCGTTCGGCCATAATTTACTTCACGTTGATCTTGCGCTACCATGTGACCAATATGATGACCAACTGGAGAGGCATATGAGTACCGTTACGTTAGCAGAAGCCAAGGCCCATCTAAGTCATCTCCTCGATCAGGTGGAAGCGGGGGAGGGAATGGTGATCACACGCCGCGGACAACCTGTAGCGCGTATCTCCCCGGTCGAAAAGCCCAAGCACGCCGTCAAATCTCTCGTCGAGTTTCGCAGTCGCATGCCACGCTGGCGCAAATCCAGCGCTGAGTTGCTGCGTGAAATGCGCGACGAGGGGCTTTGATGCTGCACTTCGACACCAAGTTGCGGGCGGGCGATGCGCTGCACTTGGCTATCGCACTTGACATCCTCCCCGCCCTCAGCCTTGAGGCTGCCGTGCAAGCACGGAAAGGGTAGGGATTTCTGATCTACGAAGATCAGCCGCATATCCCTTGCGAGAGATGTTTCCTGCTTCAACGCGAGAGGTCTGCCGATACGGCTACGCCGTTTCACATCCTTGCTCGCTCCACAGGCTAACCCCGGAAATCCTCCGGTTTTGTTCATTCGTGAATCCTCAAGCCGTCTGCACCGGCCAATATCGCTTTCCCAGCCATCAGGATGTTGATACTGGCATTCAGATCCCGATCATGGCTTTGTCCGCAATCTGGACAAACCCATTGACGTGTCGAAAGCGAAAGACTCTTGAGGACGTATCCGCAACTCGAACACCGCTTCGAACTCGGGTACCAACGATCGATCTTGACAACCGTTCGACCGGCCCAGACAGCCTTATATTCCAGTTGTCGGGCAATCTCACCAAATCCCGCATTCAGGACCGAACGGTTCAGGCCTGACTTGGCCTTGACATTCGATCCGGGCTTGTCAGCGCGCCCGACTGCACTAGCCGTCATGCCACGGACATACAGGGATTCCATCGCAATCGTTTGGTTCTCGCGAACGATGGAGGTGGTGAGTTTATGCTGCCAGTCCTTGCGGACGTTGGCGGCATGTTCAGTGACGCGACCCACTTTCCAGTAGGCTTTGCGTAACTTATTGGAAACGGGCAACTTTACGCCCTTGGACAATTTCGCATTCCGGCTCAATCCCATCGACACTTTGGCCGCTGCAACCTTTCGGCGGCAAGCGCGTTGGTAACGGCGCTTGCGTTGCTCCAATACCTGTAGTTTGAGCGGGGTTGCATAGCGCTTTCCGTTTGAACAGACAATCTCGGAAGTGTTCAGATCAACGCCTACCTCGCCCTTCACCTTCGGCAAAGGAGAAACATCTTCTTCGGTCAGGAGTGAAATATAGAATTTGCCCCCCGTAGTCCTTGTGACAGTAACCGAAGAAGGCGTCGCCCCTTTGGGAAACGAACGACTCCAGCAAATATCCAAAGGAGCCTCATGCTTGGCCAGCGTCAACTTTCCTTCACGAAAAGCAAAGGCGTTTGACATGTACGAACACGACTGGTTGTCCCGGCGAGACTTGAACGTGGGATAGTCCGATTCCTTCTTGAAGAATTTTGTGAAAGCCGTATCCAGGTGACGAAGCGATTGTTGCAGGACGACCGACGACACTTCACTCAACCATGATGTTTCAGGGTCCTGTTTCAGACCCTTGAGGCGCGCCGCCAAATCCTTGTAGTACACGCGCTGACCGTTGTTGTAGAAGGCAGCCGACCTCTCCTTCAAGCCCCAATTGTAGATCCATCGCGCACAACCAAACGACCGCGCAAGCTGATCGGCCTGGTCAGGCGTCGGGTAAAATCGGTAACGATAGGCGCGTTGAATTACCATGACCGTCATTATACGGTTAATTTAAGGTGTAAGTCAACCCATCTCCGCGAGAATCCCCTCGCTTTAGCCATGGGGAGGAAAGCGGGAAGTTGGTTTTGACTTAAGATTTGTCTTGCATTATATATCTAGCATCTGTATAATTAGTACATGAACGATTACACTATAAAATACAAGAGCAACCTGAACGTAGTTTACTCTTGCAAGTACCATGTTATATGGTGTCCGAAGTATCGGCGTTCGGTTTTAGTGAAGGGCGTTGACGTTCGTCTGAAAGAAATTATACAAGACGTTGCTACTGAGTATAAATGTGAAATATTGGAACTTGAGGTTATGCCGGATCATGTACATTTACTGGTAGAGGTTGACCCCCAGTTCGGAATACACCGGCTGATTAAGTTGATGAAGGGCAGGTCATCCAAATTGATACGTGAAGAGTTTAAGTGGGTAAAGTCCCGCCTCCCGACCTTGTGGACGAATAGTTACTTTGTATCGACGATTGGCGGCGCACCGCTTGAAGTGGTTAAACAATATATCGAGCAGCAAAAGCACAAATGAAACGCACCGCCACGCCCACCTTTGTTCTCAGCATTCCCCTGGTTGTGAAACCCGGTGAAGACCGGATACTGATCGGGCGCATGGAGGCGGGTAGGCGTTTGTACAACGCCACTTTAGGCGAAGCACTTCGCCGCCATGGTTTGCTGAAACAGTCGAAAGACTGGCAGCACACCCGCACCATCGCCGACAAGAAATTGCGCTCCGACGAGTTTAAGCGGCTCTCGAAAGAAGCAGGGTTCACGCCTGCGGCCATCATCACCTTTGCCCGTATCTGCAAAAATGAAGCGGGATGGAAAGACCGGCTTGGTTCTAACGTAACCCAGCGCATCGCGGAGCAGGTGTTCGCAGCCGTGCAGCAATACGCCTTTGGTAAACGCGGTCGCCCACGTTTTAAAGGTGCTTCCCGCCCCCTGCATTCGCTTGAGGCAACCACCAATGCGGCCAACATCATCTGGAAGCCTGAAACGGGCTGTATCGAGTTTGGCGACCTCACGCTACCGGCCTTGCTACCCTCCAAAACACAAGACCCGTATTTGCACCAAGCGCTCACCAATAAGACAAAGTATTGCCGCGTGCTGTGGCGCGTTGTTTCCGGCTCACGCCGCTGGTTTGTGCAACTCATGCAGGGAAGGCATCGCCCCGGCAAAGCACGAGCAGGCTTGTGGCGAAATCGTTGGTCTGGACATCGGTCCGAGCACGGTTGCTGTGGTCGGCGACAACTCCGCATCGCTGGTGAAATTCTGCGACACCGTGGTTCAGCCATGGAAAGAAACCCGCCGCTTGCAACGTGCCATGGACAGGTCTAAGCGAGCCACGAACCCTCATTGTTTTAACGCTAACGGGACGTGGAAAAAAGGCCAGAAGTTCACACCATCGAAACGTTACACGGCAATCCGCACTGAGTATGCGGAAGTAGAACGCAAACTGGCCGCCGAACGCAAACGCGCCCATGGTGAACTTGCCAACCAGATTCTCGGGCTGGGTAATGTTGTCCAGTCCGAAACCCTGTCTTATATCGCCTTCCAGAAGAATTATGGCAAGAGCGTGAAAGTCAGAGCACCCGGAATGTTCGTCGAACAATTGCGTCGCAAGGCTGAAAGTGCTGGCGGCAAGTTGATTGATTTGCACACCTGGTCGCTGAAAATGTCGCAGTACGACCACACCACCGGAGTTTTCACAAAGAAGCCGCTCAGTCAGCGGTGGCATGTGCTGGGTGACGGGTCGGGAGTCGTGCAACGGGATGTGTATTCCGCATTCCTCGCACGCTGCGTAATAAGCAACACGCACCACCCATCCCATATCGAAACGATGTGGGCGGCTCAGAAACCTGTGCTGCTGCAAACGGGGTGGCTGCGTTCCGAACCTGCGAAGATCGAGCCTTCGGGCAAAATCACGGTGGCAACACCGTTAGAGCAGGTCGTTTGTGATAGAGGGTTTGCCATCGGTCATGGCCTGGATGCTGTAGCGGCGACGCGAGAGCCAGGAGACCCCGGTGGATTCGCCCTTAGAACCCCCTGCCTTTAGGCATGGGGAGGTTTAGGAACTTTCTCCTTATATCTCCGGCGTCAACGCCGAAGTTTTACGGAGAGGACGATAACAACGGCGCAAAGATTCTCTACACTCTGGACGATGGCCTCTTGCATGCGGCCAAACTTATGAGTGTCTACGCCAGTCGAGGCATCAAAACCTAGCCCCGCCTCATGGCGTCGAAAGAATCAAAGAGGGAGTGTCTCCTCCCTGCATTGATGCAATCGAGGTTGCCAGGGAAGCCGGGATTTCCATTTCCACGGATTGCGCCCTGCAGGACAGGACTCCTGCCGTCTGCAAGGGCAAGGGCACCGGCTGAAAATCCAGGCGCCGTGCCTGCAGGACAAGGGACTCAGGATGTTCTCCGGCCTTTTTCAGCCACTGCCCCCATATCTGGGACGTGGTCCAGCCCACCATCCCGCCACGCGGAATAGATCGAGCGGATTCCGGGAGGTGCAGCACGAGTTCCGGGAAACGTTGATGCCGTGTAAATTGTTCCGGCCCGGTCACCACCAGCACCAGAGCCGCCCCCCGGGCCAGGGCATGATCGATCCGGTCCTCCTCTTTCAGGTCCAGATATTGACCTGCTGAAGCCAGGGCTTGCTCCGAGTCCACCATGACATCGTCGGGCAAACGGGAATTCCCGGCCATCAGGATAACCGTTTTGCCCGTCAGGTCCTGAGGGCCGAAATCATCAATGCCCAAGGCCGGGATCCATCGTCCATATCCCGCAAACAGCCAGGGTGAATCCACCAACGTATGTTCTCCCTGGGGCTGTCGGCAGGACACCACCAACTCATCGTTCAATTTCACGGACAGCGTCTTATGGTGGACGATCCAGGTCATCTGCCCGGTTCCCCGCAATTGATCCACCGTCAGATACAGAGTTTCCGGCATTTTATGCGCACAAGCGCGGAGCCAGCGAATTTCCTCACCGCGATCAGGCACCTCTGCCACGGGCACTGGCGTTTCAGCGCAACCTGCCATGACGAGCATGAATACCCACTGTATCGTCGCTGCCAGACGCATCGTTTAGCCCTCCCGCCGGTCGTGTCTGGGTCATTATGGCGCACGGATTGCCCCCCAACTGCGTTAGAATGAGTACCAATTTTTCCTATTTGCCGGAACATCCTGTCATGCGCGCCAGCCAACTGTTCATCCCCACCCTCAAAGAAGCCCCTGCCGAAGCCGAACTGATCAGTCACCAACTGATGCTGCGAGCGGGTCTCATCCGTCGTCTGGGTAGCGGACTCTACACCTGGATGCCCTTGGGGTTGCGCGTGTTGCGCCGGGTGGAGGCAGTGGTGCGGGAAGAAATGAACCGGAGCGGAGCCCAGGAAGTATTGATGCCCGTCATCATCCCCGCCGAGTTATGGCAGGAGACGGGACGCTGGGACAAGTTTGGCCCCCAAATGCTGAAAATGAAAGATCGGCACGAACGGGATTTCTGTTTCGGCCCCACTCACGAAGAAGTCATCAGTGACATTGCACGCCGGGAGATTCGCAGTTATCGCCAACTTCCCGTGAATTTCTACCAGATTCAAACCAAGTTTCGCGACGAAATTCGCCCCCGCTTCGGAGTCATGCGTGCCCGCGAATTCATCATGAAGGATGCCTATTCCTTCCACACCGACCGCGCCAGCCTGGAATCCACCTATGCCCTCATGGTTCAAACCTATCAACGGATCTTCACTCGCCTGGGCCTGAAATTTCGCGCGGTCTCTGCCGACACCGGGGCCATTGGGGGGTATGCTTCCCAGGAGTTCCATGTCCTGGCGGATTCCGGTGAAGATGCCCTGGCCTTCTGCCCTCATTCCGATTATGCGGCCAACGTGGAATTGGCCGAGGCGCTGGCCCCCACCACTTCCCGTCCGGCTCCCTCAGCTCCCCTGATCACGGTGTCCACGCCGGGCATCACGACCTGCGAAGCCGTGGCGAAGACCCTGAATGTGCCTCTCCACCAGGTCGTGAAATCCCTGCTGGTGATGGATGATGACCAACAACCGCACCTGTTGCTCCTGCGGGGGGACCATATCCTCAACGAAGTCAAAACCGAAAAACTCCTGGGCTCGTTCCGTTTGGCTTCAGATCCTGAAATCACCCAATGGCTGGGCCCCGTCAAAGGTTTTGTCGGTCCCGTCGGCCTACCCCCCGGCATCACCCTATGGGTGGATCGGGCCGTGCCTGTGCTGGCCGATTTTGCCTGTGGTGCCAACCAGCCCGATGCCCACCTCGTCCAGGTCAATTTTGGCCGGGATTTGCCCGAACCGGAGCGGGTGGTGGACCTGCGTAACGTGGTCGCCGGCGACCCTTCCCCCGATGGCCAGGGCTACCTGGAATTGGCACGAGGCATCGAAGTCGGACATGTTTTTCAGTTGGGGGCCCGGTACAGCGAGGCCATGGGAGTCCACTATCTGGACGAAGAAGGTCGCTCCCGGGTGGTGGAAATGGGGTGCTATGGCATTGGGGTCAGCCGCATCGTGGCGGCAGCCATTGAACAACACCATGATGCACGCGGGATTTGTTTCCCCCCGGCGCTGGCCCCTTTCCAGATCAGCCTGATTGCCCTGGGGCCGAACAAGAGCCCCCTGGTACGGGAGATGGCAGAACGCCTCTACACCGACTTGCTGGCGCAGGGGGTGGAAGTGCTCTTTGATGACCGCGACGAACGCCTGGGTGTAATGCTCGCCGACCAGGAATTGATGGGAATCCCCTGGCGCATCGTGGTCGGCGAACGCAACCTGAAAAATGGTCATGTGGAAATTCAGGGGCGGCTCGAAACCAGTGCCCGCCTAGTCTCTCCTGAAACCATCGTTGCGCTGGTGGCCGCGCAGGTTGACAAGAGATAAGGGGTTCACGAGAGTATTGTTCTGGATCGGATAGTCCTTGACATGGGTTCTGACTTTTTCGTAGAATCACTCCATGAACTCAAATTTCACTTTCGCTCTTCTTTTCTGCACGGGATCCCTCCTGCTGCTGCGCCTTGCGCGCTAAAACCCTTCTTTTCCCATCGCTGTGTACCGCTCCCCCTCCCCCGAGGGGTTCTCCGCCATGAATGAAAGTCTCTGGACTTTCAAGGACGAGACCATGAATACTGTAAAAATTTTTGATACAACCTTGCGCGATGGCGAACAAAGCCCCGGCGCTTCCATGACCCGTGAAGAGAAGGTTCGCATTGCCCGCCAGTTGGAACGTTTGCGTGTGGATGTGATCGAGGCGGGTTTTCCTGCCGCCAGTCCCGGCGACTTTGAAGCGGTCAAGGCCGTGGCCAGTGCGATTCGGGAAAGCACCATCTGCGGGTTGGCCCGTGCCCAGGAAAAGGATATCCGAAGTGCGGCTGAAGCTTTGGCCTCTGCCTCGTCAAAACGCATTCATACCTTTATCGCCACTTCCCCTCTGCATATGGAGCGCAAATTGCGCATGACGCCGGAGCAGGTGCTTGGGCATGCGGTGTCGGCTGTGACATTGGCCCGCCAGTTCACCGACGATGTGGAATTTTCTTGTGAGGATGCGGTCCGTTCCGAACCGGATTTTCTGTGTCGGGTGATCGAGGCCACGATCCGGGCGGGGGCCCGCACCATCAATATCCCGGATACCGTGGGCTATGCCATTCCTTTTCAGTATGGGGCACTCATTGCCGATTTGATGAACCGCATTCCCAATGCCGATCAGGCTGTTTTCTCGGTGCATTGCCACAATGATCTCGGTTTGGCTGTTGCCAATTCATTGGCCGCCGTGCTGGCGGGAGCCCGGCAAGTGGAATGCACGATCAATGGATTGGGAGAGCGTGCCGGGAATGCCGCACTGGAAGAGATCGTCATGGCGTTGCGTACCCGTCGGGATGTATTCGGCCTGACCACGCGTATCGATACCACCCAGATCGTGGCAGCCAGCCGTCTGGTGTCCACCATCACGGGTTTTCCGGTGCAGCCCAACAAGGCTGTGGTGGGGGCCAATGCTTTTGCGCACGAATCCGGGATTCATCAGGACGGAGTCCTCAAGCATCGGGAAACCTATGAAATCATGAGTGCCGAAGAGGTGGGTTGGAAGGCCAACAAGTTGGTGCTGGGCAAACATTCGGGACGCAACGCATTTCGTACCCGCTTGCAGGAGTTGGGCATCGTGCTGGACTCGGAAGTCGCTCTCAATGCTGCCTTCCAGCGTTTCAAGGTACTGGCTGACAAGAAACATGAGATTTTTGATGAAGACCTTCAGGCCTTGGTGGGAGAAGAAATCGGAGAAGGCCAGAACGATCACTATGCACTGGTTTCACTGATGGCTCACAGTGAAACGGGTGAATCTCCCCGTGCGCGCCTGGTTTTGACCTTGGGAGGAGACGAACAGACCACGGAAGCGGAAGGGAGCGGCCCGGTGGATGCTTCCTTCAAGGCCATTGAGCGGGTGGCGCAAAGTGGTGCCGAGTTGCAACTCTATTCGGTCAACAACATTACCAGTGGCACCGAATCCCAGGGCGAAGTGACCGTTCGGTTGGCTTTGGGTGGGCGCATCGTCAATGGGTTGGGGGCGGACACGGACATCGTGGTGGCCTCTGCGCGGGCTTATCTGAATGCCTTGAACAAATTGCAAGCGCATACGGAACGGGTCAACCCGCAAGTATGAGGATCATGGGGCGGGCCCTGTTTCTTTTTTGACTTGCTGTATCAAAGAAGTCGGGTTGACCGTATGCATATTTGTATGTACTATTTAACACATGAAAATCGAGTTCGACCAGAGGAAAGTTGTGTCCAACCCGATCAATCATGAGGGGGTGACATTCGACGAGGCCAAGTCTGTATTGCTCGATCCTTACGTCCTCACGAAAGAAGACCGGGACGCACAGGGAGAGCAGCGCTTCATATCCTTGGGAATGGGAGCGAAAGACAGAATCCTCATTGCGGTATGGACACAACGAGGCGATTCCATCCGCTTGATTTCGACATGGAAGGCAAATCAACGGCAAAGGAAACGATATGAAGAACAGTTCTGACACGATGCATGAGAAGTACTCGGACGTGGATTTTTCTGATGCAAAGCCGGCATCGGACATTCCGGCTCTGGCGAAGCTTCAGGCAGAGTCGGGCGGGAAAACCCGGATTACCATGCGCGTCGATAATGACGTGCTGGCCGTATTCAGAGTCAGGGCGGAAATGACGGGTGGAAATTATCAAACTCTGATTAATGAAGCCTTGAAGCAGGTTGCTGCCGGGCAAACTCTGGCGGATGTCGTGAGAGAAACCATACGGCAGGAACTTAACGTGGCCTAGGCTCCTGGTGTGAGGATCATGGGACGGGTACTGTGGCAGTTCATGCTCATGGTGGGGCGCAAGTTTCAGCGGGACCGCTGCATGCAGTCGGCATCCAGCCTCACCACCACCACGCTCTTCGCGCTCGTGCCGCTGATTACCTTCAGTATCGACATTTATTCCCTTTTCCCCGAGTTTGGGCATTTTGGGAAGGTCATGCGGGGGTTTCTGCTGGCCAATCTGCTGCCTGATGTGGCGGCCCGTTTGGTGACGGTTTATGCGACCCAGTTCACCAGGCATGCTGCCCAATTGACTTACCTGGGACTGGGCATGCTGATGGGGACGGTGTTTTCGCTGATTCTGACGGTGGATCATACTTTCAACGCCATTTGGGGGACAGCGCCCCGTCGTCCTTTGCATACCCGCCTGGCAATTTATGGTGTGTTGATCCTTCTGGGGCCCCTGCTGTTTGGGTTGGGGCTATGGGGAATGACGCTTCTGGTGCAGATGTCCGTCGGTTGGGCAGGGAAGGGCGCACACCTGACTCATCTGGTTCTCAAGTGGCTGTCTTTTCTGGTTATGGCGGCAGGATTGGCACTGGCGTTCTACCAGGTACCCGATCATCCGGTGCGGCGTCGACATGCCCTCTTTGGCGGCGTATTGGGGGCTTTGTTGTTTGAAATAATGAAAAGCAGTTTTACCTGGTTTGTGGCCCACCTCTCCAGTTATACCCTGATCTACGGGGCTTTTGCTGCCCTACCCATTTTTCTGGCGTGGATTCACCTATCCTGGGCCGTGATCCTGTTTTCTGCCGTGCTGACTGCCTGCTTGCCTCATTGGGGTTCGGGATTCTCTGCAAAGGCTGTAGAGAATGGATAAAAATTGATTTAAATCAAAAACAAATCATTGTATCTCCCTTATCTTTCAACCATGCGCCGGACATGCTCAGGGGAGCGGTACCATCAGAGCGCAGACAACGAGACGAGGGGGTTGCGATGAGCGTTACATGGATGGAAATCATTGGAATCGTAGGACCGGCCATTCTCATTTTTATGCTGGACAATTCAGTATGGCATAAATGACCTTTGCCTCCGTACCCCGGTGAGGGGAGCCGAAAGAACACAAAGAGCCGGGAAATCCCGGCTCTTTTGTTTGTTGAAGCGTATCGGAGTTGTGCAACGCGATAAAGTTGCGTCATACTACGGTTATGGGACGATGAATCCTGAATGTTAAACATTTCTTATGATCCAGATAAAAAATACTTAGGGTTTCTTATACTGGATTCGGGATATCATCGACAGAAAACCATAAATCCTCGGGGAAATCCTGTGTTTCTGGGTCTCTCGAGGGCTAAAATAATGCGGCAACGCTTGATTGACGGAGAGAATATACCATGCATCTGGGGCGCAAGACCTTATCCAAGTATTTGATTGAAAATGTCAGCGGAACCAAGGATGGAGCCGATTTGGCCGCCTTGCTGGTGGATGTGGCTGCTGCGGTGAAAGCCATTTCTGCCCTGAGTTCCAAAGGGGCGTTGGGCGGCGCAACAGGCAGCATGGATACCACCAACGTGCAGGGCGAGACCCAGAAAAAACTGGATGTCCTGTCCAATACGGCGTTTGTGAACACCTTCGAATTGGGTGGATTGGTGGCCGGGGTCGCCTCGGAAGAGATGGATGATCCCTTTCCCGTGCGCGCACCGCATAAGCGCGGACCCTTTCTGGCGATTTTCGATCCCCTGGATGGTTCATCCAACATCGACGGCAACGTTTCGGTGGGTTCCATTTTCTCGATTCTCCGTGCCCCTGACGGGAAAGAACCCGAAATGCAGGATTACCTCAAGCCTGGAACCGAACAGGTGGCGGCGGGGTATGCACTGTATGGCCCGGCAACTTTGCTGGTCATCACGGTGGGCAAAGGAACTCATGGCTTTACCCTGGATCGGGAAGTGGGCAATTTCATTCTGACCCATCCAGACATTCAGATTCCGGCGGATACCAACGAATTTGCCATCAATACCTCCAACGAACGTTTCTGGGAACCCCCGGTCATCCGTTACATCAGCGAATGCAAGGCGGGCAAGACGGGCGTGCGCGAGCGTGACTTCAACATGCGCTGGATTGCTTCCATGGTGGCGGAAGTGCACCGTATCCTGATTCGTGGCGGGATATTTCTGTATCCAAAGGACACCAAGGAACCTTTGAAACCGGGTCGTCTGCGTCTCCTGTACGAAGCCAATCCCATGAGCATGATCGTGGAACAGGCGGGGGGGCTTTCCAGCACCGGACGGGAACGCATCATGGAAGTGGTGCCCACCCAGATTCACCAACGCATTGCGGTCATTCTGGGG
The DNA here is from genome assembly GCF_013181415.1 of Ferrovum myxofaciens. Lineage (NCBI taxonomy): Bacteria > Pseudomonadati > Pseudomonadota > Betaproteobacteria > Ferrovales > Ferrovaceae > Ferrovum > Ferrovum myxofaciens. The sequence continues at coordinate 1,275,015 of NZ_CP053676.1, read as the reverse complement.
TCGAGTCACGAGGTGGCACGGGTGATCCAGTATCACCAGGAACACGATGAAGGAAAGGGAGAACCCTTTTCTTCCCCGCTGTTCAGCGAGCGTGGTCTGTTCCGGGCTTGAGAAACTTTACAATATAATTGCACAAGAGGTCATCGATCATGTCCCGCAAACATCCCATCATTGCCGTGACGGGCTCTTCCGGTGCTGGTACCACCACCGTGATGAACAGTTTCAAACATATTTTCCGCCGCGAGAAGGTTACGGCCCAATTGGTGGAAGGCGATTCCTTTCACCGTTACAATCGCGCCGAAATGAAAGCGCAGATGAAAGAACGGGAAGACAAGGGCAATCGTAATTTCAGCCACTTTGGTCCCGAGGCCAATCTTCTCGAAGAGTTGGAGACCCTGTTCAAGACCTATGGTGCCACCGGGTTGGGTAAAGTCCGTAAATATCTGCACGATGCCGGTGAAGCGGCTCCCTACAAGCAGGAACCGGGTACCTTCATCCCCTGGCAGGACGTCGAGCCGGGTACCGATCTGATGTTTTACGAAGGGCTGCATGGGGGCTATGCCGACGACAAGATCAATGTGGCGGCCCAGGTGGATCTGCTGGTGGGCGTGGTGCCCATCATCAATCTGGAGTGGATTCAGAAACTCCATCGTGACCAGAAATTGCGGGGCTATTCTCAGGAAGCCGTCATGGATGTGATCCTGCGCCGCATGCCCGATTACGTCAACCACATCTGTCCCCAGTTTTCGCGCACCCATGTCAACTTTCAGCGTGTGCCCACGGTGGATACCTCCAATCCTTTCATTGCCAATGACATTCCCAGTCCGGATGAAAGCATGGTGGTGATCCGCTTTTCTGATCCCCACGGCATTGATTTTCCTTATCTGCTGTCCATGTTGCACGATGCCATGATGACCCGTCCCAATACGTTGGTGGTTCCTGGTGGCAAAATGGGTCTGGCCATGCAATTGATTTTCACGCCCATGATTCTCAAGATGATCGATTACAAACGTAAGGCTGCCTGCTGATGGCACAGGGAGTTCCCCTTCCGCGACTGATCATGTTCGATCTGGATGGCACCCTGGTAGATACCGCCATGGAGATCGCCCACTCCGTGAATCAGACTTTGGCTGAGGCAGGTTTTGATCCCTTGCCCCCGGAGTTGATTCGGGAGTGGATCGGGAAAGGCACTGCCTGGTTGTTTGCAACCGTGTCGCAACAGGTGACGGGGCAGGACAAAGAACGGGCGTCACAGGTGTATGACCAGTTTTATCCGCACTTTCTGCAGGTCTACCATGATTTGACCGGCCTTCATAGCCGGCCCTACCCTGGGGCACCCGAGGCCTTGGAGATCCTGCGTGCGGCGGGCTGTCAACTGGCTGTCGTAACCAACAAGGATCGGGACTTGTCCCAACGTTTGCTGGACAGTCAGGGGTTGGCCCAGGCCATCGACATTTTGGTGGGGGGGGGAGATACCCCGGAAGGGAAACCCAGCCCCCAGCCGATCCAAAAAGCCCTGGTAGATGCGGGGTTGAGCGCACAGGACGCACTTTTTGTGGGGGACTCCAGCAACGACGTCCAGGCCGCGCGTCGTGCCGGTGTAACAGTCTGGGCGTTCAATCACGGATATAATCACGGAGAACCTATTGTCACGGCCAACCCTGACCGTGTGCTGGACAGTTTTCCGGAACTGCTTCAACAGTTGGGGGTACGTCCTCCACTGGCTTCACCCTCCTTCTAACTCCATCCATATTCCGAGGATACATCATGGCTCTCATTTCCCTGCGTCAGTTGCTCGATCACGCCGCCGAACACGGTTACGGTTTGCCTGCTTTCAACGTGAATAACCTGGAACAGATCCAGGCCATCATGGAAGCCGCTGCAGCCACCAACAGTCCCGTCATCATGCAAGGTTCTGCCGGTGCCCGTAAATATGCCGGTGAACCTTTCCTGCGCAAATTGATTGAAGGCGCCGTGGAAATGTATCCCGATATTCCCGTGTGCATGCATCAGGACCATGGGGCCAGCCCTGTGGTATGCCAACGTTCCATCCGCTCCGGTTTTTCCAGCGTGATGATGGACGGATCCCTGATGGAAGACATGAAGACCCCCTCCAGTTTCGAGTACAACGTCGGCACCACACGCCGCGTGGTGGAAATGGCTCATGCCGTGGGCGTTTCGGTGGAAGGTGAACTGGGTTGTCTGGGTTCCCTGGAATCCGGCATGATGGGGGAAGAGGATGGACACGGTTCCGATGATAAGTTGAGCCATGACCAGTTGTTGACCGACCCCGAACAGGCAGCGGACTTCGTTCGTCAAACGGAAGTGGACGCTCTGGCCATCGCCATCGGAACCAGCCATGGAGCCTACAAATTTACCAAGGCGCCCACAGGTGATACCTTGGCCATTTGGCGCGTGAAGGAAATCCATGCCCGGATTCCCAACACCCATCTGGTCATGCACGGCTCTTCCTCCGTTCCCCAGGACTGGCTCGAGATCATCCGTGCCAACGGTGGAACCATCAAGGAAACCTATGGCGTGCCCGTGGAAGAAATTGTCGAAGCCATCAAGTATGGCGTGCGCAAGGTCAACATCGACACCGATATCCGTTTGGCCATGACCGGAGCCATGCGTCAACTCATGTTCAAGAAGCCCGAAGAATTCGATCCGCGCAAGTTCCTGGCCGAAGCCCGCAAGGCCGCCATGGGCATCTGCAAGGCCCGCTTCGAAGCCTTTGGCAGTGCCGGACAGGCCAGCAAGATCAAGCCGATCTCTCTGGAAGTCATGGGGGATCGTTATGCCAAGGGCGAACTCAAGCCCCAGGTGCGTTAAGACCCCGGCGCGCCAAACCCTTTTTCTATCCTAAACTTATCGACAAGAGATTTCATCATGACGCAAGGTACAACCTCCACGGCAACGATGGCCAATGCCATTCGCGCACTGGCGATGGATGCGGTGCAAAAAGCCAATTCCGGCCACCCCGGTGCGCCCATGGGCATGGCAGAAATGTCCGTGGCCCTATGGGGACAGCATTTGAGACATAATCCCAGCAACCCTCATTGGGCGGACCGTGACCGTTTCGTCTTGTCCAATGGTCATGCTTCCATGCTGCTCTATGCCCTGTTGCACCTCACGGGCTACGATCTGCCCATGGACGAACTCAAGGCTTTTCGCCAATTGCACAGCAAGACCCCTGGACACCCGGAGTATGGCATCACCGTGGGGGTGGAAACCACCACCGGCCCCCTGGGTCAGGGCGTCACCAATGCGGTGGGCTTTGCCTTGGCCGAACGCCTGTTGAGAGAACAGTTCAACAAGCCGGGTCACACCATTGTGGATCATCATACCTACGTATTCATGGGGGATGGCTGTCTGATGGAAGGGATCAGCCATGAAGCCTGCTCGCTGGCAGGGACGTTGGGGCTGAATAAACTCATCGCCTTCTGGGATGATAATGGCATCTCCATCGATGGTCATGTAGAACCCTGGTTTTCGGAAGATGTACCTGGACGATTTGCAGCCTATGGCTGGAACGTGGTTCGGCCCATTGATGGACATGATGTGGAGGCGGTATCGAAGGCCATCGAGTCCGCCAAAACCAGTACCAAGCCCACCCTGATTTGCTGCAAGACCATCATCGGCAAGGGCAGCCCCAACAAGCAGGGGACCCACGATGTGCATGGTGCCGCCTTGGGCAATGAGGAAATCGCTGCGACCAGAAAGATGCTTGGCTGGAATTATGGTCCCTTTGAAATTCCTGCGGAAGTTTATGCGGCGTGGGATGCCAAAGCCCGCGGGCAGGCTCAGGAGGCTGAATGGAACCAGCGTTTTGCGGCCTACCAGGCTGCCTACCCCAGCGAAGCAGCAGAGTTCACGCGCCGCATGAAGGGGGATCTGCCGGCCAACTTCGAACGGGCAGCACTGGAATTCGTGGCCAAGTGTCGGGACAAGGCAGAAAGCATCGCCACTCGCAAGGCCAGCCAGAATACCCTGGAAGCCTTGAGTCCCGCTTTGCCCGAGTTCTTTGGAGGATCGGCGGACTTGACGGGATCCAACCTGACCAACTGGAGTGGCAGCAAGCCGATGAATGCCACCACCCCCGGAAATTACCTGAGTTACGGGGTGCGGGAGTTCGGCATGAGCGCCATCCTCAACGGGGTGGCCCTGCACGGCGGGTTCATCCCCTATGGCGGAACCTTCCTGACCTTCTCGGATTACAGTCGCAATGCCCTGCGCATGGCCTCGCTGATGCGGATTCGCAGCATCTTCGTGTTCACCCACGATTCCATCGGCCTGGGGGAAGATGGTCCGACGCACCAATCCATCGAGCATGTGTCCAGTTTGCGTCTGATCCCGCACATGGATGTCTGGCGTCCCTGTGATACCACGGAAACGGCGGTTTCCTGGGATGCGGCCATCCGTCGCAAGGATGGACCCAGTTCCCTGATTTTTAGCCGTCAAAACCTGCCGTTCCAGACCCGTATGCCTGAGCAGATCATCGAGATCAGCAAGGGGGGCTATGTTCTGAAGGAAGCCGACGGAGCGGCGCAGGCCATTCTCATCGCCACCGGTTCGGAAGTGGGGTTGGCCGTGGAAGCGCAAAAACTTCTGGCAGCAGAAGGCATTGCCGTACGGGTGGTATCCATGCCCTCCACCTCGGTCTTTGACCGGCAGGACGCCGAGTACCACGCCTCCGTTCTGCCCAAACATGTGCCCAAGGTGGCGGTGGAAGCGGGTTGTACGGCGCTGTGGTGGAAGTATGGCTGTAGTGCCGTGGTGGGTATCGATACCTTCGGGGAATCCGCCCCCGCCGGTGCCCTGTTCAAGTACTTTGGTCTGACCGCCGACAAGGTGGCCGCCACGGTCAAGAGCGTTCTCTAAACCAAAACGCACGTCCAAAAAAACGGCCTTCCCTCCCAAGGGGAAGGCCGTTTTTATTGTGCTCTCGGACGGGTTGTTGTAATTAAACAACGCCACGAATTTTTTCTTACCAATTGTTACAAAACTATTTACAGACCCATTAAGCCGGTGTTAATTTTTGACCTGGCGCAAATCGCTCCATTTCGGGGCGTGATGCACCAACTCGGTTCCTACAGAAAAACATAGGGGGTTTCAGAATGAAGGTATCCAACCTGCTTGGAAAGGCAAAGGGCTCAGCCCTGTTGCTGCTGGGCACGGCATCTGTGGTGGTATCCATGGACGCCAATGCCATTCCGGTCTTTGCTCGGCAAACCGGCTTTAAGTGCGTGGCCTGTCACGTTGGGGGCATGTTCCCGCAACTGACTTCACTCGGTCGTATGTTCAAATTGACCGGTTACACCATGGGCAACCGCCCCAATCTGGACGGTCTGGAAGTTCAGAATGACTATCCGCCTGTGGCCATCATGGTGCAGGGTGCGAAGCAGTATTACAACAATACTTCCCATGGCAATAATGGAAATGCGCCTTCATCGGCAGCCGATCTGCAGGTGGTGAGTCTGTTTGCCGGCGGCAAGATCACCGACAACTTCGGGGCCTTCATGCAATGGACGGGGCAGAAATACTCCAACATGCAGGCTGATGGAACCCAGGCGGGTTATGGTGCAGCAGCGATCGACAATACGGAATTCCGTTATGCCGATCGTACGGTCACCCCCAACAGCGATTTGATTTTGGGGGCTTACGTCAACAACCGTGCCATGATGTCTGACGTGTGGAATAACTTTGGCGCTTGGGAATCGCAGTGGATCAATTACTTCGACACAGGCAATGCTCAAGCACCCACCACGTATCTGATGGGAGAAACCTCCCAGCACGCTGCGGTGGGGGTGGGAGGCTATTTCTTCAAGGACAAGACCTGGTACGGTGAACTGGCAGTTTACAAGTCACCCACCCACGGTCCCTTCTCCGTGCTGACTGCAGGCGCAACCTCGGTCGGGAGTAGCGGGGCAACGTCACTGCTCGAGCCTTCTCCTTACTTCCGCTTTGCCTACAACAAGGAATGGGGCGCCAACAGTTTCGAGGCTGGGGTTCACGGGATGATGTCCTATGTTTACGGAACTCCACTCTATGGAGCGCCAACAAATACATTCTCGCAACCCGGAGGACCTGCCAGTGCCTACCATGACGTGGGAGTGGATGCCCAGTATCAGTATGTCCTCGATCCCCATTACTTTGCGGCTCATGCCCGGGTGACACGAGAATTTATGAATAATGCAATGGGTACCCCTAACTATCAGGGGTTTACAGCGACTAATGCGACCGATAACCTGACCGAAACCTATATAGACGCTACCTACGTCTATGAAGCAAAGTACGGGGCTCAGTTGAGTTATGCCGGCGCTTCAGGATCGAATGATGCTGGACTGTATGGTATGGGGGTTAATGGGGTTGGTGCTGCTACGGGGAATCCTAACTGGAAATCTTGGACCCCAAATATTTTCTGGCAGCCCTATCAGAACCTGCGCATCGGGTACATGTACACCTACTATACCGAAATGGGCGGGGTGTCTAGCGGAAGTAATCTTTCCTTTGGTGGTGCCAGGTTCAGTCCAGCGAACTTCAATACCTCCATGCTGTACGTCGGGTTCATTTATTAATAGGGGATGAATATGAAAAATGTTAAGACCATTCTGACCCTTTCCGCCTTGTCACTGGCGCTGGGGGCTTGTTCCACCGGCATCACCAAGAGCCGGAATCTGGGGAACCCGAACGTAACCGGCAATACGCTGGCTCAGCAGGTGTGTTCGGTCTGTCACGGCAACATTGGAAACTCTGTCAACGGTAATTCCGTCAACCCGACCTTCCCGAATCTGGCGGGTCAGCAGAAGGATTACCTGGTTGCTCAAATGACGGCGTTCCATGAAAAGACCCGGAAGGATCCCGCTGCCCAGCAGATGATGTGGGGGATCGCCCGCAACTTTACGCCCAAGCAGATCGATGAGTTGGCCACGTTCTACTCCAACCAGAAACCTCTGCCCAACCCCGCCCACAGCAATGCTGCCTTGATCGCCGAAGGCCAGAAGATTTTCAACGAAGGGTTGCTGGACAAGGGCGTGCCTGCCTGTATGGGCTGTCACGGTTCCAATGGAGAAGGCAATGGGGTGATCCCACGCCTGGCGGGACAACATGCCAACTATGTGTACAAACAGTTGAACGTGTTCGATCGCGATGCCAAGACCTCGGATGGCAAGGAAAATGTGCCGGATTCTGCGCTTGAGCGGCCCACCGGTGGTGTGATGGAAATGGTGGCCAGTGCTCTGACCAAGGAACAAAAACGCGCCATGGCCGCCTACGTGCAGTCACTGCGCTAAAATATCACCGCCCCCGCTTTAATGGGGGCAAAAAGGTTGTATCTTTGCCCCGCTTCGGCGGGGCATTTTTCACTCTGTTTTCCACTTATGCAGGCGAATGTGTGCGCAGCCAGTCCTTCAATGCCGCATCGATGCGTGTCTGCCAGCCATCTCCAGAAGCCCGGAAGGCCTGCACCACATCAGGAGATAGGCGGAGGGTGGTTGACACTTTGGGGGGTGACTTTTGCGGCCCACGCTTACGTAACTTGGTCTGCAAAGTTGCGGGCAGGCTGGAGAAGGGCTTGGCGGTTTTGACGTCCTGCGTCGTCCATTCCGGGTTGTCATGGTCAATCAGTTCAGGATTTGGTTTCTTGTGCATACGTCAGTACCTCACGCTTGTTAGCCTTACGAAAACTGATGATCCGAATGCCTTTGGCAGTTTCGGTGAACACCAGTGAGTGGATGCGGCCATCAAGGTAGCCCAGTGCGCGAAGGCGAATCTCGCCATAGTCGCGCCGGGTGTCTTGCTTAAAGACCGCAGTCTCAAAATCGAAATTCGCTGCCCGTTCAAACGACAGACCTCGGGTATGGATGTTGGTATCGTTTTTATTGGCGTCGAACTCAATGTGCATGAAGCAAATTGTAGTAACACTTTTTTGATTCGTCAATCATTTTTGTGACGACTGATGAAACAACCACAAGTACGGGTTTTTCTTTCAATTGTACAATGGCTCTCGAGGACGACCTTCAGAGGTGAACGATTCGACATTGGGAGAGCGATGAAACGAATTCTGGTGGGGGATATTGGCGGGACCAAAACGCGCCTGGCCTTGGCCGAGGGGGAGGGTACGGTGGTGGTGTTGACAGAGGTACGGACGTACCCCAGTTTGCACTACGCCACTTTGGAACTCGTGCTGGAAGAATACGTCACCCAGGTGGGTTTCCCGGTGGAAGGGATTGCTCTGGGGGTGGCGGGCCCGGTTTCCAGGCAGCGCGCACAGGTGACCAACCTGCCCTGGGTGGTGGAGAGTGCAGCGCTACGCCAACGCTTCGGGGTCCAGTGCATTTTGCTCAATGATCTGGAAGCCGTGGCCTGGGGGTTGCCTGCCTTGAGGGGGGATGAACTTTTTTCCTTGCAGGAAGGGGTGCCCTCTGAGGGGAATCGCGCGGTGATTGCAGCGGGGACGGGGTTGGGTGAGGCAGGCATTCATTGGGATGGAACCCGCTTTCACCCCTTCGCCACGGAGGGAGGACATGCTTCTTTTGCCCCCCGTACGGAGCGGGAAATGGCGCTCTGGCGATTTCTTCAGGCGCGCCATGGCCATGTCAGTTGGGAACGGGTGGTCTCGGGGATGGCCCTGCCTGAGCTTCACGAGTTTTTGCGGGCCCATGAACATTCTTCAATCCCTGCTTGGTTACAGGCGGCTTTGGAGGGAGCCTCCGCAGGCGCGGTATTGGCGCAGGCGGCACTGGAAGCCACGGATCCGCTGTGCGTGGAATTGATGCATTGGTTCGTCCGTTTGTATGGCGCAGAGGCAGGCAATCTGGCGCTCAAAGTGATGAGTCGGGGAGGAGTGTATGTAGGGGGAGGGATTGCCCCCAAAATCTTGCCCCTGCTACGCCAACCCGGTTTTCTGGAGTCTTTCGTGGATAAGGGTCGCATGCGCCCCCTGCTGGAAGCCATGCCGGTACAGGTCATTCTGACGGACCAGGTGGCCCTTTACGGATTGGCGCTGGCGGCCAGAAGTTCGCGCATTTGCTGATGGAATAACCTGCCTCCCCCGTTGGCGGGGTGGCGCACCGGGTGGGCGCTTATCCCAAGGGAAGCCAGGGTTGCCTGACTCTTGCGTCCGATGGCAACGAGGTGGCCTTGAGGGAATAAGGTCAGAAAGGCCCTGAGGGTATCTTTGCCCGACTCCAGTTCCGCATCCGTGGGGGTACGGTTGGTGAGGGGGCTGAGCGGGTGATGGGGATGCCAGGCAAAGGCATTCCACAGGACAAAGTCATGGCTGCGGCCGAGTCCCAGCATCGTGTTCCAGACCATGGTCGCGGTAGGTTCCAGAGCCCCTGCGGGATTTTGTCGGCCATTGGAAAGTAACGTCCCACTGGTACGGAATTTTTTCCCTGAAAAAAAGCGCTGGGTCGGGGCGGCGTTCTGGCTGCCCGCGTCTTCGAGCAAGCGTCGTTCACTGGTCATCGCACAACCGGAAAACTTGGCCCCCTGGTAACCGGGCGCTTCAGCAATCAGGATCCAGTGCGCCCGGTTCCGGCGTTCCTCCAGATAGCGGGTCAGATGGGAGAGGCGGTGCTGCGGTGCCGCCGGACTGGCGTCATTGAGGGGGTCTGTGTCTCGCCAGGGGTTGAAAACAGTGGAGCTGGAGGTTCGTGCGTGCAAAAGGTCGAGAAAAGGGGTCAGGGTCACGTCCGGCCTGGAATGGTTGAGAGAACAGGTTGCTGAAAAAAGAAGTTGGCAGGCGAAGGCATCGATGATTCCCCTGGCGAGGGAGGATTGTCGCACTGCGGCAGGATTTTGGAAAGGGAGTGAAGGGGAGAATTGAGGCAGGAAAGTGCTGTTTTTGTACAGAGACAGAAGGGGTATGTTACAGGTATGCTACAGATTGTGGTTAAACCCCTCAAGTTCGGGTTGGATCATCCGATAGTACGGGTATGGGTGCAGATCAAGGTTCAAATAGGGAATACTCATGAAAAACAATGGCCCCGTGACGCAACGGGAGATCGATTACCCCGCTTCTTATGTGTTTATCACCCGCACGGATCTCAAGGGGATCGTCACTGAGGTCAATGATGCCTTTGTTGAGATATCCGGTTTTACCCGTGCCGAACTGGTGGGCATCAGTCATAATGTGGTGCGTCATCCGGATATGCCGTGCTGGGCTTTCGAGGACTTGTGGAAGACCATCAAGGCCGGTTATCCATGGCGGGGCATCGTCAAGAACCGGGCCAAAAGTGGTGACCACTATTGGGTACGGGCCACCGTGTCCCCGATTTTTCGTCAAGGGCAAGTGGTGGGTTACCTGTCCCTGCGGCGTAAGCCTTCCCGTGAAGAAGTGAGTGCAGCCGAGGCGCTCTATCGTCAGTACCCCGAGCATCCTCCGGCCCAGAGATTTTCATTGCGGCGCTGGTTTGCCCGGCTCCCCATCCGGATCAAGATGCAAGTGGCCGTTCAGCCGGTTCTCCTTGTCTTGCTGACGACGGCCACCGTGGTGGCCTATCAGCAACTGCGTAAAGCCATCATCGACGATGCGGCAGGAAAGGGACACGGAGTGGCGATGCAGGTCATCGACAGTGCCAATATGTTGATGGTCACGGGGGCCATTACCGATCCCCATAACCGCCAGTTGATGATCAAAAAGATCATCGAGGGGCAGCAACTCACGGCCCTGCGACTGGTGCGTACGCCCCAGGTGGTGAACCAGTTTGGCCCTGGATTGCCGGAAGAGCATCTGGATGACCCTTTGATCAAACAGACCATCGAAAATTCCGTCAAGGCGGGCAAGTCGTTGCCCTATGCGGCCATTCGTTGGGTAGATGGGCATCCTCTGATGCGCGTCATTACCCCTTACATCGAAAGCCATAATTTTCATGAAACGGATTGTCTGAATTGTCATGTGGTGGAAGTCGGGTCGTCCAATGGAGCTTCTGATCTGACCATCGACTTGTCAGAAAACTTTCATCGGCTGTATTTGATCACCTTCCTGATGGTGACGACCCAAGTGGTGTTGCAAATCTTGCTCTTCTTTATTTTTGGTTGGGTCGCCCGGCGCTTTGTGTCGGCTCCCCTGAATGAGGTTTCCACCCATCTGGAAGAAATTGTGGATGGCGATTTCAGTCGCATGGTGGATATTTCAGGGCGAGACGAGACCGGTCGATTGCTTTGCGAAATTCAATCCACCAAAGTGTTGATGGGGGCGGTGATCGATCAAATCAGCGCCACGGCGCGCAACATCAGCGGAAGTACGCGCCAGATGAATCAGGCTGTCCAGGTGGCCTCGGAGGTATCTACCCGGCAGTCGGAGGCGGCACAGGCGGCGGCAGCCAGCGTAGAAGAAATGTCCACCAGTATCGATGCCACGGCGGACAATGCGCGCATGGTGGAGAAACTTTCAGCGGGGTCCCTGTCCGGGGCCAAGGACATCGTGGAGCAAGTGGTGGACAATATGGGGTCCATCAGCCATGAGGTGTTACAGGCTTCCGAATCGGTGCGTCAGTTGGGTGAGCGCGCGGGACAGATTACCGAGTTGGTGAACGCCATCAAGGAGATTGCGGACCAGACCAATCTGTTGGCGCTCAATGCAGCCATCGAGGCGGCTCGGGCGGGCGAACAAGGCAGGGGGTTTGCCGTGGTGGCGGATGAGGTCCGCAAGTTGGCGGGGCAGAGCGCCCAGAGTGGGGCTTTGATCGGCAAGGTTTCCAAGGATATTGGCGAAGGAACCAAGGAAGCCATCGCGCGCATCCAGTTGGCGGTGGACAAGGTGCGGTTCGGTGAAAAAATGGCAGAAAAAGCGGGCAGCACCATTGATGATATTGCCCAAAGTTCGGAAAAGATCATGGCTGGGGTCGGGGATATCGTCGCCGCTGTCCAGTCCCAAAGCACAGAGGGGCGGGAAGTGGCTAATCGCATCGAACAGATTGCCCAGGGGGCCGAGCGAAATGCCGTGGTGGTCCAGACCATCGAAGAAGCCGAACGGGTATTGTCCGCATTGGTTCGGGAAATGGATCTGCAAACCCGTACCTTCAAGACTTAACGAGAAAAGGCCAATCGAATCCCTGTCTGAGTCCCATGAAAAAAATGCGAAGTGGAAACTTGTGATCAATATATTCTATTCACGCATTGAAGCGAGATGTGCTACATTGCGAAAATGTATAACGAATTAAATTCTTCTTCAATCGGGGCGGCAAGCCGATTCATTGATGCCAAATTGGCAATGGGGTTCGCCAGTTTTTCACTGAATGAACTGACGGATAAAACAGGACTGTCGGCAATTGCCGCTAAAAATCAGTAGTGCATGGGTATTTGATTGGGCGTCCTATGTCCGTTGAAGCCTTGGAGGAATTTCTGAAAAAGTGAGGGCGGTGGTATAATCGCTCAACCTTTTCTTGCCCTTGCCCATGACAAAATACATATTCGTGACTGGTGGTGTTGTCTCTTCCCTGGGGAAGGGTATTGCCGCTGCATCCCTGGGGGCCATTCTGGAGTCCCGTGGGTTGCGCGTGACATTGCTCAAGTTGGACCCTTACATCAATGTGGATCCGGGGACCATGAGTCCCTTCCAGCATGGGGAGGTTTTTGTCACGGAGGATGGTGCCGAGACCGATTTGGATTTGGGGCATTACGAGCGCTTTGTGCGCACGCGGATGACCAAACGCAATAATTTTACGACGGGTCAGATCTACGACAGCGTGATCCGCAAGGAACGACGGGGGGATTATCTGGGCGGGACGGTTCAGGTCATTCCTCATATCACCGACGAAATCAAGCAGTGCATTCGTCAGGGGGCCGGAGATGCCCAGGTGGCCATCGTGGAAATCGGCGGGACGGTGGGGGATATCGAGTCCCTGCCTTTTCTGGAAGCCATTCGCCAGATGGCGGTGGAAGCCCCCCGTGAGGAATGCTGTTTCATCCACTTAACCCTCTTGCCCTATCTGCCTTCTGCGGGAGAAATCAAAACCAAACCGACCCAACACTCGGTCAAGGAGTTGCGCGAGATCGGTATTCAGCCGGATGTCTTGATCTGTCGGGCGGATCGTCCCGTGCCCGCTGATGAACAGCGCAAAATTGCCCTGTTTACCAATGTACCCGTGGAAGCCGTTATTTCCGCACCGGATGTGGACTGCATCTACCGCATCCCCGGAGGCTTGCACCGTCAGCATCTGGACCGCATTGTGTGTCGCAAACTGGCTCTGGAGGTTCCGGAAGCCGATCTGTCTCCCTGGGATGCTCTGGTGGAGGCTTTGGAACACCCCTTGCACGAGGTGAACATTGCTTTGGTGGGCAAATATGTGGATTTGACCGAATCCTACAAGTCCCTTTCTGAAGCATTGATCCATGCCGGAATTCACCAGCGAACCAAAATCCACATTCACTATGTGGATTCGGAACGGCTGGAAAGCGAAGGTCTGGGCACTTTGGAGGGGATGGATGCAGTATTGGTCCCCGGAGGGTTTGGCAAGCGTGGGGTGGAAGGAAAGATTCGCGCCATTCAGTTTGCCCGTGAAGGCCGCCTGCCTTTTTTGGGAATCTGTTTGGGTATGCAGTTGGCTGTGGTGGAATTTGCCCGGCATTGCGCCCATTTCCAGGAAGCCCACAGCACTGAGTTCATGCCTTTGACCCCGGCCCCCGTGATTGCATTGATCACCGAATTTCGTACTGCAGATGGGCGGGTGGAACAACGTTCCGTTCAGTCCGATCTGGGGGGGACCATGCGGCTGGGGGGGCAGGAATGTTTGCTGGAAGAAGGATCCTTGGTCCGCAGGGTTTACGGAAAGGCACGCATCGTCGAGCGACATCGCCATCGCTATGAGGTCAACAGCCGGTATGTGGAATCTCTGACCCAGGCGGGTTTGCGTTTTTCCGGAAAATCGGGGCAGGAAGGATTGTGCGAAATGATCGAGTTGCCGGGCCACCCCTGGTTCGTGGCTTGCCAGTTTCATCCCGAATTCACCTCCACTCCCCGTGATGGACATCCCTTGTTTACCGCCTTTGTGGCAGCCGCTCTGGTATACCATCAGGCGGTTGCGGAACCCACTGCCCCATGAAAATCGCTCATTTTGAAGCCGGTCTCCCGCATCCGTTGTTTTTGATTGCGGGTCCCTGTGTGATCGAATCCCGTGACCTGGCCTTTGAAGTGGCGGGTCAATTGAAGGAAATCACCCGCTCTCTGGGGATTCCTTTCATTTTCAAGGCCTCTTACGACAAGGCCAACCGGAGTTCAGGACGGTCCTTTCGGGGTCTGGGGCAGTCGGCAGGGCTGGATATCCTGGCGGACATTCGGCGCGATTTGCAGGTTCCTGTTTTGACGGACGTGCATGAACGGGAGGATGTGGCGGCGGTGGCGGCGGTGGTGGATATGTTGCAGACTCCGGCTTTCCTGTGTCGACAAACCGATTTCATCGCGGCGGTGGCTGCGGCAGGCAAGCCGGTGAATATCAAGAAGGGGCAGTTTCTGGCCCCCGCCGATATGAAAAACGTCGTGGACAAGGCGCGTGCCGCCAGTGGACAGGACAATATTCTGGTTTGTGAACGGGGCGTTTCCTTCGGCTATAACAACCTGGTATCCGATATGCGTTCGCTGGCGATCATGCGGGAGACGGGCTGTCCCGTCGTGTTTGATGCCACCCATTCGGTCCAGTTGCCCGGCGGATTGGGGGGAGCCAGCGGCGGTCAGCGGGAATTTGTCCCCGTACTGGCGCGCGCGGCGGTGGCAGCGGGCGTGGCGGGCGTGTTCATGGAAACCCACCCCCGCCCTGAACAGGCCTTATCCGATGGCCCCAATGCCTGGCCTTTGGGGCGGATGCACGAGTTGCTGGAAACTTTGATGGCGCTGGATGCTGTGGTCAAACAGCGCGGGTTGAGTGAACAGACCCTGTCCTCTTGAAAGGGGTTGGGGCTACCGATTAATTTGAGCAGGTCAAGGACGGGAAAGCAGTCATGAGCGCAATCGTAGAAATCAAGGCAAGGGAAATACTGGATTCACGGGGCAACCCCACGGTGGAAGCCGAGGTGATCACGGAGGCAGGGGCGCGGGGTCGAGCCGGCGTGCCTTCGGGGGCCTCCACTGGTAGTCGTGAGGCCATCGAGTTGCGCGATGGAGATGCCGCACGTTATCAGGGCAAAGGGGTTCTGAACGCAGTATCCCACATCACCGGGGAACTCTTCGAAGCCCTGGCGGGTTGGGATGTGACGGATCAAGCAAAAATCGATCAGATCATGATACAACAGGACGGAACCGAGAATAAGGCGCGTCTGGGGGCCAATGCCCTGTTGGCCGTGTCGCTGGCGGTGGCCAAGGCGGCGGCAGAGGAATCGGGGTTGCCCCTCTACCGCTATCTGGGTGGGTCCGCCGCAGTCCAGTTGCCCGTTCCCCAGATGAATGTCATCAACGGGGGTGCCCATGCCAATAATGGTCTGGACATGCAGGAATTCATGATCGTACCCGTGGGTGCGCCGAATTTTAGGGAAGCCCTTCGCTATGGTGCGGAAGTCTTCCATGCCCTGAAAAAACTGATCGATGCTCAGGGGATGCCGACCACGGTGGGAGACGAAGGGGGGTTTGCCCCGCGTCTGCCCAGCAATGAAGCCGGTCTGGGACTGATTATGCAGGCCATTGAAGCGGCAGGCTACCGTCCGGGCGAACAGGTAGCCATTGGGATCGATTGTGCCAGTTCGGAATTTTATCGGGAGGGTCGCTATCATCTCGGGGCGGAAGGAAAAATACTGGAATCCGCTGAATTGGTGGACTATCTGGCGCGGTGGGTGGATAACTATCCCATTGTCACCATCGAAGATGCCATGGCCGAGGGAGATTGGGCCGGTTGGCAATTGTTGACCCAGCGTTTGGGTCGACGCATCCAGTTGGTGGGGGATGATATTTTTGTTACCAACACCAAGATTCTGGCGGAAGGCATTCGACAAGGCATTGCCAACTCGATTTTGATCAAAATCAATCAGATCGGCACTTTGTCGGAAACCTTTGCTGCCATAGAAATGGCCAAAAAAGCAGGGTATTCCAATGTCATTTCTCACCGTTCCGGTGAAACCGAAGACACCGTCATTGCGGATATCGCCGTCGCCAGTTCGGCAGGACAGATCAAGACCGGGTCCCTGTCACGCTCTGATCGTTTGGCCAAATACAACCAATTGCTGCGCATCGAGGAAGCCCTGGGATCGGTGGCCACCTATGGGGGATCCACCGTTTTTGCACGGCGCAGTTAACCACGGAGTTGAGCCATGTCACCGACCACAATTCGCCTGATACGCTGGTTGATGGTTGGTCTGATTCTTTCCCTGGGTTATGGATTGGTGCTGGGGAAAGGGGGCTGGATTCGGCGTCAGGATCTGAAGCACCAACTTCAGGGGCAACGCGCCCTGAACCAATCGCTGGAAAAGCGGAATCAAACCTTGCGTGCCGAGGTGGCGGATCTCAAGTCGGGTTCTGACGCCATTGAAGAACGGGCGCGTCACGAACTAGGGATGGTGCGCCCGGATGAGGTGTTTTACCAGTACCGGACGGTTACGTCACCGCCGCCGGTGGTGGCTCACTGATTGGCGCTGGTCTGCCAAAAGCGCCACCATTCGATCTTTTTGGTCAGATCGCCCTGGGTAGTGAGGTAATGGCTGTTCGGGAAGTCCAGTTTGAGGACGCGCACCGTGTCTTGACTCAAATCCTTGAGTCCCATGGCATCGTAACTGCGTGCCATGATGTCGAGCGCATCTTCCTGGGCTGCGGTATGAGGATAGTTCCTCAGAATATTCAGAGCCCGATCCGTCGCGGCCAGGTAGGCTTGGCGCCGATAATAATAGCGTGCCACGGCCACATCGTTGCGCGCCAGGGAGTTGACCAGGTATTTCATGCGAATGATGGCGTCGGGGGCGTAACGGCTGTTGGGGAAGCGGGTGATTAAGTCACGGAAGGCATCGAAGGCATCCTTGGTGGGTTTTGTATCCCGTTGTACCAGATCGCTGTCGGTGTAAATGCCAAAAATCCCCAGATCGTCGCTAAAGTTGGCTAGCCCCTTCATGTAATAGGCATAATCCACGGCCGGGTGATTGGGGTGCGCTTTGATGAACCGGTCTGCTTCGCTGACCGCCGAGGCAGATTCATGTTGTTTGTAGTAGACGTAAATTTGCTCCAGTTCGGCCTGAGTGGAATAGGTGCCGTAGGGGTAGCGGGACTGCAAGGATTCGTAGAGTTTGGCGGCCTGCTCATAGTTACCTTCCTGCAGATCTTTTTTAGCCTCGCTGTGGAGTTTGGATGCCGACCAGTTTTTGGTGGGGTCATCGCTTTTTTCCAGTTCGCTACAGCCCACCAGGGCCACGACGAGAGTCAGGGCAACGTTTCGGAGTACACTGGAGTGTTTCATGAAAATTCTCACCATGCAATCTTTCCATTATAACAGTCCTGAAGAGAATGAACCGCTGGAATTGAAGGTTCCCGTGGAATACGGGGGGTTGCGTCTCGATCAGGCACTGGCCCGTCTTTTTCCTGATTGGTCACGGTCCCGCTGGCAGGCTCAGATCGAAGCGGGACGGGTTCGGTTGAACCAGGCTTTGGCGCAGCAGAAGACGCGCGTCTGGGGAGGGGAAAGCCTGTGGCTGGAGACCGAACCTGAAGTCTTTTCGGAAGAAGTCGTTCCGGAGGATATCCCTGTGGAAACCGTGGCGCTGGAGGAAGCCTTCAGAGTCATCCATAAACCCGCAGGTTTGGTGGTGCATCCGGGGCATGGCAACTGGCGCGGAACCCTGCAGAATGCCCTGTTGTTTCATGATCCGGCGGTAGCGCAGGTGCCCCGCAGCGGCATCGTCCATCGACTCGACAAGGACACCAGTGGATTGATGGTGGTGGCACGGACGCTGGCGGCCCATGGAGAGTTGGTGCGTCAGTTGCAGGCACGCACCGTGCATCGACATTATTGGGCGCTGGTTCAGGGACAGGTGCGGGAGGGAGGAAGGGTAGAGGCGCCCGTCGGCCGTCATGCCACGCAGCGTACCCGCATGGCCATTACGGCGGCGGGGCGTCCCGCCGTCACGCACTACGAGGTGGTGCGGCGTTTGCCCTGTCATACCTTGTTGGAATGTCGCCTGGAAACCGGCCGTACCCATCAGATCCGGGTGCATATGGAGCATTTGGGGTTTCCTCTCGCGGGGGATCCTGTCTACAAGGGAAAAAACATTGCACTTGATGGGCGCAGCAGCGCTGCTTTGCGGGATTTTGGACGACAGGCCCTGCACGCGTTTCATCTGGGATTCCTGCATCCTGATACCCGGCAGCCCTGTGCCTGGGATATTCCCCTGGCCGCAGACATGGCCCGTTTGGTCGAGGTGCTGGAAGAGGCTGTTTATGTGTGAAGGATCCAAGGCGCTCTTGCCGGGGGGGCCGGTTGACTGGCCCGCCCCCTCCTGGGTGCGTACCTGGAGTACCCGGCGCGGTCTGGATTTGGGTTTGCAGGGGGCAACGGCCCCTGAGCAGGTGAACCAACACCGACAAACATTGGCCCGGACCTTGCAGATACAACCGTGGTGGTTGACCCAGGTGCATGGGGTGGGAGTTAAAACGGATCAGAAAGAAATGGAGGAGGGGGCAGATGCCTCCGTGACCCGGCGGACGGGTGTCGGATGTATCGTGTTGACGGCAGATTGTTTGCCTGTACTCTTTTGTCATGAACGGGAGCCTGTGGTGGGCGCAGCACATGCAGGATGGCGGGGGCTGGCTGCCGGTGTACTGGAAAATACCTTGCAAGCCATGGCGGTAAATCCCGAGGGCATTCTGGTCTGGTTGGGGCCGGCTATTGGGCCCCAAGCCTTCGAGGTGGGCTCAGAGGTGCGGGCGCACTTCCTTGACGCTCAGCCTGAATCCGGGGAGGCATTCCGTTCCGGTCAGGGAGGGCGATGGTGGGCAGATCTCCATGCATTGGCGCGCTTGCGCCTGGCTCGGCTGGGAGTCACCCGGATTTATGGCGGGGGGCATTGCACTGTCCAGGAAAATGAAGCGTTCTACTCCTATCGGAGGGAGGGCTTGAGGGCGGGGCGCATGGGACACGTCATCTGGATGGCAGAACCATGAGACGAGAGAGGGAAGCGTATAATGGAAGGGTTATCTTCCCGATGTTCTTTCCATGACACCCTTGATGAATTCCATGTTGGCGGGGGTAGTGGCCGGCGTATTATCAATGCTCTGCGCGGCATTGGTCATTTATACTGCCCGTCCTGCCTGGGTTCCCCTGTTGGTGAGTTACGCCATTGGGGCCCTGCTGGGAGCGGTTTTTCTGGAAATCCTGCCCCATGCTTTTCACCATGAGGCCAGCCCGGAAGCGGTTTCAGCCACGGTATTGGTGGGAATCCTGATTTTTTTTCTGCTGGAAAAACTGGTGCTCTGGCGGCACGTTCATGTCCATGATGTGGCCGGACTGGAAGCCCACGCCCATGCCCACGCCCATGAGCCTCAGGGGCGGACGGGGGCCATGGTGGTGGTGGGGGATTCGGTTCACAATTTCGTGGATGGCATCATCATTGCCGCAGCCTTTGTCAGCGATACTCGTTTGGGGATGGTGACGGCGCTGGCCATCATTGCCCATGAGTTGCCTCAGGAAGCGGGGGATGCCCTGGTTTTGCTGCATTCCGGAATGTCCCGTCCGCGCGCCCTGGCCTTCAACCTGTTTTCAAGCATGGCCACTTTGGTGGGAGCGGTCATCGCCTGCCTGGCCTTGCAGTCCTTGCAAAAATGGGTTCCTTACCTGCTGGCTTTGGCTTCAGCCAGTATGATCTATGTGGCGGTGGCTGACCTGATTCCTGGGCTACATCGCCGGGTGGATCTGCGTACCTCCGCCCTGCAGATGGGATTGATCGTGCTCGGTGTGGCTTCCATTCATTGGGCTCATGTGTTGATCCTGGAGTGAGGTCGCAACGGGAGCATTGTTGACTTGCTGCTGCAATGTGTGGAACAACTGGGTAATCTGATCCAGGTGGTGCCCCATCAAATTCTGCAGGGAAAGGCCATCGCTGGCGGGGTGCGGGTCCGGGAGGTCGGTGCCGGTGTTGTCCTGCGAAGATCGTTCGAGCGCATAACGCAATCCCTGTTCCAGATAATGACCGAGAAAGCGTTGCATGCCGTTGCCATAGGAGCGAATCATCCGGGATAGCATCTCGCAACTGAAGAGGGGGGACTTGCCCAATTCCTCTTCCAGGATGATTTGCATCAGGATGCAGCGGGTCAGGTCCTGTTGGGTTCTGGCGTCGATGACCTGGAAGGGAGTCTGTTCGAGAACCAATATTTTGACTTCGCAAAGCGTGATGTACCGCTTGGAGCGCATATCGTATAAGCGCCGATTGGGGTATTTCTTGATCACTCGTGGGGCTTCCATGGCTTTGTCCTGTGTATGGTGCAGCACAATAGGGGGCATTATTCCATGAATCAGGGATTAGAGTGGGATATTTAATAAAATATTAATAAAACAATGAGATGATCCAAAGATTTTAAACAGGCCGGTGATGTTGCGATGCAACAAAAAAGTATTGACAAGAAACTTTTGCTCCGGTAACCTTGCAATTGTGCGCTGCAACATAGACGCAGCGGGGTGTCAGATCCCCTTGATTTCTGGCCAGAATTTTGTCTCCTCCTCCTTTATTGCAAAGGTTTCCTTTCGATAGAGGCTTCAACCCGCAGAACAGACTCTGCGGGTTTTTTTTGTCCTCTGCTACCATAGAGGAAAAGGGTTCTGCATCTCTGTGGGATCCATTGACTGTCAAGGAGTTTATTGTGGTGAACCGTCAACCTTCCGCTTCTTCCGTACCACGCGTCGGTTTTGTCTCCCTGGGATGTCCCAAGGCATTGGTGGATGCCGAACGCATTCTGACTCAGGTCAGGGCTGAGGGGTATGAGGTGGTGGGGGACTATGAGGGAGCGGATGTGGTGGTGGTGAACACCTGTGGCTTCATCGAATCCGCCATTGAGGAGTCTCTGGACGCCATCGGAGAAGCGCTGGCGGAAAATGGGCGAGTCATCGTTACCGGTTGTCTGGGGGCTCAGGCAGGCAAGATTCTTTCGACCTACCCTCAGGTATTGGCAATTACGGGACCTCATGACCAGGCGGGGGTGATGCAGGCGCTACACGAACATCTCCCGCAGCGCCATGATCCCTTCACCAGTCTGGTTCCCCCCCAAGGGATCAAATTGACCCCGGCTCATTATGCCTACCTCAAGATTTCTGAAGGGTGCAATCATCGCTGTACCTTCTGTATCATCCCTTCCCTGCGCGGTGATCTGGTTAGTCGTCCGCTCGGGGAAGTGCTGCAGGAGGCTGAACATCTGGTTCAGGCCGGGGTTCGGGAGTTATTGGTGATTTCTCAGGATACCAGCGCCTATGGGGTGGATGTGCGGTATCGTACAGGCTTCTGGCAGGGTCGTCCCCTGCGCACCCGTATGACGGAACTGGCCCGTGCCCTGGGTCAGATGGGGGTCTGGGTGCGCCTGCATTATGTTTATCCGTACCCCCATGTGGACGAACTGATTCCGCTCATGGCCGAAGGGCTGGTTTTGCCCTATCTCGACGTCCCTTTGCAGCATGCCAGTCCGCGCATCCTGCGCGCCATGAAACGACCGGGAGATGTGGAACGGACCCTGGAGCGCATCCAGTCCTGGCGTCGCGACTGTCCCGATCTGACCTTGCGCAGTACCTTCATTGCGGGGTTTCCAGGAGAAACGGAAGAGGACTTTCAGCAGTTACTGGACTTTCTGGAGGAAGCCCAACTGGATCGGGTGGGCTGTTTTGCTTACTCTCCGGTGGAAGGGGCTACGGCCAATGCTTTGCCGGATCCCGTACCTGTGGCTGTGCGTGAGGAGCGCCAGGCACGGTTCATGGAACGCCAGGAGAAGATCAGCGCGCAACGCCTGCAACGTTTTGTGGGGCGCGATTGTCAGGTGTTGGTGGATGAATTGACGCCCGAGGGGGGGGCCGTGGGGCGCAGTGCGGCCGATGCGCCAGAAATTGACGGCATCGTGGCCATTGCCCCTGCTGCGGGATTCAAGGTTGGCGAGTTTGTAACCGTTCGTATCGAAGAAGCCATGGCCCATGATTTGAGTGGTTTCAGGGTGGATCATGTCGGTTCATAAGACGTTGGTGGTGCCGGGCCTGTTTCCGGCTTTGCCCGATTCGGCGGTGCCTGCTGTTCCGGCATTGGAAAAGGCCTGGAGCCAGGGGGACCGAGAAGTCTTTGAGCGGCCCCTGACTTTGGCCCAGTGGCCTCCCAACCAGGAAACCACCTGGGAAAGTGCGCGCCGCGCCCAAGCAGCGGGAATTTTCCACGCGGCACCCCATTGGTTATGTGCGGATCCCGTTCACTTGCATGTGGAAGGGGACGGGTTGATTTTGCTCGATGATTATACATTTGAGCTGAGCGCAGAGGAAAGTCGCGGGTTACGGGAAGATCTCAATGCCCATTTTGCAATGGATGGCCTGTATTTTCATGAGGTTACGCCGACCCGTTGGCTGTTGGGTCTCCCCTCCCTCCCGGAGATCGAGACGACGCCCCCCCGGCAGCGGGTTGGACGCAATATCGATGGTCACTTGCCGCGCGGGCCCCAGCGTGGTCTGTGGCAAGCCCGCTTCAACGAGATCCAGATGGTCCTGCATGACCACCCCCACAACCAGGCTCGCCAGGCGCAGGGGCGGCGGGTGATCAGCGGAGTCTGGTTATGGGATGAGGCCTGTACCCAGTCGGCGCAGGAAGTGGTGGAGACCTTGCGTGCCCCCTCGGACTATGGCGATGCGGAGGGATGGATGGCCGCCCTCGAGGAGTTTCTGGAGACGCACTGGCAGTACTGGCAGGATCAGTTGCGCCAGGGAACCCTCGAAACCCTGACTTTGGTAGCGCTGGAAGGACGCTTCAGCGGACAGGTAGTTCTGCGCCATTCCCAGCGCTGGCGGTTCTGGCGTAAAGTTTTGCCCTTGATGGGGATGCCGGGGGTGCGTCCCCTGCGCGAATCCTGATGGTCAGGGACTGGCTTACCGAGGTATAATCCAAGGCTTTATTGGCGAGAATTTTATTCCATGGAAGCGGAACAACTAAATGCTCTGGAAACCCTTCAACAGGACCTGACTGTGCGTCTTCAGGCCCTGCGGAGGTATCTTTGACTTCGATGCCAAAGTCGAGCGCCTGAACGAGGTCATTCATCTTTCGGAAGACCCGGCGCTTTGGCAGGACAGCAAAAGGAGCCAGGAACTGGGGCGGGAACGCAAGATGCTGGAAGAAGTGGTGGACGAAGTGCATGGGTGTACTCAGGCCCTTGAGGAAAGTCACGAACTTTTTGCGTTGGCCCTGGCAGAGGCCGATGAAGAAACCCTGCAGGCCGTTGCGACGGATCTGGCCGGCATAGACAAACGGGTTGGCGTCATGGAGTTTCGGCGGATGTTCTCCCATCCCATGGACTCGGCCAATGGATTTCTGGATATTCAGGCGGGTTCGGGCGGGACGGAAGCCCAAGACTGGGCGGCCATGCTGTTGCGCATGTATGTGCGCTATGCCGAGCGCAAGGGATTCGGGGTGGAAATTCTGGAGGAGTCGCCGGGTGAAGTGGCGGGCATCAAGAGTGCTTCCCTAAAATTGACGGGGAGTTATGCGTTTGGTCATTTGCGAACCGAGACGGGGGTTCATCGCCTGGTGCGCAAATCCCCTTTTGATTCCGGTAACCGTCGCCATACCTCCTTTGCCTCTGTTTTCGTGTATCCCGAGGTGGATGATTCCATAGAAGTGGAAATCAACCCGGCTGATCTGCGTATCGATACCTTCCGCGCCTCGGGCGCGGGCGGTCAGCACATCAACAAGACCGATTCGGCAGTACGTCTTACCCATGCGCCTTCGGGGATCGTGGTCCAATGCCAGAGCGACCGTTCCCAGCATCGCAATCGTGCAGAAGCCATGGCCATGTTGAAATCAAAGTTATATGAAGCCGAATTGCGCAAGCGTACGGTGGAAAAACAGGCCATGGAAGACAGCAAGACGGACATTGGCTGGGGGCACCAGATTCGTTCCTACGTGCTCGATCAATCACGCATCAAGGATCTGCGCACCGGCGTGGAAGTAGGCAATACCCAAGCCGTACTGGATGGCGATCTGGAAGGCTTCATCGAAGCCAGTTTGAAGCAGGGAGTGTGACGGGATGCACGAAGAAGATAATACATTGGTTCAGGAACGGCGCGCCAAATTGCAGGCTCTGCGCTCCATGGGGGTGGCTTTTCCCAACGATTTTCAGCGTACGCACGAAGCGGCTCCTCTGCACGAACAGTATGGCGCGTTGAGCGAGACTGATCTCGAGGTGCGGGAAGTGCCGGTGCAACTGGCGGGTCGTCTGATGCTCAAGCGCCTCATGGGAAAGGCCAGTTTTGCCACCCTGCAGGATGGCACGGGCCGCCTCCAGATTTTTTTGCAGAAGGATCAGGTGGGAGAGGAGGTCTATCAGGCCTTCAAGCACTGGGATCTGGGCGATATTCTGGGGGTACGGGGCGCGCTGTTCAAAACCCGTATGGGGGAATTGACGCTCCGGGTCACGGAGATACGGTTGCTGGTTAAATCCCTGCGTCCCCTTCCGGAAAAGTTTCATGGGCTGACCGATCAGGAACAGAAATACCGGCAGCGGTACCTGGATCTGATTACCAACGAACATTCTCGCCAGGTATTCATCCAGCGCAGCAGAATCGTGCAAAAAGTGCGCGAGTTTCTGGTGGCGCGCCACTTTCTGGAAGTGGAAACCCCCATGATGCACCCCATTCCCGGGGGAGCGGCGGCCCGTCCTTTCGTGACGCACCACAATGCCCTCGACTGCGATTTGTATTTGCGCATTGCCCCCGAGTTATATCTCAAACGTCTGGTGGTGGGGGGCATGGAACGGGTGTTCGAGATCAATCGAAATTTCCGCAATGAAGGGTTGTCCCCCCGTCATAATCCCGAATTCACCATGATCGAGTTCTATGCGGCTTATCAGGACTACCGCGCGCTCATGGACCTGACGGAAGACTTGCTGCGTTTCGTGGCGCAGGAAGTGTTGGGCACCACGGTGCTCGGTTACGGGGGACGGACACTGGATCTGGGACCGCCGTTTCACCGCCTGACTCTGGCGCAGGCTCTGGAAACCTATCATCCCGATTATACGGCCACACGCCTGAATGACCCGGTGGAACTGGTGCAGGAATTGACCCGACTGGGCGCCAAGGTGCCTGCCCGTGCTTCCGTGGGCATTCTCCAACTGGCACTTTTCGAGGAAACCACGGAAGCGCTTCTCTTTGAACCGACCTTCATCGTCGACTACCCGGCGGAGGTCTCGCCCCTTGCCCGGCGCAGTGATACGAACCCTGAAATCACTGAACGTTTTGAATTGTTCGTGGTGGGCCGGGAACTGGCCAACGGTTTTTCGGAATTGAACGATGCCGAGGATCAGGCAGAACGTTTTCAAGCCCAGGTACGCCAGAAGGAAGCGGGCGATCAGGAAGCCATGCACTATGATGCCGATTATATCCGAGCCCTGGAATATGGTTTGCCACCCACTGCGGGCGAAGGTATCGGTATCGACCGTCTGGTCATGCTGTTGACCGATAGCTCATCGATTCGGGATGTCATCCTCTTTCCCCAGATGCGTCAGGAAGTCTCTTGAAGTGGTTTGAACTTACCGTCGGGTTGCGTTATACCCGGGCCAAACGGCGTAACCACTTCATCTCCTTCATTTCCCTCATTTCCATGGCAGGTATTGCCCTGGGGGTGGCGGCGCTGATCGTGGTCCTGTCGGTCATGAATGGATTCCAGAAGGAAATGCGCGAGCGCATTCTGGGAGTGGCTTCCCATGTGCAGATCTTTGGCAGCGGCCAGTCTCTGGCCAACTGGCCCAAAGTGGCAGCGGAAGCCCGACGGGATCCGGAAGTCATCGGTACAGCCCCCTATGTCAATGGACAGGCCATGCTGGCCAATGATGACCTGGTCCAGGGCACGATGGTGCGGGGGATCTTGCCGGAGCAGGAACGCCAGGTGGCTGACCTGGATCAGCATATGGTGGCCGGCCACATGAGCGATCTCAAGCCCCATGAGTTTGGTATCGTGCTGGGTCAGGAACTGGCTCAGGCCTTACATCTGTCGGTGGGAGACAAGGTGGTGCTCATTACGCCCCAGGGTCAGGTGACGCCTGCGGGCATGTTGCCCCGTCTCAAGCAGTTCAAGGTGGTGGGGTTGTTTCATGTGGGAATGTACGAATATGACAGCGGGTTGGCCCTGATTCATCTGAACGACGCCCAGGTACTGTTTCGTATGGGAGAAAATGTAACGGGTGTCCGTCTCAAGTTGAAGGACCTCATGCTGGCACCGAGCGTAGCGCATCGATTGGCGTCGACCCTGACGGTGGATGCCTGGCTGACGGACTGGACCCAGGAACATGCCAATCTGTTCCATGCCGTGGCCCTGGAAAAAACCATGATGTTCATCATCCTGTTGCTGATTGTGGCGGTGGCGGCCTTCAACATTGTATCTACTCTGGTCATGGTGGTAACGGACAAGCAGGCCGATATTGCGATTCTGCGTACCCTGGGAGCCTCGCCCGCCAGTATTCTGGTGATTTTCATGATTCAGGGGGCTTTGATCGGCGTGATCGGCATGGGCATTGGCGTGGCATTGGGTGTGGTGACGGCCCTCAATATTCGGTTCATCGTGCCCTTCATCGAAAAAGTTCTGGGCGTGCATTTTCTTTCTCCCCAGATCTATTTTATTTCCGAACTGCCCTCCGACCTGCAACAGGGCGATGTGCTGAGTATTGCGATCACCGCGCTGATCCTGACCCTGCTGGCGACTCTCTACCCCAGTTGGCGGGCAGCGCGGGTTCAACCGGCTGAGGCTTTGCGTTATGAGTGAGATGCTCCTGCGGTGCCAAGGCGTAACCCGGCATTTCACTTTGGCTGCCGATGAAGTTCCGGTTCTGCGTGGTCTCGATCTGGAAGTTCAGAAAGGAGAACAGATTGCCATTCTGGGGGTTTCCGGCAGCGGAAAAAGTACCCTGCTCCATGTGCTGGGCGGGTTGGATCGCCCCAATGAGGGGCAAGTCTCCCTGTGCGGACAAAATTTGACTGGTTTGAGTGACCGTCAGATCGGGCGTTTACGGAATCGCCACCTGGGGTTTGTGTATCAGTTCCACCACCTGTTGGCCGAATTCTCTGCCCTGGAAAACGTCATGTTGCCGCTGTCCATTGCGCGCATCGATTCTGTTTTAGCCTGCCAGAGGGCAACGGAAATGTTGGAAGCAGTGGGCCTGGGGCAGCGTTTGCACCATCGTCCGGGTGAACTCTCTGGCGGAGAGCGGCAACGAGCGGCGGTGGCCCGTGCCTTGGTGACCCGGCCTTCCCTCGTGCTGGCGGATGAACCCACCGGAAATCTGGATCGTCAGACAGCATGGCACGTTTTTGAACTGATCCTGAGCCTCAACCGCCGCCAGGGAGCGGGGTTGGTTATGGCGACCCATGATCTGGAACTGGCGGATCGTATGGATCGGCGTTACCGCTTGGAAGATGGAGTCTTGAGGGCTCTTTGAGCGGGGTCAGGTACGCCAGGCAGCCGTGACGTCGGGGATGGCTTGCAAGGTTTTGAGCGTACGGGCCAACTGTTCCAGACTGTCGATCTGAACGGTGAAGCGCATGCGTGCCTGCGTCCCATGGGTGTGGGTGTTGACACCGATGACATTGACTTTTTCACGGGTTAAGGCTTCGGAGATATCGCGCAGGAGTCCCTGCCGGTCCTGGCTCAGGACTCCGATATCCGTGGTAAAAGGTTGAGCTGGGGTGTTTTCTCCCCAGGTTACGGGAATCAGACGTTGCCATTGCTGATGGGTAAGGGCAGCCAGGCTGCGGCAATTGGCGCGGTGAATGCTGACCCCCCGTCCGCGCGTGACGAATCCCAGGATGGGTTCGGGGGGGACGGGCTTGCAGCATTTGGCGATGCTCGTGGCGATCTGGGACACACCGACCACCAGCACCCCCTGGTCGCCACCGGAAGGGCCGGGCGTGGTCAGAGGGAGTTTGATTTCCTGTGGCGACACGGGCGGCGCGAGAAGATTGTCCAGTTGGCGCAGGGTGACCTCGTTGCGGGCAAGGGCCACCAGAAAATCTTCCGTTCGGGCATAGCCGACCTGATTGGCTAACTGTTCCTGGGAAAGAGCGGTTTGGCCCGTGCGCGCCATCCACTTGTCGAGGAGGGTCCGCCCATGACTGAGGTCTTCCTCCCAATGTTGTAATTTGAACCATTGACGTACCTTGGCTTGAGCTCGATGGGTTTTGAGATACCCATAGGCAGGGTTCAGCCAGTCGCGGCTCGGACCCCCTTGCCGCACCGTCAGTATTTCCACCCGTTGCCCGTTGTTCAGAGGTTGGTTGAGGGGCGTCATGCGACCATCCACCTTGGCCCCCCGGCATCGATGACCCAACTCCGAATGGACGTGATAGGCAAAGTCGATGGGGGTTGCTCCCTGGGGCAGGTCGATGATGCGTCCCTGGGGCGTAAACACGAAGAGAGTTTCATCTCCCGGAGGTAGGGAAGTGCCGGTATTCAGGGCGGCTTCCCGTTGCCAATCCAGCATCTGGCGTAACCAGACCACCCGTTCTTCGAAGGAACGGTCTGCCCGCGCGCCTTCCTTGTAGCGCCAATGGGAGGCAATGCCCAATTCCGAATCGCGGTGCATTTCGTGGGTACGGATCTGAACTTCCACGATCTTGTTTTCCGGACCATAGACAGCAGTATGGAGGGAACGGTACTGGTTGCCTTTGGGGCGGGCAATGTAGTCGTCAAATTCGCCCGCAACGGGCACCCATCGCTGGTGGACCAAGCCGAGGACGGTATAACACTCGGGAAGGGTATCCACGATGATCCGCACGGCGCGAATGTCGTAGACTCGTTCCAGGGACAGGTTCTTGGCACGCATCTTCTTGACGATGCTGAAGATATGTTTGGGACGTCCGGTCACGGTGGCCACCAGGCCATTTTCCTGCAGGAGGTCCTGTAATGTCCGGATCAACTGGGTAATGTACTGTTCGCGCTGGATGAACCGTTCGTCCAGTTGGTGCGCGATGGTCTTGTAAGTCTCTGGTTCGAGGGCGCGCAGGGAAAGATCTTCCAATTCCCATTTAAGGAACCAGACTCCCAGACGATTGGCCAGAGGGGTGTAGAGGTCGAGGGTCTGACGGGCCAGTTGACGTTGGGTGGGTTCGTCCAGCGAGGTGGATCGGCGCATCAACCAAACTCTTTCGGCCAGGGCAATGAGCACCACCCGGATATCCTGGACCAGGGTCAGCAATAATTTTCGGATCCCTTCGATATGTTCTTCGTGGGAAGATTTTGGATGATCCTGAATGTCCAGGGTGTTGACGATGTGATCCAGGCGGTGCAGTTCTTGAGTCAGGGTCCAGACTTCCGGGTCCAGATCCAGGCGAGCAGGCAGGGTTTCTTGTCGTGACCAGGGCAGAGCGCGCAGCAGGGCCACCACGATGCACGCCGGATGAGCTTCCAGATCACTCAGCAGACGGGCGCTGGTGAGGGCGCGCTGAAGCGCCCATTGGCCCTCTTCATCGGCAGGATCCTGCGCCGTAATGAGTTGAAAAAGTTGGGCAATCAGAGAGGATTCTGTCAGTTGATAACGCGCATGGAGGCCCAGTCCGGACAATCCGTGGGCCGAACTCAGGGGGCCAGCGTCGGTGCGCGCTACCATGGCAGAATCGAAAAAATGGAATTCATCTTTTCATTATGGGCGTTTCAGTGAGGTCCTTCAAGGGGGGGTGCTTTGGGTTCGGTCTCCGGACAGCGAGATTCCCAGTAATGGGGAAAAACCGCCCGCAGGACGGTTCCCTGGATTTGGTGATCTGCCATATGCAGTTCCAGAGCCCCGCATTGGTCGGTGCGTAGACGCTCGCTGTGCGCCTCTCCATAACGCATCCAGACCACGGGGTTGGGATGCTTGAAACGGTTATGGTCTCCAACGGAGAATAGACTCCAGCGTGGGGCAACGGCCTGCAGGAAAGCCGGAGTCGAAGAGGTCTTGCTGCCATGATGAGGCACGATCAGGACGTCCGCCTGCAATTTCTCCGGGCTGCGCTCCAGCAAGGCCTGTTCACTGCGTGCCTCGATATCGGCGGGGAGGAGGACATGGAGCCTCCCCACCGTGAGGCGTAACACGCAGGCTCGATCATTGCTCTTGAGGGTGGGGTCAGACAGGTCTTCAGGGTCAGGATACAGAATCTCAAAATCCACCCCCTCCCAGTTCCAGTGCATTCCGGCCACGCACGTCCGTGTATGCGGAATACCGTGCAACAAGGGATGGGATGCAGGCAGGGGGGATAGGATCCAGGGTACGGGATAGGCGCTGACCAGGGAATGCAATCCACCGCTATGGTCGAGGTCACCGTGACTGAGAAGCAGGCCGTCCAGTTGCCGAACGCCAAAACTGCGCAGGGCAGGGATCACTACCCGTTCTCCGGCATCCTGTTCGGAACTGACGCGCGGTCCCGTATCGACTACGAGGGTATGTCGGGCAGTGCGCAGCACCACCGCCAGGCCTTGCCCCACATCCAGCAGATCCAGCCATAGTCCCCCCGGATCGGGGCGAGGCAGAGGTGAGACAACCAGTCCCAGCAGTCCCAGGCAACCGGCCCAACGCCCTGGAATACCCCGCGGTGCCAGCAGGAAACCCACGCCCAGCGTGGCGACGATGAGAACGGGCAGGGTGGGGGTAGGCAGAGCCAGCGGAGGACCACTGTGGCGGACCAACCAGTCCAGTCCCCAGGCCGTGCCCGTCATGAGCGCATGGGCCATCTTCAGACAGAAGCCCAGTCCGGGGATCAGTCCCAGCAAGGCCAGGGGAACCACGCCCAGGCTGACCAGAGGTATGGCAAAGGCATTGGCCAGGGGCGAGATCCAGGAAACCTGCCCAAACAGCCAGATCAGCAGGGGCACCATGGCCCAGGTGGCGGCCCATTGACTGTGGATTTCCTGTTTCCAGAAAGGTAACCGCCCGGTTTGGTGTGCACCTGCATAAACCATCCAGGACACGGCACCAAAGGAAAGCCAGAAACTGGGGGAGAGGGAGGCAAAGGGGTCGCCGGTCAAGGTCAGGGCAGCGGCCAGGAGAAGGAGAGTGGAAGGGGGCAGTGGGCGTTTCTGAAAACGGGCGAGGGTGAGGACGGTGATCATGGCCAGGGTACGCTGGGTGGGAAGGGAAAATCCGGCAATCAGGGCATAGGCACTGGCACCCAGCCACCCGGCCAGCCAGCGGATGCGTAGGGAAGGGGACAGAAGACCGGTGACTTTGGCGACGAGGCCCGCCAGCATCGTGATATGCAATCCGGAGATGCTGATCAAATGGCCGACCCCCGTTGCCCAGAACAATTGCCAATCCGCAGGGGAAATGGTCGATTGGTCACCAATGACCAAAGCGATCAGCACCGGGCCCCAGGGTTGGTCCTTCAGTTGGCGACGCAAACGTTGACGCAGGAGATCCCGTTGGGCTTCTATGAACAAATGAAGGCCCCTGATTCCGCCGGGATGGGACCACCCCAAGAACACGGGTGGGGTACGCCGGTCGATGCTGCCTTGGGTCAGTATGCCCTCACTCCACGCCCAGGTGGCACTGTCGAATCCGCCGGGGTTGACCTGGCCGTGGGGACTTTTGACGCGACACTGCCAACGCCAGCGTTGCCCTGGATGCAGTTCTGCCGGTGCGTCATGGAGGGGGAGCGCGAATTCGGACAGTGCGACTTCGGCGGGGAACAGAAGGGACCCCGGGTCTGCGGCCACCTTGAAGTGAAGCGCGCCGGCGCGGCCTTCCGGCAAACTAATGAGGGTGCCCGTCAGCGTGAGGTTTTGATGTTCCCAGCGGGGCGGCAGGCGGTGTGCCATGCGCAGGCGAGCCCGTTCATTGGCCATGACAAGTCCCCCCAGAAACAAGGCGAGAAATAGGAGCATGGAGCGTCCCCGAGGCCAATGTCGTAGCGCGCCCACGCCGAGGGCCCAGACCAGGCTCGCGCCCTCGAGCGCGGACAACGGTACGAGACGGGGGGCAGCCTGAAGTACCAGGATGCCCAGGATCCAGGCACAGAGAAGGAGTCGCATACCTTCCCAGTATGCCCACGGGGGTACTGGGACAGCAGTGAAGAAGCGCGATGGATCAGGGGTTTTTGGAGAGGTGTGGGGTGAGCCAGGTGGTCATGTCGTGAATCTCCTCCCCGCAGACACTGTGTGGCATGGGGTAACTGTGCCAGGTCAGGGGGTAGCCTGCACTTTCCAGGAATTGGCGCGACTGGTTGCCCTGTGCCCAGGGAATAACTGGATCCTGGGTGCCGTGGGCCATGAAAATGGGCAAGGTGCGGTTAGCCGGATGGGCTCGCTGGGCCAGTTCGTGGCTCAGGGGAAGATAGGTGGAAAGTGCCAGTACGCCTCCCAGGGGCACGGGCATGCGTGTGCCGGCGGTGAGCGCAACGGCGCCGCCTTGGGAGAAACCGGCAATGAAAATGTTTCGGGCAGGGATCCCGCGCTGCACTTCGTTTTCAATGAGATGCTGGACAGCGGCACAGGAGACCCGCAGGTCATCATCGTTGGGCACCCAGCGTTCGCCCTCCAGGGCGATATCATACCAGGCACGCATGACCATTCCCTGATTCAAGGTGAGAGGGCGGCGCGGGGCATGGGGCAGGATGTGACGGAGGGCAGGATGAGTCAGCGCCAGGGTTTCGGCTACGGTCACGAAATCATTTCCATCGGCCCCCAGGCCATGTAGCCAGAACAGGGTGGCACGGGCAGGAACCAAGGGGTCGAGCACCACCGGTGGGGTGTCCCAAAAACGGTCAGAGGTCGGATTCTTCATGGGATACGGGCGAGACAGCCTCCAGAAAGGGCGCCAGGGTGTGGAACAACGCGCGAAAATGGCGGGGTGGCTTGTGCAGGATGCGCTCCCGTTGAGCCGCCAGCACCTGCTGGCGCAAATGTTGACGATCCACCGCGGGGTAATCGCGCGCAAACAGATCCACCAGGGAAACATCCTCCATCATGCGTTCGCGCCATCGCTCGGTGCGGTGCATGGCTGCGGTGGCAGCATGGGAATGACCATTCAGGCGATCCAGATATTCCCGGATAGGGGCAGGGTCCACGTGGCGCATGAGTTTGCCGATGTATTGAAACTGACGTCTCAGTCCGCCATGGGCATGAATGGTTTTGGCGTCCAGAATGGCCTGAAGCAAAGGATCGGGCAGGTCGAGGGTGCGCAGTTGGGGGGGCTTCAGAGCCACCAGTGCTTCTCCCAAGGCCTGCAGGGCTTCCATGTCGCGTTTGCGTTGGGTTTTGCTGAGCAGTTCTTCGGAGTGCACGGTTTTCCAGAATTCCATCAATGTTGCTATGATACCGGAATTATATGCAAAGGAATCTCTATTGTGTCGGATCATTCACCTTTTCATTATTCTCAGGAGTATTTTCAATCTCTGGTCCAGACGGCGCTTCAGCAGGCCTGCCAGGCCGGGGCCAGCGCAGCCGAAGTGGAAGTGAGCGAAGGAGTCGGCCTGGGCGTCACGGTGCGCCTGGGGGAAGTGGAAACCATCGAATACAACCGTGACAAGGATCTTGGGGTGACGGTGTATTTCGGGCCACAGCGGGGACAGGCCAGTACCTCGGATTTTTCGGCGGCGGCCTTGCGCAGTACCGTGGACAAGGCGGTGGCCATTGCCCGTCATACGGCGCTGGATCCCTTTGCGGGGTTGGCCGACCCTGCCTTGCTGGCTCAGGCACCCTGGCCCGATCTCGGCCTGTTCCGTCCCTGGGATCTGAGCGTGGAACAGGGCATCGACTGGGCGCGCCGCTGCGAATCGGCGGCCCTTGCTCAGGACCGGCGTCTGAATAATTCGGAAGGGGCCACGGTGCATACCCAGAACTCCCACTTTTTTTACGGCAATACCCTGGGATTCATGGGAGGGTATGCCGGGTCCAGCCACAATCTGAGTTGCGCCGTCATTGCCGGTAAAGATCAGGATATGCAGCGCGATTACTGGTACAGCACGTCGCGTCATCCAGACCAACTGGAGTCCCCGGAACAGGTGGGGCGACAGGCGGCAGAGCGTACGTTGCGCCGCCTCGAAGCCCGTCGTCTGTCCACGCGGCAGGTGCCGGTGCTTTTCGAGGCTTCCCTGGCCTCCGGACTGATCGGACATTTCGTTGGAGCAGTGAGTGGCGGGTCACTCTATCGGGGCACCAGTTTTTTGCCCGACAGTCTGGGGCAAAGAGTCTTTGACGAACGGTTTTCCCTGCGTGAGGAACCCCATCTGCCGGGAGGGTTGGCCAGCGCACCTTTTGATGATGAAGGGGTAGCGACACATCCCCGTCTGGTGGTAAATAATGGTGTCGTGGAAGGATATTTTCTGGGCAGTTATTCCGCGCGCAAACTGGGAATGCGCTCCACTGCCAATGCGGGGGGAAGTCATAACCTGATTGCCACCCCTTTCGGCGGTGGCTTTGAGGACCTGCTGCGGCAGATGGATCGGGGCGTGCTGGTCACCGAATTGCTGGGGCATGGAGTGAACGGGGTGACCGGGGATTATTCGCGGGGTGCGGCAGGATTCTGGGTGGAACATGGCCAGATCCAGTATCCCGTACACGAAATCACCATTGCCGGGAACCTCAAGGAAATGTTCCGCGCGATTCAGGGGGTGGGAACGGATGTGCGGGTGCGTGGTTCCAAGATTTGCGGTTCCATCCTGGTGGGGGAAATGACCGTGGCAGGGGAATAGGGCAAGCCATGAAATGTCCCTTTTGCGGTGCCATGGATTCCCAGGTCATCGACTCGAGGATTTCGGAAACCGGCGAGAGTATCCGTCGGCGTCGGCGTTGCGTGGGATGTAACCGGCGTTTTACCACCTATGAGACGGTGGACATTCGACTTCCCCAATTGATCAAATCCAATGGTCAGCGGGAAGAGTATTCGGCAGACAAGGTGCGGGTCAGTTTCATGCGTGCCCTGCATAAACGACCCGTACCCGCAGAACGGGTCGATGCGGCCATCGAACGGATACGCCAGCATTTGCTGGCGCTGGGAGAACGGGAGATCACTTCCCGCCAGGTAGGGGAAATGGTGATGGAAGAACTGCGTCACCTCGACAAGGTGGCCTATGTGCGCTTTGCCTCGGTGTACCGCAGTTTTCAGGATCTGGATGATTTCCGGGACGTGATCCGTGACCTCTGATTCTCCCGATGACCGGGTGCATTTCATGCGACGGGCGCTGGAACTGGCGCAACGGGGGAACTGGACCACCACGCCCAATCCCAGGGTGGGTTGCGTCCTGGTGCAGTCCGGTCGGATCGTCGGGGAAGGTTGGCATGAGCGGGCCGGAGAACCCCATGCCGAGGTCCATGCCCTGCGTGGGGCAGGGGCGCAGGCACGGGGAGCCACGGCCTTTGTGACCCTCGAACCCTGCAGTCATAGGGGGCGCACCCCGCCCTGCGCCAATGCGCTCATCGAGGCGGGCATTGCACGGGTGGTGGTGGCCATGGAGGACCCCAATCCGCGCGTGGCTGGGCAGGGATTGGCCCGTTTGCGGGCGGCGGGGATCGACGTGGAAGTGGGGGTGGAAGCACGGGCAGCGGCAGAACTCAACCCCGGTTTTACGTTGCGCATGACCGAGGGAAGACCCTGGATTCGGGCCAAGCTGGCGCTCAGCCTGGATGGCAGGAGCGCGCTGGGGAATGGCGTCAGCCAATGGATCACAGGGTTGGAGGCGCGTACCGAGGGGCATCGGTGGCGAGCCTGTTCCTGTGCGGTGGCAACCGGTGGTGGTACGATCAGGCAGGATGACCCGGCGTTGACGGTGCGGGCCGTGGAGACGACGCGCCAACCCCAACGTCTGGTGCTGGATCCCCGTCTGGAGACCCCCGCTACGGCCCAGGTTCTGAAAACAGGAGGTCAGTCCTGGTTTTACTGTATCGATCCGGCTCCGTCCGAACGGCAACGGGCCCTGGAAGCAGCGGGGGGAAAAGTGGTTCCTTTGCCGGTTTCGAGCATGGGGCGAGTGGATTTGCGAGCTCTGGTACGGGCATGGGGCGGATTGGAATTGAATGAGGTATTGCTGGAGGCCGGCCCACATTTGACAGGCGCATTGCTGGAAGCAGGGTTAGTGGACGAGGTATTGATTTTTCAGGCGCCCCTCTTGCTGGGTGAGGGGGCCCTGGGGGCGGTGAATTGGTCCCGACCGTTGAGTTCACTGGCCCAGGGGAAGGTTTTGGAGGTCGAGGAACGACGCGTTCTGGGGCGAGATTGGCTGATTCGGGCACGGGTACGAGGGAGTGGGACATGTTTACCGGAATAGTGCAGGCGGTGGGACGGATCGTGAGTATGGAACCTCTGGAAGAGGGGATGCGCATGACCTTCGATACGGCAACCTTATCTCTGGAGGGGGTTGACCTGGGCGGGTCCATTGCGGTCAATGGCGTTTGTCTGACCGTGATTGCCCTGGGCGCGCAGTCCTTTTCGGCGGAGGTTTCACGGGTAACGCTGGAAGGAACCACCGGGTGGGTGTTGGGGCGGCGCATCAATCTGGAGCGGGCCTTGCGTTTGAGTGATGCGCTGGGAGGTCATCTGGTCACCGGGCATGTGGATGGGGTGGGTCGGGTACGCAGTTTCACTCCCTGCGGGGAAAGTGTCACCTTGCAGGTGGAGGCTCCAGGAGATTTGCCCCGTTATATTGCGACCAAGGGATCGGTGACGGTACAGGGGGTGAGTTTGACGGTGAATGCAGTGGAGGGCGCGCTTTTTACCGTCAATCTGATCCCCCATACCCAGCAGGTTACGACCTTGGGGGGCTTGGTGGAAGGTGCCGGGGTGAATCTGGAAGTGGATTTGCTGGCGCGCTATGCCGAACGCGCGCGGCAATGGTCCGATGACAAGGGAACGGGAACGCCTCCCTTGGAGTAGAATGGGGGGTTTGGAAGGAGAAAGTTTGATGACACAGGGGACGGGAGTCCTGGCACCCACGGAGGAGTTGATCGCCGAAGTGCAGGCAGGGCGCATGGTTATTCTGGTGGATGATGAGGACCGGGAGAACGAAGGAGACCTGGTGTTGGCAGCGGATCATGTCACCCCGGAAGCCATCAACTTCATGGCGCGCTATGGGCGTGGGCTGATTTGTCTGACATTGACAGAGGCCCGCTGCCAACAATTGAATTTGCCGCTCATGGTGACGGATAACCGTTCTCCCCTCACCACCAACTTTACCGTGTCCATTGAGGCGGCACAGGGGGTGACCACGGGCATTTCGGCGGCCGATCGGGCGCGTACGGTACAGGCTGCAGTGGCTCGTTTTGCCCGCCCCGCCGATGTGGTGCAGCCGGGACATATTTTTCCGCTGATGGCGCGGCGTGGGGGGGTTCTGATCCGTGCCGGGCATACCGAGGCAGGCTGCGATTTGGCCCAGTTGGCTGGTTTGGAACCTGCGGCGGTGATCTGCGAGATCCTCAAGGAGGACGGTGAGATGGCCCGTCTTCCCGACCTCCTCCCCTTTGCCCGCGAGCATGGCCTGAAGGTGGGGTCGATTGCCGACCTGATCCGTTACCGCAGTCATACCGAATGTCTGGTGGAACGAGTGGCGGCGCGGCCCTTGAATACCCCCCAGGGCACTTTTGAGGTCGTGGCATTTTATGATGCGGTGGGTCATCGTACCCATCTGGCTCTGGTGCATGGTCAGATCGAAGCGGCACGGGAGACATTGGTGCGTGTGCACGAGCCTTTTTCCGTGACAGATGTTCTGGATGACGGGGTGGGGCGGCATTCCTTTGGCATACAGGGCGCCATGAAAAAAATCGTGGCGGCGGGGAGCGGCGTAATCGTACTGTTGCACGGAGAAGATCATGCTCAGGATCTGATCGCCTGGGCCACGGCGGAGGTCACATCGGCACCTTCCCCTGGACGAAAATGGGACTCGCGCCTGCATGGGGTAGGCGCACAGATTTTACGGGCGGTGGGGGTGGGGCGTATGAAAGTGTTGTCCCGCCAACGCAAAATGCCCAGCATGGCAGGTTTTGGACTGGAGATTACTGGATATGTCACACCCGAGGAATAGACCCTGGAATACCAGCATGGCGGATATTGCCTGTGATGGCAAGGGGTTGCGCATTGCCATCGTATTGGCCCGCTTCAATGAGGCCATTGGCGAACAACTACTGGCGGCGACAGGCAAGGCGCTGATGGAGCGTGGCGTGGCTGAAGAAGATATTCCGGTATTGCGTGTGCCCGGTGCCCTGGAACTGCCCCTGACTCTCAAGGTTCTGGCGGAAACCGGGCGCTTCCAGGCCTTGATTGCCTTGGGTTGCGTGGTGCGCGGAGATACCTATCACTTCAAGATCGTGGCGGATGAATCGGCGGCCGGGATTACGGCCGTACAACTGGCTACGGGGATTCCCATTGCCAATGGGGTACTGACTACGGAAAACGATGCTCAGGCCTTTGCCCGGGCCGAACATAAGGGACAGGACTGCGCCTTGGCGGCCATCGAAATGGTGCGTCTGCTCGAAGAAATCCGGCGGGGAATACTATGAAATCGGCACGCCGTCAAGCGCGCGAGTTGGCGGTGCAGGGGCTCTATGAGTGGCAACTGGCAGACACCGAACGGGCAGCCATCATCGATCATCTCGGTACTCAACCTCACTTTATGCGCGCAGATCGGGCGTTTCTTGAAGAGTTGCTGAAAGGAGTGATGACGGAGCGGGAGTCCCTGGATCAGCGGCTGAGCGTGCTGATCGACCGGCCCCTGACGCAGATCAGCCCGGTGGAGCACGCCATCCTGTGGCTGGCCAGTTATGAACTGGTTCATTTTCCTGAAACGCCTTTTCGCGTCATTTTGAATGAGGCCATCGATTTGGCCAAGCGTTTTGGAGGCACGGACGGACATAAATACGTCAACGGCGTGCTGGATCGTCTGGTGGCGCAGGAACGTCCGGAGGAACGCCAGCGTCCGGTGCGTCAAAAAACTTCCTGAGGGACTGTGGTGAAATGACGGGCGAGTTTGCACTGATCCGGCGTTATTTCCATCCTCCTACCCGACATACATTGTTGGCGGGGGGGGATGACGCCGCCTTGATCGTGCCACAGATGGCGCATGAATTGGCCCTTTCCACCGACCTGTTGGTGGGGGGGCAACACTTTTTTCCGGATATGGATCCCCACCGCCTGGGACAAAAAGCAGCAGCTGTGAACCTGTCAGACATGGCCGCCATGGGGGCGACACCCCGTTGGGTTTTGCTGGGGTTGACCCTGTCCTCCTTCCAGGAATCCTGGGTGGCCGCGTTCAGCCAGGGTTTTCGCAAGATTTTGGATGCCCATGAGGTGGACTGGGTTGGCGGAGATACCACGGCGGGGCCCCTTGCTCTGGCAGTGACGATCATCGGTGAAGTTCCGCACGGTCAGGCGTTACGGCGCAGTGGTGCCCATGCGGGAGAGGATATCTGGGTCTCGGGTACCTTGGGCGATGCGGCTCTGGGTTTGGACTGGCGCCTGGGACGTTGCCCGGATCTTGCGCCTGCAGCCCGAGACTTTGCCCTGGAACGCTTCGAATGTCCGACTCCACGGGTCGCTCTGGGGCAAGCCCTGCGCCCTTTGGCCAGCGCTGCCATCGATATTTCCGACGGTTTGCTGGCAGATTTGGGGCATCTTCTGACGGCTTCCGGCGTGGGTGCCCAACTGGAGTTGGCACGCATACCCACCTCTGCGGCTCAACCTTCAGGGTCCACCGATTCGGACTGGCAGCGCCGGGTGTTGCAGGGGGGAGAAGACTACGAATTATGTTTCACTGCACCCTCTTTCCGGCGTTCCCAACTGGAAGCGTTGGGGCGCGCCGGGACGGTGGTCCTGACCCGCATCGGACGAGTGACCGCCGCTCCGGAGGAACGATTCATACGCGATGAGAAGGGCCAGTCCGTGGCAGTTTCCTGGCGGGGATATGATCATTTTGCAGGGGCCTCATGAAACGTGCCACCGCCAGTTTCATGAAGGAAAGCCCACTCCACTGGGTGGCCTTGGGCGGAGGGGCAGGGTTGTCCCCCTGGGCCCCGGGAACGGTGGGCAGTTTGCTTGGTTTTCCGCTCTTTTTATTGCTGCGCTCCCTGCCCTGGGGCGTACAATGGTCGCTTTTGGCGGGTTTGTTTCTGTTCGGTATATGGGCCTGTGGTGCAACGGCACGGGCGCTGGAAGATGAGGATCCCAAGGCGGTGGTTTGGGATGAGGTGGTGGCCTGTGCAGGTGTACTTCTTCTGGCCCCACCCACGGGGCTTGGGTGGATGCTGGGATTTGGGTTGTTTCGTCTGTTCGATATCTGGAAGCCTTTTCCGATTGGCTGGGTTGATCGACGAATCAAAGGGGGGGTAGGGATCATGCTGGACGATGCCTTGGCGGCCGTTTTGGCAATGTGGATACTCTGGCATATAAAGGGGGTATGGCATGGGCACTTCTGAACAGGATCTCGAGACCACGGACCCGCTTCCAAGAAAATCGGACAAAGATCTGGCTCAACGGGTGGGCGATGCCCTGAGTCAACGGGGCTGGACCTTGGCCACAGCCGAATCTTGTACCGGCGGGGGGATGGCCGCTCTGGTTACAGAAATTCCCGGCTGTTCCCAGTGGTTCGATCGTGCCTGGGTGACTTACAGTAACCACAGCAAAGTCACTTTGCTCGGGGTCCCTGAGGCACTCATCGAAGCATTTGGTGCGGTGAGTGAACCGGTGGTTTGCGCCATGGTGGAAGGTGCCCTGAAACTCAGTCGCGCGGACATTGTAGTGGCTGTGAGTGGCGTGGCCGGACCGGGAGGGGGCACGGCGCATAAGCCGGTGGGAACCGTTTGTCTGGCCTGGGGGGAACGGCAGGGAGGGATCCGGACCGATACTTTCTGGTTTCCGGGGGACCGGCACGCCATTCGCGCCGCTGCGATTACCCAGGGTTTGCTGGGCGTGTGGGAATGGGTCTGTAAACCGGCGCTCGCATGAATGGCGGAAGCCCCTTGACGGTCGGGGGTAACTGTATATAATTACAGTCTTTGGCCCTGTGTTGAATGAACATCACAGAATCCGTTTATTGCACGGTATTTCGTCCGGGAATGCGCCTAGAGTGAGTGCTTGGACACATGATAGAGTGAGGAACAGGCATGGAAGAGCATAAGAGCAAAGCGTTGGCCGCTGCGTTGTCCCAGATCGAAAAGCAGTTCGGTAAAGGAGCAGTGATGCGCCTGGGGGCCGGGGGTGTTGAAAATGACATCGAGGTGATTTCCACCGGTTCTCTCGGGCTTGATATGGCCCTGGGTGTGGGGGGGTTGCCACGGGGCCGGATCGTGGAGATTTATGGGCCTGAATCCTCGGGTAAGACCACGTTGACCTTGCATTTCATTGCTGAAATGCAGAAAAAGGGAGGGGTGGCTGCATTTATCGATGCCGAGCATGCCCTGGACCCGGTCTATGCCCAGAAGTTGGGGGTCAATGTGGCTGATCTGCTCATTTCTCAGCCTGATACGGGGGAACAGGCCCTCGAAATCGCGGACATGCTGGTGCGTTCCGGGTCTGTGGATATCGTGGTGGTGGATTCGGTGGCCGCTCTGACCCCCCGTGCGGAAATCGAAGGCGAGATGGGGGATTCCCATGTGGGTCTCCATGCCCGTCTCATGTCCCAGGCATTGCGTAAGTTGACCGGTAACATCAAACGGTCTAATTCCATGGTTGTATTCATCAATCAGATCCGTCTCAAGATTGGGGTTATGTTTGGCAATCCGGAAACCACCACAGGGGGAAATGCGCTCAAGTTTTATGCCTCTGTGCGACTGGATATCCGGCGCGTAGGTTCCATCAAGAGAGGGGATGAGATCATTGGCAGCGAGACGCGGGTCAAGGTCGTCAAGAACAAGGTGGCTCCCCCTTTCAAGGTGGCGGATTTCGACATCCTGTACGGGGAAGGGATTTCACGGGAGGGAGAAATCATCGAATTGGGGGTCATGGCCAAGGTAATTGAAAAATCCGGGTCCTGGTATGCCTATCAAGGGGAGAAGATCGGGCAGGGCAAGGACAATACGCGCCTCTACCTGCGCGAGCGCCCAGCGCTGGCCCAGGAAATCGAGGACCGTATCCGTTCTGCCAGTGGACTGGAAATGCCGGTGGGAAAAACTGAGGAAGAGTGACAACGTTGCGTGAACGAGCCCTGCGCCTCCTGGCGCGGCGCGAATATACCCGGCACGGACTGGCGCTGCGCCTGAAGCAGGAAGTTGCCGCGTGCGTGGATCTGGAGGCGCTGCTGGACCAACTGGAGCGCCAGGGGTATTTGTCAGATCAGCGGGCAGCGGAGGCTCTGCTGCGAAAACACGCAGAGCGTCACGGGGTGCTGCGCCTGCGCCAGGATTTTCAGCAACAAGGGGTTCCTGCGGCCTTGGCCGCATCCCTGCTCGAAGAAGCCCGAGCCCATGAGTTGAAGGCGGGCCAAGCAGTATGGGCGCGGAAATTCGGTCAGTTCCCTGAAACAGCCGCAGATCGGGCCCGACAAATGCGCTATCTGACCAACCGTGGATTCTCCCGTTCCACCATTGCCGCCGTACTTGGCGGGGATGGGGAGGAGGATGGGGAATGAAGGAGGGGGAGGGAGGGGAAAATCACTGTGACCCGGAGCCCACCCTGGGATGAGGCCGCAGCCAGGCTCAGACGAGCCCGGTGGTGTTCTGCAATCCGTTGCACGATGGACAGACCCAATCCACTCCCCTGTTGACCGCTGCCGGGCAAGCGATAGAATCTTTCCATGACCCGCTGCATTTCTTCGGCGGGGATTCCCGGCCCATTGTCTGTGATATCCAGTTGAACTTCATGGGACGCTGTCTGGGATAACTGCAAAACCACCGTGCTGCGGGGAGGGCTGTAGCGGATGGCATTGTCCACCAGATTACGCAGCAGGATGCTCAGATGGCCGCTTTGGCCCAAAATGCGCAGGGCAGTCTCGCCCTTGAGAAGCAGTTCTATTTTTTTCAATTCGGCTTGACCCGCCAAAAAAGCCAGGGACTCAGCCGCGAGGGGATAAATCAGCACCAGGTCATGACGCGTCCCTGCTTCTTCCGGGTCAATGCGTGCCAGAGTGAGGAGTTGTTCGATCAGATGGGTGGACCGTTCTATCCCCTGCTGCACCTGATGCAGGGCATGGTGGCG
Organism: Ferrovum myxofaciens; assembly: GCF_013181415.1. Taxonomy (NCBI): domain Bacteria; kingdom Pseudomonadati; phylum Pseudomonadota; class Betaproteobacteria; order Ferrovales; family Ferrovaceae; genus Ferrovum; species Ferrovum myxofaciens. The sequence continues at coordinate 1,231,805 of NZ_CP053676.1, read as the reverse complement.
GTCTTCCTCCATGACGGAACGCAGGGCGACCTGAGCCTGGGTACGTAGAGCCGCCAACGGGGTGCGTAATTCATGGGCGGCATCGGCGGTGAAGCGGCGTTCTGATTCGATGGAGTGGCGCAATCGCCCGAACAGGTCGTTGAGGGCCGTGGCCAAGGGTTTGACTTCGAAGGGGATGGAAAGCAGGTCCAGAGGCTCGAGGCGGTCTGCAGAGCGCTGAACCACTTCGCGCCGCAACTGACGCAAGGGACGCAGTCCGGTATTGACCATGACCCAGATCATCAGGGGAACCAGGGGAATGGCAATGGCCACGGAGGGAAACAACATGTTCAGAACGATCTGACGAGCCAGTCGTTCCCGTCCACGCATGGGTTCGGCCATCTGAATCATGAGTTCATGGGCCGAGTCCCACAGAACCAGTAAACGCCAACGATGGGTATTGATGGTGATCGTGGAATAACCCGGCTGGGTCGAAGCCCCCATCAAGGTGGCAGGGGCAGTGGCAGACCGCAAAATCAGGGTTTGATGGTTCCAGACCTGATAGACCATGGTTTGTTCATACTCATGGGTGACCGGAGATTCGTCCTCGATCCCGTGCTCGATGCGTTCCGTGAGGGTACGTTGCGCAATGCCCAGCAGAACATGGGCGGACTCGGCCATTTGGGCATCAAAGAGGGAGTCCAGTTCCTGTCGTGCCGAGCGGTGGTCAAAGAATACCACCACGATCAGGACGAGGGACATGGCCCCCAACAATAACAGGAGCAGGCGTTGGCGCAAGGAATTCATGGGGTGCGCTGCACGGGTCCGGGAGGATCAGGGTTTGTCGATGACATACCCGATGCCACGCAGGGTTCGGATCAAGGTGTTGCCCAATTTTTTGCGCAAGTGGTGAATATGGACCTCGATGGAATTGCTTTCCACTTCTTCGCCCCAGCCATAGAGACGGGTTTCCAGTTGATCGCGGGTCTGAACCCGGCCAATGTTGAGCAGGAGTTGGTGTAAAAGGGAAAATTCCCGTGCAGACAGTTCCACCGGCGTATCGTTTTTAAATACCTGGTGGGCGGCAGGGTCGAGACTGATCTCCCGGTAGGTGAGGAGGGGGGTGGCCAGTCCGCTGCCGCGGCGCGACAGAGCCCGGAGACGGGCGATTAACTCGTCGAGATCGAAGGGTTTGATCAGATAATCATCGGCACCTGCATCCAGTCCGGTGACCCGGTCAGGAATGGTATCCCGCGCCGTCAAGAGCAGAACGGGAAGGGTCATGGCTTGGGCGCGTAACCATTTCAATAATTCCAGGCCGGGAATTTTGGGTAAACCAAGATCGAGCACTGCAAGATCATAATTTTCTGATTGCAGAGAAAATTTGGCGGTCTGGCCATCTTCCACCCAATCCACGGCATAGCCTGCCTGACGCAGGCCCACGCGCAAACCATCACCCAGCAAAGGATCGTCTTCAACCAGTAAAAGTCTCATGAATCATCCCAAAGAAAGTGACATTCTAGAGGAAATGGCCGGATTCGATCTGTATAAAAAGAAGTGGCCCAGCGGGCCACCTTAAGGGGAAATGAATCCATTCACAGAGGAGTCTCAGACTCAGGAGTGATTAGACACTATTTGCCTTAAGTGCACCTTAAATCGCAGGAATCGTGAGTTATTGAGTGCGTTCCACGGCCAGCAAGGTGAGTTTCTGGAGTGCGTCCCGATAGGTCGAGGGGGGGAGGGCCTGATTCAGGTGAGCCAGGGCTGACTGGCTGAACTGCAACGCACGCTGGCGGGCATACTCCAGGGCCCCGCTGTCCCTGACGATGCAGGCAACGGCTTCCAGAGAGGATCCCCCCCCCTGTTCAATGGCGTTTCTGAGCAAGCCGGCCTGAGCAGGCGCGGCGGTTTGGAGGGCGCGGATCACCGGGAGTGTGGCTTTTCCTTCGGCCAGATCATCACCCAGATTTTTACCCAGATCCTCCAGTTGGCCTGAATAATCCAGTACATCATCGATAATTTGAAAAGCGGTGCCCAATTCACCGCCAAAGGTTGCCAGATGTTCCTCGATGGGAAGGGGGACCTCAGATAGAATCCCTGCCAGACGGGTTGCAGACTCGAACAACTTGGCGGTTTTGTAGCGGATTACCTGTAAATAGCGGGATTCATCCACTTCCGGGTCGTGACAGTTGAGCAATTGCAACACTTCGCCTTCAGCGATCACGTTGGTGGCATCCGCCAGCACCTCCATGACTTTCATCTGATTGACGGAAACCATCATCTGGAAGGCGCGCGAGTAGATGAAATCGCCCACCAGCACACTGGCTTCGTTACCAAACAGGGAATTGGCGGTTTTTTGTCCGCGCCGCAGATCAGATTTATCCACGACATCATCGTGCAACAGGGTCGCGGTATGGATGAATTCGACGACGGCAGCAAGCGTATGGTGATGATGGCCCTGATAGCCCAAGGCACGGGCACAGAGTAGCAGCAGAAGAGGGCGCAGGCGTTTCCCTCCGCTGTGAATGAGGTATTCGGCAATCTGTCGGACCAGCGCCACATCAGAGTGCAAGTGATGGCGAATGACCGCGTCCAGTGCTTTTAGATCATCGGCCGCCAGGATGCGGATCGGTTCAAAACTCACAGCGCGTTCTCATGCACAGGACAACACTCTCAGGGCCAATGGGTTTAGTGAAGACAGGGGGCGATCCGTAGTTTACCAAAGGATCGAAGGCCCCGCATGGCTTCGGCGCCCTGTTTTGGCGCCGGCATACCGGAACTGGCACCGTTTAGCAGCGCGGCGCACGGAATTCTGCCGCGAACTTTTCAAAAAATACAGTTTAATCAGGGGACTTTTCAGGATTCTGCGCCCTGTTTCCTATGGCATCAATTTTGCTTGATAAAGGTTGAAGCGAAGAGATTTCTCGGGAGGTCGATCATGAAAACTGGAAAATTGATGTGGCTGATCATTTCGGTACTCTTGTTGGTCGGTATGGGAGTGGTGAGTTTGACACTGGAGAAGGTGCACCAACAGAAGGAACAACGTCAGCAGGATGCCCTGTTGATGTCCATGGCTCCCTACCAAACGGATATTGATGAGACGTTGAGGGAGATGGAAGACGATTCGGGGCACTGAGGCAAAGGACGGACCTGGGGTCATGACTCAAATTTCAGACCACTGGTGCGTTGGGTGGGGCGAGCCAGTCCGACTTCCAGCGTGTTGGGGTCTGCGCAGAGCAGGGTAAGGCGCTGGCGGGCACGGGTAATGCCGGTGTAGATCAGTTCCCGGGTGACGATGGGATGGGGTGCAGGAAGCACCAGGCAGGTGTGCTCGAATTCTGAGCCCTGGGATTTGTGGACGGTCAGGGCAAAGGCGGTTTCCACATGGTTGAGCCGGCTGGGTGCCCGTGCGCGCAGGGTTCGTGCCGTATCCGGAAAATAGACCCGTAGTCCCTGCGCCGGATGGGGAGAGCGCAGGGTCAGACCAATGTCCCCGTTGGCCAGGGACAGGTCGGCGTCGTTACGGGTAATGATGACCGGACGCCCTTCGTACCATTCGCCCTGGGGCTGGAGTCCGCCCATGGCTCGCAATTTTTGCTCAATGGAACGGTTGAGTTCGATCACGCCCCAGGGGCCCTCGCGCAACGCGCACAGGACACGGAATTGGTCCAAAGTCTGGAGCAGCAAAAGAGCCCAGGCATCAAAATCGGCGGATGCGGCGGGTCGGGTCTGAAGCAGTCGAGAAAATCTTCCATAGGAGAGTTCCGTGGGGCGGGTGGCGACCTCCACCACTTCCTGAGGTGAAGCGCATTCCTTCCAGATCAAGGAGGAATGGGTTTCCTGTTTCAGCAAGCGGGTGACGGAGTTGACGTCACCGGCATTGACCGCCAAGGCCAGGGTGCCGATGGCGGTACCAAAGCGATGACTGTGACGCAGCATGACACGGCATTGGGCCAGATCCGAACCTTTGCTATCCCGCAGATTTTCTGGCAAGGGTGGTTCACCCAGGGCACAGAGAAAAGTGGCCGTCTCCGGACGGTAATGTCCTGCCTCGGCATGGAGGCAGAGATCCCCCAGCACAGCGCCCGCTTCCACGCTGGCCAATTGATCACGATCTCCCAGAAGCACGATGCGGCTGCGGGGCGGGAGGGCATCAAACAGCGCCACCATCATTTTCAGATCCACCATGGAGGCTTCATCCACAATGAGGAGGTCGAGGTCGAGGGGGTGCGCGGCATCGTGGCGGAACTGGCGAGTCGTCCAGTCCTGGCCCAGCAAGGAGTGGAGCGTGCGAGCCGGGCCCACCTGTTCAATGAGGGTCGAAATATCCAGTGCCGCAGGCAGGTTCGAAGGCAATTCACGAAGGGCTTTCTGGAGAGACTCGGTCAGGCGGGCTGCGGCCTTCCCGGTGGGTGCGGCCAGGGCAATGCGCAGCGCTTCCGGACGGGCGGACTGGCTCAGGAGAACAGTTAGCAAACGGGCGACGGTATAGGTTTTTCCGGTGCCCGGTCCGCCGGTGATGAGGGTAAAGGGGCTGCGCAGGGCAAGGGCACAGGCCACCCGTTGCCAATGGATTTCAGAATGGGCGGGGAAGAGGGCGTGAAGCCAGGGAAGGGCGTTGGTCAGCGCATCAAGGGACCAGAGGGCAGGGTCGGTACGCTGGCGAATCTGTTGGCTGAGGGCAGTTTCGTACTGCCAATAGCGGCGCAGGTACAGACGGTTTTCCGCCAGAACCAGTGGAGAAGGGACTGGGGACGAGGGAGGTCTGATACAGGGGCTGCCGTACAGGGTGTTTTGCCAGACAGGGAGGGTGCGCGGCAACCCGGTCAGTACCTGGGCCAGTTCTGCCTCCAGTTCCGTACCCAGAGTCAGGGTATTCAGAAGAAGGGAGTCGAGATCCAGGCAACTGTGCCCCCGTCCTTCCAGATAGGCAACCAAAGCCGTGACCAGCAGAAGTTCGGGCGTGGGTGCGGGGTCATGCCGGGAACACCAACGTGCAAAGGAGATATCGAGTAGGCGTAACTTCCCCTGACGGTACCAGGTTTCAAGATGTTCCAAAAGGGAGGCGGGGGTCATGAAGAGATTCCAGGAAACGCGGGGGTGAGCAAGGCATCGAGCGTTTCAATCCACTCATGGGGAGATTCGAGGAGCAGGCTCCCGCGCTCCGGTCCCTGGATACCCCGCAGGAAGAGGTCGATGCCGCCGCCCAGGTGCTGGCGGGGGATATAGGTGGATCCCAGACGCACTTTCAGAAGGCGGTGCAAGGCCAATAGATAAAGCGCCAGTTGTACCTCATAGCGATGAGTGAGCACGGCCTGCTTCAGAGCCGTGCGGGTATAGGCGGCATCATTTTCCCCCAGGGCATTGGATTTGTAGTCCAATACCCAGAAACGATCCTCCCAGAGGAAGACCAGATCGGCAAACCCCATCATCAATCCTTTCAGTGTCCGTGCCGTGAGGGGGGGGCGAGGGTGACCAGGCCAGAAACGGGTTTGGCAAAAGTCATCCAGTTCTTCGGTATGGGTGGGCTGGAGCGGAAACCAGAACTCCATTTCCTGGAAAGTATGGGGAAGTGCACGCAGGGCCACTCCACTGGGGGCAATGGGGGTCAGGGCGATTTCCTGTAACCACTGCTCGAGGTCAGCGGCATGAGTTTCCCAGCCTTGACGAAGGCAGCGTTGATGTAACTGAAGATTCAATGTAGGGTCGGTATCGAAGGTAAAACGGCGCTCGGCAGCCCAGGCCAGTTGTTCATGCAGAAATTTCCCGGCCCAGGCCCCGCGTGGAAAACGGTGGCGTGGGCTGGTACCGGGAAGAGGCGAGTTTTGTTGTGCAGTGGGTGAATCAGGCAACACAAATGCCAGGGAACGGGTGAGGGAAGAAAAACTGTGAATGGCCCAGGCGCGATCGAAGGGGCCTGTGACCAGGGAGGCAGGGCGCAACGCTGGGGCAGGCGGGGGGATGAAGCCCGTGACTGACAACGGTAGACTGGCTTCCGTGAAGTGCACCTCCGGAAGACTTTTCCAGGTTTCCTGGAGCAGGGGCAACAGTTCTTCGGCAGGAGCGCCCGGGGTGGCCCCCAACAACCAACCCAGGGCACTGGCTGAGAACAGCGGGCCGCTGGTTTTATATTTGAAGGGCGAAACCCCGATCCACAGGGCGTGCTGGGCACGGGTCAAGGCCACATAAAGCAGGCGGATATCTTCCTGGAGACGCTTTTCCTCGGCTTCGGGTTGGGGTTTGAAACAGGTAGCAAAGGGAAGATAGACTACAGGAAATTCCAGGCCCTTGGCTTTATGGATGGTGATGATACGGACCCGGTCCGCATCACTTTCCAGACGTAATTCTTCCGGGCTCGAGGTGGGGGTCTGAAGCTCGTGGATCAGCCACTGGATCAGGGCTTCCGGGCCTTCGAGATGGGCGCTGGTGCGTTGCAGGAATTCCGCCAGATGGAGGACCTGGGTGAGACGACGCTCTCCGTCTTTTTCCTGTAACCAGCGGGCTGGCAGAAAGAAATGATGCAGCAGGCGCTGCAGCATGGATAAAACTCCCTGTCGCTGCCAGCAGTGGTGCAGTTCCATCCAGAAATTCAATATCTCTTCAAAGGCGGTTTCCGACCTGGCCCATTGTTCCAGTTCAGCTAGGGAGAATCCCAGGGTGCTGGTGCCCAGGGCCGCCCGCAGAAGGCGGGGGTTGCGGGGATGAGCCACGGACTGGAGCCAGAGAAGGATGTCCGGGGTTTCCGCAGAGTCCAGCAGGTGACTTCGGTCAGACAGATAGACCGAGGGAATGTTTCGTCGTTCCAGGGCACTTTTCACCGCAGCGGCTTCATGACGGTCGCGCACCAGTATGGCCAGATCAGCGGGGCGAAGAAGGGCCTGGAGGCCGCTGGTGTAAAAACCGGCGGCGGAGGTTAGAAGTCTACCCAAATGTTCCGCACAATGTTCTGCCATGCGTTCGAATAATTGCCCCCGGTTATCCGGTTCCGTGGTCCAGGCCACCGTGAGGGCAGGCTGGGGCCGCCCGTCACAGAGCAACTGTTCATCCCGTCCACGGGCCTGTACGGGGTGGAACGGCAAGGGAGCATCATCCTTTGCACGAAAGCGGAAGGCCCCGGGTCCGACCCGTTGTTCGGCGCCTTCGAAGAGTCTATTGATGAGTTCGACGACGGGAGCCACCGAACGATGATTGGTGGTCAGGAGGTAATGACGGGGCGCTACGGACGTACGGGCTTTGAGGTAACTCTGAATATCTGCGTCGCGGAAACCATAAATGGATTGTTTGGGATCACCGATCAAAAAGATCCCCCGTTCCGAGGTATTGGCATTCAGATCGTAAATCCGGTCCAGCATGCGCAGTTGGCGCATCGAAGTATCCTGAAATTCGTCGATCAGGGCAACGGGATAGCGCAGGCGCAGACTTGTGACCAGGGCCTCTCCTTGCGGCCCCTGCAGGGCCTGGTCGAGACGTTGCTGGATATCGGTGAAGTTCTGGCGCAGGACCTGGGCCTTGTGCTGGGCAAGGCGCAGGGCGACACCTTCCACCATGAGGTCATGCAAATGCTTCCTTTGGTCTTTCAGGTTTTGCAACGCTGTGCGGAAGTCATGGAGTTCGTCAAAAAGCGCCGGGGGATCGATCTGAAAATTTTTCTTGACTTGTGCCTGGAGTCCGTTGGGCGTAAGTTTGTCCCACTGGTCCTCCGTCAGACAGGGATCGGCCGGGCCGTTTTCCTCGCACCAGTGGAGTAAACGGGCGCACCACTGACGTACTGTTTCCCCCTTGAAGGTTTTTTGATTGAAAGGGGTGTCGGGTTGACTGGGCGGGAGTTGGCCGTCGAGCCAGGCACATAGGATTTCGATGCGGGGACGCCAGAGCGTGCGCAGGGTTTTCAACTCATGGGTCATTGCATGGTGCTTTTCAGTCCAGGCGATGGCGTTAATGCTGACGCTTTCCGTCGACCAGAGCGGGAGGGTGTTTTTTGGGAGATCTTTCTGGATGCGTTGAGAAAAACGGGAGAAATCTTTCCAGTCCTCCAGAAAAACCCGGAATTCCAAACCGCTCAATGGGTAAAGGCGTTGTCGCCAAAGATCCTGCAAAGCCGCGGGAATCAGGTCTTCGTCGTTGTCCGTGATTTGGGCGGGGAACCATTGTCCATGGGCAAAAGTCGTGTCCTGTAACACCTGTTGGCACCAGGCGTCCAGCGTGTGGATGGCGGCGCCCTCCATGGCCTGGCTGGCCAGGGTCAGGCGCCAGGCGGCACGGCGCCGTGCCGACGATTCAGGATAATCGTCCAGCAGGGAACGAAGGAAATCATCGGTGGGAAGACTGTCGCCTCTGAAACAGGCTGCGGCTTCTTCCAGGCGCACTCGAATGCGTTCGGAAAGTTCGCGGGTGGCCGCCCGGGTAAATGTCATGACCAGAATCTGTTCGGGCAGGAACGCGCCGGGGGGGGCGTGATTCGCGGTGCCGTGTCCCAGCACCAGACGCACATAGAGCGCAGCCAGGGTCCAGGTTTTGCCGGTTCCGGCACTGGCTTCGATGAGGCGACTCCCCCACAGGGGAAAGGTCAGAGGATCAAGGGGGTCACTCATGGAAGGACTCTAGGGGAGTCAATACGGCATTTTTTGCCCAGGACCATAGAGGAGGCCCCAGACAGTGGGCCAGGGATTCAAATTCTCCCGTTTGGTTCAGGCAGGCAAAGGTAGGGTAGATCCGTTCCTGATAACGGTCCTTTTCCGCAGGCGAATGGTCTGTCCCTTCGTAGATCTGGGCGGCTTTGCCCAGATCGTCGGATCGAACCAGAGTAAGAGCGGATTTGAGCGCCATCGGCAGCGGTCGGCGATGGCCCTCCTGCCAAAGTTCGATCAGAGAAGAAAGCACCCCATGAGCTTCTTCCGGTGCAGGAGCGCGCAGGGTGAGCAAGGTGTCCTGTGCCACCAGATGACAGTCGAGCACGTGACCCGTGGCGCTGGTAACGAGGTGGCGGAGCCAGACGGGAAGCAGTTTGTGCAGTTGCAGGTCTTTGCCATTTTTTTCCAGGACCCGGGAGGCATGGAGTTCCACCCATGCGGCGGGTTTCCCGTCCCCCTCTCCCCGTAGGCCTTCCAGCCAGTCCCGGATTTCATAGGCACCAAAAGAGAGGTGAACCGGGTACTTCTCGCAGGGGTGGGGATAACGTTCCTGCAATTCTCCCCAGGTTTCCAGCATGGGGGTGACGGTGCTGCGCAATTCGGTCATGACCGCCTGTCCCATTTCCGCCAGGGGCAGTTGTCCGGCACGACACAGACGCTGTAACCGGGTTTCCAGTTCCTGCGATTCGTGCGGGTTAAAAGGTGGGGTGATCAGGGCATCGATCCATTCATAACGTGCCAAACCCGAAGTCTCGAATATTTCTTCGTCCGGGGGAGTCAGGGTTTCCTCAAAATGCGTATTCAGGATGGATTCCAGGTAAAACCTGACCGGGTTTCTGAGAAAACGCCCCAGTCTCTTGAGAGAGAGCGTTTTGGGTGGATCCTGGGGAGCGAGGGGAGGAAAAGGTTCTTTCAGTAATTCCGGGTCAAAGATCCGACGCCATTCCTCGGCATAGGTGTGAAGGGGCTGGTTTTCCTCGAAATAGCGGCGACTGAAGGGTTGCAGGGGGTGATCCTGAGTCTGCTGGGCCAGGAGATCGGAATGCCCGTGACTTTCATCGGGGCGCCAACCGCGCACCAGATAGTCGCGTAACTGGGCCACCAGCACGGAGGGAGGGCGTTCGGAATCATCGCGCGGGTCCCGACCGCACCAGCTGATGGACAGGACTCGCCGGGCGGCGAGCAGGGTATCCAGCATCAGAGCCCGATCATCTTCCTGCCGGGCGCGATCGCCGGGGCGCGGCATGCCTGGCCATTGCATCAAATCGTGCGGGCGCGCGGCAGAGCGGCGAGGAAAGGCTTCGAGATTCATGCCCAATAGGCAGATGACTTCGAAGGGAAGGGAGCGCAGGGGCAATAATGTGCAAAATGTGACGCCTCCGCTGAGAAAACGGCCCGATTCCTTGGGTTCTTCTAGCGTATCGAACCAGGACCGACGAAACAGGGAAAGGGGAATCGGATCTGCAAAACCAGTTTCCTGGCACAGGGTCAGCCAGTCACTCAGGGCTTCGTGCAACAGGCCCAGGCTGAGATTTTCCAGTTCATTGGTCGCATCGAACCAGTGGTCCAGTAAATGGCGTCCCCGCTCCACCCAGACTGCTGGGGGAGCAGGGGTACGCAGGGTTTCCCAGGTTTCTTTCAGGGTCTCGATGAAACGGGCCAAGGAGCCAAGGGTCGTGGCCTCCAGTCCGCTCAAGTGCGGGTAGGGCTCGATTCCGTCGAAGGGGCCGGAACATCCATTGGCATAGCCGAGCCAGAGACGTTCCAGACCAAAGTGCCAGGTATTCTGATCGCCACAGGCCCCCAATTCGAGAGAAGTGCGATGGAGGTCATCCAGGCCCCAGCGAATACCACTGGCTTCCACCCACTGGGACAACTTGCTCACCCCGTTGGCATCCAGTTCAAAGCGCTGTGACAACGCAGGAACTTCCAGCAACGAACGGACTTCACTGGCCGTGATCCGGTGCTGGTCGAGGGCCAGCAGCCATTTCAGGGCGTGGATGAGTGGGGCACTGAGGCGGGGGCGGGAGAGGGCGATTTCATAGGGAATGAAACGCGGGTCGCCGGATTCATAACGATCAAAGACGGCTTCGATGAAAGGGACATAATCTTCGAGCGCGGGAATCATGACCACGATCTGACGAGGCTGCAATGCGGGGGATGCCTGAGTCAAAAGATCGAGCAATTGGTCCTGTAATACTTGTACTTCGCGCAGAGGGCTATGGGCGCGATGAAATATCAGAGAGCGATCCGTTGCAGCAACGGCATTCAGCGGGTGCTCGGCGAGAGGGAGCAAATCGCGGATGGCGCACTGAACTTCTTCCAGTAACGTGCGTGGGATTCGTTCATCGAATAGATCAACGCGGGGGAGGTCCGTGGTATCCGGGACGGAAGGGTCGTAGGCGTCCAGTTGCCGCATGAAGTCTCTTCCCTGGCGACCCCAGGCGGCCAGCAGCGGGTGAGCATGGACATGCATGTCTTCAAAGGCCGTCATGCTGAAATCATGGTGGTGACGCCAGGGTTGGCGGCGCTGAACGGCTTGCCAGAGTTCCCGCCCTTCCACGATATCGGACCAGTGAAAACGACAGGGGTTGAGCAAGGCCACCAGCACTTGGCAGTGATGGGCCAAGGCATCCAGAATCTGCAGGGTTGAATGGGGCAGGGTGGAAATGCCGAAAACGACAATGCGGGGGGGTAACCCGAGGATTTTCCTGTTCCGGTGCAGTCCTTCGAGGACCTGTTGATGCAGGACAGGAAGGGTAAACGCTTGTTCGGTGGGAGACAATTCCTGCCAGAGACAACGCCATAAGGCGGGTTGCCAGGCTTGCGCCGCCGGCACCGGCAACCTTTCTCCCCGGGCCGTGGTCAGTTGGTCTCGACCCTGAATCCAATCCGCCAGCCAGGAGGACCGGTAATTCTGATATTGGTCAAAGAGATCTGCGACTTCGCTGGCAAAGCCATACCGAGCCTCCAGATCCTTCACCCGAAGAAGGTGGGCGATGGCCTCCAGGGGGGCAGGAAGTGAGTTCTGAAGCGCCAGTTTCATGATTCGCCAGATCAGGGCCTGACGATCCAGAGGGGATCGTTCCGCCATCGCCCGGCCCAGGATTTTTCGGTATAAACGCCACAGAAAGCGGCCGGGAAGTTCGGCCCTTGTTGCGGCACAGATCCCCAGCGATTCTGCCAGGGAGGCCTTGACCCATTCGGCCGCACCGATACTGTTGACCAGGATGACTTCTTCGGTCAGAGGGTCCAGAGGGTGCTGGCGCATCCAGTGCACCACAGCCTCTTGCAACAACTCCAGACGGTTGCCATGCAGGACGACGAGACCGGGGGGGTGTGTGCTCATGGGGTGCACAGACCTGTTCCCTCCCTTGGATCAGGGTTGAACCGGAGGTGTGGACCCGGAGTCTCGTTCAAGGTTGGCGACGATTTTAGTGATGGCGTCATGAAGTGCTGCCTTTAGTTGGGCGCTTCGTTCTTCCGGGGTGACGGTTCGGACCATGCGGGTCCAGCGTCCATCGGAAAACCCCGTTTCCGTATCAGACCAGATCTGGTGTCCATTGTGCAAGTCGATCAGTTCGGCTTGTACTCTGACTGGCCGGTAAACTTCATTCAGGGCCCAGAAACCGGAATAGGCCTCAATACTTTCTTCAATGGTTTCATCCACCAGATAAATCCCGGCGATGGCGCGGGTGGCGGGACGGACATAGGCCAGGGCCGCGATGCCGAGGGTGGAGACAACTTCAAAAACGATCACGCCTTTCTTCCAGGCGGTGGGGGTCTGACCATAATCCGTAATCCCGAATCTCAGCAAGGCATCGGCTCCTGGAGAAGACTGTTGGAGTTGGGTCAGAAGTGCGGGATCCAGCGCGTTTCCCTGTCCGGTGATGGGACGTGTTTCCAGGGCCGGGGGCAATACCAGAGGAACAGGATCGACGCGCAGAGCAGGCAGAGGCGACAAATTTTCGGTCATGTCCTGCATGGCGCGCATTTTTGCGCGGTCTATGATCTGATGGACCTTGGCCTGGGTGTCGGGGGTATCCTTGGCTGAGTCGGGAATAGCCCAACTGCGCACCGACGCCGGGTCCACGGTGGAGACTTCGGCCAATTTGAGGTTGAGCGGTTTGTCTCGAGGGGAAAGGACGAAGTCCTGTGTATGGGCACATCCCCCCAGAGCCAGAGCCAGAACGAGGACTGCGCAGAGCGTTCGGTTTGGAGCGGACAGTGTGGTGTCGATATTCCTTCCATAGGGAATGGCGGAACTTGTCGTGTACCGGATCATGAGAACCTTTGTGGAAGAAGGACAGAGGGTGAAGGTTTGGACTTTCATGCTCGGGGCATTATACTGTACGCCGATATTAATTTTTTCTGCCCGGTTTTCAAACCAGAAAAACCGGGTGTCTTTTGTCATCAGCGCCGTTTGCTCTCATCGTTTACCCTCTCCTGGAAATACAGACTGTTGTTGATGGTAATGTCCTTTGAGAGATCGTCAGGAGCCAATATCCATGATGGGACACACCCAGTGGCTGTTTTTTATGCGTATCGCTCTTTCCTTTCTTCTGGCTTCCCTGGCCGGAGAGGGGGTCTGTCGTCTGGTCGAAATGCCACGAATCACGGGATATGCACTGGCAGGTCTTCTGCTGGGGCCCTTGGGTCTGGACTGGGTGGATGGAGAGGACCTGCCTGACTTCAGATTTCTGGTGGAGTTGACCTTGACCCTGCTGCTTTTCGAGTTGGGCGTGCGGGTGAGTTTGCGTTGGCTGAAATATAATCCCTGGGTCATCGCATCCAGTCTTCTGGAATCAGGGGCGACTTTCATTGCGGTGTTCGCAGTCCTCATGGTGATGGGATTGGAGGTGAAAAGCGCCTTGTCCATCGCGGTCATTGCCATGGGGACTTCGCCGGTCATCGTCCTGCGGATGGTGACCGAGATGCGCGCCCAAGGGCAAGTCACCCAGCGTCTGCTGGTATTGTGCGGCCTGAACACGGTTTATTCGGTGGTGTGTTTTTACCTGATCATGGGCTGGTTTCAAGGCGCATTTCATGGTCAATGGTTCATGGCCCTCTTCCATTCGTTTTATCTTCTTGTGGGTTCCCTGGGGATGGGGTTGGTCTTGGCTCTGTCTTTCAAGTTGTTGCGCAGGATGTTCGAATTGTCGGACGAGCAAAGTGCGCCTGTGCTGTTCGGACTTCTCCTTCTGTTGCAGGCTTTGCTCGTTGCGCTCGAGTTACCTGTTTTTCTGGCTCCGTTACTGGGGGGGGTACTGGCCAAGCATTTCGACCCACGGCCTCATCTTTGGCCCCGTCACTTTGGAACGGCGGGGAGCATCTTGACAATCATCCTGTTCATGATGACGGGTTCCTTGTTGACCCGGAACGAGTTTATGGTTGGGGCGGAAACCGCCATGATCGTCCTGTTGGTCAGGTTTCTTGCAAAAGGGCTGGGGGTGTTGTTGCTGGGACCGATCAGTGGATTGAATCTGCGTCAATCGCTGGTACTGGGGGTCGTCCTCATCCCCATGGCTGAAATCCCGCTGGTGGAATTGATGGATATGCGGACCCTGTACCCTCAGATGGGAGTCAAGATTCTTCCGATCGTTTTCAGCATGATGAACGTGCTTGAAGTCCTGGGGCCCATGGCAGTTCAATGGGGCTTGATTCGCTCGCAGGAATTCCAGGGAAAATCGTCATGAAACTTCCCCCCTTTTCTTCTTCCCGTCCCCTGACCTTGGGCGTGGAACTGGAATTGCAACTGGTCAATACCTACGATTATGACCTTGTGGATTCCACCACCGATCTGTTGCGTCTCCTGAAAAAAAAGGGCAAGGATTGGGATGTCAAGCCGGAAATCACTCAGGGGATGGTGGAAATGGCCACGGGGATCTGTGTCTCCCATGCCGATGTTTTCGAGCAACTCGACGAGATTCGTCAGGGCATCGTGGAATGTGCGGATCGTCTTGATATCGGGGTTTGTGGCGGGGGAACCCACGCATTCCAGCATTGGAGCGAACGCCGTATTTATGATACGCCCCGCTTTGACCAATTATCCTCACTCTATGGGTACCTGGCCAAGCAGTTTACGATTTTTGGGCAGCACGTTCATGTGGGATGCGACAATGCAGACGAGGCGTTGACTCTTCTTCATCTGCTTTCGGGATTCATCCCGCATTTTATTGCCTTGAGCGCGTCTTCCCCCTTTGTTCAGGGCAATGATACGGGTTTTCATTCGGCACGCCTGAATTCCGTTTTTTCGTTTCCCCTGAGTGGACGTGCCCCTTTGATTGAAACCTGGGATTCCTTTGGAGAATACTTTGATTCCATGATGGCAACCGGGATTGTCAAAAGCATGAAGGATTTTTACTGGGATATTCGACCCAAACCCGAATATGGGACGATCGAGGTGCGCGTCATGGATACCCCATTGACCATAGAAAAGGCGGCCCGGATTGCGGCATTCATCCAGTCGCTGACCCGTTATCTGACCCTCGAGCGCCCTTATTCCCCAAGAGAAACAGATTATCTGGTTTATACCTTCAACCGTTTCCAGGCCTGCCGGTTTGGGTATGAAGGGGTTTACGTCAACCCCCGGAACCATGAACATCGTTCCTTGTCCGAGGAAATCCTGGATACCTTGAACAAAATCGAACCCCACGCCATCGCCCTCAAGGCGGATGAAGCCTGTGCCGCCCTGCGTCGAGAAGTATTGACCGCCAGTGGCGATGCGGGTTGGTTGCGTCAACAGCATGCAAAGACGCAGTCTCTGGCCGAAGTGGTGCAGAAGCAATGTGCACGTTGGCGGGCTTGAGGATCCGGTTCGTTTGCCAGAATCACGGTGATATGTTGACACTTGATTGAAGGACAGAGGGAATGCATTTTCTGAAGAGATTTGATGCCGAAACGACCAAGGTTTCTGCCCCGGCGGTTCCGAAAAAACCCAGGATCGGACTGGTTCTGGGCGGTGGCGCGGCCCGGGGTTGGGCCCATGTGGGGGTGATCAAAGCCTTGGAAGATGCGGGTATTCATCCTGATCTGGTCTGTGGAACCTCCATTGGAGCCTTGGTCGGTGCGGTGTATGCGGCAGGCGAACTGGACAGGTTCAAACAATGGTTGGTTGACATGAACCTGAGGAATATCTTTTCACTGCTGGATGTCAGTTTGAAGGGAGGAATGATCAAAGGAGAAAAACTGATCGAGTATTTTCGAACTCACTTCGTGGATCGCCCCATAGACCAATTGGCTCTGCCTTATGGGGCGGTGGCGACGTGTCTGCACTCGGGAATGGAGGTCTGGTTGCGCGAAGGCTCGGCCATAGAAGCCATGAGAGCCTCCATTGCTTTTCCTGCACTGTTTCCTCCGGTATGGCGAGACGAAAAGTTTTTGGTGGATGGGGGGTTGGTCAATCCTGTCCCGGTGTCTCTGGCCAGAGCAATGGGTGCTGAATTTGTCATTGCGGTGGATTTGAACACGGACCTTCTTCAACCCTGGATGCGTCCCGAAATGACGAAACCCTCCTTGCGTGAAATTCTAAGCAATAGTATCAATATCATGCAATTACGTATTTCGCGCGGACGGTTGGCGGGGGATCCGGCGGATGTTCTCATTACCCCTAAGGTGGGTCATGTGGGGTTTTTTGATTTCCATCGCGGGGTAGAGGCTATTGAAGTGGGATACAAAAGCGTTGCCAGTGTGTTGCCGGCGTTGCAGATGATCCGTTGAAGGTTTGAGAACCAAATATCAGCGTGACGTCGTGGTGGGGTAGGTGATTCTGAGTACCGACGGGCCTTTTTTATTCCACAGAGGGAACCAGGCGCGATGGGTGTCGGAATCGACGGCCACACTGTGGGCATTGGGCCCTAGCCAGGCCGTTCCCAAGGGGGTGACGGTTCTTCCGTGGATTTGAAACAAGGATACTTCACCAGATTCTCCGGCAACGTAGAGCCAGTTCAAACCGGAATCGTAGGCCAGGACATCGGGATCACGGGCGACGGGGAAAGTGGCGATCGTCCTGTGATTTTCAAGGTCGAAGACGATCAGGGTGTTGTCGTCCGAACAGGCCACAAAAGCCAGTTGGTGGACGGAATCGACCCATAGTCCATGGTTTCCATGGGCCTTGGGAAGGGGATGGCGCGCCAGAACCTGATGGCTCCTGGGGTCGATTTCTGCCAGTTGCCCCAAGGTTTGAAGGTTGACGAACACATGACCGGATGCCGAATCATACTGGCTATTTCCAATCTGACCTTGCAGCGGGATGGTGGCCCTCCGTGTGTTGGAGAGGACATCGATCACCGTATCTGTTCCGCCATGTTCGTCAGAAACGAAAAGTTCATGTTCCCCTGGCACATAGGTCAGGCCGTCCGGATGGTTCCCCACGGGGATGCGAGCGATGATTTGGTGGGACACGCTGTCGATGGCCACCACCTCATCGGTGCCAGTGGCGGAGGCATAGAGTCGGTGAAGTTCTGGAATGTACAGAACTCCATGCACTTGACTGACTTGAGGAATGGTGGCGATGACTCGCAATTCCCGGGTATCAAACACAACCACCGTATCATCCCCTAAATGAGCGAGGAAAAGTTGGTGAGAATCAGGATCGAAGGTGACATAATCCCAGCGCGTTGAGTGACCGGGTAACGGGATATCCCGCAGGGTACTCAGCGGCCAGGCGGGGATTTCCGAGGCCTGGGCGGAGAAGGGGGCCCACAAAAGAAGCAGGCAAAACCAGAGTTGAGCAGAACCGGGGATATCTTTGATCATGGTCTTTGTTCGCTTTTCTGGACTTGCTTGTGCATGGCGGGTGGCGAGACGCTCCGAGAGCCTTGCCGTGCTCAACATTAATCCCCATAATTCCCACTTGAATACTGCGAGGGTATCAGAATGACCCGATGCGCGGCAAGCCCTGCCGGTACTGCCCGTGCCCATAAAGACCATCATGTCGGGGGGGCGTCAACTTGAATAAGAGGTTACCTTGATGCTTTCAACCATTACCCCGCAGGATTTTTCTGGGGCTTTCTCAAGCACTTGTTTGGAACGCGGGCGAGCATATTCTCGCAACGGTAAAGTGATTACGCTGGAAATCCCGAAGGACGGCAGTTTGATTTCTGCGGTTGTTGGTGGTTCTGGCGGCAACCGCTACCGTGTCTATATTCGTTTTCAGGCACAGCCGGGTGGCGGAACGCGGATCGAGGGTGAATGCAGTTGTCCAGTGGGATATAATTGCAAGCATGTGGTTGCGGCACTGCTCAGTGCACGAGCGTTGTCGTTATCACCCGCACCCACGAACGCTGCTCAGACGGATTTTGCCGAAAAAAAATCTGATGAGCCGGCACTGCCCCACGAAATCACCACTTGGCTGAAAGAAATCGAACTGGCAACCCGACCGACGATCGATAGGGATATCTTGTCCGATGATGTGCCACAACGTCTGCTCTATGTTCTCAGGAATTCCCGCAGCACGCCACCACAATTAGAGGTACATTTTTTTACCACCAAGTTGCTCAAGGCCGGCGGTTTTGGCAAGGCATCACCTCATCACAGCGTTCTCAATAACCAGAATCCGCCGCCGCGCTATTTCACGGGACGTGATAAGGAAATTATCGCCAGCATGAATATGCTGCGCACGAGTGGTTATTCACAGATGGGATTGAGAGGGGAGATGGGTGCCAAGGTGGCAACAGAAATGATTGCCACGGGCAGGTGCTATTGGGATACCACAGATTCCAAGCCCCTTTCCATGAGCGAAAAACGCACGGCGCAGCCGATGTGGGTGATGGATGAACTTGGCAACCAGCGGCTGACTTTTGAAATGTCTTTGCCAGCGCGCGTATTACCGTTTTCTCCTCCCTGGTATCTGGATGAGAACGCAAGGGTCTGCGGCGAACTGGATACCGGTATTCCCGACAAAATCGCTCATGCGCTTGCTGACGCGCCAGTCATACCGGCCAATCTGGCAGGACGTCTCGGGATGGAGTTGGCGCATAGGCTGCCTTCGACCAGGGCGCCATTGCTGCAAATATTGCAGAAGCGGGAAATCAGTGATCTTCTTCCGGTTCCCTGCCTGCATTTGTCCAGCATCGACCTACCCGTGCCGTTCTATTACGATCGATACGTCAGAAGCAACCCAACCAGCCCGAAAATCATCGAGTTGGCGCAAGTTGAATTCGATTATGACGGTATTCGCATCAGTGGAGCGTCCACGGACAAGATAATCACGCGTTGTATTGGTTCGGAATTGCTCCATATCATCCGCAATACTGATGTCGAACAGCGTTTTCTCGATGATTTTGTCGATGTGGGGTTCGTTCCGTCCCAGTTATACGATCAGCATTTGGGCAAAAAATACCCGGATGGCTTTGTCCTTGATGACGAGGATGAAGGCTGGATCGATTTTTGTCTCTATGATCTGCCTGAGTTGCGGGCCACAGGCTGGCGTGTGGACATGGACGCAAATTTCCGCTTTAATTTTGCCAAAGTGGAAGACTGGACCGTCACTGTGGAGGAGGGCGGTGGCAACGATTGGTTTGGTCTGGAATTGGGGATACAGGTGGATGGCCATGCAGTGAATCTGCTGCCTGTTCTGCTGAACATGATTCGCCAGTTCCCGGAGCAGTTGACTGTCGAGGCACTGGCAAAGATGGCGGATGGGAATCAGGACATTATCGGTCATCTGCCCGATGGTCGATTGCTATTGTTACCCTCCTCCCGTGTGCGTGGCATTCTTTCCGTACTGGTCGAACTTTACGACAAAGATGCAAATCCGGAGCGCTTCGAGTTGTCACTCGTTCAGGCCGCGCGTTTGGCAGAATTGGACGATGCTGCTACCGGCCTGCGCTGGATGGGTGGGGAACGGCTGCGAGCGTTGGGGAAAAAGTTGCGCGAATTCGAGGGTATCCAGCCGGTCGCTCCCCCCCTCGGCCTGAAAGCCGAGTTACGCGGCTATCAGCAGGAAGGCCTCAACTGGCTACAATTTTTGCGCGAATACGATTTGGCCGGAATCCTCGCCGACGACATGGGTTTGGGCAAGACTGTGCAGGCATTGGCGCATATACTGCTGGAAAAGGAATCTGATCGACTGAATCGGCCCTGCCTGGTGGTGGCGCCCACCAGTTTGATGTTCAACTGGCAGCGGGAGGCGGAGCGCTTTGCGCCGATGTTGCGCGTGCTGGTGTTGCAGGGTTTGTCGCGCAAGCAGCATTTCGAGTCCATTGGCGATTACGATCTGGTGCTTACCACCTACCCTTTGCTGCTGCGCGACAAGGATGTACTGACAGAACAGGAATTTTATTATCTGATCCTTGATGAGGCGCATATCATCAAGAACCCCAAGTCGCAGGCCACCCGCATTGTTCATCAGATCAAGGCGCGCCATCGACTTGCGCTCACCGGCACCCCACTGGAAAACCATCTGGGCGAATTATGGACGCTGTTTCATTTCCTGCTGCCCGGATTGCTTGGCGACGACAAAAGTTTTCGCAAACTGTTTCGTACGCCCATTGAAAAACAGGGTAATAACGAACGGCGCAGTCTTCTGGTACGGCGTATCGCGCCATTTCTGTTGCGCCGAACAAAAGCACAAGTGGTCAGAGAATTGCCTCCGAAAACGGAGATTGTGCGTTATTGCCAACTAGACGGCACCCAGCGGGATCTTTATGAAGCCATTCGGATAGCCATGCACGAAAAAGTGCGACAGGAAATCGACAAGAAAGGCGTGAACCGCAGCCAGATCGTGATCCTGGATGCGTTGCTCAAATTGCGTCAGGTATGCTGCGATCCTCGACTTCTCAAATTGCCCACAGCGAAACGGGTGGATCAGTCAGCCAAGTTGGAATTATTGATGAGCCTGCTTCCGGATATGCTGGGAGAAGGGCGACGCATCCTGCTGTTTTCCCAATTCACCTCCATGCTGACGTTGATCGAGTTGGAACTGGCCAGGCACGGTCTGGTTTATGTCAAACTCACGGGTGATACCATTGACCGTGCTACGCCCGTAAATCGTTTCCAGGACGGCGAGGTGTCACTGTTCCTGATCAGTCTCAAGGCGGGTGGCGTGGGACTGAACCTTACCGCTGCCGACACCGTCATTCACTACGACCCATGGTGGAACCCCGCAGCCGAAAATCAGGCTACCGATCGAGCCCATCGCATCGGCCAGGAAAACCCGGTGTTCGTTTATAAACTGATTACCGAAGGCACGGTGGAAGAGAAGATCATCAGCATGCAGGGAAGGAAAAGAGATCTCGCACAAGGCGTACTGGAAGACGGTGGGGAAGTCAGCGCGCCAATGACTGCGGAGGACTTGACGATGTTGTTCGAACCCCTAGGATAAATCAGGGATAGTGAAGAGCGAGTGGATTCATTGAAAATAATGGAAGATTTCCGGAAAATTTGTTTTGAAGTCGACCGGCTCCTGCTGGAGCAAGGTATTTACTCCCCAGTCGAGTTGTTGCTTGCCGAGGGGCGGCTGTCCTATCCTGACTATGAAGCCTGGCGCTATGGTCGAGTCATTGCGCTGGAGGAGGTGCTGGCAGGCAATCCTGTGCGTATACGTGCATTGTTGACTGAGGCTGGTCGCTACGCCGTGAAGTTGGGTTTGCACGCGGACCGGCGCGAATTTCTTTCCTGGGAGGGGAAGGCTGGGCAAGCGTTACGATTTTCCAGCGATACGGAGTTTGAAGAGTTGTGCTGCGTTCATTATCGGCGCGGTGGTAACGAGGTTCAACTCGACCTGTTCATGGACAACTCCGGCAATGTGCTGGTCAACGGCATTGTCGATGCGCTGTCGTCGCGCCGCGTGGAAGAGGCGATCCGGCTAACGGACAGGTTGCTGGAAACGGATCCATCCCATCCGCGTTTGGGCATGCTGGAAGTTCTGTGCAATGCTGCTCAAAGACAGTTCGAGCCAGTGGACGATTATTTTTCTGAAATCGAATATCTTGAAGGATACCTGGTGCCGCTGGCAACAGGAGCGCTTGGTGTCGGTGCGAGAGACTTTCTGGCGCCGTTCTGGCGGAGGATGGCGGATGCCTTGCGTGGGCGTCCGTTTGTGGCAGAGACGCCATTGCTGCATGCCAGTTACCCGCTCGCTCGTGCCCAGGACTGGGCCGGAGTGAAGGAATCGGTGCTTGAAGATTCGGTGTGGCAGATTGATCCGGTATTGCGTCTGCGATTGGCGGAAGCCTTGTTTTACCTTGGCAACCGCCCGGCAGCGCTGGCCGCTTGGTGCAGGATGTGCTGGGATTTTCCTGTCCAGATGGAACAGGCGCTGGCAAGCGGGACATTGCCCGACAAGGAATTGCGGCCAGACTGGGAACGTTATCGTAACCTTGAAGCGGAATCTGAACTGAGTACGCCGTTCTTCCCCGTCTGGCTGCTGTTGGAGAGGACGGAAACCTGCAATGCCTTAACTGCGGAAGAAGTTTCACAGGCGCATACTGCAGGTCGAGCTTATACCGCTCTGCACACTTTGCTGGTAGGCGGTGGAGCGCTTTCGGAACGGACAATGGCTTTGCGCCAGAAACTCAAGCAAGCCCATCCCGGACTTTTCGCCATGTACCTGCGGAGGGTTTAGATTTGTCACTGCCCGAATGGCCGGGCAATGAAGACCCTGTCGCCGTGAAGGTGATTGAGGGATATCGTGGTACTTGATGGTGCCCGGGGCCGGACTCGAACCGGCACACTGTCGCCAGCGTCAGATTTTGAGTCTGATGCGTCTACCAATTTCGCCACCCGGGCAGTAGCCGTGCATTATAATGCGCTCCATGGATTTCTGCACGAGTGATTTCGATTATATTCTTCCACCCCATCTGATCGCCCAAACGCCGACGGCGGTGCGGCGTGCCAGCCGGTTGCTTCATTTGTCCGCGCGTGGGTTACGGGATCAGTGGTTTGCTCAACTTCCCGAGTTGCTGTGGGCGGGTGATCTTTTGGTTTTTAACGATACGCGCGTGATCAAGGCGCGGGTATTCGGCCAGAAAGCCAGCGGCGGGCGGATCGAGGCCTTGGTGGAACGGGTTGTGTCGGCCTCTGAAGCCTGGGTGCAGATTCGTGCCAGTCATGCGCCCCGTGCGGGAGGTTTGATCCGTTTTGCCGATGGCCGGGCATGGGAAGTCCTGGAAAAAGTTGAAGACCTTTACCGGGTTGCGTTGATGGATGGGGAGACCGGGCCGGACTTCCATGCCTGGCTGGAACAGGTGGGGTCCTTGCCGTTGCCTCCTTATATTGATCATGCGGCGGGTGTGGTGGATGCAGAGCGCTATCAGACCGTTTATGCCCGGAATCCCGGTGCGGTGGCGGCTCCCACGGCGGGGTTGCATTTCGATGAAGCGATGCTGGAGACGGTGCGCGCTGGCGGTGTTGAAACGGCTTCCCTGACCTTGCATGTGGGGGCCGGAACCTTTCAACCCGTGCGCGTGGAGCGTCTGGCGGATCATCACATGCATGCGGAATGGTTCAATCTCCCTGCGGAAACGGTGGAGGCCATCCGGCGCACATGGGCGCGAGGTGGGCGGGTGGTGGCGGTGGGGACCACCAGTTTGCGGGCACTGGAATCCGCCGCAGCCAAGGGGGAATTATGTGCAGGGTCTCAGGAAACCCGCTTGTTCATTACCCCAGGGTATCGTTTTCAGGTGGTGGATTGCCTCCTGACCAATTTTCATTTACCCCGTTCAACCCTGCTCATGCTGGTTAGTGCTTTTGCCGGGATGGAAGCGGTGCGGCAGGCCTATGCCCATGCCGTTGCACAGGCGTATCGGTTTTTTAGTTATGGGGATGCCATGTTGTTGGAAAGAGAAAAAGATGAAGTTTGAGGTATTGGCTCAGGATGGCAAGGCGCGTCGGGCTCGCCTGAGTTTGCCCCATGGCGTGGTGGAAACGCCCGTATTCATGCCAGTGGGAACCTATGGGGCGGTCAAGGGCGTAACCCCCGATGAGTTGACGGCCCTGGGGGCACAGATCATTCTGGGGAATACGTTTCACTTGTGGTTGCGCCCCGGACTGGAAGTATTTCGGGCGCAGGGAGGATTGCATGGATTCATGAACTGGCAAGCTCCGATCCTGACCGATTCGGGGGGGTTTCAGGTTTTCAGTTTGGGGGCATTGCGCAAGATTTCGGAAGAGGGGGTCATCTTTCGTTCCCCCCTCAATGGTGATCGTCTGTTCCTGACCCCGGAAATCTCCATGGAGATTCAACGCGTCCTGAATTCGGACATCGTCATGGCCTTTGATGAGTGCACGCCTTATCCGGCCACAGAGCCAGAAGCCCGCAATTCCATGGAATTATCCCTGCGCTGGGCGGATCGTTCCCTGCGCGGTCACGAAGGAAATCCCAATGCCCTGTTCGGGATCATCCAGGGCGGAATGTACGAATCCTTGCGTGAAATCTCGGCGCAAGAAATGGTGGCACTGGATTTCCCGGGGTATGCCATCGGCGGTTTGTCGGTGGGAGAACCTCCCGCTGACCGGGCGCGTATTCTGGCCCATACACCGACCCTGTTGCCAGCCCATAAGCCACGTTACCTGATGGGGATGGGTACGCCGGAGGATATCGTGAACGCGGTGTCTGCGGGAATCGACATGATGGATTGCGTCATGCCCACGCGCAATGCGCGCAACGGCTGGCTGTTTACCCGCTTCGGGAACGTCAAGATTCGTAATGCCGGGTACAAGAATGATGGCCGGCCGCTGGATCCCACTTGCCTCTGCTATACCTGCCAACACTTTTCGCGCAGTTATCTGCATCATCTCCAGCAGGTAAAAGAAATGCTGGGGGCACGTCTGAATACGTTGCATAACCTGCATTACTATCAGACTTTGATGAGCGAATTACGCACGGCCATCGAAACCGGCACCTTCACCAAATTCACCCAACAATTTCAGGCCGATCGTGCACATGGAGTGAAGTGATCCTATCGTGTTAGAATCGTGAAGTTTTTTTGGAGAGACACATGCTGATCGAAAATGCTTTTGCTAACGTATTCGGTGGTGGAGCCACTACCCCTGATATGGGAATCAACCTGTTCTTTATCGCGTTCATGTTTCTGGCGCTTTATTTCATGATCATCCGCCCCCAGTTGAAGCGTCAGAAAGAACAGAAGGCCTTGCTGGAGTCCCTGAGCAAGGGAGATGAGGTGGTGGTGGGGGGGATTATCGGCAAGATTGTTGAAATCGATGCCAATTTTGTTCGCCTCGAAGTGGCCAAGGGTACCGTGATACAGGTTCAGCGCTCTGCCGTCAGCAATTTGCTGCCCAAGGGAAGTCTCAAATAAACCGGCCCCAGAGGTCGCACCAGGAATTTTGATGAATCGTTTTCCGCTCTGGAAGAATCTGCTGATCTTTTGTGTGATCGCTCTGGGCGCACTTTATACGCTGCCCAACTTTTTCGGTCAATCTCCCGCTGTCCAGATCTCCTCCTTGGGCACCACTCCACCTGTGGGTCCGGAAGTACAAAATCAGGTGGAACAGGCCCTGAAGGTGGCTCAGTTGGCCGAGACCCGTGCTTCCCTCGATGGGGTCGGGTTGCGGGTACGCTTTGCCGATACGGATACCCAATTGAAAGCGCGCGACATCATCGACCATGTGCTGAACCCCGAGGGACAGCCTCAGCACTATGTGGTGGCGCTCAATCTGGTACCCAATTCTCCGTCCTGGTTGTCGGAGATTGGCGCGTTACCCATGTATCTGGGCCTGGATCTGTCGGGGGGGGTGCATTTTTTGCTTCAGGTGGATCAACAGGCCGCGCTGACCAAGCGATTGGAAGGGGATGGAGCGGAAGTTCGGTCCGAGTTGCAGGACAAACAGATTTACTACGACGGGTTGAGCCGGGATGGGGAACGGTTGGTACTGCATTTTCATGATGGAGCATCCCTGTCTTCCGCCCAGCAGGTTCTGGAAAGCATCCATCATGATATGAATCTGAAGGCCGAAGGGGGGGATCTGGTGTTGTCCTTGAAGCCGGAAACCCGTACGGCCATCCAGGATCAGGCGGTAAAACAGAACATTCTGGCTTTGCGTAATCGGGTCAACGAGTTAGGTGCCAAGGAACCGATCATTCAGCAGCAGGGTGCGGACCGCATCATCGTGCAACTTCCTGGCGTGCAGGATACGGCCAAGGCCAAGGACATCATCGGTCGAACGGCTTCTCTGGAAATCCATCTGGTGGATGAAGATCATCCCAACCCCATTTCGGTAACCCAGATGCCACCCCCTGGCGATTTTCTGGTGCTGGATCGGCAGGGAATTCCGGTGTTCGTGCGCAAAGCGGTGGTGTTGAGCGGGGATGTCATTACCGATGCCGGTGCGGGCTTTGATTCCCAAAGCAATCGTCCCACTGTGAATATCAGCATGGATGCCAAGGGCGCGCGCATCATTCGTCAGGTCTCTCGGGACAATCTCAAAAAACGCATGGCCATCCTGCTTCTGGAAAAGAGCAAGACCGAAGCCATCAGCGTGGCTACCATACAGGATGAACTGGGGGCACGTTTTCAGATTACCGGTTTGCAAAGTTCCAAAGAGGCCAATGATCTGGCGCTATTGCTGCGCGCAGGGGCCTTGGCGGCACCCATGGATTTTCTGGAAGAGCGGACCGTGGGGCCCAGTCTGGGGGCGGAAAACATTGCCCGGGGTTTCCATTCCACATGGATCGGATTTGCCGCCATTGCAGTCTTCATGGTGGTTTATTATGCCCTGTTCGGTACCATATCGGTGGTGGCCCTGGCAGTCAATGTTCTTTTGCTGGTGGGGTTGTTATCCTTGCTGCAGGCCACCCTCACCTTGCCAGGCATGGCAGCGATTGCGTTGACCGTGGGGATGGCCATTGATGCCAACGTTCTGATTAACGAGCGCATTCGGGAAGAATTGCGCAATGGAAATTCGCCAGGGGCAGCCATTCATGCGGGTTATGACCGGGCCTTTGGGACTATTCTGGATTCGAATGTAACCACGGGGATCGCCGGTCTGGCGCTATTTGCTTTCGGGTCCGGGCCGGTTAAAGGGTTTGCCGTGGTGTTGGTGCTTGGGATACTGACCTCCATGTTCAGTTCCGTATTGGTTTCGCGCGCTTTGATCAACCTGATCTACGGACGCCGCCGCAAGATCGATCACCTTTCCATCGGCATGTGACCTGAGGACGCTATGGAATTTTTTCGGATGAAACGTGACATTCCCTTCATGAGTTGGGGAAAATACACCACCACGGTGTCGCTCATCACCTTTTTATTGGCGGTGTTTTTTCTGTACAGCAAGGGCCTGAATTTTTCAGTGGATTTCACTGGCGGCACCGTCATGGAAGTCCATACGGCGGGTCAGGCCGATTTGACGGGGATGCGTCTGAGCCTGAAGCAGTTGGGGTTGCACGATGCGAATGTGCAGAACTTTGGAAGTTCCCATGATGTGTTGATTCGTTTGCCACTGCGTCATGGAGTCAGCAGTGGCGCCCTTTCGGAAAAGGTGCGTCAGGCATTGCGGCAACAGGATGCCTCTTTGCAGGTGCGCCGGGTGGAATTTGTCGGGCCTCAGGTCGGCGATGAGTTGGTCAAGGATGGCTCTGCCGCTCTATTGTTCGTCTCTCTGGGCATCGTCATTTACCTTTCTCTGCGTTTCAAATGGAGACCGGCAGTGGCCACCATCGTGGCTAACCTGCATGATGTGGTGATCATTCTGGGATTTTTTGCTTTTTTTCAGTGGGAGTTTTCTCTTTCTGTTCTGGCTGCGGTATTGGCCATTCTGGGGTATTCGGTGAATGAATCCGTGGTGGTGTTCGACCGGGTAAGAGAGAACTTCCGCAAGATGCGCGGGGCGTCGGTTTCCCAGGTCATCGACAATGCCATCACGCGGACCATGAGTCGGACCATTATTACCCATGGATGCACTCAGTTGATGGTGACTTCCATGCTCTTTTTTGGGGGAGAAGCCCTGCATTATTTTGCTTTGGCATTGACCATCGGAATTCTTTTCGGGATCTACTCCTCTGTATTGGTGGCCAGTCCCATTGCCATGGCACTGGGCATGACCCGTGCTGATTTTCTGGTGAGCGACAGAAAAACCAACACACTTCCGGATACCCCATAATTTCGTGGATATCCTTCATTTTTTGGCGCATCTGGATGACCATCTGGTAGCACTGAGTCAGCAGTATGGGTATGCCGCCGATTTGATTCTGTTTCTGATCATATTGAGTGAGACGGGGCTGGTGATTGCGCCCTTGCTGCCAGGAGATTCACTGCTGTTTGTGGCAGGGGCCGTGGCTACTGGAAATGCCTTGACTCCCGGCCCGTTCAATCTTCCTCTGTTGTGGGTGGTGTTGTCAGCGGGCGCTTTTCTGGGCAATCAACTGAATTTTCAGATCGGGCGCTGGATCGGGCCCAAGGTCTTTCACTGGGAACGTTCCGTACTTTTCAATCCCAGGCACTTGGCTGAAGCCCATGCTTTTTACGAGCATCATGGCGGAAAAACCATCGTCATGGCCCGCTTCATCCCCATCGTGCGTACCTACGCGCCTTTCGTGGCAGGGGTAGGGGATATGGCCCATGGGCGTTTTGCTTTTTTCAATGCCATCGGCGCCATTACCTGGGTGGGGTCCTTGTTGCTGGCGGGCCATTGGTTCGGGAATGTTCCCTTTGTCAAAGGGCACCTCACGGAAATGATTCTGGGCATCGTGGCTCTGACTCTGCTTCCCATTGGAGTGGCGACCTTGCGCCATACTCTGCGCCGTTCCCGCTAAGGATTGGGCAGTGTTTCCTTGAATGATTTTCGTTGCCCCAATTTGTTCGCCAGCGCGTTCAGGTTGGGGTATTGCTGACGCCAGAGCCATTCGGGAAAACGGAAATCCAGCCAGAACAAAAGGCTTCCGGCGGCCAAATCGGACAGATTGAGGGCCTCGGCGGTACACCAGGAGCGGGTGCCCAACTCCTTGGACATCTGGGCAAGTCCCCGTTCCATCTTGCCCCGTTGTCTTTCCATCCAGGCGGGACTTTGTTCCGTTTCCGGACGACGTTTTTCCAGGACGATGGCAACCCCGGCATCCAGGATTCCATCGGCCATGGCTTCCCAGCGCTTGACCACCGCACGTTCGCGCGGGTTGTCCGGGATCAGGTGCCCCACCGGGCTGATGGCGTCGAGATATTCCGTGATGACTTGGGAATCGAACAGGGTCAGACCGTCATCCAGCACCAGAGCGGGAATTTTGCCCAGGGGGTTATGCTTTTCGATCAAAGGGGCATCCCCTGTCATGGCATCGCCCACCAGTTCAAAATCGATATGTTTTTCAATCAAGACGATGCGCACTTTGCGGACAAAGGGGCTGGTGACGGAACCCAGAAGTTTCATGACAAATGATCCTGTGATGGAAGAGTTGAGGAATTATACACGGTAGTCCTTTCTCCACCGCCTTGATGACCTCTGCGAAACTCAATACCCTCGGCCCAGGAACTTAGTTCTCTGATTTCACAGTCTGTATGATACCGGCCTTGCGCCAAAGGATATGCCATGAGCACTCGTTATAACTCGGCAAAATTCACCGTCCATCAGTGTGCCGGGAATTTGGGTAAGACTGTTTCCAACAGCCAGTTAATTATTGGTGCCAATAAATTAGTGGGTAGGGTACCTCGAAAAACGCAAAAATTTTCGTCACTATATCTACTAACTAATTGATTATCTGATATAATAAAACATGAAGGTAATTTTTATAGGTGTGCTATTGATGCTTCTGGTATCAGGTGCTACAATCCAATCCTCGCTGCTGCGTCCACTACGTTATATGGCGCAGTAGCCTACACAAAGCCCCGAAAGGGGCTTTACTATTTCTTATTCTTAACTCCGAAAGGATACATAATGGACCGTTACGCCATCTTCGTCGATGCCGGCTATTTTTTCGCTGCTGGCGCTCAAGCCGCCTTTGGCGACCACACACCACGCAAACAAGTCACCTTGAAATCGTCAACTGCAATGCTGGTTGCTCTTTGTGCAAAAGCCTCGGCCATAGCAGACAATCTCCCGCTTCTCCGTACCTATTGGTACGATGCAATGCCCGGCCCACGTCTCACCCTGGAACAATCCGAACTCGCCATGCTGACCGGTGTCAAATTGCGGCTTGGTGCCCTAAATAGTGCTGGCGAACAAAAGGGGGTTGATTCCCTGATAGTGACGGACATTATCGATCTGGCACGGAATCGAGCTATCGCCAATGCCGTTGTGGTGACGGGCGATGAGGACTTGCGTATTGCCGTCCATGTAGCTCAGTCATTCGGCGTCCGCGTGCATATTCTCGCTGCTGGCGATCCAGCGAAAAATGTCAGCCCATCCTTGCAGATGGAAGCCGATTCCGTGGACACTCTTGATGGAGACTGGTTCTCCAATCATCTGAAGTTAATTCCCACAGTACGGAAGGCCAGTGCTTCTGCCACTCCGGTTGTTCCTGTCTCTCACATACCTACTACCGATAAGACAACAACTGAAGAAATTGACACGGCAGTTGCCCCAGTTATCAAAGAGATTCTGGAAAACATCGCATCGGAGCAACTGGCACAGTTAATTCAGCACTTCTCGACCCAGAAAATCGTTCCTCCAGAGTATGACCGTTGCCTAGTGGCGAAAACCTCCGCCAACCTCGGCCGTCGGCTCTCCGGAGATGAAATGCGACACCTTCGCGGATTATTTGTGCGTGCGGTAAAAGCCCGTACGGCAACGACTGATTTATCAATCCCACCGACAATCCCGGTTTAAGCAGCGCCGGGATGGGAGACAACACGTGCTATCAGGCATGATCACCGCTTTGATCGCGCAATAATTCAGCCCGCAACAGGCGACATTGCTGGCCGTCTACCTGCACGGTGCGGCTGCAGACAAGTTGGTGCAACAAGGAATCGGGCCGATAGGGTTGACGGCATCAGAAGTAATCGATGAGTCGCGGCAACTATTAAATGGCTGGATTTATGGGGGAACCCCTCAAAGCAACAAATAAGCGCACACAATCCAAGTAACGTTGATGCTGCAAAGGCGAAAAGAGTGGTGTTTGTTGTGTCAAGGGTCAGCCTGTTTGGAGTTATGATAGGCGCTTCAGAGTGTTTGAAAAATAGGACAGTTCAATGAATAACGCTTCATCCTTCAGATTTCTGGATTTGTTCTCCGGGATTGGAGGTTTCCATCACGTTCTGCAGTCTTTAGGAGGGGAGTGTGTGCTGGCGTGTGAAATAGATGAAGATGCGCGCAAGATTTATCGGGAGACCTTTGATCCTGATCAAGAAAAATTTCCTTTCATGAACAACATTCGTCATTTGACTCGCTCTGTCATCGATGACGAAAAAACTCTCCTATCTCCCGAAGATATAAGTCGCTTGGTCCCCGATCATGAGGTGCTTTGTGGCGGTTTCCCCTGCCAACCCTTTTCCAAATCAGGGGAGCAACAAGGAATTAAAGATAAAACCCGAGGAACCTTGTTTTTCGATATCCTCCAGATCATTGAAGCCAAACGTCCTTCCTATCTCTTTTTGGAAAATGTTCGGAATCTGGCGGGTCCCCGTCATGCTGATACTTGGCGGACGGTTGTTTCTTCACTGCGGGACTTGGGTTATGTGGTGGCTTCAGATCCCCTCATCTTCAGTCCCCACCTGTTACCCCCGGAATTGGGAGGGGCGCCGCAGGTGAGAGAGCGTGTCTTTGTTCTGGGGGTCCGAAAAGATAAGGAAAAAGGACAAATCGATAATCTGGTCCGGTTTAATCTGGAAATGCAGGGGAAGAGGTTATGGAACCCGGATCTATGGCAGATCGCGGAGTATCTTGAGGACGATGAATGCATTGACAAGATTGAAGATTTTGAAATAAGCCGGAACGAGGAAATGTATTTGGACGCATGGAACTATTTCGTAGAAACCATTGAACAGGATCTGTTGCCTGGTTTTCCAATTTGGGCGTTTGCGTTTCAGCCAGAACCACAATTGACTGCGGAGATGGCCTCTTGGGAAGTGGATTTCCGGATCAAGAATTCGCGGTTTTATGTCGAAAACAAGGATTTTATCGATGCGTGGAAACAAATGAAATGGGGAACAGCGCAATTGACCGTGCCAGAGTTCCCGGTTTCACGGCAGAAGTTCGAATGGCAGGCCAGGAAAAAGCATCCGGGGCGGAAAGGGCGTACCTTGAAAGACTTGGTGATCCAGTTTCGTCCCAGTGGGATCCGGGTCAAGCCGCCCACCTATTTGCCTGCGTTGGTGGCGATTACCCAGACTTCGGTGGTGGGGCCTATGTTGAGAAAGCATGCAACGGCTTATCGTAAATTGACGGTGGTGGAAGCCGGTCGGTTGCAGGGAATGCCGGATAACCTATACCAAAATGGGATCGTTTCTTTGCAAGCCGCTTATAAACAGTTGGGGAATGCGGTAAATGTCGGTACGATCCAGAGGGTGGCGGGGATTTTGTTGGGAGTTTATCCGGCGGTATTTGACAGCGAACCTCAATTGGCTTTGCTTTTTTGATTGGGGGCTACCCGCTCGTTTCATTTCTGTGATGCACTGCTTGCCGTCCCATTCAAACGGGATGCAAGTTAAGACTTCGGATAGTATCTCGATATCTTTTTGTATTTCATCAGCAGCCGACATAAAACTTCCCCATCCGGTCAGACCGGTCTGTTAATGATGGAACGGAGTTAATCAGGTGTATTGCTGGGTCAGCGTGGCGGCCAGTCCGGTATAAGTGGCGGGGGTCAGGGCCAGCAGGCGCGCCTTGTCATCCTCCGGCAGGTTCAGTTCCTGCACGAATTTCTGCATGATTTCACGGGTAATGGCCTGTCCACGGGTCATTTCCTTGAGGCGATCATAGGCATTGCTCATGCCATGTTTGCGCATGACTGTTTGAACAGCTTCGGCCAGAACTTCCCAGGCATGATCCAGATCATCGTTCAAGCGTGTGGTATCGATGGCGAGTTTTTTCAGACCCTTCTGGCAGGACAGGTAACCAAGCAAACTGTGGCCCAGTCCTACCCCCAGGTTGCGTAATACGGTGGAATCGGTCAGGTCCCGTTGCCAGCGAGAAATAGGCAACTTCTCGACGAGATGGCCCAGAATGGCATTGGCCAGTCCTAGATTGCCTTCGGAATTCTCGAAATCGATGGGGTTGACCTTGTGCGGCATGGTGGAGGACCCCACTTCTCCCGCCTTGAGTTGCTGGCGGAAGTAACCCAGAGAAATGTAGCCCCAGAGGTCGCGGTTCAGGTCGATGAGGATGGTGTTGAGCAAGGTAAATCCCTGCATCAGTTCGGCCAGAGAATCATGAGGCTCGATCTGGGTGGTGTACGGGTTGAACGAGATCCCCAGGGATTCGACGAAGGCACAAGCCACGCCAGGCCAGTCTATGGCCGGGTAGGCGCTGAGGTGGGCATTGTAATTGCCCACCGCCCCGTTGAATTTTCCGAGCAGGGAAATATGCTCGAGCCGGGTACGTTGGCGTTGCAGGCGCGCCACCACATTGATCAATTCCTTGCCCACCGTGGTGGGGGTGGCTGTTTGGCCGTGGGTACGGGCCAGCATGGGTTGGTGGGCATGGGTCTTGGCCATCCCTTCCAGATGCGCGATCAATTCATCCAGAGTGGGAAACAGAACGCTACGGCAGGCATCGGTCAGCATGAGCGCGTGCGACAGATTATTGATGTCCTCCGAGGTACAACCAAAATGGATGAACTCGGCGCAGGTCATGACTTCCGGGTTGCCGGACAGGCGTTCGCGCATCCAGTATTCCAGGGCTTTGACATCATGATTGGTGCGTATCTCGATGGCTTTGATCTGTGCCGCATCGCTTTCGGAAAAGTTCTCCACCAGGGCATTCAACTGGTGTTGGCTTTCCACCGAAAAAGGGAGGATTTCCGTGATTTCAGGGAGATGGGATAAATGGAGGAGCCAAGCCACTTCAACTTTCAGGCGAAAATGGATCAGACCATATTCGCTGAAGTACGGGCGCAGTGGGTCCAGTTGCACACCGTAACGACCATCCAAAGGAGACAAAGCGGTCAGAGGAGTAGGGGCCATGGCATCGATCCGCAAAAAGGCCGATTTTACCAGAACGAAGGTCAAGCATTTGTTCCATTTTGATCACACGCCGTTGGGATGACCCAGAATGATTCCGCCGCCGAGACAGGTCTCTCCCTGATAGAGAACAGCCGATTGTCCGGGGGTGATTGCCCACTGGGGATCATCGAAATGGAGGTTGGCAACGGTATTCTCGCTGGAATACGTCAGATGACAGGGCGCATCCTTTTGACGATAGCGGTTTTTTGCGCTGTAGGTGCCGGGAGAAGGCGGTGTGCCAGAAATCCAGGAAAGTTGTCCGGAACTCAGGCCATGGCCATGGAGCAGGGGGTGGTCATGCCCTTGAACCACGATCAGGCGGTTGTTTTCCAGGTCTTTGGCAGCCACGAACCACGGTTCTCCAGGGCCTCCGATACCCAGACCCTGACGTTGTCCCAGGGTATAGAAAGCCAAACCCTGATGGCAGCCAACGATTTTGCCTTCGGGCGTTTCCATGGAGCCTGGCTGGCGGGGCAGGTAACGTTCCAGAAATTCCCGGAAGGGTCGTTCTCCGATGAAGCAGATGCCTGTGCTGTCCTTTTTGGTGGCGGTTCCCAAGCCGGCTTTTTGAGCCAGAGCACGGACTTCGTGTTTGGGCAGATGACCTACCGGGAAAAGGGTGTGGGCCAGTTGAGACTGGTTGAGACGGTACAGGAAATAACTTTGGTCCTTGCCGGGATCGAGTCCGCGCAGGAGTTGGATCTTTCCATTTTTTTCCTGGACGCGGGCATAATGGCCCGTGGCAATCTTGTCCGCCCCGAGATTCAAGGCATGGTCCAAAAATGCCTTGAACTTGATTTCCGAATTACACAGGATGTCCGGATTGGGCGTGCGCCCTGCCTGATACTCCTCAAGGAAATAAGAAAAAACCCGCTCTCGATATTCTGCGGAAAAGTTGACCACTTCGATGTCGATCTTCAACACCTCGGCCACTGCCACGGCATCCACCAAATCAGCGCGGGCGGTGCATTCGGGGTCATCTTCCCAGTTTTTCATGAACAGACCGATGACCTCATAGCCTTGCTCCTTCAGTAACAGAGCGCTGACAGAAGAATCCACTCCGCCAGAAAGGCCAACGATGACACGGGGTTTGGACATGGTTTGGGAACTCGAAGAAATGAAAAAAGGCAGAGGCGACCCCCTGCCTTTCATGCTGGGTGATTCAATCTCAGTTGGTCGGTGCGGTTTTCTTGGCGTGCTTTTTATGATGATGGTGTTTTTTCTTGCCATGGGTTGCTGGTGCAGGTTTTCCCGCAGCGGACGTGGTGGCGGGTGCCGGGGCTGCCATGGGAGCGGGAGCGGGTTGGCTGGGTGCCGCATCGGCAGCCATGACTTCGACGGTTGCCAGGGTCATGAGGCCGGTCAGGGTGGCAAGGATGATTTTCTTCATGGGTTTTCCTTAAAAAAGTCAGTAATAACAGGTCGGGAGATTGAACGGCTGTGACTTCCCTTGTTTACTCTAACGCAAGAGAGGGGGAAATCGTTGACTGCGGAATAAATTGAGGGTGAGGGGTTTTTACGAATGGGAGATAAGGGCCGTATAATTGGGGGGAAGTTCTTTTACCAACACCCGGTTCGGGTTTTTTTGTTGAGGTCCCTTATGTATCAGCACATCGCGGTCCCCGTGACAGGGGAAAAAATTCTTGTCGATTCCCATGGTGGGCTCGACGTTCCAGACCAACCCATCATTCCCTTCATTGAGGGGGATGGCATCGGAGTGGATATCACCCCCGTCATGAAGAACGTGGTGGATGCGGTGGTGGCGAAGTGTTACGCCGGTGGACGCAAGATTTCCTGGATGGAAGTGTATGCCGGGGAGAAATCGGTGCGGATGTATGGTCCGGATGTCTGGTTGCCGGAAGAAACCTTGCAGGTCTTGCGTGATTACGTCGTATCCATCAAGGGACCGCTGACCACGCCGGTGGGCGGAGGAATCCGCTCCATCAATGTGGCTATGCGCCAGCAACTCGACCTGTATGTATGTCTGCGACCGGTACGCTGGTTTACCGGCGTGCCCAGTCCGGTGCGCGAACCCCATAAGACCGACATGGTGATTTTTCGGGAAAATTCGGAGGATATTTATGCTGGCATTGAATGGCCGGCGGAATCCCCCGAGGCACGCAAACTGATTGCCTTCCTGCAGCAGGAAATGAACGTAACGTCCATTCGTTTTCCCGAGACTTCCGGCATTGGGATCAAGGCCGTTTCCCGGGAAGGGACGGAGCGGTTGGTGCGCAAGGCCGTTCAATATGCCATGGACAATCAACGTCGTTCAGTGACCCTGGTGCATAAGGGGAATATCATGAAGTACACTGAAGGGGCGTTCAAAAGTTGGGGGTATGACCTGTGCCGCCGGGAGTTTGGTGCTGAATTACTGGAAGGTGGACCCTGGATGCGCTTGCCCAATGGCATCGTCATCAAGGATGTGATTGCCGATGCTTTCCTGCAGCAAATTCTCCTGCGTCCCGCCGAATACGATGTCATTGCCACGCTCAACCTGAACGGAGATTACATCTCTGATGCCCTAGCGGCCCAGGTAGGGGGCATCGGTATTGCTCCAGGTGCCAATCTGTCCGATACGGTGGCCCTGTTTGAAGCCACCCACGGGACGGCCCCCAAGTATGCGGGCAAGGATTATGTGAACCCCGGTTCCCTGATTTTGTCCGCAGAGATGATGTTGCGCCATATGGGGTGGGTGGAAGCGGCAGACGCCCTGATTCACACCATGGAAAAAACCATCAAGGCCAAAACCGTGACTTACGATTTTGCACGCCTGATGGAGGGTGCCCAACAGGTTTCCTGTTCGGGGTTCGGTGCGGCGCTGATCGCTAATTTGGCGTAAATAAAAGGTATTGACAGGGTATCCGGGGTAAAGATAGCATGGTCTCATGCTAGAGACCATCACCATTGTTCTTTTTCTTGCTGCAGTTGCCTTTGTGATGTTCACCTGAGGCGGGGGAGTGGCGTTGAAACCGGTCACCCTCCGCTGTCGCCTTTCAAAGATGTTTTCTCAGCGTTGCTTCAGCCAGCGCTGCTTTTCCCGTTCCCAGTCTTTTTCTTTCTCTGCTTCGCGCTTGTCATGTTGCTTTTTACCCTTGGCCAACCCGATTTCGACCTTGATTCGTCCCTTGTTGTAATGCAGGTTGACGGGAATCAGCGTATAGCCCGCCCGTTCCACCTTGCCGATGAGTTTGGCGATTTCCTCGGCGTGCAAGAGCAACTTGCGGGTTCGGGTCGGGTCTGGATGAATATGGGTAGAAGCCGTGGGCAAGGGGCTGATGTGGGCCCCCAACAGATACAACTCGCCCTCCAGGATCACCACATAGGCTTCCTTGATTTGCCCTCTGCCAGCGCGGATGGCCTTGACCTCCCATCCTTCCAGGACAATGCCCGCCTCATGGCGTTCTTCAATGAAATAGTCGTGAAAGGCTTTGCGGTTGTCGATCAGGCTCATGATGGGGTATCTTGTGCGGAATCCTGCATTTTACCCTAGGGTGGCTCTGTGACGCGTGTAGAAAAGTCAGTATTGGTGATGTATTCCGTTGAAAAGATGTATGGGTTGGTGGAAGACATCCCTCAATACCCCCAGTTCCTGCCTTGGTGCGGTGCTGCCGAGGTCCATGAACGGGAGGGACATCAAACGGTTGCGA
This sequence comes from Ferrovum myxofaciens, assembly GCF_013181415.1. Lineage (NCBI taxonomy): Bacteria > Pseudomonadati > Pseudomonadota > Betaproteobacteria > Ferrovales > Ferrovaceae > Ferrovum > Ferrovum myxofaciens. Next base: position 1,194,500 of record NZ_CP053676.1, on the reverse strand, counting down.
CCTTGCATATCAATTTTCACGGGATTCGTCAGAGTTTTACGACGCGTAATCAGGGTACGCCCCACCAATCCATGGTTATGGTGCTGGAGAAGGGGCCCTTTCAGCACTTGCAGGGGGAGTTTAAATTCATTCCGCTGGGAACAGAAGCTTGCCGCATCCAGTTCGTTCTGGAATGGCGCTTTGCCAGTTTTTTACTGGAAAAATTGGTCGGACCGGTTTTTCATACCATTGCCAATACGATGGTCGATGCCTTCGTCAAGCGTGCGGACGACCTGTATGGAGGGTGAACCATGGAAGTCACGGTGGTCTATGCGTTGCCTGAACACCAGTTCATCCGGAAAGTGAAGGTTACTGACAGGGCGCTCGTCGCAGAGGCCTTGGCGGTGTCAGGTGTGCTGGAAGCGTATCCGGACATCGATTGGGCGCGGGAGGCTATTGGGGTATGGGGACGGGTCCGCAGTTTGACCACCCCGTTGCGCCCGGGAGATCGCGTGGAAATTTACCGGCCTCGCCAGGTGGACCCCAAGGTCCAACGCCGTGCCCGATTGAAACCTTCTTGATCAGTCAGAGGGCGGAGCAGACTGTTTTTCCAGGCTGTGGCGCAACAGTTCGAGATGTTGGCGCAGGGTCTCCAGGGGCCCCGGGCCCAACTGAGCGAAGACGGGTTCCAGGTGGGTCAGATGAGCTGAAAATACCTGAACAAACAGATCTTCGCCAGCAGGGCTCAATCGGACCAGAGTGCTGCGTCCGTCGGTGGGGTGGGAAATCCTGGAAATCAGGCCCTTTTGCTCCAGGCGGTCGAGTACGCCCGTCAGGGTTCCCTTGACCATCAGGGTTTTTTGACCGATATCCCGACAACTCATGCCCTGGGTGTTACCCAGGGTGGCAATGACATCGAACTGAGGTGAGGTCAGTCCCAGCCTTCGGATATGGGCGCTCGAAAAGGCATCAAAAGCCTGATAAGTGCGCACCAATTCGCGCAATGTAGGGAGAAATTCAAAACCAGTGGTTGGCATAAAGGGGGTTGCGTATTTAGTACGAATGCGTACAATATAGTTTCCGAAAACCCCACCATTGTATAGGAGAAAATCATGCCTCACGCAGTGCAAGTCAAGCAAGGTCAGGAATATTGGTTCTGTGTTTGTGGAAAGAGCCCCGATGGGTTGTGTAATGGTTCCCATGAAGGGTCTGGAAAAAGCCCCCGCCAATTCATTGCCGAACAGGATGAAACCTTATACATCTGTGGCTGTGGCCAGTCTTTCAACAGCCCCTTCTGTGATGGAACCCATAAAACCCTGGCGCCGATCCTCTGACCCATCACTCAGTTCGGGCACTTCGGTGCCTGATAGTTTATTTTAAGTCTAAATCGCGTTAGAATCATGGTATGGACACGACGCTTTCCCCCCGGGATTTTTTTCAACCCCCCCTTTGGCATGACTGGGGAGAGGGTTTCGTTCACCAAACGCGCTGTGAAGGTTTGCCTGACCCTCAGTGGGGATTATGGAATTCAACGCTGGCGCAGGAACTGGGTTTGCCCGAAAATCCTACGCCGGAAGCCAGTGCCTTCTTCTCTGGAAATGGTCCACAAGTGCCTTGGTGCAGTGCTTATGCCGGACATCAATTTGGTCAGTGGGCAGGGTTGCTGGGCGATGGACGAGCCCATACTCTGGGACGGGTTCCGTCTGGAAATCAGGAAATTCAACTCAAGGGCGCAGGTGTGACGCCCTATTCACGGCGTGGAGATGGGCGCGCTGTGCTGCGTTCTTCCCTGCGTGAATATCTGGGGTCGGAGGCCATGGCGGGATTGGGAATTCCCACTACCCGTGCTCTGGCCCTGATGACTTCCTCTCTGCCTGTTTGGCGTGAAACCCGGGAAACTGCTGCCATTTTGGCACGGGTGGCCCCCAGTTTTTTGCGTTTCGGTCATGTGGAACACCTGGCCTGGAATGATTTTCCCGCTGAATTGCAGCGATTGCTCGATTTATTGATGACGTTTCATTATCCTTCGGCCAGAGCCCAGTCCAACCCAGTATTGAGTGTATTGGAGGGGGTGGTGAAACGCACCGCTCACCTCATGGCATCCTGGCAGTCGGTGGGATTTTGCCATGGGGTCATGAATACCGATAACATGTCTCTGCTGGGGCTCACGCTTGACTATGGACCCTTTGCTTTTCTGGACCGTTTTGATCCGCATTTCATCGTCAATCATTCCGATCAGGAGGGGCGTTATGCCTATGACCAACAACCCTGGATCGGAGCCTGGAATTGTGCGGCCCTGGGCAGTGCGTTGAGTGCGTTGATCAACGATGCGGAAGGCATACAGACCGTGCTGGGACGGTACAGCGCGCAATTTTCCAACGCCCTGCTGAACCGTTTTCGCAGCAAATTGGGATGGCGGAAACCGTTGCCGGAAGACCAGTCTCTGGTGAAATCCCTGCGTGCTCTCCTACACCAAAATCAGGTGGATTTTACCCGTTTCTTTCGCTTTCTGGCCCAGGATGAAGTACAGGCGGAACCCGCCCGTCTGGAACACGAGGAGGAATTTCAAGGCCCCTCTGCCTGGACTGAATGGGTAGGGGCCTATCGGGAACGATGTGCGCGGGAAGAAAGTGCCGCATGGGTACGGGCACAGGGGATGCGCACCATCAACCCCAAATATGTTTTGCGCACCTATCTGGCAGAATTGGCAATTCGTCAGGCCCAACAGGGAGACTTTGCAATGGCCCGCAACCTGGAAAGCGTTCTGCGTACCCCCTGCGATGAGCATCCCGAATTTTCTGCCTGGGCGCTTGCGCCCCCGGACTGGTCCGGAGCATTGACCCTGAGTTGCTCCTCGTGACCGTCCCAACCGTGGGACAGGAGAGACACTACCGCTATTATGATCTGATCATGGCGGCTTTTATTTGCATCCTGTTGTGTACCAACCTGATTGGGGCAGCCAAACAAACGACGCTCAGCGTGCCGGGTCTCAGGACTTTCACCGTGGGTGCGGGGGTTCTCTTCTTTCCTATTTCCTATTTTTTCGGGGATGTTCTCACCGAGGTCTATGGCTATGCACGGGATCGCCGGGTGGTTTGGGCGGGATTTACGGCTCTGGCCTTCGCTGCTCTCATGGCCTGGGTGATTGTCTCTCTACCCCCCGCGCATAATGCCTTCATGGCAACCTTTCAGGGGCAACTGGAAGGGGTATTCGGCAATACCTGGCGGATTGCCGCCGGTTCCATGCTGGCCTACTGGTGTGGCAGTTTTTCCAATAGTTATGTACTGGCGCGTCTTAAAGTGAAGACCCGCGGACGATGGTTGTGGATGCGCGCCATCGTTTCGACGGCGGTGGGGGAAGGCCTGGATTCACTGCTTTTTTACGGGATTGCTTTTTACGGAATATGGGAAACACGGGATTTGATCGAGGTGGCGATTCTGGAGTATGGCATCAAGGTATTTTGGGAAGCCCTGGCCACTCCCCTCACCTATGCTTTGGTGAATTTCCTCAAACGGGTGGAACAGGAAGATTTTTATGATGACCACACCCATTTCAATCCTTTTTCCATTGAGCCTTGACGCATGCCGGAATTGCCTGAAGTCGAAGTGACCCGTCAGGCGCTCAGCCCCCATGTAACCGGTCAAATCTGGGTGGGCGCGGTGATTCGGGAGAGCCGCCTGCGTCATCCTGTTCCTCAGGAGTTGGCAAGCTCCGACCCCCAGCAGGTTCTGCAGGTGCGACGACGGGGAAAATATCTGGTGCTGGAAATGAGCCACGGGGCGCTCATCGTTCATCTGGGCATGAGTGGCACCCTGCGCTACCTGACCCAGGCGGTGCCCGCGCAACGGCATGAGCATGTGGACCTGTTATTTGCGGATGGGAGTCTGGTGCGCTATCGTGATCCCCGCCGGTTTGGCGCACTGCTTTGGGTTCCCCGTCCTCCCGAAGTCTCTGGAGCGCCTTTCTGGCAGACCCACCCCTGTTTTTCCAGAATGGGGTTGGAACCTCTGGAAGCTGGGTTTGACGGGGCCTGGTTTTATCGCGTCACGCGCGGTCTGAAGGGCGCCATCAAACCCCTGTTGCTGGAGGGGCGACTGGTGGTGGGTGCTGGCAATATCTATGCCTGCGAAAGTCTCTTTCTGGCCGGCATCGACCCGCGTCGCGCAGCGGGACGGATTGGCCTGGAGCGCTACCATCGTCTGGCACAAGCGGTGCGTCAGGTTCTGGAACAGGCTATTCAGGCGGGGGGAAGTACCCTGCGTGATTTTGTGGGGGCTCTGGGGGAAGGCGGATATTTTCAGCATCAACATCAGGTTTATGGTCGTACGGGACAACCCTGTGCGCGCTGTGCAACCCCCATCGTTCAGATTCGTCAGGGACAACGCTCTACTTGGTATTGTCCACGCTGTCAGCGCTTCTGATCCGTGCCGAGATGAGTTGCAGGGTGGCGGCGTAGCGGATTCGCACGTCTTGGGGAGAGGAGACGGTAAAGCCGAGGTCGTGCAGTTGACCATTGTCCAACCCATAGACCCAGGCATGGACGGTGACAGGTTGCTGGCGTTCCCAGGCATCCTGGACCACGGTGGTCTGGCAGACAGTGAGGGCCTGTTCCATGGCATTTAATTCGCACAGGCGGTCATGACGCAGGTCGGCAGGGTACTGTTCGATGAGGGCCTCGTGCTTCTCATGCACATCCCGGACGTGCCGTAACCAGTTGTCGGCAATTCCGACGCGTTTCCCGGTCAAGGCCGCCCGCACACCCGAGCAGCCATAGTGACCCACCACCATGATATGACGCACCTTCAACTGGTCCACGGCAAACTGCAGCACCGATAGGGAATTGAGGTCGCTGTGCACCATGACATTGGCCACATTACGGTGGACGAAGACTTCTCCGGGGGCCAGTCCGGTGATCTGATTGGCCGGGACACGGGAGTCGGAACAACCGATCCACAGGTATTCAGGTGCCTGTTGGGTGGCCAGTGCCTTGAAAAAGTCGGGGTCCTCGGCCAGCATGGAGTCCACCCAAAGGCGGTTGTTATCGAAGAGGTGTTGCAGGGGATGGAGAGAAACCGTCATGCGTTGAAATCCTTCTTTGAATCAGGGCGACCCACGGCCCATAAGGTACCGAAGTATACCCTGATTAGTCCAGGGTTTTTTCCGGAGAGGACGAGGCGTGGAATCCTGCACGCCCTCCGAGGATCAGCATGGTCAATGCAAATGCTTTTTCAGACCAAAAGACGCCCGGCAGACCCTCGGACCTTCGGAACAGGGCAAAGGCTGCGAGCATGAGTAACACCAATAACGGTAGCCAGCGCCCTTGGATCGTGCCCCAGGTCCAGCGTTGTGCCCAGGCCAGTCCGGCGAGGGCGCAGAGCCATCCCCCGGCTGCCCCCACCAGCACATCCAGGGGCCAGTGTACTCCCAGGGCAATACGGGAGGCACCCACGGCCAATCCCATGAGAATCAGAGTCCAGCGCATACCTGATGCGCGGAGTGGGAGACCATGGATGAGAAGGGCAACCAGGGTGAAGATGGCGGTGGTATGTCCCGAGGGGAAGGACCCATGCAACAGGCGGGGGCCAATAACCGTCACCGTTAAAACAGCGGGGGGGCGCGGCGCATCTATCCAATGCTTCAAGCCATGGGAAAAGAGGAAGGCCAGCAAGGAGGCCAACAGGGCAGCCCACAACAAATCCGGGCGGCGTCGCCACCAGGGAAACAGAATCAGAGGGAGCAGCGCAGAGTCCCCCAGCGCCGTCCAGTGGGTCCACATCAGGGGGGGCAGGAAAGAGAAAAGCCGATGCAATACCTCGAATAGGGGCAAGTTGGTGCAGGTTAGCGCGACTTCGACGGCCAGTCCCAGACACACCAGGGGGAAGGTCCAACGCCAAAGCGTTCGAGAAGAGAAGAGCGGAGGAGTCATTGGGGTAGGATTTGAACCAGATAGAGACCTCCCATGGCGTGCAGGACGACATAGGGGGGGAGTTCGGAAAGGTGGTCTGCCCGGATAAAAACCCAGTCTCCGGCATGGGCAGGTCGATTGATGGTGGCTTTGCCACTGTACACGGCAAAACTGGGCATCCGATCGTCTGCAACGATGGGTACCGGGTGATGACGGGCCCACTGGGCCAGAACGCGCACCGGGGTTTGTTGCAGACGGGCGGCCACCGGCATGAACACCGTGGTCAGCATCAGGGTACTCATCACGCCGGTGACCCCAAGAGCCAGGCTACGCGTAGAAAGATCGGTGGGTATCGGGCGTACCCGAAGGATCACGAATCCCAGAAGGACGCAGAGCATCACCAGGCTAGCCACGCTTGCCCACCACCCGCCGGTAAAAATGTCCGGACCCTGCAGAAACAGGGCGCGCAGGTAAGGATTGGCGGTGGACTGAGCCTGATACTGGACCACGAAGGGTAAACTGACGACCAGAGCGGGCATGATGAGCCACGGGAGCCAGAGGCTCCAGGAATGTTTGAGGGAATGGCGGTATTGGGCCATGAGCAGGAAAAGTGGGGGTAATCCGATCAGCAGATAATGTGGCAATTTGGTATGCGCCAGGGAAAACAGGATGAAAACCGTGACAAACCAAAGCAACAGGAACTGGGTCAGGGGAGTAGCGCGATCGCGCCAGCCTTCCCCCAGGGATTTCAATAACAGAGGGGTGTGCGGCCAGGCAATCACCAGCAGTACAGGCAGGTAATACAGAATGCTTCCCCCGTGCCCTTGCAAGGTGCCGGTGAGACGTCCGAGGTTTTCCCGCCACAAAAAGTAATCGATGAAGCGGGCCCCCATCAAGCGGTATTGAAGGACATACCAGGGCAAGGCCAGCGCACAAAAAATGAGCCATCCCCAGCCATTGAAGGCGCTCCGAAACCAGCGTCTCCATTCTTTCTGGAATCCGTAGAACAAGAAACTGGTGAGTGCGGGGACCACCACGGCCACTGGCCCCTTGGCCAGAAACCCCAGAGCCATCCACAGCCAGGTACGCCGTTCAGCCCAGGGATCCTGGGTTTTCCAGGCCAGATAGATGTCCAGTTGAGCCAGGGTGATGAGGAGACAGAGAACGCCGTCCATTGCCGCGGCGTGGGCCGATACCGTGACGCCCAGAGAGGTGGCGCAGAGCAGGGTGGCCAGTGCACCGGCCTCAGGCCCCCAGTGTTGGCGAGCAAAGCGACCCAGAACGAGCATCCAGAGCAGACAAGCCAGCAGTGAAGGAAAACGGAAAACCCAGGCATGGACACCGAGGACCTTGACCAACGGGGCCTCGAGCCAAAAAGCCAGGATGGGTTTTTCAAAAAAAGGTTGGCCGTTCAGGGTGGGTGTAACAAAGTCGCCGCTGTGAGCCATTTCCACAGCGACTTCTCCGTACTCCCCTTCATCCTCGTCAAACAGGGGTAACTGGACCAAGGCCAACCAGGTGGTCAATAGCGCCAGTACCCACAAGCCCTTCAGTCTGCGCACCAAGTCAGACATGAACCACCTTTAGAGAGTTTTAGCCAGCCCGTTTGCGAATGGGTGCCTTGGTTTGGCGTTGCTCCGACCAAGGGGTATGGGCCTCGCGGTGCTGGGGTCGATCCTGCGCCGGGTTACTACGACCCTTGCCACCGGAGGGACCAGGGCGGGCGGCAGACCGGGAGGGCGGGCGAATCGGCATGCGCGGTTCGAATCCGGCGATGGTATGAACATCGATGGATTTTCCAGTGAAACGTTCAATGCGCTGCAGTTGCTGCAAATCGCGACTGCTGGCCAGGGAAATGGCGATTCCCTTGTTACCGGCACGGCCGGTACGGCCTATCCGGTGGACGTAGTCCTCCGCCACTTTGGGCAAGTCATAGTTGATGACATGACTGATGCCGGGAACATCGATGCCGCGCGCAGCGACATCGGTGGCTACCAGAACGCGCAAACGTCCATGGCGCAAGCCGTCCAGGGTGCGGTTACGGGCACCTTGATGCATGTCACCGTGGAGTGCGGCCGCAGAGTGGCCCTGTCCGCTCAGGTCATCGGCCAGCAGATCGGCATCGCGTTTGGTGGCAGTGAAAATAATGGCCTGGTTGAGATCGACATCGGCCAGCAGATGGGCCAGCAGACGATTCTTGTGGGCCAGATTGTCCACGTAGTGGAGGCGCTGATCGATGTTTTCATGGGCGGCTTTGAGGGAAGTGGCCTCGATGCGTACGGGTTCCCGCAGGAGGGTTTCAGCCAAACGCGCAATGGGTTTGTCGAAGGTGGCAGAAAACATCAGTGTTTGACGGGTGATCGGGGTGGCGCTGGCGATGCGTTTGACATCGTCGATGAATCCCATGTCGAGCATGCGATCGGCTTCATCCAAGACCAACATTTCAACTTGGGATAAATCGACCCGCCGACTGTCCATCTGGTCGAGCAAACGTCCCGGCGTTGCCACTAAAATGTCATAGGGGCGAGCCAGATTGCGGTTCTGCACCGGATAGGGGGTTCCTCCCAGCAAGGTCACGGTGCGAACCTGTTTCAGGTTTTTGCCGTAGATTTTGGCGGCTTCGGTGATTTGGCTGGCCAATTCGCGGGTGGGGGAAAGGATCAGCAGGCGTGGGCCTTTCCCGCTCAAGGGGCGGGTGGCCAGACGATGCAGGGCCGGCAACATGAAGGCGGCAGTTTTGCCTGATCCGGTGCGTGAGGTGACCATCAGGTCGGAGCCCGTCAGCAAGGCCGGAATGGCCTGAGCCTGCACAGGCGTGGGTACGGTATAGCCGGCTTCGGTAACAGCGCTGAGCAGGCGGGGGTCCAGATTTAAGTGTTCAAACAACATGGGGGTGGTCAATGTACGAATCCTCGAGGGCGAAGCGACAGGTAAAGGGAACCCGGGAGGGTTCACACGAGCCTCAGATGAATAAAACAGCGGAGAACCGCCGGCGTAAGTCACTAACCGGCAAAAGACATTCAGAAATGAATGGATAAGGTCAGGGACACTGCACTACCTGTCGCATGCAGTGCCGGCATGATAACAGAAAGCGAAAAAAAATGAAAGGCATTAAAGTAAGCCGTGTGAAAGAGCCTGTTTTCCCTGGGGAGAACTGCGTCACCCAGGCGGGTTAAGCCGTTGCCTTGAGGGCACGGCGCAGAACCTTTCCCACGGTGGAATGGGGCAATTCGGTACGAAATTCGATGTGGCGAGGAATCTTGTAACCCGTCAATTCCTGGTGGCACCAGGCAAGGAGTGCCTGTTCTGTCAGGTTGGGGTCGCGGCGCACCACAAACACCGTAATGGCTTCACCCGAATGGACATCCTCGACGCCGATGGCGGCGACTTCGGCAATCCCGGGATGATGGGAGAGAATTTCTTCGATTTCGTTGGGGTAGACATTGAATCCAGAGACTTTGATCATATCCTTTTTGCGGTCCAACAGGGTCAGTGTGCCCGTCGGGTTCCAATGCCCGATATCGCCGCTACGAAAATAACCATCGGGCCAAAAGGCCTGGCTGGTTTCTTCTGGTTGTTGCCAGTAGCCAGACATTACCTGAGGTCCGCGGATACAGACTTCACCGCTGGCTGCGGGGGGAACTTCATTGCCCTCGTCATTGCGTAGAGAAATCTCAGTGTACGGTAAAGGTTGCCCCACGCTTCCGTCAAAAGTTTGAACGTCAAAGGGGTTCAGACAGACCCCCGGCGAAGTTTCGGTCAATCCATAGGCCTGGTTGATGCAACATCCTGTGACGATTTGCCAATGGTGAGCCACTTCGTGCTTGACGGCCATGCCTCCGCCCAAGGTGGATTTTAGATGAGAGAAATCCAGATGGGCAAAGGCTGGATTGGACAGCAAAGCATCAAACAGGGTATTGACCCCGGTAAAGATACTCATGGGGTAGGGTTTCAGGGCGCGAACCAGTCCAGGGATATCGCGGGGGTTGGGAATCAGCAGGTTGGTGGCGCCTAATTTCCAAAACAGCAGACAATTGGCCGTCAGGGCAAAGATATGATAGAGCGGCAAGGCCGTGACGACCTTTTCCTGTCCAGGGACCAGGTGCTGACCATGCCAAATCCCCACTTGGCCCAGATTGGCCATAATGTTGTGATGACTGAGCATGGCCCCTTTTGCGCGCCCGGTGGTTCCGCCGGTGTATTGCAAAAAAGCCAGATGTTCCGGCGTCAGTGAAGGGCAGGTGAAAGGTCGGTTTTTCCCCTGTTCCAAAACAGTTGGGAAAGAAAATACCGCATCCATATGCCAGGCCGGAATGGCTTTTTTCCAGTAGCGCAGAACAAGATTTATGACGGTACCCCGTAGCCCCATCAGATCCCCCACCTGGGTTACGATGACGTGGCGCAGACTGGGGACACGAGCCTGAGCCACCGTATGGGCAAAATTTTCCAGAACCACGAGATATTCGGCCTCGGCATCGCGCAACTGGAACTCCAGTTCCCGGGGTGTATAAAGCGGATTGCAATTGACCACCACCCCGCCAGCGCGCAGTATTCCATACACCACAACAGGATACTGGGGCAAATTGGGCAACATGACGGCCACCCGCGTTCCAACGGTCAAGCCCTGATCCTGTAACCAACTGGCGAAATGCAAGGCCCACCCTTCGATCATTTCGTAGGAGAAGGTTTGCCCCAGACAGTGAAAGGCATCGTGCTGCGCAAAGGTACGACAGGCCTGCCCCAGCATGCGGTCCAGGGTTTCCAGGGAAGCGGACTCGAAGCAAGATTCTGAGGGGAAGAGTGAAGATGTTTCCATGAAATGATGACTCGTTCCCTTGGCTTCACAGAGTTGAAAGTAGACCTCCAAAGGTTATCATCGCATGCTTTGAGTGTGCTGTCAAAAAACCTCGAAATTTTTGATTAAATTGATAATAATCAGTTTGTTATGGATTAGAAGGCATGGTACAGGAAACCCCGTTCCCGTAACGTGCGGTGCGCTTCGGCGTGATTGGGATACAGGCATTGCAGGGTTTCCCGGAATGTCGGGCCATGATTCATATGCCGCAGATGGGCTACTTCGTGGGCAATGACGTAATCCATTTCTGCCAGACTGGCCTTGAGCAAACGCCAGTTGAGGCGGATCATTCCGCGCGCATGGCAACTACCCCAGCGACGGCGGGCATTGGACAGGGCAACGGCGGGCAGGGGCACGCCCAACTGTCCGGCGTAATGCGCGACACGGGGCAAAAAGAAAGGCAGGGCCTGGGCTTGGTACCAGCGTTGGAGGGCTACCGTGATGTCGCCTCGACCAGGGTTGAGGTACAACACTTCGCCTTCAAGGCGGGTGGGACCGGAATCCAGGGACAGGCGCACAGTGCGTCCCAGATAAGGGAGTAAGGCGCCTTCCCGAGGGACGACGCGCAACGCTGATTTTTGGCAGCACTCGGTCCATTTGGTGCGAATCCAGGCGGCACGGGTCTGGATCAATGTTTCCAGTTGCGCGCCGGGTAGGTTGGGGGGGGCAAACACCGTCAACCCCTGCTCGTCGATTTTGAGACCAATGGTCCGGCGACGCGGACTTCTCACCAGTCGGTAAGGGAGGGTCTGTCCGGCGCAGGTGAGCAGGGGTTGGGGCAGGGCAGGCTGGTTCATCGGATAACAGAACCCCTCTTGTTGTGCTTTCGTCGCCAGGGGTGGGCGGGTTGGTGGCTCCAACGTTCCAGTTCGGCTTCGATCCAGGCTTCGGCTTCCTGATTGACTTCGATCCCTTCCCGTCCCTCGGTGGAGAGGACGGGGCCCAGGGACAGATGAATGGTACCCGGATATTTGCCCAGCATTCCTTTTTGCCATAATCGACCTGCATCATGGGCCAGGGGGACCACGGGAACGCCTGCCTGCACAGCCAGCAAGCCGCCGCCAGGGGCATAGCGACCCCGATAACCGTAGGGAACCCGGGTCCCCTCCGGAAAAATAATCACGATCAGCCCCCGGCTCAGGCGTTCCCGTCCCTGACTGAGTACTTGCTGGAAAGCTTCGCGCCGTTGCTCGCGGTCGATGGCGATGGGTTCGAGCAGTCTCATTCCCCATCCGAAAAAAGGAATGGAGAGTATTTCCTGTTTCAATACGAAAACATGCGGGGGGAGGAAAGCCGGAAAAAAAATCGTCTCCCAGGTTGATTGATGTTTGGCCACCAGAACGAAGGGGCCGCTGGGCAAGTGCTCCCAGCCGCTGATTTCATGGTGAATGCCACAAATCCAGCGGGCCAGGACCAGCATCAGACGCGACCAGGCTCCTGCAAAATAACGGGGTCCGCGCACGCCGAAAGGCGCAGACAGGATCATGAGCAGGGCGTACACGGGGGTAGCCAATCCTTGGGCCAGGACGAAAATCAACGCGCGCAGGATGCGCATGATCAATGTTTGGCCAGCAGGGTGCGCACGGCCTCCTGAAGGTTTTCATGAATCAGGGTTCCGGGCGGCAAGTTGCCCGTCTCGAGAGTTTTTTGGCCTTTGCCCGTGAGCACCAGGATCGGCTGGGCCCCGGCCCGTTCTGCAGCCACCAGGTCGCGCAGAGAATCGCCGATGGCGGGAACGCCCTGGAGCGAGGTGTTGTAACGTTGTCCAATCTCTTCAAATAGTCCGGGTGCCGGCTTGCGACAATGGCATCGCGATTCACGGGCATGGGGGCAAAAGAAAATGGCTTCGATCAATCCGCCCTGCTGAGCCAGGGCATCGATCATCTTCTGGTGAATGGCATTGAGAGTCGTCAGATCGAATAGTCCGCGCGCGATGCCTGACTGATTGGTCGCGATCACAACTTGATAACCGGCATGGTTGAGGCGGGCGATGGCCGCCAGACTGCCAGGTATGGGATGCCATTCTTCCGGGCTTTTGATGAAGCGGTCGCTATCGGCATTGATAACGCCATCACGATCGAGGATGATGAGAGACATGGTCGTAGGGTTCCTTGCCAGGGGGCTTCAACTACTCAGGCAGGACAGGTCGCCTACCTGATTCATGAGCGATTCCAGGTCTTGCAACAGGGCCAGGCGTGCTGCTCGCAGTCCGGGGTCCTCACACATTACCATGAGGTCGGTAAAAAACCGGTCCACGGGGGCATGCAACTCTGCCAGCGCGCTCAGGGCGGAGGAAAAGTCGGCCTGGCGCAGGAAAGTGTCCATGCGGGGTTGCAGGGCCTGCAGTTTTTCCTGCAAGTCGAGTTCCGCCGGTTCGCGCAGGGGCGCGGGGGGGACAGACTGTGTCGAGCCAGACTTTTTGAGCAGGTTGCGAATGCGTTTATGGGCTGCACTCAGGCCGATGGCTTCAGGGCAGGTGCGGAAAGAGGCGAGCGCCTGGAGGTGCGCGGGCAACCGGTCCAGACGAGCGGGTAAGGGGGAAACCACCGCTTCCACCAAGGCCTGATCGAATCCCTGGTCGCGCAACAGACCGCGCAAACGATCCTGAATGAAGGTGGGCAGAGAGTTCAATGCCGTGCTGTCCAGTACGCCCTGAGGGAATGTGGCCTCGGTCCAGGCGAGGAGCGCAGGCAGTTCCAGTGCAGGCGCCTTGTCCATCAGCAGACGCAGGATCCCCAGGGTGGCGCGGCGTAATCCATAAGGATCCCGGTCCCCTGTGGGAATTTGGCCGATGCCGTAAATGCCCACCAGGGTTTCCAGTTTATCGGCCAGGGCCATGACCGTGCCCAGGGGGGTGGTGGGTAAGTCATCTCCGGCAAAACGGGGACGGTAGTGGGCCTCGATGGCCAATGCCACCTCTTCTGTTTCCTGATCGTGGCGGGCATAGTCCCGTCCCATGAAGCCTTGCAGTTCGGGGAATTCTCCCACCATGTCCGTGCTCAGGTCGGCCTTCAGCAACTGCGCTGCCCGGCGGGCTTGCATGCCGGACAAATGCAGGGTGCTGGCCATCCTTTCGGCCAGTTGGGATAGACGTTCGACCCGTGCGCCCAAACTGCCCAGACGCTGGTGGTAAACCACCTGATCCAGATGGGCGCGCCGCTCGCTCAGGGGGGTCTTGCGATCCTGCTGGTAGAAGAAACGGGCATCTGCCAGGCGCGCGCGCAAGACGCGCTCATTGCCTTGGATGATGGCCCCTGGCGTGGCTGTTTCCAGATTGCTGACCAGCAGGAAGCGAGGCTGCAACTGATTCTGGGTATTGCCCAGAGGAAAATACTTTTGGTGTTGTTGCATGGAAAGAATCAGGCATTCCTGAGGAATTTCCAGGAAAGCAGGGTCAAACCGCCCTTCCAGGATCGTGGGCCATTCCACCAGTGCTGTCACTTCGTCGAGCAGTTCTGGTCCGGCCAGTACGTGGTGGGGCAGAGCCAGGGCGTTCAAGGCCTGCTGGATACGCTGACGTCGTTCGGCAAAGGAGGCGATTACCTTGCCTTCCCGTTCCAGAAGTGTGGCATAGGATGCAGCGTGGTCGAGGGTGAGCAGACCTGCGCCCAGAAAACGATGCCCCAGGGTCTGGCGAGTGCTGGAGAGTCCAAACAGATTCAAAGAGATCAATTGATCTCCGTGCAGAACCATCAGTCCATGGACCGGGCGGACAAATTCGGAGTCACCCGAGCCCCAGCGCATCACCTTGGCCACGGGCAGTTGGCGCAGGGCCTGGTCGAGCAGGGCAGGAAGCACTTCCCCCAGAGGGATACCACGGTGCAAGGAATGGTGAACATAGTATTCCAGTCCCTTGTCATCCCTGCGCAGTTCCAGAGCATCCACGGTGACGCCACAGGATCGGGCAAATCCCTGCAGGGCCGGGGTGGCCGTGCCATCTGCCGTTTGTCCGGCTTTGCGACTGGGCCCCTTGCGTTCCACCAGACGCTCGGGTTGTACGCCAGCCACGTCCTCGATCAACATCGCCAGACGGCGTGGCGTTGCGAAGATCTGGACGGCAGCCTGCGCCGGGGCAAGGTGTTGGGCCACCAATCCCTGATGTACGCTCTGAGCAAAACTGGTGGACAACTTCAGCAGGGATTTAGGCGGCAGTTCTTCGGTGCGCAGTTCGATCAGCAAAGGTGCGGAGATCATTTGGATTCTCCGGTTTGCTGCGCGCCCAGCAGGGGAAAGCCGAGGGCTGCCCGGGTGTCGTAGTAAGCCTGGGCCACCTGTCGTGACAGGGTGCGGATGCGCCCGATATAACCGGCCCGTTCCGTGACTGAAATGGCGCCACGGGCATCCAGCAGGTTGAAGGTGTGCGAACATTTGAGGGCCATGTCATAGGCGGGTAGGGGTAAGCCCGCCTCGATCAGACGTTTGGACTCCCGTTCAAAACCCGCAAACTGTTCAAACAGCCAGGCGGGGTTGCTGGCCTCAAAGTTGTAACGGGACTGTTCCACTTCATTTTGATGGTAGATATCTCCGTACCGCAAGCCTTCCGTCCAGATCAGGTCGTAGACGTTGTCGCAGCCTTGCAGGTACATGGCGAGGCGTTCCGTTCCATAGGTGATTTCACCCAGTACGGGGGCGCAGGTCAATCCCCCCACTTCCTGAAAATAGGTGAACTGGGTGACTTCCATGCCGTTGAGCCAGACTTCCCAGCCCAGTCCCCAGGCGCCCAAGGTAGGGTTTTCCCAATCGTCTTCCACAAAACGGATGTCATTGTTTTGGGGATCGATGCCCAGAGCAATGAGAGAATTCAGGTAAAGGGACTGGATATCATCCGGAGAGGGTTTCAAGACCACCTGAAACTGGTAATAATGTTGCAAACGGTTGGGGTTTTCACCATAACGCCCATCCTTGGGGCGCCGCGAGGGCTGAACGAAAGCGGCTTTCCAGGGTTCGGGGCCGAGCGCGCGCAGGAAAGTGGCGGGATGGGAAGTGCCCGCACCCACTTCCATGTCAAAGGGTTGCAGCAGGGCACAGCCCTGGTCGTTCCAGTAGTGTTGCAAGCGCAGCAGCATGGCTTGGAAGGTGAGCATGGGTCAGAATCGTTGGTTCAGGGGTTGCAGGGAAATCCATACTCCGAGGACGATGAACCAGAGCAGAGACCATTCGGAAATGGCCAGACCCGCAAAGGTCCAGCCCACGCTGGCACATTCGCCTGAACCTTTGAGGACGATGGCCAGTGCGTTGAAGAAAGGATGGGCTTTGATGATGTAATTCAGACCGGGGCCACAACTGGGAACCTGATTGGGGGGGAGATGCTGCAGCCAAACCTGGCGCGCTGCGATGGCCGCACCCGTAAGGGCCAGGGCTCCCCCCAGGCGTGCATAGGCGCGCACGAAAAACCCCTGGGTAGGATTATGAATAGCCGCCACCAGAAAAATGACGCCCAGTCCCATCATCAGGACGCGCTGAAGGATGCATAAAGGACAGGGTTCTTCCCCCAGACCATGTTGCAGATAGAGGGCAAAAAAGATCAGACCGCTGGCTGCCATAAAACCAAAACCATGGCAGAGGCGGCGCGAAAGTGGAAGATTCATCGCAAGGGTCGCCAACGTAAGGAAAGAATCAGGGCAAGAGCGCAAAGCGCAAGGATACCGTAATTCCCCACCAGCACGAAAGGTGTCACGCCGCCATAGCCGGAAATATTCCCGCCGAGGTTGAAAATTTCCCCACGGGGGGCCCGTTCCAGAATCTCTCCATGGGCACCGATCAGGGCGGTGACGCCCGTATTGGTCACGCGCAGCATGGGGCGCCCTGTTTCCAGGGCACGAGTCTGGGCCATTTGAAGGTGTTGTTCGGGGCCGATGGACGAACCGAACCAGGCATCATTGGTGAAATTGGCCAACAGGGTGGCCTGGGGCAAGGCCTGACGGATTTCATCGCCAAAGGCATCTTCATAGCAAATATCCACTCCCACCCACTGCCCCCCCACGCGCAAGGGCGGTTGATTGGGATTTCCGCGCTGCTGGTCGTCCAGGGGAATATTCAGAACGGAATGGATCAGGGGGGCCAGCAGATCACTCCAGGGGATGAACTCGCCAAAGGGAACGAGGTGGACCTTGTGGTAGGCCTGCATGGGGGAGTGACCGAAACTGAAGACGCTGTTGTAATACTGGCCACGCTCCGGTTCGGAAAACAGACCCACCAGAATGTCGCTGTTGTTTTCATAGCCAAAGGTTTCGAGCGCTTCGCTATATCCTTCCGGCATTCGCTGGCGCAGGTAGGGCAAGGCACTTTCGGGCAGGAGAATCAGGCGTCCGGTGCTGTTGAAGAGCAGAGTGTTGTAGCGTTGCACGATCAGCCCCCGGCTTTCAGCCACGAACTTCATGTCCTGAGGGATATTTCCCTGTAACAGATTGACGGCGATGGGCTGACCCAGGGGGTGAACCCAGGGCAGTCGTTGGAGTGCCAGTCCGCTGGCAAGGAGTATCCCCAGGGCGAGGAGCGAGACGAGGGAGGAACGATGGTGCCGTAGGGAAAGGAGGGCGAGCGTCAGCAGTCCTGCCCCAAGAACAGTGGCTGCCGAGGCGCCAAATACGCCGAGCAGAGGCGTAAACCCGGCCAGCGGGCCCTTGGGGGTGGCGGCATAGCCCAGGGATAACCAGGGAAATCCGCTCAGAAACCAACTGCGTACCCATTCGGAGAGCGTCCAGAGTGCCGGGGTAACCAGCAGCCAGCGACTGGTGGGACGGTCGTGGAAGCGCCAACTCCAGCGTCCCACCAACGCAGGGAAAAGTGCGAGGCAGGCGCTGAAGAGGAAAATGAGGAGGTAGGCCAAGGACAGAGGCATGCCACCAAATTCGTGCAAACTGATTTCAATCCAGTGAATTCCGGCTCCAAAAAAACCCAGACCCCAAAACCATCCAATCCAGCCAGCACTCCGGCCATGATGGCAACCATGCCAAAGCAATCCCAAAATCGAGAGGGACAGGAGGGGGGCGGGCCAAACATGGTAAGGCGCAAAACCGGTGACCGCCAGGGATCCGGCCAGGAGGGCAAAAAAGCCGGCCCAGAGTTTTCCTTTCATGAAGACGGGGAATCCGGATCCAGTTTCGTCACCGAGACGGAATGGAGGCGGCGGCTGTCGGCACGCAGGATTTTGACCTTGAGCCCGGCAAAGATGATCTGTTCTCCGCGCTTGGGCATGCGTCCGAACTGATTCAGGACCAGTCCCCCGAGGGTTTCGACGCCATTGCCATGGAGATGTGTGCCCATGAAACTATTAAAATCTTCCAGTTCGGTGGTGGCTTTGACGCGAAACTGGGCTTCTCCTTCCGGAACGATATTGTCCTCGGTTTCGTCAAAATCGTATTCATCCTCGATGTCGCCCACGATCTGTTCCAGCACGTCTTCGATGGTGACCAGTCCCGAGACCCCCCCGTATTCGTCCACCACCATCGCCATGTGGTTACGGTTGGTGCGAAATTCGCGCAGCAGGACATTGAGGCGTTTGGATCCGGGCACGAAAATGGCAGGACGCAGCATGTCGCGGATCTGAAAAGGCAACCCGGCGGTGAAGCGCAGCATGTCCTTGGCCAGCAAAATGCCCACCACATTATCCTTGTTGCCTTCGATGGCGGGAAAACGGGAATGCGTGGTTTCGATGAGGAACGGAATGATCTGTTCCGGAGAGGATTGGAGATCGATGACGTCCATCTGGGCCCGGGGAATCATGACGTCCCGAACCTGCATGTCGGCCACCCCCAGAACGCCCTCCATCATGCTCAAGGCATCGGTATCGAGCAGATTTCGTTCCAATGCCTGATGCAAAATGGCGATGAGTTCTTCGCGGTTCTCGGGTTCATGGTGCAACCAGTGAGTCAGACGCTCGAGCAGCGAGGGTTTGTGGGGGGGTTCTTCAACCATGGGCAGGACGGTCCAGATAAGGATTGGGAATGGAAAGTTGGGTCAATAAGTCGATTTCGAGGGTTTCCATGAGGGTGGCCTCCGTCTCGTTTTCGTGATCATACCCCTGCAAATGGAGCATTCCGTGAATGAGCAGATGGGCATAATGATTCAAGAGTGGTTTATGTTGCTGCCGGGCTTCAGCCTTGACCACGGGAGCACAGAGTACCAGGTCTCCGTGCAGACGCGTGGAGACGCGCGGGTTCTCGTCGGGATAGGAGAACGTCAGAACATTGGTGGGATAATCCTTGTGACGAAAGGTTTGATTCAGGGATCGTCCCTCCGGGCGGTCCACCAGACGCACGGTGATCATGGCGGAACGGCGCAGTGCATGACGCAGCCACTGGCGGATTTGCCCTTCGGAAGGTTGGAGGGATGAGCGACTGGCGCGCTGAACCGTCAGGTGGAGGTGGAAGCGGTGTGGCTCAGCCATGGGAGGAGTTCTGGGTTTCATAGGCATTGACGATACGTTGAACCAGAGGATGGCGAACCACATCCTCAGTCTGGAAGATGGTAAAAGCAACGCCTTCCACCCGCTGCAAGACATTTCGGGCATCGATCAGTCCGCTTTTCTGGGTGCGGTGCAAGTCGATCTGGGTAACATCGCCGGTGATGACGGCGCGGGTACCAAAACCAATGCGGGTGAGAAACATTTTCATCTGCTTTGGCGTCGTATTTTGTGCCTCGTCCAGAATGATGAAACTGTGGTTGAGGGTGCGCCCCCGCATATAGGCGAGGGGCGCCACTTCAATGACACCGCGCTCGAAGAGACGACCGACCCGCTCATGACCCAGGAGGTCATAGAGCGCATCGTACAGGGGGCGCAGGTAGGGATCGATCTTCTGGTGAAGATCGCCCGGCAGAAAGCCCAGGCGTTCCCCTGCTTCCACGGCCGGCCGCACCAGGATGATGCGTTTGACTTCTTCCCGTTCCAGGGCATCCACGGCGGCTGCCACGGCCAGATAGGTTTTACCCGTGCCGGCAGGTCCTACGCCGAAGCACAGGATATGTTCGCGCATTTGTTGCAGGTACTGGATTTGGCGGGGGGACCGGGCTTCCACCTGACCACGGCGGGTTTGCAGTATCTGTTTGGTGGGGGCCAGAGCCGGTTCTTCGGCCTGTTGTAAACGTAAATGGGTTAGTTTTCGGAACAGAAGGGCGGGATCCAGGGGCACGGTGGCCTCCTGGTACAACGTATCCAACACCGCTCTGGCCCGCTCCAGGTCCTGGGGAAGGCCGGTCAGGGTAAAGACATCCCCCCGTCGGTGCAGGCCGATGTCCAGATGGCGGGCCATAAGCGCCAGATTTTCATCGAGTACCCCACATAGATTGGACAATCGAACATTGTCCAGAGGCGTGGGGATGAATTCGCATTGTTCGGGGACAGGGGCAGGCATCAGAGCAAGTCAACCAACTCGCCGCGCAGGGTGTGAGGGGCGGCGGCCGTGATGCGCACGTCCACGAAATGCCCTATCAGTCGCTCTCCCCCGGGAAAGTTCACAACGCGGTTGTTATCCGTTCGTCCCCTCAACTCCATTGTATGACGGCGCGCATGCCCATCCACCAGAATGCGCTGACGAGTACCTACCATGGCAGTGCTGATTTTGAAGGCTTGGGCATCGGTTTGAGCCAGCAGAGCCTGGAGTCGTGTCCGTTTGACCTCCAGGGGAACGGTATCCGGTCGGTCGGCTGCCGGGGTGCCGGGGCGAGGGCTATACATGAAGCCATAACTGCCATCAAACTCCACCTCTTCGATCAATTGAAGGGTTGCGGCAAAATCCTCATCGGTTTCGCCGGGAAAACCGATGATGAAGTCACTGGTCAGTGACAAACCGGGTTTGGCCTGACGCAGGGCGGCCACGGTTTCCTTGTAGGATTCCACGGTATAGCCCCGTTTCATGGCCGCCAGAATGCGGTTGGAACCCGACTGAACGGGCAGATGGATCTGGCTGGCCAGTTTGGGCAGCCGTCCGTGGGCAGCAATCAGGGTAGAGGTCACTTCCAGCGGGTGGCTGGTGGTGTAGCGGACTCGTTCGATTCCTTCGAGGGCACAGACCTCAGTCAAGAGGTGTGCGAAGTCCAGATCCGCACCGGAGTTTTGCAGGTGCAGCCAGGCATTGACATTTTGTCCAAGCAAGGTGACTTCCCGAACCCCCTGGCGAGACAGAAGACGAATTTCCTCCAGAACGGCTTCGAGCGGACGAGAAAACTCTTCTCCGCGCGTATAGGGCACGACGCAAAAACTGCAATACTTGCTACACCCTTCCATGATGGAAACGAAAGCCGTGGGGCCTTCAACCCGGGCAGGGGGCAAGGCATCGAATTTTTCGATTTCCGGAAAAGAAATGTCCAGTTGGTGCTGTCCGGAGCGCTGGCGCTGGCGCATCAGTTCGGGTAGGCGATGGAGGGTTTGAGGCCCGAACACGACGTCCACATAGGGAGCGCGATCCAGCAAAGCCTGCCCTTCCTGGCTGGCCACACATCCCCCCACGGCAATGACCACATTGGGTTGGGCCAATTTGAATTCGTTGGCTCGGCCCAGTTCGGAAAAAAACTTTTCCTCGGCTTTTTCCCGTACCGAACAGGTATTGAAAATGATCAGGTCGGCGCTCGCCATGTCCTCAGTAGGTTCCATGGCATGGGATTGTTGGAGCAACGCAAGTATTTTCTCCGAGTCATAAACATTCATCTGACAGCCGAAGGTCTTGATATGGACCTTTCGGCTCGGAGGTGTGAGCGAGACAGTGGAATTCATTGAAACGGCGACGTGACCTATGGAAAAGAGAGAGTTCAGAACGGGTTCCAGGTTTTTTCCGGGGTGTAATGCATGTAACCGACACTGGCACCTTCACGCAGACCCACGCCCAGTCGGATCGGGGCCAGGATGATATCGCCCCGTTGCTGGTAGTTGATGCCGGCGCCACCGACAAAATAGAGACTGCCATCGACTCCAGGGTAGCGCTGGAAAATGGCGTTGGCAGAGGGCAGATGATAGACCAGAACGAACACCTTGGTGGCATCCCCTCCCAGGTCAAAGCCAACGGACGGACCGGTCCAGTAGACTTTGCGCGCAACTCCGTCCTTCATGATCAGGTCGCCATCTCCGTAACGCAGCCCGACAGCGATGGCACCGGCCACCTCTTCCCCCTTGATGTAGCCATTGGGGCGTCCCTTCTCACGAAAGGCTTTTTCAATCAACTTGGCCAATCCTTCTGTGGTTTGGCCAAAAAACTGGGTGGCATCCTTGACGATAGAGTCCTGATCGAAAGTTTCTTCTCCCTGTGGAGGTGCTGCACTGACCAGCATGGGAAAACAACAACTGAGTAGTACGAACCAGAGACGAACCAGAAAGCGGTTGATCATGGGGCCTATCCTTGGATGTTATGAAGAGACAGGGATCATCATACCAAAAAATATTGAATCAGGGGCTTGAGTAAAGTCCGGTCAGGAGTTAAAATGCTCCGCTTGTGGCGAATTAGCTCAGCCGGTTAGAGCGACGGAATCATAATCCGCAGGTCCGGGGTTCGAATCCCTGATTCGCCACCATATGCCACTTCTTGCTGCCCATCTCCAGTCCTGATCAAATTTTTATAATGGTGTCGCTATAGAGTGCCATCAGAGGGTCGTGAGTCATCAGGCGCATGGGTTCGACAAGCGCTTGGGCCACAAGGATGCGGTCAAACGGGTCTTGATGGTGAGCGGGTAACTCTTCAACGGCTAACGCGTGTTCTGCTTCGACCGGCAGGAATCGATAACCCGAATCTTGAAAATAACCCAGGGCATTGCGACCAGAAACCGGCATATCTCCACGAGCCAAAGAATGCTTGATCGCAATCTCCCAGACACTCGCAACGCTGACCCAAACGATTGTTTTGGGCGATTTGATCAAGTCCCGCGCTTTCTGTGACAGTTTTGGGCTGTCCGTGATTGCCCACAGGGCAACATGGGTATCCAGGAGCAGGTTCAAGACTTACCCACATCACCCGTGAATAATCGGGCCACTTCATCGTTGTGCGCGTCGATACTGTCAGGTACCTCAAACAAACCCCTGGCCACACCAAGGCGCTGACCCATCGGTGCCATACCCATCGGCACTAACATGGCAGCAGGACGACCATTGCGGGCAATGATGATTTCACGTTCCCGGCCCTGCTCGATGTCTTCTACCAGACGAGACAGGGAAGATTTGGCTTGCAGCATGTTAATGGTTTGCATGATTTCTTCCTGTTAAATACGCTGTTAGTCTAGTCTAGTCTGGCTAATTACGGGAGTCAAATTTTTCCCGCGATTTTTGCCTCTGTGATAAAACTCCAGGTAAATTTTTTTGACGGAAATATTCCGCCGTCCAGTTAACGATTACAATGCTGCAACGTGGTGGCTAAATTTTTTTTGCAAGAGATTCAAAGGAGAATAATTCTTTGAAAACTACTTCTAAAATAGCGGTCTGGTTTGGCAGTGCAGGTCTGTTGATTGTGCTGGTGGCGCTGCTGTCGTTTTGGTTGTTCAGACAGAGCGAAGATGCGGATCGATGGCAGAGACACACTTTTCTGGTATTGGACAAGGCGAATGTGTTGCTTTCCAGCCTGAAAGATACGGAGGCGGGTCAGCGCGGCTACCTGCTGACGGGGGATAAAGCCTTTCTGGCACCGTATCTGGCAGTGCGTGACCGTATCCCCTCCCAGTTGGCGGAATTGCGCCGACTCGCTCAGGATAATCCGGCCCAGGAACGCCGGTTGGATGTGCTGGCCCCCCTGGTCGAGGCAAAGTTGCGGGAGTTGAGGCAAGTTTTGGCGTTATATGGCGACCAACACGCCGAAGACGCACTAAAAATATTGCGTAGCGGTTCGGGCAAGCAGTTGATGGACGAAATTCGCGCCGGGTTGAGCGACTTCAACCAGCAGGAAAATGAATTGCTGGAACAGCGCACGATTCGATTTCACAGGTATCTGAGTCTGTTGTTGGTGTCGATTTCTCTTGCCAGTCTGTTGGCGATGGGGCTGGCCTTGCTCTCCGCCTACATCGTGTCTCGCGAAACGCGTTTGCGACTTCAGGTCAAGGAAGAGGCAAACCAGGCATTGAGCGAGGCTCATGAGGTTTTACGCGTCAGCGAAGAAAATCTGTCCGTCACGCTCAACTCCATCGGCGACGGGGTGCTGGCCACGGACGCCGAAGGTCGGGTGACGCGCCTGAATACCGTTGCAGAGCGGCTGATCGGCTGGTCTCAAGCGGAAGCCGCCGGTCGACCGGCGGAAGACGTTTTTCACATCCTCAACCAGAAGACCCGTCAGCCTGCCTTTCTTCCGGTGGCGGAAACCTTGGCGCAAGGCGTCATTTATGGTTTGGCCAACGATACCCTGTTGATTGCCCGCGATGGCAGCGAGTGCGCCATTGCCGATAGTTGTGCTCCTATTCGCAATCGTGCAGGTGAGGTGATTGGAACGGTGCTGGTGTTTCGCGATGTGAGCAGGGAATACGCAACCCAGACCGCACTGAGCGACAGCGCCACGCGCATTCGGACAATTCTGAATACGGTGGTGGATGCCATCATCACCATCGATGAGCGGGGTATCGTCGAGACGGTGAACCTGGCGGCAAAATTTCTGTTCGGCTATGAGATCGCCGAAATCGTCGGACAGAACATCAGCATGTTGATGCCGGAACCCTATCGCAGTCACCATGATGACTACATCGAGTACTATCTGGCCACAGGGGAGGCGCACATCATTGGCACCGGGCGCGAGGTCGTGGGACAGCGCAAGGATGGCAGTGTTTTTCCGATGTATCTGGCCGTGAGCGAGATGCAACTGGAAGGTGAGCGCCACTTCATCGGCGTCGTGCATGACATCACCGAGCGCAAACAGGCCGAACAAAAACTTTTCGTTGCGAAAGAGGCCGCAGAACTGGCCAATCGCGCGAAGGATTCGTTCCTTGCCACCATGAGCCATGAAATCCGCACGCCGCTCACGGGAATGTTGGGCATGCTGGAGGTGCTTTCACTGACCCCCCTCGATCACGATCAGGACCAGACTTTGAGGGCGGTGTGGGATTCTGGGCGGAGTTTGCTGCGCATCGTCAATGATATCCTGGACTGGTCGAAGATCGAGGCGGGAAAATTGACGCTCTCACCTCAATCCATCTCGATCCCCCGGTTGCTGCAAGAGGTTGTCAACACTTATTCACGGGTGGCCAGTTCCAAGTCCCTGCTGCTGTGGCAACATGCCGATGCCCGGCTTGCTGCGGCGCATATCGTCGACTCGTTGCGCCTCTCCCAGGTGCTCAACAACTTCGTCAGCAATGCGCTCAGATTCACCCAGTCTGGAGAGATCGAACTGCGTGCCGAACTTCTCGAGCAACTTGACAGCGGTGAGCGCATACGCTTTTCGGTCAAGGACACCGGCATCGGTATCGCCCAGGAAGTCCAGCAGCACCTGTTTCAACGCTACCGTCAGGAGAGTGCCGATACTGCCCGTATGTACGGCGGGACGGGATTGGGGTTGTCGATTTGCCGCCGTCTGACGGATTTGATGGATGGTCAACTGGAACTGGTGAGCGAACCGGGTCGGGGTTCCACCTTCAGCGTGACCTTCAGCCTGCCGGTTTCTGCGACGCCGGGGGATATGGGGGTGATTGCCTTGTCCGAAGTGACACGAAAGCATGTTCAACCGCTTCTGCAGGGCGGCGCGGATGCGCCGCTGGTGTTGGCGGTGGATGATCATCCGATCAACCGCGATCTGTTGGCGCGTCAGATCAAGTTGCTCGGTTTGCGCGCTGAAACCGCAGAGAATGGGCAAGTCGCACTGTCTCTGTGGCAAGAGGGGCGCTTTGCGTTGGTGATCACCGACTGTCACATGCCGGAAATGGACGGGTATGCGCTTACGCAGGAAATACGTCGGATCGAGACCAGGAAAAGACTGCCGCATACGCCCATTATCGCCTGGACGGCCAATGCCCTTGCCGAAGAAAAGGAACACTGCCAGAACGCCGGCATGGATGCGTTGCTGGTTAAACCTGCAGATCTGTCGCAATTGAAAGAGATGCTGAAAAAATGGTTGCACATCGCTGAGACGGACAATCCTCAAACTACAACTTCGCCGCAAACCGGGAACGGCAAAGAGACGACTCCCTGCCCCATCGATTATGCAGCGTTCAGTGGAGTGGTGCCGGAGCGTGCCGATCAAATCCGGGTGCTGCGCGATTTTCAGGCACATCTTTGCGCCGACCGTGTCCATCTGGGCAAAATTCTGGAACGGGGGGATCACGTCAACGGTGAGCGCACGGCCCATCGCATGAAAGGGTCGAGCCGGATGGTGGGGGCAACGGACATCGCCACCGCTTGCGCTGTCATCGAGCAAGCGATGCGGGATGGAAAACTGGCCGATGCGCGCTCGGCCATGACCGGACTGGATGCGGCCATCAAAGAACTGAAAGAACATTGCATGGAATTGAAGGATTCGAACGGGGAAAACGAATGACTGCGAGTGAATTGAATTTTCTGGTGGTGGAAGACGATGATTTTCAGCGCCGAATGGTCGTTACCATGCTGCACTCTCTGGGGGCCGCCGAGGTGCGTGAAGCCGGTAATGGCAGGCAGGCGCTCGAGATGCTGCATGCGGTGCACACCCGGCCAGTGGACATCGTGCTTTGCGACATGGACATGCCGGAAATGGATGGTATGGCATTCCTGCGCCATTTGGGGCAGGAAAATAATGCGGCTGCGGTCATCATCCTCAGCATGTTGGACCGGGTATTGCTGGTTTCGGTGGAAAAGATGTCCGAAGCCTACGGGGTCAAATTGCTGGGGGCGGTGGAAAAACCCCTCACGCGGGTTCAACTCGAGGCGTTGATCCTCCGTTACGAGCGGGGCAGCAGGGCGCAACGACCCCATGGCACCGTACAGGTGTTTACTTTGGAGGAAATCCGGCAGGGAATGAAGGCAAAACAGTTCGAACCCTATTTCCAGCCCAAAGTGGACATGAAAACAGGACGGTTGATGGGAGCAGAGGCGCTGGCACGCTGGATTCATCCCGAGTATGGCGTGATCACTCCCTATGCCTTTATCCCGCTTCTGGAGAAGGCAAAGGAGATGGACGAACTGACTTTCATGATGTTGGAAAAGTCGGTGGCTGCCTGCCGTTCCCTACAGGATAAAGGCCATTCATTGGTCATTTCGATCAATTTATCCCTGACCTCCCTCACCGACATCACCCTGGCCGACCGGATTACGCAAGGGGTGCTCGATGCGGGGGTGGATCCTCGCGCCATCGTTCTTGAAATCACCGAGTCGGCTGCCATGACCGATGTGGCCCACGCCCTGGAAAATCTGGCGCGTTTGCGCATGCACGGCTTTGGTCTTTCCATCGATGATTTTGGTACGGGTTATTCCAGCATGCAGCAACTGATGCGGATTGCCTTCAGCGAATTGAAAATCGACCAGTCTTTTGTGAAGGACATTGCCAGCAACGAATCATTGCGCATTGTGGTGGAATCCAGCATTGGCATGGCGCGCAAACTGCGGGTCAAGAGCGTTGCCGAGGGCGTGGAGACCCAACAGGATTGGGAAATATTGAAAACTCTGAATTGCGATATCGCACAGGGCTATTTCATCGCCAAACCAATGAATCTCGACGCGTTCATGGACCATTGCGCAGTGGGTGACCAGTAATCATCCTGTCCTTGAAGTGTCTTAAAAGGGCGACAAACAGGGATAAATGCCTCAGTGATCGATCGGTAATGGCTTGCCGGCGGCATGAAGCGCAACCCATTTCTCCAGTTCGGCTACATGTTGAGATTCCTCCTTGGCAAACTCTCGCGCAAGCATCAGAATTTCAGGGTCCGTGGTCGTCTCCACGATGCTGGTGTAGTACTCCAGTCCTGCCCGTTCGGCGTCTAGCGCAATTTCCAGGGCTTGTCCCCGACCTATTTGCGGATCCGTGGCCCAAATTGCTGCGGTCTCCGGGCTTTCGATGTCGGGCCAGTGAAAACTTCCCGGAACAATGGTGGGGATATCGCGAAATCCTGCCCGTGCCCGTGCATCGCTCAAGTGCAAACGGGAGTACCCGGCCAGTCGTCGAAACAGCATCCCGACTTCCTTGTTGCCGACGGACGCCATGGCGTCCGCCAGTTGGTCAAAACGAAGAACGGCTTCTTCTTCGAGCTTGATGGAGTAAGCTAAAAATTCTTCAACGGAATTCACGGGTGATGTTCTCTCTTTGATAGGGGTCCATGGACAAATAAGGCATTGCTTGGATTTGGGAGATTGAAGGGGGTATCACAACCTTGTAGGGTTATCGACAAAATTGATTCATTGGAAGTGACCCCCCTGATTTTTTTCATCCTGCAGGGGATTAAAGCAATTATCATGCCATAAACAAGCGGTCATCGAGGAGCGTTATGGTGTTGCAGAAGGATTTTCCCATACTTCTCCCGGATATTGACGAGGAAAAACCAGAAGGTATTTCTCTGGGGGAAGTAAACCTAGGTTAGACTCCGGCCATGCCGTTATTTCTTCATCTGAAGCGCTCTCTCAACCCATGGCGTCGGGCGCGCTGGCGTTTGCGTCTCGTTCTGTGGGGCTTTGCGGCCCTGTCGGGTTTGGCGGTGGCGGGGTTTGCCAAGGGAGCTGACCTGGCCCTGGCGTTCTTTTTTGCTCTGGATCGACACTGGTTCTGGTTACCCTTGATCTGGACCCCTTTCATCGGCATGGTGTCCGTGGCTCTGACTCAAAAAGTATTTCCTGGCATACAGGGAAGTGGCATTCCGCAAGTGATCGCTGCCACCCGTTTGGTTGCCCAGGGGAAACCCGTTCATCATCTGGTGTCTCTGCGAATTGCCGTGGGAAAGGTATTGGTGGGATTACTGGCCTTGACCGGCGGTTTTTCCGCAGGGCGCGAGGGGCCTTCCGTGCAGGTGTCGGCGTCGCTGGTCTTTCTGGCGCGTCGCTATCTGCCCCGTTCCCGAGTTCTGCGCCCCAGCGATCTGATTCTGGCAGGCGGTGCCGCCGGGGTGGCGGCGGCTTTCAACACGCCTCTGGCCGGGGTGGTTTTTGCCATCGAAGAGTTGGGGCGTCGACTGGAAACCCGCACCAGTGGTGTATTGCTCGGAGTGATCATCGTTTCCGGATTGACTTCCATTGCCCTCTTGGGAAACTACAATTATTTCGGGCGCATTACTCTTCACGGTCTGGATTACCATATCATGGGTCCCGTGCTGGTGAGTGGAGTGGTTTGCGGCTTGCTGGGCGGGCTTTTCAGCCGCCTGTTGTTGTGGCCGCAACAGGGGCAGGCCTGGGGGCTATGGCGCTGGCGTCAGGAAAATCCCATTGTATTTGCCGGGATCTGTGGGGTATTGATCGCCGTGCTGGGCCTGCTGACTCATGGGCTTTCCTTTGGAAGTGGTTATACCCTTGCCCTGCCCCTGGTGAATGGAGGGGTTCAGAGCGTGCCCTGGTACGCTTCGCCCGCCCGTTTTCTGGCCACCGTGATCAGTTACTATTCGGGGATTCCCGGCGGGATCTTTGCGCCTGCCCTGGCGGTGGGCAGCACCCTGGGGGCAACCCTGGCCCCCGCCCTGGGCAGCCACGACCTGATTCCCTGGGTGACCCTGTGTATGGCCGGTTTTCTGGCGGCCGTCACCCAAGCACCGATCACGGCAGCCCTGATCGTGATCGAGATGGTGGACGGGCATCGCATGGCCCTGCCTCTCCTGGCGGTGACCTTTCTGGCGCGCGCTATCAGTGCTTATTTCGGACCGGAACTCTACCAACAACTGGCCCTGCGCTTTGCCGAGGATCGGCGCGACAGCGGGATTCGTCCTGCGGATTTCCGGAAGGAGGCCTAGGTGCGCTGGTTACGTTTCAGGCGGTTGGTGTCCCATGCCCCGTTCCCTTTCTCGTTCAAACAGTTGTTGGGGGCTTCCTTTGCCGGGATCCTGATCCTGCTGGGGGGGGCGCTGGTGCGTGCCCTGGTGGCGGTGGATACGTTGAGTCGAGACAGTCGGGACTTTCCGGCCAAGGCCTTGCAACGTTCTGGTCAGGTGCGCGAGTTACAGGAAACCACCGTTGCCCTGGAACGTCAGGTACGCCAATACCTGGTGTTGCATGATCCTTCCCTGCGTCTGGATATCCGTCATAGCTGGATGCAAAGTCTGGCTGTACTGAAGGAACTGGATCATGCAGGTCCGGCGGATCTCGTTCCCCTGACTCAGCAATGGCGCGCACTGGCGGATGCCAATATTCCTCCCTTGCTTGAAGAACACAGTGAACGAATGAGTATCCCCACCGCACACCTGGATGCGGTATTTCATCAGTTGGGACAACTGGACCAACAACTGGATAGTGTGCTGCAAACCCGTCTGGCCGAACAGGATCAAACCTTGTTGCAGGAGTTTGAACGCCAAAGGCAAGTCTTGATCAACATGGGAGTCACGGCTTCTTCGCTGGCCCTGGTACTGGCTCTGGGTTTGGGGGCATGGTTGTCACGGTCCTTTGCTCAGTTGGACCGCGCCATTCGCCAGTTGGGACGGTCTCAGAAGGTTCCCCTGAAACCGTTGGGAGGGCCGACGGATATTCGTCAATTGGGGGAACGGGTGCGTTGGGTGCAACAACGACTGGCGGATCTGGAATCGGATAAACTTCAGTTCATGCGGCATATTTCTCATGAGTTGAAGACGCCCCTGGCCAATCTTCGGGAAGGAGTGGCCCTGCTCGAAGAGCAGGTGCCGGGTCCGGTGAATGAAGCACAACGGGAAATCCTGGTGATCTTGCGGGAAAACTCTCTGGCGCTGCAACACCAGATCGAAGGTCTACTGCAGTACAATGCGGCAGCATCGGGCGCTCAGTATCTGCAAAAGCGCTGGGTGGATGTGCGCGTTCTCCTGGAACATCTGGTAACACGCCAGCGTTTGCAGATTCAGGCCAAGTCATTGCAGGTTCGAATCGAGGGAACCTTGGCGCGGGTCTGGCTGGATCCGGATAAATGGGAAACCGTGGCGGGGAACCTGCTGATCAATGCCATTCGTTTCTCTCCGGTGTCCGGGTTGATCCGCTTGACCCTTTCGGAAGGGAGCGAGGGGTGGAAGATGATGATCCAGGATCAGGGCCCCGGCGTCGATCCTCAGGATGCACTGCACATCTTTGATCCCTTTTATCAAGGTAAACGTCAACCTGCGGGCGCGCGCAAGGGCAGTGGGGTGGGACTTTCCATTGTCCGTGCATTGGTTCAGGCCCATGGCGGAGGAGTCTCGCTCATTCCTCAGGATAACGGAGTCGGCGGGGCTTTTTTTTGTGTGGAAATGCCTCGTGATACCGGCGAAACAGGTGGTCAACGAAGCAAAGGAAGCAAGGATCGGGCATGAAAATGGAATTTTGGGTCAAAAGACAGGAGAAAAAGATTCCTGTGGTGTTGGGAATGATGGGGGTAACGTTTCTGGTGGGTTGTGCGACGCCTGCGCCCCATCCCGTGATTTCACCCCCCCCTGCGCCCTCCCTGTCTTCCGGGGTGGATGAGGTGAAGCGCCTCCCTGATGTGATCCCTGCCGACGGCGAGGATATGGTCATGGCTCTGGATCAACTGGATCAGGATATGACCCTGTCTCCCGAGGTACGCAGTGAAATCCTGTCCAGTCTGGTGGCGCAACCCGCACCGGAAACGTCCCAGGACCGGTTACGGCGGGCTCAATTGCTGCTGTTGCAACATCAGGCAGGAACTACCCAGCAGGCCGTGATCCTGTTGCAGACCTTGGTGGGTGAAGAGGAAAAAGGGGATCACGCGGAACTGCTTCCTTTGACTCATTGGTTGAAGCAATGGGCGGACACCCAGGCGCTGCTGGAACTCCAGACGGATCAACTGACCCGTCAGTCCCAGGAGTTGCAGGGAAGGGCCGATAATCTAGCGCGACAGATTCAGGAACTGCGCGCGATCGAGCGCAATTTGAGTTCCCGTCCCGGACCGGACAAAGCGGGCACTCACCCCTGAAGGAAGCGGTTGCAGGCCTGCATAGTGCCATGCGCGACGAAGAACCGAGGGAATGCGACGTTCTTCCGGGATATCCAGCAAGGAAAGCCCGCGCATCTTGAGAAAACGGGTGGAATGACTGGTGGCAATGGCCAGAGGGGCTGCCAGCAACCAGGGCAGGGCAATGGGGAGCAGGTCCACCATCAGGGTCGGTCCGCGCAGCGAGGCCAATGCCAGGCCGCCGGTCGCAATCAGGAACAGGCCGCGGTAATGTTGCCAGGTGCTGCGCCAGGCCAGGGTAGAGGCTTCCCGTGCGGGGGATTTCCATTCCAGTCTGAATCCGGTCAGGGCGGTAAGCACGAAGAGTGTATGAGCAACCATGCGCAGGGGGGCTTGCAACAGGGAGAGGGTGGCTTCGGTGAAGGCGCTGGCCAGGAGGGTGGAAGTTCCCCCGAATTTGGCCTGTTCGCCCCGTTTGAAAAGGGCCAGCAGGGCCAGCAGGCGTGGAATGAAAAGCATGCTCAAGGTCACGGGCCAGAGTGCGGGCAGGAGAGGAGTATGGGGGTTGAGCGCGGTCAGACTCAGACTGACCAGAATGTACGCCATCCAGAGGGGAGCCGAGGCGTAGGCCAGCACGCCGGTGAGGAGCATGGCGCGATGCACCGCATGAAATCCGGGTTCCCAGAGCAGGCGGAAGTTTTTGAGATTGCCCTGGCACCAGCGTCGATCCCGTTGCAGCTCTTCCAGAAGGTGGGCGGGTTGCTGTTCGTAACTGCCTTCGAGGCCGGGGACGATCCAGGTGTGGTAGCCTGCACGGCGCAGGAGTGCCGCCTCCACAAAATCATGGGAGAGAATTTCTCCGCTCAAATTGCCCTTGCCGGGCAACAGGGCCAGTCCGCAGTGACGCATGAAAGGTGCGATCCGCAGGATGGCATTGTGTCCCCAGTAATGGGATTCCCCCAGTTGCCAGTATTGCATGCCTGCCGTAAATAATTGACCGGTGACTCGCCCCGCAAATTGTTGGCTACGCGCGTGAACCGTGTCCAGTCCCACGGAGCGAGGCAAGGTCTGAATGATGCCGGCGCTCGGGTTCCGTTCCATCAGGCCCACCAGGCTGGTGAGAGCGCTTCCGGTCATCACGCTGTCGGCGTCCAATACGACCATGTACCGATAATCCTTGCCCCAACGCCGGCAAAAGTCCGCCACATTGCCGGCTTTCTTCCGTCCCCGCCGTGCGCGGACCCGGTAAAACAGGTTGAGGCGATGACCCAGTTGGTCGTGCAATTCCCTCCAGGCGGCTTGTTCTTCGGCCAGAATAGCAGGATCGCTACTGTCGGACAGGACGAACACATCGAACAGCGTGGTGTCCCGGGTAGCTGCCAGAGATTCGCAGGTGGCACGCAACCCGGCAAAGACGCTACGTACCTGTTCGTGACAGATGGGCATGATGAGCGCGGTGCGGGCACCGGGGTCCAGGGGCAGGTCAGCATGGGAGGAGGGCACGGCCAGGGCGTGGGGATCGGGGTGCAACTGCACCCAGAATCCCAGCACGGCCGTCAGGAAACCGGCGCTGACCCAGGCAAATAACAGGACGAAGAGGGTCCATTGGGTCCATCCGAGCAAGGCTCCCAGACCCTGGAGGTTCTGGGGCCACTGGCTCCATCCGGCCAGTACTGAAGAAAAAAGAATCCCTGCGCCCAGAGCGCGGCGCCGAAGAGTCGCTGCCGTTTCCCAGGCCTGCAGGGGGGCCTCTGCGCGGTTCCTGCGGGGGGGGTGCAGAAGTGCGCGGAGGGACTGCAGAAACCCGTTCCAGAACCCGGACCACGGTCGGGAGATCATGGATCCCCGGTTGAGTGGGGGGGCCTGAAGATCAGGACGTGTCAGCGGTATGAGGTCGTAAGGATTCATGCTGGTAACTGAAGCAATGATTGTGCCAATATCTTTAAGTATTTCTCAATTATATGAAATAAAACAATATTTATTATTTTTAAGGAAGAGTGGAGGGGGTTTTTCTGGGGTATTTGGCGCTGGCTTCGGGTTTCCTCCCGGAAGTTGTCGTCGTTAGCCGACAGGTTCCGGGGAGATTTATTTAACCTGTTGATAGTTAAGCATTTGATCCTGTCGCTATCAAGAGACAGGGCGAAAGCTGTCGGGCGTCAGTCCGTACTTTTGCAGCAGGCGATAGAACTCAGTTCGGTTGCGTTGCGCCAGTCGTGCAGCATCGGCCACCTGACCCTCGGTTAGTTTGAGCAGTCCGATCAGATATTCCCGTTCAAAGCGTTCACGGGCTTCGGTCAAGCTGAGGATTTCCACCGTGGGCAGGCGCAGGGCCCGATGAACCAGAGACAGGGGGATGATGGGAGTGGTGGAGAGCGCGCAGACCTGTTCGATGACATTATGCAGTTGACGGATATTGCCCGGCCAGGGCGCTGCGGACAAGGCGGTCAGCGCCTCGGAAGAAAATCCGTTGAGGTGCTTGCCGTATTTTTTCCCAAGCCGGGTCAGAAAATGCTTGGCCAGCAGGGGAATGTCTTCCCGTCTCTCGCGCAGGGCCGGGAGGATGAGTTCGACGACATTCAAACGGTAGTAGAGGTCTTCCCGGAACTGATCGGCGGCGATGGATGCCTCCAGGTTCTGGTGGGTGGCAGAGAGAACCCGCACATCCACGGCATGATGGACATTCGATCCCACGGGGCGGACCATGCGTTCTTCCAGAACTCGCAACAATTTGGCCTGCAGGTTGAGGGGCATGTCGCCGATTTCATCAAGGAAAAGGGTGCCACCCTGGGCAGCGCGAAAGAGGCCTTGGTGGGCCTGGACGGCACCGGTAAAGGCCCCTTTTTCGTGCCCGAACAATTCGGATTCGAGCAAGGCTTCCGGAATTGCGCTGCAGTTCAATGCGATGAACGGGTGCGCCGCACGTACACTGGCACGGTGCAGGGCACGGGCCAGCAATTCTTTCCCCGTCCCGCTTTCGCCCCGAATCAATACGCTGGCATCGGAGCGGGCCACCAGTTGGGCCTCGTTCAGAAGTTCGGCCATGCGCTGCGAACGGCTGAGGATTTCCGCGCGCCAATCTTCGCCCGGGCGATGGGGTTCCGGTGGTGGAGTGGACAGGTCCAGGGCAGATTGCACTTTGGCCAGCAGAAGCGCTGCATCGAAGGGCTTGGTGAGATAGCCGAAAACGCCCTTGGCGGTGGCCTCCACTGCATCCGGAATCGTGCCGTGCGCGGTGAGCAGGATCACCGGCAGGGTAGGATCACGGCCATGGATTTCATCGAACAGGCGGAGTCCATCCATGCCAGGAAGCTGGACATCGCTCAGGACGACCCCGGGGCGTTCCGTGGCCAGTCGTGTCAGGGCTTCTTCGGCACTGGCCGCACTGACGACCCGGTAACCCGCCGCACGCAGGCGCAAAGAGAGCAAATGGAGGAGATCCGCGTCGTCGTCCACCAGCAGGATGGTCGGATTGCTCATAGACAGTCATTCAGGGTTTTGGCCAGGCGAATCCCCGCTTCTTCCAGTTGCAAGGCGATCATTGCCATGGCCTGATGGGCATAGGCATCGGTCAGTGCGTAATGGCCCTTTTCATCCGGGGCCGGCAAGGGGTCGTAGGCCTGGCTGCGGGCGGTGGCGAAGGATTCCATTGCCCAGGCGCGGGGCGTTCCCCGTTGCCATTCCTGCAGGTTATCCGGGGTGATCCGGGCGCTCAAGCGTTGGGCCAGACGGGCAGGATCAGGATCCATCTGTTCAATGAACACCGTATCCCAGTAATGATGCAGGCTCCCTGCGTGGAGGTGATCCCACTTGACCCTGATTTCATTGCCGCCACGGTCATGGTCATCGATGGCATGCAAGGGTTGATGCAGGTCTCCAATCAAATGAATCAGAAATTTGAGGGCCAACACGGCCTCGGGACGATCGGCAGGCTGAAATCCGCTCCGTTTGTAGCGGGCCAGTTCGGCGCTGAATTGTTCGATTTTAGCCACGATGCAGGCCCGTTCAGGGCCCGCAGAGGCCAGGGTATTCTGGCTCGGCAGTGGAAAATCCTGGCAGGCCTGCATCAGGTCAGGATGGTGGCGATCGATATCTACGAAGTGCCATGCGCGGGAATGCTGAAACGTGACGGTGCGCCCGGAACCGGGGGCCTCTCGCAAACGATCGGCCCAACTGGCCACGGAAACGGGATCATGGGCGGTCAGTGGATCCTCGTCGCTGGCCAGCAGTGCCTGTAGTCGGGCCTTTTGGGCGGGCGCCATGAAGTTCAGGGCAATGGAAGCCACCACTTCATGACCCTCCTCGCCCCAGGCCCAGGCGGAGGAAGAAACCCCCAGACAAAGCAGGATTGGAATCATTCCAATATAATAGGAGAAGCCAGGCCCGAAACGGTTCGTCCACCGGGTATTCATTCCTACAGGAGTCATCATGTCCATTCAAGAAATCATCGATCAACAAGTCAAAGGTCACACCGTCGTATTGTATATGAAGGGCAGTCCCGATTTTCCACAATGTGGGTTTTCCGCCAAGGCTGTCAGTCTGCTCCGCCAATCTGGGGTGCAGGACTTTTTCTCGGTGGACGTACTGCAAAACCCCGAGATTCGTCAGGGCATCAAATCCTATGCCAACTGGCCGACCATTCCCCAATTATATGTAAAGGGTGAGTTCGTCGGGGGATCGGATATCATGGACGAGTTGTTCCAGAGCGGAGAACTGAAGTCCCTTATGGCAGGTTGATCGTTGGGGGGAACTCAGTCGGGAACGGTTAGCGGGACCAGCAGACCCGGGCAGGTGCCGCTTTGGCGGAAGGCCTCCAGGCGCCGGATGAAGGATTGGGTAGTTTTTGGCATGGGCGTGCGGGCACGTGAAATGTCGTTCAAAATTGCCCAACCTTGCGCCACCAGTTGCAATCCGTGCTCCTGGTGGCGCACCCGTTCGATATCCTCTGCAGAGGCCGAGGGCGGACGATAATGAATGAGGTTTTCTCCTGCAACCACGAATTCCGGCCAGACCGTGAAGATCAGATCGTCGGTTTGAAGGGTTTCCACCTTGCGGTGGGCGGCATCGATGGCGCACCGGATGAGGGGTACAATCGCCGCAAAATCCCCATCCTCTTCAAAGCAACAGGTCAAAGCAGCGCCGATATGGTCCACATCGCGCAGGGTGGACGCAATTTTGAGATAACGGCTTTCAAAAAAGTCTTCCACCGGAATGGAGAATGCATGCAGGGGTTCGCCCCAGAGTTCGTCGATGCCTTCCTCGCCACTCCGATGCAGTACCAGACGGCCTAGGGTCAAGGCTTCCTGCAAACAGTTCCCGCATTCCCGCAGCAGGGCATTGTCTGAACGAATTTCCACGCCCAGCTCCTGGATTTCCACCAATTTGGCGATGATGTCCGAGGCTCGATTGAACAGGGCGCCCGCCAGCATGGCGCCATTGACTCGTTTGAGGGCGGGATCCAGGGCCGTTTCATAGGCATGGCGGGCCTGCTGCAGACGTACGCCGGAGATATTGATGCCATGCTCGACGTGGTTGAAAAGGCGCCGGGTCAACGCGGTGATCAGGTGGCGCTTGGCACTCAGCGTATTGGCCGGGGGTTGGTAGTAACGGATCCAGTAACCTTCGTAATATACCCGTTCCACGCCCTCGATGATTTTGCGTGTGCCCGGGAGCAGGGAAACCCGGCGGGTATCCGGAGAGGAGTTCGCTGGCCTGTCCATGAAAGTACCTTTCCTGAGGGTGATGAGGGAAGTCGGCATTCTAACGCTGGCCGTATCAAAAAGGGAATGACCTTCCCGTTCTCATGACCTTTGGCCTCCGGTCAGGCGCTCCAACCCGGCCAGATCGGTTCGGGTTGTGACTTGGGTAAACCCGGCTCGAAGGAAACGGGACCGGCAAAACTCGCCTTGATCGAAGCCATGCTCCACCCGCAATTTTCCTCCTGGTTTTAGCCAGAGAGGGGCCTGGGCAATGATGTGCGCCAGATCTTCCGTGCCGCTGGGGCCGGCGGTCAGGGCCTGACGGGGTTCAAAGCGCAGGTCTCCCTGGTCCAGGTGGGGGTCGGCGGCGGCAATGTAAGGCGGATTGGACAGGATCAGGTCAAAGGTTTCTCCCTTGGGCAAGGCCTCAAACCAATCTCCAAGATACCAGTTCAGAACCGGACCCGAAGAAGGAAGCAGACGGGCAGCATTTTCTTTGGCCAGGGCCAGGGCAGCAGCGGAATGGTCTGTGGCGCTGACTTGCCAGTGTGGGCGGTGGTATTGCAAGGACAGGGCGAGTGCGCCACTCCCGGTGCCCAGGTCGAGGCAGTGCAGGGATGCCGGGGGGGCGGAGGTTTCCAGTGCCCAGTCCACCAATCCTTCGGTTTCGGGCCGGGGAATCAGGACGGCGGGGGTGGTCAGGAAAGAAAGACCATAAAACTCCCGTTCTCCCAGCAGGTAGGCCATGGGTTCCCCCCGTTGGCGGCGTGCCTGCAGGGCCTGGAAATGGGCGATTTCTTCTTCGCCGAGACAGCGTTCGGGCGCACTGATCAGAGTGGTGAGGGAGCACTGCAACACCGCCTGGAGGAGCAGACGCACCTCGAGACGGGGCAGGGATCCTTCGAGTAGCAGGCTGGCCACGCTGACCATGGGTTATTCGGAGGGTTCTGCCAAGCCGGCCAGTAAATCTGCCTGATGTTCGGTCATCAGGGTTTCGGTCAACTCAAACAGGTCGCCGTCCATCAGGGCTTCGATTTTGTAGAGGGTCAGATTGATGCGGTGATCGGTAATGCGCCCCTGGGGAAAGTTGTAGGTACGGATGCGTTCGGACCGGTCGCCACTGCCGATCAGGGAGCGGCGAGTGGCAGCGACCTGGGCATGCTGTTCCCGTTCCTGTTTGTCCCGCAACCGTGCGGCCAGCACGGCCAGAGCCTGAGCCTTGTTCTTGTGCTGGCTGCGGCCGTCCTGGCATTCCACCACCAGCCCGGTGGGCAGATGGGTGATGCGTACCGCCGAATCGGTCTTGTTGATGTGTTGCCCCCCCGCTCCGCTGGCCCGGAACGTGTCGATGCGCAAGTCTGCGGGATTGAGGGCGATTTCCCCCACTTCATCGGCTTCCGGCAGAACGGCGACGGTACAGGCCGAGGTATGGATGCGTCCCTGGGTTTCGGTGGCAGGGACCCGTTGAACGCGGTGCCCTCCCGACTCGAATTTGAAGCGCGAATAGGCACCCGCTCCCTCGATGCGAAAGATGATTTCCTTGAACCCTCCCATTTCTCCGGGATTGTGGGAAATGATCTCGGTGCGCCAGCCCAGTCGTTCGGAAAATCGGGAATACATGCGAAACAGATCACCGGCAAACAGTGCAGATTCATCGCCGCCGGTGCCGGCCCGGATTTCCAGAAAGATATTCCGCCCATCGTTGGGGTCGCGCGGCAACAGGGCTGTTTGAATGGCTGCTTCCAACTGTTCGAGACGGCGTTTGCCCTGTTCGGTTTCTTCGTCGGCAAAATGACGCCATTCGGGATCTTCCTGTCCCAGCGTGGCGGCAGCTTCCATATCCGCGAGGGTATGCCGGTAGGCATCGTACAGTTCCACCACCGGTACCAGTTCGGAGCGTTCGCGCGTCAATTTTCGGTACTGGTCCAGTTGTTGTGTGACATCCGGGGCCTGGAGGCAGTGATCCAGTTCGATCAGGCGCGTGCGCAGGGTTTCCAGGCGGTGCAGCAATGAATCTTTCACGCGGGGTTCTCGGGAAATAAATGACGAATGGCATCCACCAGTGACTGGCGGGTAGAGCCGCGCGTCTGGTTGAGGGCTTGAACCGGATGATGGAGCCACTTGTTCATCAAACTTTGGGATAACTGTTCCATGACCTTGGTGGGTTCGTCTCCCCGGTTCAGGGCGCGCAGTGCCTTTTCCAGTTCCAGTTGGCGGTAGTGCTCCGCCTGTTCGCGCAGGGAACGGATGGTGGGCACCACGCTGCGGGCCGCAATCCAGCCCAGGAAGTCTTCCACATGCCGGGTAATGATGGATTCGGCCTCCTCCACGGCCAACTGGCGCGAATTCTTGTTTTCCTGGGTGACCTTGCCCAGATCATCCACCGTATACAGGAAGACATCCTCCAGGCGCGCGACTTCAGGTTCGATGTCGCGGGGGACGGCCAGATCGATCATGACCATGGGGCGATGTTTGCGTTCCCGCAGCGCCCGTTCCACCATGCCCTTGCCGATCAGGGGCAGGTGACTGGCAGTGGAAGACACGATCACATCGTGCTGGGCGAGGGCCAGGGGAAGTTCGCTCAGGGGGAGGTAACGCCCTCCGAGTTGTTGGGCCAGGGCCTGACCCCGTTCGGGGGAACGGTTGGCGATGGTGACGGCACGGGGATGGCGTGCCAGAAAATAGGTCGCCACCAGTTCGATCATCTCCCCCGCACCGATGAACAGAACCTGTTGCTCGTTCATGGGACCCAGTACGTCGGCGCTCAATTTGAGCGCCGCTGCAGCCAGGGAGACGGTCCGTTCCCCAATGCCGGTTTGACTGCGCACCGCCTTGGCCACGGAGAAGGTGCTTTGAAACATTTTATTGAGCAGAGGGCCCAGGGTTCCGGCCTCATCGGCCAGGCGGACCGCCTGTTTGACCTGTCCCAAAATCTGGGTTTCACCCAATACCATGGAATCCAGGCCGGAAGCCACACGAAAAGCATGATGGGCAGCGGCACTGCCGTCGAGGTGGTACAAATATTGGGACAGGTCGAAACCCGTCAACTCATGATGATCCGCCAGCCAGTCGGCCACCGTTTCCGGATGGGGGGTTTTGCAATAAATTTCCGTGCGGTTGCAGGTGGACAGGATTACCGCTTCCTCGGCGGGGGTGGCATAGAGCAAGGCACTCAGGGCCGGTTGCAGGCGTTCCTGCGGGAAGGCTACTCGTTCGCGTACTGCCACCGGTGCGGTCTGGTGGTTCAGGCCGAAGGCATGGAGTTGATGAGCAGAGGAATCAGACAAGGGCGTTCCCGGAATCCTGATAGTAACCGTGCATTATAACTGTTCCCGACTTTCTGGTCAGTGCGCCGCAGGCGGTTGCACGCCGTGCGGATAAAGTAACCAAAGTTGCCCTGCCTGTTTCATGTGTCCGGCCGCTTCTTCGGCTTCGACTCCAAAGCCCCAGAAAAAATCTGCGCGGACCGCACCACGAATGGCGCCTCCTGTGTCCTGGGCCATCATCAGTCGATCCAGGGGCTGGTTTCGGCCTGGCCAGGTGGTGCTCAGAAAGACGGGCGCGCCCAGGGGAATAACCTGGGTATCCACCGCCAGGCTGGCCTGACCGGTCAGAGGAACGCCCAGGGTTCCCAGGGGGCCGGGCAGGTCCGGCGGAAGCAGACGAAAAAAAACGAAACTGGGGTTTTGGTTCAGCACGGCCTGGAGATCCTGGGGGTGTGACCGCGCCCAGGCTTCAATGCCCTGCATCGAAGCCTGGGCCAGGGATAATTGTCCCTGTTCCATCAGATAGCGGGCAATGGAACGAAACGGATGGCCATTTTGATCCGCATACCCCACATGCAGCCGTCGTCCGTCTCGCAACTGGACCACCCCGGACCCCTGAATCTGGAGGAAGAACAATTTGACCGGGTTGTCGACCCAGAGAAGTTCGTGACCGGTCAGAGGCCCATCCTCGAGGTCGATCTCGGCGCGGGAGAAATACGGGACCACCCGGTTGCCCACCAGTCGTCCGCGCAGGTGCCGTCCCTTGAGGTCGGGGGCCAGGTCGCCCAGATCGATGGTCAACAGGTCTGGCGGTGGGCCATAGAGAGGAAAGCGGTAGACCGCAGTACGCGTCAGACTGCCCTGCAGAAGGGGTTCGTAATAACCGGTGATCAGACCCTGAGGGGATTCGTCCGGGTTGAGGATCTGCCAGGGGTCAAAGGAATGTTCGAAGAACCGACGCATGGTGAGGGCATCGAAGGGGCCCAGGGCAGTGGCCTGTTGGCAGAGGGAGGTCCAGGGTGCATCCTGGGACAGGCGGGTGCAACTTTCCAGAAAGGCATTCCAGGTGGCCGGACTGAGCCCACTGTCCCAGTGGGGTAACTGGCTGAAATCCGTACGGACCAGGTGTCCTGGCGGGGGCGGCGCAAGGTTTTCCACCGGGGTTGAGACGGTTTTTACCGGTTGGGGGCAGGCCGGAGAGACGGGCGCGCAGACACCGAGCCGGAGCGCGGAGGCGGCAGATTGTGGGGCAGGAGGCGGGGTGGCACAGCCTGCCAGCAGGAACGGAACCAGAATACAGGCAGAAATCAGAAGGCGCGTCATGCGCATAGCGTACCATTACCGGGCTTCGGCCTGTTAGAATGTCATTACTTTAATCCGTTTCCGTGAATCAAATTCCAAGGAGTTCCGTCATGACCTTTCGCATTGCCCCCAGTATTCTCTCCGCCGACTTTGCCCGTTTGGGGGAGGAGATATCCCAGGTGATGGCCGCCGGTGCAGACATCGTTCATTTTGATGTCATGGATAACCACTATGTACCCAACCTGACCATCGGCCCCCTGGTGTGTTCGGCCATCCGACCCTATACCCAGGCGCCCATCGATGTCCATCTGATGGTCAAGCCGGTGGACCGCATCATTCCGGACTTTGCCAAAGCGGGGGCCAATATCATCAGTTTTCATCCGGAGGCTTCGGAGCATGTGGACCGCACCCTGCAATTGATTCGTGATCAGGGGTGCAAGGCGGGTCTGGTGTTCAATCCGGCGACTCCGCTCAATTATCTGGATCATGTCATGGACAAGGTGGATCTGATTCTGATCATGTCAGTCAACCCAGGTTTTGGCGGGCAATCCTTCATTCCTTCGGCGCTCGATAAATTGCGCGAAGCGCGTCAGCGCATTACCGTCAGCGGACGGGATATCTGGCTCGAAGTCGACGGTGGGGTCAAGGTGGACAACATTCGCGCCGTGGCCGAGGCAGGCGCGGACACCTTTGTGGCGGGTTCGGCCATTTTCAACACCAAAGATTACAAGGCCACCATCGATGCGATGCGTGCCGAACTGGCCCGATGACTGAAACGGCATTTGCGGAAGGAGGGGAAGCCGGATTTAACCTGATTCCCCTGGTACGGACGGTTCCTGCCGATCTCGAAACCCCGCTGGCGGTTTACGCCAAATTGGCGAACCGTCCTTTCTCGTTCCTGCTGGAGTCGGTACAGGGGGGGGAACGTTTCGGTCGTTTCTCCTTCGTGGGATTGCCCGCCCGAACCCGTTTGCAGGTAACCGGTTACCGGGTGGAAGTAATCACGGAGGGGGTCGTGGTGGAAACCGTGGAATGTCCGGATCCGCTGGTTTTCATTCAGGACTTCATCGATCGGTACAAGGCCGCACCTGCGCCGGATCTGCCCCGCTTCCACGGGGGCGTGGCCGGATATTTTGGTTACGATATCGTACGTTATATCGAACCTCGCCTGTCCGGCGGCTGGAAACCCGATGACGTTGGCGTGCCCGACATTCTGCTGTTATTGACCACGGAACTGGCAGTCATCGATAACCTGTCCGGACTCCTGCATCTCATCGTGTATGTGGATCCCGGTCTCCCGGAGGCACGGGTGCGGGGAGAAGCACGTTTGGCGGAATTGCAGGAAGCCTTGCGGGCGGGGGTCCGTTTGCCGGAACCTGCGCCGGATAACCTGATGACTCCCTTGTCGGATATGTCTCCGGACCAGCATCGGCACATGGTGGAGCGGGCCAAGGCTTATATCGAGGCGGGGGATGTCATGCAGGTGGTACTCAGCCGGCGGATGTGCCAATCCTTCGAGACTTCGGCGCTGTCCCTGTATCGCTCATTGCGTCGATTGAATCCCTCGCCTTACCTGTTCTACTACGATTT
The DNA here is from genome assembly GCF_013181415.1 of Ferrovum myxofaciens. Taxonomy (NCBI): domain Bacteria; kingdom Pseudomonadati; phylum Pseudomonadota; class Betaproteobacteria; order Ferrovales; family Ferrovaceae; genus Ferrovum; species Ferrovum myxofaciens. The sequence goes on along the minus strand of NZ_CP053676.1, from coordinate 1,151,000 downwards.
TGGAGAGTTTCAGGTGGTGGGTGCCTCGCCTGAAATTCTGGTCCGTCTGTGTGCCGGCGAGGTGACGGTTCGTCCCATTGCAGGGACGCGTCCGCGCGGCAAGGATTCCGTGGAAGATGAAGTTCTGGCCCGGGAACTCCTGCAGGACCCCAAGGAAATTGCTGAACATCTCATGCTCATGGATCTGGGGCGCAACGATGTGGGTCGGATTGCCCAGACGGGTTCGGTGAAGGTGACCGAACACATGACCATTGAACGTTATTCCCATGTCATGCACATCGTTTCCAATGTGGTGGGACGTCTGCGTCCGGGAATGCGGGCGCTGGATGTGTTGCGCGCCACCTTCCCGGCGGGCACCTTGTCCGGTGCCCCCAAGGTTCGGGCCATGGAAATCATCGACGAACTGGAATCCACGCGCCGGGGGATTTATGGCGGTGCAGTGGGATATCTGGGGTTTGATGGCAACATGGACATGGCCATTGCCATTCGTACGGCAGTCATTGCCCGGGGACAACTCTGGGTTCAATCCGGCGGCGGCATCGTGGCGGATTCGGACCCCGCTGCGGAGTGGCAGGAAACGGTCAACAAGGCCCGTGCCGTGGTGCGGGCGGCTGAACTGGTACAGTCGGGAGAATTTGATTCTCACCGTTGATCCATAACCCTCAGGAGACCCTGGATGAAACGCCCTTATCCGCATATTCCCTCCCCTCCCGATCCTCTGCGCCGTAAGCAAGCCCTGCCCTGGTCCCACCCCAAAAGAGATCCTGGGGATCTTCAACTGGAACAACGCCTGAAAGCGATCCTCGAACATTCTTCCTATCGGGAACCGGACGAGGATACGGACTTCATCCAGTCCGAATCTGCGCGCGGCGTACGGCTTCAACTGGATTACGCCAAGGCAGAACAGGGCATGCGCGGCCAAGGCATCGAGCGGTGTATCGTGGTGTTTGGCAGCACCCGTCTGCGTGAACCCGCCGTGGCGGGAGACGAGTTGAAACGGATCATGGCGCAATGCTTGCAGGCGCCGGACGATCCCCAATTGGAACGGGAACGACGTTTGGCCGAAAATCGTCTGTCCCTTGCGCGCTATTATGAGGTGGGGCGGGAATTGGGGCGACTGGTGGGGAAGGTCGGAAACGATGCGGGGGGGGGCCGTCTGGTGGTGATGACCGGGGGGGGGCCCGGCGCCATGGAAGCGGCCAATCGCGGTGCCTTTGAGGAGGGGGCGCCTTCCATCGGGTTGAACATAACGCTGCCGCGTGAACAATTTCCCAATCCGTATATCACGCCGGGATTGTGTTTTCAGTTCCATTATTTTTCCATGCGGAAACTTCATTTCATGAAACGTGCGGTGGCTATTGTGGCGCTGCCCGGCGGTTATGGGACGCTGGACGAGTTGTTTGGCGCTCTGACCCTGATTCAGACCCGCAAGGTGGCGCCGATTCCGGTCGTCCTCGTGGGCGAAGCCTACTGGCGTCGAGTGTTCGACGCAGAATACATGCTGGATCAGGGGCATATCGATGCGGAAGATCTGGACCTGTATTGGTACGCGGAGACCGCTGCTGAGGCCTGGGAAGGCATTCAACTTTGGCATCGGGAAAATGGCAGTGCATTGATTTGAAAAAATATGCTAAATTTAAAAAGAACTTTGCCGATAAGGAATTAGAGATGGGAGTTTTACAAATTTTTTTTGCTTTATGACAATATGAAACAGCAGTTATTGATTACCATGCGTCTTGGTATTTCGGAACGGACGGCTGTTTCTTAGAAAAATATCATGAGCAATTCATGATGGGGGAGAAGTAGGGGGAGTAGGGTTGAATAACAAAAAAAATGTGCTTGTAGCAGGTGGTGCGGGTTATATCGGCAGTCATGTAGTGACGGTGCTCCTTAAGGCGGGTTTTTCCGTGGTGGTGCTGGATAACTTTTCAAACAGCGATCCTTCGGTATTGCAACGCCTGGAAAAAATCACTGGTCAGACCGTTCCCTTCGTTCATGCGGATCTGCGTACCTGCGATACGGTGGTCTCCACGTTGCGCAACTACCGCATCAACTCGGTGATTCATCTGGCGGGGCTCAAGGCCGTGGGCGAATCGGTGGCCAAACCCATCGAGTACTATGGTTGCAACATTCAAGGTACCCTCAGTTTACTGGAGGCGATGCAGACCTGCGGGGTGCATGAGTTGGTTTTTAGTTCCAGTGCCACTGTTTATGGGGATCCTCAAACTCTGCCCCTCGATGAAACTCATCCAACGAGCGCCACCAACCCCTATGGACGCAGCAAATTACACATCGAGGAAATGTTGCACGATGTGGCCCGGGCGTCAGAGAAATGGAAAATCGTCTGTTTGCGCTATTTCAATCCGGTGGGAGCTCATCCCTCGGCATTGATCGGAGAAGACCCGGCGGGAATTCCCAATAACCTGATGCCTTTTGTGGCGCAGGTGGCCTCCGGCAAACGTCCTCTTCTGAGAATCTTTGGCAATGACTATCCAACGCCGGACGGTACGGGGGTGAGGGACTATATCCATGTCATGGATCTGGCGGAGGGGCATCGGTCTGCACTGGATTTCGTGGCGACCCAGCCCGGTTGGCAGGCCATCAATCTGGGAAGCGGACGGGGACATAGCGTGCTGGAAATGGTCGCCGCCTTTGAAAAGGCCAGTGGCCGGTCGATACCCTACCAGATCGTGGACCGTCGCCCTGGGGATATTGCCTCCTGCATCGCTGATCCCGCACGGGCCCTGCGCGTATTGCACTGGAAGACGACGCGGAGTCTGGAGGACATGTGCACCAGTACCTGGGCCTGGCAACGATATCGGGAAGTCGGGGTGTGACTTTGGTAAGGGTTTGGGGACTATGGGCCTGCCTGTGGGCAGGCTCGATGCTTGGGGGGGGGGTTCTCGCCGCCGAGGGGGAGGCATCGCCCAATGTGGCGTTTTATCTGGGGACCGATGCGCCTCTGGATCTGCTCCAGGCCTTCGATGAGGTAATCGTCGATCCGGCGGTATTTGCCTTGCCCTCGTCAGAACGGTATCCTCATACCCGCTGGGCGGCCCGTGTGGAAATCACGCAGAAAGACTATCAGGGCACCCCTGCCGCCTGGTTGGAAAAAACGCTTGCGCCGTTATGGGGGAAAGGGTTTCGTGACTTCTATCTGACCGATAAGGAAAGGGGCGGAGACTCGGTTTTTTCTGCTCCGCCCAGTACCGAAGACCGCTGGCTTTCCCTGGCCCTGACCGAAGTTCATGGCGAATTCAAGGATGCGCGGATATTCTTGCGGAATCATCCACCGGTAGCCGACGCCCATGGGGATCTTTTGGCCGGATGGGTGGTGGAATCGATCTTTCAGCCCTATGATGCCCTGCAGGGTTGGTTTCTAACCGTGGATCCCCACCGTCTGGATGAGCAGTTGAGCCAGTTGCATCATTGGCAGGAAAAATACCCTGGGGTCCCGTTGATCGACCTTGAACTGGCTCAGACGTATGACAGGGAAAGTCAGCAGGCCCTGGCCCGGAAGTCTGCCCAGGCCGGTTTGATTCCTTATGTGACCAGCCCGGACGAAAACATCGTGGGCATCGGGAAACTGAGGGTGATGCCCAGAAAGATTCTGGTGGTTCAATCGCTGGATCCGGGGACGGCCATCGAGGAAGGAACGGGGTCCAAGATCCTGTCTCTGCCCCTGGACTATCTGGGCTATGACGTTCGGTATGTAAACGTCAACGAGGGGCTGCCGGAAGACATTACGCCCGATCGTTACGCCGGCATCGCAGTTTTTCTGGATAAGGATGTGGCGGATCAGGACAAATGGCGCCTATGGTTTCTGAAGGAGGTACACCGTCACGTTCCGGTGGCGGTATTTGATCGCTTCGGTTTCGACATCGATATTGAGACCGCACAGGTTCTGGATCTCAAGGTACTGCCCAGCGGGTATCTGCCCGGGGCCACCGCCAGGATTCTTCATACTGCTCCCATGATCGGTTTCGAACACGCGCCGCAGGTCGAGATACAGGATGCCGTGGGGCTGGCCATCGGCCCCACAGGGCAATCCCTGGCACAGATCCAGGTGGGCGACACGATCATGGATATGGCGGCCACCCTGCCCTGGGGAGGCTATGCCCTGGCTCCGTTTTCCCTGGAGTATGTGGGAGAGTTGAATCGGAACTATTGGGTCATTGATCCCCTTAAATTCCTGCGCCAATCCTTGTCGTTGCCGGCGATGCCGGTACCCGATACCACTTCGGAGAATGGGCGACGCCTGTTTTTCGTCCAGGTGGACGGGGATGGATTTCCTTCCCGGGCAGAATTTCCTGGTTATGATTATGGGGCGGATGCCCTGTATGACCAGATTTTCAAAAAATATCCCATTCCCATGACGGTTTCCGTTGTGGAGGGGGAAATTGGTCCCACGGGGAAATATCCTGCCCTGTCCCCCAGACTGGAATCCATTGCGCGCAAGATTTTTGCCCTGCCCAATATTGAAATCGGTTCTCACACCTATAGCCATCCTCTCGACTGGATTTTGGCCGATCCCAAGTATGGGCAGCAGAAGGAACAGTTATCCATGCAGATTCCGGGCTATACCTTCGATCTCAAACGAGAGATCGAGGGTTCCATCGAGTATATCAATGGCCGGTTGGCTCCACCGGGGAAAAAAGTCCGGGTTCTACAATGGTCGGGGGCGGCAAACCCCACAGCGGCCGCTTTGGAAGAGGCATGGAAGGCGGGCGTGTATAACATCAACGGGGGGGACACCCTGCCTGTCAAGCCCGATGGTTCCTGGACAGACATCAGTGGGGCCGGAATCGCGAAGGGGAAGGGCGATCAGAATTACCAGATCTATGCGGCGGAAATGAACGAGAACATCTACACGAACGATTGGACGCGACCCTTCTATGGCATGGTGCGGGTTCTGGAAACCTACGAAATCACCGAGTTTCCGCTGAGAATCAAACCGGTGGATATCTATTTCCACTTTTATTCCGGCACCAAGTTGGCTTCCTTGAAAGCACTTCAGAATGTGTACGATGTGACGTTGAAACAACCGGTGTTCCCGGTGTATACCTCGGATTTCATTCAAAAAGTTCTGGATGCGCGGCATGCGTCGGTGGCCTTGCAGGAGGGGCAGTGGCAGATTCGAACGGGCAGGAGTCTCCGGGAATTTCGCTTGCCGGTGGGAGAAATTCCTGATTTGACCCATTCCTCCGGAGTCGTTGGGTACTTGTCCGTTCCCGGTGGAACCTATGTGCATCTGGGGGATGACCAGGCCAGCGTATCGTTGCTGCCGGTGAATCATCCGGCGGATCCGCTGCCCTATGTGTCGGCCGCTACGGCGTATATCACCCATTTCAAGCGGCAAGGTCGAGGGATTCGTTTCGATGCCCGGGGCTATTACCAACCCTATGTGCTGTTGAGCCATGCGGATCATGCCTGCGGGTTCAAGGTAGATGGTCGGGAGGTTCAGTCCACGGAGGATGGGAAGGGACGGTTGAAGGTCTCCTTCCCGCCTTCCGTGGGAGAGCAAGGTCCCGTGCATGACATTGAGGTTCATTGTCATGATTGAACGGGAACAAATCATTCGTCCCTGGTTGACGTTGATTCTCGGGGCCGGGATTCTGTTGTCCATGGCTGCCGCCTATCAAGGCAATGAAGCTTTTCTGAAAACCGTGGATCCCTTCAAGCCCACCGGCATTTCCATCGCCTATCTCGAAAGCCGGTTGGCCGGGCATCCGGATCAACCCGCCATGCTGGAAACCCTAGCCTGGCAATACATGACCCTCGGACACTGGGATGCGGCGCTCAAGACGGCACAACGCCTGGAGGATCTGGGGGGGAAACAGGATCGGGCGCGGGCCCTGTTTATTCGTGTCCGGGTCGCGGAACAGCAGGCTTTTGAATATCCTCTGCAGAGTATTCAACGGGCGCATTATCTGGGGGAGACGCGCCAGTTGTTGAATCGTACGCTCGACTATCACTGGGATGTGCCGACCCTGGAATATCTGGTCAGGATGGCTCGAGATTCCTCCAACTTCGACGTGATGTCCCATGACTATCAGGCCCTCGCCGTTCAGGATCCCGAACGCGCACGCCTGTGGTACGCACGTTATGGCAAAGCTGCGCTGGACAGTCAGCATTACACCCTTGCCGCAGAAGCTTTTTTCCAGGTCGAGGGGTTATCCCGGAGTGTTTCGGACAAAAGGCGTGCCTGGGCTGCCGGGATCGGCGCTCTGGAGGCAGGAAACCAGGTGACCGCAGCCTGTGTTGCGGCCGATGCGCATATGGCGGGGATGGAAATGGATCCGGAAGCCGTGGCGACCATGCTCAAGTTGGCAAGAAGCGCACAACGGCATGATCTTGAAGTGAAATACGCAAAACTCTTGCTGCAACTCAGCCGGCGCGAAGAAAGTATCGGCCCCGCGGTGCGCTGGGTTCATTGGGATGGGCCAACGTCAGGTTCGGTCCGGCGATATTTTCACAGGCATGGGTCCAGGTTTTCCGATGGGGTTCCCGGTGCTGTACTCTGGGCGAAGTCGCCTGCCCGTTTTCATCGTAGCGCGGATCAGGAACCGGCCATCAATGGGTTGGGGGTGGGTGCCGAATCCGGAACCAATGATGAGGATGCCACCTTTGCCAGAGATGTCACGCCGGAAATCGAGCAATCTTCCACGCAGGGCGCGCGCGCGCCGAAAAGTGGTGGATGGGCAGCACCGGCGGGGGTTCCCTCAAAAAACCTCGAAGATTTCGAGTTGATGTACAGTGCCTTTGTGGGGAATGGTCAGTTGAAGGAAGCGGAAGCAGTTTGTCTCAAGGCGCTGGAGCGCCATCTTGACCCTGCGGTCTGGACCAAACGCCTGGCCCAGGTGGCACTGTGGAATGGGCAGCCCAAGGTAGCTCTGGAAAACTGGATGATTTATGCCCAGGCTACCCACAATGAGGAGGCCTGGCAAAATGTTCTGAGGATTGCCCGCCAAACCAATGATGATCGAAGTTATCTGACGGCCTTGCTGCATGAATCCGAGCGCAATCCCGAGGATCTCGAATTGATCGGAAAGATCATCGCCGCCCATGAGCGGCTGGCTGAACCGGAGGCCAGTCTGGATTTTCTGAAGGCCCGTGCGGTAGGGTCAATGCGAGTTCCCATGCTGGAACGGTATGCTCAACTGGCCGAAGATCTGGGGGATGAAGACAAGGCGCTGTGGGCGCTTCATCGCTTGCAGGCAGACTATGGACCTTCGCCCCGCTATGCCATCGACATTGCGGATATCGATCTGCAAAAAAAGAACCCCCAGGCGGCTTTTGACGAGTTGACCCAGGTTAAATCCAGAGTGGGTGTGGACAAGGTGAATGCCCCCTTCTGGCGAGCCTACGCCGAAGTCGCGGATTTGTCCCACCATGATCAGGCTGCCAGTGAAGGACACAAGAAATTGCTGGAGACCGGGGGGTACGATGATGATGACCTCCTGGACATGGAGAACTACTACGCGGGGTATCCCCTGGATGCCGGCAGGCTTTTTGAATTGCAATTCCGTTTGACGGGCAAACTGCAATCCTTGTTGAATGCCATGGGCAGTTATTCCACCGCCAGGGCCTGGGGTCGAGTGTATGCCTTGTTGCAAGGACTTACTGCCAAACAGCGCGCCGAGTTTGAAACCAATGCCGATTTTTTGATGGCACGGGGAGATTATTTTTTGCGCAGTGGGCATTGGAAACTGGCCTTGGCCGATATGCACCAGGCAATGATGTTGCCTCAGGTCGGTGATACCCAGCGCGTGGCTTATCTATGGGCATTGGTGGACTTTGGTGCGGATGACGAATTGAAAACCGTGCTCTACGGTTGGCGTCATCGGATCGAAGCCGACTCGATTTACTGGGGGGGCGCAGGAGCGGCTTACGTCCGCTTGAACCAGCCTGAAAGAGCCTTGGGATACCTGTCCCGAGAGGCCAAGGAGATGAAAGACGATCCCCAGTGGTTGCTGATTCTTTCCTATGCCCAGGAGGATTCCGGGGATGAGGCGTCGGCATGGCGTTCGCGCCGGGCCGCATGGAGTCGTCTCAATGCCTTGATTTCCGCGCCACTTCAGCCTTCCTCCTCGATCCGGAATCTGGTATCCAGAGGCAATGCACTGCAACCCGTAACGCCGGTGCTGGACATGGGGGGTGTGGAATCGCCCCTGGCGCTCAGGGTGTCCTTGAGTCAACTTTTCGTGAACGGGGATGCTTCCCTGGATTACCTCACCCAACTTCTGCAACGACGGCGTTGGCGGAAGCGGTCGGGAGATTCTCCTGAGGCAGCGGAATCGCTGCTGGGAAACCTCCGGGCTTTTCAGGATGTTCCCTTGACAACCGGGGATGATTGCCTGGAGGAACTGGATGCGGAAGGTCTATCCCCCGAAGCCAAGAAAAAAGTGGTTCTGAGCGAGCGTTGCCGGGTTTCCAACGCGGCCAAGGATGTGGCGACTTCCTGGGCCCTGGGCGGGGAACATAACGATCTGGCGCGGGCCTGGCTGGCACAGGAGTATGGCAATCGTTTGCTGCATTCCACCGATGCCCGGATCACGCTGGCCCTGGCAGAGAATGATCAGGAAACTCTGGCCCGCCTGGTGGATGATCAGGAGAGCAAGATCCAGGTGGATCAAAGGGTTGAAAGTCTTGAACGCCTGGGTCGGAGAGCAGATGCCCAAACCACCGCCTTTGAAGGGGGCGAAAATGCCCCTGACAATACCACCCGTCATGAAATCGAACGGGAGGTGCTGCTGACACCCAGCGACAATATCAGCCAGAACCAGGATCCCTCTCCCGGGCCCTATTGGAGCCCCCAAGGCTATATCACCCCCTCCGTGGTGGCGGGCATGAACGTCAGCACCTGGAGTCCCCTGTCCTATGTGGAAAAATCTGCGGGAGTGGGGTTTGCGCTGAACAATGAGTATACGTTGGATGCGGAAGCCATTCAGCGCACCCAAACCGATCTGAATACCCGTCAGGTTGCTTATGTTCCGGCTCAGGACAACAGCATGGCCGTTACTCTCGGCGATCATACCGATGCCCGGGATTATGCCGTGACGGTGGGCCATCGTTCGGCTTGGTATGCCTTCGACACCTACAGTGGCAGTGCCCAATACAATTGGTCGCCCACGCTCAAGGCGCGGGTGATGGCGGGCTGGAACCAGTTTACGGATCTTTCTCCGGTCATTCAGGTAATGGGAATGAAGAACATGGTGGACATGTCCCTGGAATGGCTGTTTGCCCCTCGGTGGTTTCTTAAAACCTCCATGGAAGGGGACCGGTTCAATGCGCAGAATGGAGAATATCTCGGCAACGGGCTACTGTATTCCATGGAAATGGGCTATCAGTTGATGAGCAGCATGCCCAACTGGAACCTGCGCTTCGTGACCTATGAAGGCCGATTCAATTCGGCAGGGAACGTGGTACTCCCCCAACTGGCCACGCTGGTACCCAGGGGACAGGCAGTCAATACGGCCTTTTTCATGCCCGGCAATATTTCCCAGTATGGGCTGATGACGGGGTATGGAACCGACTATGAGAATAATTATCTGCGTCCCGGTTGGCAACCCTATGTGGACGCAGGGGTCGTGAATGATACGGTTCTGGGATTGCTGCCCCAGATCAGCGCGGGACTGGCAGGACCGATCTTTGGCGGGGATTATGCCCGGATCTATTATTTTCATGAAACGGCACCCGGCAGTACGGAATCCATGACCCAGACAGGGGTCAGTTATCGGTACTTTTATTGAGTGGGTAGAGAAGTCTGCGGCAGAATTTTTTAATTTTAAAGATACGTCAGGAGACAGGACATCATGAAACCGAATAGAACCATTGCTTGGGTGCTGACCGCAGCAACCGTTGGGTTGGCGGCTTGTTCAACGCTCGATGTGGGGCAACCGCCCGCCCTGGACAAGAACGCCTCCTGGGCACTTCTGCCCATGGCCAATTATACGGAAACCCCCGATGCCGGGGACCGAGTGGCCAGCATCACGGAAAGTATCCTGCATCAGAAGGGGGGAATGGACCTCAAGCGTTACCCCATCAAGGATGAAAAGGATACATTCATTCTGGGGAACAATGCCAAGTTGCAACAGGCCGCCATGGACTGGGCCAGTCAAAACAGGATTCAATACGCCCTGACCGGATCTGTCCAGGAATGGCGTTACAAGACCGGGGTGGATGGTGAGCCTGCCGTCAGCGTGACCTTCAATCTGGTGGACATGACCACCGGAAAGACGGTCTGGAGCGCGACGGGTAGCCGGACGGGTTGGAGCCGTTCAAGCGTGGGATCCGTGGGGCAGACCTTGATCGATCAGTTACTGATCCCCATCGAACACACTCGTTGAGTTTGGACGACCGTGGAAAACGCTATCCAGACAGCCAAAAAAGCCCGTTTCAGCGATGCCCTGGACGGGGTGACGCTGTACAGTCGTTTCTTTGTGAAAACAGTCATTCGTCCGGTGGCAGTGCTCGAGGTCGTGGGGTACATGGGCGCGACCATCGGGGTGTTTTATTGGATCAACCCGCAGGACCCGCTGTTGCTCATGCTGACCTTCCCCTGGATCTGGTTGGTGGCCACGGCCCTGGCGTTGCGTTATGGTGCCCTGATGGGCGTCCTGGCCGGGTTGATGATCGTTCTGGCCTGGGAGATCCTGTATCGGGGTTATCAGGGCAATGGGGCGTTGGGTTTCCCGGTGATGTTCATGTCCGGAGGGTTGGTTCAGGTGATTCTGGCAGGCCATGTCCGCGATGTCTGGTCGAATCTGTCGGTTCGGGCCAACGGGATCAACGGTTACCTCAACGATCACCTGGCCTCCCTGACCACGGCTCACTATCTCCTGCGGGTTTCACACGATCGACTGGAACGGGATTTGTTTACGAGACCGGCAACCTTGCGCAGCGCTCTGGAACATATGCGCGAAATCACCGCCCTGTCCACCGCTTCCGAAGAACCTCATTCTCCCTTCAAAGGGGCGCAGGCGGCACTGGACCTCATCTCGATGATTTGCCAACTGGGATCCGCAACCCTCTATTCAGTGGCTTCCAATGGTCAGGTCGTGGACGTATCCTACGCCGGGGTGGGCACGCCGATTCCCCTGAATCAAGAGGATCCGGTTCTGAAGGACTGTTTGGCGCGTCAGTCCCTGTCCCACCTCAAGGCGGTGGATGCGGAGAAATTGGGCTCCTACTATGTGGCGGCTCCCATCGTCCAGGTCACGGGCGAATTGATTGGGGTCCTGTTGGTCCATCAGATTCATTTCATGGCGCTCAACCACGACAATATGCAATTGATGCGGGTATTGCTGGATTACTACGGCGACGGCCTGGCCGAATACCAGTTGGTGGGGCAGGTCCATCGTCTCATGCCCCAGTGCCCCTATGGATTTGCTGCGGAGGTGGAGCGGATCTCTCATCTCAAGAAACTTTATGACATCGAATCTTCTTTGGTGGCGCTGAGTTTTCCCCGCTCGGGTCCAGGGGATTTGCAGTTTCAGCAAGTGATTCGCCAGTTGCGTTCGCTGGACATGCTCTGGACAGATCAGAACGATGAACGGCAATTTGCCCTGTTCCTGATGCCGTTGACCGAAGGAGACGGGGTCCTGGGGTATATGAACCGGGTCGAGGCGGGTTTGAAACAGACCTTCCAGACGACCCTGGCTGAGGCGGAAATCCGTTTTTATTCGATTTCCGTCAAAGCACGGGATGCCGAAATGGATTTGAAAACGATTTACGATCAGGTGCGTGCCCCATGATTCCTGTGACGATCATTCTGGGGTTCCTGGCTTTCCTTTTTCAGGGCATGGCCCTCCATGCTCTGATGGGTCCCCAGGCCGGAGTGGAGATGTTGCTGGGTTTTTTCTTCTGGCAAGCCTGTGCATCCCTGCTGACGACATTATTTTATGCAGTGCTCTGGCCTGCATTTTTTGCCCTCCCCAGTCGCGCTTCCCTGTTGCATGTCTTTTTGACCTGCCAGTTTTTGCCGGTGGCCGGTGCCCTGCTTTTTCTGACTGAAATGGCCGTTCACCGGTTTTTGAAACCACTCCCGGATCACGGTTACCTGGGGGCCGCCGACACCCCTGAATTCAATCATCACCTGTTGAACCGCATTACCCATGGCGTGGGTTCTCGCCTGCTGGCCAAACTCACCACCACCGAGGCACCCTTGGCCAGCAAACTGTCTGCGGTGGTGACGTTGCGTTCCATGCCCTTGCGCTATTCCGGCCAGATGCTCTCCGATCTCCTGGCAGACTCCAGCGACGAGGTACGCCTGTTGGCTTATGGAACCATGGATAAGGCTGAAAAGGAGGTGATGAAACAGGTCTATGAGATTCATCATCAACTGGCGGCTTTGCCGGCGGGACAACATCCCCTTCAACTGTGGATGCGCATGGCTCAGTTGTATTGGGAATTGATCTATCAGAATCTGGTGACGGGGGAGGTGCGCCAACATACGCTGACCCAGATTGCACATTTTGCGCATCAAGTCCTGGATCTGTCCCCCGAAGAGGCGGAAATGTGGTTTCTGCTGGGACGGTGTGCGCTGTTGCATCAGGACTATGGGTTGGCGGAAAACCATTTTCTGCGCGCGCAGCAATTGAACTATCCGCAGGATCGTCTTTTGCCCTGGCTCGCCGAAGTGGCTTTTCTAAAGGGGGAACTGCATCGGGTTCCCTTGTTGCTCAAGGGGTTGCGTAATAGTGCGCGCATGCCCCAACTCCAGCCCTTGTTGAGGTATTGGTTGCCATGAAGAACAAAAGGAGTTTTAAAAGAGCAGAAAAAGCGGACGTTTGTCTCTTGCTGGAAGGAACCTACCCCTATGTATCGGGCGGTGTTTCAGCCTGGGTCAGTCATCTTCTGACCGAGTTTCCCGATGTGTCTTTTGCGCTGGTATTTATGGGAAGCAGTCCCCAGGATTATGGAGATCCCGTTTATACCTTGCCGGACCATGTGGTCTATTACGAAGAGTTTTTCATTCATGATGTCGTACCCAAGAAAGCGGTAAGGGAAGTACGCAAGGGGGATCCCCAGGCTTTTGAAAAAATGGAACACTTCCATCAGGCCCTGCGGGATCCCCTGCACCCGGACCTGAGCGGGCATCTCCTGCGTCAGATCATTCCTCAGATGGAAAATGGAAAAACTCTGGATGATGCACAGTTCCTGTATGGCAAGATGTCCTGGGACATGATCACCGAGTACTATGAACGATATTCCACGGATCCCTCCTTTACCGATTATTTCTGGACGGTGCGCATGATGCATAAACCGATCTGGGAGATCGTCAATGTCAGTCACCAGATCATTCCCGCTCAGGTTTATCACACGGTTTCCACGGGCTATGCGGGATTTCTGGGTGCTTTGCTTCATTACCGGACGGGACGTCCCTTGTTGCTCTCCGAGCATGGAATCTACACGAAGGAACGCAAGATCGATTTGCTGCAAAGTACCTGGTTGCGGGATAACCGGCGCTTTCTCGAGGAAGATTCCACGCAGGTCGGATATCTTCAGGACCTGTGGGTACGTTTCTTTGAGTCCATCGGTCAGATGTGTTATTCCGCATCGACGTCCATCATCTCTCTTTTTGAGCAGAATCGGCAGCGTCAGATCGATGACGGGGCTCCGGCGGAACGTACACAGGTCATCCCCAATGGCATAGATTTACAACGTTTCTCGGCTTTGCGGGGGCAACGTCCGGAATCTGTCCCGCTGGTGGTTGCCCTGATCGGACGGGTGGTGCCCATCAAGGATATTCGGACGTTCATTCGGGCCATTTTTATTGCGACGCGCCGAGTACCCGAGTTACAGGGCTGGATCATTGGGGGCGAGGGGGAAGACCCGGAATACGCTCAGGAATGTCGCAGTTTTGCGTCCAGTTTGGGAATTTTGGACATTCAGTGCCACTTCCTGGGGCATCAGCAGGTGGATCGCTATTACCCCAAGATTGGTTTGATGGCCTTGAGTTCCATCAGCGAAGGTCAGCCCTTGGTGGTTCTGGAAGCCTATGCGGCGGGAGTGCCTGTCGTGGTCACGGATGTGGGGGCCTGTCGCGAACTGGTGGAGGGGGCGGCGGGGGAGGATCGCGGGTTGGGGAAGGCGGGAGCCGTGGTTCCCATTGCCGACCCCGAGGCTATGGCTCAGGCCATGATCGACTTGCTGACCCTTCCGGGATGTTGGCAGAATGCGCAGGCCGCTGCAGTGGCACGGGTATCTCGCTACTATGATGCGCGAATCATGGAGGACCACTACCGTCAACTCTATACGACCCTGTGGCAGAAGCCCACCGAAGTATTTTCAGAAGGATGATCGACGATGGCCGGCATTGGCTTTGAAATACGCAAAATTCTCCACAAGGATAATCTGACCAGTACGCTGGCTGCCTACAGTTATGCGGGGTTGATTGGTTCCGGACCCCTGATTCTGTCCATCGTCTCGATCCAGTTGATCAGCCTGTTCAGTTTGTCGGTGGCGCGCACCAATTTCCCCATCGTTCAGTTTCAGGTTTCCCTGACCTATTTGATTGCGGCAAGCCAGATTCTGACGGGCGCGGTGCAATTGATGTTTACCCGCTATATTTCAGACCGTCTCTTCGGGAACGAAAACGAGACGGTGTTGCCCAGCTACCATGCGGTACTGCTGGTGGTGACTTTGGGGGCCGGGATCCTGGGGTTGATCCTGTGTTTTACGGCGTTTGCTGGCATGGATATTGACTATCGCCTGTTGATGCTGACGGCCTTCGTGTTGTTGTGCAATATCTGGTGCGGCATCATTTTTCTGTCGGGAATCAAGCAATACCGGGCGATTTTGTTGCTGTTCGTGGTGGGCTACGGATCGGCGGTGATTTTTGCTTTGTTCCTGTTTCCCCGGTTCGGATTGAACGGATTGATCGGCAGTTTCGTTCTGGGTCATATTCTTTTGATTCTGGGGATGCACGCCCTGATCTACCGCAATTTTCGTTCGGAAAAATATATTTCCTGGCAGGTCTTTGACCGCAGGTTCAATTATCCCCGTCTGGGCGTGGTGGGCCTTTGCTACTATCTGGGCGAGTGGTTGCACAAGATTCAGTTTTGGTACTATCCCTTCACAGGGCAACCGGTCATCGGGCCATTGCATGCCTCGTTCATTTACGACTATCCGATCTTTTTGTCCTATCTGGCGGTGTTGCCCGGAATGGCCTTTTTCCTGTTGCGCATCGAAACGGATTTTGTGGAATATTACAATGCCTTTTACGATGCCGTGCGTTCGGGGGGGACTTATGAACATCTTCAGAACATGCGCAACATGATGGTGCGCGGGGTCCGCACGGGACTCTATGAGGTGCTCAAGATCCAGAGCATCGTGGTGTTGCTGGTCTTCGCTTTCGGACAGGACTTGCTTCATCTCGTGGGCATATCGGTCTATTACCTGCCCCTTCTGCGGATCGATACCATTTCCGCCAGTTTGCAGGTGCTTTTCCTGGTGGCGATCAACGTATTTCTGTACATCGATCGCCAGCGGGTGGTCATGATCCTGTCCGTTTTGTTTGTGGTATTGACGGGGTTATTTACCTGGGTTACCTTGAAAATAGGACCGGAAACCTACGGCTATGGGTTTGCCCTGTCCAGTTTTGTGGTGGTCTTGATGGCAATCTTTTATCTGGAACAGTATTTTTCTGAACTGGAATACGAAACCTACATGCTCCATCAGGATGAACTGGTCTATAGCCATAACTGAAGGAGTGTCTGTGGGACGGCGGGGTAAAGCGAGCATCTGGTTTTTGCTGGTATTGTGGGGGGTCAGTCCGCATCTATTGGCGAGACCTTTGACGGTGGCTTTCTATTACGGCAAACATCCCGCCGTACGGGAACTGGCGGATTTCGATCTGGTGGTGGTGGATCCCGACAGTGATTTTACCCCGGTGCATTATCCCCGCAGTCGGGCCCGTTGGATTGCCTATGTGAGTGTGGGCGAAGTGACTCCCAATCGGGGGTATTACGATCTCTTTCCAAAATCCTGGATTCTGGGCGATGATCCCGACTGGAATTCTGAAATCATTGATCAGACTTCGCCGGCATGGCCCGCCTACTTTGCCGAGCAGGTGGTGCGTCCCTTGTGGAATCGGGGCTACCGGGGATTTTTTCTGGACACCCTGGATTCCTGGCGCAAGGTGGTGACGGACCCCCAGGAACAGGAAAGACAACAACTCGGGTTGGTCCGCTTGATTGTGACCTTGCATCGAAAATTTCCTCAAGCACAGATCATTCTGAATCGAGGATTTGAATTGTTGCCCAAGGTCCATTCCCTGGTCAATGCAGTGGTGGTGGAGTCCGTATTTCAGGGATGGAACCAGAAAGACAAAATCTATTACGCAGTTTCTGCTCAGGATACCCAGTGGCTATTGGGTCAGATCGATGCCATTCGTCGTCAGTATCGCTTGCCCGTCATCGTTCTTGACTACTGTGATCCTCAAAATCCCGACTGTGCCCTCCAGGATGTTTCTGCTCTGCGCCGGGCCGGGGTGATTCCCTATGTGTCCGACGGGCTTCTTCAGGTGATCAATCCACTGACCTTGCGTTGACCGGTTATCTCTGGGCGGGGGGGTGGGTAAGGGATCGGTGTCGAAGTTTGTACTGACGAAAAATCAGGGACAGCAACCCCGTTCCCAGGGCCACCGCCAGGGGAAAGCGCCAGTCGGGGTGATCGATGACGAAGGGCAATAGTCCCACGGCGGTGGCGGGGGGGGCATGCAAATCAAAAAAACGGATCAGGGCAATGGAAACGCCCATGGACAGGATCACGGCCAGGGGCCCGTGCCCGAGCAACAGAAAAATCCCCAACCCCGAGGAAGCGGTCAACAGGCAGGCCAGAACCAGCAGCACGGGCTTTCTTGCCCAGGGGCAGACATCGGCATGGGCAAACATTTCATAGGCGATGACCACCAGGGGGGGGTACAGAATGAAGCGCCAGCCGGAAAAGAGCACCAGTCCCATGGCTATGGCCAAAAAAACGATGAAGTAGGGTAACCAATGGTATTGGGTGGCGGGGCATTCCACTTCATCATCGATTCGATCAGCTTGTGAAGGAGGGGGGAGCGGAGGGTGGGCGTTTTTTTGAAACCTTTGGCGCAGGACCGATCCCAGCGCCAATAAGGAGGTGCTGAAAAGCACGGCGCCTGCATACCACCAACTGCCATCATCCAGGGCGATGGGGAGTACCCCGGCAGAAATCGCGGGGGCGATGGGGGAGCGAAGGACCTTGATGAAGAACAGGGCCGCTGAAATTCCCAGTCCCAGCGACAGGGGGCCATAGCCCCACTGGTGTTGCAGCCACAAACCCACCACCGCCGCCAGAAAGGGAGTCAGAACCAGCAGAATGGGAGCGCTGGCCCACTTTCCCTGGGGACGCTTGAAAATGTCGTAGGATAGAGCCGCCAACTCTGGAAAAAGCACATGGGATATCCCGCTGATCAGGGCGACTTCTGCAATGCCTCCGATATAGCACAGGGCCAGGAGTTCTCCCATGTCAGTGCATCCTTTCAGTCTTCAATGGAGCCTTCACCGTTTTTTGAAGGCGGGGTTGTGGGGGGAGGTTTGTCTCGGACCGAGGCAAACTGGGCATCATAGGTCTTACCCACGATGTTGGCCAATACCCCGGTGGTCCAACCGAAGGTCAGCAGTCCGGACATGGTGATAAACATGGACAGTTGGCGCCACCCCATGGGCAACAACACATCTCCGTTTCCCAGCGACGTATAGGTTTCACCGGCCAGATAGAAGGCTGTACGCATATCCGGAACGGCCTGCATGAAGTGCAGGATCAAGGCCAGGGAAAGGATTTCCGTCAGGTGGGTCAGCAGGATCAGGAAGACCAGGTAGAAAAAGTAGATCTGCCGGCGCAACTCATGATTTTCCCGGGCAAAACGCCACCAGTGGACTTCGAAGCGGTGCATGACCTGATACATGCCGAAACTGTGAATGAGCATGCAGAGCAGGATCATGACCAGCCCCAAACCGATCTCCAGAAACGGGTGGACATCGGTGATCAGAGGGGCGGGGTTCAGGGCAACCATGGAGTGAACATCAGGAGTGGCATCCCTCTGGATTATAGCGAGATATGACCGTGCACTCCAGAGGATCTGGAAAATGCATAAAAGTTTCACAGAACTGCAATATTCGCGACACGACCCTGTCACAAAGGAATGGGAAAATACACCCTGAAAACAATAAACGGGCAAAGACCCCATCCATTCACATTACTGACAGGAACACATCATGTACAAGAAGAAATTTCGTCTGAGGCCGCTCATCTCCGGACTGTTTCACGCCTCCATGCTGACGGCCTTGCCGGGAACCCTGTGGGCTTACGATCTGGGCTCGGTATCCAGCGGCGCGGGCAACAGCAACGAAGCCATCCCGCCTGCCGAATCGGCCTCGGCCAACGCCCCCACCCAGGGATCCCTGACCGCCACCGAACCCCAGTCCGTCATCAACCGTAACTACATCGAGAATACCCAGACCGGGGCCTCCACCTATGTGGATAATGCGGCTATTGCGCCGGGGGTCTGGTCCGTCAGTCCCAATGGACCTGGGGGGAGCGATCAGGGCGGATTGGTCATGCGTTCCTTCCAGGACGGGCAATACAACGTCACCTTCGACGGGATTCCCTTTGCGGACGGCGCGGATTTTACCCACCATGTGAATACCTACTTCCTGGGTCAGGATACGGGGGAAGTCACGGTGGATCGGGGTCCAGGGCGGGCCAGTACGGTGGGGGATTCCACCTACGGGGGGACCATCGCCCTGCGTTCCAACGATCCCCAGGGAGACCCTGCAGCGACGGTGCGCTCCCAGGTCGGCAGTTTCAATTCCCGTCTGGTGGGATTTCAGTATGACACGGGGGTGATGCAGAACTACGGGGATGCCAGCGGGTTCATCGATTACAACCACTACCAGACCGACGGGGCGCTGACCAACGGCAATGAACGGCGGGGCAACGTCTTTGCCAAGTTCATCAAACCCCTCAATGAAGATACCGCCATCACCGTGGTGGCCATGCAGAACAATACCTTTCAGAATGCATCGCCGGGGGCAACGGCGCAGCAGATTTCAAAATATGGTTCGAACTATGGGTTGAACCAGAATCCGCTGAGTACCGGCTATGTGGGGTATAACAACGATCAGTTCACTTCCAATTTCGATTACATCGGATTGCAAACCCGCTTTGGCGACTGGAAGATCGACAACAAGGTGTATACCACGTCCTATGCCCACAATGCCATGAATGGCAATAATCCAAACGGAGCATCAGGGCAAACTCTGGCAGGAGCCGGAAACGGGTTGTTATTGTCCGGTGGGAATACAGCACTGGGGTCCAACATTGCCGGCGTGACGGGGTTGACCGCCTACACGTCCTATGGAGATATTTTGCGGGCCACCCGGGCATTGGGCAACGACGATCTGAATTTCGGGCTGTGGATCGAGCGCCAGTTGCACCAGTCCTGGACCAATAACGTAGATCTTTCCACCGGCGGACTCGGATCTATCATCAATCAGGCGGGTGTGGCCAATGGCGGGAATCAGGCGGAAACCAGTTCCATGAACACCATTCAGCCCTACGTGGAATATATCTGGCGCCCCACCAGCAAGTGGTCCATTACCCCAGGGCTGAAATTCAACGACTTCAACCGGACCTACAATTCAGCCTATGACACCACAGTGGGGGGCGCCTTTGCCTACTCCCATTCCTGGGCCTCGCTGCTGCCTTCTCTGGATGCGCACTACTATATCTCGGATAACTGGTCGGCTTATGGGCAAGCGGCCGCAGGGATGCAGGCGCCCATGCTGTTCGGTTCCTTCTATAACGCGAACCAGCCGATTCAGCCCAACACGGCGGTGGGCCTGTCTTATCTCGCCCCGGAAAAAACCATGAACTACCAGTTGGGGACGGTGTTCAAGAGCAGCAAATTGACGGCTTCCGCAGATGTCTATTACATCACCAACAACAATCTGTCACAGCAAAGTGCGGTGGGGAATCTGATCACCGTCCAGAACATCGGGGCGGTGCATTACCAGGGGGTGGAAGGAGAAGCGACCTACAACCTGGGTTCCGGGTTCAATGCCTACGGTAACTACTCCCTGAACAGTTACACCAGCGCCATTCCCATTCAGAATGCGCCGCAGAGTACGGCGGCCCTGGGGATGCTCTATGAACACAACAAGACCAATGCCTCCTTGATCGCCAAGGAAATCGGGTCGCGCTGGGGGGGAACGGATGTCAACGGCAACTATGTGCACTTTGGCAGTTACACCACGGTCAACCTGGCCACCGGGTACAACTTTGGTTCCCTGGGTTGGGCCAAGGACGCCAAACTGGAATTCCAACTGGATGATCTCTTCAACCGCACCGACATGATTGCTTATGCCGGAAGTACCCAAGGAGGAAATGCTTTGTACTGGACCTTGCCGGGACGGATGTTCAGTCTCAATCTGAGCGCAAGTTTCTAAGATTACTGTAGTACCTTCGGCCGTATCCCCCTTCACAGGGGGTACGGCATTTTTGCTATTTATTCGAGGAGAATGAACCATGACGATGCAAGGAATTCAAGCTGCGGCACAAAGTTCGGGCGGCATGCTCTATTTGATGGCCCTGTTGTTGCTGGTGGCCCTGACGGTCATCATCGAACGGGGTTGGTATCTGTGGCGGGTCCTGACTCAGGGGACCCAACTGATCAAGGAAGTGACCGGGGTGCACAAGGTATCGAAGGAAGCCTTCGAGGCCCTGGTGGTCCAGCATCCGGATTTGCCCCACGCCAAGGTCCTGGAAGCAGC
Organism: Ferrovum myxofaciens; assembly: GCF_013181415.1. NCBI lineage: Bacteria > Pseudomonadati > Pseudomonadota > Betaproteobacteria > Ferrovales > Ferrovaceae > Ferrovum > Ferrovum myxofaciens. The sequence continues at coordinate 1,130,196 of NZ_CP053676.1, read as the reverse complement.
GCTTCAACATGATCTGGAGCATGATTTTGACCGTATTTCCGACAAACTGGAAGAATCCGTCATGCGCGAAGCGCCCCATGTGGACCGCTTTCTGTGGGTGCTGGACACCATCGTGACCCTGGCTCCCCTGATGGGCCTGCTCGGAACCATCATCGGCATGTTCAATGCCTTTCAGGTGCTGGGAGACGTGTCTAACTCACCCACCAAGGTCACCGGCGGCGTGGCGGAAGCCCTGCTGGCCACGGCCTGTGGATTGTTCATCGCCATCCTCGGATTGGTGGCCTTGAACGGGTTGAACAATCGGGTACGGGTGATCATGCACCAGATGGAAACCCTCAAGATGATGTTGCTCAATCGTCTCTATCCCCATTACCATGAGTCCTACGAAGAACAGAAAAAAGTGTTGGCCGGTGTTCGCGCCCGCTCTGCGGCTTGAAGGGAGGGTGAGTGATGGCTATGAATTACTTTGAAACGAAACGTGCCCGGATCGAGATCATCCCGATGATCGACATCATGTTTTTTCTGTTGGTGTTTTTCATCATGATCACGTTACACATGATTCCCTCCACCGGTGTAGCATCCAAAATGCCCAAGAGTTCCACCACCACGGCTCTGGAGCCCCCCAAGGTACTGGTGAATGTGGATGACGAGGGGGATATTACCGTGGAGGGTCAGAAGTTGACGGCCGAGGCTCTGACGGTGCGACTCAAGGCACAAGGGGATCCGGACAAGGTGGTGGTAACCATTGCAGGCGAAAAAACCACCTCGCTCCAGTCCATGATGAAGGTGATGGATGCCTGTCGTCAGGCCGGGATTACCCAGATCGGTCTGGCTGCCCATGCAACGGAGGAGGCCCATTGATGGAAAAAGCAATGAACATGCCTCGAGCGGCTGCATTAGCCGCATTTTTGGAAGGGATGATGGTGCTGGCGTTTTTGTACGGTCTCAGTCGCGAAGTGGACAAGGTGGTAAAGCCTCAGGTCACCCTGATTCAACTGACCCAGGCTCCGGAAGCGCCCAAGACGGTGCCACCCCCCCCCACGCCCAAGCCACCGCCTCCCAGGCCGGTGGTTCATCATACGGTGGCGCATCAGGAACCCACGCCGGTTCCTGTGCCTACCCCGGCGCCCGCGCCCCCCCCGGTGGTTCCTACCCCCGTGATTCCGGCGCCGGTGACCCCGACCCCGCATCAGAAAGTGGCCGAGGCTGCGCCGTCACCGCCCCAGCATCTGCGTCCTGCAGATATTTCCATCACTTTTGCCGACAAGGTACGCGCAGCGGTGCAAAATGCCGTGGTCTTCCCCATGGCAGCGCGGGCTGCCCATTTGTCTGGGCAAACCAAGGTAACTTTTGATTACAAGGATGGTATGGCCTCTGGCGCGAGTGTGCTGATCACGAGTGGAAACCGGATCCTGGACAAGGCGGCCTTGGCTGCCGTTCATGTCGCCCATTTTCCGTCAGCCACTGCCGAGTATGCGGGAAGAATCCTGACCTTCGAGATCTGGGTAAAATTTTTGGGAGTGGATGAACACGAATGAGTGCATTGAACAACGCAACAAATAACCCCTCGGTTTATGACTCAGTGTGGCGTGGATTGCATTGGGTCATGGCTTTTCTTGTTATTTCCGTCCTGGTGGTGATCGAAGTCAAGGGCGAACTCCCCAAGGGCGAACTCCGGCGTCAGTTGATGAGTTGGCACAAACAGGCAGGGGTGGCAGTTTTCCTTCTGGTATGGGTACGGTTATGGTGGCGACATACCCATCGGACACCCGCGATCGTTCCTCCCCTGTCGGACGCCATGAAACGTCTCGCCGGTTTGGCTCATCTGGGGTTGTATGCCTTGATGATTCTTCTGCCTGTCTTGGGAGTGCTTTTTCAGCAGGCGCGCGGGAATGAAGTGGTTTTTCTGGGCTGGACATTGCCCTGGATCCTGAATGATACTTCCTGGATTCACTATGCCAAGCCCATGAAGAGTGTGCATGAATGGCTGGGGAATGCCTTGATCTGGCTGGTGGGGCTGCATGGTGCGTCGGCGTTTTTCCATCACTGGATACGACGGGACAATACGTTGGTTCGCATGTTGAACCTTCGTCGTTCCTGAAGGACCTCACTGAAACGGTTTCGATATTATTTTTAACAAGGAGTTTATAGGATGAAATCCATCAAGAAATGGTCGGTAGGGACCCTGACTTTGCTGCTGCTGGGAAATGCTTCCCTGGCTCTGGCCTACAAGGGCGAGCAGTATGCCAAGGAGGCTACCCTGACCATCGAGCAGGCCCGTGCCGTGGCAGTCAAGGCTTATCCGGGCGACATCGTGGAAGAGGAACTCGAGCATAAATTGGGGGGGAGCGGTTTGCGTTACTCCTTCGATATTCGCGCCAACCATATCACCCATGAAGTGGAGATCGATGCCAAGTCCGGCAAGGTGCTACGCAATGAGCGCGAGAACAGTAACGAAGACTAAGCAACGGTGCTTTCTCTTCGATGAATCCCTGAAAGCACTCGACGAAGTTCGAGTGCTTCTTCCTCGTGCTGCAAGCACATTACAAAACCCTCATATTTTATCATTTGATTCCAAGATTTTTCTCGAACCTATTGCAAAATTCGGTGGTATGTCATATTGTTGGTCGAATTCTGCCGATTGCTGCAAATGTAAATACCACTTCTTGAGTCGATCTGTGGGGGACCATGAGTTTAAACTTGCGACAGGTGGCCCAAGTTCTGGCTGGGGCCAACGATGCCTTGATCATTACGGACGGAGAAGGGCGAATTCAGGATACCAATGCGGCCCATGCCCGATTGACTGGATACACGCAGGATGAGGTGATCGGGAAAAATCTGTTCAGAATTCATGGAGGACTGAGTTGCCCGGATACCTACAAGTCGGTTTGGCGCGGGATCAAACAGAATCAGAACTGGCTGGGGGAAATTTCCAATCGCCGTAAAACCGGCGAGGTTTACACAGAAAATTTCAGTCTTTGTGCCATCAGTGACTCCGAGGGGAAGACACAGAACTTCATCGCCGTGATGAGTGACCTGTCCGACAACCTCGATCTCGATTCCGTGGCCTGGAAGCGGGCGAATTACGATTATGTGACGGGTCTCCCCAATCGCCAGTTATTTCTGGAACGTCTGGATCAGGAAATCAAGAAATATCGCCGGAACGGCGCGCCCATGGCTTTGTTGCTATTGGATCTGGACCGCTTCAAGGAGGTCAACGACACTCTGGGCCATATGAAGGGGGATGTGCTTCTGGAAGAGGCGGCCCGTCGAATTTGTCGCGTCCTGCGGGAGACCGATACGGTTTCCCGTCTAGGGGGGGATGAGTTCGCCATCATTCTGCCAGAATGTGCGTTACTGCACGTTCAACAGGCGGCCCACGATATTACCGAGGCCCTGGCCCAACCCTTTGATCTGGGCGATGGAGATCGCTGTTTCATTTCGGCCAGTGTGGGTATTGCGCTCTATCCGGACAATGCGGAAGATCGCAATACCCTGGTGAAACATGCCGATCAGGCCATGTATTCCGCCAAGGCGGAAGGGCGGAACCGCTTCCACTTTTTCCTTCCTGCCATGCAGCAGGAAGCCCAAACCAAGATGATCCTGACCAATGACCTGCGTCTTGCGGCCCACCGGGGAGAATTGTCGGTGCATTACCAGCCCATTCTGGATCTGGAGGATGGACGACTGGAGAAGGTGGAGGCGTTACTGCGCTGGTCTCATCCTGGGCGCGGTGAAGTGGGACCACAGGTCTTCATTCCCTTGGCAGAGGCGTCCGGGTTGATTCACGAGATCGGAAACTGGCTTTCCTTTCAGGTGATTTCCCATATTGCTCAATGGCAAAAACGATTTGGTCAAATCATTCAAGTCAGCGTCAATCGTTCCCCGATTCAGTTTGACCAGGGCGATGCCCTTTGGCTGAAGCAGTTGGCGGGGTTGGGGCTGCCCGGTAATTGCATCACCGTGGAAATTACGGAAGGCATGTTGCTGAAAAAATCCGAGCGTATCCAGCAAAGTTTTCTGGATTATCGTAATCATGGGATAGAAGTCTCCATCGACGACTTTGGCACAGGATTTTCTGCCCTGTCCTACCTCAAGCAGTTCGATATCGATTATCTCAAGATCGATCGCTCTTTCATCTCCGAAATCACGGTGGATGAAAGTGACAAGGCACTCACCGAGGCCATCATCGTCATGGCCCATAAACTGGGCATCAAAACCATTGCGGAAGGGGTGGAAACCCGTGCGCAACACGATATGTTACGGTTGTTCGGGTGTGACTATGCCCAGGGGTTCTGGTATTCCCGGCCCGTGCCCGCGTCCGCTTTTGAAACCATTCTGGGGAGAACTCAAACGGAAGATGGAAGTTTCTTCTTTCACAGGGCGTGATTCCTCCCCGCCGGATTATCGTCCGGGCATCAGGTTGCGCATGCCCCGCATCATTTTGGTCATTCCCCCCTGAGAGAGCATTTTCATCATTTTCTGCATTTGTTCGAACTGGGCCAGGAGACGGTTGACTTCTTGTACCTGTACTCCGGAGCCCAGTGCGATGCGTCGTTTGCGTGATGCCTTGAGGAGTTCGGGTCGCCGCCGCTCGAGGGGGGTCATGGCGTTGATAATCCCTTCGATCCGGCGCAACGCATGGTCATCGGGGGCGGCGGTGCCGGGCGCGAGGCCCCGGCTCAACTGAGCCGGCAATTTGTCCATCATAGCTCCAATTCCACCGGCTTTGCGCATCTGTTGCAATTGGGATTTGAAGTCCTCCAGGTCAAAACTCTGTCCTTTCTTGAGTTTCTTGGCCAGTTTTTCTGCTTCTGTTTTGTCTACGGAGCGTTGAGCCTCTTCGATCAGACTCAGGACATCACCCATTCCCAGAATGCGCGAGGCCATTCGTTCCGGATGAAAGGCCTCGAGCCCGGTCAATTTTTCACCCACCCCGATGAACTTGATGGGACGTTGCGTCACATGGCGTACCGACAGGGCGGCCCCGCCCCGCGCATCGCCATCCAGTTTGGTAAGAATGATCCCGGTGAGGGGCAGAGCTTCCCCGAAGGCGCGCGCCGTATTGACCGCGTCCTGTCCTTGCATGGCATCCACCACAAAGAGTGTTTCCACGGGGTGGAGGGTTTGGTGAAGCCGCTGAATTTCCTGCATCATGGCTTCATCGATGGCCAGACGTCCGGCGGTATCCACGATCAGAACGTCATGGTAATGATGGCGGGCATGATCTAGGGCGGCGAGCGCAATCTCTTCAGGCGCCTGATGAGCGAAAGAAGGGAAGAAATCCACCTCGATGGATTGAGACAGAATCTGGAGTTGTTCGATGGCCGCAGGCCGGTAAATATCGCAACTCACCAGGAGAACTTTCTTTTTTTGCTGTTCCTTGAGCCACTTGGCCAGTTTTCCCGCAGTGGTGGTTTTACCCGCACCCTGCAAACCCGCCATGAGAATGACGGCGGGGGGCTGGGTAGCGAGATTCAGCCCCTCGTTCTGTTCCCCCATGAGGCGGGTCAGTACTTGATGGACGACTCCAATAAAGGCCTGGCCCGGCGTCAAACTGCTCAATACCGCCTGTCCCAGGGCTTCGCGGCGCACCGTATCGACAAATTCCTTGACCACAGGCAGCGCCACATCGGCTTCCAGTAGTGCAATTCGGACTTCACGCAGGACATCCTGAATGTTGGATTCGCTCAAACGCGCCTGTCCGCGCAAGGTTTTCAGAGCGCCTGTCAGACGTTCGGTAAGTTGATCGAGCATGGAAGGAGAAGCCTCATTAAAGGTTGGGAGTGGTAAACTATCGACACTATGGTCAATACCTCCCTCTATTTTATCACTGCAGCGCTTTATCTTCTGCTGGGGCTGCGGGATCTCGTTTCCCGGCAGCCGGTGCCGGTGGAAACCACCAATTGCCGGTCATCGTGGCGCGCCCAGGGTTTGCTCTTTTTGACTCTGGTGGTGCATGCCGCGTTATTGCACCGGGTTCTCTTCGCTTCCCACCAGATGGTTTTGTCCCTGGGAAATTCACTGTCCCTGGTGGGTGCGGCAACCGTTGCCATGTATTGGCTGGCCAGTTTTCGCTGCCGTCTGGGTGTCCTTCAGTCTGTCCTGATGTTGATCGTTGCAGGACTGGTGCTGGCTCCCCTCGTTCTGCCTGCCGAAAAACCGGTGGAATACAGCCATTTGCTGACCTTCAAGATTCATCTGGTGGTTTCCTTGATGGCCGATGGATTGTTTGGCGTGGCGGCCCTGCACGCCGTACTCATGAGTGTCATGGAACAGCGCCTGCACAACCATGATCGCCCCTTCACTCCGCTGGGGGCTCTGCCTTCATTGGTGGCCATGGATGCGCTGCTCTTTCAGATGATCTGGGTGGGTTTCCTCCTCTTGACGGCGACCTTGGTCAGCGGGATTTTCTTTTCCGAAGCCCTCTTCGACAAACCGCTGGTATGGAATCACAAGGTGATTTTTTCCCTGCTGTCCTGGATCATCTTTGCCGGGCTGTTGATGGCCCGCCAACTTTGGGGGATCCGCGGGCGGCGGGCAGCGCGCTGGACCCTGGCAGGGTTTGTCCTGCTTCTGGTGGGGTATCTGGGCAGCAAGTTTGTGGTGGAGATCCTGCTTCATCGTGGATGAGCTCTCCTGGGGCTGGATGTTGGCAGGACTGGTTTTGCTGCTGGTCCTGTCGGGGTTTTTCTCCATGGCCGAAACCAGCATGATCGCGCTGGATCGCTATCGCCTCAAGCACCTGGCGGCGCACCGTGCGGGTGCCCGCCGGGCCCAGTCCCTGTTGCAACAAACGGAACGTTTGCTGAGCATGTTGTTGCTGGGAAACAACTTGCTCAATGCGGCGGCGGCCTCCATTGTTACGGTGCTGGTAATGCGCTGGGTTGGAGGCGGCGGAATGACTCTCACCATCAGTACGTTACTGGTGACGCTGGTCATTCTGGTGTTTTCCGAAATCACGCCCAAGATCATCGGTGCCACCTGGCCCGAGCCCATTGCGCTGCGCATCAGTTTCATTCTGGTCGGGTTATTATGGGTGTTTTCCCCGATCATTTGGTTTATCAACCTGTTCGTGCGGGCATTGCTGTTCCTGATGGGCTTGCGTCGACGTTCCCAAATCCGGGCACAGGGGTTGGGCCTGGATGACTTGCGCCTGCTGGTGCTGGAGGGTGGGGGGTTTTTGACGGGCAACCATCAGGATTTGATCCTCAATCTGCTGGAATTGAACCAGATGACGGTGGAGGATGTGATGACGCCCCGCTCGCGCATCGAAGGGGTTGACATCGATGCGGATATGGTTGAAATCATGGCGCAGTTGGGGACGGCTCGCCATACTCTCCAGTTGTTGTATCGGGGGACACCGGATGCGGTGGTGGGCGTGGTTCATGTGCGCAAGATTTTCAATCTCTTCCAGCAAGGAGGAATCACCCGTGAAGGTCTGATGAGCGTGATGCGCCAACCCTATTTCATTCCAGAGGGAACGGCGTTACTGACCCAACTTCAGAACTTCCAGAAAACCCAGCATAAAGTTGGGCTGGTGGTGGATGAGTATGGAGAATTGCTGGGGTGGGTTACCGTGGAAGACATTCTGGAAGAAATTGTTGGAGAGTTCAGCGGGCGCTCCCATCACCGGGATTTGTTTACCCGCGAGAGCGCACACACGGTGTTGGTGGATGGAGACTGTTCCTTGCGGGATCTCAACCGGAAAGTGGGTACACTCTTTCCGGTCACCGGTCCTAAAACCCTGAATGGGCTGATCCTGGAAATTCTGGAGGACATTCCGGAGCCAGGAACGGCCCTCAAGGTGGCGGGTTATCCCGTGGAAATCGTGCAGACCCAGGACCGTCGGGTGCGGGTGGCGCGGGTACATGTGACGGAGGAGAATTCTGCTTCTGCCGCAGCACCCCAGGAGGCGGGGGAGTGATGCCGTTTCTGAATGGGTTGGTGGCTGCCCTGTTGGGGTTTGGGTTGGCCCATTGGGGGCAAGGGCGCCTGAATCGCTGGATCCATGGGCTCGATGAGGCCCGGATTCCCTGGATGAATCAGCAAACGGTCTGGGTTCATGATTTCAGGACCCGTCATCCACACCTTTTTCCTGGTTTGGTGGCATCCAGTGCTCTGACCACGCTGTGGCTGGGCCGGGCAGATCTGCAAGGCTGGGCCTTTGTCGGGTTACAATGGGGGTTGTTGTTGCTGGCGTTCATTGACCTGGAAACCCAATTGCTTCCCGATGGGCTGACTCAACCCTTATTGTGGTCAGGCTTGATTTTTCACGGGCTAGGAGGGGGAGTTTCCCTGGAACAGGGCCTCTGGGGCGCGGTATTGGGGTATTTGATGCTGGCCGGGGTGTATTGGGGTTTCCGTGGGTGGATGAAGCGGGAAGGCATGGGACTGGGGGATGTCAAGTTGCTGGCGGTGATTGGGGCCTGGATGGGCGCCGCACAATTGCCCTTGATCTTGATGGGAGCCGCATCCCTGGGCGTGGTGGGGGGGCTGTGCCTGGGGTGGCGCAAGGGAAGAAATATCGCCTTCCCCTTCGGTCCCTTTATGGTTTTGGCTGCCGAATGTATTTTGTGGATGAATTTGCAAGGGAGAGGAGCATGAGCAAGTTTATTGTGGGCGTGACCGGGGGCATAGGGGCAGGAAAATCCACGGTGGCCAGTTTATTTGCCCGGTATGGGGCCGGACTGGTGGATACGGATGCCATTTCCCGTCAAATGACCGCTCCGGGGGGCGCTGCCATCCAGGCGATCCGGGAGAAATTCGGAGAAGCTTTCATCAGTGAGGATGGCAGTCTGGATCGGACGGCCATGCGCAATCATGTATTCAATCACCCTCCCGCGCGCAAGCAGTTGGAAACCATCATGCATGGACGGATCCGGGAAGCGGTTCATGCGGCACTGGATGCGGCAACCCAGCCCTATGTCCTGCTGGTGGTTCCGTTGCTGATCGAGGTGGGTTCCTATCGCCCCCTGCTCTCCCGGGTATTGGTGGTGGATTGTGAGGAAGACCTTCAGGTTCGGCGGGCCTCCCAGCGGCCGGAAATGACGCCGGAGACGGTGCGGGCCATCATGGCCGCCCAGACCGATCGTAAAACCCGCCTGCGCGTGGCGGATGACGTGATCGACAACAACGGAGACTTGCAAAGTCTGGAGACGGTGGTAAAAAAACTCGATCATCAGTACCGCTTCATGGCTGGAGAACAACTTCGTTCCCTGAATGTTTCCTGAATCGGCGGGGGACTTGCATATCTCCCTTGTTTGCGTCAGAATCTCAAGATTGCTCCGAGGGGCCCCCCGGTGATCCTTTACGACTTTCCGTTGAGTGAGCAGGTCCGTGTATTTTTGCGCCTGACCACGCTGTTCCGGCATGTTTTCCATTTCTTGCAGCGGGACGATCCACTGGATCATCACGCTGCCCTTCTTTCTCTTTTTGAAATTGTGGATGCAACGGCCCGTGCCGACGTCAAGTCCGACTTGCTACAGGGACTGGAGCGGCAACGGGGGATATTGTCGTCTCTGCGACGCAACCCGGATGTGGATGCGGGCACGCTGGACAAGACCTTGAAGGACCTCGATGAGGCTATCGAGAGTTTGCATGCGTCCAAGGGAAAGTTTGCAGAATACCTGCGCAATCATGAAGGTCTCATGGCCATCAAGCAACGGGCCAACCTTCCCGGAGGGGTGTGTGATTTCGACATGCCCACCTATCATTACTGGTTGTCCCTGCCGGTGGAGGTGCGTCGAAGCCATTTTAGTGCCTGGGTCGCCCCCCTGCTTTCCACACAGACCGCCTTGGAACTGCACATCCGATTGATGCTGGAAAGCGGCAAGTCCTTCCATCTGGAGGCGCGCAACGGACTCTATCAACAGAACAAGGTGGGTGCTGATGCGCGGCTGTTGAGAGTGGGCGTCGAAGAAAAATTTCAGTGTGTTCCAGAAATCAGCGCCAACAAATATCAACTCAACATTCGCTTTCTGGAGATGGACGAAACCACGCGCACTGGCGTCGTGTCCACCCTTGTCCCCTTCGAACTCGTTTTTTGCAGTTTCTAGTCGGAGGGCGGGTTAGGCCGGTTGAGGCGAGGGGAGCAAAGTGGCGCGAATCTTTTGTAAAGCCCGAACCTCGATTTGACGCACCCGCTCGGCTGAAATTCCCCATTCGTCGGCTAGATCATGGAGCGTGATGGGGGGGGCGTCTTCGTCCCGCAACCAGCGGTCCTCGATGATCTTGCGACTGCGGGCGTCCAGTCGATTCAGGGCCTCCTGCAGTCCTTCATGGCTGTTTCGAGCATTTTCATTGGCTTCCAGGGTTTCCCGTGGTCCTGCTCCTTCGTCGGCCAGATAGGCCACGGGACTGACCCAGTGTTCTTCATCTTCCGGTCCGGGGTCCAGCGAAATATCCTGACCTGCCAGGCGAGTTTCCATTTCGCTCACATCTTCCGGGCGAACTCCCAACTGTTCTGCAATTTTGCGGGTTTCCTGCGGAGAAAGGGAACTGAAGCCGGGTTTGAGACTGCGCAAACCGAAGAACAACTTGCGCTGTGCCTTGGTGGTGGCGATTTTAACCAGACGCCAGTTGCGGAGGATATATTCATGAATTTCCGCCTTGATCCAGTGTACGGCGAAGGAAACCAAACGAACCCCGCGCTCGGGATCAAAGCGTCGGACGGCCTTCATGAGACCCACATTGCCTTCCTGGATCAAATCTGCCTGGGGTAAACCATAGCCCCTGTACTGGCGGGCAATGGAGGCCACCAGACGCAGATGGGAAAGAATCATGCGTTGTGCTGCGCCCAGATCATGGTGGTCGCGCAGGCGCCGGGCCAAACTGGTTTCCTCTTCGGCACTCAGCAAGGGAACCCGTGCAATCCTTTGCAGGTAATCTTCCAGACTTCCCGAATGGGTGGGAGTCAGATAGTGGTCAGCGGTTAATTCCATGGACTCATATCCTCCTTGACAAGGGTATTTTAGCACTCTTTGCGTGAGAGTGCTAAGTGGCTCGTGAGTTCCCTTGACCCAGCAAAGATGCAAAAATCCCTCCCAGAGTAGAGAGAAGGATGAGCATACCCCCGTCCCGCAGGTCCAGGGGAGGGAGGTCGAGGGTGATTTGGAATAAAGCCCCGAATGCATGGATGAGGGGGGTGATCAGCGTGAGTGCCCAATAGATGCCCGCCCAGGCCAAAAGACCGGCACTCGCTCCCAGCAGGGCGCCGTAGTAGGCGAAGGGGCGACGCTGGTAGGAAGGGGGAGCGCCCAGCAGGTTCAGCAGGGAACGCATCTCCTGTTGACGTAACGCTTGTTGATGCGCCTGGTGGGCAATGAAGAGAAAGGAGAGAATAGCGAAAAGAAGAGCACAGAAACCCAGAATCGATTCGGCCAGTGTGCTGACGGTTTCCAGTCGTTCGGCCCAGAGACGGTCACTGCGGATTTGGGCGACCCCCTCTCGATGGGAGAATTCCTGCTCCAGTTGATTGAAACGGGAGGGGCTGGGGTCGCGCAGATGCAACACAAAGGCGCCCGGCAGGGGATTTCGATTCAAAACCTTAAGTGCCGGGGCGAGGTCGGGGGAGTGACGCAAGGAATCCAGTGCCTGGTCGGGGGAGATGTATTCAAAGGCGCGGATCTGGGGATTGGCAGCCAGGGAATCCCAAAGTGCGTGCATCTGGGTTTCATTGGCCTGATCGGTCATGAACAGGGTCAGAGTAGGTTCGGGAAGCGTGTGTTGGACCCAGTGGTTGATTTTTTGCCAGAAAAATCCGGTACTCAGAGCCAGGGCGATCAGCATGCCCAGAAAGAGTATCGATCCCATATGGCGCAGGGGTTGACCCAGGATAAAAGACCGGGCCTGTCGGAAAGCACGGGCATGATGCTGGAGCCAGATCCTCATGAGTCGATCTCGATACGGTGGGGGACAGGCGTGCTCAGCGTGAAGGTACGCGCCTTGGGCGAAAGCAGGTTTCCCCCCGGCAGGCTGGCAACTACCACGGTCACCCCGCCCTGATGGAAACTGCCCAGCAAATTTTCCAGCGATTGCCGTTGTTCCTGAGGCCAGCCATGGTAAAAGTCATCCACCAGTAATAATACCGGATACCCGCTGATGGCCCGGGCGACCATCAAGCGTTGACGGGCATTTTGGGATAACTGCCGGGCTCGCAGGGAAGACTGGTTTCCCAATCCCACGCGCTGCAGCGCATTCTGCGCCCGGGTCAAGCATTCCGCTTGGGGCAGTCCCTGGATTTCCAGAGGGAGGGCGACATTGTCCAGCAGGGAATGCCCTTCCAGAAAAACGGGGTCGGGAAAGATCAATCCCATGCGTTGGCGCAAGCGACTGCGCGCCGAGGCCCTCAGTCGATAAAGGTCCTGTCCATGGAAGGTCAGGGTGCCCGAGGTGGGTTTCTCCAGGCCAGCCATCATGCGCAGCAGGGTGGATTTGCCACTTCCCGGGGGACCCACCAGATTCAGCCACTCCCCCGCCCCCAGGGACAAGGAGAAGTTCTCGAACAGATTGGGGTGTTCGGGGTAACGTTTGAAAATCTCCTTGAATTCGATCATTCGATCAGGGCATCCACATAGGCATCCGCGCTAAAGATATCCAGATCTTCCGGTCCTTCGCCCACGCCCAGAAAACAGACGGGAATGGGCCGTTCACCGGCAATGGCCGCAATAACCCCCCCCCGTGCGGTGCCGTCCAGTTTGGTGATGATCAGACCGGTTAATTGAAGGGCATCGTCAAAGGCTTTAACCTGGGTCAGGGCATTTTGACCGGTATTGGCATCGAGGACCAGCAGGATTTCGTGGGGGGCGGTGGGGTCGGCTTTGGTCACCACCCGTTTGACCTTGCGAATCTCATCCATCAGGTGTAACTGGGTGGGTAGCCGTCCCGCCGTATCCGCTAGGACGATATCGATGCCTCGCGCGCGCGCAGCCTGGATGGCATCGAAGATGACCGCCGCCGAGTCTCCCTTTTCCTGAGTGATGACGGGCACATGGTGGCGTTCACCCCAGGCCACCAATTGAGCCACGGCGGCGGCGCGAAAGGTATCTCCGGCGGCCAGCAGCACCTTTTTATCCTGATTCAGGAAATATTGGGCCAGTTTGCCGATGCTGGTGGTTTTTCCGGCGCCATTGACTCCCACGAACAGAATGACTTGAGGACCCTCTGCCGGCGGCGGGGACAAGGACCGCTCCAGGGGGCGCAGAAGCGCCATCAGTTCACCCTTGAGCAGAGGTTTCAGGGCATTCCCCTCTTCGATGCGCTGCCGCCGCGCTTCTTGTTGCAGGGCGTGAATCAGGCGCCGGCTGGTGGAAACCCCCACGTCGGCAAGGATCAGGGTCTCTTCCAGGGTTTCAAACCACAGGTCGTCCAGTTTTCGCCCAAACAAACCAGAGAGCCCCTGCTGCAATTTATCCCGACTACCCCGCAATCCTGCCTTGAGACGACCCAACCAGGAAGGTGACGGGGAGGGAGAAATGTCCTGGGGGGCTTTTTTGAACAGACCAAACATTGGACAATAGCCATCTGACGGAAAAACAAAAGAGGATTTTACCCCAAATGAAAGGAGAAGTTCGGATTATCGGGGGGCAGTGGCGGGGTCGACGGCTGGCATTTCATGACCGTCCCGGACTGCGTCCAACCCCCGCTCGAGGCAGGGAAACCCTGTTCAACTGGCTAGGACAATCCCTGGTGGGATGGCACTGCCTGGATTTGTTCGCGGGCAGCGGTGCCCTGGGCTTTGAAGCAGCCTCCCGGGGGGCTGCGCAGGTGGTGCTGGTGGAGCAGGATCGGTTGGCCTGCGTGGCCCTGCGTGCCAATGCCCAACGTTTGGGAGCGGAGGGTGTGACCGTCCGGCAAGTTCAAGCCCATGAGTGGTTGGAAACCAGTGGGACGACTTATGATCTGATCTTTCTGGACCCGCCCTTTGACAGTGAGGAAATGAGTCGGGTATGGTCTGCATTGTCCACCCATTTGCGTCCAGGAGGGTGGATTTACTGTGAATCTTCCCGAGGTATGTCAGAATCGGACCTCTGGCGCGAGGTTCGGTGCACGAAAGTGGGGCAGGCTCGGTTACAATTGTTTCAACGGCGCTGAGTGAGTCGATCCGGCCTGCGGTCGGACGAACGCGTACTTTGATAGAGGATCCATGGGCCAGCATACATTTATCCGTGCCGTTTATGCCGGAACCTTTGACCCGATGACACTGGGACATGAGGATCTGGTGCGGCGCGCCTGCGGGTTATTTGATGAAGTGGTGGTGGCGGTGGCAGACAGTCGCCCCAAACGCCCTTTGTTTACCCTGGAAGAACGGGTGGAAATGGCGCAAGCCTCCCTGGCCCGTTTTGAAAGGGTGGTGGTGGTGGGTTTTTCCGGCTTGCTGGCAGATTTTGTGCGTTCCAGGCAGGCCCGGGCATTGATCCGGGGGCTGCGCGCCGTTTCCGACTTCGATTTTGAATTTCAAATGGCCGGAATGAACCGACGCCTGCAACCTGAGGTCGAAACCTTGTTTTTGACGCCTGCCGAACAGTATCTGTTCATTTCGTCCACGATGATTCGTGAAATTGCCGGGCTGGGTGGAGAAGTGTCGGAATTTGTCAATCCACTGGTGCATCAAAGGTTGTTGGATAAACTGAAAGCAGTTGGGTAACCGAGGACAAGTATATGGCGTTGATGATTACCGATGAATGTATCAATTGTGATGTCTGTGAACCGGAATGCCCCAACGAGGCAATTTCTCAGGGAGCCGAGGTTTATGAAATCGATCCGGGCAAATGTACCGAGTGTGTCGGACACTACGATACGCCTCAGTGTCGCGAGGTGTGTCCGGTGGATTGCATTCCCATGAATCCGGATTATCGGGAAAGCAAGGCAGAACTGGAAAAAAAATATAAGCGCTTGATGAGTGCCAAATCCTGAAGGGGAACCGCCGATTATGAAAACCAAGGCACCCAAGGGTGTGAAACAATGGAAGTTGGGATTTGCACTGGTCCTGTTGGGAGGAGTGTCCGCCCTGGCCCATGGGGAGACGCCGGGGGCGGTGGGGCCAGTTCCGGCCCCAGCACCGGTCATCGCCACTGCGCCGGTTCCTGAAGCCGTTCGTGCACGGCCACTGCCGATTCAGGAATTGACAGCGCGTTGGGTTTACCAGTTGTTATTGGCGGAAATCGCTGCCCAGCGTGGTCATCTCGGTCTGGCGACCAAGACCTACCTGGATCTGGCCCGCACCACCAAGGATCCGCGCGTTGCCCGTCGGGCTACGGAGGTGGCGTTGTACGCCCATGATTTGCCCGCCGTTCAGACTGCCCTGACGTTATGGTTGAAAGAAGACCCCAAGTCGCCTTCGGCCCGTGAAACCCTGGGTGGGCTGATCCTGTCCCAGCCCAATCTGATCGATGCCCTGCCCATTCTGGCTCCGTTGATTGCCGTGGATCGCAGCAGCGCCGGTGATGATTTTCTGGGTTTGGACGTGGTTCTGGTTCAGCATCCAGACCACGCCCATGCCCTGTCATTGGCGCAACGTTTGACGGAACCCTATCCGGACGTCCCTGAAGGACATTATCTGGTCAGTACGTTGGCGGCCCAGGACGGAAAAATTGACCTGGCGCTGACGGAAATTCGCAAAGCCCTGCAACTTCGTCCCGACTGGGAGATGGGCGTGGCGCTGGAGGCTCAGCTCCTGCAGAAGAGCGATCCTGCCCAGGCACAGAATCTGTACCAATCCTTTCTTGCCAAGCATCCTGAAGCGCGCGAGGTGCGCTTGCAATACGCGCGTTTCCTGGTGGAGCAGAAGGACTACGCCGGGGGGCAACGGGAATTCCAAACCCTGCTGCAGGCCGATCCAGGTCAACCGGATTTGTTGCTGGCCGTGGGGTTGCTGGATATGCAGTTGAAGGATTATCCCACCGCCGAGGAAAAATTCAAAAAGGTTCTGGCGGGAGAATACCGCGATCCTGACCGGGTCCGGTTTTATCTGGGACAGGCCGAAGAGGAACAGCACCATTGGGAACAGGCCATTCAGTGGTACGAGGCCATTTCCTCCGGGGAGCAGCATCCCCTGGCCCAGATCCGGGTGGCCTTGATCCTGGCGCAGCAGGGGCAGACCCAGAAAGCTCTGGATATGCTGAGCCGTATGCCCGCCCCTTCTTCTGAACGGTTAGAGCAGAGAACTTTGGCTCAGGAACAGATTCAGCGCGATGCCGGCGATGATCAAGGCGCTTTCGATACCCTCAGCCAGGCTCTGGCCACCCTGCCGGATTCCACCGACCTGTTGTATGAGCGGGCCATCGTGGCAGACAAGTTGAATCGGTTCGATGTTCTGGAAAAAGACTTGCGCCGCGTGATTGCCCTGCGTCCGGACTATGCCCATGCCTATAATGCGCTGGGGTATAGCATGGCCGAACGCAACATACGTCTTGACGAGGCAGGCGACCTGATCCGCAAGGCGCTGTCCCTTTCTCCCGACGATCCGTTCATCATCGACAGTTTGGGCTGGGTGCAATACCGTGAAGGACATTTCCATGAATCCGTGGATACGCTGAAACGCGCCTTTGCCGCCGATCCTGACCCGGAAATCGCTTCCCATCTGGGAGAGGCGCTCTGGGCTTCAGGAGATCAGACCGAAGCCCGTCAAATCTGGGAAAGCACCCTCAAGGATCATCCGGATAATGCAGCATTGCTGGCGACTGTCCATCGCTTCCTGCATTGACGTGAGTGTCATGAAAAAGGGGGCGTGGACGGTTCTTTGGTGCGCGCTCTCTCTTTTGAGTGGTTGCGCTCTGTGGAGTCCCGGTCCCCAGGGAGATTTGACCCTGGGACAAGGCACGGTGCAGAGTTGGCGGCTGGAAGGGCGCATCGCCGTGCGGCAACCGACGGGGAGCGAGAGCGGCCAGTTGGAATGGCAGTTGCGCGGAGGGATGGAACAGCACCTGGAGTTGCGTTCGCCCCTGGGTACCACCGTAGCCCTGGTGGACAGTTCCCCCTTGCAAACCCATTTGATCCTGTCGGATCATCGTGACTATCGTGCCGGCGATCCTGAAACGTTGACACAAACCGTTCTGGGGTATGCCCTGCCCCTGCAAGGGTTGCCCTGGTGGTTGCGCGGCCAGGCGGATCCCGGTTTGCCCGCCCAGGTCGAACGGGATGCCGAGCATCATCCACAGCGCCTGTCCCAGCAGGGTTGGGTCATGACCTACGCCGACTGGCGTGCCGTGGGCGGTGAATGGTTGCCGGGGACGATTCGCCTGGTGCGGGAGGATTTGCAGATCCGGATCAAGGTTGATCACTGGGTGCTGGAACAGAAGGAATGAACGGGGGCCGAAAAAGCGAAGGAGCCTGGTGGCAGGCACCCGCGCCTGCCAAACTCAATCTTTTCCTGAAAGTCACAGGACGGCGTGCGGACGGCTACCACACCTTGCAGACGCTCTTCACTTTTCTGGATTTTGGGGATACGCTCGACTGTGAAGTGCTGGATTCGGGGCGGATCGAGCGGGCGGAAATGATTCCAGGAGTCCCCGAAGTTCAGGATCTGACCCTGAAAGCGGCGCGACTGTTGCAGGAACAGGCCGGCGTGAGATTGGGCGCACGGCTGCGTTTGCACAAGCGTATTCCCATTGGCGGCGGGTTGGGTGGCGGTAGTTCGGATGCGGCGACAACCTTGCTGGTTTTGAATCAACTTTGGGGAATTCATTGGGCACGTGCCCGTCTGGCCCGTCTGGGGCTTGAATTAGGCGCGGATGTGCCGGTTTTTATCGGCGGAGAAAGTGCATTGGCGGAGGGGGTGGGGGAAGCCTTGGCGCCGGTGCCGGTGCCGGAACGCTGGTACGTCATTGGCGTGCCGGGCGTTTCCGTGTCGACCCAGGCCGTGTTCTCCTCTCCGGATTTGACAAGAAACTCATTACCCGTCAAAATACGGGACTTTTCTGGAAGGAAGATCGGCAACGATCTGGAGCCTGTGGTCCGGCGTATGCACCCTGAAGTGGCGCGTTTGCTGGATTGGATGGGGGAATTTGGAGTTGCCCGGATGAGTGGGTCAGGCGGTTGCTGTTTTCTGGATTTTTTGACCTGCCACGAGGCAAACCAGGTGTTGAAGAGGTTCCCTCCGGAGTATCGGGGTTTTGTGGCACGCGGACGACAAGGTCATCCGTTGTGCACGACAGGGTAGTGCTGCAGGGGAGTCGCCAAGTGGTAAGGCACCGGATTTTGATTCCGGCATTCGTAGGTTCGATCCCTACCTCCCCTGCCATCCATTCAGTTTAGCCGTCGTTTGTCAGGAGTTTCATGTCTTCTACCGATTTGATGGTGTTTACCGGCACCGCCAATCCCAAACTCGCAAGCGAAGTCGCGGCTTACCTCAACATTTCCGTGGGGCGTGCCACCGTGGGGCGCTTCAGCGATGGAGAGGTCATGGTGGAAATCCTCGAAAATGTGCGGGGACGGGATTGTTTCATTCTCCAGTCCACTTCTGCACCCACCAACGACCATTTGATGGAAATCATGGTGATGTGTGATGCGTTGAAGCGTGCCTCCGCAGCCAGGATCACGGCGGCCATTCCCTATTTTGGTTATGCCCGTCAGGATCGGCGCCCCCGTTCGGCCCGGGTGGCCATTTCGGCCAAGGTGGTGGCGAACATGCTGCAAGGCGCCGGCGTGGATCGGGTATTGACCATGGATTTGCATTCTGATCAGATTCAGGGTTTTTTTGATATACCCGTGGACAACGTGTATTCCACGCCGCTTTTGCTGGGGGATATCTGGCGTGCCGGTTATCAGGGTCTGACCGTGGTTTCTCCCGATGTGGGCGGAGTGGTACGTGCCCGGGCGTTGGCCAAACGTCTGGAAGCGGATCTCGTCATCATCGACAAACGTCGTCCCAAACCCAACGTGGCTCAGGTCATGAATGTAATTGGCGATGTGGCGGGGCGGACCTGCATCATTCTGGATGACATGGTGGATACGGCCAATACACTGTGCGCCGGAGCGCAGGCCCTCAAGACCCATGGGGCGGAGCGGGTCCTGGCCTATATTACTCACCCGGTTTTGTCGGGCGGTGCCGCCCAGCGGATCGACGAGTCTGCTCTGGATGAAGTGGTGGTGACAGATACCATTCCTCTGGTGGGCGCTTCTCTCGCCTGCAAAAAAATTCGCCAGATCGGCATCGCAGAACTCATGGCAGAAACCATGCGCCGAATCAGCGATGAGGATTCGGTCAGTTCCCTGTTTATGGAATGATATTTTTGTACGTCCCTCCGACTGGTCGCGGTCGGGGGTTTTAAACACTCAATCACTAAAGGACGAATCATGGAAATTACGATTACACATCGCACTGCGCAGGGCACCGGAGCGAGCCGCCGCCTGCGCCGGGCCGGCCGGGTACCCGGTATTTTATACGGGGATAACCAGGAAGCACTGGTTATCGAGTTCGATCATAACGAACTTTTTCACAAGTTGCGTCAGGAAGCCTTTCATTCTTCCGTGATTTCCCTCGATCTGGACGGGAAGTCCCATCCGGCCTTATTGCGCGATGTTCAAAGACACCCATTCAAATCCCTGATCCTGCATGTGGATTTTCAACGGGTGGATGTGAATCGCAAGTTGCACACCAAGGTTCCGCTCCACTTCATCAACGGCGATAACTCTCCAGGGGTCAAGCAGTCCGGGGCCATCATCAGCCATATCCTGACGGAAATCGAAGTTCTTTGTTTGCCGGGCGATTTGCCTGAGTACATCGAAGTGGATCTGCATGATCTGACGGTGGCTCATCCTTTCCATCTGGCCGATCTGAAAGCGCCGGCTGGCATCGAATTTGCCGCCCTCCATAAAGGCGAAAACCCTGCGGTGGTGGCGGCAGTTCTACCCCGTGCAGCCCGTGCCGAGGAAGATCTGGTGCCGGCAGTGTCGGTGGCGGATGTTCCCGCCATCAGCCAGAAAGCGCCTGCCGATGCCGCCAAGGGAGCAAAGAAGTAAACGCCGTCTCTTTATTAACCGGCATGAATGGGTGAGGGAAGGTGCCCATCCGTCTGATCGTTGGGTTGGGAAATCCGGGGGCGGCCTATGAGGACACTCGCCATAATGCCGGGGTTTGGGGAATCGAAGCCCTGGCCCGGCAATGGCGTCTGGATTGGCGCCGCGAATCCCGCTTCCAGGGGCGGATGGCCAAGGTTGAAAATCCTTTTTCCAGTTGGTTGCTGTGTCCTGAAACCTTCATGAATTTGAGTGGGCGGTCGGTGGCCGCCCTGGCCAATTTCTATCGGATCGAAGTGCCGGAAATTCTGGTGCTGCACGATGAACTGGACCTGCACCCTGGGGTGGCCCGCTTGAAACAAGGCGGGGGGTCCGGGGGGCACAATGGATTGAAGGATCTCATCATTCAGTTGGGGAGTCCCGACTTCTGGCGTCTGCGCATCGGTATCGGTCATCCCGGACAGCGCCAACCGGTGGCGGACTATGTTCTGCACCGTCCCTCGAGAGAGGAGCAGGCTGCCATCGAGCAGGCTCTGGAACGTGGCCTGTCTGTTCTTCCTTTGGTGATGTCGGGGCAATTTCACCCGGCCATGAACGAGTTGCATAAACCGCTGCCCCCTCCTTGAGGAGTATGGAATATGAGTTTGAAATGCGGGATCGTTGGATTACCCAACGTGGGGAAGTCGACCTTGTTCAACGCCCTGACCAAGGCGGGGATCGCCGCCGAGAATTACCCCTTTTGTACCATCGAGCCCAATGTGGGCGTCGTGGAGGTTCCGGACCCTCGTCTGGTGGCTTTGGCAGACATTGTTCGTCCTGAACGGGTGGTGCCTGCCGTCACCGAGTTCGTGGATATCGCGGGATTGGTGGCCGGGGCATCGAAGGGGGAAGGTTTGGGGAACCAGTTTCTGGCCAATATCCGGGAAACCGATGCCATTGCCCATGTGGTGCGGTGCTTTGAAGATTCCAACGTGATTCATGTGGCGGGACGGGTGTCGCCTCTGGAGGATATCGATACCATCGATACCGAGTTGGCCCTGGCCGACCTTTCCACCGTGGAAAAGGCTTTGGTTCGAACCCAGAAAATGGCCCGTGCCGGGGATAAGGAGGCCATACAGTTACAGGGGTTGCTGACGCAGGTGGAGGCACGATTGAATCAGGGGCATGCGGTACGGGCCCAGGGATTGGACGAGGATCAGTTGCAAGCCCTGAAACCTCTGTGCCTGATGACGGCCAAGCCCCTCCTGTATGTGGCCAATGTGCTGGAGGACGGATTTGCCCATAATCCGCTCCTGGCGCAGGTGGAGGAGCGTGCCCGGCGCGAGGGCGCCTGGGTTGTGCCGGTATGCGCGGCGCTTGAAGCCCAGATGGTGGATTTGGAACCAGAAGACAAAACCTTGTTTCTGGCGGATATGGGAATGGAAGAGCCTGGATTGGATCGGTTGATTCGGGCGGCCTACCGTTGTCTTGGACTGGAAACCTATTTTACGGCGGGCGTCAAGGAAGTGCGGGCCTGGACCATTCCGGTGGGAACCACCGCGCCTCGAGCCGCCGCAGTCATTCATAACGATTTTGAGCGGGGTTTCATCCGCGCTGAAGTGATTTCCTATCCGGATTTTATTGCCTGTCGGGGTGAAACCGGGGCCAGAGAAGCCGGGAAAATGCGTCTCGAGGGTAAAGACTACCGGGTGCAGGATGGGGATGTCATGCACTTCAGATTCAATGTGTAATTCATCTCTGTGCTGTATGAAACAGTTGGGACCTGGATTTTAGAGTAGGATGAAAGGTGTTTCTGGTGGGTGATATTCCCATCAATGTTCGGGAGGTGGATCATCGAAACGATACACATGGAAGGCAAGGGGAAGGGGGCCGTATTGCTGTTACATGGCTTGTACGGAACGCCCCAGCAACTCCAGTATATTGGCCGCAAGTTATGTGTGGTGGGGGGGTATACCGTGCATATTCCCAATATTCAAGGCTATTCGGTATTTGATGAAGCCGTGCCCAGTGGCACGACACCCTGGACCTACTGGAGTGAGCAGGTAGAGGCGAATTTCGATTTATTGCGCCGGGAACATGATCAGGTCAGTGTAGCAGGTTTGTGTATTGGCGCCAATCTGGCCCTGAACCTGGCAACCCGGCGCAGTAGTGATCTGCATGCGTTGTGCCTGTATTCGGCACCCCTGCGTTATGACGGCTGGAATGTGACGCGCATGCGTTGGCTCAAGTATTTGGGTTATTACACGCCGTTCCGTTATTTTGTGTCATTGGCAGAGCGACCGCCCTATGGCCTGAAGGATGAACGAATTCGTCAATGGGTGGCGACCCAGATGGAAAAACGAGGAACTTCTGCCATCGGTTCCTCCCGTTCTCCCCTCAAGGGGGTCTTCGAAACCGAGAAGTTGATGAAGTCGGTACGTCAAAACTTACACAAAATCCATGCGCCTACCCTTATAATGCATGCTGTCGAGGATGATCTGGCCAGTCCGAAGAATGCGGATCAGATCGAGGGGGGGATTTCTTCCCTTCAGGTGCGCAAGGTTCTTCTCGATAATTGTTATCACATCATCACCATGGATTTTGAAAAGGAGCGGGTAGCCCTGGAATCGCTGGCTTTCATAGCGCAACAATCAGATCGACATGACCTGAAACAGCGTCCCAAGTTGCGGTTGGCGGGCTAACAAAACATGAGTTCATTACCCATCATACAAAAAATGCTTGTGGAGGAGTTTGGACTGACCCAGGAACAGGTTCAGCCAGATTCCAAATTGGAAGAATTAGGCGTGGATTCGCTGGCGACGGTGGAGTTCATGTTCATGCTGGAAGATAAATTCGATTTGAAAATGACGGGAGAACCGGTGCCTTTGAAGACGGTGGGAGACATCGCCCGTGAAGTGGATACCTTGGTGGTTCAACAGGGCATCAGTCTGGACCAGGCAGACTGATTACCCATATTCCAATCGGTTCTTGATGGATTCGCTTTCATGAATACAGAATCTGCAGGCGTGCAACGCGTTGTCGTGACGGGGGTGGGAGTCCTCAGTCCCTTCGGAGAAGGAGCTGAAGTACTGGTCCGGGCCTTGGAAGAGGGGCGTTCCGGTGTCCGTTTTCTGGAAGTTCCCTGGGCGAAGTCTTTAAACTCTGCCTTGGCCGCGCCGGTTCTGATTCCAGTGGAATCCCGTTTTACCAAGTTGCGTCGTTTGACCCTCGATCGGGTGGCTCAATTGGCCCTGTTGGCGGCGGGTGAAGCGCTGACCCAGGCGGGTCTGGACTTTTCCGGAGACGAAGGTCTGCATTGCGGACTGTTCTGGGGAACCGGGATTGGGGGGGCCACCACCCTGGAGCAGGCCTATCATGAATCTTTTCTGGATGCTCAGGCCCGTCCCCGTCCCACCACCATCGTGGCTTTCATGGCCAATGGATCTGCGGGGCAGTTGAGCATCGAATTCAAGATCCGTGGTCCCAGTTTCACCTACAGTTCGGCCTGTTCCTCCTCTGCGGTGGCGCTGGGCGAAGCATTCCTGGCGGTACGGCACGGACGCGTTCGCTATGCGCTGGCCGGGGGAAGCGAGGCCTTGCTGACCCTGGGGGTGATGAAAGCCTGGGAATCGCTTCAGACTCTGGCCAAACCCGATCCCGTGCATCCCGAAACCTCCTGTCGTCCTTTTTCCAGGGATCGTTCCGGATTCATTTTGGGAGAAGGGGCGGGCGCGCTGATTCTGGAATCCGAAAGTTCAGCGCAGGCACGGGGGGCCACCATTCTGGCGGAAATCGTGGGGTACGGAAATACCACCGATGCGGGACATATTACCCAGCCCGATGCCGGGGGACAGGCCCGCGCCATTCAGGAGGCCCTGCACATGGCCCATCTGGCACCGGATCAGATAGATGCCATCAATGCCCATGGTACGGGGACGGTGGTGGGGGATGGAGTGGAAACCCGGGCGCTCAAAATTGTTTTTGGAGATCACGCGGCCCATATTCCCATTAGTGCCACCAAGGCCCTCCATGGCCATTTGATGGGGGCTGCAGGCGCCGTGGAAATGGTTGCTGCCCTGGGTGCGTTGCGGCGGGGCATCGTTCCGCCCACGGCCCATTGGACCACGCCGGATCCGGCCTGTGATCTGGACTACGTTACCGAAGGTGCCCGGGCCTTGCCTGCATTGAATACCATCATGAGCAATTCCTTCGGCTTCGGGGGGAATAATGCGGTCCTGATCGCTCGACGCTACACGGTGTCTCCCTGAGGTTTCTGGTGCAGGTCTTCCGTCATACGAGGGATTCGTAACTATGATATAACCATAACAGAATACTCAGGGGCACTAACCATGGCAGCAGTGGCCAATCATCGATGGACCATCAGTGCGGAAGTGATGGAATACGCCATCCCCCCCATCAGGGATATGCTGATTTTGGGACGAAATTCTCCGGTTGGGTGTATTGCCCTGCGTCGTGCCCTGGAATTGTTGATCAAAAGTCCCTACGAACATATCGAAATTCCGGATGATCCCGTTCTGAGTGATATTCTGGTACGAAGCGCCCTGTTGCGCAGGGTTCCCAAGGAAGAATTGATCCGTTTCGTGCTGAAGGACATCCGGCCCATGATGGGGTCAGAGGAAGTGCTTCACGTGACACTGGAGATCAAGGTTCAGGTTCAGACGCGCGCCCATGAAGACACTCAAACTGATTGATTGTCTGCTGAAGGATGTGCCGCGCAGGCTCGATAGCGAACGGCCGGAAGGCTCGGAAGGTCCTTTCGTGGCGGTGTTTTCCGAATCGATAAGCAGCGGAAAATTTTGTGGGTTGGCCTCCCCGGCGGATAAAGCGGCTCATCCCGGCTGGATTTATGCGGATCTGGTGGAGCACCGTACCACCCATGTTTTGTCTTTCAAGAGTTCGGTGGCCCATGCGTTGCGGGAAATGGATCAATGGAAGGTGGATGCCCTGCCGGTGCTGGATCAGAAGGGGGGATTCATCGGCCTGGTGACCCGCAACTGTATCCTGCGCGCCTTGTTGCAGCAGGAATCCCGTCTGCTGAGGGAAACCCATCGCCTCAACCAGGAGATCGTGCATGACAAGGAGGAACTGGCCTCCTGGACTTTCCGGCTGTCCAGTTTGCACGAAGCCTCCCGCACCCTGCTCAGGGTGCTTTCCCATACTTCCCTCGAAGCCGATCTTCTGCAACACGGGATCGAGGCCCTGACCCAACTGCTTCAGGCCCGTTACGGTGCCATCGGCATTATGGACGGGAAGGGCGAACTGCTCAGTTTTCATCATACCGGAATGACCGAGCAGCAGGTGGCTGATATCGGGTCTTTCCCTGAAGGACGGGGCTTGCTGGGGGTTGTCATTCGCGAGGATACGGTGCTTCGTCTCCCGGAACTGTCCAGGGATCCGCGCAGTGCGGGATTCCCCCCGGGGCATCCGGTGATGCATTCCTTGCTGGCTGTCCCGATTTCCCATGGAGGCAAGGTCTATGGGCGTATTTACCTGTGTGAAAAATGGGAAGGGAAGGAGTTCGCCGAGGAAGATGAATTGCTGGCCAAGAGTTTTGCCAATTCCCTCTCCATGGTGCTGGAAAATGCCCGTGAAATGCGCGAGATGCAAAAGACCCAACAGCATCTGGATTATCTGGCCCATTTTGATGTACTGACCGGATTGCCCAATCGGGGGTTGATCGAAGACCGTCTGCGTCAAGTACTGGCCAACAGCCAGCGTCATGGCCGCAAAATGGCCCTGATGTTCATCGATCTGGATAATTTCAAGGGGATCAATGATACCTACGGTCATGCGGCGGGGGATGAACTGTTGAAAGCCCTGGCAGGGGTATTGACGGATGCCCTGCGCGAAGGCGACACGGTGGCGCGCCTGGGGGGAGACGAATTCATCATCCTGTTGCCTGAGGTGGACTCGGTACAGGATGTGGCCACAGTGGCAGAAAAGATCGTGGTAGCCGTGCGGGAACCCATTCGTTTGCCGAAATCCGATCATGAAACCTGTGTGACGGTGAGCGTGGGGATCAGCATGTTTCCGGAAGATGGTCATACGCCTGAATCCTTGATGTCACGGGCAGATGTGGCCATGTACCATGCCAAATCCGTGGGCAAGAATGCCTTCCGGTTCTTCACGACTTCACAAAACCTGGCGGTCCAGCGACGTTTGCGCCTGGAATTTCATTTGCGTCAGGCGCTGGCGCGGGGAGAATTGTTCCTGGAATATCAACCACAAATCGATATCCAGAGCGGACGGATCGTGGGTTTCGAAGCATTGCTGCGCTGGACCAATGAAGAATTGGGGTTGGTGGCCCCCCTGGAATTCATTCCGGTGGCCGAGGAAACCGGAGTCATCATTCCCATTGGCGCCTGGGTCCTGCATACGGCCTGCAGGCAGGCCGGAGAATGGCGCCGACAAGGGTATTTTCTGAAGGTGGCTGTCAATGTGTCGGCCTGGCAGATCCATCATGATGGGGAATTTTTCAATACGCTCAAACAGTGTCTGACGGAATCCGGCATACCCGGAGAGGCCCTGGAATTGGAAATCACCGAAAGTCTGATGATCCAGAAGACGGAAGCCACCCTCGGTTTGCTGGAACAAATCAGGGGTCTGGGGATACGCTTTGCCATGGATGATTTTGGGACCGGCTATTCCTCCCTGAGTTATCTGAAACAGTTGCCCCTGGCCGTGGTCAAGATAGACCGGGAGTTCATCTGCCACATCATCCATGACCCAAACGACGCAGCCATCGTGGCTGCCATACTGGCCATGACCCAACATCTGGGGTTGAGAGTGGTTGCGGAGGGCGTGGAAACCCAGGAACAGGTGGATTTTCTGAGAGAACACGGATGCCAGGAAGTTCAAGGGTACTACTACGGTCCACCGGTGTCTGCTTCCGATTTTGCCGCCTCCTGGTTAAATTTCATGCTTTCCGGAAAGTATGCGGCAGAAATGTGACGTGGGCCGTATAATCACGGACCAATTTCAGAGGCACGTACAGGTCATGCGGTTATTCTTCTTGATGCTTTTTTGGTTGGCCGGGGTGACTGCGGCTTTCGCCGACACCCCCTTGGTGGCGCCTTTCATCGCAGCCCGTGCCTATACCCTGGTGGAGGTGGAAAGCAACCAGCCCCTGGCCAGTTTGAACCCCGATCAGCGGATGGAGCCCGCCTCACTCACCAAACTCATGACCGCGTATTTGGTCTTCAAGGCTCTGCGGGAACAGAAAATCAATCCGGAACAGCGGGTGTTTCCCTCCACTCATGCCTGGCATATGCCCGGTTCCCGCATGTTCATCCAGGCAGGCAAAGCGGTGAGCGTCACGGATCTTCTGCATGGTTTGATCATCCAGTCGGGTAATGATGCGGGAGTGGCTCTGGCCGAAACCGTGGGAGGAACGGAAGAAAAATTTGTGGAACGGATGAATGCCATGGCCCATGCCATGGGCATGGAGAATACTCATTTCGTCAATGCCACGGGGTTGCCCGATGACCAGCATTACAGTACCGCCCATGACCTGGGGATCCTGGCACAAGCGCTGATTCGGGATTTCCCTGAGTACTACCCGCTCTATGGGCAGAAGGAGTATACCTATGACGGGATCACGCAACCCAACCGCAACCGTTTGTTGTGGATCGATCCCTCCGTGGATGGGTTGAAAACCGGACATACGGATTCTGCAGGTTTTTGTCTGATTGCTTCGGCGCGGCGCGGCGAGCGGCGCTTACTGGCGGTGGTACTGGGAACCAATAGCGATCTGGCTCGCACCAATGAAAGTCAAAAGTTGCTCAACTGGGGGTTTCAGGCTTTCGAATCCCGTACCCTTTTTCGAAAGGGGGTGCCGGTGCGTGTCCTGGATGCTTACAAGGGGGGGAAGTCCACGGTTTCCGTGGGGTTTGCACGGGATATCTGGGTAACCACACCCATTGGACATGAAAAAGAGACCCGGGAAGTGTTGACCACCCTGCAGCCCGTGGTGGCACCGGTGGATGTCGGCCAGAAAATGGGGGCCCTGAAAGTCTATTATGCCGAGCAGTGGGTGAATGGGGCAGATTTGGTGGCGTTGGAAAGTATTCCGGCCGGGAATGTTTTTACACGCACGTGGGATACAGTGAGGTTGATGCTGAAATGAGCCAGGTTTACCTGAATGGTATCTTTCTGCCTCTGGAAGAGGCGCGGGTTTCGGTGCTGGATCGGGGTTTTCTGTTTGGGGATGGGGTTTATGAGGTGATCCCGGTGTATGGGCGAAAGCCCTTGGCGTTGGAGGCCCATCTCGACCGTTTGGAACATTCCCTGGCCGGGATTCGTCTGGACAATCCTCTGGTGCGAACCGCCTGGGTGTCCCTGCTGGAACGTCTGGTTCAGGAAGCGACCACGGACGACCAGTCCCTCTATCTTCAGGTGACCCGCGGCGCGGCTCCACGGGACCATGGCTTCCCCCTCCAGGTTCCTCCCACGGTATTTGCCATGAGCAAGCCTTTGACGCCGGTGCCGCCGGCATGGGTGCAGGCAGGGGTGGCCGCGGTGACCCGGGTGGATGATCGGTGGCTGCATTGTGATTTGAAGACCACGGCGCTGTTGGCCAATGTGCTGTTGCGTCAGCAGGCGCTGGATGAGGGTGCAGTGGAATGCCTGCTGTTGCGCACCGGTTTTCTGACCGAAGGGGCGGCCAGCAATGTGGTGCTGGTGGTGGAGGGAGTGCTGTGTTCTCCGCCCCGGAACCATCTTCTCCTCGCCGGAATCACGCTGGACCTGGTTTTGCACCTGGCGGTGCAACTGGGGATTGCCCATGCCGAACGCCCGGTCAGCGAAGAGGAGGTGCGTTCCGCCGAAGAAATCTGGATCACCTCCAGTACCCGAGAAATGGTTCCGGTAACCAGGCTAGACGGAAAGCCCGTGGGAACAGGTCAACCCGGTCCCATTGGGCTGCGTTTGCTGAGTGCCTATCAGGCGTTGAAAAGTCATGGCTGAGGTCCCCCGTGAGGAGATATTCGAGTTTCCCTGCGAATTTCCTCTCAAAGTGATGGGATTGAGAACGGATGGGTTTGCCCAGACGGTACTGGATATCGTCCTGCAGTTCGTTCCGGATTTTTCTGCGGAAAATCTGGAGATGCGGGCCAGTTCCGGGGGAAAATACCTGAGTGTGACCTGTACCTTCAGGGCGACCTCGCGGGAACAACTGGACGGTTTGTATCGGATTTTATCCGGCCATCCGGACGTGGTCATGGTACTGTAATTGAACAGTTTTCCCGCTGGCCAAAGGGAACGGTTTGAACGCTGGGTCACCCGTAGTTTCCCTGCCCCGCTGGCCTATGAAACCGTTTGGCAGGCCATGCGTGACTGGACTGCTCAGCGCCAGGCGGATACCCTGGATGAGTTGTGGGGACTGGAACATCGGCCGGTTTACACGTTGGGCCAGGCAGGGCAACGAAGTTACCTGCACCACACCGGGAGGATTCCCGTGGTGGAGACGGATCGCGGCGGTCAGGTCACCTATCACGGCCCGGGACAGGCCATCGTGTATTGTCTGGTGGATCTGCGTCGGCGTGCACTGGGCATCCGGGCGCTGGTGCACCATTTGGAAGAAGCTGTGATTTCGATCCTGGAGCCCTACCAGATTCAGGCTCAAAGACGAAGTGGAGCCCCTGGAGTCTATGTGGGGGAAGCCAAAGTGGCGGCCCTGGGACTGCGGGTGAGCCAGGGTTGCTGTTATCATGGGGTGGCCCTCAATGTGGCCATGGATCTGGAGCCTTTTGCGGGCATCGATCCCTGCGGGTTGAAGGGCACTCCGGTGACACAGACAAGGGATCTGGGAGTGACAGAAACGCTTCCCGTATTGCGCGCAGCGCTCATGCAGAAAATACGGCAGCAACTGGATGGGGAGGAGGGCCGGTGAGTATGAAGGAAAAGGGGGCGCTCAAGACAGCGCGCATCCCCATCAAGGTTCAACCCCAGGCACTCCAACCCAAGCCTGCCTGGATCCGTGTCAGGATTCCCACGGGGGAAAAGTTTCAGGCGGTGCGTACCCTGTTGCGGGAAGAGAAATTGCATACGGTGTGCGAAGAAGCGGCCTGTCCCAACATCGGGGAGTGTTTCAGCGGGGGAACCGCCACCTTCATGATTCTGGGGGATCGCTGTACGCGCCGTTGCCCTTTCTGTGACGTGGGTCATGGACTACCCGATCCGGTGGACCCCCAGGAGCCCCAGCGTTTGGCGCGCAGCATCCGGCGTCTGGGGTTGCGTTTCGTGGTGGTGACCAGTGTGGATCGGGATGATTTGCGCGATGGCGGGGCAGGGCATTTCGTGGCCTGTATTCAGGCCATTCGGGCCGCTTCTCCCACCACTCGAGTGGAAATCCTGGTGCCGGATTTTCGGGGTCGCCTGGAAACGGCGCTGGAACTGCTGAGTCAGGCACCGCCCCAGGTATTCAACCATAACCTGGAAACCGTTCCCCGTCTTTATCCTTCGGTCAGACCGGGAGCCGATTATGGACATTCCCTCCACCTGCTGCGTTCTTTCAAAGCGTTGCATCCCTCGGTGGCAACCAAATCCGGACTCATGCTGGGATTGGGTGAAACTCTCGAGGAAGTGCGGGCGGTCATGGCAGACCTGCGGGCGCACGGAGTGGAGATGCTGACTCTGGGGCAGTACCTGCAACCTTCCCTCCATCATTTGCCGGTGACCCATTACTGGGCGCCGGAGGTATTCGAGCAACTGGGAGAGGACGCCCGGAGGCTCGGCTTCAGTCAGGTGGCCTCGGGGCCGCTGGTGCGTTCCAGTTATCACGCCGAAAGCCAGGCCACCGGTGCCCCGCTGACTCTCTGAACGTCATTTCGGGAAAATCCGTTCCACTTCCACCCATGCGGAACCTTGATTGACAAAGCCCAGTTTCCAGGCGGCGGTATAGGTGAGATCGATGATCCGGTCGGACTTGAAAGGGCCCCGGTCATTGACTCGCACCACCACCGATTTGCGGTTGGCCAGATTCGTGACCCGGACGTAGCAGGGGAGCGGCAGCGTGGTACTCGCCCCGGTCATTCCGTACATGTCATAGAGTTCTCCGGTGGAGGTTTTCTGGTTGTGGAACTTACGCCCATACCAGGAGGCCATCCCCTGGACTTTATAGGGTTTATTGGAGAGGTCGGGGACATAGACCTTGCCGAGGGCCGTATAGGGGCGGTTGGCAAACTTGTTCAAGGGCTCCTTTCTGGGCACGGCATCGGGAATGTCGGCCAGATCGGCAGGGGGATGAAGACCTGGACCATCGGTCTTATAATGTCCCCCCTCCTGAGGCGCATGGGACACGGGCGCAGGCGGCGGCGTGGTGCTGCACCCGGCCAGGATGACCAGGATCAGGCTCAAGCGCAGCATGTTCATGAGGTGTATTTTCTGGTGTGATGTCATTGTTTGACCAATTTTCGGTGGTGATGCACGCTCATCAAGAACCCCACACTGCTGAACAAGGTGACCAGGGAGGTACCTCCGTAACTGAGAAAGGGCAAAGGGACCCCCACCACGGGCAAAATTCCACTGACCATGCCCATGTTGACGAAAGTATAGGTGAACAAAGTCATGGACAGCGCTCCTGCCATGAGGCGGGAAAAAGGCGTGGATCCCTCGTTGGCGATGTAAAAGCCACGGGTGATCAACACCAGCATGGCCCCCAGAAAAACCAATTCTCCCATTAAACCGAATTCTTCGCCAAACACGGCAAAAATGAAATCCGTGGTGTGCTCCGGCAAAAAATCCAGATGGGACTGAGTACCCTGTAACCAGCCTTTCCCCAGCACTCCCCCGGAACCGATGGCGATCATGGCTTGCAGGGTATGGTAGCCTGCGCCCAGAGGATCCTGGGTGGGGTCGAGAAAAACGAGGATGCGGTTTTTCTGATAACCGTGCAAGAGGGGCCAGATCAGCGGAAGGGCCGCCAGGGCAAGGGCGCTCAGGAGTCCCATCACTTTCCAGGGCAAACCGGCAAAATAGAGGATGTAGAACCCGGAACTGGCGATGAGGAGCGCGGTGCCCAGATCGGGTTGACGCAGGACCAGGCCCACCGGAACCAGGAGCATCAGGCCCGCCACCACAAAATCACGCCAGTTCAGGGTGCGGGAACGCCACTCGAAAAAGGCGGCCAGGGCCATGGGCAGAGCCAGTTTCATCAATTCCGAGGGTTGCACATGCAAGGGGCCAAGGTGCAGCCAGCGCCGGGCGCCATGACTGACTTCTCCAAATAGGGCGACGGCAATCAGGGCCAACAGGGCCAGCCCATACAAGGGGAAAGCCAGACGTTCCAGGATCTGGGGATTGGTCCGGGCTACCAGTCCCATTACCCCGAAGGCCAGTGCCAGATTGCGCACCTGACTCAGTACTTTGCTCAATTCTTCCCCTGAGGCGCTATAGAGCACAATCAGGCTGAACAGGACGAGAAACAGGGTCGTATGGAGCAAGGTCCGGTCCATGGGCGCGATCCAGAGGGTATAGGCGCGCTTAATCATGGGGTACGGCAGTGGGGGCGGCAGGGGGTGGCCGTTTGCCCAGCAGATAATAGTCGAAAACCTGGCGCGCAATGGGCGCAGCCGTGGAGCCGCCGTGACCGCCGTTTTCCACCAGAACGGCCACGGCCAGACGGGGGTGATCTGCCGGCGCATAGGCGATGAACAGGGCATGGTCGCGATTATGTTCGGTCAGAGCGCTGGCATTGTACTTTTCGCCCTGGCGGACGCCGACTACCTGAGCCGTGCCGGTTTTCCCGGCCATCGAATAGAGGGCGCCCGCCCCGGCCTGAGCAGCGGTTCCGCCGGGTTTCATGACTCCGACCATGGCGTTTCGTACGGTTTCCAGGTCCTCCGGGCGGAAGGTGAGGGTCTGGCTGACTTTGGGTGCGATGAGGGTAATCTTACCGGATTCTGCATGACGAATGGCCCGCACCAGATGAGGAGTCATGCGTTTCCCCTGGTTGGCCAGCATAGCCGTGGCCACCGCCAGTTGCAGGGGAGTCGCCAGTACATAGCCCTGACCGATACCGCTGATGACCGTATCCCCTGCATACCAGGCCTGATGATATTTTTTTTGTTTCCAGGCGGTGGAGGGGTAAAGTCCGGCCACTTCCCCATCCAGGTCGATGCCGCTTTTTTGTCCAAATCCAAACAAAGTAAAGAAATCATGCATTCTGTCGATGCCCATTTCGTTGGCCAGACTATAGTAATAGGTGTCACAGGACTGAATGATGGAAATCGTCATGTCCACCTTGCCGTGCCCTCCCTCGCGCCAATCCCGGTAGTGATGGCTGCTGCCGGGAAAGGAAAAATAACCGGGATCGTACAGGACATAGTCGGCACTGCGTACCTTCAGTTGCAGCGCGGCCAAGGCCATGAAGGGTTTGACGGTGGAGCCGGGGGGGTATTGTCCGCGCAGGGCGCGGTCATTGAGGGGGTGGTCGGGGGAGGTATTGAGGTCATTCCAGTGCTCCTGATCGATTCCGTCCACGAATAAATTGGGATCAAAGCCCGGTTGACTGACAAAGGCCAGTACTTCACCCGTCTCCGGGTCGATGGCCACCAGAGCCCCATGCTGGAGTCCAAAGGCTTCCTCCGCCACTTGTTGCAGTTTAGCGTCGATGGTCAGATACAGGTCGTCTCCGGAAACCGGAGCAGTTTGAGCCAGGCTGCGCAGCCCATGTCCTGCGGCATCGGTTTCCACCTGTTCGGAGCCGGTCGTCCCGTGCAGGAGTGATTCGTAATGACTTTCGATGCCCTGTTTACCGATATGGTTGGTGCCTCGATACTGGTCGCTCAGGTCTTCATCCTCCAGACGGTCCTGATCCTCTTCGTTGATCCGGCTGATATAGCCGATCAGATGGGAGGCATGTAGGCCTAAAGGATAGGTACGGGTGAGGCGGGCTTCGATGTCCACCCCAGGGAAACGGTAGCGATTCACGGAAAAGCGCGCGACTTCTTCTTCCGTGAGATGGGTGCGGATGGCAACGGGAGTCAGCCCGTGACTTTCATCGCGCATTTTCTGGAACAACTTACGGTCCGAGGGGGTGATGGTTACCAACCGGGTCAAGGCTTCCAGGGTGGCAGAAATATCCGGACAGAGATGGGGGGTGATTTCCAGATCAAATTCGTAACGATTCTCTGCCAGCACCACGCCATGGCGATCGAGGATCAGGCCTCGTTGAGGAACCAGGGGAACGATGGCAATTCGATTGGCTTCTGCCAGGGTATGGTAATGGCGCTGGGCCACGATTTGCAGCCAGGCCAGGCGGGCGATCAGGGCCAGGAACAGAACCATGACGAGCCACCAGGTGACGCCCAGGCGAAAGCGAAAATTCCATCGTTCCTGATGCGGATCGCGCAGGGGGGGCGACATGTCAGGGGGACTGCGGGGGCGCAGCAGGACGCGGGGCACGTTCCAGCAGGAGGGGCAGGAACGGCCACCCCAGGGCCCCCAGCAAGGGCTGGATCACCCACCAGGCCCAGTTGGGCCAGGAGTATCCCAGCAGGCCGTTCACCAATCCTTCCAGCCATTGGGTCAGCAGAAGCAACATCAGTACGTGCAGCACCTGGTTGAGGCGATAAAAGGACAGAATGCGCGGTCGATAGTACTGAACCAGAACGTAGAGGGTGGAATACGTCAGGGCGTGCACGCCCAGCACATGACTTTGTGCCACATCACTCAATATCCCCAGCAGGAAAGCGCTGCCGGCACCCATCACGGTGGGTTCAAAGACCCCCCAATAGATCAGGAGCAGCGCCGTGGCATCGGGACGTATCCACAGTCCCCAACCTTCCCAGGGCAGAAAAAGAAAAATCAGACTCAATCCCAGGCTGGTGCGAATCCACCCGCGCGAGGGAGAAACACGCAGGGTTGTCGCAGAGAGGGAGGTAATGGAGTCCATGTCAGGGTTTTTTATGAATCGGAGGATGGGGCGGGTTGTCCAGAGGGGGCAGATTCTGGAAAGCCGTATTGGGGGCCATGACCAGCACGTCGGGATAGGTGTCGGTGCCGGCGTTGACGCGCGCAGTGATTTCGACAAATGCGGAAGAGGGATGGCGCGTGACGGAAGTCAGGGTGGCAACGGTCAATCCCCTGGGATACAGGCCGTCGATGCCGGAGGTGAGCAGAAGATCCCCGACCTTGACATCGGTTTGTGACGGGACATAGGGCAAGGAAAGTTCCCCTTGATGGCCGGTTCCCATGGCCAGGGTACGCAGTCCGGTGCGCTCGATTTCCACGGGAATGGTCAGGTTGCGGTTACTGATCAGGGTGACTTCGCTTTCGTCGGGGTAGACACGCGTGATTTGTCCCATCAATCCCTGATCGGTCAGGACGGGAGAGCCGGCCTGGATGCCCTGACTCTCCCCGCCTTCCAGCAGGACCTTCTGGACGAAGGGGTTGCGCGCGCTACTGATGAGTCGGCAGATCCGCCCGGTAAATCGGGGGGTGCTTCCGAGTTGCATCAGGGCGTGTAACCGGGTCAGGTCCCGGGTCAGGAGGGTGGCTTGTTGAACCAGTGCGGCTTGCCCCAGCAATTCATGACGCAGGGCATTGTTTTCGGCCTGCAGGCGTTCCAGGGTCGTCAGATGGCGACCGATTTCCCGTTCGGTCCAGAGGGGAACCCGGGCCAATTCCTGGAGCGGAAGGGTCCAGATCCGCAGGATCTGGTGAACCTTTTCCAGACGGTGATAATGATGGTCGAGAAGAATGCAGGCCAGGGCGAGCAGGCCATAAATCCCGCTCCGCAGCCAGAGGGGGGCGGCTGGTCGCGAAAACAGATCGTTGGGGCGGGATTTTAGGGTCGACATGCCAGACCGCAGTAGAACGCCATCAATCGGAGGTGAAGACCACGCCCAACTTGTCGATATCCTCCAGAGCCTGACCGCAGCCGCGTACCACACAGGTCAGGGGATCTTCTGCGATCAGAACAGGAAGTCCGGTTTCTTCGATGAGGAGGCGGTCGATGTCGCGCAGCAGTGCGCCCCCTCCAGTGATGACCATGCCGCGCTCGGCGATATCCGCCCCCAGTTCAGGAGGGGTTTGCTCGAGTACCTGATGGACAGTGCCGATGATGTTGTTCAGGGGGTCGGTGAGGGCCTCGAGGATCTCGTTGCTGGAAATGGTGAAGGTACGCGGGACTCCTTCCGACAGGTTGCGTCCCTTGACCTCGATTTCCCGGACCTCCGAACCCGGAAATGCGGAGCCGATTTCTTTTTTGATCTGTTCGGCGGTGGTTTCACCGATCAGCATGCCGTAATTGCGACGAATGTAGTTGATGATGGCTTCGTCAAACTTGTCCCCGCCCGTGCGCACCGAGGAAGCATAGACCAGGCCTCCCAATGACATGACCCCCACCTCCGTGGTGCCGCCGCCGATATCCACTACCATGGAGCCGGTGGCTTCGCGCACCGGCAGGTTTGCCCCGATGGCTGCCGCCATGGGTTCCTCGATCAGGAACACTTGACGGGCCCCGGCGCCCAGAGCAGACTCGCGAATGGCGCGGCGCTCCACCTGGGTGGACCCGCAGGGCACACAGATGATGATGCGTGGA
Organism: Ferrovum myxofaciens; assembly: GCF_013181415.1. Classification (NCBI taxonomy): domain Bacteria; kingdom Pseudomonadati; phylum Pseudomonadota; class Betaproteobacteria; order Ferrovales; family Ferrovaceae; genus Ferrovum; species Ferrovum myxofaciens. Next base: position 1,093,694 of record NZ_CP053676.1, on the reverse strand, counting down.
CTGGGTGAAAGCAGGCGGGATTCATGTACCTGGCGGATAAAATATTTGAGCATCTGCTCAGTGATGGTAAAATCCGCAATGACCCCGTCCTTCATGGGGCGGATGGCGGTGATGTTGCCCGGCGTGCGCCCCAGCATGGCTTTGGCAGCAAGACCGACGGCCTGGATGACTTTTTTGCCATGATTTTCGCGGTCATGGCGAATTGCAACCACCGAGGGTTCATTGAGTACGATGCCCTTGCCGCGCGAGTAGATCAGGGTATTGGCAGTCCCCAGATCTATGGCGAGGTCAGTGGAAAAATAACCGCGCAGAAATTCGAACATGATGCTCCCTTGGATACAGGATCAAAGCCCCTTATGATACGCGATTACACCATTCCTTTCCACGGGAGGTTCCTTGTCTGATTCGTTGAATGAAAGTTCCCTGCGTCATCTGGCGCGTTTGGCCTGTATCGAACTGAGTGCAGAGGAGTTGGATCGCTTGCCGGCCCGGTTCCACAGCATTCTGGGTCTCATCGATCGCCTGCAGCAAGTGGATACCCAGGGAGTCAAACCCCTGGCTCAGTCCTTTGATCTGACCTTGCGTCTGCGGGACGATGAAATCACCACCCGGGACCAGCGCGCACAATTTCAATCCCTGGCCCCCGAAGTGGCGGACGGCCTGTATCTCGTTCCCCGAGTCATCGAATAAGGGCTTCTCATGAATCTTGATGACACCTCATTGCGCATGCTCTGCGCAGGATTACGCGAGCGTACTTTTTCCAGCGAAGAGTTGACCCAGGCTTACCTGCAGCGTATCGAACAGTACAATACGCGTCTGGGTTGTTTCATTACGGTGGACCCCGAACGTTCCCTGTCCCAGGCCCGTGCCGCCGATATACGCCTGGCGCGGGGAGAAGGGGGGCCGTTGCTGGGCATCCCGGTGGCGCACAAGGATATTTTCTGTACCGAGGGCTGGCTGACCACCTGTGGTTCGCGCATGTTGTCCAACTTTGTGGCTCCCTACGATGCCCATGTCATCCAGCGTTTCAAAGAGGCTGGCTCGGTCATTCTGGGGAAAACCAACATGGACGAATTTGCCATGGGGTCGAGCAATGAAACCTCTTTTTATGGTCCGGTGCGCAATCCCTGGCAACTGACCCATGTGCCGGGGGGCAGTTCCGGGGGCTCTGCGGCGGCTGTGGCTGCCCGTTTGGCTCCCTTGGCAACGGCTACGGACACGGGCGGATCCATTCGTCAGCCTGCAGCCTTCTGCGGGATCAGCGGGCTCAAACCCACCTATGGACGGGTTTCCCGTTATGGCATGATTGCCTTTGCCTCCAGTCTCGATCAGGGCGGGCTCATGGCGCCCAGCGCGGCAGATTTAGCCTGGAGTCTGGGTACCCTGACGGGATTCGATGAACGGGATGCCACCTCGGTGGCGCGTCCGGAGGAAGACTTTGGTGCCCAACTGGAACACTCCCTGGAAGGATTGCGCATCGGTTTGCCCCGTCAGTATTTTGGTGCGGGCATCGCTCCCGGGGTGGCACAGGCCGTGGAGGAAGCCCTGCGCGTCTATGAATCCCGGGGTGCCCGACTTGTGGAAGTGGATCTGCCGCACAGCGAGCTGTCGGTGCCGGTTTACTATGTACTGGCGCCTGCCGAAGCCTCCAGCAACCTGTCCCGCTATGATGGCGTACGCTACGGATGGCGTGCGTCACAGTACGGCGATCTCAATGAAATGATCGCGCGCAGTCGGGCCGAAGGGTTTGGCGCAGAGGTCAAATTGCGCATTTTGACCGGTGCCTATGTGTTGTCCCAAGGGTATTATGATGCCTACTACTTGCAGGCTCAACGGGTACGTCGCCTCATCCAGCAGGATTTTTTACAGGCTTTTGAACAGTGCGATGTGTTGATGGGGCCCACCACACCCAGTACGGCTTTCCGTTTTGGCGACAAGGGCAGTGACCCGGTTCAGATGTATCTGTCCGACATCTTCACCATTGGAGTCAATCTGGCAGGCTTGCCAGGCATGTCCATTCCGGCGGGGTTCGATGGTCAGGGACTGCCTGTGGGGCTGCAACTGATCGGACCCCACTTCAGCGAGGCGCGCCTTCTGGCCGTTGCCCACGGGTATCAACAGGCAACCGATTGGCATGCCCGGGTTCCCGGGCGAGGAGAACAAGCATGAAGTGGGAAATGGTCATCGGGCTGGAAACCCATGTGCAGTTGGCAACCCGTTCCAAAATGTTTTCCGGTTCCCCCACGGCTTTTGGTGCGCCTCCGAATGTTCAGGCCAATGCGGTGGATCTGGCCCTGCCCGGCGTTTTGCCGGTTCCAAACCGGCAGGCCGTGGCCCAGGCCATCCGCTTTGGTCTGGCGGTGGGCGCACAGATCAATCCGCGTTCGTGGTTCGAGCGCAAGAATTATTTTTATCCCGATCTGCCCAAGGGATATCAGATCAGCCAGTACGAGGAACCGGTGGTCAAAGGCGGTGTGGTGACCTTTGCCCTGGAGGGCGTGCCTCATCAGGTACTCCTGACCCGGGCGCATCTGGAAGAGGATGCGGGCAAGTCGTTGCACGAAGATTTTCATGGGCGTTCCGGTATCGATTTGAACCGTGCCGGGACTCCCTTGCTTGAAATCGTGACGGAACCGGTGATGCGCAGTGCAGCGGAAGCGGTGGCGTATGCCCGTACGTTACATCAACTGGTGACCTGGATCGGGATATGCGATGGCAACATGCAGGAGGGATCGTTCCGGTGCGATGCCAATGTCTCGGTGCGGCCCCAGGGGCAGGTGGCGTTTGGGACGCGTTGTGAAATCAAAAATCTGAATTCCTTCCGTTTTCTGGAACAGGCCATTCTGCATGAATTTGAACGGCAGGTGGAGTTGTTGGAAAGCGGGGGGAAAGTGGTTCAGGAAACCCGCCTGTACGATCCGGAACGGGATGAGACACGCTCCATGCGTTCCAAGGAGGATGCCCAGGATTATCGTTATTTCCCGGATCCGGACCTGCCGCCTCTGTGTATCGATGAGGCATGGATCGAGCAGGAACGGGCTGCCTTGCCGGAATTGCCGGCGGCTCTGGCGCAGCGTCTGCAGACCCGGTTTGGTCTGTCGGTCTATGATGCCGGTTTGCTCACCGCCTCTCGGGAATGGGCCAACTATTTTCTGACCCTGGTGGCGGAAGGCACCCTGGATCCCAAACTCTGCGCCAACTGGATGACGGGGGAGTTGGCCGCCACCCTCAAGCGCACCGGGCGGGAGGTGCAAGATTCCTCGGTGAGCGCCCCTCAACTGGCGGCTTTGCTGCGGCGGATCCAGGACGGCACCTTGTCGGGCAAGATGGCCCGGGAAGTGTTCGAGATTGTGTGGCAGGAGGGGGGGGAGGTGGATGCGCTCATTGCGGCCCGTGATCTTTCTCAGGTATCGGACAGCGGGGTGCTGGAAAAATTGATCGATGAATTACTGGCGGCTCACCCCGCCCAGGTGGAAGAGTTCCGTGCGGGCAAGGACAAGGTTTTCGGGTTTTTTGTGGGCCGTGCCATGAAGGCCAGTGAGGGGCGGGCCAACCCGCAACAACTCAATGAGTTGCTGCGCCGTAAATTAAGTGGATCCTGAGCGTACGTGATGACCCGGACTGCATCCTCTGTTGGCATCGTCTTCCCGCAAGTGGCGTATTTCGATGTTCCTTTGCGCCTGTCTTCCGGCACCGTATTGCCCCACTACCAACTGGTGTATGAAACCTACGGGGTCCTCAACGAAAGGAAGGACAATGCCATTCTGGTTTGTCATGCCCTGTCCGGTTCCCATCATGTGGCCGGTCAATATGCCGGGGATCTTCATGGGGTGGGTTGGTGGGAAAACATGGTGGGGCCCGGTAAACCCGTGGATACGGAGCGGTTTTTTGTGATCGGGGTCAATAATCTGGGGGGCTGTCATGGTTCCACGGGTCCCTCCAGTTTGAATCCGGTGACGGGACAGCCTTATGGGGCGAGTTTTCCATTTCTGACGGTGGAAGATTGGGTCGAGTCCCAGGCCCGTCTGGCGGACCATTTGGGAATTTCCACCTTTGCTGCAGTGATGGGGGGCAGTCTGGGGGCCATGCAAGCCCTGCAATGGACGATTTGTTTCCCTGAACGGGTTCGTCATGCCCTGATCATTGCCGCTGCTCCTTGTCTTTCTGCCCAGAATATCGGCTTCAATGAAGTGGCGCGTCAGGCCATTACCAGCGATCCCCATTTCTACGGTGGAGATTTCTATGCGCAGGGAGTCGTGCCGGAACGGGGGTTGCGTCTGGCCCGGATGTTGGGGCATATCACTTACCTGAGTGATGATGCCATGATGACAAAGTTCGGGCGGGAATTGATCGGAGGATCGCCCCATTTTTCCCTCGAAGTGGAATTCGAAATTGAATCCTACCTGCGCTATCAGGGAAAAAAGTTTTCGGAACGGTTTGATGCCAATACCTATCTGATCATGACCAAGGCCCTGGATTACTTTGATCCGGCACGCGCCACGGGCGGTGATCTGGCACAGGCGCTGCAGCCTGCGCGCGCGCAGTTCCTGGTTCTGTCCTTTACCACGGACTGGCGTTTTTCCCCCGCCCGCTCCCGTGAAATCGTCCAGGCTCTGCTGGATAACCGGGCGGTGGTGAGTTATGCGGAAATCGATTCCAATCAGGGGCATGATGCTTTTTTGATGGAAAATGAGGATTATTTCGCAGTGATGTTCGCCTATCTTGAACGGATTGCCGGGGAGTGCCGCCCATGATCCGCGCCGACTACGAACTGATTGCCCAGGGTGTGTCTGTGGATAGTCGGGTGCTCGATCTGGGCTGTGGGGATGGTCAGTTGCTGGCCCACCTCCAACGGGTTCGACGGGTCAGCGGCTATGGCATCGAAATCATTCCGGAACAGGTGGTGGCGGCTTTGCGCCAGGGTGTTTCGGTGTTGCAGGTCAATTTGGAAGAAGGGTTGTCGGGTTTTTCCGATCATTCCTTCGATACCGTGATCCTTTCCCAAACGTTGCAGGCCATGCGTCACACGGAAGAAATTTTGCGTGAAATGTTGCGGGTGGGGCGCGAAGGTATCGTCACTTTTCCGAATTTCGGTTACTGGAAACACCGCTGGCAGGTTTTGAATGGAACCATGCCCAAGTCTGTGGATATGCCCTACGAATGGTATGACACCCCCAATGTCCACCTGTGTACGCTGCATGATTTCGAGGCGTTGTGCGCCCGTAGCGGCGTACAGGTCATGGAGCGGCGGGTGATGAATCCCTCGGGTCATACCGTGGAACTCATGCCCAACCTGTTGGGTAGTCTCGCCTACTATCGTATCCGCTTCCGGGGTTGAGTGCCATGTATCCCTCTGGGTCGTAGGCAGGGTTTGATGCGCGCCGGTTTCCTGAAGGGGCGTGACGGCGTTCGGACCTTGGGGGTCCTTCTTTTGCTCGGGTTTTCCTCCGGCCTCCCGCTTTCCCTGAGTGGCGCCACCCTGCAAGCCCGCCTGACCATGGAGGGGGTTCCGTTGACGCAGATTGGCTGGATCACTCTGGCGGGGCTTCCCTATACCCTCAAATTTCTTTGGGCACCCTGGCTGGACCGATTTTCTTTGCCCTTTTTGGGACGACGGCGGGGCTGGATACTGGTGACCCAATTCATGACTTTGGGTCTGATCCTGGTTTTGGGGCACACTCAAAGTTCGGCTCCTCCCGCCTTGCTGGCCTCCATTGCCTTGGGGTTGGCGCTGGCCTCCGCCACCCAGGACATTGTGGTGGATGCCTACCGGACCGATCTCCTGCCTCCGGAGGCGCGGGGATTGGGTGCCAGTGCGGCCATGCTGGGTTATCGTCTGGCCATGCTGTGCGCGGGGGCCCTGGCCTTGGTGTGGGCGGCCAAAGTGGGCTGGGCAGGCACCTACGATGTGATGGCCCTGGCCCTGGGAGTGGGTATCCTCGGGACCCTCTGGGCGCGGGAACCCGAGGCTCCTGCGCCGGTGCAGGGATCCTGGCGCGAAACCATGACGGGACCGTGGCAAGATTATTTTGCCCGTCCCGGTGCCCGTGCCCTGCTGAGCCTGGTGGTGTTGTACAAACTGGGGGATGCCCTGGCCTTTGCGCTGTCTTCTGTTTTCCTTTTGCGCGGATTGGGTTTTGGTCTGGCTGAAGTCGGGAGCATTGGCAAGGGGGTGGGGTTGATGGCCACCCTGGGGGGCAGTTTTGTGGGCGGCATGCTGATGCTCCGTTGGGGAATTTACCGCAGCCTGTGGTATTTTGGCTGGATTCAGGGGTTGGCGACCCTGTCCTTTGTGGGATTGGCGGCCTGGGGGCATCACTTCCCGGCCATGGTGGGGGCGGTTTTTCTCGAGAACTTCACCAGCGGTATGGGAACCAGCGCCTTTGCCGCCCTGCTCATGAGTTTGTGCACCCCGCGCTATAGCGCGACCCAGTTTGCGCTGCTCTCGGCGCTGGCGGCCATCGGGCGGGTTTCCATGGGGCCGGTGGCGGGCTGGTTGTCGGAATGGGCGGGCTGGGAGGTGTATTTTCTGGTGGCGACCGTGGCGGCTCTGCCTGGGTTAGGGCTGTTGTGGGCTTTGCGACGGGATATTCGGGCCCTGGAGTGCAAAGGTCCTTGATTAAAATGCTTTAACCGACTATTGGAGTCATGGGAGATTGGAGTGAGTGATTTTTCTGAGCGTTTCATCGCCTTTGCCGTGGAGCGGCAGGTGATTCGGTTTGGTGAGTTCAAGACCAAGGCGGGGCGCCTGTCGCCCTATTTTTTCAACGCCGGGTTGTTCAATACGGGGGCGGCCCTGGCAACTCTCTGCGAATTTTATGCCGATGCCATCGAGGCTCAGGCGCCTCCCTTCGATCTTCTCTTCGGACCGGCCTACAAGGGAATTCCCCTGGTGGCGGGCATCGCCCTGACGCTGGCCCGCCGGGGACGGGATGTGCCCTTTGCCTACAACCGCAAGGAAGCCAAGGATCATGGAGAAGGCGGTGTTCTGGTGGGGGCTGACCCACAGGGGAAGCGCGTATTGATCGTGGATGATGTAATTTCAGCCGGGACCTCCGTGCGCGAATCGGTGGTTCTGCTCAACCAGGTCCAAGCCCTGCCGGCAGGGGTGGTGATTGCCCTGGATCGCATGGAACGGGGTCAGGCTGAACTGTCCGCCACTCAGGAAGTAACCCACCAATGGGGGCTCCCTGTCTGTAGCGTGGCGACCCTCGATCATCTGGTGGCCCATCTGGCCAGGGATTCAACCCAGATCGAGACCCTCGGGCGTGTGCACGCCTATCGCCAGCAGTATGGTATCAGCACACCTGCTGATTGAGGCGGGTCAGAATTTCCTCCAGTTTGTCGGGATCATGGGTGGAGAGCATGCGCTTCACCGGGTTCTGGAGGTCGGCCAGGCTGGTTTTCAGAATGACCTGCTTGACTTCGGGCAGGTGAGCGGGATGCATGGAGAATTCACGCAGACCGAAGCCGAGAAGCAAACGGGTCATGGTGGGGTTGCCGGCCATTTCCCCGCAGATGGCAATGGGTTTGCCGGCTTTCTGGGCGGTGCGCAGGGTATGGGCAATGAGCATCAGGACCGCCGGATGGAGCGGGTCAAAAAGATGCGCCACCGCATCGTCGGTGCGGTCGATGGCCAGGGTATACTGAATCAGGTCATTGGTGCCAATGGACAAAAAGTCCAGTTTGTCCAGAAACAGGGGGAGGGCCAGGGCCGCCGCCGGAACCTCGATCATTCCGCCAATGGGGAGATGAAGATTGAAGGGAATGGCTTGTTGGGTGAGTTCGGCCTTGGCCTGTTCCACCAGGGTCAGGGTCTGGAGCAATTCGGAGCGGCTGGAGAGCATGGGCAGGAGCATCTGGACCTGACCAAAGTGAGAAGCGCGCAGAATGGCGCGGATTTGAGTCAGGAAAATCTGGGGTTCGGCGAGGCAGTAACGAATGGCCCGTAGTCCCAGCGCCGGGTTCAGGGTGGAAACGATGCCGCTGGGTTCCACGGGTTTGTCGGCACCGATATCGAGGGTGCGAATGGTGACGGGCAGTCCACGCAAGGCCTCGGCGACTTGTCGATAGGCATGAAATTGTTCCTCTTCGCCTGGCAGGCTGGAACGGTTCATGAACAGGAATTCGGTGCGGAACAGGCCGATGCCCCGTGCGCCGCTTTTTTTGACGGCATCCACGTCTCCGGGCATCTCGATATTGGCGAGCAGTTCGATGGGCGTTCCATCCAGTGTGGTGGCACGGGTGGTGCGTAGACGCTTCAGTTTTTGCCGTTCCAGAGACCATTGTTCCTGACGCAGGCGATATTCGGCCAGAATCTGGTTGTCCGGATTTACGATGACGACCCCCGCCATGCCGTCCACGATCAGGAGTTCTCCTTCGCGAATCATTTGCCAGGCATGGTGAAGGGCCACGACGGAGGGAATTCCGAGGCTGCGTGCCAGAATGGCGGTATGGGAAGTCGCCCCGCCAATATCGGTAATGAAGGACTGGAAGGGGTGTTCCTTGAACAGAACCATATCTGCCGGGCTCAGGTCGTGGGCCACCAGAATTCGGTCTGCCGCTTCGTGATGGGCGGGGAGGTTTGGCGCAGGTTGTCCGATCAGTGCCTTGAGCACGCGTTCGCCCACTTGCCAGATATCGTCCCGACGTTGGCGCAGGTAGGGGTCCTCCATTTCTTCGAACTGACGGATCAGGTTGTCCAGTTGTTGTTTCAATGCCCATTCGGCATTGCAGCCCTGGGTTTGAATACACTGCTTGGGCGTGCGTGCCAGCATCTCATCCTTCAGGATGAGTCGATGTAATTGCAGAAAGGTTGCCATTTCGGCAGGGGCCCCGAGCGGGATTTGCCGTTCTAGTTCTTCGAGTTCCTGGGTGACTTGGTGCAGAGCCTGTTCGAAGCGTTGAATCTCGGCAGGGCGCTGCTCGGGAAGCACGATATAGCGGGTGACTTCCAGAGTGGTTTGGGAAAACAGGTGCGCCCGTCCGATGGCAATGCCGTGGGCGACTGCGCTGCCATGAAGCGCAAAACTCATCTCATTCTCCCTCGTCGAAACAGTTTTCGATCAAAGTGGCCAGCGCCTGGAGTGCTTCCGTTTCTTTTTCTCCGCAGGTTTCCAGCGTGACCCAACTACCCCGTCCTGCCGCCAGCATCATGACGCCCATGATGCTCTTGGCATTGACCTGTCGTCCATTGCGTCCGATCCGGACCTCACAGGGATAGGCCGAGGCGGTTTGCGATAATTTGGCGGAAGCACGGGCATGGAGCCCGAGTTTGTTGATGATCTGGATATCCTGGGAAGGCATGGCGGGTCTCTGGGAAAAGTCTTTCCATTCTATCAGGGCCGTTCGTTTTCGGGCAGTCCCAGACGATGGGCAGGAAAACGAAGGGCAAAAGTGCTGCCTTTGTCCGGCTGACTGTCAACGATGAGGGTGAGATCGTGATGCAGGGCGATTTGCTTGACAATGGACAATCCCAGGCCCGTCCCCCCGGTATCCCTGGAGCGGGCCTGATCCACCCGATAGAAGCGTTCCGTGAGACGGGGAATATGTTCGGCAGCGATGCCAATGCCCGTGTCCTGTACCGTAAAAATCCCCTCTTCCCCTTCTTCCCGCCAGGACAGCGTGATTTGTCCTCCCGGCGGGGTATAGCGCACTGCATTGGCCACCAGGTTACCGAAGGCGCTCGAGAGTTCCGATTCGATTCCCAGCAGGATACGATGATCGAAATCACCCTGGGTATCGATGGTATGCTGCCCTTGGCTCAACTGGTGGGCAGTCAGCAGCATTGGAGTGAGCAAGGCGGAAAGGGGAATGGGGGTGAGCGGCGCGACTCCGGTTTGGCTTTCCAGACGGGACAGGGAGAGCAATTCTTCCACCAGTCGGCGCATCCGGTCGGTTTGGGTTTCCATGATCTGAAAAATGCGTTCCTGTGTGGCGGGCGGCAGTGGGTCACTGTCTTGCAGGGTTTCGATGAACCCCCCCACTACGGTGAGGGGAGTGCGCAGTTCATGGGAAACATTGGCCACGAAATCCCGTCGTACTTTTTCGTCCCGTTCCCATTGGGTGATGTCCTGGGTGACCAGCATCCGTTCGTCGATGCTGTAAGGAATGAGTTGCAAGGCCAGGGAGAGGTCCTGTTGGGCGCGTCGATGCAGGATACAGCGTTGGTCGGGGGCTGGTTTCTGGTCCAGGAAGTTCTGGAATTCGGTTTGGCGGATGAGATAGGACAGACTTTGACCTCGATCCTGCTCCAGGTAAATCTGTAAATGAGCTTCTGCAGCAGGATTGCACCAGAGAATACGGTGGGTTTGATCGAGGATCACGATTCCGCTGGGCAGCAGGGTCAGGACCTGCTGGAAACGTTCGATGGCCTCCTTCCGGCGGATCTGGTTCTCATCGATGCGTTTCTCCAGGGAATGCAACCGTCCGAAAACCTGTTCCCAGGTTCGTCCCGGCTGGTATCCCGGAGAGAGTTGCTGTTCCTGAAGCCAGTGGTGCAGGGTTTGTAACTTCCAGGCATCCCGTGCCGCCACGGCACCCATGAACAGGGCCAGCAGTCCCAGGCCCCAGGACCAGCCCCAAAGAGCGGTGATCCCGGCACATAAGACCAGAACCGTGACGAGAACCCCCAGGACGTATTTGACAAACGACCGCATGATCCATCAACCTGAAAAAAACTTGAAGACTAGAGAGTATCATCCACGCCGGGGTTAGGGGGAATCTGCTCAGGTGAGGGATGTCAGGCGGTAACCCGCTCCCCGAACGGTTTGCAGAAACCGGTCATGATCGGTGGTTTCCAGGGCCAGGCGGAGACGGCGGATGTGGACATCCACTGTGCGTTCTTCAATGAAAACGTGATCTCCCCAGACATGATCGAGAATCTGGGTCCGGGAATAGACCCGCTCCGGGTGGGTCATGAAAAAATGAAGCAACTTGAATTCGGTGGGTCCCAGAGGGATCTCTGTGCCCCCGGCGTGCACCCGGTGGGTGGTGGGGTCCAGAGACAGGGTCTTGAAGAGGACCGGATCCTCTGTTATCTGGGGGGCGCGCCGACGCAACACGGCTTTGATGCGCGCATTCAGTTCCCGAATCGAGAAGGGCTTGGTGATGTAATCGTCCGCGCCGGATTCCAGTCCGAGCAATTTGTCCGATTCATCCACCCGTGCCGTCAGCATGATGATGGGGACGCGCTGTGTCCGCTGGTGGGCGCGCAGGCGCCGGACCAAATCCAGTCCGCTCATGCCCGGTAACATCCAGTCCACCAGAATCAGGTCGGGAAGCATGTCCTGTACGCGCGAAAGGGCCTCCAGTCCGTTGGCGGCGACCTCGGTTTCGTGACCGGCCTGAGCCAGATTGAGGGTGATCAATTCCTGAATGGCAACCTCGTCTTCCACGACCAGAATATGGGCTCCCAAATTCGCCTCCATAGGGGGAATTAAATCGATATGCGTGTCCATGAGGAAGTGTTATACACCCCTCATGTGACTGTCATATTACAGCAAGACGCGGGCGCACTTCTTCCCTTCAGGAGCGGTTTGACCCTTGCACCAGGGGAATGCGGAACAGGCGACATTCGAGGGCACCATTGTACAGGGGGGTACGGCGCGTGACCTTGAGATGCAGGGATTTGGGGAGCGTCAGGTCAGCGCTGAACAGGCAGGCCGTCCAGCCGGCATAACGCTGTTTCAGGGTATTGCCCAGAGCGGGATAGAACAGGGACAACTCTGCCTGTTCTCCGAGCCGCACCCCATAGGGCAGGTTGCTGAGGAGCAGCCCCGAAGGACAGGGAGGGGAAGACTCCAGCACGTTGACCTGCTTCAGGCTCACACACCCTTCCAGTCCGGCAGCAGCCAGATTGAGACGGGTGAGTTCCAGGGCATCGCCCTTCAGATCCTGACCCCACAGGGGTAAAGGGGTAGGCGGCAGGGCACGGGCATGGGCTTCCTCGAGCAAGGCGGGCCAATGCTGGGTCACCGGCCACGAACGCAGATGTTCAAAGGCAAAGGAGCGGTTCAGTCCCGGCGCGCGCTGCAGACTCTGCTCCGCTGCCTCCAGCAGGATCGTGCCTGCGCCGCAGAAGGCATCCAGCAGGGGCAGACCCGGTTGCCACTGGGCCAGAGCCAGCAGGCCCGCTGCCAGGTTGCGTTTCAGGGGGGCATCCCCGGCCTCTGGTCGTGTCCCGCGTTTGAATAGCCCATCGCCCGAGGTATCCAGAGACAGGGTGAAATGGGTGGCATCCAGAAACAGATAGACGCGGATTTCCGGTTGATGGGTATCGATGGAAGGACGCTGACCCTGTTGCGCGCGAAAGTGGTCGCAGATGGCATCCTTGATGCGGAGCGTGGCAAAATCCAGACTACGCAAGGGAGAATGATGGGCCCGGGTATCCACCTTCAGGGTTTGTTCCACGTAGAACCAGTCACTCCAGGGCAAGGCCATGGCCTGATCGTAAAGATCCTGTTCGGAATGATAGGTGCCCTTGGCCACTTGCCAGAGAACCCGACTGGCGAGGCGGCTTTCCAGATTGACGCCCATGGCCAGGCGGTAACTTCCCGTGAAGCCCACACCGGAGTCCCGGGGCGTAATGTCCTGAGCCCCCAGGGAAGCCAGTTCCTGGGACAGTACGTCTTCCAGTCCGCGCGGGCAGGGGCAGAAAAAAAATTGGTTGAGAGGATTCATGGAAAGACTCAGAAGGGTTTGAAGACCGCCAAAATGACCACGGGGATGAGAACCAGTACCGGAAATTCGTTGAACCAGCGGTACCAGACATGGCCGTGGGCGCTGAGGTTCCGGGCAAAGGCTTTGACCAGGGCACCGCACCAGACATGATAGGCCACCAGCAAGGTTACGAGGGCCAGTTTGGCATACAGCCAGCCGCCCCGGTCATCCAGTCCAAAGGCCATGAACAAACCGGAAAGAAGGGTAAATACGCCACCCGGGGTGGTGATGCCCCAGAATAATTTGCGCTCCATGATCTTGAAGCGTTCCCGTCCCAGTGTATCCGATTCCGGGCATTGTGCGTGATAGACGAAGAGGCGAGGGAGGTAGAACAGTCCGGCAAACCAGGTCACCATGGCCATGATATGGAAGGATTTGATCGAAAGCAGCAGCACAGGTTTCTCGAAGGAAGGTCAGGAACGACAGATCAGACTAACCCAGTTGCGCAACAGGATCAAGCGTTGATGAAAGAAATGGTCGGCGCCAGGAATCACCAGAACGGGGAGGTCCTGGGGTTCGGCCCAGTGCAGCACCTCCGCCAGAGGCACGGTGGTGTCTCGCTCTCCATGTACGACAAGGGTTTGGGGTGAAACGGTGCCCACGGGAAAATGACCCACCGCAGGGGCCACCAGAACCAGACGCTGGCAAGGCAGAGTGCGGGCAACCTCGCTCATGACGAAGGCCCCAAAGGAAAACCCTGCCAGAAGCAAGGATTCACCCGCCGTTTCCTGCAGGGCCAGCGCATGAAGGGCCAGCCAGTCTTCCGTTTCGCCCCGTCCCTGGGTGAAGTTTCCGGTACTGTTGCCCACGCCCCGAAAGTTCATGCGCCAGGTGACGTAACCCAGACCGGTAAAGGCGCGGGCCAGAGTCTGGGTGACCTTGTTATTCAGGGTGCCGCCAAACAGTGGATGGGGGTGGGCCACCAGGGCCAAACCACGGGCAGAGCCTGGGGGACGATCGATGACGGTTTCCAGAAGGCCGGCGGGACCGGGGATCAAACGGGTTTCAGAGGAGAAATCACTCATGCTCAGGGGCGAGGGGGTCTGGAAGACGCACACAGGTGTTCCGGAACTGTTCGGCACGGTCCACGTACACATCGGCATTGTGTGCCAGTCCAGCAATCTCCTCCGCGTTCAGGGTGCGGATGACCCGTCCGGGACTCCCCACCACCAGGGAGTTATCGGGGATCTGCTTGCCCTCGGTGATCAGGGCATTGGCACCGATCAGGCAGTTCTTTCCAATGACGGCATGATTCAGAACCACCGCCCGGATTCCGATCAGCGAACCGGCACCCACCGTACAGCCATGCAGCACCGCCCCATGTCCGATACTGACATTTTCTGCCACGGTGAGGGGGGCCCCAGGGTCGGTATGGAGCAGTGCACCATCCTGCACATTACTGCGTCGTCCGATATGAATGGGTTCATTGTCGCCCCGCAGAACTGCCTGGCACCATACGCTGGCCTCGGCCTCCAGAAAGACCTTGCCGATGAGGGTGGCGCTTTCTTCAATGAAGGCCGAGGGAGAAACTTGAGGGGCATCCGAGCCCAGACGATAGCGCATAGTCGGTCATCCATGAGTTGAGAAGAAAAGAGTGGACACTAATTGGCCGGACCATCCATCCAGATCATCCAGGCCAGCGCCAGCAAAATTCCAAAGAGGATTCCCATTCCCGTGATCAGGAAGATCATCCAGCGCTGGGTTTGATGATGTTGCTGACGCAACCGCGCCACTTCCTCTGCCAGGGCGTTTTGTTGGACGTTTTCCTCGAGGGCGCGATGAATCAGACGGGGAAGTTGGGGGACCAGGGTGACCCATTGCCCGCCTTCCCGTTTGACGGCCTTGACCAGCCCCCGCCAGCCGACCTGTTCGCTCATCCAGCGTTCCAGAAAAGGTTTGGCGGTTTTCCACAGATCCAGTTCGGGGTCGAGATCCCGCCCCAGGCCTTCCACATTCAGCAGGGTTTTTTGCAGCAGGACCAGTTGGGGTTGAATTTCCATCTGAAAGCGGCGGGAAACCTGAAAGAGGCGCAACAGTACCTTGCCAAAGGAAATTTCGCGCAGGGGTTTGTCAAAAATGGGTTCGCACACCGAGCGAATGGCCGATTCGAACTCGTTGGAGCGGGTATGGGCGGGGACCCATCCGGCTTCGATATGGGCTTCTGCCACCCGTTGATAGTCCCGTTGAAAAAACGCCAGAAAATTTTGTGCCAGATAGCTTTTGTCCTCGGTGGTCAAGGTGCCGATGATGCCAAAATCCAGGCCGATGTAACGTCCGTCCTCGGCCACCTGGATATTGCCCGGATGCATGTCGGCATGAAAAAATCCATCCCGGAAAACCTGGGTAAAGAAGATTTCCACGCCATCCCGCGCCAACTTTGGAATATCCACGCCCTGTGCGCGCAGTCGATCCACTTGACTGATGGGCATGCCGAACATGCGTTCCATGACCATCACTCGGGTATCGCAGTAATCCCAGTAGACTTCGGGGATGATGAGCAGGCGCCGGTCGGAGAAATTGCGGCGCAACTGACTGGCGTTGGAAGCTTCCACCATCAGGTCCAACTCGTCGGACAGATGCTTGCGAAATTCGGCCACCACTTCCACCGGGCGCAGACGCCGGGCCTCCTTGAACCCGTATTCGAGCAGTCGGGCCAGGGTGAGCATGAGGGCGACGTCGCGCCGGATGATGCGGTCCACATCGGGGCGCAGAATTTTAACCGCTGCTTTTTTGCCGTCCTTGAGAATGGCAAAATGGACTTGGGCCACGGAAGCGCTGGCAATGGGTTCGACATCGAATTCGGCAAAGACCTGGGAGAGCGGGCGTCCATAGATCTTTTCCAGAATTCGGACGGCTTCTTCTCCGGGGAAGGGCGGCACCTGATCCTGAAGGCGGGCCAGTTCGTCGGCAATGTCTGTGGGGATCAGATCCCGTCGGGTGGAGAGGGCCTGACCGAATTTGACGAAAATGGGCCCCAGTCGTTCCAGGGCCAGACGCAGGCGCAGTGCGCGGGGCGTACTGAAACGGCGCCAGAACAGCAAGGCACGACTGAGACGGCGCAGGGGGCCCAAACGGTCATGGGCCAGTACCAGTTCGTCCAGGCCGTAGCGCAGGACGACATAAAGGATGAAGACAACCCGCCAGACCCGCATCAGAGCAGTTTGCCCAGACGTTGTTCCAGGTGCCCGAGGTCTTCATCCAACTGGTGGACTTGCCGGGCGAACCGTTGCGCCTGGGTCCGACTGGGAAGCAGATGAATTTCTTCTGTGGCGTATTCCTGAAGCATTCTCTGGGAACGGGACAGCGTTTCCCGTGCCCAGGCGCCACCCTGTTTCAAAAAAATGCCCAGACGATGAGCGACCCGGTCTCCCATCACCCGACTCAGCAATTCTTCCAGATCCGGACGGAAATGTTTGGCCAGAAACCCGATTTCGGTGGCCAGGGCGCTGTTCCCTGAAAGATGCAGGTGGTGGAGCGCTTCCTCCGGGCGCAGAAGCAGCAGAGGCAGCGCAGAGGGCGACAGGTCGAGGGTCAAGGCGGGGGCAGAGGGGCGTTCCTGGTTCAACACCAGGGAACCGCGTTCATCGATGGTAAAGAACAGGGGCCAGGTACCCACGTTCAGGATGAGGGTCTGTCCGGCAAAGGGGCGAAGCCGTTCCAGGGCCCAGGGCGCTGTATCCAACAGGGCATGAAGCCCCTTCGACAGGGTTTGAGCCGGATCTCGTATCACTCTTTGTACCCCCGGTGCAGTGCCACCACGCCGGCACTCAGATTGAACCATTCGACATTTTCGAAGCGCGCCTGGTTCATCAGGGTGCCCAGGGTTTTCTGGTCTGGATGCATGCGGATGGATTCGGCCAGGTACTGGTAACTTTCCTCATCCTTGGCGATCCATCGTCCAATTTTGGGAATCACCTGAAAAGAGTAGAGGTCGTAGAGAGGCTTGAGCGGTTCCCAGATTTTGGAGAATTCCAGGATCAGGGCACAACCGCCAGGTTTCAGGACCCGGTACATTTCTTCGAGGGCCCGCTCCTTGTGGGTCATGTTACGTAGCCCGAAGGCCACGCTGACGCAATGGAAGTAACCGGTGGGAAAGGGTAACTGTTCCGCATCACATTGCAGGGTGGGGAGCAGAAATCCCTGGTCGATGGCGCGGTCCCGTCCGCGGCTGAGCATGGCAGGGTTGATGTCGGTCATGACAACCAGCCCTTCCTTGCCCGTTTTTTTCGCAAAACCCCGGGCCAGATCGCCGCTGCCCGAGGCCAGATCGAGAACCCGGTATCCGGAACGAACGCCGGAGATCTGCAGGGTGAACTTCTTCCAGAGACGGTGCATGCCCGCCGACATGAGGTCGTTCATCACATCGTAGCGGGAAGCCACCGAATCAAAAACCGCAGCGACCTTGGCGGCTTTTTCATCTTCTGCGACGGATTGGAAACCAAAGTGGGTATTCGTCATGATCGTCAGTGGGCATCGCGGCTGGCGCCGGCAGCTTCCATACGGTTGAGGTAATCGGCCCAGTATTCCTCCTGGTGAAGACCCAGATCGAGGAGATAGTCCCAGGAGTAGATGCCCGTGTTATGCCCGTCGGTAAAGTGTATCTGGATGGCATAGTGTCCCACCGGAAGGATTTCCTGGATACCCACCTGACGTTTTCCGGTTTGCAGGGTTTCCTGACCGGGGCCGTGGCCCCGCACTTCTGCCGAGGGAGAGCGCACCCGGAGAAATTCAATGGGAAAATGATATTGGTGACCATCACTGAAGGTGATATCAAGGACCCCCGAGATCTGCTGGAGGGTGATTTCCGTGGGCCAGGGAGTGTCTGGAGCCAAACCTGCCATAACCATTCTCCACAATAAAGGTTAAAATCTCAACCTGTGATGATACCCTAAATGGTTTGTAATGTTCGATGTCTCAAAATGGCAGCAAATCCGGACACTCCTCGCTTCCTTGACCCCGGCGCGGGAAATTCGCGTGATTGCGGTGAGCAAAGGGCAAGGGGTGGCCGAGATTCGTGCTGCTGCCGAAGCAGGGGTGCGTCTTTTCGGTGAAAGTTATGTTCAGGAGGCCCTCGAAAAGCAGGCGCAGGTGGGACGTACCGACCTCGAGTGGCACTTCATCGGGCGTATCCAGCGCAATAAAACCCGTCTCATTGCGGCCCATTTCCATTGGGTTCATGGTGTGACGGAAGAAGGCCAGGCTCGGCGCCTGTCCGAGATTCGGGCGGGAGAAGGTCAGACTCCCCTGTCTATTTGTCTGCAGGTCAATATCAGCGGGGAAGCCAGCAAGGGGGGCGTCAGTCCGGCTCAACTCCCGGAATTGGCCGAGGCGGTGGCGCAGATGCCGGGCGTGATACTGCGCGGCCTGATGGCGCCTCCGGCCCCATTGCTGGGGGGGGATGAGGCGACTCGTCGTCACTTTGCGGCGCTGCGCCAGCAACTGGAATGGCTGCGTGCGGCGGGCCATGCCCTGGATACCCTGTCCATGGGGATGTCGGGAGATTATCCGCTGGCCCTGGAAGAAGGCGCTACACTATTGCGACTGGGAACGATTTTATTCGGACGGCGGGAGAATTGAAGATGAGTATTCTATTTGTGGGCGGGGGCAACATGGCGGCGGCTCTGATCGGGGGACTGGTGTCCCATGGTCAGGCGCTTTCCGATATCGCCGTGGTTGAAGTGAATGAGGTGACCGCCGCGCAGTTGGGTGCCCGCTGGGGAATCCGGGTGTATTCCACCGTACCGGCAGATCTGGGGGGGGCCAGCACGGTGGTACTGGCCATCAAGCCCCAGCAGATGACCGAACTTCTGGGACATTTCCCCACCCTGCCTGGCGCGACACTTCTGGTCAGTATCGTGGCGGGCTGGACGACCTCACGCCTCTGCGTCGGTCTGAAGGGACATCTCAATCTGGTGCGTGCCATGCCCAATACCCCGGCGTTGATTCAAGCTGGGGTGACCGGACTCTTTGCCCTTCCCGAGGTGTCCGAAGAGGATCGGGCGCGGGTCCAGGCCATGATGCATGCCGTGGGAAGTGTTCACTGGTTGACCAAGGAATCCCAGATGGATGCGGTGACGGCTTTGTCAGGCAGCGGTCCGGCCTATGTTTTTTATTTGATGGAAACCCTGCAACAGGCGGCGCTTGATTTGGAACTTCCGGCGGAAATGGGTCATGCCCTGGTATTGGAAATGGTGCGGGGCGCAGCGCTTCTGGCGTGTTCTGAAAAGGATGCACCCGCCCGGTTGCGTCAGCGTGTCACCTCTCCGGGGGGAACCACGGCAGCCGCGCTGCGGGTACTGGAGGAGGGGGCCTGGGCACAGGTTCTGAAACAGGCAGTACAGGCGGCGGCTCAGCGTTCGCGGGAACTGGAGGATGTGGTTTGATGATCGATTGGGGTAGGTCGCTGGTGGATCTGGTGGGCACTTTTCTTGCCAGCATGGCTGTATTGCGCTATTTATTGGAAGGGGTAGTGCCGAAACGTCCCAACCCGCTCATGAAACTGGCCGTGACCTTGACGGAGTTTGCCTTGCACTGGATTCGTCCGGTGTTGACTGCCTTGCCGGGGCGGGATCGATCCGCCCTGTTCTGGGCCTGGTTCCTGAACCTGATCGTGTTCCTTTCCCGCTTGAGTCTGCCTGCCCTTGGATTGGGCAGCGGCGGGGTGGGGCATTTTCTGCCCTGGGGCATGGCGCTGGCCCTGGTGGAAGTGGTGCGTCAGATTCTGTATGTCTGGATGGCCGCCGTGTTTTTGTTGGCGGTGCTGAGCTGGATCAATCCTTATAGCCCTTTGTTGGGTGCCGTGGAGGGATTGGTCCACCCTTTTTTGAGGGTGTTGCGGCGGTTTATCCGACCCCTGGGGAGTATCGATCTGAGCCCCGTCATTCTGATGCTTTTCTTTCAGTTTTCCTTGACGATCGGGGTGGGGGCACTGGAAATGCTGGTGCAGCGCCTCATGTAAAGATGACGTCGTACTGCTCCTGATTGGGATCGTTGGAGGTCTGCAGGGTAATGGGTTTGCCAATGAAGTCGCTGACATTGGCCAGGGTCTGGGATTCCTCGTCCAGAAAAAGATCGGTGACCAGCGGGTGGGCGATGATGCGAAACTCCCGTGCGTCGTATTGGCGGGCAACGCGCACGATTTCGCGCAGGATTTCATAACACACGGTCTGGGGAGTCTTGAGTTGGGCGCTGCCTTTGCAACAAGGGCAGGGTTCGCACAGCACATGGGCCAAACTTTCACGCGTGCGTTTCCGGGTCAATTCGATCAGGCCCAGGGAAGTGAACCCGTTGACCGTGATGCGGGTGCGATCCCGTGCCAGGGCTTTGCGAAATTCCTCGAGAATGGTCTGTTGGTGTTCCTCCAGGTCCATGTCGATGAAATCGACGATGATGATTCCCCCCAGATTGCGCAGGCGCAGTTGACGGGCAACGGCATGAGCGGCTTCGAGGTTGGTCTTGAAAACGGTTTCATCGAAGTTACGGTGCCCCACGAAGCCTCCGGTATTGATGTCGATGGTGGTCATGGCTTCAGTTTGGTCGATGATCAGGTATCCGCCTGATTTCAGGTCGACCCGGCGTGACAGGGCTTTTTCGATTTCTTCTTCCACGCCGAAGAGATCAAAGAGCGGACGGGCTCCGCTGTAATGCTCCAGGAAGGGAAGTGCATGAGGACAATAATGTTGGGCAAATTCCATTAATTTGGCATGATTTTCCCGGGAATCCACCATGATTCGGTCGGTATCCTCCATCACGAAGTCGCGGATGACCCGCTGTCCCAGGCTGAGATCCTGATACAGAAGATAGGGGGCCGTGGCTTGACGACAGGCTGCCTGCAATTCGGTCCAGAGCTGGGTCAGGTATTCCAGATCATGGCGAAGTTCCTTGTCGGAGGTGGATTCGGCCACGGTGCGGACGATGAATCCCCCTTGGGTACAGTGGGGAATCAGGTTTTGAACCCGTTCGCGCAGGGTTTGCCGTTCATCTTCACTTTCGATCCGTTGTGAAACGCCGATATGATTTTCCTGGGGGAGATAGACCAGATAACGGCCTGCGATGCTGATCTGGGTGGAGAGACGGGCACCTTTGGTGCCAATGGGGTCCTTGATGACCTGAACCAGCAGGGTTTGACCTTCGGAAAGGGTTTTTTCAATGGGGCGGGGAGGGTTGTCCGTATGACGGGGGGTCCAGATATCGCCGACATGGAGGAAAGCCGCCCGTTCCAGCCCCAGATCCACAAAGGCCGATTGCATGCCCGGCAGGATACGGGCCACCCGTCCCCAGTAGATATTTCCCACGATTCCCCGTGCCGAGGAGCGTTCGACATGAATTTCCTGGGGGACGCCCAACTCCATGATGGCGATGCGGGTTTCCTGCGGAGTGATATTGACCAGGATCTGATTGTTCACAGGGTTATCCTCAACTGTCTCGATGATAAGGGTGCCCTTTCAGGATCATGACGGCACGGTAGAGTTGTTCCACCATCAAAACCCGTGCCAGACCATGGGGCAAGGTCATGCGCGAAAGCGCCAGAGGCGCGCGCGAGTGCTGAAAAATGCGGGGATGAAGACCATCGGCACTGCCGATCACAAAAGCCAGGGAGTCCCCGGTTTGCTGAGCCTGCTCCAGTTTTTTGGCCAGTTCCAGGGTGGTCCAGAGACTGCCCCGTTCATCCAGGGCATGAAAAGGGGTGCTGCCCAGGGTGGTCAGAAGATCATCGGCTTCACGGGTCAACAGTTGTTCGCGCGTGCGTCCGTCCTGACGGGGGGCTGCCCTCAGTTCCACCACGTCCAGGGAGAATTCACGGGGCATGCGTGCTGCGTAGGTCCGGGATGCCTCAGTGACCCAGGCAGGCATGCGCTGGCCCAAGGTGAGCAGACGCAATTTCAAGGAGCGAGGTCCTGGGCGATGAGCGATGCTGGCCTGAGGGGGCCTTTCCACAGGGAAGACAAATCATAATAATCACGGATCATGGGTTGCATGAGGTGAACAATGATGGAGCCCAGATCCACCAGGATCCATTCCCCACTCTGTAGACCTTCCATGCTCAGAACTTTTTTTCCGGCGTTGCGAACCTCATCTGCTACATGGTGTGCCAGTGCGCGGGTCTGGCGGGTGGAATCGGCGCTGGCAATGACCAGGGTGTCAAACAGACTGGTCAGCGCACGAACATCCAAAACTTCGATATTCTTTGCTTTGATGTCTTCAAGGGCGTTCAGTACGGTGGGCAGGAGAGAATTTGGAACAGTAGACAGGGATGGGTTCATGGGAGGCGATATAAGTGGTGGGTTTCAATGTAATTCAACACGGGTGGGGGCAACAAACCCTCCAGCGAGGGGAGGGAATGGGCCAGAGCATGACGGATCTGGGTGGAGGAAATGGGAACGGGCGGCATTTCCAGGCGAATCATTCGTCCTCCAAGGGAATTCTGGAGGTCTGAAACACTGCTCTGCCGTGCATTCCAGGCTTCGCGCAGAGGGGGGGTAAAGTGTTCCACGGGCAGGTCAAATCCTGGACGGCACAGCACGGCCACATGGGCCAGATCCAGCACGCGCATCCACTCTTTCCAAGTGGGGAGGTTGAAGAAGGCGTCACTGCCCAGAATCAGACAAAAGGATTGATCGCTGCCATAGGATGCGCGCAATTCCTCAAGGGTGTCCAGGGTATAGGTGGGGGTGTGACGGCGAACCTCCCGTGCATCCACTTCGATGAAGGGCTGCTGGGCAATGGCCAACTCGGCCATGCGCAGACGGTCTTCGGCGGAAGCCCGCGGTTCTCGCTGCCAGGGAAACCCCGCCGGAATCAGCAGAACTTTGGCCAGATCCAGTTGGGAACGGGCAAATTGGGCCATGGCCAAGTGCCCATCATGGATCGGGTCGAAGGTCCCGCCCAGTACACCAATCATGGATTTCATCCGGTGCGTGTTTCCCCGTGTCCCAGCACGATATATTTCTGACTGGTCAATCCTTCCAGGCCAACGGGGCCCCGTGCATGCAATTTATCCGTGGAAATGCCGATTTCTGCCCCCAATCCGTATTCAAAGCCATCAGCAAAGCGGGTGGAAGCGTTGACCATGACGGAGCTGGAATCCACTTCGCGCAGGAAACGTTGGGCATGTTCCCAATGGTGGGTGAGAATGGCATCGGTATGCTGGGAGCCGTACCGGGCAATATGATCGAGGGCAGCGTCCAGATCGGGCACGACCCGAATGGACAGGATCGGGGCCAGGTACTCGGTGGACCAGTCTTCTTCCGTGGCGGGGATGGCTCCGGGAATCAGCGAGCAGGTCGCTTCATCCCCCCGCAGTTCCACGCCTTTGGCCTGATACAGGGCGGCCAGGGGGGGCAGGATGGAAGAGGCAATGTCCTGGTGCACCAAAAGGGTTTCCATGGTGTTGCAGGTGCCATAGCGTTGGGTCTTGGCATTGTCTGCCACGCGCAGGGCCATGGGAATGTCCACATCGGCATCGATGTAGGTATGACAGACGCCGTGCAGGTGTTTCAGCACCGGTACCCTGGCCAGGGCCGAAATGCGTTGGATCAGCCCCTTTCCTCCGCGCGGGACGACCACATCCACCCATTGGGTCAGAGTGACCAGAATGTCCACCGCCGCCCGGTCGGTCATGGGTAATACCTGAATCAGATCGGTGGGGAGTTGGGCGGATTCCAGACCTTCATGCAAAGCGCGGGCAATGGTCTGGTTGGAATGGTGCGCTTCAGACCCTCCCCGCAGGAGACAGGCATTGCCCGACTTGAGGCAAAGGCCGGCGGCATCGGCGGTGACATTGGGACGGGATTCATAGATGATGGCGATGACGCCGAGGGGGACCCGCATTTGCCCCACCTCGATGCCTGAGGGACGACGGGTCAACCCGTTAATCGCGCCCACCGGGTCAGGCAGGTCTGCAATCTGTTCCAGTCCGCTGGCCATGGCTTCGATGGATTTGGGGGTCAGGGTGAGGCGCTCGATGAAGGCTGCATCCTGTCCGTGGGCACGGGCATGGGCCACGTCCTGCGCATTGGCTGTCAAGAGGTTTTCCTGATCTCGGCGCAGAATCCGGGCTGCTGCGCGCAGCGCCTGATTTTTTGCCGCAGTGCTGGCGCGTGCGCCCAAACGGGCGGCCTGGCGGGCCCGTTGCCCCAAAGCATCGAGTTGGGTGGAAAGTGCTGAGGTCATGAGCCGGTATACTCAAAAAAATGACATGGATTTTTACAATGCCATTATAAGAGGTTGCGGCACTTTCCGCCATTTATTGCAGTGGTCGGTTCGGAGGGTGCGGTGACTTCGGCCAAGGCGGGTATTTTCTGCCCCCAGATCGTCAACCCTTCCTGCGGGATACAAATCCGGAAACAAAGACCCCACCGCACACATGGGAAATCCTGCGTATACCCGTCATCTACCAGAGGCAACGAATACCGTAGGAGGATAGGACAGAATCTGCCGTAACCAAAGTCATGCGCTCAGCCTTGGCTTGAGTGATCAGAAGTCGATCAAAGGGATCACGATGATGGAATGGCAACGCTTCCACTTTCGTTACATGACGCAGTTCTCGGTCGGCCACCGGGTCAAGTCCCGGCAAGGTACCCAGTTTCGCATCTGGGCCACCGAGCGCGTGCGCGAGTATCTGGTCAAAGGTTTTACATAGCCAAGTCCGAACCCTGAAACCGTCTCATGCAATCACCTTGATCCTTGATCCTGAAACCCGGTAAAAACCATGAAACGGGAACGGCTTTTCCGTACCGAGTCCGTACGGAGGAAAGATCCGTCTGATTATTCCGCTAACTACATGATTTTATTGGCGTCCCCACGGGGATTCGAACCCCGGTTACCGCCGTGAAAGGGCGATGTCCTAGGCCTCTAGACGATGGGGACAGACACCTCGAAAGGTCAATATCTTTTGATCGATATTGTAGAGAAGCGCAATTCTATCTGACTTTTGCCGGTTTGCCAAGAGGATTGAACGGCTCTTTAAAATGACGTGCCAGACAAGCAATATACAGTTGTCCTGTTCAATGAGACAGGACCGATCCGTGCCTCACCTGCGAGAAAAATCTCATTGCCCGGTTCTCTGTGTTCAGAATGAAATGGTGGGGGGGGTTTGAGTGGGATGGTCGGTTGGAATCGAACGCGCGTAAATGGAGGGCGGATGCAAAACGGAAGAGATGTAATGACCGGTCAGGCTGGCCACCAACAACGCAGGGACGAGCCCGTAACCGGAGGTCATTTCGCTCACCATCATTACCGCTGTCAATGGGGCATGAGTCACGGCAGCCAGAAATGCGCTCATGCCCACCAAGGTAAAAGCAGTTAATGAAGTTTCTGGTAGAAAAGTTTGGGCCATATGGCCAGCCAGTGTCCCGAGTGCCGCCCCGATAAACAACGTGGGTGTAAACACCCCACCCACCGCCCCCGAACCGGAGGTCAGAATGGTTGCCAGTATTTTCAGCCCCAGGATAAGCAGAATGTTTTGCCACAACCACGATTGATGGAGCAATGAATTGATCACCGAATAGCCATTTCCCCATACTTCTGGACGGATGGCCGAAAGTCCCCCCACGGCCAACCCTGCACAGGTCATTTTCAGCCAGAGGGGCAGGTGTAGTTGGGCAAAAAAATGATGGGTGCGATCCAATGCCACAATGAACAAAGGTCCCAACAGCCCCGAAACGAGTCCCATTCCCACCACCATGAGCAGTTCCATCAGGCTCTGCAAATTGCCGGGCGTTGCCGCGAAGATGGGCGCGGCACCACTGACGTGACGCACCACAAAATCGGCAATCGCCGCGGCCAATAAAAGGGGCCCAAGGCTTCTCACCCTGATTTCGCCCAGAATAATTTCAACGACGAACAGCGCGCCGGCAATCGGTGTATTGTAAGCGCCAGCCAGTCCCGCCGCCGCACCGCAGGCCACCGCAAAACGTCGCTCTGCAGCGGTCAGGCGAAGGATGCTGCCGAAAATACTTCCGGTCAGTGCGGCCAGTTGGACCATGGAACCCTCGCGCCCAATCGATCCCCCCGAAACCACTGTGGCGGCGGAGGCTACCGACTTTAACAGTGAGGAGCGCACGGGAACATCGCTGCCTGCCGCGATCACTTCCATGTAATCTGTTCCGGAATCATTTTTTCTGGCGAGAAGGAAATATTGCAGGATCAGTCCTGCAATCAATCCGCCGCAGGCCGGAACAAGTACCCGAATCCCCGGCGACAGGTGGGCGGCATTGGCTACCAACCCTTGGTGTGAGCCGTACAGGATGTCCTCCAGCCACAAAAGAAACTGGTGGAAGGCGAGAACGGCAAGAGAGCCGGATATCCCCACGACGGTTGCCAGGCCCAAATACCTCAGCAATTGCTGATTGACGTTGTACGCGGGTGTGGGAGGGGGGGAAGGGGGCGGCATGCTGGCATTCTACCGCCCCTCAAACGGTTTGAGTGTTTAAAATCTTTGTCTGATACGTCGTGAATTTTCGAACAAGTTCAAACAATCCCAAGGGTCTACCTGTTTTTGCGCTCATCCGCAATCCCTGGAACAGCCCCAAAGAGCGGTGACAACGTTAACTTGGTACAATAGTTTCATGATAACAAGATTATTGTTGTTTTTGTGATTAAAATCTCTATAATATAAAAATAGTGAAATTTATATCGATTACCTCTTATAGCGATCTATAATCACACAAAAGTGAAATTATGCGTACCATTGTCGTTACCCCACCCCTAAGCACCCCGGAAGTGAAAACCCTGGGGGACTTGGGTCGCCACGTCCGGCACCGGCGCACAAAGAGTGGGTTGCGCATCGACGATGCCGCTGCACTGTGCGGCGTGGCCTCTGGCTCGATGTCTAAACTGGAGAACGGCCAGGTCGGTATGTCAACCGATAAACTGCTGCGTATCCTTGATGGTCTGGGGCTCGTCCTCATGGTTGTCCCGCGCGAAGATGTCGGAGAACTGCTCGCCAGCCACAGAGAGACGCCGTCAAAATGACCTACGTTCTGGATATCTACGACAGAGACATCATCGTCGGTGCTGTTCGCTTCGATCCTCAGACGGATACATTCACCTTCGATTACGACGACGGCTGGTTAGCAGGAAAGCATGCTTATGCTTTATCACCAGCCTTCCCCCTGCGCGGCGCGAACAACCAGACCGGTTCATTCGGCAATATTCGACGGTTCATCGAAAACCTCCTGCCAGAGGGCCAGGCCCTGGATATCGTTGCCCGGGCAGAGCGGGTAACCAAGAGCAATATTTACGGCCTCATTCGCACTATCGGGCGGGAAACCACGGGGGCACTGAGTTTCCTGCCCGAAGGCGAAATGCCGGGGCCAGATAACGAATCCCTGCGCGAAATCAAGGAAACTGAATTACGCGAGCGTATCGCCGAGCGGGCTCAGGTGCCGCTTGCAATCTGGGATGGCAAGGTTCGGCTGTCCATTGCGGGGTATCAAGACAAATTACCCGTTTACCTGGCTGATGATCGCATGTACTTGGCCAACTCACGATTCGCTTCAACCCACATCCTGAAGCCCGAGCCGGTTACCCCTGACATGGCTGGTCTGGTGGTCAACGAGCATTACTGCATGCGGCTCGCCGCAGTCTTGAGGCTGGAGGTTGCTCACGTGGAAATCCGGCGCCTTCCCGACCCAGTGCTGGTGGTCGAGCGTTTCGACCGTCAGCGCACTGCCGACGGCGTGCGCCGCATCCACATCATCGATACCTGCCAAGCCCTCGATTTGCCCGTAAGCTTCAAGTATGAGCGTAACCTGGGTAGCGGCCGAGATGTCAGGAACATTCGGGAAGGCATCAACTTTGAACGATTGTTCTCTGTCGTCCAACACGCTTCAAACAAGGCAACGATTCGACTTGCCCTGCTACGATGGGCGCTGTTTCAGTTTCTCATCGGAAATTCCGACGCGCACGGGAAAAACGTGTCGTTCTATTCCCGGCCGGAAGGACTGGCGCTGGCTCCGTTTTACGACCTTGTGAGTGTGGTGCAATTTCCGGCTGTTGACCATGAACTTGCCATGGCTTTTGGTGACGAGTTCGACCTGGACGCGGTTGCACCATACGACGTTGCAGACTTTGCCAAGCGTACGCGAATGCCGCGCAGCCTGCTGGCGCGGGAGATGCGCAACATGGCCAGAGCGGCCCGATCGTCAGTTGGCCCCCTGGCCGACGACCCCGTTTATCGGGTATCGGAGCAGGCAACTGTGCAAAAACTGAAAGACTTTGTGCTGAGCCAGGCCATGCGCCTGGAAGAAATGGTGGAACCTATGCTGGCTGTGCGCGAAGACGACCTATGAACACCTCGCCAATAAGGATCAGTCCCCGTCCCATAGGCTACGTATGGGAACAGCAAACAATCCGTTTCCAAAGGGAGTCGTTACCTCGCCATCATATAAAACCACCCCTCCAGCAAAGCGTTCTCCCGTACTTTCCTTCAATTTCCGTAACCCGCGAAAATCGCTTGCCGTCACCGTAGCCGCAGCTTTTACCTCGACCCCCGCCACACGTTGGCCACTCCCTTCCAGTACAATGTCCACCTCTGTTCCTTCTTTGTCGCGGAAGTGATAAAAGGTGATCAGACCATCCTGCCAACTCGCATGGCGGCGCAGTTCCTGAAAAATAAAAGTTTCCAGCAATTGTCCCAACAGGGTGCGATCTGCCCATAATGCTGCGGCATCTACACCAAGCAAAGCGCAGGCAAGCCCCGTATCTCCCAAATGAAGTTTGGGAGTTTTAACGAGCCTGCTCAAGCGATTGTTATGCCATGGCGGTAACTCTTCCAATAAAAATACGTGCGCCAGTAACGTCACATAATCCCGTATTGTCGGGCGACTCAATTGAAAAGGAGATGCCAGATCAGCCAAGTTGAGCAATCTTGCCGTCTGTCCTGCTGCCAGGGTAAGCAAACGTGGAAGCACATCCAGCGAACGGATGCGTGCCAAATCCCGTACATCACGCTGAACAAGTGTTTCGATATAATCACGATACCAAGTGACGCGCCTGCGTGATGACGGTCGAGCAAGCGCGGCGGGATAGCCGCCTGCCGCAATCCGTTCGGCGAGATCCTTGCCCAAACGTACTTGTTGATTTATCTTGAAACCTTTGCCAAACAAGGCATCCAGGAAATCTGGCCGCCTTGCTGCCAGTTCTGACTGAGCGAGCGGGTGCAGTCGCAAAATTTCCATGCGTCCTGCCAGCGAGTCTGCCAACTTCGGTACCAGTAGCACGTTTGCTGAACCAGTCAGAATGAATCGTCCTGGACGACGGTCGCGATCCACAGCAACTTTTAGCGCAGTAAACAATTCGGGAACCCGTTGCACCTCATCCAGCACCACCTTGTCCGGCAAGTCTGCCACAAACCCCACCGGATCGGCTTTAACCGAGGCTCGTAAAATATCATCATCGAAACTGATATACGAATAGCCAGCCTCATCACCCACAACTCGGGCAAGTGTGGTTTTTCCGCATTGACGTGGGCCGTGAATCAGCACTACCGGCGTGTCTTTTAGCGCATCCGTCAGGTGATGGAGTGCAAAACGGGGATGTAAAATCGGGTTGTTCATGCCGACCAAGTGTAACCTAATATACCGTCCAATTGAAATGTTTATCCTGTGCGCCGTAAAACCTCGCCGGCGCTGTGCGTGCCCATAAAGGGCATCAGGGCGGGGATATTGGGAAACTCGACGTTACACAGTCAATTCCGACCCGGTTGTCCTGGTGAACGTGGCCGCATGCGGCACATTCGCCTGGCGTGAATGCTGATGTGTAGCGAAGCAGGAATCTTGTAGTCTCGATGTAGACAACTGTTGTCCTTGCGCAGGGTGTTTCCATAGATCGGTGATGGAAATCACGCACTGGCGCAAGGGAACAATGATCACGGCATAATTACGACTTTTTTGAATGATTAAATAATAAAGTCGCGACTTTATTGAATTTGTTGTACGATTAGACGATGAAACGCTACCTTGATGATAGAGTATGCAACGACTTGGCCACCAAGATGGTGGTGGTGACCGGTCCGCGACAGGTGGGCAAGACCACGCTTGCGCGTCAGTTGATGCCGTTGTTCGGAAATGCTCAATACCTCAACTGGGATGTCTTGCCGGACCGGGGGGTGCTGCAACGCCAGTCGTGGAATCCACGAGCCAATCTGCTCGTCATGGATGAAATCCACAAAATGCATGGCTGGAAAGGCTGGCTGAAGGGAGTGGTGGACGGGCGTTCTCCTGGACAGGCACTGTTGGTGACGGGTAGTGCGCGCATGGAAACATTTCGTCAAGGCGGTGAATCGCTGGCGGGTCGTTATTTTGCTTTCCGTCTGCACCCGTTTTCGGTGCGCGAGTGGTGTGAACAGCAGCACGTTCTACCCGCTGATGCCTTGGATCATTTGCTGGAAAGAGGAGGCTTTCCCGAACCGTGCCTCGCGCATGATTCCGTGTTGGCCGATCGTTGGAGAGCACAGTATTTCAACGATCTGATCCGTGAAGATGTACTGGAGTTTTCTCGTGTGCACGAAATCAATACGATGCGCCTGTTCGTCGAATTATTGCGCGAACGCGTTGGATCCCCCCTGTCCTTGGCATCCATGGCCCGCGATCTGGCGGTTTCCCCCGCCACGTTGAAACGCTACCTGGATATTCTGCAGGCGTTATTTATTGTATTTACCGTTCAGCCGTGGCATCACAATATCGCCCGCGCAATTTTGAAAAGCCCCAAAGTTTATTTTTTTGATACAGGCCTGGTGAAAGGTAATCAGGGCTTGCGCCTGGAAAATGCCGTGGCGGGAATGTTATTGAAGCAGGTACATTTGTTACAGGATAGCGCGGGAAGATCTGCAGGACTGCATTACATTCGCACCAAGGACGGGACTGAAATCGATTTTGCACTCAGCGAAGATGGAAAGTTGACACAAATGATCGAATGCAAGCGGGGCGACGATAAACCGCACAGAAGTTTGTCACGCCTTGCTGAAAACTTTCCGGATGCAGAGGCCGTTCAGATTGTGTATGGGTTGCGGCAGGAAGAGTTCCGCAACAAAATCAGAATAACCGATGCGGCTCACTGGCTTAGAGGGTTATCGGCATGATGTATGAAGATCAGGATGAAATCTGCTTCCTGTTCTACCCGGACCGCAGTCGCAAATTTTAACCTGATAGACAAGAGAGTGCTTCGGCGGGCGAAAGAACTTCAACCCCGGTTTTCGGCGGATAATGCTTCCTATTGCCAGTTATGATCACGCAATCTGCGGTGAGTGCGGCAGCGATGAAAGGTGCGTCGTCCGGGTCTGGCAAGTCCTGGAGTGGAATAGGCTGCGGCTTTAGAAACAGCGCCAGCCCTTTCATATCTTCGAGCAGACGGGCAGTCCGGTTGCTTGCGAAACCGAATTTGGGGCGGCTCAAAACATTGGTATATTCCGCAATAATACTCTCGCTGATGACAGGAGTCAGGGCCTGAGTGCGGATCGCGGCAATCAATTGTGCTGGCACACCGCTGGGAGTGAGCAGTGCCGATACCAGAATGTTGGTATCAATGACTGCCCGCACTGCGTACCTTTTGCTCTTTGCGCGCCAGTGCAATTTCGGCATCAATTTCTTCCATTGTCATTTTGTCCAGCCCTTGCTCAACGGAACTCTGCTGAATTTTGCGAATGTTCTCGGCAAAGCGTTCTGCCCTGATAGCCCGTAGATCATCTTCCAGCCTTGCGGATTCAGTGTGTACCATCAGAGCAAATGGCTTGCCGTTACGCATGATGACAATGTCTTCACCCGCTTCCAGTTTGGCCCATACCTTGCCGGATTCCGCGCGCAGTTCTTTAGTGGTTACAAAATCCATGACACACTCCGGTACACGATAAGGTACTTAATATAACACCAACAACTGTTTTGCGACAGGTTGCGCGATGGGGGAATGCGCGGACAAGTGTTCACTTCTTTCACTTCTTTCACATTAAAGCGAGGGGATTCTCGCAGAGATGAGTTGACCTGGCGTTAGAAACAAGAACCGTGCAAGACGGCATCTGTGTCCTTGTATATTAATATCTAATGTTTTAATATGCAAGGATGATAACGAGAAAACTTTTTCCGGTCACTGACCGTGCGCTGAAAGAATTTCCGGCCGTCGCCTTGCTTGGCCCCCGACAGTCGGGTAAAACCACCCTGGCCAAAGCGCTGGCGCAGGCACGCGTTGCGAGTTTGTATCCTAAACCTCCCCATGCCTAAAGGCAGGGGGTTCTAAGGGCGAATCCACCGGGGTCTCCTGGCTCTCGCGTCGCCGCTACAGCATCCAGGCCATGACCGATGGCAAACCCTCTATCACAAACGACCTGCTCTAACGGTGTTGCCACCGTGATTTTGCCCGAAGGCTCTATCTTCGCAGGTTCGGAACGCAGCCACCCCGTTTGCAGCAGCACAGGTTTCTGAGCCGCCCACATCGTTTCGATATGGGATGGGCGGTGCGTGTTGCTCATAACGCAGCGTGCGAGGAATGCGGAATACACATCCCGTTGCACTACTCCCGACCCGTCACCCAGCACATGCCACCGCTGACTGAGCGGCTTCTTTGTGAAAACTCCGGTGGTGTGGTCGTACTGCGACATTTTCAGCGACCAGGTGTGCAAATCAATCAACTTGCCGCCAGCACTTTCAGCCTTGCGACGCAATTGTTCGACGAACATTCCGGGTGCTCTGACTTTCACGCTCTTGCCATAATTCTTCTGGAAGGCGAGGTAAGACAGGGTTTCGGACTGGATGACATTTCCCAGTCCGAGAATCTGGTTTGCAAGCTCGCCGTGGGCGCGTTTGCGCTCAGCCGCCAGCTTGCGTTCTACTTCCGCATACTCAGTGCGGATTGCCGTGTAACGTTTCGATGGTGTGAACTTCTGGCCTTTTTTCCACGTCCCGTTAGCGTTAAAACAGAGCGGGTTCGTGGCACGTTTAGACCTGTCCATGGCACGTTGCAAGCGGCGGGTTTCTTTCCATGGCTGAACCACGGTGTCGCAGAATTTCACCAGCGATGCGGAGTTGTCGCCGACCACAGCAACCGTGCTCGGACCGATGTCCAGACCAACGATTTCGCCACAAGCCTGCTCGTGCTTTGCCGGGGCGATGCCTTCCTGCATGAGTTGCACAAACCAGCGGCGTGAGCCGGAAACAACGCGCCACAGCACGCGGCAATACTTTGTTTTATTGGTGAGCGCTTGGTGCAAATACGGGTCTTGTGTTTTGGAGGGTAGCAAGGCCGGTAGCGTGAGGTCGCCAAACTCGATACAGCCCGTTTCAGGCTTCCAGATGATGTTGGCCGCATTGGTGGTTGCCTCAAGCGAATGCAGGGGGCGGGAAGCACCTTTAAAACGTGGGCGACCGCGTTTACCAAAGGCGTATTGCTGCACGGCTGCGAACACCTGCTCCGCGATGCGCTGGGTTACGTTAGAACCAAGCCGGTCTTTCCATCCCGCTTCATTTTTGCAGATACGGGCAAAGGTGATGATGGCCGCAGGCGTGAACCCTGCTTCTTTCGAGAGCCGCTTAAACTCGTCGGAGCGCAATTTCTTGTCGGCGATGGTGCGGGTGTGCTGCCAGTCTTTGGACTGCTTCAGCAAGCCATGGCGGCGTAGTGCTTCGCCTAAAATGGCGTTGTACAAACGCCTACCCGCCTCCATGCGCCCGATCAGTATCCGGTCTTCACCGGGTTTCACAACCAGGGGAATGCTGAGAACAAAGGTGGGCGTGGCGGTGCGTTTCATTTGTGTTTTTGCTGCTCGATATATTGTTTAACCACTTCAAGCGGTGCGCCGCCAATCGTCGATACAAAGTAACTATTCGTCCACAAGGTCGGTAGCCGCGACTTTATCCACTTAAACTCTTCACGTATCAATTTGGATGACCTGCCCTTCATCAACTTAATCAGCCGGTGTATTCCGAACTGGGGGTCAACCTCTACCAGTAAATGTACATGATCCGGCATAACCTCAAGTTCCAATATTTCACATTTATACTCAGTAGCAACGTCTTGTATAATTTCTTTCAGACGAACGTCAACGCCCTTCACTAAAACCGAACGCCGATACTTAGGACACCAAATAACCTGGTACTTGCAGGAGTAAACTACGTTCAGGTTGCTCTTGTATTTTATGGTGTAATCGTTCATGTACTAATTATACAGATACTAGATATATAATGCAAGACAAATCTAAGTCAAAACCAACTTCCCGCTTTCCTCCCCATGGCTAAAGCGAGGGGATTCTCGCGGAGATGGGTTGAGTCGGCATTCCGACAAACTGGTCGTGCTGGACGAGATTCAACGCGCCCTGAACCCCTGCCGCCAAACCGTTTTCCCGGATAGCAGACAGTTTTGACGCATCAAGGGTTTCTGAGGAAACCTTGAAGTTGACCAGATCGGTTAATGATGTGTCATCCGCCGAAAAAGCCGAAAAACCGAAAACGATTCCAGCGGAAAGAACGGCGCATTTTGCCAGTTTTGAACGAACCACCCCGTACTTCATAATATTAAGAAGGATGTTTATCCATTACTTCTGGACCCCTGGCGTAAAGTCAAAAACCACCGAATTCTCTCCGACCGAGATAGAACCGAGGTTTCCCATCTGAACCCCTGCGTCCTCAAGGACCGTCCACAAGGGTTTCACCTTATAGTGCAAAGACAGAACAATGTCCTGCGGGGGTTTTTTGCCAACCACCCGAACCTGACAATACTTTGCTTTTACCATATCGTCGATCAGCAACATTACATCGCCATCCAGGTCAATTGACACCAGGCGGGTAGAGCACCCATGAACGGATTCTGGATTCACTCTCGGTACCGGAGCCGGCGCGTTAATTTGTCGCAACTCGTTATAAACAGCATCCGCCACATCCTTGAGATTCTTTGATGCGGTGTTACTGACGTTCGGGTCCGGTATGTCATTTTTCTGAAATATTGAACATCCGCTCAGTAGCAACAAGGCTCCAAAAACACCTAAACCACTCAACTTCATGCTTGTTCTCCCAAAGTATTCAATCGCCTAAACGCCCGTAAAAAATAAATTCGTCAGTAACGGCTGTTTTGTTGAAGACAGCACTGCGTTGAATTTCGGTTTTCAAATACTTTCGTAACAAGAAAGTGTTACATGAAGTTGTTACTGACGGTTTGGCGGTTGCCCCAAGTGTCAGACTAGTTGTCGCCTCAAAAATTTAACTTTGAGGTATGGAGGCAACAATGGCAATACGTTATTCCGTGCTTATCGGGTTGCCACACACACCGGAGCACCTATCCCACAAAGGGGTGGAATTACGCTCTTTGAACGCAGAAAACACCAGAGTTTCCGCCATTTACGGCGAATGTACCCCGCTTGATGGTCGGGGATCGCACTGATATTTGTGGCATGTGCGTTAACCCGATAAGCACGGTTCATCCATTGACACCCGGGGTCGAAGTCATCCCGGCAACGGGACTGGCGGATTGTTTGGCAACCCTCTGAGATGGCCCCCTGTAGGGACAAGAAGCCCCAGTCCGGTTTGTGTGGACAGAAATACGGGGATATGCTAGATTATTGTGATCAGCATCACTTTTACTTTGGTGATTAATATCACGCGGTGCTGTCGGCCACCGAATAATAACCCCCTGAAAAAACCTTCATGAAACCCCCTTATTCATTCCCCAAAATCCCTCAGAATGAAATCGGTCAGGCGGTGTTGGCCTACCGTAGCGTATTTCGAACAGTCGGGGTGTTCAGTGCCATCATCAATCTGCTGATGCTGGCCCCCTCCTTATATATGCTTCAGGTTTATGATCGGGTCTTGCCCAGCCGCAATGAGGTGACGCTGCTGATGGTCACGATCATGGCCGTGGGGGCGTATATCTTCATGAGTGCCCTGGAATTCGTGCGCAGTTTCATCCTGATCCGGGTAGGGGCCAAACTGGATGAAAAACTCAACAAACGGGTGTATACGGCGGCTTTCGAGCAAAGTCTCAGGAAAGCCGGCGGCAATGCGGGGCAGGCCCTGCAGGATTTGACGGCCTTGCGCCAGTTCATGACCGGCAATGCCCTCTTTGCCTTTTTTGATGCGCCGTGGTTTCCCATTTACCTGTTGGTCATCTTTTTATTCAATGTCTGGTTGGGGCTGTTTTCCCTTGTCACCACCCTGATCCTGATCTGGCTGGCTTGGCTCAATGAAAAAGTCTCCCATAAACCCCTTTCCGAGGCCAATACTCTGGCCATTACCTCCAGTAATCTGGCCAGCAATAACCTGCGTAACGCCGAAGTGATTGAAGCCATGGGAATGTTGCCCCATTTGCAGGGACGCTGGTACACCCTGCATTCCCGTTTCATCGCCCTGCAAGCCGAAGCCAGCGAAAAGGCAGGGATTGTGGGCGCCGTGACCAAGTTCATGTCGGTGACCTCCCAATCCCTGGTACTGGGCGTGGGGGGGTGGCTGGCGATCAAGGGCAGCATTACCCCGGGGATGATGATTGCTGGCTCCATCCTCATGGGCAAGGCCATGGGGCCGGTGCAACTGCTCATCAGCGTGTGGCGGCAGTTCAGTGCCACGCGCAGTGCCTACGAACGCCTGGTGCTCCTCCTGGCCACCAATCCGCCGCGTATGCCGGGCATGGAACTGCCGCCTCCAGAGGGGGTCCTCACGGTGGAGAATGTGACGGCGGCTCCTCCGGGATCGAATATTCCCGTGATCAAGGGGCTCAATCTGGCCATTGCGCCGGGCGATGTTCTGGGCGTGATCGGGCCCAGTGGTTCGGGTAAATCCACCCTTGCGCGCTTGCTGGTGGGGGTCTGGCCCTCGGCGGTGGGCAAGGTACGTCTGGATGGTGCGGATGTGGTGCAGTGGAACAAGGACCAGTTAGGGCCGTATCTGGGGTATCTGCCTCAGGACATCGAACTGTTCGAGGGTACCGTGAGTGAAAACATCGCCCGTTTCGGTGCGGTGATTCCGGAACTGGTGGTGGAAGCAGCGCAGCGCGCGGGGGTGCATGACCTGATCCTGCAATTGCCCAAGGGCTATGACACGATCCTGGGAGATGGGGGGAATGGGTTGTCGGGCGGACAGAAACAACGCTTAGGACTGGCACGGGCCATGTACGGCGACCCGGCAGTCCTGGTGCTGGATGAGCCAAATTCCAATCTGGATGATGTGGGGGAACAGGCTTTGGTGCGCGCCATCATGGAACTGCGCCAACGCAAAAAAACCATCGTCCTCATCACCCATCGAACCAGTATCATCAGTGCGACCAGCAAGTTGCTCCTGATTCGGGATGGGGTGGCTCAACTCTTTGGTCCCACCGACCAGGTATTGGCCCACCTGGCCCAGCAACAGCAACTTCAGCAGGCGCAGCAACCAGCACAGCAAGCCGCTCCGGCGGCAGGGAAGGGGGCATGATGAATCCCGTGAATCCATTATCACACAAGAAACTTGAAATCATTGATGCCACGGCCGTGGAGATCATCAAGACCGATGATCGGGTATACACCCGCATGGGCTGGTGGATCGTATTGGGCGGGGTAGGGGGGTTCCTGTTGTGGGCGATCTTTGCGCCCCTGGATCAGGGGGTAGCCATCAGCGGCATCGTGGAAGTGGCCACCAACCGTAAGCAGATCCAGTACCAGCCTGGTGGAATTGTCGAAGCCATCCTGGTCAAGGAAGGGGATACGGTCAAGGCGGGACAGGTGCTGGTACGCATGAATGATACCCTGACCAAGGCCCAGGCAGAGATGAGCCGAACCCAGTATGACTCCGATCTGGCCGTGGAGGCTCGCCTGGAAGCCGAGCGAGATGGCAAGGCCACCGTGCGCTTTCCCCAGGCCTTACTGGACCACCAGGACGATGATCCACGGGTCAAGGATGACATGGCCCTGCAGCAACAGTTGTTCACGGCACGTCGTTCAGCCTTGCAGAATGAACTTTCTGCCATGGATGAGAACATCGCGGGCCTGGAACAGCAGGCTGCCGGATTGGAATTGGCCAGGAGCAGCCGCACCCAGCAGTTGCAATACCTGACGGAACAGATCGACAACATGCGTGATCTGGTTAAGGAAGGTTATGTGGCCAAGAGCCGTTTTCTGGATTTGCAGCGCAACCAGGCGGAAGTCAACGGTATTCTGGCCGAGGAGAGCGGGCGCCTGGGGTATACCCAACGGCAGGCCGCCGAAATGAAATTGAAGAAGAATCAGCGTCTGGAAGATTTCCGGAAAGAGGTCCGCCAGCAATTGACCGATGTGGAAAAAGAAGCGATCACGATCCAGCATCGTCTTTCCAGCCAGGATTTCGATCAGCGCAACACGGAAGTGAAATCACCCGTGGATGGCACGGTGGTGGACCTCAAGGTATTCACTCAGGGGGGAGTCGTTTCCCCTGGCGCGCCCATGATGGAAGTGGTCCCCTCCCACGATGCCCTCATCATCGAAGGAAAAATTCCTTTGGAACTCATCGACAAGATGCATCCGGGACTGGAAGTGGACATGACCTTCCCGGCTTTCAACCGGAACACCACCCCACATGTTCCGGGGCGGGTGATCGAGATATCGGCAGACCGTCTCACCGATCAGAAAACGGGTCAATCCTACTACACCATGCGTGCGGAAGTGACAAAAAAAGGCGTCCGGCTTCTGGGGAACCTGCAAGTGCGCCCCGGCATGCCCGTGGAGGCGTTCATCAAAACCGGCAATCGAACCATGATGAGTTATCTGCTCAAACCTCTGTTCGATCGCATCAAGACTTCAATGAGCGAGGAATGAGCGCATGAGAACCGCCCATCGACGTACTTTCCTCGTCCTGCTTTTGGGACTGGTCTCCACTCAAGGGGGGGCCATTGGGCTGGAAGAGGCTCTGGATTCCGCTTTGCAGAATGATCCCACCTATCGTTCGGCGCAACATGAACGGGATGCGGGGGCGCAAAACGTGGCCCTGGGACGTTCCAAGTTATTACCCAACTTGTCTCTGGACTATCAAAAGGGCACCAACCTGTTGGGCATTTCGAATGTGGGGTCTCCCCAGCCGGGCCAGCAAGTCAACTACATCAGTGAAGTGACGACCCTGTCCCTTCGTCAGCCTCTCTTCAATCTGGGGGACATGGCCATGTACCGTCAGGGGAAGGCCCAGGCCAGTTACAGTGATGCCCAGTTTTCCGGACACGCCCAGGATCTGATCCTGCGCCTGGTGCAAGCCTATACGGACGTATTGTATGCCCAGGACCAACTCGACCTGGTTCAGGCTCAACATACGGCTTACGGCGAACAGATGCAGGCCAATGAACGGTTGTTCCAGAAAGGGCAGGGGACCTTGACCGATACCCTGGAAACCCAGTCCAAGTATGCCCTGAGCGAGTCCCAGGTGATCGAGGCCCAGGAAAACCTGGCCACGGTCAAGCGCAGTTTCAACAGCATCGTGGGAACCGATATCCCTGATCTGGAACCCCTGACGGATGAATTTCATCCCTCCCCTCTCGACCCGGAGGATTTTGAGGGGTGGAAAGCCCTGGCGCTCGATCATAACCCTGAAATCACAGCGCAAAAGTATGCGGTGGATGCCAGCGCGCAGGAAGTCAAGAAGGACCAGGCCGGCCACGCGCCTCAACTAGACCTCGTGGGCAGTGTCAGTCGTAACAATCAGGGCTCCATCTATACCTTTGCCCAGGACATGTTCGTACGTTCCATCGGGATCGAACTGAGCATTCCGCTGTACGCCGGGGGCTATGTCACCGCCCTGTCCAGTCAGGCCAAGGCCAATCTGGAGCGGGCCCAGTCCGATCTGGATGACAAAACCAATAAAGTGCTGGTGGATCTGTACAAGCAGTACGGCCTGGTGCTGAGCAGTTTCGCCCGGATTCGCGCTCTGGAGCAAGCCGTAAATTCGGCTCAGCAGTTGATCAAGGCGACCCGCTTGAGCATTCTGGGGGGCGAACGGGTCAATCTCGACCTGCTCAACGCCCAATCCCAATACTATCAGTCACGCCGGGATCTGGCCAAGGCACGTTACGATTACCTCAACAGTTACCTGCACCTCAACGCCGATGCCGGTACCTTGAGCAGGGACGACGTCAAACAACTGGCCCACTACTTCGATCATAACCCGGTCAAGACGGCCCAGGATGCGGTTCCCCATTTCGAGGCCGCCCACTAAGGTTGTTCCTGATCGTTCAAGTCTAACAAAATCTACCTGAAAATGAACTACATCCACCTAAGCCGCTAAGGCGGCTATAAGTGGAGTTTCGCGGTTCTGCACGGCTAAACGACAACCGCTCCCCGCCTCGGACAGTTCCTGCCCGGTGGCGTTACCCGATAACGCCCAATTTAACATTACCCTGGCCGCGTTTTCATCACGACTACAGCTTGCGCCACAATCGCATTGATGCTTCCGTTCGGACAAGAGTTTTTTGCGCTGGCTACCGCACCGGTGACACGTCTGACTAGGTTTAACCTGACGGGTCGGTACTTCCACCCACAATGACCCAGCTTCTTCCGCTTTGGTCTTGAGCAGGTTTAGAAAAGTTGACGGTGCGGTATCCAGAATGCTGCGGTTCAATCCTTTTTTATACTCTCCGCCGTTGGCGGTCA
Source organism: Ferrovum myxofaciens (assembly GCF_013181415.1). Classification (NCBI taxonomy): domain Bacteria; kingdom Pseudomonadati; phylum Pseudomonadota; class Betaproteobacteria; order Ferrovales; family Ferrovaceae; genus Ferrovum; species Ferrovum myxofaciens. Next base: position 1,053,418 of record NZ_CP053676.1, on the reverse strand, counting down.
TGTTCTTGATGCTCAGTTGCTCGGTGGCGATCAGGCCGTATTGATTGACCAACTTGGCTGAAGTTTTGTGCAAAAAATCTTTGCGACGATTTGCGACGCGGCGAGATTCTGCCGATAACAGGGCAACAGCCTTGCGGCGATTATTGCTGCGCTTGTTGGTTTTGCGGCTGACCGCCTGCTTTAGCACTTTGATTTTTTGCCGTTGTGGCTTATCCAAAAAACGGGGATTGGGCACCGACAGCGTATCGTTTTCGCCCGAGCAAACCGTCGCAAAGGTTTCCAAGCCCCAGTCCATTCCCATGGCCTCTGTGCCGCCAGTGCGTCGAGGTTCACACTCCACGGTAACAGACAAATACCAGCGCCCATCCTTGTGTTGCACTTCGGCTGTTTTGACGATGCCTGGCGTTCTGGCTTGCCCGCGCAACTTGACCATGCCAACACCTGACAGACGGACATGCCCGTGTCGCATTTTATCGCCAGCATGAAGCCGCCAGCCATCGCCATGAGTCTTGTAACCCCAGCCGCTAAATCGCTGAACCGCCTTGAATCGGGGGAAGCCCGCGGTTTCCCCCGCTTTGACACGACGAAAAAATGAAGCATAAGCCAGATCTAGACGTTTGAGGGTAACTTGCAATGATTGTGCGTTGACCGTCGCCAAGACTTCGCATTGTTTACGCCACACCGTAATCTCTTTGCATTGGGCGGCAAAGCCCAGTGATTTTTTGCTTTCTCCGTACACTCGAATGCGCTCTTCCAACGCCGTGTTGTACACGCGCCGGTGCAACCCAAGCAACTCATCCAGCTTTTCGGTCTGGCTTGTGCCTGGATACATCCGATATGTGATTTTGCGAAGTTCCATAGGTTGAATTATAATACAGTTACTATGACAAATCAAACAATAAAGACTTTACATCATTGTGTTTTTAACCTTAATTACCACTTGGTTCTCGTAACAAAATATCGCCGCAAATGCATTTCTGCCGCGATGCTGGAACGATTGAAAATCATTTGCACCGAACTCACTGAAAAATGGGAATGCGAACTGCTGGAATTTAACGGTGAAGCCGACCATGTGCATTTGCTGTTGTCCCTTAACCCGAAGGTTGCTCCCTCAGTATTTGCCAATAATCTCAAGACGGTGAGCAGCCGGTTAATCCGCAGGGACTTTGGTGAGGTTTTGGCAAAGGTCTATGGGGGGAAGCCGGTATTTTGGAGTCGCAGTTATTGCATCATCACTTGTGGTGGTGCGCCATTGTCCGTAATCAAACAGTACATCGAGCAGCAAGAGACACCCCACTAAACCTCCCCATGCCTAAAGGCAGGGGGTTCTAAGGGCGAACCCACCGGGGTCTCCTGGCTCTCGCGTCGCCGCTACAGCATCCAGGCCATGACCGATGGAAAACCCTCTATCACAAACGACCTGCTCTAACGGTGTTGCCACCGTGATTTTGCCCGAAGGCTCGATCTTCGCAGGTTCGGAACGCAGCCACCCCGTTTGCAGCAGCACAGGTTTCTGAGCCGCCCACATCGTTTCGATATGGGATGGGTGGTGCGTGTTGCTTATTACGCAGCGTGCGAGGAATGCGGAATACACATCCCGTTGCACAACTCCCGATCCATCCCCCAGCACATGCCACCGCTGACTGAGCGGCTTCTTTGTGAAAACTCCGGTGGTGTGGTCGTACTGCGACATTTTCAGCGACCAGGTGTGCAAATCAATCAACTTGCCGCCAGCACTTTCAGCCTTGCGACGCAATTGTTCGACGAACATTCCGGGTGCTCTGACTTTCACGCTCTTGCCATAATTCTTCTGGAAGGCGAGGTAAGACAGGGTTTCGGACTGGATGACATTTCCCAGTCCGAGAATCTGGTTGGCAAGCTCGCCGTGGGCGCGTTTGCGCTCAGCCGCCAGCTTGCGTTCTACTTCCGCATATTCGGTGCGGATTGCCGTGTAACGTTTCGATGGTGTGAACTTCTGGCCTTTTTTCCATGTGCCGTTCGCGTTAAAACAGAGCGGGTTCGTGGCACGTTTAGACCTGTCCATGGCACGTTGCAAGCGGCGGGTTTCTTTCCATGGCTGAACCACGGTATCGCAGAATTTCACCAGCGATGCGGAGTTGTCGCCGACCACAGCAACCGTGCTCGGACCGATGTCCAGACCAACGATTTCGCCACAAGCCTGCTCGTGCTTTGCCGGGGCGATGCCTTCCTGCATGAGTTGCACAAACCAGCGGCGTGAGCCGGAAACAACGCGCCACAGCACGCGGCAATACTTTGTTTTATTGGTGAGCGCTTGGTGCAAATACGGGTCTTGTGTTTTGGAGGGTAGCAAGGCCGGTAGCGTGAGGTCGCCAAACTCGATACAGCCCGTTTCAGGCTTCCAGATGATGTTGGCCGCATTGGTGGTTGCCTCAAGCGAATGCAGGGGGCGGGAAGCACCTTTAAAACGTGGGCGACCGCGTTTACCAAAGGCATATTGCTGCACGGCTGCGAACACCTGCTCCGCGATGCGCTGGGTTACGTTAGAACCAAGCCGGTCTTTCCAGCCTGCTTCATTTTTGCAGGTACGGGCAAAGGTGATGATGGCCGCAGGCGTGAACCCTGCTTCTTTCGAGAGCCGCTTAAACTCGTCGGAGCGCAATTTCTTGTCGGCGATGGTGCGGGTGTGCTGCCAGTCTTTGGACTGCTTCAGCAAGCCATGGCGGCGAAGTGCTTCGCCTAAAGTGGCGTTGTACAAACGCCTACCCGCCTCCATGCGCCCGATCAGTATCCGGTCTTCACCGGGTTTCACAACCAGGGGAATGCTGAGAACAAAGGTGGGCGTGGCGGTGCGTTTCATTTGTGCTTTTGCTGCTCGATATATTGTTTAACCACTTCAAGCGGTGCGCCGCCAATCGTCGATACAAAGTAACTATTCGTCCACAAGGTCGGGAGGCGGGACTTTACCCACTTAAACTCTTCACGTATCAATTTGGATGACCTGCCCTTCATCAACTTAATCAGCCGGTGTATTCCGAACTGGGGGTCAACCTCTACCAGTAAATGTACATGATCCGGCATAACCTCAAGTTCCAATATTTCACATTTATACTCAGTAGCAACGTCTTGTATAATTTCTTTCAGCCGAACGTCAACGCCCTTCACTAAAACCGAACGCCGATACTTAGGACACCAAATAACCTGGTACTTGCAGGAGTAAACCACGTTCAGGTTGCTCTTGTATTTTATGGTGTAATCGTTCATGTACTAATTATACAGATGCTAGATATATAATGCAAGACAAATCTAAGTCAAAACCAACTTCCCGCTTTCCTCCCCATGGCTCACCTTGTGCGCCCTTACGGGCGAAAGCGAGGGGATTCTCGCGGAGATGGGTTGACCGCTATCGCGGTCGCGCCGCTTCACCTCCAGCCAAGCGCAAGGCTGGCGTGGAACTCGCTATGGCTGGAGCACTACGGCGCAAATCTGGTAGATATGATACGGTATGGCTCGGGTGCGACGGCAGCGGGCAGTCCAAATCCTATGCCGAACGTCTTTTCGCTTACCCCAGCGTTGGACCCTTGTCCCGAGCCGATGCGTTCAAGGCGCTGCAGGATCCGGCGCAGGCCGCCGGCGCACCATTTACGACAGATGCCCTGGAGGAAGTCTTCCGTATCACCGAAGGGTACCCCTATTTTGTTCAGGAACTGGGCTACATCAGTTGGAATCAGGCACACGGCCCGTCAATCACTTTGCCAGATATACAAACAGCCACCCCAATGGCCATTGATCGGCTGGACGCCAATTTCTTTCGGGTACGTTTTGACCGGCTCACTCCCAGTGAAAAAACTTTTCTCCGGGCTATTGCCGAACTGGGGGCTGGACCCTATCGTTTTCGGGATGTCGCCACGGGCATGGGTGTCGAATCTTCGACCCTGGGTCCGGTCCGTGCAAAAATGATCAAGGATGGAATGATTTACAGTCCCGCCCATGGGTTGCTGAACTTTACGGTTCCGATATTCGACGGTTTTTTGCGCCGAATCATGCCTGATCAAGCGATACTGGACGAGGGCTGATTTTCAGAGACGGATAAATCCGGATGTTATTCCAAGGCCATGCGGGTCAGCGCTTCCGGGTCCAGAATGATCAGGCGGTGTGCATCTCGTTGAATGATGCCTTTTTGAGTCAACAGAATCAGCAAACGGGTGACGGTTTCGCGACTGGTATTGATCGTGTTGGCAATATCCTGATGGGTCGGCAGATTTTCCACGACGAGTTGCTTGGTGGGTGTTTCTTTCTTGATCAGCCACAGGAAATTGACGATGCGCCGCGAGGTGTTGGTGATGCCCAACAGCGCCTTGAATTCGGCGTCCCGTTGCAACTGGCGGGCCATATGACGCAGGAGATAGTTGGCCACGCTGGGGGAATGGGCAAACAGGTGCAAGGCTTGAGCGGGCGGCAGGATGGCCACCAATACCCGGCTGAGGGCGATGGCGGAGGCGGCATAGGGCTGTTCGTTGAGCAAACTGATCTCTCCGAAAAACCCGCCCTCCGGAATCAAGTCCAAACTGATGGCGCGGCCATCTTCCGTGAGCCGAACCAGTTGTAATTGCCCTGACAGTAAAAAAACGATTCCCCCATTGGGTGTTCCCTGCTGGATCACCGTGGCACGTTTCTCGAAGAAACGAAAGCGCAGATTCTCCTGAACCCCTTTCATTTCGGCGTCCGTCAACTGGGCAAACAACGGAATCTTGCGCAGATTAACCGTGATCTCTACCTTGTTGCGCCCACCGGAGGGGACGGACTGAAGAAACTCGGGGGGAGTCGTATCCCCCTTCTCGGGAGAAGACTGAGGGAGGCTCATCGTTGGATCGATCACAGAAACACCATAGTTCAGTATTCTACCGGATTTGCGCCATAAAAAAGTCAAGCGCGCCTCAATTTCCTTCGAGTTCTTCCAGAGCCAGACGATAGGCTTCGTTGAGTTGGGTCATGGCCGCTGTATCTCCGCCACGATCGGGATGCGCTATCTGAGCCTTGCGCCGGTAGGCCAGTTTAATGACCGCCAGGCGCTTTTCTTCCAGGGGCACTTCAAGCACCCGCCGCCAATCTGCCACGGGAACAGGTTCGGCCAACTTTCCTGTTCCGGTCCACAGGAACTCTGGTTCACGCACGAACCAGCGCACAAAGGCCCTGGGCCATTCGGCCAGAGCCACCAGGAGCAAAACCAGAAAGAGGAAAGCCAGAAAGGTCATGGAGAAAAACGGTCATGAAGGAAGAAAACACGCTTCGACATTCGTTGGGTCCGAAGATGGAACGGGCCGGTCCAGAGCAGTGCCCCACCATTTTGCCACAGGACCACAACCCTGTCATGTATGTCAATGTTACGATCACGGTAAATTTGTTCTCAATTTCTGAGCGACACAGTTGCCGAGTTGTTTGTCATCCGCAGGTAGTCGAAGACGAGGCGTGTGCGGAAGCTGAGTTTGCGCATCAACTCGGCGATGGATTGATTGGGTTTCTGGAATGACTTGAGTATCCCGACCGCGAAGCGGCGCAGACGGGAAATGTTTTCCGGGCCAAAACCGGTATGGATACGGCTGCGATCCTCATCATAGTTCCAGTCGATGATGTAATGAACGCTTTCGATGCTCCAATGCCCTCGGTTTACGGCCAGTACCCGTTGCGGTGAGGCTTCTTGCGGAGTGCGACTCGTCAACCCCAGTGCAATTTCACGCGAATAATCGCCGGTTTTTTTCCGGATGGATTCACGCTCGATCAGAAAAACCTGACCAACATGGGGGAAATCGAGGTAGGCATTGAGTGCCGTGCTGCACCAAATACGCCGCGTCTCGATGCGACCATGATCGGCAGAACTCATCTCGACGAAGTCGGCGGGTCCGCGCTTCTCGAACAGCAACGCGATATCGCGTTGCAGTCCGGGTTGGTTGCCCTTGGCGGTGAAGTGATAATGCGCCTGCTGCTCAACGATATAGTTTGCCAGTGCGCGCTGGGTCAGCAGAGCGTCGCCCGTGATATCGACACCTGCGAGGTCACAGGTGTCGAGCAACGGAATCGCCATGCCGATTTCGTTCGTGCGCTTCTGCTCATCACTGCCCTTTACGGGCAAGGTACCGACTTTTTTTGGGCGTGACAGATTTTAGATTGATGCCCGACAACGCTCATGATATGAGTTTGATGTCCCGCCTCGTCAATGGCATTCTTCATGGTCTTGCCATCGAGTGCCAACGCATCGTCTTTCTTCCCCCACGCCGCATTCCAGGCATTGAGTGCCCGATCCAGCGCGTCCGGTTCGATGCGAACCAGACAGTCGCGGATGACGAATTCACTAGGGACGACATAACTTCCTTTCTCACGCCGACAACCGAACCGCTCGCGGGCTTGCTGTCCCAGGGCATCGGCCCAATCAGAGATGGCTTTATAGCCGCGCATGCCGCACAGCGTTGCTCCCGCCGCGATGCCCAGTACGACAGGCAGGCGATGACGTATCCCATGAGCGCGGCGCGGATCGGCAATTGTCGTGAAACACTGCGGCAGCATGCGCATCTGTTCGGCATTGAGCATGATCTTGGGGGCTCCTGTGAGTTGAAGGTGTGCTCGGTTGGGATGGGTCAATTGCCCCTGAGGATTGCGACACAGGGTGCGAACAAACACCCGCTTGGGGGCATCGGCTTCCGCGCTGTAGCCTTCTCGGGTACGTCGATATCCCTGGGTCAGTCCCAACTCGATCCAGTTGGCTGCGCGATACACGCCACCATGGAAGCGCCGGGGATCGACAAAGGTCTCCAGCAGCAGTAACGGATGACCAAAGCGCGTCTGCCAATCAGTGACGACCCGGCGTTCGGTCAGCGACAGAACGCGTGAGCCAATATTCGGCCGGTGCCAGTCGGGAAGAATCAGGAAGCGACTATTGTTGGCAATCAGTTTGAGCCGTCCATACTGCGAGCGAAAGTCCCAGCCGATCCACCGGTCACGAACGCCGCATTTCAGCGCCGCCGCCGATATGCTCAGTTGCGCTACCCATTCTTCCCGCCAAGTCGCAACGTACCACACCGTTTCACCGATCTTCGGTAGTCCTCCAAGGTAATGGTGGCGCGCCATCTGCTCTTGATAGCGCGTCTCCTCGCCCCGTTCCACAGGGCGTACCTGGATCTCTGATAGCACTTTGCTGGCGAGGTTCGTTGGTTCCATTCGGTGATTTATACCAGAAGTCTTCGGCAATGTCCAGCCCTACATGGTAACCAGCTGGTTTTAGTTGCCATTTACAGGAGGGCAAATTCACCCTGATGTTACGATGACGCTTCAATTCCGGTTAAACCGGTTTTTGACTGTTTTTCTGAGCGGCAGGCACCTTGGAATAGGTCCCTTGAGGTCAGAAACTGATATACAATTCCTACCTGTAGAGGATGTCAAGGGGCGATGACCCATGTCAAAGGGGGAACCAAAACGTGCGGTCATTACAGGCATTACAGGCCAGGATGGTTCTTACTTGGCAGAACTGTTGTTGGACAAGGGGTATCGGGTATTTGGGTTTGCCCGTCAGGAAAGTTGGTTTCGATCTGCGGTATTCGCCCAACTGGGCACGCGGATAGAAATGCTGTTTGGGGATCTGGTTGTGGCGGAGGATATTTCCTCTGCGGTTGAGGAGGCAAAACCCGACGAGATTTACAACCTGGCTTCTCAGTCCCGTCCGGGTGAATCGTGGGCTCATCCCACAGAAACCATGATGATCAATGGACTGGGTCCGGTTCTCCTGTTTGACGCAGTGCGCAGGGTAAGACCTCGATGCCGGGTATTTCATGCCTCTTCTTCCGAGATGTTTGGTCGGACGACTTCATGGCCCCAGAACGAGCATACCCCTTTTGATGCGGCCAATCCCTACGCGGCTGCCAAGGTTTATGCCCATCAGATGGCGCGTATTTATCGTCAAAGTTACGGGATGTTCATTTCCTGCGGGATACTGTTCAATCATGAGAGCGAACGGCGTCCTGTGCATTTTTTGTCTCAGAAAGTGGCCTATGGGGCTGCATGTGCGGCTTTGGGGATTCTTGACTCTCCTGGTTTGAATGAACGAGGTCGCCCCATTGTGCAGGGAGGTAAACTTTTTCTGGGAATGTTGGAAGTGTTCAGGGATTGGGGGTATGCCCCCGATTTCGTGGAAGCCATGTGGCGTATGTTGCAACAGGATAACCCTGAAGATTTTGTGATTGGTACGGGGCAGTTGCATTCCTTGCGCGATTTATGTGCGGTGGCCTATGGAAGTGTGGGGCTCGACTGGAACGATTTTGTGGCGAGCGATCCCGCATTGGTTCGACCCCTGGAAAGTGGGCGGACCCTGGCGGACTCTTCTTTGGCCCATGCACGGCTGGGTTGGAAGCCTTCAGTGAATTTCGAGTCCATGGTCTCTAAAATGGTGGACGTTCAGAAGCAGCGCTTGATGAAGATTCAAAATACCTTACCCGGTTCTTTATAAATTTGTTTTTGTGGGGCTGACATGGCAAAAGTTGCGTTGATCACCGGAGTGACCGGACAGGATGGGGCCTATTTGGCCGAATTGTTGTTGGAAAAGGGCTATGAAGTGCATGGCATCAAGCGGCGCAGTTCACTGTTTAATACCGATCGTATCGATCATCTGTATCATGATCCACATATCGCGGGACAGGATTTTGTATTGCATTATGGGGATCTGACCGATTCGAGTTGTTTGATTCGTATCATCCAGCAGGTGCAGCCCGACGAGATTTACAACCTGGCGGCGCAGAGCCATGTGGCGGTGTCCTTCGAGGAACCGGAATATACGGCCAATTCAGATGCGTTGGGGGTTTTGAGGCTTCTGGAAGCCATTCGTATTTTGGGGCTGGAGCAGAAAACGCGTTTTTACCAGGCATCCACTTCAGAGATGTACGGGTTAGTGCAGGAGGTTCCCCAAAAAGAGACGACCCCTTTCTATCCTCGCAGCCCCTATGCCGTAGCCAAGTTGTACGCCTACTGGATCACGGTAAATTACCGCGAGGCTTACGGCATGTATGCCTGTAATGGGATTTTGTTCAACCACGAGTCGCCCTTGCGCGGAGAAACCTTCGTGACGCGCAAGGTGACCCGCGCCCTGGCCCGCATCAAGTTGGGCCTGCAGGACTGCCTCTACATAGGTAACCTGGATTCCAGGCGGGATTGGGGCCATGCCAAGGACTATGTGGAAATGCAATGGATGATGCTGCAGCAAGAGCATCCCGAGGATTTCGTCATCGCGACCGGAGTGCAGTACAGCGTGCGTCAGTTCATCGAGGCGGCGGGGGCCGAGTTGGGGATCGCGTTGCGCTGGGAAGGGTCAGGAGTGGAGGAAAAAGCTTTTGATGCGGCGGGACGCTGCGTGGTGGCCGTGGACCCGCGCTATTTCCGTCCCACTGAGGTGGAGACCCTCCTGGGAGATGCATCCAAGGCTAGGGAGAAACTGGGCTGGGTCCCGCGTATCTCCTTTGCTGAACTGGTGGCTGAAATGGTGCGGGAGGACCTCAGGGCCGCTGAACGGGACGAATTGGTCAAGCGTCACGGTCACAAGGCTTACGACTATCATGAATAAAACTTGTCTATCCCCCGGGGCTAGGCTGGTCGCCCGATAAATCGATTTTTTAGCCTGACGGTGATGTAAAGAGAGCGACGAATGACCGCCCATGGCTCATAGCCACTATAATCAGGTATTGCTGACCTGCAAGGATCAATGAAGTGAAATTACCCATTGAAGCACCCGAAGTCATCGAGTACCACTGTAACATCTGCGGCGCTATGAACCGACTCGATAACCGGCAGTTCCGCCGCGAACTGGCGCTTTGTGGAAAATGTGGGTCGAATGCCCGTTTCCGGGGAATCATCCATGTACTCGCTGGTCTGGTGGGTGAGGGAAATGACCTGCCCCTGCGGGACTGGCCGGGACGCGTGGATATTGCCGGTCTCGGCATGAGCGATTGGCCCGGATACGCCGATCTGCTCAGCAGGAAATTCCGTTACGAGAACACATTCTACGATCGCATGCCACGGTTTGATATACAGAATCTGGACGAAGCACAGTGGGGCAAGTACGACTTCGTCATCAGCAGTGATGTCTTCGAACATATCCTGCCGCCTTTACAGAGAGGTTTCAATCATCTGCTGACTCTTCTGAAGCCCGGTGGCAGTCTCATATTCAGCGTGCCCTATACGCGCACTGCGTGCACCGCAGAACACTATCCCGGCTTGAGTGAATACGAGATACTTGATTTTCGTGGGGGTAAAATACTGGTCAACCGCGATGAAGCAGGCAAGTTGCAGGTCTACGATAACCTTGTCTTTCATGGCGGAGAGGGAATGACACTGGAAATGCGCCTGTTTTGCGAGTCGGATATCTTGAGCCGTCTTGCCCGCGCGGGGTTCGAGGATATCCACGTGCACGATCAACCGCAACTTTCCGTCGGTTACTACTGGCCTGAACTGAGTCAAGCCGATCCGGATGCGCCGCTGCTGTATGCGTATATTGTTAGCGCTCGCCGTCCTGTCAGGGCTTTCTGATGGCACTCCTTCCGCGCAAGAAGACCCGCCGCGCCTTCGAAAATTTTCTGTTGGCCCACTACGAGCGCGCCTTGCGGGTCGAACAGGTTCGTTCGCGGCCATTTGTACTGCTGCTCGACCCTGCCTCCCTGTGTCAACTCCAATGCCCGATGTGTCCGACCGGACTGGAGAATGCCGGTAAGGTTGGGCATGGCCGCACTGCTTACCGCTCCCGTGGTCTGCTCAGTCGGGAAATTTTTGATGCCGTGCTCGACGAGTTGGGTGACACCTTATTTTTCGTTCACCTCTACAATTGGGGAGAACCTCTCCTCAACAAGCATTTGCCGTACTTCATCCGGGAGCTCGTGCGGCGAGACATTGCTGTGGACACCAACACCAATCTTTCCTTGCCACTGGGCGATCCGTTCATCGACGAATTGCTCAATTCAGGCATCGACCGGATCGAAGCCTCGATCGATGGCTTCAGCCAGAAAACTTACGGGCGTTACCGGGTCAAAGGCCGCTTCGAACTCGCCCGCGACAACTTGCTGAAACTCGCTGCCGCCCGCGACCGTCTCGGCCTAGATACCCAGATCGTCTGGAACTTCCTGGTGTTTCGGTTCAACGAACCTGAAATCGAAATGGCGCGAAGTTTTTGCGTTGATCATGGTATCGAGTTCGTGCGCCGTGAAGCCGCCTTGTCCGAGCCATTGCGCGCTGAATTCCTGCCCAGCTACAGGGAAGGAGAGGTTCTCGAAGGATTCTTTGAGCAGAGAGAAATGCCCTTCGATCCGGAAAGCATCAGCAGACGTTCGGAGCAGAGTTGCGGCTGGCACTACTATTACTCCGTCATCAATGCCGATGGCAGCGTTTCACCCTGCTGTGCTCCTTGGGAATCAGACTGGGATTTTGGCTTCGTGACGCCGGGGACCGCGCGTTTTTCCGATATATGGAACGGCGCGGCAGTGCAGGCATCGCGACGGGATGTGGCGGGGCACCAATTGCTCGGGAAATTACGTCGTACGGGCAAACTTGATTCAATCGTCTCAGTGGACGATTTTGTCCGGCAGGGAACGATTTGCGAAGGTTGTCAGATGCCGTTGCCGATGCTTGATCTCTATTCCGGGCGTGCCGACCTCATCATTCCCCATTATTTCCAGACGTTGGGCGGGAGCGACGCATTTCTGGATCGCGCCTTCGAGTTGGTGCGCAGCCAGCCTGATGCCTTTGTCCGGCACTACGGGGGCAGGATTCCAGGGGGTTGAGAGAGACCATGGTGTATTTTGCACTCGCATTGAATATCCATGATGCCGATGACCGGCGCTGTGGAAGTGACGTGGAGGGTAAAGGCTTCATCCATCCAGTGGTGGTGCACATGGTTGAACTGGTCGCCTTCTGCCAGTGCCAGGGTGATGAAGTAGATCCCTGTGCGCAACACAGGGAGTGTGAAGGTGAATTCGGCGACGAAGCCTTCCCCGGCCAACAATGTTTCGCTGTCGCTCAGGGCGGCGAGCGTGTTGCCGCCAAAGATCTCCTGTCCGCGCGCATCTTTCCAGGAAAAACCGATGACTGGACTCGCCAGGTCTTTGTCGCAACGCGCTGTCACCCGTAGGTGTACCCGGTTGCCATCTTGAAAGATACGGCAGGACGGATCATCTGCCCGGGTAAGTTCAGCATCGACGATGCGCGCTTCCAGAAATCCATGCCATGGTCCTTCAGGGTCGAACGCTCCGATTGCAAACTGCGAATATCCTCGCCCGGCAGAGGCTGTGAAGGATGGGCTGGAGAGAGGATCTTTTTTGGCCTTCGAATACCCTCCGCGGCGCTCGACATTGATCGATTCCTGGTATTCCCGGCACACGGAACGTGCGTCATCGAAGGCATGGAGTTTGCCGTGGTCGAGCCAGAGTGCGGAATCGCACAGGTTGATGACGGCGGCGGCATCATGGGAGACGAAGCAGAGGGTGCCACGGTTGCGGAATTCGCGCATGAAACCCATGCATTTTTGGGAGAAAGCGGCATCACCGACGGCGAGGGCTTCATCGACGATGAGGAGATCGGCATCGACGTGGGCGACGAGGGCGAAGGCGAGGCGGGCATGCATGCCTGAGGAATAGAGTTTGACGGGATAATCGAAGAAGTGACCGATGTCGGCGAAGTGGGCGATGTCGGGGATACGTGCTTCGATGGTGTCGGGGTCGAGGCCGAGGAGGGAGGCGCCGAGGCGGATGTTTTCGCGGCCGGTGAATTCGGGGTTGAAGCCGGTGCCGAGTTCGAGCAGTGCGGCGATGCGGCCGCGGGTATGGAGGACGCCTTCGGTTGGATTGAGAATGCCGGCCACCATTTGCAGGAAGGTGGATTTGCCTGATCCGTTACGCCCGATGATGCCCACTGTCTGACCGGGGCGTATGCTCAGCGATACATCCCTCAGAGCCCAGAAAGTGTCCCCGTGGTGACCGCCTTTCAGCCACTCCTTCAGGCGGTCCTCCGGGCGCGCGTAAATCGTATACGCTTTGCCCAATTCGGCGCAGGCAATGACGTGCTCGGTTAGGATATCCATGCCATTGCCGGGATTCTTCTGTGAGGTCATCGACCAGAAAGCTCCATCAGGCTTAGAAACTCAGCGGTGAAACGTGCGCTGCTGAATTGCTTGCTTGCTTTCATCGCGGCTTTTCGTAGGGTGGCGATGTCCGCATCATCCTCCGGCGAGGACAGGATTCGGTCGCTGATCTTCACGAGATCGTCGAGAGATTCGAACACATGGCCGGTAACTCCCTGCTGAACGATTTCCGGGGGGCCGCCGCGATTGACCACCAGGGGAATGCAACCGGCCGACATGGCTTCGACGATAGTGATGCCAAAGTGTTCGCAGCGATAGGCTTCTTTTGTTTCATCGATACCATACCCCGACAAATGCCAGTAAAGTGAAGCATCGGCATAAAGCCGGGCCAGTTGTTCAGGAGAAGCATTGGGATGAAAAAAGATCGGCAATCCTTCGGCTTTCTTTTGCAAATCGACAAAATAGGCGCGAAACTCGCTATCGGTGGAAAGCGAACCGGCCAGGTGCAATTCCGCTTCAGGATGCAAAACGACAAGTTTCTGGAAAGCATCGATCATGAGATCCTGGCGCTTGGCATGACCTCCAACGAAGAAGCGTCCGACGCCCAATATCATGAATTTTTTCACCGGGGTCGCTGCATCGGGCGCCAACACGGACGGTGCAGGTGGGCTGACAACCGAGATCGGCAACTTCGGTTTGCCGACAGCTGACAACAAGGAGGAATAATGACGTTGGACGTACGGGCTGTACACCACCACCCGCTCGTAGCCGTCAGCGTAACTCCATCTATCCACCAGCACCTGCTCCGGAACCGGGAAGGGAAACTGGCATATGAAGAGGTTACGCTTTCCCTTTGCGGGAATTGCAGGAACCACCTCGTTGCCGATTACAATCGACCAGTCGTAAGACGAAAATTTCGTCGCCTGATCGAGCGTGGTGATGTCGACGGCATCCAGATCGAGCGACAACTCGCGCCCCATGGTGCGCAGTCTGAGGCGTGAATAGGGGTATGGGGTCGCTAGCGTGACATTGGCAAGCCCGGCAAGTCCTGCGGCAATGGTGAGCAGATAACGTTCGCCTCCCCCGGGAATGAGAGGATAAGGCGTGTAAAGCAGGACATCAGGTAATTCTGCCTGATGCAGGAGGGGCGGGGCGGGTGGGGGAATCAATCCGGCCAGGGTAGCGATTTCGCCGGTCATGACCGGTTTCCAACGCTCCAGAAAGCGTGCCTGGTTCAGCGGAACGACGGTGTCGAGCCGGAGTTGTTGGACCAGATCGCGGGAAGTAGCGCTCTCGTGGTGCACTATGGTGGAATCCGAACAATACACGATGCGCAATCCCACCTGTCGTATTTTCATGCACAGGTCGCTGTCTTCGTAATATGCCGGCTCATAACACAGGTCGAACCCAAGAACCTGTTCGAATGTTTCGCGGCGCAGGGCCAGGGCTGCTGCCGAGACATACATGACCTCCCGTTCCATTCCATAGAGCGGGTCAAGAGGATCCCCACCTTTACCGAACTGGCAACTGCTCCCGTCGAGACGAACTTCTGCCCCTGCTTCCTGCAGTACCCCGTTGGGATACACCATCTTGGGGCCGACGGCGCCGATGCCGGGGTCATTTATCAGGCGGCGGATCAGCGGTGCAAGCCAACCCGGCGTCACCGTGACATCATTGTTCAGAAACACCACATAGCGGCCACGGGAAGCCTCAAAGCCGATATTGTTACCTTCGCTGAAGAATCGATTGATGCCCAGGCGGACCATGCGTGCACCGACGACGGAAGGTGCCAATTGCAGGAAGTCACCGGCATCGCTGCCATTGTCCACCAATACGATTTCGTAACGGTGGTCCGTCGTATGTTCCCACAGGGAATCCAGGCAGGCGAGCGTCAGGTCCGAGCGATTGTAGTTCAGGACAACCAATGACACCTCAGGCAATTCGCTGTCGTACCATGCTTCGCGCAACGGATAGTCCTGTTTGAGTTCTGTTTGGCAGGACTCAGGTACGGGCGTGGGCACGACAGTTGAGACATCGGGGGTCGTGCGGCTATCCATGATCTGGTGGATTTTCTGATTTGCAAGGCGCAGAGGGGCCGTGATTCGCCACGAAGTCGAGGTTTTGAGAAGGGAAATCTCAGCGCGACAGGCATTCAGCGCGCTTGTTGCGGACGCTCTTTGCTCATGGAGTTCAGAGACTTCAGTCATGAGTCTGTGGACCTGAGTTTTGTGGCGCTCTCGTTCCTGCAAGCCGTCCCGCAAGGCGCGTGCCATTCCTGAACGGGTTTCCAGTCTTTCCCCCAGTACGGAGAAGAAACGAACCACCGCACCACGGTTACCCAGGCTGGTCTGGCGCAGCAACCAGTCAATCGCATCAGGTAAACGACTGCCTACGCCGAGAACCCCCAGTCCATGGCCAAAGGGGAAAGAAAATGATGGGTAGTGGCCACTCAGTTCCTGCCATAGTTTCCAGACACGGAAATCGCGTTCACGCACCATGGTATCGTGGAACAGCACGACCCCGCGCTCAGACATCAAGGGTAGCCAGGTTTCGAAATCGTGCCGTACCGCTTCATAGGTGTGCAGACCGTCAATGTGCAACAGATCGATGGACCCTGGGGAGAAATGTGTTTGTGCCGCATCGAAGTTCGTGCGCACCAGGCTGGAAAAACTGCCATAGCGCGGATCATGATGGGCACGCAGGGTGTCGAATACCCGGTCGCCATAGGAACCGGCGTGAGCATCCCCCTGCCAGGTATCCACGCCATAGGTTGCGGTCGGCAAACCCAGGTGTGCCACCGCCTGGCAAAAGGCACAGTAGGAAACCCCGTTGTGCACCCCCAGTTCGACCAGGATATTCGGGCGTAACGCTTCCACCAGCCAGAAAGCAAAGGGCAGATGACAACTCCAGGCCGTGTCGGGGCTGACCAGGGCAGGTTCTGCGAAGACCAGGGACGTACCCAGGCGGGACAGCGTCTCGGGGGATATATTATTCATGATTCACTCTTTCTGAAATTATGGACTCTTGAAACAACACGATAATCAACCTCGACGGGAATAGGCAACAGCCCGTGAGTCACCCGTTGCGGGTCGAGGCGAACGACGAAGGCCTCATCGCGGCGTGCCCGGACGATCAATGAATGATCGCATTGTGATGCCAGTATTGCCGTGAAGGAAAAATCTCCGGCCCGAAGCATAGGCAGGTCAAAAATGAATCGTGCTTCGAAACTTCCGTCTGCATCGCAATGCGCGTTCAGTGTGACATCGGTCAGAGCGCCAAACAGGGCTTGCCCCAATCGATCCTTGAAAATGAATCCCGCATTCAGCGACGGGTCGGACTTGTCGATCCTTCCCGACAGTTGCAGGGAGAGTCGCTCACCGCCCCGTAGGGCATGGACCGAAGCGCCTGTTTCATCGACCAAATCGACTGTATCCAGGAAGCAGTCCGGCCATTCCGTTACGGGGGCCGTCAGCAAGGGCTCCGGTATTTCGGTAACCACGGGAGGGGGCAGAATGCGCCCGCCTGATCGATGAATTCCCTGTTGTCGCGTCTGGCCCAACATCATTGCATTATATTCCCGGCACACGGAACGTGCGTCATCGAAGGCTTGGAGTTTACCGTGGTCGAGCCAGAGAGCGGAATCGCACAGGTTGATGACGGCGGCGGCATCATGGGAGACGAAGCAGAGGGTGCCACGGTTGCGGAATTCGCGCATGAAACGCATGCATTTTTGGGAGAAAGCGGCATCACCGACGGCGAGGGCTTCATCGACGATGAGGAGATCGGCATCGACGTGGGCGACGAGGGCGAAGGCGAGGCGGGCATGCATGCCTGAGGAATAGAGTTTGACGGGATAATCGAAGAAGTGACCGATGTCGGCGAAGTGGGCGATGTCGGGGATACGTGCTTCGATGGTGTCGGGGTCGAGGCCGAGGAGGGAGGCGCCGAGGCGGATGTTTTCGCGGCCGGTGAATTCGGGGTTGAAGCCGGTGCCGAGTTCGAGCAGTGCGGCGATGCGGCCGCGGGTATGGAGGACGCCTTCGGTTGGGTTGAGAATGCCGGCCACCATTTGCAGGAAGGTGGATTTGCCTGATCCGTTACGCCCGATGATGCCCACTGTTTGACCGGGGCGTATGCTCAGCGATACATCCCTCAGAGCCCAGAAAGTGTCCCCGTGGTGACCGCCTTTCAGCCACTCCTTCAGGCGGTCCTCCGGGCGCGCGTAAATCGTATACGCTTTGCCCAACCCCGTGCAGGCAAGGACGCCTTCCGGAAATTTAGACGACATCGGCAAAACTGGGCCGCAAAGCCATGAATGTCCGGTAGCCCAGCGCAAGAAACAGTATCCCGGCTACCAGTTGGCCGAAATAGGTCCCGGCCGAGGGCAGGTTGCCGAGTAAAACGGCTCCCCGTACCCAGCCGATTGTCGCCGCCAGCGGATTGAGTACCAGCCAGTCGCGCCAGGGCTGGGGCACGCTTTCCGCCGGGTAGAACACGGGCGACAAAAACATCAGTACCATCACCAGGGGGCCGATGATCTGGCCGATATCGCGCAGAAATACCCCGAGTGCTGCCAGTAGATAAGTGGCACCCAGGCACAAAAAAAGGAGCGGCATGACGAGCAGCGGCAGCAGCAGGATAGCCAGTGATGGCGGACCCACCATCGTCCACTGGATGAGCAGCAGTACAAGGCAACCGATCGAAGCGGAGATCATGGCGCCCAGGAGCGCCACCACCGGCAGGATTTCCACCGGGAAAACCAGTTTCTTCACATAACTCGGATTTTCCAGGATCAGTCGTGGTGCCCGGCCCAGGCACTCGGCGATGACGTTGAATACGATCAGCCCAGCCAGTAGGTTCAGCGCATAGCCCATCCTGTCGTCAACGGCGTGACCGGGCCAGCGGGCCGCCAACACGGAGTGGAACACAAAAGTGTAGACCGCCATCATGGCCACTGGCGTGATCACTGCCCAAGCCAGACCCAATATCGAGCCGCGGTATCTGGCCTCGAATTCGCGCCGCGCCAGACGGCGCAGTAAGACCCTGTGTCGGGCGGGAAGGGTCAGGGGGTCCCAGAAAAAACGCATTATCAATTCCGAAGCCGCTCAACGGAGTAGGGAAGGCCATATTATACTCTATGCTACAGATCGGCCACACACGAGAACTGTTCTATCTCCAAACTGGCATTTTTTAACCTATTGATTAATAAAACCTATGCGAAAAGCGGTCAGAATATCAAAGATATGTGGTGGATTTCTTGTTTATTGGGCATCTGACCCAAAAAGGTTTTTGCCCTCATTGAAGAGGCTGCTGACCAGTTTGTACGGCGGTGGTATAACATCATTAAAACAGACCATTATCAATATTCTTGTGGGTAATATCGATAATGCAGAGGTGTGGGAATCCTATGTCTCATCACAATCAAAAATAATCGTAAGACATGTTGAAGAAAAATTGCGCAAGAGGGAATCGTTCCCGCTCATTTCGGTGATTATGCCAACCTACAATACCCCGCGTGAAATTTTGATGGAGACCCTGGATTCAGTGGTGGGCCAACTTTATCCGCACTGGGAATTATGCGTTGCCGACGACGGATCAACCAAACCCCATGTACGGGAAATCCTGGAAAAATATGCTGCACTGGATAGTCGTATCCATCTGAATTTTCACAGTTTCAATACCGGAACTTCTGCGGCCAGCAATCGGGCTTTGGCAATGGCCCAGGGTACTTATGTCGCACTTCTCGATCACGACGACAAGTTGGAAAAACAGGCATTGTTCCGTATTTCAGAATCCGTTCTCGAGGATGAGCCGGATATGATTTACTCCGATGAAGCATTGATTTCACAGGACGGAAGATGTGTCACATCCTTCACCTTTCGTCCGGCCTTCTCCATGGAATTTTTACGATCGCACCCGTATATCGTTCATTTCGTTTCATTCCGTACGGAATTGTTGCGGGAGTTGGAGGGGTTCAACGAGAGCCTGGCCATCTCTCAAGACTATGATTTGATTTTGCGCGTAACCGAGAAGGCACGAAAAATCGTCCATATACCAGAGGTACTTTACCTTTGGCGTCAATTGCCGAATTCTTCTGGTCACAAACAGTATGATCAGGTGATGACGGTCTCTACGGGAGTGATCAACAACCACCTTTCGCGCTGCGGAGAGAATGCGTATGCCGTTCCAAGCAAAAGTTTTAATTTTTTTGAAACGTGTTATCCGTTAAAAAAAGGATTAAACGTCGCGATCATTATTCCAACAAAAAACCATCATGAAATCCTCAGGGTTTGCATTGAAAGTATTGAACGAACGGTGGTCGGAGTGGATTACGATATTGTAGTCGTTGACCATGAATCGGAAAACGAAGGATCCATAGAATATTTCAACTCGATAAGAGAACGTCATAAAATCATTGAATACAAGGGTGAATTCAATTTTTCCGAGATAAATAATTTTGCTGTCAAGCAGTTACATGACGGTTACAGTCATTACCTGTTCTGCAATAATGACATAGAAGCCATAAAAGAAGGATGGCTTGTCCAGATGCTGGAATTATTTCAGAATGAAGACGTGGGGATCGTTGGCGCAAACTTGTTTTATCCCGACGGCAAGACTTACCAGCATGCGGGAGTATGTGTTGGCATGTCCGGTCCGGCAGAGCATTTCGGGAAGTTTGTGGAGAAGTATTTACCAGGCGGATCTGTCAACATCGGGTATAACGGGAATTTTATTGCCAACCATGAGGTATCGGCTGTAACCGGAGCCTGTCTGTTGATATCGGGAGAAGCGTTTGACTCAGTCAGCGGATATGATCCGTCATTGGCGGTTGGTTTTGGTGATGTGGATTTATGCCTGCGGGTTATCGATGCCGGTTATAGAGTGGTTCAGTGTTCGCGCGCGGCGTTGATTCATCATGAATCATTCACTCGGGGCAAGAGTTTAGGACACGATGAACACCCGCAGGATACTGAATTTTTTAAAGAAAGATGGGCCAAACTTCTAGAGGTTGGGGACCCGTATTTCAATCCGAACTTGAATCCCGACTCAACCTGCTGGAAAGTCAACAACCCTCTGGTTTTTAATAAGGAAATAAAAAGACGAATATTCAGCCGGACCCGAACTCCGGTATCGGAAAATAATGGCGGACAGGGGTAGTCCTTGCTTGGGTCCGGTGGATAGGGTGGATATATAGTATGAAACGGGCATTGGCCGCAGATTCCGCCAAGTTTTCGCCGGACGATGATGCAGTCTTGCGCTCCGGCCTCTACTTCATCATCACTGGATGAATGAAGCCTTCAGCATCAGCGTCACCGCCACACCGCTGGTCATCAGCCTCATGGAGGGGCAGTGCGAGGGCAGATTACTGACAAAAATTCATAAAAAGTGATGAGTGTCACATGATATGGCCACAAGCCTTGCTATGATGCGTGTGGGAGCGCTTGTCCAAAATGAATTTACTATGTGGTATTTGGAACATTCGTATGATGGAGTCTGAAATAGTGGTTGTCATAACAGAACAGCAGGAGATACAATGCCCCCAAGGTTGAGTACCGTGGGCTAGACTCTGTCCGGTTGTTTAGATTTATATAATTCGTCAATTTATGGGAGAAATACAATGGCTCTTACCGCCAATCAAGTACAGCAGGCTTATCTGGCCTATTTTGGGCGCCCTGCGGATGTTATCGGTCTGAACTACTGGGAAGGTCAAAGTCAGGCGGCCATGACTGCCGGTTTTGCAGCCAGTGCAGAATTCGCCAATATGTATGCAGGGATGAGCCCGGCTGCGCAAGTGGAACAGGTCTATCTGAATGTGCTTGGTCGCCAGGCTGATCCCGCCGGTTTGACCTACTGGGGTGTACAACTCACATCCGGTGCCCAGACAATCGGCAGTCTGGTCAGTGCCATCTATAACGCTGTGCTGAGCGAGGCCACAACCAGCACGGATTACGTCACGGTTGCCAACCGTTTGGCCTACGCCAATGCCTTCACGAGCGCCATGACCAACAGTACCCCTGATATCGTTGGTTACAGCGGATCATCAGCAGCATCCGCAGCACGTGCAGCGCTGACCAGCGCCGTTCCCAGTGGTTCCACGATAATGACCACCTTCAGCACAGTGGCTGCAGATGTGACCAGCGTGGTTGGTGCAGGCACACAAGCACAAGCGACGACATTCACGCTCACTACAGGTGTGGACACCATCACCCCATCGGGCAATAGCGTAATCAACGCAGCTCTGGATAACAATGCTGGAGCCCCTGCAACTACAGCGACACTGAGTGGTGCAGACTCGATTACTGCTACTGGCACGGGCAACACACTGAAGCTGACCGATGGCATTGCAACCGCATACGACACAATCCCTGTTGGCGCGACAATCTCCGGCGTTCAAACTATTACGCTGACGACTGCTGGTAATGCAGGCAATTTAGGTTCTACATCTTTTGATACGTCAGGCATTGCCGGTGTGACAACTGTGAGTGTGACTTCTGCAGGAACGCATGGCGATCAAATCAAGGCTGCAGCGACGACAAACATTACAGACATCTCTAATGGTACGGCGAACCAGGTAGTGACCGCAGGTGGCAACAATGTCACCGTAACTACGAGTGGTATCGTTGATGTCGGCTATACGAGTGGAAGCTTGGTTGGAGCAGCGGCTACAGCAGCAGCAGGTGCGGTTAACGTTACGGATACTGGTGCAGGTACTGCTGCGGTAGTGGCAACTGCTACAGTAACTGCTGGTACTGGCGCGATTACTGCTGGGACCGTTACAACTCCGGCTGGTCTAGGAGCTGCTGTATATATTCAGGCTGCCGGAGCTGTTACGGTTGCTTCTAAAGGTTATGTTACGGTGACTGGCGGTACAGCAGTTAGCGCGACTGCTTCTGGTGCAACATCCTACGCTACCCAGCAAGCGGATGTGACTGCATCGACCACAGCATCAGCGGCATCCGTCACGGCTACTACTGCCAAAACAAATGCTGGCTTGGTGCTGACGACAGCGGTAACTGGCTTGAACGCACTCAATACTACTCTGACGGATGCGGGAGCTACATCTACTCAGGCTACTGTGAATGCAGCAACTCTGGCTTCAGAAGTTGCTGGGTTCCTTACTCAGGCACAAAGGGCAACGATTGACAGTGCTTACTATACTGCGGCGAATGCTACCGGTGGAACTCAAGCGAAAGCTGATACTGCTGCAGTTGCCGCGTTGGCACCCATCGTTACGGCTGCAACCAATGCAAGTACATCTGCATCTAACGCGGCTACCTTGGCGCAAAATGCTGCCATTGCTGCTAGTAATGTTGTTACCACTGATGGTGCTGCTGCAAGCATTGTTTACACTGATACCACTAATACTGCACTGGCTAGTTTCTCAGCAACTGGAAACTATAAAGGCACTGTCGCTGTTACTGATGGTTCGACCCTCAGCAATACATTGACTTCTGTAACATTGAACAATGCAGGTGCTGCAACATTGATAGGCAATGCTTTGACCAATGTTTCGCTGTCCAATCAGGTTAATAACGTAACGATCCATAACACGACCATCGGCCACGCAGATACACTGACATTGAACACAGTGAACGGCAGCATCATCGCTGATGCAGCCGCCACCACGGTGAATATTGTCACGACCGATACGGCTGGCGACACCATCACTTTGACGGCAGGTCTCGCAACAGCTGTAAATATCTCCGGCACTGCTGGCGTGACTTTCACGGGTGATACGTTGGTGGCTGCTAATGCAGTTGTTACCGCTTCTGTTGGCGGCGACTCAATTACCTTGGCTGCTGGCCAGTCCTTTGTTGGTGGCGCTACTGGTGGTAACACCATCACAACTGCAGATGCAGCTGTTCAAACTGTTGCAGTGAATGCTGGAACTGGTGTAAATAACACGCTTTCCATCACAGCTGGTTCTGACTATGCGCTAGCACCTTCCAGTTCCACAACGGCACAATTGGCTTCTGCAGCCGAGTTTTCTAACTTTAATACCTTGGAAGTTACGGGAGCTATCGTAAACGTTGGAAACTTTACCAAATCAACCTTTACCGGTATCGATCTTGGTGCTGGCACAGAAATAATTAATGGATTGAATGCCACACAAGCCGGAAACGTAACTGCGCTGGGGAATGCTGTATTCACACTGGGTGTTACTGGCGCAACCAATCCTGGTCAGATCGATACTGTTCACGTTACTGCGAATGCGGGTGACAGCGGGGCAAGCACACTGACTCTTACACCAACATTGGCCGGTGTGGAAATTCTGCATCTGACTGCTGTTGATAACATTATTATTCCGTCTACGGCATTGATTACGGCTAATGATGGCGCCCTTACAAATATCAACATTGATGGGGCCGGTACAACCTCTATCACATTTGGAGTGTTTGCAGGTAACGTTAATACATCCATCAATGCAAGTGCCGCAACAGGTGCGGTGACGGTTGATGCATCTGCAGTTACAACCAATCCACTGAATATCACTGGCAGCACCACTGCGGCTAACACGATCACTGGTAATGCGGTTGCAGGGGACGTTCTGACCGGCGGTAATGCTGGCGATACCATTACAGCAGGTGCTGCTGCAACTATCACCGATGGCAATGGAACCAATACGATCGCTGGCAGCACCTTCGCTGACACCATCACTGTTGGCAATGGTGTTAATACCATCACGGCAGGTGCTGGTAGCACGATTACCGCAGGCAATGGTGACAACAGCATCACTGATGCTGGTATCACTGGTGTCAACACTGTTACGGTCGGCACAGGTTCCAACCTGATCGTTCTGGGCGGAGCAAGTACCGATACCACTGGTGTATACAACGTTACACTGGGAACGCATACCTCCACTACTGGGATTGATTCAATTTCGATTGGTAGTGCTGGTACCGCGTTCGCTACAGTGCCTAACTTGGTTGTTACGGGGGCTGTAGCGGGTGATCAAATTGTGTTTGCCAATGATACCAACGCCAATACAGTGCTTGCTGCAGTAACAGCAGGTTCAACGGCAGCCGCAACGATTACAGCAGTTGAATCTGCTGCGTCTGCAGCTGCTCATAATGTTGCGTACTCGGTTTTCGGTGGTAACACTTACGTGGCTGAGAGTTTGGCGACGGCAGTAGCAAGCGCGACCAATACAACAATGATTGAGTTGATTGGTACGCACACTGTTACAGCTGCGACGGGTCACGTTGTTATAGCCTAATCCCCCTCACCGGAGATGCCCACAGTTCACCGTGGGTTGAAACAAACACGAAAACCCCACCTTTCCAAAAGAGGGGTGGGGTTTTTCTCTAAAGGGATTAAGGGATTCTGATTAGTCCTTTTAGAGAAAAATATTCACAATAGGCATGATCCTTTGTACTATTTGTCGTATTCATACTGGAGAATAAGAACATGGGTGGAGCTACAGCAACAGCAACAGCATCAGATGTTGAAGACGCATATCTGGCTTACTTTGGCCGTCCTGCAGACCCGGAGGGCATGAACTATTGGCTTGGTAAGTCTATTGCAACCATGCAAGCTGGATTTGCTGCCAGCCAGGAATACCAGAATTTGTACGGAGGAATGACCAATAAACAGGTTGTGACCCAGGTTTACGCGAATCTGCTGGGGCGTGCCCCGGATGTTGGTGGGCTGGCCTATTGGGTGAACCAATTAAATACAGGTGCGGCAACGGTTAGTACGATTGTGATGCAAATGTGGGCGAATGCTCAAGGGGTTGATATTGCAACACTTGCTAATCGCTATGTTTATGCCATTCATTTTACGGAAGATCTGACTTCTCAATCACAGATAGAAGGTTACAGCGGAACGGCTGCAGCGAATGCAGCTCGTGTTGCGGTATCTCAGGTCCTCAACACGGCTTCATCCCTTGCCACTGCTGAATCCAATATGGCTCTGGATATACAAGCGGTGGACAAGGGAGAGTCACCTGTTGCACTGGCTGCGGCGAATGCGGCAGCAGCAGCAACTGCGGCGACTGCTGCGAGCAATCTGGCCTCCTACGGTTCAATTAACGGGGTGACGCAGACCAGTGCTGCCAATACATTTGCGCTGAGTAGCGGTGCCAACACTGTCAACATGGTGGTTGGATCTTCGGCGGTAACGGATACATTTACAGTAAATTCCGGCACTACTGGATTAATTATTAATGATTCCGGATCTGCGACAGGTGCGTTGACCATCGGCTGGGCGGGGACTCCTACAAGCCTTGCAACGGTGACCGTGAATGACTCCAGTGCGGCAGCGTTGACCCTTAACGCGGTCACTGACAACGCCATGACCAGCCTGACTCTGAATAATACTGGGACAAGCACACTGACCGCTTCAGGAATTACCTCTACGGCTCTGGCGACTTTGAATATCCAAGGGTCAGGAACAGTGATGGAAACTGCATTGAATTCATCCACAGCGGCCTTTACTGTGAACGACACTTCGTCTGTAGTTCAAACCGCCTCATTTTCTGACACTAGCCTGACCGATCTTACGTTGAACAACACTGGTGGCGCAACGTTAACCTTCGCAGAAAACGGCAGTTATGGTAACATTCAGGCCACAATCAACGCGACCAATTCAAGTTTGGTAGTAGTAGGTATGGCCGGAACGGTAAGTTCTGATGTTACCCACATCACCAACTTGGCTGCTACTGCGTCTCTCACGATTCAAGATAGCAATGGATCGGCTGGTGTTGATGTAGGTAATGTCACTACTACCCAGATTGGTGCGGCTGGGGCTAACATCCTTACCGTTAATATCGGCGGAGGTAGTACGGGTTACGCCCAAGCATATGTCAATAGCCTGACTGTAACTGGCGATGCAACGCTGACGATTAATACGGCTGTTGGATCCGGTAGTACAAATGCGAACGATATTATGTCACTGGTGGATGGTGGGGTGACGACGTTAAACATAACAGGGTCAGGTAGCTACGGTTTGGATATCGTTGCTATTACCGATACGGCGCTCACGACCATCAATATGGAAAGTATTGCTCCGGTGACTATTGGTGATGTTGCACTTGCTACTCTGAATATCACAGGTAGCACAACAGGATCCTACGACATTACTCTCACTGATACCCTTGCTGGTACCCTGACGATTGATGACTCAACTACGTCAACTGGTAATACTGATACGGTAGCGTTGGGTACTGGTTCAACAGTTACTGGCTTGACCGTCGATGACAGCAGTACTCAGGCTCTGACACTCACTGCCTTTACCGACAACTACCTGACCAATCTGACGCTGGACAACTCGGGTGGAGTTTTGCTGACCGCCTTGGGCGTGACAGACTCTTATGCGGGGGCTTTGACTGTTTCAGATGCTGGCTCAGGTGCCGTTACCCTAACTTCCCTGACGCTGAGCGGTGCGGGTAACCATACCGTTACTAATTCCGGAAATGGTACGCTGACGATTGGTACATTCAGTGATTCGACCGGCGCAAATACTCTGACGATAACCAACAGCGGAATATCGGGCAGTATTTTGGACTCGGCGGATACGACTACCGCGACCACAGTGACATTTGCTGGATCAAGCAGTGGGACGATCACTGAAACCAACATGACGGCCAACGCAGCAACGGCTATTAATCTGGTAAATGGCGTTACCGGCACCTTCGGTGATAGCAGTACCGCTGACATTACGGTTTCTGGTAGCACCGACAACTCAGTGATTAGTATTACCCTGAGCGGTGCCTCTGGCGCTAACACTGTTGCTGTAGGCACAGGGGCTGATTCGGTTACGTCAGGTGCTGCTGGATCTGGAGGAGTTGCAACCACTACTACCATCACTGATGGAACACATACTTCCACCACTGCCGCTCACGATACGTTCACCGCTTACGCGAGTAGCGGTACCATCGCTGCAAGCGGAGCAAGTTCCTCAGGTCTGTTTGTGGGTGAATCAATTCAGGGTGCTACTACTCCTTCGGCGGGTGTTGTAGCCAATGATAGAGTTATTTTCGGGGGTGACCCCACTGTATTAACAGTGGCTACTACCAGTACTACCGCCTACGCCAGTTTAAATGCATATCTTGATGCACTTGGTGTTTCTGGTACGACTGCACATACTGTATACAGTGATAACGCCGTTACTATTAATAGTTCTGTTTGTACGGTTTTAGTAGAAACTAACGCCACTTTTGCGGCAAATGCAGCAGTAACTGCGGGTGCGTTTACAGTAGTTCAACTTATTGGAACCGCTCATACCTTTACTGCTGGAACCACTGCTGGACATATCGTCATTACAGCCTGATATTTGTAAGGTTTACGGGGGATAACCGTCAAACTACCGGCAAAATCCCTTCCCACAATTCACCGTGGGTTGTATCAGATTTAGGCCCTGTCTCTCACAAGGAGGCGGGGTTTTTTCGACTTATGGCAGTCAAGACTGAGAGTTCAATATGGCAAAGATTACGATAGACAATACCGAATATGAATTCGATTCACTTTCAGATGAAGCCAAGGCACAATTATCCAGTCTGCAATTTGTGGATGCGGAAATGGAGCGATTGAAAGCGCAGATAGCGGTATTTCAGACAGCAAGGATGGCATATAGCAGGGCGTTGAAGGAAGCGTTGCCGACCATTCAGGGGGAAACGATTCAGTTTAATTGAGTGAAGTGGTAGGTACGCGGTCACTGAGCGGCGTTGTATTCAGGGAGGACTACCGTTATTTGGTGGAGACAAGCCGGTCCAAAGCAGGCCGGAAAAGAACTGTGACCAACCCTGACTTTAGCCAACCCGCAAAAAAACCCCGGCACTTAGCCGGGGTCGATGATGATGTGCCTATGTCTGAGTCACTCTGGTTTCGCTACTTTAAAATATAGCAACCCCATTTTCTTTGCAGATATGAAGTTTTGCGTTTTTTCCTGAAGAGTCGATGAATCTTGATTTCTCTCGGTTGGTGATGGCATTTCATATGACCTCCTGTGGATTGTTGATATGCGTCTGTTTTGAACGTATAGGGTTACCATCAAAGGAATCTGGCCCTATATGTCCGCAACTGACTTGAGATGATGCTGGCCGTTGTTTCTGGCCTGAGTTGTGTCCGTGATGGACTGATGGAGCCCTTGATCCCCCAAAAATGGGCGATCCAGTGCCTTGTTGTCCGTGATGGACGTGCGGACGATGAATCGTCCAATTTCTACCGGAGCCAACCGGTATGCGTAAATCAGCGGTGGGCCGCCAAGCCCGCCACTCCCACGGAACCCGCCAAGGTTCCAATCGATTTTGCTGCTCTCTGCACTCACCCTTTTCGGCGCTCAGGTGCCAACCTGAGGTGGTCTATTCGACCTCTCCCATGGATTTCGTCCATGAGATTTATTGCCTAATGGGCCCGCTTACGGTCTATCAGTGGACGACGGATCGTGACTCCGTTGCCGACAACGCTGCCAGCGCTGCCGAAACTGATCGAACGCTTTCGGTTAGGTTGTTTGTGTATCGCGACGACCAGAGTTCACCCGGATGGTCAAAGAACAATTTTCTGGCGCATCTCCAGAATTTCCAGGACCCGAAGGTGGTAAAGCGGTTCCTGTACGCCTTTGTTTCCGTTATATGGTGATTCGCAGGCATTCAGCCCTAGACCCAATTCATCGTCTCGCACATAGCACCATTTAACAGGTGCGTTGTCGGTTTAAGCTATCAATGCCGCAGGTGGGCTTCCAGGTGCGACCCTGTTCACCTCCTGCTGGCCCGATCCGTCCTGAGGCACTTGCCTCATCGAACCGACGCTGGCTTTTATCCAGCCTCATAGCCATCCCAGTGCGTACTGGTTATGCGGTTTCCACGCATCCCCAGACCCGGACTTGTACCGGGTATTCCACAACCAGGGCACCATAGCATTTCCTCCATGGTCCCGTTTCCCTACCGCACACCTCCTTCCGTTCGATAAGAACGGAGAAGACAGGGGCTGAAAGCAACGGTTTACTCTGCTCGCGCAGGATTACCCGGTACTCTCGCCCTCGCACCCACCGTGCCAGTTTCCCGGCAGTGGGCGCCAATGCAGAAATTCCGAAGTCTTGGCAGGACCTCGGCATGGGCTTGGCAGCCCTGACGCATTACGCGTCGTAGCAAAATCGAATGGCTGTGTCGGGTGGCGGCCCGACCGATGATCTCTGGAGTCAGAGAACACGGGTCGGGTCACCACCAAACAGGGAGCGGTGCCGCATTCGATTGCGCGTTGGTTCACCAGATATTGCGTTGCACGAAGGTGTAAGATTTGGGGGGAATTATTTTGTTGTCATCGTGGTCAAGGTGCCTCGGGGTCATGAAGCAGTGCCTGATCCCTCTCCGGTATTTTCTATCTGTTGTGAGATCTCTTCTCTCCCACCTTCATACCATGTCGCATTGGATTACGGCTATCAGGTTGATAAATCTGAATTGTTGTCATCGTATGGGCTCTTGATACGTTAAGTAGGTATCTGATTTATTTTGGGGAACACCCATGAAGATCTACGATGACATCACTCCGGCGCTGAAGGCTGTTTTGTTCCACTTCATTCGAGGCTATACCGTTTGGACCAGTTTCATCGTCCCCGCCGAGAAGGTGGGTGGCATCGCGGAGAAATGGGCCGAAGCCTATGGAACTCAACCCCACACCGCGAGAATCCCCTCGCTTTAGCCATGGGGAGGAAAGCGGGAATTTGATTTTGACTTAGATTCGCTTGTATTATACAAATAGCATCTATACGACCTTGTGGACGAATAGTTACTTTGTATCGACGATAGGCGGCGCACCGCTTGAAGTGGTTAAACAATATATCGAGCAGCAAAGGCACAAATGAAACGCACCGCCACGCCCACCTTTGTTCTCAGCATTCCCCTGGTTGTGAAACCCGGTGAAGACCGGATACTGATCGGGCGCATGGAGGCGGGTAGGCGTTTGTACAACGCCACTTTAGGCGAAGCACTTCGCCGCCATGGTTTGCTGAAACAGTCGAAAGACTGGCAATACACCCGAACAATCTCCGATAAGAAATTACGCGGCAGCGAGTTTCAGCGTCTCTCGAAAGAAGCAGGGTTCACGCCTGCGGCCATCATCACCTTTGCCCGTACCTGCAAAAATGAAGCGGGATGGAAAGACCGGCTTGGTTCTAACGTAACCCAGCGCATCGCGGAGCAGGTGTTCGCGGCCGTGCAGCAATACGCCTTTGGTAAACGCGGTCGCCCACGTTTTAAAGGTGCTTCCCGCCCCCTGCATTCGCTTGAGGCAACCACCAATGCGGCCAACATCATCTGGAAGCCTGAAACGGGCTGTATCGAGTTTGGCGACCTCACGCTACCGGCCTTGCTACCCTCCAAAACACAAGACCCGTATTTGCACCAAGCGCTCACCAATAAAACAAAGTATTGCCGCGTGCTGTGGCGCGTTGTTTCCGGCTCACGCCGCTGGTTTGTGCAACTCATGCAGGAAGGCATCGCCCCGGCCAAGCACGCCATTGCCGAAGGCTCGGTAGTCGGTCTGGACATCGGCCCGAGCACCATAGCGATAGTGGGCGATGATTCCGCCTCGCTGGTGAAATTCTGCGATACCGTCATTCAGCCATGGAAAGAAACGCGCCGCTTGCAGCGTGCCATGGACAGGTCTAAACGTGCCACGAACCCGCATTGCTTTAATGCGAACGGGACGTGGAAAAAAGGCCAGAAGTTCGCACCAAGCAAACGCTATACAGCAATCCGCACTGAGTATGCGGAAGTCGAACGCAAGTTGGCCGCCGAACGCAAACGCGCCCATGGTGAACTTGCCAACCAGATTCTCGGGCTGGGTAATGTTGTCCAGTCCGAAACCCTGTCTTACCTCGCCTTCCAGAAGAATTATGGCAAGAGCGTGAAAGTCAGAGCGCCAGGAATGTTTGTCGAACAATTGCGTCGCAAGGCTGAAAGTGCTGGCGGCAAGTTGATTGATTTGCACACCTGGTCGCTGAAAATGTCGCAGTACGACCACACCACCGGAGTTTTCACAAAGAAGCCGCTCAGTCAGCGGTGGCATGTGCTGGGGGATGGATCGGGAGTTGTGCAACGGGATGTGTATTCCGCATTCCTCGCACGCTGCGTTATGAGCAACACGCACCACCCATCCCATATTGAAACAATGTGGGCGGCTCAGAAACCTGTGCTGCTGCAAACGGGGTGGCTGCGTTCCGAACCTGCGAAGATCGAGCCTTCGGGCAAAATCACGGTGGCAACACCGTTAGAGCAGGTCGTTTGTGATAGAGGGTTTGCCGCTGGTCATGGCCTGGATGCTGTAGTCGCAAGACGAGAGCCAGGAGACCCCAGCGGGTTCGCCCTTAGAACCCCCTGTCTTTAGACATGGGGAGGTTTAGTAACTGGCATGATATACACTAATGACATTATACATGTCTAATAAGATAAAGTAAATGTATGGATGTACAATCCTTAAAAATAATCACGTCCCTCAAAACAGCGCGTACAGCGTTGGGTTGGACGCAGCAAGCACTTGCCGAGAAATCTGGCGTGGCGTTGGTCACGATAGCCCGGATGGAGTCTGGAATGATGTCACCTCGTTTATCTACATTGTCTAAGCTTAAGACAGTCCTCGCTGACGCTGGGGTCAGGATCGTTGACGAGTCGCCTGCGGGTGGTTTCAGTCTGTTTGTTGACGGCAAGGTTTTCGAGACAGAATCTGTGGTCACGAACAAATAATATCCTTTATCGACCTTGTCGCGTAGTTACACGACTAATTTTAGAAGTTTTGAATAATGGACATAGCTGCGCTTCTTTATTATAATATTAAGTATATTTCTATAATAAAGACGGTAATGGAGGCGCTAAATTATGAAACCCTTTAATTCAAGAGCTGGCAAAACTGTTCCGCAAGGGACGGGGTATCTTGCCTATGTGACAGCACCGCTGCCGCCTAATCCGCCAGTTTTATTTGATGCAGAGATGATAAGGATTCTTTCTGAGGCTGATCTTGCATTGGGGCAACTATCTGGTATCTCATCCTTGCTGCCCAATCCTGATCTTTTTGTGGCGATGTACGTCAAGAAGGAAGCTGTGCTGAGCTCGCAAATCGAGGGGATACAATGTACGCTTGACGAAGTGTTGCAGCACGAAAAGGACGCCGAGGGGGTGCGTACCAAGGCTATCGGTGAGGTTGTCAATTATGTGAACGCCATGAATTACGGTATCAAGCGCCTCGAAACCCTGCCGCTTTCATTACGCCTCATTCGCGAAATCCACGGACATCTGCTGCATGGTGTGCGAGGTGAGCATAAAGACCCAGGTGAATTTCGCCGTACCCAAAATTGGATCGGGCCACAAGGCTGCACTTTGGCTACTGCAACATTTGTTCCACCACCTGTGCCAGACATGATGGAATCGCTGGCAAACTTGGAATTGTTTTTACATGACAGGACGAGCATGCCGCTGACAGTTCAATGTGCGCTCATTCATGCTCAATTCGAGACCATACACCCCTTCCTCGATGGTAATGGGCGTGTTGGGAGATTGATGGTTTCATTGTTGCTTCATGAGCGAAGTGTGCTTAAACAACCTCTGCTCTATATTAGTCTCTTTTTGAAAGAGAATAGGGCAGAGTATTATGACCGGCTCATGGACGTTCGTAGGAATGGCAATTGGGAGGGCTGGGTCAAATTCTTTCTAACCGGGATCGCGCAAGTCAGTAATGAAGCAGCTGTTACCGCTCAGCGGATCGTCAAGTTTCGGGAGGAAACGATGATTAAAGCACGGGCATTTGGGAAAAACGAGTTAGCGCTGGTCGACTTGCTGTTCGAGTATCCAATCATCGACATCAGAACAGCAGAACGATTATTGGATTGCACCTATGTCACAGCATCAACCTCATTACAGAACCTTGCAAAGGATGGTTGTGTGAAAGAGGTAACGGGTCAGAAGCGGAATAGGCTTTACAAGTTTGTGGGCTACCTTGATCTTTTTGAGCCAGAAGCACGGATTGACCGTTTAGATCATGCCTAAAAGCGACAGCAACTTCAGACTTCCTGATCTAGCAGGATGTGAGTTTGGCACCTCATACCAATTTGTAAATCATTCTTGCACCTGATTCGGGATGACAAAAAGCGAGCTGCGTTAATTCTTCAAGGAGGCTCGCAATCGCCTTGTCATGAGCAGGATTTGCCATCCGATGAATTTTGATGGTCAGTGTCTGTGCGGCATCATCAGGCTCAATGTCACCAGAAGACACGAATAACTCCCGCACCAGCGCTCGCGCTTCGTCTTCCTTTTTCAAGTGACGTCGCAATATCGCTACCAGGGCGGTCTCAGCGCGGTAGGCGATCATTTTTACCACATCGGTCAGCATTTTATTCAACGGCAACAACTGAGTTACTCTCAACTCCTCGGGCAAACTGTCCAGCGTTACTTTTCGGGGCATATCCCGTCGCTCGGCACGAAGTCGTGCCAGTTCAATCTGCACGGTCTGAAGTGCTTCGACGGATTCGGCTTTTTTCTGAATATCCACGCTGTCCATCAGGGTGTGTCTGGTCAGTTCTGCCTGAAGTTTCCTCTCGGCTTGATGTGCTTTTTTGACCTGTTTGTCGAGTTCGCGCCATGTGGGGTTGATAGTCAATAAGGTGCCAGGAAGACTTTCCGCGCCATACTCAACAAGTCCATCAATATCATAGTGTTCCATCATGTAGCCGAAGAAGTTTTCCTGGCACCACCGGGAGAACATACGGCCCGCAATGACCCCATTTCCCAGATGCTGCGCGCTGGTGATGATGGCCGTCTGATGCCCCGTCAAGGTCAGACGACGCACTTCGGTGACCGGCATTGAGTCCTTGCCTGAAACCAGCAGGGTTTCCCGCATGGCCAGTTTCATTCGCGTACTGCCACCGCCCTGTGTCATGGCCTGCCCCTGAGGCGAAGCAATAAACTCTCTCAACACTTCGGGGTTCCCATCCAGACCTTCCGGCGCTGGCGTCAATGGTGGCTGACAGAATTCATCCTGACTCCGGTATGGCAGACCCTGCGCGGTCGTTTTCTCCCCCCGGTGGAAGCCCATTCTCTGCCCGGTGAATTACTGCATCGTTGCTCTGCACGCACAGCGACCAAGAGCACTCTTCTGCAGGATTCGATGACCCAGGTAATGCGCTGGCTGGCTCCTCTGAGCACGCTCACTGAGGATCAATAAATGAGGGGCCTCGTCACGCACAAGATGGCGCTAGCCAGGGGGGCCCTTCCGGCATAGGCTTCGCAACTCGGGCGTTGTGCCCGAATTCATGCGAAGGAAATTCATTCATGCCCATCCCAAACGAAACCAGTGCCCGGGATCGATGGTCCCGGCTACGCCTGCTGATCATCGGTCAACTGCTGGCCGCTCCTCCGCCACGCGGGGAATTGAAGTCACGCCTGCTCGATTTGAGTCGCCAGACCTGGCGTCATCCGATTCATGGGGGTGAGATACGTTTCGGCGTCTCCACCCTCGAACGCTGGCTGGCACGGGCACGGCAAAGCCCGGATCCTGCCACCTTCCTGGCCACCGTCCCGCGTCTTGATGCGGGCTCTGTCCGTGTCATCAGCGAACCCTTGGCTCAGGCCATACGCACCCAGTATGCGGATCGTCCCAAATGGAACATCCAGTTGCATTACGACAACCTCAGACTGGTGTTTGGTGCCAACGAGTTCCCATCCTACGCCACCGTATTACGCTTCTTCCGCGCCCAAGGGTTATGGCGGGTGCGTGATCCACGCGGTGGTCCCCAGCGCACTGCCGTCCCGGATGGGACCCGTGAAGTCCGCAGTTTCGAAGCCACCCATGTCGGGGCCCTGTTTCATCTGGATGGGCATCAAGGGTCTCTCAAGGTCCTGAACCGGCAGGGCGAATGGATCACCCCAATCGCTCTGGGCGTGATCGACGATCATTCGCGCCTGATCTGCCACCTGCAATGGTACGCCCACGAGAACACCGAGTGCCTGGTGCACTGCGTCTCCCAAGCCCTGCAGCGACGGGGTTCACCCAGAACGATTTATAGTGATAATGGCTCCGCCATGATCTCCGGCGAATTCACTGCCGGCCTGCATCATTTGGGCATTCTGGCGCTCAACACGCGCCCGCGCAGCGCCTGGAT
The DNA here is from genome assembly GCF_013181415.1 of Ferrovum myxofaciens. NCBI lineage: Bacteria > Pseudomonadati > Pseudomonadota > Betaproteobacteria > Ferrovales > Ferrovaceae > Ferrovum > Ferrovum myxofaciens. The sequence continues at coordinate 1,018,251 of NZ_CP053676.1, read as the reverse complement.
GAATGGCAAGCAGGAGACCCTCTGGAATCGGGTGGAAAGTCGTCTGATGGCCATGCTTGATGCGATTCCCAATCTGACCCTGGCTCAACTCAACGAAGCCTCCTTTGCCTGGGTCGAACACGAGTATCAAGTCAGCCCGCACCGGGAACTGAACGGTGCCACCCCCATGCAACGTTTCATTGCCAGTCCCAGTGTCCTGCGCGAGTGCCCGGATTCAGAAACCTTGCGGCGTCACTTTCGAATCGAGGTCACCCGGAAGCAACGCCAGAGCGATGGCACCGTGTCTCTCGATGGCAGGCGTTTCGAGATTCCCCAAGCCTTCGGGCATCTGCGCGAACTGACGCTACGCTACGCTCGCTGGGACCGTAACCAGGCCGACATCGTTGATCCCCGTAGCGGCGTCATTCAAGCCACCATCTATCCTCTGGACAAGACCCGCCATGGGGATGGGCGAAGACGCCAGATCATCCAGCCGACCCCGGATACACTTCTCAAGAGCGCGCAGAGTGCGGCCACGCCCTCTGATCCCCAAGCCCCCCTGATGCGCCATCTGCTGGCACAGTTTGCGGCCACCGGATTACCTCCTGCCTATCTGGAATTAGACGACGCCTCGCCCGCCCAGGAAACCCACCCATGAACCGCCTTCTGTTGACCCCGTTTGGTTTGAAATGGAATCCCTTCAATACCGAATTACCCACCGAAGCCCTCTATCTGTCCCCCAAGATCAATGACTTCTTCTGGTGCATCGAACAGGTCCATGTGCGGGAAGGCGGCTTCGCTCTGATCCAGGGAGACCCGGGTACCGGCAAGAGTGTGGCATTACGGGCCTTGGCCGAACGCCTGGAACGTCAAACCGATCTCACGGTAGGAATTCTGAATCACCCCCAGAGCAACCTCGGGGATTTCTACCGCGAACTGGCCGAGGTCTTCGGCGTCACGCTCAAACCCTGCAACCGCTGGGGCGGATTCAAGATCCTGCGGGAGCGCTGGATCAGTCACCTCGAAGCCACCCGGACCCGCTGTTGTCTGCTCATTGATGAGGCCCAGGAAATGAGCCCGAAGACCTTACTGGAGTTACGCCTGTTGGCTTCAGCACGGTTTGACTCACAACCCCTGTTGGCCGTCGTACTGGCGGGCGATGCCCGCCTGAACGAGGCTCTGACCCGGGAAGAACTGTTGCCGCTGGGTACCCGTATCCGGGTTCGCCTGACTCTGGACTACGCCACGCGGGAAGAATTGGCCGCTTGCCTGGATCACCTGCTCGACAGCGCCGGAGCTCCCACTCTGATGAGCCCGAGCCTCAAACATACCTTGTGCGAACGAGCCGGGGGAAACTATCGGCTCCTGACCAACCTGGCTGCACAACTCCTGGCTGTGGCCGCACAACGCCAACTACCCGTACTGGATGACAAACTCTACCTGGAGGTGTTTGCCTCCCCCAATTCCACCACCCACTCAACCCGGCGCAACTCCCGGGCCCGCTAATGACCCAAAGGAAAATCATGACCAAGAGAAAGTTGATCTTCACCTCGCGCCGTAACAAGCGTCCACCCACCGCCATCCTCGACATTGAACTTCCGGAACTCTCCAATGAGGCCGCAGCGGCGCTGGCCGATGTTCTGGTGCAGTTGTATCACCGCTTTGAAGCAGCCTACTACGCCCAGATCCTGAGCCATCATGCCGACCAACTCATTCCTCCAGAAAAGCCGTTCGCAGGGATGGCGCGCAGCGCCACCTCGCAAAACGCCGCTTTCGGCTATCGTCCCAATGTAACCGAAGAACTGTTCTGAACTTCGCACTCTCAGCCGGGCAGCCCCTCTGGGTCAGCCCGGCCCCCCCCTTCCTGAGGATGGGAACAAAATCCCTGGCTCCCGGAAAACCCTCAAACAATTTGCACCACTCAGCACCGCATAAGCACTGCGGTCGTTCACCACCCCATCGCAATCCCTCAACCCTCACATTTGCGTGACGGTCACAATATTGCTCAGTCAAATCCACCATCAGATTTATGCGGATTCTGACAGCCGTCTACAACCCATCACAGAGCGTGCAAATCAAACCATCAATCATCTTGATTCCGCTCAGGGGGCAGAGATCCAGATAGGTGACGAAGAGGTGCTGATTCGATTTACCAAGGAAGCCTTGCTGGCAGCAGGGCAGGGGATTACGTCGGGCTCCAAAAGGACTAACCTCGACGATTGATTTCTGGATTGCCCCGGTTCCCTTGTCATTATTGACTGTGCTACAATGTGGCCCACGAAGCATGATTAAGGGGTATCACCATGTCTGCCAATGCCGTTGTACGCGCCCGAATTGACGAACACATCAAGGAAGAGGCCTCCGTTGTCCTGGAGGCGATGGGGCTCACTGTGTCTGATGCTTTCCGTATCATGCTGACCCGAGTGGCCCACGACAAGGCTTTGCCGTTCGAGCCCTTGATTCCGAATGCCGAAACCATTGCCGCCATGAAGGAGGCGAGGCGCGGAAAATTGCAATCATTTAACTCCGTTGATGACCTGATGGCGGATCTGAATGCGGAAGATTGAGCAAACCGGACAGTTTAGGCGCGATTACAAGCGAGAGTGTTGTGCAGTACGAGGTGCGGACGCTTATCGTGAGGTTGATCCGGCATGGCTGGACGTTGTCTTATTGTTATTTGCCAGCTTTTGGCTGAGCTGTCGGCGCTCCAGCAACGCGAGACTCAGGCGTTCTTGCGTGGTGCGTTCTTCGTCATGCATAACCGCTTCTTTAATCGCATCATCTACGGCGCGGCGGATCTCAGCGTAGCTGAGCCCCTCGGCTTTAGCGGCCAGTACCTTAAGCGGGAACGGTTTAGGTACGAAACCGCCCAAACGCGAGCGAATTAGTTCGCCCGCCTGCGCCACTGTCGGGAGGTGATATTCGATCATGTCGTCGAAACGACGGAATAAGGCGTGGTCTAGAATTTCCGGATGGTTGGTTGCGGCGATGATGAGACTGTTCGACTCGTCGTGCTCGATCATCTGCAGAAAGCTGTTGAGCACACGCCTAATCTCGCCGACATCGTTGGCTAGCCCTCGCTGCGATCCGATCGCATCGAACTCATCAAAGAAATAGACCCCACGCACCTCGGCAATCGCATCGAAAACCTGACGCAGCTTCGCAGCGGTCTCGCCCATGAATTTGGTGATAAGCGCGTCCAACCGCACCAGGAACAAAGGAACGCCCAGCTCGCCGGCCAGCACCGATGCCGTCATCGTTTTGCCCGTACCGGGAGGCCCCACCAAAAGCAATTTGCGACGCGGCGACAGGCCATGCTCACGAATACGCGCGAACAGGCGCTGCTCCTTCAAGATGCGGTGCAGTTGCTCCGATGCCTGCACATCAAGCACCATGTCCGCAAGCCGATTCTTTGGGTAAGTTACACCGAGCAGATTGGCGAGTTCGCCGCGCGGTCGGGCAAGTGGAACCAGCTTGCCTGGTTCGCCCGGTACCACACGGGCCTTCGCTGCATCGATCATATCGCGCAGTTCTTCCGCCAGTTTTCCGTGCCCGACCTTGGCTTCGTGGGCGGCCACTTGCATGGCGACGGAATAAAACTGACCGTCATCCCGGCTGATATGGGACTTCACCAGAGCTTTCAATTGTTCCGCGCTAGCCATGCCGTCCCTCCCTTGAAGTATGTGCGGAAGCACGTCCGAGGAGACTCTCCCCGTCGATGCCAAGCAGCGAGCCCTTCATGCGGCCACCGTAATGCCGGCGGAATCGGTGCAGCGTGCAGGTCGAATTACTATCTCGACGTGCTGGTCGAGCGATACGAGCGCCTGCATTAGACGCTCAAGGGAAATGTTCTGGAGCTTATAGCGCCGAACCTGGGACACCTTGGGCTGCGTCATACCGATGATGGCGGCTACTTCGGTCTGGCTGAGGTCGCGCTGGTCGATTAGGTCATTGATCTTGACAGCGAGCACGGCCTTCGCGGACAACTCTTCTCCGCCGTCGATCCCCAGATCGACAAGCACGTTGTCCGTCCCTGTATGGTTTTCGCTGCTTCGCATCATGATCTCCGGCTTAACCCACGTGAGGCAACCATATATTTTGGCCGCGTTCAGAGCAATTGGCGCTCTTCTTTCTGTGAATTATATCCGTCCGGGTATAGCCTGACAAGCATAACGTGATTAAACATATGCAGGCGCGGACAACCTTGTTTTTTGCTTTTCTGGTCTTGTACAGATTGACCGCGAGGTATTCATCGAACTGCTCGTCGAACCGGTCAAGGGGGAATGCATTGATGACCTGCTGATCCTCAGTCAATATCAATCGCTCGATGATCTGCCGCTGGGTCGTCCCCTTATGCCGGGCCAGGCGTGCCAGTGCCAAGGCACACCCGGTAGATACCCAGGTATTGATCCGACGCTCACCGTTGCCGTCTACTCCCGCATAGGGACGCTTTGACCGGTATTGTGCCTGCCTTTGTGCGGAATCTTTGGCCATTTCCATCTCCGTTACTGCGTAACCGGTTTCTCTTGAACGGCTGGATGACCCTCCTGATGACCGTCATCCATGACCGTTGCTTGTCACCTCTTCCTGCGCTGCGTGGTGACATTGGGGGTGGCAAACACCTCGAGATAGAGTTTCTCGTCCAGTTGGGGCAGGTTTCTGCGGGCTCCCGCAGAGAGCAGTTCTGCGGCCATGCTGGTCAAGATTCGGTAGTTCCCGGCGGCATGGTCGCAGAGCGTATGACACAGACCCTGCGTCATCAGTCCGGGATTTCCCGCCTCGGTGAGCAAGTGTTCAAGGAACGATCCCAGTTCTTCCCGACTGGCATATTCCGTTACATAGCGACAGCGGATACGGCTGCCCAGGGGGATGAGGTCTTCACTCCTCAACCGTTCCGGGAGCCGGGCATCACCCGCCAGGATAATCCCCAGCAACGGCAATGAATCAAACTTGGCACTGGACATCAGACGCAGTTCACTCAGAACCTGGGGACCCATCTCCTGAGCCTCATCGATGATCAATATCGGGCGCTGACGGCAGGAGTCCAGATAGGTGAGCCAACGTTCCCGCAAGGCCTTGAATCCCCCCCAGCGATTGCTTGGGGTCAGGGTTACTCCGAAGATATCTCCCATTTCGCGATAGAAATCACCCAACTGGCTTTGTGGATGGCTGATGGTGCCCACAATGATGTCCGGCAGTTGCTCCAATCGACCGGCAATATGGCGCAGCAGAACACTCTTTCAGGTTCCGGGTTCACCGTGCACCATGGCAAAGCCTCCTTCCTGAATCAGTACATTCTCGATCCGCCAGCAGAAGTCGGCCATGCGTGGGGGGAGGTACAGTGCGCGTGTGGGAATCTCCTGCGAGAAGGGGTTCCATTTGAGCCCATACAGGGACAGGATTTGAGGGTTCATGGTTGCTCCTCCTCCGTGGGAAGGTAGGCCGGGGGCAAACCAGAAGCAGCGTACTCGGCCATCAACTCCCGCAGCAAGGGAGCCATGCCCGTGGCCGGGGCTGACGACAGGGAGGGCCCGGGGGATTCGAACCGACGCCGGTTCCCCGACGCATTGGCAGTGTTGTTCAGGGGGTGAATGGCACAGAGTATCTGATCATTGCGTGGATCCATCATGTCCACCCGACTGAGGTCCCAGCGGGCATAGCGCAGATGAACTGTCTCGAGGTTGCGATAGCGTGAAGGAATTTCAAAACGCTGTCCTTCCAGCATGAGGGTCCCATCACAGCGGCGTTGTTTTCTGGAAACTTTCAGGCGAAAGGCACATTCAAGTTCTTCAGCAGAGGGACTGGGTCTGCCGACCTGAGGAGCCTGCAAGTACCGTTCCATGGGAGTACAACGAATCTCACTGTGGAGAGTCCGGTTGTATTCCTGTTCTACCCAGGCCTGAGTGGCCAGATTCTCCCGTTGTTCGAGCCGTTCCTGTGCGGCCAGAGCTCCGGGGGTCTGTCGTTTGGGGCGGTGGGCGCGAAACAACCCGCGTGATCTGAGGAAGCGCCGGATGGTGGGATAGGAGGGAACTTCCAGAGTGTTTTCCCGGTTTTGGCTGATCAGGTTGTCATGGTGCAACTTGACGGTCCAGCCGGGATGTTCCTGATACTGACCTACCAGTTGTTCGCGGACTTCCAGGGCCAGACAGGGGAAGGTCCCAAAGTGACTGCCCGGACGATTCTTCAATACCCCGACGGGGTCGTCTTCCCGACGGGCACGGTAATACCAGCGCTCGATGGTGGACAGTCCGAATCGAACGGGGAGACCAGTCACGGGATGGGCCCAGGTTCTGCTGGCCAGTTCGTTGAGTTTGCCGGAGAGTTCTCCATCGGCTGGCGGGGATGCAAACAAGGGACCGATGATGGCAAAGCGCAACTGCGCCCAGCGATCACGGTGGTTTGGATCGTTCGGTTTCAAGGCCAATCTCCTGATGACGCGGTGCCGGTGGCAACCAAGCGTTGGAGATGAGGTTAATGAAGAACCCTGGATGTTAATAGATGCATCTTCTGCGTGTGTGACTCAACCCTCACTGATCATGATCATGGGGCCGATGGTGATCGGCTTCAGAAAGCGCAGACAGGCCACTGTTTGTTCCGTGTCCGATCCGCCAAAAGACTGGCAAAGTGACAGCGGGAATGCTGCCGGATCAGGGAGCGGCATGAAACGCCCACGGGCCTCCCGCCAGAACGAGGTGGAAGGGAATGTCTTGCGCCAGAATGAACGCCAGCGATGCAAGGTACGCAGAGACACTCCTGTGCTGGCCAATACCCTGGAGAACCAGGCATGGATGCGCCCCCGGCAGCAGGAAGCAAGAACCACCACCAAGCCAACATACACCTTGCGTCCAATGACCACTCCGGTCTGCACTCTCCCCGCTCGCATTCCTTCACCACCCCCTACTTCTTTACGGTGGCGTATTACGAGAAAAAATAGCCGGTGGATCGCGATTTAGTGCGGGAGACAACACCCCGGGGCTTTCTGGGATAGTACGCCCGATGCAACTTCTCGCCACAATGGGGGCAGCCCTTTGCCAGGGTCTCCTGTGCCAATTCGGCATCAAACTCCTGCAGGCGCGAAAAAAGAGTGGGATCGGAAAAAAGAATGTGAGACACTTTGGATAGTCTTTATTGGTTGGGAAACCAAAGACTCGCTCAAACGGGGGTTGGAAATCAACCCCCGTGAGGGCGTCACCCCCCTCAACCCTCATCCAAAATGATCACCAAACCCTGAAAATCCATCAAAATAACTGATCACACTCAGAGGTGGCTTCTCCATCATTGTCGATGAGGGTACTTTAGCGGGTTTGCTGCATACTCATGAAACCATGCTGACAAAAAAAGGTGATTGAATATAGATTTTCATCTTTGTGTCTGAGGCTAGAAGACGCGAGGATTAATTATCGGAGTAATTGATATAAGTCATCCAATGGATTACACTGCTCATATGTATCAGACTATTGCCGAGTTATCTGCTTTTTCGTCGGCGGCGCAGTCGCTCTTGTCAGAGGATGAGCGCCGTGAGTTGATCAGTTATCTGGCACAAGAACCAAAAGCGGGTGTACTCATACAGGGGACTGGGGGCGTGCGGAAATTACGCTGGGCCAAAGGCAATCGAGGGAAGAGTGCCGGGGTACGGGTGATTTACTATTTTTACGATGAACGGATTCCCCTGTATCTCTTGACGGTATTTGGTAAGAATGATCGTGCCAATTTGAGTCAGGCAGAACGCAACGGTCTGAAGAATTTAGTGGATCAACTGGTATCAGTTGCTTTTGGAGAATAATCATGGAGACTGCATTCGATAAAATCAGAATTGGCCTGGAGCAAGCTATCGGTCATGCGAGCGGGAAAGATGTTTCAGGCGTTGTGTTACATCGCATAGCAGTTCCTGATGTCAAAGCGATTCGCCAGATGACAGGGTTGACGCAAATGGAATTTGCAGCCCGTTGTCGTATCAGCCTATATACCCTACGTCACTGGGAACGCGGTGATCGTAAGCCACACGGACCTGCTGTTGCTTTGCTCAATCTCGTCGCTCAGGATCCGGTATTTGTTATGTCCAGTTTGGTCAATGCTCGATAAAATGTCATCAGCAACTTGAAATTGGGCCAAAAGCAGCAGTTTGAAATTGGAAGTCAAGTCGGCTAAGGGGGGGTGATATTTATTGTGACTGTCACATAATCCAGATTCACCGAACCCTCAACTTTCCGATTCTTTCAGTGATATCGTCGCTGTAACTTTATGATCATGTTTTGCGAGGTGGGGCTTTGCCCCATCCCTGCGAACTGCTTTTCCTCTGGGAGGGCATGGTCATGGCTACGGGCTATCGCTTCAAGTGCCTAAATTGCCACAAGTTATTCCGTCCTGATCCACGCAATCGTCGACACCAAAAGTACTGCTCGAGGAAGGTTATACCGGTAGCCTGACCCTGGTGCGTGACCATGTCCGCCAAACCCGCCCCGTCCAGCGTCCGGTCTACCTCAAACTCCATTTCAGCCCCGGTGAATGTGCCCAGGTCGACTGGGGTGAATTCTCCACCATCGCCGTCGGTAATACCCGCCGTCGCCTCTCCTTCTTCGTCATGGTCCTGGCCTACAGTCGCATGACCTACATCGAATTCACTGTCTCCCAAACCATGGAGCATTTCCTCGCCTGCCACGAACACGCTTTCCAGGCCTTTGGTGGGGTCCCTACCAGAATCATGGTGGATAACCTCAAGTCAGCCGTCCTCAGTCGCCTCGTCGGCGAGGCCCCTGTCCTCAACCCCAAGTACCTCGATTTCTCCCGCCACTACGGCTTCGATATCACGGCCTGTAATGTAGCAAAGGGAAATGAAAAGGGGCCGCGTCGAGTCCGGCGTTGGCTATGTCAAGAAGAATTTCCTCAATGGCCGTGAACTCAAGGATTTCCAACTCATCAACCCGGCCGCCAAACTCTGGCTCGATACCATCGCCAATGTCCGTTGTCATGGCGAGACACGACAACGCCCCCTGTGATCTGTTCATTGAAGAGAAACCACACCTACGCCCGCTCAATTCCAATCCTTACGACTATGCCCGCACCCTCAGTTTGGTGGCCAACAGTCAGTTCCGCTTTACCGTCGACACCAACCACTACTCCGTTCCCGCTGATTATGCACACCGCCGTCTGACCATCAAGGCCCATCCTGATCGCCTGTGTGCCTATTACGACGGACAACTCATCGCCCGTCATGTCCGCTGCTATGACCGGCATCAGGACATCGAACAACCGGATCACGCCAAGGTCCTGCTGAACCAGCGTCAGCATGCCCGTGAACAGCGCCTGGTCATGAACTTCCTGGCCCTTTCGCCCCATGCCCCTGCCTTCTACGAAGGATTACAGCACAAACAACTCAATACCCGTCACCACCTGCGTCTCATTCTGGCTCTCGCGGAAATCTATCCCAGTTGCGTATTCTGGTGAAGATGACCGGTGATTCTGGTTATCGTGACCGTGGTATCATGAAACTCACGAAATCCGGGTATCACCAACCGAATTCATCCCCATTGCTTCATGTTTTCGGGTGGGCAACCCTCAGAGTCGTTAAGCCCTGCTTAACCCGGTTGCTTTTTAATGGCAAGGATGCCCATAAAGAACCTTGCTGAGGCTGTGATGTCACTCTTGCATAACTTGGAAGATCCTGATCTGGAGAACACAGGGTCTCACACATCTGTCGCCATCCTGCTGGCCACCTATAATGGTGGGGCATTTCTGCGTGAACAGTTGGCTTCCTACGAGGCTCAGCACTATGGGAACTGGTATGTGTGGGCGTCGGATGATGGGTCTACGGACAGGACCCTGGAGATTCTGGCGGAGTATCAGGAACGTTGGGGGAAACGCATGACGGTGGTGGCGGGACCCCATCAGGGATTCGTGGCTAATTTCTTGTCTCTGGTGTGCTGCCCTGAAATCAATGCGGATTATTACGCTTATTCGGATCAGGATGACCTGTGGGAACCGGAAAAGTTGACCCGAGCCGTGGCTTGGTTGTCCATGGTACCCCCCTCTATTCCGGCTCTGTATTGTGCGCGCACGCGTCTGGTGGATGAGCAGGGGCGGGACCGTGGGTTTTCTCCCTTGATGCGCAGGCCTCCATCCTTTGCCAACGCCCTCATGCAGAATATTGCCGGGGGCAATACCATGGTGTTCAATGCTGCCGCCTGCGCCCTGCTCCGATCGGTGGAACCTGGGGTGGAAGTGGTCACCTTCGACTGGTGGACCTATCTGGTGGTAACGGGGTGCGGGGGGCAAGTACATTACGATCCCATTCCTACCTTACGCTACCGTCAGCATGGGCAGAATCTGGTGGGGGCCAGTATCAGTTGGTCGAAACGCTGGGCTCGTCTGGGCTTCATGTGGAAGCGACGCTATGTTCTTTGGACAGACATTCATGCGCGTGCATTGCAGAGTTTGGGGCCTTGCTTGACGCTTGAAAATGCTTTGATTCTCAGAACGTTTCTATGGGCCCGACAGCAAACCCTGGGCAAGCGCTTGCTGGGTTTGAAGCGCTCGGGGGTGTACCGACAGCACCTTGTCGGGCAATTGGGATTGTTCCTGGCAGCGCTGTTCAACCGGATATGAGCAGGGTTGCGGGTTGATTTTAGCGGGTAGGGGCTTTTAGAAGCCCATGCTTGAAGAAATAGCGAGCCATGCTGGACAGGTGCCATAGGGTGTAGCGCAGTTTCCTGCGGCTGTCCCGTTGTGCATTGTGAATGACGGAAGTTTGGGGGCAGAGTCTGACCTGCCAGTGCTGGGCCCAGAGGCGGACGCAGATGTCCACGTCTTCGTAATACAGAAAAAAATTCTCATCGAATCCCCGGATGGCACGAAAGGCATCCGCCCGAAACATCAGGAACATGCCGGCAGCCCAATCGATGGAGATTGGTGAGTTTTCCGGCGCGTGGATCCGTCCATCGCTCAAGCCAAATACTTTCTTCACCAATCCGGCCAGGGTGGGAAAGTGACGGGCGTTGTCTTCGGGGATTCCTTGGACCGTGGTGACCTGTGGGACGACCAGTCCGACTTGGGGGTCGCTCAAGCAGTCCAGAAGCGCCGGGAAGGGGTTGGTGGTGAGACGGATATCCGGGTTGAGGACGCAGAAAAAGTCGGCATCGCAGTGCTGGAAGGCAGCATTGTGGTTCTCACCAAACCCCTTGGGGTGAGGGTTGGTGAGAAGCGTGAAGGGGAGAAGGGCCGTGGGAGGAGGTTCGGGCAGGTTGGCTGTGAGACAGATCGCCACATCGGGGGCGTGCTGCGCCAAATCCCCCAGCAGGGTCTGGACCAGAGAGGCCTGACGGTGACTGACGATGGAGACGACGATCTTGGGGGGGCGCGGGTCGGTCATGGGAAGGATCAGCGTTCGGGACTTTGCGCCGAGATCGTGAGAAATTCGCTCCGCTCGGGGGTCTGGAACATCACCCGCAGATCAGCCAGCAGTGATTGAAGGAATAAGGGCAAGGGGAGAGAACCTGCTTGGGGGTCGTAAGGATCTTTTCCTTGCTCGATGCGATGGCTGGATTGGTACAGCCACCGACTGGGTAATTCCGGCAGGTGAACCGTCAGGTGGGTGAATCCTTGTTCTTTGAACAATTGGCTGAGGGTGGCCTGGGTGAAGAGGACGAGGTGACGGGGAGGCTCAAGTCCACGCCAGTGATGCCCGAATCGTTCATGACCGAAACTGTCCAGATTGGGGGTGGCTACCCAAAGACGTCCGCCGGGTTTGAGAATGCGGCACATTTCCCGCAGGGTGGCGCGGGGGTCGGGCACATGTTCGATGACATGGCTGAGGGTGACGTAATCGAAGTGATGTGCGGGGAGTCCCGTATCCGGAAGACCGCTGCAGTGTACCTTGGTGCCGCGGCGACGGGCGAATTCCACGGCTTGCGGGTCCATATCAGTTCCCCAGGCGTCCCACCCCAGGTGGGCGGCGAGGGCCAGGAAGTCGCCGTTCCCGCAACCGATGTCCGCCAGAACCTTGGGGGTCTGGGGAGAACAGGGCAAATGACGGACTTGCATGTCGGCTTTGTTTTTCAAGAGGGGCAGCAAGGGAATCAGCCAGCGTCCGAGCGGTGAATGGGGGGACAGGGAACTCCCATAGTGGGCGTTGAAGTAATCGTTCAACAGGGATTGTTTGAGACGCCCTAGCCAGGAGGTGCCGGAGGGCTCTGCCCCGTGGGTGTAATAATTCTGATAGGCCAAGGCGATGCTGGCCTGGTTGGGGATGGGATCGAGATAGGCGCAGTGGCATCGAGTACAACGGTATAGGGTCCAGCGTCCGGGCGCACTGAAAAAGATCCGGTCGGTCAGTCCCTCATGGAGTACGGTACGCTCCGGGGCATGACAAAGGGGACAAAGCGTGACGCTGTCCAGTTGTTCTTCTGGCCAGGGGGTCATGACTCCATTTCGCAGTTGGGATCGTCGGACATGGGCATGAATTCAGCGCCCATGGCGAACATGAGAGTCGAGCGTGCCCGCCTTGGCCTCATGACCCGCCATAAGTGGGAGGAAATGCTGGACGGCTTCTTTTGTGGCAGGGTCGATACGATTCAAGATCATCCTTGGTTCATCAGGGGGCTACAGTTCGAGTGTAAACGTCATCCCTAGGGTAAATCAATCACAATGAAGTAACTGTAAAAGAATAGGGTGATAATTTTTCTTTTCAGAACTCACTTGATCTCCACACTCCGTTGGGTGGCACTTGCTGTCTTTCACCGGTGAAAGAATCGTTTGCGCCAGTGGGGCGGGAGCAGTACCCAGGAATTCCAAAGGGTGGACAGGACCAGAAGACTGGCCAGGGCCAGGTAGAGGAAGGAGGCGTAGGGCAGAAGTTGCGTCAGGACGAAGGCCAGGGTGAGCAAGAAAGCGGGACCCAGACTATGACGCAGGGCATCCAGGCTACCTGCCGCCCAGAACAGCAGGAGAGCATCGACGCCAATGCGCAGGTTCCAGGCCCAGGCAGCACCCTCTGCCCCGAAGGCAGAAATCAGTCCCCACAGCGTCAGGCCATAGGGTAGGAGTTCCAGCAAGTGAAAGCGGGCAGGGAGGTCGGGACGGTTGCGACATTGCAGGTGGGTGAAGGGAATGAATGCCAAAGCATTGGCCCAGATGCCCAGCAGCAGGATGGTTCCGATGGGCCCTGTGGTTGGGGCCAATCGGGGGCCTAACCACAGGTCGAGGAAAGGTCTCATGCCCAGCAGGGCAAGGAGGATCGTGATCGTCATGAGTGCGGTGAGGAGACGGGTGTAGTTCAGGACGTACTGTCGAGCCTCGGGTTCCGATGCGGCGGTCAGGGTGGGGGTAAGCGCTTTTTGCAGACTGACGGGGAAAATCATCAAATAATTGACCAAATTGAAGGGTACGGTATAAGCAGTAACCGCTGTGATCCCGCTGAGGGCCCCGATGACGAAACGGTCGAATACGGTAAGCAGGGGACCGGCCAAGGCAGTGACCGTGACCCACCCTCCGTAGTGGAGCAGAGGTTTGATTTCCTGGGCGGCGAAGTGGGGGCGCCCGGTTAGCGGGATAAGGCGCTGACAGGCGAGTCCCAGGACGATGACACTGACGGCTCGACCCAGCAGGGCGGCGGGCACCAGGGCCGGGAGGGTGGGATGGTGGCTCAGGGCCAGGATCAGCGGGCATAACTGAAACAACAAATTACCGATGGCTTGTCCTGCGTTCATGGCAACGAAGGCTTGCCGACCCATGAGGGCCCCGGATAGAACGGACAGAACCGTGACCAAAGGCAGGGCCACCAGTACCCAGGGCAAGGTAGCCAGACATTCCTCACGCAAGGGGCCGACCAAGGAAAAGGTATCCGAAAAGTGAGTCCCCAGAGCATAGAGAATTCCGCCGCCCAAGCACCCGGCACCGAGGCTGAGCCCCAGTCCGGTCCAGAAAGTTCGTTGGCGGAGAATTCGGGCACCGGGGGGAAGGGCGGCAAAGCGGTTGGTGAGGGCGCGCCCAAAACCCAGGTCAAAGATCCCGAAATAACCCAGCAACAGCCAGAGAAGAGCCAGAACGCCATAACGCGCCTCGCCGATGGAGCGGATATAGAGGGGCACGGTGGCCACCATGACGAGGCCGGGGATGACCGTGCCGAGCGCGTTGATCAGGGTGGCGTGACCAATCCCGGCAGGTCTGGGGGAAGAGGGAGACATGACCGGGATTATAATCAAGTCATCGGTCGGTTGGGGGGCTAGTTTCCATGGATTCGGCAGAGAGGTTATCTCTCCGGTGCCTCTGTCTGTCGTTCCAGGTGTACCCAGTCCACGATGTCGCCTTCCGGTTGGTATCCGGGGACCAGTTGTTGGAGCAATGACCGGATCAGGTCTACATCGTTGGTATTGAGGGCTACCGTGAGGGAATCGAGCTTGCTGTTCAGTTCTGACCATCCCAGAAAATCTTCATGGGCCTTCATGATGCGTGGGTGGGTCGTGGGTTCGGGCTGGTTGCCGATGAGCAATTCTTCATAGAGTTTTTCTCCCGGGCGCAGGCCAGTCACATGAATTTCGATATCTCCCTCTGGATCCTCATGGTCACGCACCCGCAGACCGGACAGTTCCACCATGCGCCGCGCCAGGTCCATGATCCTGACAGGTTCTCCCATGTCCAACACGAACACATCTCCCCCCCGCGCCATGGCACCCGCCTGGATGACCAGTTGGGCGGCTTCGGGAATGGTCATGAAATAGCGGGTCACTTCCCCGTGGGTGAGGGTGATGGGTCCCCCGTCCTTGATTTGCTGGCGGAACAGGGGCACCACGGAACCGGAGGATCCCAGCACGTTGCCGAAACGCACCATGGAGAAGCGGGTGGCGGAGGATTCCACGGCCAAGGCCTGAAGGACCATTTCAGCCAGACGCTTGCTGGTTCCCATTACGTTGGTGGGGCGTACGGCCTTGTCCGTGCTGATCAATACAAAGTCCGACACGCCATTTTTCAGAGCAGCCAGCGCGGTGGTGAGGGTGCCCAGTACGTTGTTTTTGAGCCCTTCCGCCGGATTATGTTCCACCATGGGCACATGTTTGTAGGCGGCGGCGTGGTACACCGTGTGGGGCGACCAGGTGGAGAGGATTTCGTGCATGCGTCGGTTGTCCTGCACGGAGGCCAGCAGAGGCACCAATTTGAAGGTGGGTGCCCGGGGGAGCAGTTCCTGGTGTAATTCGTACAAGGCAAATTCGCTTTGTTCCAGCAGCAGCAGGATGGTCGGGTTCAGGGCAACGATCTGGCGGCACAGTTCACTCCCGATGGAGCCACCGGCGCCGGTTACGAGTACCACCTTGTCGTGGATATTTTTTCTGAGGAGGATAGGGTTGGGGGTCACGGGTTCCCGGCCCAGCAGATCTTCCAGATCCAGTTCGCGCAGGGCGGAGATGCTGACCCGTCCCTGGGCCAGGTCAGCCATGCGGGGCAGGGTGCGCACCGATACGCGGGAGCGGCGCATCAACTCCAGGATTTCATTACGCTGGTGTCGGTTGAGCGAAGGGATGGCCAACAGTACATCGTTGACTCTGAGGGTTTCCCGCAGGGCCGGCAGATCGCCAGGGGCATAGATACGGTGTCCGTCCAGCACGTTGCCCTGCAGACGGTGGTCGTCGTCGAGAAAACCCACCACGCGCATTTCATGGCTGTGGGCCAGAGCGCCTGCCAACTGGCGCCCCGAGGTTCCAGCCCCGTACACCAGCACTCTGGGCAAGGTGTCATGTTTCAGCAGGTTCTGGTATTCCCCGCCCAGCCAGAAGCGCGCCAAGGCCCGGGAAGCCCCCACAGTCAGCAGCAACAGTAGGGGTTGCATCAATCCCACGGTGCGCGGGATCCCGGGCACTTCGATGGCGGTAAAAATGGCCGCGAACATCAGGCCATAGACAAAGGAGGCGCGCGTGACCGCCATCAGGGCTGGCCATCCGGAATAGCGGAAAATGGCCCGGTAGAGGCCAAAAGCAATGAACACGGGCAGGGCCAGTGCAACGGAAGTGACCGCCGCTAGAAGAGGGGGGCCGGACAGGAAGACCCATTCGCCCAGACGCAGGTAATAGGCCAACCAGACTGTGAGCACGCAAAGACAGGCATCTACAGTCAGCACCAGCAAGCGTTTTGTCAGGCGCGGGAGGGACAGTACGGGATGGATAGCTTTCTGGAACGGCATGGGAATTGGTTTCAGTGGGTATGATTGCCCACGCTCGTGCCTTGCCGGGCAACCCGGATGGATTAGATTCTAGCACAGGAGTGATGGCCAACGGTGACCAGATAAAGCCATCAGCCGTTCGTTCTGCTCACTCCACAAATACCTCGATTCCCACTCAGAAGCGTCCTGTGATCAGGATACTTGTTTCGTCTGTCATGGTAATTTAATACGCAGGTGATAGATTTGTCTTGAAGGTTTTTTGATGGATTGCGTCAAGTGCTTTCACCAGAATACGCAGCTTGAAGTGGTTAAACAATATATCGAGCAGCAAAAGCACAAATGAAACGCACCGCCACGCCCACCTTTGTTCTCAGCATTCCCCTGGTTGTGAAACCCGGTGAAGACCGGATACTGATCGGGCGCATGGAGGCGGGTAGGCGTTTGTACAACGCCACTTTAGGCGAAGCACTTCGCCGCCATGGCTTGCTGAAGCAGTCCAAAGACTGGCAGCACACCCGCACCATCGCCGACAAGAAATTGCGCTCCGACGAGTTTAAGCGGCTCTCGAAAGAAGCAGGGTTCACGCCTGCGGCCATCATCACCTTTGCCCGTACCTGCAAAAATGAAGCGGGCTGGAAAGACCGGCTTGGTTCTAACGTAACCCAGCGCATCGCGGAGCAGGTGTTCGCGGCCATGCGGCAATACGCCTTCGGCAAACGCGGTCGCCCACGTTTTAAAGGTGCTTCCCGCCCCCTGCATTCGCTTGAGGCAACCACCAATGCGGCCAACATCATCTGGAAGCCTGAAACGGGCTGTATCGAGTTTGGCGACCTCACGCTACCGGCCTTGCTACCCTCCAAAACACAAGACCCGTATTTGCACCAAGCGCTCACCAATAAAACAAAGTATTGCCGCGTGCTGTGGCGCGTTGTTTCCGGCTCACGCCGCTGGTTTGTGCAACTCATGCAGGAAGGCATCGCCCCGGCAAAGCACGAGCAGGCTTGTGGCGAAATCGTTGGTCTGGACATCGGTCCGAGCACGGTTGCTGTGGTCGGCGACAACTCCGCATCGCTGGTGAAATTCTGCGACACCGTGGTTCAGCCATGGAAAGAAACCCGCCGCTTGCAACGTGCCATGGACAGGTCTAAGCGAGCCACGAACCCTCATTGTTTTAACGCGAACGGGACGTGGAAAAAAGGCCAGAAGTTCACACCATCGAAACGTTACACGGCAATCCGCACCGAGTATGCGGAAGTAGAACGCAAGCTGGCCGCCGAACGCAAACGCGCCCATGGTGAGCTTGCCAACCAGATTCTCGGACTGGGAAATGTCATCCAGTCCGAAACCCTGTCTTACCTCGCCTTCCAGAAGAATTATGGCAAGAGCGTGAAAGTCAGAGCACCCGGAATGTTTGTCGAACAATTGCGTCGCAAGGCTGAAAGTGCTGGCGGCAAGTTGATTGATTTGCACACCTGGTCGCTGAAAATGTCGCAGTACGACCACACCACCGGAGTTTGCACAAAGAAGCCGCTCAGTCAGCGGTGGCATGTGCTGGGGGATGGATCGGGAGTTGTGCAACGGGATGTTTATTCCGCATTCCTCGCACGCTGCGTTATGAGCAACACGCACCACCCATCCCATATCGAAACGATGTGGGCGGCTCAGAAACCTGTGCTGCTGCAAACGGGGTGGCTGCGTTCCGAACCTGCGAAGATCGAGCCTTCAGGCAAAATCACGGTGGCAACACCGTTAGAGCAGGTCGTTTGTGATAGAGGGTTTGCCGCTGGTCATGGCCTGGATGCTGTAGTCGAACTCGAAGAGCAACCCTTCGGGCCGAGACGAGAGCCAGGAGACCCCGGTGGGTTCGCCCTTAGAACCCCCTGCCTTTAGGCATGGGGAGGTTTAGGCCGTTGCTCTGTTTCTGGAGCCAGTCGAATCGAAGTAGCCATGCCACAACCTCCTTTTGAATACATGTATTAACTGTATCACATAATTACGCATGGAACCCACTGTGTGGGTAACTGACAGAAGCCGCATGAAAATATCAGCTCCTCTTGGCCTACTTGGCTTCCAATTTCAAACTGCTGCTTTTGGCCCAATTTCAAGTTGCTGATGACAGATAAGCAGTTTGTACTCGGTTTTTTATTTTGGTGGACATGTTGGGGATGAGCGGATTGTGCTATTCTGGTCAGCATGACTAGAATATCGAAAACACCCACCTTCCCGCTCAAGCCAAGGTCGTCAAAAACTCGCCCTGGCTACTGGTCGCTTCAGGATGCCAAGTCGCGCTTCAGCGAGTTGGTGCGGCTGGTGCGTTGCGAGGGGGCGCAGCACGTTACCGTTCATGGGCGCGATGAAGTTGTCGTCGTTGCCGCCGAAGAGTTCCAACGCCTCAAGGGCAGTCCCACCGGTCAGGCACTGATCGACGCCATGCAAGCCTCGCCGCACCGTGACATCGGGATCGAGCCTCGACGTTCACCTATGCCGGTGCGAGACGTGATTCTGTGACGGGTTGGCTTCTCGATACAAATATCCTGTCCGAACTGCGGCGTCCCCGGCCTGAGCCGAAGGTGGTGGCGTTTGTGGCTGCGCAACCGCTGGATCTTATGTTCGTCAGCGCGGTGACTCTGGCTGAACTCCGCTTTGGCATCGAATTGCTCACCGACGCCAATCACCGGGCTGAATTGAACGAGTGGTTGACCCATAAAGTGCGGCCAATGTTCGATCAGCGCATTCTTCCCGTGACCGAGGACATCATGTTCAAGTGGCGACTGCTGATTGAGGATGGGCGTAAATCTGGTTATACGTTCTCGCAACCTGACCTCATCATCGCTGTGACGGGGTTGCACCATGGCCTGACAGTGGTGACACGGGATACGGGTGACTACGCGAAGGCGCGAGTTTCGTTGTTCAACCCGTGGGAATGAAGCCGGTTGCATGTCCGGTGGCGAAAGCGAAGCAGAAGCCAGGGTCATGCTAGCCATGGCATGAGACTGATTGTCGACATGAACCTGTCGCTGCGTTCGAATAACATGTGTTGCATGTAACGACGAATGCAACTAAAATGTTGCATGTAACGACTCTGTGGGGATGAAATGGCAACACATGTGAATACACGAGTTCAGAGACACCGTGATACGTTGCGCATGGCTGGCCTGCGACCGATTCAAATTTGGGTGCCGGATACACGACGGCCAGACTTCGCTGAGGAATGCCGCCGTCAGTCCCGCCTCGTCGCTCAGACGGACATGGTCGATACAAATCTGCAACACTTCATGGATGAAGCCTTGGCGGACATGGAAGGCTGGACGGAATGATGCGGGGTGATTTTGTAACCATTGTCATGCAAGGCGACTTTGGTAAACCAAGACCCGCCTTGGTAATTCAGGCCGATCAATTTGGCGAGCACGCAACTGTTACGGTGTTACCGATGACAAGCACGCTGGTTGCTGCTCCTTTGCTACGTACCCCTATTCAGCCAAGTGCCGAGAATGGCTTGAATAAGCCTTCGCAAGTGATGATTGACAAAGCCATGACCGTGAAGCGGGACAAGTTGGGTCAGGCCTTTGGGCGCATCGATGGGGTGGTGATGACGGAAGTTGAGCGTTGCCTGGCCGTGTTCTTGGGGATCGCCAAGTGAGGTACCTCACCGTTTATGGGCGCGATGAAGGTGTCGTCATTACCGCCGTAAAGTACCATCGCCCGGCAACCGGGTAATGTCGATTGTCGGGCGATTTGTTTATCAGGAGGTCTTTTTGACCCCCGTATCCCACGCTGACAGGCAAGGGATAGTTTGCGTCATCCACAGGTAAATCAATGATGGACAAGGTCGGCTTTGTCTTGTTCAATACAACTGTCCCACTCCACAGTGTCCAATATGGTAACCAACACTGCAAAGCCAAAGACCGAAAGAATTTCTACCCAGACCAACATCTCATGTCCGAAGTATCCCATGATAACCCCCTATTTAAGGGTTCTTGAGCACACCGTTGCTCGGTATGTTCAGTTTGCCTGAAAATTTGATTTATGTCAATAAATTTGTTAAATTTCTCTCCCATCGGGGAGGGCGGCCATCCGGAGTGGCGGAAAATAGTTTGGTAGAGTCCAAAGGCAATGAACGGGGAGGGCCAATACGATGGAAGAGATCGCCGCCAGTCAGTACTATTCGGGTATCATCACTGCATCGAAAATTGTTTGCAACAGGAGTGGCGGACCCCCCTCTGTCAAGACGGAAATACGATGGGTTCAAGGGTAAAAAAATCATTGGTTTCAATTTCGGAGGGAAGATCATGACAGGAAGAACGAACATCAAGGGGTTACTGGGGCTGGTGTTGGGAAGCTGGATGGTGGTGGCCCAGGGGGCGGGACTGGATCCCGAATTGGACAAGGTGGTGCAACAGGGGAAAGATCTGTTCAGTCATGCGACCTTTGATGGGAATGGCGCGTTTTGTGAATCCTGCCATCGCAATGGCGGGGTGGGACCAGGACGTCGTCCCGACGGCCAAGCCATTCCCAGTCTGACCAATGCAGCGGCCATCTTTCCCCGTTACAAGGCGAAGGCGGGGCGGGTGTTTACGTTGCAGGACCAGATTCGGGGCTGTGTGGGCATGGCCCTCCAGGGCAAGGCGCCTGCTTATGGCAGTGACGAATTGACGGCCCTGACCGTGTATGTGACCAGTCTGGCGCAGGGCAAACCTTTGGATATGGGTGGAAAACCCCAGTGAGTCTGACGCATGGCGTGACGCTGACCCAGCAGGAACACTTTTGTTTCGAAATTCAATTCGGTACCGGAGGCCCTGCTTGGCTGGGCGATGAGTCTCCTCCTCTGGGGCAGGGTAAGGGCCCCACGCCGGCGCAATTGTTGGTGGCCGCCGTGTCCAACTGCCTGGCGGATGCCTTGTATTTCGCCCTGCACAAGTTCAATCCGACGGTGGAAGGCGCATTGAAGGTGCAGGGCGGGGCAGAGATCGGGCGCAATCCGGCAGGGCGCTTGCGCGTGCTGGAGATCCAGGTGGCGTTGCACCTGCCGCAGGAAGGGACGAAGTATGCCCATCTTGACCGTATCCTGGGTCAGTTTGAAGAATTTTGTACGGTAGGTCGCAGTGTGGCTCAGGGGATTCCGGTGCGGATGACCGTAGTGGATGCTGCGGGAGTCGTCTTGAATTCGCTCTTGGACAGGCCGACTTGCTCGCGTTGATGATGTTGTCGTCGCCCAATTTTGCTAGAATCCACGTATGGCACATAGGCAAGGAGAATCTCGTGGTTCAACTGCATTGTTATGTTCCTGAAGAACTTGCGCAACAAGCACATCGCAAAGCCACACAATCCGGCCTGAGCCTTTCTCGTTATCTGGCGGAACTGGTCAAACGCGACGCAGGTGCCTGCGCAGATTGGCCTGAAAGTTATTTTGATATCTTCGGAAAATGGGAAGGTGAGCCTCTGGAGCGCATGGCTCTATTGCCCTTGGAGGAGCGGCTGAAAATCAGATGATTTATCTGCTCGACACCAATGTCTGTATCCATCTGCTCAACGAAAAACATCCGATTATCCTGCAACATTTTCGCCAGCATATTCCTGCAGACATTGCGATGTGTAGCGTGGTCAAGGCAGAATTGCTCTATGGCGCAAGGCGAAGTCAACGGGTAGAAGCCAATCTGCAACTACTCAAAGCCTTTTTTGCCCCACTGCAAAGCCTGCCTTTTGATGATGAATGTGCCGAACACTATGGGCAAATTCACGCTGACCTATTGACCCAAGGCAAGCCTATCGGTCCGAACGACACTCTGATTGCCGCCATTGCGCGCGCTCACGATGCCACCCTGATTACCCACAACACAGGTGAATTCTGTCGCGTGGCGGGACTGCGAATGGAAGATTGGGAAGGATGACCGTAGTGGATGCTGCGGGAGTCGTCTTGAAGGCTGTTTGAATCGTGCGCCAGTTGGGGTGGGGGCTGGGGATCCTCTTGGGCAGCTTGCTGGCGGGCTTGCTGACCATGCCTGAGTGGTTGCCTGGGGTGATCCACCGGCAGGCGCAACACTGGGCAGAGGAGACCCATCACCGGTTGGAGATCGGCTCGCTCAAGGTGGAGATTTTTCCTTTTCGGATTCAGGCTCATGGGGTTCGGCTCTACGAAGCCGATGGGCAGACTCTCGTTCTGGGACTTGAGGATCTGGAAACGTCCCTTGACCTGAAGGCACGGATTCGTCCTTTTTCCTCGGAATTGAGAGGAGAAGGAGACTTGTCCGTACAGGGACTTGATCTGGCGCCCTGGATTCCGTCGTGCTCGGTTTCTCCCGGTGCTCTGACCACGCACTTTGCCTTTTGGGGTCCTAACTGGGGCGCATTGCAGAGAAAATTGAGCGGACTTCGCTTATCCGTTCCTCAGATCAAGGGGCGGGTCGCCGGCCTGGAGATCCTCCTGCAAGATGTCCAGTTGAGCGCCCCGAGTGTGCGCTATAACGGGGGGGCGGTGAATTTTGGAGTAATTCACCTGATGGGGCATGATGGGCAGATTCGCCCGGTGGGGGTATCTGAAGCGGCGTTTCCCTCTTTACCGCTGAGCAAACTCGAGGGAACCGTGGAAAAACTGGCCTGGCCTGTTTCCGTGCGGACTCCATTGCCCCTGTGGTTGGCGTTGCAGGTGGGGGCGCAGGGCCGTCTTCAAATTGCCGGTCCCGTGGACCTGAGGGCACAGGGGGCGCACTTGACCGTGCATGCCCAACATCTGGATTTACGACCGGTACAGCCCTGGTTGGCACGCTATGCACAGGTTCGGTTGGAAAGCGGGCAGTTATCCCTGGAGGGGGTGTTGGATGGGTCTTTCTCTTCGCCCCAGGTCTGGCAAGTGCGCTATCGAGGGCAGGCTCAGGCCGATGAGTTGGCGGTACGTGAAGGGCGCCGCGGTCAGTGGCTGTGGCGCAGCAAGACTCTGTTTACACAGGGGGAGGCCACCTTGAATCCCCTGCGTCTGCGCTTGGATCAGGTAGCGCTCAGCGATTTTTATGTCCGGCTCCACCTCTTGCCGGATGCTACCCTGAACTGGGTGAATTTGCTGAATCCCTTGCCCGTCTCTTCTCCCTCGGTGCCAAAATCCGCAGGATCTTCCCCGCCCGAGAGTTCATCGGTGGTTGCGCAGGCGGCGGTGGTGATCCGCAAAGTCACCTTGCAGGGGGGGACGATCCACTATCGGGACGACTATGTGCATCCCCCCTATAAAGCCAATCTCACCCGTCTGGGCGGAAAAATCGAGGGACTGTCCTCGGCGGAAAATACCACGGCCCGTCTGGAATTGCGTGGACGGGTTCATGATGCCCCGTTGTTGATTGAAGGACAGATCAATCCGCTGGCGCAGAATCTGTTTCTGGACATGACGGCTCAGGTGACTGGAATGGATCTGATGCAGTTCAGTCCCTATTCAGGAAAATATGTGGGGTATGACATCGAGCGGGGGAAATTGTCCTTCGATGCGCATTATTCGGTCCGGAACCATGACCTGCAAGCCACCAATCACCTGGTTTTGAATGAACTGACTTTTGGAAAACCGGTGGCCAGTCCCGGAATCACCCACTTTCCCGTGGCGTTGGCGGTTTCCCTGCTGCAGGATCCCCAGGGCAGGATCATGGTGAATCTGCCCATTGCCGGGTCGCTGGATGATCCCCAGTTTTCAGTGGGGGGGGTGCTGGCGCGTACGCTGGTTCAGGTGCTGGAAAAGGCAGTGGAATCGATTTTCGTCCACTGAGGGAGGATCAGGGAACCAGATGGTGCGTGATGGCATAATGGATCAACTCGGCGTTGGTGCGCATTTTCATTTTTTCCAGTAGACGGGCCCGGTAGACGCTCACCGTTTTAGCGCTCAGGATCATGATTTCGGCAATTTCACTCAATTTTTTCCCGGAAGCGATCAGACACAGGGTCTGGTATTCGCGGTGAGACAGGGTCTGATGGGGGAGATCCTGATTTTGATGAGTCAGGTTCTCCGCCAGTTGAACGGCCAGTTCGCTGCTGATGTACTTGCGTCCGGTGGAAACCTGGCGAATCGCAATCACCATCTGGCTCAGGGCATCCTGCTTGTTGATGTACCCGGAGGCACCCGCCTTGAGAGAACGGATGGCGTACTGATCCTCGGGATACATGCTGAGGATCAGGACCGGTAGGTTGGGTTTGAGGTCCTTAATCTTGATCAGTACGTCGATGCCATGTTCGCCGGGCATGCTGATGTCCAGCAAGACGACGCCATAGGCATTGTCCCGAATCAATTGCAGGGCTTCCGCCCCGTTTTGTGCTTCAGCCACCACTTCCATGTCTTCGGTGTCACGGAGGAGTTGGGTGATGCCTTTGCGAATGATGGCGTGATCGTCCACCACCAGAACTTTTATTTTTTCAGACATAAATCCTTGAGGCCGAAAGTTTGATGGGGTATGGGAGTAGCAGATTGAACATCCCAAGTATATAAGAAAACCTTAAGGTTATGCAAAAAAAGACAGTGCCTGGGCAGGGTCGGAACGGTGGGGGGGGAGTGTGAGAAAAATTTCGGTGACCAGCAAGGCGGATCCCTGACGCACATGCAGGGAACGGCGCGCCCAGGGGGGCAAGTCCAGGGGAAACCGGTCCAGTCGTACACGGAGGGGGTGGTTCAGGGAAAGTTTTTGGAAATGTAGGGGGGTACGCCGGATCCGGGCATCGGTAAAGAGGAACTCCCCGAGGGGGCGAGGATCACGGGCATCCAGAGTGGGCCAGGCGCGCGGTAAGTCCCTCAGGGGCAGGATGCTACGGGCAAACACCAAGGGCAACGCCCCGTTGCACAACAGGACTTCACGGCTCCAGACCTGTTGGTGACAGGAAATTTTGAGCAGACGCGCCTCGTCGGGAAAGGGAAAGCGGGTGCCGGTTTCCAGGATTTTGACCTGAAACCGGGGGCAGACGGCTTTGAGGGCGGACGTGAGGGAATCCGGCGTGGTCAGCCAGTTTCGATGGGCCTGGGACAGGTTTGAGCGCAAAGGACGAGCTGTCCATGTATCCCTGGGCCAGACAGGGGAGTTAGGGGGGGTCATGGGCGGATTATCCCACAGACATGCTATGCTCCGCCTGCAGGATGGGCGAGTGACTCGCCCGGAGGATCTCTTCAGGGGGGAAAGGATTATGTGGGATGTACCGGTGAATATGGGGTGTGTGGAAATTTCCAGGGCGGGGGGGCCGGAGGTTCTGGTTTGGAACCATCGTCCCGTGCCGCGCCCGGGATTGGGGGAGGTTTTGATTCGGGTGGAAGCGGCAGGGGTCAATCGCCCGGATTGTTTTCAACGCGCCGGGTTTTATCCCGCGCCGCCCGATGCTTCTGACCTGCCGGGATTGGAAGTGGCCGGGGAAGTGATGGCAGTGGGCGAAGGCGTGACCCTGTGGGAGGAAGGAGACCGGGTCTGTGCCCTGCTGGCCGGTGGAGGGTATGCCGAATATTGTGTGGCGCCGGCCTTGACCTGCCTGCCCTGGCCCCGGGACTTTACCGCAATCATGGCGGCGGCCCTGCCCGAGACTTTCTTTACTGTCTGGAGCAATGTGTTTGAACGAGCCGCGCTCAAACCCGGAGAAACCCTGCTGGTGCAGGGAGGGTCCAGTGGCATCGGGACCACCGCCATTCAGATGGCGCATCACCTGGGACATCGGGTTTTCGTCACGGCGGGGTCTGCCGAAAAATGTGCGGCCTGTGTGGACCTGGGGGCCGAGCGCGCCATCAATTACAAGGAAGAAGATTTCCTTGAGGTGATCCGGGAGGTCACGCAGGGTAGGGGGGTCGATGTCATTCTCGATATGGTGGGGGGAGATTATCTGCCCCGGGAAATCAAGGCGCTGGCAGAGGATGGACGGCTGGTACTGATTGCCTTCCTGCGGGGTTCCAAGGGACAACTGGATTTGGCCGACCTGATGCGCCGCCGTCTGACGGTTACGGGTTCCACCTTGCGTTCCCGTTCCACCGGGTTCAAGGGTGAAATTGCCCGGCAACTTCAGGCACGCATCTGGCCGCTGCTGGACCAGAAGCTCATCCAGCCGGTGATTCACCAGACTTTCCCCCTGCAACACGCATCCCTGGCCCATGAACTGATGGAATCCAGTGCCCATACCGGCAAGATCGTTCTGACCGTGAGACCTTCCTGATCCTCCCATGGACATGACGTTCTGGCTGGCTCTGGGACAGATCATCCTCATCAATCTGATCCTGAGCGGGGATAATGCAGCGGTCATTGCCCTGGCAGCCTGTCGGCTCGAGCCGGCCCAACGCAGCATCGCCCTGTGGTGGGGCAGTCTGGGCGCGGTGGGATTGCGCATTGGGTTGACATTATTGGCCACCTCCCTGTTGGCCTGGCCGGGGATTCAACTGTTGGGTGGCGCGGTGCTTCTGTGGGTGTCCTACGGGTTGGGGGCACCTGAAGCACCTTCGGAGATCGGAGAGTCCCCGGTGCAAGGGCGCTGGCGGGCCATTCGTACCATTCTGGTGGCCGATGTGTTCATGAGTCTGGATAATGTACTTTCCTTGGCGGGCGTGGCGCGCGGCGATCATCTGCTGCTCATTCTGGGCTTGCTCACCAGTTTGCCCCTGGTGGTGATGGGCAGTTCCCTGTTGCTGCGTCTCTTCGAACGATTTCCCTGGGTGGTGGTGCTGGGCGCTGCTCTGCTCGCCCAGGTGGGGGGAGCGATGTTGGCCAGCGATAGTCTCTGGCAGCGGCTGCCCTGGGGACCCTGGCCCCATGCTGCTCTGGTTTTTTCCCTCTTTTGTGCGTTTCTGGTGGGGTTGCTGCGCCTGCGTTCCTGAATGGGGAGCGCAGGGATTTGTTAGAATGCCTCTTTTGATGGGTTTTTCATCAATTTCTGGAGTTTATGGATGTCCTTCGATTCTTCCGCGATGCCTTGGGTGCGGATGCCAACGGTTCATGGCGAATTCAGCGCCCGGGTGTTTTCCGTGCAGGGCGAAGAACATCTGGTGCTCAAACGGGGGGATGTGGCCGGCACACCCGGTGTGCTGGTGCGGATTCACTCCGAATGTCTCACCGGGGATGCCCTGTTCTCCCGTCGTTGTGACTGTGGACCCCAGTTGGCGCGTTCCCTGGAATTGCTGGGGCAGGCCCAGGCCGGGGTGCTCGTGTATCTGCGCGGACAGGAAGGGCGCGGGATCGGGTTACGGGCCAAGTTGGCGGCCTATGCCTTGCAGGATCAGGGATTGGATACGGTGGACGCCAATCTGCATCTGGGCCTTCCCGTGGATGCCCGCAGTTATGAAGGCGTAGTGGAGATATTGACTACCCTGGGGGTGCGCCAACTGCGTTTGTTGACCAATAATCCGGACAAGATTCGCCAGTTGGAACAGCCGCCACTGGAAATCGTGGAACGGGTGGCCTTACAAGTGGCAGTGGACGAAGAACATCGTGCCTACCTGGAAACCAAGCGCCAGCGCCTGGGACATTGGCTCGATCTTTAAAATCAGAGCGGCATGAGCAGGCACACGGCCTGTGCTGCGACGCCTTCGCCCCGTCCGGTAAACCCCAGTTTTTCAGTGGTGGTGGCTTTCAAGTTGATTTGCGGGCGCGGCGTTTCGAGATCGGCGGCCAGATGGTCCAGCATCTGCGCCAGATAGGGTGCCACCCTGGGCGCTTGCAGGATCAGCGTGGCATCCAGATTGCCCAAACGATACCCGCCTTCCTTGACGCGTCGATAAACGTCGCGGAGCAGGACACGACTGTCGGCATTTTTCCAGCCTGGGTCGCTGTCCGGAAAATGATGTCCGATATCGCCCAGTGCCGCGGCACCCAGCAAGGCATCGCAAATGGCATGGAGCAGGACATCTGCATCGGAGTGCCCCTCCAGTCCCCGCTCGAAGGGGATGGTTACGCCGCCCAGGATGAGCGGACGTCCAGGCACCAGAGCGTGTACGTCAAATCCCTGACCGATGCGCATGGCAAACCTCCAGGATGGCTTGGGCCAATATCAGGTCGGCGGGCCAGGTGACCTTCAGATTGGTGATTTCTCCCATGACCAGACGAGGCTCGAGGCCCATGCCCTCCAGTGCGGAAGATTCGTCTGTGGCGGCGGGGTGAGCGCGCAGGGCTTCCAGCAGACTTCCCAGACGAAACATCTGGGGGGTCTGGGCTGCCCACAGTCCGGTACGATCCAGGGTGGTTGCCACGCAGTCGTGATCGTTCTGGCGCTTGAGGGTGTCGCTCAGGGGAATGGCCAACAGTCCGCCCACCGGGTCATCCTGCAGGGTCTGGATCAATCGGTCGAGTGTGGCGCGGGACAGGCAGGGGCGGGCGGCATCATGGACCAGCACCCAGGTGTCCGGCGGATGAAGGGACTGAAGGGATTGGAGGGCATTGAGCACGGTTTGGGCCCGGGTGGGGCCGGCGCAGGCCAGGGGTTGGACCCGCGTGGAAGAGAAGGGCCAAGCCAGACCGAGATCCTCGGGCAGGGCGGAGAGTACGGGATAAATCTTGAAAATGCGCGGGTGTGCATCAAAAATACGGAGTGTATGATGCAGAAGGGGAACCCCATCGAGCAGGGAGAATTGCTTTGGAACCGGACCACCAAACCGGCTTCCCGAACCGCCGGCGGGAATGATAACCACGCAAGGAGACATGATCGATCTTGAATAAAGGACAACACGGAATGGTAACACAAGCCCGGGTGATGACCCTGGGGCAGTGGCTGGGCGCACACCTGTGGCGTCGTCCGGAACGGCTGTTGCTATTGGTTCTGCTGGTGCTGGGTGGGGGTGTGTGGTTGCGCCACAGCGAGCATCCCCCCGATCCGGGCGAACAAACCCTGGAAGAGGCCCCCGTGCTTCCCCCGCTGACGGCCTTGGGCTCCCTGCCCGAGTTGGTGGTGGCAACCCGCCGGGCTCCCGGCAGCTACTGGACCGAGCCAGACGGGCGGACGCTGGGTATCGAGCATGATCTGGCCCTTGGGTTGGGGGCGTTTCTGGGAAAACCGGTGCATTTCCTGGTCCTGGATGATCAGGAGCAAGTCGTGCGCGCACTGCGCACGGGAAAGGCCCATTTTGCCGCCCTGCCCGAAGGGGGGAAGGAATCCACCGCCCAGGGCTTCCTGTTCACCCCTCCTTACTATCACAGCCGTTTTCAGATCGTCTTCAATGCCTCGCGCCAGTCTGCCCCGCACTCCCTGGCTGATCTCGTGAAGGATCCGCTGACTCTGGTTCATAACCCGCAAATGGAGGCCCAATTGCAAAATCTGCGTACCCAGGTGCCTGGGCTGCGCTGGAAATGGGCTCCGCGAGGTATGGGAGAAGAGGATTTGCTGCGCCAGGTTTATGAGGGACAGGTGGAGTATGCCGTGGGGGCCTCGGAGGAAATTGCTCTGGCCCAAAATGATTACCCTGATCTGGCGGTGGCTTTCGGCATTGGGCAGGAAATCCCTCTGGCATGGGCTTTTCCCGTCGGGTCATCCCTGTTGTACGAGGCGGCCCTGCATTTCATGGAAGGATTCCGGAATAGCGGAGGACTGGCCCAGGTGGTGGAACGTTATTATGGATCGGTGGGGGCGTTATCCCATGACGATGCCCTGGAATTTTTACAGAAGCGGGTGATTCGCCTGCCCAATCTAAGTCCGATATTCCGGGCGGCTGAACGTTTGTCGGGACTGGACTGGCGTTTGCTGGCTGCCTTGTCTTTTCAGGAATCGCGCTGGAACAATCAGGCCGTATCCCCCACCGGGGTGCGGGGATTGATGATGCTCACGGCAGATACGGCGGATCATCTGGGCGTGACGGATCGTCTCGACCCGAATCAGGCGGTGCCTGCTGCTGCGCGCTATCTGGCGCAGATCCGCAACGAACTTCCTCTGTCCATCGAGGAACCGGACCGGACCTGGATTGCTTTGGCGACCTACAATGTGGGGCAGGCCCATGTAGAAGATGCACGCCGACTGGCACGGCAAAAGGGACTGGATGACCGGACCTGGAATGCCCTGCGCCAGACCCTGCCGCTGCTGGCGGAACCACGGTATTACGAGAAGGTACGGTATGGGTTTGCACGGGGCGGAGAGCCCGTGCGGTTAGTGGAGAATGTACGGAGTTACTACGACGTTCTCGTGCATACCGAGCCGAATTCCCGCGTTTTTCCTGGGATGAGTCACGGCCCGATCAGATTTTCTCCGCCCATGTAGGGCTGCAGTACCGTCGGGATGCGCACGGCCCCGCTGGCGGTCTGATAGTTCTCCAAAACAGCCACCAGGGCACGTCCCACGGCAACCCCCGAACCATTGAGGGTGTGAACCAGTTCCGTGCGTCCCGCCTCATTGCGAAAACGGGCCTGCATGCGGCGTGCCTGGTAAGCCTCGCAGTTGCTGCAGGAAGAGATTTCGCGGTAGGTTTGTTGCGCCGGCAACCAGACTTCGAGGTCATAGGTCTTGCTGGAACCGGCACCCATGTCGCCGGTACACAGGACGATGACCCGGTAGGGGAGTTCGAGCAGTTGAAGGATGCGCTCGGCGTGGCCCGTCAGTTCTTCGAGGGCCTCATAGGAACGGTCGGGATGAACGATCTGGACCAGTTCCACCTTGTCGAATTGGTGCTGGCGAATCAAACCGCGAACATCCTTGCCATAGGCCCCGGCTTCGGAACGAAAACAGGGCGTATGGGCGGTGAGGCGCAGGGGCAGGTCGGTTTCCTTGAGGATTTCGTCCCGTACCAGATTGGTGAGGGGGACTTCGGCCGTGGGAATCAGATAGTGGGTTTCCTGTTCACCGCGCGGAACCGCAAACAGGTCGGCTTCGAAACGGGGCAACTGGCCGGTGCCGCGCAGCGTTTCAGCATTCACCAGATAGGGGACATAGGCTTCCGTGTAGCCATGGGTCTGGGTATGGGTATCAAGCATGAATTGGGCCAGAGCCCGGTGCAGCCGTGCCAAACCGCCCTTGAGAACCGAGAAACGGGCACCGGACAATTTGCTGGAAGCCTTGAAATCAAGTAACCCCAGGGTTTCGCCAATCTCCACATGGTCGCGTACCGGAAAATCAAAGACGGGGGGGGTGCCCACCTGGCGGAGTTCCACGTTGTCCTGTTCGTCACGGCCCACGGGAACGGATTCGTGGGGGAGGTTGGGCAACATCAAGAGCAGGGTTTCCAGGCGTTTTTGCAGGTCGGCCAGACGGGCTTCCAGTTCGCCCAACTGGCGGTTGACGGCAGCTGCCTGCTCCAGATGAACGGTGGCTTCCTCGCCGCGTGCCTTGCATTGACCGATGAGTTTGGCCAGTTGGTTGCGTTCGGATTGGAGGCTCTGGGTGCGTACCTGTACCTCTTTTCGTTCGCTTTCCAGTGCCTGAAACTGGGCGGGGTCGAAGGGGTAACCGCGCGTCCCCAGCCCTGCGGTGACGCGCTTCAGATCGTTACGCAACCATTGAATGTCCAGCATGAAAGTCTCCTGTAACTCAGTTGAGGGCCTGGCGTCGTTCCCGCAAGGCCTGGGCCAGGGTGCCGCTGTCGATGTATTCCAGTTCTCCACCCACCGGCACACCCCGGGCCAGACGGGACAGACGCAGTCCAAGCGGGCGCAGCAGGGTGGCAATGGCGTGGGCGGTGGCTTCCCCCTCTGCCGTCAGATTGGTGGCCAGGATCACTTCTTCCAGGGCGGAACCCTGAATGCGTGTCACCAGACGGGGTAAGTGAATATCCTGTGATCCAATTCCGTCCAACGGGGAAAGGTGTCCCATGAGCACGAAATAATGGCCCTGATAAGCCAGGGTTTGTTCCATCATCAGGAGATCGGTGGGTGTTTCCACCACGCACAACAGGTGCGGATCGCGGGACTCATCCTGACACAGTTCGCAGATCGGCGTGGTGGAATAATTGTTGCAGTGGCTGCATTGGGTGACCAGGTCCAGGGTATGCACTAGGGCGGCGAGCAATTGCTCGGCGCCGCTACGCTGGCGCTGAAGCAATTGATAGGCCATGCGCTGTGCCGTCCTAGGTCCGACGCCGGGCAATACGCGCAGGGCATCGATGAGCCGGGACAGGGGATGGGCGCGGGACATGGAGGATCAAAAGGGTAGTTTCATGCCTGGAGGCAGGCCCATGCCCCCGGTCAGTCCGGACATATGTTGCTGGGAGACCTCATCGATTTTTCGTTGCAGATCCTTGAGCGCCACCAGCAGCAGGTCTTCCAGCATTTCGCGGTCACCCATCAGGCTTTCCTGGATACTGACTTGGCGGACTTCATGGGTACAGGTGCTGCGAATTTTGAGAGCGCCCGCACCGGCACTGCCTTCCACCTCGATTTGGGCCAAGGTGTCCTGGGCGCGGCGCAGATTATCCTGCACCTTCTGAGCCTGTTTCATCAGGCCGGCAAGGCCACCTTTCATCATGATTTTTCTCCTTGGGGAAGGGGTTTGACGCTGGATTCTACCAGCGTCCCCCCCAGTACGTCACGAACCGCCTGGGTGAAGGGATCCTGAGCCAGAGTCTGAAGGGCTCGCTGGTGGGCCTGGGCCTGGGTTTGAGCTTCCTGTTGGGCGACGCTGGTGCCTTCCTCATCGCCCAACTCGATGGAAAGGCGCAGGTCACAATCCAGAACACTTTCCAGACCGGTTCGCAAATTTTCCTGGTAAGGCAGCAGATGGGCAAATTTACGCGCCAGGCGCAGACGGATCTGATGCTGGGTCATGCCCAACCATTCCACATGGCGGGCCAGTTCATGGGTCATGCCCATCAATTGCAGACGCTCCACCAGGCCGGCCCAGTCATCGATGGCCGGCGGGAGGCGCGCACGCTGCGGGGCTGCGGCAGGCGCAGGCGCCAAATCGGGTACGGTGGGGTGAGCAAAGGGGACGACGGGCGATGGCGCAGGGAGCGGCACGGGCGGTCCGGGTTGAAAGGCCAGGAGACGCAGCAATGCCATGCGAAACCCGGCCCGTTCATCGGGTGCAAAGGGCAAATCGCGGCGTGCCTGCACGGTAATCTGATACAGCAATTGCAGGGTGGAGGCAGGCCAGCGTTCCCGCCAGGCCCCCAGCTCCCGGGCACTGTCCTGCAGGGCCGGCGCTTTGGGAATGGCTTGCAGAAGCGCCAGATCATGAAACAGGACGGCCAGTTCCTGCAAGGCATGGTCGAAGGACAGACTATGTTCGGCCAGGGTGTCGGCGCAGGCGATCAACGTTTCTCCATCGCCCTCGGCCAGTGCGCGCACCAGATCCAGCAGGGCGCTGCGCTCGAGGGTGCCAAGCATGGCCCGGACCGGTTCCTGGCGCACTTCTCCGCCGCCAAAGGCGAGGGCCTGGTCAAGCAGGCTCAGGGCATCGCGCAGGCTGCCCTGAGCGGCAGCAGCCAACAAGGGCAAGGCCGAGGCTTCGAAAGACAACTGTTCCTGTTCGAGCACATGACGCAGACGGTCTGCAATCTGGGCGGGTGGCAAAGGGCGCAGAGAAAACTGCAGACAACGGGAGAGCACCGTGACGGGTACTTTCTGGGGGTCGGTGGTGGCCAGAATGAACTTGACGTGGGGAGGCGGTTCTTCCAGAGTTTTGAGCATGGCATTGAAGGCCGAGCGAGACAACATGTGGACTTCGTCGATGAGGTACACCTTGAAACGGCCCGCCACGGGCAGGTACTGGGTGTTTTCCAGCAACTCGCGCATTTCCTCGACGCGGGTGTTGGTGGCTGCATCCACCTCCAGCAGGTCGGGAAAGCGCCCTTCCTCGATGCCGATGCATGCCGGGCAGTGCCCGCAGGGAACATCGGTGGGGCCCTGTTCGCAGTTCAGGCCCCGTGCCATGAGGCGGGCCAGGGTGGTTTTGCCGACACCACGGGTTCCCGTGAGCAGATATGCCTGATGCAGGCGTCCGCTCCTGAGGGCATGGCGCAGGGCTTGCACGATCGTCTCCTGTCCCACCATGTCGTCGAAGGTGCGCGGACGCCACTTACGCGCCAGAACCTGGGAAGGGACGGGGGTGTTCACCTCAGAACCAGTGGGACACACGCAATTGCAGGAAATCGATGCCGGGGTTGGGGTTCTGTATGCCGGCATTGGACAGGTGTTGAAAGCGCACCATGACGTCCCAGTCATGCTGGGGGCCCAGGGTGACTCCGGCACCGATGTGATCGCCAAACTGAAAGTGGGTGCTCATGTTGTGACCCTCATAGATGTCGTGTTGACTGAGGTAATGTGCGCCGATCCCGCCCTCCAGGAAGGGAATGCAATTGCCCGAGGGGTTGGTGGGCGCGTAGCGAAAAACGGGGGTGATGCCATAGTCGTTGATTTCATGATTGCCGCCCGAGGCGGCATGGGGCGTCCAGTGTCCCACGCCGGCATCCCAATAGCCGCTCAGCGCCCAGGGCCGATCGCTGAACCAACGCTTGCCCCAGGAGCGGGAAAAGGAAATCCGCTCCATTTCCGTATGGTAACCGTAACCGGCTTCCAGCGAGACGGCATCTCGAATGGGCACGGTGGAAACCGGGTCTCCCCAGGAAGAGGGGGAGGTTTGGGCGGAAGGGTCTTGGGCTGCCATTGCGGAAAAAGATACGACCATCGGGAAGCCTGCCGTGATCAACGAAAACAGGCAGCGCGAAAAGAAACGCGTCATCGAAAAACTCGTCGTCAAGGTAAAAAAATGGGATGAGGTGGCGAGCCCGACCCCCGGCACTTGCAGGATGCGGCTGTGGCTGCTTCCTTCCGGACCTGACCCGATTCACCGCTCTGTAATGCGGGGAGACCCGCCAGAGGTCTATGATCCTCCAGAATGCGGAAAAATTCAAGGGGGTGGGCGGGTCTTTTCATTCAGTAGGGAAAAATAGCCTCGGGTTTGATCTTCAGGATCTCGCGTTTGAAGTCCTGCTGGATGCGTGCCAGGGCCGTCGCATCCTCCGCTTCGAAACGCAGGACGATCACCGGAGTGGTATTGCTAGAACGTGCCAGGCCAAAGCCATCGGCATACTCGATGCGAAGTCCGTCCAGGGTGATGCGTTCTTGGGCATCAGGAAAGTCTCCGTTTTCCTGAAGGGTTGCGATGATGAGAAAATTTTCGCCTTCCTGCAAACGAATCTGTAGTTCCGGCGTGGTGACGGCATCGGGCAGGGCATCGAGAACTGCGCCCGGGTCGCTGAATCGGCTCAGGATTTCGAGCAGGCGGGCGCCGGCATACATTCCGTCGTCAAATCCGAACCAGCGTTCCTTAAAGAAGGTATGGCCGCTCATCTCGCCTGCCAGCAACGCGCCGGATTCCTTCATCTTGGCTTTGATCAGGGAATGGCCGGTTTTCCAGAGAAGGGGTTTTCCGCCGAGGGAACGAATCCAGGAAAACAGGTTGCGCGTACATTTCACGTCGAAGATGATTTCGGCCCCCGGATTGCGGGACAGGACATCTTCGGCAAAGAGCATCAACTGGCGGTCAGGGTAAATGATATGCCCTTCCCGCGTGACCACGCCCAGACGGTCTCCGTCGCCGTCAAAGGCCAACCCCAACTCGCCTCGTCCCTGCTTCAGGGCCAGGATGAGGTCCTGCAGATTCTCGGGTTGAGAGGGGTCCGGGTGGTGATTGGGGAAATGGCCGTCGACGTCGCAGAACAGTTCCACCACGGTACAGCCCAGACGCCGGTAAAGTTCGGGACCAAAACGTCCGGGGATTCCGTTCCCACTGTCCACCACGATTTTCATGGGACGGGCCAGTCGCACCGTACTCGTGATCTGCCTCAGGTAGTCTTCGCTGATGTCGAGGGATTCCAATGATCCTGATCCGGACACCAGGCGCTGCTGGCACAGCCGCTCATGGAGGGACAGGATGGTGGGGCCGGACAGGGTCTCTCCGCCCAGCATCATCTTGAGACCATTGTATTCGGGGGGGTTATGGGAGCCGGTGACCATGACTCCGGAACCATGGGTGCGGGTATGAGCCGCGTAGTACAACATGGGGGTGGCAACCATGCCCACATCCACGACCCTCAAGCCCGCGCTTTGCAGTCCTTGAGCCAGTGCATCGCTCAAGGCTGGTCCGGAGAGACGTCCGTCGCGCCCGATGGCCATGCTGGTCAAACCCCGTTCCCGGGCTTCAGAACCAATAGCCTGACCGATGGCAGTAACGCCTGCAACGGTCAGGGTCTGGTCGACCACGCCCCGGATGTCGTAGGCCTTGAATATTTCTTTGGGCGGGCGCATGGCGGGTCCTTGTTGAGGGAAAAGGCTCATTCTGAGGGATTGTGACCGTTCTGTGAAGGGGGTAGAAAAGGGCGCAAATAATTCAGCAGGTGGGCGGGCATCCAGTCCGCTCTGGGCGGCAGGATCCCGGAAATGAATCCCACATGCCCCCCCCGGGCCTGGAAATCCAGCGTGACATCCGGCGGCAAGGCATGACGGGAAGGCAGTGCGTGGGGGGGCATGAAGGGATCGTCCCGCGCCTGCAGAAGCAGCGTGGGGCAGCGGATATGCGGCAACAGGGGCAGGCAACTGCTGCGTTTCCAATAGTCGCTGGCATCGCGAAAGCCATGCAGGGGGGCCATGCAATGGTCATCGAACTGACGCAGGGTACGTGCCGCCAGGGTTGCTTCGAGATCGAAGGACCCAGGGAATTGCGCATGTTTGGCCCGGGCCTTGGCTTTCAGGGTGGTCAGGAAATGACGGCCGTAGAACCGGTTCAGGCCCCGTGTCAAATGGTCGCCCACGCTGGTCAGATCAAAGGGAGTGGCCACGGCCACGCAGCGGTGGACCCATGGGCTGGCCCGGTCGCCCTGTTCTCCCAGCCATTTTAGAAGCATGTTGCCCCCCAGGGAAAACCCCGCTGCATAACGTGGCGTGTGGGGGTATTCGGTATGAATGCGCTGGAGAATCCAGTGGATTTCCGGGCTGTCTCCGGCATGGTAGAGACGGGGGCGAATATTGAGAAGAGAGCCACAGGCACGGAAATTAGGAGCCACCACACTCCATCCGAGGGCCTGTGCGGCATTGGCCAGGGCACGGATATAGGTTGATTCTGCACTGCCTTCCAGACCATGAAAGAGGGTCAGGACGGGCTGGTCCGGAGCGCCGCTGAGACGTTCGATCTGGAGGGTGTCCCCATCCGGGCTGGCCCAGATTTCCTGCCGCCAAAGAGGGCGGGGGACCGATACCCAACGGGCTCCGCAAACGGTCTGGACATGGGGGTTGCGGAGCCAGAAGGAAGGGGAAAAGGGGGAAGGAAAGAACTGGGCAGGAGAAAGATGCATCATGACGACCTGAGGGCGCTTAATGATAACCCTCAGAGTATACGTGGTGAGAACCGGCGAAAGGAAGGGAATTGGGGTAAAGTGCGCGAATGTCACGTCCTACCTCCATTCATGTCAATCTGGAACGTCTGTGCGAAAACTTTCGCTGCGCGCGACGTCTTCATGGAGGGTCCCTGCTGGCGGTGGTCAAGGCCAACGCCTATGGTCATGGCGCGGTGACCTGTGCCCGGGCCCTGGCTCCCCAGGCCGAGGGTTTTGCGGTGGCAACCCTGGAAGAGGGCGCGGAACTGCGCGCTGCAGGCATCACGCAACCCGTCGTTTTGCTGGAAGGCATTTTTTCTGCCGCAGACCTGGAGCAGGTTCGGCATCAAGCCCTGACGGCAGTCCTGCATCAACCCTGGCAGGTGCAACTCCAGTTGGAGCAGGAGGTCCCTCCAGTGGGCGGATTCTGGCTCAAGTTCGACAGCGGAATGCACCGTCTGGGGCTGAATGAATCCGATTTGCGTCGGGCGACGGACCAGTTGCGGCGCAAATTCCCTGGAGTGGCGGTCACGGTCATGACTCATTTTGCCCATGCCGATGGGGTAAATCCAGGGGTGCTGGATCCGGCGCTGACCCTTTTTCGTCAGGCGACTCAAGCCCTGTCGGTTCAAACCAGTCTGGCCAATTCCGGTGCCATTCTGGGCTATCCGGAAGCCCGGGGCGATTGGGGACGCCCTGGACTGATGCTCTATGGCCTCGATCCTGCCGCTCCCGGACAGCCGGTGCGGGCCGGACTTCGTCCCGTCATGTCCTTGCGTTCCCGGATCATGGTCGAGCGTTGGGTAAAAACGGGCGACAGTGTGGGCTATGGCGGACTGTTTCAGGCACGTCGCCCTTCCCGTATCGGGGTCATTCCCTGTGGTTATGCCGACGGTTATCCCCGCACGGCTCCCCAGGGGACGTGGGTGGGCGCAGGGGAGGACTTCGTGCCTCTGGCAGGACGGGTGTCCATGGACATGCTCACTGTGGACTTGACCGATGCCCCTCGGGTCACGGTGGGAACGGAAGTGGAGCTGTGGGGGGATCAGGTTTCGATCAGTACCCTGGCCCACTGTTGTGGCACGCTGGCCTATGAACTGGTGTGCAGGGCGCAACGTGCAGTGCGTTGCACAGAAGGTTAAATACTTCCTCGGAACAGAGGGACTCCAGGTCGTTTCTCCGCAAAGTCAGTGAATTCTGTTGCCCTATGATAGGGGCATGTGGAACGAACCTTCCTATCTCGAATCCCTGCTGGATGACGCCCTGGGCGACCTCTCCCGGTTGCTGGAGGAGTCGGATATCCGTGAGGTGATGGTCAATGCTCCAGATGACGTCTGGGTGGAACGGGCCGGGCAACTGGAGCCGGCGCCCCTTCGCTTCAGCGCAGCGGCCACGCGCACCGTGATTCATGTGTTGGCGGCCTTGTCCGCTCGTACCGAAGGCTTTGAACATACGCGCCCCTTGCTCGACATGGGCTTCCGCGACTGGCGTATTTCAGCGGTGCTTCCTCCGGTGGCGGTACAGGGTCCTGCACTCTGTCTGCGCAAGCATGGAGGGCGAATTTTCCCTCTCCAGCAGTTTACGGAAGGCGTTTCCACAGGAAGCGAAACGACTCCCCCGGTTTTTGAAATACCCCGTCAACCCGATGTCCATGGCCAATTGCTGCATTGGATTCGGGAGAGAAAAAATCTGCTGGTCAGTGGCGGTACCGGAACCGGAAAAACTGCTTTGCTCAATGCTCTGATTGCCCAGATTCCAGAAACCCAACGCCTGGTGGTGATCGAAGATACACGGGAACTCCGGGTGGAGCATCCCAACCGAGTAATTTTCGAAGCCCATCCTGCCGCTGGCGTCACCCTGCGCGATCTGGTGCGTCAAGCCCTGCGTTTTCGTCCGGATCGAATCATCATCGGCGAAGTGCGGGGCGCGGAGGCCTTTGATCTGTTACAGGCGATGAATACGGGGCATGAGGGGTGTCTGGGTACGCTCCACGCCAACAGCGCCGAGGAAGCCCTGCACCGTCTCGTTCAACTGGTATTGCAGGCGGGTATGGGCTGGACGGAAGAGGCCATTGCGCGACAGGTAGGACGAACCATCGGGGGCATCATCCAGTTGGGGCGGGTAGAAGGACGGCGGCGGATCGATCACATTCAACGAGTGGAGGGGTATGAGCATGGACGATATCAGGGTTACCCATAATTGGGCGAGGAATCGGCGGATCAAGGGATATGTTCAAGGGGTGCTCTGCGGACTCCTGTGCGCGGCGCCTCTGGCCATGGCGGTGTATACCCCCATGCCCTGGGAGGGTCCCATCTGTATGGTGGCCAGCAGTTTGAAAGGGCAGGTGGCGGTGGTGTTGTCCGTGGTGGCCACCATCATGATCGGGATCATGTTCATGTATGCGGAAACGGGAGGCGTGGTGGCGCGCATTGCCAGTTGGTTGCTGGGCATGTCCTGTGCGCTCTCCGTGGTCAGTATCATTACGGCCCTGTTCCCTGGGGTGGTGATGCCTGGGTGTCTGTAATGAGCACTTCCTGCCGTCGGTCTCCTTGCCATCGGTGTTTGTGGGAACCCTTGCTGATCGGAGGGGTGGAAAAACCGTTTGCCATCGTCAACGCCACCCTGGCCATTGCGCTGGTGGGAGATCTGCATTTTTATGGCTGGTTGCTCGTGGCGGCGCTTTTTCACGGAGTGATGCGACACCTGACGGCCAGTGACCCCTTTTTGCGTCAGATCTATGCCCGTTACAATTGGCAGGCTGACCGGTATGTTCCCTGGCCTCCTGTATCCGGTTTGCGGGGAAGGCGCCCTGTGGGGTGGGGCAGGGGTCTGGCATGTTGAACGTGGGATCTCTCGCCAGAAAAAACCGGGAGCGGGGTCTGGCTGAAATCCTGCCCTGGCTGATCCAACTTTCCCCTGGGGTGGTATTGAACAAGGATGGCGGGTTGCTGGCCTGTTTTTCCCTGCGCGGTTTGTGTGCAGAAAACCATGATTCCCACACCCTTGATCAGGCGGCGGAGGATCTGGAGCAGGCGCTACACGGGCTGGAAGGTCGCTGTACTCTCTGGTGTACGGTTTTGCGCCGTCCGGTGACGCCGTTTCAGCCCGGTCTCTTTACCCAGGAAGCCAGTCAATGTATCGACAGGATTTACGGGGAAGGACTGGCTCGCCATCATCATCTGGCGAATCGTCACTATCTGTCCGTGTTATGGGCTGCGCCGAAAACGGGGGCATCGCTTTTGCAAAGGGCGTATCTCTGGGTCCGAAGTCTGGGCCATGGTCGGGTACGAACCCGGGAATGGGAACAGTTGCAACAGCGCCAGAAACAGTTCGAGGAAATCCTCGTCCAGTTCATGCAAGCGGTTCCAGCGCTGGGCGCGCAGCGTCTGGAGGGCACTGCCCTGCTGCGGTTTTTGCAGGAAATGTGCAGTCCTTCTGCGCCCGGTGACTTGTCCCTGGCGCTCCCGCAGGGCGCTTATCTGGATGGGGCTCTGGGGGAAGATGAGGTGGTGGTGGGCGCAGAATATCTGCGTTGTACCAGTATCCACGGTGTGCGGTACGGTGCCGCACTGACCCTCAAGGCCTGGCCCGATCATACGTTTCCGGGCATGCTGGACAGTCTTCTCGAAGTGCCCGCCAGTGTGACCTTGTCTCAGGTTTTTCGTTTGGTGGACAAGGACCAGGCCCAGCGTTACATCAAGAATGTCCAGCGGTTCCATCTCAATCTCCAGAAGTCGCTTTTCAGTTATGTGCGTGAGGCCCTCTCCGGCGAGGAGAGCGTGGTGCGCGATACCGGACGGGCGGTTTCCGCTGCAGAGGCGCGTCAGGCATTGACGGACATGACAGCTCAACGCCGTCTTTACGGCTATGTCAATGTAACCGTTTTGGTGTGGAGTCCCACCCCCGATACCTTGGACGAGGCTGTGACCCAGGTAGCCCAGGCCATTCGGGGGGAAGGGTTTCTGGTTTTGCGGGAGCGGCTCCATCTCAATTCGGCCTGGTCTGGAACCTTGCCCGGACAATGGGGCGAATTGGTGCGATGGCATTTCATCAGCAGCAGCAACTGGGCGGATTTGTTTGCTTTGCGTACCGTACCGGGCGGGCAACAGGAGAACGTCTACCTGACCCAGCAACGGGGGATTTTTTCTCCTGCCTTGACGGTATTCCGTACGCGTTTTGGCGGTCCCTATGCATTCAACCTGCACCAGCAGGATCTGGCTCATACTTTCGTGGTGGGACCCTCCCGGGCGGGTAAATCGGTCTGGGTCAACTTCGTGATCAGTCAGTTTCAAAGGTATGCACCGGTGCATACGGTTATCTTTGACAAGGATCGCTCTTGCCGCATTCCTGCCCTGTTGCAGGGCGGGCGTTGTTTCGAGGTGGCCCAACAGGGGATGAGACTGAACCCCTTGAAAGGGATTCGGGACCCGGCGGAGCGGCTCTGGTTGTTGGGCTGGCTGGAGGGGTTGCTGAGTGCGCGCGGGCATCACTTGAGTTCCCCGGAACAACGGGTGCTACGCCAGGCACTGGAGGATCTCAGCCTCCGTGCCCCGGAACTGCATCGTCTGCGCAGTCTCAGCGGACTATTGCCCCGTCTTCTGGTGGAGGAACTGGAGCCCTGGCTGGCGGGAGGTCAATGGGGCGGGTATTTCGATCATGAAGACGACGACCTGCAGTGGGCTTCCCTAACCTGTTTCGAGATGGGGGAAGTGTTGCGCCATCCTGTGCTGGCCCGCTCTTTTCTGGAATACGCCTTTCGTCGCATCGATCAACGCTTCGCCCAACACGCGGGTATTCCCACACTGATCTACATCGAGGAAGCCTGGTTCATGCTGGCAGACCCATTTTTTGCCGGACGCATTCGTGACTGGCTGAAAACTCTGCCCAAAAAAATGGGTTTTGTCATTCTTGCCACCCAGTCTCTGGACGATCTGTCCGGATCGCAGATCTTTGCAACCATCGCCGACAACGTGCCGACCCGCATCTTTTTGCCCAATGCCCAGGCTCAGGTGCACCGGGAACTGTATCGGCACCAGTTCGGCTTGCTCGAAAGCCAGATCGATCTGTTGGCGCGGGCCCGCCCCAAGCGACATTATCTGCTTCATACCCCTCGGGAATGCGTCCTGCTCGAGGCCACCTTCGATGCGGACCTGTTGGCATGGCTACGTTCCGATGTCCAGGCCCAGCGTCTGTTCGATCGGCATGTACGCATCGGGGAGCAGGGAGTGGAAGGGCGGGAAGCATATTTTCAGGCGTTGGCACAGGAAGAGGGGGTAAAGCGTTCATGAGAGGATGGGTGGGGGGAATGGTGGGGTTGCTCTGGACGGGATCGCTCCAGGCCATGGGAATGGTGGTCTACGACCCCATCAACCATATCGAAACGGCCCTGACTGCCGCCAATGCCGTTCAGCAAACGGCCCAGCAGGTTCAGGCGTATCTGATTCAATTGCAGCAATTCGCGGCGCAAATGCAGAATTTGCAAACCTTGCCCCAGGCCGTGCTGGCGCAGGTAATGTTGCCCTATACCCAGCAGAGTGCGATGGCCCAGTCCCTGGCCCAGACACTGGCTTTAACAGGGCAACAGATCACTTCCCTGCAACAGACCCTGCTCGATCAGTCCCGTCAGATGAACGCGCTCCAGTTGACGCCCCAGGACTATCTGACCCGCGAAATCCAGTGGTCCCAGACTCAGGGGGCCGGACTGGGGGTGACCCTGCAGGGTGAAGTGGGTGTCCTGCAGGGGCTTTCCGGTTCCTATGCACAACTGCAGCAATTACAGGGACAGATCGGGACGACGGGGGGGATGCAACAGAGTTTTCAGACGGTGAATCAGCATCTCAACCTGTTGGCGGGACAGAATGCCCAATTGATGGGATTGATCGCCAGCGCACAGGCCAATGTTTCTGCTCAGCAGCAACAGGATGCCCTGGTGGATACAGCGGCGGCACAGACAGTGCA
This sequence comes from Ferrovum myxofaciens, assembly GCF_013181415.1. Taxonomy (NCBI): domain Bacteria; kingdom Pseudomonadati; phylum Pseudomonadota; class Betaproteobacteria; order Ferrovales; family Ferrovaceae; genus Ferrovum; species Ferrovum myxofaciens. The sequence goes on along the minus strand of NZ_CP053676.1, from coordinate 974,959 downwards.
GCAACGTCTGCAGAATGACCACCTCAAAATCCGGCAATGGCACAATCAGTTGCAACAGAATGAAAATGGCCTGGGATGGGGAATCCTGACGGCGCCCGGACCCTGACGGGCCATGTTGTCTCTCGACCCCTCTCTCATTGACCAGATGGCCACAGCGCTTCTGGAGGGCGGACGTCAATTGCACGTCCGGATGAGTGGCGTGGCAGACAGTCTGTATGGTTCCTTGCTGGTTTTGACCTTCTCCTGGTCAACGGTGAACCTGTTGATCGAGTCGAGTGTGGGCGAGAGTTTGGGGGCAGTGTTGACGCACTTGATCCGCTTTATTTTTTTGGCGGGATTCACGCGCTGGTTTCTGGATTCCTATGATTTTGTCTTCTATGACGGTCTGTATCAGGGGTGCGTGACCCTCACCAGTGCCATTGCCGGACCGCAGGGACAAAGTCAGGGGTTTGCCACGGCCTGGAGCGTATTTGCCGATCTTATCGGGACGATCTGGGATGGGATGGTGTCCAGTCCCGGGCGCTATCTGGCGGGCGCCACCCCGTTGTCGAGCGCTTTCTGGACGGCTCTGGGCGGCTGGATGATCACCATGGCCTTTCTTTTCGTGGCCCTCTGTGTGTTTACCGTGGCACTGACTCTGGTGGCGGTGATTCATATCATGGGAAATTCCCTGGCAGGTCTGGCGCTGGCCCTCGGCCCGTTTTTCATTCCCTGGCTGTTGTGGGACAGTACCCGTGAATTATGTCTGGGGTGGATCCGTTTTCTCTTCGTTGCCTGTTTTTACCAGGTGGTGGCGGTGACGGTTCTGGTCATGGCCAAGCCGGTATTCATCCTGATCCAGCAATGGATGACGGCCCAATCCGGAGTCTGGACGCAGGCATCTCCAGCAGACAGTATGGCGCTGGCGCTGCTTCTGGTGGTCACCGCCAGCATTCTTGCCCATCTCATGAGTCACGTTCCTCAGATCGCGGCAGCCTTGATCGGGCACGGGCGGGTGGATACCGGCTTCGCCGGACAGACCCAGCGCTTCGTGCAGACCCGGATGGATCGGACCAATGACTGGCTGGCTCGGCAGATCAAAAGTTATGGCAAGGCGGAAGTGGAAAAGACCAAATCTTCATGAAACTGCGGCCCTACTTACTGACGGACCGGGAATGGAAACACCTGTGGATGGGGTTGCTCGAGCGGGCAGACTGGCCTGCGGAAACCCGGCGGGATTATCCTGCGCCAGAAGGATTGCGCCAGTGCTTTCGGGGCCAGTGTGCCTGGGTGCTGGCCATGGAAGCCTATGACCATCCTCTGCGCACGGCATTCGGGTTGGCCCTGGCGGTGGGCGAAGGCGTGCGCTGGGGCGGAGAAATATTGGGGCGTTGGTTTTAAGTCGGGTCAGGGAAGGATGCCAGGACCTGTTCCGGACCCAGAAGATTGAGACAATTCAGGTGCACCAGGGGGCAGGTGCGCTGGAAACAGGGGCTACAGGGCAACCCCAGACGCAAGACCCGGGCCTGTGCGCTGAGGGGAGGGGTGAACTGGGGGTTGGAAGAACCAAACAGGGCGACCAGAGGGCGCCCCAGGGCGGCAGCGACGTGCATCAAGCCGGAGTCGTTGGTCACCACCCGTTGTGCCAGGGCCATCAGGTCCACAGCCTCCTCCAGCGCGGTGATGCCGCAGAGATTCTGCACAGGGGCGGGGACCAGACGGACAATCTCTGCGCCTACCGGATGATCCTTGGCGGAACCCAGGATCCATATTTGCCAGCCCTGGGACATCCACTGTCGGGCGACCTGGGCAAAATGAGCTGCGGGCCAACGCTTGGCCGGGCCATATTCGGCACCGGGGCAGAGGATGGCGATGGGGTGGGCGCGGGATAAGTTCAGTCGTTCCAGGGTCCGGGATTGGCTCTCCGGATCCATGACCAGACGGGGATGGGGCAGAGGTTCGGGGCATTGGCCCTGCGGGTTGGCCAAAGACAGGAAGCGCTGCATCATGAGCGGCAGACGTTCGGGATTAAGGCGGCGCGCATCGTTCAGCAGCCAATGGCGCTGCTCTCCGATAAAACCGGTGCGTCGTGGAATTTTTGCAAACCAGGGGACCAGTGCCGATTTCCAGGAATTGGGCAGGACGATGGCTTGATCAAATCCCTCGGATCGCAGCGTGCGCCCCAGTCGCCAGCGCCCTGGCAGGTCCAGGCGGCCATGGGGGAACGGATGGTCGAGGAGGGCATCCACCTCGGGCATGCGCCGTAACACTCCATGGGTCCAACGGGGCCCCATCACCGTCAGGTGTACCTCTGGAGAAGTTGCGCGCAGGGCAGAGAAAAGGGGTTGAGCCAGGACGGCGTCGCCCACCCAGGCGGCGCCGACGATCAGGATTCGCTTCAATGGGCGGCAGGAGCCGGACCGCTCAGTTCATAGACCGTGCCGCAATAGGGACAGGCCATCCGTCCGGTGCGCGCCACATCCAGAAAAACGCGGGGATGGGCGTTCCACAGCGCATCCCTGGGCGGAGGGCAGTGGAAGGGAAGGTCGGCAGCGGTGATCTGTACCGGGGGACGGGTGGGCGAGGTGCTCATGCATTAGTCTCCAAGAAAGGTCAGCCAGTCCCGGTGCGAGGGCGCACGACCCTTGACGCAATCGAAATAGGCGGACTGTAATTTTTCTGTCAGGGGACCGCGGGTTCCTTGTCCAATGACCCGGCGGTCGATTTCGCGGATTGGGGTGACTTCGGCGGCCGTCCCGGTGAAAAAAACTTCGTCGGCCGTATAGAGTTCATCCCGGGAAATTCGCCGTTCCAGTACGGTGATTCCCATTTCCTGTGCCAGTTGAATGATGCTGTCCCGTGTGATCCCTTCCAGAGCGCTGGACAGGTCAGGGGTATACAGGACCCCGCGCTTGACCATGAACAGGTTTTCTCCGGAACCTTCGGCCACGAATCCTTCCACGTCGAGGAGCAGGGCTTCGTCGTAGCCATCAGCGGTGGCTTCATTGTTGGCCAGGATTGAATTCATGTAATTGCCGCTGGCCTTGGCCTTGCACAGGGTGATGTTGGGATGGTGGCGGGTGTAGGACGAGACCTTGACCCGAATGCCCTGCTGCAAGGCTTCTTCGCCCAGATAGGCGCCCCAGGGCCAGGCAGCAATGGCGACATGGGTTTTGGCCCCCCGGGGGGAGACCCCCATTTTTTCCGAACCCAAGTAGACCAATGGGCGGATATACCCCTCTTTCAGGTGGTTTTGGGCAACGACCTGACATTGGGCTTCCATCAGGGTTTCCAGCGTAAAGGGCACAGGGATTTGCAGGATATGGGCTGAACGGAGCAAGCGTTCGGTATGTTCGCGCAGACGAAAGAGTGCCGTTCCTTCTGCTGTCTGGTAGGCCCGTACCCCCTCGAAAACCGCCATGCCATAGTGCAGGGAATGGGTGAGAACGTGGGTATTGGCAGTACGCCAAGGGATATATTGACCATCTAGCCAGAGGGTACCATCCCGGTCGGACATGGACATGAAAATGACTCCTGACACTGTAAAAGTATTCATTCTATCGGATGTCTTCTCCCGGCTCCAGAGGGACTGCTTTATAATGCGTCTCATGATCAGTCATCGGGCTTTACTTTACCATTCCCGCCGCGCTCTGCTTTGGTTGACGGTGGGGGTAGTCCTGCTATGCCTGCTTGCCTGGGGGGGGATGCAGTGGATCGTGTTGCATGACGTGGGGCGTTTTCGGCCTCAAGCCATGGCCCTGCTCACCAATGCCACAGGAAATCGGGTGGAAGTGGGGCGGCTTTCCGCGGGGGCATTCCACTGGATGCCCACCTTGGTGCTGGATCGTGTCGTCGTGTTTACGCCGCAAAACCAGCCTGGGATCACCATCAAACGGGTGCAGGCGCGCATCAATGTGCTGGATTTCCTGCGCGGTCAGGTGAATTTCGATCACTTGCAAATCGAGGAACCCCACCTGACTTTACGCCGCAGCCCGGAGGGACAGATGTTTCTGTCGGGGATTCTTTTGCCCTCGCCCGGACAAGGTCCCAGTCCCTTTCTCGAATGGTTGACACGGCAGGGGCAGATTCATGTCAGCGGCGGTGAACTGGTTTGGCAGGATGACCTTCGCCAAGCTCCCCCTCTGCGCCTGCAGAATATCCAGTTGGATTTGAGCAATGGCGGCGGCGTGCATCGCTGGGAAGTGACCGTGACGCCGCCCCACGACCTTGCCAGTCCGCTCCACATGGAGGGCCGGGTCCGTGGAATGGATCTGGGGCGTTGGTCGGATTGGCAGGGACGAGTACAACTGGATGCCGTCCGGGTGGACTGGGTTGCCCTCTTGCCTTGGGTGGAAGTATTGAACGGGGTTCAGCAGGCGCGGGGGGGGCTGCATGTGGTGGGCGAACTGACTCCGGCACACGGTTGGGATCTGCATTCCGATCTGGATTTGCATCCTCTGGTCTGGCATATTCCGGGTGCGGAACAATCCCTTCTGGTCAATCGGTTACAGGGGGAACTGACGATGCGCTGGCAGGGTGGTGTGCGCGCCTGGGCGCTGCATCAAGTCCGGTTGAGTGGGCCCTCCTTCGTGCATTGGGTGCGTCCTCTGGAGGTGAGTTTTCATACGGAGGGCGAGAACAATCAGATGGAGGCTTCCTGGGTGGATCTGGCGGTGCTGCACCCCTTTGTCAAGGTGTTGCCCCTCACCCCTCAGCAACAAAAAATCTGGCAAGATCTGTCCCCCAGCGGAGAGTTGGAAGGCCTTCGTCTCACTTGGAAAGAAGGCGGAGTCCTCTCCGATTCCCTGGGATTCCAGGGAACCTTGCATCACGTGTCGGTGCATGCCTGGCATGGCTTGCCTGCCCTGCAGGCCTTTTCCGGGCAGATAACCGGTGATGCGCGGGGCGGACAGGTCAAGGGAACGGGGTTGGGCGCTCAGTGGGACCTGCCTGATCTGTTCGTGGCCCCCCTCAAGGTGAATTCCTTTCGGGTGGATACCCAATGGCAGCGTCAGAAGGACCACCTGACCCTGACGATCCAGCAATTGCAGGTGAGCAATGATGATTTGGCCGGTGCGGTGGAAGGCAGTCTCGAAATGGGCCCTCAAGGGCCTGGGCAGGCTCATCTGAGCGGCAGTTTGACCCATGCGCGACCGGATGCGGTATGGCAGTATCTGCCGCGGATGATCCCCCCTCCGACGCGCCTCTGGCTTCATCAGGCGCTGCAGGGAGGTGAAGCCAATCCGGTGCGGTTTTCTGTGGCCGGTGATCTGTCCCGTTTCCCCTTCGTGGGGGATCAGGGCGGTACTTTTCGGGTGGACGCCCAACTTCATGACGTCAACCTGCACTTCGATCCGGCTTGGCCGGCCCTCACCCATTTGGATGGAACGCTTCAGATCCGGGGGGGCGAATTGCTCGTGCTGACCCAGTCAGGGGAAGTGCTCGGCACGCACCTCGGTGCCGTACAGGCCCGTCTTCCCGATATGACGGCACAAAATTCCGGGTTGACGATTTCGGGTCAGGCGCAGGGACCGGTGTCCGCCGGTTTGACTTTTATCCAGCGCAGTCCTCTGAATGCCCTGCTCGACCGGGCTCTGGAGGGTTGGTCAGGAAAAGGGGAGGGGCACTTGATCCTGCAACTGGAGATTCCCTTGGACCAGCCTGAAAAAACCAAGGTCCTGGGAGATTACGAATTTCTGGGAGCGGATCTGACGGAAGGGACGTTGGGTATCCCCCCCTTGACGAGAGTTAGAGGACATCTCCTTTTTACCGAAGGAGATCTGAATTCCCGGGATTTGACGGCTCGTGTTCTGGGGGGGGCTGCGGCGCTGGCGTTTCGTACGGACAAGCGCGGGGTCCTGCATCTCAAAGCCAGTGGACAGGGCGACTGGTCTCGGTTACAGGCCGTGTATGACGAGCCCATTCTGAAAGATGTGACGGGGCAGGAACCCTGGCAGGGAGAGTTTGCCTTTGGTCATGGAGGGGTGGACGCACAACTTCAGACGCAGGGAAACTATCTGGGGGAACCCTTTGCTTTTCAACTTTCCTCCAAACCCGATCAGGGGGTTGACCTGAAATTTGTAGGATCGACTTCTCGGAAAGCACTCCGGCGGCATTTCTCCCCATTCTGGACTCAGGGTCTGGAAGGGCCGGTGAATTGGGAAGGCCATGTGCGTCTGCACGACAAACATGTGCGTGCCGAGGTGCGGGGCGATGCCCTGTGGTTGGGGGGGCGCACCACCTTTGTGGCGATCCGGGGCATTCATCATACCCTGCGGGCTTCCTTCGCCGGACATATCGAGGCGACTGCCCTGAAAAAATGGACGGCCCTGGCTCCACTGGAGGCCTTGCAAGGAAAAACCGACTGGTCGGGACGGCTGGAAAAGAAAGAAAACGAAGATCCTCAACTGTGGATCAATACCTCTTTGGAGGGGATGGCGCTGAATCTTCCACAACCGTTGCAGAAGGATGCGGCAACGGCTCGACCTCTGGAAATCCATGCCCAACTGTTTGGGGCGGGACGGGAAGTGGAGGGGCGTCTGGGGGACCAACTGGCTTTTCAGGCGCTGTATCGTGCCACGAAAACAGAACCAGAAGCGGGAGAGACCTGGCAACTGGAGCGGGGACGGTTGTGGCTGGGAAAAGCGGGAACCCATCTTCCTCTGGACCCTGGTTTTTCCGTGGAGGGAGCCTGGCCCTTGCTGGATCTGGGAGCTTGGCAGCGTTATCTGGACCGTTGGAGCCAGAAAGCGGGGGCGGCTCCGATCAGCGAGAGCAAAGTGGGTCATGTCAATGTGACGTTTGGGACCGTGTCCTGGGCCGGACGACTCTGGCCGGACGTGGGCATCGACGCACGGGTCGAAGGAAAACAGTGGCTGATCCGGACCCGGGGGCGTAGTATAGCCGGGGATTTGATCAGGGTGCAGGGGGAACCGGGACGTTTGGAGGGGCATTTGGTCCATCTCGTCATTCCAGCGAGTTCTCATCCTGATGCCCCCGCCGGGGCAGAAAATCATACTCCGGCGCTGGCCGCACAGATGCCCACCATGGACCTGCAGGTGGAGCATCTGACCCTGCCGGGAGGTTTGGAGGGGCATGCCCATCTGGTGGGCACTCAGGAGGGCGCAGGGGTCTGGCATCTGCAGACCCTGACGCTGGTTTCTCAGGAAACCCAGATACAGATGGAGGGGGTCTGGCAAGATCAGCCCAAGCCGCAAAACCACTACCAATGGGACGTCAAAACAGAGGATTTGGGAAATTTTCTGACCGGATTGGGGTATCCCGGACTGGTGGCTCGTGGGAATGGTGAGGGACATGGGCATATCCAATGGCCCGGCGCGCTGGAAGACTTCAGTTTGACGGGGGTGTCGGGGCATGCGTCCCTGAATCTCAAAGACGGGCAATTCTCCAAAGTGCAAACGGGGGGGCTGGGTCGTCTGATCAGTTTGTTCAGCCTGCAAACCTTGCCACGCCGAATCACCCTGGATTTCAACGATGTCTTTTCGGCGGGGTTTGCCTTTGATCATCTGACCGCAGACCTCGCTCTGGACCATTCCCGGCTGGATACGCGAGATTTCGAAATGGCCGGGCCCGCAGCCCACGTCAAGTTGTTTGGGAAGGTGGATCTGGCCAATGAAACCAGCGATCTGACTGCCCAGGTGGCTCCGTCGGTAGAGGACAGTGTGACTTTGGCTTCCACCGTGGTGGGGGGGCCGGTGGTGGGTGCGGCTTCCTGGGTGTTGCAAAAGATTCTGGGTAACCCCTTTGATCAGGCGTTAAGTTATGCCTACACGATTCAAGGACCTTGGGACGATCCTCGGATACAATCCGTGGGTCATCCTTAGAATGACATGTTTGTCCATAGGGAGAATGAATGATGAAGCGGATTCTTGAGGTGGCGGGAGAGTCCATCGATTCCGGGTTTGGCAAAGCGCGTCCCCTGCCGGGCAGTTTTCGGGTGGCGGCGTTACAGATGGCTTCGGGGCCCCATCTTGATGCCAACCTGTGTGAGGCAGAGCGGCTGATCAAGATGGCGGCCGACGCTGGGGCCTCTCTGGTGGCTTTGCCCGAGTTTTTTGCCTTGATGGGGATGCGGGATTCGGACAAAATCGCCATTGCAGAACCCTTTGGGCGGGGATCGGTCCAGGAATTTTTGGCGCGCAGCGCACGGCGCTTCGGAGTCTGGCTTGTGGGTGGAACGGTTCCGCTCAAGGGGCATGACGACCGGCGCATCCGGAACAGTTGTCTGGTTTACGATACAGAGGGTCATTGTGTGGCACGCTACGACAAGATCCATTTGTTTGAGTTTCAACGGGCTCAGGAACGTTATGACGAGGCGCAAACCATCGAGCCGGGCGACGAGGTGGTGACCTTTGAGTCTCCTTTTGGCAAGATCGGGTTATCGGTCTGCTACGATCTGCGTTTTCCGGAACTGTACCGCGCCATGGGTGAAGTGGACCTGATTTTCATTCCGTCGGCCTTCACGGAAACCACCGGACGGGCTCATTGGGAACCCCTGGTGCGGGCTCGTGCCATCGAGAATTTGGCCTACGTGGTGGCTCCGGCCCAGGGCGGCTACCATATGAACGGACGAGAAACCCATGGAGCCAGCATGATCGTCGATCCCTGGGGCGTGGTTCTGGATCAGTTGCCCCGGGGTTCGGGGGTGGTGATGGCAGGCGTCAATCCCGTCCATCAGGCGGATCTGCGCAGTCAGTTGCCTGCCTTGTCCCGACGCCGGATTCCCTGGGAAAAAGGATTGGTTTGATTTTATGGTGGCACCGCATTTCATCTCGTACAGGAATATTTAGGATTATGTCCATGGACCCCATTTCCATTGCTAAAGCAACTTTGCTGGCACCGTTCGCCCTTGAAGAAGAAGATTTGTCCCGTACCCTGGGTTCGATGCTGACCCACGACGTGGATTATGCCGATCTGTATTTTCAGTATTCCCGTTCTGAGGGCTGGAGTCTGGAGGAGGGCGCGGTCAAGTCGGGTTCCTTCCATATCGAGCAGGGGGTGGGCATTCGTGCCATCAGCGGAGAAAAGACCGCTTTTGCCTATTCCGATGACATTCACGGTGAAGCACTGCAACAGGCGGCTCGAGCCACGCGGGCCATCGGACGTTCCGGTCAGGAGGCAACCTGCCCCCTATTGCGGGCAAAACCACACCCGGCGGCACCCCTCTATGCCCCCCAGGATCCTTTGTCGACCTTGCCTGACGAAGCCAAGGTACGGCTTCTGGAGCGTTTGGAGGGGATGGCGCGCCGGATCGATCCCCGTGTTGTCCAGGTCATGGCTTCCCTGGCAGGGGAATACGAAGTGGTATTGGTGGCGCGCAGTGATGGGGGATTCCAGGCTGACGTTCGTCCTCTGGTGCGGGTTTCCCTGCAGGTGATCGCCGAGCAGGGGGGGGTGCGTGAACAGGGATCGGCGGGGGGAGGAGGGCGTTGTGGCTACGATTATTTCAGTGACACCCTTCTGGAAGGGTACGCCCATCAAGCCGTGCAGCAGGCTCTGCTCAATCTGGAAGCCCGCCCCGCGCCGGCGGGCACCATGACGGTGGTCCTGGGCTCGGGTTGGCCGGGAATTCTCCTGCATGAGGCCATTGGGCACGGATTGGAAGGGGATTTCAACCGCAAGGGAACCTCGGCATTCAGTGGGCGAATCGGTCAACGGGTGGCGGCGGCAGGGGTGACGGTGGTGGATGACGGGACCTTGCCGGGGCGACGGGGTTCCCTGCAGTGGGATGACGAAGGTCAGCCGGGACAATGTACCCCGTTGATCGAGGATGGGATATTGCGGGGGTATCTGCAAGATGGTTTGAATGCCCGGTTGATGAAGATGGCGCCCACCGGAAACGGACGACGGGAGTCTTTTGCCCATCTGCCTCTGCCGCGCATGACCAATACCTATATGCGCAATGGAAATCGTCCGCCCGAGGAGATCATTGCCTCCATGGACCGGGGAATCTATGCGGTGAATTTTGGCGGTGGGCAAGTGGACATCACCAGTGGCAAATTTGTTTTTTCCATGTCCGAGGCCTGGTGGGTGGAAAACGGGAAATGCCTGTACCCGGTCAAAGGCGCAACCTTGATTGGAAATGGACCGGATGTGCTCACCCGGGTCTCCATGATTGGTCATGATCTGGCTCTGGATCCGGGGGTGGGGGTTTGTGGCAAAGAGGGACAGAGCGTTCCCGTGGGCGTTGGTCAACCGACCTTGCGCATCGATGGTCTGACGGTGGGTGGGACGATCTGACCCCCCCTTTGGTAGAATGTTGCTTTTGGCCAGTCGGGAATTCGGGAAATGAAGGATATTTTGCCAGAGAATGACGATGTAAGGGTTCAGGGCATCGAGGAATTGGTGACCCCGGATAAGGTGTTGCAGGAGACCCCCAGCACCACCGCTGCTGGCCAGCTGGTCTTCGATACCCGTCAGCAGATCCATTGCATTCTCCATGGGGTGGATGACCGCCTGCTGGTGATCGTGGGGCCCTGTTCAATTCATGATCCAAAGGCCGCACTGGAATATGCCCAGGGGTTGATCCCCCTGATTCAGCACTGGAAGCAGGAATTGCTCCTCGTGATGCGGGTGTATTTCGAGAAGCCGCGCACCACGGTGGGGTGGAAGGGGTTGATCAACGACCCCGCACTGGATGGCAGTTTCAAGATCAATGAAGGGTTGCGGGTGGCCCGTCGTCTGTTGTTGACCATCAATGAAATGGGGGTTCCCGCCGGAACTGAATTTCTGGATTTGATCACTCCGCAGTATCTGGCGGATTTGATCAGTTGGGGGGCCATCGGGGCGCGTACCACGGAAAGTCAGGTGCATCGTGAGCTGGCTTCGGGGTTGTCCTGTCCCGTGGGGTTCAAGAATGGAACCGATGGAAATCTGCGGATCGCAGTGGATGCCATTCGGGCGGCTCAGCAGCCCCATCATTTTCTGTCGGTGACTAAGGCGGGGCGTTCGGCCATTGTGGCGACGCGAGGAAACGAAGATTGTCACGTGATTCTGCGGGGCGGAAAATTGCCCAATTATCAGGCACACCATGTGGAGGAGGCTGCCAGCCAGTTGGCTCAGGAAGGGTTGAGCGCGCGTATCATGATCGATCTCAGTCATGCCAACAGCGCCAAAAACCCGGAAAATCAGGTACAAGTGGGGCACGATGTGGCGCTGCAGTTGCGTCAGGGCGAACAACGCATCATGGGGGTCATGATCGAGAGTCACTTGCGCGCAGGACGTCAAGATCTGATTCCGGGGAAACCGTTGACCTACGGTCAGAGTATTACCGATGGATGTTTGGCCATGCCACAAACCGCGCACATTCTGGAAGAACTGGGCATGGCCGTGCGGGCCCGGCGAGCCCGGGAAAACGAGGAGGAATGAACGATGGAAGATGAATTTCATGTTCATGGTGCCCATGAACACGAAGTGGAACATGCGGCCACCCATGGGCAGGGAGGAACGGTGGCGCTGGCCCAGCAGGTGGCAATTTTCACGGCGATTCTGGCGGCGATTGGTGCGGTGGTGAGTTATCTGGGCGGGAATACGCAGAATGAATCGCTCATGCACAAGAATGAAGCAGTACTCTACAAAGCCCATGCCAGTGACCAGTGGAGTTTCTATCAGGCCAAAAGTACCAAGGCGCATCTGATGACTTTGGCGTCCCAACTGGCCCCGGAAGACAAGCGGCAGGGTTATGCCCAGGATTTGAAGCGTTATGAGACGGAAAAGAAGGAGATCAAGGCACGGGCCGAGGCTTTTGAGGCACAATCCCGATACGAGAACGAGTTGGCCGACAAGTATTTTCATCCACACCATGCTCTGGCGCTGGCCATGACTTTCATACAAATTGCCATCGCCCTGGCCTCGGTGACTGCGCTGACGCAGCGGCGCTGGTTGCTCTGGCCCGCCGGTCTGGGCGCGTTGGTGGGCTGTGGGCTGGCAGTTTGGGCTTATCTCTAAGGACAGGTAATGAAAACGGTATTTCTGGAATTTGAACAACCCATTGGAGAATTGGAAGCCAAAATCGAGGAACTGCGTTTCATGCAGGAAGATTCGGCGGTGGATATCTCCCAGGAAATCGAACGGTTGCAAAAAAAGAGTCAGACCCTGACCAAGGATATCTATGCGGGCCTCAAGGCTTGGCAGGTGGCGCAGGTGGCCCGCCACAGTCAGCGCCCCTACACTCTGGATTACATTGAGGCGCTGTTTACGGGGTTTGAAGAGTTGCATGGCGACCGGAGTTTTTCCGATGATCCGGCCATCGTCTGTGGGGTGGCCCGTTTTGGTGAACGCCCTGTGGTGGTGATTGGTCATCAAAAGGGGCGCGATACCAAGGACCGCATCTACCGGAATTTTGGGCAGGCTCGCCCGGAGGGTTACCGGAAGGCACTGCGTTTGATGCGTCTGGCGGAGAAGTTCCACTTGCCGATTTTTACCTTTATCGATACGCCCGGCGCTTATCCGGGGATTGGTGCCGAGGAAAGGGGGCAGTCGGAGGCCATTGGGCGCAATTTGCTGGAAATGGCGGCCCTGCAGACGCCGATCCTCTGTACGGTGATTGGGGAAGGAGGGTCGGGCGGTGCATTGGCGGTGGGGGTAGGGGATGCCACCCTGATGCTTCAGTACGGAATCTATTCGGTGATTTCTCCAGAGGGTTGTGCTGCCATCCTGTGGAAAACGCCGGAAAAAACCAGCGATGCAGCGGAAGCTCTGGGCATTACTTCCGCCCGTCTAAAATCGCTGGGTCTGGTGGATAAAGTGGTGGCAGAACCGCTGGGGGGGGCGCACCGGGATCCCGTGACCATGATGCAGAACCTGCGTCGTGCCCTGCAGGATACCTTGAAGTCCCTGGATGCCTTGACCCTGGATGAATTGTTGGCGCGACGTTATGATCGTCTCATGGGGTATGGAAAGTTCAAGGAAAACCACTGATTCTCTGTCCCAGCAGGTGTCCCGACAGTTGACCGGATTCCTGCAACCGGGGCACCGTTTGGTGGTGGCCCTGAGTGGCGGACTGGATTCGGTCGTGTTGCTGCATGTACTGCGCGGACTCCGGTCTGACCTGGACTTTCGTTTGAGTGCGGTGCACGTCAATCATCAACTTCAATCTGCCGCCAATGACTGGGCGGCGTTCTGTGCACGGTTATGCCGACAGTGGCAAATCCCCTGCGCGGAATTTGTCGTGACGGTGATCCGGCAGGGGGGGGAAAGCCTGGAGGCGGTGGCCCGTGCCCGGCGTTATGAAGTCCTTGCCCGTCAGGAGGCAGAGTGGGTGGCATTGGCCCATCACCAGGACGATCAGGCGGAAACCGTCTTGTTGCAGTTGCTGCGGGGTGCCGGACTGCCGGGGTTGCAGGCCATGCCCGCGCAGCGTTTGCTGGCCCCGGAGGGACCCTGTCTGGTGCGCCCTTTGTTGGGGGTTTCCCGCGCCGTCTTGCACCGTTACGCCGTGGCGCAGGATCTGGAATGGGTCGAGGACCCCTCCAATCGAGATCCACGGCATGCGCGGAATTTTTTGCGCCAACGCGTGGGTCCCTTGCTGGATGAGGCTTTTCCGGCCTGGCGCGCCACGTTGAGTCGGAGTGCGCGCCATCTGGCACAGGCGCAGGCAGTCCTTGAGGACCTGTCCGCCCAGGATGGGCAGCAGGTTTCCGATGAGCAGGGTTTGAAGGTCGCGGCATTGCACTCCCTGACGGAGGCTCGTGCGCTCCATCTCCTGCGCTGGTGGATTCGGCAACAGGGGGCACCGGCCTGCTCGGAACGGCGTTTGCAGGAGATTTTGCGCCAGGGCAAGGCGCGGTCCGATCACCACCCGGAAATTCATTGGGCCGGTTGGACCTTGGTGCGACGTCAAGGGTACTGGAGAATTTCGCCACCAGTAGGGCAGGATTCTTCCTGATTCCTCCGGGGGGGCAGTAGTATTTTCCAATTCAGGTATGAGCCTGAAGCAGTGACGGACTTGGTGATTTGATAGTGCGGGTTGGTCGGGTTTAAAAGTTAAGTTTAATGGAATTATGCTAATCGGTTTTGAGTTTATTTTCTAATGATTTTAGCCTCAAGAATTGGTGCTTTTTCGGTGTCGTTTTCCGATCAGTTACGCCCGGCGTTTTTGTTTTTGAAAGCTTGCAAATAATTCACTCTTGGCGCGTTGCATTTCCTGTGCCGCCGCCAAGTCTGTTTTGGACTTCGCCTGCGCCTGCAATGCGTCCAGAGTGATGCCCTCTTTGAGCGTGACTAAATCCTTCACACTTAACAGCACCAAGCATTCCAGCGGGGTCTTCACATCCTCGTCTTTATAGCGTTTGATGATCTTGCCCTTGGGGCTGATGATCTCGGTCGCAAACATGCACGGGCGGTGAAAATTGAGCCATGGATTAAACGTTTCCTGATAGAACGCATTGATGGGTTGAGCGTACTTTTGGGGGATATGTTCGAAGCCCATGTGCTTGCGCACCACACTGGCATTCTTGCTCTCGGCCAGCGCGTTATCGTTGCTGTGGCGCGAGCGTGATTTGGTTTGCTCGATCCGCAGTTTCTCAAGGATCGCAGCCACCGGGCCATTGATGTACTCAGAGCCGTTGTCCGAGTGGAACCCTCTAATTACAAAAGGAAACTGTTCGATGACCAGTTCCAGTACGGGTAACAAAAATGCCTCGCTAATACCCTGCACGCACGCCTCGACTTGCCATTGGCTCACAGAGTCAACGCAGGTGATGTGATACACGCCCTTGATGCCGTCAAGATCGCCCTGGTGGACGGTGTCGATACGCACAAAACCGACTCTCCCGTTGGGGCGTGGCACTTTGCGTACACCGATGTGATTGCACACCGGATTAGTCTTGGCGAAAACTACCCGCAAGGCTTGATAGCCCGTGCTTTTGCGCAGGTTGTACAGGTGCGAAACCGACAGGCCGACCAGCCGCTCATAGCGCGCGTCGCCATAGACGCCGTAAGCGCGCTGCAAGAGGTGCGCAATGGCCGGGCCGCACACGTCTTCATTGGCCTTGTCCATCTCGGCGAGCAGCGCGATATCGATAGCCGTGTATTTGCGCGCAAAGGGGGCAGCAGGCGCACGGTAGCGTTTGGACAGGGGTACGGTAGCCAAACGGTTTGTGTGCCACTGGGTGACCAAGCGGGTGACTTGCGCGCGGCTGTAGCCGCTGGTGACTTGCAGGTACTTCAGCAGCACACCTTTCTCTCGCTTACCCTGCCCGGGATAGTCAAAGCGCTTGAGCACGCGGCTGATGTGTTCATAGCGTTCGCTGTCGTCACCAGACTTGGTGAATTCAACCTGGAGGCAGCCACTGAGAAATTGCTCAATCTGCTCAATCGTGCAAAGCCGTGTTTCGTTCATGTTGATCATCATCCTTGCAATGATCAACCCACTTCTTCAATCGACCTCAGATTATTCGCTTCAGGCTCATTCCTCGTTGGAAATACAGCCATCCTTCAGGCTCATACCACATTGGATAAGGCTGCAGTCTGCGTTTTCTTCGGGCCCATGATAGAATGGAAAGGTTTTTACCCTATACTTTTTTGGAGCCCCGCATGTCCCTCGAGAGAACCCTGTCTATTTTGAAACCAGACGCCGTTGCCAAGAACGTGATCGGTGAGATTTATTCTCGCTTTGAAAAGGCCGGTCTCAAGGTGATTGCTGCCCGTATGGCCTGGCTGTCCCAAAGTGAAGCTGAAGGTTTTTATGCCGTCCACCGCGAACGTCCTTTTTTTAAGGATCTGGTTTCGTTCATGACTTCGGGACCGGTAATGATTCAGGTATTGGAAGGTGAGAATGCGGTCCTCACCCATCGGGATCTGATGGGTGCCACCGATCCCAAAAAAGCGGCTCCAGGCACGATTCGTGCGGATTTTGCTGAAAGCATCGATGCTAATGCCGTCCATGGTTCTGATGGTGCGGAGACTGCTGCGGTTGAAATCGCTTACTTTTTCCCGTCCTCCCAGATTCATTCCCGTTGATTTGATGAACGATGACCATCAACCTGTTGGGTTTGAATCGCACTGAACTCACCCAGTTTTTAACCGGATTGGGTGAGAAGCCTTTTCGTGCCCGGCAGGTGATGCGTTGGATTCATCAGGAAGGCGTGGCAGATTTTGGTCAGATGACCGATCTGTCCAAAACGGCCCGTCAACGTTTGGCAGAACATGCCCATGTGGACGTGCCTGCCTTGGTTTCCGAGCAAACTGCCGAGGATGGAACGCGCAAGTGGGTGCTCTCACTGGGACCCGGGAATGCCATTGAAACGGTTTTCATTCCCGAAGCCCGCCGTGGGACTCTGTGCATTTCCTCACAGGTGGGTTGTGCCCTGGAATGCTCTTTCTGTTCCACCGGGCGGCAAGGATTCAATCGCAACCTGACGACGGCCGAGATCATTGGGCAGGTGTGGTGGGCCAATCAGGCTCTGGGCGCCAATGAGTCGAACGAACGGGTCATCAGCAACGTGGTTCTGATGGGCATGGGTGAACCTTTGCTCAATTATGACGCGGTGGTGACGGCCCTGGATATTTTACTGGATGATTTTGGCTACGGTTTATCACGGCGCCGTGTGACCCTGTCCACCTCCGGCGTGATTCCGGCTCTGGATCGTTTGAGCGAACGAGTTCCCGTGGCGCTGGCGGTTTCCCTCCATGCCCCCACCGATGAATTGCGCGATCAACTGGTGCCGATCAACCGGAAATATCCTCTTGCCGCTTTGATGGCAGTTTGTGGACGCTATCTGAAGACAGCGCCCCGTGATTTTATTACCTTTGAATATGTGATGCTGGCGGGGGTCAACGATTCTGACCGGCAGGCACGGCAATTGATCGATTGTGTACGAGAGGTTCCCTGTAAATTTAATCTGATTCCCTTCAACCCCTTCCCGGGGTCCGGGTATCGACGCTCTGCGCCGGACAGAATCGCCCGTTTTAGAGATATCCTCATGGCATCGGGACTGATCGTGACGGTGCGCAGGACGCGCGGAGATGACATCGATGCTGCCTGTGGCCAATTGGCAGGGAAAGTGGTGGATCGCAGTCGGCGGCACGAGAAACGCGAGGAAGAACGGATATGAATGAGGAAACGGGCGAGCAATCCAGCGTAGGTCAACGTCTTATTGCATTGCGCGAGCAGAAGGGGCTCACGCTTCAGGACATGGTGCAACGACTGCGTTTTTCTCCGCACCAGTTGCAGTTGCTGGAAGCCGGCGACTATGACGCATTACCCGATATCATGTTTGTGCGTGCTCTGGTGCGCACCTATGCCCGTCAGTTGGGCGAACCTCCTGAAGTCTTGCTGGCCCAACTCGAGCGGGAACGACAGGATGCACGACCCCCCCATCTCACGCCGTTGTTTTCTCCCTCTGTTCCGCCCAAAAAGCACCGATCCTGGGGCCCGGAAATTTCGACTTTCTGGAAACAGGTGCCGCGCGCGTTCTCCATGGGCGTGTTGCTGATCATGGTCATCCTGGGGGTGGCCGGCATGGTGGGTTGGAAAACCGGCGTTTTTTCGGGAAAGAATCTTCTGGAAGTGGTGACCGTGGTGCATTCCTCTGCCCCTCGATCCTCGTTTTCCAATGCGCTTCCTCCCCTGGAATCCGCGCCGGTTTTGTCTGAACCGGCGCGCCCCCTTCCCGCCGGGAACGGCTCTGAAGAAAACAGGATGCCCCTGTTGTCCGACGCCCCACCCGTGTACCCTGCACCCCTTCAGGGATCGGTGACGGAGAAGCCATGAGCAGCGGCAGTATGCAGGGGGTCATCCCGCGTCGTCATTCCCGTCCGGTTCAGGTGGGGGGGCTATGGATCGGTGGGGATGCGCCTATCGTTGTGCAATCCATGACCAATACCGATACTGCGGATTTTGAGGCGACCCTTCACCAGATTCAGGCCCTGGCCCAGGCGGGTTCGGAATTGGTACGGGTGACTGTGAATACGGCGGAAGCCGCCCGTCAGGTCCCTGAATTGCGCCAGGCCCTCGACCGATCGGGGTATGACGTTCCTCTGGTGGGAGACTTCCACTTCAACGGACATAAATTGTTGAGCGAATTTCCCCACTGTGCCCGGGCACTGGCTAAATACCGCATCAATCCTGGCAATGTCGGGCAGGGCTCCCGACGCGACGAACAGTTTGCACGTTTGATCGAACTTGCGCGATCCTACGATAAACCAATTCGGATTGGCGTGAACTGGGGTAGCCTGGACCCTCAGGTCATGGCCCGTTGCATGGATGAAAACGCCCGTTTGGCGGAGCCCCATCCGGTTTCCTGGGTCATGCGTCAGGCGCTGGTGACTTCGGCGCTGGAAAGTGCTGCACAGGCGGTGGATTGGGGGTTGGCACCCGAGCGCATCACCCTGTCCTGCAAAGTGAGTGGAGTGCAGGATCTGATTGCCGTTTATCGGGATCTGGCCCGGCAGTGTGACTACCCGTTGCATCTCGGTTTGACGGAGGCCGGCCTGGGGAGCAAGGGGATCGTGGCGTCCACGGCAGCTATGGCCGTGCTGCTGCAGGAAGGGATTGGGGATACCCTGAGGGTGTCATTGACGCCGGAGCCCGGCGGTGATCGTACCTTGGAAGTGCGGGTGGCCCAGGAAATTCTTCAGACCCAGGGATTACGCGCCTTTACGCCGCAGGTGATAGCCTGTCCCGGATGTGGGCGAACCACCAGCACCTATTTCCAGTCCCTGGCTCAACAAATCGAGGGTTACCTGCGCCGTCAAATGCCTCTTTGGCGACATCGATATCCTGGGGTGGAGCATCTGCAGGTGGCAGTGATGGGCTGTGTGGTCAATGGTCCCGGCGAAAGCAAGTTGGCCAATATTGGCATCAGTCTTCCCGGTTCGGGCGAGCGTCCGGTGGCCCCCGTCTACGTGGACGGAGAAAAGACCGTAACGCTCAAGGGCGAGCGGATTGCAGAAGAATTTCAAGCGCTGGTAGAAACTTATGTGGCCCGGCGTTACGGAGTGGGAACATGAAAGGTGAACAATTTCAGGCCGTCCGGGGGATGAACGATGTCATCCCCGGGGTGAGCGAGCAGTGGGCATTTCTCGAGGAAGAAATTCGTCAGTGGTTGCGTGCTTACGCTTATCGGGAAGTCCGGTTTCCTGTGGTGGAACCCACCGCTCTCTTCGTTCGTTCCATTGGGACGGCGACGGATATCGTGGAAAAAGAGATGTACAGTTTCGTGGATTCACTCAATGGGGAAGCCTTGACCTTGCGGCCCGAAGGAACGGCTTCCTGCGCCCGACTGGTCATACAACATCATCTGTTGTATGACGGACCTCAACGACTTTGGTACATGGGTCCCATGTTTCGCCATGAACGTCCCCAGAAAGGACGTTACCGGCAGTTTCATCAATGTGGCGTGGAAGCGATGGGCTTTGCCGGCCCCGAGGTGGATGCCGAACTGATCCTCATGACTGCCCGGTTATGGCAGCGTCTGGGACTGAAAGAGGTTTCCCTGCATCTCAATACCATTGGTTCCAGCGCTACCCGGGCGCGTTATCGTACGCGTTTGCAAACCTATTTTTCGGCCCACACGGACCGCCTGGACGAGGATTCACGACGTCGTCTCGGTACCAATCCCTTGCGTATTCTGGACAGCAAGAATCCGGCCATGACCGACCTGATCGAGAATGCTCCCCGTCTCATGGACGATCTGGACGAGGAATCCCGTATTCATTTCGAGAAATTGCAAAGGTTATTGCAGCAGAATGGCGTTGAATATCAAATCGATACGCGCCTGGTGCGCGGATTGGACTATTACAATGCCACGGTGTTTGAATGGATGACTCCCTTGCTGGGGGCACAGAGTACCATTTGCGGTGGGGGACGGTACGATGGACTGCTGGAGCAGTTGGGCGGGAAGCCCGCTCCGGCCTGTGGTTTTGCCCTTGGAATGGAGCGGCTCCTGGCGTTGCTGGAACAGCAACCGCATTGGGCACAGCGGTTCGGGGTCCATCCTGAGGTGTATGTCATGCACCAGCACCAGGAAGCCTGGGCTCTATGCGTGGCCGAGACATTGCGTTCCTCCGGGCTGGCCGTGCACTTTCACGCGGGGGGAGGAACTTTCAAATCCCAGATCAAACGTGCCGATGCCAGTGGTGCGGGTTGGGCCATCATTCTGGGCGAAGAGGAGGCAGCACACCAGAAGGTTTCGCTCAAACCGCTCCGTGGTCAGGGTGACCAGTTGACACTGGATGTCATGGAAGCGATCCAACAAATCAAGTCGAGTGAGTGAAGCCATGTACGATCTAGAAGAACAGGAACAAATCGATTCCCTGAAAGCCTGGTGGCGTCAGTTTGGCAAGTGGGTGATGGCGGGAACCGTGGCAGCTTTGCTGGGGGTGGGCGGATACAATGGCTGGCTCTGGTATGGACAACGGCAAGAAGCAGAAGCCGGACGTGCTTTTGAAGCCGTACGGGTAGCTGCCCGCACGGGGGAGGTTGCCCCCACGCTGGGAGCCGCCCGCGCATTGCAGTCTCAGCAGCCCGCCAGTGCACTGGCCACCCGGGGCGCTTTGATTGCCGCTGCGATTTGCCACGCCCATGGCAAGGACGGGGATGCCCAGGGGGAGTTGGAATGGGTCATCGAGCATTCTCGGGAACTGGCACTGGTTGACCTGGCCCGGTATCGTCTGGCGGGTCTGCTGGCTGACCAGAAAAAATTCGAACAGGCCTTGCGTTTGTTGGACGATAATCGTGCTCCGGACTTTGCGGCACTGACCCTGGATCTGCGTGGCGATATCCTGTTGGCCTTGAACCGGTTGGCCGAGGCCCGTGCTGCCTATGGAAGCGCCATGGAAAAATCGCAGCCAATGAATGCATTGCATCAACTGGCACAAAACAAATGGGAAGCCCTGGGAGGGGGACGATGAAGAAAATCCAATGGCTGGGCATTGCCCTGGCTGCTCTGAGCGCCGGTTGTGCGGACAAGTTGCCCATCACCTCCATGCTGCCTCTGAAACCCACGGTGGAGGTGGAGGTGGACTGGAAACTTTCCCTGGGTGAAACGGAAGAGGGTTTTCTGGTGCCACTTTTGCATGATCACATGCTCTATGTAGCCGGAGAGAAGGGTGAATTGAGGGCAGTGGACCCGGAGAACGGGAAAACCCAGTGGGATTTGAAAACCGGTGAATCCTTTGCGTCGGGTATTGGCGTGGGAGAGCACGAGATTTTGTTGAGCAACAAGAAGGGAGAAGTGCTGGCCTGGTTGCCCACAGGGCAGTTTTTATGGCGCACCTCCATTGACAGCGAATTGCTGGCTGCCCCGCAAGGAGCCGATGGCATGGTGGTGGTGCGGACGGCAGAAGGCAAAGTGATGGGGCTGAGTGAAGCGGAGGGCAAGGTTCTGTGGACCCAGGCCCGTCCCATGCCGGCCCTGGTATTGCGGGGTGTGGGCGGGATGACCCTGGGGCATGGCGTGGCGCTGGTCAGCATGCCGGGGGGAAAGTTGATGTCTTTAAACCTGTCCGACGGCACCATTCAGTGGGAGTCGTTGGTTTCTTCACCCCATGGGGCAACGGAGCTGGAACGGATGAATGATGTGTTGGGAGACCCCCTGGTGGGCGATGGTATGGTATGTACGGCCAGTTATCAGGGACGGGCCGCGTGCCTGGACAGCGAACATGGCCAGTTGGTCTGGTCCCGAGATGTGAATGCTTTGGGTCCCGTGGTCGAAGCGGGCTCCCAGTTGGTGCTAACGACGGCTAAATCCGATGTTATGGCGCTGGATCGCAGTTCTGGAGGAGTGATGTGGAAAATGAGTGATCTTGAGGGACGTTATCTGTCTCCGCCCACCGTGACGGCTTCCTATGTCGTGCTGGGAGATGCGGAGGGCGTGGTGCATTTCATCAGCCGGGAGAATGGCGCCGAGGTAGGACGATTGGCCACTGACAAGACCCCCATCGTTCAGGCTCCCGTTTATCTGGGGAATGAGCGGGTACTGGTGGTGAATCGTACGGGTAAAATGTTTGCGTTGACAGCCCATGCAACCCATTGATTTTCACCCCCTGACCACCGTGGTTATCGTGGGACGACCCAATGTGGGTAAGTCCACCCTGTTCAATCGTCTGACCCGCAGTCGGGATGCCCTGGTGGCGGATCTGCCGGGTTTGACCCGGGATCGTCACTATGGACGTGCCCTATGGGAAGAACGACCCTATCTGGTGATCGATACAGGGGGCTTCGAACCCGTGGCAAAGGACGGTATCCTGCGCGAAATGGCGCGCCAGACGGAGCAGGCGCTGGATGAGGCGGATCGGGTCATTTTTTTGACCGATGGACGCAGCGGGTTGACTCCCGGGGATCGCACCATTGCCGAACGCCTGCGCCAAAGGGGGAAACACGTGACCCTGGCGGTGAACAAGGTGGAAGGTATGGCGCGCGCCGTTGTTACCGCCGAATTTCATGAACTGGGGTTGGGCGATCCCTTGGCCATCTCCTCTTCCCATGGTGAAGGGATCGGGGATCTCATGGACGAGGTTTTGGGAGGGATTCCGGTTCCCGAATCCTCCACTTCTTCCGAGAAGCGTCCGGATCGTCCGCGCATCGCCATTGTGGGACGGCCCAATGTAGGGAAATCCACCCTCGTTAATCGATTGCTGGGAGAAGAGAGAGTCATTGCCTTTGACCAACCGGGCACGACACGGGACAGCATCGAGGTGGATTTTGAGGAAAACGGACGGCTTTATACCCTGATCGATACTGCGGGGTTGCGCCGCCGGGGCAAGGTCTTTGAAGCCGTGGAAAAGTTTTCTGTGTTCAAGACCATGCAGTCCATCGAGGAAGCCAATGTCGTGGTTCTGACCCTGGATGCGCGCCAGGACATCTCGGATCAGGATGCACATATTGCGGGACATGTGCTGACCACAGGGCGAGCGGTGGTATTGGCGGTGAATAAATGGGAGGGACTGGATGCTCATCGGCGCGACAGGCTGCGCCAGGATATTGCGCGCAAATTGGGTTTCCTTGATTTTGCCCACCATCTGTTCATTTCTGCGCTGGACGGAATGGGGGTCAATGGGTTGTTGCCGGCGGTGGATGCCGCCTACCAAGCCGCCATGGCTCGTTTGCCTACGCCACGCCTGACCCGTACGCTAATGGCGGCAGTGCAAAAGCACCAACCTGCCAAGGCGGGGCCGTTTCGTCCGAAACTGCGTTATGCCCACCAGGGGGGGCATAATCCGCCCATCGTGGTGATCCATGGATCTGCGGTTGCTCATATCCAGGATAACTATCGTCGTTACCTGGAAAATACTTTTCGGGAAGCCTTTGAATTGCGTGGGACTCCACTGCGGGTCGAGTTTCGGCAGGGAAATAACCCCTTTGCGGATCGCAAACCCAAGCCCCTGACCGAATCCGAGGAAAACAGCCTGCGCCGTCAACGGCGGCGTGGACGTAAATTATTTGGGAAACGTTGAAAGGAAAAACCGTGATTACGATACAACTGCCTGATGGTTCCCAGCGTACCTTCCCGACTCCCTTGACCGTGGCGGAAGTGGCCAAAAGCATTGGGTCAGGGCTGGCCAAGGCGGCCCTGGCCGGCAAGGTGGACGGACGTCTGGTGGATACCTCGACCTTGATCGAACAGGACGTCACCCTGGCATTGGTGACGGCAAAAGATCCAGAGGGGGTGGATATTCTGCGTCATTCCACTGCCCATCTACTGGCGCATGCCGTCAAGGAACTCTATCCTGAAGCGCAGGTGACCATCGGTCCGGTGATCGAGAATGGGTTTTATTATGATTTCTCCTATCTGCGTCCCTTTACGCCGGAGGATCTCGAGCGTATTGAAAAGCGTATGGAAGAGATTGTGCGCCGGGATCTGCCCGTACAACGGGAACTAATGGCACGGGGCGAGGCGGTTCGATTTTTTGAAGAACTGGGAGAAAAATACAAGGCAGAGATCATTGCGGCCATTCCCACGGATGAGCCCATTTCCCTCTACCGACAGGACAATTTTGTTGATTTGTGTCGCGGTCCCCATGTGCCTTCCACGGGTAAACTCAAGGTATTCAAATTGACCCGTGTGGCTGGTGCGTATTGGCGGGGAGATGCAAAGAATGAAATGCTGACCCG
The DNA here is from genome assembly GCF_013181415.1 of Ferrovum myxofaciens. Classification (NCBI taxonomy): domain Bacteria; kingdom Pseudomonadati; phylum Pseudomonadota; class Betaproteobacteria; order Ferrovales; family Ferrovaceae; genus Ferrovum; species Ferrovum myxofaciens. The sequence continues at coordinate 950,904 of NZ_CP053676.1, read as the reverse complement.
GGTATACGGAACGGCCTGGGCAACCCGTGAGGATCAGGAGACCTATCTGCATCGACTGGCAGAAGCCGAACGACGGGATCATCGGCGCCTGGGTCGGGAACTGGACTTGTTTCACCTGCAGGAAGAGGCACCGGGAATGATCTTCTGGCATCCCAAGGGGTGGGCCCTGTGGCAGGAGATCGAGCAGTATATGCGCCGTATCTACCGGGAAAATGGGTATCAGGAAGTACGTTGTCCGCAGATCCTGGATCGGGCCCTGTGGGAAAAATCAGGACATTGGGGGCATTTTCAGCAAAATATGTTTACCACCCTGTCAGAAGAGCGGGAATTTGCCATCAAGCCGATGAACTGTCCGGGGCATGTCCAGATTTTTAATCAGGGGGTGCGTAGTTACCGGGAATTGCCGGTTCGTTATGGAGAATTCGGTTCCTGTCACCGCAATGAACCCTCGGGTGCCTTGCATGGCGTCATGCGGGTGCGCGGGTTCACTCAGGATGACGGACATATTTTTTGTACCGAGGATCAGATACTGGAAGAAGTATCCGCCTTCATCCAGTTGTTGCGCCGGGTTTATGCGGATTTTGGATTCACTGAAATCCAGTACAAATTGGCGACCCGGCCCACTTCGCGGGTGGGCTCCGAAGCCATTTGGGATAAAGCGGAAGATGCACTGCGCACTGCGCTGGAGCATAACGCAGTGGATTTTCAAACCCTGCCCGGGGAAGGGGCCTTCTATGGTCCCAAGATCGAATTTCATTTGAGCGACAGTCTGGGGCGTACCTGGCAGTGTGGTACCATCCAGGCAGATTTTTCCATGCCGGAACGGTTGGGCGCGACCTTTGTGGCAGCCGACAACAGCCGTCAGACCCCTGTCATGTTGCATCGTGCCATTCTGGGTTCTCTGGAACGGTTCATAGGAATTTTGATCGAGCACTATGCGGGGGCTCTACCCCTGTGGTTGTCACCTGTACAGGCCGTGGTGGCAAATATCAGCGAAGCCCAGCGGGGAGCTGTGGAAAATGTGGCACAGCAATTGCGCGAAGAAGGGGTGCGGGTGGAGATGGACTTGCGTAACGAGAAAATCAGTTATAAAATACGGACGCACAGTTTACAGAAGATCCCTTATCAACTGGTGATGGGAGATCGGGAAGTTGAATCTGGTCAGGTGTCGGTGCGCTTACGGGGAGGAAAAGACCTGGGCGCACAGCCTGTGGAAGTTGTCGTGTCCCGCATGAAGGCTGAAATTCTGGCCAAGAGCGAACTCACTGACTGAAGTGGAAGGATAGGGATCAAGATCGGGTCAGGTCTTGGTCAATTATTGTTTTTTTGGGAGAAATGGCGATCGCTCAGGATAAGGAAGTCCGGATCAACGGGGAAATCACCGTCGCAGAAGTGCGGTTGGTGGGGGTAGATGGAGAACAACTGGGGATCATGCGTCTGAATGACGCATTGCGTCAGGCGGAAGAAACTGACGTTGATCTGGTGGAAATTGCCCCGACGGCAAACCCACCGGTCTGTCGCCTGATGGATTTTGGCAAGTTCAAGTATCGTGAAAGCAAGCGACAGCACGAAGCCAAGGTCAAACAGAAACAGATTCAAGTCAAGGAAATCAAATTCCGTCCCGGCACTGATGATGGAGATTACGCCATCAAGGTGCGCAACCTGATTCGCTTTTTGTCCGAGGGTGACAAAACCAAGGTGACCTTGCGGTTTCGCGGTCGCGAGATGACGCACCAGGAATTGGGATACAACCTGCTCAAACGGGTAGAAGCCGATCTGGCAGCCCATGGAGTCGTGGAGCAGTTTCCCAAGATGGAAGGGCGTCAGATGGTAATGGTGCTGGCTCCCCGCAAAAAGGCTGAAGTAGTCGCCAAAGCCGGCAAGGAAAATAATAAAGTCGAAGCTACGTCGACGGAAGTAGATGCGTAGCAAGCAGTGCCCACAAGGCGCGGCGGGTCATCAAGTATCAGGCGCGTAGCCTGTTCACCCGACGCGGATTACTATAACGATTGGAGCTTTCCATGCCCAAAATGAAAACCAAAAGCGGAGCTGCAAAACGCTTCCGCGTGCGAGGGAGTGGCAGTATCAAGCGCTCTCAGGCATTCAAACGCCACATCCTGACCAAAAAAACCACCAAGACAAAGCGTCAATTGCGTGGGACGGCAGAAATTCATTCCACCAACATGGGCTCGGTCAAAGCCATGTTGCCCTACGCTTAAGGAGAACCGTCCATGCCACGAGTTAAACGGGGAGTAACGGCCCACGCACGTCACAAGAAAATTCTGGATCAGGCCAAGGGGTACCGCGGTCGGCGCAAGAATGTCTATCGGATTGCCAAAGAAGCGGTGATGAAGGCCGGACAGTATGCCTATCGGGATCGCCGGCGCCGCAAGCGTGATTTTCGTGTTTTGTGGATTGCCCGGATCAATGCGGCAGCACGGGAATGCGGCATGACCTACAGCGTATTCATGAATGGCCTGAAGAAAGCCTGTATCGAGATCGATCGTAAGGTGTTGGCCGATCTGGCGGTTTTCGACAAACCGGCTTTTAGCCAAATGGTGGAAACGGCTCGTACCGTTTTGTCTGCCTGACGTTGAATCCAACCCCCGGGGTTCTCCCCGGGGGTTTTTCTATTCCGGGATCGTTCATGCAAGTTTTGATGTCATTGCAGGAGGAGGCGCTGGCCCTTTTTGCCCGTCTCGACACCCCCCATGCGCTGGAAGAAGCCAAGGCCCGTTATTTAGGTAAAACCGGTGCGTTGACGGAACGCCTCAAGGGATTGAGCGTGCTTCCTCACGAAGAACGCAAGTCTGCGGGGGCTGCGATCAATCAGGTCAAAGGTATACTGGAAAGGGCGTTGCAGCAACGCCGCGAGGCGCTGGTACAAGCCCAGCAGGAACGGGAATTGCGTGCCTCGGCTCTGGATGTGACACTGCCGGGACGGCAACACGGAAGGGGAGCGACTCATCCGGTGACACGTACCCTGGAGCGCATCGAAACCTTGTTTCGAAGTCTTGGCTTCGAGGTGGCAGAGGGACCGGAAGTTGAAAGCGACGACTATAACTTTACTGCGCTCAATATCCCTGCCGATCATCCGGCGCGGGCCATGCACGATACCTTCTATTTGGCACCGGGGGTGGTGTTGCGAACCCATACTTCTCCCGTTCAGGTTCGTTATCTGAAATCCCATGGGTTGCCGGTGCGTATCATTGCTCCAGGGCGAGTGTTTCGCTGTGATTCCGATGTCACTCATACCCCCATGTTTCACCAGGTGGAAGGGCTCTGGGTTGCGGAAGAAGGGGTTTCTCTGGCAGCCCTCAAAGGATTGCTGAGTGAGTTCATGCGCCATTTCTTTGAACAGGAAGACTTGCCCACTCGTTTCCGTCCTTCGTTTTTCCCTTTTACCGAACCTTCGGCCGAAATGGATATCGGCTGCGTCATCTGTCAGGGTCACGGATGCCGGGTATGCAGTCATACAGGGTGGCTGGAGGTGCTGGGGTGCGGGTTGGTTCATCCCAATGTTCTGGAACCCTTGGGGATCGACAGCGAGCGGTATGTGGGACTGGCCTTTGGCCTGGGCGTCGAACGCCTGGCCATGATCCGGTACGGGGTGGATGACTTGCGTACTTTTTACGAGAACGATCTGCGTTTTCTGAAGCACTTTCAATAGGAGATGCGCGGTGAAATTTTCTGAAGCATGGCTGAGAACCTGGGTAGATCCAGACCTCGATGCCGCCGAGTTGGCCCATGTCCTGACCATGGGGGGGCTGGAAGTGGAGGCCCTGAGCCCCTGCGCGCCTCCTTTTGATCAAGTGGTAGTGGGCCAGATTCTGACGGTGGAGAAGCATCCTCAGGCCGATCGGCTGAATTGTCTGACGGTGGACGTGGGCACTTCTGAGCCCCTGCCCATCGTTTGTGGTGCACCCAATGTAGCGGTGGGGATGAAAGCCCCTTGTGCTCTGGTGGGTGCGGTCCTTCCCGGCGATTTGACCATCAAGGCGGCCAAGGTGCGGGGAATCGAATCCCAGGGCATGATGTGTTCGGCTCGGGAATTGGGTTTGAACGAAGAAAGCGAGGGCTTGCTTGCGCTCGATGCGCAGGCCCCGGTGGGACAATCCCTTCGTGTCTGGCTGGATCTGGATGATCAGCAATTTACCCTCAAACTAACTCCCAACCGGGCAGATTGTTTGAGTATGCGGGGGGTGGCCAGAGAAGTGGCCGCATTGACTCAATGTTCGCTCACGCCCCCAATTTTCATTTCCAGAGAGGCAAATCCCGAATTTGGTACGCGTACCGTCCAGATTGATGCAAGGGAAGGATGCGCACGCTATGGTGGACGGGTGATCCATCTCGAACAGCCAGACCAACCCACCCCGGACTGGATGGTGCGTCGTCTGGAACGCGCTGGCCTGCGTGCCAAGGCGCTGGTGGTGGATGTGACCAACTACGTCATGCTGGAATTGGGACAACCCCTTCATGCCTTTGCCGATGCTGCACTGACCGGAAATCTCACCGTGCGTTGGGCGCGGGAAGGAGAATCCCTCACCGTACTTTCCGGCCAAACTCTTGCATTGACTGCGGATCTATTGGTGGTAGCCGATGAAGCGGGGCCCCAGGCTCTGGCAGGACTCATGGGGGGGCAGAATTCTGCAGTTTCTGCACAAACCCAGGACATTTTTCTCGAGGCGGCCTGGTTTTCTCCCGGGGCACTGGCAGGGCGTGCCCGTCGCCTGGGGTTGGCCTCAGAAGCCGCTTTCCGGTTTGAACGGGGCGTAGATGCCAGTCTTACCCAGGAAGCCCTGGAACGGGCTACCCAACTGTTGTTGGACTATGCCGGCGGAGGGCAGGCGGGTCCCATTCTCGATCTCGTTCACCCCGAAAAGTTGCCCCGGCGACTTCCGGTGCGGGTTCGTCCTGATCGTGTGCGCCGTTTATTGGGCTTTGAAGTCGCGGTGGACACGATGCGACAAATCCTGACCCGGTTAGGCGTTGGCCTGGAAGGAAACGATGTGGGTTGGACCGCTACGGCACCTACCTGGCGCGTGGATCTGGAACGGGAAGTGGATTATGTGGAAGAAATAGCCCGCTGTGTGGGCTACGACCAGATCCCGATGCAGGTGCCCAGGGCGCCTTTGAGGGCACTCCACCTGCCGGAACGTGAACGCTCCCGGCAGACTGTCGCCCAGCGTTTGCAGGCGCGCGGATTTCAAGAGGTCATCACCTACAGTTTTGTTCCGTCAGAAGGGGAGCAGCGTCTGGCCATGCAACCCTCGATCCTCAATTTGCTCAATCCCCTGTCGCAGGATCTGGCCGTCATGCGTTCCACCTTGTCGGTGGGCTTGATGGAAACCCTGGTATTCAACCTCAAACGCAAACAGGAACAGGTGCGGATTTTTGAGTGGGGACGGTGTTTTCTTCCTGCCCGGGATACGGACGGTCTTTGCGCTCAGCCCTTGCGTTTAGGTGGTTTGTGGTACGGAACCCGTTTTCCTGAACAGTGGGGGATCGAGAGCGAGTCCGCCGATTTTTTCGATCTCAAGGGGGTTGTGGAAGAACTTCTGCCGTCTGGCGCAAGTTTCGTTTCAACCCAACATCCTGCCTTGCATCCCGGACGTTCTGCCGAGGTTTGGTGGAATGGGCAAAGTATCGGGTGGTTGGGGGAGTTACACCCCCGCTTGGGTCCCTCCTATGACCTTTCCCGCATGCCTTTGTTGTTTGAGTTAGAATGGATCCCCTTGACCCGGGAATCATGGCCCGAGTATGGTCCTACACCGCGTTTTCAGCCTGTACGGCGTGATCTGGCCTTGGTGGTGGAAGAAAGTATCCCGGCCATGACTCTGTGGGATGCCCTGCGTGCAGCGGCTCCGAAAAATGTGGCAGACATCCTGTTGTTCGATGTTTATCAAGGGGCTGGAGTGGAGGAAGGAAAGAAAAGTTTGGCATTTTGTGTGAAAATCCAAGATACGGAACGCTCTTCCACCGAAGGGGAATTGGAACAGATTTGCCAGGAATTGATAGGGGTCGCAGAACGACGTTTCGGTGCGGTCTTGAGATAGGGAGCAGGATATGACATTGACCAAAGCAGAACTCGCAGAACAGTTGTTTGAGCGGGTGGGTTTGAACAAACGGGAAGCCAAAGCGTTTGTGGAGTCCTTCTTTGAAGAAATCCGTCTCTCACTGGAAGCGGGTAAGGAAGTAAAACTTTCGGGTTTCGGTAACTTTCAGGTACGCACCAAACCCCAGCGACCGGGACGCAATCCCAAGACCGGCGAAGAGATTCCGATTACTGCGCGGCGCGTGGTGACTTTTCACGCCAGCCAGAAATTGAAGTCCATGGTAGAGGAACGCCGTGGTAAGGCTTCAACGCGCTGAACGCGATCTTCCGCCCATCCCTCCCAAGCATTACTTTACCATTGGGGAGGTGAGCCAGTTATGCGATATCAAACCCCATGTCCTGCGTTACTGGGAACAGGAGTTTCTGCAACTTCGCCAGGTCAAACGGCGTGGGAATCGCCGCTATTATCAGCCCCGTGAAGTGGAACTGATCCGGCATATCCGTTCTTTGCTCTATGAACGAGGTTTTACCATCACGGGTGCGCGTCATGAACTGTCTCATCTGGGGAAAGATGGGCGGCAGTCGGTTTCCCGTCTCCCTGAGGAAAAAGAAGTCACTCCCTCTGAAGAAATGAATACCCCCCAGACATTGGTTCCAGATCACCCTGATGAACCGAGTCTTTGTGAAGGCCCTTTCATTCATAAAATGCCCATGGGCGAAACACTGCGCGCGGAATTGAACGAAATCCTACTTCTCCTTTCGCGCTGACTGTGTCATAATAACAAGTTCGGGGCGTAGCGCAGCCTGGTAGCGTACCTGCATGGGGTGCAGGTGGTCGGAGGTTCGAATCCTCTCGCCCCGACCAGTCAAATCAGATGGTTATAGCACAGAATGGCATATGCTATTGCTATTGCATTAAGTTACTACTCTGTCATCAAGGCGGTTTATCGGTTGCGTTTTTGTCAACAAGGTTGCGTATCTCGTGAGGGTGAAGCAGCTTGTGCTGGTCTGTGTCATCGGCAAAAGCATTGCACTCAGCCATCTGCTTCCAGGTATTTTGGAAGTTACTGTAGTCAAAAGCAGCCGACCATGCCTGGGTGCGAGTCATTGAACGGACGAATGGAATTGGATCGGTATTTCTGGATAGCGCTTTGAGGGGTAGCAAATAGTCTTCGCGATATGCCGTCGGGATAATGATTCGACAAGCAGATACTTGAGTCAGATAGGCATTCATGACTAGTCTGGCGGTTCGACCATTACCATCCTCAAAGGGATGTACCTCAGTTACAACAAACATCGCCATCAATGCTCGGGCCAATGGATCTTCCAGTAGCGCAATGCGTTTGAATCCTTCACGCAGGGTACCCTGTACCAATTCCGGATAAACAAATAATGTGGAGCCTGCTTGATTGAGTTTTTCTTTCCATTGCCCTGGATTTTTATCTGGGCGGCTGGATAACACCCTATGGTTGGCGAGTTTCAGCCATTCCAAAAATTCATCCTCATTGCCCGGCGGGTTTGACCGGAAAGGTTGTCGAGTGATGGCCTGATAAGTACCGAGCACATCATGCGAATCCTCAGAACGTTTCTCGATTATCTTGCCTTCAAAAATAATTTCGCTGGCCTCTTCCACCGTGAAGGTTGTGCCTTCAATGTAGTTGGAGAAATAGGCTTCAAAGAAGGAGAAGTTGGTAGTGTTCAATCCGGGTGTTGTTGGATCGGGCACATGAGGGAAGGATTGTCGAAGCTCTGTAAACAGCGCATCGAATATTATCAGGCGATCAGGGTCGTACGGCTTTCCTGCAGCACGAGCGAGTGCATCGACAGCACCCAAGCGCCCAGCATTGCCGGTTCGCATCAATGTTGAGACGATGCTGTTCAGGGCTTTGAACTGGGCATCCATTCCCAGTATCTCTGCCAATTGACGGGTAGCATCTCGCAGGTCGTTGACCTTGTGCTCGCCGCGCAGTGTGCAAAGCCGACTAAGTTGCGACTCGACCCAAGCACGTCCCATCGTTCGTATTGCGGCATCTCGACCCGTATTAAGATTTTCCAGAAGACGGCGAGCTTCGGACGAAACAAACAGCTTGCCGTAGGGTGTGTCATTCAGTGCAGCTTCCCTCCCTGAAATTGGGCCGGGACCAGGGATGATCATCAATGTCAGGCCGGGCAATTCAATGCGTCGTGCCCGATTGCCTTGAACCAGAAAAATACGCCCCTCTGGATCGGGCTTGCCTTCCTGGGCAGAACGATAGCCAAGAACCGATCCGGGATAAAGGTGCTCGGCAATTTGGCGCCAGTTGGGCCGTACGATTTGCTCAAGCGGTGATTCCAGATCACTGGTGTAGATGCCTCGATGAATTGCCCGCAATTTTCCAGCGCGAGCCAATCTGGAAACGCGTTGTGCGTTCGCCTGATCTTCGGCGGAACTGAAAATCAGGGTCGCAAGAGTGTCAATATTTTTGCGCATCGAGAGATAGACCAAGGATTTATGTCAACAATAATGCGCCAACTGTTAATTTATGTCAATATAATAGCAAATAGATTGATTTACATGCCCAACCACCAATGCCAACAGCCCCAGAGGCAGCAATTTTGCGAGGTGGCGCTGTGCGCCATCCCTGCCGACTGTTTTCCCGCGCAACCCGAACATGGGTTCGAGATAACCACCGTAGAGGCTCCCATACTGATTTCATATTAAAATTCAAAACAACCGTGCAAATTAATTATATGCATGGTAAATTACACGGATGAATCCTCGTTATGTACAGAAGAAACTCCTGACTTTTCTGGCCCAGTTTCCTGCAGTGGTGCTCATTGGGCCGCGCCAGGCAGGCAAGACCACATTGGCATTAGCCGAAATGGCACGACGCGGTGATGCTATTTATCTTGATTTGGAGCTGCCCTCGGCTCAGCGGCAGATGGATGATCCTGAAAGTTTTCTTCTTGCCCAGCGCAATCGGCTGGTTATCCTGGATGAGGTACAGCGCTTACCTGAATTGTTTGCGGTGCTGCGTGGGGTCATTGATATTCGTCGCCGGGACGGTGAAGCGTCGGGGCAATTCCTGTTGCTTGGCTCTGCTACTGGCGTGTTGCTGCAGCAGGCCAGTGAGAGTTTGGCTGGGCGGGTTGCGCAACTGGAACTCACGCCCTTCCATGCCTGTGAAGTGTTGCCCACGGATGCGCCGGGACCCGCACTTAACTCGCTTTGGGTGCGTGGTGGCTTTCCTTTATCCTGGTTGGCACATGATGAAACGAGCAGTCTGCGCTGGCGCGAGGCATTTATCGCTACCTATTTGGAGCGGGACATTCCAGCGCTGGGTCCGAAGATCCCGACCACAACGCTGCGTCGTCTGTGGACCATGCTGGCTCATTTGCAGGGTGGTTTGCTCAACCAGTCGCAACTCGCTGCATCGCTTGCCGTGAGTGGCCAGACGGTGTCGCGTTACATTGATGTGTTGTGCGATTTAATGTTGATCCGTCGCCTGCCCGCTTGGCATGGCAATGTGGGCAAGCGGCTGGTGCGCGCGCCCAAGGTTTATGTGCGTGACAGCGGCATTACCCATGCATTGCTTGGCTTGGAGCGTTTGGAGTCGATACTGAGTCACCCGGTAGCCGGGCCAAGTTGGGAAGGGTTTGTCATCGAACAACTTATCGCCGCCGCGCCCCAAGCCGAGGCCAGTTTCTACCGAACTTCGCATGGTGCCGAGGCTGATCTGGTGATGAGCTTTCGCAATGGTGAAACTTGGGTGATTGAAATCAAGCGTTCATCAGCACCTGCAGTGTCGAAAGGTTTTCATCTGGCCGCTGCCGACGTCGGTGCCACGCGTAAGCTTTTGGTCGCGCCAGTGGGCGCAACCTATCCTGTGCGCGACGGAATAGAAGTGATGAATCCCCTCACAGCAGCTACGCAGCTGACGAGTTTTTGTGACGCGTTCTCTTGATGGGAATCAAGTGGATCTGCGCCCACCTCTACGCCACTTTGCGCTAACAAAATATTGTGGAGTCGTTGACTTTGATGATGCAAAGCATTAGAATTCGCCTGTCTCATTCTCCAGGGAGAAATCTTGGACAGTTGCTCTAGTATCTTGACCGCGTCAGCTAAATCAGCGAAAGCGTAGGCACTGTCTTCAAGACTCCCGCCACCGTCTCGCTGATGCAGCGGGACGGTGTATCCTCGGCATACCCTTGTTTGTTTAAAACGGGTTGCCCTGAACACCTCCTCACGGTCGTAAATCATATGTCGTGTCTTACCGATGCCGCCGGGGCAGTTTGGTTGCGCTCAGTTGCTCGGTTCTTTGCACGACGTTTCCGATCAACGCATTGCTTGTCCGTCCTGCATGGCGGACGCATTTGTGCGAGGTGTCATCATGACTTTCAATCTGAACAAGGTAATACATTTTTTCACCGGCCGTATTCCTTCGAATCTGATCCGGTTTTCCGAAGTGCACAGGACTTTTCCAGAACTTCGCGCTGGCCAGACCAGCCAGGACATTGGTGGGGGTAGTGCTTTATTCGGTGTTTTGGTCCCGATGCACATGGACAGTGACCGTCCGTTCTAGAAAACCGGTCTTGGGGGCGACAACTTGTCGCTTCCAAGCACACAAAAACCCCATGGAATTCTCCCCATGTCTACAAAGCAATGTAAGTCAGCGGCGACAGTTGTCACCGGCAGTGCCCACGCTGACCACATCCGTGGCTCTTTTGGTGCTATCGTTTACCTTGAGTTGGGGCGCGCTTTCGGTCGTGTCCTGTGCTTGTTGCTCTGCCTCATTTCCCTTCAGTCCCACGCCGAACTCTGGAGTTTTGGGGGGGACGATGGCAAGGAGGAACACGCGCCGCCCTGGGTGGTTCAGGGGGATGAAACTTTCATCGACCAATACCATGGTTCCTTTCCTTCTGCCCGTCCCAGCGGACCGAACAGTTTTCTGTCCACTCCCGAGAATTCTTTCTCGAATATTCTTGGTCTGCAACTGGGTTTTGATCTAGGGAACCAGGGAGAATTCTGGTTTCGTGAGGAAACCATACGCGGAATACCCCTCAGCAATGCAGGGGGATTGGGGGCATTGACCAATAACGACATGCAGCGCTACATGACCAATACCTTCGTGACCTACCTCGCCTTGGGGTTTTACACGCGGGTAGTCAACTTTGGTGGAGAAAGCGATTCCTTGCCCATGGCCAGCCATCAGTTCGATCGGGCGGTGGATTCCCACCGTTTAACCTGGACCATCGGAAAAGTGGATGTGCTGTCCTATTTTGACGGTAATGCTTACGCCCACAAGAGCGACGACCAGTTTCTCAACTGGTGCTTCATGACCTCCTGTGCCTACGATTATGCAGCAGATTCTCGAGGGTATACCTGGGGTGCTTCAAGCGAACTGACCTGGGATCGCTGGTCTGCGCGTTTCGGCTGGTTTGCCATGCCCGTCCTGCCCAATCAACTGGCCCTTGATCCGGCCATGGGCGAACATTTTGGAGTCAATGGAGAAATTGAACGGCGTTGGGACACAGGGGCTCTCAAATTGCTGATGTACCAGGGGCGCATGCAATTGGCCAATTTTGGTTCCTACCTCAACCAAACCGGGATCTTCATTGCGAATCAGCCCAGATACAATGCCATACGGGGAGGGGGAGGACTCAATCTGCAACAGGCTTTGGCTCCTGGGGTGGGTTTGTTTGCCCGCGCCTTCTGGACGGGGGGAAGCAACGAGTCCATGGCGTTCACGGAAGTGGACCGTAGTTTCAGCGCGGGTCTTTCCCTGGATGGACAGAACTGGGGGCGCAGCAGGGATGGCATTGGGCTGGGCTGGGCGCTCAACCAGATCAGCGGTGCACGCCAGGCCTTTTTGACGGCGGGCAATTATGATTTGTTCATCGGCGATGGCTACCTGATGTATGCGCCTGAGTACGTGCTGGAAACTTACTACAAGTGGGGCATCGTGGACGGTGTTCACCTGACGGCAGACTGGCAACACGTTGCCAATCCCGCGTACAATCAACTACGCGGTCCGATCGATGTATACGGACTGCGTTTGCATATCGACTTTTGATCCCACAAGATTGTCACTTGTCCGGGATCTGCGCGGCAAGTAACCTTCTTTCCTGCTGCAACCGAAAAAACTGGGGACGAGAGTTTCCACGTGTTCCGCCATGGGTATGTTCGCCAGCGTACAGAAAGTTCGAACATGAAAGTGAATGATGACAACTGGATCTTTACCAACCCATTGTCAGGAGTTCATCATGAACAAAAATCAAGTCAAAGAAACCGTTGTGGGTATCAGGTTTGCCGGAGCTCTTATTCTGGTCATGGGGTTGCTTACGCCCGTTTTCTCCTATGCGGTGGATTCTTCCACCGATACTGCCGGTCAATATCTGGATGATGCGACCATCACCACCAAAGTGAAGGCAAGTTTTGCTGAGGACAAAGGAATAAAAGGGCGCGACATCAGCGTTCGCACCGATCACGGTGTTGTGGATTTGACTGGAACCGTCAGTAGCGCGAAAGAGTCCGCATGGGCCACGACACTTGCGACACACGTGGAATCGGTGAAGGCAGTACACAATAATTTAAAAGTTGATTCGAAGTAAAGCAGGCTAGAAAAAAATGCCTGGGTTGACGAATCTTGGCGTGCCCGTTCCAAAGTCGGGCATGTTTACGGATCTCGATGTTTATTTGTTCAAGCAAGGCGATCATTTTCGTCTATATGAAAAACTTGGTTCGCGCTGTATTACCCTTGAAGACGTAAAAGGTACCTGGTTTTCCGTATGGGCACCGAATGCGGTGAGTGTCTCGGTGATCGGCGAGTTCAATTATTGGGATGCCACCGTCCATGCGCTATGTCTCCGTGATGATGGATCGGGGATTTGGGAAGGATTCATTGCGGATGTCACAGTCGGAGCGACGTATAAGTACAGTATCCTTTCCCGCGATGGAAAAACAGCCGACAAGGGTGATCCATTTGCGCTCTACTGGGAAAAACCGCCTTTAACTGCTTCCCGTGTTTGGGAATTGGATCATGCCTGGAATGATGCTGACTGGATGCGGGTGCGCGGAGAGAAAAACCGGCTGAACGCGCCTTTTTCCATTTACGAAGTACATTTGGGTTCCTGGCGGCGCGTTCCCGAAGAGGGCAACCGTTCTCTCACCTATCGTGAGATGGCAGAGTGGTTGCCGCGTTACCTTGTGGAATTGAATTTCACCCATGTGGAATTCATGCCGGTGACAGAACACCCTTTTTACGGTTCCTGGGGCTACGAGACCATCGGCTATTTTGCACCAACGGCGCGTTACGGTCCACCAGAGGATTTCATGTTACTGGTAGATACCTTGCATCAGCAGGGCATTGGCGTGATTCTGGACTGGGTGCCCGCACATTTTCCTGCCGATGCTCATGGCCTCGGTCATTTTGATGGGACTTTTCTGTATGAGCATGCCGATCCGCGTCAGGGCTATCAACCGGACTGGCATAGTTCATTGTTCAATTATGGTCGAAATGAGGTACGTGCATTTCTCACCAGCAGTGCCCTGTTCTGGCTTGATAAATATCATATTGACGGACTGCGCATCGATGCAGTGACATCAATGCTTTATCTGGATTATGGCCGCAAGGAAGGTGAGTGGATTCCTAACCGCAATGGTGGACGGGAGAATCTGGATGCAGTCACTTTCTTGCGTAACCTGAATGATGCGATTTATCGTGATTATCCGGATACCCAGACGTTTGCCGAAGAGTCCACTGCCTGGCCCATGGTTTCCCGTCCCGCCAATTTTGGTGGTCTGGGTTTCGGTCTGAAATGGAATATGGGGTGGATGCATGACACTCTGGAATATTTTTCAGAAAATCCGATCAACCGAAAATACCACCATACACAAATCATTTTTAGTATTTGGTATGCATTTTCAGAAAACTTCGTCTTGCCTTTGTCCCATGACGAAGTAGTTTACGGCAAAGGTTCGCTGATTGGAAAAATGTCCTGTGATGAATGGCAGAAGTTTGCCAATCTGCGCTTGTTATATGGCTATATGTGGGGGCATCCGGGCAAAAAACTGTTGTTCATGGGCTGCGAATTTGGACAGAAGAGTGAGTGGCAGCACGAAGAAAGTCTGGACTGGTCTGTACTGCAATATCCGTTGCACGCCGGATTGCGGCGCTGGGTCGAAGATCTCAACCGTTTTTACCGCAGTGAAGCGGCACTCTATCAGCAAGATTTCAGCCGCGATGGTTTTCAATGGATAGAGTGTAACAGTGCGGAAAAAAGTGTGGTGAGTTTCCTGCGCCGTGGCTATGGCGCTGGCGATGTGCTGTTGGTGGTTTGCAATTTTACCCCCGTCATCCGTGAAAATTACCTGGTCGGCGTGCCTGGCGGTGGTTACTGGCACGAAGTGCTCAACAGCGATAGTGAACTTTATGGTGGCAGCGGCGTGGGGAATTTGGGGGGCGTTGAAGCCGGTCCCGTTTCTGCAGGCGAAATGTACCATTCGCTGATGCTGCGTCTGCCTCCCCTGGCTGTTCTCTTCTTTAAACCAGGGGATGGGTCATGATGGACGGACACAAACTTGACGGCAGGCGGCGTGTGATCATCGATAACGTACAACCGGAAATCGAGTTCGGGCGCTTTCCAGTCAAGCGGGTCATCGGTCAGGCGTTGGTGGTGGAGGCCGATGCCTTCACCGACAGTCATGATGCTGTGAATTGTGTGTTGCGCTACCGACATGACAAGGATCCTGACTGGCATGAGATTTTTATGTGTCCCTTGGGGAATGATCGTTGGCACGCATCGTTCCCGCTCAAGGAATTGGGTCAATATGTCTACACAATCACCGCTTGGATCGACCATTTTTTTTCCTGGCGGCATGACTTCGTGCTTCGCAATGACGCTCAGGATATTGCTCAGACACTTCTGGTCGGTGCAAGGTTGGTGGAAGAGGCTGCGACGCGTGCCATGGGTAAACATCAGGGGCAACTCCAAAGGTTTGCCGGAAAAATGCGGACGGTCTCACCGGATGCAGGTGCCCTTCTGGCTCGTTCTGAGACTTTGGCCAGCCTGATGCAGCACTATTCCGACCGGAGCCTGGCATCGGACTATCCCCATCTGCCCAGCGTATGGTCTGAGCCGGTAAAAGCACGATACAGCACATGGTATGAGTTTTTTCCTCGTTCCTGTGTCGGCAATGACCAAGAGCACGGGAGTTTCTCTGAATGTCAAAAGCGGTTGCCCTATATCGCAGACATGGGATTCGATGTGCTGTATTTGCCCCCCATTCATCCGATCGGTTTGACTCATCGAAAGGGCCAAAATAATACGTTGGGAGCCAGTGACACGGATGTAGGCAGCCCGTGGGCGATCGGTGCGGAGGAGGGGGGGCACACCTCGATTCATCCGCAACTTGGCACGCTGGAAGACTTTCGGCGCCTGGTGATAAAAGCGCGAGAACTGGGTATGGATATTGCGCTGGATATGGCTTTTCAGTGTTCCCCCGATCATCCTTATGTGCGAGAGCATCCGGAATGGTTTCGCCATCGTGCGGATGGCAGTATCCAGTATGCTGAAAATCCACCTAAAAAATACGAAGACATTATTCCATTTAATTTTGAAACCGATGCCTGGCAAGGGTTATGGCAGGAACTTCTGGATGTGGTTCTGTTCTGGATCAAGCAAGGGGTTTACCTATTCCGGGTGGATAATCCGCACACCAAACCCTTCCTGTTTTGGGAATGGCTGATTGGCGAAGTCAAGCGCGTACACCCTGAAACGATTTTTTTGGCGGAAGCCTTTACCCGGCCGAAAATTGCCTACCATCTTGCCAAGACAGGCTTCAGTCAGTCCTATACTTATTTCACCTGGCGCAATTCAAAACGAGAACTTGAGACGTATTTCACCGAACTCACCCAAACCGAAGTACGCGACTATTTCCGACCAAATCTGTGGCCAAATTCGCCCGATATTCTGGCTGAATTTTTGCAGTTCGGTGGTCGTCCGGCGTTTATGCTGCGTCTGGTGCTGGCGAGTACGCTGGGCGCAAATTATGGTATCTATGGCCCGGCTTACGAGTTGATGGAAGCTTCGCCCCGCGCTCCAGGTGAAGAAGAATACCTCGATTCCGAGAAATATCAAGTGCGGCGCTGGGCGCTTGATCGTACAGACAGCCTGAGAGATTTCGTCACGCGGGTGAACCGTATCCGCAGGGAAAACGTAGCGCTGCAACAGGATCACCATTTGCAGTTTTTTGAGGTAAATAATGACAATCTGCTGTGTTATGCAAAAACCACACCGGATAACGCTGAAATCATTCTGGTGGTGGTCAATCTGGATCCGCATCATACCCAATCCGGCTGGATTACCTTGCCGCTGGACAGGCTTGGGCTGGAGGCGGATCGCTCTTATCAGGCCCAGGATCTGCTGACGGCTGCGTGCTATTTGTGGAATGGCGCGCTCAACTACGTTGAAATCAATCCTCAGGTGGCGCCTGCACATATTTTCAAATTGCGTCGGCACGTACATACCGAACATGACTTTGACTACTTCCTGTGAGCGCGCGCTATGAATGAGACCAAGGCCAATGACTCTCCCCTGTCCGTGGACAACCCGGAATGGATGGAAGACCCGCTCTGGTATAAGGATGCTGTTATTTACGAACTGCACATCAAGGCTTTTTTTGATAGTGACGATAATGGCACGGGAGATTTCGCCGGGTTGATTCGGAAACTTGATTATCTTCAGAATTTAGGGGTAAATACACTCTGGTTATTACCCTTTTACCCTTCGCCCATGCGCGATGACGGGTATGACATATCCGATTATCGCAATATCCATCCCATGTACGGCACGATGACCAATTTCAGGCAGTTCGTGAAAGAAGCGCACCATCGTGGTCTCAAGGTCATCACGGAATTGGTCATCAATCACACTTCCGATCAGCACCCCTGGTTTCAAGCTGCCCGTCGGGCACCCGCCGGGTCGAACAAACGGAATTTTTACGTATGGAGCGATACGGACCAGAAATTTCCAGAGACGCGCATCATCTTCAGTGATACCGAGAAATCCAACTGGGCCTGGGATGATGAAGCACAAGCCTATTACTGGCATCGATTCTTTCACCACCAACCCGATCTCAATTTCAACAATCCCAGGGTGGTGAAAGAGGTCATTAAACTGATGCGTTTTTGGTTGGATCTGGGGGTGGACGGATTGCGTCTGGATGCGGTTCCCTATCTGTGCGTGCAAGAAGGAACACAAAACGAAAATCTGCCGGGTACGCATGCCGTGATCAAACAAATGCGTGAGGTGCTCGATGCGCATTACACCAACCGCGTCTTTCTCGCTGAAGTCAATCAGTGGCCGGAAGATGTACGAGACTACTTCAGTGATGGTGATGAATGTCACATGGCTTATCATTTTCCCCTCATGCCGCGAATGTACATCGCCATCGCTCAGGAAGACCGTCATCCTATCGTTGACATCATCCGGCAAACCCCGAGTATTCCAGAAACCTGTCAATGGACCATTTTTCTGCGTAACCACGACGAGCTTACCCTGGAAATGGTCACGGACAAAGAACGTGACTACATGTATCAGATATACATCGGCGATTCCCACGCGCGCCTGAACATCGGCATTCGATGCCGACTGGCACCCCTGATGGGGAATGAAATAGATAAAATCAAATTGATGAATAATTTGTTGCTGTCCATGCCAGGCTCTCCCTGCCTCTATTACGGGGACGAAATTGGCATGGGGGACAATTTTTTTCTGGGAGATCGTAACGGTCTGCGCACACCTATGCAATGGAGTCCGGATCGCAATGCCGGTTTCTCCCGCGCTGATCCGCAGCGCCTGTACCTGCCGCCCATCATGGACCTGGAGTATGGCTTCGGAGCCGTGAATGTGGAGGCACAGTTGCGGGAACGGGGTTCGCTGTTGAACTGGATGCGGCGTGTGCTGGCACTGCGCAAAAACCATCGGGCATTTGGGCGCGGGACACTGGTTTTTTTACACCCCGTCAATCGCAAGATACTCGCCTATTTAAGGTCATACGAGAATGACATCATTTTGTGCGTCAGCAACCTGTCACGTAACGCGCAAGCAGTGGAACTCGATCTTTCGGCTTATAAGGGATATGTACCGGTGGAACTAATGGGCCGAGCGGTTTTTCCGCCCATTGGTCAATTACCCTACCTCCTCACATTGTCCGGATATAATTATTATTGGTTTCTGCTGACCAGAGACGAAGAGGTTTCGGTAGAGCATGTAGAACAATTGCTTCCCGATGAATTGCCGACCCTGGTATTGTTCAAAGGCTTGCAGAGTTTCTTTCGCGAGCGGGTCGAACACTGGCATGTTGCCATGGCAGAGACGGTTCGTGCCCAACTTGAAGAAGACGTATTGCCACATTTTATTGCAACGCAACGGTGGTATGGGTCCAAAGGCGAAGGGGTGCGACGGGTGGTCATCGATGATTATGCCCGGTGGGAGAATGCGAAATCCCTCTCGTTGATAACCCTGTTTCGTATTGAAGGGGCAGTGGAAGAACCTCTGGTTTATTTTATCCCCCTCTCGCTGGCATGGGAAAATGGCGACGAGGAGCGTTTGCACGCTATGATGTCTGCCACCGTAGCCAAAGTTCGACATCAGGCAAAAGTTGGAATCCTGTGCGATGCGTTTGCGGACCCGGAATTCTGCAGGTTTCTGGTGCAGGCCATGGGCGCGCGTCAAACGCTGCCTTGTGAACAAGGTGTCATAAACTTCTCGACGACCCAAGCATTCTCGGTACTCGCAGGCGAGGTATCTTCTGCTCAACTATCCGTTCGACAGCCCAGCACACAGGGCAGCAATACCGTTGTCGTGCTGGATGAAAAGTTTTTCCTGAAAGGCTATCGGCATTTGCAAATCGGGACGCAACCCGAGTTTGAAATCGGGCGTTTTTTAACTGATGTGGCCAACTTCCCCAATACGATACCGGTACTCGGCATCATCGAGTATCAAGGCAGCAATGGCAACAACATGACACTTGCCTTGTTACAAAGTTATATCGAAAACCAGGGTGACTGCTGGAGTTACACGCTGGACTACCTGAATCGATTCCTGGAAGACGCGCACACCGCAGTTGAACCGGCCAAAATAATGGCGCAGACGCATCATAGTGCCTATCTGATTCTGATGCGCACGCTGGGTCAGCGTACGGGTGAACTGCACAATGCACTGGGTAAAGTGACCGGGGATTTGGCTTTCGACCCCGAACCGATTTCAGCTACCGATCTTGCGGACTGGGTATTGCAGTTGCAAGCAGAAGCCGTAACCACGCTGGATCTGCTGGAACTTCATGCAGAAAATCTGTCAGGAAATGCTCAAGAAACCGCAAAAACCTTGCTCACGCAGCGAAAAGAACTTGCTGACCGTATTCAAGCCTGTGTTATTGAACCGATCAAGGCAGTCAAAACACGCTACCACGGTGATTTGCATCTGGGGCAGGTCCTGCTCACCCAGAATGATTTCATGTTCATCGATTTTGAGGGAGAACCTGCCCGTCCCCTCGCCGAACGTCTCCATAAGCACTCGCCCTTGAGGGATGTGGCCGGTATGCTGCGATCCTTCGACTATGTCGCTCACACCGCACTGGTGAATGTCCGTGCAGATCAACCCGAAGATTTGGCGATGTTTGAAGCCTTGCTCAACGACTGGGAAGCCGAAGCCGGGCGTGTTTTTCTCGCGGCTTACGATGAAGCGGTGCAGGATTCCAGCCTGTTCTCAGAGCAGTCCTCGACGCACGGCTTGCTGGACCTGTTTTTGCTAGAAAAGGCACTTTACGAAGTACGCTACGAACTTGACAATCGCCCGGATTGGGTAATCATTCCATTGCTTGGAATCCTGGCGCTCGTACACAGGGATATACCGCAGTAGGTGATCACAACTCACTGCCGGATAGACGTTTTTTATGAGCAACCGTGTTTGACACGAATATTTCAACAGTGAGAACTCACCATGAACAAACCCATATCGTCAGTCTGGCCAGGTCGTCCCTATCCACGCGGCGCACATTGGGACGGCGAGGGTGTGAATTTCGCTATTTTTTCCGAGCATGGCGAAAAGGTGGAGTTGTGTCTGTTCGATCCGAAGGGAAAGAGCGAAATTCAGCGTATCGAATTGAAAGAGCGCAGCGATTTCGTCTGGCACTGCTATCTGCCCGAACTTCGTCCCGGCGCGCTTTATGGTTTCAGGGTGCATGGACCTTACCGTCCAGAGGATGGGCATCGGTTCAATCCGAACAAACTGTTGATAGAACCCTATGCGAAGGATATCGTGGGGACACCAATCTGGAACGATGCACATTTTGGTTACAGCATCGGCAGCAAACAAGAGGATCTTTCTTTTAGTCGCCGAGACAACGCCAGTTTCATGCCGAAGTGCCGGGTCATTGATCAGACCTTCCTGTGGGGGAATGATCAATCTCCGGACATTCAATGGCAGGATATGGTGATTTACGAGTTGCATGTCAAGGGATTTACCATGCAACATCCAGATATTCCCGCCCAGTTCCGTGGTACCTACGCCGGGTTGGCGATGGGGCCGGCCATCGAACATCTCAAACGTCTGGGCGTGACAACGGTTGAACTGATGCCGATCCATACCTTCTTCGACGATCGCCATTTGGTGGAACAAGGGATGCGAAATTACTGGGGATATAATTCGATCGGTTTCCTGGCTCCGGATGCCCGTTATTCGGCGAGCGGCAATGTCAGCGAATTTAAAACCATGGTGAAGACGCTCCATAAGGCGGGCATCGAGATCATTCTGGATGTGGTCTACAACCACACCGTCGAAGGAAATCAAATGGGTCCGACCCTGTCCTTACGGGGTATCGACAATGTTTCTTATTATCGCCTGATGGCTGATAACCCTCGCTATTACAAGGATTATACCGGCTGTGGTAATACTCTGGACATGCAGCAATCCTGCGTGCTCCAGTTGATCATGGATAGCCTGCGCTATTGGGTGCTGGAGATGCATGTGGACGGTTTCCGTTTCGATCTGGCTTCTGCACTGGCCAGAGATTTGCATGAAGTCAACCAACTGGGAACCTTCTTCGATACCATCCGTCAGGATCCGGTGCTGAGCACCATCAAACTGATTGCCGAACCCTGGGATCTGGGCGAAGGGGGATATCAAGTGGGAAATTTCCCGATGGGCTGGGCGGAATGGAACGACAAGTATCGTGACAGCATTCGCTCTTACTGGAAAGGCGATGGCGGACTGCTGGGAGAGTTGGCTCAACGATTGACGGGATCCAGCGACCTGTATGAACGTAGCGGACGCAAACCCCATGCCAGCATTAACTTCATTTGTGCACACGATGGTTTTACCTTGCATGATCTGGTGACCTACGACACCAAACATAACGAGGCCAATCAGGAAGACAACCACGATGGGAACGATAATAATCATTCCTGGAATTGCGGCATCGAGGGAGAAACCGACAATCCCGAAATCAATGCCTTGCGCGCCCGCCAGAAACGCAATTTTCTCGCCACCCTATTGTTTTCACAGGGAGTTCCCATGCTGGTTGCCGGGGACGAGATGGGCCGTACCCAGCAAGGCAATAACAACGCCTACTGCCAGGATAATGCAATTAATTGGCTATCGTGGGAACTTAAGCCACAGGATCAGGATTTGCTCGAATTCACCCGGAGCATTATCAGTTTGCGCCTCAAGCACCCCCTGCTGCGACGGCGCTATTTTTTTCAGGGACGCTCCATTCGCGGCGGTGATGTAAAAGATATTCTTTGGCTTAAACCGGATAGCACAGAGATGAGTGATGATGACTGGAACCAGCCATTTTCACGTTGTCTGGGCTTGCACCTGATCGGCGACTCCTTGTTTGAAACCGACGAACAGGGGCAGCGTCTGATCGACGACAATCTGTTGTTGCTGATCAATGCGTATCATGAGGACATTGCTTTTACACTGCCAGAGTTTGGTGAGCATTCCTGTTGGGAGGTGTTGCTCGATACTTTTGAGCGCAGGGGCAAACCCGAAATTTCCCACCATTCAGTCGGACAAAACTGTTCTGTACATGGACGGAGTCTAATGCTCCTGAAACAAAGCAAGACGCAATGAGAAGCTCTCATGACATGCCTTTCGGGGCCCATCTGCTGCCAGGTGGAAATATACGTTTTCGCCTATGGGCACCTGCGGTACGACAGGTTGAGTTGATCCTGAAACAGGACGATGGAAAAAAAACCATTTTGCCGATGCACTCCCTTGCAGACGGTTGGTTTCAAATCGAGACTTCGCCACCACAGGCGCAACCTGGAACCTTCTATCATTATCGATTGGATGATGCGTTGGATATCCCTGATCCGGCATCGCGTGCCAATCCTCAGGACATACACGGCCCCAGCCAGGTGGTCGATGCCACTGCTTTTATCTGGCAGGACGATGCCTGGCAGGGGCGCCCCTGGCATGAAGCGGTCATCTACGAACTGCATCTGGGTACATTCACGAGCGCAGGTACCTTCGCGGCTGCCTTGCAGCATCTGGACTACCTGGTGGAACTGGGGATTACTGCCATCGAGTTGATGCCCGTTGCAGATTTTCCGGGAGCACGGAACTGGGGTTACGATGGAGTGCTGCTGTTTGCGCCCGACCACAGTTATGGCACGCCAGAAGACCTGAAGACACTGGTGCAGGCCGCTCATGCACGTGGATTGATGGTATTGCTGGATGTGGTGTACAACCACTTCGGACCGGAGGGCAATTATCTTCATGCTTATGCCCCGCAATTCTTTAGTGATCGCCATCATACGCCGTGGGGCGCGGCCATCAATTTTGATGGCAAGGACAGCCGCACGGTCCGCGATTTTTTCATTCATAACGCATTGTACTGGCTCGAGGAATACCATTTCGACGGGTTGCGGCTCGATGCAGTGCACGCCATTGCCGACAACAGCCGACCGGATATCGTGACTGAACTGGCTGCGGTTGTACAGGCAGGACCTGGAAGCACCCGGCAAGTGCACCTGATACTGGAAAACGATGCCAATATTGCCAGTTATTTACAACAAGGAACCCTTGCCGCCCAGTGGAATGACGATTGCCACCACGCCTTGCATCTATTGCTGACTGGTGAATCGGATGGCTACTATGCGGATTATGCTGATCAGCCAACCCGTCATCTGGCCCGTTGTCTGGCGGAAGGCTTTGCTTTTCAGGGCGAGCCTTCTGCTTTTCGTGCCGGGCAACTGCGTGGCGAACCAAGCCGACACTTGCCGCTCAGTGCGTTCATCAACTTCACCCAGACCCACGACCAGATAGGCAATCGCGCTTACGGCGAACGTATGGCCCGGTTGGCCCCAGAAAAATCGCTGCAAGTGGCGCTGGCTATATTACTGCTGGCCCCATCCCCACCGATGCTATTCATGGGCGAAGAATTCGCTGCGGCAACGCCCTTTCAGTTTTTCTGCGATTTCCAGGGTGAATTGGCCAGTACGGTCACTGAGGGGCGACGACGCGAATTTTCCGGTTTTCGTGCCTTTACCGACCCCGCTGCGCTGGCGAGTATTCCAGATCCCAACGATTTGGCCACCTTCGAAGGGTGCAAACTTGATTGGGACTGCTTGAATCAATCCCGGCATCAGGCTTGGCTGGAATATTACCAACGTTTACTGGCATTGCGACGTACACAGATCATGCCACACTTGCCGGGTATTCATGGGGGTGCTGGATTTGAACTGATTGGAGCGACGGGGCTGATCGTGCGTTGGGGTTTGGGGGATGGCACGCAACTGACGTTGTTGACCAATCTGGGGGATGAACCAATGGAAGGCCCCTTGCATCTTGACGGCGCTCCACTCTACCTGAGCCAAGTCGATCTGTCTGGTTTCCTTTCTGCCGGGCGTATGCCCCCCTGGTGCGCGGCTTGGTTTATCAAGGAAACCCAACTATGAATTCCAAGGATGCGCTCGTACAACTGGCCGAGTTGCAGGGTATCGCGCCGCACTATCAAGACCTGAAGGGTGATCTCTGTCACACCAAGCCAGCCACGCAACGCGCTTTGCTCACTGCGATGGGGGTGAAGCTGGATGGCGATTTGCCTACCATTCTGGCTGAACATGAGGCGCGGTCATGGCGTAACTTGCTACCGCCCGTATGGGTCGTGCGAGCGGCGACAAAGACCGTTGCGGTACCGGTTGCATTTCCTTCTACGTGCAGGTCTGACTTATATCGGTGGCAGTTGACGCAGGAAGATGGCATGCGTGAAGAGGGAGAGTTCCGGCCGGTGAATCTTGAAGCCACGGGCAGTCATCAGATCGATGACGAGCAGTATCAGCGTGGCTTGCTACAGTTGCCTAACTGTCCGAAACCAGGCTATCACCGGCTAACCGTGCGTACCCCCGAGGGGGTGGAAACCTGCATGTCTTTGATCGTTGTACCTGCTACCTGCTACCAGCCCACAGTACTCGCCGATGGGGGGCGAATCCATGGAGCCGCTCTGCAACTTTACGGCGTCCGCTCGCAGCGTAATTGGGGTATCGGCGACTTTACCGACTTGCGCATGATGGTTGAACTGGCCAGTGAGGCAGGCATGGATATTATCGGTCTCAATCCACTGCATGCTTTATTTCCAGGCAATCCGGCCCATGCCAGCCCGTACAGTCCATCCAGTCGTCTGTTCCTCAATATCTTGTATCTGGACCTGGAAGCGGTAGAAGATTTTACCGAATGTGATGAAGCCCGCTCCATGGTTGAGGACGAAAGGTTTCAGGCCCGCTTACGTGCGTTACGCTCTGAGGAACTGGTGGATTATTCCCAAGTCATGGAGGCCAAGCAGACGATACTTGACTGCCTGTATCGGCACTTCAGAGAACGGCACCTGAAAGAGAATAGCGAACGTGGACAGCAGTTCCGAGAATTTCAGTGGAATGGATTGGAAAGCCTGCGGCGCTATGCACTGTTTGAAGCGTTACAGGCACATTTTCAGAAGCAGGATGCCAGTACTATAGGGGGTTGGCCGGTATGGCCAGAAGCCTACCGCGACCCGGCAGCGCAGGCGGTTGCTGCTTTCACGCAGGATCATTTGGAACAGATCGAGTATTACGAATATCAGCAGTGGCTGGCGCACCTGCAACTTGATGCGGTTAAAAAAACTTCGCTGGCCCTGGGGTTGGGGGTTGGATTATATGGGGACCTGGCGGTAGGCGTGAATCGCGGTGGCGCGGAAGTGTGGGCCAACCAGGACGATTATGCGCTCAGTGCCAGCATCGGCACACCGTCGGATGAATCCAACCTGAACGGTCAGGATTGGGAATTGCCCCCCTGGATACCGGAACGCTTGCGTGCGGCAGCTTATGCGCCTTTTGTTCAGATGCTGCGCGCCAATATGCGCCATGTGGGTGCGTTGCGTATCGACCATGTCATGGGACTGATGCGGTTATTTTGGATTCCACAGGACGATGTTGCCGTGGCCGGTACCTATGTGAATTATCCCTTCGATGACCTGCTCGGTATCTTGATGCTGGAAAGCCAGCGGAACTGTTGTCTGGTCATCGGGGAAGATCTGGGTAGCGTGCCGGATCATTTGCGCGAACGACTGCAAGATGTGGGCATATTGTGCTATCGCGTACTGTTTTTTTCCCGTGACGAGCAAGGGGGGTTCATACCCCCCGCTGATTATCCCGTGCAGTCTCTGGTAACGGTGACTACTCATGATTTGCCTACCCTCTACGGCTTTTGGCATGGGCAGGATATTGACACACGTACAATGCTAGGGCTTTTTCCCGGCGAAAACATGCAGCAGGAACAGGTGATGGCACGGGTGCATGACCGTGCTGCATTGCTCATGGCTCTCGAACGCGAGGGGTTGCTGGAGGAGGGGGGCAACCTGCATCCGGGGGGCAATCCGGACATGTCGCCGGAATTGGTGGGCGCGGTACATCGTTTTCTGGCCAGAACACCGGCGCAGGTAATGATGATTTGGCTCGAGGATGTTTTTGGTCAGATGGATCAGGTCAATTTGCCCGGTAGCACCCGTGATGCCTATCCAAATTGGCGACGGCGCTTGACCATCAATCTGGAAGAATGGCGCGACGACTTGCGGTTGAGACGCATTGTCGAGTTCATTGCTATCGAACGAACCAACGCCGGAAAGGCCACATCACAGCAGACCGACCTGCCACAAACACGCAGTCCACGTATTCCATTGTCTACCTATCGCCTGCAATTCAATCGCGCTTTCACTTTCAATCAGGCCCGTAAAATCGTACCCTTCCTGAGCGCGCTGGGCATCTCACACCTGTATGCTTCACCCTACCTCAAGGCGCGACCGGGAAGTCTGCACGGTTACGATATCATCGATCACAACCAGTTGAATCCCGAGATCGGCACGTACCCGGAGTTTGAGTTGCTCTGCGCTACCCTTGCCGAACACGGCATGGGGCAAGTGCTCGATGTGGTTCCCAATCACATGGGTGTGCAGGGCGGAGACAATGCCTGGTGGCTGGATGTTCTGGAGAATGGTCAAGCATCTGTTTATGCCGGATTTTTCGATATTGACTGGGCACCGATCAAGACTGAATTGCGCGGCAAGGTGGTATTACCGGTATTGGCTAACCATTATGGGACGGTGCTGGAGAATGCCGAATTAAAATTGTGCTTTGATGCAGGCCGTGGCGAATTCACGATTTATTATTACGAGCACCGCTTTCCGGTAGATCCCTCCGAGTATCCACAAATCCTGACGTATCGCATGGATACCTTGGGCGCACGGTTGGGGCAAGACAATTCATTATGGATGGAATACCAGAGCCTGGTTACTGCCTTCCGGAATCTTCCTTCCCGTGCCGAGGGTTTGCTCGAGCGTCAGGTGGAGCGCAGACGAGACAAGGAAGTTCATAAACGTCACCTTGGCGGTCTCGTTAATGGTTCTGCGGATATCGCCTGGTTTATCGAAGAAAACCTGAAATTCTATAACGGTACGGCAGGCGAATCCTCCGGTTTCGACCGATTTCACAATTTGATTGAAGCACAAGCTTACCGACTGGCATTCTGGCAAGTGGCTTCGGATGAGATCAATTACCGGCGATTTTTTGATATCAATGATCTGGCCGGGTTGCGTATGGAGAACGACGAGGTTTTCGATGCTACCCACCAACTATTGCTGCGGTTGGTTCAGGAAGGAAAACTGGATGGCTTGCGCCTGGATCACCCGGACGGACTGTATGACCCGAAGGCCTATTTTTTCAAGTTGGTTGAGCAATGCAAACGCATCGGTTATGCGCCTTATGTGGTGGTGGAAAAAGTTCTGGCGAACCATGAGGATTTGCGTGCCGACTGGCCGGTACATGGGACTACGGGATATGAATTCACTAATCTGGTCAATGGGTTGTTTGTGGTGACCAGCGCCGCCGAGCGTATGAAGCGCCTTTACAATAACTTCATCGGGGAACATGTGGATTTTGATGATCTGCTCTACGAGTCCAAGAGGCTCGTCATCAAGACTGCGCTGTCCGGGGAGTTGAATGTATTGGCCAACCTGCTCTCTAAAATCGCTGAAGCCGACCGTCATACCTGTGATTACACGTTGAATGGATTGCGTATGGCTCTGGCTGAAATGGTTGCCTGTTTTCCGGTGTACCGTGGTTACATTAATGCCCGTGAGGTTATGGCAGAAGACCTCATTAATGTCGAGCAGGCTACCGTAGAGGCCAAACGCAGAAGCAAAGCAGCGGACACCACCATCTTTGATTTTCTACATGATGTACTCACTCTTGTTGCAGTCGAGGGAAAATTGCCCGCGTACTCTGACCAGGTGCTTGCATTTGCCATGAAATTCCAGCAATTTACCAGTCCGGTCAAAGCGAAAGGACTGGAGGATACCAGTTCTTATCTCTATAACCGCTTGCTGTCGCTCAACGAAGTTGGTGGCGATCCGAGTCGATTTGGAGTGACCCTTACTGCATTCCACCGAGCCAATCGGTTGCGGGCAAAGAATTGGCCCCATGGGATGTTGACCACTTCCACGCACGATACCAAGCGTAGCGAGGATGTGCGTGCCCGCCTCAATGTGTTGTCTGAAATGCCGGCTGCCTGGCGGCTCGCCCTGCGCCATTGGCGCTCTGCCAACCGCAGTCTCAAACGTCTGGTGGATGGGCGGTTGATACCCACACCTAACGATGAATATTTCATCTATCAGACCCTGTTGGGGATCTGGCCCTCAGGTAAGCCGGATGCAAAGGAAATCGCCGACTTGGGTGTTCGGTTGGCGGAATATTTGATCAAGGCGGTGCGTGAGGCCAAAGTTCATACCAGTTGGATAAATCCCAATACGGTCTTTGAGGATGCCCTATTGGGATTTGCGGATGCGCTGGTAAATTCGCCCGTGAAAAGTTCGTTCATGACGGATTTTCTGCCTTTTCAGCGGCTGATTGCACGGATGGGCGTGTTCAACAGTCTGTCACAGACCTTGATCAAGTTGACTGTGCCAGGCGTGCCGGATATTTATCAGGGTTGCGAATTATTGAATTTCAGTTTGGTAGATCCGGACAATCGGAGACCCGTCGACTTCGGCATCCGCCAAAGGATGCTCGATGCGTTGCAGAAACTCGAAAGCAAAACGTCGCAGCAACGCACTGCAGGGGTACGTGCGTTATGTGATGGTTTGGAAGATGGGCAGGCCAAATTGCTGATCATAAGATCAGCGCTGGCATTACGGAAGCGCTGGCCAGATGTGTTTCAGAAAGGGAAATATTTGCGTCTGCCCGTCAAGGGAGAACATGCGGTTCATTTGTGCGCTTATGCCCGTATTGATGGCAGGCACATGGTTATTACGCTGGCGCCGCGTTTCTTCGCACAATTGCCGAGCGCTGCCGATACACTCCCTCTGGGAGAAAAGATTTGGGGGAATACAACAGTGGACCTGCCTTTTCATCGACAGGATAACCGATATACCTGTGTCTTCACAGGGAAGGTATTGAAGCCGCATCAGTGGCGGTCTGGTTGGTGTCTGACCATCGCAGAATTGCTGGCGGACTTTCCTGTGGGGTTGATCACCGTTGAGAGCGTGCCTGCGTAATAACTCCCCATTGCCGGGCCGTGGCAGTTATGTGTGTTAACGCACAGCCTCTATATTAAAACAGAGGTTAAATGGATCCGTTAAGTTTTGTATTTTCCGGGTAAACCCAATGGAATGTCGGGCACATCTGCGAGTACGATTGGTCGGTTTGCCATGGTAGGGAGGGATTGTGATGTTGAAAGTTATGGCTTCAGGAGTGGTGTTGACGCTGGTCGTGGTTCTGAGCGGCGCTTATGTTCTGGTGCAAAGCGGGCTTATTCCGGCTAATGCCGATGCAAAACCCGGTGGCCTCGAGACGTGGATGGCTCATACCTCTTTGAAAGCAACCCTGCGCCACGATGCCCCGAAAGAACAAAATCCGGTGGCATTGACTGATAAGAACCTCATGGCGGGCGTTTATCTATTCGCTCAAAACTGTGCAGTTTGTCACGGTACTGCAAAGGGGGTTGCACCGGCATCGCCCATAGCGAAAGGACTTTATCAAAAACCCCCGCAACTTGCGATCGATGGGGTTGAAGATGATCCGGAAGGCTATTCATTCTGGAAAATCAAGCACGGTATTCGTCTGACGGGCATGCCTTCATTTCGGGACTCACTCAGCGACCGACAGATCTGGACGCTTGCGCTTTTTTTGAAGCATATGGACCAGTTGCCGCCTGCGGTTCAGCAGACGTGGGTACATGTGCATAATTGGCCCGTGCTGTGACTCCTGTGAATCGGCGGTCCTGCGGAAATGGAAATTGTTTCAATTGCGGGATGATGTTCGTTACAACGATCATGTTTTGCTTTTAACTCTATAAGGATAAAAATGATGAGAAATTTTCACTACATAAAATCAAATCAAATACTGCGCAGAATTGGCGTGATCATGGGCGCTGCCATTCTGGTGGCGGGTTGTGCGAGCACTCCACCGCCTACAGCGCAGATGGCTATTTCCAAAACCGCAGTCAGTAACGCAAGCAGCGCTGGAGGAACCGAGTATGCACCGCTTCAAATCAAGTCTGCGAAAGAGAAACTGGATGCTGCGGAGCAGGCAATGGTAGCGAAAAATTATGTGCTTGCAAAGCAATTGGCAGAAGAAGCGCAAGTCGACGCCGAACTGGCTGTCGCGGTGGCGCGTTCAAATCAGGCAAAGAAAGCAGCGGACGCAGTGCAGGAGGATAGTCGCGCGCTGCACCAGGAAATAGATCGCAATGCCCAATAATCACCCATGGAGTTCATCATGCAAAAAAACCGATATTTCCCGCTGACCTTGATTGCCGCCGCCACGATTCTTTCTGGTTGTAGTTCAATGTCGCAAAATTCAAATCTCTCGGAAGCACAGAGCAGTTATGAACGTGCGCGAGCCAACCCTCAGGTCACCAGTTTGGCGCCGGCTGAATTGAAGGATGCCAGCGAGTCCCTGACCAAGGCGGACAATGCCTTGAGCACAGGGGAAAGTTCTTCCACGGTGGATCACCTGGCTTACATAGCCAAACGGAAAACGGAAATTGCGTTGGAAACCGCCAAACGGAAAGCGGATGAACTGGCAGTTAGAAACGCCACTGCTCAACGCGAAAAGGCCCAGTTGGCGGCAAGAACAGCTGAAGCTGATCGTGATCAAGTCCTTATTGCTCAACAGACAGAACAACTCAAGGAGTTGAATGCCAAGGAAACCAAACGCGGCATGGTGGTGACACTCGGCGATTTATTGTTCAGTACTGACAAGGCGCAGGTGTCTTCCGGCGGCAAGCACAATGTGCAAAAACTGGCCGGTTTTCTCAACCAATATCCGAAGTACAAGGTATTGGTTGAAGGCTATACGGACAGTACCGGCAGCGACAGTTATAATCAGGAACTGTCCGAGCGACGTGCCAATGCTGTACGGGCAGCCCTGCTCGAAGAGGGAATCAGCAGTGACCGCGTCACTACCCATGGATACGGTAAAGCGTACCCAGTTGCCAGCAACGATGCCGCTGCGGGTCGTCAATTGAATCGGCGCGTGGAAATCATTTTCTCCGATTCCAATGGCAATATTGCCCCACGTTAGGAGCCGACGAAAAAATATGAACTACTCTATCTAACTAAGCCCTAAGCCACTGACGCGCTCATTAAGGGATGAAGATGAAAATCAAGATAAGGGATTACCAGATAGGGGAGGGCGAAAAGGTTGACCTCAAGAAGTGGCCAACGCAGGTGAAACCCGTTTATTCGTCGAAGGATCAGTACCAAAAGCTTCTTGGAGAACAGGTGGAGGAACTGAGCAGGCGGCAACAGCTCCTCTATGCATCCAATCGCTATGCGGTGTTGCTGATTTTTCAGGCGATGGACGCTGCGGGCAAGGATGGCGCCATCCGCCATGTCATGTCCGGTGTCAATCCCCAAGGGTGTCAAGTGTTCAGTTTCAAGCATCCCAGTGCTGCGGAACTGGAGCACGACTTTCTGTGGCGTACTTCCCAGTGCTTGCCTGAACGGGGTCGCATCGGTATTTTCAACCGATCTTATTACGAAGAGGTGTTGATCGTTCGCGTACACCCGGAGATTCTTCGCAGTCAGGGGCTACCCGATGGGTTAACCGACGAGGAAACCCTCTGGCAGGAGCGATATCATTCCATCGTGGATTTGGAGAGCCATCTCCATCGTAACGGTACACGGATCATCAAGTTTTTCCTTCATCTTTCGGAGGAAGAGCAGAGGAAACGCTTTATCGATCGCATCGATGACCCAGAAAAAAACTGGAAATTCAGCCTTGCCGACATTGAAGAGAGAAAATTCTGGAAACAATACATGCATGCTTATGAGGCGTGCTTGAGCGCAACAAGTACAAAGATTGCACCGTGGTATGTGGTCCCTGCCGATGATAAGGAAAATGCTCGGCTGATTATTTCGCGGATCATTCTCGATACCTTCAAGGCGCTTGAAATGAGTTACCCAAAGACCGACGAAAAGCGGCGGCAAGAATTGTTGTCGATCCGCCAGCATCTGATGGAGTGAGATTAAAACTCCACGGTCTTCACTTTCCCTGTCACTTTACCAGAACTGTCGCCAGTCCCAATAGCATCCCCATGCTCACTATGTTTGTGGCGGTGGTCAGAAAAATACTTGAAGCAGTGGCGGGGTCGGCACCGAGTCGTTTCAGGATGAGAGGTACGACGGCACCACAGATACCGCTGATGAAACAACTGCCGATCATGGCCAAGAAGACGACTGAACTGAGCATGGGGGCACTCTGCAAATGTTGGGTGGTGGCAACTCCATACATGCCCGTTGCCGCTACCAGTCCAACGAGCGCACCATTCAGCAAACCGAGCAGAGCCTCTTTCCTGACCAGCGCTCTTTCCTTGCCCGATTCCAGATCGCCCAGAGCAATCCCCCGTAAGGTGATGGCCAAAGCTTGGCTGCCGGTGTTGCACGCCTGGTCGGCCAGCACTGGCAGGAACATGGTGAGGATCAGCAACCGGCTGATGGTTTCCTGGAAGTGGCCCACCACAGCGGCGGCGGCGAAGGCCGTGAGCAGGTTGATCTGGAGCCAGGGGTGACGGAGCCTCAGGCTCCGGACCCAGCGTGTGGCGGTGCGCTCCTCCTTTTCGACACCCACCATGGCGCCAGGTTGGAGGCTCAACTCGATTGACCGCTTTTGCTCCGCCACGATTTCATCGTAGAGGCGCTTGACCTCGTCACTTTGACGATGGATCAATGCGCGGCTTGCCTCCACTTCCTGAATCTTTTGTTCCAGTGTTTTGCTGTAGTTCTTTGCTTCCACGTGTAACAGGCGCACTTCCAGCATGTTATTGACGCGTGCCAGGACGTCGGCAAGGTCAAATGGCTTGCTGATGAAATCCTTCGCTCCGGCTTTTAAGGCGCGCAGTTTGTGATCCGGTTGGGCGGTAATGACGAGCACTGGAAGGTAGCCATTGGGTTCAATGGTCCGGAGTGAGCGCGATCACTGGTAACAAGCAAAGAGGCAGACCTGAACCTTGTATGGTGTCCTGACCGGTTGATATGTTCTGTGCGATGCCGAACAGGGGGGGGCTTAACAGACTGTTGGACCTGAGCGCAACTGCCTGGCAGTTTGCCTGCTTTGAACGGCAATTCGGTTCATGAAGTTCTCCCACCGCTAAAGCCCTAAAGGTCTTGTAGTGGGGGTTTCCAAGATCAACGACCAGCGCGCGGAAGTGTTTCCACTTCTATGACTTACCGAGGTCTCACTTAGCGTAGACTGCGATTTCTCGCAGTCGGTTCGAGAGCCTTCCGCCCCTACCTCGCCCCTTGCGGGGGCACATTGCGTACTTCTTGTGATCTTGCACCGCTTTTTCTTCTTTTCGACATACTCACCCGATTTCAACAACTTGACGCCACGCATGGCAATGACTTTTGCGGCATTATGATCGGCATGGTCGGTGTTTCCGCAGCTTAGGCAGACAAATTCGGATTGCGATACCCGGTTGTCCTGGTGAACGTGGCCGCATGCGGCACATTCCTGCGAAGAATAAAACGGTGGTACTTCGAGAACCAATTTGCCCTGACGACGGGCCTTGTACTGCAAATACATTTTTGTCTGCCCCCAGGTAGAGGCTAAAACGGATTTGTTGAGCCCAGACTTCGCAGCCGCTCCGTTACGCATCCATCGGCCCTGAGCATCCTTTTTGGCTTTTGCCCTTTGAGTCATGTTCTTGATTTTAAGGGCTTCGAATACGTAGAGTTTGTAAAGAGGATCGCAAGCCAGGGTATGACTGGTCTTGTGCGCCACATCCCTGCGCACGTCAACGCCGTACCGCTGGTAACGCGCCGCCTTATGCTTCGCCTTGAACCAACCTGATGAGTATTCGGGTTCGTCGGTCCTAGCGGCGCTGCCAGCGCTTCTTGTGGCGTTCCTGGGCGAGTAGACGCTTGTCCTGAACTTTTGAAAACCCGAATTTCTGTCCGTCACTTCCAGCCAACGGCAAGTTGACGCCTCGATCCAGCCCTGCAGTCATCTTGCGCAACTCGGCTTCATCAAACTGAATCAGCCAATTAGCTATTTCTTTGTCAGAAGGTTCTTGAATCCCGTCATCGTAGTTAAACGAAACGTACCAGCGCCTGGCATGAATGCTGATGTGTAGCGAAGCAGGAATCTTGTAGTCTCGATGGGCTTTGAATGCCAACACCCCAACCGGGAATTTCTTGATTCCTACATGAAGTTCGTAACCTTCTGCGACCGGCACGAACTTGAAGACTTCCGAAGTGAGCCATACCGATTGCTTGCTGTGCCTTTTATGGATAGTTGGGCGTCCTCCAAGATTGGAGAAATAACGACCATACGCCTGCTTCCACAGCACTGCACCATTCCGCAGTACGACACTAGGCACTTCGTCCAGATACGGCGTAAGTTCGGTTTTGAATTGTCCGTACTTCTGGTCAATGGGCGCATACTGACCGACGTGTTGCAGCGATTTGCGCGCAAAGCACCGGAAATACCGATCTTCGCGTACTTTGGCGTTATAGATGTTTCGCTGACAGCCGATCCACTGCAACAAGGTTTGTTCCTGCGCAGGAGTGGGGTAACAACGAAAACGATTGCCGATCTGCATCGTGAAATTATACCAGAACTTTGATTATTATGCAATAGTCAGCCTTATCCAATCACGGTAAATTTGTTCTCAATTTCTGAGCGACACAGTTGCCGAATTGTTTGTCATCCGCAGGTAGTCGAAGACGAGGCGTGTGCGGAAGCTGAGTTTGCGCATCAACTCGGCGATGGATTGATTGGGTTTCTGGAATGACTTGAGTATCCCGACCGCGAAGCGGCGCAGACGGGAAATGTTTTCCGGGCCAAAACCGGTATGGATACGGCTGCGATCCTCATCATAGTTCCAGTCGATGATGTAATGAACGCTTTCGATGCTCCAATGCCCTCGGTTGACGGCCAGCACCCGTTGCGGTGAGGCTTCTTGCGGAGTGCGGCTCGTCAACCCCAGTGCAATTTCACGCGAATAATCCCCGGTTTTTTTCCGGATGGATTCACGCTCGATCAGAAAAACCTGACCAACATGGGGGAAATCGAGGTAGGCATTGAGCGCCGTGCTGCACCAAATACGCCGCGTCTCGATGCGACCATGATCGGCAGAACTCATCTCGACGAAGTCGGCGGGCCCGCGCTTCTCGAACAGCAACGCGATATCGCGTTGCAGCCCGGGTTGGTTGCCCTTGGCGGTGAAGTGATAATGCGCCTGCTGCTCAACGATATAGTTTGCCAGTGCGCGCTGGGTCAGCAGAGCGTCGCCCGTGATATCGACACCTGCGAGGTCACAGGTGTCGAGCAACGGAATCGCCATGCCGATTTCGTTCGTGCGCTTCTGCTCATCACTGCCCTTTACGGGCAAGGTACCGACTTTTTTTGGGCGTGACAGATTTTGGATTGATGCCCGACAACGCTCATGATATGAGCCTGATGTCCCGCCTCGTCAATGGCATTCTTCATGGTCTTGCCATCGAGTGCCAACGCATCGTCTTTCTTCCCCCACGCCGCGTTCCAGGCATTGAGTGCCCGATCCAGCGCGTCCGGTTCGATGCGAACCAGGCAGTCGCGAATGACGAATTCACTAGGGACGACATAACTTCCCTTCTCACGCCGACAACCGAACCGCTCGCGGGCTTTCTGTCCCAAGGCATCGGCCCAATCAGA
This sequence comes from Ferrovum myxofaciens, assembly GCF_013181415.1. Lineage (NCBI taxonomy): Bacteria > Pseudomonadati > Pseudomonadota > Betaproteobacteria > Ferrovales > Ferrovaceae > Ferrovum > Ferrovum myxofaciens. The sequence goes on along the minus strand of NZ_CP053676.1, from coordinate 915,138 downwards.
GATGGCTTTATAGCCGCGCATGCCGCACAGCGTTGCTCCCGCCGCAATGCCCAGTACGACAGGCAGGCGATGACGTATCCCATGAGCGCGGCGCGGATCGGAAACCATCGTGAAACACTGCGGCAGCATGCGCATCTGTTCGGCATTGAGCATGATCTTGGGGGCTCCTGTGAGTTGAAGGTGTGCTCGGTTGGGATGGGTCAATTGCCCCTGAGGATTGCGACACAGGGGGCGAACAAAGACCCGCTTGGGGGCATCGGCTTCCGCGCTGTAGCCTTCTCGGGTACGTCGATATCCCTGGGTCAGTCCCAACTCGATCCAGTTGGCTGCGCGATACACGCCACCATGGAAGCGCCGGGATCGACAAAGGTCTCCAGCAGCAGTAACGGATGACCAAAGCGCGTCTGCCAATCAGTGACGACCCGGCGTTCGGTCAGCGACAGAACGCGTGAGCCAATATTCGGCCGGTGCCAGTCGGGAAGAATCAAGAAGCGACTATTGTTGGCGATCAGTTTGAGCCGTCCATACTGCGAGCGAAAGTCCCAGCCGATCCACCGGTCACGAACGCCGCATTTCAGCGCCGCCGCCGATATACTCAGTTGCGCTACCCATTCTTCCCGCCAAGTCGCAACGTACCACACCGTTTCACCGATCTTCGGTAGTCCTCCAAGGTAATGGTGGCGCACCATCTGCTCTTGATAGCGCGTCTCCTCGCCCCGTTCCACAGGGCGTACCTGGATCTCTGATAGCACTTTGCTGGCGAGGTTCGTTGGTTCCATTCGGTGATTTATACCGGAAGTCTTCGGCAATGTCCAGCCCTACATGGTAACCAGCTGGTTTTAGTTGCCGTTTACAGGAGGGCAAATTCACCCTGCTTATCCAATGTGGTATGAGTCTGAAGGATGGCTGTATTTCCAACGAGGAATGAGCCTGAAGCGAATAATCTGAGGTCGATTGAAGAAGTGGGTTGATCATTGCAAGGATGATGATCAACATGAACGAAACACGGCTTTGCACGATTGAGCAGATTGAGCAATTTCTCAGTGGCTGCCTCCAGGTTGAATTCACCAAGTCTGGTGACGACAGCGAACGCTATGAACACATCAGCCGCGTGCTCAAGCGCTTTGACTATCCCGGGCAGGGTAAGCGAGAGAAAGGTGTGCTGCTGAAGTACCTGCAAGTCACCAGCGGCTACAGCCGCGCGCAAGTCACCCGCTTGGTCACCCAGTGGCACACAAACCGTTTGGCTACCGTACCCCTGTCCAAACGCTACCGTGCGCCTGCTGCCCCCTTTGCGCGCAAATACACGGCTATCGATATCGCGCTGCTCGCCGAGATGGACAAGGCCAATGAAGACGTGTGCGGCCCGGCCATTGCGCACCTCTTGCAGCGCGCTTACGGCGTCTATGGCGACGCGCGCTATGAGCGGCTGGTCGGCCTGTCGGTTTCGCACCTGTACAACCTGCGCAAAAAGCACGGGCTATCAAGCCTTGCGGGTAGTTTTCGCCAAGACTAATCCGGTGTGCAATCACATCGGTGTACGCAAAGTGCCACGCCCCAACGGGAGAGTCGGTTTTGTGCGTATCGACACCGTCCACCAGGGCGATCTTGACGGCATCAAGGGCGTGTATCACATCACCTGCGTTGACTCTGTGAGCCAATGGCAAGTCGAGGCGTGCGTGCAGGGTATTAGCGAGGCATTTTTTGTTACCCGTACTGGAACTGGTCATCGAACAGTTTCCTTTTTGTAATTAGAGGGTTCCACTCGGACAACGGCTCTGAGTACATCAATGGCCCGGTGGCTGCGATCCTTGAGAAACTGCGGATCGAGCAAACCAAATCACGCTCGCGCCACAGCAACGATAACGCGCTGGCCGAGAGCAAGAATGCCAGTGTGGTGCGCAAGCACATGGGCTTCGAACATATCCCCCAAAAGTACGCTCAACCCATCAATGCGTTCTATCAGGAAACGTTTAATCCATGGCTCAATTTTCACCGCCCGTGCATGTTTGCGACCGAGATCATCAGCCCCAAGGGCAAGATCATCAAACGCTATAAAGACGAGGATGTGAAGACCCCGCTGGAATGCTTGGTGCTGTTAAGTGTGAAGGATTTAGTCACGCTCAAAGAGGGCATCACTCTGGACGCATTGCAGGCGCAGGCGAAGTCCAAAACAGACTTGGCGGCGGCACAGGAAATGCAACGCGCCAAGAGTGAATTATTTGCAAGCTTTCAAAAACAAAAACGCCGGGCGTAACTGATCGGAAAACGACACCGAAAAAGCACCAATTCTTGAGGCTAAAATCATTAGAAAATAAACTCAAAACCGATTAGCATAATTCCATTAAACTTAACTTTTAAACCCGACCAACCCGCACTATCAAATCACCAAGTCCGTCACTGCTTCAGGCTCATACCTGAATTGGAAAATACTTAGTCAAAACGTAAATAAATTGACTTATATGCTGTTTTTGCAGACTTTTACAAAAACAAACCGTCCGCTAACCCCCTCCTGGCGCAAGCTTGGCGTGGAACTCGCCAAGGAAGGGGAATGCGCGGACAAGTGTTCAAGTAAAGACCGGCTGTGGGTAGAAACTACTTGGGGAGCAGGCGATCGAACTCTTTCTTGACCACTGCGTAACATTCGCAGACCCGCTTCTCCAGACCTACCCGGTCAAGAATGGTAATGTGGCCCCGACTGTACTTGATCAAGCCCGCTTTCTGCACATTTCCGGCGGCCTCCGTGACGCCTTCGCGACGTACCCCGAGCATGGCGGCGATCAGTTCCTGGGTCATGATCAGTTCGTTGGAGGGCAAACGATCGAGGCTCAGCAGGAGCCATCGGCAGAACTGCTGATCCAGGGTGTGATGCCGGTTGCATACCGCGGTTTGTGCCATCTGCGTCAGCAAGGCCTGAGTGTAGCGCAGCAACAGATGCTGCATCGGACCCGCGCGGAAAAACTCGTTTTTAAGAAACTGACCCTTCAGTCGGTAGGCATTGCCGGCACTTTGCACCACTGCCCGGCTGGGGGTGGTTTCACCTCCCATGAAAAGAGAGACGCCGACGATACCTTCGTTGCCCACTACGGCGATTTCTGCCGATGAACCGTCTTCCATGACATAGAGCAGGGACACGATGGAATCGACTGGAAAATATACGTGGCGCATCTGCATTCCGGACTCGTAGAGCACCTCGCCAAGTGGCATCTGCACCCCTTCCAGAAAGGGTGAGAAGTACGCGTAGTCTTCCTCCGGCAAGGCGGCAAGAAGATGATTCTGGCGAGGGTCTGGTAGAGATGACATGCGCACTCCCCCTGTACACCGACAGAATCAAAGAAATCTGTCGACACTCTATGGATGGTCTAATTCCAAGACCAGTATGAACTATCCGATTCATTATGTACAGTATCGTACAGAGGGCGCTGACGGGAACCCGGTCAGGGTGTTTGCTGGCTGCTGCTCATGTCCTCTTGGGTTTCTGTGCTCTGCTTCAAGCGTTCCTCAGAGTTTCCGCCTTCATCCAGTGCGGCGAGCACCAAATCCGGACTCATGGACTGCTGCAGCGCAACCGCTTCGGGATCATGGCGATTTTTGACATTCGGTAGGTCGCGTCTCAACTCTTCCAGCAGGTCTATCAACTTAGCCGCCTTCTGTTCGGTCAATAGCGTCACTTTCAAGTCCAGATGGGCACGCTGTTCCTCGAGTTTGGCCAGTCGGTTCTGCTTGGTCAGCACCACGGTCATGATAAGCAATGCGCCCAGACCAACGATTCCTTGCAGCCAGAAAAATGGAGGCGGATCAAATGCCGTCAAGCCAAGTTGGTGCAATACAATATTGGAAATTGTCCAGAGCACAACAAAAAGCAGAATAGCTCCCACAAAAACGGGTTGTCCGATGAATAGACTGATACGTTCTAGGACCCGTTGCGAGTGACTGATCTTTTGATCTTCTCGCGTGTAGAACTTCAGAATGGCCTCGATATTCTGGCTGATCTGATCGCGTTCGGATTCGACGGGCATATCCGGCAGGGAATCTTTCGAGCTTTTATCCACCGGAAGGTATCTCAAACCAACCAAACGAACGACTCATGAACTCTCCATCCTTGATCAGGATCACTCCATCCTCTTCTCTGTGCTTGCCAATTCTTCGTTCTATACCATGATACGGTCGTAAGTCGTTTTGTCAGTTTCATAACAGTTGCAGGAAGAGTTCTCCAGACCAATCCGGTCAAGAATCGTGATGTCTCCCCGTTTGTAGCGAATCAACTGATTCAGTTGCAGGGAAGTGGCTGCTTTGGTGACACCCGCTCGGCGTACACCCAGCACATAAGCCAGAAACTCGTGCGTGACATGAAATTCGTCCGAGTGGGCCCTGTCCTGCATCATCAGGAGCCATCGGGCAAGGCGCGTTTCTATCCTGTGGAAGTGGTTGCAGATTACAGTTTGCGTGAGTTGGCTGATCACCACGAAGATGTAGTATTTCAATGCTCGTTGCAAGGCAATATTCTGATCGAGTTCTCGAATGAATGATGAAGCCTGCATGCGCAAAGCCGGACCTGCGCCTTGTACCAAAACTCGCAGGGAACAGAGATCCACGCCCAGTGCCAGGGAAATTCCAAACATGCCTTCGTCTCCGATCAATCCCGTTTCCAGCACATGGTCATCGGTTCGTGCGATCAGAGAAATGAAACTGTGGGTGGGGAAGTAAATGTGGCGAATACGGCTTCCCGGTTCGGCCAAGATCTCACCAAAGGGCAGATCAACTAATTCGCACCCAGACAGCAGTTGTTCTCGGCTTCCGTGGGGTAAGCCTTCCAGTAGACGATTGGTTGAAAGGGAATGATCAACAGGAGGCACAGGTAGGGCTCTCCAAGCATGAGTAAAAATCTGCAAGTTGCCGGAGCAAAAAACTCCCAGATAAATGTCAAGTCTGGGGTGAAACTCAAGGGCAGTCTGTTCTGTATCGTACAGACGCCCCAACAAACTTCCCGATTCTTTGGTACGGGTTTGACGGAAATTCTTCCTTTTTGATCGTTAATAGGTCATCAGGCATGACGTTCATACCATGGCTTGGTTGCATTGACCACGCGTACCACCAGCAGCATCACCGGTACTTCAATCAGCACCCCGATCACGGTGGCCAATGCCGCGCCTGAATGAAAGCCAAACAAACTGATGGCAGCGGCAACGGCCAGTTCGAAAAAATTGGAGGCACCGATCAAGGCAGAGGGGCACGCCACATTGTGTTTCTCACCGACCCACCGGTTGAGTCCATAGGCCAGTGCCGAGTTGAAGAGGACCTGGATCAGGATGGGTACGGCCAGTAGGGCAATGACCAACGGTTGCTTCAAGATGGGTTCACCCTGAAAGGCGAAGAGAAGTACCAGGGTCGCCAGCAAGGCAGTTATCGACCAAGGTCCGATTCTGGTCATGGTCGCGTCGAAGGTGGTCTGACCTTTGGATAAAAGCCACTTGCGCCAGAACTGGGCCAACCCCACGGGGATTACAATGTACAGAACCACCGAGGTGATCAGTGTGTCCCACGGTACAGTAATGGCGGAAATGCCAAGCAGGAAGCCCACCAGCGGGGCAAATGCCACAACCATGATGCAGTCGTTTAAAGCAACCTGCGACAGTGTGAAGAGCGGATCTCCCTGGGTTAGACGACTCCAGACAAATACCATTGCCGTGCAGGGGGCAGCGGCCAGCAGGATCAAGCCGGCAACGTAACTGTCGATCTGGTCGGCTGGCAACAGGGAGGCAAACAGGTGGCGGAGAAAAAGCCAGCCAAGGAATGCCATGGAGAAAGGCTTGACCAGCCAGTTCACGAACAGCGTCACACCGATGCCTCGAACGTGTTGACGGACTTCGTGCAGCGCACCGAAGTCTACCTTGACCAGCATGGGAATGATCATTACCCAGATCAATAGTCCTACTGGGAGATTGACCTGGGCCATCTCCATGCGTCCGATGGCCTGGAACAGGCTGGGCTGAATTTGTCCCAGGGCAATACCGGCAAAGATGCAGAGAAAAACCCACACCGTCAGATAGCGTTCGAAAATATTCATGGGTATGCCAGCCGATTCTTTTGGTGTGACGTCACATTGAACAGACAAGGGGGTCTCCGGATTTCGGGTTCTGTTGTAGGAGTGGTTCGATTCTGGGCTCTTTGTCGTCCCGCTTAGAGCCTTCGATGCGCTGATTGATCAGTTCCAGCAGAGAATTCACGCCCACCGGTTCATGTTTCATGAGCGGAACGAGGGCGTAGCGCCGGGCATGTTGGGTGGAGACGGCATGAATTTCACCTAACTCGTTATGTGCGCGTTGCCGCAGCAGGTGCGCGCGCGGGTGTGCTGCAGCAATGCTTTGGTTGACTATCCAGGCCCACGGTTCGATGCCTGCACGGCGCAGGTCGGCTTGCAAGTTGGCAGTTTCCAGCACAGGTGTGGTTTCTGCCCAGGTCACCAGCAGTACCTTTGTTTGCTTCGGGTTTTGCAATTGCATCATCGGCGTCGTGACGTGATGGCCGGTATTCCTCCCTTGCCGAGTGACTTCGCGGTGATAGGCACCGGTTGCATCCAGCAACAGTAGTGTGTGGCCTGTGGGGGCAGTATCCATGACCACAAATCGCTTATCTGCTTCTCCGATGATCCGGGAGAAGGCCTGGAATACGGCAATTTCTTCAGTGCAGGGAGAACGCAAGTCCTCTTCCAGCAGGGCACGACCTTCAGCATCGAGTTGGGCACCCTGAGTGTCCATTACATGCTTTCGATGGCGTTCCTTTTCTTCGGTGGGGTCGATGCGACTGACGGTCAGATGGGCCAGCGATTCTTCCAGCGTGTGAGTCAGATGGGCGGCAGGGTCAGAGGTGGTCAAATGAACGGACAACCCCTTGCGTGCCAACCCCACAGCCACCGCCGCCGCCAACGTAGTTTTGCCTACCCCGCCTTTGCCCATCAGCAGGATCAATCCAGGGCCGTCAGTGGATATCTGATCAATCAGGTCGGAGAGGTTGTTGGGGGTATCCCCTGACTCAAATAATTCCACCTCGCCCGAAGGGGCGGGCTCGGGGTGGTGGGTGAAAAAATGCCGCAAGGCATCCAGTCCCACCAGGTTGAAGGGCTTGAGTTCGACGTAAGCGCGTGGCAAGGCTTTGAGGATGTCCGGGAGGGTCGCAAGCGCCGCTTGTTCTCGCCGATGGATGGCTGCAGCCAGTTCATCGCAGGGAAGGGGGGGAGAGGGGAGCAGCCCGTTGATGACGAGGTACTGTTGGGACAACCCGAGGGAAAACAGTTCTTCGGAGGTGCGTGCAGCCTCGCGTAGCGAGGCACGTTGTGCACGGGTTACCAGAACCAGGCGCGTGCGTGCGGGATCAGTCAACGCTCTGACGACGGCCTGGTATTCCGTGCGTTGTTTTTCCAGTCCGGCCAAGGGCCCCAGGCAGGATGCATCGCCCTTCCCCGTTTCGAGGAAACGACTCCATGCCCCAGGCAGTTGAAGCAAACGCAGGGTATGGCCGGTGGGAGCCGTATCGAAAACGATGTGTTCATAATCGGCGGTCATGGCAGAGTCCACCAGCAGTGCAGTGAACTCATCAAATGCGGCAATTTCTGTGGTACAGGCCCCCGAAAGTTGTTCCGCGATGGCATTCAGCACTGGTTCGGGCAACACACCACGTACCGGACCGAGGATGCGTTCCCGGAAAGTCTGGGCCGCTGCCAGCGGATCAATTTCGAGTGCGGCCAGATTGGGGACCGCAGGAATGGTTGTGATACGGTGGCCGATGCTGACTCCGAATACCTGTCCCACGTTCGAGGCGGGGTCCGTGCTCACCAGCAGTATGGATTTTCCTTCGGTGGCCAGTTGGAGGGCGGTGGCGCAGGCCATCGAAGTCTTGCCCACTCCGCCTTTTCCTGTAAAGAAAAGGAAGCGTGGTGGACGGTCAAGGAACTGCATGGCTATTCCCGGGTTCAGCAGCAGCCACTGTCGGAACAGCAAGCGACGTCAATTTTTGGGGGGAGGGTTTTGGCGATGCCTGCCCAGCGTGCCAACTCGATCCGGGTGGGGTAGCGACCTGCCAAAGCCACCTCACCGGCCACCAGAATCAGGGGCAAAGCTTCGGGACCCGAGCGTTCCAGGAAGGCTTTGACGGTGGCGTTTTCAGCAAAAGCAAGGGGTTGCTGAGCAAGATTCATGCGCTCGATCTGTGCGCCGTTCTTTATGGCCCAGTCCACGTCTGCGGCGAAAGTCACCAGTGCTTGATCGACTTGAACACCACAAACGCCCGTGCTGCAACACAGAACTGGATCAAAAATATGAATCTTGGTCATGGGGTTTCCTCTCGGAAGTGGTTTTAAATGAGTTCATGAGGCGGCGGCGGTTGCTGTTGAAACAGATTCTTGAAGTTGAGAAGAAAGTCAGGGGATCAAGGTACCGATGCGGTCAAGTTCGGCCTTGAGTTTCGTCTTGTCCCGTTGCAGTTCAGCCAACGGTAACGCCAAAAATGTTTCGATGCGCAAACGTAAAATGCGGTAGGCCGTCATAAATGCAGCGTCGATTTCTTCATCGCTTCCGGTTGCGTGGGCAGGGTCTTCAACGCCCCAGTGGGTGCGCAGCACAGGGCCGAGGTAAGCCGGACAGGTTTCTCCTGCGGCGCTGGAACATACGGTGATCACGATATCCGGTGGGGTCGGTAGATCGTTCCATGACTTGCTGTGATACCCCGCAGCAGAGATGCCCAGACGGGCGAGTAAAGCCAAGGAGCGTGGGTGGATTTGTCCGGTGGGCCGGCTGCCAGCGCTCATGGCTTTCCAACCGGCGGGGGCCAGGTGGTTGAAGGTGGCTTCGGCTAGGATCGAGCGGCAGGAGTTGCCCGTACAGAGGAAGAGAACATTCATCGGTCAGAACTCGCGAGCGTTGAAGAAAAGAACGGAAGAAGGGGGAGCAGCGCACTGGGGCAGACATTGCTCGGGATGGCCGGCACAACACTCTTCGGTCAGATAGGCAATCAGGTCCAGCATCAGTGGGATATTGGCCTGGTAGCGCTGAAATCGTCCCTCTTGCGCCACGGTGAGTAGTCCTGCCTGTGTCAGCGCCTTGAGATGGAAGGACAGATTGGTGGGAGGAATGTGGAGTGTTGAAGCGATTTCGCCCGCGACCATGCCTTCCCTGCCTTTTTTGACGAGCAGTCGATACACGTCCAGACGCAGGCCGGAAGAGAGTGACTCGAAAATCTTGGTGGCTGTCTTTTGTTCCATGATTCAATCATACAACACAAGTTGAAATAATGAAATGTTTTTTCAGGAGAGTATCCTCAGAGCGGGCGCGGAACGGATCCCAATGGATACTTTCAATCAAGGGATGTTGTAGAATCGAAAAACCTTGACTTAATATATGGATGATCATGAGACAGCCTATCAAACAGGCCATACAGGTGGCCGGGATTCTCTGGGGAACCCTGTGGATCAGTACGCCGGCATCTGCTTTCGAGTTGGGCGAACCAGGGTATTACGGTCCCGTTGTCGTGGGACCTGGCCCGGCCCCTCAATTGATTTCCCCTCAACCGGTCTGGGTTGCCCCGACACCCTATGGCGTTGCACCGCCTCCGCCCCTTTATTTGCGCGTTCCTCCCCGGGTGTGGCGTCATTGGCCTAATTTTTGTGTTCAGTATGCCGCCTGTGGGCGACCGGTCTATTTCGTCAGGAATTCCTGGTATCTCGGTGCCTTTGTTCCCTATTATCGTTTGCACCCCGAGTTCTGGCATCGGGAGGGTGGACCCTGGATGCGTGAAGGTCATCCAGAAGGAGAGCGCTGGCGCGAGGGTGACCGTGGGCGCTGGAGAGAGGGGGGAGACCATGAGCATCACTGAGTCGACGACCACCATCTCTCCGGAACTTCTGGCGATTTATCGAAGCAGTGATTACCGGGTGACGGAGGAGGAGGGAAGGGGTTTTGTGATGCATATTGATGAGCCTTCTTCCATGCTCGGTGCATTGATGGAGCGACACGGTGCGCGCAGCGCCGTGTTTGTCAGTGCTTATAATCCGGCCAGCGAACCCCGTACCGAAGCAGAAAACCAGGGGGCTCAGGCGCGTCTGGAACAGGAGATCCGTGCGCAGGGATATCGGATATTCCAGGGAGTGGGAGAAGATCCGGACGGGGGGTGCTCAGGAGAACCCTGTCTTCTGGTTCTTGACTGGCCCCGTGAAAAAGTTTTGGCCCTGGGTCAGGCCTACGGTCAGAATGCGCTGTTATGGGCGGGTACGGATGCAGTGCCGCGCCTGGTCCTGACTCGCTGAACAAAATATTCCCCGAACGGAACTAACCGGCGCGCACAACTTTTCCGCGCGTACGAGTTGATGGTCGGGTTAGACCAGGTGCGATCTCTACAAGCCGACCAGTGACAAATTTGTGAAGTACACTGGACATTAGCGTTTGGTAAGGAATGGCTTCTTCAGCGGCCTTTGCTTGAATATCTTCGAGATCACGGGAAGAAATGCGAATATTTACGCGTTTATTCTTGGTAAGTGATGCCGATGCCATAGCGGAAAAGTGCGCAATTTCTTCATTCAGATTGGGGGCGGATTGCCACTCTCCCCTTTCAAAGGAAGCAAGAATTTCTTCTTCAAGTAAATTTTCTTTATCCATTTGAACTTTCCTCAGTTAAATAAAGACGGGTAGCCTTCCTGCTCGGAATGATCGTTTTCAGGAAGACCTCGCTTCCGTTTTCCACAAACGGCACCAAATAGGCATAGTTGCGAATACGAACCACAAGAAGACGTTGATTCGGATACTGCTCTTTATTCGGGTGGTCTCGAATATCAAGAAGGCCACCATGCGACATGGCTGATAGAACTTCTTCAAAGGAAACACCGCGTTCTGCCTTGAGAAGAATGTTTTTCTTTGTATTCCAGTTCACGGGTTTCATGCCTTTCATGATACACCTGTGTGCTTTATGGCATCAAGCCGTTTAACGTGAAGCCAAGGGACATAGTGCTTTTGTGCGCCGTGGTAGTGCGCAACTCCATTAATTCGAGTCTGTGACTGTTCTCACGGCAGATACCCCACCTATGCCTACGTTGGTGACCAGTGGCTTTCGGGTAGCGATTTTGCAATATTGACCAACTCTTTCGATTTTTCAAAAAAATGAAAAAATAATATTAGCAATTATTTTCAAATGGTTAAAACGTTTTCGAAGCGATTTTTCAAGAAGGTTCTGAGACAGGATGGCGCAAAGAATTTGACAGACCCGAAAACAATCTGTAAAGTAGCGAACTCTACTCAAGACGGACGCGGGGTGGAGCAGTCTGGCAGCTCGTCGGGCTCATAACCCGAAGGTCGTAGGTTCAAATCCTACCCCCGCAACCAGAAAGAGATTGTTCATTAAAAATTTGATACCGATAGGTGTGGGTACTACAAGGGAGTAATAAATTGTAGTGCTCACGAAGAAATAACCGTTAGGTTACTTTGAGTGGGGTGATGGTGCAGAGATGTGCTGTTACAAAAGAGGATTTGAACTGAAGAGTTTGATCCTGGCTCAGATTGAACGCTGGCGGCATGCTTTACACATGCAAGTCGAACGGCAGCACGGGGGCAACCCTGGTGGCGAGTGGCGAACGGGTGAGTAATGCATCGGAACGTATCCTTGAGTGGGGGATAACGCAGCGAAAGTTGTGCTAATACCGCATAAGCTCTGAGGAGGAAAGCGGGGGACCGAAAGGCCTCGCGCTGAAGGAGCGGCCGATGTCCGATTAGCTAGTTGGTGAGGTAAAGGCTTACCAAGGCGACGATCGGTAGCTGGTCTGAGAGGATGATCAGCCACACTGGGACTGAGACACGGCCCAGACTCCTACGGGAGGCAGCAGTGGGGAATTTTGGACAATGGGGGAAACCCTGATCCAGCCATGCCGCGTGAGTGAAGAAGGCCTTCGGGTTGTAAAGCTCTTTCGTGAGGGAAGAAAAGGTTCAGGCGAATAACCTGGATTGATGACGGTACCTCAAGAAGAAGCACCGGCTAACTACGTGCCAGCAGCCGCGGTAATACGTAGGGTGCGAGCGTTAATCGGAATTACTGGGCGTAAAGCGTGCGCAGGTGGTTTGTTAAGTCAGATGTGAAAGCCCCGAGCTTAACTTGGGAACTGCGTTTGAAACTGGCAAGCTAGAGTCTGTCAGAGGGGGGTAGAATTCCACGTGTAGCAGTGAAATGCGTAGAGATGTGGAGGAATACCAATGGCGAAGGCAGCCCCCTGGGATAAGACTGACGCTCATGCACGAAAGCGTGGGGAGCAAACAGGATTAGATACCCTGGTAGTCCACGCCCTAAACGATGTCAACTGGTTGTTGGGCAACTTGATTGTTCAGTAACGAAGCTAACGCGAGAAGTTGACCGCCTGGGGAGTACGGTCGCAAGATTAAAACTCAAAGGAATTGACGGGGACCCGCACAAGCGGTGGATGATGTGGATTAATTCGATGCAACGCGAAAAACCTTACCTACCCTTGACATGTACGGAAGTCTGCTGAGAGGTGGATGTGCCTGAAAGGGAACCGTAACACAGGTGCTGCATGGCTGTCGTCAGCTCGTGTCGTGAGATGTTGGGTTAAGTCCCGCAACGAGCGCAACCCTTGCTATTAATTGCCATCATTAAGTTGGGCACTTTAATAGGACTGCTGGTGATAAACCGGAGGAAGGTGGGGATGACGTCAAGTCCTCATGGCCCTTATGGGTAGGGCTTCACACGTCATACAATGGCCGGTACAGAGGGATGCCAACCCGCGAGGGGGAGCCAATCTCAGAAAGCCGGTCGTAGTCCGGATTGTTCTCTGCAACTCGAGAGCATGAAGTCGGAATCGCTAGTAATCGCGGATCAGCATGTCGCGGTGAATACGTTCCCGGGTCTTGTACACACCGCCCGTCACACCATGGGAGTGGGTGATACCAGAAGTAGGCAGTCTAACCGCAAGGGGGGCGCTTACCACGGTATGATTCATGACTGGGGTGAAGTCGTAACAAGGTAGCCGTAGGGGAACCTGCGGCTGGATCACCTCCTTTAAGATCCCTTAGTTAGTACCCACACCTATCGGTAGTATGAATGCCAACGCGGGTCTGTAGCTCAGTTGGTTAGAGCACACGCTTGATAAGCGTGGGGTCGGTGGTTCAAATCCACCCAGACCCACCAATCTGTGGGCATTCTACGTTCTTTAACAAACTGGATGAAGTAAAGGATTTGACTGCTACGAAGGGGAGAGGGCTGGTCGCGAGACTGGTTTAATTTCAAGAAAGCGTAGTGGTCAGATACTGGGTTAGATTGTATTGACACCTTCTTTGAGAGAGGGAGGTGAGATAAACACGAGCTTATAGCATTTGGTACTTTACGAGGTAGGGATGTGAGGTGCTTGAGGTTATAGGATCAAGTGAATAAGTGCATGTGGTGGATGCCTTGGCGATTACAGGCGATGAAGGACGTGGTAGCCTGCGAAAAGTTTCGGGGAGCTGGCAAACGAGCTTTGATCCGAAAATGTCCGAATGGGGAAACCCACCCGCGAGGGTACCCATACCTGAATACATAGGGTATGAGGAGCGAACCTGCCGAACTGAAACATCTAAGTAGGCAGAGGAAAAGAAATCAACCGAGATTCCCGTAGTAGTGGCGAGCGAACTGGGAAGAGCCTGCAACAGATAGCCATTGATTTAGCGGAAAGGCCTGGAAAGGTCTGCCATAGAGGGTGAGAGCCCCGTACGCGAAAGGTGAGTGGTGAGACTGAGGTTGCGATAAGTAGGGCGGGACACGTGAAATCCTGTTTGAAGATGGGGGGACCATCCTCCAAGGCTAAATACTCGTAATCGACCGATAGTGAACTAGTACCGTGAGGGAAAGGCGAAAAGAACCCCGGGAGGGGAGTGAAATAGATCCTGAAACCACATGCATACAAACAGTAGGAGCCCCAGATTTAATGATCTTCGGGTCTTTGGGCGAGCGAAGTGAGCCAAAAGACTATTAGAAGATGAAATATTGATGATCTTCATGGATTTTTGGTCTTTAAAAGGCTAGAGGATCTGGATTAATTTTGAGGGTCATTAGATCTGGGGTGACTGCGTACCTTTTGTATAATGGGTCAGCGACTTACATTCCGTGGCGAGCTTAACCGAATAGGGGAGGCGAAGCGAAAGCGAGTCTGAACAGGGCGTTCAGTCGCGGGGTGTAGACCCGAAACCAGATGAGCTATTCATGGCCAGGTTGAAGGTAGGGTAACACCTGCTGGAGGACCGAACCCACTAGTGTTGAAAAACTAGGGGATGAGCTGTGGATAGGGGTGAAAGGCTTAACAAATCTGGAAATAGCTGGTTCTCTCCGAAAACTATTTAGGTAGTGCCTCACGTATCACTTCTGGGGGTAGAGCACTGTTTTGGCTAGGGGGTCGTTTAGATCTACCAACCCAAGGCAAACTCCGAATACCGGAAAGTGCGAGCGTGGGAGACAGACATCGGGTGCTAACGTCCGGTGTCGAAAGGGAAACAACCCAGACCCTCAGCTAAGGTCCCCAAGACATGGTTAAGTGGAAAACGAGGTGGGAAGGCGAAGACAGTCAGGAAGTTGGCTTAGAAGCAGCCATCCTTTAAAGAAAGCGTAATAGCTCACTGATCGAGTCGTTCTGCGCGGAAGATGTAACGGGGCTCAAACCATGCACCGAAGCTAGGGATATCCGAAAGGATATGGTAGGAGAGCGTTCTGTAGGCCGTTGAAGGTGAGGTGTGAACCTTGCTGGAGGTATCAGAAGTGCGAATGCTGACATGAGTAGCGATAAAGCGGGTGAAAGGCCCGCTCGCCGAAAAGCCCAAGGTTTCCTGCGCAACGTTCATCGACGCAGGGTGAGTCGGCCCCTAAGGCGAGGCTGAGAAGCGTAGCTGATGGGAAATCGGTGAATATTCCGATACCTTGATTCAATGCGAAGGGGGGACGGAGAAGGTTAGGCTAGCCGGGTGTTGGAAGTCCCGGTTTAAGCGTGTAGGCAGATGCTCTAGGCAAATCCGGAGTGTCAATGCTGAGGCGTGATGACGAGGACCTACGGGTCTGAAGTAGTTGATACCCTGCTTCCAAGAAAAGCCTCTAAGCGATAGTTGAATCGAGACCGTACCGCAAACCGACACAGGTGGGCAGGATGAGAATTCTAAGGCGCTTGAGAGAACTCGGGTGAAGGAACTCGGCAAATTAGCACCGTAACTTCGGGAGAAGGTGCGCCCCAATAATGTGAAGGTCTTTACGACCGGAGCAAAAAGGGGTTGCAGTGAAATGGTGGCTGCGACTGTTTAATAAAAACACAGCACTCTGCAAACACGAAAGTGGACGTATAGGGTGTGACGCCTGCCCGGTGCCGGAAGGTTAAGTGATGGGGTGCAAGCTCTTGATCGAAGCCCCGGTAAACGGCGGCCGTAACTATAACGGTCCTAAGGTAGCGAAATTCCTTGTCGGGTAAGTTCCGACCCGCACGAATGGCGTAACGATGGCCACACTGTCTCCACCCGAGACTCAGCGAAGTTGAAGTGTTTGTGAAGATGCAATCTACCCGCTGCTAGACGGAAAGACCCCATGCACCTTTACTGTAGCTTTACATTGGACTTTGATGGGATTTGTGTAGGATAGGTGGGAGGCTGTGAGGGTATGCCGCCAGGTGTACCGGAGCCAACCTTGAAATACCACCCTGATGTCATTGAGGTTCTAACCTAGGTCCATGATCTGGATCGGGGACCGTGTATGGTAGGCAGTTTGACTGGGGCGGTCTCCTCCCAAAGAGTAACGGAGGAGTGCGAAGGTATCCTAGGTACGGTCGGACATCGTACTGATAGTGCAATGGCATAAGGATGCTTAACTGCGAGACTGACAAGTCGAGCAGATGCGAAAGCAGGTCATAGTGATCCGGTGGTTCTGAATGGAAGGGCCATCGCTCAACGGATAAAAGGTACGCTGGGGATAACAGGCTGATTCCTCCCAAGAGTTCATATCGACGGGGGAGTTTGGCACCTCGATGTCGGCTCATCACATCCTGGGGCTGTAGCCGGTCCCAAGGGTATGGCTGTTCGCCATTTAAAGTGGTACGTGAGCTGGGTTTAAAACGTCGTGAGACAGTTTGGTCCCTATCTGCAGTGGGCGTTGGAAGTTTGAGGGGGGCTGCTCCTAGTACGAGAGGACCGGAGTGGACGAACCTCTGGTGTACCGGTTATGACGCCAGTCGTATTGCCGGGTAGCTATGTTCGGAAGAGATAACCGCTGAAAGCATCTAAGCGGGAAACTTGCCTCAAGATAAGACTTCCCTGAGGGCTTGACCCTCCTAAAGGTTCGTTCGAGACCAGGACGTTGATAGGTCGGGTGTGGAAGCGCAGTAATGCGTTAAGCTAACCGATACTAATTGACCGTGAGGCTTGATCCTATAATCGCAGGCATCTGCGAGTTCGTGAAAACAATCAATCCAGTAACTTTACTTCAATCCAGTTTGTGCGTGCCGACGCGTTTTTTGTTTGGCGGCCATAGCGTCTTGGACCCACCCCTTCCCATCCCGAACAGGGACGTGAAACGAGACAGCGCCGATGATAGTGTGGATTACCCATGCGAAAGTAGGTCACCGCCAGACACCCTACCCGTTCCTTCTGCTTCACAGAAGAAACACCAAAAAAAGCACAGTCCCCACGGACCGTGCTTTTTTTTGGCCCGTATCTCTGTGTGTAATTGAACTGAAAGACTTGCCAGAATTCTGGTTGCTCATATGGATATGCTGTCCAAGCATATCTGGTGTTATCAGCGTTACCCCTTTTTCTGTGACATGGAACTGCTTTGCATCTTTGACCGGGTCAAACCTCGCCTCCAGACCGTCTGGAATAACACACTGCTTGTCGATGATTACTTTGTTCAGCTTGACATAGCGTCCGATTTCAACCTTCGGCAGGATCACAGAATCGGTAATTTTTGTGTAGTTATTGACCCTGACATCGGAAAAAAGCAGGGAGTGATGAATCATTGCACCGCTGATGATGCACCCGCCGGAAACCATGGAATCGATTGCAATACCGCGTCGATCCTCGTCATCGAAAATAAATTTTGCAGGAGGAAGCTGTTCCTGATGGGTCCGGATCGCCAGGTCTTGTCATATAGATTGAGGTCAGGAACCACCTTGATCAATTCCATATTGGCTTCCCAATAGGCATCCACTGTCCCTACATCGCGCCAGTAGGCGGGTTTGTCACCCATCCCGACGCAGCTGTCCTCGAAGCGGTGCGCATAAACGCGGTAGCGACTGACGAGGTGTGGAATGATGGTGACCCGATCACCCTCGCCGACCACCATCACGCCGAAGGCGGAGACTTCGGATACAGGCAACTCGTAGCAACCAATCGTCATGTCCGCTTTGGAGTTGACATGGAAAGCGAGCATCTTGCCATAATCCATCTTGTGGATATGGTCCCCAGCGAGGATCACCACGAACTTGGGATCGTAGGAGCACAGGATGTCGATGTTCTGGAAAATCGCATCGGCCGTCCCCTTGTACCATTCTTCCTGGATGCGCTGCTGGGCAGGGAGCAGTTCTACGAACTCATTGAATTCTCCCCTTAAAAATCCCCAACCCCTCTGGATATGCTGGATCAGATTGTGCGCCTTGTACTGCGTCACGACCCCGATCCGCCGTATACCGGAATTGATGCAGTTGGAGAGCGGGAAATCAATGATCCTGTGTTTTCCGCCAAACGGCACCGCCGGTTTTGCACGCCAATCGGTCAACTGTTCCAGTCTGGATCCACGCCCTCCTGCAAGAATCAATGCAACCGTATTCTTGGTCAGTGTACTGATAAAACGCGGGGAAGAAATTTCTGGCTGCATGGATAAAAATCCTGTTCTATTTTTGTGGTTACCGGTAGCGCTTGCGGATTAATTGTAATAATTCTGTCAAGGTCGCCAGATTAAAGGCGCGTGTGGGGTATCGATCCGCGTTTCGATGAGGCATGAGCCCCCGTTGTGAACGGAATGACCTCCTTCCTTAATTTTCCGCTCATTTTCTACCCCTTGGGTGAAACCAGGAAACCTTGGAACTCAGTTTCTTGCTTTGTAATCACATTGAGTTACGGCGTTTGTGCGATACCGTACACTATAAAAAACGATAATCTATACTGATTTTATTGCTAATATTATCCAGTGTACATATTAATAATATTGTACATCTGTCTATGGTAGATTGTTGGTACGCTACGAGTACTATTATCAATACGGTATAAAGAGGGGGGAACGATGAGAGGAAAAGAGTTATTGCGTGTCGATTCATGGGTTACAGAGCCTGTCGCTCTCTTGTCCAATGATTCTTTCCCCTTTTCTTGATCTGACAAAGAAGAGTCTTTTTGGCCGGGATTTTCCTGGAAGGGGCCCTTTCTTTTCTGCCAATTTTCTTGTCGGGGACATTCAGACCGGTATCATGCCCCTTCTGGCCGTCTATTTGCTCCTGTCCGAGCACTGGAAAGCTGTGGCAGTGGGAGAGGTTTTGGCTTTTGGCGGTCTTGTTACTCTCATTGCCCAGCCAATTGCCGGGATCATGGCCGATCAGATCGTGGCCAAAAAAACGTTCTTCCTTGTGCTTGTATCTCTGTTTGCGGCAGGATGTTTTCTCATTTGCGGTTCTAACCCTTCTTTTGGACGCATTCTTTTTTCTCAGGCTCTTATCGGTGTTGCCCAGGCAGGGATTGTTCCAGTTCTGAGTTCGGTCGCCATGGGACTCGTTGGCAATGGGCGTTTTGCCAGTGTGATGGGAAAAGCCCAGGGGACAACCCATGCCGGGTCAGTTTTTGGAGCAGTGGCGGTGCTTTTTTTGACAAGCCAATTTCTTTCGGTGAATATTTTCGTTTTTTATGGAATCTCGGCTCTTGCTGCAGGATTGGTCCTGCTCGGAGTTCCCGGAGACAAGATCGATCCGCTCAGGGCTCGTGAAGCGGAAGGGGTTGATAGAGTTTGTTCGATTCGTCAACTTTTTACTCCTTCCCTGATCTTTTTTCTCTCCCTTATTTTCCTTTTTTTCATCGCGAATACGGCCATGCTTCCTTTGGCTGGAGAGAAACTCTCGGGAATTTCCTCCCTCTCTTCGGGAAGGGTGATGGGCATTCTGGTGCTTACGACACAGGGGGTCATGATCCCATTTTCCCTGCTGGCCCCATCCATTATCCGGCGATTTGGATCACGGATTCTTCTGAGTGCCTTTTGCGTGCTTTTGTCTCTGAGGGGTGGGATCCTTTTTATGGCCACTTCCATGGGAGGTATTTTGCTCGGGCAGGTTCTGGACGGAATGGTGACGGGGGTCCTGTCGGTTCTTCTCCCCGTTCTTGTGTCCGAGTTCGGAAGGGGAACCGGGCGGTTCAACTTGCTGCAGGGAATTTCAGGAACGGTAGTTTCTGCAGGCGGTTCAGTGAGCCAGCTTCTGTCGGGGGAGTCTGTGGGATTATGGGGAAGAGACAGGACCTTTTTGTTGCTTGGCGGGTTGTCCCTGGGCATCTGGATCTTTCATCTGGCCGGGAATCGGTTTGGAGGATTCGCAAAAAAAGAGGCAGAGTGAGAAAATGACCCCGAACCGGGCTGCTGGTTTTTGGTTTTTATAGTCGGTCTGGAGAATTACCGGGTTTTATTACTCAGGGGGGAACCTCCCAAGGCCACAAATAAACGGGTGATATCGAGATACTGCTGAGTTAACGCTTCCTCAAGTTTCAATTGTGTCTGAGCCAGTGTCCGATGGGCTGTTTCAATTTCCAGATCAGAGGTATTGCCAGCAGCACGACTTTTCATGGAGAGGTCCAGCGCAGACTGGCTCGTGTCCACGACAGATTTCATCGCATTGACGGAATCGGCGTCGTTGACCAATGCGGTCAAGGCATCTGCCACCTGGCTGAAGGCTTGAACCACGGTCTGGTGATATTCCGCCAGGGATGCCTGGTACGCATGGAAGGCCCCCTGTTTTTCTGCTTCGAGCATCCCGCCATTGAATAGGGGCATAGAGACCCCTCCCGCCAATGCCCACGCATTTCCTGCGCCTAGAAACAAGTTTGCGGGGGTTAATGCTTCCTGAAGCATATTGGCCGTCAGCATCAGTGCGGGATATTGATTGGCCATCGCCACGCCCAGGGATGCACTGGCCACCTGCAAACTGGCTTCTGCCGCCAGAATATCCGGTCGTTTGCGCAGCAATTCTGAAGGCAGGGCTACCGGCAATGATAGGGGTATTTTCAGGTCGTCAAAAATCAGGGAGGGGGGGTTCCAGTCCGCAGGAGCCTTCCCCACCAAGACCGAAAGTGTGTGCAGATTCGAACTGTACTGCTGTTTGAGCGGCGGCAACAGCGCACGGTCCATCGCCAAACGATGTTGGGCATTCAGAATATCGGTTGGTGTGGCCATCCCCGCCTGATAGGAAGACCGAATTAGGCTCAAAGTTTTTTTATCTGCGTCCAATATGCGCTGGACCGTGGCAATTTCCGCTTTCGTGGCGGCTATCTGGACCGATTGTGTGACTACATTGGCGGTCAGTTCCACATACAGGGCGTCGAGTTGGCGATGCTGATAGGTGGCCAGTGCTTGTTGACGTTCTACGCTGCGTTTTCCCCCGCCAAAAAAATCCGGACTCCAACTCAGGAATGGACCGACTTCATAGTAACTGAAGGGAGGAATCACAAAATTTGAGGGGCCGAACAATGCGACCCCATATTTTTGTCGGCCAGCCAAGGCATTCATGGAGCCTTGGGGCATCAGGCTACCCTGTTGCGCCTTGACGGCCTCTTCTGCCTGCGCCAGAGTTTCTCGGGCTGCCGTCAGATCGTAGTTGTCTTCAAGGGCGCGATGGATCAGGGCACTGAGCGGTGGATAGGAAAATACGCTCCCCCACTCGGATTCGATCTGTTTGCCGAGGACAATGTTTGGTTGCGGCTCTACCCGTTCGGCGGGAGAGGTATAGTGATCGGCTGGCGCGAGTTTGGGGGGGATAAAATCCGGTCCTACGGTGCAGGCGGACAAGCCGACGGCCAGGATCAAAGGAAGCCGGTGGACAGGGAATTTCATGGGGTTATTCCATGAGGGTTTGGGCACTGCCCTGTGGCGCTCTGGAGGCTGGGCGCAACAAGAGCAACAGAGGAATGACCGCAAGTGTCACGATCATCATCAGTTCAAAGTCGTCATTGTAGGCAATCATGGCAGCCTGACGGGTGATTAGGCCATTGATGGCCAGAATACCCGAAGGGTGGGTCGGATCCAGTGCCCCGAAGACCGGTGAATGCAGTGTATACGGTGTGATGTGTTGAGCCAGGGTGGCATGGTTGATCTGCGTATTTCGGGTCAATAGGGTTTGTACGATGGAAATTCCAATGGAACTTCCGATATTGCGCAGCAAGTTGAAAAAAGCCGTTCCTTCATTGCGCAGAGTCTGGGGTAAGGAACTGAACGCCACCGTGGACAGGGGCACATAGGACAGTCCGACGCCAAATCCCTGCAATAGCCCGGTATAAATGATCGGAGTTGCGTCCATCAACAGATCGAAGTGCATCATTTGCCATAGCGAGAGGACGGTCATTCCCAATCCGACCGCCATGATCACCCGGATGTCATATTTTCCGATCAATCTTCCTACCACCATCATGGCCATCATGGTTCCCATTCCCCGAGGTGCCGTCACGAATCCGGTGAGCATGACGGGGTAATTCATTTCATTCTGGAGCAGGGGAGGCACCAGGGCCAAGGTGGCAAACAGGACGACGCCAATGATGAAGATGAAGATATTGGAGGTGAGAAAGTTTTTATCCTTGAATAGGGACACGCTCAGGAAGGGGCGTTCGGCGGTTAGCGTGTGCAGGATGAACAGATAGAAGGAAATGCCGATGATCAGTGCGTACAGATCAATTTCCGGGGAATGGAACCAATCCTTCAACTCTCCCCTGTCCAGAAGCAACTGTAAGGCACCGATCCCCAGACTCAGGGTCAGAAACCCAAAAAAATCAAAGGACCCTGCAATTTTTTTAGTATTGGGCATGAAACTCGACAGGCCTAGATAAGCCAGGATGCCGATGGGCACATTGATATAGAACACCCAGCGCCAACTGTACTGATCTGTCAGCCATCCCCCTAATGCCGGACCCAGAATGGGACCCATGGTGACGCCTACTCCCCAGAGGGCCATGGCTTTGCCATGATTTTCCCGAGGATTGATATCAAACAGGACGGCTTGGGATAACGGCACCAGGGCCGCGCCCGATATGCCTTGCAATAGTCGGAAGAAAACCATTTCAGGCAGGGTGGTGGCCAGCCCACAAAGCGCCGAAGCGAGGGTAAACCCGGTCACTGAAATCAAAAACACCGGCTTGCGTCCAAACCGCTGGGCCAACCAGCCCGTCAGGGGGATCATGATGGCTGCGGCCACGATGTATGAGGTCAGTACCCAGGTCATTGCGTCCTGGGTGGCCGCCAGGGTTCCCTGCATTTTCGGCAGCGCCACATTGGCAATGGTGGAGTCCAGCGCCTGCATGATGGTGGCGGCCATCACCGAGACCGTAATCAGCGGCCGATTGAGCGAAGTTGTCTCAGTGGTCATGACTGATGTCCACCACCACGACGGCACTCAGACCTGCCTGAAGAGGTTGGTCAGAGTCTACATTTTCGAGGCTGATGCGAACGGGCAGACGTTGTACGACCTTGACCCAATTACCGGTGGCATTTTCCGGAGGCAATAATGAAAAACTGGACCCCGTGCCAGGGCTCAGGCTTTGAACGTGCCCATGGAAGATCCGGCCGGGATATGCATCGATTTCCACTGTTCCAGGTTGACCCGGATGCAGGTGGGTCAGGTCTGTTTCCTTGAAATTAGCCTCGATCCACCGATTTTGTCTGGAGACCAGAGCGAACAGCGGGGTCGCCACATTCACGTAGTCACCGACCTGCAACTGTTCCACCTTTGAAACGATCCCCGCCTGAGGGGCCTTCACCACCGTGTAGGATAGATTGAGCAGGGCCCTGTCCAGCACTGCTTGCGCTTGTTGTACCGCCGGGTGATCCTCGATATTCTGGTTGGGATGATAGTTCAGGGCAGCCAGAACATTCTCTCGTTCCTGTTGCGTCCCTTGCAATTTCTGTGTGGCCTGAAGGTAGGCATGTCGGGCCTGGTCCAGTTGCGCCTGAGAAGAAACCCCTTGGGCGACCAGACGCTTTTGTCGATCAAGTTCATTTTCATGATAGGCCAGGGTTTCCTGTGCGGCCGTGACCTCTGCTTGATGTTGCCGA
Organism: Ferrovum myxofaciens; assembly: GCF_013181415.1. NCBI lineage: Bacteria > Pseudomonadati > Pseudomonadota > Betaproteobacteria > Ferrovales > Ferrovaceae > Ferrovum > Ferrovum myxofaciens. The sequence goes on along the minus strand of NZ_CP053676.1, from coordinate 891,861 downwards.
TAGGACGCCTTCAACGAACTCACCTGAAGTTTTGCATTGGCCAACCGTGCTCTGGCATCTGCCACGTTCAGCGCAAAATCCCGTTCATCGAGTTTGAATAAAACTTCCCCGGCTTGCACGAACTGATTGTCTTTGACCAGAATTTCGACGACCCGACCGGCCACATTGGCGCTGATGTCCGTACGCGCGACGACGACATAAGCATCGTCCGTGGAAACCCGATTCAGGTTTTTGAAATACAAGAACCCGGCAATCGCCAAGAGGAGCAAGGGTCCTGCCACCAATAAGGGTCTTCGGTATCGCTTGAGCCTATTCTGGCTCACGCTGTCATCGTTCATGGAAAACTCCCGGATCATGCCTTACCAGAACCCGTTCTGGTAAGGATCCTCTTCAGTAAACAGGATGTGCTTCGTTTCATCAGCAGGATAGTCTAGGCCAGTGTATTATCCAGATAAAGGCACATAATCCGAATACACTATGTAGGAATACAATATAATGCGTGGCAATGAATTTGCGGAGTTGAAAGCGTTCATGGCGATCGTCGATCAGGGGAACTTTGCCCGTGCGGCGGCTACCCTGAACATGGCCCCCTCGACCTTGAGTCAAGTGATCCGGACGCTCGAAACTCGTCTTGGGGTCCGTCTATTGCACCGCACGACTCGCCGTCTTTCGGTGACAGAGGCGGGGGAACGACTGCTGGACCGGATCCGCCCTGCCTTCGAGACCCTCCACGCCGCAGTGGAATCCCTCAACGATTTTCGTGATACCCCTATGGGCACCCTGCGCCTTAGCGTATCAACCGTTCCTGCCCAGTGGATTCTGGCCCCATTATTGAGGGAATTTCTGGTTAAATACCCGGCCATTCAACTGGATATTACCGTTGACAATTCCACCAGCGAACTGGTCATGGGACGTTTCGATGCGGGGATTCGCTATGGCCGGCGAATTGCCCACGACATGTTGCAGGTACGGGCCAGTCTACCTTCGCGAATCGTTGCGGTTGCAGCGCCGGACTACCTGGCGCGTTATCCGGCACCTACCCTGCCGCAAGAATTACAAAACCATGCCTGTATTCGTTATCGTTTGGCCAATCAACAGGTGATAGTGTGGGAATTTGAAAAGTCGGCGCAAAAAATTGAAATTGCGGTGGATGGACCCTTGATCGTGAACGATGTCGATCTGATGATCAAGGCGGCAAAAGAGGGGGTCGGAATCGGATATGTGCTGGAGGCCTATATTGCAGAAGATATCCGTAGCGGGCTTTTGGTGCCAATACTGACCGATTGGTCACTCCCCTATCACAGTTATTACCTCTACTACGCGGGGCGACACCAACTGTCCGCACCCTTGAGAGCGTTCATCCAGTTTCTGAAAGATCAGGTTCATGGATGAACGCTCCGGGCACTGTGTTCGGGTTTAACCGTTTTTTTCTGCCTGTTGGGCCGATTGAACCGTGGGGCGGGACTGAATCCGCGCCATATAGGCCTGGAGTTCGGGCCAACGTTCCAGAGAAATGCCCATGGGATGGGCCCATCCCAGGACGGTGAACAAATAGGCATCGGCTACGGTGAATCCGCCGGGCATGAGGTATTCCTGGGTTTTCAGGGTGTCGTTGAGTTGATCGAAGCGCAGTGCCAGGCGATTTTTCTGGAAGTCCTTGACGGTGTCAGGAAAGGTGGGATTGAACAGCGGACTGAATTGCTTGTGCAGTTCCGTGGAAATGAAGTTGAGCCAGGATTGCAGTTGGTAGCGCGGCAGGGTTCCATTGGCGGGAGCCAGACCCGATTCGGGTTTGAGGTCCGCCAGATATTGAACGATGGCCGGGCCTTCGGTGAGTTTCGTTCCATCGTCGAGAATCAGAAGTGGGACATAGCCCTTGGGGTTAATCGCGCAGAAATCGGAACCATCACTCAGTTGCTTGGTGCCCAGGTTGACCCGAACCAGATCAAAGGGCACGCCGAGTTCGCGCAACACGATATGCGGGGAAAGAGAACAGGCACCGGGGCTGAAATAGAGTTTCATGGATCATCCTTGTGAGATCGGAGTAAAATTGGAAGCACTGGGGTACATTGTATGCGTTCGTACGAAATTGACAAGCCCCTGAGCCTTCAAGGTCGCTGAGGTGGGGGGATGGGAACTTTTCGAGTTACATTGAGTCCATGGGTTCTGTAGGCTTTGAGTTTATTTGGGAGGGATTCCATGACAAGTTTGAAACCGATGCGATTGATCTTTCTGGGATTGGGTGTGTGTGGGGTCCTGGGAGCAGTACCTGCGCAAGCAGATCGTGGCTGGGGTTGGGGCTGGGGAATGATGGGGTTGGCAACCGGTGCCCTGGTGGGAGCGGAGTTGGCCAATCCTTATCGCGTTTATCCGTACCCCTACTATCCCGCGCCGGTGGTTTATGCGGCTCCGCCCGTAGTGGTTCAGCAGCAACCCGTGGTTTATTCTTCTCCCCCTCAAGGGCAGCCACCGCAACGGCAATATTCCCAGTCCATGGCACCGCCCCCTCCAGGGGCGAGTCAGCACACGGCCGCCAACAGTTGGTATTACTGCGCTTCTGCCAAGGGCTACTACCCCTATGTGCAGAACTGTCCAGAGCCATGGCGCAGTGTACCCGCCGCGCCTCCAGGGGCTCCGCACTGATCAGCCGGTGGGATGCAAAATCCCCTTTGGTTTAAAAAGTCGGGGACCAGGGATCAGGCAGAGGGGGAGAACTGGTAGTGATTGGCATGGGCCTGAAACCATTGTTCCAGCATGAGGAGGATCCACACCATTTCCCCATAAAACCCCGGATGGCCGGGTAGGTATTGCTGGAACAATTGATTCACGAAGGGATGTCGAATCAGACCACGTTCGGCCAGTTGATGCAGGGAGGATTCGGCCAACTGATGCAGGGATGGATGACGCAGCACCCATATGCCGAAGGGAAGACCGAAACCATGCTTTTGCTTGGTGATGATTTCCTCCGGCAGAAAACCTCGTAACGCTTCCTTGAAAAACCAACGCAGTTTGAGACCATTGACCTTGTAATGGGGTGGGAGTTTCAGGGAAAAATCCACCAGCCGTTCGTCCAGCAGGGGAAAACCTACCTCGATACCCGCCAAGGTCGTGGTTCCGCAAACTTTGGGTAAATCATTTTCGGCCAGGGTGAAGCGCCAGTCGTAGGCCAGCATCTGATTGACAAAATCCGCCCCATCGGTTTCGTGCCAAACTGCCCGTTCCAAGGTGCCGGGAATGGCCGGTGAAAACAAGGAAAGAACCTGTGCGGGAAAAATATTCTCTGCCCCGATCTGCTCCAGAAGCCCGTAGGCAGTGATTCGGTCCGGCATGGGGACTTTGGCTTGGTCGATATAACTGCCCAGTTTGCGCACCAGGGGAAGTCGGTTGAAAAGGGGTGCCAGAGGTTCGAGGATTCCCTGGCGCAGAATGGAAGGTACGTGGGTGTAGGCGTGAAATAACTTTTGCTTGGCGTATCGACTGTTTCCACCAAATAATTCATCCCCCCCGTCTCCTGCCAGCAATCGTTGCAAACCGTCTTGTTGGGCCAGTTGGGCACAGTAAAACCCGGGCAGGGCAGAAGAATTGCCGAAGGGTTGGTCGTAGTAGGCTGCGACGCGCGGAATTCCCTGAACCAAATCCTCCGGAGTGACATAGTATTCATGGTGCCGGGTTTTGAAATGACGGGAGGCAATGCGTGCGTACTCCATTTCATCATAGCCTTCCGCATCAAAGCCGATGGAGTAGGTGGGCACGCCTTCCCCGAATTGCTGGCTCAATAGGCCGGTCACGGTGGAACTGTCGGTGCCTCCACTCAGGAAACAGCCGGTACGACCGCCCTCATGACGCTGGCTTTGAACCGAACTCCTTAAAATATCCAGAAACTCTTCCTTCAAAGAGGAAAAGTCAGCGGAATCTGCGGAGGTAAACCGTGGTCGCCAGTAGTGGGCCACCGTCAGTTTCCCTCCTTGGAACAGTCCGTAATGTGCGGCGGGTAGACGCAGCACCTGCTGAAAGATCGTCCGTGGCGCGGGAATGACATGAAAATGGAAGTAGTCGTAAATGGCCTGCATATCCAACGATGAAGAAGATGCAGCGACTTCATCGGCGCGGGCGGCAACCTGGAGGGTCGAAGCATTCTCCACGCGATAACATAATGAACGACGCGCAAAGCGATCCACGGCCATGAAAGTCTTGCCCGGCTCTGGCGAAAAAGCCACGGCAAAGTCTCCTTGAACCTGATTGGGGGCTTGAGGGCCATGACGCCGATAGGCTTCGCGCCATGCGCTCTCCACCCCCTGGATACGGGAAATTTCGCTCAGGTCTGGTTCCTGAAAGCGCGGATGGCCGAAAAATAATGCCAATGCGGTCATGGCTACAGGTCTCCGATCAATACTTCACGGGCCGGAGGGTGTCCCAGAAAAGCCGCAGGGCTGGCGCTCAGGCCATAGGCACCGGACTGGTAAATCACCACCAGATCCCCTACCTCGGCACGGGGCAGGAGCATTTTGTCCGCCAGGAGGTCGAGGGGGGTACACAGGGGGCCCACCACGGAGACTTCTTCCAAGGGCGGGGATTTCTTCCGGGTGACGATGGTCACTGGATAATTCTTGCGAATGACCTGTCCAAAATTGCCGGATGCCGCCAGGTGGTGGTGTAATCCCCCATCGGTGATGAGAAAAGTCTGGCCCCGGGAAACCTTGCGGTCGAGGATGCGGCACACATACACACCCGCTTCACCGACGAGGTAGCGGCCCAATTCGATGACGGGTTGGGTATCGGGCAACTGCTGGTGCAGGTGAGGTAACAGGTGTTGCAAGGCATCTCCTACCCGCTCGAGCTCCAGAGGTGATTCGCCAGGAAAATAGGGAATCCCGAAGCCCCCTCCCAAATTCAGGGTGGGGAGGGGTGCCCCACTCTCCTGAACCAGCCGAATGGCCAGATCCACGGTGTTTTTCTGGGCCTCAATGAGTGCGTCCGCCTTGAGGCTCTGTGATCCACTAAAAATATGAAACCCCTGAAAAACCAGGTCAGAGGCCAGGATGCGGCGGACCAGGGCGGGAACCCGTTCCACATCCACCCCGAAGGGTTTGGCCCCCCCGCCCATGCGCATACCGGAGCCCCGCAATTCAAAATCCGGGTTGACCCGGATGGCCACTTTGGGACGGTAGCCATGTAGTTCACTCAGCGAGAAGACCGTCTCCAGTTCTCCTTCGGACTCCAGATTGAGTACAACGCCAGCAGCCATGGCCATCAGAAGATCGTGGGAAGATTTGCCGGGACCGGCAAAACTGATATGGGCGCGCGGAATCAGGGTATCCAGCGCTATTCCCAGTTCTCCTCCGGAAGCCACATCCAGACCATCCACCTGAGTGGCAAGAAACTGGACCACGGCGGGCATGGGGTTGGCCTTGATGGCATAGTGCAGGTGAATGCCCTTGGGGAGCAGGAAGCGTAACATCTGAACACGCTTGAAAATACCTGTGCGGTCATAGGCAAAGAAGGGGGTTTGGCCGACTTGATGGGCTAGGCGCGGGAGATCGATGCCGCCGATGGACAAGGGATCGCCCGTTCCCATGGCAAAACAGGCAGGGTGATGAATGGGTTTACTCATAAGGTGCCTGTAGAAACGAACTCACAGATTGTGCGTGTACCAGTCCGCAGCCTTTTCCAGTCCTTCCTTGACCGAGAAACGGGGCTCGTAACCCAGAAGTTGTCGGGCTTTGTGAATGTCTGCCAGGGAGTGGCGGACATCGCCCGCCCGAAAATCCCGGTAACGGGGGCCGGGGATCTCCCGGTTTGGCGCACGCTGCTTCAGTTGAGCGCAGATCAGCGCATACAACTGGTTGAGGGTGGTGGATTCGGAGTAAGCAATGTTATAGACCTGTCCCAGGGCCTCGGGCCGTTCCGTACAGGCCGCCAGAATATTGGCTTGGATGACATTGTCGATATAACAGAAATCACGGCTGGTTTCACCGTCGCCATTGATATCGATCGGATTCCCCTTCAATAACCCACCAAACCACTTGGGAATCACGGCTGCATAGGCACCTTCCGGATTTTGGCGGGGGCCGAAGACGTTAAAATAGCGCAGACCGGTGGCCTTGAACTGATAGACCCGGTCAAAGACCTGCGCGTAGAGTTCATTGACCAGTTTCGTGACGGCATAGGGAGAGAGGGGGTTGCCGATGATCTCTTCCTTTTTGGGAAGCCCAGGATGGTCCCCATAAGTGGAACTCGAGGCGGCATAGATGAAGCGTTCGATCCCCATGAGTTGAGCTGTTCTCAGCATGTTGAGGAATCCATCGATGTTGCTGGCATGGGTGGTCAGAGGGTCCTCGATGGAACGGGGAACACTGCCCAGGGCCGCCTGATGCAACACGATATCCGCCCTGTCACAGACGCGCTGGCAATCGTCCAGGTGGCGGATATCTCCTTTGAAAAAAGTGAAGTTTTTCCAACGGGGTTCTCCAACCAGTTTCTGAACCTGCTTCAGGTTACAGTCGTCGATGGTGGAAAAATTATCCAATCCCACGACGGTCTGATCCAGTCGAAGCAAGGTCTCGAGCAGGTTGGAACCGATGAACCCTGCCACTCCGGTAATGGCCCAACGGCGTGGTGCGGCCTGGATCTTGTTTTGAATGAGGTCATAGTGCGTGGTCATAGCCGCCAGAGACGCAGATTGGATTGGGAGAAATCGTCGCGGGAAAAAAGTCCCTTGACATCGATCAGGACGGGGCAATCGCCCATCAGGGATAATATTCCCTCGGTTTGAAGGGTTCGATATTCATCATGGGCCACCGCCAGAATCACGGCTGCTGCGGGTTTCAAGGCAACGGTGGGGGTGAGGGAAACGCCGTATTCCTCCTCAGCCTCGTGGGGGTCCGCCAGGGGATCGTGGATCTGTACCTCGATTCCGTAATCCTGTAGTTCATGAATGATATCGATGACCTTGGAATTACGCAGGTCCGGACAGTTTTCCTTGAAGGTGAGTCCCAGGACGGTGACGCGACTGCCCGAGATGACATGTCCGGCATGGACCATTTCCTTGACACAGCGTTGGGCCACAAATTTCCCCATGCCATTGTTGATACGTCGCCCGGAAAGGATGACCTGGGGAATGTATCCCAATTTTTCGGCCTTATGGGTGAGATAATAGGGGTCTACGCCGATGCAGTGACCACCCACCAGTCCCGGTTTGAACTTGAGAAAGTTCCATTTGGTGCCGGCGGCTTCCAGCACGGCATTGGTATCGATATTCATCAGGTCAAAAATCAGGGCCAGTTCATTCATCAGGGCGATATTCAGGTCCCGTTGGGTATTCTCGATGACCTTGGCGGCCTCGGCCACCTTGATGGAGGGAGCACGGTGAACGCCTGCTGTGACCACGGATTCATAGACCTGAGCAACGATTTCGCAGGTTTCCGCATCCTGTCCCGATACCACCTTCTTGATCTTGGTAAAGGTGTGTTCCTTGTCTCCGGGGTTGATGCGCTCAGGACTATAGCCCACCTTGAAATCGACGCCACATTTGAGGCCGGATTTCGCTTCCAGAATAGGGACGCATTCCTCTTCCGTTACTCCGGGGTAGACCGTGGATTCATAAACCACGATATCCCCCTTCTTCAGGGCACTTCCCACGGTTCCCGAGGCCTTCAACATGGGGGTGAGGTCGGGTTGATTGGCATCGTTGACAGGGGTTGGGACAGCGACGATATGAAAATTTGCCAACTGGAGATCGCTGATCTGATCCGTGTACAGGATATCCGCTTTTTCGAGGCCTCCCTCTTCCACTTCTCCTGTCCGGTCATGCCCGGCGCGCAACTCCCGGATTCGTACCGGATTGATGTCAAAGCCAATGGTTCGACGCACTTTGCCAAAGGCTACAGCCACGGGCAATCCCACATAACCCAAACCGACTACGGAAATGATCCTCTCTTCGCCCACCACAGACATGATGCCTCCTGACCTGAACAGTGATTTACCGATTAAGTCATGAGGATAACCCATAGAAGGATATTTATGCTACCCAAAATTTGGAACAGGTTGAGAAAGTTGATCACTGCCAGGGAAGACGTCCTCAAACGCTCACTACTTTGTGTTAACGTGGCACTTTGACATTTCAGGATGATCGGTGGAATCATGCCTGAATTTCAGTAATTGCCTGGCGTGATATGGAGATTTGTTTGAATGGCGGCTTCCCCGATGGGTGCGTTTTCTCCCCCCCGTAATTTTCGTGGAGATTTGATCAGCCCGTGGTGGGTGGCCGTGACCGTGGCTTTGACCACCTTTATGGAGGTCCTGGATATTTCCATTGCCAATGTGGCGTTGCGTCACATTGCCGGGGATATGTCCGTGAGCGAAGACGAAGCCGTGTGGGTATTGACTTCTTATATGGTGTCCAACGCCATCGTCTTGCCCATGAGCGGTTGGTTATCCACGCTCTTCGGGCGCCGCCGATTTTACCTGTTCTGTGTGGCCATGTTTTCCGTCAGTTCGTTACTGTGTGGCCTGGCCCCCAACCTGACTACCCTGATCCTGTTTCGTACCCTGCAAGGCATCGGTGGCGGGGGATTGCAGCCCTGTTCTCAAGCCATCTTGACGGACAGTTTTCCTCCTTCGAAACGGGGCATGGCTTTTGCGGTGTATGGCATCACGACCGTTTTGGCACCGGCCATTGGCCCGACCATCGGCGGTTGGATTACGGATACCTTTTCCTGGCGCTGGATCTTCCTGATCAATGTCCCTGTGGGATTTCTGTCCTTGTATCTGTCCCGGCGGCTGTTGTCGGATCCTCCTGCTTTGATTGAACAGAGCGCCGAGTTTAGGCGCCGGGGATTCACGGTGGATTGGAAAGGGTTCGTGTTATTGTCGGTGGGATTTGGCTGTTTGCAGGTGGTGCTGGACCGAGGGCAGCAAGACGACTGGTTTTCATCGCCCTTTATCATGCTGATGTCAGCGCTGTCGACCCTGTCACTGCTTATTCTACCCTTTTGGGAAACCCGTCAACATTACCCCATGGTGGATTTCAATCTGCTCAAGGAAAGAAACTTTCTGTTCAGCAATATCTTGATGTTTCTGGTGGGATTTATCCTGTTTGGCAGTACGGTGCTCCTTCCCATGTGGGTCCAGGCCCTGATGGGGTATTCGGCCACTCAGGCAGGAATGTTGTTGTCTCCTGGCGCATTGACCGTGTTATTGGTATTGCCCTTCGTGGGATGGGCCATCAACAAGGTGGATGTGCGCCACATGATTGCCTTTGGGTTGTTGTGTAACGGGGTGGCCTTGTATCTTTTTTCCCATATGAATTTGCAGGCGGATTACTGGTCTTTGGCGACTTTGAGAATCCTGCAGGGGATCGGGTTGGGGTTTCTCTTCGTGCCCGTCAATGCGGCAGCTTACTCGTGGGTGCCTCCGAACAAAAGCAGCAACGCTTCGGCCATCATCAACTTGTCGCGCAATCTGGGGGGGAGTTTCGGCATATCCCTGGTTCAAACCTGGTTGACGCGCGGGACACAACGTCATCAAAGCGTTCTGACGACTCATTTGACCGATTCCTCCACGGCGACCCAGGCGTGGCTGGCGGGCGTGATCCACCAGTTGGCAGGGGTCGGCAGTCATGGGGTGGCGGTGGCGCACGCCTTGTTGTATGCCACCGTGCAAAGACAGGCCAGCCTGCTTTCCTTCATGGATGACTTTCGCTTGCTGGGCACCTTGGCCCTAGTATTCATCCCCGTGGTATATGCCCTGAAACGACCGGTGCGAGAGAAACATTGATACTCAGGAATGGGTCCACAGGTTTTGACTGAGGCGCAGGGAGAAACGCAGGAGTGAGCGGTCCCAGGGAGTGAAACGCGGCAAATGAAAGAGATCGCTTTCTCCCCGGGCAATGCCTGGTTCGGTGGAAAGTGCTGCCGAGTATCCCATTTCCCGCACCATATCGGCATGTTCCTGACGGTAATCCTGACCGAATTTTCCGTTGGGATAGGCGAACAGGACAGGAGGACTGCCCAGCAATCGGGTCAGGCAGGCATGGTTCTGCTCGATTTCTCGGCGCGCAATGGCGGGCGGAAGGGAGGTCAAAATGGGGTGATTGACCGTATGTCCCCCAATACTCATCCCCGCTTGGTGCAGAGATATTACTTGGGCATCATTCATCATGAGGTGGGAAGGGGGGGTGACCCCCAACTGCGTTTCAAGATGGTGGAGATGGTCGCAACGCACTTCCGGCGCCTCGTATTTGAGGCGTTGCAGCAGGATCGCGAGGGCGGATTTCCGCTCTGCCAAGGTCGTCAGAGGGAGTGATCCCAATTCGAGAAAGCGAAGATCGATGGATTCTGCGGGATGCTGGCGGACCAACTCGATGGCGCGATCATTGAACATGCACCCTCCATTCAAGTAGCCCGAGGCTACGAAAAAAGTGGCGCAGACCCCGTGCTTTTTCAGCAGTGGGAGTGCAATGGAGGCGTTATCGGCATACCCGTCATCGAAGGTGAGGCAGGCAGCGCGCGGGGGCAAGACATGGTTTTTTAATCTTTCCACCGCTTCGGGCAAGGGGAGGATGTGAAAGACATTCTTGAGCAGATTCAACTGCGCATCAAAACGTTGAGCATCCACCTCGTCCGGAAAAAGGGGGTCGGGTTTGGGCAGCACGCGGTGGTAGATCAGGATGGACAGGGAGCCCGTACTGCCCCCAGGAGAGAGCCAGGAATTCAGGCAGCGAAATAAAGGGTAAGTGGTGGAGGCGAGGACCATAAAGGGATCATCAGGTAGGTAGCATGTCTCAGTCGACCTTCATGGGCAGGATCACCATGGTCATGCCCTGGAGATGAAGGATACGTTGCATTTGCAGGGCGGTTTGATTATGGAGGATGCGCGTCAGCCAGTTATCGTGGACGAAAATCAATTTGCTGGCAAAAAAGATGCTGTTGGGAAATTCTTCGTGGACCTGCTCGGACAGACGGGTGAGTTCGGCGATTCGGTCCGTGCCATAGGCTTCGTAGGACTTGGCGGCAATGCCATTCCGATGGCAGAAATTGACATAGTAGTCGCAGGCGGAATGAACGGATTCCTTGAGTCCTTCAATCGATCCTTCTCCGCCATAACTTTGAGTGTCCACGGCACCCACACTGAGGAACACAAAATTGCGGTAGACGTTGGGAAAGAGTCGCTGGACCCACAGGAGGGTATGCATGCCCGTGCCTTTGGCCTGACTGATCAGAAAGACGGCGGTGGGCGCATCGGGATCGAGGGCAGGGGGGGTGACTACCGGGGTGGCCGGGAGCTGGGACAGCAGATGGTCGGCCTTGGCCATCTGGGCGGCTGTTTCGCGGTAATGCTGGCGAATCAGCAGGCACAGGCCAATGACGGCGCTGGTGATGAGGAGGGTCATCCACCCGCCTTCAAAAAACTTTTCCGCCAGGGTGACCATGAGGATGCTCGAAGTCACGATCAATCCTACCACGGAGACCCCGAGGCGAAGGGCCCATTGGGGATGTTCGCGGTGCTTCCACCAGTACAGGGTCAGTCCCGTGAGCGAGAGACTGAAGGTGAGAAAGACATTGATGCTGTAGAGCACCGCCAGCAGGTCCACGACGCCACCACTCCAGAGCAGGATGAAGAGGGCTGCTATGCCCATCAGAAGGATTCCGTACTTGGTGACCAGACGACTGGACAGGGAACTGAACTGGGAGGGTGTCCAACCGTCATTGGCCATGTTGGCCAGTACGGCGGGGCCGCCCAGCAAGCCGGTATTGGCGGCCACATACAAAAGCGCCCCTTCGAGGACCAGCACGGTGGTGAGAAGCACATAGGAAAGGCCGGGACTGAAACCTAGGGATGCGATGACCGAACGGAAAGCAACGGCGTTCAGGGTCTCGCCATTGCTGGAGGGGACGGCATTCCACAACAGGTAGATCAGGATGATGCCCCCCGCCGTGAAGGCCAGGGAAGTGGCCATGTAGAACATGGTCAGTTTTCCGGTATGTACACGGGGTTCCTGGAGAACATTGACATTGTTGGAGACCGCTTCGATCCCCGTATAGGTTCCGCCCCCCATGGAATAGGCGCGCAGGAACAGGGAGGCCACAAAGACCCAACCCATCTGGCCCGCCAGAGAAGAGGTTTCATGCAGCGTCTGATGGACGATGGAGGGGATCTCGTTTCCGCGGATGGCCACCCCATACACGATGATCAGCACATGGGTGATGACGAAGCCCATGAAGATGGGGGTCAGGATCTTGATGCTCTCCTTCATGCCGCGCAGGTTCAGGAACATCAGAAACAGGGTGAGGAACAGTTCGACGGTCAGTTTGTGACTTTGCCAGGCCGTGGGCAGGGAACTGAAAACGGCGTCCACCCCGCTGGCCACGGAAATAGCAATGGTCAGGACATAATCCACGATCAGGGCAGCACCGCTGATCAGACCGGCGTGAGGCCCGATCAGTTGGGTGGCAACCTTATAGCCTCCACCGCCTGTGGGAAACAGTTCGATGACCTGGTTATAGGCAGTGGAGATGAGGAAAACCGTGAAGGCCGTGGCAATGGCCAGATAAAGGCTGAGGTGGACATGGGTACCCAGGGCCTTGAAGGCTTCTTCCGGCCCATAGGCCGAGGAGGATAGTCCATCGGCACCCAGTCCCACCCATGCAAAAAAGGCCATGAGGGCGATGTGCTGACGGGTTTCCGGCGCAAAGGGGTCGCGCGCCGGACCAAAAAGCAACTCTTTGATCTGTTTAAATAAGTTGCTTTTTAGTGCCATGGGGTCAGACCTTCAGCGGATTCGGTTTGGCGGGGTCGAGAGCATATTTTCGTTGCGCTTCGGCCACCTGGGACAGGGGGATTACGCCCTCGTCAGCCAAGGCATGGAGTGCGGCTTCCACCACATAGTAACGATCTACTTCGAAAAAATGGCGCAATTGGGCGCGCGTGTCGGAACGGCCAAATCCATCGGTACCTAGGGTTACGAAACGACGGGGTACGAAGGCACGGATTTGTTCCGTGAAGGTTTTGATGTAGTCGGTGGCCGCAATCACCGGCCCACGGGTGTCTTTCAGACACTGGGTGACGTAGGGAATCTGAGCCGGTTCTGTGGGGTGATGACGGTTGTGGCGCAGGACATTTTGACCTTCTCTGGCCAATTCATTGAAACTGGGGCAACTCCACACGTTGCTCGACACGCCCCAGTCCGTGGCCAACAGTTGGGCAGCTGCCTCCACTTCGCGCAGGATGGTGCCCGATCCCAGCAACTGGACGCAAGGGCCCCTGGATGCCGCCCGTTCATGCAATAGGTACATGCCTTTGAGAATGCCTTCCCGTGCCCCCTCGGGAAGCGCAGGGTGGGCATAGTTTTCATTCATGGTGGTGAGGTAGTAAAAGACGTTTTCCTGAGCGTGGAACATGCGATGCAGGCCGTCTTGAATGATGACCGCCAGTTCATAGGCATAGGTAGGGTCGTAGGAGATACAGTTGGGAATGAAGGAGGCATGAACCTGACTGTGTCCGTCCTGGTGCTGCAACCCTTCGCCATTCAGGGTGGTCCGTCCCGCCGTCCCGCCGATGAGGAAGCCGCGACACTGCATGTCCCCTGCCGCCCAGGCCAGATCACCGACGCGCTGAAAACCGAACATGGAATAAAAAATATAGAACGGGAGAGTGGTGACGCCATGGGTGGAATAAGACGTGGCGGCAGCGATCCAGGAAGAGAAAGCGCCGGCTTCATTGATCCCTTCCTGGAGGATCTGACCATTCACGCTTTCGCGGTAGTACATCAGTTGATCATGATCCTGGGGTTCGTACAATTGCCCCACGGAAGAATAGATGCCCAGGCTACGGAACATGCCCTCCATGCCGAAGGTACGGGATTCGTCGGGAACAATGGGGACGATGCGCTGACTCAGTGTCTCATCGCGGATGAGTAGATTAAGGAGACGCACGAAGGCCATGGTGGTGGATAGATGACGTTCGCCACTGGCTTCCAGCAAGGGTCCAAAATATTCCAGGGGGGGGATGTCCAGAGGCGCACTGGCACTGTGCCGCACCGGCAGATAGCCGCCCAGAGCCTGGCGCCGTTCCTGCAGATAACGGATCTCCGGGCTGTCATCGGCAGGGCGGTAGAAGGGGGCAGCGGCAATTACGGCATCGTCGATGGGGATCTTGAAGCGGTTACGGAACTGCTTGAGGGCGCTTTCGCCCATCTTCTTTTGTTGGTGGGTGATGTTTTGCCCTTCGCCCGCTTCGCCCATACCATAGCCTTTGATGGTCTTGGCCAGAATCACCGTGGGTTGGTCACTGTGACGCACCGCCGCCAGGTAGGCATTATAGACCTTGAAGGCGTCGTGTCCGCCGCGCGACAGATGCCAGATCTCGTCATCGGACATGTTGGCCACCAGGCGCAGCAACTCGGGATACTTGCCGAAAAAATGCTGACGCACGTAGGCGCCATCGTGTGCCTTGAAACTTTGGTATTCCCCATCCACGGCTTCCATCATGCGCTGCAGCAGCAAGCCACTCGTGTCCTTGGCAATGAGGGCATCCCAGGGGCTTCCCCAGATCACTTTGATGACGTTCCAGCCAGCCCCGCGAAAATCCGCTTCCAGTTCCTGAATGATTTTGCCATTTCCGCGCACGGGACCGTCGAGACGTTGCAGGTTACAATTCACCACGAAGATCAGGTTGTCAAGATTTTCTCGGGCGGCCAGGGAAATGGCGCCCAGAGATTCGGGTTCGTCCATCTCTCCATCGCCCATGAAAGCCCACACCTTGCGTCCTTCGGTCTGGGCCAACCCGCGGTTTTGCAGGTATTTCATGAAACGGGCCTGATAAATGGACATGAGGGGACCAAGTCCCATGGAGACGGTGGGCATTTGCCAAAAATCGGGCATGAGCCAGGGATGGGGGTAACTGGATAACCCCTTGCCCTCCACTTCGCGGCGGAAGTGGGCCAGTTGTTCTTCGCTCAGGCGTCCTTCCAGAAAGGCGCGGGCATAAATGCCCGGGGCCGAGTGACCTTGGGTGTAGAGCACATCCCCCCCATGCTCCGGGGTAGGTGCACGAAAAAAGTAGTCGAAGCCCACATCATACAGAGTGGCCGCCGACTGAAAACTGGCGATATGCCCACCCAGTTCTTCCCCACCCTTGTTGGCCCGCACCACCATGGCCAAGGCATTCCAGCGAATCAGGGAACGGATGCGGTACTCCATTTCCGGGTTCCCGGGCATGGGTTCTTCGAGCGCTGGAGGAATGGTATTGAGGTAGGCCGTATTGGCACTATAGGGCAGGAAGGCCCCCGAACGACGAGCCTTGTCCACCAATCGTTCAAGCAGGAAATGGGCCCGTTCCGGTCCCTCCGCACAGAGCACGCCATTCAGCGCATCCAGCCATTCCTGCGTTTCCTGGGGATCTGAATCGTGATCCTTGGGGGGTGATGCCATCATGCTCTAGCCTCGTTTATTACTCAAAAGTCGCTAGATTCTATAGCGAAACTGGTTTGAGTGAAACCCGCAGTCGGAACTGCCCGCAGAAAAGTGCCCCTAGGACACAGCGCCGTTTCCCTGCTTCTTGATAGAATGGAGGACTATCGGGTTCAGAGGACATCATGCTCTTCAGTCGGCTCTTACGCAAGGAGTTTGCGCGCACGGCATTGATGGCCATGGTCATTTTGCTGGCCATTCTGCTGACCGTCAGTTTGGTCAAATTGCTGGGATTGGCGGCGGGAGGGACCTTGTCGGGCAGCGCAGTGATGGCCATGTTGGCTTTTGGTTCCTTGACTTACCTGCCGGTCTTGTTGTCCGCTTCTATTTTTACGGCCCTGCTGCTGGCCATGACCCGTTTCTACCGCGACTCGGAAATGATCATCTGGCAGAGTGCCGGGGTCAGCCTGAACCGTTTTCTCGGTCCGGTACTGCGCTTCACGGTGCCCATGGCTCTGGTGGTGGCGCTTCTCAGTCTGGTCATTGCGCCCTGGGCCATTGGGCAGAAGGCACAGTATCAGAAACAATTGGATGTGCAGGACGACACCTCCCAGATCACGCCCGGCGTGTTCCGGGAGTCGCATCAGTCAGATCAGGTATTCTTCGTGGATGCCCTGTCCCAAAGCAAGGAGAAGGTTTCCAATGTCTTCGTTCAGTCTGTTCAGGGCCATCAGGTGGGCGTGATCGCAGCGGACAGTGGTTACATTGCGACGGAACCCAATGGAGATCGCTTCGTGGTGTTGCAACATGGACGCCGTTATGAGGGGGAACCGGGCACGCTCAACTATCGTCTGGTGGATTTTGAGCAAGCGCGCCTGCGCATCGATCAGCATGGGGTGACGGCGGCGGCCCTTTCGGTAAAATCTATGTCGGCTCAGAACCTGCTCCGCAACCCCACTCTGGAAGGGTGGGGGGAATTGCACTGGCGTCTGGGGTTGCCGTTGAGCCTGCTGGTGCTGTCCGTGTTTTCTGTACCCCTGTCCTACATTAACGTGCGGGGTGGACGTTCCACCAACATGATTTTTGCCCTGCTGGCCTACATGGTGTATTACAACTGTATGAGTATTGCACAGGCTTGGGTGGCGCAGGGTAAACTGCCCTTCTGGATTGGCTTGTGGCCCGTGCATCTGCTCTTTTTGACCGTGGCATGGATCTGGTTGCAGCAACGCCAGCGTGTCTGGTCCTGGCGCTGGTGGATGGGCCAGCGTCGTTCCCGGGAGATCCGGGAGCGCAGGGAAGATCCATGAAATTCGTTGGGACCGGCGGAAACTCCGGCCTGCTTTTTGACTTCAATCCGGGATGGCGGGATAATCTCCTGCTTTATCTCAGGTCATGACCCTTTAGGGAGAAACCCCGTGGAATTTACACTCAAAGTAGCACATCCGGCTTCAACCAAGACCGCCTGTGTCGTCGTTCCAGTGACGGGAGGCCGTTGTTTGACCCCCGCTGCCCAGGCCCTTGACCAGGCGAGTGAAGGTCAGTTGACGCAGATTCTCAAACGAGGAGATCTGGCTGCAGAGGCGGGCAAAACACTCCTGTTATCCGGACTTCAAGGGGTGACGGCGAGCCGTGTGCTGCTGGTGGAAACGGGCAGCGATCCCCTCAAGGACAGCACTTACCGTACCCTGGTATGTTCCATGGAGCAGGCTCTGGCGAACACCGCCGTCAAGGAAGTGCTGTGTACTCTGACCGAGTTGGATATGGCGGGTCGGGACAGTGTCTGGGTGCTGGAACAGACCGTTTTGACCTTGAGGGAACAGCGTTACCGTATCCCAAAGCAGACTCAGACCCCAAAACCGTCTTCTCACTGGCAAAAAACCGTCCTCCTGCTGCCTTCCTCCCTGTCGCTCAAAAAAGCCCAGGGTTTCGTGGAACAAGCTCAGGCAGTGGCTAACGGAACCGATTTGACGCGGGATCTGGGTAATTTGCCGCCCAATCTGTGTACACCTACCCACCTGGCGGAAACGGCGCAGGCTGTGGGCAAGGACTGGGGGCTCAAGGTGCGCGTGCTGGACCGTGCCGACATGGAAAAGTTGGGTATGGGCGCGTTGTTGGCTGTGGCGGCGGGCAGCCATCTTCCTCCCCGGTTCATCATCATGGAATACGCCGGAGGCAAGGCCAGAGCCAAGCCGGTGGTGCTGGTGGGCAAGGGCATCACCTTCGACACCGGCGGGATATCCTTGAAACCCGCGCCAGAAATGGATGAAATGAAATTTGACATGTGTGGTGCAGCCAGTGTCCTGGGGACGATGCGTGCCTTGGCTGAAATGAAATTGCCCCTGAATGTCGTGGCGCTCATTCCCACCTGCGAGAACATGCCGGGGGGCGGGGCCACCCGTCCTGGGGATGTGGTCAAGAGTTTATCTGGCCAAACCATCGAGATTCTCAATACTGATGCGGAAGGGCGTCTGATTTTGTGCGATGCCCTGACCTACGCTGAACGTTTTGAACCTGTCGTGGTGGTGGATGTGGCGACCTTGACCGGGGCCTGTGTCATTGCTCTGGGGCACGAAGCCGCAGGGTTAATGGCGAATGACGAGGTTCTGCGCAATGAATTGCAGACAGCAGGGGATTACAGTGGTGATCGCGCCTGGCCTTTGCCCTTGTGGGAAGAGTACCAGGAAGGGCTGAAGAGCAACTTTGCAGACATGGCCAACGTGGCGGGTCGTCCTGCCGGGACCATTACGGCAGCGAGTTTTTTGGCGAATTACACTAAACGGTACCGTTGGGCTCATTTGGATATCGCTGGCGTGGCATGGCGCAGTGGCAAGGAAAAGGGAGCCACAGGCCGTCCTGTTCGGTTGTTTTGCCGTTTTCTGCAACAGCGCTGTCAGGGGTAAGGGTGACACGCATCGACTTTTACACCCATGTGGCGGACAAGGTGCCGGTGGCCCTGCAGTTGACCTGCAAGGCATGGGCGCAAGGACTGCCCGTGTGGTTGCGGGTGCCGGACGAAGTCATGGCTCAGCAACTGGACCAGAGGTTGTGGACCCATCCGCAGGCCGAATTCGTGCCCCATTGTCGGTCCGATCACGCATTGGCTGCGGAAACCCCCATCGTCATCGATGCCCTGGAAATGGAACCGCGCTCCCACCGGGTGTTGATCAACCTGCGTTCAGACCCGCCGTTGTACTTTGCCCGTTTCGAACGTCTGGCGGAAATCGTCAGTCAGATCGATCAGGATGCAGCGCAGGCACGGGAGCGTTTCCGTTTCTATCGTCAGCGGGGTTTTGAAGTGCAGGCCCATAATCTGGCGAACCATCGTTTTTGAGCCTTGGGCTCCACCCTTAATTACTGGATTGTTTTCCATGAGTCTTGCCAAAATTTTTGACCCTCAGGCCATTGAGGCGCACTGGTACCCTGTTTGGGAAGCGCGTGGTGATTTCAAGCCTTCCCTTGATCCCCAGACGCCTGCGTACTGTATCCTGCTGCCGCCGCCCAATGTAACGGGGACGCTGCATATGGGGCATGCCTTTCAGCATACCCTCATGGATGCCCTGATTCGCTACCATCGAATGAAGGGCGAGAATGTGCTGTGGCAAGCAGGGACGGATCATGCCGGGATTGCCACCCAGATGCTGGTGGAACGTCAACTGGAAGCCAAGGGCGAAGGGCGCGCCACTTTGGGACGGGAGGCCTTTCTGGAGCGGGTGTGGCAGTGGAAGGAACAGTCGGGTTCCACCATTACCCGGCAGATGCGGCGTTTGGGCAGTTCCTGTGACTGGACCCGCGAGCGTTTTACTCTGGATGAGGACCTCAGTCAGGCCGTCACCCAGGTGTTCGTCCGCCTCTATCGAGAAGGATTGATCTATCGCGGCCAGCGTCTGGTGAACTGGGATCCTCACCTGCAGACGGCGGTGTCTGACCTGGAAGTGGAGGCCCACGAAGAATCGGGGCATCTTTGGCATATCCGGTATCCTCGCGTGGATGGTCAGGGCTATCTGGTAGTGGCCACCACCCGTCCCGAAACCTTGCTGGGCGATGTGGCAGTGGCGGTGCACCCTGCCGACGAGCGTTATTGCAACCTCATCGGGCACGCGCTTCATTTGCCTCTGACGGACCGCACTATTCCGGTGATTGCCGATGAGTCGGTGGATCCTGCCTTCGGCACGGGCTGTGTCAAAATCACCCCGGCCCATGATTTCAACGATTATCAGATGGGCAGGCGGCATGGATTGACGCCCATCAACATCTTTACCCCGGATGCCCACTTGAACGATCAGGTACCCCCTGAATATCGTGGACTGGAGCGTTTTCGTGCCCGTCAACGTCTTATCGACGACCTGGCGGCCCGGAACCTGCTGGCCGAAGTAAAACCGCATACCCTGATGATTCCGCGCGGTGACCGCAGTGGCGCAGTGATCGAACCCATGCTTTCAGATCAATGGTTTCTCGATACCGAGCGCATGGGCCAAGAGGCCTTGCGCGTGGTGCACGAAGGACAGATCCGGTTTGTGCCGGGTAATTGGATTCATACCTACGAGCATTGGCTGGGCAATTTGCAACATTGGTGTATTTCCCGACAATTGTGGTGGGGGCACCGGATTCCCGCCTGGTACGATGATGCGGGACAAGTTTATGTGGCCGAGAACCAGCAGGAGGCGGAACGACAGGCCGGGAAACCCCTGCGTCAGGATGACGATGTGCTCGATACCTGGTTCTCCTCGGCACTCTGGCCCTTTTCTACCCTGGGTTGGCCGACGGATACCCCGGAACTGCACCAGTTCCTGCCCAGTAGTGTGTTGGTGACGGGCTTCGACATCATTTTCTTCTGGGTGGCTCGCATGGTCATGATGACCACGCATTTCACCGGTCAGGTGCCTTTCCGGGAGGTTTTTGTTACCGGTCTGGTGCGCGATGCCCAGGGCCACAAGATGAGCAAGTCCCGTGGCAACGTGCTAGATCCTCTGGATCTGATCGATGGAATCGATCTGGAATCCCTGGTGACCAAGCGCACCGCTCACCTTATGGACCCTCGTCAGGCTGAAAAGATCGAGAAGGCCACCCGTGCTGAATTTCCTCAGGGTATTCCAGCCTTTGGTACCGATGCCCTGCGTTTTACCTTTGCCAGTCTCGCCACTCATGGAAGAGATATCAAGTTTGATCTGCAACGATGTGATGGCTACCGAAATTTTTGCAACAAGTTGTGGAATGCCACGCGCTTCGTCCTGATGCAGGAAACCCCGGAGGGACTGGCTCAGTCGCCGACGGTGGCAGACCGCTGGATTGGACAGCGTCTCGATGCCACCATTCGGGCGGTGCATGAGCATTTTGCCCAATATCGGTTTGATTTGGTGGCCCGTACCCTGTACGAATTCATCTGGGAAGACTTCTGTGACTGGTATGTGGAATTGGCCAAGACCCAGTTGGCTAACCCCGATACGGCGGTCACCACCCATGCTACATTGCGCTCGATCCTGGAAACGGCTCTGCGCCTGACTCACCCCCTGATGCCCTTCATCACCGAGGAGTTGTGGCAGCAGGTGGCTTCCCTGGATGCCATGGGTTCCAGCATTGCCCTGCAACCCTTTCCTCAACCTGCGTTGGTCCCCGATCCTGCCGCCAACGAGGCGATGGAACGTCTCAAGGCATGGGTCAACGGTTGCCGTACCTTGCGTGGAGAAATGAACATCAGTCCGGCAGAGCGACTGCCTCTCAAAGTGGCGGGTGCCACGCAGGCGCTTTTGGGTATGGAACACTATCTGATGCATCTGGCACGCCTCACGGGGGTGGATACCAGTGCTACGCCTTTGCTGTCGGTGGAGGCGCCGGTGGTAACGGTGGATCACCTTCAGATGCAATTGCAGGTGCAGGTGGATGTCCCCGCGGAAATTGAACGTCTGACCAAACAACGGGACAAGACCAGAATCGAAGTAGAGCGCTGTTGCGCCAAACTGGATAACCCCGGTTTCGTGGATCGTGCGCCTGCCACTGTGGTTGCTCAGGAACGGGAACGTTTGGCTCGCTTTCGTCAGTCTCTGGCCGAGGTGGAAGTCCAGTTGGCGCGTCTGACTACCCTTTGAAGCAGGGGGACAGGCCATAGTCCCGAGGGGTTTCCGCGAAAACTTCCGCGGGTAAGGTATCATGAGCACCATGAAACGATGGTTACTTTTTCTTTATGTCAGCATGCTGTCCGTTCACTTGACGGCCTACGAGTTACCCGACCTGGGCGACAGTTCTTCCATGACATTGTCGAGCAAGGACGAGATGGCTCTGGGACGCCAGGTGATGCAGGAGATCCGCGCGGATCCCGCCTATTTCAACGATCCGGAGAGCGTAGATTTTGTCAGTTCCGTGGGGCACCGTTTGTTGGCCGTGAGTGATGATCTGGGCGATCAGCATCACTTCGAATTTTTTATTCTGGAAGATCCCACACTCAATGCCTTCGCCTTGCCCGGTGGGTTCATCGGGGTACATACGGCGCTGATCGAAGCGGCGGACAATGAGTCTGAACTGGCCTCGGTACTGGCCCACGAAATCTCCCACGTCACCCAGCATCATATTGCCCGTGCCATGGAGGATCAGAACAAGAATTTGCCCCTCTCCCTGGCGGCCATGGCGGCGGCCATTCTGGCGGCGCGCAGCAGTCCTGATGGGGCCATGGGTGGGGTGGTGGGGGCACAGGCCGGGATGGTCCAGGCCCAACTGAACTTTTCTCGGGGGAATGAACGGGAAGCCGATCGGCTGGGCATTCGTCGCCTTCTCAAGACTGACTACGATCCCCGTGCCATGGCGACTTTTTTTACCAAGTTGGGGCGTTATGGTCGCTTTTATGAAGGGGCACCTGCCTTTCTCCAGACTCACCCCTTGACCACCGAACGTTTGGCGGAAATACAGGACAGGTTGCAGAACGTTCCTTACCGGCAAGTTCAGGATGGTCCGGATTTCGCGCTTATCAAGGCCCGTATTCAGGCTCTGGTGGGAACCCCCCATGAAGCACTGGAAAGTTTTCAGAATCACGACTACGATATCCATCGTTCCGAGGACGTTCCTTTGCTCTATGGAAAGGCGGTTGCGCTGTGGCGTAGTCGCGCTTATGGAGAGGCTCAGTCCCTGCTCGAACAGGTGCGCGCCGTTTCTCCGCCCAATGCTTTATTTGACAGTCTGCGCGCTCAGATCACATTGGACTCGGGGCATGTGCATCAGGCCATTCTACAGTTTCAACATGGATTGCAGCGCTTTCCCGATGAGCGTGCGCTCAATTACGGTTATATCACGGCTTTGCTGACCGCAGGGTTACCTGAACAGGCGCTCAAGATCATCAACGAACGGATTTCACTCACCAGCAGCGATGAGCAACTCTACGAATTCCAGTCCCAGGCTTATTCTGCACTGAATCAGCAGATGATGAGTCATGAAGCCCTGGCCCATGCCTACCTGTTGCTGGATAATCCCAGTGCCGCCATGGACCAACTTCAGATCGCCCTGGGAGCAGGCGATGGAAACTTCTACCAGAAATCCCAGGTGGAAGCCACGATGCGCGAAATCAAGGCAGAACTGGCGGCACGCAAGGGCAATAAAAAGTAACCTGAGATCACCGATGAAAATACTTCTTACAGGTTGCGCCGGATTTATCGGCATGCAGGTTTCCCAACATCTCCTAGAACGGGGGGATGAGGTGATTGGGGTGGACAATCTCAATGACTACTACGATGTTTCCCTCAAGGAAGCGCGTCTGGCCCGTCTCACACCCTATGGAAACTTCGATTTTCATCGGCTCGATATCGCTGATGGGACGGCTCTCCAAGCACTCTTTGCTCAGGAAAAGCCCCGGAGAGTCGTGAACCTGGCCGCCCAGGCGGGGGTGCGCTACTCACTGCAGCATCCTCAGGCGTACATTGATGCCAATATCCAAGGTTTCCTGAATATTCTGGAAGGTTGTCGCCACCATTCCGTCGAACATCTGGTCTATGCCAGCAGTTCCAGTGTCTATGGGGGCAATACTCAACTGCCTTTTTCCGAGCACCATGCCGTCGATCATCCCGTCAGCCTGTACGCTGCCACCAAAAAGTCCAATGAACTGATGGCCCATACCTACAGTCATTTATTCAATCTGCCCACTACGGGTCTCCGTTTCTTCACCGTCTATGGTCCCTGGGGGCGCCCGGACATGGCCCTGTTCAAATTCACCCAGGCCATCCTGGCAGGATCTCCCATCGATGTCTATAACGAAGGGAAGATGGTGCGTGACTTTACCTACATCGATGATATCGTGGAGGGTACAGTGAGAGTCCTGGACAAACCCGCCACTTCCAACGAAGGCTTTCAGAAAGAACATCCTGACCCCGCTACCAGTTGGGCTCCCTACCGACTTTTCAATCTGGGTAACCAGCATCCCACCCCTCTGATGGATTATATTCACGCCATCGAAGTGGCTACGGGAAAAAAAGCCACCCTGAACTTTCTTCCCATGCAGCCAGGCGATGTGATGGCTACAGCAGCCAACACCGAAGAACTGGAAAAGTATTGCCAATTCACCTCCTATACTCCGGTGGAGGAGGGCGTAAAACGGTTCGTTGATTGGTATCGGACGTATACTGCGGCCAAGGGATAGGATTTTTGCTCCACTCAAGGGCCGCATCCCGTTATAACTCGTCATCCATGGGCAGCAAAGATAAAATATTGGCCTTGATTCTTTGCCAGTCACTCCTTGCCGGCTCCGTCGTATACTCGACAGTTTTACCGTTTTTCCGAGTGCGCCACACCAGGCTCTGTCCCACATCGTTTGGCCGCAATGCCAGCTGGTAGGCATTGGCCGGCTGCACCATAGCATCAAAACGCGTAGCAATCTGTTGCGCGAGCACGGGCGAGTCGATGATCAGACCGATCTCGGTATTGAGATGCATCGATCGTTGATCAAAGTTCATTGAGCCTATGAACAACTTTTGACGGTCAAATACGAACAGTTTCGCGTGCAGCGAATAATTTCCGTAGCGCGATATTGCCTTCGTTTCACCACTGCCGCGTGTGTTCCCCAGCAGCGAACGGATTTCATAAAGTTCCACGCCCTCTTCGAGCAATGGTATCCGATAATGCATATAACCAGCCTGCGCCGGCAATATCATGGATGAATCAAGTGAGTTGGTCAAAATGCGAACTCGTACGTTGCGTTTACGCAAGTCTTCGATCAGTTGCATCCCTTCCTTTCCCGGTATCAAAAAGGGCGTCACCATCAGTAATTCGGACTTTACCTCGAGGGCTGCATTGGCCACCGCGCGGTGCATCAATTTGCCCACCATTTCTCCATCTTCAACTTTTTTCTTGTCGGGGCTATCATAAATCAACTGTGCATGCGCCCAAATCAGAGGCAAGCGACCGGAGATAATCCCGTCAAATGGCTCGCCACTCGCAACCCGCTTTAAATAGTCAACCCCGGTCGCTTTTATCTCTCGATTCTGTTGTTTCAATTCCATGCGACGCTCTCTCAAGGTGGCATGGGACGGTTTTTCACCTGAAAGCGCCTCAGCAGGAATTGACAGATCGGAGTTCCAGAATTCATCGAAACTTGACGAGAGTTTTTTAGTGATGGGGCCGGCTACAAAGACATCATCATCGGCAAATTGGGAATCAGGATCGATCTGAAAGTATTGATCCCCGATATTCCGCCCTCCTATCAGCGCGATGGCATTGTCCACGACGAATAATTTATTGTGCATCCTGTAGTCGAGTCGGGAGGCATTGAATGTGAATTCTGTGGCTCTGAGCAACTCACTGTGACCACGATATGCGAAAGGATTGAATATTCGAACCTCGATAGAAGGATGTGCCGCCAGTTTGGTAATCTGCTCATCGCCAGCCACGGTGTCTCCATCGTCGAGCAGTATGCGCACACGCACCCCACGATCAGCTGCGCGCAATACGGCACTGGTCAGCAACTGTCCTGTATCGTCGTCGCGAAAAATGTAATATTGAAGGTCGAGTGTTCGTTCTGCCGCGTTGATCATTTGCATTCTGACCAGAAAACCGTTGGCTCCTGCCGGTATGATGCGAAATCCTGAGTTGTCGCCATGCTCCCGGCCAGCATTTTCGAACTGACGGCCGAGCCTTGTTTCCTCAGAATTGGCGAGTGCTGAGGATTTTGTTTTTGCGAAATTTGAACCAGGAGGAAGCGACGCACATCCACTCAAGACTGCGAGGATTATCATTACAACAAAGGAAAAACGTCCGGTCATTTTGGTAATCATGGCAGATAGGCTCTTTTCAACGAACTCGAATTGCGGTGTCAAGTTTTTGTTCCTTGACCGATTTCGGCCTACCGCTTACCCTCATGGGGTTGCGAGTGTAATGCCCTCATGGCGTCACCAATGACCTGAAACAACCCTTGCCTTCCCGCTTTGCCTCGTAAAGTGCAAGATCAGCATATTTGAGAAGATCCTGCGGATTCGTTCCGTGGTCCGGATAAAATGCAATGCCGATGCTCGCGTTCAGCATGATAGGATGGCCCTGCAGTTCCATCTCCTCCGAAAGTTTCTGCAGTATGGTTTCCGCCAGACAGTAGGCCGGATCCTTTCTTTCCAGTCCATCGAATAAAATGATGAATTCGTCCCCTCCAGGCCTTGCCAGCAGATCCGATGCACGGATTGACTCCTTGATGCGGCTTGCGGCTTTCACCAGAACCTCGTCTCCTACGAGATGCCCGTAGGTGTCGTTCACCTCCTTGAACCCGTCCAAGTCTATGCCCATCACTGCGATGATGCAATTCCGGCGCGCGGCCTTCCTGCAGGCGTCGTCGAGGGCGGCATAAAGGTGGTGACGGTTTGCAACTCCCGTCAGGGAGTCGGTCAGAGCGATCCGCTCGAGTTCCCTTTCAGCAGTTTTTCTGTCGCTGATGTCCAGAATCGCGCCGGCCATGTAATTTTCGTCTGAAAAGGGAAAAATGGCTTTGTGAAAGATCACATCGTGGATCGAGCCATCTGCATATTTGACCTTGGCCTCATATTGCTCCTCGCCGCCAGCCCTGAAAAGCCGGTTGTCCGCTTCATGATAGACCTTCGCCAGTTCCGCATCCCAGAGATCGTATACGCTGCGACCCACGATCTCGCCGGACTTTTTCCCTACGTATTTTTCGAAGGGAACGTTGCAATACACGTAGATCCCCTTCGAATTTTTGACGAAGATCGGTACAGGAAGCGCATTGATGATCGACTGAATCAAAACGGATACGTCAGCGCAACTGAACTCGCCGCTTGCCTGATCATGTTCCACGGTCATGATTCTCCCAATTTTTGTTGTTGGTGATTTCGGGACATTACAAATAGCCGCTTTTTTCTCGACCCTATCAGCATAAACGTTGACATCTCCCCCAGCCAAAGCAAGGGGATTCCTACGGCGCTCAAGCAGAGGCTGCTTGAGTCACTTCGGTGGGTTCCTGCTTCACGGAACGGCCTGACTGCGCCGATTCTCCACAGGCTAACAAGCGATGTCCTCGCTCTAAAATATTGATAGCGCCAACCCTATCGGCGTTGTTCTCATAGCCGCATTCCACGCACGCAAACTTGGCTTGTGTCTGGCGATTATCTGCCGACACATGCCCGACGCGTTCGTGGTTGGTGATCGTCATCTTAATCCCTCTGTTCCAAACTCGCTGTAGCCCAGGCAAGTGTTTGTTCTACTATATCAATGAACCAAGTCGGTTCACACAAAGGTGGCTCATCATCGGGCAGTTCCTCATAACGTAGCACCACGCCATACGGCACCAACTGCCCCAATTCGTCAGCATTGGGTGGCAGTGTTTGCTGCGCTTGCCGCAATAGTTCGACCAACATCACCAAATTATGAGTGCGCGGATAAACAACATTTGCGTTCGACAATACCGCTTTGAGTGCCTTTTCAACCGCCTGCTCGGCATGAAATCCCAACACCCATCCCGGCGCATCTGCTTCACCCGCCAGTCGACGCACCACAAAAAAATCATCGCGTGCTTTGGTCAGCAAGCCATTTGCATGATCAAGCTGCGAATTCATGCAAACTCCCTTCGCGATCAGCGCGCCATGCCAGCGTATTGATGATTGACTTTTGCCTTTCAAATGCAGCAGCACTCAGCACTACTACATCTGCTGGAATCAGCTTTTGTCCCAGCAGGGTCGAAATCCTTGCCATCTCCGCAAAACGATTCGACACCTCTGGCTCAATCACCAGCAAATCAACATCGCTATCGAGCCGTGCATCGCCGCGCGCTTGAGAGCCAAACACAATCAAGCGACTTCCCTCTGGTAGCTTCCCTGTTAAACACAGTGCTGCTTCATCAATCCATGCCATCTTTCGCATCCTATTTCATTTCGCATCTTCACTGCGGCAATCCCTACCGACGCTTCGCCGGTTTCCTGAACATTGCATAGTGCCGCTGCAAGCGCTCCACATAAGTTTTGTCCTGGATGATTTCCTCAAACAATGAAAGGAAAAATTCTGCGTGTGGTGATTGTGGATTCAGCAAATCGAGGGTCGGACGGCACAGATCTTCAATGTCCATTAAGTCAGTTCCTGCCCATCCCCGATAGAACTCTGGAGTTTCCCAGCCATAACTAATCGTGGCCCAAGCCTTGTCCCCGCTGCGTTGGCCCAGCACTTTAATCATGACTCGACGGCAATCGCATTGTGCATCGTCGCAATAGAACTCTAGGAAGCCATATTCATCAGCGGGTATTTCCCTGCCGGGTGAGACGGTGCAAGCGCGCATTTCCTTGAATGCGAGGTCTCTGAATCGTGTAAAAAACGCAGACATTATCATTTCAGTTGTTCTCCCGCCTCAAGCGCAAGTTCATGCGGATTCATCAAACATGTCGTCGGTGCCCGTTGTTCCGGCACTCGGCTTTCCCCTTGCCTTCCTGGTAATTTCTTGCCAACTTTGCACCAGCCCATTGTACGCCATGGCCTCAGCAGCGTGCTTCTTGCGCTCGCACAGAGTGTAAGGACAAAGGTTGGGCAAGCACAGAAGATCGGCGGAAATGGTGGCGGCTTGTTGAAACGCCAGCACATTCCCATAGCACAAAAAATAATAGTGATGGAAACACTTAATCTCAAGTAGGCTGCTGCCTTCCTCAATATGCTGGTCGAAAATTCACCGGAAATTGGTACGTTTATGACTGCAGGAAAGAACAATGGGCTAAGCATTTCTGCCTAACCCATTGATTGTTTGGCGCGCCCGGCAGGATTCGAACCCACGACCCCTTGGTTCGTAGCCAAGTACTCTATCCAACTGAGCTACGGGCGCATCCGAAGGATTATAGCATTGTTGTTCAGACAGTGACAACGGGAACGCCGAGGTCTTCGATTTTTTCTGCCAAGTCCGCCAACCAGGTTCCCGAAACTGCTCCCAGGCGTGTTCCTCCAGGTTGCAGAGAAAGACGCGCCAAAGTGTACAGCAGGATGCCCTTGATGGGAATCTGCGCATCCTTTATGTGCCGAATAAAGTCCAGATACCTCTGGACTTCCTCCGTCGAAGGCGCCACTCCATCCCGTGTCGTCATGCAGGTTTGAATCCAGGTGGGGCAATGCGGTGCGATGGTTGCCAGTCGATGTTGTATCTGTCCAAGTGATAGATGAATCTGATTGGCTTGCCAGATGTCTTCGGAGGAGCCCCGGTCAATCTTGAACCAGAGCTCCCCACCGTGTTTCGTGGAATTCTCCAGAGCACGAAGCACAGCAGGTTCTTGCACATGACTGCCGTTCGTGATGGTAATGATTTTGACCGAATGTAATGGCGGACGTTGCTCAAGAGCCCGTAAGGCAATATCCATGGCGCCGGAAAACTGATCTGAACTGGTTGGCTCACCATTTCCTGAAAAGGCAATGTCTTTCAGATAACGCAATTCAACGGGGACATACGTCTCCAGAAATGTTTCCTGGGTCACGGCATCCAATAGGAAATTCAGTTCCCGTTCAAGTTGATCCAGGTCGGTAGGCGCAGCCTTGCCGCGCACCAGATCGGGTACCTGACAATACTCGCAAGCCCAGTTGCAGGCATTATTCTGGTTCAGATTGATTCCCACGGACACTCCGCCTGCACGACGGGAAACCACAGGATAAACCGTTTTTAGGCCGAAAAAAGGACGGTTATGGTCTGTAAAACTCAAGCGGGTCTCTGTCATGGGGTCCTGAGCATGGCCGGTGTAATTAAAGTAACGATGCTATCCTGAAATGCTGCCGTCTTGGGAATATGGGGGGAACGTAGCTGTAAACATATTTTCCCATTCTGCCAGTATCCATAATTTCCTGTAAAATTGTCGGTCAACCCCTTTAGGTTAGATTGTCAACATGGCATTGATTGTACAAAAATATGGAGGCACTTCCGTCGCTAATCCCGAACGCATCCAGAAAGTTGCGGAGCGGGTAGCCCGGTTTCATGCCCAGGGACACCAAATCGTGGTGGTTGTGTCTGCGATGAGTGGGGAGACGGACCGACTCATTCGGTTGGCGAAGGAGATTAATCCTCATCCTGACGGACGGGAACTGGATGTTCTGGTTTCCACCGGGGAACAGGTCACCATTGCCTTGATGGCCATGGCCATCAAGGAACTAGGGATTCCCGCGCGCAGTTATACAGGGGGTCAGGTGCGTATCCTGACTGATGAGGCCCATACCAAGGCCAGAATTCTGGACATCCAGGCCGATCGTTTGCTTGCTGATATTGCTGCTGGCACCGTCATCGTGGTTGCGGGCTTTCAGGGTATGACGGAACGGGGGGATATCACGACCTTGGGCCGCGGAGGCTCCGATACCACCGGGGTGGCCATTGCAGCAGCCCTTAAGGCCGATGAGTGCCAAATCTATACGGATGTGGATGGGGTATACACCACAGACCCGCGCATCGTACCAGAGGCGCGCCGCCTCGCGACCATCACTTTCGAGGAAATGCTGGAAATGGCCAGTTTGGGATCGAAAGTGTTGCAAATCCGCTCTGTGGAATTTGCCGGGAAATACAAGGTCAAGTTGCGTGTGTTATCGAGTTTTTCTGAAAACGACAATGAAGGCACCTTGATCACCTTCGAGGATAGCAAAACCATGGAACAACCCATCATTTCAGGTATCGCGTTCAATCGCGATGAAGCCAAACTCTCGTTAC
This sequence comes from Ferrovum myxofaciens, assembly GCF_013181415.1. Taxonomy (NCBI): domain Bacteria; kingdom Pseudomonadati; phylum Pseudomonadota; class Betaproteobacteria; order Ferrovales; family Ferrovaceae; genus Ferrovum; species Ferrovum myxofaciens. The sequence continues at coordinate 861,333 of NZ_CP053676.1, read as the reverse complement.
TGGGCGTACCCGATCGCCCGGGAATTGCTCATGCGATTTTATCGCCCGTGGGTGAAGCTCATGTCGATGTGGACATGATCATCCAGAATACGGGAGTAGATGGTTCTACGGATTTTTCTTTCACCGTACATCGAAACGATTACCAGAAAACTTTGGATATTTTGACACAGTCCATCAAACCCCTGACCGGGGCTCGGGAAGTACAGGGCGATTGCAAGATTTGCAAGATTTCCATCGTGGGCGTAGGTATGCGATCCCATGCAGGCGTGGCCAGCCTGATGTTCCGTACCCTGGCGGATGAAGGCATCAACATTCAGATGATTTCCACTTCGGAAATCAAGATTTCTGTGGTGATAGACGAAAAGTATATGGAACTGGCTGTCCGCGCTCTCCATAAAGCTTTTGGCCTGGATAGCGAAAATTCTCTAATTGAGCGATAATGGCGCCTGCGTCAGACCGGAGAGATGGCCGAGTGGTCGAAGGCACTCCCCTGCTAAGGGAGCATGCGGTCAAAAACTGCATCGAGGGTTCGAATCCCTCTCTCTCCGCCAACTCATTGAAAAACCGCTAGAAATAGCGGTTTTTTTATGCCAAAATCAAACCTGATTCAACCTGAAAATCGCATAAAATTCTCCATTTTCAAATTCCAAGTGTCCCTGTTTTGTCCCCGTTTTTCTCATTCTGACTTACTCTAACTCATTGTAACTGTCCCTGTTTTGTCCCAATCGGACAGACCTCGCGCCGCCAACTGTCCCCGATCAGCAGCAACACATCCCTGCGCCAAAAATATTTTTCACTAAACAGCCAAAAACACCCCAAATCGACTGATTACACGCCCGTGCAATGACATATCTCACGAACAGCCCATCTGGGCTCAGTCTGGGTTTATACCCATACCCGCCGACAATTGTGCCCATTTTGTCGGAGTGTGAGGGGGTGAGCGGGAGTGTGTCTGAATGACTTTTCTGTTTAAATTCAATAAGTTATAAGTTGACAAAGGGATTTTTTTGCGAGATGATTCACTCATCCCATCTCTAAGGAACTTACTTAATGACTCACCAAAATCATCAGCAACTACAGTTTGCGATCAGTGTTGTTGATGCGCTTTATTTGCTCGGTTGGACCGGAACCAGGAAGGAGGTCAGCAAGGCCGCTTCAAATTTGATCTCCAGAAACCGCTATCCACTACCTATCAGAAAAATTGGGCCGTACAAACGGGTCCTCATGAATGATGTTTTGAAGGCATGCGACTCAGACCTGTTTTCAGAACCGGCAATGACCAAATCACAACAGACGGAAAGCAGAGGTCGGGGCCGTCCGAGGAAAGGGAGCCCATCATGACTGTTGTGGAACTGCTGGAAAGGCTTCAGGGCGTTCGCAAGACTGACCATGGATGGACAGCCAAGTGTCCGTCTCACAACGATAACAGCCCTTCGTTAAGCGTAACCGAAAAAGACGGGAAAATCCTGCTCCATTGTTTTGCGGGATGTGGTGCCCATGAGATCGTTACCGCGGTGGGTCTCGAACTATCCGATTTGTTCCCTGAAAAGCTGGAATTTTCCAAAGGACGAACGCCACGATTCCCGGCCCATGAGGTTTTGATGGGATTGTCTGACGAGATCGATATAGCATCACTCTTGATAACCCGCTGGTTCGACCCGAGCAAGATTTGGGACCTGGACCACTACGACCGCCTGTTACTAAGTAACGCTCGCATTCAGAGCGGCGTGGTCATGATTGGGGGGCACCGTCATGAATAATCTGACCCCCAGCGAACTGCAGGCACTTTCAATCTCAAGACCGGCAAAACCGTCTATTCTGGACACGTTGGGGGTGGTCATGGCTTGGCCAGTGCCGCAGAATCTGGTCACCAGAATACAAACGGCCCCGTATCCCATGGACGCACTGCCGGATGACCTGAGGGCTACGGTTGGGGAAGTCCAGGCTTTTGTGAAGGCACCTGTCGCGATGGTCTCGACCTGTGCTATCACGGCGCTGTCGGTGGTGATTCAGGGCGTTGCGGATATTCGGAGAGCCTCAAAACTTGAAGGGCCAAGTAGCCTGTTTTCGCTGATCATCGCTGATTCAGGGGAACGCAAGTCAACCCTTGACAATTTTTTCTCGAAAGCAATCCGAAACTATGAAGACGTGGAGCGCGACCGGCTAGCGGAAGCCGTCAAGGAGAACCGTGCTGCCATTGCGACATGGACAGCAAAACGGGAAGGGCTGCTTGCTGCGATCAAGGTGGCAGGGAAAAGCGGCAAATCCACGGCTGACATTGAGGCCAAAATGCGCGATCACGAGAAGCGGGAACCAGCCCGTCTCCTGGTGCCGCGACTGACTTATTCAGACGCGACCAGCGAGGCATTGGCTTGGGGACTGCATGACGCATGGCCTACCGCCGGTTTGCTGTCCTCAGAGGCCGGTACCGTCTTCGGAGGGCACAGCATGGGCGGGGATTCGGTACTGAGAAACCTTGCGTTGCTGAATCAGTTGTGGGGAGCCGAAACAGTGCGGATTGACCGGCGCACTGCCCCATCATATATCCTCAAGGATGTGCGTTTGACGGTTGGCTTGCAGGTACAGGAGGCCGCTTTCAGATCGTTCCTCGAAAAGACCGGAACGCTTGCCCGAGGTTCGGGGTTCATGGCGCGGTTTTTGGTTTGTTGGCCGGGATCAACCCAAGGGACGCGAACATTCAAGGAGGCCCCGGCAACATGGCCGGCGTTGGCCCGGTATCACGAGCGTATGACCGAACTACTCCAAAGACAGCGCGGGATCGTCAAAGGAATTATCCCAGGTATGGTCGATTTAAGTGATGAAGCCAAGGCGCTATGGATCAAGTTCCATGACACGATTGAAACAGAACTAGCCAGCAAGGGAACACTGTTTGATGTTCGGGATGTTGCGTCAAAAGTTGCCGACAACGCAGCCCGTCTTGCGGTGATCTTCCACGTTTTCGAGACGGGTAGCCCGGTCGGACCCGTTGCGGAGCGACATATGGCCGGCGCGATCAGGGTTGCGGCTTGGCACCTGAAGGAATCGCAACGTTTCTTTGAGGAATTGGCACAGCCCCAGGAGATTGCCGATGCTGCGAGACTTGAGGGGTGGCTGGTTTCTGAGTGTAGTGGGCGAGGAAGTCCACCCACGAGGCGACACGCGCAGCAATATGGCCCAGTTCGGGACTCGAAACGACTTGGTGCGGCGTTGTCTGTTTTGGCTGACCTTGGACGCGCCAGAGAAACATCTGTACTCAAGCGGAAGGTCATCGAAGTGAACCCGGCTTTACTTGGTGGGGAGGTGGCATGAGACTTGACGACATTATCAAGGGTGATGGTTTTGGTGGGAACGCTAGCGCTACACCTGCTACTTTTGCTACGCTTCAGGGTGGAAAAGGGGTAAATGTAGCAAAAGTAGCAGGTGTAGCAGTAGCAAACCTTCAGAAACAAGCGCGCTGCTGGTTTGTGACCGAACCCGGCCGGAAATCATTCGAGGTTTACTGTTCCCCACCGGCATTGATGAGCGAAGTTCTGGACGGACGACCTGATGGCACCGCGGCAACACCATGCGAACCGAAACCAGTCAAGGCGTTCAGTCCGCCAGCAATCAACATTGAGCCGTGGCGTGATCGCCTCTGGGCGCAGTTGGACGAGAAGCCTGCCCTGAATTACGCCATTGAGGTTGTGTTGCCGAGCGATGATAATCCTGACGTTGAAATTCGCGTGGTGCGGCGCGGCGTTGGGACATTCACCCTACTGGTACCAAGGGGAACGATGACCCCGGTGGAGTGTCAACTAAAGATTCTGGAACTTTGCTGCGCATGGGCCGATTCCTGAAAATGCTACTGCTACAACTGCTACAACTGCTACATTTGCTACGCTTCAGGGTGGAAAAGGGGCAGTTGTAGCAGTAGCAACTTCAAAAAAATTGGCTCTATGTGAAATACAGTGGGTAACTGAATTTCAGTTTGCCGCACAAAAAGTAAATCATGTTGATGAAATTTCCAGTATTGCGGTAGCCCCTGGCGCGTCTTTTTGCTAGTTGAACCTTGCTGTTGATTCCTTCCAGGATGCCGTTGGTGATGCGCGATTCTACAAAATGAATGATGCCGGACCAATGCCCCCTGACCATTTTTGAGAAGGCCATAAAGGCGGGGATTTTAGCCTCTTCTACCTCGTTACACCAGTTGGTCAGAAACGTGGTTGCAGCCGCTTTGTTGGGCATTTCCCACAGATCATTGAACAGCACTTTCAACCTATAGGCTTTGCCCAGATTGGGATAAAGTTCGATCATTTCTGATAGTGATTGTTCTTGTTTGTCTGATAAGTTTTGTCGGTTTCTCAGGAACGTGTACTTGTGCCCTTTTAATTCCTCATGCTCAATCCGTTCAACTCTGCGTACCTTATCCATTGCTTCATTGAGCAATTTGACGACATGAAACCGATCAAAAGTGATGGCCGCAGCTGGGAAGGATTCCGCAGCACCGGCAATGAACGCTGGCGACAGATCCATACTGAGCTGCGTAATCTGCTCCTTTGGCGCACCCTTGGATTCAAGGTGTTGCTGAATGTTCTTCAAGGTTTCTTTGCCTTTACCCTCACACGCATGAATGACGCGAGCGGTCTCCAGATCGACGCCTAACGTGACGTATTTATGACCTTTACGTGATGAGGTCTCATCCACACCAAGCCGGGTGATTGAGGACGGATCATCTGCATCGCGTGCTTGAGCAATCCAGTGATTGAACACCGCCCATACTCGTTGTGGGTTAACTCCCAATATTTCGGCCACCCGATTCACCGGCATTTCGCGTTCGATTAACGCCATGGCAAATGCCTCAAACAACAGCGTAAATCCACTGCCGGGGCGGGACCATGGCACATCAACCGTCAACACCTTCCCATCGGTTGTCTTGATGCGCGGCACACCACAATGCAAAAAACAGTGGTGCTCAAAGAAGTTCAAATGTTGCCACTCACGCCCCACCTTATCGTGCACAGGGCAAGCAGTACCCGTCTCATCCGGAAAGCGCGAACCACGAACAAAACCAATATACAGATGAAGTTCTTTGCGATTGGATTCATCGGCAGAAAACGAAATATCGTCCACTTGCCAAGGCGATTGCAGGCCAAGCGCCATGCTAAATAAAGTTGTAACTGCTCGCCCCTGCAAAAATAATTGAAAAAGTGCTTGACAGGTTTTTGGGTGCTCAAGGCGAGCAGTTGACGACTTGGGCATATTTGCCACAGCAGTGCAGTTTTAAGCGCCGCCAATTGATGTAAATTTTGATTTGGTCAATTCGGGTTGTTTTTTCAAAAATAATTGACTTAAGGCACCTTAAAATCGGTCGAAAAAACGCATGTTATCATTCTGTTATTCAAAATGATGGCGTGAAAAATGGCAAGTCTGGATAAGACCTCGGTACGTAGCCAGGTAGAAAAAGTCAGGAAGGATTTTGAGCAACTTCGCTCTGACGGCAAAGTTTCGCCCGAAGTTCAGGCAATCATGAGCAGCATGCTCATGATTGTCGAACTTATCCTTGCCATTTTTTTGGAGCGAACCACCAAGAAGAATAGCGCTAACTCCAGCATTCCTCCCTCGCAAACCGACAAGGACAATTCGTCGCTCACCGATCCGGGCAGCAAGGGCAAAGGTAAGAAGGCCGACGGTGAAACGGTGAAGAATCGGCGCACAATCGAAACACTGACCATCGTACCGGTCGATTACTGTGATAAGTGCGGTGCCGATCTGAGGCAGGTTGGTTGCACCCATGAGCGCCGCACCAAGATCGACATCATATTCGAGAAAGTCGTCGAACATGTGGAAGTGGAGATCAAGCAGTGCCCCTCCTGCGAACGAGTTATCAAAGGCAAATTCCCGGTGGACATGCCCGGCCCGTTGCAATATGGTCTGGGTGTGCAGGCGTTTATCATCAACCTGCTGGCCTGCCAGATGGTTGCGCTCAAACGCGCGCAAAGCCTTTGGTTTACTCCATCATTGATGTGGTCATCGCCGAAGCCACTATGTTGCAGTTCATTCTGCGTTTGCATGCCGCATTGGAAAACTGGGAGGTACGGGCAACCGAAAAGTTATTACTGGAAGCGGTCATGCATGTCGATGAAACCTCGTTACGCGTCGACAAGACAAATTACTGGATTCATGTGCATTCGGCGGGTGGCATCACCCTGAAAAAAATTGCACCGAAAGCGGGGGTATAAAGGCCATGGAAGAAAATGATATTATCCCGCGATATATGGGCAAAAGCCTTTATCCATGATTGCTGGGCATCCTATTTCAGTTACTCAAACTGCGGGCATGGCCTATGCGGTTCGCACCTGTTGAGAGAACTGACTTTCGTGGTGGAGACCAATCGTTATCGATGGGCGCGCCGGATGAAACGCCTGCTGCAGGCCACCTACAAGCGCGTTTCTGATTGCGAGAAGAAATGCCTTGATGATAGGGAATATGCCCGATTGCTAAAATGCTATCGAAAAATTCTGGAACTGGGCACCTTGGAAATGCCTGCTATTCCAGATAAGCCAGCAGGAAAACGCGGTAGAATCGCCAAGTCGGACGCGCATAATTTGCTGGAGCGACTGCAAAAACATGAGGCTTCCGTATTGCTCTTCGCCAGAGACCCACTGGTACCGTTCACCAATAATCGCGGTGAACGCGACTTGAGAATGAGCAAGGTCAAGCAAAAGGTGTCTGGCTGCTTCCGCTCTGAAATCTATGCCCATGCCTATTGCCGCATCACCAGTTACCTGCAAACCATGGCTTACAAAGGGGTCAATCCCATGATTGCCATTCAAATGGCTTTGGCTGGTGAATTAGGGGGCGAGTAGTTACATAAAGTTGTACTATTCATGACGGAATTATCGCACCACCCACTACAAATCACATAGAGCCAAAAAATTGTTTGGGGACTGAAGACACACGCCCCCGCCATGGGGAGATCATTTGTTTTTTGAAATTTTTTGCAACCTTGACAATTCGCAACTGTTACGATATGACGAATCCGTTACAGTTGCGAAAAAAAAGGAGACTGACATGGATTCAGTCACTGTTACAAAAAAGAAGCCGGGGCGACCGACAAAATCAACGGATGGAGTGGCAATGCCTCCACGACTCCGCCAGAGGTTGTATCGACAACGAAAACGACTCGCGACTACTGAGGCCATCGGAAATGAGAAAACCGCGTCTACAGGTGTGTTGATCGGTTTGCTCGAAAGTCTCGCAAAAAATGATGCCCAATACTCCAATGCTGGCATCAAAAGAATTCTGATTGAATTATGTAACCGTTACGAATTAATCAGAGACCAATGATCTTCCCAGTGGGGGGGTGGTGAATCCCATTCATTTCAACCACGAAGCCGCCGGACATACCGGAGTTTTGCTGGCAAGGTTGGAGCAGTTTTCAGAGAAGCTCTGACGACTTCGGCACGGTACAACGAGGCCAGCTTCCCGATCTGCGATCTGGCGCCGTAAAAACCGCAGCCCTGACCAAAAAACGCAAGGGCGATGGTTCGACTCATTGACGCAGGGCTCCTTGACCGCACGGCTGCTATGATGGCTTCTCGATGCTCGTTGTACTTGGTCGAGGTGTAGCGCCATGTCATACGCGGTTTTGGAGCATCTTTTTTGGTCAGCAGGACAAGTTCGAAATCGTCACACCGGACGCGGTCTTTCCTCGCGTTTTTCAAAGTCTCCAGATCACGGGCGGCATGTTCCCCGTTCTCGGATACGAACAGCCACCACAGAACCAGATCGTCAAATTTTTTCCAGAGGATCAACTTCGCATTGCCGAGTCCTTTCCGTTGTCGGTAGGCGCGCGAGTTCTTGTCAGCGTCGACCTGATAATTTATGCGAAACTTGTCCACCAGGCGAGGTAGTTTTTCTGCGCTGATCGAGCCGTCACAGTACAACGGGTAACCCCGCGTGACCCCATCAGAAATCCGTTGCATGGCAACTTCTTTTTTATCATATACAGGAATGGCATGCCTCATGGGAGGGTTCTCCAAGCCGGACACACCACCGACTATTGCAAGTATTTATAACATGCTGATTGTATGAGAATTATACCATATCATGCAATATAAAAACCCCGGAGATCATCCGGGGTTTATTGTGCCGATTATGGCTGCCAACATTGTGGCATCTGTGCATTCTGGAACAATGCGTTCACAGGATATTGTTTTGCATGAAGGGGTAACCTCATGCTGACACGTATTTATTTTTCCGTGATATAAACCCCGGAGATCATCCGGGGTTTATTGTGCCAATTAAGCCGCGTATGCTTTCTGCATTATGGACAATGTGTTCATAGGTATTGCTTTTCATGATTGTGTAAATTTGTTGACTTTGGATTTTGTGTGGGGTAGAGTACGAACCACGCTGTTAGGTTTTACTGATGGCACCTTCAGATGTGCGTTTGCTCACGACGCATAACAATTCAGGAAGGACGGCGTGGCATCGCAAGTTTTTAAGCAAAGCGGCTTGGCAAGGTAAGGCACGGCTTGGCGAGGCATGGCGCGGCAAGGCGAGGGTTGAGCAAAGAACGGGCTAGTTTATTCTGGCCCGTTTTTATTTTCCGTGAAAAAAAACCGGCCCACAAGGGGCCGGTATGCGTTTAGGACTTATCCAGTCCAGCAGTTTTATGACATGCCGGTCGATCAATGGGCAGAAGCCCTCTATTTATTGGGTTATGGTTAATAAATGCCTGTTCCAGAGGCTCCAAACTATCGCAAATCTCAACAACATCCGGTGCCAACCGGATTACGGAACCGCGCCAACGGCCCCGTGAGTTACAACACACCCTGCCAAGGGTTTCAACATACAATTTCGACTGCTCCCAGCTTTCGATCCATGAACAAAACAGCAAGTCTGCCCATGAAACCTGCCCCAACCAATCCTCCGGTCTGGCACTACTCACCAAGTCTCCCCCGCGTAGCCTGAACAGGTGCCACCCCATCCAATAGCCTTAGCGGTTCCCACATTAGTTACCAAAGTCACGACCTTAGCCTGCTGGCTCCAGTTACAAGATTTTCTATGGGATCTTCCCATTCGCCCACCGTCGAACTGCAACGGTCAGGTTTTCAGCGACCCAGGATTCCAAGACGGTTCGCTTACTCCATGCAACCTTCGTCACCAACTTGCTTGCCACCCCTACGGGGTGGTACAGGCATAATCCAGTCACCCAACGCATCGCATCAGTCAGATTTCTCTGCTGGGATGCCTCTGTTTCATTACACCAAAGCTATCAACGATCCCCATAGCTTACGCTACAAGGTACCGGCCAAATCCACTCTCGCTCATTGGCCCTGATACGGTTTCCCGTACCCTCAGAAGTGTTGGTGTGGGTCACAGGTTCAACGGTCATCCGCTGCCCCTGGTCGGTAATGACGACAGGCCAACTGCCCTGTCTCCCGATCCTTTAATAACGAACCTTTCTGGTTTCTCCCGATAGTCTGGAAATCCCCCATGAGGCCCTGTCTGTGTCGCCCAAGCCTGTTCAAGGCCGGAATGGAGTCGAAGCGATAAAATCGCAGCGCCCCGTTGCATGCCGCACCAGCTCCACTACGAGCATGCGGCTTCCGCAGTCTATCCTGCTGGCGCAGGATTCCCCGTCCGGGGGTGTATGTCATCGTGTCCGGGGTTGGCGCCCCAGAACACGGAAATGGCAGGTGTTCCGGGATTGGCGTTCCCCATGCGACAGGGGAATCCTACCACCGGAACGACCTGTTTTATCGCCCTTGGAATCCTTCTTTATTTGGGTTGAATTCGCTCAGGTTTTTGATCCATGAATGGCCCGCCGAATCTCGGGATTGCTTTTATTTCGGAGCGGAATACAGCGTAGCCGGACCCGTGATTCTGGAAAGAACATCAGTTTCTGGTGAGGGTGTCACCACCACCCCATCCCCAGATCGAGTTTGAGTTCAAGGGTTCCTGTCTGGCGTTGAGGTTCGGAAACATGCAGCGTACCCAGATCCATAAACCCTACGGGTTGCATCTGGCTGATGGCGTGGGAAGTCAGATTGCGAAATACCCCTTGCCAGCGCATCAATCGGGATGGATTTAATCCCTTATCCCGACAGAAGTTCTTGCAGTTCTGACCACTGGACAGAAACTCGGACACGAACCCCTGCCAATCCTGCCTGCTGTGGCGAAATCTCCTGCCACCTCGCTTGGTTTCCATACTCGCTCTCCCGTGTCATAATCTGGAGGAGAGTATGCGGAAAAATTATCCGGGAAAATACAACGCCGCTTAATTACCACGTACCCTGTGCCGGATGCCGGAAATCCGGATACTTCAGACATAGGACACTATGGCTGGTATAGTCGCAGAATATGACAAAGGGTGCCGCACCATCTGCAAATTCTACCAGTGAAAACAATGCATGAGTTAAGCGATCTTTCCGACTATCCTGCCATCAAAAAGTTGGCATCAGCACTGCATCAGTTTGATGGCAACCAACATGGCGCGGCCATCATGATTGGCGCAGGCTTTAGTCGTAGCGCGGCGCGTCACGTCGGTGGTGAGAAAAAGATGCCGCTTTGGTACGAATTCAGCAAAAAACTAGCAACGGAACTCAATCCCAACGGCGATGATTTGAGTTTTTCAGACCCTTTGCGCATTGCCGAAGAATACCGCGCGTACTTTGGGCAGGCAGCACTGAATGCCCGAATTCGAGATGAAATCGATGATGACGCATGGCGAACTGGCGATATATACCTGTCGCTGCTGAAATTGCCGTGGTCAGAAATCATGACCACAAATTGGGACACATTGTTGGAGCGTGCTGCCAAGGATGTTCACGGCCCTTATTACACCACTGTTACCAAGCCATCTGATTTTACGTGGGCACCATCGCCACGTATCGTTAAACTCCACGGCACGATAGGTACGACTGACACCTTCATCGCGGCGCAAGAGGACTACCGCACCTACCCAGAGAAGTTTGCCCCGTTCGTCAATTTTGCACGGCAGGTATTTATCGAAAATGAACTTTGCCTACTGGGGTTCTCGGGTGACGACCCAAATTTCTTGCATTGGGCGGGTTGGGTACGAGATCACCTGGCTGGACATGCCAGAAAAATATATTTGGTTGGGGCATTGAAGTTGACAGCAGCGAGGCGCAAGTATTTGGAGTCCATCAACATCGCGCCGATTGATTTGTGGGATGCGGTGAAACATGTTGATGACCGTGATCTTAGGCATCAGATGGCGACAGGATTGTTTTTGAAAGCGATGATGGATGAGGGCAATTCCAAGGTAGAACCCCATACCTGGACGCCAAGTAATTTGGGCTCACAGCAAGTTACTCATGATAACTTGATCCGTCAACGCAAAGAACCCGAATACGCTGCCACATTACTAAAGCAAGAATTGGAAACATTGCAAAATGATCGCGAATCCTATCCGGGTTGGTTGGTATGTCCGCCGACGCTACGGTGGCGGGTGCAGAATCAACTGAGCAACCCATACCCCAATGCTGAAAATATCGCCGCTCTTGCACCCGATGATCGCGCCAAACTCCTTTACGAAATCGCATGGCGGCACAGCATTACTTTTGAATATATTTCCTCTTGGCTGGCGGAGGCACTTTTCCAAGTTTGCAATCCAGATGAGCCATGCGGCCTGAACAAACGCCAGCAAATGGAAATTGTTTTGGTGTTGCTCAAAAACAGTTGCTGGCTAGTTGCAGACGATGAAGTAGGAAAACAGGTAATTCAAGAACGCGTAAAAGTCTTGGTCGCCATGCTGGAAAAACACGCGCAGTATTTGCCAGACTGCGCTGCTGAAATTGCTTATCACCAAGTTCTTACGGCGCGTGATGAACTGAACTATGTGGGCATGGAGGCATTGGTTGAAAAGATTGCTGGCGAAGATCCGGTTTGGAAACTCAGGCAAGCCGCACTGCTGATGGAGTTGGGACGGTTTGACGAAGGAAAAATGCTCATCGCGAACGCTTACGGTGAGTTACGAGAAAACCATCGCCGTGATCGCTATTCCATCCCTATCCTGTCACGCTTGGTGTGGGCGCATTGGTTATTGATCGCAGCTCATAGAAGTGAATCCAATCAGATACCCGAGGAACTTCCAGCTTTCGTTGAAAGCAATTATCAAAAATGGAAATGCGACCCTTGGGATTGGATCGAAAAAATTCAAGAGGAAGCTAGCAAGCAACAAAAGGAGTACCTCCAAAACAAGAATCCCATCGAACCTTCGTTTGAACAAGGTCACTATCGGGATAACTCAAGACAGCGCTCATTCAGCAACGAAATATCCGAGTTATTACAATTAGATGGATTGGCCAGAAGTGTGGGTATTCCCTTGCGTTCAGGCGGAGTTATTATGAATGTCAATCCGCTTGCAGGGAGTGTCGATAAATTGGTGCTGTCTGGTGGCACCGGTGTTGAGTTATGGGATTATACCTTGGCGATTCGCGCAGCCAGCGATGAAAACTCCCCATCGATCAAAGGTGCATTTACGCGCATCGGTGTGGCGTGTGCATCAAAAGAGGTTGTGGATACCTTGGTCGACCGCATCTTGCTTGCAATTGGCTACTGGCGAGAAAAACGCAACAAGGGAACCTCAGATCAACAAGGCTATGTGCTATCTGCCCTTCGTGTGCTGATAGAAGTTCTGGCGCGTCTCGTCGTTCGCGAGTCGCCTGACAAAGCAGGAAAAATATTCCGGTTGGCTATATCGCTGGGGCAACAGCAAGATTTGCAACATTATTGGTTGTTTGATGTCTTCGATCACCTACTGACCCATTCGCAAAAAAGTATCCCAGAATCAGAACAGGGAAAATTACTGGCGGATGCATTAGCGTTTCCCTTGCAAAGCGAGATGGCGGTGAACAGGGATTTCCCTCGTTTCCCAAATCCCGTTATCAATCACCCCGACGAACGTGAAACATACCCCGGCATCGAAAGGCGGGTTGGCGAGTTGATAGAAGCAGTGACGCCAGGCGGCTCGGTTTCAAGCACTGCCGCCTTGTTAAGGCTTTTACCTTTGGTTGAAAAAGAAGGATTTCTCACGCAGATTGAGCGTGGCAACTTAGCAAGCGTACTTTGGGGTAGTGCGCCCACCTACCAGGTTTTTCCTAATACAGGTCTACTCCCTCATGCCTTACTCCTTCTGCCTACACTAGATGCAGGACAGGTCAAGGCGCTGGTCTGTCGTCATTTGTATGAGCATGGTGAAGAGGTTTTGACAGATACTCAGGAAAAACTACAGTCTTATCTATCACCGAAAATTCACCGAGCCATCGTGATTTATAAAGGTATGGCGAATGCCGCTGCCAATGAGACAACGCGCCTGCTACCAACACAAGACCAGGCATTAGCCTTGTTTGATCGTTTGGTGGTGTGGCGACCACAAATAGAACAAGATGTTTTTTTTGGCGCTATTGCCGATAGCTATCGGAAACAATTAATACAAAGCATCAGCAACGCACTTTCCTATGCGATTGCGCCTGTACTGTCTAATGAGGCGAAAACCGCTGAGCGATTTGAACAATTGAAGGCGTTTTATGAAGAGATCGAAGGGGCATTCTTCGTGATACCTGCCTTAGTTTATTTTTCACATATTAATGAATACATTGCGACCGATGTTAAAAACATTATCCGAAATGCATTACAAGGCCGTGATGCAACTGAGGTGAGTTATGCAGCGATTGCTTTGCAGAAATGGATGGGGCTATTCGAGGCGGAAAGTTCATTACAACTCAGCAGTCTGATTTCAAGACTGATCGCCATTATCGAATCAGGTCGCACCGTGGGATTGCAACAGTTACTATTGGTTGCAGGTGAACTTTTCAAAAATAAACAGTTATCCGAAGAGCAAGTAATAACACTGATAGATGCCATACAGAACGCCTTTAACGCAGCAAACTACATCAACATAGAACCCAACGGCCAAGAAGCAATTAGTGTGTCCGGTATTCGAGAGGCATGTGCGAAATTGGCTAATACACTTGTCAGCCAACATCCAAACGATCTCGCCCTTCTAGGTTTGCTTAAAGAATCCAAAACGGATGCTCTTCCAGAGGTGCGTTTTGCGATTGATCGAAATTAACCTTGAATTGCTCGGGCCCAGTTAGACATTTCAGCCATTTGCATTTCCTATTCCAGTCCGCCTGCTTCGGCGATCTCGATCAAGGTTGGAATATTGGAAAATCCCAACAATATTGTAACTTCCCAGTAGAGGAACCTTTTTCTTTCCGGCCACTCGCTCTACAGCCACAAGCGTCCATGATTCCATCCAGAGGCACCAAAATTGAAAATTGTAGAGTAGGATGGTGGTTTTGCGTTTTTCGAGGATTGCCTTGTGTCTGCACTGTCTTCCCTGCTGGATGCCTACCACCAGATTGCCCAGACCCAGCGCGAGAAGGGGACCTACTTTGAAGACCTGATCCTCTGTTACCTCAAGAACGAACCCAAATACCGCGACCTGTACGAAAGCGCCTGGACCTACTCCGACTGGGCCCGATTGCAGGGGATCAACGCGCAGGATGCCGGGATCGACCTGGTGGCCGAGGTTCGGGGAACCGGGGAATTCCACGCCATCCAGTGCAAGTTGTACGCCCCGGATTATGTCCTGCGCAAGGAAGACATCGACAGTTTCATGACGGCTTCGGGTAAAATCGCTTTTACCCACCGCCTGATCTTCAGCACCTGCCTGCACTGGTCCCACCATGCGGAAAGCGCCATCGAGGGCCAGACCATTCCGGTCAGCCGGATTGACCTGTATGACCTAGAAACCAGCGCGATTGACTGGGCGCGGTATCAACCCAAGCAAGCTCCTCCCCTGCGCCCCAAAAAATCCCTGATGCCGCACCAGAAGGAAGCAGTGCGAAATGTACTTCACGGCCTGCACCAGGCCGACCGGGGCAAACTCATCATGGCCTGCGGGACGGGCAAAACCTTTACCAGCCTCAAGATTGCCGAGTCTCTGGTCGGTCCCGGAAAGCAGGTTCTGTTTCTGGTGCCCAGCCTCGCCCTGCTGTCCCAGAGTTTGACGGATTGGACCCAGGAGAGTGAGGTCCCTCTGCATAGTTTTGCCGTTTGTTCCGATTCCGATGTGGGTAAGAAGGGTAAACGCAAGGAAGAAGACCGGGTGGAAACCCTGGTGCATGAACTGCGCTACCCGGCCACCACGGATGCCGCAAAACTGGCCAGTGCTGTTTTCAGACGCCGGGGGGATGAGGGTATGACGGTGATCTTCGGTACTTATCACTCGATTGAAGTCGTTCACCAGGCCCAGAAGCATCACGGATTGCCCGCCTTTGACCTGATCGTGTGTGATGAAGCCCACCGCACCACGGGGGCCACCTTTGATGACGAGGATGAAAGCGCTTTTGTCCGGGTGCATAACCAGGACGATCTGAACGCCACCAAGCGGCTTTACATGACCGCCACCCCACGGGTCTATGGCAACAACGCCAAGGTCAGGGCGGAGACAGACAATGTGGTGCTCTGCTCCATGGATGACGATGCCTTGTATGGCAAGGATTTGCATGTCATCACCTTTTCAACGGCAGTTCAACTGGGGCTGCTGGTGGATTACAAGGTCATCGTGCTGGCCGTGGAGGAAGCCCATGTCAGCCGTCGTCTGCAAGAACTGCTCAAGGATGAAAACAATCAGCTCAAGGTGGACGATGCCGCCCGTATCGTCGGCTGCTGGAAGGCCCTGTCCAAGCAGGGCATGACCGAGGATGACCGGTCGCCCATGCGTCGCGCCGTGGCCTTCTGCCAGGTCA
This sequence comes from Ferrovum myxofaciens, assembly GCF_013181415.1. Lineage (NCBI taxonomy): Bacteria > Pseudomonadati > Pseudomonadota > Betaproteobacteria > Ferrovales > Ferrovaceae > Ferrovum > Ferrovum myxofaciens. The sequence continues at coordinate 845,566 of NZ_CP053676.1, read as the reverse complement.
TCGAACGGGCCAAGGAGGGCAAGGTTCACAAGGTCAGTTCCAAACAGATCGCCGGCATGTTCCAGTCGGTGGTGGAAGCCTATCAGGAGCAGGAGGAATTCGAGACCGAGGCCCGTCTGATTTGCGAAGCCGAGCATGTGGACGGGAGCATGAATGCCGGCGAGAAGGAAGCCAAACTGGTCTGGCTCAAGGAACCGTCCCCGGACAACACCTGCCGGATTCTCAGCAATGTGCGCTGTCTGTCCGAAGGGGTAGATGTCCCGGCTCTGGATGCGGTGCTGTTCCTCACCCCACGCAATTCCCAGGTGGACGTAGTGCAGTCCGTGGGGCGCGTGATGCGTAACGCCCCCGGCAAGAAACTGGGTTATGTCATCCTGCCCGTGGTGATCCCGGTGGGCGTGGAACCCCATGAAGCCCTGAACGACAACAAGACCTATGCGGTGGTGTGGCAGGTCTTGCAGGCCCTGCGCTCCCACGATGACCGGTTTGATGCCATGGTCAACAAACTGGATTTGAATGGTCGTGACCCGCGCAAGATGGAAGTCATCGCCATCACCGACAAAATCCAAAGGCAAGCGGCCAAAACCAAGGACAAAATCACCAAGCCTCGCGGTCCATCCGGGCGGGGCAGACATGGGATTGGTGAACCTGCGCCCATGCCTCCTTATCCGGTGCAGCAAGAAATACAGTTCGAGATTGGCGAGATCGAACGGGCCATTTACGCCAGACTGGTCCAGAAAGTCGGCAACCGCCACCACTGGGAAGACTGGGCCAATGACATTGCCAAAATTGCCAACACTCACATCGACCGCATCCGGGGAATCCTAGAGAACCCGGACAACAGGGAGGAGCAGACGGCCTTTGCCGCTTTTGCCACCGACCTGCGCCATAACCTGAACGACAGCATCAGCAATGACGAAATCATCGAGATGCTGGCCCAGCACCTCATCACCAAGCCGGTTTTTGATGCCTTGTTCGAGGGCTACAGTTTTGCCCGGCACAACCCCATCTCCCAGGCCATGCAGTCCGTGGTGGACATTCTGGAATCTCACCAGATCGGCAAGGAAGCCGACACCCTGCAAGCTTTCTATGACAGCGTGAAATTCCGGGCAGCAGGCATCGACAACGCCGCCGGAAAGCAGAAGATCGTGGTGGAACTCTACGACAAGTTCTTCCGCAACGCATTCCCCAGGATGTCCGAACGACTGGGTATTGTCTATACCCCGGTGGAAGTGGTGGACTTCATCATTCACAGTGTGAACCACATCCTCAAGGTGGAGTTCGATCAGACCCTGGGCAGTCCGGGGGTGCATATTCTGGACCCGTTCACGGGAACCGGGACCTTCATCACCCGGCTGCTCCAGAGTGGCCTGATTACCCCAGAAGAACTGCCCTACAAATACCAGAATGAGATCCACGCCAACGAGATCGTGCTGCTGGCCTACTACATTGCCGCCATTAACATTGAGGCGACTTACCACGGGATCGTCGGGGGAGAGTACAAACCCTTCGAGGGAATTTGTCTGACGGACACTTTCCAGCTCTACGAGAAGGAAGACCTAGGGGATGCCATGCTGGTCCAGAACAGCAACCGAAGAAGAAAACAGAGGAACCTCGATATCCGGGTGATCCTGGGAAATCCGCCATACTCTGTTGGACAGACCAGTGCCAACGATAACAATCAGAATGTAGGGTACCCCCATCTGGATACTCGTATTGCTAATACCTATGCGGCCAAGTCAGTGATGACTTCTGTAAAAAACCTGTACGACAGTTACATCCGGGCGATTCGCTGGGCCAGTGACCGGATTGGCGATAGTGGTGTGATTGGGTTTGTATCCGGTTCCGGGTTTGCGGAAAAACCAGCCATGGATGGGTTACGCAAATGTCTGGCCGAGGAATTTACCTGCATTCATGTGCTGAACTTGCGGGGAGATATCCGGAAAAACATGCTGAGTAAGGGACGAGCGCAAGAAGGACAGAATATTTTTGGAAGCGGCAGCATGACTGGTATTGCTGTGACCCTGTTCGTCAAAAACAAGGACGACGAACGGCGTGGTCAGATTTATTACCACAACATTGGTGATGGCCTGACCCGTGAGGAAAAACTGGGCAAACTCATCGAGTTTGGCAGTATTGCAGGGATCACTGAGCAACAACGGTGGCAAACCGTTACCCCGGACCAGCATGGGGACTGGCTCAACCAGCGCGATGACGGGTTCAGTCAGTATGTCGTGATGGGAGACAAAAAAAGCGCTGGCTTGAAATTGTTTGAAAACTTTTCATTGGGGGTTGCTACAGGGCGTGATGCTTGGTGCTACAACGCCTCCAGTGCCCATGTCGAAACCAACATGAGAAGCATGATTACGTTTTACAACGACGAGGTGGATCGGTTTGACAAAGCCCATCCAGGACTGGACAAGGCCGGGCGTGAAGCCAAGGTGGACGGGTTCATCAACGCTGATCCGGGGAAGATTAGTTGGACCCGCGCCTTGAAGCAGGATCTCGTCAAAGGAAAACGGTATTCCTATGATGACAACGCCTTGATCCAGAGCCTGTATCGTCCCTTTACCAAGCAGTGGCTCTATTTCAATCGCCGGTTCAACGAGATGGTGTACCAGATGCCACGGATTTTTCCAGACAGTGCAGCGGAAAACCGGGTGATCTGTGTGTCGGGCATTGGGGCAAGGAGTGGGTTTTCTGCGTTGATCGTGAATGCCTTACCAAATTTGCATACCCTGGATACAGGACAATGCTTCCCCCTGTACCTGTACGACGAGGGTGAACGGGTAGAGGAACCGGTTGTGTCCCGGATGGATAGCCTGTTTGGAGAATCACATCAGCCTGTGGCTCGTTCCCGCACCCGCCGTTATGCCCTTACCGATGAAGGGTTGGCGCATTTTGAGACAGCCTATCCGGGAGAGGCCATTTCCAAGGAGGATGTCTTCTACTACATCTATGGTCTGCTCCATTCTCCCGACTATCGTGCCAAGTACGCCGACAATCTGTCCAAGGAACTGCCCCGCATTCCCTGCGTGCCGGGAGCAGAGAAGTTTTGGGCGTTTTGTGAGGCAGGGCGACAACTGGCTGACCTGCACCTGAACTACGAAACTGTGGAGCTATATCCGGTGACCCTCACGGTTCACGGGGATGCGCCTCTGACCGATGCTGATTATCGCGTGGTCAAGATGCGTTACGGTAAGACTGGGAAGGAAAAAGACCTGACCACGATCCACTACAATGACCGGATTACGATTTCAGAGATTCCCTTGGAAGCCCATGAGTTCATCGTGAACGGAAAGCCTGCTCTGGACTGGGTAATGGAGCGCCAGTGCGTCAAGACCGACAAGGACAGCGGAATCGTGTCAGATGCCAATGACTGGGCCGTGGAAACCATGAAGAACCCGCGTTACCCCCTTGAGTTGGTCCAGAGGGTAGCGCGGGTGAGTTTGGAAACTGATAAAATCGTCAAAACGCTGGATCAATTATATGGAGCCAGATAGATGACTGAGACGAAATACAATCTGGATCAATTCGGTCAGAATACGAAGAATGCGCGGGCTTTGTGTGCAAGCCACCGATGTTCGTTCTCGCAGCGTGAATGACCTGCATTTTGGCCAAGCGACCATCCGACTTCTGGTGTGTCTCAGAAATTTCATAGGAAATAAGCATGATCAGCGCTCTAACAATTGAAAATTACCGTGGATTTAAAAACTTCTCAATGGATAAGGTTAAGCGTATAAACCTTATTGTTGGCGGGAATAACATTGGAAAAACATCGGTTCTTGAAGCGATAATGTTGATAATTTCCAAAGGTGATCCACAGACAATTTGGAAAATTATTAGTGGTCGTGGTGAAATAGTAAACTATGGTGGAATACTACAGGGGGTAATTCAACCAGAGATATCTGTCAGGCATTTATTTCACGGGCATGAGGTTAAACTTGGGTCTGCGTTCAAAATTGGCGCAATAATGACCCAGACGAATCAAAGTATCGATATTGACTTCAAGATAATTGAAGCAAAGCAGGAAGACAACCAAATTTTATACGCATCACTTCCCAGCGAAGGAATGGACACATTCGGACCAAAAATTGCGTTATCAATTACAGGATCGGACAAAAAAAATCTTTTGTTATCCTCCATTCCTCTTTCCTCTCAAGGAATTCTAAAACAAAACACTCTCCAGACCTTGGTAAATATAAATTTTCAACAGTTTCCGAATGAAAGTGGGCAAGCAGTTTTTCAATATATACCTACCACATCCTTGACCGGCCAAGAGTTGATTTCCATGTGGAATGCAGTCGCCTTAACTTCTGAAGAGAAACGCGTTGTTGAGGCTTTGCAGTCACTTGACGATAATATCGAGCAAGTCGCCGCCATCAGTTCGTCTGTTATTTTCCCACAATTTGGTCAAAAGACGGGTTTTATTGTAAGAATGCGTGACTTAGAAAAACCTGTCCCAATTGGAAGTTTGGGAGAAGGCACTTGGAGGATGCTTGTTTTGGCGATCGCTCTTGTAAAATCGAAAGATGCAATTCTACTGATTGACGAAATAGACATAGGACTCCATTTCAGGGCTCTCTCATCTATGTGGAAAATGATTGTTGATGCATCAAACCGATTAAATATTCAAGTGTTTGCGACAACACACAATAATGACTGTATAAAAGCACTAGCCATGCTAAATGAATCTGAAATCAGTATTCAACGCATTGAATCATTTGATGGCCTTGCTGTTAATTACTCTGCCGACGAGATAAGAGTTGCTGCTACCAGAAACATTGAGGTTCGCTAATGCAAAAAAACGGAAAGATACTTTTGGTAGAAGGCAGTACTGATAAGTATGCGATTGCCATGTTAATGAGGGAGCACACAGAGTGGCTAAGAGATGATCCCCCAGTTGATATCAAAGATGAAGGTGGTGTTGATAAAATTTTAAATCAAGTTACATTCAGTACATATATTAAGTCATGCTCTACTCTAGGTATTGTGATTGATGCAGATGAAAATATCAACTCGCGATGGGAATCCATTAAAACAATATGTCGAGTTAATTTTCCTGAATTACCTGATAGTTTTCCAATAAACGGGTTAATTTTATGCAATCAACAGGAGAAGAGACTTGGCGTATGGATCATGCCTGACAATAATTCTAGAGGGATGATGGAAACATTTTTATCTACTCTTGTAACTGATGAAGAAGGTCGTAATTTACTTGAATATTCTAAAGAAGTTGTCGCTAATGCAAAGTCAACTTATTCAGCGCCATTCATGGACCTACACAATGATAAGGCGGTAATTCATTCGTGGCTTGCTTGGCAAGATCCACCTGGAGAAGCGTTCGGAAATGCAATCGCCAAGAAAATTCTTGACCCATTCTCTATAACAGCAATTAATTTTTCCGGATGGTTTTGTAAATTATTTGAACTTGAATGTAGTCAGGTTGTAGATGAGTAAATTTGGAATTCCCGCATGGGACTATTCCGGTTTTTTCGAGATGCCCGCACGGTGATTTTACTCCAATTTACGGGCCAATCCTTCTATGCAACGGGATAGTGGTTACCCCAGTTTTTTGGCAATATTTTCGGCCTGCAAATGGGTATAGCGTTTCAACATCTGCATGGTCTTATGACCACTGACAGTGGCTATTTCAAAGAGGGATAAATCACCCCGCTCAGCTAGCCTGGATAACGCCTCATGCCGCAGGTCATGCCATGTGAAGTCATCAATGTTGGCGCGTTTACAAGCTGCTATGAAGGCATGGTAGAGGGTTGTCTTTCCGACGGGGAGAATAGCGTCCTCTTGATCGTTTGAGGGCAGCAAGTCCAGTACCATGAGTGCTGATTTTGAGAGGGGGACGGCACGCGGCTCCTCTGTTTTTAACTTCGCAGGATCAAGTAGAAGGGCCAGGCAGCGTGTCCGGTCTATCATCTTCCACCGAAGTTGGAGTAATTCGCCCTGACGCATTCCGGTTTCGACGGCAAGTTGTACCCCAGGCCAGAGCCAGGGATTACGCGAAGACCGGCACTCATGTTCCAATGCGAACCATTCGGCTGCTGTCAATCTCCGATCTCTGGCCTTCCCGCCTTTTGGCTTTCTGATTCTCGGTAGAGGGTTTCCGGCGGGGAGGGGAATTCCGAACTCCTGCGTTGCCACAGTGAGAACTTTCGAAAGCATGTTCAATTCTTTCCGCACTGTAGCGCCGGACACTTTCTTCAGCCGTTCGTCCCGATATTTTGCAATCAGTTGAGGCATCAGTGCGGCAATAGAATATTTTCCTAAAAAAATGTCAAGATGCTGGCATTCAAATCGCCATGACTCTCTTTTGTCTTCGCGTTGTCGGTAGTGATACGGGGCGAACTCAGTCAGAAATCTGACAATGATTTCCGAAAGGGTGGTGTTCTCAGCAAGAGAAGTGGAAACGAAGGAACCTTTGTCCATGGCAGATTCGACATTGCGAGCCCAAACTTCCGCTGCCGTCTTGGTTTTGAAACTTTTGCTTTGCGATGGGTAGCCCTTGCGTCTGACCTTGGCCTGAATCCAACCGCTGTCCCGTTCCAGAAATGTCGCCATCGTCAAAACTCCAACTGTCCCCGTTTTGTCCCCATATTCGTTATATTAATTGTAAAACTACATTAACATATTGTCAATAAATGATTATTTAAAATAAAATCACTCCCCTGCTAAGGGAGCATGCGGTCAAAAACTGCATCGAGGGTTCGAATCCCTCTCTCTTCGCCAAATAATAGACATAACACATTGATTTTATTGTGTTTTGTCAGGCACGAAATACATGGTATGCCATTACGTTTTGCCATTGAGGCTCGAATGACCCCGTTCACCGTTGTACCAGTCGATATATTCCGCAATGTCCTTGCGTGCGGCGCTGACGCTATCGTAGGCCCGAAGGTAGACGCGCTCGTACTTGACTGACCGCCATACTCGCTCGACAAAAACGTTGTCACGCCACGCACCTCGACCATCCATGGACAACTTCACTCCGTTATCGATGACGGCATCGACGAAATCCTGTGCAGTGAACTGACTGCCCTGGTCTGTGGCGAACGGGGTATCAGATGGCGATCTGTCGTCCAATTTCCACCACCCCATCACCGGGTAATCTGAAGAAGTCCGTGACGTGTACAGAATTTCTTTCCATCCAGGCAAAGACAACTGTCACCCAGTGAGGCAAACCTTTCCCGTCCTCTCTGCCAAGAACAGTTTCATGCCCGATATAGTAGACTACATCGTCTATTTGAAGGGGACAGCCCTGCTCGAATGCGTGCCCAAGCACCTCGGGAATGTTTGGCCTCTCCATAAATCCATACCTTGCTGTTGCGCGCCAGAAATTGGGTTCGATTTCTACCAATGACAGGCGTTTAGAATTTTCGATCCATGGGACAGATTCCGACACAACGGTGAGCACAACTAAAAGTTCGTGTAACGCGCGGTTGTGTAGGACATGCCAAACCATGACGGGAGGTGTTTCGGACAATGTCCGGGTCAGAAAGACAGCGGTGCCAGAAACCCGGGGGATTTTACGGGACACGACTGACCCCAGGAACTCCTTGACTGAAACACCCCGCTCGGTGAGGGTTTGTACCACTGCCGTCGAGCCGCTGTGCCAGATCCACATTATTCCGTAAATCAGGCTGGCGAGAAGCAGCGGAACATAACCACCGTCAGCGATCTTGGTGAGGTTTGCCACGAAAAAACTGGTATCAATACAAAGAAAAGCACCAGCAATCGCGCCACTTGCGAACCGGTTCCAGCCCCAGATCTCGCGCATGGCAATGAAAAGAAGCGCGGAAGTCATGAGCATGGTTAGCGAAACGGCGATTCCGTAGGCCGCCGCCAGGTTGTCGGACTTCCCAAAGAAAAGTGTCAGGCTGACTGTGGCGATCATGAGCAACCAATTGATGGTCCCGACATAGATTTGTCCGTAACCTTCTGCAGAGGTCTGGGCGATCCGCACGCGGGGTAACCAGCCCAGTTGGATTGCTTGCCGGGTCATCGAGAATGCACCCGTGATAATCGATTGGCTGGCAATGATGGTTGCGATCGTCGCCAAGAGAATAAATGGAATAAGGAGAGGTCCCGGGCACAATTGATAAAAAATATTATCGGTCGTGGATGCGCCACCGAGTACGATGGCAGCCTGACCTGCATAATTCAGCGCCAGACTTGGCAGCACTATGGCTGACCAGGCGAGTCTGATGGGACGGGGGCCGAAATGTCCCATGTCCGCATAGAGCGCCTCAGCACCCGTGACGCACAGGAAGACTCCTCCCAACACAAGAAAACTCGTAAAACCATTTGAAAAGAGAAAGCGAATGCCATAAATCGGGTTAAGAGCAACCAAGACTGCCGGATGCCGGGAAATCCCCCATAGACCAAGGAGCGCGATCGCAAAAAACCAGACAGCCATAATTGGGCCAAATGCCTTGCCGATTCGCGCCGTGCCAAGCGGTTGGATTGCAAAGAGTGCAACGAGAATCGCCACTGCGGCCGGCAGAACATAGGGCCTCAGGGCCGGCGTGGCAATATTCAATCCTTCAAGCGCGGAAAGAACCGAAATAGCCGGGGTGATCGCTCCATCGCCATAAATCAGTGCTGCCCCAAATAATCCGATGGCAACAATCGTCGGCCTTCGGTGTTTCTTGACAGCCAGCAGGGACATCAGAGCAAGAACCCCTCCTTCTCCGTCATTATCGACTCTCATCGCAAAGCCTACATATTTCACAGAGGTGACTATAATGAGCGTCCACAGAATCAACGAAAGTATTCCGAGGATGACATAGGGTGCAGGCGCGCTACCTGTCATGTTGAGAATGGTTTTGAAGGTATAAAGCGGGCTCGTCCCGATATCACCAAAAACGATTCCCAGGGCTGACAGCCCTAGGACACCTACGCCGGGGCCTGGTTTACTTTTCGTGCGACTCATGATTGGTCATTCCTTGAAAGGGTATCCAGTTAAATACTGTAATGTTGAAATCGATACCCGGGTTCGATGGTCACAGGGCTTTGTCTCCTCGGATTGTATCAGCACCACGACCAGGGCACTGTGCAGGTATATGTAGCAGTTCGACGCTTGTCTTCTGCGCTGAAACTGTCGGGGTGGAAGGGCTTCGGTCAACGGATCTATCTGTGGAACCGGCAGGATCATGAATTGGACCTTGCTGAAATCGGATATTTCATGCGATAATCCTCGTTTGCGATTTTTCAATACATTAATTACGGGAGTTACAACATGGCACGCGTCTGCGCGGTCACCGGGAAAAAACCCATGGTTGGCCACAATGTGTCCCACGCCAATAACAAAACAAAACGGCGTTTTCTACCCAATCTGCAATATCGTCGTTTTTGGCTGGAAAGTCAGAACCGCTGGATTCGTCTGCGCGTCTCCAATGCGGGACTTCGTCTGATCGACAAGAAAGGCATTGAAGTCGTTCTCGCCGAGTTGGGTGGAACGGCTCTGCAAGGTTAATTCCAAGGAGAATTCTTTACATGCGTGACAAGATCAAACTGGAATCGACCGCTGGTACCGGTCATTTCTACACCACCACCAAGAACAAGAAAACCATGCCCGGAAAGATGGAAATCAAGAAGTTTGATCCCGTCGCTCGCAAGCATGTTCCGTACAAAGAAGCCAAGATCAAATAATCTCACACGGAGAGGTGGATGAGCGGTTTAAGTCGCACGCCTGGAAAGCGTGTTTAGGATAATATCCTAACGCGGGTTCGAATCCCGCCCTCTCCGCCAACTCATTGAAAATCCGCTGCTTTTAGCGGATTTTTTATTTCAATTCTGCAGTAGTTGTGCTTGACTAACCCGGCAGTTCGGCCTTGCTCATAAACTGCTGAAACAGGCGGGCTGAATGCGGAGTAAAGTTACAACGAGAATCCGTTTTGCGGTTCGTGTTCACCTCTGCCGGAGAATATCTCTTCCATGGTATCTGCTCGGCGCTGGAATGCCGCCAAGACTGCAGGGTCGAAATGAGAGGGCAGGGTGCGCCCATCCCCGTTGAGGATGATGTCAATGGCTTTTGCATGGTCGAATGCCGGCTTGTACGGACGTTTGCTGCGCAGGGCATCGTAGACGTCTGCGAGTTGCATGATCCGCGCCGGCAAGGGGATTGTCTCTCCCCTGAGGCCGCCAGGATAACCGCTGCCGTCCCAGTGTTCGTGGTGACCCAAGGCAATGGCATACCCCATCTTCAAGTAAGGAGAAGAATTATTCTCCAGAATATGTGCTCCAATGGTGGTATGACTTTTCATGATCGCCCATTCGGCGGGCTCTAAACTTCCGGGCTTCAGCAGGATATGATCAGGAATACCGATTTTTCCGATATCGTGCATGGGGCTGGCATAAAAAATGAGTTCACAGAATTCCTTGTCCAGCCCCATTTGTTTCGCCAGTTCATGGCTGTAATAGCTAATTCTCTTCACATGATCGCCCGTTTCATCATCGCGAAATTCCGCTGCCCGAATCAGGGTGAATATGGATTCGACGAAAGATTCACGCAACGCATTGGTGCGCTCCTGCACTTTGGTTTCCAGTATCTGGTTGTGGTTTTCCAAAAACTCATTGAATTTCTTTAGTTGAAGCAGATTGCGTACACGAATTTGCAGATCCGTATGATCGATGGGTTTGGTAAGGAATTCTTCGGCCCCAGCCTTTAGTCCTTGCAAACGCGAAGCTCTGTCTTCCAAGGAACTGACCAGGATGATCGGTATCGACTGGGTGTCTGGATCCATTTTAAGTTTTTTGACCACCTCGAATCCAGTCATGCCCGGCATCATCAGATCCAGAAGGATCAACTGTGGTTTGAAACTCTTTACGCTCTCCAAAGCTTGCTGCCCATTTTCGGCCAAAGCCGTTTCCAGTCCCTCACCTTGGAGCAGGATTTCGAGCAGACAACGGGTCTGCAAATCGTCGTCCACCACAAGTACACGGCTCCGGGTGTCATCTGCTGAGGTTCTCTGGAAGGATGTCATCACCAATGCCTCCGTCAGGTTCAAATTTTGAACCGGTTGATTGTGGTGCGCATATCATCGGCCAGATGTTCAAGGTGATCTGCGGCATCAGCGGTGGTTTCTGCAGCGGCACTGTTCTTCTCTGTCAATTGCGAGATCCTTTCGATATGTGTGGCGATGTCGTTGCTTGCGGCGGTTTGCTCGTTCAGGGCGGTGGACATTTCTCCCACCGTATTGGCCGTCTGCCCTGACCCTGCCTTGATCTGATTGATGGCTTCGCCTGCCTGTTCGGCCAATTTTACGCCTTCGTGAACCTGATTGACCATGACGACCATGCTGTCTACGGACTTTTTTGAAGCCTGCTGGATGGTATCGATCATCTGCGACACTTCAGCAGTGGCCAGACTGGTTCTTTCGGATAGTTTACGAACCTCGTCCGCCACCACGGCAAAGCCTCTTCCCAACTCTCCGGCTCGCGCCGCTTCGATGGCGGCGTTCAGGGCGAGCAGGTTGGTCTGGTCCGCGATTTCCTTGATGACCTCGACGATGGATGAAATCTTGGTCGACTGCATCCCGAGATTTTCTATGGATTGCGAAGTCGCTTTCGCAATTTCGGCGATCCGTTTCATTTCTTCCGAGGCGCGGTGAATGATCTTGCTCCCCTGCTCGGACAACTCGCCGGAGTGCCGTGAAAGTTTCATTGCCTCCTGGCTCCCTTCGGAAATGTTGCTGATGCTGACCACGATCTGCTCAACGGTTGCCGCCATTGCAGCAGTGGCTTCGCTTTGATGGGATGAGTCGGTCGCCACCTGATGGGACGACACTGAAAGAGAATGGGAAGATCCCGCCAGTTTCTCGATGCCTTCATGCACCTGGCGGAATGATTGCTGCAGGTTTGTCATGAGGTCGTTGAAGGCACCACTTGTCTGCCCGATTTCGTCTTCAGAATGCACATCGACGCGCATGGTGAAATCGCCGGTCTTTGCGATTTCCTGGATCGTCCTCTGCATTCTGCCTGCAGGCGCTGATACAAGTATGGTGAGAATGAACCGGATCAGCAGCCACAGGAAAATCTGAACCACCACCACAACGGTAACGGAGGTCCAGACAAGTCGCTTCAATTTGGCACGATCGGCCGAGATGTCCAGATCGATGACCGAAGCGCCATTGTGATAGCCCACCGGCACAACGTGACACATCAGACAGTCGGTCCCTCTGAAATTGTGGCTCTCGGTATAAGGGATGATCCCGTGCAGCAGATTGCCCTTAATGCTGAAACGCTTTTTCCCGTCATCCAGGGACTGTCTTTCTTCGTCTCCAACAGGTTGCTCTTCCGGCAGTCCCGCGCCGAACTGCTGTTGCACCAGTTTGTTCCGGATCAACCGCAGAGATTTGACATTCTCGCTTGAGCCCATCTTCCGGATGAAGAGTTTCCTCTGCTCCACATCGCTGATGATCCCGTTGAGCATGAGCATGTTGGCTCCGTTGATCACGCCGTCGGCCAACACCTCGATCTTGCCTTGCTCGTCCATAAGCATCGAATTCTTTTCGACACTATAGAAAGACATCGCAACGGCAATGCCGACCAAAAGCAGGATGGATTGAACAGCCAACTGAATTTTGAATGCGATGGCATGTTTCATGGAAACTTGTTTTATGAAACCGCTGGAGGTTTTGTTCATGTTGTTTGAACACTCTAATTGATTGAGCGAAAAGCATTGTACCTACGATCTGTCCAAAATGTCCACACTATCTGTATTGTTCGTTATAATCAGTGGGAAGTTAAAATGTTCATGAACATGGATCAGGTATATGACAACTGGAGAAGCAGCACGCATGCTTGGCGTAGGTCTGAATACGGTCAAACGTTGGATAAACCGCGGTGATTTGCGGGGTGTTTGCACCCCCGGTGGCCACTGGCGCATTTCGAAAGAAGATCTTTACGCATTCATGCGCGGGAAGGGCCTGCCGATCCCGGGCAGAGACAAGACAACCCCGGTGCGCATGCTCATTGTCGATGACGACCCTTTCGTATGCACATTGCTCAGGGCAGTACTGGAACAGGCTGACTTCCCTTCGGAAATCCAATGCGTCCACGATGGTTACACGGGGCTGATGCGGATTGGCGCATGGCGACCGGATGTGCTGGTGCTGGACATTCTCATGCCCGGCATCAACGGCCTGGAGGTACTGAACCGCATCAGGGCGGATCCTGATCTTGACGACATGGCCATCGTTGTGATCACGGCGATCTTTGATCGGTCTGATGTCGTGCAGGCGGCACGATCCGCCGGGGTAGCGGCTATATTGCCCAAACCCGTGGAAGCACGTCGGTTTCTGGATATCATCGGCGCATGTATGGCTTTGCCGGTCCCTTTCCCTAACGAAGAGCGCGGGGCACTGCAAAGATGAGGAGTGAGGCGGGTATGTTTAAATCGAGGCTGGGACTGCGGTTGAGCGTTATTCTGGGTGCGGTCCTGGCCCTGTTGCTGGTCGGCGGATTGACCTGGCTTGATCACAACGAGCGCCAGTCCATGGCGGAGCAGGCAGAACAATCCACCGAACAGACGGCACTGGCGCTGGAAGCCAGCCTGAAATCCATCATGCTGGCCGGCGAGGGACCGATTGCGCACGATTGGTTGAAGCGTGTCAGGCAGACGACCGACTTCGATGATGTGCGTATCTACCGCCGCGACGGTACCGAGGCTTTCGTGGACAACGCCACCATTGATCGTGTGAACGTCTGGCTGGGCACGAAACACTTTGCACACCATGATCGGGAGGTCAAACCGGAAACCTTGCCCCCCTCCCTCGGGAAATCCTTCACCGCAGCCGCAGCCGGAACTGAGACCAGAGTCATTGAAAACGGTCGCCTGACCCTGCTGCTGCCTATCCGCATCGAGAATGCGTGTCTACAATGCCACGGCTATGATGGAGCCCCCGCTAATCCTGTGCGCGGCGTACTCAAATTGTCTGTGCCCACCAGTGCCTTGACCAAGGCCATGGCCGGTCAGCGCAGCAAAATCCTTTGGTCGGTGGCTGCAGTTATTTTGCTGACGGGAGGGTTGCTGATGTGGTTGTTGAACCGCGAGGTGATCCGGCCCATTGGTCTGCTGCAGGCTGGCGCGAAAAAGATCGAAACGGGAGGAGACCACTCCTATCGTGTGACGCTGGATCGCACCGATGAACTGGGCAGTCTCGCGAACATGTTCAACGAACTGGTGAGCCACCTGCAGCAGCAGACGATCAAGCAGGCGACCATGTACGAAGCTGTCATTGGTCTTTCCCGGGAACTGGTGGACGAGGTGCTGCTCAGGAAGATCGGTGAACTGGCGATGCAATTGACGGATGCGCGTTATGCCATGCTGTCCTACCTGAAGGATGGCGAGAAGCAATTTGTTCCACTGGGGATGGACGATGCCCAACTGGAGAAACTCAAAGGGCATGCGCCACAGGGACTGGGGTTGCTTGGGCTTCTGTGGAACGACCGTCAGGTGGTACGCGCAGAAAATATCACCAACCATTCGAAATCCATAGGTTTTCCAGAGGGTCATCCACAAATGACCTCATTCCTCGGGGTTCCGATCGAATTTGCCGGAAAGATGATCGGGGCGTTGTATTTGACGGACAAGAAAGGGGGGCACCCTTTTTCCAAGGATGACGAATCGGCAGTGCGAATGCTGGCATCCAGTTGCGCCGTGGCATTGTCCAACGCACAACAGTTCGAGCATCTGCAAGAGGCCAATGCCGAACTGGAAAATCGTGTGGCCGCGCGTACCAGCGAACTCAATAACGCCAACCGCCTGCTGCGCAGCCATGAAATCGAACTGGAACTGATGAATGACGAGTTGCGCCATGCCAGCGAGGCAAAAAATCAATTCCTGGCCAATACCAGTCATGAGTTGCGTACGCCCCTGAATGCGATTATCGGTTTCTCCGACCTGCTTCTTGTGAAATCCAAGGAACTGTCGACCAAACATAAGGAGTATGTGGAATACATCAATATCAGCGGTAGGCGCTTGCTGGAATTGATCAACAGTCTGCTGGATCTGTCCAAGATCGAGGCAGGCATGCTGGAGATCCATCAGGAACCTACAATTCCGAGCACTGTCCTCAAATTCATGGTCAATCATCTCAGACCTTTACTGGACAAGAAAGGGCTGGAAGTCAGTTTCATCCTGCCTGAAGAAGACCGCACGGCCTATCTCGATGCAGGTAAATTGCAACAGGTCTGGGTCAACCTGATTGGAAATGCGATCAAGTTCACGCCAGACGGGGGGCATATCGAGGTGGGTTTCACCCTCAAGGGCGACGATGCCCATGCCGTTCTCGAGGGCTGGGTGCGGGATAGCGGGATTGGCATCGAGCCAGCCGACATCGAGCGCATTTTTCAGCCCTTTGTCCAGGGTGAGGGCGGATTGACGCGCGAGTATGGCGGTACAGGACTGGGGCTGACATTGGTACGTCGCTTGCTGGAGATACAGGGCGGTTCCATCCGGGTGGAGAGCAAGCCGGGCACGGGCAGCCTGTTTGCCTTTACACTGCCGGTACAGATGGTGGCGGCTGAAGGGGAGGTGGGAATCCCCCTTTTGGAGGGGCAAGGGGAAAAGGTCGAATCCCAGTTGCTCATGGAAGTGGTCGATGAAGACCTCTCTGAGTTGGTGGAGTTGCCGGTGATTCTGATCGTCGATGATGACAAGGCTCGTGCTGCCGCAGTCTCCTCCTTGTTGCGAGAAGAAGGGTACCTGGGTGAAATGACCGATCTGGGTCATGTCGAACTTCTGGCGGAAGAAAAATGTCCTTTCCTGATCATTGTCGGCATACCAGACGACCCCGTGGATATTTATCGCCAACTGCATCTGCTGCGCTCGCGCAAGGCCACCCGCCATATTCCGCTGGTGCTGCTTGGCGGCAACGCCGAGTCACCCAGTTTTTCACTGGGTACGGTGGATACCATGGACAAGCAGGTGACCAGGAATGATCTGGTGAATCTGATCAGTCGTCACGGGCGGCAAATTCAGCATGCACCAAGTATGACGGTGCTTGTGATTGACGATGAGCCCGGTGTGCGCGAATACATCAGGGAATGTCTCCGCGGCCAGGGCTATCGCCTCCTGCTGGCTGCCAATGGACGGGACGGCATTCAGGCAGCCATTGAACATGATCCGGATCTGATCATACTGGATTTGATGATGCCGGGCATCAACGGATTTGAGGTGGTTGAGGAATTGAAGCGTCATCCCACGGCCTGTGATATTCCGGTGGTCATTTTCTCGGCCAAGGACTTGACGCGCGAAGAGGTCATGCGACTTGGTCAGGAAGTGGAAAAGGTGTTGACCAAGGGGGCCACCAGTCGCTCCGATTTATTGCGAGAACTGCGCTCCATGGAATTGTTGTATCCGGTGCAGGCACGATTGATGGACAGCGTGTTGCGTTGCTACAATTTGCGCTACAGGCAACTTCGTTTGGCGCAGGAATGCAATCGCGCGGAGCGCTACGGTCAGACCTTTTCACTGGTGGGGTGGCAGATGGATTATTACGATGCCTATGTGAAGAAATATGGCCAGCACTGGGGCGTGGCTGCCCTCAAGGAAATCGTTGAGTTGGTGAATTCGGTCACCCGCGAAGGAGATGTGCTGGTTCGTTCCGGTGAGGCATCCTTCATGTTGATTTTGACGGGCACCGCGCAATCTGTGGCGGAACGGGTGGCTGAGAAGTTGCGATTGCGAATTCGCATCCATAAATTTCCCCTGGCAGGGGGGAAGACGGGGAATTTCACTGCCTCCTTTGGATGTGTGCAATTCGGTATTGGTGCGTTCAGCCCTGAAGATCTGCTGACGCAACTGAATGCGCTCATGGCGTTTGCCATGAAATCTGGTGGTGATCGCTGCATATGCTCCGAGGTGGGGGAATCATGAGCAGAATTCTGGTGGTTGATGACAATGTGCTAAATCTGCAGTTGGCTTGTATCACGCTCGAGATGGCCGGACACGAAACTCTGGGCGCTTCCGATGGCAGAAAAGCCATCGAGGTCGCAGAATCAGAGCCACTGGATTTGATTCTCATGGACCTGCGCATGCCGGTGATGGATGGCAAGCACGCGATGAAGCATATCAAGGCTAATGAACGGACACGGCATATTCCCGTGGTTGCGTTGACCGCCAGCGCCATGAAAGGGGAACGTGAACTGCTTCTGACCAGTGGCTTTGACGGCTATATCGACAAACCCATCGATGTGAACTCCTTTGTCCACACGATCGCCGAATTCCTCCCGAAGGGGTGAAAGGCTTCCGCGCAGTCCCTGGGGTCATGCCTGGGTGATGACCCACTGGGCAATGGCTTCAAGCAACTCGGGGGAATCTCCCAGGGCCGTGGTGACCCGGATTTTGAGTGCGGGATGCTGATGATGCAAGGTTTCGATCAGAGAGGGGAGATCATGGCGCAAATGCCCTCCCTGCGCCATGAATAAAGGGACGATGATCAGATCGGTGACCCCTCGACGGGTTTGCTCCTGGACCGCCTGGTCCAGGGAAGGATGCATCAATTCGAGAAAACACAGGTCGACGTCCTGGGTCGGACGAAGGGAACGGACTTTTTCCAGAATGTCGAGAAAGGGGTTGGCCCAGAGCGGATCGCGGGCACCATGGGCAAAGAGCAGGATGCCTTGAGGCATTTCAATGCCTTCCGGTACTACCAAAGCCCCCTTCACCCCGGTCACTTAGGGAAAAATACTCGACCACTTCGAGACGTGCCTGAACCACAGGAACCACCACCAGTTGGGCTATGCGTTCCATGGGTTTGATTTCGAAGACTTCATGTCCTCGATTCCAGAGAGAGACCAACACCTGTCCCTGATAGTCGGAGTCGATCAGACCCACTAGGTTGCCCAGGACGATCCCATGTTTATGGCCCAATCCGGAGCGGGGCAAGATCATGGCGGCGAAGTTTGGATCGCCAATATGGATGGCCAGACCGGCAGGAATCAACTCGGCTTGCCCTGGGTAGAGGGTCACAGGTTCCTCCAGGCAGGCGCGCAGGTCGAGGCCTGCTGCGCCTGCAGTCCCATAGGTGGGAAGATTGTCTCGTAGACGTGGGTCAAGAATTTTTACCTGCAGGGGAATCATGATGACCTCAATAAAATCAGGAAGAAATTCCGCGATGAGCCATCAGGGCCACCGCATGACTCAGGATCTGCCGGGCCAATTCAATTTTGGAGGCAGGTGGGAGAGGGTGGCGCCCGTGGTCATCGAACAGAATGACTTCGTTGTCTTCCCGTCCCAGCGCCCGTTGAGCCAAATTACCCACGATCAGAGGGATTTTTTTGGCGAGACGCTTATGTTTGGCATACTCCTCGAGATTCTGACTTTCGGCTGCAAACCCCACACAAAAGGGAGGGTTCGGCAAGGAAGCCACGGTCGCGAGAATGTCGGAGGTGGGGACCAGGGTCAAGGTGAGGGGTTCCCCACTTTTTTTGATCTTGTGACCACTGGGATAGGCCGGGGTATAGTCCGCCACGGCGGCAACGGCAAAGAACAGATCCGTATGAGGAATCTCGGATAAGACAGCATCACGCATCTGGGCAGCGCTACGCACAGGAATGATGCGGCAACCGGCGGGGGCCGCCAGGGCAGTGGGGCCGCTGACCAGGACGACCTCGGCTCCACTGGCGAGGGCGGCTTCTGCCAGGGCATAGCCCATTTTTCCGGAACTGATATTGGACAGGATGCGGACGGGGTCGATGGCTTCCACGGTGGGACCGGCGGTCAGCAAGACCTTTTTCCCCTGCAAACAGGGTAGAGGGTAACGACCGAGATGGGGGGACAGATGCGTCATGATCTCGTTGGGTTCCAACAAACGTCCCAGACCTGACTCTCCGCAGGCCTGGGATCCCCTGGCCGGACCCAGAAACACGACCCCGTCTTCCTGTAACTGCGCCACATTGCGCTGATTTGCGGGATTTTGCCACATGGCCTGATTCATGGCGGGGGCGACGAAGAGAGGGATGGTACGAGCAGCGACGAGGGTGGTCAGCAGATCATCTGCCAACCCCGCGGCGATGTGGGCCAAACAGTTCGCGCTGGCGGGAGCGATCAGAAGAGCATCGGCATGACGGACCAGATCGATGTGATCCATGCCTCCCTCACGCAGGGGTTCCCACAGATGCGTCGCCACCGGGCGAGTTGAAAGCGCCTGGAAAGTGAGGGGAGTCACGAAACGAGTGGCTGACTCGGTCATGACGACCTGAACTTCGAGGCCCGCCTTGACCATCAGGCGGGTGAGTTCGGCCGCCTTGTAAGCGGCCACCCCCCCGGTGACCCCCAGAATCCAGCGCTGGAGAGGGTGGGGTGATGTGAAGGGAAGGGCCGAATCGGCCATCCGTAAAATCCCCCTTCAGGCGTCCAGACCCATGGTCCGCGCCTTGCTGAGCAGGCTTTCGGCCATCCGGATGCTGGCGATATCGATCAGGCGACCATCCAGCGAGACGGCCCCGCGCCCTTCGCGGGCGGCTTGTTCCATGGCCTCCACAATGCGTTGGGCTTTGAGGACTTCGGCCTCACTGGGGGTGAAGACCTGGTTGCACAGATCGATCTGGGAAGGATGAATGGCCCATTTTCCTTCGTAGCCCAACACGGCCACCCGATTGGCCGCAGCAATGAATCCGTCGGGATCGCTGAAATCGCCAAAGGGACCATCCACAGGGCGCAGGCCATAGGCTCGACAGGCAACCAGCATACGGGTTTGTGCTGCGTGCCAGGGGTCTGTCCAGAAATAGTCCCGATGACCGTTTTCATCCTTGTCCGTGAGTACCCCGGAGTCCTTGTGCACGCCCCCAATGATGGTGGTCCGGGCACGGGTCGATGCGGCGTAGTCGGCAACCCCGAAACTCATGGCCTCCAAACGCGGGCTGGCCTGGGCAATGGCTTCCACATTGGCCAGACCCAGAGCCGTTTCGATGAGGGCTTCAAAGCCGATACGTTTGGTCCGTCCCATAGCATTCTCGATCTGGGTAACGAGCATGTCCATGGCGTACAGGTCTTGAGGAACCCCCACCTTGGGAACCAGAATCATGTCGAGACGAGGGCAGGCTTCCACCACATCCACCACATCGCGGTAGGCGTAATGTGTATCCAATCCGTTCATGCGAATCATCAGGGTCTTGTGGCCCCAATCGATGTCATTCAGAGCCTGGATGATATTCTTGCGTGCCGTGGCCTTGTCATCCGGTGCGACCGCATCTTCCAGATCCAGAAAAACGATGTCGGCTTTGGAGCGGGCGGCTTTTTCAAAAAGACTGACGTTGGATCCCGGCACGGCCAGTTCGGAACGATGCAGACGGGCGGTGGCAGGGGTAATCTGGGTAAAACTCATGAATGGAAACTCCAGTTAAAGGGTGGCAATGGCTTGCGCAACGGTGCTGCCCAACTCGGATGCACTGGGCGCAACGAACAGGCCATAGGATTTCATGATCTCGGCTTTCTCGCCCGCCGTATCTCCCTCGGCGGAGATGATGGCGCCGGCATGACCCATACGGCGGCCCTTGGGGGCCGTCAGTCCGGCGACATACCCGATTACGGGTTTGCTCATGTTTTCTTTGATCCACTGGGCGGCTTCGGCTTCCTGGGGACCGCCAATTTCGCCGATCATGACCACGGCATGGGTATCCGGATCCTGTTCGAAAAGTGCCATATGGTCGAGAAAGGAACTGCCATTGATGGGGTCGCCGCCAATCCCGACGCTGGTGGAAACGCCGATACCCAAGGCGGTCATCTGGGCAGCGGCTTCATAGCCCAGCGTGCCGGAACGGGAGACGATACCCACATTGCCGCGCTTGTAGATATGTCCCGGCATGATTCCCAGCATGGCCCGTCCGGCACTGATGATGCCGGCACAGTTGGGGCCCACGATCAGGGTTCGGGTTTCCTTGGGATAGCGCAGCAGGTAACGTTTGACGCGCATCATGTCCTGCGTGGGGATGCCATCGGTAATGATGCAGACCAATTTCAGCCCTGCTTCGGCAGCTTCCATCAGCGCATCGGCGGCAAAGGGAGGAGGGACGAAGGCGAGACTGGCTTCGGCTCCAGTGGATTCTACGGCTTGTCGCACGGTGTCAAAGACGGGGCGCTCGAGGTGTTTCATGCCTCCTTTGCCGGGGGTGACGCCCCCCACCACATTCGTCCCGTACTGAATCATTTCGTTGGCATGGAAAGTGGCCTTGTCGCCGGTGAATCCCTGAACGATGACCTTGGTGTTTTCATCAATAAGAATACTCATGAATCGGTGTCTCCTGAATGCGCGTTACGCGTTTTTGCCATGGGCTGCGGCCACGGCGCGCTCGGCAGCTTCTGCCAGGGTATCGGCGCTGATGATGGGCAGACCGCTTTCCTGGATGATCTTTTGCCCGGCTTCCACATTGGTTCCCGCCAGTCGGACCACGAGGGGCACCTTCAGGTCGCGGGCGGCTTGGACGACGCCTTCGGCGACCCAATCACAACGGTTGATACCTGCAAAGATGTTGACCAGAATGGCCTTGACGTTAGGGTCTGACAGAACCAGGCGGAAAGCTTCTGCCACACGTTCCGGGGATGCGCCGCCACCGACGTCGAGAAAATTGGCGGGTTCGCCACCGGCATACTTGATCGTGTCCATGGTGGCCATGGCCAACCCGGCACCGTTGATGATACAACCGATATCGCCGCTCAAGCCCACATAGTTCAGTCCATGCAGGTGTGCCTGTGCCTCGCGGGGGTCTTCCTGGGCAGGATCGTGCATTTCGTGCAGTTTGGGATGGCGGAAGAGGGCATTGTCATCGAAGGACATCTTGCCATCCAGAGCGACCAAACGGCCTTCCCGGGTCACCACCAAGGGATTGATTTCCGCCATGGACGCATCCAGATTGCGGAAGGCGCGGTAGCACCCCAGGGTGAGGGCAACAAATTGATGGACCTGCTTGAGGGTCAATCCGCCCAGACCAAAGGCCAGTTCCCGTGCCTGAAAAGACTGAAGTCCAACGGCGGGTTCCACTTCCACCTGAAGTACGGCTTCGGGGTGGGTTTTGACGATATCCTCGATCTCCATGCCCCCTTGGGCGGAGGCGATGATCCGAATGCGTTGGGTTTTGCGGTCCAGGACGAACCCCAGATAAATTTCTCGCTCGAAGGGTTCGGCTACTTCGATATACAGACGTTCCACGATCTTGCCTTCGGGGCCGGTCTGATGAGTGACAAGGGTGGTGCCAAGGAGAGCTTCGGCGACTTTGGAGACTTCATGAGGAGTCTTGCACAGGCGCACCCCTCCCGCCTTGCCCCGTCCACCCGCGTGAATTTGGGCTTTGACGGCCCACAGTTCGCTTCCGAGCTCCGTCGCGGCTTGGGCGGCCTCAGCTGGGGTATAGACCACTTTGCCGCGCGGGATGGGAACTCCATGCTGCGCCAACAATTCCTTGGCCTGATACTCATGAATATCCATGTCACCTCCTGTTAATAATTTTGCGATGATAACATGGAGATGGGCCAAAAGACGACTCTCACCCACCCCAACCCAGGGGCGGGTGAGACTTTGGATATCCCCTCCGTGGCCGGCTTCAAATCACCAGGTTTTGAGGCGTACCGCGCTGCCAGGCTTCGATATTGTCGATCAGTTGATCCGCCAGAAATTGCATGGCACCATCGGATGCCCAGGCGACGTGGGGGGTCAGAATGAAGTTGGAACGGCGCACTTCAAGGAGCGGGTGGCCCTGAGTGGGGGGTTCGGTGGTCAGTACATCGAACCCGGCTCCTCCGATCCACCCTTCATCCAGCGCACGGATCAACGCAGCCTCATCCACCAGACCGCCGCGCGCGGTATTGATGAGAAGCGCCGTGGGTTTCATGCGGCGCAGTTCCTTTTCACCGATGAGGTTGCGTGTGCTGGTCGTGAGCGGACAATGAAGGGAAAGAATGTCTGCTTGTTCAAGGATCTCTTCCAGGGGGGTATAGGTGATTCCCTCATGCCTGGGTCCGTCATGTTTCGCAAACAAGACCTTCATGCCAAACCCTGTGGCGATCCGCGCCGTTCCCTGACCCAGGACTCCTTCGCCGATGATGCCCAAGGTGGACCCAAACAGGTCCCCGATGGGATGATCGAAGAAACAGAATTGAGGGGAAGTCTGCCAAACGCCGTTTTCCACGTCCTGGCGATAGGCCAACAAATTGCGACGCAGAGCCAGAATCAGGGCAAAGGCATGTTCCGGTACCGTATGGACGGCATAATTGCGGATGTTGGCTACGCGAATGCCTTGAGCCTGACAGGCGGGAATGTCCACCACATCGTACCCCGTGGCTGCCACGGCGATCATTTTTAGATCAGGTAATTGGCGCAGTGTTTCAGCGCGCAACGGCACTTTGTTGGTGATGGCCACTTGAGCGCCGTGCAGGCGTTCCAACACCTGTGCGGTGCTGGTCTGGTCATGCTCGATATAACTGTCAGAAAAGTCCGGAGTACGAACCCGCGCCTTGAGTGAGGCGCGGTCAAGAAAGACCACGCGTCCGCTCATGCACCCGCTCCCAGGCCCACGGGGGCCTCATGGGTGCGCCAGAATTGGTTGGCGGCGGCTACTCCGCTTCCGGGAGTGACGGGAATGCCACAGTCCAGCATGGCCATCTCGGCGCCTGCAATGGCCCCCATCAGCATCACCTCGTTGAGGTCGCCCAGATGTCCAATCCGGAAAACCTTGCCAGCCACTTTCGAAAGCCCGGTGCCCAGTGCCAGATTATATCGGCGGTAGGCTCGTTCGATGACTTCGGCTGCGTTGAACCCGGCGGGAACCACGATGGCTGAAACCGAGTCCGAGTACCACTGGGGCGCCTTGGCACACAGGGATAATTTCCATCCTTGAGTGACAGCGGCCCGCACTCCTTCGGCCAGATAATGATGGCGGGCAAAGACGTTTTCGAGTCCTTCCTCTTCCAGCATGACCAGGGCTTCACGCAGACCGTAGAGCATGGGAATGGAAGGCGTGTAGGGGAAGTAGCCGGTGCCATTGCTCTTGACCATGTCGAGGTAATCAAAGTAACAACGGGGATGACGGCTGTTCTGGGCGGCTTGCAGGGCTTTCTGGCTAACGCAGGTGATTCCCATGCCGGCTGGCAACATCAGACCTTTTTGGGAACCGGCGACGCAGATATCCACTTTCCATTCATCCATACGAAAGTCGATACTGCCCAGAGCGCTGACCGAATCCACAAAGAGCAGGGCAGGGTGACCCAAATCCTCCAGCACTTGACGGATGGCCAAAATATCACTGGTCACGCCGGTGGCGGTTTCATTCTGACAGACCAATACGGCCTTGATCTGATGCTGTACATCTGCCGCCAATGCGCTTCGGTACCCTTCCACTGGAGCGCCTTCGCCCCACTCCACTTCAATGATGTTCATGTCGAAACCCAGACGTCTTCCCATGTCGCACCAGAGGTGACTGAATTGTCCGAAGCGGGAAGCCAGGATCTGGTCCCCAGGGTTCAAACAGTTGGTCAGCGCCGCTTCCCAGCATCCCGTCCCGGAGGAAGGGAAGACGATGGGGGCGGCGGATTCCGTCTTGAAAACCCTTTTTAAACCGGCCAGGATCTCCTGGGTCAGAGCAGGGAATTTAACCGAGCGATGATCCTCCATAGGGACCGCCATGGCGCGCAGGATGCGGTTGGGGACGTTGGAGGGTCCGGGAACGAAAAGAAAATTATGACCTGCCATGATAACTCCTGAAACGAATGCTTGAACGATTAGCGATAGACGGGGTGACGCTGACAGAGTGTTCCCACCTCTTTGAGAACATGCT
The DNA here is from genome assembly GCF_013181415.1 of Ferrovum myxofaciens. Lineage (NCBI taxonomy): Bacteria > Pseudomonadati > Pseudomonadota > Betaproteobacteria > Ferrovales > Ferrovaceae > Ferrovum > Ferrovum myxofaciens. The sequence goes on along the minus strand of NZ_CP053676.1, from coordinate 820,777 downwards.
GCAGTACGCTGTCATCCTCCGGAGCCTCAAGCAAGTCGCTGATCAGGTGGGAGACCTTGCGTGCCTCATTGTGACCAAAACCACGGGTGGTCAGGGCCGGGGAGCCGATTCTGATGCCGGAGGTGACAAAGGGTTTTTCCGGATCATTGGGAATGGCGTTCTTGTTGACCGTGATATTGGCTCGTCCCAGCAGTGCTTCGGCAGCCTTGCCGGTGATCTGACGGGCACGCAGGTCCATCAGGAAGAGATGGCTTTCCGTGCCGCCGGAAACGATGCGCAAGCCACGCTCGATGAAGGTTTCTGCCATGGCTTGGGCATTGGCTTTGACGCGCTTCTGGTAGGACTTGAATTCGGGTTTGAGCGCCTCATTGAAGGCGGTGGCCTTGGCCGCGATGACATGCATCAGGGGCCCCCCTTGAATGCCTGGAAAAATCATGGAGTTGATGGGTTTTTCAAACTCGGCGGAGGACAGGATGATTCCGCCGCGCGGACCGCGCAAGGTCTTGTGGGTGGTGGAGGTGACGAAGTGGGCAATGCCCACGGGGCTGGGGTATTCGCCTGCAGCGATGAGACCGGCATAGTGCGCCATGTCAACCATGAGATAAGCCCCGATGGAATCGGCAATGGCACGAAAACGAGTCCAATCGATGACCATGGAATAGGCCGAGGCACCCGCCACGATCATTTTGGGTTTATGTTCCTGGGCCAGACGTTCCACTTCGTCGTAGTCGATCCGCTCCGTGTCGGGATGAAGACCATAACTCACCGACTTGTAGAGCTTGCCGCTGAAATTGACGGAGGCCCCATGGGTCAGGTGACCGCCATGGGCCAAGGACATGCCAAGAATCGTGTCGCCCGGTTGGAGCATGGCCATGTACACGGCGGCATTGGCCTGGGAGCCGGAATGGGGCTGGACGTTGGCATATTCGGCGCCAAAAAGTTGTTTCACGCGATCAATGGCCAGTTGTTCGGCCATGTCGACGAATTCGCAGCCGCCGTAGTAACGCTTGCCGGGATACCCCTCTGCATATTTGTTGGTCAGAACGGAACCTTGCGCCTGCAGGACTGCCGGACTGGTATAGTTCTCCGAAGCAATCAATTCGATATGGTCTTCCTGCCGGCGGTATTCTTTCTGGACGACATCCCATAATTCGGGGTCCGTATCGGCAAGCAACTTTCTGGAATCAAACACGACAAATCCTCCAAAGGATGAACAATGACTATCATTTTAAGTATGAAGCCTCTATTCTAGCGACTTTCGATCCTTCTGTGAAAATTTATAACGCCTGTTATGAAAAATAATACCACCCCCCCCTCCTTTGCAGAAGAACGCATATTTTTGCGTTCCCTTTTTGACTCCGCCGTGGCCGCAGCAGACCCACATCGGGTACTTCCCTCATTTCTGCCGGCAGTTCCACGGGGACGTACGGTGGTGGTGGGGGCCGGCAAGGCGGCGGGAGCCATGGCTCAGGCGCTGGAACAGCATTGGACGGGTGCCTTGGGGGGGGTGGTGGTGACGCGCTACGGTCACAAGGTTTCCACCCGTTTCATCGAGGTTCTCGAGGCGGCCCATCCGGTGCCGGACGAGGCGGGACAACGGGCCAGCCAGCGGATTCTCGAAGCCGTTCAAGGATTGAGGGCGGAAGATCTGGTGATCTGCCTGATTTCGGGCGGGGGCTCTGCACTGTTGGCAGCACCGGCCCCCGGGTTGACGCTGGCGGACAAGCAGACCATGAACCGGAGTCTGCTCAGAAGTGGTGCCACCATTACTGAGATGAATTGCGTGCGCAAGCATCTTTCAAGTCTCAAGGGGGGTCGTTTGGCCCTGGCTTGTTATCCGGCCCAAGTGGTCACCCTGTTGATTTCCGATGTGCCTGGTGATGACCCCACCGTGATTGCTTCCGGTCCCACGGTGGCGGATCCCACCACCTTTGCCGAGGCACGCGCCATCGTGGAGAAATACGGATTGCAGGACCAGGTACGGGCCTATGCACACCTCTGTGCCACCCAGGAAGAAACCCCCAAACCAGGAGATCCCCGGCTGGCGCGTACTTCGACCCATCTCATTGCGACGCCCCAGCATTCCCTCGAGGCGGCTGCGGCCGTTGCACGGGCGGCCGGGGTCAACCCCTTGATTTTAGGGGACAGTATCGAAGGCGAAGCCCGTGAGGTGGCCACAGTCATGGCGGGTATGGCCCGACAAGTGATGCGTCATGGACAACCGGCAGCGCGTCCCTGTGTCCTGTTGTCCGGGGGAGAAACCACGGTGACGGTGCGGGGCAAGGGGCGCGGCGGGCGAAACGTCGAATTTCTGCTGGCACTGACCCAGGCCCTGCGGGGCGAACCGGGGGTGTTTGCGTTGGCAGGGGATACGGATGGTATCGATGGAACCGAGGATAACGCAGGGGCCATGGTACTGCCGGATACCTGGGCGCGCGCGGAACATCTGGGTCTGAAGGTGACCGATTATCTGGCCAACAATGACGGTTATGGTTTTTTTGCGGCGTTGGACGATCTGGTGATCACGGGGCCTACCCTCACCAATGTCAATGATTTTCGCGCACTTCTCATTCCTTGAAATTTCGGGGAATGGGGGTTCCCTGAGGGGGGGAAGCAAGGGATAATCCCCCCTTTTGTTTTGCAACGGGTGACGGATGGCTTCATCGGATAGGGGCAGGGAAGAAAACACCATGACGCTGGCTGCCTGGCTGGCTTACCTGGACCGTATCCACCCTCGTTCCATGGACCTGGGGCTGGAACGGGTCGGGCAGGTGCGCGACCTGCTCGGTATTTTTCCCGCCTTTCCAATTCTGATGGTGGCGGGCACCAACGGCAAGGGGTCCGCCTGCGCTTATTTAACAGCGACTCTGAAGGCTGCGGGCTATCGGGTGGGAACCTATACTTCGCCTCATCTGGTGCGCTACAACGAGCGGGTGGTCGTGGATGGGATTCCCGTCTCCGATGCCCAACTCTGTGCTGCCTTTGCCCGGATCGAGGCAGCCCGTCAGGCGATCAGTCTGACCCCTTTTGAATTCGGTACCCTGGCAGCGGTGGATATTTTTCAACGGGCTCTGGTGGACGTGGCGGTGCTGGAGGTGGGGTTGGGGGGGCGTCTGGATGCCGTCAATCTCTTCGAGCCAGTGGTTTCCCTGGTGACCGGGATTGCCCTGGACCATGAAATGTGGCTGGGCTCCACCCGCGAAGCGATTGGCGTAGAAAAGGCGGGAATTTTTCGCTCAGGGGTTCCTGCGCTCTGTGCCGATCCAGCCCCCCCCCGTAGTTTGTTGGCGCGGGCGGTGGCACTGGAGACCCCACTTTGGTTGTGGGGACGGGATTTTACGGTGGAAAGACAGGCGCAAGGGAGGTGGACCTTGCATTTGCCGCACCAGACCTGGTCTGACCTGCCAGCGCCTCCCCTGTGCGGAGATTTTCAATACCGCAATGCCGCCCTGGCCCTGGCGGCGTTGCAGTTCCTGCCTATGCAGGTGACGCCGGAACAGGGCCGGCGCGGGATTGCGGGTACGGTGCTGCCGGGGCGTTTCCAGACCTGGCGCTTTTCGCCTCAGGTAATTTTGGATGTGGCCCATAATCCACAAGCGGCTCAGGAACTGGCGCATAATCTGAAAAGCACGTCCTGCGCCGGACGGACGCGTCTGGTCCTGGGCATGTTGCGTGACAAGGATAGGGTGGGCGTAGTCCAGGCCCTGGATACCTTGGTGGATGACTGGTATCTGGCTGACCTTCATGAAGAGCGCGGGGCCTGTCGGAAAGAGATGGAACCGGCGCTAGCGGGGGTACGGGGGACCGTGCAATGGCACCCGTCTCCCGAGCAAGCCTACGGCGCGGCTTGTACGGCAGCAGCCGTGGAAGACCGGGTGGTGGTGTGCGGGTCCTTTGTGATGGTGGGCAAGATCCTGGCCTTACAGGAGGACTATGCCGAAACGAAGGGGGATTCTCCCTGAGGCAAGGGGAAAACGCGGATCGAGGAGAAAAAAATGGTTGGCCAAAAAATTTGTGTCGTGGTGATCTCGGGTACCTTGGAACGATTACAGGCGGCGGCCATGGTGGCTTCAGTGGCGGCGGTGAGTGGTCAGGAAGTCCTGGTTTTTCTATCCATGAATGCCTTGCCCCATTTTGTCAAGGGAGCGACGGCAGAGGCCCCTCACGAAGGCCCCATGGGCGATTTGATAATAGCCAAGAAAGTCCCTGAATTCAAAATGTTGTTTGAACAGGCCATAGAGTTGGGAGGAGCCCGTCTCTATCCCTGTTCCATGGCCATGGACGTGCTGGAAGTCGGTTCTGAACAACTGGAGGACTATCTGGAAGAAGCCACCGGTTTGACCAGATTGCTGACCGAGGTTCAGAATGGGCAGGTCTGGACTTTTTGATTTCGGGATAATCACTGTGTGTGCAGGGAATCTGACCGAGTCGAACAACCGATTCAAGAGAGGATCACAATGACGGAAAGAAAAATCGTGGATGGTAAAGGAAGTTTTTGTCCAGGTCCGCTGATGGAACTGATTGTCGCCCTGAAGCACAGTCAGATTGGGGATGAACTGGAAGTGTTGTCCACAGACAAGGGGTCAGCCAATGATATTCCCGAGTGGGTGCATCGGGTGGGTCATGACTACGTTTCCACAACAGAAAACGACGGTGTCTGGCATATCGTGGTGCGCAAGACCAAATAATTGGGGCGCATGGTTTCCAACATACTTTAGGCGGGAGGACGCATGAAGATTTTGATTGTCGGTGGCGGAATGGGTGGGACGATCCTGGCCAATAATCTGGCCCGTCGTTTGGTTCCGGAATTGAAGGAGGGCAAGGCGCAGATCACGATGCTGTCGGCTTCGGACAAGCACATGTATCAGCCGGGTTTGTTGTATCTGGCCGTGGGACGCATGACCCCCGATGAGTTATACCGGGATCAGGCCGGTTTGCTGGAATCGAGTATCCATTTTCATGTGGATCCGGTGGAAGAGTTTCATCTGGATGATCAACAGGTCAAAACCCGCAGTGGGCGAATCCATGCCTACGACATTCTGGTGATCGCCACCGGTTCGCGCATGTATCCGGAAGAAATTCCGGGGCTGGCCGAGTATGCAGAAACCTTTTACACGGAAGCCTCGGCGCTCAAGATGTTCAAGCGCTTGCAGTCCTTTGAAGGTGGAAAAGTGGTGATTGCCGTGGGCGTTCCCCACAAGTGTCCCATGGCGCCCCTGGAAATCACCTTCATGCTGCACGATTACTTCAAGGACCGGGGTCTCCTCGACAAGGTTCAACTGCATTACACTTACCCCATCAATCGCGTACACACCCTTGAAAACGTGGCTAAGTGGGCCGCGCCAGAAATGGACCGGCTGGGCATCACTTACGAAACTTTTTTCAACATGAAGGAAGTGGATGGCGAGAAAAAAGTGGTGCATAGCGAGGAAGGGACTGAAGTCCCTTACGATTTGCTGATCACCATTCCCGCCCATCGTGGAATGGAAGTTCTGGAAAGGAACAATCTGGGGAAAAATGGCTGGATCCCTACCCACCGGGGCAAACTCAACATGGAAGGCCGGGAGAATGTTTTCGTGTTGGGGGATACCACCAATATTCCCATCAGCAAGTCCGGTTCCACGGCCCACTTTCAGGCGGATACACTGGGGGAGAATATCGCAGCCCTGATCAAACTGGGGGCGCCGGTACGGGAATATGACGGCAAGGTCTTCTGTTTCATCGAAACGGGCAAGGATCGGGCGACTTATGCCATGTTCAACTACCAGACCCCTCCTTCACCCCAGCCCCCTACCAAAGCGGTGCACTGGTTCAAGATGGCCTACAACAAACTCTACTGGGTTTCCGCCCGTGGTTTGCTTTGAGCAGAGGGGATGATGATGACAGAACTCAAGGAATCAACCGATTGTTCGTCCGCAGAAGCAGAACATCTGGTGACTGCGGCCCGGGACGCTCTGAGCGACGAAATGGTCAGTCGTCTCGCGGGGTTTTGCAGTGAGGGGATGGATCTGGTGGATCGGGTCCAGCGCTCCGGTCTCCCCCAGGCTCTTCCGGTTCTTGCCGAAATGGTGGATAACGGGGATCTGGACAGAATTTTTCAGTTGGCCCGTGTCTACCAGTCGTTTCAGGATGCCCTGAGCGATGAAATGGTGGGACGGCTGGCGGAAACGGTGGGGGAGGGGTTGTCCATGCTCGACCGTTTCAATCGCGGCGGCGGTGGACGGTTGCTGCAGATGCTGGAACGTCTGGAAGCCACTGGCGCTCTGGAACGAATCCTCCAGAGTCTGCCTGCGTTGCTCGACAAACTGGACCGGGTGGTGGGTTTGCTCAATGCTCTGGAGGTTGCCAGCACAGCCAAACAGGCCCCGCCTGGGGGAGGATTGGGGGGGCTATGGAACCTCATGACGCAACGGGAAACCCAACAGGCCCTGCAATTTCTGACAACCTTGAGCCAGCAGATGCGGGATGAATGCGCCAAGGGATGATCTGTTCTCTGGTGGGTGCATAGGAGATTGTATTTGAAGTATTCTCGTGGTTGGGGTCCGCTGTTGGGCCTGGTGGTGCTGTCCCTTACCTGGGGTTATAGTTGGGTAGCAGCCAAGGAAGGGTTGGGTTTTGCCGGGCCGCTTCATTTTGCGGCGCAACGTTCTGTTTTGGGGGGGCTGGCCTTGCTTGCGCTGCTTCCTCTGACGGGACGTTCCTGGCGTTGGCAATTCCCCAAGGAAACTCTGGTCATCGGTCTCGTTCAGGTTTCCGGTTTCATGCTTTTTCAAACCTGGGCGCTGGTGACCGGGGGCCCCGGGAAAACGGCGGTATTGATCTTTACCATGCCCATTTGGACTTTGCTGCTCTCGGGATTGGTGTTGCGTGAGTCGGTGAAGGGAGCACAGTGGATCGCTGCGGGACTGACGCTGGCGGGATTGATCTTCATCATCGAGCCCTGGGAAATGCATACCAGTTTGATCAGCAAATGTCTGGGGCTGATGGCTGCCCTGTGTTGGGCCATCGGTACCCTTTTGGTGAAACGATTACGTCAGCGACACGTGCTGGATCTGCTCAACCTGACGGCCTGGCAAATGGCATTGGGGGCCATCCCTCTGGTGTGTGCAGCACTTCTGATTCCGGAGCGGGCGATGCACTGGACCTGGACCTATGGTGGCATTCTGGCCTTCATGGCCTTGGGCAGTACGGCACTGTGCTGGTGGTTATGGCTCTACATACTGGACCGGGTTCCTGCCTGGGAGGCCAGTTTGTCGGTACTGGGTACGCCTGTGGTGGCGATTCTGTCCTCCCGCTGGATGACGGGGGAATCTTTTCATCGGTCAGAGGTAGGGGGGATTTTTCTGATCGGTTCAGGCCTCGCCTTTTTGGCTTTTATCGGGTGGCTGAACAGTCGCCGAGCGGGACGGTTTTCGCCAGAGAGTGGGCGGGCGGAGTGATCCGGAGTTAGCGAACAGGATAAATCCACCGGGTTAGTTCAAATACTGTGAAAAGTATGGGTTGATGGACAAGATAGAGAATCAGACCATGGCGCCCCATCCATTGAACGCCCCGGTCGGGCACCGAGCATGAAGCGGGATTGCTTTGCGGACGGGAAGACCAGGGCTGGATTCCGGTCCACATACCCAACCACAGGACTCCGATCCAGGGCAGGAGAGGAGCATAATCCTCGGTGGAGGGTTTATGGGCAGCGAGTCCGATCCAGTTGAGCCAACGTGGGTCCATGGCCGTCATTCCCCATTGCCCCACCACCAACGCCAACAGCCCCAGAGGCAGCAATTTTGCGCGCAACCCCAGCAGGGGACGACTGATGACGGTGGCAAGCCAGTAGAAGTGCAGAACGCCGAAATAGATCCAGCGCGCGCCGAACATTGCATAGGTCACCCCACTGACCAGCAGGGCCCCCACCCCCAGTTGAAAGAGACGGCGGCGTTGCCGCTGGGCCGGATGGTGGGCGCTGAGGGCCAGACTGATCCCGGAAAGGAACACGAAAAGCGTGACGATCAGGGTGCGCCACGTGGTCCAGAAAAATGACCCCAGCATATCGAAATGGGCATAGCCGAAGTAGGTGGCGTCATAGCAGCCATGAAAAAGCACCATCATGACGATGGCCAGGCCCCGTCCCCGGTCAAGGTAGGCGAGGCGGAGCAAGCGCAGTCCCTTTGGGGAGCGATGGAACGGGCAAGGATAACGTTTCTTCCTGCCCCCCCCGGGCCAAGGTGACGCTGTGCCGGTCTACTCGCACCAGATAGACGCCGGGCAGTACTTCCTGTCCCACCTCCCAGGCGCGGATGGGAGTTCCTTCCGGGGCCAGCAACGCCACCCCCCCGCCGGCAGAGGTGATGATTCCCCGTACCTGCACAGGAATCTGTGCCACCGGCGCAGAAAATACCGTTTCCCAGCGGCGTTCCTCGGGCACGGGGGTCAACGCTCCGGAGCGGGGAGCCAGGTGAGGCAGGGGACGGGCCAGTTGCATTCCCCAATAGCCGGTCAGGGCCACGACGATCAGCCACCCGACCACCTCTACGCCCAGCGGCAGTAACTGATGGGAACGATCGAAGTTCATTTTCCTCATCCGTGCACCTTACCTGAAAGTTTTTATGATGCCAAGACCTGGGCCCCGTCTTTGACCTGCCAGCAGACTTGCGGGATTGGCATATTGGATGTATGGTCCGATCTTCCTTTATGCATGCCAAGGACGAGGTGGAATACGGTGAAGATGGGGACAATAGTACTTCGTGAAGAAAAGGGAGGGGTGAAATCCCGAGGTCTTCGGGAGCGGGGTTTCACCTTGATCGAAATCATGGTGGTGATGGTCATCATTGCCATTCTGGCCGGGATGATCGTACCCCGGGTCATGAACCGGCCGGATCAGGCGCGCAAGTTGGCAGCCCGTCAGGATGTTGCCAGCCTTGTGCAGGCCCTGAAATTGTACCGTCTGGATGTAGGGCGTTATCCCACGACCGAACAGGGGTTGATGGCATTGGTCAAACAACCCGCGCAGGAACCGGTGCCCGGCAATTGGATGCAAACCCTGGATTCCTTGCCCAAGGATCCCTGGGGGCATCCCTATCATTATGCCAATCCCGGCCAGCACGGCGAGATCGATGTCTGGAGTCTGGGCGCTGATGGGCAGCCGGGAGGGGAAGGCAATGATGCCGATATCGGCAACTGGGACTCCTGAGCGGGGCTTCACCCTGATCGAGGTGCTGGTGGCTCTGTTTGTGTTGGCTGTGGCCCTGGCAGCGGGAATGCGCGCTTTGGGGGGGGTGACCCGGCTCGGGGAGGCGGTGCCGGAACGTCTGGCGGCGCAGTGGAGTGCAACCAATGCCTTGAACGAGTTGCGTTTGAGCCGGCAATGGCCCCCCCTTGGGGGAACTGACTTTGCCTGTCCCCAGGGGCGTTTTGTGCTGACTTGCCACGAAAATGTACAGGAAACCCCCAATCCCTCCTTTCGTCTGGTGGAAGTGACTGTGTTTCTGGAAGGGGGGGGAAGCGTTCTGGCGCGGGTCAGTACTGTGGTGCCCCTCAGTCCGGCTCAGGTATTATAGGATGCGTGGATTCACCTTGGTGGAAGTGATGATCGTCGCCCTTCTGATGTCGATCATGGCGCTCATGTCGTGGCGCGTGTTGGAGTCGATGACGCGCACCCAGTCTGTCCTGCATGAGCGGGGATTGGCGTTGGAGGACACACAGGCACTGTTCAACCAGTGGCAAAGGGATTGTCATGCGTTGCTTCCTCCTGACCAGTGGGTTCTGGGAGTGCCGGTTCATCTGGGAACCCGGCAGATGGCCTGGGTGGTGCATGAGGACGGGGCAGTGCGGGTGGTCAGTTACGCTTTGGCGGGGGGAGTGGTGCGGCGGGCGATATCTCCCGCCCTCACGACGCGCGGGGAATTGAATGGCGTATGGCAGGCGGTACTGCAGGGCGAGTTACCGCAGAATTCGGGAGGGCAGGCGAGTACCCTGGTCGTGGCGGGGGGAGTGGACCTGCAGGATCAGGCCTGGCTGGGGGGGCAAGGCTGGGTGGATGCTACGCAGGACCCGGCTTTGAACGTGCAGTCCGTGCGGGTGCGCGGTCTGGCTTTGGAGATTTTTTTGGGGGGAACGGCGGCCCCCTTGCGTCAAGTTTGTTTGACCGGGCAGGATTGATGGAACAGGAACGGGGCGCAGCACTGTTGATGGCCTTGCTGTTGGCCATTCTGGTGGCTGTGCTGGCCAGTGGCATGATGCAGGACGAACAGAGGCGAGTGAAATTGCTCGAAAACCAGCGGGTGCGCGATGAAGCGGAGCAGATGGGCGTGGGAGCACTGGACTGGGCTCGGCTCATCTTGCGCGAAGATTTGTTGCACACGGGGGCGGTGGACCATCTGGGCGAGGTATGGGCCGTGCCCATCACGGACATTCCCTTGGAAAGTGTGACGGGAGGGGGTGGGGCTTCGGGTATTCGTCTGTCTGGACGCATTCTCGATGCCCAGAGCCGTTTCAACCTGATGTCCCTGGTTAAGGTCGCAAACTTGGGCGCTGATCAGGGCTGGGTCGGAGCCACGGCCATCGATCCCGATGGCGTGGCCGTTTTTCAGCGGTTGTTGCAGTCTTTGGGACTGGACCCCGCCGTTGCCCCCGCGATTGCTGCCCAGATCCTGGCCAGTCGCTCTACGGCGCTTCCTCCCTCCGGACCCACCTCTACTCCAGACCCTTTTCCTGCCCGACAGATCACCGATCAGAGTACGGGCGCTCCCTTGCCGCTGGGTATCGTGAGTGAGGTACGCACCTGGTTTCCCGATGCCGATGCGGCTACACTGGCTCGCCTGGAATCCTGTCTTGTCATCTTGCCTCACCCTACCCAGGTGAATGCCAACACGGCCTCGGCCAGTGTGCTGGGTGCCGTGTTGGGCGTGGATCCCGGAACCTTGACCGGCTTGCTGCAGGGCCGTCAGCAGCAGGTTTTTAGCGATACGGCCGATCTGCAACGGCGGGTGAATACCCTGTTGCCCAACTTGGGATCCTTTCCGTCCAGCCAGTTGGGTGTCAGTTCGGACTATTTCTGGGTGGTGGAGGAGTTGCGTCGCCCCGGCGCAGTGCAACGACGTCAGGCTCTGGTGGCCCGCCATCAGGGGGTCGGACAGATGACTCAAGTATTGGAATGGCATAGGGGCTGGACCCCCGGTATGGATTTGACGGGGGGCGGATGAGTGTGACGATCTGTCGGGTGGTGCTGCCCCACAAACCTCTGAATCTACCCTCCGCTGAATGGCGCTGGGTTCCCTTGCCGTTTTATCTGCTGGGGGGGGAGGGTCAGATCTTGCGCTCAGGGCGCGCACTGCCCCACGAGTTGCCAGAGGCCCACCGTCATGAATGGATTTTGCCCGCAGCGGCAGTCACCCGTCTTTTTGTGACGGAGTCCCTGCTGGCCGGGATTCCTCAGACACGTTGGCGTGAAGCCCTCCCCAATCTGCTGGAACCCCAGGTGTTGTGGCCGCTGGAGGAGTGTCACTGCGCCCTTGCGCCAGCCCCGGATGCCCAGGGCAGGCGGGTCGTGGCGGTGATGGAGCGGGCCTGGATGAATTTCATTCATGGGGCATTTTCCGGCAGAAGGGGGAGACTGATCCTGTCTTCCAGTCATGATTGGGCGCCCATCGGGTGCCGGGGGGAGTGGGTTTTCCCCGTTCTGGACCCTGCGGAAGAAGGAAGTCTGCGCTGGTGGCGAGATGCTACTGGGGAAGGAGGCGGCATACGCGGACGACGGGAGGAGATGGGGGTGCTGCCGTGGGAAGAAGGGCTGGATTTGTCGCCGATGACGCTCATGGAGCGCTTGGTACAGCCAACCTCGGCCCCTTCACTCCTTGATTTATGTCAGTTTGAATGGGCCGCACGGGGTTTGGCGCGCTGGGGACCCGCCTGGAAGAGGGCCTTGACTGCGGTGGGGACGGCGGTTCTGGTGGCGTTTGTGGGTTTGTATCTTGAATGGGGCAGGCTGGCCTGGTCTGCCCATGATCTGGTGGGGGAGGAAAAGCGGATTCTGGCGCAACGGGGTTTAACCGATTCCGCTCATGGCGCTGTTGCTGAATGGGCCCATGCTTGGGTACAACGTTCCCAGTCTTCCACACAGGAGGGATTGCAGGGTGAATTTCCGCACCTCACCGGGCAACTGGTGACCTTGCTGGCGCAGCAACCGGGTTTGGTGCCATTGGGGTTGGTTTATCGTCCCCATCGTCTGGAAGTGCATTTCCCGGTGGGGGTGACGATGGCTGCAGGGTTGAGCGAGGCAGCGAGCCATCAGCATTTGCGCTGGCAGAGCGAGGGGAAGGGTGTCTGGGTTCTCGAAGAGGTGCAGCCATGATTGCTCTGCGGGAATATCTCGATACCCTGCGGGTCCGCCTGGAGCAAGGCTGGGGGGCTCGCCAGCCAAGGGAACGTCAACTTCTGGGGGGGCTGGCGGGTCTATTGCTGCTGGCCCTTCTGCAATTCCTGTGGACCCGGGGTTGGGAGGGCGTAACTCGACTGGAACAGGAACTGCCGGGAATGCGTCATGACCTGGAACGTTTGCAAGGGCTGAGCGCACCTGTCCAACCCCCCCAGGTGCTACACCCCCAAGCCTTGCTCGACGTGTTGCAGCGCCAAGGACAGCTTTTGAATGCCGGATTGGTGCAATTCACAGCACGGGACAAGGGCGTGGAAATGATCTGGGCGGGTGCGGATTTTTCGGTACTTGCCCATTGGCTGGACAGGGTGGCTTCGACGGTGCGAGTGAGGGTGGTAGAGGCCGATGTGCAACGGGTCCCGGGCCAGGGATTGACGGCGCATCTGATCCTGGAATCGGGCGAATGAAACGGACGCGGCGCGGTGCGCTTCTGGGCTTGGGGCTATTGGTGCTGTTGGGCGTGGGGCTGTGGCAATGGCCTGCCACAGCACTATCGCCCTGGGTCCATGCAGAGTCGGGGGGAAGGGTGCGTCTGACCAATGAAGTCGGGACCTTGTGGCATGGGTCGGCAGAGTTGGCCCTGGTGAACGATCAGACCGAGGGAGACTGGCCGGGACGGATCGAGTGGAGAATCAATCCGCAATGGACGGGGCTGGGCTGGATACTGACCAATGCCACGGAGCGGGCCGGTGTGCTGGTTCAGGGACGCTGGCATGGCGGTGTTTGGGATCTGCAGCCGGGGCAGGGGTATTTTCCGGCTCAACTGCTGGAAGGGCTGGGGATGCCTTTCACCACCCTGCATCCGGGAGGAATGGTCCATGTGCAGTGGGGGGCGGCGCAGTGGCAAGGCGGAGAATTGACCCATCCATGGACAGGGGAATGTCTTTTGGAGTCGCTAACCTCCCGCCTGTCTCCGGTTACCCCCTTGGGGAGTTATGAAGTGCGTGCCGTGGTGAGTCGATTAGGAACCCATTTAACCCTGACCACCCGTCAGGGTCCGTTACAATTGCGTGGGGAAGGGGAGCAAGGGTCCGGGAAATTTCATTTTACGGGTCAGGCCAGTGCCGATCCCGAACAACGATTCGTGCTGGCCGGTTTATTGAGTATCCTGGGCAAGCCGGAGGGAGAAGGAGTGAGATTGGACTATGCACCATGAGCCTGCAGCAGGGATCAATGCGATGAAAAAACTTTTTCTTTACACTTTTTGCTGGGCTTTGATGTGGCCGCAGATGGCTTCGCTCCAGGCTGCGGAGAGCAGCGCCGCCCCCCTGGCCCAACCCGGTCTGATGACCCTGAATTTTATCAATGCGGACCTGGAAGGCGTGATCAAGGCCGTGGGGGAAGCGGTGGGGGTGAACATTCTGGTGGATCCGCGCGTCAAGGGAACGCTCAGTCTGGCCAGCGACAAGCCGGTGACGGGACCGGAGGCCCTCGATTTGTTGGGGGCCAGTTTGCGCATGCAGGGGTTTTCTCTGGTTAAAAGTGACGGATTGTACCGCGTGGTTCCTGAAGCTGACGCCAAGATGCTGGGCGGAGCAGTTTCCGAAGATGTCGATGGCCTGGGTCGGCGTTCAACTTCCGTCGCCGGGGGCAGTCAGGTGGTGACGCGGGTTTTTCATCTGCGTTATGAATCGGCCAACAATCTGCTGCCGGTGCTGCGTCCCCTGATTGCGCCGAATAACCCCATCACCGCCTATCCGGCCAATAATACGCTGGTGGTGACGGACTATGCTGAAAATCTGGGGCGTATCGCCAAGTTGATCGATTCCCTCGATGTGCCGCAGGTGGGAGAGGCCGAGGTCATTCCCTTGCATCATGCACTGGCCATCGATCTGGCCAGTCTGGTGAATCATGTGACCGATTCTGGCGGGGGAGATCCTAATCTGAAAGCCCTCGCTCTGGCGGAACCGCGTACCAACAGTCTTATCCTGAGGGCGCCCACGCTGACCCGACTTCAGCAATTGCATTCCTTGATCGACAAACTGGACGCGCCCACAGCGCAGCCGGGCAACATCTGGGTCGTTCCGTTGCGTAATGCGGAAGCGATTCAATTGGCCAAAACCTTGCGTGGCATCGTGACCGCCGATGGAACAGGCTTGACGACGCCAGCGGGCGAGACTGCCTTTTCTGCGCTGGGGAGTCCCTTCGCTGGGAATGCGACGGGCAACACGGGTGGGGGTTCCGGAACTTCGGCATCCTCCTCGGGCTCGGGTTCTCCTTCCTCTTCTTCGGGAGCCACGGGATTTGGCGCGGGAGCCGGGAGTGGGGCGAGTGGAGGGGGCGGGGTAGGCGGGGCAGGTGGAGGTGCCACCACGGCGGGTGCGGGGGGGGCGGGAGGATCTTTGCCGGCAGGCATGATCCAGGCCGATGTGGCCACCAATTCGTTGATCATCACAGCCAACGAACGGGTGTATCGCAATCTGCGGGAGGTGATCGATCGGTTGGATGCCCGTCGCCCACAAATTTATGTGGAATCCATGATCGTCGAGGTATCCAGTAACAAGACCGAAGAATTTGGGACCCAATTGCAGGGATTGCTGGGGGGTGGGTCCACCCAGGGATTTGCAGGAACCAACTTCAATGCCGGCAATCCTGGAGCGAATATCGTCACTCTGGGGTCTCAAACCAGCAGTCTGCTCAATCTGGGGGCCGGTGCCACGCCGCCTCTGGTGACTCCGGCGGCAGGCACCAATCTGGCGGTTCTGCATAGTTTCAATGGGGTGATGGGGATGGCCGCCCTCGTCCGGGCGGTGAGTCTCATCAGTGGCGTGAATGTCCTGTCCACGCCGAATCTGCTGACTCTGGACAACGAAACGGCACAGATCATCATTGCCGAGAATGTCCCCTTCGTGACGGGTTCCTATGCCCAGACGGGCATTACGGGTACCGTCAATCCCTTCACCACGGTGGATCGAAAGGATATTGGGTTGATTCTGCGGATTCGACCCCAGATTTCCGAGGGAGGGTTGGTCAAGATGCAAATCTATGAAGAATCCTCGGCGCTCGATGCCACCACCCTCAACAACATCAACGGTCCGAGTTATACCAAACGTTCGGTGGATTCCAGTGTCCTGGTTCACGATGGGCAATTGATCGTTTTGGGGGGGTTGCTGTCGGACAATTATTCGGATTCCATGGAAAAAACCCCGTGGCTGGCAGAGATTCCCTACCTTGGTGTGCTTTTTCGCTACGAATCCAAAGCCCGTATCAAGGATAACCTCATGCTGTTCCTGCGCCCCTACGTCATTCGCACGGCAGAACAAAGTGATGCCCTGACCAATGACCGGTATGGCTGGACGCAGGAAATGAGGGATGGAGCACCACGTAATGTCCGCATTCTTTCCAATGAATCCTTGACTCCTTTGACGCCGGCTCAGGGGTCGGGGGCCCCCTTTGTGGATCCGCTCCATGCTTCGCCTCTCCCCACGGCTACTCCTTTGCCGGGTGGGGATTCCAATGCAGTCCCTGCCGGGGCAGGGACACCCTGAGCATGTTGGAACCTTCCGTTCTGACCCCACTGGCGGCCCGTTTGCTGCCCTTCGCTTTTGCCCGTGCGCAGGGCGTGTTGGTCGTGGCCCAGCAGGCGGGGGTTACCGAGATCTGGGTTCATGCAGGAACCCAGCCGACGGGAGTGTTGGAGGTGGGTCGTCGGTATGGGGCATTGGTTTGTCATACCCTGACCACGCCGGAATGGAAGAATGCCTTGAGCGAGGCTTATCGGGCGCAGCAAGGCGAAGCGGCTCAGGTGGTGGGTGAGGTGGAGGAGGAAGCCGACCTGTCGCGTCTCATGCAGGACTTGCCCGAAGTGGAGGATTTGCTCGATACACAGGATGATGCGCCCATCATTCGGATGCTCAATGCATTGTTGTCCCAAGCGGCACGGGAAGGCGCCTCGGACATCCATATCGAAGCCGCAGAAAGGGAGTGCGTGGTGCGTTTCCGGGTGGATGGAACTCTGCGCGAGGTGGTGCAACTCAAGCGGGCGCTTCATGCAGCGCTCATTTCCCGGCTCAAGATCATGGCCCAACTGGACATTGCCGAAAAACGTCTGCCCCAGGATGGCCGAATCGCGCTCAAGGTGGCGGGCAGGGCTGTGGATGTACGGGTTTCGACACTTCCTACGGGGTATGGGGAACGGGCGGTTTTGCGTCTTCTGGAAAAGGACCTGGAGCGACTGGATCTGGCGCGTCTCGGAATGGCTCAGGATACCCTGGTATCCTTCGATCAACTGGTTCATCGTCCCCACGGTATCGTGCTGGTCACCGGGCCCACCGGGAGTGGAAAAAGCACGACGCTCTATGCTGCCTTGCTGCGCCTCGATCGCCAGACTACCAATATTCTGACGGTGGAAGATCCCATCGAGTACCACATCGACGGAATCGGTCAGACGCCGATTAATCCGCGCATCGACCTGACCTTTGCGCGCGCCCTGCGTGCGTTGCTCCGTCAGGACCCCGATGTCATCATGATCGGCGAGATTCGCGATGCGGAAACCGCTCAGATCGCGGTGCAGGCCAGTTTGACGGGGCACCTGGTGCTGGCGACCTTGCATACCAATGATGCGGTCAGCGCCCTGGCCCGCCTCGTTGACATGGGAGTGGAGCCCTATCTGTTATCCAGTTCCCTGTTGGGGGTGCTGGCCCAGCGCCTGGTCCGGCGTTGCTGCAGCGCCTGTGGTGGAAGCGGATGTGAGGTCTGCGGCCAGAGCGGGTTCCGGGGACGCATGGGCATTTACGAATTGCTGGAAATCACCCCCACTCTGCAGACCCTCATTCATCAGCAGTGTCCGGAATCTGAAATGCGCCTCCAGGCCCTTGCTTCCGGCATGCGTACATTACAGATGGATGGACAGCGCTGGGTGGAAGGGGGGCAGACGACGGCCGAAGAATTGTGGCGCGTGACCGGTACCGGTGATTCATGACCCACTACCGGTTTGAAGCCCTGGATGATTCGGGGCAAAAGGAGCAGGGTACCCTCGAGGCCGATTCTCCCCGCCAGGCCCGGACGATGTTGCGCAGTCGCGGGTTGAGCCCGATCCGTGTGCGTGTGGAATCGATGGTGGCAGGAACAGGACTGGGACACTGGACACAACGCCGTTTTTCTGGACGAGAGCGTGTATTGATCCTGCGCCAACTGGCGGTATTGCTGGGTGGAGGAGTACCTCTGGACGAGGCGCTGGCCGGGGTGGCTGCCGAGGCCGACCGGGAAGGGGTGCGCCACAGGCTCCTGAAAGTTCGCGCTGAAGTGGTGGCGGGGAGCCCTCTGGCGCAGGCGCTGGGACAATTCCCCCGGGATTTCCCCAGTCTGTACCCGGCGCTGGTGGCGGCGGGAGAAAAAAGCGGACGTTTGGCCTGGGTGCTCGAGCGTTTGGCCGATTATGCGGCAGCGCAGGATCATCTGAGCGGCAAGGTGCTGGGTGCTCTGGCTTATCCCATCGTCCTGATGGGGGTGGCCACGGCCATCGTTCTGTTTCTGATGGGTTCCGTGGTGCCGCAAGTGGTGGGGGTCTTTGCCAGCAATCATCAAACCCTGCCTATTTTGACGCGGGTCTTGATTTTTTTGTCGGAGGGGATTCGTCACTGGGGAATTTGGGGGTTGGCGGGCATGGGCGTACTGGCGTGGGGAGGAGTGCATTTGTGGCGGAAACCCGCACTGCGCCTGCGTTGGGATCGACATGTCCTGGGTTGGCCTCTGGTGGGACGACTGGTGTTGAGTTACGATACCGAGCGTCTGGCCAGCACCCTGGCGATTCTGGTGGGGGGGGGCGTCCCTTTGTTGTCTGCCTTGCAGGGCGCGGCCCAGGCTGTTCATAACCGAGCCCTGCGCCAGGCGCTGCTGGAGGCTCTGGAACGGGTTCGGGAAGGCAGTGGACTGGCCCGCGCCCTGGAGGTGAGCATGCTCTTTCCGCGCACGCTGATGCAACTGATTCAGGCGGGAGAACGGACGGGACGCCTGGATGATCTGCTGACCCAGGCTGCCCGTCACGAGGGACAGCAATTGGAACGTCGCCTGATGCTGCTGACGACGTTGCTGGAACCCGCCCTGATTCTGGTCATGGGGGGGTTGGTGGGCCTGATTGTGCTGGCTATTCTGATGCCCATCATGGATCTAAACCAAATGGTTCAGTAATTGCCGCGGTTTCTTTGATGAGCTTCTACTTGACCGGAGCGTAAGATCTCGCTAACCTACAAGGTTTCGGTTTTGAGTGAACAGGTCATGCAACTTAGTGGGGCAGAAATCACCATCCGTTGTCTGGAGGAAGAGGGCGTCGAGTATATTTTCGGATATCCCGGCGGAGCCGTATTATTTATCTACGATGCCTTGTTTCAGCAAGACAAGGTCAAGCACATTTTAGTACGGCATGAGCAGGCGGCGTTGCATGCCGCGGACGCCTATGCCCGGGCCACGGGTCGGCCGGGGGTGGCGCTGGTCACCAGTGGACCCGGGGTAACCAATGCGGTGACGGGCATCGCCACGGCGTACATGGATTCCATTCCCATGGTGGTCATTTCGGGTCAGGTCCCCACGGCAGCCATCGGTCTGGATGCCTTCCAGGAAGTGGATACGGTGGGAATTACACGTCCCTGCGTGAAACATAACTTTCTGGTGAAGCGGGTCGAGGACCTGGCAGAAACCATGAAGAAAGCCTTCTACGTGGCAACCACGGGACGTCCGGGGCCCGTCCTGGTGGATATTCCCAAGGATGTTTCGCAACAGGTGACCGAGTTCCTGTATCCGGCACAGGTCGAGATGCGTTCCTATAATCCGGGGGTCAAGGGGCATCCGGGGTTGATTCGTCAGGCCGTCCAGATGTTGCTCGAGGCCCGCCGTCCCATGGTATATGCGGGCGGGGGCGTGGTGTTGGGGGAAGCCAGTGAGTTTTTGACTCAATTGGTGCGCGAATTGGGGGTGCCCTGTACCAATACCTTGATGGGTCTGGGGTCTTATCCGGCCACCGATCCCCAGTTCGTGGGCATGCTGGGCATGCACGGGACCTATGAAGCCAATCTGGCCATGCATCATTGCGATGTGTTGCTGGCCGTGGGGGCCCGCTTTGACGACCGGGTTATCGGAAATACCCGCCACTTCTTCGTGGAGGGGCGACGCATCATTCATATCGATATCGATCCTTCTTCCATTTCCAAGCGGGTGCGGGTGGATGTCCCCATTGTGGGCGATGTGCGGGAAGTTCTGCAGGAGATGCTGAAACGGGTGGCAGAGACTCCGCAACGTCTCGATCCCGTCGCCCTGAAACAATGGTGGCATCAGATTGGAGAATGGCGTGCACGGGATTGTATGCATTATGAGCGCAGTGATACGCTCATCAAACCCCAGTTCGTGGTGGAAACCCTGTATCAGGTGACTCAGGGGGATGCCATCATCACTTCGGACGTGGGGCAGCATCAGATGTGGGCGGCCCAGTACTACAAGTTCGACAAGCCTCGCCGCTGGCTCAATTCCGGGGGGTTGGGAACCATGGGTTTTGGCTTGCCTGCAGCCATGGGCGCCCAACTGGCCTTTCCGGATCAGGTGGTGGCCTGCATTACCGGGGAAGCCAGCATCCAGATGTGTATTCAGGAATTATCCACCTGCAAGCAGTACCATTTGCCCGTTAAAATCATCAATTTGAATAATCGTTACCTGGGCATGGTACGACAATGGCAACAAATTTTACACGGCAATCGTTATTCCGAGTCCTACATGGATGCCTTGCCGGACTTTGTGAAATTGGCTGAAAGTTACGGGCATGTGGGTATTCGCATCGAGAACCCTGCCGACGTGGAAGGGGCTCTTCGTGAAGCCTTTGCGCTCAAAGACCGGGTGGTGTTTCTTGATTTCATGACCGATCCCACCGAAAATGTTTTTCCCATGGTCAAAGCCGGGCAGGGTCTCACCGAGATGCTGCTGGGTGCCGAAGACCTGTAACCGCTGAAAGGTTCCTCCATGCGCCATATCCTCTCACTTCTCCTGGAAAACGAAGCCGGTGCCCTGTCTCGGGTGGCTGGATTGTTTTCCGCGCGCGGCTATAACATCGAATCTCTGACGGTGGCCCCCACCGAAGATCCCACTCTTTCACGAATGACCATCGTGACCAATGGTTCGGCTGAAGTGATGGAACAAATCACAAAGCAACTCAACAAGTTGGTGGATGTGGTCAAGGTCTTTGATCTGAATGAGGGACGCCACATCGAACGGGAACTCATGCTGGTCAAGATGCGGGCCGAAGCTGGCGCGCGCGAGGAGATCAAACGCACAGCTGATATTTTTCGCGGACGTATCGTTGATGTGACCGACCAAACTTATACCATTGAGTTGACGGGGCCCCGTGATAAACTGGATGCCTTTCTCGAAGCCCTAGATCCCCTCATGATTCTGGAAACCGTGCGCACCGGAGCCTCCGGGATCGGGCGTGGGGACTGGATCATGCGGGTTTGAATTTGACAATTTTATACAGGAGAATTTGCCATGAATGTGTATTACGACAAGGATGCCGATCTTTCTCTAATCCAGAAGAGCAAAGTGACCATTATCGGTTACGGTTCCCAGGGACATGCCCATGCCAACAATCTCAAGGAGTCCGGGGTGGATGTGACCGTGGGGTTGCGCGCTGGCGGGGCCTCCTGGAAGAAGGCGGAAACTGCGGGTCTGAAGGTCAAGGAAGTGGCAGAGGCCGTGGCTGGAGCAGACCTGGTCATGATTCTGTTGCCCGATGAAAGCCAACCGGAAGTCTATCGTGACGCCATTGCGCCCAACCTGAAGGCGGGAGCTGCCTTGGCCTTTGCCCATGGCTTCAATATCCATTTCGGTCAGATCATGCCCCGTGCCGATGTGGACGTCGTCATGATCGCACCCAAGGGCCCCGGTCATTTGGTGCGTTCCACCTATATGCAGGGCGGGGGTGTGCCCAGTCTGATCGCCGTGCACCAGAATGCCAGCGGACGTGCCCGTGATCTGGCTCTGTCCTATGCCTCTGCCAATGGGGGCGGTCGTGCCGGGGTGATTGAAACCTCTTTCCGGGAAGAAACCGAAACCGATCTTTTCGGCGAACAGGCCGTATTGTGTGGTGGCGCAACGGCGCTGGTGCAGGCCGGCTTCGATACGCTGGTGGAAGCGGGTTATGCCCCTGAAATGGCGTATTTTGAATGTCTGCATGAACTCAAGTTGATCGTTGACCTGATGTATGAAGGCGGGATTTCCAACATGCGGTATTCCATCTCGAATACTGCAGAATATGGGGATTTGACCCGGGGGCCGCGCATCATCACGGAGGAAACCCGAGCCGAAATGAGACGTATTCTGAAGGAAATCCAGAACGGTCAGTTTGCCAAGGAATTTATTCTGGAAAATCGCGCCGGAGCTGCTTCCATGCACGCCATGCGTCGTCTCGGAGAAGAGCATCCCATTGAAAAAGTGGGCGCCAAACTGCGTGAAATGATGCCGTGGATTCGCAAGAACAAGTTGGTCGATCAAAGCAAGAACTAACTTGAATCCCAACTACCCGCATCCTTTGATTGCCCGCGAGGGGTGGCCGTACCTCGCGGGGATCGCCTTGGTGTCCCTGAGTGTGGAATGGGGACTGGGGTTTTTATGGGCCCTCCCATTCTGGGTCCTGACCCTCTTCGTCTTGCAGTTTTTTCGTGATCCCCCCCGTGGGGTACCGGTGGGAGAACGGTTGATTCTGGCCCCCGCTGACGGACGTATCGTAGCCATCGTGCCTGTATTGGATCCCTGGTTGCAATGCCCTGCGGTCAAGGTCAGTGTGTTCATGAATGTATTCAATGTGCATTCCAACCGCAGTCCGGTCCATGGCAAAGTGCGTCAGATCGAGTATCGTCCGGGACTATTCGTGAACGCGGATCTGGATAAGGCTTCCGAGGCCAATGAGCGCAATGCCGTGATTCTGGATACGCCCTACGGTGCCTTGACCTGCGTACAGGTGGCGGGCCTGATCGCTCGCCGTATCCTGTGCTATGTCAGCCCCGGCACTGAAGTGAGTGCTGGAGAACGGTATGGATTCATTCGGTTTGGTTCGCGGGTCGATGTCTATCTCCCCCCCGAGGTTCACATCCGGGTTGCCCTGGGGGATGTGGTCAAGGCCACGACCACGATCATGGCAGAATGGCCGGACCCAGAGGACAAGCCGTCATGAATGTCCCTCCGCCCGAAGAGCCCTCCGGGGTGACGGGGCCTGGCGCAACTCACCAGCGTCGGGGAATTTACCTGCTCCCCAACCTGTTTACCACGGCCTCGCTGTTTTCCGGTTTTTTTGCCATTGTTCAGGGGATGAACGGACATTTTGAATTGGCTGCCCAGGCCATTTTCATCGCCATGGTCCTGGATGGCCTGGATGGACGAGTGGCTCGCCTCACTCATACGCAGAGCGCTTTTGGAGCGGAATACGACAGTCTTTCGGATATGGTCTCCTTCGGTGCCGCCCCTTCTCTGGTCATGTACGACTGGGCGTTGCGCGGTATGGGTAAATTGGGCTGGCTGGCGGCTTTTGTCTACTGTGCCGGGGCTGCTCTACGGCTGGCCCGTTTCAATACCCAACTGGGGGTGGCAGACAAACGCTGGTTTACCGGCCTTCCCAGCCCTTCGGCGGCAGCTTTGCTGGCGGGTATGGTGTGGGTATTGCACTCCGACTACCAGTTGGAAGGGTCCCAGGTGGCCTGGGTAGCCTGGGTGATCACCTTGTTCGCCGGGTTGTCCATGGTTTCCAATATTCGTTTTTACAGTTTCAAGGATCTCAATTTGCGCCGCAGTGTTCCCTTTTGGGCCGCTTTGCTGATTTTGTTGCTGTTTGTCGTATTGAGTCTGGACCAGTCCCGCGTCCTCTGGGGGTTTTTCCTGATCTACGCCGTTTCCGGCTATGTCCTGTGGGCCACCCGTCAATGGCAAAAACGCCATTCCCGGCGGGGAGTCCCGGCAGAGACCACCAAAGATATCTCGTCCTCATGAAACCGGGTTGGCCACTCCTCAGAAAATGGTTGGGGCTGGGGATGCTGGGAATGTTTGTCGCGCAAAACATTTGGGCTGCCGGGGAAGCGGTCATTGCTGCCTCTCAACCCTTGGCTGCCGAGGCGGGTGCCTGGGCCCTGGAACGTGGCGGGGATGCCGTGGATGCCGCGGCGGCCATCCAGTTTGCCTTGAATGTGGTGGAACCCCAATCCTCAGGAATTGGTGGTGGGGCGTTTTTTTTGGTTTATCGGGCAGCCACCCATCAAGTTTACGCTCTGGATGCCCGTGAGGTTGCGCCACGGGCTGATACGCCGGATCAATTTGCGCACCTGGGTTATCTTGAGGCATCCACCAGCGGCATCGCAGTGGGGGTGCCCGGAACTCTGGCGGGTGTGGAAGCGCTACGCCATCGGTGGGGGCATCTGACTCTTGCCCAATCTTTGCAGCCTGCCATTGACTATGCCCAGAAAGGCATCATCATTACCCCCTATTTGGCCCATTCCCTGCAAAGTTCCCGGGCTGCGCTGCAACCAGAAGCCCGTACCTTGACCCAGGATACCCAAGGGCAGGTGCTTACCCTGGGTCAACGCTGGGTTCAACCGGAACTGGCTCATGCCCTGCGCCTCATTGCACGGGTGGGCCCCAAAGTGTTTTATGAAGGGGAAATCGCCCGTGCCATGGTCACTGCCCAGCGTCGGACGCGGGCAGGGCTGGCAGGTCAGGGGCGCATGTCCCTGGAGGATCTGGCGCATTATCAACCGGTATGGCGAAGGCCTTTGGAAGGGGCGTATCGAGGGTACCGGATTGTGACCATGCCGCCCCCTTCTTCGGGGGGAGTGGCTGTATTGCAGGCGTTGCAAACTCTGGCCCCTTTCAAATTGGGAATGCTTCCAGGATTAGGGGCGGGAGATCCGGATGAAATACATCTGACCATCGAAGCGCTGCGCCTGGCTATGGCGGATCGGGCGCGCTGGCTGGGAGATCCCGCCGCCACGTCAATTCCTCTCGAACATTTGCTCTCACCGCTTTATCTGACGCAGCAATCCCAGCGTCTGGAACGAAACAAGCGGATGGAGGAGGTGCTCCCGGGTACCTGGCCCGAGGGGACGAATACCACCCAGTTCACTGTGGTGGATCACGAGGGAAATGTGGTGAGCGTGACCAGTACCGTGGAAGCTCCCTGGGGCAGCGGGATTCTTGTTCCGGGGTATGGATTTTTTCTGAACAGTGAATTGACGGATTTTAACTTGAAACCCCAAGCCGGGGCCGGGGACCCCGGAGCCAACGATGTGCGCCCGCAGCGCAGACCCCGGAGCAGCATGGCCCCCACCTTGGTTTTCAAAGACAATCAGTGGGTAGCGGCTTATGGATCCCCAGGTGGCGTGAGCATCATCAGTACCGTGCTCGAAATGACCCAGGATTTGCTGGATGACGTATTAACCCCGGAAGCAGCCTTACGCCTGCCACGCTATGCGGTCATGGATGCACAGGGCCATACGCTGGTAGAAAAATCCCTTGCGCCGGCTGTCATCGATCAGTTGCGCGCCCGCGGGCATGACCTGACGGTAAGCGAAATACCTCTGGGTTCGGTGCAGTGGGTGGGTGAAAGCCCACAAACCCATGAACGTCAGGGCGCCGCCGATGCACGGCGGGATGGAACCGTGATTCGCCTGTTGCCGTGAGAACGGGAATAGGGAGTGGTCAAGGGAGAAAGGTTTTCGTATAATGATCGGTTCAGGTCAATATTTTAAGGCAAGGTAACCATGGACAACCCGCACGAACATCCCCTCGAACGTCGTTTGCAATTGGCATTACCCCTGGCCATCGTACGCACGTTGGCAGAACAGCGTCTCAAAAAATTAGCACGGACGGTGCGTATGCAAGGGTTTCGTCCCGGTAAGGTGCCTTATCGTCTGGTGGTCCAGCAGTATGGTGTCCAGGTTCAGGATGAAGTGCTGAACGAGATGGCTCAGGGCCGCTTTGGTGAGGCGGTCCGTTCTCAGGAATTGAGGGTGGCGGGCCCCGCCCGATTTGAGGCGATGCCAACGGAACAGGCCGATACCTTCGAATTCTCGGCTGTTTTTGAGGTCTATCCCGAAGTGGTGGTGGGGGAGTGGACCGGATATACCATTGAGAAACCGGTTGTTGTGGTGAGCGAAGAGGACATCGAGCGTACCCTTGATGTCTTGCGGCGCCAGCGGGTTCGGTATGAAGCCGTGGAGCGGGTTGCCCAGAAGGAAGATCGAGTTTTAATCGATTTTACCGGGACTCTGGAGGGCGTGGAATTTGCCGGTGGCAAGGGGCAGAATGTACCACTGATTCTGGGAAACGGACGTTTTCTGGCGGATTTTGAACAGGCCTTGCTGGGGATGAGCGCGGGGGAAGAGAAAACCTTTCCTCTGGTATTTCCTGCCGATTACCCCTCTGCTGAACTGGCCGGCAAAACGGTTTCCTTTCATACGCAGGTGCGTGAAGTGGCTGCCCCTGTTCTCCCTGAACTGGATGAGAATTTCTTGCGTTCCGTTGGGGTCACGGAAGGCGGCGTGACGGAGTTGCGTCAGGAATTACGTTTGAATCTTGAACGGGAAGTTCGTCAGAAGATAGGTACGTTGGTCAAGGAACAGGTCATGGAAATCCTGCTTCAGGTAGCCCCCATTCCCGTTCCGCAGGTGTTGGTATACAACGAAATTCAGCGCATGCGCCAGAATACCCAGGAAGAAATGCAGGAGCAGGCCCCCAAAAGACCGGTGCCTGAAATGCCCGATACCCTGTTTGAGGCTTCCGCCCGGCGACGTGTGACTTTGGGTCTGATTGTAGCCGAATTGGTCAAACGGGCTGAAATTTCTGCCGGTGCGCAACAGGTTCAAGAACTCATCGAGGAAATGGCTTCGGCCTATGAACGCCCCGAGGAAGTGGTGCAATGGTACACCCAGAATCCGGCCCAGCGCCAGCAAGTGGAAAACCTGGCACTGGAAGATGCGGTGGTGCGTTGGGTGTGCGAACAAGTCTCGGTCAAGGATGTGGTGCGTTCTTTTGAAGACATGACACGCTCGGTTCAAGCAGGTTGAGGAATTTTTTGAACCCTGGGAAGTCAAACTCCGAAATCCCGGGTGAAAACCCGTCATAACCAATCAAATGGGGGAATACATGGATATTCAAGGGCTGGGGTTGGTCCCCACCGTAGTAGAACAAAGTGGGCGCGGCGAACGGGCCTTCGATATTTTTTCCCGCCTTATGAAGGAACGGGTGATTTTTCTGGTGGGCCCGGTAAATGATGGGGTGGCTAACATTGTCGTGGCTCAGTTGTTGTTCCTGGAGTCTGAAAATCCGGACAAGGATATTCACCTGTACATCAATTCGCCCGGTGGGTCGGTTTCTGCGGGGTTGGCCATTTATGACACGATGCAGTTCATCAAGTCTGATGTCAGCACCACCTGTATGGGCATTGCAGCCAGCATGGGCGCTTTTCTTCTGGCGGCTGGGGCTCCGGGCAAACGTTATGCTTTGCCCAATTCCCGGGTGATGATTCATCAACCCTCCGGGGGAGCGCAGGGTCAGGCTTCCGACATTGAAATTCAGGCCAAGGAAATCCTGTACCTTCGCCATCGTCTGAACGAAATTTTGGCTCATCACACCGGAAAACAGGTGTCGGACTTGGAAAAGGATACGGATCGTGATAATTTTATGAATGCACAGGAAGCACTCGACTATGGTTTGGTGGATCGGGTGTTGAGTCGACGTGGAGAAATAGCGAGTTCTTGAACGAGTTGATAGGGATTCGGAGAGTGGGTAAAGAGAAATGAGCGATAAAAACGGCGTCGAAAAATTACTTTATTGTTCCTTCTGCGGCAAGAGCCAGCATGAAGTGCGCAAGTTGATTGCAGGTCCTTCGGTATTCATTTGTGATGAATGCATCGAATTGTGCAATGACATCATTCGTGAGGAAATTCAGGATGCCGATGCGCGCCAGGTGAAGGCGGATTTGCCGACTCCTCAGGAAATCGCCGATATACTGGATCAATACGTGATTCATCAGAAACGGGCCAAGAAAATTCTGGCGGTGGCGGTGTACAACCACTACAAACGCTTGCGCCATCAGGGCAAGGACAAAGAAATCGAGTTGTCCAAGAGCAACATCCTCCTGATTGGTCCGACGGGTTCCGGCAAGACCTTGCTGGCCCAGACACTGGCTCGATTGCTCAATGTTCCTTTCGTGATTGCGGATGCCACTACCCTGACGGAAGCGGGGTATGTGGGTGAGGATGTTGAAAACATCATCCAGAAACTGTTGCAGAAATGTGACTATGATGTGGACAAGGCGCAGCGAGGGATTGTGTATATCGATGAAATCGACAAGATTTCACGCAAGTCCGATAACCCCTCCATCACCCGTGACGTTTCCGGAGAAGGGGTGCAACAGGCCCTGCTCAAACTGATCGAAGGGACCACGGCTTCCGTGCCTCCTCAAGGCGGACGCAAGCATCCCAATCAGGAGTTTGTGCAGGTGGATACCACCAATATCCTGTTTATCTGTGGTGGTGCCTTTGGTGGGCTTGACAAGGTCGTTCGAAACCGATCGGATCGATCAGGTATCGGTTTTGGCGCGGAAGTGATGGGAAAGGATGATCGAGGGTTGACCCAGGCATTGTCAGAAGTGGAGCCGGAAGATCTGATCAAGTTTGGCCTGATTCCTGAATTTGTGGGGCGCTTGCCGGTGCTGGCAACTCTTGAGGAACTGGATGAGGAGGCTTTGATCCAGATTTTGACGGAACCGAAGAATGCACTGACGCGCCAGTTTCAGAAATTGTTTTCCATGGAGAACGTGGAACTGGAATTTCGTCCCGGCGCACTCCAGGCCATTGCACGCAAGGCCCTGCAACGCAAGACCGGAGCCCGCGGCCTGCGTTCCATCATTGAACATGCGCTGCTGGATACCATGTTTGAATTGCCGAACCGTCAGAATGTCAGTAAGGTGGTGGTGGATGAAAATTGCATCCTGTCGGAGGGTGCCCCCCTGCTGATCTATGCCGATACACAAAAAGTGGTGGGGGTTTAGGCCGTCCCTCTTGAAACCTCTGAGGATTTCCCCCATCTGTTGTTAGGTTCAACTTTCAGAGGTTATCTCTTATGAGTACAGTCACTCAGGAATCCGTGCAATTACCTCTGCTCCCTCTGCGGGATGTGGTTGTTTTTCCACATATGGTCATTCCTCTTTTCGTGGGTCGCCTCAAGTCCATTCGCGCTTTGGAGTTGGCCATGGAAGCGGGCAAGAATATTCTGTTGGTGGCGCAGAAATCCGCCTCCAACGATGATCCCGGAGTGGACGAATTGTATGACGTGGGGAGTATTGCCACGATCCTTCAATTACTGAAACTGCCCGATGGTACGGTCAAGGTTCTGGTGGAGGGCGTTCAACGGGTGACGGTGAGTGAGGTTACTGAACCCAATCAATCCCATTTTCTTGGGGTGGCAACACCCATCAAGGAATCTTCCAGCGAGCATTCGGAACTGGAAGCCCTGCGTCGAACCTTGCTGGGGCAGTTTGAGCAATTTGTCAAACTGAACAAGAAAATTCCTCAGGAAGTATTGAGTTCTTTTTCCAGTATCGAAGATGCGGGACGTCTGGCAGATACGGTGGCTACCCATGTTCCTTTGAAACTGGAACAAAAACAGGAGGTCCTGGCTCTTTTTGACGTGCGTAAACGTATCGAGCAATTGCTTTCACTGCTGGAAAGCGAAATCGATATTCTTCAGGTAGAAAAGCGCATCCGAGGGCGTGTCAAACGGCAGATGGAAAAAAGCCAGCGCGAATACTACCTCAATGAACAGGTCAAGGCCATCCAGAAGGAGTTGGGAGACAACGAAGATGGTGCGGATATTGAAGATCTGGAAAAAAAGATCCGTACGGCACACATGTCCAAGGAAGCTCAGACCAAGGCCGAATCAGAACTCAAGAAATTGCGTCTGATGTCGCCCATGTCCGCAGAAGCCACGGTGGTGCGTAACTACATAGATACCTTGGTGGCGCTGCCCTGGAAAAAGAAAACCCGGGTCAGTTCGGACCTGGCAAACTGTGAAAAGGTTCTGGATCAGGATCATTTCGGCCTGGATAAGGTCAAGGAACGGATCGTCGAATATCTGGCCGTTCAGGCACGGGTGGATAAAGTCAAAGCCCCTATCCTGTGTTTGGTGGGGCCACCGGGGGTGGGGAAAACTTCTCTGGGAAAATCCATCGCCCGTGCCACCAATCGCAAGTTTGTACGCATGGCCTTGGGCGGAGTACGGGACGAAGCGGAGATTCGCGGACACCGTCGGACCTATATCGGTGCCATGCCGGGGAAAATTCTGCAAAGTCTGACCAAGGTGGCAGTGCGCAATCCTTTGTTTCTTCTGGATGAAGTGGACAAGATGGGGCAGGATTACCGGGGCGATCCTTCCTCGGCTTTGCTCGAGGTTCTGGACCCGGAACAAAATCATACCTTTACCGATCACTATGTGGAAGTGGAGTACGATCTGTCGGATGTGATGTTTGTTGCGACAGCCAATACCCTGAACATTCCCTCTCCTCTGCTGGATCGTATGGAGGTGATTCGACTGTCGGGGTATACGGAAGATGAAAAGATCAATATTGCACGTCAATACCTCTTACCCAAACAATTGAAGGCCAATGGGTTGAAGGAAGATGAGATTTCGGTGGCGGAGGGTGCTTTGCGGGATATCGTCCAATACTACACACGGGAGGCAGGTGTGCGTGCCCTCGATCGTGAAATTGCGAAGATCTGCCGGAAGGTGGTCAAGTACCTGCTTTTGTCGAAGAAAACAGGGAAGGTGGCGGTGACTTCACGCAATCTGGAAAAATATTTGGGCGTTCGTCCCTACACCTTTGGGGTGGCAGAAAAAACCAATCAGGTGGGACAGGTGACAGGCTTGGCCTGGACGGAAGTGGGCGGTGAATTGTTGACCATCGAGGCGGCCCGGGTACCCGGAAAGGGGAAAATGACCACCACCGGGAAACTGGGAGAAGTCATGCAGGAGTCCATCCAGGCCGCGCTCAGCGTGGTGCGCAGTCGCGCTACACGCTTGGGCATCCATCCCGATTTTTATGAAAAATCAGATATTCATATCCACTTGCCTGAAGGCGCGACGCCCAAGGATGGACCGAGTGCGGGGACGGCCATTACCACTGCCATGGTGTCCGTGCTGACGGGCATACCGGTGCGGGCCGATGTGGCCATGACCGGTGAGATTACCTTGCGGGGTGAGGTGTTGGCCATCGGTGGTCTCAAGGAGAAATTGCTGGCCGCGCATCGGGGGGGGATTCGGACCGTTTTGATCCCCCAGGAAAACTGTAAGGATCTGGTGGAAATACCAGACAACATCAAGGGACGCCTGGAGTTACATCCCGTCCGTTGGATTGATCAGGTTCTGGCCCTGGCATTGGAACGAGAACCGGTGCCCTTGCCGGAGGCAGGTGCAGGAGAATCGATCCCCCCCGTTCCTGCGGCAGCGACGCCCTTGACGCCCCACGGGGAAGTCGTGGTCACCCCTGCGGGCATCACGCATTAATTTGTAACAACTCGCCGGAAAATGGTTGACAGAGGACGCGTTGCCCCTTATAAAGGGCGATGCGTCCTGTAGTGAAACATCCCGTGCAGGATGATGAGGGCTGTTGTTGTTCCTAACTAACAATAAGGGGTATTCCAGGTGAACAAAAGTGAACTGATCGAACAGATGGCTGAGGCGGCAGACATTTCCAAAGCGGCTGCAGGACGGGCTCTGGAGGGAGCCATCAGCGCTATTCAGTCGACGCTCAAAAAGGGCGGACAGGTTTCTCTGGTCGGGTTTGGGACGTTTCACGTGGGGAAACGGGCAGCGCGTACGGGACGTAATCCCAGTACAGGGGAAACCATTCAGATCGAAGCCGCAAAAGTTCCCAAATTCAGGGCTGGTAAAGTGCTCAAGGATAGTGTAAACTAGCGGTCTTTGGGTGCTTAGCTCAGTTGGTAGAGCGTCGCCCTTACAAGGCGAATGTCGGGGGTTCGAGCCCCTCAGCACCCACCAAGTACCGGGTCATTCGCCGGTCAAAAGTTAAGGAGTGGTAGTTCAGTTGGTTAGAATACCGGCCTGTCACGCCGGGGGTCGCGGGTTCGAGTCCCGTCCACTCCGCCAATAAAACAAGCGGGTCAGCAGAAAAACTGCTGACCCGTTTCCATTTCATTTGAGGTGGCCTCCATAGTCATGACGTGAAAACTGGATATTCGACCACCAGCGTGGTCGGGTATCTCAGTGTGTTGTGTGCCAATCCCGAAACACATCGATATCAATTCCATCCGGGTTGTTCAGTTGTCCCGGACCGTTTCCGGGGTGATCTGTAACCCCGTACTGCCAGATAATCTGTTTGGTCTGACGGTCGATCACTATGACCCGATGGCGGTAATCATCATTCAGGATGACATCCCCGTTGGGAAGTTCCTGAGCCAGAGAGGGATGATTGAGCATGCCCTCACCCTCCTTCACAGAGTAATCCCAGGTTACCTTGTGTCGTTTCGGATCAAAGAAAATCACCCGACCTGGTTTGCTGTAATCGGCCACAATGATTTGACCGTCGTGGGCGGGCATGGCATCCGATGGATAGTGCATTCCAAAAGCCCGGGTAGCCCAGACCACTTTTCCGTCACGGGTGACTTGAGAAATCCAGGCTCCTGTAATTTCGGTAATCAGGATATCGCCGTTATCCAGTTCGGTTACTCCATTGGGTAATCCCAGAAATCTTGGGGGGTCATGACGGCAATTGGCATTTCGGCTCCAAGCCTCGCCCTTGCGGCCGGGCTTTCCCCATTGAACCTTGATTTTCGAAGTGTCCCGGTCCAGAAACAGAATGCGGCAGTTTCGAATGTCGGCAACCAGAATGGTGCCATCTTTCATGACATGGGTATCATCCGGAAAATTCATGTATCCGTCAGCAACACCGGGAACATCTGGAACGCCGTAACTCCATGCCAGTTCACGCTTGTCGTAGTTGATCAGGTGAATATCCTGATTGTCCTCTTCACTAATGGCCAGCAAATGCCCATCGGGTGAGAAAAATACATCATCGTTGTCGTGGTAGATTTTCAGATTGGGTGAACCGAATTGCCACAGGATCTCCTTGTTGGGAGCCACTTCGATAAGCCGGTTGTTACGCCGATCAGCGATGACCACTGGATAGGGTAGTGGCTTGCCCCAAGAGGGGGTCGGGGCGCTCCGGCTACCGGTCACGGGAGGTGGGGTTCCCTCGGTGGGATCGGCGGCTAGGGTGGCAAGACTCAGGCAGGCCAGAACTCCAGCAACCAGGGTACTCCACAGGAGAGAAGTCTTGATGAACCTGTCAGATTGAATCGGTATGGGTCTGCCTGAACGGAAGGATTGCATGAAATGAGATCCTTTAAGCATGAATAGGTGATTGTTTCCATCGGGTCTTAGCGGGATGGATCCAAATTTTTCTTCGAACTGCCGGGGTTCCTGAAAGGGGCAGAATCGAGGGGAGAAAGTTTGCGAATGGCCTGCACGGAAGCTTCCACAATCCGCTTTACGCCTATTTCCCCCAGTTCCTCAGTGGCGGCACGGGGGTCGCCGCGAACCCCCTCTTGTTCGGATGGTTTTTTATTCCCGCCAAGTTGGTCCACACGCACCAGTTTGGGATCAATGGCCAGTGCCAGTGAAGTATCCAGAAGACCAGCATGAACCCCGATCTGGGCCTCGTTGAACCCTCTGGCCTTCAGATCTTCTGCAAAGGTCGTCTGACCTGCCTGGTAATACTCAGACAAAGCATAAACCCGACAGGAGGGGTCTGAGGCCCACTCTTGGTTCAACTGCCGGGCGGTTTTTCCGATGATTTTTTGATAACCTCCATGATCCCCCAGAAAAATGATCCGATGGAATCCGTGTTGTTTGAAACTGCGGGCGGCACCTTCCAGCAACGATTCAAAGGCGGAGACCGGAATGGAAATTGTACCGGGAAATCGCATGTGGGAAGTCGGTGGATGAATATCTCCTTCCGGGACATAAGCCACAACCGGTGCGACAATGGCATTGCCCAGTTCCCTGGCGATCATTCCTGCCAGTGCTTTGACGCGCACATTGTGTTTCCCCAAAACCATATGTGCTCCACTCTGTTCGGTTCCCCCAATAGGGATCAGTACGGTGGTGACACCCGCCAGCACACGCTCATGCAACTCGGGGGATGTCATTTCCTCGAGGTAGACCGTGGGCAGGGGTTCCTTTGCAGCCACGACCCGTGCAGACACTCCCCCGAACATCGTCAGGAGGATGAAAGGAGCAATGGCCTGCAGGGCTTTGGAATACATCATTGGAAAAAGATGTCAGCGTGACGGTATATCAATCCATTGTACAACTTAATGAGGAAAGATCGAGTTCTGGTTGAAAGATCGGAAAAAAAAGGTATCGGCGAAGCAGGAATCCGGCATCAGACAGTTTCATGGATGATTTTTCGTAACTGACGAACTGTCATACTTGTAACCTCATGTGTCTGGTTTGTTGTTGCGCTTCCTGTGTACAATGAGCAAGCGCAAACTCTTGGGAGATCCATGATGAACAAGAAAGTCATTGCCCTGTGCGTGCTCAGCGCCCTGGTTGTCCTGTCCGGCTGCTCAAGCACCAACAGCATGAAAGAAACCGCTGCGGATGAGGCTGCTGCCGTGAAAATTCATACGCAGGCTGCTGCAGATCAGCGGGCGGCTGAGCAGAAGCGTCTTGAAACCAATATTTCCAAAATTCCGGAGTGGGCGATACAGGCTCCACCCCCTGACGATAACGGCGTTTATGCCGTGGGTATTGGCGAGTCTGACAAGATCCGCCTGGCAATTCGCAAAGCCATGCTGGATGGTGAATACGGATTGGCCAAAAACTACAACCAACTTCTCTCCGGTTCGGAGCGACAGTATTCGCAGGCTAACAGCGGTGACTATAGCCAGTCTCAATACACCCAACTGATCGACAGCTTGGTCAGTCAAGTGCCCATTGTGGGCTTCGAGGTCATCCACCAGAATGTTCGCCCGGTGGATGGGGCATATACGGCCTATGTTCTGCTGAAATTACCCTACAATCAGGTGAATCGCGTCCTTCAGGAACGCGGGGCCAGCGCATCAAGCGAAGATATCAAGCACTCCTTCGATGAATTGTCCGGGCGGCTGAATAAATTGCAGAAACAGAATGCACAACAGGTCAGCCAACCTTCTCCGGGGATTCCTCCAGGAATCCCCTTCACCACCACCACCGTGATCGAGTCGCCGGTTCCCCCGCCTGCCCCCATTGTGAGCGAGGGACCGGGTCCGAATGATGCACCGCCTCCCCCTAACCCCGATCATGCGGGTAACTAATCTATTGATCGCGCTGCTGGGAGGAACCACCTTGAGCGTACAAGCCGGGTGGGAGTCGGCAACCCATGGGGTCATGGTCTCCGGGCGCATGGCTTTTCCGGGTTGTGCCCCGGTGCATTATCCGGACTCGCGCAAGCGTGCGATCATCGATGCACGGCGTAATATGGCTCGGGCAAAGAACCTGTCGGTGGGGGGAAGCGAACAGGTCAGTGGCGAAACTTACACCCGCACCGTTCACGAAGTTGCAGAAGGGGGCGTGCCTCCCGTGGAGATACTGGAAGAAAAAACCATTACAGGTCAGGAAGGGAGCCTGTATTGCGTACTGCTGAGGAAATGAATTTTGATCACCCCTCTGAAATTCAGGTCGACGGGGGCAGCAGTCATGCTCTTCCTGTGCGTGTTCTCCGCTGAAGCGGGAACCTGGACCCGCAATTATACTGTGCAGTACAACATGGGTGAGACGGACAGTCGCAGCAGGGCCCGGCAAAATGCCATGGATGAGATTCGTGCCCGGGCGCTGCGGGAAGTGGGCGCGTACATTGAAACCCGGACCACCCTGAAGAATGACGATCTTCAGGAGGAAACCAAGGTCATTACGGCATCCATGGTCAAAATCGTCGAAACCAGTGAGCATTTCTCGTTGCTGAAAGACGGACACGAGCAACTGTCGGTGACCGCACGGGTCACCGTGGACGAAAGTGAACTCAAGGCGCGCATCCTGGCAGCGCAGCATGATCGGGCTGAAAAACAGGTACTCTTGGACCAACTCACCGCACAAGAGCGCGAAAATGCCGTGCTGGAAGCACAGTTGGGGAGATCGAAGGGATCCTCGATGAACATTCCGCCCCCTCCGCCGGGATGGTGGACCGGGGAAAGAAGTCAAAAATCGAATGTTTCATCCCCCCCGCCTCCTCCCTAGTTTTCCCTCTGGCTTCTCTGAAGGAACGAGGCGAGGAGTTTAGTTGTTTTTGGACTATGAAACGGCTATAATCGCCCGTATTCAATGAGTTTTGGTGTCGGCCTGTTACGCCGGGAATCGCGGATTCGAGTCTCACACGCTCCGCCAAAACAACAAAGGCCGTTGAGAAATCAACGGTTTTTTTGTTTCGAGAGGTTCTCATGCTGGATGGTTTTCGTTCGTTGTCTCAAACCTGGGTTGCCAAGGTGGTGCTTGTTCTGATCACCGTGCCTTTTGCCTTGTTTGGTCTGGAATACTACCTGCGCCAAGGCGGTGGGGGGGGTGCGGTGCTGAAAGTGGATGGCGTGGCCATTTCGCAGTCAGAGTTCCGCGATGCCCTGCGCAATCAACAGCAACAGATGCAGAATGCAGGGGGAGTGGATTCCGCCTCTTTGAGTTCTCCGGCGCTGCGTTATGAAGCCATGAACGCGCTGGTCAATCGCCAGTTATTGCTCAAATATGCCGACGATCACCATCTGACCATTCCGGATCAATTATTGGTGGATGAAATTTCACGGGTGGACGTGTTTCAGGAAAACGGCAAGTTTTCTCAATCCCGTTATGAGCAAGTGCTCCGCGCTCAGGGGATGACGCCCGCTCAGTTCGAGAAGCGTTTGCGCGCTGACCTGAAATTGCAACTGGAACAGGAATCCCTGACTACTACGGCATGGGTGCCTGAGCAAAGCCTTGATGCCTTTCTCAAACTGGATGGACAGATCCGCGCCGTGTCCACCGCAACCCTGGATTCGGCCCAATTTTTGGGTAAGGTCAAGCTGGCCGCCGATGCGGTCAAGAAATACTATGAAGCGCACCCGAATGAATTCCGTATTTCCGAACAGGTTTCCATTCAATACCTGACCTTGGCAGCGGATCAATTAGCGGCGGCGGTGACGGTTCTACCCGAGGAATTACGCAAGGCATATGCGGATCCCGCCAACCAAAGTCGCTGGACCGGGCAGGAAATGCGCCGGGCACGTCATATTCTGCTCACCATCCCCAATGGAGCCAGTCCAGCCCAACGACAGTCGATCAAACAGCACGCGCAACAGTTACTGGTGCGTTTGCAGGCTCATCCTGAACAGTTTGCGGCGGTGGCCAAAGTTGAGTCCCAGGACCCGGGATCGGCAAGTCAGGGAGGGGATCTAGGGTTTTTTGCCCGGGGAACCATGACGCCTCCCTTCGAGAAAGCCGTGTTTGCCTTGAACAAGGGGGAATTTTCCGGACCCGTTGAAACAGACTTTGGTTATCATGTGATTCAGGTGACGGATATCCACGAAGCGAAGCATTTAAGTCTTGAGGAAGTTACGCCCCAACTGACTGCAGAGATTCGCCGCCAGAAGGCCAGCCAGAAATTTTCCGAGGAGGCCGATGCCTTTACTACCCTGGTTTATGAGCAATCCGGCAGTTTGCAGCCGGCTGCCGACAAATTTCACTTGACGGTGCAGACAGCCAGTGGGATCAGCAAAGACCAGAAAACAGGAATCTGGTCCAATCCAAAGTTGCAACAGGCATTATTTTCTTCAGCAGTGATCAGAGATCATCGCAATACGCCTGCCATCGAGGTGGCGCCGGGTCTGCTGGTGGCCGCCCGGGTCACCCAGGATCAAGCGGCGATGCTGAAACCCTTGGAACAGGTGGCTCCTTCCATCGAGCAACGGCTGGAGGAACAGCAGGCGGCGGTTTTGGCCCGTCAGGCGGGAGAAGAAAAACTCAAGGAATTACAGGCAGGCAGGACGGACCCTGCCCTGACCTGGTCAGGAGAGCGGCTTTTGACACGCCAGCAGGCCTATGCCGGCGGTTTGCCCTCCGCAGTGGTGACCCCTGCCTTCCGGGTGGATGAACGACATTTGCCCGGTTATGCGGGGGCGTCCACCCCCGAGGGCGGGTTTGTGCTGGTGCGGGTTACTCAGATTCAACCGGGACGTACCGATGAATCTGCCACGCGCAAAGAAGCTGAAACGGGTTTGACGCGCGCCTATGGAGATGGAGCCATGGAAGAATTCATGGCCGCTTTGCGTAAAAAGGCCACCATTCAGGTCGTGGACAAGAGCGTGCTGGAAGAGTCTCCCCAGCACTGACCTTCCGGAGACCTCCGGGTTTTCCCTATGATTCAGCCACCCATGCCGGGGACGGTACTGGAAAAACCGCCGTCCACATGAAGAATCTCTCCCGTTACACCGGAAGCCAGGGAACTGCACAGAAAAGCCGCCACATTTCCCACTTCCTCGATGGTGATATTGCGGCGCAGGGGGGAGGTTTGTTCCACATAGCCAAGAATCTTGCCGAAATCACCGATGCCGGCGGCGGCCAGGGTTTTGATGGGACCCGCAGAAATACCGTTGACCCGAATGCCCTCAGGCCCCAGACTTTGTGCCAGGTAACGGACATTGGCCTCGAGACTGGCCTTGGCCAGTCCCATGACATTGTAATTTTGTACGGAACGTTCGGCGCCCAAGTAGGACAGTGTCAGCAGAGCACCTTGACGACCGGCCATGAGGGGGGCACCGGCTTTGGCCAGGGCCGCGAAACTATAGGAACTGATGTCATGGGCAATACGAAAGTTTTCCCGGGTTACCGAATTCAGAAAAGTCCCGCTGAGGGCCTCACGAGGGGCAAAGGCAATGGAATGAACGATACCATCCAGTCCGTCCCAGCGTTGTCCCAGTGAATGAAAGAGAGCCTCGATTTGATCGTCTTGCGCTACGTCACAGGGATAGAGTTCAGTAACCCCCAATTCTGTGGCCAGTTTCTCCACTCGGCCGCGCACCGCATCGCCTTGATAGGTAAGGGCCAGTTGTGCCCCTTCCCTTTGCATGGCTTGGGCGATACCCCAAGCGATGGAACGATTGCTCAACAATCCGGTGATGAGTATGTTCTTGTTTGCCAAAAATCCCATGGGTTGGTCTCCTCTTGTCAGGGCACCATGATAAACCATTCCCTTCGGAAAGGCGCAGTGGGACGCGATAGAATGGGGGATGGGGTGAATGAAACCGGGCATAGGTCGGGGGGGAATGGGTTCTGCTGTGACGAAGAAGAGGAAAGGGCATGAAAGAGGGCGATGGATGAAGGTGATAAGCGCTTGGGTGCTGGGGCTGACCTTGGCCCTGTTGTGGATGTCCCCGCTGCAGGCCCGGGAAAAGGTTCTGCATGTGGCGTTTTCTGCCTCTGAAACGGGGTTTGATCCGGTCCAGACTTCCGACCTCAATACGGCCGCCGTCGAACAGCAACTGTTCGAATCGTTGCTGACCTATGATTATCTGGCACGACCTGCCAAACTGATTCCGCGTTTGGCAGCCGCCATGCCCAGCGTGAGCGGACAGGGGAGCATCTGGACCTTTACCCTGAAAAAAGGGGTGTATTTTTCCCCCGATCCCGTTTTCCGGGGCAAGAAGCGGGAGGTGACCGCGACCGATGTGGTCTATACCCTGATGCGTTTCATGGACCCAAAAAATCGTTCTCCCTACAAGTTTTTGCTGGAAGGAAAAATCGAAGGACTGGATGAGCGTGCGGCTCAGGCCCGAGTGACAGGGCATTTTGACTATGATACCCCCGTGGCGGGGTTGAGGGTACTGGATCCCTGGCATGTGCGCGTGCACCTGAAAACCACCGACTACGACTTTGGGCATGCCATGGCCCAGCCGGTCATGGGCATTGTGGCCCGGGAGGTAATCGAGGCGTATGCCGGGGACACGGCGTCCCATCCGGTGGGTACCGGACCCTATCGCCTGGGACAGTGGTTGCGCTCAGCGCGCATTGAATTGATTCGTAATCCCAACTACCGCTCTGAAATCTGGCATTTTTCTCCCGGAAAGGATCCGGTAAACCAACGTCTGGTGGCACAAATGGAAGGAAAAACGCTGCCCCAGATCGATCGGATCGATATTCAAATCATCGAGGAAGCCCAGTCGGCCTGGCTCAGTTTTGGTAAGGGAGAGTTGGACATTCTGGGGATTCCTGCCCAGTTTTCTCCCCTGGCCCTGAGTGGGGATCAATTGCGTCCGGAATGGGTTCGGCGCGGGATTCATTTGGACCGGATCGTGGAACCCGCCATTGCCTACTATTTCATCAATCAGCAGGACCCCTTGTTGGGGGGCATGGCCCCCGCCAAAATTGCCCTGCGGCGCGCCATTTTTCTGGCGATGAATGATGGAGAAATGATGCGGGTCATCGACAAGGGCCAAGCGATTCGGATGACTTACCCGATTCCGCCAGGCGTGGCGGGTGCCGATGCCCAGTATCAGAGTTTGTTGAATTATGACCCCGAACTGGCCAATCAACTGCTCGATGCCTATGGTTATCGACGGGGCAGGGATGGTTATCGTCTTCAGCCGGATGGAAAACCCCTGGAAGTTCAGTACACCACAGGGCTTTCTTCGCAGGATCGTGAATTGGATGAGGTGATGAAAAAATCCCTGGACCGCATCGGCCTGCGGTTTTCCAGCAATAAACTCAAGTTTCCGGACATCATCCGGGCAGAACGCCAATGCCAGGTTCAGTTTCGCTTGTCGGCCTGGATTGCCGATTACCCGGATGGAGACAATTTCATGCAACTCTGGTACGGACCGCATACCCATGAGAACAATGCCAGTTGCTATCAGGATCCGGAATGGGACCGGCTGTACGAGCAAACCCTCACCCTGCCCGATTCCCCCCGGCGAGATGCCTTGTACCATCGTTTGGCGCGCCGCCTGGAACTGTATGGGGTGACCAAGGTCAGTACGGCAGCCTTGCGCAATGTCCTGTCCCAGCCTTGGGTCCTGGGTTACCGGACGCATCCGATCTTGCCTTCGGTATGGAATTACCTGGATGTGGAGGAGAGGAATGACCGAACTCCTTGACGAGAAAAAAACATGAGTGGATTACTGTTTCTGGTTCGGCGCCTGGGACAGGCTCTGCTGACTTTGCTGGGGGTGATCCTGCTGGTCTTCGTCCTGTTCAATTGGGTGGGGGGAGACCCTGCCACGATCCTGGCGGGCAAAATGGCCAGCGCGCAGGATTTGGCCAACGTGCGTCACCAACTGGGCCTCGACCGCCCACTCTGGCAACAGTTTCTGGACTTTGTCGGGCAGGTTTTGCGCGGAGATTATGGGGAAAGTTGGGCCACCCATGAACCTGTCTCCGCCATTTTCCGCTCCCGGTTGGGACCTTCTCTGACGTTGCTGATTCCCATGCTGGTTCTGGAAACGCTGGTGGCCGTTGCCGTGGCCCTGCTGGTGGCGGCGTTGCGGGGGTCCTGGCTGGATCAGGGAGTGCGCATGGTGAGTACGGTGGCCATGTCCATCAGTTTATTGGTCTACATCATCGTAGGACAATACGTATTTGCATACCTGTGGGGATGGTTTCCAGTCAAGGGGTGGAGCGATTCCGTTCTGACCAATTTACGGGTCTACGCGCTTTTGCCTGTGTTGCTGGGCCTTTTTGTGAGTGTTGCGCCTTCGATCCGGCTCTATCGCTCCTTCATACTGGAAGAGATCGATCAGGATTTTGTGCGGACAGCGCGTGCCAAGGGATTGTCGGAAATGCGCATTCTTTTTGTGCATGTTCTGCGTAACGCGGCCATTCCCATCGTGACCAATGTTCTGATGGGATTGCCCGGATTGTTGACGGGCGCTTTTCTTCTGGAGCGGTTTTTTGCCATTCCTGGCATCGGACGGGAAATCATTCTGGCCGTGGAACGTAGCGATTTTCCCTTGATCAAGGCAATCACCGTGTATGTGGCCATGGCCACCCTGGCAGTCAATTTACTGGGCGATCTGTGTTACCGTTGGCTGGACCCCCGGGTACGTTTGGAGTAGGACGGAATGACGGTGCAAATTTATTCATCGATGCGTTCGGAGAATGCCTGGAGCCTCGCCCTGCGCCGCTTATGGCGTGACCCGGTGGGACGTATTTCCCTGGGGGTGGTGGTTTTTTATCTGGTGCTGGTGGGACTGGTGCTGATGGGTTGGCTGGGAACGCACTGGAATGACCCGGTGGCAGTCAATTATGCACCGCCGACGTGGTATGCCACTGCTGCGAATCGGGTGACCTTGCCGGCTGAAGAGGCCTGGGATCGTACCCAGGTCATTCCCCTGTATGGTTGGACCGATCCGCTGGAACCGATCTGGAGTGAGGCGCGGGCAGCCGCACAGCGGATCCAGCCCGAGCCTGTATCCTATCGCTTGACCCTGCCTTTGGGTGCGGATAAATGGGGGAGGGATGTGGGGCAAAAGGTGCTCAAGGGAACCCAGACCTCGGTTTGGGTGGGGCTGGTGGCGGCTTTTGTGGCCACCTTCATTGGAACCGTCCTGGGCGCTCTGGCGGGTTATTACGGGCGGGGCGTAGATGACCTGTTGAATGGTTTTTATGGGGTATTGACCTCCATTCCTTACCTGTTGCTGGTTTTTGCGGTGGCTGCCGTATTTCAGCAGAAGGGGGTGGGTACCCTCATCCTGATTCTTGGCCTGACGGGGTGGACGGGAGTTTTTCGCCTGGTTCGCGCCGAATATCTGAAGCATCGCACCCGAGAATACGTTCTGGCTGCTGGTGCCTTGGGCGCTTCCCACGGACGACGGGTGTGGGTACATATTCTGCCTAATGTCAGTCATGTGGTTTTGGTTCAGTTTTCCCAGAATCTGGTGGGGTTTATCAAATCGGAAGTGATTCTGAGTTTTCTGGGATTTGGCGTCCCAGTCAGTTCGGTGTCCTGGGGCAGCATGTTGAACGAGGCGCAGAATGAACTGATTCTGGGTAAATGGTGGCAGTTGGTGGTCACCACGGTGGCCATGGCTATTTTTGTCACCGCCTTGAGTTTATTGACCGATGCTCTGCGGGATGCGCTCGATCCGAGGTTGAACTCGTGAGGCCCCAGCCTTTGCTGGAGGTGCGCGACCTTGAGGTGGCGTTTCGACGTACTGGAGATAGTCCCCTGGTGGTGGTGCGTGGCGTGGATTTTACCGTTCCCCCCTGTTCCACGGTTGCCCTGGTGGGTGAGTCGGGAAGTGGAAAATCGGTGACTGCGCTCTCCATCCTGCGCCTTCTCCCGGAATCCCATGCCCACATCCATGAACGCAGTCGTATTTTATGGGAGGGGCGCAATCTTCTGGAGTTTTCGTCTCAGGCCATGGGGGCTTTGCGCCGGCGTTCCCTGGGGATGATCTTTCAGGATCCCCAAGGTGCGCTCAACCCGGTTTTTACCATCGGAATGCAGTTGGGAGAATCCGTGCGCCGCGCGGAAGGGATTGGGTCCGCACGGCAGGTACGTCAACGTTCCCTTGAACTTCTGGCGCAGGTGGGCATTGCAAATCCTGCGGCACGGCTGTCCGCCTATCCCCATCAACTGTCCGGGGGGCAGCAGCAACGGGTCATGATTGCCATGGCAATCAGTACCCATCCCCAGTTGCTGATTGCCGATGAACCGACTACGGCCCTGGATGTGACCGTGCAACGTCAGATCATGACCCTGTTACGGGAACTGCAACGGGAACTGTCCATGGCCATTCTGTTCATTACCCATGATCTGGCGCTGGTGGGAGAAATTGCCGAGGAGGTGGTGGTGATGCGCCAAGGGCGAGTGGTGGAGCAGGGGCGCTGTTCCGAGGTTCTGGTGGCCCCCCGCCATGGCTATACCCGTGCGTTGCTGACCTGTCGTCCTACTCTGGGCAATTTGCCTGCCCGTTTGCCCATGATCGACGACCAGGGGGATTTGACGCCTGCCCGGGCCTCTTCCGGTCCTCGCTCGTCGGGTCCGTTGCCAGTGGTGCTGGAAGTGGAGGGGGTCAGCAAGTCCTTCGTGGTGCAAGGAGCAGGCTGGCGACGTTCCCGTT
This sequence comes from Ferrovum myxofaciens, assembly GCF_013181415.1. Taxonomy (NCBI): domain Bacteria; kingdom Pseudomonadati; phylum Pseudomonadota; class Betaproteobacteria; order Ferrovales; family Ferrovaceae; genus Ferrovum; species Ferrovum myxofaciens. Next base: position 777,253 of record NZ_CP053676.1, on the reverse strand, counting down.
TTCAAGCCCTGGAACCCCTTGGGTTCACTTTGCAGGCCGGGCGTACCCTGGGCGTGGTGGGTGAATCCGGTTCCGGAAAATCCACTCTGGCGCGGATGGTGGCGGGTATTCTGATTCCCGACACGGGACAGATTCATTTTCCCGGGAGGGGAGCCCCCGGCAGAAGCGGAAGGGCAACCCAGGTTCAAATGGTGTTTCAGAATCCCTTTGCTTCCCTCAACCCGCGTTTTACCGTTGCCCAGTTGCTGACTGAACCCCTCATGCTTCAGGGGGTGGGGACCGGTGCGCGCGAACGGGTGGAATTGGCGGTGCGCTGGTTGGAGCGCGTGGGTCTGAACGAACGGGCACTGAACCGTTACCCCCATGAATTCTCCGGTGGACAACGCCAACGGATTGCCATTGCGCGTTGCTTGACGGTGAATCCGCGCGTGCTGATCTGTGACGAATCCGTTTCCGCTCTGGATGTGTCAGTTCAGGCTCAGGTGTTGAATCTGTTACGGGATTTGCAGGACGAACTCAATCTCAGCCTGCTGTTCATTTCCCATGATCTCGCTGTGGTCCGGTTCATGGCGGATGAAATCCTGGTTTTGTACGCCGGGCAGGTCGTGGAACGGGGGAAAGCAGAAGAGGTTTACGCACGTCCACGACATCCCTATACCCAGCAGTTGCTCAAAGCCGTTCCTCAGGGCATTCCCCTCTCCGCTCAAGGAGAAGAATGAGGGGGGGAGGAAGTTGGGTGACGATCTCGTCCATGGGTTTTGTGAAGTGCAGGATGCGTTCGGGTGGTGGAAGTTTGCGTCGTGGTTTTGGCAGAGGAACCTCGGGCCGGTTTTGAATGGCCTTTGCCACGGAGAGCATGGGCCCGACTGGTTTTTTTATGGGCCTGTGGGTTGCGCGCAGGCGGATGCTTCGTGGGCGGCGTGGAGAGCTCGGCTTCCGGGGGGCTGGCAGGAAGATCGGGGGGAGGCGCAGGAAGACCGTTTTCTGCGGTTTTTGAAAAGGGAACCAGAATGACGCCGCCGCTGGCAATTCTACGGTTGGCCGCAATGCCGTTGATGCGTTTCAGTTCTTCGCCGCTCATTCCATATTCGTGGGCCACATGATCGATGGCTTCGCCCCTTTGCAACTGGCGGGTTTGCCAGGATACCAGGATGATATCCGGGTCATCCAGGCGGGCGATGAACGAATTGGCGGCGGATACAGGAACCAGAATCGTCGTGTTTTGATGGGAATCCAGTTGAATCAGAGGGCGGTTGAAACCGGGATTCAGCATCAGAAAGTCTTCCACGCTCAGTCCCGCCAGTTGAGCGGCTACTTTGGTATCGATTCGCTTGTGGGTGGTAATGGAAGAAAAGTAAGGTTCATCAGGAATGGGAGGAAGAATGAGACCATAATGTTCTGGAGACAGAACGATGGTTTTGGCGGCCAGAAGACGGGGGACGTAATTGCGGGTTTCATCGGACAAGTTGAGGTGGGCAAAGTCGGTGGGTAACTGGCGAGCCTGATTGTAGGCAATTTCGCGGCGAATTTTTCCTTCCCCGCAATTGTAGGCTGCCAGCGCCAGGTCCCAGGAGTGGAATTCGTCATACAGGCGTTGGAGATAATCCAGGGCACTGTAAGTGCTGGCGACCACATCCTTCTGACCGTCATACCACCAATCCTTGTGCAAGCCGAAGAGACGGGCCGTGGAGGGAATGAACTGCCAGATGCCCGAGGCTTGGCTGCGTGACAGGGCGTGGGGGTTATAGGCACTTTCCACCACAGGCAGCAGCGCAATCTCTGTGGGCATGCCCCGCCGTTGTACTTCACTGGCAATGAAATACAGATACATCCGGCTACGGTTGAGGGTCCGTTCCACATAATCCGGACGGGCGACAAACCAGGCAATATGTTTGGCCACTAACTGGTTGTCCCGGTCATCCGTCAAGTCGGGCAGAGCGAATCCGCTGCGGATCCGGTCCCAGACTTCCCCCGGAGGGGCCTGATCACTGGCTTGTGGAGGTAATTCAGGATCGGTGGGCAGGTCGAGGTCATCCATGTCGGAATTCTGCGGTGTGGCTTCCTCCATGAACGCAGGGGTGGGCGAAGGTGTGGTGGAAGGAAGTGGATCCTGGGCCCAGCCGGGACCCATCCAGAAGAACAGAGCCAGAAGTCCCAGAATTCTGATCAACACTGATTCTTCCAGGCACGTAGAACCGTGAAACGGGTCAAGGGGTCGGTGCCCACGGGATGGCCCAGGTAATGATCCAGTGCCGGGGTCAAGGCGATGTCGGTACTACGCAGGAAGGGATTGGCACGTCGCTCGCGGCCGATCTGGCTGGGCAGGGTGGGTTCTCCCTGTTCCCGTTGAGCCCGAGCCTCCCTCGCCCAGTTCTGGAGTTCCTGATTGTGCGGGTCTACCTTCAGGGCAAAATCCAGGTTACGTACCGTGTACTCATGGGCACAGTAGACGGCGGTTTTGTCGGGTAGGGCAGCCAGTTGAGCCAGGGAGTGAAACATCTGGGCAGGAGTCCCTTCAAAGATTCGGCCGCAGCCAGCGGCAAACAGGGTATCCCCGCAAAAGAGGCAATCCTGCCCCACATAGGCCACATGTCCCAGGGTATGTCCGGGAACTTCCAGTACGGTCAGGGTCAAACCCAGAGAGGTCAGGGTGATTTCGTTTCCTGCGCGAAGGGGATGGGTGGTGCCCGGGATGGATTCTTCTGCAGGGCCGTAAACCGTCAGGTTGGGGAAGAGGGTACACAATTCCACCACCCCGCCGCAATGATCGGCATGGTGATGGGTGAGAAGGATGCCCTCCAGTTCCAAGTGACTACTCCGAAGGGTGGTCAGGACGGGGGCGGCGTCTCCAGGGTCGACGATCCATGCTTTGCGGTTATTGTGGATCAACCACAGATAGTTGTCGGCGAAGGCAGAGATCGGAACAATAGAAAAAGATTTAGGCATTTTCCACAAAGAAGCAGATTTGGACTACAATTTTGTCATGGAACAGAGAAACCTGCACGCTTGGCTCGAAACACCCTTGGGACAGTATGTGCTCCAGATGGAGCAGGATATGCTGGATCAGGCGGTGGCGAACCTGTTTGGCTTCAATGCGCTGCAAATCAGTTGGCCCCATCTGGATGGATTGCGCACCAACCGGATTCCGCATCATATCTCTTTGAGCACACGTCTGGGGGGAACCATTCAGGCCGAACCCTGTGCCCTGCCTCTGGCTTCTCAGAGCCTGGATCTCGTGGTCATGCCCCATGCTCTGGAGTTTGCCGAACATCCCCATGCCCTGTTGCGGGAGGTGGATCGAGTCATGCGCCCTGAGGGGCGGTTGGTGGTCGTGGGCTTCAATCCACGAAGTCTGTGGGGCGTGCGCCAGTTGTTCACTCTGAATCGACGGGTCTCTCCCTGGTCGGGACATTTCATCAGCCTCTCCCGTCTCAAGGACTGGCTGGCCCTGCTGGGCTTCGAGATGGATGGGGGGCGATTTGGCGCCTATGCCCCCCCTTTCACCAGTGCTCGCTGGTTACACCGTTTCCGCTTCATGGAACTGGCGGGTGATCGCTGGTGGGGGGTAGGCGGCGGTATTTATCTGCTGCAGGCGGTCAAGCGAGTGCATGCCATGCGCCTGATCATGCCGCGCTGGCAACCTCAGAATGTGGTGGAACCTTCCTTGGCTGCTGCGGTGCGCAGCGCGGGGGTCCGTCGGCAGGGGGTGCAACCAGAGGCGCATGATAACGTGGTCCCTCTTCTGCCCCGTCCCAAGGCGGTGCCGGTATCGCCCCAATCATGAGTGTGGTTCGGATCTATACGGACGGGGCGTGCAGTGGCAACCCCGGACCGGGCGGGTGGGGCGTGTGGTTGCACAGTTCGGGAGGGGAGCGTGAACTTTGGGGGGGGGTGGCGCAAACCACCAATAACCGTATGGAATTGCAGGCTGTCATCGAAGGATTGACGGCCTTGACCCGACCCTGTGAAGTGGAACTGTATACCGATTCCCAATATGTCCAGAAAGGCATCCAGGAGTGGATTCATGCCTGGCGTCGCAATGGTTGGCTCACCTCTGCCCGCAAGCCGGTACGGAATGCTGATTTGTGGCAGATCCTCTGGGAGGCAACCCAGCGTCACCAGATTTCCTGGTACTGGGTCAAAGGTCATGCGGGAGATTTGGGCAACGAACGGGCCGATGCGCTGGCACGGCGCGGTCTGGAAGAAAAAGGGCGGGTATGCGCTGGGTGATGCTGGATACCGAGACCACCGGGTTGGACCCCCGTCAAGGCCATCGCCTGGTGGAAATCGGATTGGTGGAAATCCTCACCCGACGTCGTGCGCGCACCTGGCATCACTACCTCAACCCAAGACGGGAGAGTGATCCGGGCGCCTTGGAAAAGCATGGTCTGACGACGGATTTTTTGAAGGATAAACCTCCCTTCGGGTCGGTGGTGGAAAGTTTCATCGAATTTTTGTGTGATTCCCCCAAGGGAATGCCTCTGAACTGTTTGGTCATTCACAACGCCGCCTTCGATCTGGGTTTTCTCGATCATGAGTTGAGTCTGCTGGGAAGGCCTGCGTTGCTGGCTCATTTGCCAGAGGGCGTGTTGGTGGATTCCCTCAAGGTGGCACGGGAATTATTTCCGGGAAAACGTAACAGTCTGGATGCACTGTGCGAACGGTATGAAATCGATCATGCCCACCGTACCTTCCATGGTGCGCTCCTGGATGCCGAATTGCTGGGTGAGGTTTACCTGGCCATGACGCGGGGCCAGGAACATCTGTTGATGCCCGAAGAAACTTCTCCGGGTTCGATGCAGATGCCCGGCTACGTTGCCTCGGTTTCGGCCCATGGATTACGGGTACCCAAGGCCACCGAAGAGGAAATGGAAGCCCACCGTACTCAATTGGAACGAATTCACCAAGCCAGTGGTGGGCGAGTGCTATGGCGGCCTGAGATTGCTTAGGTGGAAAGGGTGGCCTGGAGCAACTGGCGGTAACGCTCCTGATCGGGCGGGGTTCCCTGGCGTTGGGATTCCCACAGGACCTGACCCAGACAGTCCAGAAGGCGGTGGCGTGCTTCATGTTCGTCACGGGTGGTTCGGCATAGGCGCTGAAAAATTGCGCTGATGCCCGGGGGGTGATCGATTCCCAACTGTTCTTCGAGGGCAAGATGCAAGGACAGGTGTAAAAATGGGTTCATGCCGCCCTCCTCCGGGCCCCAGGTACGTTCCAGGGTTTCTTGGGAAGTGGATTCGAGCAGCGGGTGAAATTCGGGGTGGTATTGAATGACTTCCGTAGCCAGCGCTTCCAGGGGGCTCAGCAGGCGTCCGTTGCGTTGTCCTTGCCAGGCTTCCATGAAAAATTTCCGGACTTCTTCACGGCTGGGTTCAAACATGGATTTTCCCCGTGTCACAAAGATCCTGAATCGGGCAGATGCCACAGCGCGGTGCCCGTGCCAGGCAGATGTGTCGGCCCTGCAGGATCAACCAGTGGTGGGCATGCTGCAGAAAAGGCGCAGGTACCGCGCGTAGCAGGGCCTGTTCCACCGCCAGAGGCGTGGTTCCGCGTGCCAGTCCGGTTCGATTGGCCACCCGAAAGACATGGGTATCCACGGCGATGGTGGGGTGACCGTAAAGGGTATTGAGGACGACATTGGCGGTTTTTCGACCTACGCCGGGCAAGGCCTCCAGTTCGACCTGGGTCTCTGGCACCTGACCCTCATGCTGATCAACGAGAATTTTAGCCATTTCAATGGCATGGCGTGATTTTGTACGGTACAGTCCCAAGGTTCGGATGGCTTCTTCAAAGGCTGCCAATCCCAGCGTCAGCAAGTCTTGCGGGGTCTGTAGGGTGGGAAACAAAGGCGCAGTGACCCGATTGACTCCCACGTCGGTGGATTGAGCCGACAGGAGAACTGCCAGGAGTAACTGAAAAGGGGTATGCCAGATCAGTTCGGTGGTGGGATGAGGATTGGCCTGCGCCAATCGTTCAAACAACTGTTGGCGTTGGGCGGGAGTCATGGAGCGGGGCGGCAGGCAAAAAGGTAATGCAGTTTTCTGGACAGGGGGGGAGGCAATTTTCACAACCGGTACACAGTGCGTGCAGGATGGTATGCATCCAGCGTGCGGCGCCCACGATGGCTTGCTCGGGACAGGCGCGCACACACTTGAAACAACCGATGCAGCGGGTTTCATCGATCAGCGCGATTTGCCGGCGGGTGGCCAGGGTGGGATTCATATCGGGCGGTCACTTTCCAGAATCTCGCGGATCAGGTCCGGGCCCCGATAGATCAGGCCGGTGTAGACCTGAATCAACTGGGCACCGGCGGTCAACATGGCCTGGGCCTGCGCTGCACTGGTGATGCCGCCGACGCCAATGATGGGCAGAGCCCCGTCCAGCGTGCGGGCCAGATGGGCGACCACGGCCAGGGATTTTTCATGGAGGGGCGCTCCGCTCAACCCCCCGGTTTCCTGTCCGTGGGGTAGGTGCAGGACGGGATCGCGGGTAATCGTGGTATTGGTGGCGATGACCGCATCCATATGTTCTTCCACCAGAATCTGGGCAATATCTGTCAGGGCTGCGGGGGTGAGGTCGGGGGCGATTTTGATGGCAATGGGCAAAGGACGTCCCAAGTCTTCCACCAACCGGAGTCGTTCTTCATGAAGTGCGCGCAGGAGCGGGGGCAGGGCCTCGGTTCCCTGGAGTTGACGCAGATTTTGAGTATTGGGTGAAGAAATATTGACCGTGACATAATCCGCGTGGGGGGCCACCGCAATGAGTGCGGATCGGTAATCCTCCACGGCCCGCTCCATGGGAGTATCGAAGTTTTTGCCGATATTGATGCCGAGGAGGGCGGAGGGTCGTCGTTGGCGGACCTGTTCCACCAGTGCGGCCACGCCATGGTTGTTGAATCCCAGGCGATTGATCAATCCTTCCACTGTGGGGAGGCGGAAGACACGGGGACGGGGGTTACCATTTTGTGGCCGTGGAGTGACCGTACCAACTTCAATGAACCCCACCCCGAGGGCAGCCAGTCCATGAATGAAGGTTCCGTTCTTGTCCAGGCCTGCGGCAATCCCCAGGGGGTTGGCAAAGGTCAGTCCCATGACGGTACGAGTGCGGGTGGAAACCAGATGTCCGGGCTGGACCAGACCGCACCGGGCAGCTTGGTCCAGAGCGGTCAGGGAGAGGGTGTGGGCAGTTTCCGGGTCGAGGCGAAACAGCAGGGAGCGAGCAATGGGATAGAGCATCAGTGGGAGTCAGCGGATTGTCGAGTCAAGGGATTCGAGTAGTTCAGGAAAAGAAATCCAGGCGCCGGAAAACCAGGCTTCGAGGGGCTGGAAACGGCTTTTGTAAGTCATTTTGGCACAGGAACGGATCCAGTAACCCAGGTAGAGCCAAGGAAGTCCTTGTGTCTGACATTCCTCGATTTGCCAGAGAATGTTATAGGTGCCGTAGGAAACTCCGGGCATGTCCGGTTCATAGAAGATGTAAACCGAAGAAAGTCCCTGGGTCAGTTCATCAATCAGGCTGACCATGCGCAGTTGTCCGGCTTCGCGAAACTCCACCAGGCGAGTAGGCAGGGAAGATTGTAGCAGGAATTGGCGATACTGATCTTCTCCGGTGCGGCCCTGAGTGATTTCTCGATGACGTGCATGCTGGTATCGGGTATAGAGCGAAAAATGCTCTGGTTCGAAATGCAAGGGCAGCGAACGTGCCTCCAGAGATCGATGCTGTTTCCAAACACGGCGCTGAATGCGCGATGGGGCAAAGTCCTGTACCCGAATCCGTACCGGAATGCAGGCGCGGCAGCGGTGACAGTGGGGGCGGTAGGTGAAGAGTCCGCTGCGACGAAAGCCATTTTCCACCAGGAGGCTGTACAGTTCCTGGTTGATCTGAGGACCGGGGGCCACCACCTGAGAACGTGCGTTCTGTCCCTCCAGATAACTGCAGGGATAACTGGCCGTGACATAGCACTGCACGGGTTGGATCGGAAGGTCATAAAGGTGTGTCATGGGGACACTCCAGGCGCGTCGTTCACGGGTTTGGGGGCGAAACGCAAGAAATCGGTGGCGTTCATGTCTCCTAGTATAATACGAGGTTCTGACTGTGCAAAATCATCGAGGATGGAGACGGTAAAACCATGAGGGAAAGAAGGGAATGAGGAGAGAGGAAAGGTGATCGGTTCCATGATGGAACGTCCGCTGCTGGTTTCTGCCTTACTGGAACACGCGGCTCGCTGGCATGGCAAAACCGCCGTGGTTTCCCAGCGCGCCCCCCAAGAGGGGGTGACCCTTGGTTGGGCGGACATCGATCAGCGTGCCCGTCGTCTGGCTCAGGCACTGATTCGTCTGGGCGTGCGTCCAGGCGATCGGGTGGGGACCCTGGGTTGGAATCATCATCGCCATCTGGAAGCCTACTATGCGATCCCAGGCATGGGGGCAATTTGTCATACCCTCAATCCCCGCTTGTTTCCGGACCAATTGGTCCAAATTCTGCATGATGCAGAGGACGTGGGGTTATTGGTGGATTCCGGGCTTCTTCCGTTGTTGCTAACCCTGGAAAACCTGGGTGTGCGTTTGCCCTGGGTCATAGTGATGGGAGAACCCGGAGAAGCACGGGCCCCCCTCCTGGGGACGTGGTTTGACTACGAAGTTCTGCTGGCGGAAGAAGACGGAGGTTTCAACTGGCCGGACTGGCCCGAGGATCAAGCCGCCGGTCTCTGTTTCACCTCTGGAACCACAGGACGACCCAAAGGAGTGGTGTATTCCCACCGCTCCACCGTACTTCATGCCATGAGTGTGGCCTTGCCCGACAGTCTCGGGTTTTCAGCTTGCGACTCGGTATTGCCGGTGGTTCCCTTATTCCATGCCAATGCCTGGGGATTTCCTCATGCTGCTGCGCTGGTGGGGGCCAAACTGGTGTTGCCAGGTCCCTGGCTGGATGGGGCAACCCTGTATGCTTTGCTGGAGCGCGAGGAGGTTACGATCAGCGCGGGTGTGCCCACGGTGTGGCGAGGTTTGATGTCTTTTCTGCAGGCGCAGGAGGTGAAACTGCATCATCTGCGTTTGCTCGGGGTGGGGGGGTCGGCTTGCCCTTCGATGTTGGTGCGTTATTTCGAACAGGAACAGAAGGTGACGGTGCGGCCAGGGTGGGGGATGACAGAAACCAGTCCGGTGGCAGCGCTCGCGAGCCCCAAACGGGCACAGGCGGAGTTGTCCGGCGAGGCGCGCTGGCACTGGTTGGAGAAATCGGGGCGTCCGCCCTTTGGCGTGGATATGCGACTGAGGGACAGTGAGGGACGGGAAGTGAACTGGGATGGAATAACCCCCGGTCACCTGGAGGTGCGCGGCCCGTGGATCTGCGAACATTATTGGAAAGAGGCGCGGGAGACGGAGCGAGCCTGGTTCCCCACCGGTGATGTGGCCACCCTGGATGAGGAAGGATTCTTGCAGATTACGGATCGGGTCAAGGATTTGATCAAGAGTGGAGGAGAATGGATCAGTTCGGTTCAGGTTGAACAGGCGGCTTTGCTTCATCCTGTCTTGCGTGAGGCGGCGGTGATCGGCGTTCCTGATCCGCATTGGGGGGAACGTCCTCTTTTGATCATGGTGCTGGAGGCAGGAAGGGTCGTGGAGAAAGAAGAATTACGGCAACATCTGGCGCGGCATGTGCCGCGCTGGAGTGTGCCCGATGGATTTCTGACGGTGGACAGTCTGCCCTATACCGCCACGGGCAAAGTGGACAAGGTGGCTTTGCGCCAACGCTATGGAGAGTATACGGGGGGTTGATGGGTTTTTGGTTCAGACACAAAAAAGACCAAGTTCAACCGAAAAAACGGAAGAAACCTGGCCTAAATGATTACGGGACGGTCAAGTCCCGTTCACGCACCTAAGCGTTTTGAATATTTGAAGCTTGTTTTCCCTTGGGTCCCTGGGTAACATCGAAGGAGACTTTCTGTCCTTCCTTCAGGGTTTTGAACCCGCCCATCTGGATGGCGGAGAAATGAGCGAAAAGATCTTCGCTTCCGTCATCGGGGGTGATGAAACCGTAACCTTTAGAATCGTTGAACCACTTAACTGTACCTGTTGCCATGTTTGCTTTCCTGTTGATGATTTGGGCCTTAAAACCCGGGTAAGGTTTGAGTTTCAAGGCCAGCAAACGGCAAAACCGGTGATGCAGACAACTTGGAACCAAACTCCAGTTGCACTTTTACGCGAGTTTGGGTCAGGTCGTCAAGGGGGGATCCGTTTTTTTTTTGAAAAAAGGGTGGTTTTGTGCAAAAAATGATCAGAAATGAACTTTTTGAGTAAGGGGGTTGCGAAAATTCTTGAAAAGTTTAGACTGAAACCATATCTTTGGAGACAAGGGGAAGAAGGGGGCGGAAAAGCGTCGAGTTTCCTCATGGTGGACTTGGGTGAGAGAGGAGCAGGATGAATCGGGAATTGACAACCGTGCTGGAAAGAAAAGAGATCCGGGTGAACCCGCCGCCGCTCTTTGATGTCCTGTTGCTGAATGATGATTATACCCCCATGGAATTTGTGGTGGACGTTCTCGGGCGGGTATTCGGTCTGGAGCAGGAGGCGGCAGTACGAGTCATGTTGCAGGTTCACACGGAGGGTCGTGGACTCTGTGGCACTTATCCACGGGATATTGCAGCAACGCGGGTGGCGCGCGTCGTCACCCTGGCACGAGCGGCACAACACCCTTTGCAATGTATCATGGAGGAACGGGGATCATGATTGCCCAAGAACTGGAAGTCAGTCTGCATATGGCCTTCGTGGACGCGCGTCAGAAGCGCCACGAATTCATTACGGTGGAGCACTTGTTATTGTCTCTGACGGAAAATACCGCCGCCTTGGAGGTGTTGCAGGCCTGTGGCGCTGATGTGGGGGGGCTACGCGAAAAGTTGAGCACGTTCATCCAGGAAAACAATCCCCAGACAGAGGGAACCGGAACGGTGGATACCCAGCCCACGCTGGGTTTTCAGCGGGTTATTCAGCGCGCCATTCTGCATGTTCAATCCTCAGGAAAAAAGGAAGTGACCGGTGCCAACGTGCTGGTGGCTATCTGTGGGGAAAAGGATTCTCATGCCGTGTTTTTCCTCAATCAGCAGGGTATTACCCGTCTGGACATGGTGAACTTCATGATTCACGGCGTGAGCAAGGTGAAAAATTCCGCCTCCCACCAGAAAGAAGATGCAACTGCCGAGGGGGAGAATGAAACGGGCGCTGGGCGGGAATTACAAAGTTTCACCGTGGATCTCAATGCGCAAGTGGTCGCGGGAAAAATCGACCCCCTCATTGGGCGAGATCGGGAAGTGGAACGGGTCGTTCAGATTTTGTGTCGCCGCCGCAAGAACAATCCCCTGCTGGTGGGAGAAGCGGGGGTGGGTAAAACAGCCATCGCCGAAGGACTGGCATCGCGCATCGTGAGTGGGGAAGTACCGGAAATTCTCAAGTCCTCTACGGTTTACAGTCTTGATATGGGGTCTCTGCTGGCGGGGACCAAATACCGGGGGGATTTTGAACAGCGTCTCAAAGCGGTGCTCAGAAAGTTGCAGGAGGACCCGTACAGTATCCTGTTTGTCGACGAGATACATACGCTGATTGGCGCTGGTGCCTCTTCAGGGGGTACTCTGGATGCTTCCAACTTGCTGAAACCTGCTCTTTCGAAGGGCAGTCTGCGCTGTATCGGGGCGACGACCTACACGGAGTTTCGCGGCGTTTTCGAGAAGGATCATGCCCTGGCCCGACGGTTCCAGAAGGTGGATGTGAATGAGCCTTCCGTGGAAGATACGGTGCAGATCCTGCGCGGGTTGAAGTCCCGTTTCGAGATCCACCATGGGGTTCGCTACACTGAAGCGGCCATTACCAGTGCGGCGGAACTGGCGGCCCGTTTTATCAACGATCGCCATTTACCGGACAAGGCCATCGATGTGATCGACGAAGCGGGGGCAGCGCAACGAATTCTGCCCAAGTCCCGGCAACGCAAGTGGATCGGCAAAACGGAAATCGAGGATATCGTCGCCAAGATTGCCCGTATTCCCGTGCACAATATCACCCACTCCGACCGCACTGCGCTCAAGACGTTGGACCGTGACCTGAAAGCGGTGGTCTTTGGCCAGGATCGGGCCATCGATGCCTTGAGTGCTGCCATCAAAATGTCGCGCAGCGGGTTGGGGAATCCCCAAAAACCCGTGGGTTCCTTTCTGTTTTCCGGACCGACGGGGGTGGGCAAGACGGAGGTGGCTCGTCAACTGGCCTATGTTCTGAAGGTGGAACTGATCCGTTTCGACATGTCTGAATACATGGAGCCCCATGCCGTCTCCCGTCTCATTGGCGCGCCACCGGGGTATGTGGGATTCGATCAGGGCGGGTTGCTGACGGAGGCCATCACTAAAACCCCGTATTCGGTCTTGTTGCTGGACGAAATTGAAAAAGCGCATCCCTCCATCACCAACATACTGCTTCAGGTGATGGACCACGGAACTTTGACGGACAATAACGGGCGCAAGGCGGATTTTCGGAATACCATCCTGATCATGACCACCAATGCGGGGGCCGAGGCCTTGACCCATGCCAGCATCGGTTTCATGAGTGCACAAACCCAGGGAAATCAGGGAGAGGAAGAAAAGGAAATCAAGCGCCTGTTTTCTCCCGAATTTCGCAATCGTCTGGATGCACGGATTTCCTTTGCGGCCCTGGACAGCGAGATCATTCTGCGGGTGGTGGACAAGTTCCTCATGCAACTCGAGTCCCAATTGCATGAAAAACGTGTGGAAGCCACCTTCACCGATCGCTTGCGGGCCTATTTGGCCCGTCAGGGCTTCGATCCCCTGATGGGCGCGCGTCCCATGGCTCGCTTGATACAGGACACGATCCGGCGTGCCTTGGCGGATGAATTGCTGTTCGGGCGTCTGGCGCAGGGAGGGAAAGTAGTGGTAGATCTGACCGAGGAAGACAAGATTCATCTCGAGTTCGAAGAAAACCTGGCGGAAAGCGTACATTGACATAAAACTTGCATTCTTCTGGGGTTCGGCCTCTATAATGGTTTCACCAATTCCAGTGGGGAGGCTTATGGACTCGTTTGTTGATGCTGAAGAACTCGTACGCATGGATGGGTGGTGGAGGGCAGCCAACTATCTGTCTGTGGGGCAGATCTATCTGAAGGATAATCCCCTGCTTGAACGTCCGCTCACGCTGGAGGACGTCAAACCCCGTCTGCTGGGGCACTGGGGAACGACGCCCGGACTCAATTTCATCTACGTTCACATGAATCGGGCCATTCCGGTGGAGCGGGGTGCGCTCTTGTGGCAACAGATGGTGGATCGGCTGACGACCCATCGAGCCTATGTGTGCGAGTTTGGTGAAGATCAAGCGGAAATTCAGGAATAGCGGTGTCCCCACTAACCCTTCTGGTTCTCAATAGCGGTTCCTCTTCCTTGCGTGCCTCCCTGTTTCAGGGGGGGGAAGGGGTTCGTCACTGGCATTTTTCCGGAACCACGGATCATGAAGGTCCGTTGCAATCTCTGCTGAAGGATCTGGAGGGCCAGCGTCTGGATGGCGTGGTTCATCGACTGGTGCATGGGGGGGCCATCACAGAGATGGCAAGGGTGATCGATGGGGTGGAGCGAAGTCGTCTCGAGACATTAGTGCCCCTGGCGCCGCTTCATCTGCCCGCCAACCTGAGGGGCGTGGACCTCTGCACGGCTCATTTTTCTGTACCCCAGATCGCCTGCTTTGATACGGCATTTCATGCCACCTTGCCTGCCCTGGCCATGCGTTTGCCCATTCCTTCCCGTTTCCATCTGCGCAAATTTGGTTTTCATGGCTTGAGTTATGCTCACCTGGCGCGGCGCCTGCCCGAGGTTCTGGGTTGGCAACGAGCCCAGGGAAGAATCATGGGGTTGCATCTCGGACAAGGCGCCAGCGCCTGTCTTCTGCATCACCTGACGTCCGTTGAAACCACCATGGGGTACAGTCCGGCAGGGGGATTGGTGATGGGAACACGCAGCGGAGATCTGGACCCTGGGGTCATCCTGGCATTGGGACTGGAGTTGACGTGGGACGAATTGACCCAGGTGGTTTACCATGAAATGGGTTTATGGGCCTTATCTGAAGGAATCAGTTCCGACATGAAAACCTTGTTGGCAGATGGACGGGAAGAGGCTCGTTTTGCCGTGGAATTTTTTTGCCGGCGGGTGGCGCAGAGCGTGGGCAGCATGGCCACCCTGCTGGGCGGTCTGGATGCGCTGGTTTTTACCGGTGGGATAGGAGAGCATGCCGGGGAAGTTCGATCGCTCATTGTACAGGCCTTGTCTTTTCTCGGGTTTGCACTGGACGAGGAAGCCAACCAGGAAAATGCGCGTTTCATTTCCACGGCGCAGAGTCGTCCCGTCCTGATCATTCCCGCCGACGAGGAAGACCTGATGCGTGAGGTGGCGACGCCACTCTTTCTGCCCCGGCTTTGAGGCAGAGCCCATGGGCAATCTCCAGGAAATTAGGAGCAAGATCGGGACCGTACGAAATTTGCAGAAGTTGACGCGGGCCATGGAAATGGTGGCACGCAGCAAGATTGGCAAGATCATGATGCGCATGGAGGCAGCCCGTCCCTTTGGCGAGAAAGTGCGTGTCATTGCTGCACATATGCACCATGCTCGCCTCGAATACCACTCACCCTATCTGGACCAGCGCCTGCCCATGAAACGAGTGGGACTGATTCTGGTGACCACCGACCGGGGCATGTGTGGTGGTTTGAATACCCGTTTGTTCCGTCAATTGGGAGAGCATTTGAGGGAATGGAGTCGGAGCGGGGTAGCACTGGAAGTATGTGTGATCGGAAATCAGGGGCTGAGTTTCATGGGCCGTCTGGGTTTGCCGGTGGTCGCGCAGGTGGTGGGACTGGGAGACACGCCCGAGATGGAAAGGTTGGTCGGCCCTGTGGACGTGGTCCTGAAGGAATTTCGGGAAGGTCGGATCGATGGTGTATTTCTGGCCTATTCGCATTTCGTCAACGTACTGGTTCAGCGCCCCGTGGTAGAAGTCTTGTTGCCGCTCTCGGGCGAGCGACTGGGTGCGCCCACGGAACCTTGGGATTACCTGTATGAACCGGATTCCGCTACGGTGGTGGATCGTATGCTGCGCCGCTACCTGGAAACCTTGATCTGGCTGGCGGTGGCGGAGAACATGGCCTCCGAGCAGGGTGCACGGATGATGGCCATGAAGGCAGCCAGTGACAATGCCCAGGAAGCCATGGAAGACCTTCAGCATCTCTACCACCGTTCTCGTCAGGAACAAATCACCCGTGAGTTGGTCGAGATCACCTCGGGGGCGACAGCCACGGGGGGAGTGGGATGAAGTTATTCCAGGTGGATATTGTCAGTCTGGAACGATTGGTTTTTTCGGGGCAGGCTTCCTTTGTGGTGGTCCCGGGGGAACAGGGCGATTTGGGCATTCTGCCGGGCCATGCTCCGCTCATGGCGGAATTGCGCCCGGGATGGGTGCGGGTGGATCAGGGAGATCCCGTGGCCGAGGAACATTTTTATGTTTCTGGTGGTGCGGTGGAGGTACAGCCGAAACGGGTGACCATCCTGCTGGATTTCGTCCTGGCAGCGCGGGAAGAACCGGGGCGGGAAGACCAGGAGAAGCAGCAGGGCCGGGAGAACCTGCTGCGGGCACGGGTATCGGCCCTCGAATATGCGCAAATGGAAGCGGCCCTCTACAAGGCCCTGAATGGCTTGCAGAGTGGGCAACATCCCCTGCGCAGCAGGAGAATCCGTGGAAGTGGGCGGTGATGACAGAAAAATCAGGTAAAATCCGGGTTTCTGTTCAACCTTTTACCTTCAGTCGAAACGGATCATGAAATCTTCCGCCCTGCGTACGCGTTTTCTGCAGTTCTTTGCCCGGCACGGGCATACCATCGTGCCTTCCAGTTCCCTGGTGCCCGCCCATGACCCGACCCTGCTCTTCACCAACTCGGGCATGGTCCAGTTCAAAGACGTCTTTCTCGGCAAGGAGCAGCGCCCCTACACCCGCGCCACCAGTAGTCAACGCAGCGTGCGCGCCGGGGGTAAGCACAACGACCTGGAGAATGTGGGGTATACGGCCCGCCATCATACCTTTTTCGAGATGTTGGGAAATTTCAGTTTTGGCGACTATTTCAAGCGCGCCGCCATCGGCTATGCCTGGCAATTTTTGACAGAGGAACTGGGGTTGCCCAAGGAGCGGTTGTGGGTGACGGTTTACCATGACGATGAAGAAGCCGCCGGGATCTGGCTCGATGAGATTGGCGTGGATCCGGCCCGTTTTACCCGCATTAACACGGCGGACAACTTCTGGCAGATGGGGGATACCGGCCCCTGTGGCCCCTGTAGCGAGATTTTTTATGACCATGGTCCTGATGTGGCGGGGGGGCCTCCAGGATCCGCCGAGGCCGATGGCGATCGGTACATCGAAATCTGGAATCTGGTGTTCATGCAGTTCAATCGCGATGAACAGGGAGTGTTGCATCCCTTGCCCCGTCCTTCGGTGGATACGGGAATGGGGCTGGAACGGATTGCGGCGATTTTGCAGGGCGTGCACAGCAACTATGAAATCGATCTGTTTCGTGACCTGATTGCGGCGGCCCAGCGTCATACAGGGGCACCGGACCCTACCAGCCAGTCCTTGCGTGTCATCGCTGATCATATTCGGGCCTGTGCTTTTCTGGTGGTGGATGGCATCGTTCCGGGCAATGAGGGACGAGGTTATGTGCTGCGCCGCATCATTCGGCGGGCTATTCGCCATGGTTATCGACTGGGGCAGAAACAACCCTTCTTCTACCGTTTGGTGGAGGATTTAGTGGCGGTGATGGGAGAAGCCTATCCCGAACTGGTGGCGGCACAAGAGCGGGTGAAGGCCGTGCTGCTGCAGGAAGAGGAACGTTTCGCCGAAACCCTCGAGCATGGGTTGGCGGTGCTGGATGAGGCCCTGCGTCTAAACGCCGAACATCTCTCTGGTGAGGTGATCTTTCGTTTGGCGGACACCTATGGGTTCCCCGTGGACCTGACTGCAGACATTGCACGTGAACGGGGTGCAACGCTGGATAGGGAAGGCTTTGAACGGGCCATGACGCAACAACGTGAACGGGCCCGCGCGGCCTCCCGCTTTACGGCACACAGTGGCGTGGATTATGACGGAGCCGTGACGACATTTGTGGGCTATGACACGCTTCAGGAATCGAGCGTGGTGCAGGCCCTCTATCACGAAGGAACTCCGGTGCCACGACTGGAGGCGGGTCAGGAAGGGACCGTGGTACTTGATCGTACCCCGTTCTATGCTGAATCCGGGGGCCAGGTGGGAGATCGGGGGCAGTTGGAGGGAGAGACCGGTTGTTTTGCAGTGGTCGACACTCAAAAAATCCAGGCCCAGGTTTTTGGTCATCAGGGTCGCATGCTCGAGGGGGCCTTCACCGTGGGTGCTCCTGTGCTGGGACGGGTCGACGAAACCGCGCGCCAGCAGGCTGCTCTCAACCATTCGGCCACCCATCTGCTGCATGCTGCCTTGCGTGCGGTGTTGGGCAGTCATGTGGCTCAGCGAGGCTCGCTGGTGGATGCCCAACGCACCCGATTCGACTTTTCCCATGGTGAATCTTTGAGCGCAGAACAGATGCAGGCGGTGGAAACGCTGGTTAACGACGAGATACGACGGAATGTGCCGGTTTCCATTCGGACCATGAACTATGATGAGGCTCTGCGGCAGGGGGCCATGGCACTGTTTGGCGAGAAATATGGCGCCGAGGTGCGGGTCATTGGCATGGGCGCATTTTCCACCGAACTGTGTGGGGGAACCCACGTCATCCGGACGGGGGATATCGGATTATTTCGCCTGGTGGCCCAGTCCGGCGTGGCGGCAGGGACCCGGCGGGTGGAGGGTGTGACGGGCGCAGCCGCCCTGATCTGGACTCAACAGGAACAGCGCCAACTGTACGATCTCGCTCAACGACTCCATGCCACGCCCCAGGAAGCCCCCAAACGTCTCCAGCAGTTGCTGGAGCAAGGGCAGGGGCGGGAACGGGAGTTGTCCCGTTTGAAGGCACAATTTGCAGCTCGGGCCGGGGTGGCCCTGCTCGATCAGGCGAAGGTTGTGGCGGGGGTGCGGGTTTTGGCTACCTCCTTGCCCGACACCGATGCTAAAGGGCTTCGCGAAGCCTGGGATGCCCTCAAGGGGCAAGCCGATTCCGCAGTGATTGCCCTGGCGACGGTGCAGGAAGGACGAGTGGCGGTGCTGGTGGGGGTGACTCCCGATCTGATTGCACGGGTGAAGGCTGGGGAACTGGTCAGCTACCTTGCCCAGCAGGTGGGTGGGAAGGGAGGCGGACGTCCCGACCTGGCCCAGGCCGGCGGGACCCGACCTGAGGCATTGTCGGTGGCCCTGGCTTCGGTTCTTCCCTGGGTCAGCGCCCGTCTGCAGGGGCTCTCAGAGTAATACCTCAAGGTTGTCGATGAGGCGAGTGCCCCCCAGACGGGCGGCACCCAACACCACCAGAGAACGATCCGCGGGGGAGGGTTCGCTCAGGTCCTGGGCACGGCGTACGGCCATATAATCCGTCGACCAGCAGGTGGAGTCGAGTTGGCCCCGTTTCAGACTTTCTTGCGGCGTTTTTCCCTGTTTCAAGGCTTCGGCCACGGCCTCGAGGGCCTGGTAGAGTTCGGGCGCGCGCTGCCGTTCTGCCTGGCTCAGATAACGGTTGCGCGAACTGAGCGCCAGACCATCGGGAGCCCGTACCGTTTCCGCCGCCAGGAGCGTGACGGGTAGAGCCAGTTGACGCACCATGGTGCGCAGAATCAGGGTTTGCTGATAATCCTTTTTGCCAAAGATGGCCACTTGAGGCTGAACCATATGGAACAGTTTCAGGACCACGGTGGCCACGCCCCGAAAATGTCCGGGACGGAAGGCTCCTTCCAGTTCGTTCTGAAGTGGGGAAGGGTCCACGGTGACACTTTGAGGTTCGGGATACATCTCGTTTTCCGAGGGAGCAAAGACCACAGAGCACCCCGCCTGTTTCAAACGGGCGCAGTCTTCCGCCAGGGAACGCGGATAGCGGGAGAAATCTTCCTGCGGACCGAACTGCAGGGGGTTGACAAAAATGCTGGTCACTACACAGGGGGCGTGGAGTTGGGCACGATGGACCAGATCCATATGGCCGTCATGGAGGTACCCCATGGTGGGTACCAGTGCAACCGTGGATTCCTGGGCGAGACGGTGACGCAGAGCGCTGAGAGTATGCAGAATATCCATGGAAAGTTCAGGGGTGGTTCACAGGGGCAAGGCCAGAGGGCCGGGACAGTTGGCCAGCAACTTGGCAATGGTTCCCTGTCCGGGAACCATGAGGGTTTCCGGGGCCACGTCGAGCCATGGCAGGAGTACGAAGGAACGTTGAGCGAGGCGTGGATGAGGGAGGGTCAGGCGCGCATTCTGACGACACTCCGTCCCATACATCAGGATATCCAGATCCAGGGTGCGCGGCCCGTTGGCAAACAGACGCACCCGTCCATGGGCCTGTTCCAGACTCAATAATTCAGCCAGCAATGCTTCAGGGTCGAGAGTCGTTTCAATGTGTGCAACGGCATTGATGAAATCCGGTTGATCCAGATGACCAAAGGGAGGGCTTCGGTACAGGTGTGAATGGGCAACCAGGCGAGTTTCCGGGAAAGCCTCCAGATGGTTGAGTGCCGAGGTAACCTGGTGGACCGGGTCAGCCAGATTGCTGCCCACACCGATGTAAGCGGTGATGGGTTCGAGGTGCTGGGCAGAAAGAGCGGCTGGGTTCATGGGGAACGACGACGACGGGACCGTGGTTTACGGGTCTCCTGTACCAGGAGAGAAGGGCGGGTGTCAGGGTCGGCTTCCAGGAAGGTCGTCCACCAAACGCCCAACTCGGGAGTTGTGTTGCCACTGGCCGCCCGTAGCAGCAGAAAATCGTACCCTGCCCGGAAACGAGGGTGTTCCAGCAGGCGGGAAGGCCGTTGACCGCTGCGTTGTTCAAAACGGGGTTGCAGGCCCCAAATTTCCTTCATAGTGCCATCGAAACGGTGTGGGATGGGCAAGGTCTTGCGCTGTTCATCGAGAACCGCTTCCATGGCTCCAAACAGGGCAGGATAAAGGGGTTCTCCCTGAGCCTGGCGGGTCTGCCAGAGGATCTGTACCGAAGGCCAGAACAGGGCGGCCAGGAGAAAGCCCGGAGAAACCGGTTTTTTATCCTGTAACCGTCCATCGGTATTATCCAGGGCAAGGGTGATGAAGTGCACATGGTCCGGGTTGGTCCACAGGCTATCGAGATGGGGCAAAAGGTGGGTATGCAACCCGAATTGGTGGAGCAATTCCAGACAGGACCGTGCCTGTCCAGACAAGAGCAACTTGAGTAATTCGTCAAACAGACGGGATTCGGGGATGGGGGCCAACAGATTGCCCAATTCCCGCAGAGGAGCGATCAGGGCTGCATCCAGGGTAAACCCCAACTTCGCGCTGAAGCGGATGGCGCGCAGCAGGCGTACCGGATCTTCGCGAAATCGGAGGACGGGGTCGCCGATCATGACCAGGCGGCGGGCGGCAATGTCCTTCGTTCCAGAGAAATAATCCAGCAAGGTATTGTGGACCGGATCATAGAACAACGCATTGGCCGTAAAGTCACGACGGGTGGCATCCTCTTCCAGACTACCAAAGACGTTATCCCGGGTCAGACGACCATGCTCATCGGTCTGGGAATGATGGTCATGGGGTGCATGACCCCGAAAGGTGGTGACTTCAACGATTTCATCGTGGCAGGGGACATGGATGATCTGGAAACGTCGTCCAATAATGCGCGAGCGGCGGATCAGGCGTCGGATCTGTTCGGGCGTGGCATTGGTGGCGACGTCGAAATCCTTGGGGGATTTCTGCAGGAGCAGGTCACGTACGGCACCGCCCACCACATAGGCCTGAAAACCGTTTTCCTGGAGGGTTTTGATCACGCGCAGGGCGCAGGGGCTGATGGCCTGGGGGCGCAAGGAGTGCTGGGAAGCGGTGAGCGCGTGCAATTTTGCACTATGGCGGTGAGGTTTTTGGCCAAAGACCTTGTTCAGAAAACGCCGGATCATGTCAGGATTTCCAATAGTAGACAGGCCAGCCCCGTTGTTGGGCCAGGTCAGAAAGAACGGGGTCGGGATTCACAACCACGGGTTCGCTGGCCCGTTCCAGCAAGGGGAGGTCATTCTGGGAGTCGCTGTAGAAGGCGGTTTCCGTAAAGTCCTGCCAGCGGTGCCCCAAGTTGGCCAACCATTCATCCACGCGCGTGATTTTGCCTTCCCGAAAACTGGGTATCCCCTGCACTTTACCGGTGAATTCACCGACTTCATTCTGAGCAGGCTCGGTGGCAATCAGATGTTCGATTCCGAACAGGGAGGCAATGGGACCCGTGACGAAACGATTGGTGGCGGTGACGATGGCCACCAACTGGGCCCGTGCTTTTTCCGCCCGGACGCGTTCGAGCGCTGCCGGGCTAACCAGCGGGAGGATACGTTCCGTCATGAAGCAACGGTGCCACTGATCCAGTTGAGCGCGGGAAAAGCGGGCCAGAGGTTCCAACTGGAAGGCCAGGAAGGCATCGATATCCAGCTTTCCTTCCTTGTAGTCGTCATAAAAGGCCTGGTTTTCGGCTGCATGGTGAACGGAGTCGAATACCCCCTGGGCGGCCAGAAATTGGCCCCATTCAAAATCGCTGTCACCGGACAGCAGGGTGTGGTCTAGATCAAAGAGGGCAAGGCGCATGAAGGTCGGTTCAAGAGTGAGGGGTTCCAAGGATTTCGCGCACCATCGGCAAGGTAATGGTGGCACGGTGGGTGGCCAGGGTCCAGTGATGAAATTCTTTCATGAGCGAAAAAAGATAGTCATTGCGGCGCGGACAATGGGTCAGCAGGTACTGGGCGACCGCCGGGGGAAGCGTAAGTCCCAGAGATTGGGCGTGGGTATGCAGGGCTGTAATTTTTTCTTCATCGTTCAATGGGGAAACCCTTAACACCAATCCCCAGGCCAGACGGGTTCTCAGGTCGGGAAAAAGGGGCAGGTGAGCCGGAGGGCAGGAACCGCTAACCAGCAGCCCCAATCCTTGATCTCGGCGCTCATTATACCGATGAAACAGGTCCAGAGCACCTTCCGAACCCAAAAGATGCACGTCATCTATGGCCAGGTGTGGGTTTTGATCGGGTTCGAAACGGGTATCCGGGGTGGTGCGCACGAATTCTTCAGGACGTACCAGAGCGCGCAGGAGATGGGTTTTTCCTGTGCCCGAATCTCCCCAGAGATAGATCTGACGTTCTCCTTCGCCCTGTTGCCAGCGTTGCAAGGCGCTCACCACTTCCCCGTTACTGCCTCTGACAAAATCGTCCAGGCACGGACGCGGATCGGGTGTCAGGTCAAGGATCTGTTGGCGCATCAGGCGTCAGTCTCTTTTGACCACCAGGTCAGGTGGAGATGTCCCAACAAGATGCGGGCAACGGCCGAGGCGGGCAGAGCGATAACGATGCCGAAAAAACCCAGCAGTTGGCCAAAGGACAGCAAGGCCAGGATGACCATGACAGGGTGTAATCCGATACGCTCCCCCACCAGGCGGGGTGTGATGAAGGATCCCTCCAGTACGTGGCCAGCGGCAAATACACCGCAGACGGGAAGCAGCAGGGAAGGGTCCTGAATCAGAGCCGTGAGAATTGCCAGGACAAACCCGATGAAGACGCCCACATAGGGAATAAAAACCAGCAATCCGGCGGTGATGCCCAAAGCCAGTCCCGAGGACAGTCCCGTGAAATGCAGGCCCAGGCCATAGAAGGTCGCCATGCAGGTCATGACCAGGATCTGTCCACGCAGGAACTGGCCCAGTACGACATCGATTTCATGGGCCAGTTGGCGCAGGGGGTCGGCACTGCGCGGGGGCAGTTTTTGAGCCAGAGCCTGAATCAGACGGTCCCAGTCCTTGAGCAGGTAGAAGGTGACGACGGGAATCAACAACAGGGTCAGGAACAGATGAATCAGCACCGATCCGCCGTGGCGGGCAGACAGGAGCAAGTTCTGGAGTGCATCACTGATCGATCCCAGGTGTTGTTGCAGTAGTTCGCGCCAGGTACTCAAACTGGTATTCCAGTCGACACCGAGGTTCCTGGGTAGATAAGGGATGAGGGCGGCTTGCCAGGCATCCGTCGTGTTGGGCAGGCGCGCGATCAGTTGCAGGAGATCACGGGCCAGGAGCGGAAAAAGCAAAACCAGAAATCCCAATCCCAGTCCCAGAAAACTGCCAACGACCACCAGGGCCGCCAAGGGGCGAGGAAACCAGGAGGTGCTCAGACGTCGGACCAGGGGGTGTCCGAGATAGGCCAGCAGGAGGCCCGCCACGAAGGGCGCCAAAATATCGGCCAGAGTGTAGATCAGCGCACCCAGCGCCAGCAGGGCAAGCCAAATTTCAGGGCGTTGAGTGAACCTGGGGCGTGACAGGGGCATTTGAGTTAAAATCTGCAAGTAAAAATAATTCGGAAGATCGGTCTGTGATTGGGTGATTTTAACAGGTCGGCATCCTTCTGGAATGTATCCGATCCTACTTTGGAGAATTTTTGTGACTGTTTCCAATCCATTCAATGCCGGACTATCCTATCAGAGTGCCGGTGTGGATATCGATGCAGGTGATGCCTTGGTGGAACGCATCAAGCCCTTTGCCCGACGTACCCTGCGCCCGGAGGTGGTGAGTGGAATCGGTGGTTTCGCGGCTTTGGTGGAAATTGGCCAGCGTTACAAGGAACCGGTTCTGGTTTCGGGCACCGATGGCGTGGGTACCAAATTGCGACTGGCCTTCGAGTTGAACCGCCATGAAGAGGTGGGCGTCGATTTGGTGGCCATGAGCGTCAACGATATCCTCGTGCAGGGGGCAGAACCCCTGTTTTTTCTGGATTACTTTGCCTGTGGTCGGCTTGATGTGGAACAGGCCGCCACCGTGATCGAAGGGATTGCGCGCGGTTGCGAGGAAGCCGGCTGTGCCCTGATCGGGGGAGAAACCGCAGAGATGCCCGATTCCTATCCGGCGGGGGAATATGATTTGGCGGGATTTGCCGTGGGCGTGGCGGAAAAATCTGCCTTGATCGATGGTTCCACTCTGCAGGCGGGAGATTGCGTCATCGGAGTGGCTTCAAGTGGGGCCCATTCCAACGGGTTTTCCCTGATCCGCAAAATCGTTTCCCGGAGCGGGGCAGATCTGAAGGCGCCTTTTCCCGGTGGGACCTATGGCGCCGCCACGCTGGCCGATGTATTGATGACCCCCACCCGCCTCTATGTCAAACCTGTTCTGGCCCTTATGAAACAAGTGACTCTCAAGGGTATGGCCCACATTACCGGGGGTGGACTGGTGGACAATCTGCCACGGGTGATCCCCGCAGGACTGGCTGCTCGCCTGGAGCGCGCGCGCTGGCCCCGCACTCCGCTGTTCGAGTGGCTGCAACGTAGCGGTGACGTGACCGAGGAAGAAATGTTGCGGGTATTCAACTGTGGGGTGGGGTTGGCCTTGGTGGTGGCCTCTCAGGACGAAAAAACCGTGCTGGAACATTTTCAAGCACGGGGTTGGGAAGCCTGGTCCATCGGCGAGATCGTGCCGCGTCCCGAGGCAGCACCAGCGACCTGGGTCGAGTGAAGACCATGAATGCCCAGCGCCGGATCGTCGTTCTGATCTCCGGGCGGGGATCCAATCTGGGCGCTTTGCTGGAGGCTCGACTACCGCTGCAGGTGGTGGCCGTCATCAGCCATAAGGCGGATGCGGCAGGATTGGGGCTGGCTCAGGAATGGGGTATCCCCACCCGGGTCATCTCCGCCGAGGCTTATGCCGAGCGAACAGACTTTGATCGAGCACTGCAGCAGGCCATTGATGGCTTTGCGCCTGATCTGGTGGTGCTGGCAGGTTTCATGCGTATTTTGACGCCGGAATTCGTGACCCACTATCAGGGACGTCTGCTCAACATCCATCCCTCTTTGTTGCCTGCTTTTCCGGGATTGCATACCCATCGTCGGGCCCTTGCGGAGGGAGTGGCGGTGCATGGGTGTACCGTTCATTTCGTCACGTCAGAACTGGATCGCGGACCCATCGTGGCCCAAGGGGTGGTGCCCGTATGGGCAGGGGATGACGAAGCAAGTTTGGCGGCACGGGTATTGTCCATGGAACACCGGTTGTTCCCCCATGTATTGCGGGCCTGGGTGGAAAGTCGCTGGGTTTTGGAGGCGAACGGCCAGGTCCGGTGGCGCGATGATTCACAAGAACAAAATTTACGCCTGCTCTGGGCTGGAGACTCTCAATGACAAAAAATCGTTCTCCCCTGCGTGGGTCAACCCGTCCCTCTCCCTCATCGCTGAAACCGAAGGAAGAGGTGGAAAACGGTGGGGTAAGAATTCCTCTCTTCGAGGCTCTGGTGGAAGTGCTGCGCATCTTGTTGGCGGGAACCCGTCCGGCGGATCGGGTGCTCCATGATTTTTTTCGCGATCAGTCCCAATTGGGTGGGCGGGATCGGGCTTGGGTCACGGAGCATTTTTACGCGTTGTTGCGCCATTGGGAATCCATCACGGTTCTGGCTCCGCCCACGGCTCCCCGTCGACTGGTGCTGGCCAGTTTGCAACGGGTCAATGGACTGAGCACCCGGGAATTGCAGGGATTGTGCCGGGGAGATGAGGAACGGGACTGGTTGGCGGCATTGGCGGCGCAACGTTTGCCCGATACCCCCTCGGTGCGGGCCCATCTGCCTGAATGGGTCGTGAGTGCGGTGCAGGAAGTTCTGCCGGAAGGCGAGTGGCAGGCACTTGGATGGGCGCTGCAAAAATCGGCGCCCCTGGATTTGCGCGTCAATCTGCTCAAGGCGGAGCGACCGGCTGTGTTGGCGGCATTGACGGCTGCGGGGATCGCTGCCGAGGCGACGCCTTTGTCCCCCTGGGGGGTGCGGGTGCAGGGACGTCCCCTGCTGAATCGATTACCCTTGTTCACGGAAGGCTGGGTAGAGATTCAGGATGAAGGCAGTCAACTGCTGGCTGCTTTGGTGGCCCCGCGTCGCCGTGACATGGTGGTGGATTTTTGTGCCGGTTCGGGAGGCAAGGCACTGCATCTGGCGGCTCTGATGCATAATCAGGGACGCCTTTATGCCTTCGATGTGGCCGCACGCCGTCTCGAACAACTCAAGCCACGGCTCAAACGTTCGGGTGTTTCCAATCTCATGCCGGTGGTGATTGCTCGTGAAACTGATGACCGGGTTCGACGTCTCACCGGCAAGATCGATCGGGTGCTGGTGGATGCCCCCTGCAGCGGAATGGGGACCTTGCGCCGTAATCCGGATCTGAAATTGCGTCAGACCCCTGAGGGATTGCCGGCGTTGCTCGACAAGCAGCGCCATATTCTGGAAGCCGCAGCTCAGTTGGTCAAACCTGGCGGGCGCCTGGTCTATGCCACCTGCAGTCTTTTGCCTGCAGAGAACCAGATCCAGGCCCAGGAATTCAGTGCACGGCACCCCGAATTCGTTCCGTTGGCAGCTTCTCAGGTCTTGGCAGAGCAAGGGATCATCGTGCCCGATCTGGAGGATCCCTGGTTACAACTCTGGCCCCAGCGTCATGGAACGGACGGTTTTTTTGCGGCTCTCTGGCAGCGTCAGGGGTAATGGATGGAACCGGCAGGGGATCCTTTTGCTGATTTGATCGAGTTTTTTCAGTCGCTGACCCAATATCGGCATATCTGGCAAGTACCTGTGCTGGGTGCGGCTCTTGCGGTGGGGTTTGGAGCTGCCCTGCTCCTGGGGAAACGCCTGGCTCATCAGACGGAAGTCGAAAAACTAAGCCGTCTCAAGGGGATTTTGTTCGCAGGAAGCAGCGCTGTGACCCTGATGCTGTTGCGTCACCATTTCGGTCAGGGACGTCCAGCCCCCTTGTTGCATATGGTGCTGGCCTTGGCTCTGGCTTTGACTGTGGCGCGCATGGGCGTGTATGTCCTGCACTACGGTGTGGGGTCCAAACGGCTGGTTTTTGTTCAGACCCTATTTCTGCGCCTGGTATGGGTAGTCTTTGCTCTGCATGTCACCGGGTTCCTCAACCCGGTGCGTGCATGGTTGGGGGAAGTAGACTTCACCATGGGCGGTACCCGGGTTTCACTCTGGCAGTTATTGCAGGGAACCCTGGCTATCAGTTTGTTGGGGGTGGGGGCCTTGTGGCTGGGTTCCTGGCTGGAACGACGCCTGGGCCGAGCTGAATCCCTGGATCCCCATGTGCGCGTCATCGTGACCAAATTGACCCGTGGTTTCCTGTTCTTTTTTGCGGTATTGCTGGCTTTTCCCCTAGTGGGGATCAATGCCACTTTTTTGTCGGTGCTGGGCGGTGCCCTGGGCGTAGGACTGGGACTTGCCCTGCAAAAGGTGGCGAGTAACTACGTGAGCGGATTCATTCTGCTCATGGATCGATCCGTGCGCATGGGCGATGTGATTACCGTGGAAGGACGGCAGGGCACGGTGATTCGTCTGGATGCACGTTGTATCACCCTGTCGGGTACGGATGGGACGGCGTTCATCGTGCCTAATGAAACCTTTTTGACCCAGACCATCATCAACCATTCGCGCATGGGGGTGGGAGTCTGCCATGGCCTGACCATCGAAGTGTTCTATGAAGCGGATTTGGTCATGGTACAGACCTTGATGGAAGGAGTCGCCCGCCGTCAAGGTCGTATCCTGACGGACCCGGCGCCCGGTGCGGTGGTGGGCAAGATGACGGGGCATGGGTTTGAAGTGACCCTGTATTACTGGATACCGGACCCTGGAAAGAGTGATTCGGGGTTGCGCTCTGCTCTGATGCAGGAAATTTGTCAGGGATTACGTACGGCAGGGATCAAGGTCCCCCTCAGAGACGGGGCGCAGGCAGTCTTGCCCTGACCTGTTATAATGGGCGTTTTGCCTGCAATTTTTCCCTCTTTGGAGGAGTGTACATGATTTATTCCGGTATTTTGGCCCTGTCCTGGGTGGGCGATGTGATCGTTGCCTTGGTGTTGACCCATATCACCATTGCCAGCGTCACCATTTTTCTGCATCGCCACCAGGCCCACCGTGCCCTAGAATTGGGCCGTGCCGCCAGTCATTTTTTTCGTTTCTGGCTGTGGTTGACCACGGGCATGGTGACCCAGCAATGGGCGGCTATTCACCGCAAACATCATGCCAAATGCGAAACTCCGGAAGATCCCCACAGTCCCCAGGTATTGGGATTGTCGCGGGTACTGTGGGGCGGGGTGTTCCTCTATGTCAAGGAAAGCCGCAATGCGGAAACCATGGTGCGTTTTGGGCACGGCACCCCCAATGACTGGCTGGAAAAACACCTTTACGCGGCCCATGAACGTTTGGGCGTAACCCTCATGGCGCTGGTGAACATGGCGTTGTTTGGTCTGGTACCGGGGCTATTGATCTGGTTGGTCCAGATGGTGTGGATTCCCTTCTGGGCGGCGGGTGTGGTGAATGGGGTGGGGCATTTCTGGGGATACCGAAATTTCAATTGCAAGGATGCCAGTACCAATATTTTCCCCTGGGGAATATTGATTGGTGGCGAAGAGTTGCACAATAATCATCATACTTTTGCGACCTCAGCCAAACTTTCTCACCGTTGGTATGAATTCGACATCGGCTGGATGTATATTCGCGTTCTGCAAGGCCTGGGACAGGCTCGTGTCAAGTCGGTGGCTCCCCAGGTGCAATTTGATCAAGCCAAGCGCGAGTGTGATCTGGCAACTCTCAACGCCATCATCCGTAACCGTTATGACGTCATGAGGCGTTATACCCGGGAACTGGCTACAACCTGTGCTCAGGAATTTCACCATCTCGGAGAATCCGCCAAATTGCCTTCCCTCTCCCGGCGTGAGGTCACCGCCATGATTGGCCGTTGGTTGCACCATCCAGATCATGAACTGCCCAAGGCCGAACGCCATACGTTGGCTCAAGTGATGGAAATCAGTCACCCGGTGGGCACGGTGGTTCAAATGCGCCGCGAGTTGGAACAGTTATGGACGCGCACCAATGCCAGCGCCGAACAGTTGCTGGAGCAACTGCGCGATTGGTGTCAGCGTGCCGAGGCCAGCGGAATTCAGGAATTAATGCGATTTTCGCGGACCTTGCGGGCCTATGCCTGAGTAGATTATTGATATTAGTTATAACAGTCCAACTTTATATTCTTTGTTTGAATAAAGAACGCTCGTTAGAATGGTCTTCATTCCGATGAAGTGGAGAAGAAGACGATCATGTACCAATATGATGAAATCGACCAGCGTCTGGTGGAGGAACGGGTGGCCCGTTTTAGGGATCAGACCCGGCGCTTTTTGGCAGGAGAGTTGTCTGAAGATGATTTTCGTCCCTTCCGTCTTCAGAATGGGTTGTATATTCAGCGGCATGCACCCATGTTACGCGTGGCCATTCCCTATGGTGTGCTGAGTGCTTCCCAGTTAAGGCGTCTGGCCTGGATCGCACGCACCCATGACCGGGGCGTGGGCCATTTCACTACCCGTCAAAATATTCAGTACAACTGGGTCAAATTGCCTGAAGTTCCCGATATTCTGGCTGCGTTGGCCGAAGTTCAGATGCATGCCACGCAAACCAGCGGCAATTGTGTGCGCAATACCACCACCGACCATTTTGCCGGGGTGGCAGCGGATGAATTAGTCGATCCGCGGGTTACTTGCGAGTTGATTCGTCAATGGTCCACCGGGCATCCGGAGTTTGCCTTCTTGCCGCGCAAGTTCAAGATTGCCGTCAATGGGGCGCGCGAAGACCGTGCGGCCACGGGGGTTCATGACATCGGGTTGCAGGCGGTGCAGGATGCAGCACAGGGTCTGGGGTATCGGGTGCAGGTGGGCGGCGGATTGGGACGGACCCCCATGGTGGGCGAGATCATCCGGGAGTTCTTGCCGGCCCGACATCTATTGACTTATCTCGATGCTATCCTGCGCGTGTACAACCGCTATGGGCGACGGGACAATAAATACAAGGCGCGGATCAAAATTCTCGTCAAAGCCATGACCGTGGAGCGTTTTCAGCGGGAAGTGGAAACGGAATGGCAGCACTGGAAGGAGGGTCCTGCCACTTTGGTGGATGAGGAAGTGGCACGGATCGAAGCGCGTCTCAAGAAACCGGCTTACCGGTCTCTCCCCGCCGGGATTCCGGCTGCGCTGGCTGCGCGCCTGCATCAGGACACGGACTTTTCCACCTGGTTTCGACAGAATCTTCATCCGCACAAAGTGCCAGGATATACCAATGTCACTCTGTCCCTGAAAAGCCCGGATCAGCCTCCAGGCGATGCCACTGCGGACCAGATGGACGTGATTTCAGACTGGTCAGAGCGCTTTGGTTTTGGTGAAATCCGGGTTAGTCATGAGCAGAACCTGATCTTGCCCGATGTGGCTCTGAGCGACTTGCCGGCACTGTATGATGCCTTGTGCCCCTGGGGACTGGCGACTCCCAATGCGGGGTTGCTCACCAACATCATCGCGTGCCCTGGGGGAGATTACTGTGCCTTGGCCAATGCCCGCTCTCTGCCACTGGCCAAGGCGCTGCAGGACAGGTTTTCCGATGCCGTCTGGGTGCGTGCCCTTGGTCTTCTGGATCTCAATATTTCAGGATGCATGAATTCCTGCGGACACCACCATGTGGGCCATATCGGTATTCTGGGCGTGGACAAGCATGGGCGTGAGTATTATCAGATTTCCATTGGTGGGGCGCAGGCACCGGCACGTCTGGGCAAGGTCATCGGCCCTTCACTCACCCCGGAAGAAGTACCCGATGCTCTCCAGGCCATGCTTGAGGTGTACCTGAAATTGCGGCTGAACCCCGCGGAAAAATTTACGGATACGGTGGAAAGAGTGGGGATTGTCCCTTTCCGTGATGCAGTCTATGCACCCAACCAGGAGGTGGCCTGTGCGTGAAGTCGTGGTGAATCGCCATATTGTGCCGGATACCTGGGTCCGGTTCAGTCCGGATCAGAGTGAGGAAGGGGGGGATCGGCTGTATCGTCTCGAGGAATGGCAGGAAGTACGGGCACAGGCCAGAGAAGGACGGGTCGGGTTGTGGGTGGAGACCGACCAGGACCCGGAGGCTTTGCGCCCCCATCTGGCGGAAGTGGCCCTGATTGCCATCCATATTGGCAGTTTTACCGATGGGCGGGGACATAGTCTGGGACGTTTATTGCGCGAGGTCTATGGCTATCAAGGCGAGATTCGGGCGGTGGGCGACGTGTTCCAGGATACGGTCAATGACCTGGAACGCTGCGGCTTCAACGGATTTTTACCCCGGCCGGGAGAAACGCCCGCCAATCTTCTGCGCGGTCTGGGACTGTTCAGCGAAGCCTATCAAATCTCGGTGGAACGACCGGAGCCCTTGTTTCGGCGGCGGTTGTCCCACGGTTCTGGAGGTTGACATGTCAATTTCTCGAATCGATCAGTTGGAACAAAATTTGCGTGCGTGGTTGTTGCGCACGCCAGTCCTGTCCTTGGCCAGCAGTCTGGGGGCCGAGGACATGGTGATCACCGACCTGATCTGTCGCAAAAATTTGCCAATCCGAATTTTTACCCTGGATACGGGGCGTTTGCCCGAGCCGACCTATCGCTTGTTGGACCGGATTTTCGAGCATTATGGACGGCGTATCGAAGTGTTCTGGCCTGCCCAGGAGGATGTGGAAGAATTGGTCAAGGAACAGGGCGTCAACGGGTTTTATCATAGCCTGGCAGCGCGTCGTGCCTGTTGCGGCGCGCGTAAAGTGAAGCCCTTGGCACGGGCCCTGTCTGGGCAGCAGGGCTGGATCACCGGGTTGAGGCGAGATCAGTCCCCCACCCGCAGCGATCTCGTCGCTGAAATCCGGGACGAAGGCCATGGATTGATGAAATACAGTCCCTTGCTGGACTGGAGTCAGGAAGAGGTCTGGGCAGTAGTGAAAGAATACCGGGTACCCTACAACGCATTGCATGACCAGCAGTATGCCAGCATCGGTTGTGCTCCCTGTACGCGCGCGATCCAGTCGGGGGAGGATGAACGGGCCGGACGCTGGTGGTGGGAATCTTCCCACAGCAAGGAATGTGGATTACATGTGGTCTCAGAAACGGCAACCCAGGAATGATGAAAGGAGAAAGCGGTTCCATGAAGTCAACCCAAGCAGCGACACTCACTTCCCTCACCTCGTCCGGCGCTGGCGCCTGGGCTCCCTGGGATCATCTCGACCGACTGGAGTCGGAAGCCATTCACATCCTGCGTGAAGTGGTAGCCCAATGCACCCGCCCGGTCCTGCTCTTCTCGGGCGGCAAGGATTCCATGGTGGTCCTGCATTTGGCACGGAAGGCTTTTTACCCACAGCGCCTTCCTTTTCCACTGATGCATGTGGATACCGGGCATAATTTTCCGGAGGTCATCGAGTTTCGCGATCAAGTGGTCAAAGATCTGGGGGTGAACCTGATCGTACGCTCGGTGGAAGAGTCCATTCGTCAGGGCCGCGCCCGGGTTCGTCTCGAGTCAGACAGCCGAAATGCCTTGCAGGCAGTGACGTTAGTGGATGCCATTCATGAGTTCGGATTCGATGCCTGTCTGGGTGGAGCCCGTCGGGATGAGGAAAAGGCCCGTGCCAAGGAAAGAATTTTTTCCTTTCGCGATGAATTCGGGGGCTGGGACCCAAAAAACCAGCGGCCCGAGTTATGGGACCTTTACAATGCCCATGTCCACCCCGGCGAAAACATGCGGGTTTTTCCCATCAGCAACTGGACCGAGGCCGATGTCTGGGAGTACATTGCCCGCGAAGGATTGGATCTGCCCTCCCTCTACTTTGCCCATCGCCGGGAAGTCGTGGCGCGCGGGGATCAGTGGATTCCCGTCACCCCCCTGACACCTCCCAGAGCGGGAGAACAGGTGGAAGAGCGCTGGGTACGTTTTCGTACGGTGGGGGATATGACCTGCACCTGTCCAGTCCCTTCCGAGGCCCGGACCCTGGCGGACATCTTGCGCGAGACAGCCACCAGTACCCTGACCGAACGAGGTGCGACTCGTACCGACGATCAAACCTCCGAAGCCTCCATGGAACTGCGTAAGAAACAAGGTTATTTCTGAAGAAAAAATATTTGGAATCCGTGATATGGAAAATAAACTGAAGAACTGTCAAGAGATTTTGCGGTTCATCACCTGCGGTTCTGTGGATGATGGAAAAAGTACCCTGATCGGACGTTTGTTACTCGACAGCCGGTCTGTACTGGCGGATCAATGGGCCGCCATCGAAGCTACTTCCACGCGCCGCGGTCAGTCCCAAGTGGATTTATCCCTGCTTACCGATGGACTGCAGGCCGAGCGAGAGCAAGGGATTACCATCGATGTGGCGTATCGCTACTTCAGTACGCCAGTGCGCCGTTTCATCATTGCAGATACCCCAGGTCATGCCCAGTACACGCGCAACATGGTGACGGGGGCAAGCACGGCGGATTTGGCGATTCTATTGCTGGATGCACGCAAGGGCGTGGTGGAACAAACCCGTCGGCATGCACAGATCGTACGCTTGCTGGGGATTCGCAAGGTGGTGATTGCCGTCAACAAGATGGATCTGGTGGCGTATGGACAAGAGGCTTTTGAACGGGTAAAGCAGGAGTTTCTGACTTTTGCAGAACCTCTGGCTTTTCGGGATATCGTTTTCATCCCCTTGAGTGCCTTGAATGGCGATGGCGTAGTGCTCCATGGGGAGTGCATGCCTTGGTATACCGGTCCAACATTGCTTGAATTGCTGGAGACGGTGGCGCTGGACGAAGAGGCTTTGAACTCAAGTTTCAGGTTTCCAATTCAGTTAGTTGCGAGACTTTCTGAAGAAAATGGTGAAGAACGTCGCGGTGCGCAGGGACGGGTGGAAAGTGGCACGGTGGCGGTGGGAGATGAGGTCATTCTTCTGCCTGCAGGTCGAAGGAGTCGTATTTCTGCCATCGAGACCTATGGAGGACGAATTTCCCAGGCGCGGGCAGGGCAGTCGGTTACCCTGGTGCTGGCCGATCAGATCGACATGTCGCGCGGGGATATGATTGCCAGTGTTGCGCATCCCCCCAAAATCGATAAAAACTTCGAAGCCCTGGTGTGCTGGTTTTCCCAGACACCTTACGATCCGGCACGCCGTCTTTTGATCCAGCAAACCACCCGTTGCATACAAGGCAAGATAGACACCCTCAGCGCTCGTCTGGATATTCAGACCTCTCAATTGATTCCCTCTCCGGCACAGGTAGGCATGAACGACCTGGTGCGTATGGGGTTCAAGGTTCAACAGCCCCTGGCTTTCGACCGTTATGAAGACAATCGCACGACGGGCAGTTTCATCCTCATCGATGCGTTGACCCATGACACGGTAGCGGCGGGCATGATCGTTTAAGGGGGCTTCCTGCGCACAGCAGGGCTTGAATCGAGTACCATGGCAGTTGTGTCATCACCGAGGAAGTTTGCCCATGAAAATCGTGTTATGTGGGGGGGTACTCGCCCTTCTGTTGTTGACGGCGTGCGAGGGTACCAAGACCAAGGAGTATTACCTGGATCATCCCGATGAGATTGTTTCCGATCTTTCTGAATGCCAAAAATCCGGTAAAAATACCTATAACTGTAATCAGGCGACCCTCGCCCAGTATCAATTGAAAACCAAGGCTCCACAGACACCATGAGCAAAAGCGTCGTCGACGCATCCCCTGAAGCAGTGACTGCCCAGGAAGACTGGGTTCTGGCGCGGGAAAAACGTATGCATGAGATCATCCTGAAAATTGCCAGTGATGGTCTCCATGTTCTGGATGCCAGAGGCAATTTGGTGACCATGAGTGACTCCTTTTGTGTTTCTTTGGGTTACGAACGTAGCGAGTTGTTGGGTAAACACATTTCTTTCTGGGATCCCTCCTTTCCGCCCGGAGTTTTTGAAGAGCGCATGGGTTCCTTGCGGGAAACGAATGACCAGACTTTCGAAAGTCAGTATCGACGCAAGAATGGTCAGTTCATCGATGTGGAAGTGCATGCGCGGGGGTTTCAGGTGGAGGGAGAGGGTTTGTTGTTCTGCTCCTCCCGTGACATTTCGGTGCGCAAGCAATCCGAATCCCTGATTCGGCTTCAAGCCGGTGCCCTGAACAATAGCGTCAATGCCATTGCCATTGCCGATGCTACCTTGCCCGATTTCCCCCTGGTGTATGTCAACCCTGCTTTTGAGCGGATTACGGGCTATTCCTCGGTGGAGGCCATCGGGCATAACTGTCGCTTTCTCCAACGGGAGGATCGCGCTCAACCGGAGTTGATGGCCGTGCGCATGGCCTTGATGAGCGGCGTTCCCGTCAAGGCTACGGTACGTAATTACCACAAGGATGGCCGCATGTTCTGGAATCGTTTCCAGATTGCACCCGTCCATGACAAAGAAGGGGTATTGACCCACTTTGTGGCCATCATCAATGATGTGACCGAACGCAAGTTATCCGATGATTACATTCGTCTGGTTTCACAGGTATTCCTGCATGCGGATGAAAGCATCTTTATTACTGACCCCGAGGGGCATATCATCGAGACCAACCCGGCCTTTACGCGAACTACTGGGTACAGTCGTGAGGAAGTGCTGGGACGAAACCCCGGGTTTCTGCAGTCCGGACGTCACGATCCGGATTTCTTTTCCAATTTATGGACCACGGTTCTGGAGCAGGGTCATTGGTCTGGAGAAATCTGGAATCGGCGCAAGAACGGCGAAATTTATCCAGATAAACTCACTTTGTCGGTGGTGCGCAATGAAGATGATACGATTCTCAGTATTGTCTGCGTGTCTTCCGATATCACGGTTCTCAAAGAGCAACAAAACGAATTGGAAATGATTGCGCTGCACGATGTTCTTACCGGACTGCCCAATCGTGCCCTGCTCAATGATCGGTTGACCATGGCTTTAGCCGATGCACGCCGTTTCGATAAAAAAATGGCCCTCTGTTTCATTGATCTGGATGGATTCAAACCCATTAATGACCGGTTTGGTCATGATAAGGGAGATCAGGTACTGATGGCAGTGGCCCAGCGCATGACTGCTACCCTGCGCGCCACGGATACCGTGGCGCGGTTGGGCGGTGACGAATTTGTGGTGGTGCTGTCCGAGGTCAGCAGCGAGCAGGAATTGATCGCCACCCTGCAACGGATCATGACCGCCATTGCCTTGCCCCATACCTTTGGGGATCAGGAGGTGGTGGTGTCTTCAAGTCTGGGGGTGACGGTTTACCCGGATGATGAGGTGGATGCCGAAACTCTTTTACGTCATGCCGATCAGGCCATGTATCGGGCCAAAGGGAAAGGTCGTAACTGTTTTCACTTCTTCGATGTGGTGGACGAGCGTAACGCACATTTGCGCACAGAAGGAAGAACCCGCATAGAGCAGGCTCTGGAGAGCAATGAACTTGAATTGTACTATCAACCCAAGGTCCATCTCGGTACTGGGCAGGTTTTGGGTGTAGAGGCACTGATTCGCTGGAATCATCCGCAGCAGGGCGTGCTGTTGCCCCGGGAATTTTTGCCCATAATAGAAAACACGGACGTTGAAACGCGTATTTCCGAGTGGGTCATTGAAACCGCTTTCAAACAACGGGAAGATTGGAAGGCCCTCGGATTGGATTTCGGGGTCAGTGTCAATCTGCCTGCCCGTCATTTGCATACCCCTGGATTTTCTGAATTCATTGGTCGGATGATGCAACGATATCCCACCGACCTGGTCCCTGATTTTGAACTCGAAGTCCTGGAGTCCGTGGCATTATGGGATATTCCCCAGGTCACCCAGGCCATGGAAGCCTGCCGTCAGCACGGGGTGAGTTTTGCCATCGATGATTTTGGAACGGGGTATGCTTCACTGGATTACCTTCGGCGCCTGCCCGTGAGCGTGATCAAGATAGATCAGAGTTTTGTCCAGGACATGCTGACCGATCGGGAGGATTTTGCGATCGTGGAGGTGGTGATCAACCTGGCTGAGGTATTTCGTAAGGAAGCCATTGCAGAGGGAGTGGAAACAGAAGAACAGGGATTGGCTTTGATCTTCCTTGGATGTACTCAGGCCCAGGGATTTGGCATTGCCCGACCCATGCCGGCACCTCAGGTGGCGGACTGGTGTCGGCAATACCAGCCGCCCCTGTCCTGGCAGAAGGCCAGCAAAAACCCACCGGCGCGGTTGAGTTCCCGGCCTGATAAAATCGACTGGTCCCAGTACACCCTGGGTTCTGAAAATTGATCAGTGCACTATTGTGAGTTGACAGCAGGAGACGCGACATCGCAATCCATGCATGCCATGGTTGCGCAACTTCAGGAAGTGTTCGTGCATTATAGATTTGATCGACTTATCCGTGGTTTCTGAGCCGTTGCTTGGGCAAATAGTACGTCATGGCAGAAGGGTGCTGGGCAGTGATACCCTATATGGTGAAATCCGGTGACCCCTCAAAGTTTTCGGAACGCGGTTATGCGCTTTTACTGGGAGGGCATGGGGAGGTTTAGTTCCGTGAAAAAGGTGACGATGATCGATCTGAACAAAAAGATGGATGTCGCGACAGCCTGCAGGGAAATCGTGAAGAACTGCCTGCAGCAATTGCAGGACAATACCGTGGGGTTCCTGGACGGCGAAGAAGATTGCGAATACCTGCGTCAGATGCGGGTAGGGATCAGACGCATGCGTTCGGCATTCAGCGTTTTTTCTCATGCTTTCGGCAATACTATCTTTTCCGACATCATTCGGGAATTGAGATGGTTGTCCGGGGAACTCGGACCGGCAAGAAACTGGGATGTTTTCGTTCTCGAAATGCTCCCTCCCGTGGTGAACGCCCTTTCGTCAAAATATGATTTCACGAAACTGATGCAGGCAAGCGAAATTCTGCGCAGGAAAAATCGGGAAAGAGCCGTCACGGCCACCGAGTCCCAGCGATTTAAGGTTCTGCTGCTCAAACTCGGAGCGGTTTTGAGCAGCGATACATGGCCGCAAAAGGACGCTTCACCGGTTGGCGACTTTGCAGATCTGATACTGGAAAAATGCTACCGCAATTTCGAAAAGAGCGGAAGAAGGGTCACCACCCTTGATGCAAAGAAATTGCACGCCCTTCGCATCGACGGGAAAAAATTGCGTTATGCCGCCGAATTTTTCTCGCCACTTTACTCCGCGCGTGCGGTACGCGCTTTCCTGTCTGCAATGAGCGGGCTCCAGGATGCGTTGGGCGCGGTCAACGATGCCGCTACGACAAACCATCTGCTGGAAGAATTGCCAAATGTTGACCCCGGTGCTTTCTGCCTTGTCAAGGGATGGATGGCCTGCGAATCCGTGCAGCGGATCAGTCGGCTTGGCCCTCAATGGGTGAAATTCAATACCATCGATCCATTCTGGAATTAATCAGTGCACGGTGCCCGTGATGCTTTCATCCGGGCCCGTCACCTCTCCCTCTTCTGCCGAGACGGGAGAAGCGTTCTCAAAAACCACGATGGTGGGACTTCTGGCGACCATGGATTTTTCTTCTTCAGAAAGGGAAGCATTCAGATTGGTCAGGACGGATTGGATCAATTTCAGTTGAAAAATGGTGAGTGCCTGAATGGTGGCCACCAAGACGGCTGGGGAGGTCTGGGCTGAAAAGGGAGAGGTTAGGTGTGACAGGATTTCGTCCAAGGGGGCGGCGGGTTCTTGAGAGCCGGCCTGCTGGCCGCTTTCTTCCAACGGATCGCATGCCGTCACCTGAGGTTCAGGAGCCTGGGGGGTGGCACTTATCTGGTGGGACTGACAGTAGGGGCAGGTGACATACCCACGCGCACGCTGGGCTGAAAAACTTTCTTCAGAAGCAAACCAGCCTTCAAAATCATGACCCAAAGCACATTTCAGCGAATAGAAGACCATACCACACACCCAGATAACGGACCTGCAATTCTAGCATAGATTTTACCTGTCTAGCCCCCCTCCATGCATCAATGAAGGGGAGGGTACGCAAATAGGATCTAGACGTAGGATACGGACCGGCGTTGCGTGAAACCGAACAAACCGATTCCGGCAAGCCCGGTCAAGAACAGGATAATGGTGGAAGGTTCTGGCACGGCGGAGGGTGTACCACCTCCTCCATTTGTTGTGGGAATGGTCAAAGCAGCGGTACTATCAAGGCCAAATCCCAGATACTTGGTAGAAGTATAGTTGTAATCTCCCACCAATCCCGTGCTGGCATAGTTGACATATTGCATATAGCCCGACTGGCTTCCGTGAGAAACGACGAATAACTGTCCATTTCCAACGGGGTCGACGTTTGCCAGTTGCCATCCAATATTGGTCCCAATTTTGTTAAGATAGTTAAGGTTCAATTGTGAGATGATCTTTCCAGATGTGGTGATCTGAGTAATTAGGTCATTCCCGGTTGCTATCAAGTCGCCGGAAAACGGGTCGTAGGCGAGGCCATACAAACCTGGTTGATTTGTGAGAATGGCTGTCGTTTTGCCGGTGAAAAGATTGAGTGTGCCAAAGTTCCCAATACTGTTGCTATAAAGTCCACCAGAGGTGTAATACATTGTATTATTTTTTGGGTCGAAGGCAAGGCTTGAGATGGCTGTATCGCTGCCGGTCAAGGATAGGACAGTACCTGATCCACCGAAGGGGTTGATCGGGAAAGAAGCCACGGGACCGGTGCTGCCAAAGGCCCCTCCGGTGGCCCACACTTTATTGTTGGGACCAACGGCCATATCGCTGTTATTCATATAACCGGGATCTGTGGCGGTCATGATGGCCCCGGTTGTCGGATTCACTTGATAGACGGGTGAAGGGAAAGCACCTCCTCCCGATTGTCCTCCTCCCACCAGCAACTGTCCGTTGGTGGGGTTCATCACAATGCCATTGGCAGTGGTACCAGATCCGGTGGCGGCGATGGGTGTCGAAGAATTCGAATAGGTAATGGCACCGGTCTGGGAGGAAACGGTGGCCGTTGTCTCGAAAATATTCCCGGTCGTATTCCCTTGATTTTCCATCGTGTAATACAAATTGTCGGTGATGGTCGATGCTTCACCGGTTACTGACCATGCTGACAGGGAAACCCCTGCCACTAAAACCAGAAACTTGCTCAATATCCGTTCCGACTTCATTTTTTCGGCTGCAACCACTCTTTCGGTTAGGGTTGTTTCGGTATTATGTGCGGTTTTAATCATTTTCCACTCCCTTTTGTCTGATAATTCTCAACCTATCGAAAATCCATGTGCCTGAGCAGTTTTGAACGAACCTGCCACTGGTTCTATAGAAGCACCTGTCAGAAAGTACCTTGATGCAAGATGGATTCATGTTAACGATGGATCTTGAGGGCGACAATCCCTCCAATTGGGGGGGTAAACAAACCTAAAAAGATGCCAATGGGCGCGTGTTTATGAGTTTGGATTGGGTCGTTCTGTTTTCAGATTTGATTCCCACCAATGGTGCAGAATTTCTGAAAGTGACACTTGCTTACCCACTTTGGTGCGGTAATATACCGTATACGTAAATTTACCGTACTTTATGAGGTCGATATGTCTGCTGTTGCTCGATTTGATTTAAAAATGGACGTGGAAGAAAAAGAGGTTATTTCACGCGCTGCTGCCTTGGTGGGCACCACGATGGGCGCATTTGTGCGCATGGGGCAGCCAAAGAAAAGGCTCATGAAGGATTTACGGCCTGTCGTGATAACCCGATGACTCTGTATTTACCGATTGGTGCATAATCAACGTCCTCC
This sequence comes from Ferrovum myxofaciens, assembly GCF_013181415.1. Classification (NCBI taxonomy): domain Bacteria; kingdom Pseudomonadati; phylum Pseudomonadota; class Betaproteobacteria; order Ferrovales; family Ferrovaceae; genus Ferrovum; species Ferrovum myxofaciens. The sequence goes on along the minus strand of NZ_CP053676.1, from coordinate 736,522 downwards.
ATACGCACCTCATCTGTCCTGCGATTTCTCTCGCCTAAGAAGGGGAATGCGTGGACACGTGTTCAAGCCGTTCGGCTAGCCACACCTTGATAATAGACTGTCGGGTAACACCGAGTCTTTCCGCTTCTCTATCCAGAGAATCAATCATCCATGAAGGAAAATCCACATTGACGCGCCTCGGATTCAGCAATACACGCCTTGCCTTGGACAAGTCCAGAGATGCTGTGATGTCAGCAGTACCATCATCAAACTGGCTGTCGAATGTCTCACTTTTCATACAATGTTACCTCCTCGACCCGCGATCGACGAACAGAAATAAGCCGAATACTTTTACCTCTGTAGGTGAGAACGGCGGACCAGTGCTTCCCATAGATAAGTCCGATTACCAGAAACCGTGGCTCATCTTCTGTTTTTGCCGGGATTTCCAATAACATTGGGTCATTCCATAGCAACTGCGCACCAACAAAATTGATTCCGTGTTTGACAAAATTCGCCTGACTTTTGGACTCGTCAAATTCAAAGGTGCGCATGATATGAAAATTATACCATTGTTGATTTCTGTTTTGGCGATCAGTGTGGTGCTTACTTCATAGCCGATGTTTGCGAATTATATGTGCAATCTGGAATCAAATTCGAACGGACGAAGTTGTGGCGGTCGTACTTCACCGAATACATTAGTGGCTGTGCAACTTCTCTTGTAGCCACACCTTGATAAGCGACTGATACGGCACATCGCGAGAATTCGCAGCAGCTTTAATGGAATCCAGAAGATGTTGGGGTAGTCGCAGCGAAATTGTTTTTGTTGTAGGCTTCAAATTAGGCAGTACAACCTTTTGAGCCTTCGTCCAATCCAGATAATCCGTTGAATCCTCTTTACTCCAAAAGACTTGCTCTTCTGCCTCATTAGAAAATTTCGGAATCGGTTTAAGTTGCTTGTTCATAAATCATGCGCTCCTTCTTGTGCATATTTCTGGCTGAAATCACCCGAATTTTCTCACTGGCATTACGTAGTGTGAAAGTAATATGCAATGTACGCCCCTCGTCTGTCTTGCCTAATGCGTGAAAGCGTGACTCGCCTTGACTGTGTTTTATATCAGCAAGCAGAAAAAGTGGTTCATTGAAAAATATTTGCTCCGCTTCCGCCATTGAAACACCGTGTTTTTCGTTTTTACGGGTGTTCCCTTCATCCCAGTCAAAACTGGATATTTTGGTCAGATCAATCATATTTGTATATTATGGAAATATACGATAAAAAGCAAGAGTCCCATAAGAGGTCAGAAAAATCGTTATTTTTTCAAGTTCAGAATGCACTTAGCCTTTCTTTTATAGGCGGCTTGAAATTTTCACTGTAGGTTTCCGTTTGGGGGTGGGAACCAAACCTGAAAACTGGAACCCTGTCTGAGGACGGATTTGACAAGTATTCGGGCACCCATGAGTTTTGCCAGACGGCGGACGATGGATAGCCCCAGACCCGCTCCCTGGCTCTGGTCGCCTTCGGAAGGCGTGACCTGATAGAATTCCCTGAAAATAAGTTCCTGTTCTGTGTCGCTGATGCCCTTCCCGGTATCCGTGACGTCGAGCAGGGCGTCCCCTTCCTGCATCAGTGAAGTCGTCACATGAATCTCTCCCTGTTCGGTGAACTTGATGGCATTGTCGATCAAGTTGCGCGTGATTCGTGCCACCGCCACTTTATCCCCGGAAATTTTGACAGGGGCCAGGGTTAGTCGAATTTCCAAACCTTTGGCAGAGGCGGCTGAATGAAATTCGGCGCAGATGTCAGCAACCATGGTGTCCAATGAAAACAGATTCTGTTGCGTCGGGTAATTTCCCTCAGAGATTTTTGACAGATCCAGCAGGTCCGTCAGCATTTTTTCCAAATCCCGGACAATGTGGTCGATATTTCTTCGGGTTTCCTGGAGTGTCCGGTCTGATGGATGGGAGACCAGTACGGCACCGTAAAGAGATAACGCGTGCAGGGGCTGGCGCAGATCATGGCTTACGGTTGCAATGATACGATCACGTTCTTGCCGGATCAGGACAGACCGATAGAGCAGTTGTTCACTTTCGCCCGCTACTCGGATCAGAAACAACCAATAGATGAGAGTCAGACCCAGAACGGCCCAATGTTTGTCAGGATGCAATACTGTCCACGGCAGGGTTGCGCCCAATAATACCAGGAACGAATACGCCGCCGTCATATATCTGGATGAAACGGCCACAGAGACTCCGGCGGCGGCAATGGAAAACAGGATGATCTCGATCAGCGCCTGGGAGACAAAGGAAAGATGGGGCAGGAAGAGAACGGCGGAGAGGCCGACACTGGCTCCCGCCAGAGCATCCAGGGCCATGAATACGGCATGGAGCCGGTTTGGCCTCAATTTTTCGACGCGCGGCAACACCCACCAGGCAAAGGTAGCGCGGAGCAGTTCCAAACCCAGTGTCAGAGCACTCCATAACAGAAAGGTTTGGAGAGGAACAGTGGGGTAGACGATCCAGCCCAATCCACCAACGAAAAATAACTGAACGAGGGGCATGTGCAGGAGCACCCTCGCATGAAGGGTCACAACCTCCCGTGTCATTTCGTGCTTGAGCGAGGACGGGTGGGATCGATCTGTCAAATGTTCATGATTTGGCTCGAAGCAGGATGACAGCCAATGGGACACCGTATGCATTTAGCGCGGGCGCAAGTAGAAAAGACTGGCTTTGGTGACGGCCTCGACTCGATTGTTTGCGCCAAGAATCCGAAACAGGTCGGAGATATGATCCTTGACCGTATACTCGGAGAGGGACAGTTCCCTGGCGATGGATTTTGTGGAAAAACCACGACTGAGGGCGTACAGAACTTCCCGTTGACGGGGGGTCAGATTGGGTATGCCGGAGGGCGCGGATGGTTTCACATCATTCTCTTCTTCATGGGGCAGAAAGATCTCTCCCTTCAGGACGCGCTGCAGGGCGTAAAGAAATTTTTCGGAGGTCAGGCTCTTGGGAATGTAACTTATGGCACCGGCTTGCATGCAGGCGCGCACCGTGGAGGAGTCCTCCGACCCTGAAACGATAACCACAGGCAGGTTAGGGGATTCAAGTTTGATCTTTTTTAAAACGGGGAGTCCACGTTCCTGTTTGAGATCTAGGTCAAGGAAACACATCGTTAAATCAGCGTGTTCCAGTAGCAGGGACAGTGCGCCCGCAAGGGTGCTTGCTTCAAGCAACTGCGCATCGGGATGGGTTGAGCACAGTAACAAGCGTAATCCATCCCGGAAAAGCGCATGATCATCCACCATGAGTACTTTCATGGACTTCTCATCATCCTGATTCATCATCACATTGCTGCCTACGCCCATTGTACCTTTCCTGCGTTGATTTTTTTCGTCGTTTGACAGAAACGCTTGGTATCACGGAGGATAAGCAAAAATTACGCCGAATTTACAACCCGTTGATATTTTATAATAAAATTTTTGTATGGGCGGATCATTGGTCGAAAATGTAATAAAATCTGACACTTTGGCAGGTCATGGTTCCTTGTCGTGTTTCTGCTGCAGTGCTTCCCAGCGCAGAAACGCCTGTTCCAGTTGGTGGGTCAGTTCGGCTTGCCGCTGACTGAGGCGCTTGACCTCGTCGGGCGAGTTGCGGTAGAGGGTTCCGTCCGCCAGGGTCTGGGCCAGTTCGGCCTCTTCTTTTTCCAGGTGGGCAATGGTGTCTGGAAGGGTTTCCAGTTCCTTCTGCTCCTTGTAGGACAACCGCCCGGCCTGGGCTTTGCGTGGTTTGATCGCCGAGGGTCGGTTCGTTCCGCCGGTTTCAGAGGCGGCACTGACAGGGGATTCTTTGTTTGCTTGAATTTTTTTTCGCTGGGCCAGGTAACGGATCCAGTCGCTGTAACCCCCGGCATTCTCCGTGACGATGCCCTGACCCTCAAGGACGATGACCTGGGTGACCACTGCATCCAGAAAGGCACGATCATGGCTGACCAGAAACAGGGTGCCGGGATACTCGATGAGCAGGGACTCCAGCAATTCCAGGGTTTCAATATCCAGGTCGTTGGTGGGTTCGTCCAGGACCAGCACATTGGACGGGCGGGCAAACAGGCGCGCCAGGAGTAGGCGATTGCGCTCCCCACCGGATAGCGAGGCCACTTTGGCCCGTGCCCGCTCGGGGGGGAATAAAAAATCGCCAAGATAACTGATGACATGTTTGCGCGTGCCGCCGATCTCGATAAAATCGGATCCCGGACTGATGGTTTCCACCAAGGTGGCCGAAAGGTCCAACTGTTCGCGCCATTGGTCGAAGTAGGCAATATTCAGGCGGGTGCCGCTGCGCACGGTTCCTTCGTCGGGGGTATGCAATCCCAGCAAGGTCCGCAGCAGAGTGGTTTTCCCCACACCGTTGGGCCCCATGATTCCGATTTTGTCGCCGCGCTGGATGCGGGTGGAAAACCCTTGCACAAGGATCTGGTTTTCGTAGCGCAACGTGACTTCCTGCAATTCGGCGATCAGTTCCCCGGAACGATCCCCGGAATCCACGGCCAGACGGACCGACCCGATTTGATCACGGCGCAGGGCACGTTCCCGGCGCAGTTCTTCCAGTCGTCGTACCCGTCCTTCATTGCGGGTACGACGTGCCTGGACCCCCTTGCGAATCCATACTTCCTCTTGACTGAGCAACTTGTCGAAACGACGCTGCTCGAGTGCCTCTGAGGCAAGTTGCTCGGCTTTGCGGCGCAGATAGTCGGCAAAGGAAATACCGAAGGTCGATAATTGACCTCGATCCAATTCCACCACGCGGGTGACGACCTGATCCAGAAAATGTCGGTCGTGGGTAATGAACAGTACGGCGCCGGGGAAATTTCTCAAGGCTCCTTCCAGTCGTTCGATGGCCGCCACATCCAGATGGTTGGTGGGTTCGTCCAGGATCAACAGATCCGGTTCGCTGACCAAGGCGCGGGCCAGAGCGACACGTTTTTTCCATCCCCCCGACAGTTGTCCGACCTGTCCCTCCGGCTCAAGTCCCATCTGGGACAGTTGTCGTTCCACCTGATAGGAGGCCACGGGCATTCCGCATTCTGTCAGCCCTTGGGCCACTGCATCAAAGATCGATGATTCGGGGTCCAGTTCGGGTTCTTGCGGAACATAGCCCATTCTGAGGCCAGGCTGGCGCCAGACCTTGCCCTCGTCCGGTGCGATAATTCCCAGTATGATGCGCAAAAGGGTGGATTTTCCGCCACCATTGCGGCCGATCAGTCCAATACGTTCGCCGGGATCGATTTGAAAGTCGATGTGATCGAGTAAAGGGTCCAGGCCGAAGGCCAAGGAGACAGCATCCAGAATGATGAGAGGCATGGGTAGTAATCAATAGATCTTCAAAGGAATGGGTAACAACGTGTGCAGGAGAGCATGGTAACGCAACCGGTGAGGAGCGCGGGATTTTTGTTTGCCGTTCACCGCAGTAGGGACTTTCACCTCGATTCCGTCAGGCGCAGCATCAGTGTCAGTGGATGTGACGGTGAGACATTAAATATGTAATTAAATCAGTTTATTATCTAATATTGCCCGCTAATTCTTTCGAGAGAATCACGACCTTTGGCAGATCGCGAACGGTTTTGACTGCTTCGACAAGGGTGTTCTTCTCGGCGGCTGTCAGCGATTTCAAATCGCCATCGCCAAAATAAACCAGCGCCTTCAAACTCTCGCTCGGTTGAAAGTTAGGGCCAAATATCGCGCGGGCAGCAGCAAGTCCATGTGGGAGGCTCACTCCTGCCTTCCACCATTGCCGCGACATCTCGATAGTCCTTGGCCTCTGCGCGCTGGAGAACGACCTTCATCTTGGTCGCCATCAGATCGTCGAATGACGCCACCTGCAATACGCCATCTTCGGTGAAGTCAGGTTCGCCAATTCGGCCAAAGCCAATCATGCCGAAGAATGAAATCTTGACATGGTCCCGCGCGGAATCACCGTAAGGCACCAAGAGGCTCCAGGTGTTGTCCTTGTCCTGAATCAGGGTCGATTGAGCCACAAATGGAAAAGTTGCTTTGATCGTTTCACGATCCAGGGGCTTTTCGGAGAAAAAGTTGAAATCAACGGATGGTCTATGCCCCAAACGCAAGGCGATGGCTGTGCCGCCGTACAAGACGAATCCCAGATTGGCAGCGGGACGAAGTTCCGGCCACAGTCGTTGCTGCGCGAGGGGCAGCATGTCTATCCGGGGTTTGAAGGTGCGACGACTCACTCAAACCGCCGCACAGGAAGGTCAGGAACGCGATCCACGCCGGAAAGGCCAAGGCGGTAATGCCAGTATGCCCATGAACGCTCATTGAACTGACCCGCCTCTGCATGTGTCAGGACTTCGCGCAACACATCATCACCGACTTGCGTGGCGAGCGTCTGAACATCCATATAGTCGCCAATATTCATCACTTGGGCGATCACCCGTTCTGGCATGGATACCGCATCTTCTGGCGTTTTCCACCAAACATACTTGCTGGCGAGAGGCTTCAAGGCTTCCTGATTGACGCGGATCACGGGATCCTCCTATCAACGATGCACTTCTACGATTTTAATGGACCGATTATACGCCCTTGTTCCCATCGCTAATGATAGTGCTGCTATTGGCAGACTGGCGGAGCATGCGGCAATCCCGCTAAAAACCGTCATTGTGAAAACCGAGGGCTCGGACTACCCAGGTCTCGCACGTAATGAATTTTTCTGCATGTCTGTTGTAAAAGAGGCTGATTTTGATGTGCCGGACTTCTGGCTTTCTGATGACGGTCTGCTGTTCGTGATGTCGCGGTTTGACCGGACGCCAGAGGGTATTGCGCTGGGCTTCGAAGACATGGCTGTCTTGACCGGACGACAAGGGATTGGAACTTCGACTTGAACACGGATGTGGTGCGACTGGCGGCATGAGCGAACTCGCAGAGCAGGCGGCGAACATACAGATTGCCTTTGCGAATCTGTCCGGATTTGCGTTTACCGGCCGACTCGTTGTTGCCTGGGCAAATGCCGACCCAGGAAGCTAGGCAATCCGCACTACCAAAGGCATTCATATCGCCGCCGATTTCGACCAACAGCATGGCGGCCCCGATCAGATCGACGCCAGGGATGGTTTGCAGCAGAGCCAATGTGTTTCGCTCAGATTCGGCACACCAGCGGCGGAGAAGAGCGGTATGCGTTCACCGGGCCAGAAAAACTCATGGATGATTTTCTGGCCGACATCGCCAGGGAAAGGAGCAACTTATGAAAACCGCCACCATTCGCATCAGGAAAGACTTGAACGCCGCTCTTGCGGATTTGCGAAGGAAATTTTTGAATACATGGGATTCCGGAAAATACCAGGGCGAATTTTTCGAATTCGAGTCACCAGCAGCCCTTTTTCGCGCCATCACACCAAAACGCTGGGAATTGATAGAGGCGCTGCAATCCCAGGGGGCCATGAGCATTCGAGCGCTCTCCAGGACGTTACATCGGGATGTGAAGCGTGTCCACGAGGATACCCACGCCTTGATCAGGGTCGGGTTGATCGAGAAAAATCCGGAAGGAAAAATCTTCGTTCCTTTCGAAGAGATCCGGGCCGACTTCGTCATCCATGCAGCAGCGTAACTGAAACGTACGCAATGGGATGGACGCCCCCACCCGCAGCGGCATTTTGTGCCAAAGTGGAGGTGTTATTTCACCACTTGAAGGAGGAAATCTCGATCGCTTGATCGAGAAGGCCAAAGGGATGGTGACGGTCAACAGCACCTCGGGGGGGTGCGTGCTCTGCAGTTGGGCTGCCCTGTGGCGGTTCTGGGGCAGGCGATCTACGACAGTCCTGGACTGACTGCCCAGAATGGGCTGGATGCTTTTTGGATGGCTCCGACCCGTCCGGATCCTGGGTGCATGTCTGCATTCATCCGTGCTTTGGTTGCCACCATCCAGATTCGTGGTGTGTTTTTTGATGAGCAGGGGCTGACGGTGGGGGTAGATGCGGCAGTAAGGCGCTTGTGGCTGGAGCGAGTGGGAGACGCTTTATTGGGAGACGGTCAGGAGTAAAAACCCGAGAGATGTGATCTCTCGGGTTGGAGTGTGCTGCACAGGAGGCACGAGTCATCCTGTATTTTTGGGTTGTTACTGCATGACGTGAACTTTCTTTTCTTCACGCACGGTGTAGCGGACTTCCACATGACGATTCTGGGCACGGCCTTCGGCGGTCTTGTTGGAAGCAACGGGATTTGCCATGCCATAACCCTTGGTATGGATACGATCCGCTGCCACGCCATTCCTGACCAGATAAGCCCTGACGGCATCGGCACGTCGTTGGGACAACTTCACGTTGTAAGCCTTGGGTCCGGTGCTGTCGGTATAACCGTCAACGTTGACATCGGCTTCAGGATACTTCTTGGAGAAGTCCACCACTTGCATCAACTTTTCGTCGGCGGTCTTGTTCAATACGGCCGAATTGAATTTGAAGTTGGCTCCATCGAGACTGACGGGTTTTTCTTCGGTGATGATGCGCCACCGTTCCTGCTGCGCAGGAGCGGGAGGAGCCACTACGGGTTCTGGAGCGGGGGCAACCATAGGTGCCGGTGCTGCGGCGGCAACATGGCGGGGTGCTTTGGCAGCGCCGAAGTAGTAGTTCACACCCATGGTATAGACGTTGTTGTTCATGGTGTTGGAGTTATTGGACACAGACATGGTGTTCCATTCGCCCGCCACACTCCAATGAGGGGCAAACAGATACTCGACCCCTAGTCCACCATTGGCTCCATTACCCGACAAGCCAGAGGCAGAACCAGTTCCGACCAGGTGACCATAGCCCAGTTTGGCATAAGGCATCAACTTGTCGGTTATCGGAATCCCGAACTTCAGGCCCAAGCCGTAGTCGTGACTGCCATAACCTTGGTTTCCGGAGAAATAACTGGAACGACCGGTGGTGTTGTAGCCATAACCTGCATCAATGCCCAGAACGGTGCGTCCTAAGGCCCAACCATAACCGGCCTCAAGCCCAAGAGCCGTACCATAGTTTTGATTGTTGGGGATTCCAGGGGGGGTTGCACCACCTGATAAGGCGGCGGCATTGCCCACGCCCATGTTGGAATCATTGACCCCAGCCTTGGCACCCACATAGGCACCGGTGAAGGGACCGTGGTAGCGAGTCAGGAAATTATCCACATCATCCATGGTATCCTTGGCCCCGTTCTCCACCGTGGTTCCGGCGGTTTCGACCCCGTTGACCACGGTGGTTCCGGCGGTTTCAACCCCATTGACTACAGTGGTTCCTGCCGATTTGACATCACTTTCGGTGGTGGACAATACGCCATCAGCAAAGGCCGAGGCAATGGGTAAGCCCATGAGGGCCAACACCAGCAATTTCTTTTCGAATTTCATAGGTACTCTCCATGATTTGATTATTGTGACGCTAAGACCACCGCCAGCAGACCAATGGTAACTGGTTTCTGGCTCATTGCCTCCCCGATGGGCGCTGCTTCAGACAGACCCAAATTCCGTCACAGTGTAAAGACTTCCTACCTGTGATGCCAGTGATATATGCCGATCTGTGCTTTTGAATAGGGGGGGTTGTTGTATATTTGCAACAGTCAAAGGGATAAATATCCCGTTAATTTTTTCCTACCTGGATTCATCCATTATCGACTCGAAGGACCACGGGCAAACATCGGGCAGTTCCATGTCAAGATTGGTTTCACTAAAGAAGGCGCGAACCGCATCCGCCCAAGGATCTGTCCACCAATCGGCATCTTCGATGGAAGCCTTGAGACTGGGGGTTTTCCTTAACCTTGATTCAATCGCAATACGTTGGGTCCGGATGGTTGAATCCCAACTTGCACCTCGCCTTTCTGGTTGATATTTCCACTTGAGCAGATGCGTTAACAAGAGCGCTATCCGGTGTGCAAGTTCCCTCTGCTCACTTTTACCCACGTCTTCCACCTCGTCTGAGATATGTTCTATATCCAGTTCAGAAAAGCGCCTGGCACGAAGCAAAGCAGACTGCTCATTGGACCAGGCAATGATGTCGGTATCGTAAGAGTGACCTGTCGTTAATGCCATCAATTCCCCCTCTCAAACTCTACGAAGTTTACCAACCCCTCCATATCAGTGTCAAAGCAGCCAATTACCTCAACCAAAATTCCAAGGTGTCAAAGTCGATGCTCCAAACATTGCTTTCTTGGATCCGGGGTCGGTTTCGTCCGCTATCGCGGCTTCCACCAGGGAATAGTTGATCATTTCCTGTTCCAGTCGGAGGTGGGTGCGGATCCGGTTATCCCTCAACTCGTCGTATAAGGCACCTTCGATTTTTGTGAGGTTTGGCAGGTCGTGGGTGATGGGGTCGGGTTCTGAACCCCATGAGGTTAGGTGTGCCATCAAGGTTGACCGGTCCATGAGCAACGATTTGGTATGAGGGAAGTGACGACGCAATTGATCCAGAATGGCGAATCCATGGGTATCGATGTCGCCCCAGTAATACAGGTCACAACGGTGCAACCATGTGGCCCGAGACAGTGCTTCCCAGCCGTAGCCGGCGCCGAAAATGACGATGGCTTCGGAGGCTTGGGGAAATGCCAGGAAATTCGTTTCGTTTTCGGTGATGAACACCCGGCGAAGTGGCGGGTTGAGGTGGGCGAAACTGTTAGCATCCAAGGTGATATCGGGACAAGGGGACCCCGAAATCCATCTGATCTGTGGGTCGAGCACACGCAGACGAATACGCGTCGGTTTGTCGAGAAAACCATAGCGTGGAGCAAATTGACGGATTCCGGTATGCTCTGCAGCAATTGCCGAGGCCGGCAAGACAAGTTCGAACCATTCGGCCAGAACGCTGCGATGGGCCTCGATGAATTTGCTATGGACCCCTGCAATATTTACTTGCCGCAGGTAGATGCCGGGGTGCGGGTGCTGTTGCATCCAGATCACCACCTCGAGCAGTTGAGGCCACACTTCAACCAGTTCGAGCGCTTGGAAGGGTCGTTTGGCCAACCATGCCAGAAGTGCTGCATGGGTTGAGCGGGTCAGGGATGCGAGTTCTTCGAAGCGGGCAGCTTCGGCACGCCGGCCGATCCAGAGAAGCGCGTCTTCCAGGCAATCCACCCAGATCGACTGGGGGAGTCGTTGCGTGCCCTGAACCCGATGATTGATTTCGCGCCACTCGATCCGAGTATGGGGGAGGGCAGTCAGACCCGCGATCCAGACACGCACAGCATCAAAACGCTCGGTGAGTTCTGCAGAAGTGGGAATTGTCAGGGCCAGTTTCAGCGGGAATCGGGATTCTCCCGTGATTTCTGAGCGCAGCAGGTCTCCCCGCTCCCAGAGACGAACTACCTGTTGCTTCAACTCGCGGGCCGTGGTCCAACTCATGCCGGTAGCGTTTGGGGCCGATGGGTGCGGTATTCCTCAATGGTCAGATTGCGCAATTTAGACGCTTGCCCCCCCTCGTTATGTACGAAACCAACATGAGCGATGAAAGGTTCGATGGTGTGGATTTTTTGGAGGGGGGTAACGATCAGGAGTTGCAGATTCAGTTGTTTGAACAACTTCAATCCATATTGGGCAGATTCGTCTGATCCTCGGCCAAAGGCTTCATCAATGACCACAAAACGGAAGGATCGGGACTTGACTTCGCCCCATTTCAGGCCAAATTGATAGGCCAGACTGGCTGCGAGTACAGTATAGGCCAGTTTCTCCTTCTGCCCCCCCGATTTTCCACCGGAGTCCGAGTAATGTTCGTACTCGATATCGTCGGCACGCCAGCGTTCTGAGGCGGCAAAGAGGAACCAGTTACGTACATCGGTGACCTTGGCAGTCCATTTTCTATCCTGATCGGCGAGTCCGTCGCGGCCCCGGAAGCGATCCACAATGATTTTTACCTGAAGAAACTTGGCTTCGGAATACTGGGCATCTTCCGAACCGGTGAGGGTTCCTTCCGTACAGGCCCGCAACTCTGACTGAAAATCCCGAATGTCCACATCTGGACTGGGTTGGGATTCCAGCACGATATAGCGCCCGGAATTGTAGTCAATTTGTGTCAGCGATTCGTTGATGCGCCCGATCCGTTCCTTGATCAGTTCCCGATCACGGTTCTGCCGGGCATTAAAATTGGCAATTTCATTGATCGTATTGGTGTTCAGCAGTTCCTTGAAGCGCGTCTCAAAGCGGGGCAGGTCATCCCGATTCAACCGATCGAGCAGATTTTGGTACTCGAAAGCGGCATCAATATTGGCGTCAAAATCCGCTGTTTCCAATTTGAACCACTCTTTGAACGCCATCATCTCCTGAATGATCTTGTCACGCAAATCTGACAGTTTCTTGGTTGTTCCATCGATGCGTCCTTGTAACCAACCACGAACTTGTTGCTCATGGTTATCACAGGACTCCACGGTGAGCAGATGTTGACCCAGGGCCTCGGTGCGCGTGTTTTCCAAGCGGGCGCTGAGCGCCGCATCAAGGGGTTTCTCCGTGATCTGAGCGGAGACCGCCTGCCTGTACAGATCCGTGTCCATGCGCTTTTGCTCGGTTTTGGAGCGTTTGTCCCGGGCGGTATCCAGATCTTTGCGGAGATTCTCCAGTCTCTGGTTTGCCTCACGATATTGGTCATTCAACTGCTTCAATTTATCGGATGACGATTCGAATTGTTTGAATTCATCTTCGAGCCGAGCCACTTCTGCGGCTTTGGTCGTCCAATCCAGTTCGTCGAATTCGGTGAATTCTTCTAGTCTGGATAATGCGATGAGGCGCGTCTGAACCTCTTTGCGTGCCCCCTGGACCTTACCGATCAGGTGACCCAGTTCGCCTAATTGTCGTTCGAGGCGGTGGAATTTATCCTCCAGAGCCGCGATCTTGGCACTGTTGGTCCAGCCCAACACATAGCGGCTACGATCTTCGATCCGATAGCGGTCATCTTTTTCATGGCGCCCTGTAGGATCCTTGATCTGTCCGGCTCGGGTCATGGCGCGGGTTTCGCGGCGAAACTGCTCCGGTGTGACACAGCATGCCACATCGAAGCGGTGGGTCAACTCGCGCTCCAGCCAGTCATAGAACGGAGAGTCCGGCTTGATCGAGAGTTTTCTGATCAAAGAATCCCGGTGCAACGTAGGGAAATCGAGGGATTTTTTCTGGGGACGCACATGAAAAAAGACCAGACGACCGCGCAGTTGGTTTGTGTCTACCCACTCAGCCACCGCCGGATAGCGTGCATCGGGTACCAGCAGAGACAGCCCGAAACTGCGCAAAAACCGCTCGGCCGCGCCTTCCCAGGCGCGCTCTTCTTCGCGTATTTGAATCAGTTCGCCAGCGAAGGGCATGTCCTCCTCCGGTATCCCCAATGCTGCACAGAGCGTTGTGCGGATTTGCACCTGGATGTTTTCGATATTGCTGCGGCGATGTTTCAGGCTGGAAATTTCTTCGCTGAGGGCTTGATACTCCTCCCTGCCTTTGCGGAAGGCAAAATCGTGTTCTCGTTCCTGATTTTCCAGAGCCGCTGATTGTTCCGCCACCGTTTCGGCATATACGGACAAACGGGCACGCTGATCCACAAAGCCATCCCCGTCGGAGGCGGGTACTTCACCCACTGCGGTGATCAGTTCTTCATAGCGATGCGCCTTCTGGCGACAACGATCCCTTTCTTCACCCTTGCGCTTGATCTCGGACGACAGTCTTTCCAAATGATCTCCACCATTGGCGGCAATCCCCCGCTTGATCTCATCGATGACAGCCCGTTGCTGATCCTGATGGTCGTCGAGTCGTTCAACCTGAGCATTGAGTTTTTCCCATTCTCCCTTGAGGTTGATCAGGCGTTTGTCGAGCAAGGCGAGTTTCAGACCTGCAAAATAGGTGTGCAGTCCTTCGCGGCCTTTCCGCCATTCCTCAATCTCGTTGGCCAGATTCGCATGCCGTTGACAGTCCGCCACCATGGGCGTGAGCAGTTCCACCTGCCGTTTGGCCTTGAGCACGGCTTCGTGGGCACGGTTCAAATCATCGAAGTGGGTAATCAGTGCCTGAATGTACGGCGCCACCTCGAAGGGTTCCAGCATGTGACTGCGAACGAAGTCAGTCAAGTTACCCACTGATTTCATCGATACCGTCTGATGGAACAGTTCCAGTGCCTGATCGTTGTTGATGCCAAAGCGGCGTCGAAACCAGGATCCGTACGGGGGAAAACTGTCCATGATTTCCGCGCCCAGATGACGCAATTTTTTGCGCAATGCGGAAATTTCAGTGCCAAAATGGGCGAAGTCGGTGGTGATGGTCAGGTCCCGTTCGGCTCCCAGGAAGAAGCGCGCTGGCTGTCCGGCGGCATCTTTCATCCAGAAAACTTGGGCCAAGGTTACGGTTTGGTCATAGCCGGCATTGTGAAACACGCCGAGAATCACTGAATAATTTTTATGATCGCGCAAGGATACTGGTCGAGCGGTGCCCGTAATTTCGTTGCGCTCCGATTTGTAGTGGCCCAATACGTATGAGCGCAGGGACCGCTCCTTGGTATCAGCGCCCGCTGCCTTGTTATAGGTTATGCGCTGGGCAGGGATCAGCAGGGTGGTGATGGCATCCACCAGGGTGGATTTCCCGGAGCCGATATCTCCCGTCAATAGCCCGTTCTTGCCCTCTAGGTTAAGCGTCCATACCTGGCCATCGAAGGTGCCCCAGTTGAATACTTCCAGTCGTTTCAGGCGAAAACCCGACAGGGTATCGTCGGCGACGAAGTCAAAACTCTGGGATCGGGTTTCATTCATCGCTAACCTCTCCGGCGGAGTCGATATTTTCCGTGAATTGTGTCTGGTAGGCGGCCAGACGGTCATTGAAGTCGGCCAGCCACTGAGCATCGACAAATGCCTTCAGGATTCGTTTTACCTCGTAACTTGTCGGGCCCGTAGTGGTGCCAGCGCCAACTTTCAGGCGCCGCAGGAACCCGAGATCGACAATTTTGTTGATGTGGGTTTCGATTTGGTCGACCAATTTCACCTCATTGCTCGCTGTAGGAAGAAACACCCGCACCAATTCGAGGATGTCTTCGCGGGTCAGTACCAACCGGGTGTCGCCCCCTCCGGCATCCGACTCCGCCAACTTCTTGCGCAGCAGAGCCAACAGCAGGCTGACGGGAAAGGACAGAGGGCGCCGCGCCACCAATCGGGGAAGTTTTGGGTTTCCTTCCTCATCTTCCGATTCGAGACGGCTTTTCAGGAAGGCATAGCCTTCGGCCTCGTCGAGTACCAAAGCCAAAGCCAGCACCGATACATAATCCCTGACCCTGGCCTGGAGAGAAAGCAACGCTCCCCATAGGCGTTCGTTATCATCGCGGTAGATCACGCCCTTGAGCAGACTGATGATCAGTACCGACAAATCAGGGGGGTCGATTTGACCGAGAGAAGGGGTCATGGCAAGAGTGTCATCGTCCATCGTCATCTCACAAAAATCATCCGAGGTAGATTTGCCGTCCGGTGTACGATGACCCCATCCTCAGCAGTTGTTTCCCAACCAACGAGGTCCCGCGTGGACTCATCCACCACGGCGGCGAAGGTTTGGCTACCCAATTGTACATACGCCACCAATTCCGCCAGCCCTTGTTCGAGCGGATACGCTTTGGCCAATTCGGCGAGAGTGATTTGGGCTCGCTCCTGCAATGCCTGAGTGATATTCCGGGCCAGTTGTACGGTATCCACTACCACCTGATCATAGAGCGCCGCCATATCCCCCTCCTCTGTGCCTGCGTGCAACTCGATGTCGGCGATCAGCGGTTTCAGCGTGGGGGTGAACAAGGGGCGCTCCATCGGCAATTCCAAAGAGGCGGCCGGAATGGCGAGGTTCATGATGTCTTTGGTTGGGGGGTGTTCCCGGAGCGCCAGCGCCTGGGCTTCGATACCATGAAGGATATCCATGATGCGGCGGTTCTCCAGCCATGCCTGATCGTCCAGAAAGCGTCGGAGTTGCTGAGAAAGTTGGGCCACCGTCCGTTGGGTATGTTCGCTGGCTTCCAGCCAGTCATAATGTACTCGCCGCGTGCGAGCATCCGGCTGGAGGTCAGCGACGGGCGCCAAAGAGAGCACGGTCGACAGCAATTCGGTCAATTCTTCTTGTCGCCGGCTGGACATCAGAAAATCCCAGAAGGCCCGGAAACTCTTGCCCTGATCGGAATCGGCGATGGCGTCTCGCTCGCCCATGATTTCTTCCAACAGGGCTCCCTTGGAGCCTTCCCAGAGGGCGATGCGCTCGCGCACCCGGCGGTCGAGCATGCGGAAGTTATGCTCGACCTCGCGAAAGTCAGTCAGCAGTTCTCGCGCCAACTGCATGAATTGCTGAAATCGATCCTTCAGTGCCGTGTCGTCCAGTATAGGCACATCCCCAGACAACACCCGTGCGATCTCGGCATCGATTTCCTCGCGGCGCTTGTGCAATTCGGTGATGCGCTTGGCCGGATCGATTTCGGAACCCGCGCTCATTTGCCGGAGCAGTTCGAACAGGGTCATCAAGCGCGATTCAGTGCCGACGAAACTACGCTCGGTGAGTGTCCCCAGCCAGGCAATGGCCTTCTCGGTGGCCGATGTCAGGTCAAATTGCGGTTCATCGGTTCCCTGGCGGTAGTATTTGCGCAGCCAACCTTTTTCGGTGCTGGCCCAGTCGTTCAGATAATCCATCCCGTTTTTGGGGAAGGCAGTGTCACCAAATCGCTGGCGCAAACCATAGAGTTCATCCTCCAGCGCCTCGGCCAAATCGGTGGCATTCATTCCGCGCACATTGGACGACACGAACACCCGATGTAAAAAACTGGCCACCAGGGGGGCATGATCCGAGCGCAGCAACTTCCAAGCCGGATGGTGGTTGCGCAGGGTGTCCAAAGTAGCATAGTCGAGGGCCATATGTTGATATTCTCTAATTTCGCGACATCCGAACCAGACTCCTGGTTGATCACGGTGCGCGCGTGTTCGATACCCAACGGGGCAAGCATCTTGTCACTTGATACAAAAAGATGCAACAGTATTATGCCATGTCCCACTTTCGCTCTTCGCCTGGTTGCAGGTTTGGGGAGGTTCTCTGAGTAGATCATGCACACATGTTATGGAGGTGAGATGGTGATAGAATGCGCAGGCGCGTCCCCGTAGTTAAATGGATATAACGGCCCCCTCCTAAACATCATTGGGCACCCGTCATCGAAAGAGGCTGGTGAATGCATTCAAAGTCGGTGAACCCCCTGTGCCTGGCACGAGGCAATACCGAGCAAAGTTCCAGAGTGCTGGAAAATGTGTAGAGACTTGACGGATGCGGCCTGTCATCCCGGTTCGGGATTAGGGTCAAGGTAAAGTCCAGCCCACGAACGAAAGGATTTTCGGCGGCGAAAGCCGAAGTGGGAAGAAGGGGCAATTACAGGTTCGATTCCCGTCGGGGGCGCCATTTCAAAAACCTTTGTTACGCAAAAATTCATTGAAATTCATTATTGTCTTGACATAGGGGTCCACTTCAGAATGACGGGTCTTTGAAGGAATCTGACGGGACGTTATTGTTTGTTCCGATTAAATACTAACGCCCGTTGGTGTTCGTATCAGCCATTTCTGCATCTATCACAGGAGATGAATCATGACCATTGCAGACGAACTTCAGGCCACCATCGAGCAGATGGTGCAACCTGGCAAGGGTATTCTCGCCGCCGACGAGAGCCATCTCACCATCGCCAAACGCTTTGCGGCGATCAAGGTTGAGTCTACTGAGGAGAATCGCCGCGTCTACCGCGCCCTGCTGTTTACTACCCCCGGAATTGAGGACTATATCAGCGGCGTGATCCAGTTTGAGGAGACCCTGGACCAGACCAGCGATGACGATATCCTTTTGCCTGAAGTTCTGGCGCGGCGAGGTATTGTTCCCGGTATCAAGGTGGACAAGGGCAAGGGTCCGCTGGCGCTGTCGCCCGGCGATCTCATTACCTATGGACTGGACGGTCTGGCGGAACGCTTGCAACACTGCAAAAGCCAGGGTGCGCGTTTTGCCAAGTGGCGCGATGTCTATCAGATCAGCGGACACAATCCCACGTCTCTTGCCATCAGCGCCAACGCCGAGATGCTGGCGCGCTATTCGGCAGTCTGCCAGGAACTAGGTATTGTGCCCATCGTCGAGCCGGAGGTGTTGATCGACGGTGATCATAGTCTGGCCCGTTGCGCCGAAGTAATCGAAGCGGTGCAAAAGGAAATATTTCATGCACTGCACCGCCATCATGTGGTACTGGAGCACATTATTTTGAAACCCAGTATGGTGTTGCCGGGTAAGGACCATTCCGTCAGGGCCAGTCCCGAAGAGATCGCAGCAGCGACCCTGCGGGTATTCAGGCGCACGGTACCGGCAGCGGTGCCTGGCATCAATTTTCTCTCCGGTGGACTGAGTCCGGAACAGGCGACGGCCAACCTTAATGCCATGAATGTCGGTGATGCGCCCTGGTTGCTTTCATTTTCCTATGGCCGCGCCCTGCAACAGCCGGTGTTGCAAGCTTGGCAGGGTAAGGCGGAGAACGTTGGCGCGGCCCAGCAGGCTCTGCTGAAACGGGCACGCTTGAATGGTGCTGCACAGCGGGGTGAGTATCAGGAAAGCATGGAAAATACGGCGTGAGTGGGGCGCATTGATTGGACTTTACGGGCGATATCCTGTGCTGATTTTGATTAGTGTTTTGCAGCGGTCGCAGCGCGAGCATCCCGATATGTCCTGAGTGCGCTAACGAACAGATACGTTCCGCAGAGGAGGGCATGCTCCTTAACCTGTGCACGGCAAAAGAGGTTCCTGTGCATGCTCACCATCCGAGAAATATTTGCTTCTTTAATTACAGAGGCTGAACTTTAGATATTCACGGGTTTTTCCAAATATCGAAGGTACCCATCTGCGCGATAAATATTTTCAAAAAATGCAAAAAACACTTGCTGATCATCGACGATACGCTGGTTCCTCGTTGCGCGAAGAAGGGGCCGGGGATCAGCGTCAAACACGATCACAGCCACAAGGCCAACCGGCCCACCTTTTTGAACAGCCAAGGTTGGGTTACACTGGCCCTGGTGGTGCGGGTCCGATTGGGTTCGGCGCTCAATTTATCGGATTTCCCGTACGCCATGCCTCACCTTGTGCGCACAGCGACAACCCGAAGTCGGGGAATTTCGTGATGCCTTTCCCCACTCAGGATCAACGATTGCAGTGCTGATGCGCGCAACCCCCTGTCCTCATTCGATGATAGCCAGGACGGGTTTGCCGCGTTCTCGATCTTGATAAAAAAGGAGCACTGAAAAATTAAGACAAACACGCTTTCTGCAGAACAGTTGCACAAGATGGACGCCTACTGGCGTGCCGCCAACTACCTGTCGGTCGGCCAGATTTTCTTGTGCGACAATCCGCTACTGAAACGTCCGCTGACAATTACGGATATAAAGAAAATGCTGCTGGGCCACTGGGGCACAACGCCGGGGCAGAACTTCATCTACGCGCATTTGAATCGGGTCATCAAGAAGTACGACCTCGACATGATCTACGTTGCCGGCCCCGGGCACGGAGGTCCGGCGGTGGTGGGCAACACCTATCTCGAGGGTACTTAC
This sequence comes from Ferrovum myxofaciens, assembly GCF_013181415.1. Lineage (NCBI taxonomy): Bacteria > Pseudomonadati > Pseudomonadota > Betaproteobacteria > Ferrovales > Ferrovaceae > Ferrovum > Ferrovum myxofaciens. The sequence goes on along the minus strand of NZ_CP053676.1, from coordinate 716,987 downwards.
AGCGAAGTCTATCCCGACATCAGTCAGGATGAGGCCGGACTGCAGAAGTTGTTTTTGCAATTTTCGTTTCCCGGCGGCATACCCAGTCACGCCTCACCGGAGTGTCCCGGCTCGATTCATGAAGGCGGCGAGCTAGGCTATTCGTTAAGCCATTCGTTCGGCGCTGTATTCGATAATCCCGATCTGATCGTCGCCTGTGTCGTCGGCGATGGAGAGGCGGAAACAGGACCGCTGGCTACCGCGTGGCATTCCAATAAATTTCTCGATGCGGCTACCGACGGCGCGGTGCTGCCGATATTGCACCTCAATGGCTACAAGATTTCCAACCCGACCATACTCGCCCGAATCGAACATGAGGAACTGGAACAGTTGCTGCGTGGCTATGGCTGGATGCCGATCTTTGTCGAGGGGTACGACCCTACGCTGATGCATGAGGTGATGGCCACAGCACTCGACACAGCAGTGGAACAGATCAAAAAAATCCAGCACGACGCTCGCGCGCTCGGCGACCTCACCCGTCCGCGCTGGCCGATGATCGTGCTCAAATCGCCCAAGGGTTGGACCGGCCCCAAGGTCGTCGACGGCCTGCAGATTGAGGGTGCCTTCCGTGCGCACCAGGTACCGCTGCACCCGCACAAACATCCCGAACACTTAAAACTGCTGGAAGACTGGATGAAGAGTTACCGGCCTGAGGAACTTTTCGACAAGCAGGGACGCCTGAAAACGGAACTGGCCGAACTTGTACCTTTGGGCTGTCGCCGCATGGGCGCTAACCCGCACGCCAATGGTGGCATCCTGCTGCGCGATCTGCGTATGCCGGATTTTCGCGACTATGCGGTCAGCGTGCCTGAGCCTGGCGCGCCGGGCATCGGCGACACGCATGTGCTTGGCCCATTCCTGCGCGATATTACCAAGCTGAACGATGAGCAGCACAATTTCCGTGTGTTTGGTCCCGACGAAACACTTTCCAACGGCTTGGAAGCATTGTTTGACGTGACCGAACGCCAGTGGGATGCTGCGACTCTGCCGAATGACGAATGTCTTGCACCGAGCGGTCGTGTGATGGAAATGCTCAGCGAACACCAGTGTGAAGGCTGGCTCGAGGGCTATCTGCTTACCGGGCGACACGGGCTGTTCAACTGCTACGAAGCCTTCATCCACATCATCGACTCGATGTTCAACCAGCACGCAAAATGGCTGAAAGTCACCGCGCACATACCGTGGCGCAGAAAAATTGCATCGCTGAATTATTTACTTGCCTCGCATGTATGGCGCCAGGATCACAACGGCTTCACCCATCAGGATCCCGGCTTTATCGACCATGTGGTGAACAAGAAGGCAGAAGTGGTGCGCGTGTATTTTCCACCCGATGCAAACTGCCTGCTATCGGTGATGGACCACTGTCTGCGCAGCCGTCATTACGTCAACGTGGTGGTTGCGGGTAAACATCCGGCGCCGCAGTGGCTGAGCATGGACGAAGCAGTCAAGCACTGCACCGAGGGTATCGGCATCTGGCAATGGGCCAGTAACGATCAGGCGGTGTCACCCGACGTGGTGATGGCCTGCTGCGGCGATGTGCCCACGCTGGAAATACTTGCTGCCGTTTCTATCATGCGTGAGCATCTGCCCGAACTGAAAATCCGCGTGGTCAATATCGTTGACCTGATGAAACTGCAACCACCCAGCGAGCACCCGCACGGCTTGAGTGATATGGATTTTGACGAGCTCTTCACCAAAGACAAGCCGGTGATCTTTGCCTACCACGCCTACCCGTGGTTGATCCACCGCCTGACCTACCGTCGCATCAACCACAACAACTTCCACGTGCGCGGCTACAAGGAAGAGGGCACTATCACCACGCCCTTCGACATGACGGTGCTGAACGACCTGGACCGCTTCCACCTGGTAATGGACTCCATCGACCGCCTGCCACAGACCGGCGACAAGGGTATGGACCTGAAACAGCAACTCAAGGACAAGTTGATCGAGCACAAGCAGTACATCGACAAGAATGGTCAGGACATGCCCGAGATTCGTAACTGGCGCTGGAGTGCTGGGCGGGCCGCTGATAATTCAAGGGATATGAGGCAGATACTGACAGAGCAGCGTGTTGGACTCAGCAGTCAGGATGCGAAATGACTTGTATCTGTCCCGTCATCACTCTCTCGCCGCGCGACTATGATGCCGTTCTGTTCGATCTGGATGGGGTGCTGACGAAAAGCGCGAGCGTGCATGCCTCGGCTTGGAAAAAGCTCTTCGACGAGTTTCTCAAGCAGCGCGCCACCAAGGCAGGGGAGGCGTTCGTGCCCTTTGATATCGATACCGATTACCCGCGCTACGTCGATGGCAAGCCGCGTTACGACGGCGTGGCAGATTTTCTTGTATCGCGCGGGATCGAATTGCCCTTGGGCACAGCCGAAGATGGCCCCGAGGTGCAAAGCGTGCACGCGCTGGGGAATCTGAAAGACCGTTATTTCCTGCAATACCTGGAGCATGAGGGCATCGAGCCTTATGCGGCGGCAATCGCGCTGGTGCGCAAACTCCGCGCGCAGGAAATCAAGACCGCCGTGGTGTCCTCCAGCAACAACTGCGCGGCGGTGCTCGAGGCAGCGGGTATCGCGCAGCTGTTCGATGCGCGCGTCGACGGGATGGACGTGACGCGCCTCAAACTCGAAGGCAAGCCGGCGCCGGATGCTTTTCTGGAGGCGGCGCGCCCCGTCTCGGGATCGAGCCTGCGCGCGCTGTCGTTGTGGAGGACGCGATCGTCGGCGTAAAGGCCGGGTGCGCCGGCCGTTTCGGCTGTGTCATCGGCGTCGATCGCCGTGACCAGACGCAGGCGATGCGAGATGCCGGTGCTGATGTCGTGGTGACCGATCTGGGCCAGATTCAGTTGGCAGTGGAGCCGTCTTCAGCGTGGTCGCTGGTGTTTGAGGACTTTGATCCGGCGCAGGAGGGTATCCGTGAAGCCTTGTGCGCACTGGGGAACGGCTATTTCGCGACGCGCGGGGCCACCGCCGGAGCGCAGGCCGATGACATTCACTATCCCGGCACCTACCTCGCCGGTGGCTACAACCGCTTGCGCACCGACATCGCCGGTCGCAGCGTCGAGAACGAGGATCTGGTGAATTTCCCCAACTGGCTTGCGCTCAAATTTCGCATCGGCGGGGACGACTGGTTCGACGTGCGCAGCGTCAAGATCCTGTCTTATCGCCAGGAACTCGATCTGCGTAGCGGCATGCTGTTGCGCAGCCTCAGCTTCGAGGACGGCCAGGGGCGGCGCAGCACGTTGTGCGAACGACGCCTGGTGTCGATGGGCGATATGCACCTGGGCGCGCTGGAGTTGGCGCTGACAGCAGACAACTGGTCGGCAGGCGTCACCGTGCGCTCGGCGATCGACGCCCGCGTCACCAACGACGGTGCGAAACTGTACCGCAAGTTCAATAATAAGCATTTGGAGTCGCTCGCAGGCGAGGTCGTCGGCGAAGACGGTGTGTGCCTGCTGGTGCGCACCTGCCAGTCGCATATCAGCGTCGCGCAGGCGGTGCGAACGCGGTCGTTCCTTGACGGGAAACTGCTCGAAGTCCGGCGCCGGGTCATCGAAGAACCAGGGTACATCGGCCAGGAACTCAAAGTCGACCTGAAGCAAGGCGAGACGCTGCTGATCGAGAAGCTGGCGTCCATTTACACCTCGCGTGATCACGCCATTTCAGAGTGCGGACTGGAGGCGCGCAAGGCGATCGCGCGCGCGGGACGCTTCGAGGCCGTGCTGGCGGAGCATGTGCTCGCCTGGAAGCACCTGTGGCGCCGCTTCGATGTGCATATCCAGCCGACCGATCAGGGGTTTAAGTCGAACGTCCCGATGCTGCTGCGGCTGAACATGTTTCATCTGCTGCAAGCTGTATCGCCCAACTCCATCGGCCTCGATATCGGTGTGCCCGCGCGGGGCTGGACCGGAGAAGCGTATCAGGGCCACATATTCTGGGACGAACTGTTCATTTTTCCGTTTTTCAACTATCGAATGCCCGAAATCACCCGATCGCTGCTGATGTACCGCTATCGGCGCTTGGGCGAGGCGCGTGCGGCGGCGGCGACGGCTGGCTACAAGGGCGCGATGTTCCCTTGGCAGAGCGCAAGCAATGGCGAGGAGGAGACCCAGGCGTTCAACCTGAACCCGCGCTCGCAGCGCTGGGTGCGCGACAACTCCTATCTGCAGCGTCATGTAGGCAGCGCCATCGCACAGAATGTCTGGCAGTACTTCCAGGTCACGCGCGATGTTGAGTTTTTGCATGCCTACGGCGCGGAACTGATCCTGGATATCGCTCGTTTCTGGTCAAGTATCGCCAGCTTCGATGACGCGCGCGGGCGCTACGAGATTCGTGGCGTGATGGGCCCCGACGAGTTTCACGACGGCTATCCGGATGCAACAACGCCTGGCCTCAACAACAACGCCTATACCAACATCATGGCCGTGTGGGTGCTGTGCCGGGCGCTGGAGGTGCTCGAGCTGCTGTCAGAGGTGCGTCGCGCCGAGCTCGCGGCGCGGCTGGGCCTGTCGGCGGAGGAGTTAGCGCGCTGGGATGACATCAGCCGAAAGATGTTCGTGCCGTTGCACGACGAGGGGATCATCAGCCAGTTCGAGGGCTACGAAACATTGCGCGAGCTAGACTGGGAAGGCTACCGGACCCGGTACGGAAATATTCAACGCCTTGATCTTATTCTCGAGGGGGAGAACGACAGCACCAACCAATACAAGCTATCGAAACAGCCCGACGTGCTGATGTTGTTCTACCTGTTTTCCGCCGATGCACTCGGCGAACTGTTCGAACGTCTGGGCTATGCGTTCGAATACGAGACCATTCCGCGCAACATCGCCTACTATGCCGACCGCTCGTCCAAAGGCTCGACGCTGTCTCAGGCGGTGTTGGGCTGGGTGCTGGCACGTTCCGACCGGCAGCGCGCAATGGATTTCTTCGTGCAATCACTGCAAAGCGACGTGAACGATGTCCAGCAGGGCACTACTGCGGAGGGCGTGCATCTCGGCGCGATGGCGGGGTCGATTGATTTAATGCAACGTGTGTCGACGGGTATTGAAGCCAGAGGCGATGTTCTGCACTTCGCTCCGGAATTGCCGCAGGAGTTGGAGCGCCTCGACCTGAGCATCCGCTACCGCGGGCATTCACTCGATTTGCGGCTCACGCGCGACGCGCTCAGGGTTCGTGGACGCGATGATGCGGCGCCGCCGATTTCCCTATGCGTTGAAGATAATATCTACGAATTTGTCAGCGGTACAACCCGCGTGTTTCGATTGAGCGGCGAGGCAAAGGGGAGGTTTAGGTGATAGTTTCGACGTTGGACCAATAGTTTTGACCTTCCAAGACATGTATGGTACGGTGATGATGCCTCCAAATAAAGAAATCGGCCTGCCGCGCCAGAAAACTTGCAGGAGAAGATCCCCATGATTTACGCCGCACCCGGTGCCGCAGGTGCCAAAGTCCAGTTCAAGGCCAAATACGACAACTTTATCGGTGGCAAGTGGGTCACCCCCGTCAAGGGCCAGTACTTTGACGTGATTACTCCGATCAACGGCAAGATCTACACTCAGGTCGCCCGCTCCGGCGCTGAAGACATCGAACTGGCACTTGACGCTGCACATTCCGCTGCGGACAAGTGGGGCAAGACCGCTCCGGCCATGCGTGCCCGCATTCTGTTGAAAATCGCCGACTGTATGGAAGCCAACCTTGAACTACTGGCCTACGTCGAGACGGTGGACAATGGTAAGCCTATCCGGGAGACACTGAATGCCGACATTCCGCTCGCCCTTGATCACTTCCGTTATTTCGCTGGCTGTGTTCGCGCCCAGGAAGGTACGTTGAGCGACATCGACGAAAACACGGTGGCCTATCACTATCATGAGCCGCTGGGTGTGGTTGGTCAGATCATTCCCTGGAATTTTCCGATTCTGATGGCCGCATGGAAATTGGCTCCCGCCCTTGGCGCAGGCAATTGTGTGGTGCTGAAGCCAGCTGAGTCGACGCCGATCAGCATCCTGATCCTGGCTGAATTGATTGCCGACATTGTGCCCCCCGGTGTTCTCAATATCGTCAACGGCTACGGCCGCGAAGCTGGCATGCCACTGGCCACCAGCAAGCGCATTGCCAAGATTGCCTTTACCGGTTCCACTTCTACCGGCCGCGTCATCGCCCAGGCTGCTGCCAACAACCTGATCCCTGCGACGCTGGAACTCGGCGGCAAGTCGCCCAATATTTTCTTCGCTGACGTGATGGACAAGGACGATAACTTCCTCGACAAGGCGATCGAAGGTTTGGTGCTGTTCGCCTTCAATCAGGGTGAGGTTTGCACCTGTCCGTCCCGCGCACTGATCCAGGAATCGATCTACGACAAGTTCATGGAACGCTGTCTGGTTCGCGTCAAGAGCATCAAACAGGGTAATCCCCTGGATACCGATACCATGATCGGTGCCCAGGCATCAAAGGAACAACTGACCAGAATTCTGACCTACCTTGACCTTGGCAAGCAGGAAGGTGCACAAGTGCTGGCCGGTGGTGCGCAAGCCAGCGTTGGTGGCGACCTTGACGGCGGTTATTACGTCCAGCCAACCTTGTTCAAGGGACACAACAAGATGCGCATCTTCCAGGAAGAAATCTTTGGCCCAGTGCTGGCGGTGACGACCTTCAAGGACGAATCTGATGCCCTGGCGATGGCCAATGACACGCTCTACGGCCTCGGCGCCGGCGTCTGGAGCCGTAACGGAAACGTTGCCTACCGCATGGGTCGCGCCATCAAGGCTGGACGCGTATGGACCAACTGCTACCATGCCTACCCGGCCCATGCTGCCTTCGGAGGCTATAAGGAATCCGGCATCGGGCGTGAAACGCACAAGATCATGCTTGACCATTACCAGCAAACCAAGAACCTGCTGGTCAGTTACGCCGAGCGGAAACTGAGTTTCTTCTGATCTTTGAGTGGAATGATCGTGCTTGTCATGGATACGATGTAACTTTCTAGGGGGGGAATGCCAGTGATCAGAACTGAAAAATTCTTTACCATAGGCATTGCCACTCCGGCAGACCAGTTCGGGAGGGTACTTGCTGCAGTGGCCGCGCGTGCATCGAACCGGATGAAGTACCATGAATGAAACAGCACCCTTGTCGCCTCGCTTTGCCATGATTCTCGAGCGGGCACGCCATCATCCTTCTTTGCCGGTAGCGGTAGTGGATGCGCAGGAGGCGCATGTACTGGCCGGGGTGTTGGAAGCCAGCGATTATGGTTTGATCGAACCGGTGCTACTGGGCCCGCAGGCCCAGATCGAAGCCGTGTGCCGACGACTGGGTTGCCCCGTCGATCGTTTTCCAATCCTCAATAGGGCATCGGCTACAGAAGCGGCCGAAGCGGGCGTGCAGTTGGTGCTGGAAGGTAAGGCGGCAGCCCTGGTGAAGGGCTGGATACACACCGATGAGTTGATGCGCCCAGTGTTGCGTCAACTGCGCACGGCGCGGCGCGTCAGCCATGTCTTCGTGGCTGATTTGCCCAGTTACCACAAACTTCTATTCATCACAGACGCTGCCATCAATATAGTGCCGGATCTTGCCACCAAGGCGGCGATCCTGCAAAACGCCATCGACCTGGTGCGCATCCTGGGTGTGGACAGGCCGAAAGTAGCGGCGCTGTCGGCGGTAGAGTTGGTCAAACCGAGCATTCCCTCTTCTCTGGACGCCGCCTGTCTTAGCAAGATGGCCCAGCGCGGCCAGATTACCCATGCCGAGGTGGACGGTCCACTGGCCTTCGACAACGCTATTTCGTGCGATGCAGCCAAGATCAAACAGATCAACAGCACGGTGGCCGGCGAGGCAGATATCTTGCTGGCACCAGACCTGGATGCCGGCAATATCCTTGCCAAAGGTATGGAATACCTCGCCGGAGCGACTCTGGCAGGTATCGTGATCGGTGCCAGAGTGCCGCTGATGCTTACTTCCCGTTCTGATCCGCCCGCCGCCCGCCTGATCTCCGCCGCCATTGCCGTGTTGTTGCACCAGCATTGGGACGGTGATGGCGTATCAGTCATGGCTATACCCACTCCAGGAGATGAACCATGACATTCAGGTGTTCAGGGGATTTTCTGGTTGATACAAGGGGCAAAACATGAACAAGGTCTCATACATCCGCTGGTTCAACGAAATTGGCATTGACGATGTGCCGCTGGTCGGCGGCAAGAATGCCTCGCTGGGAGAAATGTACCAGAATCTGACGGCTGAAGGCGTGCGGGTTCCCAACGGGTTTGCCGTCACGGCGGAGGCATATTGTTATGTGCTTGAATACAATAACGCCTGGCAGCCATTGCATGCGGCGTTGGACGGACTGGATCCCGACAACATCAGGGATTTGCAGGCGCGTGGCGAAAAGGCCAGAGCGATTGTATACGGCTGCCAGTTGCCTGATGATTTGCAGGCGGCAATTTTGCAAGGGTATGCCCAACTCAAGCGCGAGTATGGCGAAACAATTTCATTGGCGGTGCGTTCCTCTGCAACGGCCGAGGATTCCCCGGAGGCCTCTTTTGCCGGGCAGAATGACACCTACCTCAATATCGCGAGCGACGATGCCCTTCTGGATGGTTACAAACGCTGCCTGGCTTCCAACTTTACCGACCGTTCCATCCACTACAAATACGACAACCACTTTGACTACTACAAGGTCTATATCTCCGTCGTGGTCATGAAAATGGTGCGCAGTGATATCGGGGCCAGTGGTGTGATGTTTTCGCTGGACACGGAAACGGGTTTCAAGGACGTTGTCTTCATCAATGCTGCCCCAGGACTCGGCGAAAATGTCGTTCAGGGCACCATCGACCCGGACAGTTTCTATGCGCACAAGCCCAGTTTTGTCATGGGTTATCGCGCTGTCCTGAAACGCCGTTTGGGCAGCAAAGAAAAAAAGATGATTTTTACCAACACACTCAATACTGGCAATATCGCGGTGGAATACACCAAGAATATTGACACCAGCAGCGAAGAAAGAAGCCACTATTGCATTACCGATTCGGATGTCATGGTATTGACCGACTATGCCATCAAGGTTGAAAACCACTATTCCAACAAAGCCGGTTCATACAAGCCCATGGACATGGAGTGGGCAAAAGACGGGTTGGATGGTCAATTGTATATGGTGCAGGCGCGACCGGAAACAGTGTCATCACAAAGGAAAGGCAACATCCTCGAGATTTATCATCTCAAGGAAAGGTCTGCGGTTCTTCTTCGAGGAAGGGCTGTCGGCACCAAGATTGGTGCAGGGAAGGCGCGCATCATCAACGACGTCAAACATCTGGAGGATTTTCAACCGGGGGAAGTGCTGGTTGCTGATACCACGACACCGGATTGGGAACCTGTGATGAAGATCGCCGCCGCGATCGTGACGAGCCGGGGTGGCCGTACCTGTCATGCTGCCATTGTGTCACGGGAACTTGGCATTCCAGCCATCGTGGGAACCGAAAACACGAATGAGGTAATCAAAAACGGTCAGGCGATCACGATCAGTTGCGCCGAAGGTGAAACTGGAACTGTTTATGACGGCATACTGGGTTTTGATATTCAGCAAACTGATCTAAGCCAGTTGGGACACCCCAAAACCAAGATCATGATGAATTTGGGTAATCCGGATCAGGCATTCAGTCTTGCCTCCTTGCCTCTGGATGGCATCGGGCTGGCACGCATGGAATTCATTATCAATGAATACATCAAGGTGCACCCAATGGCACTGAAACATCCGGAGAAGTTGGATTCAGCAACCTGCGAGAAAATCGCCGCCCTCAGTACCGCTTATGAAAGCCCGGTGGATTTTTTCGTCAAGACCCTTGCTGAAGGTGTCGCCACGATTGCGGCAGCGGTGTATCCAAAACCCTGTGTGGTGCGTATGAGCGATTTCAAGAGCAACGAGTACGCCACCTTGTTGGGCGGGATATTTTTTGAGCCGGAGGAGGGGAATCCGATGATCGGTTTTCGCGGCGCTTCCCGTTATACCCACCCCGCCTACGCCGAGGGATTTGCGCTGGAATGCGCGGCGATGAAACGGGTGCGTGACGAGATGGGACTGACCAACGTCAAGTTGATGATTCCTTTTTGTCGTCGCGTACAAGAGGGCGAAAAGGTGCTGGAAGCGATGGCCATGCACGGCCTCAAGCGTGGCGATAACGGACTGGAGGTTTATGTCATGTGCGAAATACCCAATAACGTCATCCTGATCGACGCTTTCGCAAAACTGTTTGACGGTTTCTCCATCGGTTCCAATGATCTGACTCAGTTGACTCTGGGTGTGGACCGCGATTCCGAGATCGTTGCCTTCGATTTCGATGAACGTGATGCCGGCGTGAAAGAGATGATTCGCATGGCGGTGGAAGGTGCAAAACGCAATGGCCGCCATTCCGGTTTGTGTGGACAGGCACCGTCGGACTATCCCGAGATGGCGGAATATCTGGTGGAACTCGGCATCGACTCCATGAGCCTCAATCCGGATACGATACTCACCACCACTCGGCTTGTGCTGGAGGTAGAACAACGTTTGTCAGGCAATTCCAAATAATGAAACTGGTCTGCCTTGGAGAAAAATCATGAACATTTTTCTGCCGGTTGCTTCGAAATTCAACCACTGGCGGGTCGGCAGATCATCGTCAACTCCAGGTTCATCAAGTTCAACCTGCTGCTCCCGGCGAGGAGAGATTCGTTGAAATTGAAAGGGTGGGGACATCTAAAGTGAACCGACCATGAATTCCACGGGCGGAACGGGGGGCACTGAAAAGTTGAATGTAATTGTTGCGAGTGCTTGTTCACAATCCAGGCACTTGCTGGATGTCCTGTATACGCTACAACAAAAACTTCTTCATCTCTCTGACCAGACCGTGCGCGCAGTTTCCGAACATCTTGGTCTGCCGGTCAGCCAGGTCGAATCTGTGGTCGAGTTCTATTCATTTCTATCCAAATCACCCCGTGGAAAATACACCATCCTGTTCAGCAATTGCACCAGTTGCGGGTTCATGCGGGGTGGCGAGAATCTGCTGCACTTGCTCTGTGATCGCCTGCATATGGTTGCTGGTAAGACGCGTGCCGATGGTTTGATCAGCATAGATGAAACATCCTGCATCGGCATGTGTGATCATGGTGCTGCCTTGCTGGTTAACGGAATGCCGATCACCGGTCTGGATTCCAGGAAGATCATGCGTGTGGCTGAACTGGTTGAAATGGAAACAGCGCTTTCGGACTGGCCCGCCGAATGGTTTTGTGTTGAGGACAATATCCGCCGTGCGGAGGTGTTGCTCAAGAATGATTTTGCTGCGGGTGCGGGTATTCGTGCGGCGTTGGTCCGTGGCTTTGATGCCACACTGTCTGAAATCATCCAGTCAGGGCTACGCGGACGGGGTGGCGCAGGATTCAGTACCGGCATCAAATGGAAACTTTGCCGCGAGGCCCAGGGAACTGCGCATTACGTGCTTTGCAATGCCGATGAAGGGGAACCTGGCACATTCAAGGATCGTGTGCTGTTGCATAGCCACGCCGATGCGGTGTTCGAAGGAATGACCCTATGTGCTGCCGTGATCGGTGCAAAACAGGGATTTCTCTATTTGCGCGGCGAATATCGCTATCTGCTGCCGCAATTGCAAGCCATACTGACGCATAGGCGGCAATTGGGTTTGCTGGGTAACCATATTCTTGGCCAGCGCAGGTTCGATTTTGACATCGAGATCGTCGTTGGGGCAGGTGCTTACATTTGCGGTGAAGAATCCGCGTTGATCGAATCACTGGAAGGAAGGCGTGGTGTGCCGCGCAATCGTCCGCCTTTTCCGGTGACGCACGGTTATCTCGGTCAGCCCACCGTTGTCAATAATGTCGAAACATTTGCCGCTGCCGCTCAGATTTCTTTGCACAGCAGCGCATGGTTCAGGGCAGCGGGCACGGAAAAATCGACGGGCAGCAAAATTCTGAGTGTGAGTGGCGACTGTTCAGTTCCCGGAATTTACGAATATTCCTTCGGTGTGAGCATCCGGCAAGTACTGGACGATTGCGGTGCGGGAGATGTTCAGGCAGTACAGGTCGGTGGTCCTTCCGGAACGCTGATCGGCAGCGCGCAATTCGAACGCAAACTGGGCTTCGAGGATTTGCCCACTGGCGGCTCATTCATGGTGTTCGGCCAGGAGCGCGACCTGCTGGCGATCCTGGTGAACTTCGCCCATTTTTTTGCCCATGAAAGCTGTGGCTTCTGTACGCCTTGCCGGGTGGGCACGACGCTACTCAAAAACGGACTCGACAAGATCGCCGGTGGTCATGGCACGCAGTATGACGTGGATGAAATGAAACGTTTGGTCACCCTGATCAAACGCAGTTCGCATTGCGGATTGGGGCAGACGGCTGCAAATTCCGTCTTGGACTGTTTACATCATTTTCCGCATCTGTTCGAGCAGCGTTTGGCGCACAATGATTATGAACCCTGCTTCGATCTGGACGCGGCGCTGGAAGAGGCACGACAACTCACGCATCGCAATGATGCGACCGCCCATCTTGAGATAGCGGGAGGATGACATGGGCGCCGAAGAAAACCGGTATGCGTTCAACTCGAATACCTTTGATATGGATGGCGTCGAGATCCCGTTCAAAGACGGGCAGACCATCATGGATGCGGCACTTGCCGCCGGTATCTATATACCCCATTTGTGTCATCACCCCGGACTTACGCCGCACGGCAGTTGCAAGTTGTGCATGGTCGATATCGGTAATAAGTGCATGTCGTCCTGCACCACACCCGCCGTGGCCGGTCAACAGGTCAGCAACAATACGCCTGTTCTGAATGAGGCGCGCAAAACCATCACGCAACTGTTATTCATCGAAGGCAATCATCTGTGTCCATCCTGCGAAAAGACCGGTAACTGCACGCTACAGGCAATGGCCTATTTTCTGGGTATGCTGGATGGACATTTCCCACAGTTCTTTCAGCGCCGCGAAGTGGATGCCTCGCATTTGACCGTGATGCTGGATCGCGACCGCTGCATACTCTGCGAGTTGTGCGTGCGCGCCAGCCGTGAAGTGGACGGCAAAAACGTGTTCGCCATCGCCGGGCGCGGCGTCACTGCGCATCTGGTTGTGAATTCGCCCAGCGGAAAGTTGGCCGACAGTGATCTTGAAACCAGCGACATGGCTGCACACATTTGTCCGGTTGGTGCGATCCTGATCAAGGAGCACGGCTATGAAATACCGATTGGGCGGCGTACCTTCGACCTGCATCAAGTCGGAGAAATCGGTCTTGAAAAAGTGATCCAGGCCAAGGCGAGGCATACTAATGAGTAAGTTCAGGATCGCCACGACTTCGCTCGCCGGTTGTTTTGGCTGCCATATGTCCTTTCTCGACATGGATGAACGGCTGGTGGAATTTCTTGAGCATGTGGAGTTCGATCGCTCGCCGCTGAACGACATCAAGCATTGCGGACCTTGCGACATCGGTATGGTAGAGGGCGGATTGTGCAATGGGGACAATGTGCATGTACTGCGTGAGTTTCGCGCCAATTGCAGGGTATTGATCGCAGTCGGTGCCTGTGCCATCAATGGTGGCGTCCCGGCGATGCGCAACCATTTCGATCTGCGTGCATGCCTCGAAGAGTCCTATCTGAACGGGATCGGCGTGGAGAACCCGCAGATTCCCGATGATGCGGAACTGCCGCTGCTGCTCGACAAAGTGCATCCCATTCATGAAGTGGTGCGGGTGGATTACTACCTGCCGGGTTGCCCGCCGTCACCAGAGGAGTTTATGAGCGTACTCGGCGATCTGCTGGAAGGTCGGGAACCTGTGCTTCCAAAAAGATTGCTGCATTACGATTAAAGATATCCCGCCATGAAAGAGAATGCGACAGTTCCATCCGGCAAAATCCACCAGCCCAGCCTGAGGCGCGTCGCCATCGATCCCATCTCGCGGGTCGAAGGGCACGGCAAGATCACGCTGATGCTCGATGCGGCGAATCACATCCATGAAGCGCGCCTGCACATCGTGGAATTCCGTGGTTTCGAAAAATTCATTCAGGGGCGTCCCTACTGGGAAATACCATTCTTAGTGCAACGCCTGTGCGGAATCTGCCCGGTAAGTCATCAATTGGCTGCAGCCAAGGCGGTGGATCAGTTGGTGGGCGTCGAGCGTCTCATGCCCACGGCAGAAAAACTGCGTCGTTTGCTGCATTTCGGTCAGATCCTGCAATCACACGCACTGCATTTTTTTCACCTGTCGTCGCCCGATCTGCTGTTCGGATTCGGCAGCGATCCGGCGAAACGCAACATCGTTGGCGTGCTGGACAAATATCCGGAACTCGGGCTGAAAGGTGTGAAGTTGCGCAAGTATGGACAGCAAATCATCGCAGCGATTGCCGGCAAGCGTATTCATGGTACGGCTACTGTGCCGGGCGGCATGAACAAGCCGCTTACCCTTGCCGAGCGCGACACCCTGCTGGTCGGTATCGATGACATTCTGATATGGTGCCAGGATGCGGTGGCGCTGAACGAGCAGATACATACCGCACACCCCGAGCACCACGGCTACGCTGCTATCCGTAGCAACTTCCTGAGCATGATCGGCAGCAGCGGAGAATTGGAACTCTATCACGGTGGATTGCGCGCAAGTTTTCCAAGCGGTGCGAATATTTTCGATCAGTTCGATTATCGAGGGTATCAGCAGATCATACGGGAAGAAGTGCGGTCATGGAGTTACATGAAGTTCCCATATCTGGTTGAGTTGGGCAAGCAACAGGGTTGGTATCGCGTCGGCCCGCTGGCGCGGGTGAACAACTGTGATTTTATTTCCACCCCTTTGGCAGAAGCATCGCGCAAGCGTTTCAAGGAATTTGGTCATGGCGGTTTCGTGCATGACACGCTCGCCTATCACTGGGCGCGCATGATTGAAGCCTTGCATTGCGCCGAATCCATCAACCAGTTGCTGCGTGATCCGGAAATTACCGGCACTGATCTGGTAGCGGAAATGGGGGAAAAACGCAGCACTGGTATCGGTGTGATCGAGGCGCCGCGTGGTACGCTGTTCCATCACTATCAGATCGACGAACAGGGGTTGATAGAAAAGGCTAACCTGATCGTTTCGACCACAGGCAACAATCAGGCGATGAATGAATCGGTGCGTTCAGTTGCTAATCAATACCTCGAGGGTCACGAGATCACCGAAGGTTTGCTCAACCATCTGGAAGTCGCCGTGCGCGCCTATGACCCCTGTTTATCCTGCGCCACTCACGCGCTGGGCAAGATGCCGTTGCAGGTTGAATTGCTCGACGCGGAGGGTGTGTTGCTGGACTGGATGACCAAGGGCGGCAATGGCTCGATCGAAGGAATGTTCTGAACGCCATGATTAACATGCTGATTTTCGGATATGGCAATCCCGGGCGCGGAGACGATGCGCTTGGTCCTGAGTTGATTGGGCGAATCGCGAAATTACGGCTTGCCCATGTCGAGTGCCAGAATGACATGCAATTGCAGGTCGAGCATGTTACCGATCTGGCCGAGTGCGGGCAGGTATTGTTCATCGATGCCGATATTTCTTGTGCTGAGCCCTTCGACTTTTCTGAAATTGGCGCGGTGAAGGATGACAGTTACACCAGCCATGCGATGACCCCCACCGCCCTGTTGTACGCTTACCGACAGGTGTATCGAAAACAGGCGCCCCCTGCGTTTTTGCTGCGCATTCGAGGCTACGATTTTGAATTGGGCGAAAAATTAACCGAGAAGGCCTCTACCAATCTGGATGAGGCAATGAAGTTGGTGACCCAATTATGCACGACATCAGGCTGTCAGTCTGGCGGGGCTATTTGGTAATAGCATGGCAAAGAAGTAAGATTGGAACAACGAGGCCAAAAGAGGGGTCGGATATGTTTGAACTACGTATACATGGTCGAGGAGGTCAGGGCGTCGTGACGGCGGCAGAAATATTTTCGATTTCGGCCTTTGTCGAGGGACGCAATGCCCAAGCCTTTCCCAGTTTCGGTTCGGAGCGTATGGGTGCGCCGGTGGTGTCATTTTGTCGCATTGCAGACCGGGAGATTCGTCTGCGCGAACCGGTCATGGAACCGGATGCCCTCATCATCCAGGATATTACGCTGCTGCATCAGGTTGATGTATTTGACGGGCTGAAGAAGGATGGATATATCCTGCTCAACACGGGTCGCAGTTTCGAAGAGCTGGGATTAAGTGAACTGGCTGGCAGCAGTTCACCCGAACGGCTATGTACGTTATCGGCTACTGAAATCGCACTTAAGCATATCGGCCGTCCGATACCCAATGTGCCATTGATCGCTGGTTTTGCCGCACTCTCCGGGTTGGTACGCCTGGAGTCGGTGATCAAGGCCATTTCCGAAAAATTTTCCGGCAAGGTTGCGGATGGCAACATCGCCGCAGCTACTGAAGCCTACAACCGGATCAAAGCCCGTGCCTTGGAGGTTACCACAGATGCTTAAGCAAATCGAAGGTTCCCGCGCCGTAGCCGAAACTATTGCCATGTGCCGCCCCGAGGTGGTCTGTGCCTATCCCATCACGCCCCAGACACACATTGTCGAGGCGCTCGGGGAAATGGTAAAGAGCGGCAAATTGACCGGATGCGAGTTCATCAATGTGGAGAGTGAATTTGCCGCGATGTCGGTCTCGATCGGTGCATCCGCCACCGGTGCGCGCGCCTATACGGCCACCGCCAGCCAGGGCGTGCTATTCATGTCGGAGGCGATCTACAACGCATCCGGTCTCGGTCTGCCCATTGTGATGACAGTGGCAAACCGTGCCATCGGGGCACCGATCAATATTTTGAACGACTATTCTGATGCTATGTCACAGCGCGATTCCGGGTGGATGCAGTGGTTTGCAGAGACCAATCAGGAGGCGCTGGACCTGCACATTCAAGCTTTCAGACTGGCTGAGGAATTATCTCTACCGGTGATGGTGTGCATGGATGGTTTCATACTCACCCATGCCTACGAACAGGTGGACCTGCCGACGCAGCAACAGGTTGATGCCTATTTGCCGTCTTACGAACCTCGTCAGTCGCTGGATCCGCGTGAACCGGTTTCCATTGGTGCGATGGTCGGGCCGGAAGCTTTCATGGAAGTGCGCTACCTGGCTCATGCCAAGCATATGCAGGCACTGGAGCGTATTCCGCAACTGGCAGCCGAATTCAAACAGGTATTTGGGCGCGATACTGGTGGCCTAATGCACACCTATCGTGCCGAGGATGCCGAGACCATCGTGGTGTCGATGGGCTCGGTTTTGGGTACCATCAAGGATACCGTCGACGAGATGCGCGATGACGGTCACCAAATCGGCGTATTGGGGATCACCAGTTTTCGCCCCTTTCCACTGCACTCGGTGCGCGCTGCGTTGCACAAGGCTCGACGTGTGGTGGTGCTGGAAAAGAGTTTGGCAGTGGGCATCGGTGGGATACTCTCCACCGACGTACGCATAGCCATGTCCGGGCTGAACGTGCCGAACTACACTGTGGTGGCCGGGTTGGGTGGTCGTGCGATCACGCGCAAGTCCTTGCACAATTTGTTCCGCAAAGTGGAACAGGGCTTGTTGGAACCGCTGACCTTTCTGGACCTGGATTGGAATGTGGTCAATAAGCAGTTGGCGCGGGAACGCAGTGTGCGCCGTTCCGGACCTGTGGCGGAAAATATTCTGCGCGATATCGGCACCGTTGCATCCAAAATCCCATGAGGAGATAACATGCCATTCCAACCTGTCAAATTTTACCAGACCGGTACTTTCACCGTCGGCAACCGCTTGCTGAAACCCGAAGACCGTAGCGTCCAGTCGCATCGGAATCGTAGCAACGCCATCAACTCGGGACACCGTGCCTGCCAGGGATGCGGGGAGGCTTTGGGCGCGCGCTATGCACTGGATGCGGCCATGGAGGCAACCAACTCGCAACTGATCGCGGCGAATGCCACTGGCTGTCTGGAAGTATTTACCACTCCCTATCCCGAAACATCATGGCAATTGCCTTGGATGCATTCCTTGTTTGGCAACACCGCAGCGGTGGCCACCGGCATTGCGGCAGCCTTGAAGGTCAAAGGGCGCAACGAAATTCGGGTGGTCGCGCAGGGTGGTGACGGTGGCACCACCGACATTGGATTTGGTTGCTTGTCTGGCATGTTTGAACGCAACGATGATGTGTTGTATATCTGCTACGACAATGAGGCATACATGAATACCGGTGTGCAACGTTCGTCTGCCACGCCTCCCGCAGCACGCACTGCAACCACGATGCCCGTGGGGCCGAATCCCGGCAATGTTTTCGGGCAGGGCAAGTTTGTTCCCGCGATCGCGATGGCGCACGAGATACCTTATGTAGCGACAGCTACAGTAGCCGATCTGCATGACCTCGAAGCCAAAGTGAAACGCGCAATGGAATTTCGCGGCGCGCGCTACATCCACATCCTCGTACCGTGTCCCCTGGGTTGGGGTATAGCTTCGCACGACACCATTCGCATCGCGCGACTGGCGCATGAAACCGGCTTGTTTCCGATATTTGAATCCGAGTATGGCTTGCAAGTCAGCACGTTGCCGATACGCAAGCAATTACCTGTCGAGGAATACCTGAAACCACAAAAACGCTTTGCCCATTTGTTCGGTACCAAACCCGAACTGGATGTCATCGCGCGCATACAGGAGCGCGCCGATCGCAACATCCGCAAATACGGGTTGGTGCAACAACAGGAGATATCATGATGGATAAACCATTTGCCATCACTCTGGATCCCGGTTCCTCGCTGGCCAATCACACTGGATCATGGCGCACCATGAAACCGGTTTATTTGGATCGGTTGCCTCCGTGCAACGCGGGGTGTCCCGCAGGAGAAAATATCCAGGGCTGGTTGTTTCATGCCGAATCGGGAGACTATGAACAAGCTTGGCGTGTGCTGACCTTGGACAATCCGCTGCCAGCGATCATGGGGCGAGTTTGTTATCACCCTTGCGAAGATGTATGCAATCGCGGTCATCTGGACAGTGCAGTCGGCATCAATTCGGTCGAACGCTTTCTCGGCGATGAAGCGATCAGGCACGGCTGGAAATTCCATAAGCCCGCCGCAACATCCGGCAAGAAAGTGCTGGTAGTGGGTGCTGGCCCATCCGGACTGTCTGCTGCCTACCATCTTGCGCGTCTCGGACACAGCGTGGAAATACACGAAGCTGGTCCGCTGTCCGGCGGCATGATGCGCTTTGGTATCCCAAAATATCGTCTGCCTCGCCAAGTGCTGGATGCCGAGGTAGCGCGTATACTCGATTTCGGTGTGATGCTCAAACTCAATACCAAAGTGATGAATATCGAGGACAGCATGCGCGCAGGTAATTTTGACGCGGCATTTCTCGCGGTTGGCGCACACATTGGCAAGCGTGCTTTCATTCCGGTAGGCGACGCGGCACATATCATGGATGCGGTTTCCGTGTTGCGCAGCATGGAAGGTGAGGACAAACCGATGCTGGGCCGCCGTGTGGTGGTTTATGGTGGAGGCAATACTGCAATCGATGTGGCACGCACCGCCAAGCGCTTGGGAGCGACTGAAACCATTATCGTCTATCGCCGTACCCGCGAGAAGATGCCTGCGCACGATTTCGAGGTGGAAGAAGCGCTGCAGGAAGGCGTGATGATCAAATGGCTTTCCACGATTATATCTGTGGGCGAGCATAACCTTGCCATTGAGAAAATGGTGCTGGACGAAAAAGGTTATCCGCAACCTACGGGAGAATTCGAAACCATGGAGGCGGATTCTCTGGTGCTGGCGCTCGGGCAGGATGTCGATCTGTCTCTACTGCAAAGTGTGGCTGGCCTAGAGATTAAGGATGGCACAGTTCAGATCGGCAGCAACATGATGACCGGGCATCCGGGAATTTTCGCTGGAGGCGACATGGTGCCATCGGAGCGCACCGTGACAACGGGGGTCGGGCATGGAAAAAAGGCCGCGCGTCACATTGACGCCTGGTTGCGCGACAGAACTTACGTGCCCGCTGCCAAACACGAGCCGGTGATTTTCAATATGCTCAACCCATGGTATTACTCCGATGCCCCTAAAATCATGCGCCCGGTGCTGGATGCTATACGCCGCCAGTCCGGTTTCGAGGAAGTGCAGGGCGGTCTAAACGAGAACAATGCCTTGTTCGAGGCGCGTCGCTGCCTATCCTGCGGCAACTGTTTCGAGTGCGATAACTGCTATGGTGTATGTCCCGACAATGCGGTGATCAAGCTGGGTCACGGCAAGCGTTTTCAGATCAACTATGACTATTGCAAGGGCTGCGGAATCTGTGTTGCCGAGTGCCCTTGCGGGGCGATCAAAATGGTTCCGGAGGATGCTCAATGATCTTCTTCGGACACCAGAGTTTGGTTCGACAATCCTGGCTCTCATGGCCGTCATCGGTGCGGGTTATGTTGGCTTTAAATGCGCGGAGACACGGAATTGAGATGAGAATCGCAGACGAAGAAGATCAGGTGTTAGTGATTGATGAGCAGATTATTCGGGTTTTTCAGTAAGTGGCTCGCAAACAGTACTTCCTGGGAAGAGTTTTTGGAATTCCGGTGGGCTTGGATTCATCCTGGTTTTTAATTTTTGGCCTGCTCACATGGATGCTGGCAGATGATTATTACCCCGCCGAATTTTTCAATTGGTCACCGGTAATGTATTGGGTCATGGCGGGAGTGACTGCCTTGTTCTATTTTGCGAGCATTCTTCTGCACGAAATCGGACATTCTGTCGTGGCCCTGTGGTACAAAATTCAGGTACGCAGCATCACGCTGTTCATGTTTGGCGGGGTCGCCCAGATAGAGGGAGAGTCACCCAATGCAGGCGCGGAGTTTTTGATAGCCGTCGCAGGCCCATTAGTGAGTTTTTTCCTGGCTTTCGTATGCAATGAACTTCTGCGCGTGTTTTCAGACAACCCCCCCTTGCTTGCCCTGTTCAAATATCTGGCCTACATCAATCTGGCCCTGGGGCTATTCAATCTCATTCCAGGATACCCTCTTGATGGTGGACGGGTATTTCGAGCCATGGTTTGGGCCATAACGGGAGATCTGCCACGGGCTACCTTCATTGCCGCAAAAGTTGGACAGGGATTTGCTTTTGTTTTCATATTGATTGGTTTCTGGAAAATATTCTCCGGAGACATTCCGGGAGGTTTGTGGATTATCTTCCTGGGCTGGTTTCTCAAGAACGCGGCGACAACCCATATTCCCTCATCTTAGGGCAGGTAGCCTTGTGCCCAAAAGTGCCGGTCAAGCGCTTTTCTGATTGCGGGAACTGGAAAATTGATCGACAATATATCATTAAAAAGTTCAGCCATTCATGATCAGGCTATAGATGTTCGGACAAGTTCAAAGCAAACCAATTCAAGGGAATTTAATGGGCTCAATGATCAGTTATAAAAGACCAGATGGTCAGACTGCCAGTGCTTATCTGGTCAAACCCAAGGGGTCTGAAAATGCCCCGGCAATCGTAGTTATTCAGGAGTGGTGGGGTCTGAATGATCAAATCAAATCTGTTGCTGATAGATTGGCAGGGGCAGGTTACCAAGCGTTAGTGCCTGATTTATATCGCGGCAAATTGGCTTTGGAAGAAAATGAAGCCAATCATTTAATGAATGGGCTTGATTTTGCTGATGCGGCCAGTCAGGATGTTCGCGGCGCGGTTCAATATTTGAAGAGTCTTGGAATCCAAAAAGTCGGCATCACTGGATTTTGTATGGGGGGGGCGTTAACTCTTCTTTCAAGTGTTTTTGTGCCGGAGTTGGATGCTGCGGTAATTTGGTATGGCTATCCACCCTTGGAATATGTTGATGCCACCAAGATTAGCGTACCCATCATGGGGCACTGGGCTACCCTTGACGATGTATTCACTATAGGTGGGGTTGATGCGTTAGAGAAAAAATTAACGGATTCTTCAGTCCCCTTTGAGTTTTTCCGCTACAACGCAAAGCATGCCTTTGCCAATGAAGAGGCTGACTCCAAAAATCTCGCCTATTTAAAGCACGATGCAAAATCTGCAGAACTTGCTTGGATAAGAACTATGGAGTTTTTGAAAAAGCATCTTTAAGAAGAATTTTCAACCGAGTTTGTGGTATCAGTAATTATTTGAAATTATTAGACCATTTTTATTTTTTGGAGGTCTTTGGACTGCTTGATGGTGCCCGGAGCCGGAATCGAACCGGCACAGCCGCAATGGCCGAGGGATTTTAAGTCCCTTGTGTCTACCAGTTTCACCATCCGGGCGACGCCGTATTCTAACAGATTACAGCGCGGAACTTGCGTGTGGCTGCGGCGCTGGATGACTTGACCCAGTGGCCAGAGAACAGGACCCTTTTTTATCCAGGTGGTCATAATGAGTCTAAATCCGGTTTTTGGACAATCTTCGGTTTCTCCACATCTTTCCCGTCTGGTGTTGGGTATGGGCTGTTTCTGGGGGGCAGAAAAGCGTCTGGCTTCGCTTCCGGGCGTGGTGCATACCGAGGTGGGATATGCGGGAGGAGAAACCGCCAATCCAACCTATCAAATGGTACTGAGGGAAGCCATCGAAGGAAAGAATCGGGTCCATGCCGAGGTGGTGGAAGTGGATTACGATTCCCGGATCATTTCCACTCGCCAGATTCTGATGGATTTTTTCGAGAATCATGACCCGACTCAGGGAAATCGCCAAGGAAACGATGAGGGTCCCAACTATCGGAGTGTCGTTTTTTACACCCATCCCGATCAACGAAATGAAGCGTTGTCCGTGATGAAAATCTATCAGTCCGCCCTGACTGCCGCAGGATATCCTGCCATGACAACCGAATTAGCTCCTTTAGAGCATTTTTACCGGGCGGAAGAATACCATCAACGCTATCTTCAGAAACATCCTGAGGGTTATTGTGGGTTGGGTGGAACCGGTGTGGTTTTTCCTGCCCAGCAACCGGAGAAATCACTGAGTCACTCAGTTCCTCTTCTCGATGGAAAATCCCTGGCAGCGACTCAATTGGTCGTCTTTGAGGGGGTAGATTGCGATTACTGTCGGCAGTTCGAGGCTCAGGTACTAAAACATTGGAAATCTGCCGTTCCAGTGACGCGGACTCCTTCTGCTCAAGCACCCGTGGGTTGGCATCTCAAAAGTGCCGTGTGGGCCAGTCCCACCAGCGTATTGTTCCAGAATGGCGAGGAAATCAGTCGTTTTACGGGATTCAATGGGGATCAACACGCATTCTGGAATTGGTTGGGCCATTGGACATTAACCCAAGAGCAACAGGCCATTGCCTTCAAAGGAGAAACAGAACCTGCATTTACAGGGTCATTCCTTGACAACCATGTTTCGGGTACCTATGTGGATCCTGTCACCGGTCAACCTTTGTTCCGGAGCGATGCCAAGTTTGGAAGCCATTCCGGATGGCCCAGTTTTTTTGCTCCAGTGTCCGGTGCCCTGATCATGCGTGAGGATGATAGCCATGGCATGCATCGTATCGAGGTGTTGAGTGCCAGTTCCGGGATTCACCTCGGTCATGTTTTTGACGATGGCCCCCCTCCCACAGGCAAGCGCTACTGCATCAACAGTGCGGTACTACGTTTCGTTCCTGATTAGTTTCTGGACCAGAGGATCCTTCTCTTGGTGAAAGAAGGACGCCCGTCATGCTGATAGCCGCCATTTCCATAAGTCGGACAGGGAAAGAAACTTGATCCGTGGACTGAAACGAACCCAGAATGGGGAGCAGGGGCAGAAAATGTTCCGGAGTGGGGACGGCCAGGTATCCTTCTGCAGGCCACCGATCCCATTCAAGTAAAGATTCATGGTCGTGCTTTCTGATGCATTCCACGACCCAGTCATCAAAACTTTTGGCCCAGGCGTGGGGAGGGGACATCTCTTCCCATAGTGCGGCCCCAAGATGATGAACAATATTGCCGCTTCCCAGCAGAAGAACCCCTTCTTTGCGCAAAGGGGCCAATCGTTTGCCCAGTTCGTAATGGAAGCCTGGAGACTGGCTCAGATCGAGTGCCACTTGAATCACGGGGATATCTGCATCTGGATATAGATGCAGAAGAAGAGACCAGGCCCCATGATCCAGTCCCCATTCGTGATCTGTGTGGACAGGCCAGGGGGATAAAAGAGTGCAGACTCGGTGGGCCAGTTGCGGACTGCCCGGACAGGGATATTGAATCTGATAGAGGGCGCGTGGGAAACCCCCGAAATCATGAATCGTACGGGGACGAGCCATGGCGGTGACGGCACAATGTTTGAGGCCCCAATGGGCAGAAAAGACCACAATCCCTTGTGGGCGGGGTAATTGACTGCCCAAAGTACACCATTGGTCGGTGACGGGATCGTGACCCAGGGCATGCATGGGATTGCCATGACCAAGAAAGAGAGCAGGATGCGTTAACTCAGTAGTTGGCATGATGTATCCTCCGTGAAAATAGCATGGAACAAAACTTTGAGTTGCATAATTCTTTTGACTGTATATAATTACAGTTACTTGCTTTGAACGGAGTGCTTCCCATGCAGGAACTTACACCACGTCAACAGGAAATTCTTCTTTGGATACGCCAGTATATGGTGGATCATGGTATTCCGCCAACACGCCTTGCGCTCTGTGCCGCCATGGGGTTTCGTTCACCCAATGCGGCGGAGTCGCATTTGCGGGCACTGGAACGTAAAGGGGCGATCGAACTGGTTCAGGGAGTTTCACGGGGGATCCGTTTGGTAGAAGGACCCAAGGAAGCCAGCGGGTTACCGCTCATCGGCAAGGTGGCGGCAGGACAACCCATACTGGCTCTTGCACATATCGAATCCTATGAGCCAATTGCGCCAGAGTTATTTCAGCCTGTGGCGCATTACCTGCTGCGCGTGCAGGGAGAAAGTATGCGCAATGCAGGTATTTTGGAAGGGGATCTGGTTGCGGTACATCATACCCTCATTGCCCAGAATGGACAGATCGTGGTAGCGCGATTAGAGGATGAAGTGACGATAAAAAGATTTTATCGTCAGGGCGAGCGGGTGGAATTGCGCCCGGAAAACCCTGACTATCCGGTCATTGAAGTGAACCTGAAAAAACATGCTCTGCATATCGAGGGAGTGATGGTTGGATTAATCCGTGCCTAGAGCGTACCGTTGATCAAGGAGAGAAATATCGTGTGGACCGTACTGGAAAACTTAGGATACCGTGCGAAACATGAACCCCGCGCGGAAAGTCGGGCAAGGGAAAAACATGTGAGGTTCCTGGAGGAATCAGGCGGTTTGCACCTGCTGCCAACGACGGGCAGTGTGACGGACCTGGAATCCTGCGTTTCTTTGATACAACGGTGTCTGGCACGGCATCAATGGGTTTTTTTGGTGGATTCTCCCTTCGATGAAGATATCCTGTTGCGTTTCTATCCTGTGTTGTCTGACAAGCGCGTGGTCAATATCCCCGTCAAGTCCTATGAAGCCAAACATTGGGCCCTGCTACAGGCGCTAAACCATCCTTTGGCCGGCGCTCTTTTATTTTGGCATTCTTTCCTGGATTCTTATGAAGAACAGAAATTGGACGGATTAGCGCAGAAAACCCAATGTTTTTGTGGGCAATTCGTTTCTGATGATCTGCCGCGGGCTTTACCCTCCCTGCCTTCGACGGGCCACCTCCATTCCCTGATGGGACCAATCCGGTCACCGACGCGGCAAAAACGCCCGTGAGTTTCCTCTGGTTGAAAGAGCCCTTACTCCAACTCTTGATTGCTCTCGGAATTTTGATGGGTTTTTTTCACCCTACCGCCTGGGCGGGAGCGGTGCATCGCATACACCTTCCGACGCTAGAGGTTCTGGGTGGACTGATGCTTCTGACGCAAGGAATTGAACAGAGCCGGATTTTGCCAAAGTTAGGGCGACATTTGCTGGATCGGGTTCATAGTGAACGATCCTTGGCACGGTGGTTGACCTGGGCTTCCATAATCCTTTCTACTTTTTTGACCAACGATATCGCACTTTTCGTTGTGGTTCCGCTTACCTTGGCTTTGCGACAACTGGCGCCAGTTTCCTGGCGTCGACTGATCATCTTCGAGGCATTGGGGGTCAATGTGGGATCCCTGTTGTCTCCCATCGGTAATCCCCAGAATATCTATCTCTGGCAATTAAGTCACTTATCCTTCCCGGGTTTTATTGAAATGATGGCTCCCTGGGGATTGGTTCTGCTGGCCGGACTGGCACTTCTGGTGGAGTTGGGCAGTTCACGACGCCCCATTGTCCTTCATCTCGAGGACCATGCTATTACCGTATTACGGGGGCTTTTTTGGATTAGTCTGGGACTTTATCTTCCTTTTCTGGGCTTGGTGGAAACCGGGCATTCCACTTGGGCATTAGCGCTGGCGCTCGGATTAGGGATTTTTCGTCCGCTCTTGTTGCGTTTCCTCGATTGGGGTTTGTTGGTGACATTTACGTTATTCTTCATCGATGTTGGGTTTCTGAGTTCTTTTTTCAATCCGCATCAATTGCCGGGCCTAGGTCAGGGTAAATCTCATATCATCCTGTTTTTATGGGGAATTTTATTGTCACAAGTGATGAGTAATGTACCTGCAACCCTTTTTATGGCACCAGAGACAGACTCTCTCAAATCCTTGGCCTATGGGGTTAATGCGGGAGGGTTCGGACTATTTGTCGGTTCCATGGCCAATCTGATCGCCTTGCGGATGGCAAGGGATCGTCAAATTTGGCGCGAATTTCATGTCCTGTCTTTCCCTTTTCTTTTGTTTGCTGTGGTGACAGGCATTCTGTTCCTTTGACATCCTCCCCGCCTTGAACGACGGGGCTTTTCGCGCAGGTCGGTAACGAGTCAAAAGACGAAGTGGTTGGTACCTTCATTCATGCTCATCCAGGCCCAAAAATTTTACCCAGATCTCGAAGGTCAGTACCCTTCCCGCATACTCGGCAGTGGCTTCCGGGAAATGGGCGACATGAACGGCGGTCAAAGCCGCCTTGTCCAGGATCCGGTTTCCACTCGTGATCAGCACACTTGCGCCAGAGGCCATACCATCCTTGTAATCAAAAGTTACCTTGGTTTGCCCAGACAAATGGGCAGCCCGCGCTGCCATGGGGAAAACCACGGCATTTTGCACCGCTGAGCGTACCTTGTCGGCAAAAGTGATGGAAATATCTGCAGGACGCAGATGTTGAGGCCGTACGGGAGTTGCCTCAGCCACTTTTTGGGGAGGGGTCACAGGTGCCGGAATCACGGGGGTGGGAACCACGGGGGGCGGCGCGGGCGCCGGGGTGGGCGTAGGAACCGGCGTGGGTTCCTGATGCGCCACCGTACGATGGACCACCGGCTTGGGAGGCGGTGGCTTGGGCGTGGGGGGGGGTGGCACCGTCTTGGGCGCTTCCGGAGCCTGGGTCAGTTGAATCAGGGTGACCGGAGGCTTTACCACCTTGTCCACTTCGTGATGGAGACCGTATAAGAAAGTCAGTATCATCAGGCCTTCGAGAAGAGAGGCCAGGATGAAGGCACGCAGAAGGTTCATCATCGGTTCTCCTTCTGGCGGGCAGCCAGACCGATCTGGGTAATCCCGGCCTGACGACAGGCATCCATCACCTTCATCATGGACTGGAGCGAGGTGGTTTTTTCGCCTGCAATGGTTACCACCACCTTGTCCGGATCCCCTTGTGCCTTGAGTCGCACCGTCAGAGCCTCGGCCGTCAACTTCTGACCCTCCACGGTAATATCCCCCTCGTCATCCACATTCACCAGCACCTTGGGGGGCTCCAGAGCCGTGGTGGTGGAACTCTTGGGCATTTTGGATGCTACACCGGTGGAGGGAATCATGTGTAACGTGATCATGATGAAAAACACCAACAGAAAAAACATGATGTCGATCATCGGGATGATCTCGATCCGGGCACGTTTCGTTTCAAAGTAATTCATAGCCATCACTCACCCTCCCTTCAAGCCACAGAGCGGGTGCGAACACCGGCCAACACTTTTTTCTGTTCTTCGTAGGACTCATGGTAATGGGGATAGAGACGATTGAGCAACATCATCTTGAGGGTTTCCATCTGGTGCATGATCACCCGTACCCGATTGTTCAACCCGTTCAAGGCCACCAATCCGAGGATGGCGATGAACAATCCACAGGCCGTGGCCAGCAGGGCTTCCGCCACGCCGCCGGTGACCTTGGTGGGTGAGTTAGACACGTCTCCCAGCACCTGAAAGGCATTGAACATGCCGATGATGGTTCCGAGCAGGCCCATCAGGGGGGCCAGGGTCACGATGGTGTCCAGCACCCACAGGAAGCGGTCCACATGGGGCGCTTCGCGCATGACGGATTCTTCCAGTTTGTCGGAAATACGGTCAAAATCATGCTCCAGGTTATGATGAAGCGCTGCTTCCAGGACCTTGGCGTGGGGCAAATCCGGATGCTGGACCACCAGGGCCTCGAAGGCTTCCTTCGATACCTTGTGCACCCCGGTCACTTCCTTGATCAGTTGGGTCCCCTGAGTCAGGACCCGCCACAGATACCAACCCCGTTCGATGATGACCGTCAGGGCCACCAGCAACAACAGAGCCATCAAATAGAGCATGCCGCCTGAACTTTGGGCTGCGGCTTGAATTCCTTGCATCGTCATGGTGTTGGCTCCTTATTATATGCTTGCACTGAAGTTGAGACTGAACATCCGTCCCGGCAGGGTCCAGAACAAGGCGTTTCCCCCTTGGGTTGCACCTGCGTAGGCAATCGTGTCTGTCCGGTTGAAGAGGTCATCCAGTTGGAATTCCATTTTTGCGTTCTTGGCCCAACCCAGGGAGCCCAGGTCATACCCTGCTGCCAGGTTGACCGTGGTGTAACTGCCGAAGTGTGTATCATTTCCGTTGATATCTGTTCCGCCCCAGCGCGACCCAATTTCCTTGGCTATGACAGACGCATTGGCTTTGTCGCGCCCATAGAGCATTCCCAGGGCCGCAGTGTTGGAAGGGGCGTTGAAAATCGGGAGAGCACTGGTGTAACTATTTCTTGAATAGTTGCCGTAGGCATTGAATCCTGAGCCAAGGTTATAGGTGGCTTCTCCTTCCACCCCCTGGTAATGTACTGCTCCAATATTCTGGATGGTAACCAGATTTCCTACTCCGCTTTGCTGTGACTGGTTATTGTTGGTGATGTAATAGACATCTGCGGAAGCCGTTAATTTGCTGCTCTTGAAAACCGTCCCTAACTGGTAATTCATGGTTTTTTCTGGGGCGAGGTACGACAGACCGGCCGAGGTGTTGGGTTGGATCGGCTGGTTCGGATTGTAGAACGATCCAAATAGCATGGGCGCCACGAACCCCTCCGCCGCTTGCCCATAGGCAGACCAGTTATCCGAAACATAGTAGTGTGCGTCCAGAGAGGGCAGCAGAGCCGCCCAGGTATGGGAGTAGGCAAAGGCACCCCCCACCGTGGTGTCAAAGGCTGAATTGTAGGTCCGGTTGAAATTGTTGAACTTCAGCCCCGAGGTAAAGGACCACTTGCTGGTGGGGCGCCAGACATATTCCATATAGGGCTGAATGGTGTTCATGGAACTGGTTTCCGCCTGATTGCCCCCATTGGCACTGCCCGGTATATTGACAATGGAACCGGTACCTCCGGTGGAAAGATCTACGTTATTGATCCATGACTGGCGCACCTGACGTTCAATCCACAGGCCGAAATTCAGGTCATCGTTCCCCATGGACCGGATTGCTCGCAGGATGTTTCCATAGGAAGTATAGGTAGTCATTCCGGTCAAACCTGCGATATTTTGATTTCCTGGGTTTACTCCGCCCAGCAGAATCCCCCCAGGGTATGCCCCTTGAACTGTGGCCGTTGTACCATTGGGGTTGTATCCATTCATGGCATCGTGGGTATAGGTCGTGGTATATACCTTGTTGTCGATTTTCCAGTCGCCAAAGCGGGTTTGCAGACCAATATAGTCGAAGTTTGTAGTGAAGTTATCGTTGTTATACCCAACGTAGGCACTGCTCAGGGGATTCTGGTTCAATCCGTAGTGAGAACCATATTGGGCTATCTGTGGTGCTGTGGCTCCTGGCGAATCATTCTGGTAGGTGTGATTTTGCATGGCCACCACGGTGATGGCGGTGTTTTCACCGAGGGGTTTGATGAACTTGGCAAAGATGTTGCCCCGCCGTTCATTGTCATTAGTCAAGGCACCATCGGTCTGGTAATGGTTGTAGTCGATGAAACCGCTGGCATCCCCGTAGTTCTGCATCACCCCCGTGTCATACTGAAACCCCACCAGGCGCGAGTTGAAACTGCCGATCTGGCTCCGTACCGTTGACGTCGGGTCCCCCAAAGGATCGTTGGAGCGAACCGCAATGGTCCCCCCATAGGTGGCATCTCCCACTGTGCTGGCCTGTCCTGGGCCCCGATCCACCGTCACTTCCCCCGTATCCTGAGCCAGGAAGTAACTGTTGACATGGTGTGTGAAGTTGGCACCATCGACAAAGGGAATTCCGTCAAAGGTGACATTGTATTGTCCATCGACGAAGGAGCGTAGGGTCAGGGCGGGGTTCTCATTGCCTCCGGGACCGTTGGGGCTATAGGCCCAGACCCCCGGTGCAATGGCCGCACTATCCACATAGGTGGAGGCCCCGGTTTGGGTATTCTCGATGTAGTTACGGTTGATGACGGATTGAGGTTCGGTGGCGGTCAGGGATCCCTGGGTGGGGGCGTTGGCCGAGGCCGACTCGGCGGGCGGGATGGCTTCGTTGCTGTTGCCTGCACCGCTGGATACCGAGCCCAGATCGTAAGCCCATAGGGTTCCCGGCAAGGCCGTTAGCATGGAGGCGTGAAACAGTCCGGAGATGAGCGGCTTCAGATGAAAATTCTTGTACATGGTGTATTCCTGTCAGTCATGTGAATGGGCGGGACATGCCGCTCTTGATTTGCAAATGATATTCATTATCATATAGCAAATAAGAATCATTATCAATAACTAACTAAAAAATCCGAAACACAAGGGATAACGAATAAGGTTAGATCGTGCGCAAGCCACGATCTGAACCTGGGGTTACCAAGTGAGGTGAAGGGTGGTTCCCAATGAAGAGGATGAGATGTGCAGAGTAATTCCCAATTGTTGGGCGCGGCGGTAGAGGTGCGGTAATCCACGTCCTGGTCGCGTGGTTACAGTATCAAAGCCCTCCCCGTCATCGCGGACTTCCAGATGATGAGCGCCTACACTGAAAAACACATGGCAGGCATGGCTGTGTTTGGCAATATTCGTGAAGATTTCCTGAACCATGCGCATCAATTGCAACGTGTTGGAGGTGCTGGGGAAAGGTAGCCTGGGTGAATCCTCCACTTGCCAATGCAAAACAGCTCCACTGGATTCCATGAGAGATTCCAGGCGTTCGCGCAGACTTCCCATCTGAGTCGCAAGATCCGTGGGGTCCCCATCCAGGGAATCGATCATGAGGCGCAAATCTTCCAGGGCAGAGCGCAAAGTCTGTTGAAGAGGCACTAATAGAGGCGGATGACGTTCAGCCTGAACCAGAGCACTTACCAGATAACCACCCAGTCCGTCGTGCAGATCGCGCATGATGCGCTCTCTTTCTCCAAATACAGCCTGACGCATCTCCAGGGTCTGGCGTTCCTGATAACTTTGCGCCAGAGTTCGGCTCTTTTCTGCCACCATGGAATTCAAGTCGCGATTCAAGGTTTCGAATAAAATCAGGGAACGGTCAAAGCGCAGGAGCAGGAGGAATGCAATGGCGATTCCCAGAATGGTGGAACCCCAATAAAAGATGAAGACCGGGATCTCATGCTGGGCATGGAGCATATAGGCCAAGTCATGATATCCCGTCAAGGCAGAAAACAGGATGGAAAAGAACAGAAGCCAGGTTTCGCTGGGCAGGCATTGATGGCGATACCGGTAAATGGTGAACAAAATGTACAGGGAAATCGCGCTATACCCCAGACCCAGCAGACCGAATCCGCGAAATAGATAGGACGGAGGGATCAGTAAGATCAGAAATGGGCCCACGATCGTATAAATCAGGAAAAACTTTTCGAGAGAAGTGCGCTGAACTTTGACGAAACGGTGAATCAGGAGCATGAGGCAATAGATGTAACACATGATGGCGGTCAGTTCCATCCATAACCATTGATGGTGGGTCAACCAAGGGACTTCCTGAATGAAGAAAACAGCTGTGTAGAGGGTACAGAATCCCCCACACAGAGCGAACATGAGGTAGAGGGTTTCATGACGTCGTCTCAACCAGATGATGAACAAAATGAAAGAAAGCAGCAGGAGCAGGGTGAAGGAGATGGTGGGGACAATGACCGCGCGAAAATACAGAGAATTGTAGGTGGGTTTCAATGCGGTGGCGGGACCTATCTGGAAGGTGCCCAGACCGGATTCCTCCTGGGCGTAGCCAAGGAGATTCAATGCGATCTGATTCTCTCCGGCGTGCAGGAGCAGTCCTGGAAAAACAAAAAATAGAGGGCGATAACTGTTGTGGCTGACGGGTTCGGTAAAGCTTCCTCCTGAGCCGACCAATTGTCCATTGATGAATACCCGGGCATTGACGCTTAAATGCGGAAGATAGATGGCCCAAAGGTCATCGGGTGAATGGTCGAGCGTGAGAGAAAACCGATACCAGCCGAAGCCCCCGCGGAAGGGATGACTCAGATCCCAGTTGTCCGGTAATTGGATGGGCGTCCAGCGGAATTGGGGCAAGGCGGGGGGAGTCTGGCTTTGATCAAAGATAAACTCCCCATGATCCAGTTGTTGCGACTCTGCTTTGGCGTCCGACAGCAGTAGACCCATGACGAAAAGGAAGCCCAAAAGAGGGCCCCAATAGAAGAGACTTGCGGATGGCTTTCTGGACATCTTTGTCGGGACCGGGTTATCTCCTGTTTTTGATGAGTCCCAGTTGTACCGCTTCCTGAGTGGCTTCAATATTCGAGTGCACAGAGAGTTTCTCATAAATCCGGCGTATATGGGTACCGACGGTATTGTTGCTGATGTTGAGCAGAGAGGCTATCTCGTTGCGTTTATACCCCTTGGTGATCAGATTGAGGATATCCTTTTCCCGTTCTGTCAGAGTTACCTGGGGAGTCGTAGGAGTGGATTTTTCCCATTCACCAAACTGACTGAGAAGGAAACGGGCGACCTTGGGGTTGATGGGACTTCCGCCGTCGATCAGCATGAGTAAATTATCGGCGATGGTGGTGAAGGAACTGTCTTTGAGAAGGTAGCCGCGCGCGCCCGCTTTGAGGGCATTCACCACATGCTGTTCATCACCGAAAACAGTCAGGACCAGGGTCTCCGTCAGACTCTGGCTGTCATGAATCTGACGAATTAGGTCGAGCCCCGAGCCATCGGGGAGTCCCAGATCGATCAGTGCGACGCGCGGGGGGTGTGCAAGAAAAGCTTCCTGTCCTGCGCGCAGTGATCCTGTGGCAGCAATGACTTGAAGTAGTGGGTGAGCGCTGATGGCCTCAACCAAACGCTCTCGGGTGATGGGTTCATCCTCGACGATCAGGACGGAATTGCGTTGGGTGGGCGGGATCATGACAGAAGTCCAAAGAGGGAAAATGCAGTTGGTAGAGGAAAAGCATAATGGCTCAATGACTTTCTGACCATCACCGGAACAGGTGATTCGAAAAATTTTGGTCAAACGGCCATGGGTGCCGTCAAGGAAGGATGATGCTGGTATGCTTCCAGTATGAAATCTTCAGGTTGGATCTGCTCCAGCCATTCAGGCGTGTACTGTCCCGTTTCGGCATAGGAAGGAATGCGTGGGGAAAGAGATAGACGAGGAGCGGGGTAGGGCGCTCGTTTCAGTTGGGTTTCCAGCATGGGCAGATGATTTTCATAAATATGTGCATCTCCAATGAAATAGGTGAACCAGCGTGGGCGATATCCGCTCAGATGGCCCATCAGAGTCAACAGGGCTGCGCCCTCAGCCAAATTGAAAGGTGCGCCTAATCCTAGGTCATTACTGCGGATATACAGACAAAGGGAGAGTTCACGGGTTTCGGGGTTGGCTAGAAACTGATAGAGCAGGTGGCATGGAGGGAGCGCCATTTCGTCCAGTTGCGCCCAGTTCCAGCCATGGAACAGGATACGGCGGCTGGTTGGATCGGACATGAGCGTATCAAGACAGGAGCGTAATTGATCGATAGCCTTGTAGAGTAGGAGGCGGGGATGACCCGCAGGATCGGATAGGGTACATAGAGGCTGGAAACCCTGAGCCTGGGCACGTTGAGTTTGAGCTTCATGTTGCGGATGGGTCAGGTCGATTTCCTTGTACGCAGGCCAGGCACGCCATTGAACGCCATAAAGAGGGCCCAGATCATCCACCCCCAGGCGGAAAGGGTTATTGAGCCAGAGGGCATTGTCATTGGCATTCTGGTCCCATACCCGACATCCCAGGGAGCGAAAGTTTGCTGCATTGCGGTAGCCTCGTAAAAACCCCACCAATTCTCCCATGGCCGAACGGAAGGCCAGTTTGCGAGTGGTCAAGGCAGGGAATCCCTGAGTCAGGTCAAAACGCAACATGGCCCCCGGCAAACTCAAGGTGCGGATACCTGTACGGTTGGACTGCCAGGTTCCCTGGGCCAGAACGGTACGAATGAGGTCAAGATAAGACTGCACGATGGAACCTCTTGTCATGGATGTGCCCATGATACCATTGGCAATCATTCAGAATCCTGTGGTTGCCTGCCATGCCCCTGTCTCACGTTTCACCGACTGCTGATTTTTCCGTCCTCCCTGAATTGAATGGATTGACCAAAATTCCTCATTTTACGGTGGCCCCATGGACTCCGGTGGAGTGGGCGAAACAGGGCGTATTCCATGTTCTGGTCGTATTGCCTGCCGCGCCAGAGGATGGGGGGACTGGTCCGGGTCAGGAGACTTTGAATGCACTGCTTCAGCGGCGGGCCCAGTCAGAAGTTTGCGCGCATCGCAAAAACAAAAAGAAGGGATTTGAACCCCATGTGGCCATGTTGCCGGATGGAGTCCTTATCTCCTGGGTATGGTTGGCAGGAGCATCACAGAACTTTGAACGGCATACCCGGCTTCGGCGGGCTCTCCATCCCTTGCTCGAAGAGAAACCCACCCACCTAGCAGTTTGGTTCAGTGGTCAGGAATCCTCTTCCGAGCGGGAAGAGATACTCTATACCCTGACGCTCAATGGTCGATCTTTACCGACCGCACAACGGGACGCCTGGGGCGGGGTAAAAGCGTGGTTTTTGCTGGGCTCAACTCCCTCCCCTGATTTTTCTGAGCGTCCGGTTTCCCTGGCGCTTGCCAATACCCTGACGCGGGCCTTGACGGTTCTGCCTCCGAATCGGCTGACTCCGGCAAACTATCGCGAATTCCTTCGACAGTGGGCACTGGAAGAACATTGGGACTGGGAAGAATATGGGATGGAACGTTTGCAGACCTTGGGGGCAGGGGCATTTTTGGCAGTGGCACAAGGCAGTGCAGAAGCCGATGCGGCGATTGTTCATTTGGCATGGTCTCATCCCCAGGCAACCCATCGGGTAGCTCTGGTGGGGAAGGGGATCTGTTTTGATACCGGTGGTCTCAATCTTAAACCGGCACGTTACATGCAGGGCATGCATGGGGATATGAATGGTTCGGCTGTAGTCCTTGGGATCATGCAGGCCATCACCCGCCTGCAGTTGCCACTGGTGGTAGACGCCTGGTTGGCGATTGCCCAGAATTCCGTGGGTCCTCGGGCTTATCGCCAGAACGAAATCGTGACGACGTTGGAGGGAACTACCCTGGAAGTGGTTCATACCGATGCGGAAGGACGAATGGTTTTGGCGGATACCCTGACCTTGGCTGCACGACAGAAACCCGACTTGATCGTGGACTTTGCTACTTTAACCGGGAGTATGCATACCGCATTGGGAAGCCGGTACAGCGGGTTGTTCACCACGTCGGAGGTACTTGCCCGTCTGGCGGAAGAGGCGGGAAAGAGCAGTGGTGAGCGTGTATGGGTATTTCCTCAGGACGAAGACTATGATGAGGCATTGGAAAGTTCGGTGGCTGATCTCAAGCAGTGTACTTTGGAGGGGGAAGCCGACCACATTCTTGCTGCCCGCTTTTTATCGCGCTTCACGGCACAGTTGCCTTGGGTCCATGTGGATCTCTCCGCTTCGCTCCATCCTGAGGGGCTGGGTGCCGTGGCGACGGAAGTGACGGGCTTCGGGGTGCGCTGGGGGGTTGAATTTCTGGACAAGTGGATACAAAATCCTTTATAATCTCTAGGATTGAGTAGGGTGGTGTCTCTGCAGTGGGCCTCGGGCCCTTTTTTTATTTGTGTGATTTTAGGGAATAGGTTACCGAACGAACATGGATCTCGTGGGATTAGTGGAAAAAACCGTGACAGGGCTGGGCTATGAGTTTGTGGAACTCGAACGCGCAGGTCGAGGTTTGTTGCGTGTTTTCATCGATCATTCCAATGGGATTGGTGTAGAGGATTGTGCTACGGTCAGTCATCAATTGACCCGTCTGTTCGGTGTGGAAGAGGTACCCTATGAACGGCTCGAGGTATCCTCCCCCGGCTTGGACAGACCGTTGAATAAAACCGCCGATTTCGAACGGTTTTTAGGACGGGAAGCCAAAGTCAAACTGCGCATTCCTTATGCAGGTCAGAGAAATTTTTCGGGGCGTCTTGAAGCAGTGACTGAACAGACCCTTACCTTGGCAACCTCGGCAGGGTTGTTGGATATGGCGCGCGAGGATATCGAACGTGCCCGTCTCGTGCCGGAATTGTGAGTGGAGAGAACAGAATGAGCAAGGAAGTACTGTTGTTGGTCGATGCGTTGGCGCGGGAGAAAAACGTTTCCCCCGAGATCGTGTTTGTGGCACTGGAACAGGCTCTGGCGTCGGCTACCCGCAAAAAGCATGGGGAGGAAGATATCGATGTGCGGGTCAGCATCGATCGTCATACCGGTGATTTCCAATCCTATCGGCGCTGGCGCGTCGTGGAGGATCAGGAATGGCTGTCTGAATTCCAGGAATTGCCTCTGTCACAAGTCCGTGCAAACAATCCGGAAGCGCAAGCCGGGGAGATCATCGAAACTTCTTTGGAGCCCATCGAGTTTGGGCGTATCGGGGCACAAGCTGCCAAGCAAGTGATTTTTCAGAAAATCCGGGATGCGGAACGGGAACAGATTCTGGCGGATTTTCTGGAACGACAGGACAATCTGGTCAGTGGTCTGGTCAAGCGTCAGGAACGTGGGAATTACATCGTGGAATCCGGTCGGGTTGAAGCTCTGTTGCCCCGCGATCAGTTGATTCAACGGGAAAATTTGCGTATTGGAGATCGGGTGCGTGCCTACTTGCTCCGGGTCGAGCGGGGAGGGCGGGGGCCACAGGTGATACTGTCCCGAGTGGTTCCGGAATTTCTGATCAAACTGTTTGAACTGGAAGTGCCGGAAATCGAAGAAGGGTTGTTGGAAATCAAGGCGGCGGCTCGTGATCCCGGGATCCGCGCCAAGATTGCCGTGCATTCTCGGGATCGACGTATCGATCCCATCGGAACTTGTGTGGGGATGCGGGGATCACGGGTGCAAGCCGTGATTTCAGAACTGGGAGGAGAACGCGTAGATATCATCTTGTGGTCGGAAGACCCCGCTCAGTTTGTGATCAATGCGCTGGCTCCTGCGGAGGTCAATTCTATTCGCGTGGATGAAGAGGCCCATAGCATGGACGTGGTGGTGGACGAAGATCATCTGGCGCAGGCAATCGGCCGGAATGGACAGAATGTTCGATTGGCTTCGGAATTGACAGGTTGGTCTCTCAATATCATGACCGAAGATCAAGCCCAGGAAAAAGACAAAGAGGAAACGCTGCGCTTGCGCAATTTGTTTGTAGCCCGCCTGGATGTGGATGAAGAAGTGGCAGACATTCTGATTCAAGAGGGATTTTCCAGTTTGGAGGAAGTCGCTTATGTACCTAAACTGGAGATGCTGGCGATTGCTGCCTTCGACGAAGATACAGTGAATGAGTTGCGGAGCCGGGCGCGCAATGCTTTGCTGACAGAAGCGATTGCCACAGAAGAAAAGGTTGAACATGCAGTGGAAGATTTGAGACATATGGCGGGAATGGATCCCGAAACTGCGGTTTTATTGGCTTCAAAGGGAATTCATACGGTGCAGGATCTGGCAGATCTGGCGGTGGATGAACTGGAAGAATTGACGGGACTGACGCAAGAACGCGCCAGCGCCCTGATCATGGCGGCGCGCGCTCCGCTGTTTGAGTAATCAGGAGACATCAACCATGACGCACTCCACCGTGACGGATCTGGCTACAGAATTAAAAATGACGCCCTCGGCGTTGCTCGATCAATTACAAGCGGCGGGTATTCAAAAAACGGCGCAAGACACGCTGACCGAACGAGATAAGGCCGTTTTGCTGGAACATCTACGCGAGCAGCATGGTCGCGCAGAGCCAAAAACACGGATTACCCTGACACGACGTCAAACCAGCGAAATTCGCAAGGCAGATAATACGACGGGTAAGGCACGCACCATACAGGTGGAAGTTCGAAAAAAACGCGTCTTGATCAAACGGGATGTGGCAGAAAATCAGCCAGAAGATGTTTTGGAAGTTTCTGAAAGCATTCCCCCTGTCATGGGGAGCGAGGAAGAGACATCGGATGTCGGGATGGAATCGTCACTGCACGAAGAAGTGCAGGTCACAGAATTGCCTGAAGTTCAGGACACGGATCTTCCTTTGCCGCTGATTTCGGAGAGTGAGGAAGATAATAAGAAGGAAGAAGAAAAAGAAGAAGAAGAAGAAGAGAGTCAGGGCGTGGACACGGTGGTGTCAGTTCCTGATTTGGAAGTTCCTCCGGAAGAAGAAGTTGTTTCCGTACCGACTCCTGCCGAGCCTCCTCTGTCACAACGGACGCTCCGTATTTCGCCCATCGATGAGGAACAGCGAGCCATTCGAGAAATGGAAGCACGTCGTCAGGCTGAATTGCGTTCCAGGCAAGCGGCTGATGCACTGGATAAAATGGAACGGGTACGGATCCGCAAGGAGACCGAAGAAAAGGCCGAGGCCACCCGAGTGGCCGCTTTAGCAGCCAGCATCAAGCCAGTGGTGGTGGAGCCGTCCCGTTCTGAAAAAACAGGAACCCTTCATCGACCTGCGGTGGTGGCTGCAACCACGGATGCGGGCGGTGTGCGTAAACCGGCAAAGAAAACAGAAAAACAACCGGCCACGGCTTGGACCGATGATGGCGCCAAACGTCGAGCGCTCAAGACGCGCGGAGAAACCGGAGGGACGGGGTGGCGTGAACCTCATGGTCGGCATGGTAAGGGACATAAGGGGGATTCCTCTCAATCCCATGCTTTTTCGGCGCCCACTGAGCCCATCATCCATGAAGTTCTGGTGCCTGAAACCATCACTGTTGCTGTGCTGGCACAAAAAATGGCTGTCAAGGCCGCCGAAGTGATCAAGACGCTGATGAAAATGGGCATGATGGTGACCATCAATCAGATACTGGATCAGGAAACGGCCATGATCGTGGTACAGGAATTAGGTCACATGGCCAAACCTGCCAAGTTGGATGATCCGGAAGCACTGCTTGCGGAAACCGGGACTGTCCATGTAGATGCGATCCTTGAACCCCGTGCTCCGGTCGTCACCGTTATGGGACATGTGGACCATGGCAAAACCTCGCTTCTCGACTACATTCGTCGGACCCGTGTGGCCAGTGGTGAAGCAGGAGGGATTACCCAGCATATCGGGGCATATCATGTGGAAACACCGCGCGGCATGGTAACTTTTCTGGATACCCCAGGGCATGAGGCATTTACAGCGATGAGGGCTCGGGGTGCCAAGGTTACGGACATCGTGATTTTGGTGGTGGCAGCAGACGATGGAGTCATGCCCCAAACCATTGAGGCCATCCACCATACCAAGGCGGCACAAGTGCCTGTGGTGGTGGCAGTTAACAAAATGGACAAACCCGATGCAAATTTCGATCGGATCAAGAATGAGTTGGTCACCCAAGGGGTGCTTCCCGAGGAGTATGGCGGTGATGCACAGTTTGTTGCTGTTTCCGCAAAATCCGGCATGGGAATCGATGAATTGCTCGAATCCGTACTGCTTCAGGCCGAAGTTCTGGAACTGAAGGCTCCTCGCAACACCCCCGCCAAAGGGATCGTCATCGAAGCTCGTCTTGACAAGGGACGCGGTCCCGTGGCGACAATTCTGGTGCAATCTGGTCAATTACGGCGTGGGGATATGGTTTTGGCCGGGGCGGCATATGGGCGGGTACGGGCCATGTTGAACGAAGCAGGACAGCCGGTGGATAGTGCCGGACCTTCGATTCCCGTAGAGATTCAGGGATTGACCGAAGTGCCCGTGGCCGGTGAAGATGTCATGGTTCTGAATGACGAACGTAAAGCGCGAGAAATCGCCCTATTCCGTCAGGGTAAGTTCCGTGACGTGAAGTTGGCCCGTCAGCAGGCCGCGAAGTTGGAAAACATGTTTGAGCAGATGGGAGAAGGTGAAGTCAAGACCCTGTCGCTCATCATTAAATCTGACGTGCAAGGGTCCTACGAAGCACTTTCCCAATCCTTGCTCAAGTTGTCCAACGAAGAAGTCCGGGTCAATATCGTCCATGCGGCGGTGGGCGGGATTACCGAGTCGGACGTCAATCTGGCTCTGGCCTCCAAGGCCGTGATCATTGGCTTCAACACTCGTGCGGACACGACGGCGCGTAAGTTGATCGCTTCGGCGGGGGTGGATGTGCGGTACTACGACATCATTTATAACGTGGTGGACGAAGTCAAGGCCGCGCTCTCCGGGATGTTGGCGCCTGACCGAAAGGAAAATATCCTGGGATTGGTGGATATTCGCGAAGTGTTCCGTATCTCGCGAGTGGGAACTGTGGCTGGATGTTATGTTCTGGAAGGCGTGGTCAAGCGGGGTGCCCAGGTTCGATTGCTGCGGGATCAGGTGGTGGTTCACACCGGCGAACTGGACTCTCTCAAACGCTTCAAGGATGATGTTCGTGAAGTCAAAACAGGCTTTGAATGCGGTTTGTCCCTGCGTAACTATAACGATCTTCAGGTGGGGGATAAATTGGAAGTCTTTGAAATCGTAGAAGTCGTGCGGAGTCTGTGAGTTCGGTATGAAACATTTTCCGCGCCAGATACGGGTGGCCGATCAGATTCAGAAAGAGTTAGCTGATTTGCTCCGACGTGAATTCAAGGACCCGCGCGTGGGCATGATTACCTTCACAGCGGTGGAGGTGGCGGGGGATTATGCCCACGCCAAGGTTTATGTCAGTTCGCTTCAGGGGGAGGAGGTATTGGCCCGTTCCCTGGAGGCATTGCGCGATGGAGCGGGGTTTCTGCGTCATCACCTGGGACGGCGTCTGACCTTGCATACCCTGCCTCAGTTGCATTTTTTGGCAGACACTTCGGCGGATCGGGCCTTCGTTCTGACCAATCTGATCAATGCCGCGCGGGCGGCCGATGAAGCATTCCCAAAATCCTGAACGCTCGGAGCGGCGTGCGCTCACCGGCGTCATTCTGTTCGACAAGCCGTTTGGCTTATCGAGCAATCATGCCTTGCAGCGCGTGCGCCGTCTTTTTCAGGCGCTCAAGGCAGGACACACCGGCACTCTGGACCCCCATGCCACGGGATTGCTCCCTCTTTGTTTTGGAGAAGCCACCAAGTATTCAGGGTGGATCCTCGATGCACCAAAGACTTATCACGCCACCCTGACTTTGGGCCAGACCAGCAGTACGGGGGATGGAGAAGGTGTATTGAATCCCGGGCGCCCGTTTCTGGGGAACGAGATGACCCTGAATGCCACACTTGATGGGTTTCTGGGCACTCAAACCCAGTTACCCCCCATGCATTCGGCCCTCAAGGTTCAGGGGCAGACGTTGTATCAGTTGGCCCGCGCCGGTAAGGAAGTGGAACGTACCCCTCGAGCCATTCATGTTCATGAGATACGTCTTCTCTCTTGGCAGGAGGATCAGGTGGTTATCGAGACCAAGGTTAGCAAGGGCACCTACATTCGGGTCTTGGCCCAGGATATCGGTATTGCCCTGGGGTGCGGTGCCTACCTGAGTGGTTTACGGCGGACGGCCACCGGTCCCTTTGACTTGAACGAAGCGGTGACCCTGGAAAATCTAGAGGGAATGACTCAAGCCCAGCGTGATGCCTGTCTTCAACCAGTGGACAGTCTGCTGGCTGGATTGCCACGCCTCGATCTGCCCCTGACTCAGGGGCGTTCCCTGAGTCAGGGGCAGATCGTCATGGGGAATTTCCCCTGGCCAGAATCGCTCTATCGGGTTTATGCCAAGAATCAATTTTTGGGATTGGCCGAGTCGGATGCCACGCACAGCAACTTGGTGCCACTACGCATGATGGGTGACTTGCCTTCCTTGTGTTTTCAGGAATCTGGTACCCTGTGAGACCTCATCCCCCCTCCTCTTCATCTTCCGTACCCCATGCGTTTGCAGCAGGAGATTGGCGTGCCATTCGTGGGCTGATGCCGTATTTACTGGCATTCAAGGGAAGGGTTGCCTTGGCGTTGTCCTGTCTGGTGCTGGCCAAGGTGGCCAATGTGGGCGTACCCTTGCTGCTCAAAGAGATCATCGATCGTCTGGCACCCGGAAAAGGGGTACTCATGGTTCCGCTGGCCTTAGTCCTGGCCTATGGGGCATTGCGCTTTTCGACCACCCTGTTTAATGAGTTACGGGATGGGATCTTTGCCAAGGTGACACAGCGTGCCATTCGAAGCATTGCCCTGTCTGTGTTTCAGCATTTGCATGCCCTGAATCTGCGTTTTCATCTGGAACGCCACACAGGGGGGCTGTCCCGCGACATTGAAAGGGGCACGCGCGGCATTGAGAGTTTATTGCGTTTCACCCTTTTTAGTATTTTTCCTACCCTGGTGGAAATGGCCATGGTGGCGGGTATTCTGGCCTGGAAATACGATATCTGGTTTGCCTTGATTACCTTGGTGACGTTGGTGATTTATATTGCGTTGACGGTGGTGATCACCGAATGGCGCACCCATTTCCGGCGGCGCATGAACGAACTGGATTCCAAAGCCAATGCCCGCGCCATCGACAGTCTGATCAATTATGAAACGGTCAAATATTTCGGGAATGAGGCCTGGGAAGCGCAACGCTATGATCAGAACTTGGCTCGCTGGGAAGAGGCAGCGGTCAAAAGCCAAACTTCTCTGGCTTTGCTCAATGGAATTCAAAGTCTGATCATCGGGGTGGGCGCAGTCGCACTGATGCTGCGGGCAACGGCAGGGGTGTCTGCCGGACGCCTGACCGTGGGTGATCTGGTGTTGATCAACGCTCTTTTATTGCAACTCTACATGCCCCTGAACTTCCTGGGGGTGGTGTATCGCGAAATCAAGCAGTCCTTGGCGGACATGGATCGCCTGTTTCGATTGTTGACGGTGGAAACTGAGATTCGTGACTGTCCCGATGCTCAACCCTTGAAAGTTGGGGGCGGTGTCGTTCGTTTTGAAGCGGTGGACTTTGCTTACGACGAACGACGCGCCATTCTGCATCATGTGGATTTCGAGATTCCGGCGGGACATAAAGTGGCGGTGGTTGGGTCGAGCGGGGCCGGAAAATCTACGCTGTCTCGTCTTTTATTCCGCTTCTACGATGTGCAACAGGGGCGCATACTGATCGATGGTCAGGACATCCGCCAGGTCACCCAACAGTCTTTGCGTGCCGCGATCGGTATCGTGCCTCAGGACACGGTATTGTTCAACGATACGATCTATGCCAACATCGCCTATGGACAACCTGACGCTGCCCGCGAGGACGTTCTGCGCTGTGCTCAAACCGCTCATATCCATGCATTTATCGAAAGTTTGCCCGAAGGGTATGAAACCCAGGTGGGGGAACGGGGTCTCAAATTATCCGGGGGGGAAAAGCAGCGCGTCGCAATCGCTCGTACCCTGCTCAAGGCTCCGCGTATTCTGGTATTCGATGAGGCTACCTCGGCACTCGACTCTCACTTCGAGCGGGAAATCCAGGAAGAGTTATCCTCCATGGCGCGGCACCATACCACTCTGGTGATTGCTCACCGTTTATCCACCATCATCGATGCTGATCAGATCATGGTCATGGAAGCGGGGAACATCCTGGAACGGGGTACACATCTCGAATTATTGTCCAGGAATGGACGATATGCGGAACTATGGGCCCTGCAGCAGTCGGAAGAGGTTCAATCCGGGTAAAAAGCAGAGCAGAAAAACCAACGGCTGGACACATCAGGTCACCAGACCAGTGACCCGGATTTAAAGGGCAACGCCCGATTTTTGAACGGGTTTGGCCGACAGCAATCCCAAAGTGGTCTGATCCTGGACTTCCAACCAACGCCGTACCCGATTGGCATCAGAAAAGCGGGCATGATGACCACGGGAATCCAGCAGGACGATGATAGTGGGACGCTGATGGATGGTGGCTTGCATCACCAGACATTGTCCCGCTTCGTTGATGAAACCGGTTTTGGACAGACCGATTTGCCAGCCTTCCTGAGCGACCAAGGGATTGGTATTGTGCAAGGTAACCAACCGCCCCCCCCGACCGATGGGAACCTGAATCTCGGAGCGGGTAGTGATCTCGTGAATCAGGGGGACTTTGACGGCAGTACTTACCAGCACGGCCAAGTCCTGGGCCGTAGCGACATTGGCGCCGTTCAGTCCACTGGAATCTTCAAAATGAGTATCCTTCATGCCCAACT
Organism: Ferrovum myxofaciens; assembly: GCF_013181415.1. NCBI lineage: Bacteria > Pseudomonadati > Pseudomonadota > Betaproteobacteria > Ferrovales > Ferrovaceae > Ferrovum > Ferrovum myxofaciens. The sequence continues at coordinate 672,247 of NZ_CP053676.1, read as the reverse complement.
TCTGGGCTTGCAGATTCATCTGTTGAACAAAGGCCGCGGTGCCCCCAGGAAAGTTCCGGGCGAGGGCGGCGGCGGCACGATTTTCAGAGGCTACCAAAGCCATGCGCATGAAATCGAGACGGGTCGCCTGAGTACCCACGCGCAGGTGGGAATGACTGTAACGCAACGTATCCACATCTTCCTGACTTACGGTCAGGATTTCTTCCATATTCTGATGATTTTGAATGACTACCAGTGCCGTCATCAACTTGGTGATGGAAGCGATGGGGTGGGTAGGTTCGGGATTTTTGGCATAGACAACTTTCTGGGTCTGTTCATCCACGACCAGAGCCGTGACCGACAGGAGTGCTATGTGCCGGGGGTCTGGATCGACGGGGGCCCCATGATGGTGGTGATGCAGGTGGTGGTGTACCTGTGCTTCTGCCAATGGAACATGGGCGACGAAGAGGGCCATGAACCCTGTGAGGACCCAAGAGCGCAAAGCAGAAGAGGATAAAAACATGGGTGAACTCCAAGGTAGATGATACATTTCAACGATACAAAAAAAAACCTTGAAATGCAAGGGGATTATCCTGATTTACCCAACTTTTCCCAGATTTTTTCAAGACGGGGTACGGAAACGGGGTGAGGCGTTTTCAGTGATTGGGCAAAGAGTGCACAATGCAACTCTTCCAGCAGCCAGCGAAACTCTTCCAACTCCGGACTGGGTCCCCGCCGCTGGAGGGTATCTGTCCAGCGCCGTTCCAGGCGCGTCAGATCGGTATTCTTGCGGATATCTCCGGCAAGATCGCGGGGTAACTTCTCCAGACGAATTTCCATGGCGTGAAGGTAGCGCGGAAAATGGGCCAGTTTGGCGGGAGGAGTGGTGCGCAGCGTGGTGAAATTCATCAGACGTTGACGACGATGCTCCAGTTCTTTCAAGGGACCTGCCAGGTCCGGTTGGCGTGACAGTTGAGTCAGACGTTGGACTACATTCCGATGCCGTGTGAAAATATCGTGGAACAAGGCCACCTGGATTTTCAGGGATTGACCCAGATTTCCCTTGAGGGACTGGAGACGATGCTGGAACTCGGTGCGCGTGTGTGGCGGAACACCTTCATCCGGCAACCATTGGCGCAGCACCTGCTGCAGCAACAGTTCAAAGAGGGTGTCTGCCGTGACCGGATCCCCATTTTGAGTCAGACGGGCAAACTCTGGTAGGAGGGGTAGGAGGTCGGGTAGGGTATTTTGCCCTTTGAGTCGTAGCGGAGCCAAGCTCAAATGGGCCAATCGGCGGATTCCCGCACGGGTACTGGTGAGTGCTTCTTCCTGATCATCGAAGGCCATCAGGTCCACAGTTTGACCCCGATCCACCAAACCGGGATAGACCGTAAGGATGATGCCTGCACGCACCAGCGTCTGTGGGCCGGAAAGTTCTTCGAAATCCCAACGGGTCAGTCCCTTTTGTACCCAGTCCGGGTCTTTTTCGGGACTCAAAGTGCGATGGAGCGGGTTGTTCCATTGAGCCCGCAGCAGGTCGAGGTCACGGCCACTGGCGATTTCCTGGCCCATTTCATCGGTCAGGCGCAGACGCATTTTCAGGTGTTCTGGGGGTGTGGCCCAATCCTCGGGGGATACCGCCTGCCCACTGCGCTGGCGGACAAACTGATTCAGTTGGGGAAGAAGTGCGCCTCGAGAGGGATCATGACGCTCCAGAAAAGTCGTGACGGTAGGCGGCAGGGGCACCAGAGTGCGACGCAGGGTGCCAGGCAGTTTTTTTAAGAGAAAGGTGATTTTTTCGCGGATCAGTCCGGGTACCAACCAATCCAGCGGAGCATTGTCCAACAGGGACAGTACGGGCAAAGGCAGGGTCAGGGTGACTCCATCGAGGGGATGCCCGGGCTCAAAACGATAGGTCAGAGGCCAGTCTTGGCCCCCCCAGGAAAAGTGGTCAGGAAATTGAATTTCAGTAATGTCTCCAGCGGCATGGCGCATCAGAAATTCACGGGTCATGAGCAGTGGGTCTGCGTGACCCGGAGTCCGTTCGCGTAACCAATGGGTCAGACGTTGAGCGCTCCATACCTCGAGAGGCAAACAATCTTCATAAAAGGCGCAGAGGTCTTCTTCGGGAATTAGAACACCCTGGCGCCGCCCCTTATGTTCCAACGCCAGTACTTCGGCCATGGCGGCCAGGTTATGCACCAGAAAAGGAGGCGGTGTCTTCAATTCACCCGCGACGAGGCCATGCTGGATGAAGACTCGCCGCGCTTCGTGGGGCGCGATGGGACCATACCGTACAGGGCGACGGGCCACCAGAGTCAGGCCATAGAGTGTCACTTTTTCGTAGGCATTGACCTGCTCGCCCTGGGGGTCCCAGTAAGGATCGCCATAGCTGCGTTGAACCAGTGATCCGGCGGCGGCTTCGATCCATTCCGGTTGGAGGGGGGCCAGCAGACGGGCCTGGATGCCTTCGGTTTCTGCCAGTTCGGCGGCCATGACCCAGCGCGGACGTTCCTTGCCCCGCACACCAGAGGAGACCCGAAAACGAATACCCCGCGGGCCGAGATAATTCTGTGCTTCTCGATCCCATTGTCCGATCTGGCCCAGTAATCCGCAGAGCAGGGCGCGGTGGACATTTTCTGGCGGGGCAGGGCTTTCGTTCGGCAGCCACTGTCGTTCAGTTATCAACCCCACCAGTTGACCGTGTAATTCGCGCCATTCGCGCACCCGTGCCGGGGAAAGGTAATTGCGCTGGCAGAAGTGCACCAGTTGGCGTCCTGATTTGCGGTGTCGAAAGGCTTCCTGTACTTTGTCCCAGATTTGGAGAAGGGCCAGGAATTCTGAACCGGCTTGGAGGAATTGGGCATGGTGGGCATCGGCTCGACTGCGATCATCGGAGGGGCGCGTGCGCGGATCTTGCACGCTCAGGGCTGCCACCAGGACCAGGATTTCTCGCAGGCAACCCAGGTCACGAGCGGCGAGAACCATGCGACCCAAACGCGGATCGAGGGGGAGAGGAGCCAGTTCACGGCCCAACGGGGTGAGTGCGTGGGCTTCGTCCATGGCACCCAGTTCATGCAGGAGTCGATAACCTTCTTCGATGGCGCGTGGGGTAGGACTGTCGAGCAGAGGAAGGGTATCCAGACAGCCCAAGCCCAGGTGGGCCAGACGCAGGATGACGCTGGCAAGGGAGGTACGAAGAATTTCGGGCGTAGTGAAGGGCGGGCGGGCAGAAAAGTCTACCTCGTCATACAGCCGAATACAGATTCCGGCCGCCACTCGCCCACAACGCCCGGCACGTTGGCGGGCTGCAGCCTGGGAGATCTTTTCCACGCGCAACTGGGTAACCTTGGTGCGCAGACTGTACCGATTGACGCGGGCCAATCCCGTATCGATGACAAAATGGATGCCCGGCACGGTCAGTGAGGTTTCGGCCACATTGGTGGCCAACACGATGCGTCGTCCCGTACCCGCTTGAAAAACCCGATCTTGCTCGGTTTGAGATTGACGGGCGTAGAGTGGCAAAATCTCTGTATGTGGTGGATGGTGTTTACGTAAGGCTTCAGCGGTTTGTCGGATATCCCGTTCTCCCGGCAGAAAAATCAGAATGTCCCCCCGTGCATGCAGATCTCCCAACTCGTCCACAGCATTCAGCAACGCCTGGAGGCTCTGGTCTTCATCATCGTCGGTTTCTTCCTCGGTGGGTGCCTCGATGGGCCGCCAACGGATTTCCACCGGCCAGGTTCGCCCTGAGACCTCGATCACTGGAGCTTGGTCGAAGTGGGCCGACAGTCGTTCAGCTTCGAGGGTGGCGGAGGTCAGAATTACTTTGAGGTCGGGGCGACGGGGGAGCAGACATTTCAGATAGCCCATCAGAAAGTCCATGTTGAGACTACGCTCATGCACTTCATCGAGGATCAGGGTGTCATAGCGACGAAATTCTGGATCATGGGCGATTTCGGCCAACAGGATTCCTTCGGTCATGACCTTGATGAAGGAACGGTCCGATACCTGGTCGTGGAAACGAACCTGATAACCCACGGCTTCGCCCAGACGGGTTCCCAGTTCCTGGGCAAGTCGTTGTGCTACGCTGCGCGCCGCTACACGGCGTGGCTGCGTGCATCCGATCAGCCCCCCCACCCCCCGCTCAAGAAGCAGGCAGAGTTGGGGGAGTTGAGTGGTTTTCCCCGATCCGGTTTCTCCACAGATAATGGTGACGGGATAGCGAGACACGGTGGACAGTATTTCTTCCCGTGCCGCCAGCACCGGCAGATCGCTGGTCAATGATGGACGCGGCAAGGTCTCCCGACGCCGGGCTTGAACGGCGGGAGAAAAGGGTTTGTACCTCATCGGGCCGAGCGGGTCAGGAGGAGGAATCGTTCATTCCGGTCCCCAGGACGTTCTGCACTCCAGCGCAGGTGCCAACCTTTGGGCACCAAAAAGGCATTCTGCCCATTGGATTGCACCAGCCATAGGGAACACTGGACACTAGGATCCAGTTCGCGCCGTTCAGTATGAAGGTCGAGGGTATCGTCCAGCAATCCGCGCTGGGGTTCGCCCAGTCCTGTACTCATGATGCAGCCATGGGAGTGGGGCAGTGCTTTTCCCAGGGAAAGCATGACGCCCTCATAACTGCGTGAAGCTTCCACATAGGGCAACCAGAGGGACATGACCAGCATCCAGGAAACCGTCATGCCCACCGACCAGTTGATCAGTGCGCGTCGAGGAGAAGGATGGGAATGAAAAATAGTGAAGGCCCAAAGTAACGTCAGAAATAGGGAGAAAGCAAAGGGCAGTGCCTGGAAATGCGTGTGAAAGTCAGGAAGTTGGGCATCTAGGTAATGTATGATGCCAACAGGCCAACCCGTCATCTGGGCAATCCAGCCCAACCACAGCAAGGTGGTCAGAAGCCCGAAAGTCAGCATGCCGAACCAATCCAGTGCGCTGGTGGCTCCCCGTCGCAATCCGTCCAGTCCACCTGTCGCCAGCAAGGTAAAAGGAAGGAGGAGGGGAAGGGCATTGCCTTCACGGGGAGAAGTGCATAAACCCAGAACAAGTAGCCAGAGCCCCAACATCAGCAACAGAAAACGGGTCTGAGGTTTTTCCCAGGTTCGTTTTCCTCCGGTCCATAGTACCCCCAGAGCCAAAGGGGCTGCTGGCCAGGCAAACCAACTGGAAACGACCAGATAGTATAGGGGGGAAGCATCGGCGACCAGCCATGTCTCTGGATGCAGGAAGGGGCCGAACAACAGGGGTTTCCAGAGAACATAGGTGGCGGGATGATCAAGCGCCAGAAGGGTAGGCCAGATGACCAGAAAGGGAATGGCTCCTATGGCCCAGAAAAGTGTAAAACGTCCTGCCTGAGGAGGACGAAATTCATGAATCAGAGCGGGGGCTAGAATCAACAGGGGCAAGAGCAAGGGGAACGCCAATGTGCCCTGGGATAAAAACGCCATGCCGAATCCGATTCCCCCCATCAACCCCCCCCGGACGGTTTGAGTCCGTCCCATGGGAAGAGCGGCCACGACCCATGAAACACCCGTCAACCAGGACAAATCTGTACTCATTTCATGGGCGCGGATGACCAACCCCACGCTTCCGATGAAGATCAGGATGGCTAATCGAAGGGTTCTGGGACCGTAGAGATGACGGGCGGCCAGGGCAATCCCCGCAAAGGTTCCCACCATGAACAATCCACTGGCCAGACGTGCTGAATCGTGAGGAGGCACGAGATGGAAGGAAAAGCGTACCAGAATCGCCCCCAGCCAATAGTACAGGGGAGGGTGCGCAAGGTAGGGTTCACCCGCCAGGGTAGGAGATAACCAGGATCCTCCACGCAGCATTCCGTGGATAATCCCTTGGCTGACGGCTTCATCGTACTTCCAAGGGGTATGTCCTGTCAGGCCCGGAAGAAGCCAAGCGAGACAGATGAGAATAAAGAGTACGATCTTTAGAGGTGTGGCGGTCCCGTCGAAATTGAGGGTTTTATCGATTAACGATCCGGAAGCCACAGTGATCCCTTTGCATTTCCACCCCCAAGTCTCAATGATGAGGCTTGGGGGGATGGATTACTTGCGGGCGTATTTTTGACGGAATTTCTCGACCCGACCGGCAGTATCCACGATTTTCTGTTTACCGGTATAGAAGGGATGACAGGCTGAGCAGACTTCCACGGAAAGGGCTGGCTTGCCCATCGTGGAGCGGGTGATGAAAGAGTTACCGCAACTGCAGGTTACGGTGAGGTCATTGTAGGCGGGGTGAATATCAGCTTTCATGAGCGTTCCTGTACGTGAGCCGGGGTATACGGCACCAAACCCGAAATTATGCACCAAAACTAGATTCTATGCAAGTCATTGGCGGGCGGTTAACCGCGCCGCATGGAGTCGAAGAAGTCGGCATTATTCTTGGTGGCTTTGATCTTGTCGAGCAGGAATTCGATGGCTTCCATTTCATCCATGGGATAAAGCAGTTTGCGCAGTACCCAGATCTTTTGCAAGACGTCTTGCTTGATGAGCAACTCTTCTCGTCGGGTTCCCGAACGGTTCACGTTGAGTGCCGGGTAAATGCGTTTTTCTGCCATGCGTCGGTCAAGATGGATTTCCATGTTTCCCGTGCCCTTGAACTCTTCGTAGATCACGTCGTCCATGCGGGATCCGGTATCGACCAAGGCGGTGGCTATGATGGTCAGCGACCCTCCTTCTTCGATATTGCGTGCCGCGCCGAAGAAACGTTTGGGACGTTGCAGGGCGTTGGCATCCACACCACCCGTCAGTACCTTGCCTGAGGAAGGAACCACCGTGTTGTAAGCACGGGCCAGACGGGTGATGGAATCGAGCAGGATGACGACATCGCGCTTATGTTCCACCAGGCGCTTGGCTTTTTCGATCACCATTTCGGCAACCTGGACATGGCGGGTAGCGGGTTCGTCGAAAGTGGATGAAACTACTTCACCTCGCACCGAGCGTTGCATTTCCGTGACTTCCTCGGGGCGCTCGTCGATCAGCAATACAATCAGGGTAGCATCGGGATTGTTGGCCGAGATGGAATGAGCGATATGTTGGAGCATCACTGTTTTTCCACTCTTGGGACTGGCCACCAGCAAGCCCCGTTGTCCCTTGCCGATGGGGGCGACGATATCGATGACACGCCCCGTAATATTTTCTTCGGCACGGATGTCCCGTTCCAAGGTCATGGGCTGAGTGGGAAAGAGAGGCGTCAAGTTCTCGAATAGGATTTTGTTCTTGGCATTTTCCGGAAGTTCGCCATTCACCGAATCGACCTTGACCAATGCAAAGTAACGTTCCCCTTCCTTGGGTATTCGGATTTCTCCTTGAATGCTGTCCCCTGTATGCAGGTTGAAGCGGCGGATCTGGGAGGGGCTGATATAGATATCATCCGGACTGGACAGGTAGGAGGTTTCTGGCGAACGAAGGAAGCCGAAGCCGTCCTGAAGGACCTCCAGTGTGCCTTCTCCGTAAATGCTTTCGCCTCGTTTGGCTTGGTTCTTGAGCAGGGCAAAAATCAACTCCTGCTTGCGCATACGATTGGCGCCTTCAATTTCGAATTTGGTAGCCATGTCCACCAATTCGGTGACATGGTGGGTTTTAAGATCAGAAAGGTGCATGGATCAGGTATCAGAAAGGGAAATGATTCGGTGGATGTGCACTGGGGGCCCCGCAGGAGCGAGGTACAGAGCGAGTTTGGTGAGGGTGGTGGAGCATTATACACGTGCGCCACCTGAGTGATCTCAGGGGCGCAGAGTAACGCGTTTAGAGGTGACTGTCAATGAATGCGTTCAATTGTGACTTGGAGAGTGCACCGACCTTGGTGCCTTCTACGCTTCCATTCTTGAACAGCAACAGGGTAGGAATACCCCGCACGCTGTACTTTCGTGCCGTTTCCGGGTTGTCGTCCACATTCAGTTTGGCGACCTTGACCCGTTCGCCATAATCTTTCGCGGCTTCTTCCAGTATGGGGCCTATCAATTTGCAGGGACCACACCATTCAGCCCAAAAGTCCAGTAATACGGGAATGGGAGACTGCAGAACGTCCTGTTCGAAGGAACGGTCGGTGACATGATGCACATTACTCATGGAAAACCTCAACCAGATTGGGATGAAAATTTTTACAACGTCAAGAACGACCAAAAATCATTGGGAGATCCGTGAAGATATCCTAAACCAAAATTCGGCGAAACGCAAAACCAACCTTACCGGTTCTTGAACAGATCAGTTAAAATCACATTCTTTTCGTCGGTGGATCATTCTAACCAAGGAGACTCTATGACTTATGTAGTGACCGAATCCTGCATACGCTGCAAATATACGGATTGTGTGGATGTCTGCCCGGTGGATTGTTTTCGGGAGGGGCCGAATTTTCTCGTGATCGACCCGGACGAGTGCATCGACTGTACCCTTTGCGTGGCTGAATGTCCTGCCGAAGCCATCTTTGCTGAGGATGACGTTCCTGAAAACCAGCGCGCTTTCATCGCCATCAATGCGGAACTGGCCAAGAACGAGCGCTGGAAACCCATCATCGAGCGTAAGGAAGCCCCAGTCGATGCGGATGAGTGGAAAGGGGTGATGCCCAAAGCACATCTGCTCGACCGAGGGTGACCCACCTCGTCCGAAAGGCTCGTTTTGATTACTGCTCGGGCTTGCGTGCGATCATGCCGATGAGCGCCGAAGGGCCATGGTGTCCTGAGCCTTCACTGAGGGTGTCTTCATACGTTTCCAGATATTCGATGGTGTAATCCTTCCATGCTTGGCGCAAGATTTCTTCCGTATAGAGGTTTTCTACGGCAGAAGGTCCCCCGGTTTTATATTCCAGTTGCTTGGGAGTATACCCCTGCAACAGTATCTGTCCTCCCGGTTTCAGCAGTGTGCGAATTTGTTCAAACTGGCGCTGACGCAAGACCGGAGGAGCAAACTGGATGAAAATTCCCACTACCCAATCGAACAGGGCAGGGGTCTGAGGGGTTCGCCACTCCTCCGTCAGCATGTCACCACAACAAAAATCCACGGTCACCCCGCGCATTTTTGCCAATCGACGTGCTTTTTCCACTGCGACGGCAGAAATTTCCACAGCACTGACCTGTAGTCCCTGGCTGGCCAACCACACGCTGTTACGACCTTCTCCATCGGCTACGGACAGGACTTTTTCGCCTGGGATAAAACGCTCCTTCTGGTTGGCCAGAAAGTGATTGGGTTCGGTGCCAAACAGAAAATTTTGTCCTACTTCTTCATAGCGGGTACTCCACATCCTGTTTTGTTCTGCAACAAAGTCATCGTTCATGGTCAGGGTCTCGTTAAAAAAGTTGGTTTCTTCAAAGGAACTCCATCATTTTCCCTAATAACGGGCTTCTTCGGTCCTCTATCGCCGGATTTCAAGAATTCTATATGAATATCATTCATGGTTCGAATTTCTGACCTGGAACAATCCCTTCGGTTTTATTGCGATGCACTGGGTTCCTATATTTCCCTGCACATTTTTAGCAGCATCTGAAGCCGTAGTGTGCGGTGTCGCACAGACGCCACAGGGGGGAGTGACGGACAATCCCGGAAGAGATGGAAGTAGTGATCGTAGCGGGATTTTTGGTCAGTGGCCGAAGAGTCCAATCGCACAGGAGCAACGTAGTAATTGTGCGGATATACAACCAATTACAATTTATTAGGGGTGTATTGATGAAAGCTCAAAAAATATTATCTGTCCTGCCATTGGCAGTGATCGGCGCGCTTTATGGCGCTTCGGCATGGGCGACACCTTTTCTGGGCTCGGATTTGGCAAGTTTTACGGTTCTGGGTTCCTCGACAGTGACCGATGTACCTACGAGCGCTATTGACGGGAGTGTGGGTGTCTGGTCAAGCGGGGGGGCAAATGCAATCACGGGCTTTAACTCATCCCCCGGCGTTGCCGTGTCAGATCCACAAGTGACTGGAGGCACGGTACAGGCAGGCGGGTCTGTGGCGCAGTTGGCCCAGTCTCAACTCACTACTGCTCTCACAAATCTTGGTTCTCTGGGGCCAGGCACCACCCTCTCTGCGGATCTGACAGGACTCACGCTTGGGCCGGGCGTTTATACAGTTCCTGCGGGAACGACCAATTTGTCGGGGGCGCTCACGCTTAACGGTGGGGGTAATGCCAACGCGGCCTGGGTTTTCGAAATGCCGAGTACCCTGATCACCTCGTCCAACTCGGTCGTGAATGTGATCAATACCGGTTCAGGTGCTGGCGTGTATTGGGATGTCGGTAGTTCCGCGACCATCGGTACAAACACGGCATTCCTGGGGAATATTCTCGCACTCACCAGCATCACCATGAACACCACCGCAACAGATCTTTGCGGTAGAGCCTTGGCGAGCACTGGTGCCGTAACTTTGCAGAAGAACAGCCTGTCCGGCGCTTGTACAGGCGTGATGGCAGGAAGCAGTGGTCTGAGTGGCGGCCTTTATTATGCTTCTGGCAGTAGTGCAGCCACTTTTCTCCCGTACGCCTCTGTCAATGGGACTGTTCCAGAACCCGCCACACTGCCACTGTTGGGACTGGGGCTCGTGGGGCTTGGATTGACAAGTTTACGTTGGCGTGTTTGAGGTAAATTCATCAAAAATTATTTTCGGTGGAGAACGCCCGTTCACGGTAATAACTGGTCAGACATTTTGTCTGATGAAGAACTTCCGTTGCGCTCAGAATTATTTAGCGCAGAGCAGATGGCGCAGCATGGAAAAACTTGTGCAGCATCGCACCGTTTGGCTTCGGGGTATGGATCGGATCAACTTCTGGCCCGGCTGACGGAAAACGAGAGCGCGCTGGTTGGCGTGTGCAACTTGCTGACGGGGGCGGTAACATCGAAGCGCCGTATTACGCCAGCCGGGGAATGGTTACTCGACAATTTCCATCTCATCGAAGAACAGATCAGAACAGCCAAGAGACACCTGCCGAAGGGGTACAGTCAGGAACTTCCCTGCCTGGCATCCGGCCCATCGGCTGGGTACCCGCGGGTATATGCCATTGCTCTCGAGCTCATTGGGCATGGTGATGGTCGGGTTGATACGGAAAGTCTCTGTAATTTCGTGACCTCCTACCAGACCGTTACGGACCTCAAATTGGGTGAGTTGTGGGCTATCCCGATCATGCTGCGATTGGCAGTCATCGAAAATCTCCGTCGGGTCAGCATACGGATCGCCGCACGGTGGCATGAGCGAGACAGGGCTGATTCCTGGGCGGACAAGATGACGGAGACCGCAGAGAAGGATCCGAAAAGTCTGATTCTCGTGATTTCCGACATGGCACGTTCAAACCCACCCATGGTCAGTCCGTTTGTCTCGGAACTTGCACGCCGATTGCGTGGACGAGGGCCAGCTCTGGCTTTGCCCCTGACCTGGATTGACCAGAGTCTCTCCGAATCAGGACAGACCATCGATCAGTTGGTACAGTCGGAAAACCAGCAGCAAGCTGGCGATCAGGTTTCCATCAGCAATTGTATCGGCAGTCTACGGGTTCTGGTTGCGATGGACTGGCAAGAATTTGTGGAGAACATGAGTGTCGTTGAGCAGATCCTTCGTGAGGACCCTGACGGTGTCTACAGCAGGATGGATTTCTCCACCCGTGATCGTTATCGCCACGCAACAGAAAGGATAGCGAAGAAAGGTCGTCGCACGGAAAGGGAGGTGGCTTCCATAGCCATCGATTTGGCGCGCACCAGTAGTGTATCCACGCTTGTTGAGCGTGCGCGGCATGTCGGCTTTTATCTGATCGACAAGGGAGTGCCGAAGTTGGAGCGTGCGGCCGAAGTTCGCTTCTCCAGATTTGAAACCTTCACGAGAGCGGTGCGTCGGCACCCCTTGTGCCTCTATCTGGGCGGCATCGCTCTGATCGCAATGACACTCACGGGGATCTTGTCATTTCAAGCAGTTGCCAATGGAATGCCGGCTTGGATGCTGGCGCCCCTCTGTATTCTATTGCTGCTGGTTTCCAGCCAACTGTCCGTGGCCTTGATGAACTGGCTGGCAACATTACGGGTAAAGCCCGAAGGGTTGCCAAAAATGGACTTCTCCAAAGGAATCCCTCCGGGGTGCCGAACGTTGGTGGTAGTTCCTTCACTCCTGACGAGCGTTCAGGATATCGAGAAACTGGTTGAAGCACTGGAAGTCAGATTTTTAGCAAACCGCGATGATCACCTGCATTTTGGCCTATTGACGGATTATTGTGATGCACCACAGGAATTTCTCCCGGAAGACAGTTCCCTGGTACAACGGGTACATACGCGAATAATCGAACTAAATGAAAAATACAGCAGTGTCGGTGATGGAACCAAGAGCAATATTTTCTTTCTGTTCCATCGTCCGAGACGATGGAACCCGCAGGAACGGATCTGGATGGGTTACGAACGCAAGCGTGGCAAACTTGCGGACTTGAATGTTCTGCTGCGCAGTAGCGAGTCGGGTGTTTCCGGGGATACTTTTTCACTCGTCGTCGGGGATGTCTCGATTCTGTCCGGTGTGAAGTTTGTCATAACTCTCGATGCAGATACACAGTTACCGCGCGATGCTGCATGCCAGTTTGTTGCAACGATGGCGCATCCGCTCAACCATGCTCACTATGATGAAAAAAAACAGCGCGTGACGGAAGGCTACGGCATTCTGCAACCGCGTGTGGCGATCAGCATTCCCGGAGTGAACCGATCACATTACGCCCGACTGTACGGAGGTGAACCCGGGATTGACCCCTACACCCGCGTCGTTTCCGACGTCTATCAAGACCTTTTCGGAGAGGGTTCGTTCATCGGCAAAGGTATATACGAGGTCGATGTTTTCGAGCGCGCACTCAGTGGACGCTTTCCGGAGAATCGTATCCTCAGCCACGATCTTCTTGAAGGGTGTTATGCGCGGGCAGGGTTATTGAGCGATGTACAGTTGTATGAAAGTTATCCATTGCGTTACAGCGCCGATGTAAGTCGCCGTCACCGCTGGATACGCGGAGATTGGCAGATTGCGGGATGGCTGCTGCGCTATGTGCCCAAAAACCGGGCGGGTGACACTCGTTGCAATCGAAAGAATAGGTTGTCTCGACTGTCGCAATGGAAATTGTTCGACAATCTTCGGCGTAGCCTCGTCCCTCCGGCATTAGCATTGCTGTTGTTGTTGGGGTGGATGCTGCTGCCGTGGGCCTGGTTGTGGACCTTGTCAGTTCTGGGTAGTTTATTGATTCCTATATTCTTTTCTTCGGTCTTCGACTTGTTTCGCAAACCGGAAGAGGTGTTGTTGAGGCAGCATCTCAGGGCAGTTACTCGCTCGGTTACTCGACGTTTTATGCAAGCCGGATTTGAGCTTACGTGCCTCCCCTATGAAGCGTTTTTCAGTTTGGATGCCATTGGGCGCACGACTTGGCGGATCTTGGTGACACACAGACGACTGCTGGAATGGAATCCCTCCTTTGAAGTCGATCAAAAGTTGGATAAACAGGAGCACAGTGATCTCATTTCCTGCTTCCGGGAGATGTGGATTTCCCCCGTGGTTGCCGTTTCAGCGGCGATTACCTTGATCGCATCGACCCCTGCAGTGCTGGTGCCGGCAGGGCCGATTTTATTCTTGTGGAGCATCTCGCCCGTCATTGCTTGGTGGATAAGCCTTCCTCTGGCACGTCGCAAGGCCGCCTTGACGAATGAACAAATGCTTTTCCTGCGCATGCTTGCACGCAAGACCTGGGCCTTTTTTGACCACTTTGTGGGGGAGGAAGACCATTGGCTCCCTCCCGACAACTTTCAGGAGTATCGTCCTGTCTCGGTGGCTCATCGCACATCACCGACCAATATCGGGTTGGCGCTATTAGCCAATCTGTCCGCCTATGATTTCGGATATATTTCGGCTGGAAAACTGATCGAACGCACGAACGATACCCTGCGTACGATGGAAGGTTTGCAGCGTTATCGAGGGCACTTCTACAACTGGTATGACACGTTGACTTTACAACCGCTGCTGCCCTTGTACGTATCGACGGTGGATAGCGGAAATCTGGCTGGCCATTTGCTGACGTTGCGTGCAGGTTTGCGCGTTCTTGCGGATGACAGAGTTTTTGGAATGAAATTGTTGGATGGTCTGCAAGATACCCTGATGATTTTTTTGGATACGATGAATGGGAATTCTGCGGATCTGATGGCAGAGTTGCGGAATGAACTGGAAACTCTGGCCGCTGCACCACCCAACACTACTGGGGAACTGCGCGCGTATCTATTGCGGTTGGAGGCTGGTGTTTTCATGCTCGTCAAGGGAGCCGAGGTCGATACCGAGGGAGAGAGCGAATCGTCCTGGTGGGGGCAGGCCCTGACCCGTCAAATCCGTGCAATCCTGGATGAGTTGAACCATCTCATTCCGTGGGTTTTGCTGCCGGAAGTACCGGGTGGGTTGGAAGCGTTTGCAAATCTGGACAGAATTCCGACATTACATGAACTGGCACGGTTGGACGAAGATCTGCGTCCAGTTATCGAGTTTTGGCTCAATGAGGGACTCACTCCTTCCCAGTACGATTGGCTCACCGACTTACAACGGCAGATTGGCAAAGGGAGCCTGCGTGCCAGAAACAGGATGGCTACCATCGAATCCCTGATCTTTCAATCCGAAGATCTAGCCCGCATGGAGTATGAATTCCTGTTCGACAGGAGGCGCCATTTATTGACCATTGGCTATAATGTGAGTGAGCGGCGGGTGGACCCGGGTCACTACGATCTGCTGGCTTCCGAGGTGCGTTTGTGCTGTTTCGTGGCCATTGCACAAGGGCAACTACCGCAAGAAGTCTGGTTTTCTCTGGGGCGTCTGCTGACTGCTGCCGGAGGGGAACCGGTTCTCTTATCGTGGAGCGGTTCGATGTTCGAGTACCTGATGCCGCTCCTGGTCATGCCCACCTATGATAATACCTTGCTCGATCAGACCTGCAAGGCGGCAGTGAGCAGTCAGATCGAGTATGGAAGGCAACTCGGCGTGCCTTGGGGTATGTCGGAATCGTGCTACAACACGGTGGATGTGCACCTCAATTATCAATACCGTGCCTTCGGCATACCTGGCCTGGGGCTAAAGCGTGGACTGGCCGAGGATACGGTCATCGCTCCTTACGCCTCGATGTTGGCGCTGATGGTTGCACCTGAGGAGGCGTGCGTGAATCTGCAACTTCTCTCGACCGAAAGGCTGATCGGGCGGTTCGGTTTCTTTGAGGCAATAGATTACACGCCGGCACGGCAACTACGTGGACAAGTCGGTACGGTGGTCAGATCCTTCATGGCCCACCATCAGGGAATGAGTTTGCTCTCTTTGGCCTATCTGATTCTGGACCGGCCGATGCAGCGGAGGTTTGAATCGGAGCGGATGTTTCAGGCGGTTATGCCCCTACTCCAGGAGCGAATTCCCAAGGCCACGGGGTTGTTTTCACATACGACGCAACTATTAGGTGCTCGTTCGGTGTCAGTTGCCACGGAGATGCCGGTTCGTGTCTACGGAACGCCTGACACGCCGGTACCCGAGGTTCAGTTGTTATCCAATGGTCGTTACCATGTGATGATTACCAGTGCTGGCGGTGGTTACAGTCGCTGGAAAGACATTGCTGTTCTGCGTTGGCGTGAAGACAGCACCTGCGACAATTGGGGTTTGTTCTGCTACATCCGCGCAGTGGCGAGCGGGGTATTCTGGTCGACGGCGTATCAACCGACGCTCAAGCGTCCCAAGAGTTATGAAGCGATTTTCTCCGAAGGCCGCGCCGAGTTTCGTCGTCGTGATTTTATCGGGGTGGACGACGGCGATTTCGAAACGCATACCGAGATCGTTGTCTCACCGGAAGATGATATCGAATTACGCCGGACCCGCATCATCAACCGGTCGCGACAAAGCAAGGAAATAGAGATCACCAGTTATGGCGAAGTGGTGATCGCTTCACCGGCTGCGGATACGCTCCATCCAGCCTTCAGTAATTTGTTCGTGCAGACGGAAATCTTGCGGGAACGTCATGCGATCCTGTGCACGCGTCGTCCCCGTTCTCTTACTGAACAGACACACTGGATGTTTCATTTGATGACTGCCTATGGCGCAAAGATCATCGAAGTGTCCTACGAAACTGATCGCCTGCGCTTCATTGGGCGCGCAAGAAGCGTCGTCAATCCTTTGGCCATGAGCAGCAATTCAGCAGCGCTCTCAGGTACCGATGGCTCGGTGCTGGATCCGATCGTGGCCATCCGTTATCGCATCATGCTCGATCCCGAACAGTCAGTTACCGTGGACATGGTATCCGGCATTGGTGACAACCGGGATATGGTCTTGAATTTGATCGATAAGTATCAGGATCGGTACCTCTCCGATCGTGTCTTTGACCTGACCTGGCCTCACAGTCAAGTGGTATTGAGGCAACTGAATGCCACCGATGCTGATGCTCAACTCTATGCAAGACTGGCTGGTTCCATCCTCTACGCCAATGCTTCCTTGCGTATCGATGCGGCCGTAATCATCAGGAATCGTCGTGGTCAGTCAGGTCTGTGGGGTTATGCCATCTCCGGAGATTTGCCAATCGTCCTGCTACAGATCGGAGACGAGGCCAATATCGATCTTGTGCGCCAACTTGTGCAAGGCCATGCTTATTGGCGCATGAAAGGTCTGGCGGTGGACATGGTGATCTGGAATGAGGATCATCTGGGGTACCGTCAACGATTGCAGGAACAGATCATGGGACTGATCGCATCGGGCATCGAAGCCGCTGTGATCGATCGGCCAGGGGGCATATTCGTAAGGACAGCAGAACAGATATCCAGTGAGGACCGTATTCTGCTTCAGTCGGTTGCGCGCATCATCCTCACGGATGGACAAGGAACGCTGGCGGAACAACTTGGTCGTCGCAGCCTTGTGGTACCGCGCATGCCTAGGTTCAAGCCGACACGTCTGCAGGATCCCGATATTTCTCCCGATATTGTGATGCCGCGCACGGATCTGACTCTGTTCAATGGATTGGGAGGTTTTACTCCGGACGGACATGAATATGTCATTGTGCTTGAGTCTGGCGCAGTGACGCCCGCACCCTGGGCGAATGTTCTGGCCAACCCATATTTTGGAACGGTCCTGTCGGAAAGCGGGGTTGCTTATACCTGGAGTGAAAACGCGCATGAATTTCGTTTGACACCGTGGTACAACGACCCGGTGGGTGATTTGAGCGGAGAAGCGCTTTATCTTCGTGACGAAGAATCCGGATATTTCTGGTCACCCACCCCGCTCCCTGTTCGTGCATCGGCACCTTATGTTGTCCGCCATGGATTTGGTTACAGTGTTTTCGAACATAGATCGGGCGGGATTTACTCGGAGTTGTGGGTTTACGTGGCGATGGACTCTTCCGTCAAGTTTTCCGTATTGAAAGTGAGAAATGAATCAGGCCGTACGCGCAAACTCTCGGCCACTGGCTATGTCGAGTGGGTGCTGGGAGATCTTCGTGAAAAATCGGCCATGCATGTTGCCACTGAAATCAATGCACGGAACGGCGCACTATATGCGCGCAACCCCTACAACACAGAGTTTGCCGACCGTGTAGCCTTCTTTGATGTGGATGACGCTGCGCGCGGAGTAACTGGTAACCGCATGGAATTCATTGGACGCAATGGTTCACTGAAAAATCCTGCAGCCATGCATCGGTCAGGCCTTTCAGGCAAAGTGGGGGCTGCTCTGGATCCTTGCGCCGCGCTTCAGGTGAATTTCGATCTGGCCGACGGACAACAGCGTGATATCGTGTTTCGACTTGGGGTTGGTCGTAATGTCGAGGAGGCTGACCAACTCGTGCAGCGGTTTCGCGGTGATTTGGCTGCACGCAGTGTGCTTGAAGGGGTGTGGCACCACTGGAACCACACATTGGGTGCGGTACAAGTCGAAACGCCTGATGCATCCCTGAATATACTCGTCAATGGCTGGTTGGTCTACCAGACATTGGCTTGCCGTCTTTGGGCTCGTAGCGGTTACTACCAATCGGGGGGTGCCTTTGGTTTTCGCGACCAATTACAGGATGTGATGGCGCTCGTTCATGCCGAACCAGAGTTGGTGCGCGAACATTTACTTTTATGCGCGAGTCATCAGTTCGAGGAAGGAGATGTACAGCACTGGTGGCATCCACCATCCGGTCGAGGGGTGCGTACCCATTGCTCGGACGATTATCTCTGGCTCCCTTTGGCGGTCTGCCGTTATGTGACGAGTACGGGAGACCGGGGTGTGCTGGATGAACTAGTGCCTTTCCTGGAAGGTCGATCCATCGGACCCGAAGACGATTCCTACTACGACTTGCCTGGGCAGTCCACCGATGTGGCCAGCCTTTATCAGCACTGTGTCCGGGCCATCCGGCGGGGAATGAATTTCGGCGAACATGGATTGCCTCTGATCGGTTCCGGCGATTGGAACGACGGCATGAATCTGGTGGGAATACATGGCAAGGGCGAAAGTATCTGGTTGGGGTTTTTTCAGTGTGAAGTGCTCAGGCAGTTTGCTGCAATAGCAGAGGCGTATGGGGACTCCGCATTTGCAGACCTATGCCGGGAGACGCGAGTTCGGCTGAGCGTCAGTATTGATGAGCAGGGTTGGGATGGAGAATGGTACTTGCGTGCTTACTTTGACGATGGTACTCCTCTAGGATCCGGGAGCAATGAGGAATGCCAGATCGATTCGATTTCTCAAAGTTGGTCCGTGCTGTCCGGGGCAGGGGACCCAATTCGTTCCAGAAAAGCCATGAATGCCCTGGACGAACGGCTCCTACGGCGCTCTGACGCACTCATTCAATTGCTTGACCCACCTTTCGACAAGTCGAACCTGAATCCGGGATATATTCGTGGGTACACCCCCGGAGTGAGAGAAAACGGGGGGCAGTACACCCATGGGGCCGTCTGGGCTGCCATGGCCTTTGCCGAATTGGGTGATGTCAAGCGTGCATGGGAGTTGTTGACCATGATCAACCCGATAAACCATACGAACTCAGCCGAAAAAAACGCGGTCTATAAAGCGGAACCCTACGTCATCGCCGCGGATGTTTATGCCAGTACACCCCATATCGGCCGTGGGGGATGGAGTTGGTATACGGGTTCAGCAGGCTGGATGTATCGGCTGGTTGTGGAATCCTTGCTGGGTCTCAGGGTCAAGGGGGACACGTTGAGTTTTTCTCCTCGTATGCCTGAAGGTTGGCAGTCCTTCAAGATGCACTACCGGTATCGCGAGACTGTCTATCACGTCACTGTATCGCAAATGCGTGCCAATGATGATCCATCGAGTACCGGGGTGAAGGTGATGTTAGATGGTGTCGATCAAGGGGACGGAATCATTTCCATGGTAGATGATCATTGCGATCATCTGGTGGAAATAATAGCTTTGACCCCTTTACCCAACTGAAGCAAGGATGGGCATATCTGCCAGCATTTACCCTCCGGGGCACAACCGTTTCGAAAAAAACCGCATTGATCAAGGCGTGCGTTACCGCACAGAGTTTTTTTGACCTAAGAGCGACAATCACACGGCATGTAGTAAGTCGAACCTAGATTTTTGGAGTGTGAATCTGCCCGAGTTAGTGGGCAGGCCGAGGAGTTTCAATTTGTTATCTGGTCTGGAGTAGAAAAAATGCTCGAAACTGTTGCAGTCATCTTGATTGTCCTCTGGTTACTGGGTATAGTTTCCTCGTATACCATGGGCGGGTTCATACACATTCTCCTGGTCGTGGCGATTGTGGTGATATTGATACGCGTTGTTCAGGGTCGTCGCCTGTAGTGTGGCTCCTGTTGATTTTTTCCTTCAGCACACTGCGGGTCGTGGCTTTGAATTTTTTGGTCATAAAAGAATAGGAATTCACCATGAACACGATAGAGTTGGAACCAGAGAAAAGCATGAAAAAATTATCCGATGAAGTCACCAAGGAGCAACTGATTGCTGATTTCATGGTGGTATTAGCGGATGCCGAAGCGTTGCTGAAAGTTTCTGCCAATCAGGGTGGCGAAAAACTGGCTGAGGTTCGCGCCAAGGCTGAAGAGTCATTCAGAATGATGAAAGCCAAGATGTCTGGGACGCAGGATCTACTGCTTGCCAAAACCAAAACGGCCACTGATGCAACGGACGCTTACGTTCACGATAATCCTTGGAGCGCCATCGGCGTCTCTGCCGGTATTGGCCTGTTGATCGGCTTGCTCATTGGTCGTCGCTAAACAGGGCGCGTCATGACTGAAAAGACATCCGGCGCACGCGCCGGGCTGTTCACTTCCCTGAAAGTTCTTGTAACAACGCTGATTGCAGTCGCACATACGCGCCTGGATTTGTTGTCCACAGAACTGGAAGAGGAACGAGAGTATTTTCTGGCGCAACTGATTTTGATCCTGATGGCACTGTTTCTCCTCGGGGTTGGAGTGGTTCTGGCAACGATCCTGCTTGTAATCGCTTTCTGGGATACACATCGTCTCCTTGTGTTGGGCCTTTTTTCCGGATTTTTTCTAGTGGCTGGCATGATGGCGTGGGGCGCAGCTTGGCGCAAAGCGAAGGTAAAGCCAAAGCCATTTTCAGCAAGTTTATCGGAGTTGTTCAAAGATCGACAACAGGTTGATATTCGTTGATGCATGATAAATTAGCCAGACTGGAAAAACGTCGCGAAAGCCTGGTTGCCCAGGCGATAGTGCAACGCAGGATATTGACGCAGAATGTCAAGCCGTGGCTTGTACCTTTGACGCTGGCTGATCAGGGGCTGTCCGTTCTGTATTTTGTCAAGAAGCACCCTGTTTTGATAGTCGGCGGCGTTCTGCTTTCGGCGTTTCGTTCTAACCCCCTTGGAAAATATTTGAGACAGGGCTTGGTAACGTGGCTGGCCATCCGTAACCTACTGTGATTTAAAGACGGGGTTAAGTTGCAGAGGGTGCGATCAATGCCAGAATTCGATCACCGCTCACCGGAGCAATAGTCTCATCGGCATGTAGTACGCGCAAAATATGCTCCCCAGTGATCATGAAGAGGGGTAGGAAGCCGGCCTTGTGTTGTTCCTGGTAAGACACCCAGGAAAAGTTTTCGCTCAGGAGAGTGGTATGGATTTTCCAGCCGTTATCCAAAAGTTGGGAGAGTCGTGAGTAGGTCACATCTCCCCCAAAAAGATAACTTCCTCGGTAGGGTGCTGCCACCTGCTGTCGGTCGCGCCCAACCATGGCGTTTTCGTCGGTCAGGATAAAGACATGGTCCAGGCCAAACTCTGGTTTATAACGCATACTTGCAATGATGTTGAGGGAGTGATCTTCGGCCAGGCCGAGCATGTAGCCAAAGTCGAGTAAATCGAGATAACGATCTGCTTGCACGGAAACAGGATGGGCATAAAAAGTGTTGATGCCTGTTGCGCGTGCTTTACGGATTTGAGCGAAGTCATTATCCAACAACAGGCAGGCAAAGCCCGCCTGATCCAAGGTTTTGGCAATGATCTGAGCGACAGAATTGGCACCAATGATGAGGATGCTCTGTGGTTCTTTCTCGTCCACATTCAGTAATTTGGCCAAAGGTCTGGCCGTGAGGCTGGGCAGAAGGACGCTGGCGATAATGAGCGCGAAGGTCAGGGGAACGAAGAGCGAAGCATGGGGATAGTGGACCGCCTGCAAGGTTTGTCCGAGCACCGCCGCAGTGGCCGCAGCAACGATGCCGCGCGGTGCGATCCAGGCGACGAGGACCCGTTCCCGCCAATGCAACTCCGATCCCCAGGAGGCGAGGGCGACCTTGATGGGTTGTGCGACGACTTGGATGACCACGAGCAGACCGAGTCCGGGCCCCAGCACCGCACGAATCTCCGTGAGATTCAAACGTGCCGCCAGAATGATGAAGAGCAGGGAGATCAGCAGGATGGAGAGGCTTTCCTTGAAATCCAGGATATTGTCCAAGGGTACGTCACGCATGTTGGCGAGCACCATTCCGATGAGGGTGACCGCCAGCAGGCCAGAATCTTTGACCAAGACATCGGACAAGGCAAAAATCATGAGCACGCTTGCCAAGACGAGGAAGGGGTGCAGATAGTCTGGTACTACCCGGCGTCGTAGTACCCATCCCAGAGTGAAGCCACCTGCCACCCCTAGGGTGGTACCCGCTGCCACGATGCGCAGAAAGTTCAAGCTGGCCTCCCCCAGGGATGCGGTGGCGGAATTGTGGGCTACCAGCGCTTCGAATACGATCACACTGAGGAGTACCCCAATGGGATCGATGAGGATGCTTTCCCAGCGTAATACCTTGGCAATCTTGGCGTTCGGGCGGACGCTACGCAGGATGGGCGCAATGACTGTGGGGCCGGAAACTACGGTGACCGCACCAAAGAGAACAGCCATGGGCCAAGGGAAATGCGCAAGCCAGTGGGTAGCGATACTGATAATTGTCCAAGTGCTGAATACGCCCAAGATCAATAGGCGCTGGATGACCGTGCCGAGACCACGGAGTTCGCTCAAACGCAGCGATAGGGCACCCTCAAAGAGGATAATGGCCACGCACAGAGAGACGGCGGGGAAGAGCAGTGGTCCAAAAATCGCATCTGGTCGTAGCCAGCCGAGAATGGGTCCAAGCAGAATGCCCAGTATCAACAAAAAAAGAATGGCGGGTAATTTGATCCGCCAAGCGATCCACTGGCTGAGAAGACCGAGGAATAACAGACTGGCAATGAGGAAAACAACGCCAAAGTTGACGTTCATTGATGGTGTGTTGGCGCCGACCGAAACTCTGAAAGACGCCGCACCGCATCAAGGCCTACCTTCGCCTTGAACTCGGGGGTGTGAACTTTCCTCTTCTTCGCTTCGCTCATTTCGCTCATCCTTTATGACAGCGTACAGCATAAACTACTGTCTTGATTTCAGGGTCCACCATAGTTTGCACTCATCTAACTTAACCTTAACGCCAGAATAGAAAGCACTTGAGGGGAATGGGTGCGATCACGCGGTTACTTGGGGAATCTCTGCCCAGTGGGTGGTGTAATTGGGGGATTTGAAACCGCGCCGCATGCGCCAACTGTTCTCAATCCCCGAGGAGGCCAGTTTTAGTGTGTCCTGCCCCATGCGATGGTTGATGGTGTCCATGACTTTCATGAGTCGGGATGAACGGGTTTCTGCTGCGGGATCATCAAATAGGGTGGGGTGCAGGGTGGCCTTAGCTTCCAGTGCCATCAGGACCACCCCGGCCTTCTTGTATTTGAATCCTGACCGGTAGAGGTGCTGAAGTCCATGCAGGGCCGCTTGAGTCAAATAGCGCGTGTCATCCGTGGACTTGACCAAGGGGACCACCTGAGAAGGATGGTACTGGGGTGCCTCTGGGTTGAAAGGGTTGGTCTGGATATGAACTCCGACAATCCCTGCCACGGAGTGTTGGGCGCGCAGTTTCTCGGCAGCTCGGCTCATATGGCTGCTTACGGCCTCCCTCAGATTTTCCAGAGTTTCCACGGGTCTGCCAAAGGATCGGCTGGAAATGATCTGTTGCTTGTTGGCACTTTCTTCTTCCAGTTCGATGCAGGGCAGGCCATTCAGTTCGGCCACCGTGCGCTCCAAGGTGATGGAGAACTGTTGGCGAATCCAGCGTGGGTCGGCATGCTTGAGTTCCTGCACCGTTCTGATATTCAGGGTCTCCAGACGGGGGGTGAGTTTGCGTCCCACGCCCCATACCTCGGAGACTGGGAGGCTTTTCAGAAGATCGTCAAGTTCCCGAGGGGAGAACCGACCAAAATCGCAGACCCCTCCATAGCCCTCCCGTTTCTTGGCCACATGGTTGGCGAGTTTGGCTAGGGTTTTGGTGGTGGCAATGCCGATACTCACGGGAATGCCCGTGCCTTGCTTGATCCGGCGGCGGATTTTTTGACCATAAGCGATGAGATCCCAGTGTTCAAAACCAGCCAGACCTAAAAAACACTCATCGATGGAATAGATTTCCTGCTGGGGAGAGAACTGGCTCAATAACTGCATGACTCGGGCTGACATATTCCCGTATAAGGCATAGTTGCTGGAGTAGGCGAGGATGCCATGGCGTTTGGCCATCTTTTCGATCTGGAACCAGGGTACTCCCATGGGAAGGCCCAAGGCTTTGACTTCATTGCTCCGGGCCACAACGCACCCATCGTTGTTGCTCAAAACGACAATGGGTTTGCCTTCCAGTTTTGGGTTGAACGCCCGTTCACAGGAGGCATAGAAGTTATTGCAGTCCACCAGAGCGATGGAAGACACCATGACTCTCCTCAGTCGAACCTGCGAATGGTGGAGGTGACCACTCCCCAGCATAAAAGCTCCTGGCTGTCGCGGAGAACAATATCCTTGAAGTGGGGATTCTGGGCTTTCAGCACGGCGCGCCCGTCCTCGAATGCCAGACGCTTGACGGTCAACTCTCCATCGATGACGGCAACGATGATTTTGCCGGGCACGGGTTCCAGGCCACGGTCCACCACCAGCATATCGCCATCAAAAATTCCAGCTCCCGTCATGGAATGGCCTTTGACCTTCACGAAAAATGAGGTGGCCTTATGGGGAACCAGGTATTCGTTGAGGTCGAGGTTGGTCTCGATATAATCATCCGCGGGGGAGGGGAACCCGGCCGGGACCTTATGGGCATACAAGGGTAATGCTTGATGCGCAGGTTCCGGGGCGGGATGAAAAACCTCGGCGGAGGCAAGAACCTGACTCAGGCGGTGTTGGGCCTGACGGAACGACAGAAATTCCTTGATTACGCCCAGGGTGCTAACCGGGATACGAATGGTTTGGGTGGGTTCCCCGTAGAGACCGGTTCCGTGCTTGCGCCCAGAACCGGAACGGGTGCCACCCCAAGTAGGCGATTTCTCTTTCATATCGCTATTGTGACGATAATCAAGATGGCTGGCAAGAGGAGTGTGATGTTTCAACCTCCTCCAGTTGTGATCACCATGGACAGGTTCTCCCTCGGGTATTTTGTACTGTGGGACCTAAAATGCAAATGACTACAGGCGACCGCTTTTCATCCAAGGCGGTTGTCCGCTGGATGATATAGCGGGTCTTCCAATACGTTCACCTCGATCATGCCTTTAGCTTTGTTGAGCAATTCCAGGCAATCGGGACTCAGGTGGCGCAGGTGCAACTTCTTTCCTCGTTGAGCGTAGCGAGCAGCCAATAGGTCGATGGCTTCCAGTGCAGAATGATCTTTGACGCGGGCATTCTTGAAATCAATTACCACCTCAACAGGATCGTCCTGAGGAGAAAACAGCGCAATAAAATTTTGTGTCGATGCGAAGAACAGTGAGCCATGCAGGTCATACACTTTCCAGCCATCCCTAGGTGTCAGGATACATGTCGCCTGAAAGTGTGATTTTTTGACAAAGACCAAGGAGAGCCGGTCTGGAATTTTTGGACAGGTCGTTAAGTGATGATATTGAACATTTCTTGCCTATCCGGTTGTTTCCCACGCTGGATGATGCTATGATTTTTACCCATGACAATGGACATCCATCAACGTGACGATCTGCCGTTCCCGCACTCGCTGCCGGAATTCCAGCGGCTTTTTCCAGATGTTGGGGCGTGTGCTGCTTACCTGGAGAAGTTGCGTTGGCCGGACGGTTTTGTTTGCCCGCATTGCGAGGCAGGCGGTGAGCCACTTCGGTTTGCGAACCGTCCAAACGTGTTTCGGTGCCGCGAGCGTCGCAGGGATACCAGCTTGAAAGCCGGAACCGTGATGGAGGGGTCGCATACGCCGCTTAACATCTGGTTCTGGGCTGCCTATCTGGGTTACCAGCCAGACGCCCGGCATGTCTGCCGTGCAGTTCCGGCGGCAACTTGGGCTGCCCAGGTATGAGACGGCATTCCAGATTCTCCACAAGCTCCGGGCAGGCATGGTGCGCCCCGACCAGGATCGGCGGCAAGGCCCATGAACACGTAGAGGTCGACGAAACCTATGTCGGCGGCAGGACGCGCGGCAAAGGCAGTGGCGTCCACGACATGAACCTTGTCGCTTGTGCTGTTGAGGTGCATCAGCGCAAGCCGGGCGGCAAACTCGACAAGCGGAAGAACGGCAGGTACGCGGGGCGAATACGGCTCGCTGTCGTGCCGGACCGCACCACCAAGTCGCTTTGCGGCTTCGTCGAAAGGTCGGTTATGCCGGGCACGCTTATTGTTACCGATGACTGGAAAAGCTATTACGATCTCCCCAACAGAGGGTACAAGCACATGCACGTCGTCGAGCGCGGCGACCCGCAGGTTGCCGATGAGTTCCTTCCGATGATCCACACCGCCTTCGCCAACTTGAAGTCCTGGATTAACGGCATTCACCACGGGGTAAGTGATCAGCATTTACAAGCGTACCTCAATGAATTCACGTTTCGGTTCAACCGGCGCTTTTACCCGTTCAACGCTTTCCGCTCCCTGATGGGCATCGCCAGAGAGGTTGCTGCTCCTACATACGCCGAACTTTATTCCGGTGTTTGGACTCATCCTGGTGCTAATGAACGTGGCGGGGAAACAACCGGATAGGCAAGGAACATTTGTCCGCGCATTCCCCTTGCTAGGTGAGTTCCGATGCCAGAGGCACGCACAGCGCCCAGCATTGCACCAGCAGGGGGTCAAGCGGACGATTTTGTTTTTGACGTGGCTTTTGCCGCTGATTTTCTTGCGTGTTCTGCCGTTCCTTGAGCGTCCACGTAGGCCCGAACTGTCTCAAGCGTTGCGCCACCCACTGAGCCTACGAAGTATGCCCGGTGCCAGAATAGTGGCTTACTGTCCGGGCAGTATGCCCCGATAGACCAGCAATACAGCCAGTTCAAGACCGAACTCACACCCTGGTTGTCCGAAGTGCCCGGCGTCGTGCTGCGCAATGGCGCAGTGTTGTGGAAACAGGCTTATGGTCGATACTTCTCCAAGTTGGGCGGTCGCCCGGTTATTCACCAGCGGCACGGCAAGCAATCGGTGTGGCTCACTTCGGAAGTGTTCAAGTTTGTACCAGTCGTGGCTACCGACACTGGCGAAATCACCGGGTATCAGTTGCATATCGGCACCAGGAAATTTCCGGTAGGGGTTTTGGCATTCAAAGCGCACAAGGATTTCAAGATTCCTGCCTCGCTGCATATCAGCATTCATTCCGGACGTTGGCATGTCTCGTTCAACTACGATGATGGTATTCAAGAGCCGACCGAAAACTGACCCACCCTGCCGACTGAATATTGACCCAGGACCGATCGTTGCTTTTTAAAGTCCCCTATAGGGGATCCGTAAATCCCTCGCCTTTAGGCGAGGGGCGTTAACCCGGACACTGGTGAGGTTGAGTAAGTTATTGGATCGGTGTTATGCGGGTCACTTGGTACTGATCCTTCGCAGACTGGACCAGATCAAACTTGATCTTCTCGCCTACGATGATCTGATTGAGTTGTTTCTCGTTCTGCACAGCAAATGTCATGGTCATGGCTGGCCACTGAATACTGGGGATAGGTTCATGGGAAATGGTGATCCGGCTATTTGCCGTATCCACCTTCCGGACGATTCCAATCGCATGATGAACTTTATTGCTCATCGGTTCAGCCATCGAGTCCGACATTGGCATGTTATTCATATTCATCCCATTCATATTCATGCCGTCGGCATGAGAAAGAGGCGTAACGGACAGCAAGGTGAGCAGGGCAAGCGTGGTTGAAGGCATTGTTTTCATGGTGGGTCATTTCCTTTTGGTTGAGTTGGTCGTGCGGTTGAATAAAGTCCATCGTCTGCCTGGACTGCGTGGCGAACGCAGCAACTGGTAAGCGGCCGGGATGATGAACATGGAAAGCAATGGGGCGGTGAGCATGCCCCCCGCCATAGGGGCCGCGATGCGGCTCATGATTTCGGAACCCGTTCCGCTCCCCCACAGGATAGGCATGAGCCCCGCCAGAATGACCGCCACGGTCATGGCCTTGGGACGTACCCGGAGCACGGCACCCGCACGGATGGCCTCCTCGAGAACCGTGCGGGTCAGGGGAACATGGGTCGTCAAGTGTGCATCCAGTGCTTGCCGAAGATAGAGCAGCATGATGACGCCAAACTCGGCGGATACCCCGGCCAGCGCGATGAATCCCACCGCGGTGGCGATGGAAAGATTGTAATGCAAGAGATATAACAGCCAGAAGCCGCCTGTTAGAGCAAAGGGCAAGGTGCCCATGATCAGGATGGCCTCATCGATACGCCGAAATGTGAGGTACAGCAGCACGAAGATGATCATCAGAGTAGCCGGCACAACCACCTTCAAACGTGCATTGGCACGCTCCATAAACTCAAACTGACCCGAATAGGCGACGCTCACCCCTGGAACCAGACGGACATCATGGGCTATGGCCCGGCGCAGGTCCCTCACCACGGAAGCCAGGTCTCGATCCCGCACATCGATATAAACCCAACTGGTCAGCCGTGCGTTCTCGCTTTTCAGCATGGGTGGGCCTTCAGCATACTGGAGATCGGCTACGGTCCCCAGCGTGATCCACTGTCCACCAGTCGTGACAAAGGGCAATTGACGCAACGCTTCCAGAGTATTTCGATCAGAACGAGGATAGCGTACGTTGATGGGATATCGGGCCGTCCCTTCCACGGTTTCCCCCACCACTTCGCCGCCAATGAGGTGGCTGACCACGGACTGGACGTCACGGATGTTGAGTCCATAACGTGCAGCCCTCTCCCGGTCGATATCGACCGTGATATAACGACCTCCGGAAAGCCGTTCGGCAAATGCGGAAGAAACTCCAGGCACCGATTTGGCCACTTGTTCCACCGCCAGTGCAACGCTTTCGATGGTGGCGATGTCGGAACCGGAAATCTTTACCCCGATGGGACTTTTGATTCCGGTGGCGAGCATGTCGATGCGATTGCGAATGGGGGGGACCCAGATATTAGAGAGCCCTGGCACCTGAACGACCCGGTCCAACTCGGCCACCAGCGATTCCGGGGTCAATCCCGGACGCCATTGGTCACGGGGTTTGAACTGGATCGTGGTTTCGAACATTTCCATGGGCGCCGGGTCAGTGGCGGTTTCAGCGCGTCCTGCCTTGCCAAACACATGAGCCACTTCCGGCACGGTCTTGATCAGGCGGTCCGTCTGCTGGAGCAGTTCGGCGGCCTTGGCTGCGGATAATCCGGGCAAGGCAGAAGGCATGTAGAGCAGGTCTCCTTCATTCAGAGGGGGCATGAATTCACCCCCCAGTTGTGAAATCGGCCACAGCGTGGTAGCCAGAAACCCCAACGCGATCAGCAAAGTGGTTCCGGGGTGGCGCAGCACCGCATCCAACAAGGGACGATAGGCCGCGATCAGCCAACGATTGAGAGGGTTACTCTCTTCATTCGGAATATGACCACGGATCAAATAGCCCATCAGGATGGGAATCAGAGTCACGGCCAACCCGGCTGCGCCTGCCATGGCATAACTTTTGGTAAAAGCCAGAGGTGCAAACATTCGACCTTCCTGGGCCTCCAGAGTGAACACGGGAAGAAAGGAGAGGGTGATGATGATCAGACTGAAAAACAGTGCGGGACCCACTTCTACAGCGGCATCGGTGACCACCTGCCAGTGTTCCGGCCCTTCCAGAGCATGCCCTGGGTGCTGCCGATGCCAGGCTTCGATTTTTTTATGGGCATTTTCGATCATGACCACTGCCGCATCCACCATGGCACCCACGGCAATGGCAATGCCGCCCAGAGACATGATATTGGCGTTGATTCCTTGATAACGCATCAGAATGAAGGCGGTGAGTACGCCCAGAGGGAGCGAGATGATGGCCACCAACGCAGATCTGAGGTGCCACAGAAAGAGTCCGCAAACTGTCGCTACCACGATAAATTCTTCAATCAGTTTGTGGTCAAGATTTTCCACGGCACGATCGATGAGTTGACTGCGATCGTAGGTGGTGACGACCTCTACTCCTTGGGGCAAACTTTTTGCGAGGGCAGCGAGTTTGGTTTTGACGGCGGCGATAGTTTCTCGCGCATTCTTGCCGGAACGCAGGATGATCACGCCCCCCACCACTTCACCCTGACCGTCCAGTTCGGCAATACCTCGGCGCATCTCCGGACCCAGCCGAACCCGTGCCACATCGCCCAGATACACCGGGATGCCGGACTTGGGCAGGGCCACCGGAATGTGGCGAAAATCCTCCAGAGTTTTTAAATAGCCGGTGGCGCGCACCATGTATTCTGCCTCGCCCTGTTCCACCACGCCCCCGCCAGCCTCCTGATTGCCGTTGCGGATGGCCTCGATCAACTGGTCGGAGGTGATATGGTAAGCCGCCAGTCGCCCGGGGTCAGGCACGATCTGGTACTCGCGCACCATGCCACCCACCGAAGCCACTTCAGCCACATCCGGAACACTTTTCAATTCATACTTGAGAAACCAGTCCTGCAAACTACGCAATTCGGCAAGATCGTGCCGGCCAGTCCGATCCACCAGCGCATATTCAAAAATCCAGCCCACCCCCGTGGCATCCGGTCCAAGTGCGGTCCGCGCTCCGGTGGGCAGTTTTCCCTGGATCTGATTGAGGTATTCCAGGACCCGGGAGCGTGCCCAATAAAGATCCGTTCCATCCTCAAACAGCACATAGATGAAGGAATCTCCAAAAAACGAATAACCGCGCACCGTTTTGGCCCCCGGTACCGAGAGCATGGTGGTGGCCAGCGGATATGTGACCTGATCTTCGACGATTTGAGGGGCTTGGCCCGGCCACGAGGTACGGATGATGACCTGTACATCGGAGAGGTCTGGCAGCGCATCCACTGCGGTCGTGCGTACCGACCACACGCCCCAGGCGGTCAGGGCCAAAGTGGCTAGCAATACCAGAAAACGGTTGCGCACGGACCAACGGATGAGATGGGCGATCATTCTGGTTTTCCCGACTTTTCCATGCGTGCCAACACCCCTTTGAGGCTGGCCTCGGAGTCGATCAGGAACTGGCCTGAGACCACGATTTGTTCCCCAGGCTGCAGTCCGGCAAAAATCTCCGTTCTGCCGCCATCTTCGTGGCCCACCATCACTTCCGCCGGACGAAAATGCCCCCCTTCCTCAGCCACGATGACCACATTCCGTTGGCCTGTGGCAATGATGGCTTCAGAAGGGATCAGCAACCTGTCGGGCCCCAAGGCTTTCTGGAGATGGACCTGGGCATACATGCCTGGGCGCAACCTGCCCTCCGGGTTAGACCATTCCGTCCTGACTTGCAGGGTGCGCGTATCCTGTTCCAGAGCTGGCAGCAAGGCACGGATCTGGCCTGTGAACACGCGTCCCGGCCAGGTCGTGAAAGTGGCCGATACCGGTTGACCCACGGCCAATCCTGCCGCTTGCGCTTCCGGTACTTCGGCATCCAGCCACACACTGTTCAGGCCATTGATGCGTGCCAATGTCTGGCCGGGCAGGATGGTCATGCCGGCACGGAGGTCGAGTTCCAGCAGTACCCCGCCCTGCGGTGCTGTTATGGTCACCACAAGCCGTGGTGACCCGGATTTTTCTATTTGAGCCACCAGAGATTCACTCATGCCCAATTGCAGCAATCGCGTGCGCGCCGCGCCCGTCAATCCGGGGTCCCCGGACTGGCGCAGAGACAGGTATTCCATCTGGGCTCCATACCACTCTGGTACACGCAGGTCGGCAAGGGCGGCTCCGGCCGGGATCACATCGTTGGGGGCGCGTGCGTATACCCGCTCCACCAGTCCTCCCGTGCGTGCTTGTACCACCGTCACCAGACGATCATTGAAGGCGAGTATCCCGACGACTTCCAGTCCGCGCGCAAGTCGGCCTTTCTCTACCGTGGCCAGCCTTACCCCCGTGTTCTGCGTCAATCGGGAGTCGATGTGTACGCCACTGTCCATCATGTTTTCCCCGCCATACATGGGAACCAGATCCATATCCATGAAGGGAGATTTACCAGGTTTGTGAAAATGTTGATCCGGCTTCATGGGATCGTACCAATACAGAACGGAGTGTCCAGAGGCCTCTGCAATGGGCGTTTTTGCAGGTCGGGTCATGGCGAATCGGTAACCTGCGCCGGCTCCCAAGGCAATCAAAGCCACAACGCTAGCGCCCATCAAAATCGTTCGTTTTGGATTCATGGTTGCATTTCCTCGGACAGATAACTCAACTCTGTTTCTATGGCAGCGCGCCGTGCCGCCAGATCAATGCGTTTCATGCGGGTATCGATGAGAAACTTGCGCGCATCAAGAACCGAGGTCAGCGGTTCCTGCCCTGAACGATACTCTGCCAGAGTCAAATCGACTTTCTGTTGTCCCAGCGGTAACCAGTCTTGATCAATTCGATCGATCTGGCGCACCAATGCGGTCTGTTCTGCCAACAAGGCTTCCAGTTGGGCCATATGATCACGCACCATGCTTTCCCGTTCGGCACTGACGCGTTCGAGTTCTTGCTCACGAGCAGCGATTTGAGGGTTCTGACGGGTCTTGGCAAAAATGGGTAGGTCGAAGGTAAATTGAATCGAAATCATGTCGCCAAAGAGGGGGGCGCGATGTTCATAATCCAGTTCTACCGCCCAGTCGGATTTTTTGGCTGCTTTAGCCAAGTTCACTTCAGCCCTTCCCGAATCTTCCTGGATCCCGAAAATGGCTATATCGGGATGACGATCCAGATTATGTCGTAAATGTTCCGGATTGGGGGTATATGCAGGGGGAGGGCCGGTCAAGGGTTCTGTGGCAATTGCACCCACCCAGCGGGCCAAATCGGCGCGTGCCTTGCTCAAGTCCCGCTCCAGATCGTCGCGCCGGTCCTCCAGAGCGATGGATTCCTGACGAGACTGCAAACTATCGCTCCCCTTGCCTTGCCCTGCGGCTAACCGCGCCGTAACAGCGGTGCTGAGCATATGATTTTCTGCTTCGATCTGGTCCAGAAGAGCCTGCTGCTGCTGTAAAAAATAGACCTTGAGCCAAGCCAGTCGGGTTTGACGCTTGACAGACAACCGTTCAATCTCCAATTCGGCGTCAGCCCGGGCGACCTTGGTATCCGCCAACTGTCGCACGGCCTCGCGCTTGTCGCCATTGGTGACTTCCTGCATAACTCCAACGCGCTGCATGGTCATGAAGTCACGGGTGGTGCTCCAGGCCTCGGAGCCCTGCACTGGCAAGTTATCCACACCCATCACCAGTTTCGGGTCAGGCAATTCCCCTGCCGAGATGCGTGCTGCCTGGGCAGCAGAAACGGTATTTTGGCGGGCCTTCAGTTCCGAAGCGCGGGATTCCGCGATATCCAGGGCTTCCTGGTAGGTCAGTGCATGGCAGACCGGGGCCCAAGTCGCCAGCAGAATTGCCGGCACGAGTGGCCAGCGAGGGGTAATCCATGATTTGGACATGATGATCTTGTCTCCAACAAGCAACAGAAATTCGTGTCGCGAACCGATGCGACACGACCTGAACCTGCAGGGAAGATCTAGATTCGAAAAACCTGATACTGGATGCGGAGTGGCGGAGAGCCCTCCGTCAAGAAAAGAAGAGGAGGGTGAAGCAAGGGAGCGGACAATGAGCCACGGGAGTCCACTGAAGAGATTTCAAAAAGCGCCACCAGACTCACCGAGGGAAGGTCAGGAACGGATGCTTGATGTGATTGCGAAGATTGTTCACAATGGGCGAGACAGCACTGAGAGGGGGGGGTTTCTGTCCCGGATGAATCACCCATTCCATTGCAGTCGGCCCGCTGGGTGGCAGACATTTTAACTAGATCGCCTGCCGCAGGCGACAGCCGGGAACAGGCATGCGCCGCAACCATGAACTGGCTCCAAGCCAGCAGTATGATGGCGAATAGTGAAACTTGTAGACTAATTTTTTTTCTGCGCATTGTGGTGAATAGTATAGCAGAAATTCAATCACAATCCACTCCTTCATAAAAGTACCCCATGTTGTTTGCCATGAGGTAACTCTACAGGGCTCTATGCTCCTACATAAGGGTGGGTCATTTTTATTGGCCACAGATGGGTCAGTTTACTTGGCCACTGACAGGAGTCTTGCCAACCTAGTGGCATTGTTGCGCATGAACCTGTTTACTCATTGCCACTTGACGGACTGGCTCGATCAACCGTTTACCACATCACCCGATCCTCAGGATAATCCACAAACCGATTTGGCTTTTGTTTGATCTTGGACAGCATAAGGAGGCACGATTTTGAAAACTGATTTTTACCCGCCCAGAACCCGCGTCAAATCAAGGGGGCGTCCAATGAATTTGTCCTGTTTCGGACAGCAGTGACGAAAAATCTCTAATGAACAATTTGGGATAAACTGAACTGAAACGGTTTGGTCTGATTGGAGTTGATCACGCACACCATCATCCGACGGCCTCCACTCGCCCCTTACACTGGAGTACCCATGAAAAAACTGGCTTATATCAAACGCAGCAATGGTCGTCACTGGGTCGGTGATGGATTCCCCGTACAGAACATCTTTTCCTATCACGACATCGCGGAAGACATCTCCCCGTTTCTGATGCTGGATTACGCGGGGCCTGTTAACTTTCCTCCGACCCAGAAAAAACTGGGAGTGGGACAACACCCTCATCGGGGGTTTGAAACGGTAACCCTGGTCTATGCCGGGGGAGTGACGCACCGCGATTCCACCGGGGCCGGTGGCACCATTGGTCCCGGCGACGTGCAGTGGATGACTGCTGCGTCGGGAATTCTTCACGAAGAATTTCACAGCGAAGCCTATGCCAGACAGGGCGGTCCGTTCGAAATGATTCAACTCTGGGTCAATTTGCCCCGTCACGACAAAATGTCCCCACCGGGCTATCAGGATATCTCCGCCGCTCAAATCCCTTCCATCAACCTGTCAGACCAAGCAGGGACGGCACGCATCATCGCCGGCAACCACGGCTCAGTCACCGGAGCGGTGCATACTTTCACCCCCATGCAAGTCTGGGATTTGCGCTTGAAAGTGGGGCATACCCTGTCCATCGAACTGCCCGACAACCACACCACCGCGCTGTTTGTTTTACACGGCCAGTTGCAGATAGACGCGCAAGCCATACAGGCCGCAGAAATGGCAGTCATGGAACGTGCCGGAACCCGACTGCAAGCCGCCATCGTCGAGGACAGTATTGTCCTGCTCCTGTCCGGCCAACCGCTCGATGAATCCATTGTCGGTCACGGACCTTTTGTCATGAACACCCAGGCGGAGATCGTCCAGGCCATGGAAGATTTCAACAACGGGAAATTTGGACGAATTCCTCACTGACTTGGAGGCAGCGGGCAACCCAACGCAGTTAATCCTCCCTTCTTTCACTCAAATCCCGGAATTTCATCATGAGAATATTGCATACCATGCTGCGCGTCGGTCACCTTGAACGTTCCATCGCCTTCTACCGAGACGTGCTGGGCATGCAGGAATGGCGTCGTCGCGACTACCCGGAAGGCCGCTTCACGCTGGTATTCATGGGCTATCAACCCGAACAGGAAGGAGCGGTTCTGGAACTAACCCACAACTGGGACACTCAACAGTATGACTTGGGAAACGGCTACGGACATATCGCCGTCGAAGTTCCCAATGCGGCCGCCGCCTGTCAGGCGGTGCGTGAAAAGGGAGGGAAAGTCACTCGTGAAGCGGGGCCCATGAAACATGGAAACACAATCATTGCCTTTGTCGAAGATCCCGATGGTTACAAAATCGAATTCATTGAACGCCACCGCCCAGAAATTCACTGAGCCCTTGCCCATGCGATACAACTCGCCCTATTTATCTTGGTCATGGTTGGCGTATTTACTGGTATTGCTGTCATTGCCTGCCCTTGCTGCCAGTGGCCCCCTGCAAAACGACTTGACGCATCTCAGCGATCAATGGACCTATGGCAGTTATCAACTCCCCCCGGATCAACGCGATGATTTCTTTGCTTCCCTTCAGCCAAAAGCCCATCAGTTGGTCATGGCCTATCCCGGACATGCCGAACCGTTGATCTGGGAAGGAATCATCACGGCCACCCATGCCAAATATCAAAACCCGTTTTCCGCCCTATCCAGCGCACGACAGGCGCGGGATCTCTTGCTTCAGGCTATCTCACTTGATCCCAAGGCCATGGATGGTTCCGCTCTGATCACCTTGGGTGCCTTGTATTTCAGGGTCCCCAAACTGGGCTCCTTCGGTGATACTGACAAGGCCAAACAATACCTGAACCAAGCCTTGACCCTCGATCCGGACAATATCGATGCCAATTACTTTTACGGTAAATTTCTGCTGGAACAAGGCGACCATCAGGCCGCATTGCCCTATCTCAAAAAGGCCGCTGCCCTTCCTCCGCGCCCGCAAAGCCTGACAGCCGACCGCTTCCGTCACGATGAAGTTGTGCAACTGCTCAATGGTGGCGAAACCCCGGAATGATTGGCCCCCCACTCTTTTTCCACCCGGCTTGCTCATGCATATTCTGATTACTGGCGGAACAGGCTTGCTGGGAACCGCTCTGATCGAGTACTGGCTGGAGCAAGGCCATCAAGTGACATTCCTCACTCGTCGCCCGCAACGTGTCCATGCCCTATGGCAAGGTCAGGTTCGTGCCCTGACCACATTGAGCCCCAAGCAACCCGATCCACCCTATGATGCCATCATCAATCTGGCCGGGGCTCCAATTGCAGATCGACCCTGGAGCCAAAGCCGTCAAGCCATCCTGCGCAGCAGTCGAGTCACCTTTACGCAGCAATTAGCGGAATCACTCAGCCACTGGACCCGTCCTCCGTCGGTATTGCTCAGCGCTTCTGCCATTGGCATTTATGGCGCCCTTTCTCCCATAATCACAATGGACGAGGCCACTCCGGCGGGACATGATTTTGCGGCACAGTTATGCCGTGACTGGGAGAATGCCGCCAGCATGGTCCCTGCAGGTCGATGCTGTCATCTGCGCACCGGCCTGGTCTTGAGCCCAGCGGGTGGCATCCTGCAACGCCTGATCCTACCCGCGGGTTGGGGGATACAGATGGGTGCAGGCACGCAGGGATTCAGTTGGATTCATATCAGCGACTGGGTCAGCGCCGTGGACTGGTTACTCCATCATAGCGCTGCACAGGGACCCTATAATCTGACGGCGCCACATCCTGTATCCATCATGGCATTCATGGAACAACTGCAACGATCACAACATATCCGACAAACCCTCAAGCTCCCGGTTACGCTGGTCAAGGCACTGTTTGGTCGGCGTGCCGCCTTGCTGCTCGAAGGACCGCGGGTTCTCCCCCAACGGTTGTTGCAAGCGGGATTTGCGTTTCAGTATCCCGATCTGGAGAGCGCGTTACCCGTCCTGTTGCCGCGGTAGTTCACATTAGTCCGGTTGCCACCCCATTCTTGATGAGGCTCCACCCCATGTCTACGATAAACCATCACACCCAAACGCCAAATTTACCCCGCATTTTCCTGATCCGGCATGGAGAAACCCAGTGGTCTCTCACCGGGCAACACACCGGACAGACCGATATTTCATTAACGCCCCACGGCGAAACAGAGGCTCGCCAATTGGCTTGTTTACTGACCAATATTTCGTTTTCTCAGGTGCTCTGCAGTCCGTTAAAACGCGCACGCCAGACCTGTATGGCCGCCGGATTGGGAGAAAACCCGCTCACCGTCCCCGAACTGGCCGAATGGGACTATGGGGATTACGAGGGGCAACGTTCCGCCGATATTCATCAACAACTCCCCGACTGGAATGTTTACCAGGATGGCTGTCCCCGGGGCGAGAGTCCGGAACAGATTTCGGCACGAGCGGATAAACTCATTGCGCGCCTACGCCAGTCGGAGGGAAATATCGCGCTCTTTACCCATGGACAAATAGGTAGCGCCATAGCTGCTCGCTGGATCGGCCTAGCAATCATTAACGCACAACACCTGTCGCTTAGCACTGCCTCGCTCAGCATCCTTTCCTTTGACCCTCATCACCCAAGTGTACCCATCATTGCACTATGGAATGCAACAGCCCTCAGCATCACCCCTTAATCCGGAGACATAACCGAGGCTATCTGTGAAAGAAAATGAAAGAGGATAGCTGACCGGAAACTGATCAAGCCCAAAAATCCGTCCTGCCCCCATGGGTTGTCATCCTTATCCGCAGACTTGTCCACAGATTTTGTGGGTAAGTACCGGGGCGCGCCAGCTGCAACAATATCCGGCGTGAACCCATATCTAGCCCATCTGTTCGAACAACTGAGTGAGCTCCGTGCCCGTCATGGGAACACCGGATTCTCCGGCACCCGCCAGAATTCCTTGGGCCAACTCTTTCTTGCGTTCCTGCAAAGCGAGAATCTTTTCTTCCAGGGTACCCTCGGTCAGCAGTTTGTAAACGAATACTGGGTTTTCCTGACCAATGCGATGTGCCCGATCCGTGGCCTGATTTTCCACAGCGGGATTCCACCATGGGTCATAGTGAATCACAGTATCGGCTGCCATTGGAATCAGCAGCGCGCCTGAAAACATCTACCAGTTACCTGAATCCGTGTTCGTTATTGAAAAACTTTCACCCAAGACCGAATCGACATGAATTTGACCGGCCAGTCTTTCAAAACCTCAACGAATTTCCATTCGGCTGAGTTTTTGTCGCCCGGTTTTTGTCTTCAGATCCGTAGTTTCTGGTCAAAATTCCCATTTTCATCTATTCAATTCAGCATCACTCCTTCCCGTGTAAGGAATTTGAGGGTACTTCATGGTTTTCCTCGATTACCGTGGTCAGGTTTACCCGTAGGACACCGCCTTTTTCAACAAGGCTTGCAATTCCATGAAGATATTGGCGTGCACAGCCACTCCACGGCCAAAATCCAATATGATTTTGCGGGCATGTTCGATCATTCTGGCGGCCCGATACATGATTTCCTGCAATACCGTCTTCAGTCTCCTGCGCTTGGCGGGGTGCCGGATGGGGGAAATCTCTCCGGTCAATCCCAGTTGTCCCAGAAAACGCAGACAGTTGTAGGCAAAAGAAGCCAGATGCACGATGGCATCGTTGGTGTCGAATTTGCCCGAGGGCAAACGCTCCAGGTCCAGATCGCTTTTGAATTCGGAATGAAATTGCTCATGGGTGCCATGGTGCTTGTAGAGTTCGATGACTTCCGCCGTAGGCAAGTCCAGACTACTCCACCATCCTTCCAACTCGATCTCCGGCACCAACAGGTGTTGCCCCCTCTTGTCGATGGTGCGCTCGATCACGCGCACATGCAAGACGAAGTCACGCTGACTCCCCTGCCAGGCACGAGTGACCGTCATCTTCATCAGGGCCACCCGCTTTCCGGGGCGTTGTTCTTCAAAGGCCCCCGCTGCTTCAGCCTTATCCACCCACTCGTCCTTGTTTTGTTTGCGGGGGTTCCACTTGGTCAGAAAGTCGAAATGCTGTCCCTTGAGTGCCCAGCGATCCTTCTCCTGCGCTTTCATAAACAACAGCCGGACCGAATCAAAACCACTGTCATCCCGCCACAGAACGCTTTCCCCGCGGCAACACAGGCGTTGAACCCGCGGAAAAACCCGTTCCAGGAAATAGTCGGTTTCGCAAGCCGAGTGTTGGGTCCCCGCGCGCAATTCCAACCCGATGTTCCAACCCTCATTCCCAATATATGCAGCAATCGGGGTATACCCATCCACCCCTTGGTAGGTCCGACCCACTTCTTCCTTCCGGGTGTTGCTGTTGTCCATCACAAAAGTATCGAGATCAACACTATAGTGGACCCTGAAATCAAGACAGTAGTTTATGCTGTGCGCTGTCATAAGGGATGAGCGAAATGAGCGAAGCGAAGAAGAGGAAAGTTCACACCCCCGAGTTCAAGGCGAAGGTAGGCCTTGATGCGGTGAGAGGGGTAAAGACGATCAACGAAATTGGTCTGGATTACGGAGTTCATCCGGTGCAGGTAGGGCAGTGGAAGAAGGAAATTCAGGAGCAAGCCAAGACGCTGTTTGAAGGAAAGCGAGGGCCAAAGCCGACGGCTGAGCATCGTGAGCCGGAACTGCTGTACAGCGAGATTGGCCGGTTGAAGGTAGAACTCGATTGGCTTAAAAAAAAGTCCGGGATCAGCCTGTCATGATACGGCAGGGGTGGATTGACCACGGTGATGGGGTGTCTGTGGTGGGGCAATGCGCTTTGGTGGGGGTATCCCGCGCCACTGTCTATGCCCACCAGAAGCCGAAGATGGTGGACGAA
The DNA here is from genome assembly GCF_013181415.1 of Ferrovum myxofaciens. NCBI lineage: Bacteria > Pseudomonadati > Pseudomonadota > Betaproteobacteria > Ferrovales > Ferrovaceae > Ferrovum > Ferrovum myxofaciens. The sequence continues at coordinate 632,192 of NZ_CP053676.1, read as the reverse complement.
AGTGACCTGCTGTTGAATTGTCTGATTGACGAGGAGTACACACGGCATCCGTTTTATGGCAGCCGCAAGATGGTGATATTTCTCAAGGGGCTTGGCCACACCGTCAACCGCAAGCGGGTACAACGCCTGATGCGAGGGATGGGGTTGGCTGGCATGGCACCGGGGCCAAACACCAGCAAAGCGCATCCTGAGCATAAGGTATATCCCTACCTGCTGCGTGGTGTCGCGGTGGTCAGACCTAACCAGGTCTGGAGTACGGATATAACCTATGTCCGGCTGGCGCATGGCTTCGCCTACCTGGTGGCGATCATCGACTGGTACTCGCGCCGGGTACTTGGCTGGCGGATCAGCAACAGCATGGAAGCGGTATTCTGTGTCGATTGCCTGGAGGAGACTATGCGCACCCACGGCAAGCCGGAGATTTTCAATAGCGATCAAGGTTCGCAGTTCACCAGCGAAGCCTTCACCAGCGTATTGAAGCGCGAAGGCATTGTCATCAGCATGGATGGGCGGGGGCGAGCATTCGACAATATCTTTGTTGAGCGGCTCTGGCGTAGCGTCAAACATGAGGATGTGTACCTGAAGGGCTATGCCTCGATGGGCGAGTTGATGGTGGGCCTGACCGAGTACTTTGCCTTCTACAACAGTGAGCGACCGCACCAATCGTTGGGAAACAGGACGCCTGATATCGTATACCGAACCGCGAAGGGTGGTGGGGCGGTGATCGTAGATAAATTCAGTGGCCTTGAGGGGGACACCTCTGTTCCACCACGACCCGCAAAGTGTTCTGCCGTCAAGGAACCCGGATCATCAGATGAAATAGTGAAAACCAAACCAGATGCAAAATCGGGGCAGCGCCGTCCAGCTGCGAGTGAAGTCGAATGCACAACTTAAACTCAAGGCATTATTGTCTTGACACAGGGGTCCACTTCAGATTTTCTGCTTTCCGATAAATCGCCGGGATCCTGTATGGATATTTCCACTTTCGATGGTTTTCTGGCAGCCGTCGTACTCAATCCCGATGTAATCCTTCCCAGCCGCTGGTTACCATGGGTATGGGATATGGACAATGGCGAAGAATCTCCCGAATTCGACACGCTGGATGAGGCGAGCCGCATCTCGAACCTGATCATGCGCCATTACAACACGGTAGCAACCACAATCGACGAGGACCGCTTCGGCCCCCTGCTATTTGTACTACCTCAACCTGACAACAGTGAGTTTTACGATGCTGAAGGCTGGTGCGAAGGATTCATGATCGGTGCCGCGGTATTTCTTGAACCCTGGTGGCGATCCATCATGAAGGATCGCACCGAACTGGTTGCACCCATGGTGCTCCTGGGAACCGAGCCGGGTTGGGAGATTCTTTCAGAGAGTGCCGACGAGAAACGCGCGATTCAGGAAGCCTATGATTCCATTCCCGATGCCATAGTGGCGCTGCACGCTTATTTCGAGCCCCTACGCATGCAGGCAATTGAGTCGCGTATCGGGAATATTCGTACTTCAAACGATGATGAAACACAGCCCTTTCGCCGAAGCGACGCCAAAGTGGGACGCAACGACCCGTGCCCGTGCGGTTCCGGCAAGAAATTCAAGAAGTGCTGTGGATCCGATGAGTTATTCCATTGATTGAGACGGTACTCTGCACCGCTTGCCGTCCTTTCGTATTTTTCGGCTACGCCTCCCATGCTGAATCCAAGAATTCCGCAAGAAACCACCAGCGAACATGAGCGCCTGGCCGGTCTGGTCGAGCGCGTCACCTTCCATAACGCCGAAAACGGCTTCTGCGTCCTGCGCCTCAAGGTCAAGAGAGAACGCGAACTCGTCACCCTGATCGGACATACCCCCATGATCTCTCCAGGAGAATATGTCTCGGCATCCAGAAACTGGGCCATAGACCGAGAACATGGTAGGCAATTTCGCGCCATCTTCGTCAAAGTCTCTCCCCCCAATACCTTGTCCTGAATAGAGCGCTATCTGGGTTCAGGCATGGTCAAGGGCATCGGTCCGGTATATGCAGGCAGGCTAGTCAAGGCTTTCGGCGCAGAAGTTTTCGACATCATTGATCAGATGCCGGAACGGTTGCGCGAAGTAACCAAGCCCTATGTTTTCTAGGGATTGATAGCATCAGTCGTTTTGGCTCATCGGTCTTCGAATTTGTTTTCCATGCGCCTCCGATAGACAGCACGAGCCCATGCAGGGTAGATAAGGTATGTTGCACCCGTGCGCGCATCACGGATTGACGGAATAAACTCATCAGGTTGTAGTCCAGCATGGCAAATCCAAGAGCGGATTCTGTCGCCCAAAAGTCCCTGAGATTGAATGCATCCAGACCGAAGTCGGCTTTCAATTCCTTGATTCTGTTCTCGCAATCCGCACGTCCGCGATAAGTGCGCCAGACCTCCGCAACTGGGAGTTCCAGAGTAGTGACAAAAGCCCCGTAACGCCATCCTTGAATGTCAGGATCATCCTCGAAGAGGGGCAAAGTTTTCCCGGAGCATTTTTCCTTTGTCGGATGCTTTGTCGTACCACGATAACCCGGCGTGGTTGGCTCCAGCATGCCGCTTGATAACTAATTTCCGTCAATTCTAATCCGGGCTCCAGTGCCCACCAACCCGTGACCTGATAAAGCCCCCGTTGCAATACCTGATTCAGACGTGCCGCAATAATGTAAGGGATTCTCTTTTCTTCCAGAACCTTCAGGAAAACATCATCGAAAAAGCCGCTATCAGCACGTAACAACCCAACTTTTTTCTCCCCAAGACGGGCTAATGTGGCCTCAAGAAATTGCAGAACATTGTTGGCGGAGTGTGTATTTCCCGGACGTAGCCAGAAGTTCGCCACCATGCGCGCCTCAGCCATAAAAGCCAACAAGGGATGGTGACTGGCCCGACCACGCCGCCCCGGGTTGTACCCTCGGACCGCCCCTTCTTGCTCCCCATTGCGCGTGATCACGGTAGAGTCCAGATCCAGAGTCACGCTTTTCAACGCGTGAATTTGATCAAACAGCCAGCGATAAATCTCGCCCTGCACCTGCTCGTTACGGATCATGTCAAACCGATTGAAAAAACGTACCAAAGCCTTGTGCCCAGCCGCTTTCGTCCAGCCAAACAAACGTACCAGCGTGTTATCCATACGCACCATCTCAAGATGCGAAAACCGACAGGCACCACACCATATCGATACGAGAAATTGTTCCACCAACTGCCTCGGGTCGTATCCCCGATTGGAACCAGGTTCGGGGAGCCCCCAGGTCGTGACTGCCTCAGAAAACCCCATACTGTCGAGCATTTTCTTGAATAGGGCCAGTCCACCCCAGGCAGTCACCTCGCGGTCACTGAATCCCACGGAAAAATCATCGCCAGAAAGAATTTCAGATTGCGCCATTTGCGGTAACCACATGATAAAAAGGAATATCTCTAATGATGTCCATTAGAACCTTTGCAACCATGACCCCCTCAGTCAATGGCCTTGGTAGTTTGCCAGAAATCAACCCAAATCTCTAATGAACAATTTGGGTTTAATCGTAATCGACGAATTGGGATACCTGCCGATGAGCCGACAGAGCAACCATAATCTGTTTCAACTTATCCATGCCCTGTATGAGTTCAGATCAATCATCCTGACCACCAACAAGGACTTTACACGCTGGGGAGATTTCTTTATTGATGAAAATGTGGTCGTACCAATTGTTGATCGACTGATACACCATGCCCAAATATTCATGCTGGGGGGTGAAAGTTACCGTCTGAGGCAAAAATTAGGCGGTGGTTCTGGGGTGGGTCAAAATTAATGGCCAAAAGTGGGTCAAATCTGTTGGCCATTGACAATCACTTATTTTCCGACAGGCAAGAAGTTGCAATTGCCGCAGTTTTTGAAACAAATTTATTTCCTTTATCGAATCTCGTAACTCTTGACAGTAATTCGTTTATAGACGAAAATTAACCATGTACGAAATCCGACACTATCTAACTACGGACGAGAAGGATATCTATCTCGACTGGCTTCGAAAATTGCGCGATGTGACTGCAAAAATTGCGGTGAATCGACGAGTGACGCGCATCGAGCTTGGCAATTTTGGCGATCATAAATTTTGTCGTGATGGAGTATGGGAGCTACGCATTGATGTTGGTTCTGGCTATAGGGTGTATTACGCGGTTTCTGGTAAAGAAATTGTTTTGCTTCTGTGTGGCGGCGACAAGCGAACCCAAGATGCAGATATCGATAGGGCATGTGGATACTGGCAAGACTGGCAAAGGAGATCAAACGATGAAAGATAGAGCGCATGACGAGGCAATGGCCGAGATGTTCCGGGATGATCCCGGCTATGCGATTCAATTGCTCAATAGTATTCTTGAGGACGGCGATCAGAGCGAACTTCTAATTACCCTACGTCAAATGACGAAAGCCTTTGGCGGAGTGCAAACCGTAGCTGAAACTGCTCACTTGAGCACGACACAACTTTACCGCACCTTGTCACCAGAGGGTAATCCTGTGCTTAGCAGCCTGTCTGCCATTCTCAAAGCAATGGGTCTGCGCCTAGCGGTGCAGTCTGTCCAGACACCGCACGCACACGCCTAAACCTTAGGTTACAGACCTTATTACTTGCGATGATAAGTATCGGTTTAAACGAATCTGAAAATTTCGTGGATTAGGGCTTATAACCCCGATTTAGGTTTGGATGTGATCAACCCTTGGGTTGATTGACCCCGTTTGGTGGTCTTTCACGGGATGTTTTGCCATCCCGCACGGAAATCGAACGCGGGTTCGGTTCCGTAATGCACCACCAATAATGAAACCTCAACCGTTCTCGGTTGGGGTTTTTTTATTACAACATTTACGCTCTGTTCCACATCAAAGCCAAGCACAATCAGCATCATTTTTTTCGTTCTTTCTGAACACTTATGGCACAGTGCGCTCCGACTCCTTGTCGTTACCCAAACTGCCGTAAATTGGTTGTGAAACCGGGCTATTGCGAGCAACACCTGCGACAGGTTCGTAAACAATGGGATGGCCATCGAGGCAACGCCTCGGCGCGCGGTTATGGCTCGCGGTGGCAAAGGGCTCGTGCAGTATTTTTGTCTTACCACCCGCTTTGTGCCGAGTGCAATCGTCAGGGTCGGGTCACACCGGCTACCGTGGTGGATCACATCCAGTCGCACCGGGGCAATCAGGAATCGTTTTGGGACGAGAGGAATGTCCAGTCGTTATGCAAGCACTGCCATGATGCCAAGACCGCGCGGGAGGATGGAGGATTTGGAAATAGGTCTGTTCAGAAGTCTGTGACGGGCGTTGGAACAGTCACTCAAAAAGATCTGCGTGTGTTCCTGCCCTGACAAATACAATCACACCATGTTTACTGTGGGTTGTGAGTTGATAGATCAGCAGGAAGTCACCTCCGATGTGGCACTCGCGGTAACCCTCCCAATCACCACCCAGAGGATGATCCAGCCATTCCGGATCAAGTGGTCCCGCATTGGAGATCAGGAGCATCATGGCCTCCTTGAACTGCTTCATGTCATAGCGCCCAGAATGAGACAATCGTTCCCAATCCTTCAGAAACGGTTTGGTGTAATCAGCGGCTCTGGGTAGAGCAGTTCGTTTACTTGCTGCGGTTTTTTTCGAGGTCATCAAACAATTCGGCGGCTGTATCAAAGCGTGCTTGGTGTGTTTGAGCGATCGCGCTGGCTTCGTTCATGGCAGCGCGTGTTTCGGCATTTGGTGCCCTGAGCGCAAATGGCAACTGCTTGTCAGCGACCACTCGGGTAAGAAAAACTCGTACCGCATCGGAAACGGAAAGTCCCATCGAAGCAAGAGTTTCCGTGGCCTGCGCTTTGATGTTTTCGTCCACACGAACATGGACCATGGTTGTAGTCGCCATGATTTCCTCCTGACAATTCAAATTGAGATACATTGTATCTTATTCGATCGCATGATCACAAACTTATCCCTTTGTAACTTGCTCACTGTCGCCCTCACTGGCATGTGGGGGGGATAATTCCTTCGGGCCACCCGGTGCCAGACCGCGCGCGTGCCCAAATTTTTGCGCGTGCAAAATAAGATAGGGGGTCCCCCCATAGGATCAGGAATTCATGGCTGGACGCAAACCACTACCCACCGCCGTCAAAAGGATCAAAGGGACGTTGCAGAAATGCAGGACGAACCTACGGGAGCCAACAAAGCCAGAGGGCGATTTGGTAGAGCCTCCGGACCATCCCGAGAATTGATTTTTTTTGGAATACGTCGATTGCCATCGACATCTATCAATACAAATGCTTCGTCAGTGGAATCGGTGGGTAATTGTAGCCGGTTTTCAACCTGAATTTCCATCTTCAGACGACTTCATGAGGAACCGATAGAACTTCCGGCATAAGGCATCAAAGGCGTCTTGCTCCTGCTCGGTGATTCGAGGCCAGATGAGTGAACCACCGTCTTCTTCGAGTAGCGCAAAGGTTACTTTCTAGACAGGCTGTCGGCAAAGGGTAGATCCTCTTGGCAGCGGCGGATCACTTCGCCTCCCCAGCGTCACATCAGTTTCGAATATTTCGACTATTCGTTTATTTCGGTTATACTTCGTCCGATGATGCTGATTCAAACTTCCTGGAGGTTGCTATGACCACACTTTCACCCACTCATTCGTTACCGACGACCGAAGAAGTTTCCATCGCTCGTGAGAGCGGTCGGGCGTTATCTGCTTACCTGCAGACCCGTGCGGAAACCCAGCAGATCGAGATCGTTGATGACAAAGGCACGGCCCATCCTGTTCGTATCCCGGTATCGGCGCTTAGACTGCTCGTGAATGTCCTGACCGAAATCGGTGAAGGCAATGCGGTCAGTATCATCCCAATCTACGCCGAACTGACCACCCAGGATGCGGCGGACATCCTCAATGTGTCACGCCCATTCTTTGTGCAACTGCTGGAGCGTGGCGAGATTCAGTTTCACAAAATTGGCACGCATCGTCGCGTCCGTTACCGAGATGTGATTGAGTACAAAGAGCGAATCGATGCGGAGCGCGGTAAAGCCCTCGATGCACTGACCGAGCAAGCCCAGGCTCTCAAGATGGGGTACGAATGAATGAGTTCAAACTTCACCGTCATCTACGACGCGTGCGTGCTCTACCCTGCCCCTCTGCGTGACTTCCTGATGCGCTTGGCACTCACTGACCTGTTCCGGGCCCGCTGGACGGACATGATTCACGATGAGTGGACACGTAATGTTCTCAAGCAGCGACCGGACTTGAAAGCTAAAGATTTGGAACGTACACGCTCATTGATGAACGCCCATGTCCGGGACAGTCTCGTTACCTGAAGTGGACCCCTGTGTTGAGCGGAATCAAGATAAATGAGGGCAGGTTCCCGCTTTTTAATCAAATTGAGTGATGGTAAGGGCGAATTGACCATCACTTATCGTGATTACGATTTTTCTCTTGTAATTTATAAGGTTACAATTAGTTCCGGTGGTATGTTTCTTGCATGAATACTGGTTTCCGCATGGTAGACCGCCTTGCAGATTGGAATGTGTCAAGGGCGTGCGAAGCACGACGCAGTGGACCCTTGACGCGCTCCAATCTGTGCAGCACGCTACCAAATGGCTATGCACAGGGCTCTTCATGGGCATAGCATGGCTACATTGGCCTTCCTGGCATCGCCACGGCACTTAATCTGAAGTCAATTGCAACCAGTGGTCAACCACCAACACCAACCCTCGACCATCACTTATCTTGCAAATCAAACCATCAATTATCTTGATTTCGCTCAGGGCGCAATCCAGCGCACTGCCAGGCAAGGCATCCTTTAATGGCCCAAGCCAGAATGCCGTCCCGTTCTGCAAGCAGTTTTTCGGTCAATTTTCCGTCGCGCCGTTCGGGTGGAATGGTGACCGTGAAGGGAATCAGGTGAAGCCGCCGTTTCATGGCCTCATCGACATTTCGTATCGACGGCTTATGGTTACCGACGATGATGGGTTTGAATTGTGGGGTGTACTCAAAGAAGTCCTGACGCATGAATCGGGCAGAAATTTTGTCGCCCCCCGTGATGGCCTTGACTTTGGATTCGTTCCAGCGGCGTCCCTGCTCGGTTTCGATGGCCGTCACAAAACGCGCACCACGCAGACCCGCCAGATCAGTGGGGTGTCGATCTCCCCGGGTTTCCACAAAGGTATCCATTGGCGCAGTCGATGAATAATCTCCTAGGATGCTGGTCAGCGTGTTGACGAACACTGACTTGCCATTGGCGCCGGTGCCATAGAGGAAGAAAAGTGCATGGGCGCTGGTGGAACCCGTCAAGCAGTACCCAACCATGCGTTGCAAGTAGCCCTGCAGATCCTTGTCTCCGTCCGTGACATCGTTCAGAAAGGATAACCACCGGGAACAGGGACCGCACGGCGTTGCTGTGGCGATCTTGGTCATCCGGTCGTGCCGGTCGTGGGGGCGGATTCGTCCGGTGTGCAGATCCACCACCCCTCCGGTGGCGTTGAGAAGCCAGATGTCGGCATCCCACTCGTCCGTAGTGGCTGCATGGTGCCGATCAGAGCGGGCGAGGCGTTCCACCCCGCTGATGGTGCTCGAACCCGCGAGTTTGGTGGCCACCTTGGGGTTGTCTGCCTTCAAGGAAGCGTGTCGACATACATGGCGGATCAGAATCGGTCGACGCCAGGGTGTCCTCGGTGCGCCAACGCTGACCATCCCAGACGAGCCATTTTCCCCACCCTGACACATAGCGCCAGTTCTGGTGATAACGCCGGGTAAATGCCAGCGCTAGGGCATCTTCCGTACCCCACACGGTTTGTTCTGAATCTCCGAGACTGGTGCCAGCGCCAGCGCCAGCACCGTTATTCACTGAAGCCTCGTCTGGAAGATGGATCTGCATCCGTGGACCCTGAGTCAGAAACCCCGCCACATCAAAGTCGCCAGCAAGCGCATCCGCTGCGTCCCATCCTTCCGGGTGGTCCTCGGGCGGATAGAGAATGTGACAACTGATCGCACCAGCAGCCAGAATGGCCTGAGACGCGCGATCGGCATATTCCCAGCCGGGTTTATCATTGTCGGGCCAGATCAGCACGGCTTTGCCGGACAGGGGCGACCAGTCGGTTTTGTCCGTCGGTGCATTGGCCCCGTGCATGGCGGTGGTGGCCACAACCCCTGAGTCGATGATGGCTTGAGCGCATTTCTCGCCTTCCACCAGAACGGCTTTGTCTGAGGCAGCAAGCCCGGGCTGGTTATACAGGGGGCGTGGACTGGGGGGAGCCATCTTGCGGAGTTTGGCATCCCAGGGTCGAAACTCCTTCTTGCCACCCGGGGGATCGTAACGGTACACCACGGCAATCAGGCTGCCCTGAGCATCCCGGTAGTCCCATTTGGCCGTGACAGGTCCCAGTTCATACACAGGCGCAGTTGGTTTATTGGCCTTGGATACCTTGACGGGTGGGGTGCACCCCGCCAATTCAGAGGATCGTTGCAATAGCCGTGGAAAGTCGGTGTGCGCATCGATGCCGTAGTGGCCGCCGATCAAGGAGAAGATATCCCCGCCTGAATTGTCGGCACGATCAATCCACAGCCCTGCCTTCTCGCCTTCGAGCACCACCTCCAGACTGTCGCCGGGGTTGCCCAGAATGTCGCCGATGAGAAACTTGTCACGACGAATCTTGCCTGCGGGAAACAAGGTGGAGAGCACAGACTCCAGATTAGCCAAAAGCGCTGTGCGAGTATTTTCCCGGAGTGTGACGGGATGAATCGATTTTGCCTGGGGGAGATCATTCAAATTGATCATGGGATTCCTCCTGGCTCGCCTGCTGGCGATACTGTGCTGACCATGATTCAAGTTCTGACATGCGAAACCGGATTGTTCTGCCGATGCGGTAGAAAGGAATCTGGCGGTGCTGTCTGCTCTTTGGTTTGGTGAAGTAGTAGAGAGGCAAATTCAGAGCGCGCGCCGCATGTCGGGCATTGACCATGGGCTCTACTGCCGGGGGTTGAGGCAGAGAATGCTTCATGTTTGGGTCCTCCAGCAGCGTTCGTTAGCGAAGATGATTGGAAGTGCCATCACTCCACCTCCGCCAGAGTGGATTTGGTTGCCCCGATGATTCGCAGTACACCGCTATCACGGGTTGCACCCGCAGCGAGCGCGAGATCGCGCAACTCCTTCAATGCCCGGTGTCGATGCGTATCGGCGGCAATCTGGGTCGAGAGTAGTGTCAGGTGCGCCTCGAGTTCGGCGAGAGTGGCCTGAACCAGCGGCTTATAAATCACTCCCTCGTCGTCGCCATCAGCGCCAGCGGGAATGCTGATGGCGGGCGGCAACCGGCTGGCCAGCGCTTCAGGCACGCCAGGCAGCTTCATTTGCGAAGGCGACTCGCGCTGTTGGCAGTTGTGCTTGAGTTCGCGCCGGGCGAGGTCAGTCAGGGCATCCTCAGCCAAACGCCCGCCGAGCGCGGAGATGATTTCCGGGTGGGTGGCGCAGACCTGCCGGGCAATATCGCGGGGCCTGGCAAAGCCCACGGCTTTGAAGGCCTGTACAATTTCAGCGCGCACGGCTTCCCGCAACTGGGTAAGATCAGGATTACGCATGGCTTTGGTTCCAGAGTTGGTTCAGTTGATTGAGGAAAGGCACTGCGCGAGCCAGCCAGGCGGTGACATTCTGTTTTTGATAGGCCGGGATCGAGGCGAAAGCCTCAATCGGTGGGAACGGCAGGGTGCCAAGGGGTTCGAGCCCTTCGCGCAGGACGAGCCAGCGCTCGAAGCGGGCGTTCTCTTCGGGGTCCCCCGGCGCCGTGTGGTAGCGACCATCGGAAGCCAGCACCATCAACCCTGGATCACCCGCGATGGCGATGCGGCGTGCCTCGGATGGCGTGGGGAGATCGGGAGTGTCAGCCTTGATGGCATAGACCACGGCACACTGTTCGATACCGGTGAGTTTCTGCTCTTGGGCGACCCTGTCAAAGATACGCACCGCCGAAGGGCCTGTGACCCCCGCTTCGTGGATACGGGTTTTAAGGTCGCGGGCGATAGTGCGGATTTCATCAGGGGTGCGACGCACGATTTCTTGCTGTGTCGGTTCCGGTAGACGCGCGACAGCGGCTGCGGCCGAGACGGAGATATCGCCTTGCTCTACGGCGCTGGCGAGTTCTGGAATCCCGCTGGCCTGAACTGTTCGCGCATGACGTAAACTACGTTCCGAAACATTGAGCAGATCAGCCGCAGCGCCTTGCCGGAGCGTTGGTATCGGCAAATTTGCCGATACCACATGCTGGTTCCCATGGAAGTGACCTCGTTCAATACTTGCCAGTTTGGCGGCGACCATCGCCCGTTGACTCTCGGACAGATGCCGACGGTGCAGATTGAGGCTGATCACAAGGGCGTTCAGAATATGCGAATCACCATGACTGCGAAAATGGCCGTCGATTACTCTCCTTTGCCATCCTGTTCGGAAAATCAGGTTCAGTATTCATGACAGTTGCAATTCCATGGAGCCGTCATGAAAAATATCGAACTCACGAACCCGTCCAGGATGTCTGGGGCCACCAGAGTTGGCGAAATTACCGCCATCCTTGCGGCGGCCATTATTCGCACCATCACGGGAGAAGATCAAAAACAGAGAGAGATTGGCCTTGGCTTTATGCCCGACCAGCGCGTTCATACAACCTCCTATCAACCGGAGAATTTGTCATGAACAATCAACAAGAGTCCGTCGCGGCCCGTATATCAGCCCTGTCCAGAATGCCGATTGCGGAACTTTGGACGATCTGGGATCGGTATTTCAAAAGTCGCCCGGCAAATCCCAACCGGGTATTCATTGAATCCCGGGTTGCCTATAAATTGCAGGAAGAAGTCTTGGGGGGATTATCCCCGGCCACGCGCCAGCGGCTCGAAGCCATCGGGGCAAAGCACTCGAAAATAAAACTGCGCGCCAGCCCACGAGAACTCAATTTTGCACCGGGGACTTTATTGCTACGAGAGTGGGGCGAACGGGAGCATAACCCGCCTTTAACGAAATAAGCGAAAATATCGACAATTTTTCCGAATTAATTTCTATAATGCATTGATTATAAAGTATTCGCGTTTTTTGTTTTTGACGATATCTCTGTGTAGTGCCATAATATTTTGCAATGTTCACTAAAACCCCTTGCTTTTCTGGTAGCATCGTAGAATGTTTATTCGCCAAACCAGAACCAACAACAAAGCCACCGGGGAGTCCTACTTCACCCATCGACTCGTGCGCACGGAGCGCATCGGTGGCAAGGTGCGTCAAGTTACCTTGCTGAATTTGGGGAGGCATTTTCCCATCCGGCAGGAAGACTGGCCTTTGCTGTGTCGGCGTATTGAAGAATTGATTGGTGGTCAGGCCGTCATGATTCAGGACACTGTTCCGGAAGCCATCGAGAAAGCCGCGCAACGCTATGCTGGACGCCTGATTGAGATGCCACAGGATATAGCAAGCGAATCGGGGGCGGCCACGGATACTCCTAGGCACGATTTCCAGGAAGTGGATATCGGCTCATTGCAATTGATGAAACCGCGTTCGGTCGGCGTCGAGAGTCTGGGGCTATATGCCCTGTCGCAACTCGGCTTTGTCGAGAAACTGAGCGAACTGGGGGTCAATGGTGTCATGCGCGCGGCGATTCTGGGCAATGTAATCGGACGCATGACCAAACCGGCATCGGAGTTGGCGACATGGAACTGGCTGCAACAGCACAGTGCGCTGGGCGAGTTGATCGACTTCGATTTTGAAGCCATGCCACACACACGCCTGTACCACGCTTCTGATGTATTGATGAAGCACCGCCAGGTCATTGAAGACCATATCTTTTCTGCCGTCCAGACGCTTTTTGGTCTGGATGAGACGGTAACCCTGTATGACCTGACCAACACCTATTTTGAGGGTGATGTCGAGGGCAATGAAAAAGCGCAACGGGGGCATTCAAAAGAGAAACGTAGCGACTGCCCTCTGGTGACACTGGGCCTGGTGCTTGATGGCAGCGGCTTTGTGCGCCGCTCCAAAACCTTTGCAGGTAATGTGGCCGAATGCGGCACATTGGAGGTGATCTTGAAGGGTCTGAATGCACCACAAGGCGCATTGGTCATCATGGATCGGGGAATTGCGACTGAAGCCAATGTCGGCTGGCTGATCGAACACGGTTATCGCTATTTGGTAGTCAGTCGTGACAGGGTGAGGCAATTCGACGAAACCCAGGTCATCAGCATTGAAACTGCGGGGGGGGTGATCCTTTGCGCATCCAGAAAGAGATCAGCGAGGACGGCAAAGAAGTTCGTTTATATTGTCACTCCCTGGGCCGCGAGAAGAAAGAAAGCGCCATGGTCGAGCGCTTTGCCACGGGCTTTGAGGCCGGGTTGAAAAAGATCGTCGAAGGGCTTGCCAAGCCGCGTGGCGAAAAGCGTTATGGCAAGTTGTTGGAGCGCATTGGTCGCCTCAAGGAGAAGAGCCGGGGAGCCAGCCAGCATTACCAAGTCGAACTTATCGCGGATGAATCTGGCAAGTTGGTCACGGGTCTGGCATGGAAAAAGGTGCCGGTGGATGGCACGATGGCGACGCATCCCGGCATCTATTGCCTGCGCAGCAACGAGACCACTTGGGACGAAGAAAAAACTGTGGCGTACCTATACGATGCTGACGGATCTGGAGAGCGTATTCCGCAGCCTGAAGAGCGAGTTGGGTTTGCGTCCGGTCTATCATTCGAAAGAGGATCGCGCAGATGGACATCTCTTCATCACCGTGCTGGCCTATCAGGCCGTACAGGTGCTACGAGCGAAACTGAAGAAAGCAGACATCCGCGACAACTGGGCCAGCCTACGCGAAACGATGAGCGTGCAGCGGCGCGTCACCGCCTCATTCCAACAACGTGATGGGCGCACATTGAATGTGCGAAAATGCACCGTAGCCGAACCGGATTTGATGAAAATTTACAGGGCACTGGGAGTTTCCCCGGCCCCAGGAGGAACGAAAAAACTGATCAGTTAAACCAAAATTACGAGCATGTAGTGCCACTCCGATTTTTTTGTGGTCGTAACAAACTGATAGTTAAAGAAATTAAATTCTCTGCGTTAAACATGGGATAAGGTCCTGGTTACCGCTGAAGGACTGTTTGAGTACGAGGGGAAGCCATTCAAGAGTCTGACGGCTGTAGCGCGGCAGATTACCCAGGGTGAATTTGCCCTCCTGTAAACGGCAACTAAAACCAGCTGGTTACCATGTAGGGCTGGACATTGCCGAAGACTTCCGGTATAAATCACCGAATGGAACCAACGAACCTCGCCAGCAAAGTGCTATCAGAGATCCAGGTACGCCCTGTGGAACGGGGCGAGGAGACGCGCTATCAAGAGCAGATGGTGCGCCACCATTACCTTGGAGGACTACCGAAGATCGGTGAAACGGTGTGGTACGTTGCGACTTGGCGGGAAGAATGGGTAGCGCAACTGAGTATATCGGCGGCGGCGCTGAAATGCGGCGTTCGTGACCGGTGGATCGGCTGGGACTTTCGCTCGCAGTATGGACGGCTCAAACTGATCGCCAACAATAGTCGCTTCTTGATTCTTCCCGACTGGCACCGGCCGAATATTGGCTCACGCGTTCTGTCGCTGACCGAACGCCGGGTCGTCACTGATTGGCAGACGCGCTTTGGTCATCCGTTACTGCTGCTGGAGACCTTTGTCGATCCCCGGCGCTTCCATGGTGGCGTGTATCGCGCAGCCAACTGGATCGAGTTGGGACTGACCCAGGGATATCGACGTACCCGAGAAGGCTACAGCGCGGAAGCCGATGCCCCCAAGCGGGTCTTTGTTCGCCCCCTGTGTCGCAATCCTCAGGGGCAATTGACCCATCCCAACCGAGCACACCTTCAACTCACAGGAGCCCCCAAGATCATGCTCAATGCCGAACAGATGCGCATGCTGCCGCAGTGTTTCACGATGGTTTCCGATCCGCGCCGCGCTCATGGGATACGTCATCGCCTGCCTGTCGTACTGGGCATTGCGGCGGGAGCAACGCTGTGCGGCATGCGCGGCTATAAAGCCATCTCTGATTGGGCCGATGCCTTGGGACAGAAAGCCCGCGAGCGGTTCGGTTGTCGGCGTGAGAAGGGAAGTTATGTCGTCCCTAGTGAATTCGTCATTCGCGACTGCCTGGTTCGCATCGAACCGGACGCGCTGGATCGGGCACTCAATGCCTGGAACGCGGCGTGGGGGAAGAAAGACGATGCGTTGGCACTCGATGGCAAGACCATGAAGAATGCCATTGACGAGGCGGGACATCAGGCTCATATCATGAGCGTTGTCGGGCATCAATCCAAAATCTGTCACGCCCAAAAAAAGTCGGTACCTTGCCCGTAAAGGGCAGTGATGAGCAGAAGCGCACGAACGAAATCGGCATGGCGATTCCGTTGCTCGACACCTGTGACCTCGCAGGTGTCGATATCACGGGCGACGCTCTGCTGACCCAGCGCGCACTGGCAAACTATATCGTTGAGCAGCAGGCGCATTATCACTTCACCGCCAAGGGCAACCAATCCCGGGCTGCAACGCGATATCGCGTTGCTGTTCGAGAAGCGCGGGCCCGCCGACTTCGTCGAGATGAGTTCTGCCGATCATGGTCGCATCGAGACGCGGCGTATTTGGTGCAGCACGGCGCTCAATGCCTACCTCGATTTCCCCCATGTTGGTCAGGTTTTTCTGATCGAGCGTGAATCCATCCGGAAAAAAACCGGGGATTATTCGCGTGAAATTGCACTGGGGTTGACGAGCCGCACTCCGCAAGAAGCCTCACCGCAACGGGTGCTGGCCGTCAACCGAGGGCATTGGAGCATCGAAAGCGTTCATTACATCATCGACTGGAACTATGATGAGGATCGCAGCCGTATCCATACCGGTTTTGGCCCGGAAAACATTTCCCGTCTGCGCCGCTTCGCGGTCGGGATACTCAAGTCATTCCAGAAACCCAATCAATCCATCGCCGAGTTGATGCGCAAACTCAGCTTCCGCACACGCCTCGTCTTCGACTACCTGCGGATGACAAACAATTCGGCAACTGTGTCGCTCAGAAATTGAGAACAAATTTACCGTGGCAGATTACCGGTACGCACTGGTCAGGGCCTCTGTTCTTCGGACTTTCTGACCGTGGTAATCAGGGAGGTGCGAGATGAGCACGACCCAACAAATTGTCACCAGCAAGCCACGCAAACGCTGTGCGGTCTACTGCCGGGTGTCCTCGGACGAACGGCTGGACCAGGAGTTCAACTCCATCGATGCCCAGAAGGAGGCGGGGCAGGCCTATGTCGCCAGTCAGCGGTCTGAGGGGTGGATTCCTGTCGCAGATGATTATGACGACCCGGGCTACTCTGGGGGAAATATCGAGCGTCCCGCATTAAAACGCCTGATGGCCGACATCGAGCGCGGACTGGTCGACATTGTGGTGGTCTACAAAATCGACCGCCTGACGCGCAGTCTGGCTGACTTTTCAAAGATGGTCGAGGTGTTCGAGCGCCATGGGGTATCTTTTGTGTCGGTTACCCAGCAGTTCAATACCACCACCTCCATGGGGCGGTTGATGCTCAATGTGCTGCTGTCCTTCGCCCAGTTTGAACGCGAGGTCACGGGTGAACGCATCCGCGACAAGATCGCGGCCGCCAAACGAAAGGGGATGTGGATGGGAGGCGTGCCGCCCCTGGGCTACGATGTCGACAATCGTTTGCTGATCGTCAACGAAGCCGAAGCAGAGGTGGTCAGAAGAATCTTTGAGGAAATGCTGACCATCGGCTCACCGACCAAAATCGCGAGCAACCTGACCGCCGAGGGCACCACCACCAAGGCGTGGACAACGCAGGAAGGGCAGACCCGGCCAGGGGCCAGGATCGACAAGAAGTACCTTCATAAGTTGCTGCGCAACCGGATTTACCTCGGGGAACTGTCGCACAAGGGGAACTGGTACCCCGGCGTGCATCCCGCGATCATAGAACCCGGTTTGTGGGGGAGGGTACACGAGGTGCTGTCCAGGGATGGCCATGTCCGGTCGGTGGAGACCAAGACCCGGTCGCGCACCGATGCGTTGCTCCGTGGTCTGTTGTACTCGCCCTCGGGCGAGCGGATGTATCCGACCTATTCCAGAAAAAATGGGTGCAAGTACCACTACTATGTGTCCAAGTCGGAGAGCCGGTTCGGCGCGTCGGAGAAAACTTACGAGCGCCTGCCCGCGCTGGAAATTGAGGAGGCAATTGTCGCCCAGATCCGGACGGTACTGACCAGTCCGGAATCCGTGGCATCGGTGGTTCGCCATATCCAGCGCCACGGAGTCCAGATCGATGAAGCATCCACCGTAATGGCCATGGGACGCATCAACAGGGTATGGGATCAGTTGTTCCCGGTGGAACGCCACCGGATCGCCAATTTGATGATCGAACGGATCGATCTGGTCCGCGCCGGTGAGGTCCAGGGTATCAAGGTGAAATGGCGGGAATTGGGCTGGAAGGATCTGATTGGGGAGTTCATGCCCGACAGTATCGGCACAGAACTGATCGAAATGGAGGGGATGGCATGAAAGGTGGCCTGGGAATCTTTATTCCCATGGTATTGCATCGTCGGGGTGTCCAGCGGATCACTGATGATAAACGCCATGTACACGATGTGACTCTGCTCGAAGGGTTGGCACGAGCCTTTTACTGGCAACATCTGCTGGACATCGGAGCGATGAAAACTGGCTCGTCCATTGCGCGAACTGAAAAACTGCATCCTTCTGTGGTCAATGAACTGCTACGTCTTACGATTCTCGCCCCCGACATCATTGAGGGAATCATGGTTGGAAAACAACCGCGCTGCCTGACTCTGATGTGGTTCCAGCGGAATCGCCTACCGGTGGACTGGCAGGTCCAGCGAGAAATCATGGGTACTTTTGAGGGGGATCTATGAGCCGGAAGCATCAAGGGAAAATCAAAGGCAATCCTGTTACTTATCAGATACCATCGCCAGCAGGCGGTGTTCAGATGGAAACCTTCGTGCCCTGGACGCTGGTAAAACGAGGGAACAAAAAGCAGGTCATCACCCCGTTGGATGTGCCACAAGAGTTCCTTGAAGAAGCACGCCAGAAACAGGATGCCCGCGAATCAGCGCAGGATACCTCCCTGATGCGGGCCCTCGGACTGGCGCATCATTGGCAACGATTACTGGACGAAGGAAAGTACCGGACGATGACCGAGATCGCCGCTGCCGAAGGAATTGACCTTGGCCAAGCCAGCCGAATTGGTCGACTCACACAACTGGCTCCAGAAACCGTCGAGGCATGCATGGCGGGTGAGGGGAACGGCCTGGTGCTGGAGCATCTCACCCGCCGTGTCATCCCTACGAACTGGGTCCAGCAACGACAGAAGTTGCCCACATCTTGCGAATAACGGCCATGGGCCGATGGCCGTCATTCGTGACGGGTAAAGGGCAACTTTCAGGTATGCAATTCATGCGGCAGAAGATCGCGAATGTCTAAAGTTCAGTTATCTTGATATTTCATCATAATGTATTTCTGCTTTTGCTAATTCATCTGGGGTATTCACATTAAAAAAATCCTCACTGTTAGGGAAACTCACCGCCACATGGCGATGAGTTTTTACCCATCCCAGCACTCGATGCTGACCACCATCCAGATATTTTTTCAGTGAATCCTTCAGGTGGGTGCGGCACAGTAAAAAAGCATGATGGCTGCATCCGCCTGATACCGGAAAGGCGATTTCGGCATCTTGGGTTGAAAGTGCTTGGGACAGGCGGGGAAGGAGTGTGTCCGGGAAAAAAGGAGAGTCGCAAGGAAGAGATAGGATCAAAGACGAAGTAGCGTGGGTCAGACCGGTATGCAAACCTGACAGAGGACCTGCCCCCAGATAGTCTTCTTCGTCCGCGATGACGGAGAATCCCCAACTCCGATAGAGCGCATGGTTACGGTTGGCACTGAGCAGAATCTCCGTGACTTGGGAACGAATCTTTTCCAACGCATGGATCACCAGAGGATAACCTCCTAAATTCAACAGCCCTTTGTCCTGTCCCCCCATACGCCGTCCCTGTCCTCCCGCCAGGAGTAGCGCGCAGACATCATGGCGGTCATGCGTTGTGCCAATCACCGGAATATCCTCCCGATTTTTCAAGCAGATGAATATCTCCGATTGTCATACCCCGATCCAGTCCCTTACCCATGTCATACAATGTTAGCAGGGCAACACTGACGGCCGTCAAGGCTTCCATTTCCACCCCGGTACGCCCAACAGTTTCGGTAGTGACAATACATTCCAGCCACACTTCCTCCATATTGGGAATGAAGTCTACTTGGGTATGGGTTAATGACAGTGGATGACAAAGGGGAATCAAGTCGGAGGTTCGTTTGGCCGCCATCAGTGCAGCGATTCTGGCCACGCTCATGGCATCTCCTTTCTTTAAAGTAACGTCGAGAAAGGCTTGCAGGGTCTGTGGTTGCATGCGGATTCGACCACTGGCCCGGGCCACACGCCGGGTTTCGCTCTTGTTCGCAATGTCGACCATTTGAGCTTGGCCCTGATCATCAAGATGAGTAAAGGATTGGGTCATAAGATAGTTTTCGAAAAGTGGTTAACGAAGTACTGTACCGGGGAATCGCCAAATCTTCTATAGGAGATTACCGCTAAAAATGGCACACCACATTATTGCACCAGACATCCGCCAGCACAGCATGGAAAATGATGGCTATTTTGGATGTGCCTCTCGTGGCTCAGCAGTTTTCGGGCATTGATCGTATCGAACAAGTTAAATTTCCCCGGGCTCTGTTAGGAAATCCTTTCGCCAGCGCTGCGCAACCTGTTCATCGCTGGTGCGAGCATCAACCCACACTTCTTTTTCGGGAAACTGTTCTTTTTTCCAAAACATGGCCCGCGTCTTGAGGTAATCCATAATGAACGCGCAAGCTTCAAAGGCTGGTCCCCGATGAGCGCTGGCCACGATCACCAGCACGATGGAATCACCTGGGGCTAATGCACCGATCCGGTGAATGACTCGTACTCCCAACAGGGTCCAGCGTGAGCGGGCTTCTTCCAGAATCGCTTCGAGAGACTTCTCTGTCATGCCGGGATAGTGCTCTATCCACAATTGGGTTATGGCAGCTTCTTCACTCATATCGCGTACCGTTCCCAAGAAGCTGACCAAAGCCCCGGCTCCTGGGCAGTGTCCCTGGAGTTGTTGGATTTCAGCGCCAATATCAAAATCTGAGGTTTGAACAGAAAGAGTCATTTGATTGGGTGAGTTTGTGATGATGAGAGATACTGTTATCTTACTTCCTCTCCCATGACAAAGGAATGGCATGGTCATTGCTTATCCTTTGGCATCATGCTCAAAATTCTCATTATCGACGAACATCAACAACCAACCGCTGATATCTGCGAACAACTCATCCGGGCAGGCTATCAGGTCGCTGCTGTTTTGCCTTCCTCTGATAATCTTCTGGACAAGGTCTCACAGTTTAAGCCAGATGTCATTCTGATCGACACGGATTCCCCCAGCCGCGACACTCTGGAACACCTCGCTGTGATGGATCGCACCGCTCCGCGCCCAGTCATCTTGTTTGGTTCCGATGACAATAGCGAAACAATCCATCAAGTGATGCAAGCCGGAGTTTCCACCTATGTGGTTGATGAACTGGACAGTTCCCGACTTAAACCGGTCATTGACATTGCCTGCGCCCGTTTCGAAATGATGCAAGGATTAAAGAACGAACTCGCCCGTGCTACTCAAAAACTGGATGACCGAAAAATCATCGACAAAGCTAAAGGGATTCTGATGAAACAGCGCCACCTCGAGGAGGATGAAGCCTATGCTTCCTTGCGAAAACTGGCCATGACACGGGGCAAGACGATCGCCCAAGTAGCCCGAGACCTGATCGACAGTGCCTTATTGCTGTTTTGAAGTTCTGAAACCGCACCAAAATAGTCTGTTTCCAAAAAATCCGCACCATTTCTGTGCGTGTTATTTCTGTGCCCTTTAATTACCTGCCATAAAAAGTCCTTGATCACACATATACCACCCTGAATTAATGCGCTAATACACTATTTTATGATCATATTTTAGTTGCACCATATTTTGGCATAACTATTGCTTAATTCTTTATGACACTTAGAACAATGGCGTTCTGGAGTGAGTGAGATCGAGTTCTGGACAACGGCGTCCGCGGCAATGGGAAGAGCAGTATTCCCAATGCAGCGCATGCCGTTTTTTTATTTTTTTCGAGTTTATAGGAGACCTTATGAATACCTGGCTGACAGGAACTGACAAACCAGAAATCAAAGAGGTTCACTTGGGCTTCATGCCTTTGACGGATTGCGCCAGTCTGGTGATCGCATCACTGGGACAATTTGATCGTCGTCATGGAATAAAAATCTGCCTGTCGAGGGAAAATAGTTGGGCCTCAATCAGGGACCGACTACTCAATGGCAGCCTGGATGCTGCACAGGGCCTTTATGGCCTAGTCTATGGAGTTCAGTTGGGAATCGGTGGATTGCAGCGGGATATGGCCGTACTCATGAACCTCAACCATAATGGTCAGGCCATCACCTTATCCCAGGCCCTGGCTGATCGCGGCATCACTGGAGGTGAAAGCCTGGCCAACGCCATCATCCACAAAAAACAACGCTTCACCTTTGCCCAGACTTTTCCCACGGGGACCCATGCCCTGTGGCTCTATTACTGGTTGGCTGCTTGGGGGATTCATCCCCTGCGCGATCTTCAAATTTCCAGTGTTCCACCCCCGGAAATGGTGGAACGCATGAGTGCGGATCAGATGCAGGGATTTTGTGCTGGAGAACCTTGGAACGCTCTGGCCGTTGAACGGGGTATCGGCGTCACAGTCACAACCAGTCAGTCCATTTGGCCTGATCACCCTGAAAAAGTGCTGACCACGACGGCCACTTGGGCTCAAAGCCATCCCCACAGCGCCCGTGCCCTGATTGCAGCCATCCTGGATGCCAGTCGCTGGCTTGATTCTTCCCCAGAAAATCGGGCCATCACTGCTGCCCTGATGGCCCAGCCAAATTTTCTCGATCTTCCTTCAGAATTGATCTTGGCACGACTCCAAGGACGATATCAGGACGGACTGGGTCACCAGTGGCAGGACTCGCACTCACTCAAATTTTTCGCCGATGGCGCCGTCAATTACCCCTATCTCTCCGACGGCCTTTGGTTCATGACGCAACACAAACGTTGGGGAATGCTGACCGAACACCCTGACTACCATGCCGTGGCGCAACAGGTACAACGGCTCGACCTTTACCGCGATGGCGCTGAAGCCGCTGCCGTCTCTCTTCCCGTCAGTCCATACCGTCGCTCCTGCCTTTTCGATGGCGGAGTATGGGACGGTCAAGACCCGAAGCGGTATGCCGATCAATTCACCCTCACTGCTTAGGAGTGACATCAATGACTGCTCACCCCCCCCTCAATAGCCTGCAACCGCCTCCAATAGCCGAGCGTACTCGCTCCAAACTGGTCATGGTAGGCAACGGCATGGCGGGAGTTCGTGCTCTGGAGGAACTGCTCAAGTTGGCTCCAGACAAGTATGACATCACCGTTTTTGGTTCGGAACCTCACCCCAACTATAACCGCATTCTTTTGTCGCCAGTGTTGGCGGGAGAAATGACCCTCAAAGAAATCATCCTGAATGATGTTGATTGGTACAAGGATAATGGGATCAAACTGAATACTTCAAGTCGCGTCACTCGAATTGACAGGATCTCGCGCCAGGTTTTCAGCGAAGATGGGCGGGTAGAAAAGTACGACCGGTTACTGCTGGCCACCGGTTCGACTCCCTTCATTCTGCCGGTTCCCGGCCATGATTTACCCGGTGTCCTGAGTTATCGCGATATTGCCGATACCGATGCCATGATCGAAGCCGCTTCCCGTTATCACCATGCGGTTGTGATCGGAGGTGGTCTGCTCGGCCTGGAAGCGGCCAATGGATTGCGTCAACGGGGTATGACCGTGACCGTAGTGCATGTCATGCCTTGGCTGATGGAACGCCAACTTGATCGTCCTGCCGCTGAACTGCTGAAAAAATCCCTGGAGGACCGTGGTCTGCAGTTCAAGTTGGGCTGTGAGACCTCTGAATTGATGCGCGGCGAGGATGGACGGGTCTGTGCCCTGCGTTTCAAAGATGGATCCACCCTCGCAACCGAACTGGTCGTGATGTCCGTGGGAATCCGCCCGAATACTGCCCTGGCTGAATCGGCTGGGCTATTTTGCCACCGGGGCATCGTGGTCAGCGACACTTTGCAAACCTTCGATCCCCGTATCTATGCCGTGGGCGAATGCGTCTCTCATCGCGGCATTGCCTACGGACTGGTTGCTCCGCTTTTCGAACAGGCCAAAGTTGCCGCCAATCACTTGGCCGAGTATGGTATTGCGCGTTACAAAGGCTCCGTAACTTCGACCAAACTCAAAGTAACGGGAATCGATCTGTTCTCTGCCGGTCAATTCATGGGAGCCAATGACAGCGAAGACATCGTACTCTCCGATCCTGCCGCTGGTGTCTACAAAAAACTGGTACTCAAGGGTGATCAACTGGTGGGAGCCGTCCTCTATGGCGATACCGCCGATAGCGCCTGGTACATGCAACTGCTCAAAGATGCCCAGAAAGTCACGGAATTGCGGCCCCATCTGCTATTTGGCCAACACCATCTGGGTGACAGCGGTCATAAAGGGGAAACCCAAGCGGCCAGCCTTCCCGATCAGGCGGAAATCTGCGGTTGTAATGGTGTCTGCAAAGGAACCATTATCAAGACGATCAAAGAAAAAGGGCTGTTTACCCTTGAAGAGGTGCGCCGGCATACCAAAGCATCCAGTTCCTGCGGGTCTTGTACCGGACTGGTGGAGCAATTGCTGGCCTCTACTGTAGGCGGAGCCTATCAGCCCGCTGAAGGATTGCACAAAACGCTCTGTGGCTGTACTGATCATACCCATGAGGAGGTTCGCAAGGCAATCCGCGAAGAACACCTGCTCACCATCCCTCAGGTCATGACTTTTCTGGTATGGAAAACTCCCAACGGCTGCGCCACTTGCCGTCCAGCACTCAATTATTACCTGATTTCCAGTTGGCCCCACGAGGCACGAGACGACCCCCAGAGTCGCTTCATCAATGAACGGGCTCACGCCAATATCCAGAAGGATGGAAGTTTTTCTGTAGTTCCTCGGCTATGGGGCGGTTTGACTACGCCGACCGAATTGCGCGCTATTGCAAATGCTGCCGAAAAATACGCGGTGCCCACCCTCAAGATCACTGGCGGCCAACGGATCGACCTGCTCGGCGTCAAAAAACAGGATTTGCCCCACATATGGGCTGATCTGGCGGATAGCGGCTTGGTCTCTGGCCATGCCTATGGCAAAAGCCTGCGCACCGTCAAAACTTGCGTCGGTTCCGAGCATTGTCGTTTTGGTACCCAACGTTCCATGGTCCTGGGTGTGCGTCTGGAAAAAATGCTGTTTGGAATGTGGAGTCCCCATAAAGTCAAGTTGGCGGTATCCGGTTGCCCGCGCAACTGTGCTGAATCCGGCATCAAGGATGTGGGCATCATCGGAGTGGACTCGGGCTATGAAATCTATGTCGCTGGCAACGGCGGGATCAAGACCGTGGTCGCCCAGTTTCTCTGCAAGGTCGCCAGTGACGATGAAGTCACGGAGGTGGTGGGCGCCTTTCTCCAACTCTACCGCGAGCAAGCGCGTTACCTCGACCGCACCGTGCACTGGGTCGAACGAATCGGTCTCGACTTCGTGAAAAAACAGGTGGTGGAAGATCTTGAGCAACGGCGAACCCTTCACGAACGTCTTCTGTTTGCACTTCAGGGTACTGGTGACCCATGGATGGAGATCGCCGCCAATCCCTCGCGTCTTCAGGAATTCGAAGTGATGTCCCTTTAATAAAGTCGGAGTTTGTCATGACCCAATGGAAAAGAATTTGTACTCTGGATGAGATTCCCCGTCTCGGTGCGCGTGTGGTTGAGCGTGAAGTTCCCCCCAATATCGCACTGTTCCGCACTGCGGATGATCAAGTATTCGCTCTGCTGGATAGATGTCCCCACAAACAAGGCCCGCTTTCCCAAGGGCTGGTCACGGACAGCCATGTCACCTGCCCACTTCATGGCTGGAAGATCAGTTTGGTCGATGGGCAAGCACAGGCACCAGATGTGGGTTGTACCGCGATTGTTCCCGTACATCTGGAAGATGGTTGGATCAGTCTGGAGTCAGGGCACGAGTCGCACTAACTTTTGCTGCAATGGGGCAGTTTCATTTTTAAATCAGTTGGTTTGGTCAATGGAATGACGACATGGACATGAAGATATTTCTGAAGTCGGGACATACCCCGACCTTGCTAGCTTCGTTTCTCTACTTTGATATCTCCTTCATGGTATGGGTGATGCTGGGACCTCTTGGCGTCAATATTGCCAATGACCTCCATCTCGACCATCTGCAGAAGGGTTTGATGGTGGCCACGCCCGTGCTCTCGGGGGCTTTGCTGAGAATCGTGATGGGGCTTCTGGTGGATCATCTTTCACCGCGCAAGGCCGGCATCATCGGCCAGATTCTGGTGCTGACGGGTCTTGGCTTCGCATGGATCCACGGCATCCACTCCTATCAGGAAGTACTGACCCTGGGAATATTACTGGGTGTGGCTGGTGCTTCCTTTGCCGCTGCCCTTCCTCTGGCATCGCGCTGGTATCCTCCCGCATACCAAGGTACTGCCATGGGAATTGCCGGTGCCGGAAATTCCGGCACCGCCCTGGCTGCCCTCTTTGCGCCAGGTTTGGCTGCCCTCTTTGGTTGGAATAATGTGTTTGGCCTAGCCCTGATTCCGCTCGCCATGGTGTTCGTACTCTTCATTGTGCTGGCCCGGGATGCGCCCAATCCTCCACCCCCTAAAACTTTGACCCAATATCTGGCCGTTCTCAAGGATCAGGATGCATGGTGGTTCATGTTCTTTTATAGCGTGACCTTTGGCGGATTCGTAGGCCTTGCCTCCTCTTTGGTCATCTATTTTAATACCCAATATGGCCTTGATCCAAAAACTGCCGGCCTGTTTACTGCTGCCTGCGTATTTGCAGGATCTCTGGTGCGCCCCTTGGGCGGGAATGTGGCGGATCGGGTAGGGGGCGTCAAAACCCTCACTGTCATGTACGGGATTGCCGCCCTGAGCCTGTTTGTCGTCAGTTTTGGGCCTGTCCACGCCTGGATGGCCCTGATTGTCTTCGTAATCGCCATGCTGGCTCTGGGGATGGGCAATGGGGCCGTCTTCCAGTTAGTACCCCAGCGCTTTCGCAAGGAAATCGGGGTAATGACCGGACTGGTTGGAATGGCTGGAGGGGTAGGCGGCTTTTATCTGGCATCATCTCTTGGTTACTCGCGTCAAATGACGGGCAGTTATCAGACGGGGTTTCTGATCTTCGCTACCCTGGCCCTGTTGGCACTGGCTGGCATCAGCAGAGTCAAGAGCCGTTGGCGTACCACTTGGGGGGCCAGTCATCTGACCGATGCAAGAATCTGAGTCAGGGCGCGACATGAAAACTTTCGAAGAAAACTCGGGACACCACCGATCTCAACTTGAGGTTACGATGGGCGGAACTAGCCGCATCGGTGGTCGTGCCGATAATCAGGACTTCCTCGCTTCGACCCTTCCTCAGGGTGAAACCTTGGAACAAAAGGGAGCACTCTTTGCCATCGCCGATGGAGTCGGTGGCCATGCTCTAGGGCGAGAGGCCGCCGAATTTTCAGTACGGAGCCTGTTGTCGGATTATTACTCCACGCCAGAAACTCTAGGTGTAGGCCGTTCTCTGGATTTGGTGCTGAATGCCACCAACCGCTGGCTTGTGGCACAGGGGCGGCGTTGTCGAGAATATGCCGGGATGGCCACCACCCTGACTGCCGTCGTCCTGCGTGGCAGTCGCTTCCATTTAGCCCATGTGGGTGATTCTCGAGCCTATCTGTGGCGCAATGGTCAACTGACCCAACTGACGGAAGATCATGTCTGGCCTCATCCTGAATTGACAAATGTTTTGAGTCGCGCCGTCGGACTCGATGAGCATTTCAAATTAGACCATCTGGAGGGTGAGATTCAATCTGGCGATCGTATCTTGCTGGCGACCGATGGAACTTGGAGTGCGTTGTCCAAGGCCCAGATCGAGAACCTGCTGGCGAGTAATCCCGATCCCCAAGCCGCCGCCGATGCTCTTGTCGACCAGGCGGAGACTGAGGGGAGTCGTGACAATTGCAGTTGTCTGGTAGTCGCTATCACATCGGTTCCCGGACCTGGCTTCGATCATTGGCTGGAAACCGCCTTGCAGCGCCCCCTGCCCCCAACCCTGGGGGTTGGCCAAAACATCGATGGCCTCACCGTCGAGGCACTGCTTCATCAATCTCGGGTCACCTTGTTATATCGGGTCTCACGCCCGACACCACAGGGTCCGGAAAAGTTGGTTCTCAAGACGCTCCGCAGTGCAAGTGGCGATGACGGGGCACGGACTGCGCTCAGTCATGAGGAATGGTTAGCACGACGGGTAGTCAACCACGCCTTTCCGCAGGTGGTCAGTCACCCCGAGCGTAGTTACCTCTACTACCTGATGACCTGGCATGAGGGCGAGACCCTTGCGTCGCGCCTACAACGGGGTCATCGCTTCGATCCGGAAGAGATCATGACCCTGGGATCTGGTCTGCTCAAAGGGCTGGGGTACCTCCATCGCCTGGGAATTCTGCATCGCGACATCAAACCTGACAATCTTCACATCGACACGGAAGGCCATCTGCACATTCTGGATCTCGGAGTTGCCGCTTCAGAAGGCAACCTGCTGGCTGAAATCAATAACCCAGGCACCCCCTCCTATATGGCTCCAGAACTGTTCACCGGAATCTCATGTAGCGAGTCGAGTGACCTTTACGCTGTCGGAGTGACACTCTACAACTTGCTGACCCGCAAATACCCATACGGCGAAATCGAACCCTTCCAACATCCTCATTTTGGCTCCCCGGTACCGCCCACCCGATATCGCCCAGACACTCCGGAATGGTTGGAAAATATCCTGCTGATGGCCTGCGCCCCTCACCCCAAGCACCGTTTCGAAACTTCCGATGAATTTTTAGTCGCCCTCGAGCGTGGTGCTCATCGCCCCTTGACTCGACCTCGCTCCATACCCTTGGTAGAACGTCATCCAGCCATGGCGTTGAAGATTTTTGCAGGATTGTCGCTGTTCGCCAATTTGGTATCCCTCTACTATTTTTCTCGACTACTGACGGGATTACGATGAACACAACGAATTCGCGCACCGCGGATGTGATGGCAGCGAGCCCTTCTTCCTTACGCAGTACCGCCGCCACTTGCCCTTATTGTGGCGTCGGTTGCGGCGTTTTGATTGAGCATGATGATCGTGGGTTGCGTCAGGTCATAGGCGATCCGACCCATCCGGCCAATTATGGGCGGCTTTGCACGAAAGGGGCCACATTGCTTCAGTCAGTTCGCCCCGAAGGGCGTCTGTTCACCCCTGAATGGCGCCCCGATCGGGCTCAAGTGCCCATCCCTGTCACCTGGCCCGATGCGCTTGACAGAATTGCCCACCAATTCGGCCAGATCATCCGTGACCATGGCCCCGATGCTGTCGGCTTTTACCTGTCCGGTCAACTGCTGACAGAGGACTACTATGTTTTCAACAAGTTGGCCAAAGGTCTGATCGGTACCAACAATGTCGATACCAATTCACGGCTATGTATGTCGAGTGCCGTGGTCGCCTACAAGCAGACCTTAGGAGCCGATGCTCCACCCTGTAGTTATGAAGATCTGGAACTGAGCGACTGCCTGCTGATCGCTGGCAGCAACATGGCCTACGCTCATCCAGTACTTTACCGCCGCATCGAAGCCGCGCGCGAAAGACAACCCAACCAGCGCATCATCGTAGTGGATCCGCGCCGTACCGAGACCGCTGCGGCAGCCGATTTGCACCTGGCAATCTTGCCCGGTACTGATATCTGGCTCTATAACGCCATGCTCCATGTACTGATCTGGGAGGGATTGCTGGATCATGATTTCATCCGCGACCACACCGACGGTTTCGAAGCCCTACGCCAGCATGTTGCAGAGATCACTCCTGCCGTCGCCGCCGACATTTGTGGGATCTCTGCGGAATACATCATCCAGGCGGCTCGTTGGTGGGGAAAATCTGTGGCCCCCATGAGTTTATGGTGTCAGGGGCTCAATCAATCACATCATGGTACCCATAACGGCACAGCCCTGATCGCCTTGTCCCTGGCGACCGGCAAGATCGGCAAGCCGGGGTGTGGACCTTTTTCCCTGACCGGACAACCCAACGCCATGGGGGGACGGGAGGTAGGGGGACTCTCCAACCTCCTGTCCGCCCATCGCGATCTCGCCAACCCCCAACATCGCGCGGAAGTAGCCCAACTGTGGGGGATTCCCTCGGTACCCGCCCAACCCGGTTTCTCCGCTGTAGAGTTGTTCGAGGCCGCACGAGCAGGCCAAGTCAAAGCGTTATGGATCGTTTGCACCAATCCCGCCCACTCGATGCCCGACCAAACCCTGATTCGGGAGGCATTGACCCGTTGTGAACTGGTGGTGGTGCAAGATGCCTATGCCCATACCGAAACCACCGCCTATGCCGACTTACTGCTGCCCGCCTGTACCTGGGGTGAAAAAGAGGGTACGGTCACCAATTCCGAACGCTGTATCACCCATGTCAGACCCGCTTTGGCCCCGCCTGGCGACAGTCGTTCCGATTGGCGCATCGGTCGTGATTTTGCCCACGTCCTTGGACGCGAATTGGGACGCGGTGAAGAAGCAAAACGCCTGTTTCCCTATGAACATCCCCGCGAAATTTTTGAGGAACATTGCCGTACTACCGCAGGTCGGGACCTTGACATTACCGGATTGAGTTACGATCTACTTGATCAACGGGGACCGCAACGCTGGCCTTTCCCTCAGGGAGCCACCCAGGATCGCGTGCGTCTCTATGGCGATCACTGTTTTGCCACTGCCAATGGTCGCGCCCATTTTGTGGTGCCAGTCTCCTCGCTCACCGCGGAGAGTTGCAATGCGCGTTATCCCTTTCACCTCACCAGTGGTCGTTTGCGCGATCAGTGGCATACCATGACTCGCACAGGTCGGGTTGCCCAACTTGGCAATCATGATCGCGAACCCTGCCTGCAACTCAATCCCGCCGACATGACGCGACGGGGCCTGGCCCCAGGGTCTCTGGTCAAAGTATCGAGCCCACGGGGAAATCTGGTGATTCGCCTCCAGGCTTCTCTGGAAGTTGCCTCGGGGCAGGCTTTCATGGCGATGCATTGGGGCCGCAACCGACTCAATAGCCACGGTGTCAACGAACTGACTCTGAAAACTTTCGATCCCTATTCCAAACAACCCGAACTCAAACATGCAGCGGTTCGGATCGAACACGCCATACTCCCCTATACCACGGTGATGATGGGGAGTGCCGCCGACAGCGAGCAAGCCCGGCAATGCACCCTTCAATGGCTCGACCAGATTCCTCCGCTACTGTCCCCCTTTGGCTATGCCAGCGTCTCTCTGGTGGGTCGAAACCATCCCGCTGTGATCCTGAATCTGGCTCACGACGAACCGATTCCTGCTACCTGGCTGGAACCACTAGACCAACTTTTTGGACTGGTCAGTGGAGTCTGCATGGAATACCATGATGCTCGCGCCCATATTGCCAAAAAAGTCCTTCTGGTGGATCAGCAACTGATTGCGGCGCGTTTGACGGGTGAGACAGTGGCAGCTCCCTGGCTGGAAAGTGCGCTCCTGGAGAAGCAAACGGTGGCCGAGATTCGGCACTGGCTGTTGGCGCCTTTGTCGGCTCCCCCGGCTTCGATTCGGGTTTCAAGCCGAACGGTTTGCAATTGTTTGGATGTCAGTGAAGCAACCTTGCAAGCCACGATCCAGAAGGGTGCTACCCTCGCCGATTTACAGGCTTCCCTGCGCTGCGGCACCCAATGTGGTTCCTGTCTGCCAGAGATTCGACGGATGCTGGGTCAACACCAAAACGAATCAACTGGCCCAGGATGAGGTTACCCGCCCGTCACCGGGGGGATCAGGGCGACTTCGTCCTCATCGTGTAATACCACGGTTTCCTCGACGAGGATGGTCTGGTTGAGGGCAACCCTGAACGGACGGCTCAGGGCTTCGCAAGTCGCCGGACTACGGGCTCGTAACTCGTCCAACAACTCACTCACGGTCTGATTGGGGTGTCTCGAGGGCATTATCTCGGTTCTGCCAAAAATATCCTGAAGACGCCCAAAATAGAGTATTTTCATATCAACAATCCAGAAAACGGCATGAAACGGACGGTGTCTCCTCGAACAACCTGACGCCCCATGGGTATTTCCACCAGCCCATCGGCCTGAACCAGTGAGGTCAAAGAAGCTGAACCCTGATTCGCCACCAGGGTCAGGAAGGTGCCTTCCTCATCGTTATGTAACTGCGCCCGCAACCACTCGGTCCGTCCCTTTACCTGGGGCCATTCGAAGTTGGCTCGAATTTGGTAGGTCTGGGGTTTCCAGTCCAGGGCACCCTGGCTGGAGAGGATGAAGGGACGCACAAACAGACAAAAAACGACAAAAGCCGAGACGGGATTGCCCGGCAAGCCCAGAAAAGGTACCCCGTTCACCTGCCCAGAAGCAAAAGGTTTCCCCGGTTTGATGGCCACTCGCCATAAGTCGATCTGGCCGATTTGTTCCACTGCCGTGCGCACATGGTCTTCTTCCCCCACTGAAACCCCACCGCAAGTCAGTATGATGTCGGCTGCAGATGCGGCCTTCGTGAGGGTGGATAGGGTCTGATCCAAATTGTCTGGAACTACCCCAAGATCCACGACATTGCAATGGAGCGCTTCGAGCAAACCTCGCAAAAGAAAATGGTTGGAATTGTAGATTTGTCCTGGTTCCAGGGGATGGCCGGGTTGCACCAATTCGTCTCCGGTAAAAAATACGGCGAGGGACAGTTTGCAATAAACCACCACTGACTCAATCCCGACGGCCGCCAGCAAGCCCATGTCCTGAGGTCGGACCCGGCTTCCGACACGCCGGACGACATCCCCGATGCGGGCATCCTCACCCCGCAGACGAATATGTTGCCCCAGGTGCGGCCTGTGGGTGAAACGCACTTCCGAACCTTCCAGCGCACTGTCCTCCTGCATCACCACTGCGTCCGCTCCCAGAGGGAGACAGGCCCCGGTAAAGAGACGCGCTACCGACTGGGGGGCTAAGGGCTGGGCGCTCCGACCTGCAGGAATTCGCTGGGAAATCGGCAAGGAACGATCATCGAGGTCGGTAATGCGAACAGCATAACCATCCATCATGCTGACATTATCCGGGGGTAAATCGCAACGAGCACACAGATCCTCGGCCAGCACCCGCCCCTGACTTTGTTCCAGAGGAATGATTTCAGTGGCTGGGCGAGTCCGAATGCTGGCGATCAATCGTTCGAGTGCAACCTCAGGAGACAGGGGATTCATCGTTATAATTCCAGTCGTTGCGCAATGAAAAGAGCCATGGGTTCGGGTTGGTTCAAGTTGAATTGTGGCAGAGAACTCACTACAGGACGATCCGTTGCCACAGCGACAATGTTTGAATCGTCGGGGTGAAGCAGTGGTTTTCCGGTGATTGTGCGCCAAACTTCCAGTTTTGGCATGGACCCGTGCTTGAAGCCTTCCACCAGCACCAGGTCACAGGGAGAAAGACGGGCGGTGAGATCTTTCAGATCGGGTTCTGAGCGTTCCCGGTTTTCGTGCATCAGGAACCAGCGTTGGGAGGTGACCAGCAATACTTCCTGGCTCCCTATTTCACGAAAACGCCAACTATCTTTGCCAGGCTGATCGAGATCCACCTGATGATGGGCATGCTTGATCACCGACACTCGCAATCCCTGCGCCTTGAACCAAGGGATCAATTTTTCGATCAGGGTGGTCTTGCCGCTCCCGGAATAGCCAACGATACCAAACAGTTTCATTTTTTTGGGCGGAAAGCCGCGATGACTTCGGACCGGGTCTCCAGACGTGGTCCTCCGATCAGATCGATGCAGTAGGGCACGGCCGCAAAAATACCATCCAAAGTTTGCTTGATGGCTCGAGGTTGCCCCGGTAAATTGAGAATCAAGGTACGCCCTCGAGTAGCCCCGATCTGGCGCGAGAGGATGGCAGTCGGAACATAGTGTAGGCTGACGGCGCGCATCTGTTCGCCAAAACCGTCCAGCACACGATGAGCGACATTGCGAGTGGCATCCGGGGTGACGTCGCGCAGAGCCGGTCCGGTTCCGCCGGTAGTCAAAATTAGAGCGCAATCCTCCCGATCACAAAGTTCGATCAAGGTCGTCTCAATCAGAAGTTGTTCATCGGGAATCAAACGGTTCAGGGCCTGCCAGGGTGTGGTCAGCGCTTCGTCGAGCCATGTTTGCAGGGTTGGCAAACCACGATCTTCGTAGATACCTTGGCTGGCGCGATCACTGACACTGACCAATCCGATCCGAACGGGAGTGGGAACTGACATGAAATAGAAAACTCCTGTGATTCAAAATAAAATGGGTGGTCAACCGCCCGTGGATGACATGAAGCGCATGATTTTTTCAGGAGCTTCCCTAAATTCATGACGCTCTGGTTTGAGTTCGATCGCTGCGCTCAAGGCCAGTGCCAGTTCTTCATCGCTGGCCCCTGAGCGCATCAGGGTGCGAAAATCGACCCGCGCTTCCTGACCCAGACAGAGGTGTAATATTCCATCCACCGTCAGGCGTACGCGATTGCAGGTGGCGCAAAAATGACGTGAAATCGGCGTGATGAAACCCACATTGAAGGTCCCTTCGGGATCTTGCAGATAATATGCCGGACCACCACCGGGAATCAGAGCAGGCACCAGATCGAAACGTTGCGTCAGGCGCCGTCGGGTCTCCTGCAAATCATAGGGGGTGATGGCCCGCCCGCTATTCCCCATGGGCATGGGCTCGATCAAGCGTAGAATCAGTCTGTGCGCTCGACAAAAAGCCACCATGTCGTCGATTTCTCGGTCGTTGACACCAGGCACGATCACCATATTGATCTTGATGGGAGAAAACCCTACCTGCCGGGCCGCGCCGATGCCAGCCATGATTTTTGCGAAGGCATCCTGTCCAGTCAGGCATTTGATCTGTTCAGGTATGAGGGAATCGAGACTAATATTGACGCGACTTACCCCCGCATCTCGCAAGGCTTGGGCATGGTCTTCGAGTTGTGTCGCATTGGTACTGAGAGACAATTCTTCGAGCCCCGGCAAAGTTGCCAGACTCCGGGCCAGAAGAGGTAACTGGGCACGCAGCAACGGTTCTCCTCCGGTCAAACGGATGCGGCTCACCCCAGATGCGACAAAAACCGCCATCAAACGTTCGATCTCAGCGAAGGTCAACCAATGGTCAGGAACTTCAAACCCTTTGAACCCTTTGGGAATACAGTAGGCACAACGCAGATCACAACGATCGGTCACCGACAGACGCAGATAGGAAATCTGACGGCCAAAACGATCTATCAGTGCGGCAGAAGTCTTCATCGGATTTTTATGTTTGATTAAACCGGCGTTTTTCAGGATGGTTGTCATGTCGACCAACTTCGAGTCACTAACTGAACCAGTCCTTCAAGGTTCAATTGGGCAACACCTGCGGGATCCCAATGACGGGCGACACTCCTCGACCAGTGCATGGACTCCTCGACTTGGCCTCTTGATTCACCACAGGATGCTTGGTCAGTATCCCATAATCTTCCCTCCGATGTCACTGTGAATCAGAATAGCAATCGAGTTGTGATAACCCATCCACTTCCAAAGGTGCTGAATCCACTCATGTTGGCCGTCTGATAACCGACACCCAGAGTAAGTTTGATTCTTCCATCAAGGGGAATCCGACCGAAATTGATACCGTAGGTGACGATTAACTGATCTTTCCCGGAAAATGCACCCCCTTTCCAATGGGTTAAACTGGTTTCGATTTCTGGCCAGAAATAATTGGAAAAATGACCTTGAAAAGCGGTATTCCAGACGACAGGCTCCCCTAGGTAATTCTGGTTTCCAGAGGGAAAACTTTCGCTAAGCGTGCTCATTACAGCCACACCTTGCCCCCGGGTTCCCCAACCTTTTCCAACTGCCAAGGTTGGGGTGGTCACGGTAGCGTTCTGAGTAAAAGGCGTGTTCCCTGTCGGAATACTAACCCCCATGAAGCCAGAGACGACGTAATTGCCATTTTCTTCATTGGCAGCCAGGAATCGGTATTTCACGAGTAGTGATTCATCTGTCCAACCTGATATCGTGGTTTTAGGAGTTTGGAGATTCATGTAACCAGGCTGTCCAATCAAGATTTCAACATGCTCGGAAGGAATCAATTCCAGTCCTCTGACCCCCCCTCCGTTGTTGGTCAGCGTGATTCCTCCTACCTTGTTTTGCGCGATTTCATCGTAGCGAAATTCTTCTACCAGTTGTGGGAACACAGTCACCAACGGGCACACCCAATGGGGTTGTTCCTCCAGAGATTTATCGACAGTGGCAAACCAACCACTGTTCGTGTTGGATTCGGAAGAACCTGGGAGAGTGACATCTGCACGAGCTGTTCCGTCTACAGCTGCCATTGCTGCAATTACGAGTAACGATTTTCTCATTTCCACTCCTGGGGTTGTCAAAAACCGACTGACAGTGATGTGGCCAAAAAATAAAAAAACGGCGTACGCGGCATTGGGAATGTTTATTTCCCCTTTGCCGCGGACGCCGTTGTCCGGGTTGCAATCACACTCACTGCAGAACGTCTTTGTTCTGCAGTGAGTGTGACTTAAGCAATTGTTATGCCAAGTTATAAGTTATAAAAACAGGATAAGGAAACAGCGTTGTTGACGCTTGGGTCTGGAGCGCAGAAGGGTGACTAGGGCTTTGTACGGCAGGCATTCCGAGACATTAAGAACAAAACGAGCAGAGAATAGACAGCGCGGCTTTTCCAGAACAGGGATTCCAAGAATCCGAGGGATCCCCTTAATATTTTCGAGGAAATGAGCCAATACAGTGCTTCTTATGACGTATCGCACTGGCTTGGTGCTCGGCATTCTTCCCTGTTCGTGGATAATTTTTCATCACGCAGGGCGCGTGCACAGCGTAAGTTCAGAGTTGCGTTGCTGTGCCGCATAGTGCGCCGAAACTCTGATGTGCCAATCTACAACACCTTGCAGATTGGCACGACTCCGTAAGTATTACGAAGTTCCAGTACCATGCGTACTGCGCATTCGCAGACTTCTGGGAAAACCTATTTAATTTTTTGGTTCTTTGTGACATAGTGTGGGCGCAGACTCAAGTTCGAAGTGCAACACCTGATGTGATGGTGGTGTAGCGTACCTTTTTACCGAAGAATATCTCTAATGGCGTTCTGAACCCAAGTACTTTTCTGGGCCTGAGGTTGAGACGATCCACAGCCTGCCATTCTCTGTTTCGGTCGCCTGTGCTCGACCAATTCATGATCATAACCAATGGGCCTGAAACCCGCATGAATCCTGGAGGCGACCTCTTGAGTGCTCAAGAGGCCAACGGAGAACAGAGAGAAGAAAATGAGGAAAGTGAGGCCGGAAACACGGATGGTGGCGTAGTAACGCTCAAGAGAAAAACTGCCGGAACCCCGCCAACAGGGGCGTTCCGGGCAAAAAAATCCCAACCGATAAGGGTTGGGATTTAAGGTATTGGTGGTGGAATACGGAACCGAATCCGCGTCCGCTTTCCGAGCAAGATAGAAAACATTTCCCGTAAATGGCGTTGGTTCGAGTATCTGGCCATTTGTATGTACCGATGACTTGCCATGCTGGAGTCGGGTGTGGCGGCAAAAAACCTGTCGGAGATTTCTGAAATTGAGGGGGATCGAGTCCACGAGAGACTGGACGAATTCTTTGGCGACTATGTGACATCGAGGCATTTGAGGATGCATGCCTGAGCGACATCCGGCCATTTCACAGGGGGGAGCCTAGACCGAAAGCTCTCCAGTCGGGAGAAAGTTGCCCACCGGGTCTTCCTGAAGGCTTATGTATTCCAAGCGCCATTGGTCCACCTTCCTGAGGTCCGCCAATGTCATGAAAGTATCAGCAACGGCGTTGCAGGACTCAAGTGCGATTTCCGTTGCTGCATAAGCGGTTCCGTATGCCTGTTCAAAGAGAGAGTTAAGCTCATCTGCAACATTTTCAGCCACTTCCCTTGCGTGCTGTCCGCCCTCTGTAGCATCGTATACGACTGAGATGGAGAGAAAGTATGCCTCTCCACCTGGGAGTTCGACTGTTCTGTCCTCACCAAGGTCGAAGAAAAGCGCCACCAGATGCGAAGATGCCGGCTCCAGAATCTTCGCGATGCGGTGTTCGACAGACTTCTTCTGAACAATCTTCCGCAGTCGAGTCTCGAAGGCACTGGGAAATGCTGGGCGCCCATATCGGGCAGCAAGCCACTGCTTCAAGGCGCGCTTTTCATCGGTTGGCAGAGCAAAACTCGAGTCTCTAGCTCCGAATTTTGAAAACTCAATTTTTTTCACTTGCCGTCGGTTTGCATGGTGAAGTTCGATGTGAATTTCTTCGCCGTCCTGAGTTGTGAATCTTACATGCAATCGACGCGGATTCTTTGCGTTTACAAGCATCGCGTTAGGCGCATCAACCTTCGAGCCAACGATGACCTCGACGAACTCCTCAGTGTCGTTTGGCAGGTCGCAGTCGTGAGAGATCACCACAACGCGGCTGCCTGAGCCGAGCGCTTCCACCAGTTTCAGTGCAAGCGCCGCCCCGTCGGTTAGCAGGTTCCCCTGTCGCCATTCGGTATCCCGACTGAGCATCCGCGACTCCTCTTTTATGTGCGCTCAGAGGAGCCTGGAATAGAAATGGAGGACTGCCAATCACCGGTAGGTTTGGACTTTGTGGCAGCCAAGCCGGATAGGTTGTACGACGACTCCATAGCCATGGCTTCTGTGATCAAGGTGGTAATGTGCTTGTGGCGGTTTTCGCCGGACTTAATGAGATCCATCAAGGACCGTCCGCCGAAAGTTTTCATCTTCAACAAAGTCCCCGCACGTGATACGCCTGCTACATAAAATGCGTCCGCGATCCGGCTGAGTTCGTGAATTCTCGCGAGCTTATTTTCTTCAGGGGTCGAACTGCCAGCCAACCACTTGTAGATAGCCTGGCGAGAGACATCAAACAGACTGGCGAGATCGGCGACAGGCGGATTCAGCACGTTTCGAATATTCTCGATATGCTCGGCAGCCGTCCGAACATCAAGGCGTTTTGCGCTATCTGCGGTTATGTCCGCTGCATCGAGGATAAACGGCACGCGAGGCTGGATATGGTGCCGCCAAAACTCGGTGCGATCGAGACCGTAGACGCTACCGGTACCAAATAGAACTGTGCCGATCACCGCAAAGGCGACCTTTGTTGCCGGTTCCATCGGTTGAATGGGGCGGGTGGAAATTGGAATGGAATACATCTTCTCCCCTCGTCTATTGTCAGGCCCAGGTCGCGCGGGCGTGATCGGTAATCGTTGCGTCGAACACTAGTTTAATAGTTGCATGCAGAGCCGATAATTGCTCTCCGAGCTTGTCGAAATTTAGAGGCATTCGCCCTTCTACGAAGTGATCTGTGTCAATCACAGCATGAGAGCAAACATCATTTATTGCGAACTTGGTCATCTGCATCAGGCCATTAGGAACCATGTCTGGCGGGTACCCTAGAGTTGAGGTCATTCGGTGAACGCGGGCGACTAAGGTTCCCATGGGCAACAAGGGGCCTGATTCTGTTTCGAACACAGACTCATTCAGAGCATATCGCTGTTTCGCTCCGAACTGAACACCGTGAAGACCGCCCGCAAGATACTGATCAACCATCTCATCCGGCTTCGGCAAGACAGCATCTAGGTAACGAAGCCCCAGTCGACCGACATGATCTAAATTCACCACTGCATGTATGGCTCTAAGCCCGCGCAGCAGTTCCGGGATGAATTCATTGCTAGTTTCGTAGTGAGTCGTATGAAAGGTGATCGAAGATGCGTTCAAAATGAATCCTGAAGTTCGATCTCCCTTCGTAATGAGCCAAGATGTCGTATGGGCAACTTGGGGCTCGGTAAGCGATTGGCCGTGCGCAGCAGTGAGTTGCAAGTGGGTCACTTGCTGAGGCTCAAATAAAGTGTAGCTCTCCTGTCGGAGATGGTCCTGCACCTCATCAATGTACTTTGCCATGGCCGCGACAGGGTTGAACTGCGCTTGGGCCAAGGCGTAGTAGACGGGTGCATTCGACATCTTATCGCTCACGGCTCCGCTCCTGAAGTTGCTGGCGCGTGTGAATGCGCCAGTTGGTTGACACTAAGGTTGTCAGTTTACACCACGGTTGACGCCAAGGGCAAGCGCAGAGCCAACGTCAGACTTCCTGATCTAGCAGGATGTGAGTTTGGCACCTCATACCAATTTGTAAATCATTCTTGCACCTGATTCGGGATGACAAAAAGCGAGCCGCGTTAATTCTTCAAGGAGGCTCGCAATCGCCTTGTCATGAGCAGGATTTGCCATCCGATGAATTTTGATGGTCAGTGTCTGTGCGGCATCATCAGGCTCAATGTCACCAGAAGACACGAATAACTCCCGCACCAGCGCTCGCGCTTCGTCTTCCTTTTTCAAGTGACGTCGCAATATCGCCACCAAGGCGGTCTCAGCGCGGTAGGCGATCATCTTTACCACATCGGTCAGCATTTTATTCAACGGCAACAACTGAGTTACTCTCAACTCCTCGGGCAAACTGTCCAGCGTTACTTTTCGGGGCATATCCCGTCGCTCGGCACGAAGTCGTGCCAGTTCAATCTGCACGGTCTGAAGTGCTTCGACGGATTCGGCTTTTTTCTGAATATCCACGCTGTCCATCAGGGTGTGTCTGGTCAGTTCTGCCTGAAGTTTCCTCTCGGCTTGATGTGCTTTTTTGACCTGTTTGTCGAGTTCGCGCCATGTGGGGTTGATAGTCAATAAGGTGCCAGGAAGACTTTCCGCGCCATACTCAACAAGTCCATCAATATCATAGTGTTCCATCATGTAGCCGAAGAAGTTTTCCTGGCACCACCGGGAGAACATACGGCCCGCAATGACCCCATTTCCCAGATGCTGCGCGCTGGTGATGATGGCCGTCTGATGCCCCGTCAAGGTCAGACGACGCACTTCGGTGACCGGCATTGAGTCCTTGCCTGAAACCAGCCGGGTTTCCCGCATGGCCAGTTTCATTCGCGTACTGCCACCGCCAGGCTGAGGAACCTCCTGTTCAATAAATTCATCTTCCGGCCACACCTCTTTGACATTCTTGCGATAACTCAGCGCGCCAATGCGCTGCTTCCAGAGTTCAGAGAACAGACTGTACGTAGCACCTTCCCGATCAAACACCATGACGAAACGGTGCAAACGCAGATCCTGACTCAACGCCTCCATGGTTGGTTGTCCGGGAACGCTGATTAACAGTTCGGGTACGATGTCTTTAATCAGGCAATCCGCCATCCCCTCATTGAGGACCTTCGATACGACAAAGAAGGGGCGACCCAACGCATCGTTTACCCAGTAATCGCTGGTGCCACGCAGGCACAGTTTCTCGCGTGAGACGAATCGGCGCGGTAGATTAGCCAGATCACCGTGGTATACCCGCACATGACCATCGACATAAAGGTAGCCCGCTTCATCAGGATCGTTCTCCATCCAACTCTTGCTCAGTTCCTTCATCCAGGCTTGCGGATTACCTGTGCGAGCCATCGTGGTAATCTTTTCACGCAGGGTACGCACTTCCGGCACACGATCCAGTCCGATGACTTTACCAAACTCCCCCGGTGGAATGTGACGCAATCCTTCCGGACGGCGTATCCGGGCAAGCGCCATGAA
Organism: Ferrovum myxofaciens; assembly: GCF_013181415.1. Classification (NCBI taxonomy): domain Bacteria; kingdom Pseudomonadati; phylum Pseudomonadota; class Betaproteobacteria; order Ferrovales; family Ferrovaceae; genus Ferrovum; species Ferrovum myxofaciens. Next base: position 591,276 of record NZ_CP053676.1, on the reverse strand, counting down.
GCCCAGTGTCAGCAGAATATGCAAAACACTATAAAACCCTTTCGGCAACTTGAGATGACGATCTATCCCGCTGAGTAAGCCGTTCGCGCACAGTGCAGGCAAGGCCGTCAAAAGCCCCGCCATCTGAACATCATGACCCACCTCGAATCGAGCGCTTGCAGAGCCGGCCAAGCCCATGGCTGCGGCAACACGTTCATCGGCTCGCGTGCAGGCCGTACCCATTGCGCTGGCAGCCTCCGCATCGATACGGCTGCGCTCACTTTTGCTGACAACTACAGGCTTGGTCAGACCTTCATCCAGCACGCAGGGCAACTGTGGAATCGCATTGCGCTTCAGCGCCTTGCGCAAGGTCGACTCATTGATCCCCTGCCCGTCTGGCAACTTCCGATGGATGAATACCCTCTGCAAGAATCCTTGCGCATTCTGCAATTTTATCCGGGGTGATCACGCGTGGCGCAGCACGACCGATTGTGCGATAAAACGAGCAAGGACCGTCCTGCCGGTACTGTTTCGTCCAATTCATCAGGGTGCGGTGTGGAATCAGCAAGGGCGATCCTTCAAGGTCGCGCGCTCGAACGTGACCGTTTGCCATCAGGCTCGTCAGTGCAAAACGTCTGCTTTGCTCATCTCCTGCCGGGTGTGAAAAATAATTATCACCACCCACAAAATATGTCACTTGATCCTCTTTGGTCAGGATGCTCAGTGAAGTTCCGATTTTATCTGCACCATCAGGAAAGCCGGGAAGAAGTGATTGCTTGAACATATCAACTTTCAGGTTGTAAATACAACGCCAATTTTATACCGATTTTCCAATTCATGAAAAAATAAAGTGCTAAACTCAAATCCTGAAAAAATACTCAAAATCCGGTCGGGATCAGGAAGTCTGAACGTAAGCAGTCGGTCAAAAGAGAGGGGGCACCAAAAAGTCCGCAGTCCGCAAGCGCGATCCGATCAAGCAGTTTGCTGAAAATCAATGGGTTGGCGATGTGCTTGAGCGAGGCGATTTGCCGTTTCCGCGCTCTCTGCCGGGGTTTCGGCGCCTTGTTTCCGAACGAAATAGAGCGCACGCACCCTATGCCGAGTTCTACGCAGAAAAATCACGCACCACTATATCCAGTGGTTGTGTGTGATAACCAGATAAGCACGGTATCAAATTTCGACTGCCGTTGTAATCAACTTTCGTGTCCCCAAAAAGAAAAAACTTTTGGGAACATTGGGGACAATCCTCACCGGCTCTACATTTGGCAGAGTTGTTCAAAAATTCAGCGCAGAGATAGTCGTTCCGCCAACTTCGACCAGCGCCGGTCAGTTTGTTTGCTCTTTATCGCGATGGCCAGTGCGCGCATCTGGCCCACCAGCACAACTAATTTTCTGCCACGCGTAATGCCAGTGTAGATCAGGTTGCGCTTGAGCATGGGGTAGTGCTGCGTGGATACCGGAATCACCACGACCGGAAACTCCGACCCTTGGGATTTGTGGATGGTGGTGGCATAGCACAGCGCCAGTTCGTCCAGTTCTCCGAAGGCATAGACGACTTCTCGTCCGTCGAAATTCACGCTGAGTTCCTGCTCTTCCAGATCGATCTTGCCGACATACCCGATGTCGCCGTTGTAGACATCCTTGTCATAATCATTCTCGGTCTGCATGACCTTGTCGCCGTGGCCGAAGCGATACCCAAACTTTTCGATGCCATGATCACCAGGGGGATTGAGCGCCTGCTGCAGCATCTGGTTCAGTCCGCGTGCGCCAGTCAGGCCACGGTTCATGGGACAAAGCACCTGGATGTCACGCACAGGATCGATCTTGTATTTTCTGGGGATCCGGGTCTTGACCAGATCGACGATAGTTTGGGCGATGGTTTCGGGTTCGTCCACCGATACCAGATAAAAATCCGATTCCTCACCTTTCTGCGGCAGACTGGGGAATTCGCCCCGGTTGATCTGGTGGGCGCTACGCACGATACGCGAAGAAGAAGCCTGCCGAAACACTTCGGTGAGTCGAATGACAGGAACCTCACCAGACTCGATCAGGTCGGCAAGAACCTGACCGGGACCGACAGAAGGCAACTGGTCGATGTCGCCGACGAAGATCACCGCTGCTGCACGGGGAATTGCCTTCAACAGTTGATTGGCCAGTAACACATCAATCATGGAGCATTCGTCGGCGACGATCAGGTCGCAATCAAGGGGATGGTCTTCGTTGAATTTGAACTGCCCATTCATTGGGTTGATTTCGAGTAGGCGGTGTAGGGTCTTGGCCTCCATCCCGGTTGTCTCGGCCAATCGCTTCGCGGCCCTGCCAGTCGGTGCGCACAGTAGCGCCCTGACGTGCTTGGCGCGCATGATCGTGAGGATGGCGTTGATCAGCGTGGTCTTTCCCACGCCGGGTCCGCCAGTAATTACCAGCAGTTTTGAAGTCAGCGCAAGTTCCAACGCTTTCTTCTGGCTCTCCGCGAGAGTGACGGAAAGTTTCTGCTCCACCCAGGGAATGGCCTTGCCGACATCGAAATCCGACCAGGGTGGATGACCGGTCTTGAGACGGTGGACCTGAGTGGCGATTGAGCATTCGGCATGAAATAGCGGTGCCAGAAATATACAGTCTTGCCCTTCAATGGTGTCAAGGCAGACCGCTTCTCCGGCAATTTCCTGTACGACGGCCTGCCGGATGATTTCTGCGGGAATCTCGAGGAGTTTTTCTGCGAGGGTGACCAGTTGTTCGTAGGGCAGACCGCAATGCCCTTCAGAAGAGGCTTCGGTCAGCGCATAAGAGATTCCCGCCTGCGCACGAAGCGGAGAATCCCTAGCGATGCCAATTTTCTGTGCAATGGTGTCCGCCGAAAGAAAACCGATACCGCGAATGTCCCGCGCCAGGCGATAGGGATTCTCCTTCACGATATCAATCGCATTCTGGCCATAGGTCTTGAAAATCCGCACGGCGCGCGAGGTGGAGACGCCGTGGGCGTGCAAAAACACCATGATCTCGCGGATGATTTTCTGGTCTGACCAGCCGGATGAAATCTTTCTGGCGCGAATCTCGCCGATACCTTCTACTTCGCGCAACTTTTCCGGCATCTGATCAATGATGTCGAAAACTTCTGCGCCGAAAGCCTTGACCAGCCTGCTCGCATATACCGGACCGATGCCCTTGACCATACCTGAACCCAGATAGCGCTCTATTCCGGACAAGGTATTGGGGGGAGAGACTTTGACGAAGATGGCGCGAAATTGCCTACCATGTTCTCGGTCTATGGCCCAGTTTCCGGATGCCGAGACATATTCTCCTGGAGAGATCATGGGGGTATGTCCGATCAGGGTGATGAGTTCGCGTTCTCCTTTGACCTTGAGGCGCAGGACGCAGAAGCCGTTTTCGGCGTTGTGGAAGGTGACGCGCTGAGCGAAATCAAGATAATTGATGGTTTGATTTGCAAGATAAGTGATGGTCGAGGGTTGGTGTTGGTGGTTGACCACTGGTTGCAATTGACTTCAGATTAAGTGCCGTGGCGATGCCAGGAAGGCCAATGTAGCCATGCTATGCCCATGAAGAGCCCTGTGCATAGCCATTTGGTAGCGTGCTGCACAGATTGGAGCGCGTCAAGGGTCCACTGCGTCGTGCTTCGCACGCCCTTGACACATTCCAATCTGCAAGGCGGTCTACCATGCGGAAACCAGTATTCATGCAAGAAACATACCACCGGAACTAATTGTAACCTTATAAATTACAAGAGAAAAATCGTAATCACGATAAGTGATGGTCAATTCGCCCTTACCATCACTCAATTTGATTAAAAAGCGGGAACCTGCCCTCATTTATCTTGATTCCGCTCACGCGCTCGACCAGACCGGCCAGGCGCTCATGTTCGCTGGTCGTTTCTTGCGGAATTATTGAATTCAGCATGGGATGCGTAGCCGAAAAATACGGAAGGACGGCAAGCAGTGCAGAGTACTGTCTCAATCAATGGAATAGCTCATCGGATCCGCAGCACTTCTTGAATTTCTTGCCGGAACCGCACGGGCACGGGTCGTTGCGTCCCACTTTGGCGTCGCTTCGGCGAAAGGGCTGTGTTTCATCATCGTTTGAAGTACGAATATTCCCGATACGCGACTCAATTGCCTGCATGCGTAGGGGCTCGAAATAAGCGTGCAGCGCCACTATGGCATCGGGAATGGAATCATAGGCTTCCTGAATCGCGTGGTTCTCGTCGGCGCTCTCTGAAAGAATCTCCCAACCCGGTTCGGTTCCCAGGAGCACCATGGGTGCAACCAGTTCAGTGCGATCCTTCATGACGGGTCGCCACCAGGGTTCAAGAAATACCGCAGCGCCGAGCATGAATCCTTCGCACCAGCCTTCAGCATCGTAAAACTCACTGTCGTCGGGCTGAGGTAGTACAAATAGCAGTGGGCCGAAGCGGTCCTCGTCGATTGTGGTTGCTACCGTGTTGTAATGGCGCATGATCAGGTTCGAGATGCGGCTCGCCTCATCCAGCGTGTCGAATTCGGGAGATTCTTCGCCATTGTCCATATCCCATACCCATGGCAACCAGTGGCTGGGAAGGATTACATCAGGATTGAGTACGACGGCTGCCAGAAAACCATCGAAAGTGGAAATGTCCATACAGGATCCCGGCGATTTATCGGAAAGCAGGAAATCATCCAGTTCGTTGATTTCATCATCGGTAAGAGGCTGGTTCACATTCATCGGAGAATCCCTTATCGAATAGTGCTGGCAGTTTCGAGTTTTCGGTTCAGCACCTGACGGTGGCTGGCGTAGCGCACCGCACCGTTACTTCGAATAATACTTCATGCGGGTAAACAGTGACTGAGCGGCGTTATTTTCAATTCCCGCTGGCGATAGCATACTCCTCCCTGATTGATATGGGAGGAGTTACGAGTGGGGATTGTGGGTGCTGCGGGATCATTTGATAAAAATCGCCGGACCTGTCGTGCACCGCATAGGTGTTTACATTGGCGATGCGATGATAACTGCTTAAATAGTTTTACTGGTTCTTGACGGAGGCGGATGTGCATCTTCAGCACGATTTTTTTGCACATTTTTCGGTGATGGTTTTTTTGTGCAAAATCAGTGTGGTTTCACGCTAATCAAGCACGGATTCAAAATCCAAACGTAACCCGATGGCCGCTTGGTGGAGCGCCCCACCAAAAACATCTCAAAAGGTGTCTCGTTCTGCCAGTTCTGACCACACACTGTACACTGTCCCATGATGAACTGACGCTTGGTCCTGCCCAATGGTGGAAGTTTCCTTGCCATTCCTGCTCCAGGAGGAGAGATGACTATGAACCAAATTACGAACGCACCTGACGCGCTGCTCACCCTCGCAGAAATGCTTGCCGCAGCCGCCGGTGACTATATGTCTGCACGACAACTGGCATTCTTCCGCGCACGTCTCTGCCAAGAGCGCGATACGTTGCTCGCCGCCGCCAGCGAAACCACGCGGCATCTTCAGGACTTCGTGACCACCCCAGATCCTGCTGACCGCGCCTCTCTCGAAGAGGATCACACGCTTGAGTTGCGTGTGCGCGACCGGGAACGCAAGCAGTTACACAAAATCGACGAAGCCCTTGCGCGAATCGAAAATGGTCGCTATGGCTGGTGTGAGGAGAGCGGAGAACCGATTGGCATCAGCCGACTGCTTGCCCGGCCAACTGCAACCTGCTGCGTAGAAGTCCAGAATCAACATGAGTCTTTGAGAAAGAGGTGTGGCGAATGAGTGGCGGGGTTGATTTTCTATTGTGCGGGGGGAATGATGCTGGAAAACCCATTCAAGCACGGTTTCCAGTGATCGGAATCTGAATAATTGACGGTTTGATTTGCAAGTGCAGATGGTTGAATAGGGGTAGCCATCGCAATTTGCTCATGACTGAGCCCAGCATCGAGTTTTAATCGAAGAACATCCTTGATCTTACGCATAGCAATCCTTGATGCGGGCATGCTGGCTCCAAAAACTGGTCAGCATACCCATTCAGTGGGTCCATGCGTAACACCATTACCCCATCGTACAACGCCATTCCGGCATCGTGACCGAAGATTCCGGAAACCCGCCAAATCGGTCACGATAAATCAGAATGACCGGTCACGATGCCGGAATGACCGGTCACGTTGGTCCAGAATACCCAACTTGCTGGGCTTGTCCAACAAACGGTTCAGATCGTGGCTTGCGCACGATCTAACCTTATTCGTTAAGCGCTGGCTGATGGGCACGCACCAAGGATCCTTCGAGGAGGAACACCTGCAGGCCTATCTCGACGAATTCGCGTTTCGGTTCAACCGCCGCAAGTCCACGCATCGGGGCATGCTCTTCTACAGGTTGATCGAACAGTGCATTTCCATGCATCCTATGTCCTTCCGTGAGCTTGTAGCTAATCCCAAGCCAAAAGTTGTGGCGCATGAGTTCGCGGTGTCAGCCAAGCTTCGCCATAAAGCGCCAGCTTCGCTGGATATTTCTGTGCCTTCGCACCCATGGAGAAGCTAGGCACAGCACTAAGCTGAATACCCCACAAAGTTTTTGTAGAGACAGGGAGTTGCCTATAGTCGGTGAGTGGTATTCAGAGGTTAGCCGGAAATCCCGTGTTGCATGGCATAACGTACCAGGTCGGCAATGCTGTGGAACTTCATTTTTTCCATCAAATTGGCCTTATGGGTACTGACCGTTTTATTGCTGATAAACAGTTGACTGGCGATTTCGTTGACGCTCATGCCGACCACGAGCAACCGTAATATCTCCAGTTCACGAGTCGAAAGCAGGGTGTGGGGGAGTAACTGCGGATACGCGTTATCGAATATCATCTTTTCGGCCAACTCCATCCCGATATATTTACCTCCACTGCTGACCTTGCGGATGGCTGATGCCAACATTTTTGGGTCGCTGTCCTTGGTAAAATAGCCCGAGCATCCCGCGTTGAGTGCACTGGTCGCCATGTGGACTTCGTTGTGCATGCTATAGACAAGAATGAGCAAGGTTGGACGGCAGGTCTTGACCCGTTCGATCAGTTCTATCCCGTTGATTCCTGGCATGTTCAGATCAAGCAACAACAGATCAAATTCAGTGTTACCTACCTGTTCCAATACCTCCTGACCGTTGGTGGCCTCGCCAGTGACTTTGATGTCTTCTGTCAGCATCATCAGTTGCCGTAATCCTTCCCGGACGATGGCATGGTCATCTGCGATCAGCAGACGAATCATGATTGATCCTGGCTCGGTTCGGTGGGCACGACGATGGTAACTGATGTCCCCTGACCCGGTGTGCTGAGAACTTTGACATATCCTTCCAGGGCAAGGGCTCGTTCACGTATTCCCAGCAGGCCAAATGACTCGTTGATGGTGGTGGCCTCAGTGTCAAATCCCTTGCCATCGTCACGCACTTGCACATGGAGATCACCGGCTTGTCGCGACAAGTGGATTTCAACATTGTTGGCAGCGGCATGACGTGCCACGTTGGTCAACAGTTCCTGCACGATGCGAAATATGGCCACAGAGCGATCCTCATCCAAGTCGATATGTTTTTCCACCGTATGAAGAACACAGTTTCTTCCAGTATGAGCGGAAAATTCATTGCATAGCCACCCAATCGCGGGAACCAGTCCTATATCCAGCGCGGTGGGTCGCAAATTGGAGACGATATTGCGCACGGCCCGGCTGGCCTGATCCAGCAAGGCATTCATTCTCTGCGTCTTCGACACCAATTCCTCATTTTGTTCGCCAAAACTCAGATTGATCCAAGTGATGTCCATGCGCAATGCCGTCAGGATTTGCCCCAGTTCATCATGCACTTCACGCGCGATATATTTTCGCTCATCTTCCCGCAACAATTCGTTCCTCTTCGCCAGTTCCCGCATCAACTGGCGTGATTCTCTGATTTCCTTGCGCAATAACTGGCGTGATTCTCTGATTTTATTTTCCAATTTTTTGCGTTCTGAAATATCTTGCACAGTCGTAAGCAGGAATGTTTCCTTGTCCAATTCCATGCGGATCAACTGCACCTCGGAGGCAAATGTCTGACCGTCTGACCGCTGGTATTCCCATTCAAACAGGTGTGAGCCCTCGCGCATGGCGATTGAGATCATCTCCTGTGCTTTATCGCGGGAGAGTCGTCCATCTGGTTGCTGTGATGGCGAAAGATCCCAGGGTCCGATCGCAGTGAGTTCGGTTACGCTGGTTGCGCCGAACAGTTGTAGTGTTGCCTTGTTCGCCGAGGTGAAGTGCCAGGAGGGTGGAGCCAGGGTCATCAGTGCATTGCGTGAATTTTCGAAGAGCAGTTGATATCTGAGGGCACTTTCGTTCAGTGCCTTCTTTACCCGCTTGTGATCGGTGATATTCGTGAGTGCGATGCGCACCGAACACTCGCCGTGAATGGACTTCATGCGCAGGCAATCGATTCGCGTATCAATGGTGGTCCCATCTGCCCTAATGAGGGATAGTTCAAAATGTTTCGCCTCGCCCAGTTGCAAAGCGCATAAGATACGACGATACCAGTAGTCTCGTTGCTCGGGCACGATGAATTGCGCGAAACGGCATTGCAATAGTTTTGAACGGTCCATCTGGAGCAACGCAGCGCCGGTGAGATTCACCTCGAAAATCAGCCCTGCATCGGTGAGCGTAAAGCAACCTATGGGCGCAAAGTCATACAGATACATATAACGATCACGGGACTCCTCCAAGGTGAGTTGAGTCTGCTTCAAGGTTTCGTTTTGCATCTCCAATTCGATTTGATACACATGAAGTTCGTGCAGAACATCCTCGATCGGGCGAGTCCCTACGGCTTGGGGTGGCGTGCAGTGAGCAAGTTTTACCTCGGCGATCGCGCGCAATGAGTCATGCTCTCCGGGATTATTGCTCATGCCAGTTCATCTATTGCCAGCAGAATCATCGGCTTATTCAAAGACTTTCCGACGAGGCAGCGGGCATTGAGAACCAGTTTGCGATGACCGATCCCGAGAAAATCCTGTTCTACCCTGTAGCCTTCAAATGCCAGATTTTTTGGCAGGATATTCTCCAGCATGCCGCGCAATTCCGGAATATCCCATTGTCGCTGACCCAGTTCGTAAATCGGACGACCAATGGTGCCTTCCTCCGTGGCCTGAAAATAGTGGTAGAAGGATCGACTGGCAGTGACCACCTGCAATTCGTCATTCAGCACGATGAGCAGTTCATGTATCGTATCGAAGATGCCTATGGTCAGTTCACGGGCTTCGTTTTCTGCCATCTGGGTTCGAACGAGTTGGCTGATATCGCTGAAGGTCAGTACCACGCCATTGATCATGCTATCCAGCGTGCGGTAAGGCTGAATACGCGCCAGATAATAGGCCCCACCGGTCGTACGGACTTTAAGTTCGAAGGGAACCAAGGTATCCAGCACGGACTGCGCATTAGAAAGCATATCCTCGCCTTCGATATTCGACTTGATGTCACTCAGTGGGCGACCCACATCTGAAGCAACCAGACGATAAAGATGCACAGCCTCGCGGGTATAGCGCTTGATGTGCAGATGGTTGTCAAGAAACACGGTGCCAACGTTGATGTTGTCGAGCAAATTTTTCATGTCATTCTGTATGTCGGACAGTTGCTCAATCTTGGCTTGCAGTTCGGTATTCACCGTAACCAGTTCCTCATTGACGGATTGCAGTTCTTCTTTAGAGGTTTCCAGTTCCTCGTTAGTGGATTGCAATTCTTCGTTGGTGGATTGCAATTCTTCGTTGGAAACCTGTTGCTCCTCAATGGCGGCTTGCAGATTCTCCTTGGTATAGGTCAGTTCTTCATGACCCGCAATGGAACCTTTGCTGCGGCACGCTTTCGCGGGTGCTGGATGCACCCCATCCTGGAAACTGATTAGCAGGAATTTTCTTTGTGACTCATGAGTGGGTAGAGAGCGCACACTGAAATGAACGATCTGCAGGTCACCGTTGTTGATCTTGACCCTGACCATCTGATTCGGGGTAGTGGTAGAGGTAGGCGTATCCTGTTTGACCTTGTTCAAGGCGAGGCGTAGTTCACTTTGCAATCCCTCGCGCGCCATTTCAACGATATTGAGCGTTGCTTGTCCGGGTGCCGGACGCAGGTATTTGCCGGTGTCGCCATGCACATACAGGATCGTTCCTTTGTCATCAGTCAGCACGGAGGCGGGTGCGTAGGATTGCAACAGGACTCGCTTGGTTAGTTCAGCAAAATCGGGTTCCCGGGTCTTCCCGATCGTTTCATCAGGCTCTTTCGCGTGGTGATTTCCGGCCCAAACCAGTCCAGCGGACATCAATACGCGGGAGGAGGAGGAGGTGTCGACAGCGCTGTAAAACTTCCATTTGCGATTGAGTGCCATGAATAAACCAGGGTGTCTTCCGATGCTCTCCGTTGGCGAGAGGAACAGCACACCGTTTGGCTTCAGTGCGTAGTGAAAAACCTGGATGAGACGATTCTGCACCTCGGGTTCAAGATAGATCAGCAAGTTACGGCAACTGAGTAGGTCGAGTTTGGCGAAGGGTGGATCCTTGATGACATTATGTATGGCGAACACGATGGTTTCGCGAATGTCCTTCCTGACATGGTAGCCTGCGTCATCCTTGATGAAGAAGCGGCGTAGCCGTTCGGGACTGACATCCTGGACAATATTGGGTGGATAGATACCAGCACGCGCAGTGGCGATGGCATCATCGTCAAGATCGGTAGCGTAAAGCAGTATCTTGAATTCGCGATTTGCCTCGTCCATGAATTCACGCAGCAGGATGGCGATGGAATAGGCTTCCTCGCCGGTGGAACAGCCTGCAACCCAAGCACGAAACACAGTATCATCGGGTTTGCTCTGCATGAGTTGTGGCAGGATTTCCTGTTTGAGCGCGTCGAAGGCCTCCTGATCACGGAAAAATTTGGTGACATTGATCAACAATTCCTTGAACAACATGATTATCTCGGCCGGATGCTCCTTCAGGTAGTGCGCATAGTCCTCCCGGTCCTTCATCTCGAGCAAGGACATGCGCAGGTCGATGCGTCGACCTAAGGTACTCTTCTTGTATTGGGAAAAATCGTGGCCGGTCACTCGGCGCAACTGCATCAGGATGTGGTTCATTTTGCTCGCTGCAGAAGCAACTTCCGAAAGGTATTTCGGAGCGCATATGCCGGTCAGCAAGGCATTCGGCATTTTTTCCACCGGCAGTACCAGGGTAGCGTAACCGGCTTGAATGGCGCTGTTCGGCATGCCGTCGTATTTCGCCGAGGCTGGTTCTTGCACCAGCGTGGCGCCACCAACTCCGAGTATGGCGCGCAGTCCCAAGGTGCCATCAGTACCGGTACCGGAAAGGATGATGCCGATGGCTTTTTCGTTCTGATCTTCAGCCAATGAACGCAGGAAGGCATCAATGGGCATGCGTTGGCCACGAGGTTGATTCGGTACACTCAGTTGCAACGCCCCGTGAAAGATCGCCATGTCGCGGTTGGGCGGAATCACATAGACGCAGTTGGGCATCACCGCCATCTGGTCCTGCGCCTCGACCACCGACATAGAGGTGGTTCGCTGCAGAATTTCGGTAAGAATGCTGGCGTGACCCGGGTTGAGATGGGATACCAGCACAAAGGCCATGCCACTATCGGTATGGGTATGGCGGAAAAACTGTTCAAAGGCCTCCAACCCACCTGCCGAGGCACCGATGCCAACAATGTAAAAAGTACGCGCTACGGTTTCAGGCATCATTTGAGCGTTGGCAGGTTATCGTAGTGGTTGAGTGTATCATTTATCACTGATACCGACATATTTATTCTAATACATTCAATTTGTTAGGTGTTTGTGATTCTTTTCGTTCGGAATTAATATTTGTAATATGTTGATGTTGTAATATTGTAACTGCTCGCCCCTGCAAAAATAATTGAAAAAGTGCTTGACAGGTTTTTGGGTGCTCAAGGCGAGCAGTTGACGACTTGGGCATATTTGCCACAGCAGTGCAGTTTTAAGCGCCGCCAATTGATGTAAATTTTGATTTGGTCAATTCGGGTTGTTTTTTCAAAAATAATTGACTTAAGGCACCTTAAAATCGGTCGAAAAAACGCATGTTATCATTCTGTTATTCAAAATGATGGCGTGAAAAATGGCAAGTCTGGATAAGACCTCGGTACGTAGCCAGGTAGAAAAAGTCAGGAAGGATTTTGAGCGACTTCGCTCTGACGGCAAAGTTTCGCCCGAAGTTCAGGCAATCATGAGCAGCATGCTCATGATTGTCGAACTTATCCTTGCCATTTTTTTGGAGCGCACCACCAAGAAGAATAGCGCTAACTCCAGCATTCCTCCCTCGCAAACCGACAAGGACAATTCGTCGCCCACCGATCCGGGCAGCAAGGGCAAAGGTAAGAAGGCCGACGGTGAAACGGTGAAGAATCGGCGCACAATCGAAACACTGACCATCGTACCGGTCGATTACTGTGATAAGTGCGGTGCTGATCTGAGGCAGGTTGGTTGCACCCATGAGCGCCGCACCAAGATCGACATCATATTCGAGAAAGTCGTCGAACATGTGGAAGTGGAGATCAAGCAGTGCCCCTCCTGCGAACGAGTTATCAAAGGCAAATTCCCGGTGGACATGCCCGGCCCGTTGCAATATGGTCTGGGTGTGCAGGCGTTTATCATCAACCTGCTGGCCTGCCAGATGGTTGCGCTCAAACGCGCGCAAGCTTTGGTTTACTCCATCATTGATGTGGTCATCGCCGAAGCCACTATGTTGCAGTTCATTCTGCGTTTGCATGCCGCATTGGAAAACTGGGAGGTACGGGCAACCGAAAAGTTATTACTGGAAGCGGTCATGCATGTCGATGAAACCTCGTTACGCGTCGACAAGACAAATTACTGGATTCATGTGCATTCGGCGGGTGGCATCACCCTGAAAAAATTGCACCGAAAGCGGGGGATAAAGGCCATGGAAGAAAATGATATTATCCCGCGATATATGGGCAAGCTTATCCATGATTGCTGGGCATCCTATTTCAGTTACTCAAACTGCGGGCATGGCCTGTGCGGTTCGCACCTGTTGAGAGAACTGACTTTCGTGGTGAAGACCAATCGTTATTGATGGGCGCGCCGGATGAAACGCCTGCTGCAGGCCACCTACAAGCGCGTTTCTGATTGCGAGAAGAAATGCCTTGATGATGGGGAATATGCCAGATTGCTAAAATGCTATCGAAAAATTCTGGAACTGGGCACCTTGGAAATGCCTGCTATTCCAGATAAGCCAGCAGGAAAACGCGGTAGAATCGCCAAGTCGGACGCGCATAATTTGCTGGAGCGACTGCAAAAACATGAGGCTTCCGTATTGCTCTTCGCCAGAGACCCACTGGTACCGTTCACCAATAATCGCGGTGAACGCGACTTGAGAATGAGCAAGGTCAAGCAAAAGGTGTCTGGCTGCTTCCGCTCTGAAATCTATGCCCATGCCTATTGCCGCATCACCAGTTACCTGCAAACCATGGCTTACAAAGGGGTCAATCCCATGATTGCCATTCAAATGGCTTTGGCTGGTGAATTAGGGGGCGAGTAGTTACGTAATATTTTTTATAACAAGGCCAAACTTAAGATTTGTAGGGGCGTATAGAACTCATCATCTGATTTTAGTTGGTTCTTGAAAAGGGCGACGAGCGCGCAAACAGCAAAGGCAGCCCAGACTTGTTCACGGACGATTTGGGAAATTTTTTTTCAAGTAACTCAATTGCACGAAGGATTCTTCGGCCACCGGTTCGCTGAACAAATAGCCCTGATGGGCATGACAGCCATGGTTGTTCAGAAAGGCCAGTTGTTCTTCGGTTTCCACGCCTTCAGCGATGATTTCCAGATTGAAGTTATGTGCCAGATCAATGATGGATTTGACCAGTGCGGCATCATTTTGATCAATCAAAACGTTTTGCACGAAAGTTTGATCGATTTTCAATTGATCCAAAGGCAGTTTTTTCAAATAAAACACGGAAGAATATCCGGAACCAAAATCATCCAGGGAAAGAGAGATTCCCAGTGATTTGATCGCCAACACTTTCTTTATGGAGTCTTCAATGTTGGTCAATATCAAGCCTTCAGTCAGTTCCAGTTTGAGAAGAGTTGGATCGATGCTGCTATTTTTTACGATCTGCGCCACCCGTTGTACGAATTGGGGTTGGTGAAATTGCCGTGAACTGACATTCACCGCGAGTTTCAGTGATCGGGTCAGGTCGTTGGACTCCCAAGATCTGAGTTGCTCACAGGCCGTTTCCAACACCCAGTCTCCCATCGTAATGATCAATTCTGATTCCTCCGCCACCGGAATAAATTGATTCGGAGGGATCCATCCCATTTCAGGAGAGTCCCAGCGCAATAAGGCTTCTGCTCCAATGGCATGACGCTCGTCATCCACCTGCACCTGATAATGCAAATGGAGTTGTTTGTGACTGATAACCCGGTACAGTGCCTTGCCGATTAGATTATGCATATCCAGAGTGGCCTGCATATTCTGGTCAAACAGGCGAACCGTGTTGCGTCCTTCTGCCTTGGCGCGATACATGGCCATGTCGGCACGCTTGAGCAATTCCGTTACAGGAACTTCCCGGCCCATGAATGGGGTAACACCAATGCTCGGCGAACTGTAATAGTTGTGGTGGTCGAGTTGGAACGGAACCTTGAAGAGTTCCAGGATGTGATAACTGAGCAACTGGGCGCGAGTGATTGCATCAATCGTGTGATGTGCATGACTTGAACAGATGATCACGAATTCGTCACCGCCCAACCGAGCCACCGTATCCTCTTCATGAACACAGGTTTTCATGCGGGCAGCGACTTTCTTCAGGAGCAAATCACCGGTGGCATGACCAGCAGTGTCATTGAGTAATTTGAAGCGATCCAGGTCTATGAAAAGCAAGGCTCCTGGGCAACCCTGGGAGGAACTGTCAGCCATCGCCTGTTCCAGACGAACCATCATCAGTCGCCGGTTTGGAAGTTCGGTCAGCGGATCGTAATAAGCCAGTCTATGGACCCGTTCTGTGGCCTGTTTATGAGAAGTAATATCCTGTCCAATGATGATCATGCATTTGCGCTGGTTTTCCGGGGTAAACAGAGGAATTTTTCGGACAACAAAAATACGCTGGTTGCCATCGTCATCGATCACTGTTTCCTCGAATAGAGTGGGGGCCCCACTACGCCAAACATTTTCGTCGTCTCTCAGACAATTTTCATAAGAAGTTCGATATATTGGTTGCAGTTTCTTCAACTCTATTTCAGTTTTTCCTTGCCAGGAGATCGTGTGCAGATGAAAAAGTTGTTTTGCCAGTTCGTTGGCGAACAGCCAGCGCCCTTCAGCGTTTTTAAAAATTATTGCATCGGGAATGGCTTCGATGATGGTTTGAAGTTGTTCATTGGCATAAAGAATCTGTTCATAGGATATCTCAGTCTTTCCGTTGTGATTGAAATCATTCAAGGCACAGGAAAGGTCGAGACCCGTCTTCACCAAAACCTTGGTGTTTCTCCAGGCCGTTGTCTTGTTGAGCATCTTCAAGATGACCACCGCACTTGTCGTTCAGGATTCCATCGAACAGCACCGACGGGCTCCCAATCACGGGCAGGAGTAATACCCAAATTGTAAGGTTTTTGCAGCATCGTCGAGGATTTCATAGGCAGATAGCGCGCAAGTCGGAAATACAACGAAAACCAGTTACTGTTTACTACATGCGAGAATCACTTTGGTAAATGTATTCTGCCATCGCTCCAGGGCGTAGTACTCCACTCCACAGTCATTTGTTGATTCCCACACCGCCATGACCGGCTGTTGTCCAGAACGCGTTGGATGTACCGTGATGGTTACCACCATATCCGATCTCAAACCAATAATATTTTCTGCAAGGTATTCGATGCGTTCAGTCGAATTGAAATACTTGAAATCACATTTTTCCACGACTGATCTCCCATTCTCACGCCCGTTACTTATCCGTGCACATTACCGTAATGAAGCGAGAATAACTATGCCAGAACTGTAACCATGAACATATAAGGTGGGACTGATTTTGATCTAGGAAAATCTCGATGGAGAGAATTAGGAATTTCCTTAGTCGTCCATGAAAAATCCGTTTTTGGTTTCAATCACCTGAATTCATGTTTCAGGGAGCGGCATGAAACGCCTACGGGCCTCCCACCAGAACGCGGTGGAAAGGAATGTCTTGCGCCAGAATGAAAACGCTTGCCAATGATCAGTCGGGACTCCCACTTTGGCATAAAATGCCGCTGCGGGTGGGGGCATCCATCCCATTGCTTACGCTCAATACACAATAACTTTCCCGTTCGGGCAATTTTGTGGAATAGTACGCCCAACAATACGGGGCATTCCCGATCGGGAAATATAACTTGCACCATGACGAATTCTGGGGGATAATTTCCCGAACGGTAAACTAAATTCATCATGACAACCATTCGATCACCTCAACAACTCGGCGATGCACTTCGTGCCGCCCGCAAGCAACTTGTTCTGACGCAGCCTCAACTGGCTCTGGCGGCAGGGGTTGGTGTGCGCTTCATTGTCGATCTTGAGGCGGGCAAACCTACCCTGCGACTTGAAAATGTTCTGCGGGTCATTGATGCGTTGGGCGGAGAAATTACAATTGGCGGATTGCCCTCCGGAGCTGCCGAAGATCAACGCTCGGGCAACGACCATGGCGCATGAGCTGGAAGTCTGGTTATTCGCCGACCGTGCAGGCACCCTGGCGCTCGTCGCGGGACGGCTGACTTTTTGCTACGACCCTAATTGGTTGTCTCGGCCCCAAGCCGCAGCATTATCCGCCTCGTTGCCCTTGCAAGCGGAGCCGTTCGACTATCACAAAACTCGCCCGTTCTTTGCTGGTCTCCTGCCAGAGGGACAGATGCGTCGTCTGATTGCGCAGCAGTTCCAGGTATCAAACCAGAACGACTTTGCGCTGCTGGACCACATCGGCGGAGAATGTGCCGGGGCGGTGACATTCTTGGAGCCAGGGCAGGCCTTACCTGCATCAACCCAGTGCGAGGATATTCAATGGCTGAGCGATGAAGAAGTCATTGCCATCCTGGATGAATTGCCTCGTCGCCCCATGCTGGCAGGCAAAGATGGACTGCGGCTTTCCCTGGCTGGCGCCCAAGACAAACTACCGGTGGTTTTTGATGGTGCCCGCATTGGCCTGCCTCACAATGGCACGCCCAGTTCCCACATTTTGAAGCCACCCATCCATGCCGTTGAAGACAGTGTGGCCAATGAGGGTTTCTGCTTGGCGCTGGCCGATACCTTGCAACTCAAACCCGCCAAGGCCAAGGTTCACTCCATTGGAACGCGATCATTCTTGCTGGTTGAGCGCTACGATCGGAGTCTGGATAAAGTAGGGCACCGACTGCGCATTCATCAAGAGGATTTTTGCCAGGCATTGGGTGTCGTGCCTGAAATGAAATACCAAAACGAAGGTGGACCGGATCTGGCGCAATGCTTCGATCTGGTCCGCCGTGTCTCCCGCCCCAGCGCACCACAGGTGCTGCGCTTGCTCGATTATGTGATATTCAACGCACTGACCGGCAATCATGACGCGCACGCCAAGAATTTCTCTCTGCTGTATTTAATCGAGGGGCCTGTCCTGGCCCCGTTCTACGACACGCTCTCCACTGCGGTGTATCCGATGCTGACGCCCAAGATGGCGATGAAAATCGGCAGCAAATACAAGTTCAGCGAGACCCAGGCACGACACTGGGATCAGCTTGCTGAAGGCGCTGGACTGGCCAAGGCACTGACCAAAAAACGCATTCTGGAATTGGCAAAGTCGCTGCCGCCAACCGCACGCAAGATCCAATCCGACCCTGGGCATGGCTTTTCTGGAAATGCCGTGGTTGAGCGAATCATTGCTTTGATTGAACAACGCTGTGCCTTGACGATTCGTCGACTCACCGATCCTGCTGTTGACGATGAAGATGACACCGAGCCATCCTCTTGAACCACCGGACGGACGCGGATTCGATTCCGCAAACAGGATCGAACCAATGTTAACTTGGTCGGACCAGCCGGGATCGAATTTTCATTACGGCCATCGAAGCCAGTCCAGGTAATCGTGGCAGGCAACATAATCAGGAAACCAGCCGAGGAAATCAGCATGGTTCCTGAGATAGTACTTACCCGCCTGCGGTCTGGTATGCAAAGGTGCGTTCGTGATCATCGCATACCAACATCACCGCATTTACCCGGATATCCCGCTATAGGAATTTATGCCACACTGCATTGTCCAGCATAAAAATGAGAATTGCCGGTCCTACGATTCCAATGATTTCGATCCACGTGATCCACATAACGCCCATCGTAATCTCCTCGTCTCGTTGTCTGCGCACTGATTGGACCACTCCCCCTGAGCATGTCCGGCGCATGGTTCAAAGATACGGTAGATATAATGATCTATTTTGATCTAAATCAATTTTTATCCATTATTTTTGATTTATATCAATTTTTATCCATTTCCAAACTTTAGACATACGCCACTCCCAGCCGCCCTGGGTTTTGCTAGGCGTCGCTTCGCTCCGTCTCTGCGAACTGCTTTTCCATGGTGGTGAGGTGGGAAGAACACGACAACAGGACGATTCGACCGACCAGAAACGAATCGGGATGGTCAGCGCCGAACACAATCGGACCCCACCACGCCCAGATCCACTGTTGTTATGGGGATCGCCTGTGCTGGAAATGCCTGCATCAGACCAATCATCAGTGCAGGTCGGCTTCGTGCACATTGGCCGCATTCTCGACCATCTACATAGGACCAGTTCCAGCCTGGTTGCCCTGGCGTCAGTATGGTTGACGACCAACCCGATGGCCCTATGAACGAAGAGGCATCCGTTGAATTGAATAACGGAATTTCGAGGCTTGTCAGGGAGCCCGTTGTTCCGGAAAACGTGAGGCCATACAAAAATCCATTAGGTCCTGGAGATACATTATAGGAGAGGGAATCAGAATTTCCACTTCCGAAGGAGTTTGTTCCACTTATTCCACATAAGGTTTCACTAGTACAAGCGAGTATGGCGCTGGCATTGAAACTGGCCACTATGGACATCATCCCGCAAAAAAGCGCCACCTTAGTGGTTTTGAAACGCAGTTGTCTCAACCGTTCTTTGTGCATTTTCGGCTCCCCTTCACTCGTGACTTTAGTCCCGGAAAACATTTTTTCGATATTCCCTATTCCAAACAGCGATGGGGCATATCTCGTCTGAACTCCGGGCAATATTCATACCATAAATATTTTCTCATTATATACAACTGATTGAAAATAATGCCCGTATGAATATTGGCGAATGTGTAAATTTTTCCGACAAATCGCCTCATCCCTAGCCTTTGATTTCAGTCAGCCAGTGTTTGAACCTGAAGTAGCGCATGCCTCTGCCCTCGAAACGCTGTGGTCTGAACGAGGTTTCCGATTTCGACAATCAGATTCTCCACAGAAATCTCTACCACCCTAACTCATCATGCTGAAACTGAACTATGCATCAGATTCGACTATATCTCGCTGGGCGGCGGGCATATCGAGTGTTGCGATCACTGCGGTGTGCTGCGCTAGATCAAGGATGTGTTGATTCCCCCAGCCTTGGAGGATACCATGTCGATGCAAGCCCAAGCGGAAAGAGAACGACAGGTAGCGGAGAAGTTTGGGGAAGCGGCCAAGACCTATATCGACAATCCTGTCGCGCTTCATTTGAGGGCGATGAGTATGCTTTATGGGGGTTTAATGTGGAATTGCTGATCAGATGAACCCGGACGATCAGGCCAAGGCGCTGCTTGATATCGTACAGACGCTCATTGGCGAATTGCGTCCCGGCATGAGGGCGGTGGTGACACTCGACAGCATGCTGGATCGCGACCTCGGCTTCGACAGTCTGGCACGAGTGGAGTTGGGGCTACGCTGCGAGCGCTTCTTCAATGTGAGTTTGCTGGAACAGGCACTGGCGACGATTGAGACTCCACGCGATTTGCTGAGCGCTGTGTTGTCTGCCGGTGCCGCAACGCGGTCGTTTACAGCGGTGGAAATCAGGGAGATCGCCGTCGAAAAGGTGGCGGATATACCTGGCCACGCCGCCACCCTACTAGAGATGCTAGACTGGCATGTGGTCATCCATGGCGAGCGCACACACATTGTCCTCTCTGAAGAGACGGGAGAGGAGGTGCTCAGTTATCAGACACTGCGCCAGGGGGCGGAAGCGCTGGCTGCGGGACTGCAAGGCCATGATGTGCAGCCTGGCCAGACCGTGGCGATCATGCTCCCGACCAGTCGCGACTATTTTTACAGTTTTTATGGCGTGCTGCTGGCTGGTGGTATCCCTGTGCCCATCTATCCGCCCGCGCGCCTGTCGCAGATCGAGGATCATCTGCGCCGCCATGCGGGCATCCTGAACAATGCTGCGGCCACCCTGCTGATCACCGTGCCGGAAGCGAGGCCGCTGGCGCAACTGCTCAAGTCCCTTGTGGCAAGCCTGCGCACTGTCACGACGGCACAGGAACTTTCAACATCAAGGACAGGACTTGTCCGCCACGTCTGCAAGTCCGAAGATATTGCCCTGTTGCAGTACACTTCCGGCAGCACCGGCAACCCCAAGGGTGTGGTGCTGACCCATGCTAACTTGCTTGCTAACATCCGGGCGATGGGACAGGTGGCGCAGGCGGGTGCTTCGGACGTGTTCGTGAGCTGGCTGCCGCTCTACCACGACATGGGACTGATCGGTGCCTGGCTAGGCAGTCTATACCACGCCATTCCTCTCGTTGTCATGTCGCCACTCACCTTTCTGGCCCGGCCCGAGCGCTGGCTGTGGGCCATCCATCGCCACCGCGGCACCTTG
This sequence comes from Ferrovum myxofaciens, assembly GCF_013181415.1. NCBI lineage: Bacteria > Pseudomonadati > Pseudomonadota > Betaproteobacteria > Ferrovales > Ferrovaceae > Ferrovum > Ferrovum myxofaciens. The sequence goes on along the minus strand of NZ_CP053676.1, from coordinate 570,461 downwards.
TCGGCGGCACCCAACTTCGCCTATGAACTATGCCTGCGCAAGATCGACGACCATGTCATTGAAGGTCTGGACCTGAGCAGTTGGCGCATGGCCTTCAATGGCGCCGAACCTGTCAGCCCAGACACCATTTACAATTTTCAGCAGCGCTTTGGCTGCTATGGCTTGTGCCCGGAGACTCTCACTCCGGTCTACGGTCTCGCTGAGTCTGCGGTCGGTCTGGCCTTCCCGCCCCCCGGCCGCGTACCGATCATCGACCGGATCCAGCGTGAACCGTTCATACGCGGCGGTCTGGCTCTACCCGCCGCCGAGATTGAGCCGGACGCGCTGCGCTTCGTAGCCTGTGGCCAGCCGCTACCCGGTCACGCCATTCGCATCATCGATCCCGTCGGCCATGAATTGGGCGAGCGCGAGGAAGGGCGGTTGGAATTCCGTGGTCCTTCCGTCACCTCCGGCTATTTCCACAATTCAGAACAGACAGCCTGTCTGTTCCACGATGGGTGGCTTGATTCCGGTGACTTGGCCTACACCGTCGCCGGAGACATTTATCTCACCAGCCGTGTCAAGGACATCATCATCCGCGCTGGACGCAACATCTACCCCTACGAATTGGAAGAGGCAGCGGGTAATATCGCAGGTATACGCAAGGGCTGTGTCGCGGTATTTGGCAGTCCCGACCGAGTTAGCGGCACAGAGCGTCTGGTGGTGATGGCGGAAACGCGCGTAACCGAAACTGTGGCGTTGAATAAACTACGCGAGCAGATTAACGCCCTGGCAATGAGCCTGCTCGGAGAACCGCCGGATGACGTGGTGCTGACCCCGCCTCATAGCGTACTCAAGACCTCCAGCGGCAAGATCCGCCGCGCAGCCAGTCGCGAACTCTATGAAAAGGGCATGAGCAATGTGCCACCGCACGCGGTGTGGCAGCAATTCGTGCGTCTAGCTTGGACGGGGATAGTATTTCAACTGCGCCGCAAACTTTACGTGATAGTTGATGCTCTCTATGCAGTATATGTCTGGATACTGTTCTGTCTATTGGCACCACTCACTTGGCTAATCGCCTCTATCCTGCCACGCCACACGTGGAGCTGGGGCATGAGCGGTGTCATGGCGCGGCTGTTTGTGCGCTTATCAGGTATGCCGTTTCTGGTGCGGGGAGTGGAAAACCTGCCGACCGGGGCATGCGTACTGGCGGTCAATCACGCCAGTTATCTGGACGGAATACTCGTGGTCGCCGCACTGTCGCGGCAGTTCAGTTTCGTCGCCAAGAGCGAACTGAAGGATCAATTCATCCCCCGCATCTACCTGCAACACATTGGCACGGAATTCGTGGAGCGCTTTGAATTCGAACGAAGCGTGGAAGATGTGACACGGCTGCTTGAGATGGTGCGTGCCGGCCAGTCGCTGATCTTCTTTCCAGAAGGCACATTTTATCGTGCGCCAGGTCTGCTGCCGTTCCGCATGGGTGCATTTATCACTGCAGCACAGGCAGGTGTTCCAATTGTGCCAATGACCATCCGCGGCTCCCGCGTTGTTTTGCGCGACGGCCAATGGTTTCCGCGACGCGGCGCGATAAGCATCACCATTGGCGTACCGATCCTCCCCGAAGGAACGGCTTGGCCCGACGCCCTCAAACTGCGCAATGCCGTCCGCGCGGAAATTCTGCGCCACTGCGGAGAGCCAGACTTGGCAGGATGATGGAAAGTTATTCGAAATACCTGGTGGCAAGCCTCGGGTTCCTTTTGGCAATTCGTTGGAGTACTGGAATGGAACTATCTGGTAGTTGGAAAGCAGGCCATCCACTAGTAGTAAATATCATTAAAAGGTAGTATTTTCCAATTCAGGTATGAGCCTGAAGCAGTGACGGACTTGGTGATTTGATAGTGCGGGTTGGTCGGGTTTAAAAGTTAAGTTTAATGGAATTATGCTAATCGGTTTTGAGTTTATTTTCTAATGATTTTAGCCTCAAGAATTGGTGCTTTTTCGGTGTCGTTTTCCGATCAGTTACGCCCGGCGTTTTTGTTTTTGAAAGCTTGCAAATAATTCACTCTTGGCGCGTTGCATTTCCTGTGCCGCCGCCAAGTCTGTTTTGGACTTCGCCTGCGCCTGCAATGCGTCCAGAGTGATGCCCTCTTTGAGCGTGACTAAATCCTTCACACTTAACAGCACCAAGCATTCCAGCGGGGTCTTCACATCCTCGTCTTTATAGCGTTTGATGATCTTGCCCTTGGGGCTGATGATCTCGGTCGCAAACATGCACGGGCGGTGAAAATTGAGCCATGGATTAAACGTTTCCTGATAGAACGCATTGATGGGTTGAGCGTACTTTTGGGGGATATGTTCGAAGCCCATGTGCTTGCGCACCACACTGGCATTCTTGCTCTCGGCCAGCGCGTTATCGTTGCTGTGGCGCGAGCGTGATTTGGTTTGCTCGATCCGCAGTTTCTCAAGGATCGCAGCCACCGGGCCATTGATGTACTCAGAGCCGTTGTCCGAGTGGAACCCTCTAATTACAAAAGGAAACTGTTCGATGACCAGTTCCAGTACGGGTAACAAAAATGCCTCGCTAATACCCTGCACGCACGCCTCGACTTGCCATTGGCTCACAGAGTCAACGCAGGTGATGTGATACACGCCCTTGATGCCGTCAAGATCGCCCTGGTGGACGGTGTCGATACGCACAAAACCGACTCTCCCGTTGGGGCGTGGCACTTTGCGTACACCGATGTGATTGCACACCGGATTAGTCTTGGCGAAAACTACCCGCAAGGCTTGATAGCCCGTGCTTTTGCGCAGGTTGTACAGGTGCGAAACCGACAGGCCGACCAGCCGCTCATAGCGCGCGTCGCCATAGACGCCGTAAGCGCGCTGCAAGAGGTGCGCAATGGCCGGGCCGCACACGTCTTCATTGGCCTTGTCCATCTCGGCGAGCAGCGCGATATCGATAGCCGTGTATTTGCGCGCAAAGGGGGAAGCAGGCGCACGGTAGCGTTTGGACAGGGGTACGGTAGCCAAACGGTTTGTGTGCCACTGGGTGACCAAGCGGGTGACTTGCGCGCGGCTGTAGCCGCTGGTGACTTGCAGGTACTTCAGCAGCACACCTTTCTCTCGCTTACCCTGCCCGGGATAGTCAAAGCGCTTGAGCACGCGGCTGATGTGTTCATAGCGTTCGCTGTCGTCACCAGACTTGGTGAATTCAACCTGGAGGCAGCCACTGAGAAATTGCTCAATCTGCTCAATCGTGCAAAGCCGTGTTTCGTTCATGTTGATCATCATCCTTGCAATGATCAACCCACTTCTTCAATCGACCTCAGATTATTCGCTTCAGGCTCATTCCTCGTTGGAAATACAGCCATCCTTCAGGCTCATACCACATTGGATAAGGCTAAGGTTTACGTAATACAATTCCCTCCCGTACAATGATCAAGAGAAATTTTGGTCAGAACCATAAAGGACGGAGGGGATAATGGGACGAAAGACGGATCGAGCACCATTGGTATTAACGCCAAAAGAAAAGGAAAGTCTCACGAGACTCTCGCAATCCCGGACGGCTTCCAAGTGGGAGATTGAACGAGCGTGCATTTTATTGAAATATGCAGAAGGGATGTCTTTCTCGGAAATCCATCGGGAGGTCCGTCTGTCTCGCCCATCTGTTTACAAATGCATCGACAAGGCATTGGCCGCCGGAGTCTCTGTAGGACTCAAGGATAAATATCATCGGCCGAAAAACCCTGAGATCACGGAAGAGGCTAAAAGTTGGGTGGTGAGTCTGGCCTGCTGCAAGCCCAAGGACTATGGATTTGCGGCAGAATTGTGGACCTTATCGGCTTTGACGGCTTTTGTTCACGAGAGAGCGGAATCGGCGGGATTTCCAAGATTGGCCCGTGTTCCGAAGATGACGATATGGCGGATTCTGGATATAGCCAACATCAAGCCGCATCGAATCCGGTATTATCTGGAAAAGAAGGATCCAGATTTTGACCGGAAGATGAGGGAAGTCCTGATGGTCTATCAGGAGGTTAATCTTCAGAATGACCGGAAAAAATTACAGGACAAGCCAGTTCCTGAGGAGATCCGCCCGGTCATTACTGTCAGCGTGGACGAGAAACCGGGAGTCCAGGCAATCCAGAACACGGCCCCCGATTTGCCTCCCGTCCCCGGACGCCACGCCGAAGTCGGGCGCGACTACGAATATATCCGTCATGGGACGCTTTCGATTCTTGCGGCCCTGGATCTTCATACGGGTGAAGTGATCGCCAATGTCGAAGAGCGTCACCGGAGCCAGGAGTTTGTCGCTCTGTTGAAGCGACTGGACGAGCGTTACCCGAAAGAGGCGACCATTCGGGTTGTTTTGGACAACCACTCGGCCCACATTTCCAAGGAGACCTTCGCCTATCTGGCCGCGCATCCTAACCGGTTTGAGTATGTCCACACCCCCAAGCATGGATCCTGGCTCAATCTGGTGGAAACGGCGTTCTCGAAGATGGCCCGTACATTCTTGCGCCACATCCGGGTCTCCTCAAAAGAGGAACTGAAGGGCCGCATCGAAAAAGGGATTGCCGAATGGAACGAACACCCGGTTGTCTTCCGGTGGAGCAACTTCGATCTGGGTTTGGAATGATATGTAAGTTGTTTAGTGTTATGTTGTACTAGTGTTTAATTGCATTAATAAAAGATATTAATTAGAATATCACCTCCAGAGTGCATTGACGGAGGTACCCCATGTCTCGCGTTGCAGTAAAACTATCATGCACAAATGAGCAAGAGATGGCGTTGAATAAACTCGCACGCAGCCGCACAGAGCAGGCCAGATTGGTTGAGCGGGCGCAGATCGTTCTGGCTTGCTTGTCGGGCAAGCGCAACGATGAAATTGCTACCGAGATGAAGTTGCGCCCAAATACCGTAGGCATTTGGCGTAATCGCTTTGCAACGCATGGCTTGGCTGGCCTGTATGATCACGCGCGTTCCGGCAAACCCGCCACCTATGACCATCCGGCTTTACGCCAACGGATTCTGACGCAACTGGAAATGCCACCACCAGATGGCATGAGCACTTGGGATGGTGGCTTGCTTGCGGTGAGCTTGGGTGTTTCGCCTGATATTGTTTGGCGCATTTTGCGCAAAGAAGGTATTCAACTGCAACGCCATCGGTCTTGTGGTGCGTTAGTACTGACCCGGAGTTTGCCGCAAAGTCTGCCGACGTAATCGGGCTATATCTCGATCCACCCCACAATGCCTTGGTGCTCAGTATTGACGAGAAGCCATCAATTCAAGCCATTGAACGGACTTGTGGCTATGTTCACACCAGCAGCGGTAAGATCGTGCGTGCCATGAAGAGCACCTATAAACGTCACGGCACGTTGAATTTATTTGCCGCGCTGCAAGTTGCTACTGGACAGATACAGGGCAAAATCACTGCAACAAAAAAGCGCATAGACTTTCAAGCCTTTCTTGATGATGTGATCGCAGAGCAACCAGAGGAGCGAGAAATTCACATTGTGCTGGATAACCTATCGACCCACAAAGGAAACGCCGACTGGCTTGCTGCGCACCCAAACGTGACGCTCCACTTTACGCCCACCTCGGCGAGTTGGCTTAATCAGATTGAAATATGGTTTGGAATTTTGCAGCGCAAAGCCCTGCGGGGAGCGAGTTTTGAAAGTATCGAAAAACTTACGCAAGCCATTGAGGATTTTACGGCTGCGTACAATAAAAGCGCATCGCCGTTCGTTTGGCGAAAACGTGAAGTCAAAGGGGCTCAACTTAGAAATACTATTGTCAACTTGTGCAATTAAACACTAGGGCGCACTGGGCGCTCGTGGGGAACTGACCGGTACCCGTCCCTAACCCCGTAGGCGCTTCAAACCCGGTGAGATAGGCTTCCTCTGGAGTGGAACCTGACACCGTGGCTGAATCATCCACGAAGAGCGAATTGCCGGTGCCTGATGTGGTGGACATCTTGTAGACGCGCTGATTCGTTCCGGTATAGACAATGGTCCAACCGGCTCCGGCCTTGGTTCCGTAACCATTCATGAGGCAGGCATCGAGCAAGGCCACGAGCGAGCCCACAGCACCGGTGAGCACCGGGGCTGAAGCATCGGTGCTCTGATACAGGGTGACAGTGGTGGTCATGATCAGGATTCCGTGGCGGTGGAGGATGTGGTGAGTTCCGGCGTCACCCCGTTGGACACTACGATGCCGGGCGTAATGGCACCGGAATAGAGCAAAGTGCCTGCCCCGGTGGCAGCCACTCCAATGCCCCAGAAAGTTTCAGTCTCGGACCCCGCGGTGGCGGCGGGAAACACGAGGGTGGAGGCAGGACTGACACTGTTGCCGGTCACGGTCCAGCCCACGGCGGAACGTGCCACCGCCACCCGCGCATAACCGGTATAGGCGGCTTCGTTGGTATTCTGGGCACCAGCTACCCCCGGATCCGCCGTGTGCAGGCTGATGTAGAGGTTGGTGAGGGGTGCTGTGGCTGCATTGTCTGCAATATTGGCAACGGGCACGGCCTGAAACAAGAGTTTCAACAGGTCGTTGGCCCAAGTGGTGGTTTTACCAGCCATGGGGTTCTCCTTGGAGGGCTACGGGTTTGTTGATCTGGAATTGACGGCAGAATGACTGCAGTCAAGGAAAATTTTTTCTAAAAAATGTGCAAAATTAGTGATCGGTGCGATTGCCTTTTTTCCGATCCATTACTAAAATACAAAATGTAAGGAAATAAGGGGGAATCATCATGGCAACCGATGCCACACTGACCAGCAAAGGTCAAACGACCATTCCGAAGGAAATCCGGGACAGTCTCGGCATGAAGCCGGGCGATCGCATGACTTTTACCTTGATGCCTGATGGCACCGTGGTTCTGCGTGTCAAAGCCAGAAGCATCACCCAATTGGCCGGAAAGTTGCATAAAAAAGGTCGAAAAGTTGTTCCCATCGAGCACCTGTCGCGCTGATGCTGGGTCTGGACACCAATGTCCTCGTTCGATTTCTGGTACGGGATGATGAGGCGCAGTTCGAGAAGGCACATAAATTGATCCGTTGTGAACTCGCGTCGGGTCGTCGCGTGTTCGTCAACCAGTTGGTATTGTTGGAAACAGAGTGGGTTTTGCGAAGCCGATATGGCGTGCCAAAAGTTCAGTTCATTGAGATCGTTTCAGGCTTGTTGGATGCAATGGATATTCAGTTTGAGGAGGAATCTGTCATCGAAGAAACCCTTTTCACCTGGAGGGAATCCCAAGCCGATTTTGCGGATTGTTTCATTGTTGCAAAAAACAGACGCTCAGGATGTAGGGCCACAGCCACCTTTGATGCGAAAGCTTCTCGTTTGCCGGGATTTATAACCGTCTGATCATTCGGGTCGTTCCAATATTTTCAGGTTCACGATTTCACCATCTCCAAGGTGAGTTTTTTCAACTCCCAGAGTTGATACATAAAATTGTTGTAGTCCTGGACATCCTCGCCAAAGCGCACCCGGTATTACCAAGTGTAACCAGCGCTCACCACAGATCCTTTGGCCGGAGGCACTGGAAAACTCAGCGTATTGGGCGTGATCAGATTCCAGACGGCAGGCGAGTAGACCTGAACCCCACCCACGAACACCTGCAAGGTGGTGACGTCCACATAGCCCACCGGTTCGATGAATCCCCCGTAGGATTTGGTCAGGGGATATTCGGTGGTGAAGCCATCGCCCACGCCCAGTTCATAGTTCGTGGCCATGTTGGATTCCGCCGGGTCCGCGAACAGGAAGGTATCGAAACTGCCTGTCCGCGCCAGAAAAAATCCGCACAAGACCTGCAGCTCCGCAAATCCCTGGGTCTCGCGCAGCAATTCATAGGACATTTCCCATTTCCACAGGGGATACGCGGTGTTGGACACCCGGGTTTCCCGCCCGGAGGTGTGCTTGACGATGGTGGTGTGGAACTGAGGCGACTTCACAATGTTCCACTGCAGGCCAGGAAGCGTCGGAAACAGCAGGTTGCTCATGGTGAACTCCGCAAAAGGCGACAGGGGGTAGTCATAGAGGATTTCAAAGACGAGTTGTGAGGCGTGGGCGGGCGGGTCGTCATCCACCAGGATTTCGGTGCCCATCTGGGACACCCGAGCGTGTACAAACTCGTAGAGAATCTCCACCGAGAATTGGGAGGTCCGAACCTGGGGATCATCATCAGCCAGGATTTCTGCCAGTAATTGACTGAGGGTGGCAGCGGGATTATCGTCTGCAAGAACTTCAGCCGCGAGAGTACTGATGCGAGCGGCCGGGATCCCTGCCTCCAGTACCTCGGTGGTCAGTTGGGTGATGCGATTGGCCATGGCTCAACTGATGATTTCGTAGCCGATCTCGAGGGCATTCACATCGGTGGTCACCCAACTGGCCCCGGTCGCCGGATTCACTGCAAACACATCCGAGAGGTACTGGTAACTGGTCCCCACATTCTGGATTGCACCCGCCGACTGGACCGTGCCGGTTTTGACCAGATTGGCGATCTGGCGGGTACCGGCATCGTCCTTGCGATAGGCTCCCACCACGCGCACTCCATATACCGTGGCACCGGGGGGCAAGCCGGCTACTGTGCTGAAAAGATCAGCAGCACCAATGGTCGCGCTGCTGTTGTAGGTCTGATCCCCATCCAGTCCGTCCTCGGACACAGCAGCATAGTTGGTCAGGGTGTAGGTGTAGCCGATGTTGAGTTTGCCGTTGGTGATGGCAGGGCCTGAGGGCAAAGGTCCGGGAATGGCGGGAGGGGAGGCATAGGTCAGTGGATAGATCGCGGCCAGGGGATTGCCATAGGCGTAGACGCTGAAGGTATCAAAAGCAAAACTGGTGTCGGTGATAAACCCCAGAGCATAGGGGGTGTCCTTGGTGACGGCTGCCGTGACCGCCGAGAAGGTGAGGGTGTTCTGTCCGGTGACGAGCCCGATTTTCTCATCACCTACATAGAGAATCCCAATCGGCATGCCATTGAGCGGATTGATTTGGGCGATGACCGGGCGGATTTTGAGGGCAGGGTAATTGGTCTGGGCATACAGGGTCAACGCTGTAATGGTGCAATCATGCGCCATGCGCGGGGCCACTCCCGTGAGGGGATCATCCATGCTTCCAGGGTTGACCCCCGGCAGATTGGTGCTCGGGTTGTCAGGAAGTGTCAGAATCAGGTTGTTGGCAGAGAGCGTCTGCCAGTTACCTCCGTTACCCATGGCCAACTGCCCCGCTGTGACGGGGTTCGAGGGTGTAAAGGCCGTGCTCACATTGGCAGAGGGATAGACCGTGCGGGTGCGCTTGTCGCCCAGGAAGGTGTTGCAAGGGTGAGCGCCCGGACCCGTGGTGTTATCACAGAAGTAGAGGTCATCGACCAGCATGGCCCCATTGAACTGGATGTTATTGATGCTGGCATTGGCACTGTTCTGGATGTTGATCCCCGAAACATTGAGTACCACATTGCCGTTGATGCGTACGGTCAACTGACCTGCGGTGCCTACCGTTCCCCCGATTTCCAGGAAATACCAGCCAGCGCTGGGCATGACGCCCGCAAGGGACTGTGCCAGCAGATTGTTGGTGGGGGCGCTACGGCCCACCTGTACCACCGAATTGACTGCATACACCCAGAACTGGTTGGTGTTCACATCGTTGAATACGATCTGGAATGCGCCGTTGACGGCGATCCCCATATAGAAGGTGGAGAAATTCCCCGGAAGATTCCGGATCAATGGAGAACCCCACGCACCCAGAAAGTAGGCCTTGCCGGGCAGCCCGAAACGACCCGGAACCAGCGCTGTATTGTTGCCACTACCCCCTCCCGACCAACCGTCATAGTTGACATCGGAGGCCTGGCCGTATTTGTCGAATCCGTCCCAGAGAATGAGTGCCATGATTGTGTGTGAACTGTAAAAAAAGTTATAGTGGTCAGATGCTGGCTCTGTGCCAGTATTGGAGGGCGTGGATTGGTTATGAAAAACATATGCTCAGCAAGTGCAGCACCAACCATCGAAGAAATTTACAACCAATGGCACGACTTTGCGCGCACTGGCAATGTCGATGCGTTACTTTCTCTTTATGCTACCGATGCCGTCTTTGAAAGTCCGTTGGTTCCGGCCATACTCGATTGCAATTCGGGCCTTCTTCAAGGTCATTCTGAAATTCGCCGCTTCTTTGAAGAAGGAACCAAGCGTCGTCCCAATGATTTGGTTCGATGGTACAGAAACGGAAAGTACTTTACAGATGGCCACTCTCTGGTGTGGGAATACCCTCGTCAAACGCCAGATGGCGAGCAAGTGGATATTTTTGAGGTCATGGAAATAAACGCCGGAAAAATCCAGAAACACAGAATCTATTGGGGTTGGTTCGGCTACAAACTTCTCCTTGGTACTGCTGTCGCAAAAGCGACAAGTACCGTGGGGCAGAGTTCGGGATAACCTGCATTCGAGGGGACTGTGCAAAACGCGCACCCCCCTACTTTTACATTGTGGGGTATTCAGCTTAGTGCTGTGCCTAGCTTCTCCATGGGTGCGAAGGCACAGAAATATCCAGCGAAGCTGGCGCTTTATGGCGAAGCTTGGCTGACACCGCGAACTCATGCGCCACAACTTTTGGCTTGGGATTAGCTACAAGCTCACGGAAGGACATAGGATGCATGGAAATGCACTGTTCGATCAACCTGTAGAAGAGCATGCCCCGATGCGTGGACTTGCGGCGGTTGAACCGAAACGCGAATTCGTCGAGATAGGCCTGCAGGTGTTCCTCCTCGAAGGATCCTTGGTGCGTGCCCATCAGCCAGCGCTTAACCAGCGCGGCGATGCGGTGTACACCCGGCAAGACCTCGTTGGCATCTTTGCCGGAGCCTTTGACGGACGTTCCATGGTGGAGGTATTCGTCTTTGGTTGCGCCTGGGTAGGATGTCAGCCCGTCGGTGTAGATGGTCGAGCCCGGTTTGATATGCTTCTGAATAAACGTCTTGAGCGCTTCGGTTTCGGCGTTGGGGATGATTTGCAACCGGCAACGCCCGAAACCCTTGGGGGAAAGAAACTCCACGGCGATGGCGACCAGCACCTTGCCTCCGGCACCGCGCCCGCGCTTGCCGTGCCTGACGCCACCAAAGACAGTCTCATCCACTTCGACATGTCCGGACAGCATGTCGTGCCCCGCATGGCTGATTGCGCACCGGAAACGGTGCAGCATCGCCCAAGCGGTAGGGTAGGAGCCGAAACCAAGGATCCGATGCAGTGTCATGGCGGAAACGCCATTCTTGGCGAAGGTAAAATGCCAGGCAGCGGCAAACCAGACGGTAAGCGGCGTTCTGGTGCGGTGAAAGATTGTCCCCGCCGTGCCGGATATACGGGTAGAGCATCCCTTGCACCACCACCGACCGCATTTCATGCGCCACGCCGTGGAGCCTCCACAATCCGGGCAAACAAAGCCGTGTGGCCAGCGAATCCAATCGAGATAGTCGAGGCAGGCGGCATCATCTGGGAACCACGCCTTAAATTCTGCGTAGTTGCGTGGGTAGTCGACCCCGGCGCGGGGCGCGACGGATCGAACTTGCGGAGTTTTTGATTCCATTGCATAATTCTAACATCACAGCACTAAGCTGAATACCCCACTTTACATTAGGCGAAAAGTGAAACCTGCTCTCCTCATAATTGATATGCAGAATGATTTCGTTCTACCGAGTGCCCCAGCGGTGGTCCATGGTGCGCTTGCGACAGTCCCTCGAATCAAAGCGGTGCTAGAGTGGTTCCGAGCAAAGTGTTATCCGGTTTTTCATATTGTGCGCGAGTATCGAGTCGACGGAAGTGATATTGAGATTTCACGAAGGGAAGCGTTTCTCGCTGGACCGCCTTATGCTGTTCCAGGAACAAAAGGGGTGGAAATTATTGATGTGCTCTCTCCAATAACCGGGGAATATCGCGTGGTGAAGCCCCGTTTTTCCGCGTTTTTTGGCACGGAGTTGGAGTTGATCTTAAGAAGATTAGGGGTCGATAGCGTTGTAGTCTGCGGTACGCAATACCCAAACTGCATTAGGGCGACTGCGTTTGATGCGCTCTCATATGGCTACCCTACTACTGTAATCACAGACGCGACCTCGGCATCGGCCTTGGCTGTGGCTAAATCCAATATCCGTGATATGGAGGGCATCGGTATTCGGTGTGTTTCTTTCGATGAATTTGAGAAATCGCCTTATTTTGCATTCGAGAGGGACTGCGCAAAGGCGAACCCCTCAAATGCTTGTATGCTAACGCCGTAGAAAAAATGGATTGCAGAGAGTTTCTGAAAGGAAACCCCCTGCAAAGAGCGCATTCCGCCAGGAATTAGGCGGTTTTGATAGTGTTCACGCCATTGACCACGGTGGTGGCCAGGGTGGCGATGGTTTTTTCCGAGATGGCTCGGCCCAGGGTGGTGAAGGCCGCACGGGCCGCATCGATGCCCGCCGTGATGGCGGCTCCCGAACCACTGCCCGCCGCCGTGCTCTTCAAGACCGCAATCCCGACCTGTTTTACGGCATTCTCGAGATCCGTCACCGCCACCGTATTCAGTTCGGCTGCCGCCGCTTTGAACTCGGCCACGATCTGGGCTCCGATGGGGTTTTGCGACAACCAGCTCTCGAACACTGCAAAATCGGTTTTCAAGGAATCCAGGGCGGATTTGGCATCACTTTCCAAGGTATCGATCAGACTCATTATGTTTCTCCTGAAATTTCATTTCGCGCTGAGGAGTAAAGGGCAGCGCGTTCCCTTGTACGACTTACTTCAGTCCCATGTCCTTGTTGGCAACCAGGTGCACCACGATGTTGGTGGCCGCCACAATGCCCCCGGCCAGCATCCCGGCCTGCTGGTCAGAAATTGAAATGGCCCACCCCAAGGCATGGAACAGATCCTCGAGTTTCAGGATCAGGGGCGAGAGCAGGGTCACCGTGATGGCACCGGTTTTCCAGAGCGCGGGGTCGGCGACCGATTCGCCAACCTTGAATACGCTCCACAGAGCGAGAAGTTTTTGCATGGAATTCTCCTGGGGTGGTGAAAGAACATTGACAGGTTCAGACATTGCATCGAGGCTCTCCAGCCCATGGGTATGGATCACCCGGGCAATCTTGGTGCCGTAGTTGGAATCCGTGGCATAGCCCGCGCTTGCGATGGCGTAACCAAAGGTGATGCCACTGCCGGTCTTGAAGGCCCCCGCATAACGCGCGCCTTTCAGAAACCGGGCGTGATCCAGGATCGACTCCTGCCAGTTGGCGTATTGGCGAAACCAGGCATTTATGGTTTCTTTTTGCCCTGCCACATACTCGGCGGTGGCAATCCGGTAGCGCTCGCCCGTCCAACTGGCATCGGCCTTGATGCCGAAAAGGTTGTTGGCGGCTCTGGTCAACTGGGACTCCCCCCAGGCGGATTCGAGGGCCGCCTGCGCAATAGTAAAACTCGCAGGAATCCCTTCCTCCTTCTGACAGGCCAGGGCCGCTCCCTTGATCGTGCTGATAAAATCTTCCGGACTCATTTCCAGTGCTCCTTGAGGGTGGTGAAGAGTTGATAGGCAACTGTGCCGATGCCGCCCAAAACGGTGATCACGAGCCAGCCCAGCACGCTCGTCTTGACGCGCTCGTTGCGCTGCTGGCGCAGGGCAGTGTTTTCTAATTCCTTCTTGATAAATTCGTGATGGTCACGGTGCACCTCCAGCGGTACCCCGAAACTCTCCAGTTCGGCACGCACCGCCTCGGTAATGCTGGCCACCAATAGCTCACGCATTTCCTCGGTCAGGGGAACTTGTCGACGCTCGATCATTTAGGGACCTACCCGAAGTTTCTGAGGTGATTCTTGAGGGCCGAGGCAATTGCCGCGCCATTGTTTTTGAACAAACGCTCCACGCTCTGGGCGTCGGTGGCGTGAATGTGCACATGGGTGGTTGAACTGCTCCCTCCCTTTTCCACCATGGAGCGCAGTCCTCCGGCAATCCCTGCCGGCAGAATGGTCTCGTTCCGGTGCACGAACTGCAGCCGGTCCACGGGGATGTTCCACTCTCCACCGGTGCTCGAGGCCACTGATCCCGCCACCGCCGCCACGGCCCCCATTCCAACTGCTGCCGGAGCCGCCGCATAAGGCCCCATGGTGGGGGCCAGAAACCCGAAGATCCCGGCAAAGGTTTCTGACGCACTGTTCATGATGGATTTGATGATGGTGAGTGCACTGGTGGAAAGACTGGCGGTGCTGGCCATCTGACTGGAGGCCATGCGTACCTCGTCCTGCGTGGTGGTGGCCAGGGTCATCGCCAACTGCTGCGAGGCCCAGGTGCTCACCATCTTGATGCCGGTGTCGATGAACGAGGAGAGGATGGAGGTGAGGCTGCGCTGCCACGCCTGCTGCCAGGTCTGGGTACCCATGATGACTCCCTTGATGGAAGTATCAAAGGCCGAGGTCAGGGGAGCGAACATCTGCTGGTAAGATTTCTGGTTATCGAGCACCGCCGTCTGAGTGGCCCGGGTCAGTTGAGCCTCCCGATTTGCATTGAGTTTGACGATCTGATCATCGATCTTGGCCCGTTCTTTCGCATCGGTTTTATAAAGTTCCAGCTTCTTGGCCAGCAGATCCAGAGAAATCGCATATTCCTGAGCCGCTACCTCCTGATCCCGCGCCAACTTCTGGTCCTGGGTGATTTTGCCGATTTGCAGCAGGAACTGATTGCCCTGGGTCACCGTTTTGAGGTGATTGCGTTCGAGATTGGCCTCTGAGTTCAACTGCTGTAACTTGAGCGACAGCTCTTCCTGGCTGGCCTTCTGGGCCGACGAGACCTGCGCCCGATAGATCTGGCGTTGCAGGGTCACCACCTGATGCAGCACCGCGTTGTAATCTGCCGAACCTTTTCTGGCCAGGGCAAGTTTCTGTTGCCAGAACGCGAGTTCATCCTGTTTGGAGAGTTCGTGATAAGCCCCCTCCAGATCCTGCTTCTGGGTGAGTTCAGCACGCCACTCACTCATTTGCCCGTGGGAGCCGTGACCAGAATGAGCGACTCCCGGCAGGGCTATTTGACCCAGGGGTGATGATTTATTGCCGGAAGATTCACCAGTCGAGGCGAGTTCTCCCTTGAAGGCAAGGATCGTGTGCATCATGGAGCCCACCTGCTGGTCCACCGCGAGTTTGGTTTCAGTGAGCCCCCGATTCCAGGCGGCCTTGATGCCGTTCCAGTCGAGATGCAGGGCCGAATTGATCACTCCGGCCACCGTTACGATGGCGCCTGCCATGGCGGCAGTGACCACCTCCAGTGATTGCCAGGCCAACTGCAACCCCATCACCAGATACTTGACGGCATCCGCCAGTGCCTTCAAGGTGTCTGCGAGAAACCCACCGGGTTTCAAACTATCGGATAAAGCCCCCGTCAACCCCTGGATCGCCGGGGTCAGATCCGAGCCAAATCCCACCGCCGCCATCTTGAGTTGGGACCCCAACTGTTTGAGGCTCTCGTTGAACTCGGCATCCTTGGCAATCGCCTGATCACCCAGCACCAGCCCCAATTGCTGTGCCTTCTGGGTCATGGCATCGATGTTCTGCGAGCCCTGATCCAGAAACGGAATCAGATCTGCCCCGGCGCGCCCAAAGAGTTGCATCGCAACCGCTGTCTTGGCGGCTCCATTCTGGCTCTTGGCAAAAGCATCGCTCACCCGTGAAAGCACATCCTCGATACGCATATTCTTGAGGGAGGCCGCACTCAAGCCGACACTTTGAAAGGCTCCGGCCACCTGTTTATTGCCTTGTCCCACGGAGGCCATGGCCCGCGAAAGCCGGAACAAACCCTGCTGCAACTGGGTAAACGACACATCGCTCTGCCCGGCAGCGTATTTGAGCCCCTGCAGCGCATCCGTAGAAATCCCGGTTTTCTGCGAGGCGTGCTCGATTTCATCGCCATACTCGGCGGCAGACTTGCCCAGTTCCAGCAATTTGGCCCCGATCTCCGTGATCCCGCCCAGTTCGGTCAGGACCTTGAAGACCTCGAGGGATTTTTTGACGCCTTCCATATGCTCGCGGATATTCTTCTGCATCTCAGCAACATGGCCCTGAATCCCCCGGGTGGATTTCTGAACCTCATTGCGCGCCGCCTGCATGTCCTGCGACAGGCGGGCAATGTTGGCCTTGATGTCGATCTCGAGCGATCCGATTTTGGATGCCATGGTTATCCTCGCCGCCCACCCGCCGCCTGAAACATCTCGATGAAGGCTTTCATGTCCGCTTCAGTGTTTTGGGAGCACGTAGTGCTGGGTTTGTTGGAACTGGATGGGGTGGATTGTGGGATTACTGACTTTGATTCGATCTTTATGCCCAGATAGGCTTGCACCATCTCGCGCAAGGGCGGGTGCTGTGCCCAGTAGCGCCTCAGTGCATACAACCGGGGAATGTCCATGGAATGATCGATGTACTCCCAGCTCCAACCGGTACGGTCGATGATCTGGCAGTAAATCTCACCCCACTCTATGACTTCCCCGCCGCTGCTTCCCCCGGCTCAGTGTCCTGGGGCTGATTGACCGAAAGACACACCCGAAACGCTTCACGGAAGTTGGCGATGTCCAGGTTCTGGAACTCGAACTCCTCCTGTTTCAATTCCGGATAATTACGCCTGTGGCTGGTGAACAGGATGTCGGCCATCTGGTTCAGGCTCGCATCTGATTTCCCGGTAAAAATGTCTTCATACTTGCGCACGCAGGCAAAGGGCGCAGGCGGGCAGAGGAAGGAGGCATCGCCCAGTTTGATTTCTGTCCCATCAATCATGATTTACCTCAGTCTGCAAAAGAGATCCAACCCAGAGTATTGGAAGAATCCACCATGATGCTGAAGTCCATTTCGGGGATCGCGTAGTCCTCGAGTTTGGTGGCAAAGGAGAGCTTGGTGGAGGTGCACTGGTTGAGTTTCAGGGTTGCCACCTTGGGTCCCACATGAGCGGTGAAGATAGCCATGAAGGTGGGGGTGGTGCCCATGATCTGGTTGGTGAGGGCAATGCGGGTACCCCCGGTGGCCGTGGCGTAGAGATAATCGATCAGCACCGGAATTCCCGCATCTCCGGCAGAGAAGGTATAGACCCCACTGGCCTCGGTGTACTGGCCGGTGGCCGGATTGGAAATCACCTTGCCTATCCGGTTGTTTCCCCGCCACGTTCATTAGCACCAGGATGAGTCCAAACACCGGAATAAAGTTCGGCGTATGTAGGAGCAGCAACCTCTCTGGCGATGCCCATCAGGGAGCGGAAAGCGTTGAACGGGTAGAAGCGCCGGTTGAACCGAAACGTGAATTCATTGAGGTACGCTTGTAAATGCTGATCACTTACCCCGTGGTGAATGCCGTTAATCCAGGACTTCAAGTTAGCGAAGGCGGTGTGGATCATCGGAAGGAACTCATCGGCAACCTGCGGGTCGCCGCGCTCGGCGACGTGCATGTGCTTGTACCCTCTGTTGGGGAGATCGTAATAGCTTTTCCAGTCATCGGTAACAATAAGCGTGCCCGGCATAACCGACCTTTCGACGAAGCCGCAAAGCGACTTGGTGGTGCGGTCCGGCACGACAGCGAGCCGTATTCGCCCCGCGTACCTGCCGTTCTTCCGCTTGTCGAGTTTGCCGCCCGGTTTGCGCTGATGCACCTCAACAGCACAAGCGACAAGGCTCATGTCGTGGACGCCACTGCCTTTGCCGCGCGTCCTGCCGCCAACATAGGTCTCGTCGACCTCTACGTGTTCATGGGCCTTGCCGCCGATCCTGTCCTGGTCGGGGCGCACCATGCCTGCCCGGAGCTTGTGGAGAATCTGGAATGCCGTCTCATACCTGGGCAGTCCAAGTTGCCGCTGGAACTGCACGGCAGACATGCCGGGCGTCTGGCTGGTAACCAGATAGGCAGCCCAGAACCAGATGTTAAGCGGCGTATGCGACCCCTCCATCACGGTTCCGGCTTTCAAGCTGGTATCCCTGCGACACTCGCGGCACCGAAACACGTTTGGACGGTTCGCAAACCGAAGTGGCTCACCGCCTGCCTCGCAATGCGGGCAAACAAAACCGTCCGGCCAACGCAACTTCTCCAGGTAAGCAGCACACGCCCCAACATCTGGAAAAAGCCGCTGGAATTCCGGCAGCGAGTGCGGGAACGGCAGATCGTCACGTTGATGGATGTCCATTGTCATGGGTAAAAATCATAGCATCATCCAGCGTGGGAAACAACCGGATAGGCAAGGAAATCACCTTGGTGAAGGGCAGCCCAGTGGCGGCGTAGACCACCCCCAGGTCGGTGTCGAAGGTGGCGGCGTTGACCACCGTCACCGTATAAGGGGTTGCCGCCGGAATGTTGCCCAACTCTCCGATGACAGAGAGAATCAAACCGGGAGTGGCATTCTGGCCGAAGAAGATGTCGTTTACCAGTCCGCCGCTGATGTTGGCGAACTTGGCTTTGCCGGTGAACTTGCCTTCTCCCCGACGCACATCCACTGCAAAACTCTGCTGGCCGTAGAGTTCCTTGGTGGTGAAGGTGAAATCAAAGGTGACATCCTGCAGGGTGCCGAATTTGCGCGGCGTCGAGTTTGTGGCTGAGCTGATGCCGTAGAGGTATCCGGAGCCAAAGTTAATCATGTGGGGTTCTCCATAAAAAAGGCCGCTTGAGCGGTCACCAAGGGGGTGGTTCCGTGTTGACTGAGTTAGTGGATTGACTTGAAATACGGTGCCAATATTGATACCATTTGCTCATGATGGTTTCCCGAAAAATTCTCGAGCAAATGCGGCGTGAGCCTGCCAGTGTCCGGTTTGGCGATCTCAAGAAAGTCTGCGAGGAATATTTCGGCAAGCCACGCCAATCAGGTACCAGCCACGTGATCTTCAAAACGCCCTGGGTCGGAGATCCGCGGATCAATATCCAGGATGACAAAGGCAAAGCCAAGGCATACCAGGTACGCCAGGTGTTGCTTGCAATCGAGAAACTGGAGGATTTACGCCATGAGAGTTGATCACTACACATACCGCGTCACCTGGTCTCCCGAAGATCAGGAGTCGGTTGGACTGTGCGCCGAATTTCCATCTTTATCCTGGCTTTCCCGGACTCCTGAAGCCGCCCTCAAGGGCATCCGTCAACTTGTGGCGGATACCGTTGTGGATATGCAATCCAACGGTGAGGAGGTTCCGATGCCCCTTGCCGAAAAGCACTACAGCGGCGAATTTCGTGTGCGCATTCCGCCCGAAGTGCATCGCTCCCTGGCACTGCAGGCCGCCGAGCAAGGCATTAGTCTGAACCGGTTGGCAAGCGCCAAACTGGCAGGCTGAGCACACCTGTCAGCGCAGGTAATGCACCATGAAATCCATGGGCTTCACATAAATATTGACGAGTTCATCGTAGGAATCGGTGCCAGCGCCGGACTGAATACAAGCCAGCACCGTCACGCCAGCAAAGGTGCCCGACTGGTTGTGGCAGGCGATCTTGACGGCTTCGCGCACAGTCGCCGCATCCTCGGCCATCTGTCCCAGACAGTTGACCTGGAGTCGTGCCTTGGCCGTTTCAAACTCTCCCACCCGGGTGTTGTCCTGTTTGTCGCTCACCAGTTCGTACACCACGGCAGGCAAGGGATCTGCCTCGGGTCGGGTGTCGAGATAGATCCGCGACCCCACCAGCATCGCCAAGGCGGGCGAGGCGTTGAGCAGGGCATACAAGGCCATCTCGGCTTTCATTTGGTGACCTCGGTGTCCAGACGGTTTCTGACATATTCGGCAAAGGTGCTGATGGCCTCATCCACCTTGGAATCCAGCGCCGGGCGCATGAAGGGTTTCTTCTGGGCTCCGGGGTGATCGATGACTTCCTTGAACAGCCCGGCAATAAACAGGCTCTTGCGATTCCTGGGTTTGATCAGGTGGTGCGCCGTGCCGTACTCCACCATATGGGCGTAGTAGACATTGTTCTTGCCTCCAGCCTTGATGCTGGCTGTGATGGTGCCGTGTTTCGAGGACATCGAGACCCGGATGGAGTCGCGCAGTGCTCCGGATTTATGTCCCCTGGGCAGGTTCTCGCCCACCGGGCACAGACGCCGGGCCTCATCGCGGATCACCTTGGCGGCTGCCCGCAATCCTCCACGCACCACATTGGCCTCGATCCGTGCAGGAAGTTCATCCAGCAGCTTCTGCAATTCTGAGAGCCCCTTCACCTCTATATCAGTCATCGAGCCTCAAGCAGTAAAGTTCCAGTCGTTCTTTGCGCGTGACATGCCGGATCCACTCGATTCGGGCGAGTGAGCCATCGGAGAAGAGAATGCGCTGGCTGGCACGAACATCAGTGCGAAACCGGATGGTGATCAGCACCGTGGCCGCACTGCCCATGGCCTTTGCCTGGAAAATCTCGCGCCCGGTCATGTCCATCATCTGCGCCCAGACGGTGGCCAAGGGGGACCAGGTCTCGTCGTGTCCTCCCAAAGCGCCACGCACCACCGTCAATGTCTGAATCGTGATGCGCTGGTCGAGAAACCCTGCCGCGACGAGACTCATCAGAACACCACCATATAGGGATCGAGCAGTCGGTCCATGAAGGGCAAGGGCATCACCTTGCCTGTTTTGTCAAAAGCGGCCATCTCCTCCCGGTGCTGGTACAAGGAGCCCACCCGAATCTTGATCCAGGCGCGAATTCCCTCTGGTACCGTCCCCACCAGATTCGTGCCTGACCCCGTATCAGTCAGCGTGATGGCTGGTCCGCCCGGAGTGGCCGATAAACCGAACCAGTCCGGCACCGGCATCGACACAATCCAGTAGTTGGTGGCCGGTTGCAAAGGTGAGGGGAGGGCACCCCCTGAATTGGAGAGCACAAAGGGTTGTGTTGGAAACCACGGACCCTGAATCGAGAGGGTGCCATTGGCCGCGTCAGCCACAAATGGCTCGGCATATCCTGCCGAGAAATCCACTTCCACTGCCCCGATCTGAGGCATCGGAATCGGCCAGATCTGCCCGAACACTGGCGTGATGCGGCAGGGCTCCGAGGTTAAATCCACGGTGTAATTGGCCGCAGGCATCACCTGAATCACCCCACTCATGTCCAGATACTGGATCGCGGTGACCACCCGGACTTGAGATTTCTCCAGGATGATGGCGTGACCCGGCAAGGTAAACGGCTTGCCCCAGGGAATGCCGATCAGGGTGGGGCCCGGAAAAGAATCCAGCACCAGTTTCCACGACTGGGCGATCAGCGCCCGCCGGGTCACGGTTTCTGCATGCATTCGGGCGGCAACGATCAGCGCAGAGATCAGTGCATCATCATCCGAGATGTCCACCCGCAGGTGGGCCTTGGCCTCGAGCAGCGAGACCGGCTCCACCACGGGGCCGCTGATCAGTTGCAGGGGCATGAAGAATCAGCCGACGATCTGGGTCACGCCCGCCTGATTGAAGGCAGAGGCCGGTTCATAACGGGCGGAGGCCCCGAGAAGAAACCCGGCAGTCTCAGAGGCGGCTATTCCCACGGTGAGAGACAACTCCACAAACTGATACCCATTGTTGACATCCAGTTCATGGTCCTGCAGGTTGATCAGCGCCTGAGTGTTGTTGCCCGTGGCGGCTACTATCGTGGCAATGGCCTTGCCGGCGATGGCTTTGGCCCCGGTGCCGAGAGCATCCAGTGCTTGCTGCAGATTGGCATCCACCGTGGCCAGGGCTCCCAGGGTGCCAGTGGAGATTAGCGCCAGGATCGTGCGCACATTGGCCAGGGAGATCCAGCCGGTGGTCAAGGTTCCCACTGCCTGGGCAGAAGGGTTGATGGAGCCCAGGAGGGCCAGAAACTCGGAGGCTTTGGTATTCATGTCCATGATTTATGTTCCTTGAGAGAGGGGGATTAGCGGGCGCCCAGTTGCACGAAGGGCGAGAGTGCGGCGCTGCCCTTGGCCGGCAAGATAGGGGCTGCAATCTTCGGTTGGCCATCCATGCGGAAGATGGTGCGAAACGCCGTGGCATCGGCATCGAAGTACAGATGCATGGAGGTGGCGGTCTCCATCCCCCCCACCTTGGTGATGGTCTGGTAGTAGGTCAAATCCACCAGCAGCACATCCCCCTGGGAGGAGAAGGCACTGGCGTGTTGAGACACATAGACCGGACGGCCCAACAAGGTTCCGTAGGGCGAGCCCTTGAAAGCGGCCACGCCCCCGCCCAGGGGCAGGTAGATTGGGTAATTGCCCAGAGTGAGGGTGAAGAGCGATGGCAGCACGCTGTTGTTCACGATCCACACTGCCTTCTTGAAACTCCCCGGCGGCAAGGCCGCGATCATGTTGGCAAGATTGGTGGGGGTGAGTGTATTGGTGGCCTGCCCCGAGTCCTTGGCAATGGTGACGAGCGCCTTTCCGCTCAAGGCCCCTTGAGGGATCCCTGAGCCGTTGCCAAAAAGAATGCTCTCGTTGATCTTCCACTGCATGCGGCTCGCCACCTTCTTGGGCGTGTAGGAGGTCAGGGCATCGGTGTCGGAGAGTAGTTCATCGGTGATGGGCACCAGCGCCATGAGTTTCTTGAGGCGTAGCGAGGCGGTGCCGAACTTGGGCTTGGACGCGTTGGCGGGCGTGCCTTCCCCCTGCCAGGCCACGGTGATGCCATCTGTCCCCCAAGGGGTGGTTTCATCCTTTGGCAGGACCAGGGAATTACCCGAGATCTCGATATTGTCGGTCAAGGGCAGGAACGCCTCGTCATCGAGGGAGAGCATGAAGATGTCCTTGGCAAACTGCGGGGGGATCAGAAATCCCCCATCGGCACCGGCACTCTCGTTCCCATACACCCCAGGTACTGCCGCATTGCGCAGCATGGACAGACGGTTATCCACGGGATTACCGGGCAAGCCTGCCTGGTGTACCGCATAGGCATATTCCCCGAAGTTCTTGAAGCCCCACTTGGGATCCGCCGTCATATTCTCCGTGACGGTCATGGAAGGGAGTGCCGATTCGATTCCCAGTTGCGATTCCTCCGCGATCAAGGTCTGTTCGCGTTCGATGGCAGCGTTGAGCGCATCGATGCGTCCCTTCAGGCTATCAAAAGCCGTGATCTCCTCATTGCTCAGATCACGCCCTTCGGTGGCGGCGCCATCGGTCAGGGCTCGGGCGGATTTGACCAGTTCGGTCTTCTTGACCTGCATTTCTCGCAACTTCTTGCTCATTTGGGTTCTCCAAAAACAAAACCCCGCTCAGGGCGGGATTGATGGGCACAAAAAAACCGCCCGGAGGCGGTGGTGGACTTGGTGCTGATGAGTCGTATCAGTTTGCGACGAGACTCAGTTGCACAAAGGTCTAATGTTCAAATTGAAGGGCGCGCCGCTTTTGGCGCGTCTCTCTCAATGTCAGGTAACTTGGCCGAACTGCAATGCCAAATGATGACAGTTAAATTGTAGACCTTTACGCAAATATAACCGATGAGCATCATGGCGAGCATAGCCAGTATCAAGATGTAACCCGTCACATTTTTGGCTTTGTGCATGTGTGATAAGCCAATCAAGTAATTGCCCAGCATAACCACGTTTTTTCTCCTCCGGCAAGGTAACGAGGTCGTCAATATAAAGCACCTTTCCCCATGCAAGAAACTCAGTGAAGCGGAAACCTGCCGCACTTTTAACAACACCATCGCATTTGAGTGCAAGGACTTGGAAACCCTGTGCTTGCTGCCGCCGAACTTGAGGAAGGAATGTTTCTTCACTCAAGTGAGGTCGAAGCACTTTAAAAACGGGAAAACACTCTTGTATTTCCCGGTCAGATTCGGCAATAAACATTTCAGTAGTCATAAAGTTACAGTGTAACCTACCTGACAGGAAAGTAAGGGGCTGCGCGCTTTTGCGCAGTCTCACCTGAGCGTTGGATTGGCAGGTCTATCATTTTGCATTCCATTCGTAAACTGTGACTATTGAGGATTGGGATGTATGCACCGGATCACTAAAGGCCAATGCTCTGGCCTCTTCCATATCAGCAGCCTTAGTTAGGTAAGCACCACCAGACTTATCCGTAAACGGGCCAGCCAGTTCAATCTTCCCCTGCTGTCTCAACCGATCTAGAAAAGCATAGTGCTCGTCAATGATGGACATTTGAAATTGCGGTGTGCGAAATGTTGTAACCAAATATCGAAACATCAATTTCCCTTTGGTATGGTTGATGGCCTAACATGGAATGATGGGGTGGTCTCTTTCACGACATTGCATCCCACATGGATTTTGTGTCGGCGAACATGCGGAACCTGCAGACTTTTCCACCACGAAGGTCGTATACATGAGCCGCCGCCGCTTGCATTTGCTTCTTTGTCGAATGGTGAATCCCGGCATAACTGCCGATGACAACAATTGTTGATCCTGCGTCGAGAAACTGCGAGATGTCGTAAGAGAAATCTTCCCATTCTCTCATATTGCCCTTGAACACGGTTTCTATCACAGCTTCGGCACCTTTTCGACACCTGCCATATGGGAAACCTAGGTTTTGAATCCATTCGAGATCATCGCTGCAAATAGCACGAAAACCATCATCATCTTTCTCGCGAAAACATCTATAGAGTTCTTGGATTATCTCAATATTCGTCACACTCACTCCTTGATGCCCAATTTGGAAGTGACCGGCGCTGCGCGGCTTTATTATGCAGCGTCCGGTGAAATGATTCGTTAGCCCTGCTTTTACCAATGGTCATGGCGCTCTCGGCGCTCCAGCCTGTAGTTTGTGACCTCAAGGCGGATGCCATCGGGGTCAATGAAGAACGTTGCCCAATAGTCAGAAGCGTACTCAGGATAGAGCTTTGCCTCAGAAGCCTCAATGCCAGCGCCACGAAGTTGAGTGGCTACGGCTGCGACTTCGACCGCCGAATCAACGCGGAGGCAGAAGTGGTGTAACCCAGGCGCGTAGGAGTCGTGTGCGGCTTGGGTACGTGAAGGGCGAAGGACATAACCAAAGTGGCGGTTGAAGTATTGAATGTGAGGATCGCCGCCCAGTGTGAACTTATTCTTGCGAAAGCCCAGAGTCCCCAACAAGACCCGGTCGTAGAAAACCTCCGAGCGTTCAAGATCGGAAACTGCGATATAGATATGATCGATTCCAATAACTTCGGTCATGGCATAGCGCTGCGAGTGGAAGGGCTAATGTTCAAATGATGAGCGCGCCGCTTTTGGCACATCCCTCTCGAATGCAATGTTGGGCGTCCGTGGACGATGCTCATGATTTTGACCTCGCCGAGATGCACAACTACCAATCGACCATCTCATCGGAACCGCCGAACTTGGCTGGAAACGCTTTGAAATTAGGCAATTTGTCTTTGACTGGAAGGACTGCGTACTGGCATTGAACATGAAACTGCGGCTTAAACTCCTCCCGAGGCAGGAGGGATGCGCTGAGGCTTCGGAGGCCAAAGTTCGTTAGTTCGGAAAACAGGAATGTACCGCAAGTTGGGCAGCGCATTCGTGGTGTTGTTCGTAATACGGTTTCAGTTGGAACCCCTTTAATGACTTCGATTGCTTGCGCGGGATAAAGGGCTACTGGGACATAAGCCGCTGCATGGACGGCTTGACAATCGTCACAATGACAGTAGAACTGAGCGATGGGCCCTCCGCTGAGCCTGATCTTAATGGCTCCACAGTGACATTGAATCTCGGATATCTTCAAGTTAATTCTCCTTTAAGGGCTTTTGCATCGAAATTCAAATGCGAGGGTGATCATAAGGGGCACTTTTCTCAGACTGATCTGAAGCAACTTTCTGTCCGAAAAAACTACTATAGCCATCTTCGACCAGATGAATCATTTCCTTAGCAATGGCGGTGGTCAAAAAATCTTTCAAGCCAATTTGAGCGAATTCTTGGTTTTCCCAAGCAATTCGGTCAGACCAAAACTCTGAGCCTTCATACAATTCGTAGGCAATGAACCCACTCTTGTTTTTGAGCCAAGCAATCATTTGTTCCGTTAGATCAAGAAATGACTCACGGGATGTATCTGGCCTGAGTTTAAATTTTACGATTTGTACGAACATGGTTCATTGTTAGAGCGCAAACTACACCTCGACCTTGAAACCAAGTTCAACATCACAACCTGCCTGACCACCTCGAATGCCCCAATTTTCCTTTGGAATTTCTCTGAGGAGAATTTTTACATGGTCCTTTGGAATACCGAGCGGCTCAAGATTATTGACGACGGCTTTGTAAAGGTTGCGCTTTGCATCAAGAGATCGGCCAGCAAATGCGTCAATGCTGATGTGAGTATAAAAATCTGGCTTTTCTCTGGCGGGAGGATATGCAAAGCGGTGGGGTTCATGCACGATGAGACGAATATTTTTGTCACCTGGGACGATTTTGAAAGCTTCACGCAAGGCCATGTGAACTGCCTCCATGAGAGCAACCTCTTGTTCTTGCGTGTATTGTCGTCGTACCTCAATTAAGACGCTTGGCATTTCGGTTCCTATTGTGCTCGTTTGAGTTGGGCGTCTTTGAATAGATTGTGCGTTTTCAGACCCCACTTTTTTGACTGCGAGCAAGCATGACATAATAAACACGGAAGTTTTCCTATACCAAAATCCCATCATCATATCAGCGCCAAGGAGTTCCTGGCCTGAGACAAGCGAGATGCCTTTGGTTTCACCCGCGACTGCATCAGGCTGACCACCTGATCAAAAGCCATCACACCATCCACCATTCCCAGAGATACGGCTGTGGTAGCACTCACCACGCGCCCCTGACCCATGCCCTGGATGACCGCATCCGAAGTGACCCCACGGGCTGTCGCGACCGATTCCACAAAGACGCTGTAGTATTCATCCACGCGCGATTGCAGAAAGGCTGTCGCCTCCTCTGTGAGAGGTTCATAGGGGTTGCCCTCCACCTTGTATTTTCCAGCAGAGATCAAGGTGACATCGATTCCCTCATATAGCAGGGCACCGGAGATATCTTCGTGGGCCTGCCATACGCCGATGCTTCCCACCTCGCCACCCGGAGTGCAGTAGAACTCGGTGGCCGCCGAACCAACCCAGTAGGCCGCCGAGGCTGCGAGGCTATTGGCGATGGCCACGACTGGTTTCTGAGATCGGGCGTTCAGAATCTCCGAGGCCAGTTCTGCCACCCCATACACACTTCCACCGGGAGAGTCGATGTCGATCAGGATCTGACCCACAGTCTCATCCGCCAGGGCATCCTGCAAGGCGGCGGTGAACATCTGGGTGGAGGTGCTCCCCGGACCACTCAGGGCATCCACCATGTTTCCGCGCTGAGTCAGTACCCCATACAAGGGCAGTACGGCAATGCCGCCCCCACTGGTCTTTTGTGTCGCCTGCGCTCGTGCGGCCCGCACCGATTGGTCTGTCTGAATGGTGGTCAGGGTCGTGTCAGACATGGCCATCCCTCTCTGCCAGCGATGCAGTACCCCTGCAAAGACGCGTAAGGATTCAGGCCGCATGGCCCAAGGCGTCGACAGGAATTCAGACATCAAGAGCGCGTGTTTCATGACTTTCCTCGGATTTGTTTTTCAGGGGTGGAACAGGTTTGTCTGAATTGTCAGAAGTTGGCGGCTGCGGGAAGTCCGGCCCATCATTCTGTTCCTCGGCCATATTCAGCGGCCTCAGGGGCCGATCGAGTCCGGGCAGAGGATTGAGGTTTTCGCTCAGGCGCGCTTCATTGCGAGTGAGCCAGCCCCCGTTGATCCCCAGGTTGTAATACTGAGCGCGAGCCGCCGAGTCCCCGCGCAGGAGTTGTGAGAACAGGAACTCCGCTTCCAGGCCATC
Organism: Ferrovum myxofaciens; assembly: GCF_013181415.1. Taxonomy (NCBI): domain Bacteria; kingdom Pseudomonadati; phylum Pseudomonadota; class Betaproteobacteria; order Ferrovales; family Ferrovaceae; genus Ferrovum; species Ferrovum myxofaciens. Next base: position 542,785 of record NZ_CP053676.1, on the reverse strand, counting down.
ATCGTCAAACAGGAGTTCTGCTTCGATGCTGGCTTCCCAGCGCTCGGCCATGGGCCCCAGACACTCCTGCACGAATTCCTGCGCCTGCTGCTCGATGTTGTTGTTGGTGCTCCGCTCCAGATCGCCGATCTTGTGGGGCGGCACGCCGAACCAGCGGGCGATGTCGTTTACCTGAAACTTCCGGGTCTCCAGAAACTGGGCGTCCTCGTTGGTGAGCCCCAACTGGTGATACTTCATCCCGAACTCGAACACGGCGATCTTGCCCCGGTTGGCCCCGGTTTGGGATTCCTGCAGTGACTCCCGAAACTGCTCCCGTGCCATCTTGTCTTTGAAAGAGCCGGGATACTCGATATACCCACTCAGGGGCTTGGCGTCATTGGCAAAGAACCGGGAGCCATAGTTCTGGGCGGCCATGGCTCCACCGATGGCGTTGCGGGCCAGCGCGATGGGAGAGAGTCCTATGATGCCATCCAGGGATAGCCCTCTGAGGTGCCAGATCTGGCCTCGGGGGAAGATCTGTTCGCTCCCGGTCAGCGTGGTGTACTTGTAGCGGTAATCTCCATTGGGCAACAGATCGATGGTGACCCGGTCCGGATGCAGAGGAACCAACGCTGTGATCTCTCCCTGGCGGTTTGCCACGATCTGGTTGAAGGCGTTGCCGCGCAACACCAGGTGCCCCGCCAGCATCTCGCGCCACTCGAAGGCATTCTGGTAAGGATTCGGGCGTCGGGCCAGCAACGGATACAAGGGGTGATCGGTCACCCGTTTCTTGCCACCATCGCGCCGGGTGCGATAGAGCACAAAGGGGAGACTCGCAAACTGGCTGGAAATGATGCGCACGCAGGCGAATACAGCCGAGAGCTGCAGGGCATTGTCCGCAGTGACCCGCATTCCAGCCATGGTCTGTACGCCCACCGGCTCGAACCAAAAACTTCCCCAGGGCGAGCGGTCTGAATTGGCCTTGAAACTCGAGAGCCAGGAGCGAATCCCCATTTACACCACCATCAACTGATAATCAGAGTCCAGAACGGGCGTTTGGTCATCACTCGGAGCCATCTGGCGTCCCAGAGCCATGATCAGCGCCACCACCCCGTCGATCTTGTTCTCCTCGCGCTCTTTTCTGGGGTAGATGTTGTCCTTCTGGTCGCGGTGGCAGACCACGTTGGAGATCATCCAACTCAAAATCGGGTCGCCGTTGTGTACAAATCGCTTCTGCAACACCAGCGCCTCCAGTTGTTTCATGGGTTCCGAGAAATTGAGCACGGTGGGGCGCATCTCCACCATCGGCAGACCCTCAGCCAGCATGTGACTGGAGAGTTGGGTGGCCTGAAACGGGTCAAAGGGTACCTCGATGATCTGAAACCGACTGGCATCTGCCACCAGTTCCGCTTCGATCTGATCAAAATCTGTCACATTGCCCGGGGTGAGGGTCAATAATCCTTGCCGTGCCCAGCCGGAATACTGGCTGTTGCGCCCATCCTCAGCAGCCGATTCCGGCAGGTAGTAGGTGAGAAACGCGTAAAACTTGCCATCGCGTTGAAACAGTTTGGCTTTGGCCGCGATATCCACTTTGCTCGCCAGATCCAGCGCTACATAGCACTCCTCACCGATAAACTCATCCTCATTGAGGGTGGGATCCGCACAGGCCTCCCACGAGCGCATGTCCATCCAGGCCGTATCGGCGTTGACCCACTCGTTCAGGTGTTTGGTCTTGAAGTTGTTGATGGCACTGGGCATCTGCATCGCCTTGGCCTGAAGGGGCAAGAGCACTTCCGGCCTGACTGAAATGCCCCAGTTGGGATTGGCCTTGATCAGGGCCGCTTCCGTGGTCCAGTCATCGGTCTCATCCAGTCCGTAGATGATCCCGAACTGGGAGTCATCCTCGAACAATCCCTCAAGCAGTTTGGTCACGAAGGTGCGCGACTCATAACAAATTCCTGCACGGTTCGATCCGGCGGTGGTGATGACCCACAGGAGCGAGTTGTCCCGTTTGCCGGTGCCGGTTTCCACCACGTCGTAGACGGTTCGGGTTTTATGCGCGTGCAGTTCATCCACGCAGCCGAAATGGATGTTCAGGCCATCCAGGGTGGAGCCCTCGGCAGAGAGCGCCTCGAACTTGGAACCGGTGCGCGCGATGCTGATGTTGTGGGCATTGACTTCGGTGCCGAAGGCCTCGCGCAAAGCACGATCACGCCGAACCATGGTTTGGGCATCGCCAAATACAATCCGCGCCTGGTCGCGGGTGGTGGCCAGTGAATACACTTCGGCACCTCCCTCACCATCCGCGGCCAGCATGTAGAGCGCCACGGCGGACGACAGCGTCGACTTGGCATTGCCGCGCGGCACCTCGATGTAGGAACGGCGAAAACGCCGTTTTCCATCAACTTTGACCCAGCCGAACACCGTGGTGAGGATGAACACCTGCCAGGGTTCCGGCTTGATCGCATCCCCTGCCAGCGGCCCCTTGACATGGCAGAGTCGCTCCACAAAAGCGCAGGCCCGGTCCGCCGGGCGATAGCGCAAACCGCTGGCATCCGTCAGGACGGGATTGAACCGGTAGGGGCTCGACCTTCCCTTGAAGCGGGCGAGATCGTCGATCTGGCGCTGACAGGCGAGCCGTACCCAGCGGCAGGCCGGAATGCGCCCCGCGAGGACGGCGCGTGTGTACTGTCGGGCAATCCCAGCGTAATCCTGACCTGACATGTCAGGCACGCCCCAGATGAAGCCATGGGTTTTCCGGTTCTGATCCGGTTTCCAGCGCCCCGAGTCGTGCGCGCGAGGTCGGCGTGAAGCCCAGTTCGCTGGCCAGTAGCGTCATGTCCTTGAGATACGACCGCGCCGCCGCAGAAAACGGATTGTGCATGATCGGTCGGTCTTTGGCGTCCAGCCCAGCCAGTTTTGCACCCCGTACCGGAATCACATCCGACTTGGCCGCAAGCCGCATGTTGTGTTCATAGCGCGCGGCGGCGTTGCACCACGCGGCCAGGAGATAGACATCAAGTTTCTTGAGCAGACTGCGGGGCGCGTGAAGGATCGCGTAATCCCAATAAGACTGAGCCTCTTCCAGCAGCATGGCTGGCGGATTATCGGTGAGGGCCGCCTCTGTCTGCTGAACCACTTGTGCGTTTGCCTTGAGTGGGCGTTTGCCGGGATTACCACGCAACAGTTTCAGTTCAATCGGGGTTGGTTTGCGGCCTCGGGTCGCCATGGTTTGGTTCCTGATTCATTTGCCCAGACAGCATTGCCGTCAGGTCGTCTTCGCTGAGACGCAACTGCCTCAGGTTCTCTTCAGTGATCGCCATTCTGGCAAGGTCTTCTGCTGTCACCGCGAGGTTTTTAACTCCTCGTCGCATAGGGGCTGCCGCATGAAATTATCCGGTCGTGTTCCCATAAATATCCTTATCTATCAAGGTCGCCGATAGGGGGTCATGAATTTCGCGGAAACAAAAATTTGGGCAGGCGCGCGGTCTGGCACCGGGCGGCCCGAAGGAAATGCCCCCCCTACCGGTTGGTTTTTTGCGCCGAGGTTGTGCCTGGCGGCGGCGATCGGCCAAAACCTCCGTCCTCTTTGACCGTCTTGCGGTCGTGGCAGGACTTGCACAGGCTTTGCCAGTTATCCATGTCCCAAAACGATTCCTGATTGCCTCGGTGCGGCTGGATGTGATCCACCACGGAGGCCGGTGTGACCCGGCCCTGACGATTACACTCGGCACAAAGCGGGTGGTAAGACAAAAATACCGCACGAGCCCTTTGCCACCGCGAGCCATAACCGCGCGCCGAGGCGTTGCCTCGACGGCTATCCCATTGTTTACGAACTTGTCGCAGGTGTTGCTCGCAATAGCCCGGTTTCACAACCAATTTACGGCAGTTCGGGTAACGACAAGGAGTCGGAGCGCGCTGTGCCATGAGTGTTCAGAAAGAACGAAAAATGATGCTGATTGTGCTTGGCTTTGATGTGGAACAGAGCGTAAATGTCATTACCGTCAATCAACACAGGAAGCCACGAAAATGAAAACCCAACCCGACGCCCTCGCCACCTACATCACCAAATCGACCGCCATCCAGGCCAAGATCGAACAACTCAAGCAAATGGCAGACGACCATTTTGGCAACGACCCCGATGCCATCCATTGGGGTCATGTGGGCGACCTGGACCGGGTGCAAACACTTTTAGACGAACTGCTCACCACATTCGGCAGCAACGAATAACCGATAACTCTCACACAGGAGATCATCATGAAAACCGAACTTACCGCCGCCCAACATGCCATCCTGGCCTACGCCATTCACAGCACCGATGGCAAGATCGCCTGGTTTCCCGACAACATCAAGGGCGGAGCGCGCAAAAAGGTGCTTGAAGGATTGTTCAACCGCGCCCTTATCACTCCGCTGGGCAGTGACTGGTTCGTGGCCGCAGAAGGCTACGATGCCCTCGGAGTTCCGCGTCCAGGGCCAATTACGGTCGAAGTCCTCGATGAAATCATCAAATCGGCTGAGGTGACGGATGAATCTCAAACACCGGTTCGTCGTACCCGCGACAACAGCAAGCAGGCCACTGTAATTGGCATGCTCAAGCGACCCGAGGGTGCGACCATCCCGCAGATCTGCGAGGTTACTGGCTGGTTGAAACACACGGCACGAGGTACATTTGCTGGTGTTTTCAAAAAGAAACTCGGCCTAGACATCGTCTCGGACAAGGCACAAGGCAGCGAACGGGTATATCGAATAGAATGACGATAGCCTAATGGATCCACTCATTCCTTTCAGGTCGACTGGAAGATCGTGAGAAATCGATGTGGGCGTGCTAACACCTTCTATTGTCACAAAAACATATGTGACGTATAATCGGCTCTGAGTCGGGTTCGGTGCTGACCATTTTGCGGCACCAAGGAGTTATCTCCGCCTGGCTTACCCTTTTCAGCGGGCTGCATTCATGCAGCCCGTTTTTACATGGAAAACCCAGATGCACCTGCTTTATATCGACGAATCCGGTTCCGTTGCAGATCCCAAGCAAAATTATTTTGTGCTTGCCGGCATATCAGTATTTGAAAGAAAAACACATTGGGTCGAGCAGCCACTCAACTCCATTGCCGCCAGATTTAATGCGCTCAACCCTTGGGAAGTAGAGTTGCATGGGTCACCAATGCGTTCAGGTAGAGATGGATGGAAGTCCCACAAGTTGGTCGACCGTATTCAAGCCATGGAAGACATATTGCAACAGGCTGTGGTAGATCATTTCAATAAAGGGGTAAGGCTTTTTGGAGCAGTAGTCAAAAAATCAAGCCTTGCAGGAATCGATCCCGTAGAACATGCATTCGAGCAAATTACCAGCCGTTTTGATTTCTTCCTGAAACGAATGTACATTAAGCACCATGACCGTCAACGTGGCCTTATGTTACTCGACAAGTCGTCAACAGAACAGCGCATTCAAAATCTGGCGAGAGAGTTTAAGTACATAGGGCATTCTTGGGGAATGACCAAAAATTATGCGGAAGTTCCGGTTTTCCTGGATTCAAAAGCATCGCGGTTAATCCAACTGGCGGACATGGTGGCCTACGCCCTGTTTCGTTTTTACGAACATAACGACAACCGCTTCTACGATATCATCAAACACTGCTTTGACAGCGAGGGAGGTGTTGACCATGGTCTTTACGTTCGGGAGTGAGCCAGATCCTCAAAAATCATTCCGTCATTTGCGCGAGCGACCTGCTGACCGGTGAAGTGCTGCCAGCGTCGAACGATCACATCCACATATTTCGGATCGAGTTCAATCAACCGGGCCCGACGCCCTGATTTCTCGCAGGCAATCAGGGTCGATCCTGAGCCACCAAAGGGATCCAGCACCAGATCGCGGGTCTTGCTGCTGTTCCTCACCGCACGTTCGACCAGTTCGACGGGTTTCATGGTGGGGTGCAGGTCGTTTTTTTGGGGTTTCTTGATCTGCCACACATCGCCCTGATCACGGGCACCACACCAGTAGTGATCAGCACCATTCTTCCAGCCATACAAAATCGGTTCATATTGGCGTTGATAATCGGCGCGCCCCAGAGTGAAGGTATTTTTGGCCCAGATCACGAAGGTGGACCATTTCCCCCCGGCTGATCGGAATGCCGACTGCAGGGTATCGAGTTCCGAAGAACTCATGGCGATGTAGACCGCGCCTTTGGTGACATTCAGGATGTTCTGGCAGGCAGACTCCAGAAAGCCCTGGAAATTCTCGCCCAGATTATCGTTCAGGATAGGGCGATTCTTGCCGCGCATCTTGTCTTTGGCCGTATTTGCGTAATTCACATTGTAGGGCGGGTCGGTGAAGGTCATATCCACCAACTCGTCACCGAGCAATGCCTTGTAGTCCTCAGCCTTGGTGGCGTCTCCACAGAGTACCTTGTGCTCGCCCAGAATCCAGATATCTCCTGATTTTGAGATCGGATTTTCCGTGACTTCGGGAACCGCATCTTCGTCGGTCAGTCCTTCTTTGGTGGATTCTTCCCCATTGATGAGCGCATCCCACTCTTCTGCCGAGAATCCGGTGAGTTCCAGATCAACATCAGCATCCTTGAGTTCGGCCAGTTCCAGACCGAGCAATTCATTGTCCCAAGTGGAATTCTCGCCGATTTTGTTGTCGGCCAGAATCAATGCCTTGCGCTGGATGTCGGTCAAGTGTGTCATGGGCACCACGGGAACTTCGGTCAGTCCAAGTTTACGAGCCGCCAGAAGCCTTCCGTGGCCTGCGATCACATTATTGTGCCCATCCACCAGAATCGGTGCTCCCCAACCGAACTCGCGGATACTGGCAGCAATTTGGGCGACCTGTGCGTCCGAGTGTTGTCTGGCATTCCTGATATACGGAATGAGTGCTGCGACGGAGCGCAGTTCGATTTTGAGATCGGCTACAGGGTTAAGCATGGGCCATTTCCTCAATGCCCAGTCGTTCAACGGCGACATCTTCAAACGACTGATCCGTGCCATGGAGCGTGATGGCCATGTCGGGAAAATTCTGCTGGAAGCGGCGAATTGCCACATCCACATATTCGGGGGCGATTTCCACGCTGTAGCATTTCCGACCTGCGCGCTGTGCGGCGAGAAGCGAGGTACCGGAACCATTGAAAGGCTCGAACACCACATCGCCTTTCTGCGAATAGGCTTGCAAGATGAATTCAGGCAGCGCCACCGGAAAAACCGCCGGGTGATCGATGTCCTGTCCGATTTTGCCCTTGTGGCGCATGATGCGGATCACACTGTCTGGAATACGGGTGTCTTGGGTGGGCGTGCCCGCATGGGACCAGCCATCCACTTCCCCATTTTTCTTGCGCATCGAGGTGGATGAGCCATCGGCCCGCAGATGGGATTCCTGACCGGCGAGTTTGCATTCCACAATTTTGTTGGGACGAACCGATTTGCGGTTGAAGTGGAAGATGAACTCGAAACTCGGCGCCAGACGCCCACTCCAGTCACCCGGCATTCCCGGACCCTGATCCCAGACATACCAGGCAAAGCGCCGCCAGTTCTGGGATTGCATCCAGGTGAGCCAGCCATTCCAATAGGGGATGAATTCGTTGTCGCGGTGGATCAAACCAAGATTCACGAGGACCTGACCATCGGCCGCCATGGGCAGTTGGGCAAAGACACCATGCATCAAACCGTCCCAATCCTTGATGCCCTCGGTGTAATCGCGCTGGTTGCCATAGGGAGGGCTGGTAAAACACAGGACAGCATGTTCATCGCCCACCAGCGCCTTGATAACAGCAGGATCAGATGCATCCCCACAAATCAGTCGGTGATTTCCCAACTGCCAGATATCACCTGGGTGAGATACCGGAATTGCCGGAGCCTCGGGCACCTCATCAGCACCATCATCCTCTGTCTCAGATTCGGTTTCGTTCTGGGCGTCGAGCAACGAGCGGATTTCGCTGTCATCAAAGCCCGTGAGATCCAGATCAAATCCAGCCGCTTCCAGATCTGCCAGTTCCAGGGACAAGAGTTCTTGATCCCACCCGGCCCGTTCTGCCAGTTTATTCTCGGCCAGAATGAAGGCGCGTTTCTGAATTTCGGTCAGGTGAGAGAGTTCGATCACCGGCAGGGTTTCTATTTCCAGTTTGCGGGCAGCAAGAATCCTGCCGTGGCCAGAGATGACTCCGTGCTTGCCATCCACCAGAATCGGGCTGTTGAACCCGAATTCCCGAATGCTCGCTGCGATCTGGCTGATCTGCTCCTCGCTATGAGTGCGGGCATTTCGGGCAAATGGGATCAACGACGCCAGTGGCCGGTATTCAATCTGCAGAGAGGTCATGGAATTCCAGAATAAAAAACCCGCCGAAGCTCAAGTCTTGGGCGGGTAGGGGGTAGAGATTTTCAAGCGATCTGTTTTGCTCGCAACTCTGTCCAGAGTGTAGCGAAATTTTATGCTAAAACTGCCCAAAGTGTTGCACGCGGTTTGGCTCTCAAAAAGGACATTCGCAGTAAAAATATGACATTCATGGGAACCATTACCCTGCGTGACCTTTCTGTTTGGAAGTTTTTTCACTGTTCAGTTGAAGGGTAACCTGATTGATGACGTTTTTCCAGCGTCGCCAGGCGGTGGTTCTGCAACAACCGAAGCGCTTGGCAATGTCCTGCCAGTCATATTGCCTGGCTCGCATCCAGACCAGGTGCCGCTGTTCCACCTCGAGCCACAGCATCCAGTGCATGGTTTCCAGCATCCGATCGATGGCGGCGGGACTGGGGGGCAGGCATCGGTATTCAGGTTCTTCCATTGCAAAGGTTTCCCGCAGATCGCGGGCAAAGGCTGGCCAGACATTGAAATAGCCCTGCACACGAGCCGGTGGAAGTCGTCGGCCCATTTCAGCGGCTTCGGCAAAGCGTGCGGCCACATCGTCGATGTCCCATTCATCCATGGCGCTTCCCTCCATAGAGCCGATTGCCAAGGCGACGGATGAACTCCCGTTCCACGAAATCGAGGCGATTATCGTTTTCGGAAACCACCAGGATGTGCTGTTCCTGCCAGCCATCCCTCTTGGTGGCTTCGATATCCATGGGTTTCGGCTGATAACGCCCAAGTGGCGATGAATAACGGTGAGGATGGATTTTCATGAGGGGCTCCTTCATTTTGCCCAATCAGGCCGGAAATCGTCAGGTAACGAGATGGGACCGGATGCTTTGGATTGGCTACATTGGCGCAGAAGTGCCTCACGACGCGCGTAGAATTTGGCTTGGGCATCCCCTGCAACATCGGCCCAAGCCTGCCGGTTGATGGCCTGTCTCTCGGTACGGTTTAATGCAATCGGTACCGTAGTCCGTAAATGGGCAATTCCCTGATGCAGTTGGCGCAACTGTCGTTCACAGTCGATGAAATAGCGTCGCACTTCTCTTCCTCGAGCCGTGCGTTCCACCATGGCCAGTTCCTTGGCCATATCCAGAGTGAGGAAGTAATCTACTGAGGGTCGGCCGCCGCGACCCTTCCCCAAAACGGGAGAAAAATCCTCGCCTGAAACGAAGGGGAGGTTTTCGCCCGTTTTGGCGAGCAGGTAGTCCTGGTTTTCAACAAATCCGTATTCCTGAATGCGCCCCTTGATCCAGTTCGAGAAGTCACGCCCCACGCCAAGGAAATCGTGCAGGTGCCTGGCATCCACCAGTTGGACGGATTGACCATTGAGCGTCCCGGTCAGGACAGGAATCAGTCTTGGTGTCGTCATTCTCCTTCTCCTTGCAGTTGAACGGCCCAGTGCAGCAGCGCCAGGGCATCGGCCTCGTTGTCGTCAGTGACCGGATGACCCTTGGCCTGCATGGCGGCGATCACCTCGTCTTTGCCAGCATTGCCACGCCCTGTGGCATGACGCTTGATGGCACCCACCGGCACGCCCTGGTACGGGATGTTGTGGTGTTCGCACCAAGCGGTGAGCGTGGCCATCAATCCGCCATAGATGTGCGCGGCATCGACCCCGGCGTGTCGGCGCACTTCCTCGAAGTACAGTGCGTGAATATCGCCAGCAATGCCCTTGATTTCAGTCAGCCAGCGCTTGAACCTGAGGTAGCGCATGCCCCCGCCCTCGAAGCGTTGCGGCCTGAACGAGGTATAGCCGTGGGAGATTTGTCCTTCACGATCTCGTAACGCCCATCCGGTGGTGGTACCCAGATCCAGCGCCAGAATGGTCGTTTTCATGGTCGTTCTCCTGTATTTTTTGCTCTGGTGACAGATGGTGACAGGCCTACCGATTAACTCTAGACACCCGCACGTGTAGGCGTAAATCAGTAAGCCTGTCACCATCTGTCACCATGGATTTAATCAAGTCCGTCGGTGTCATGACGGTTTTCAGGATTTTCCTGCAACATCAATCCCTTGAAAGCACGGGTGCCGCCGTGCAACCGGGTGCTCGTAAATCCGCGGGCAATCAGTAGTTCCGCGAAACGCTTGATCGATCCGGTGTACTCACCGGCCCGCTCACTCCACTCGCGCCAGTCAGCAAACAGGTCGGCGGAGGTCTCTTTTGCTTCCAGATGGATCTGGGTCCGCTCCCCGATCCATTGACCAAGGGCATCTTCCGCCTCGAAATATTCCTCAGTGGCCGATACCACGCACTCAGGGGGGCGCAATCCAGCGCACTGCCAGGCAAGGCATCCTTCAATGGCCCAAGCCAGAATGCCGTCCCGTTCTGCAAGCAGTTTCTCGGTCAATTTTCCGTCGCGCCGTTCAGGTGGAATGGTGACCGTGAAGGGAATCAGGTGAAGCCGCCGTTTCATGGCCTCATCGACATTTCGTATCGACGGCTTATGGTTACCGACGATGATGGGTTTGAATTGTGGGGTGTACTCAAAGAAGTCCTGACGCATGAATCGGGCAGAAATTTTGTCGCCCCCCGTGATGGCCTTGACTTTGGATTCGTTCCAGCGGCGTCCCTGCTCGGTTTCGATGGCCGTCACAAAACGCGCCCCGCGCAGGCCCGCCAGATCAGTGGGGTGTCGATCTCCCCGGGTTTCCACAAAGGTATCCATTGGCGCAGTCGATGAATAATCTCCCAGGATGCTGGTCAGCGTGTTGACGAACACTGACTTGCCATTGGCACCGGTGCCATAGAGGAAGAAAAGTGCATGGGCGCTGGTGGAACCCGTCAAGCAGTACCCAACCATGCGTTGCAAGTAGCCCTGCAGATCCTTGTCTCCGTTCGTGACATCGTTCAGAAAGGATAGCCACTGGGAACAGGGACCGCGCGGCGTTGCTGTGGCGATCTTGGTCATCCGGTCGTGCCGATCGTGGGGGCGGATTCGTCCGGTGCGCAGATCCACCACCCCTCCAGTGGCGTTGAGAAGCCAGATGTCGGCATCCCACTCGTCCGTAGTGGCAGCGTGGCGCCGATCGGAGCGGGCGAGGCGTTCCACCCCGCTGATGGTGCTTGAACCCGCGAGTTTGGTGGCTACCTTGGGGTTGTCTGCCTTCAAGGAAGCGTGTCGACATACATGGCGGATCAGATCGGTCGACGCCAGGGTGTCCTCGGTGCGCCAACGCTGACCATCCCAGACGAGCCATTTCCCCCACACTGACACATAACGCCAATCCGGGTGATAACGCCGGGTAAATGCCAGCGCCAGGGCATCTTCCGTACCCCACACGGTTTGTTCGGAATCTCCGAGGCTGGTGCCAGCGCCAGCCTCGTTATTCACTGAAGCCTCGTCTGGAAGATGGATCTGCATCCGTGGACCCTGGGTCAGAAACCCCGCAACATCAAATCCGTCAGCAAGCGCATCCGCCGCGTCCCATCCTTCCGGGTGATCCTCGGGCGGATAGAGAATGTGACAACTGATAGCGCCCGCAGCCAGAATGGCCTGAGAGGCGCGATCGGCATATTCCCAACCGGGTTTATCATTGTCGGGCCAGATCAGCACGGCTTTGCCGAACAGGGGCGACCAGTCGGTTTTGTCCGTTGGTGCATTGGCCCCATGCATGGCAGTGGTGGCCACAACCCCTGAGTCGATCAGGGCTTGAGCACATTTCTCGCCCTCTACCAGAACGGCTTTGTCTGAGGCAGCAAGCCTCGGCTGGTTGTACAGGGGGCGTGGACTGGGGGGAGCCATCTTGCGGCGTTTGGCATCCCAGGGTCGAAACTCCTTCTTGCCACCCGGGGGGTCGTAACGGTACACCACGGCAATCAGGCTGCCCTGAGCATCCCGGTAGTCCCATTTGGCCGTGGCAGGGCCGAGGTCAGCCACCGAGTTTCCTCCTCTTCCGGATATTCTGATAGCAGGAGCGCACCCCGCCAATTCAGAGGATCGTTGCAATAGCCGTGGAAAGTTGCTGTGCACATCAATGCCGTAGTGGCCGCCGATCAAGGAGAAGATGTCTCCGCCGGAATTGTCGGCACGATCGATCCACAGTCCTGCCTTCTCGCCTTCGAGCACGATCTCCAGACTGTCGCCGGGGCTGCCCAGAATGTCCCCGATGAGAAACTTCCCACGGCGCATCTTCCCTGCGGGAAACAAGGTGAAGAGCACCGACTCCAGATTGGCCATCAGCGCCACACGGATTTCATCGCGTTTGCCGTTATTGTTCTGACCGATCAATTTGTCTGGTTCATTGAAGTCAATCATTTTTCGTCCTTTGCTGAGGATCCGGTCAAGTTTTTGCCTTGCGTTGCTGAACATTGGGAGGCCCAGGCGGAGAGCTCCGAGAGTCGAAATCTGACAAGACGGCCCATCAGGTAATGCGGGATTCGATACCGCGCCCGCATTTGATGATCGGCAAACCAGTAATAGGGCAGACGAAGTGCGGCGGCAGCCTGCTTGTTATCGATCATTGGTTCGGCTTCTATTGGGTTATTCATGTCGTTCCCCGGCAGCGCTCTGCCCATGCGCAGAATTTGCATTCAAAGTGGGTGGAACAGGTAAATGATCGAGGGCGCAGTTCGCTAACTCAGCCAGAGTGGATTTGGTTGCCCCGATGGTTCGCAGTACACCGCTATCACGGGTTGCACCCGCAGCGAGCGCGAGATCGCGCAACTCCTTCAATGCCCGGTGGCGATGCGTATCAGCGGCAATCTGGGTCGAGAGTAGTGTCAGGTGCGCCTCGAGTTCGGCGAGCGTGGCCTGAACCAGCGGCTTATAAATCACTCCCTCGTCATCGCCATCCGCGCCAGCGGGAATGCTGATGGCGGGTGGCAACTGGCTGGCCAGCGCTTCAGGCACGCCGGGTAGCGTCATTTGCGAAGGCGACTCGCGCTGTTGACAGTTGTGCTTGAGTTCACGCCGGGCGAGGTCAGTCAGGGCATCCTCTGCCAGACGCCCACCGAGCGCGGAGATGTTTTCCGGGTGGTCGGCACAGACCTGCCGGGCAATGTCGCGGGGCCTGGCAAAGCCCACGGATTTGAAGGCCTGTGCAATTTCGGCGCGCACGGCTTCCCGCAACCGGGTGAGATCAGGATTACGCATGACTTTGGCTCCAGAGTTGGTTCAGTTGATTGAGGAAAGGCACTGCGTGAGCCAGCCAGACGCTGACATTCTGTTGTTGATAGGCAGGGATCGAGGCAAAAGCCTCGGCAGGTGGGAAAGGCAGGGTGCCAAGATGCTCAAGCCCTTCGCGCAATACGAGCCAGCGTTCGAAGCGTGCGTTCTCCTCTGGGTCCCCCGGTGCCGTGTGGTAGCGGCCATCGGAAGCCAGCACCATCAACCCTGGATCACCCGAGATGGCGATGCGGCGTGCCTCGGAGGGCGTGGGGAGATCGGGAGTGTCAGCCTTGATGGCATAGACCACGGCACACTGTTCGATACCGGTGAGTTTCTGCTCTTGGGCGACCCTGTCAAAGATACGCACCGCCGAAGGGCCTGTGACCCCCGCTTCGTGGATACGAGTTTTAAGGTCGCGGGCGATAGTGCGGATTTCATCAGGGGTGCGACGCACGATTTCTTGCTGTGTCGGTTCCGGTAGACGCGCGACAGCGGCTGCGGCCGAGACGGAGATATCGCCTTGCTCTACGGCGCTGGCGAGTTCTGGAATCCCGCTGGCCTGAACTGTTCGCGCATGACGTAAACTACGTTCCGAAACATTGAGCAGATCAGCCGCAGCGCCTTGCCGGAGCGTTGGTATCGGCAAATTTGCCGATACCACATGCTGGTTCCCATGAAAGTGACCTCGTTCAATACTTGCCAGTTTGGCGGCGACCATCGCCCGTTGACTCTCGGACAGATGTCGACGACGCAAATTAAGGCTGATCACGAGGGCGTTCAGATCAGCGTTTTCAGAGACCTGTACGAACTGCGGCTCGATTCCAGCAACAAGACAGGCGCGGTAGCGATGCCGACCATCGATGATGGCTTTGCCCATCACATGAATCGATTCCCGTAAGCCGTTCTGCGCAATGTCGGCCACCAGCGCATCAAACTCGTTTTCTGGTAGTTCCGGGAAAAGTGCGCCCACTGGATGAAATTCCATTTCGTTCATCATGCATCCTCCCCTATGAGCGCGAGCCGAAAGGACGCTTTGATGGGTTTGATAGGGCGGGTCTGAGCGAACTGTTCCTCGGGCACCTCGTAAGTCACGCGAAGCGGACCATCGGAAAAATGAACCACGCCGAAGTCGCGGTTGGATTCCCTGAGAACTTCACGACCTTTTTCTCCAAACCGTTGCTCCAGGGCGGCATCAAGGGTTTCATGGGCGCGTTCGACCCAGGTCGTCAGTTCGGCCAGAGAAACATGGAGTTCCTGCAAGTGATGATGAGATAAACTGGCGATCTGTTCGACAGACAGATCCTGCATTTTCAGGTGGGGAATCACGATTTCGATCATGGTCTTCTCCCTCACGCGCAGGCACGGGCTGAGGTGGAGAATCGCGAGACGCGCCTTTCGAACGCTTCCACTTCTGTGATCAGATAAGTGACCCGGGCACCCAACTTGCAGAAAACGGGGCCGAGTTGTTCCTGTCGCCAACGGCGCAGGGTTTTGACCGACAACCCCCAACGGGATGCGAGTTCGTTTTCGTCGAGGGCGATGCGTTGAGTACCACTCTGGGCGATCGGCAGGTGAGGGTGCCGACCGGATTGTTTTGAAGGGATTTGGTTTTGCATTTCGATGTGCCTCCTTTATGAAATGGGCACATCTAATTCTCCACATGGATTTATGGGTTGTGTCTGGTTCCGTTTATGGGTGGATTTATGGGTTGCGTCGCACTCGGTAGCGTGCTCGGTCAGTTTTTTCAATTATTTCACCACGAGCTTTAGAGCCTCCAAAAGCATCGTCGAATGATTGATAACCGGTATTGGCTAGCCTGTTGACATTCGCCCACGACATTTCCGGTGGAGCCTTACCTGTGGTTCCCCACATGACCTTGATGATCTTTGCGCGCTCTGAAGAAAGTTCACGTGATGCGAGGAAATTCGGTAGTTTCAGACGATTTTTCTGAAAGAATTGATCAGGCTCGGATTCGCCGCTAGCCACCACAAACCCGCGCAGTACCCGGTCAAATGCGTTCGCATCGAAAATGTCCTGCCCGTCTTCCACACGAATGAAATCGCTCAGGCTGCGCATCACATGGTCGTGGAGCAGGTTTTCCGTGCTCGATCGATGCCGAAGCACCACCCCACCGCGCTGCCAGACCGGGTCGCACAGCGCTGGCGTCGTTTCTGAGGCCGGTGCGCGCTCCCATAAACGCCCGACAAACACCGGTGCAAAATCGTGGGTGCCAGCGATTCGCGCATTACCGAGGTGCCACAGGTGGTCTGGTACACGGGTACGCTGTTGCGATAAATGTCGTGGCTCTATGCCGATCAGACCACATAAATCCGCGAGCCATGTCTCAATGCGTAATGCGTAAAGCACGATGTCAGAGAGTGGGCGCGTGATGATTCGAGAACGCTGTTGTGGGCTTCGGTACCGAAATAAACCCGCATCCTCATCAATATCGACTTCGACCTCTTCCTCGGAATCAAGGAAAGGCACCATCACACGAGTCAGGTAACCATTCTCCGCCACCCACCGACGCCGAACGAACTCGGCGCGGTGGCGACTGAGCGTGGTGGCCATCACGCGCGGCCCGATGCTGCGCACGCGCTCAATGGTGGTGAAATATTCCAGGTACGCGGACATGTCGTGTTTCTCAGAATTCGCGCAAAACACCGAGGCGGGCCAATTGCTTGATTACGCGCTTGCGGTCATCCTCAGCCTTGCTCCTGTCGTTCAAACCGTTGGGAGATGTGATCTGGACGACCACATTGTGCGCTTTGCGATGAGGTTGCTTTCCCATCCGGAAAACCAGTTTCACCTGTGACAAGGAATAACCGGTCAGATCATCCAGTCCGTAGTCGTCATAGGCGACTTGGTAAATGTGACGGGCATCGCGGCGATCCCTGCCAATCATCAATGTGCTCGACAGGTACTGGACAATGTCCCGCCCGTTGGCTTCGTCGATGGTGTTCTGCTCGAAGGGGCGTGCAATCTTCACTTGCAAGATCGAGATTTTCTCCACGCCGTCGACGAGATTCTGTTCAAGGCACTTGAGCATGGCGTGCGTTGAAAAACTCAGCAGGTCAAACTCACGCATTGGCATATCGTTAATCGCTCCATCACAAGCCAGAACGACATCACGGAAGAGGGCGGCCAGATCACGACGCGACTCCTTGTCCTCGCAGAACACGCCAAGAGCGCCAGTTTCAGGTTCCCAGGAAAAGATGGCCGACATGGCGGCAGGTTCTTCGTGGTCAACCACTTCTCCGTCTGTGACTTGCTTGAAATGCGCTGTCGAGCCATTGAAGGTTGCCGTGAGCGTATGTAGCAGCACCGGTGCCGAATCGTCTGTGTCCACACCTCTGCAGCGATCTGCGTGAGCCAGGTCACGCCGCGTGAACTGCTCAATCAGAATCTGGTCGGCGGCCACCTTCGGGTAGAGAACTGCAATCCGGGTACACAGCATATCCTTTACATCGGCGTCGACCTTGGGCTCGATACCTTTTGGCCCGAGGTAGTGGCTGGAGAAGTTTTCGCTTTTCCATTGCCGATGCATCAGTTGCAGGCGCTCGGCGTACTCGAAACGATGTTCGGCCTTGACCCCGGGCGAAGGAAATTCCTGGAGAAGATGCAAGTACAGTGCGCGACTGTAGCGGTCTGTCGGTGCAAGGAGTACCGTCTCGTCCCCGGCATTTTTTTCATCAAGCAGGGATTGGACGGCCTGCGCACCATACTCGTCGTCAAGCAACACAACCTGTTCAGCGGCTCGCTCGATACGCTGCTGTTTATCGGGCATGAGTTTGGCCACGATGTGGAACAGTGCGTTGCGCGCAGGTATTGGCAGCACACCATTTGCAGCCATGACCAGCGCCACAATTTCAGGCAGCGTGGTGTCGGCAGAACGCTCGACCAATGTCAAGATGAGCGCCGGTCGTTTCGCCTTGCGAGACAGAGTGACAAAGTGCTCCATG
Source organism: Ferrovum myxofaciens (assembly GCF_013181415.1). Classification (NCBI taxonomy): domain Bacteria; kingdom Pseudomonadati; phylum Pseudomonadota; class Betaproteobacteria; order Ferrovales; family Ferrovaceae; genus Ferrovum; species Ferrovum myxofaciens. The sequence goes on along the minus strand of NZ_CP053676.1, from coordinate 525,392 downwards.
CAGGGAAGGACATCGGGGCCGTCATCCGATTGTCGGTTGCGAGATTTCCTCGATGCATGCTGACCGGCAGGTGATTCTTGTTTTTCTGTGATGTTGTTTTGTTCGACTGCCGTCATTATGAAGTTCCTTGTCTGAATGAAGTGCGCGATTGCGCGAACCGTTAATTTCTAGTTTCAAAAAATGCCGACACGAAGTCGGCGGCTTGGTGGGATCAGGAATCAAGGGATGCCTGCTCCTGATGTCAGAAGGTTGTAACGTTCCATTCGAACCTGGATGAATCTCCGGTGAACGCCGAAGCGCTTTGCCAGCGCCTTTTGCAAACATTCCGTATTGAAGAAGTTGCCCTCGGCTGTCAGCCGTTGCGTGGTGCTGGGCAACTCGGGATCGAGGGATGGGCTACGGTGGATCGTCACACCATGCTTCGGTGCCAACTCCTCAATGGCCAGGTTCAATCGCTGGCGAGGCACCAGCAATGAGCCCATGAATTCGTTGGCACGCAACTCGGCAAAATAGACATTGCACTCAAGTTCACTGTTACGCGCTACGCTCAACTCTGGCGCGACGGGACGCTTGGCCAAGTGTTCGGCATCACGAGTCGTGGTGCGGTAGGCCTTGCGCGCCAGCTCCGTGAAATCGTCGAACAGGCCAGGGCCTTTGGTGGCGGCGACAATCCAGTTCGGGGCATCAAAAATGGCGTGACCGAGTTCGTGGGCAAAGGTACTGAGCACCAATTCCTCGGAGGTTGTTTCGCCGACCGGGGAAACAGACAGCAAGGTGGCATCGGGTGACGCCTCAGGATCAAACTCACAAACACCCAGCACCGGATTTCCCTGCTCGTCGTTGATGGTGTGCTCGGTGTCGACCCACAAGTCGAACTGAATGCCGTTGATTTTCAGGCTGGTGATATCACGCAATATCGATAACGGAATGGCATCAGTAACTTCATCGACCAGTTGCAGGCGTGCCAGTGCTGCGATTTCTTCGACTTCAGAGTGTTTGATGTAGCGTGGAAGCATCCGGTTGCAACACCGGTAGGCGAGAGTCAATTCCGGCATTCATTTTTCTCCCGTCGCACGCTTGCGATACATCCGGACGATGTCGCCCATATCCTCCCGCATATCCGGCGGAAGGCGACTGGCTTCGATGAATGCCTCATCGGGGTTTTCACCAAGAATGTTTGCGGCTTTGCGGATCAGTTCGTCCTTTGGCGGCTTTTCCATTTCGCGTTCAATGCGTGACCAATAGGCTGGAGATATCTCGAGTTGGCGTGCAAAGTCATTCATTGCAATGCCCTTCGCGTCTCGTTTTTGTCTGATGTAGGTTCCGAAACCCATAGTGTGACTCGGTTGCGTAATCGGCTAATCGTAGCGGCACCAGACACATCCGTCAACTGTTTTGTTAACGCGCAATAAGCGAATCACCATGACTGCGAAAATGGCCGTCGATTACTCTCCTTTGCCATCCTGTTCGGAAAATCAGGTTCACTATTCATGACAGTTGCAATTCCATGGAGCCGTCATGAAAAATATCGAACTCACGAACCCGTCCAGGATGTCTGGGGCCACCAGAGTTGGCGAAATTACCGCCATCCTTGCGGCGGCCATTATTCGCACCATCACGGGAGAAGATCAAAAACAGAGAGAGATTGGCCTTGGCTTTATGCCCGACCAGCGCGTTCATACAACCTCCTATCAACCGGAGAATTTGTCATGAACAATCAACAAGAGTCCGTCGCGGCCCGTATATCAGCCCTGTCCAGAATGCCGATTGCGGAACTTTGGACGATCTGGGACCGGTATTTCAAAAGTCGCCCGGCAAATCCCAACCGGGTATTCATTGAATCCCGGGTTGCCTATAAATTGCAGGAAGAAGTCTTGGGGGGATTATCCCCGGCCACGCGCCAGCGGCTCGAAGCCATCGGGGCAAAGCACTCGAAAATAAAACTGCGCGCCAGCCCGCGAGAACTCAATTTTGCTCCGGGGACTTTATTGCTACGAGAGTGGGGTGAACGGGAGCATAAGGTCCTGGTTACTGCTGAAGGACTGTTTGAGTACGAGGGGAGGCCCTTCAGGAGTCTGACCGCCGTGGCTCGGCAGATTACCGGTACGCACTGGTCAGGGCCCTTGTTCTTCGGATTGGGCAACGGGGGTGCCAAATGAACGAGCCAATGCAAACCGTCAACAGCAAGCCACGCAAACGCTGTGCGGTCTACTGCCGGGTGTCCTCGGACGAACGGCTGGACCAGGAGTTCAACTCCATCGATGCACAGAAGGAGGCGGGGCAGGCCTATGTCGCCAGTCAGCGGTCTGAGGGGTGGATTCCTGTCGCAGATGATTATGACGACCCGGGCTACTCTGGGGGAAATATCGAGCGTCCCGCATTAAAACGCCTGATGGCCGACATCGAGCGCGGACTGGTCGACATTGTGGTGGTCTACAAAATCGACCGCCTGACGCGCAGTCTGGCTGACTTTTCCAAGATGGTCGAGGTGTTCGAGCGCCATGGGGTATCTTTCGTGTCGGTTACCCAGCAGTTCAATACCACCACCTCCATGGGGCGGTTGATGCTCAATGTGCTGCTGTCCTTCGCCCAGTTTGAACGCGAGGTCACGGGTGAACGCATCCGAGACAAGATTGCGGCCGCCAAACGAAAGGGCATGTGGATGGGAGGCGTGCCGCCCCTGGGCTACGATGTCGACAATCGTCTGCTGATCGTCAACGAAACCGAAGCAGAGGTGGTCAGAAGAATCTTTGAGGAAATGCTGACCATCGGCTCACCGACCAAAATCGCGACCAACCTGACCGCCGAGGGCACCACCACCAAGGCGTGGACAACGCAGGAAGGGCAGACCCGGCCAGGGGCCAGGATCGACAAGAAGTACCTTCATAAGTTGCTGCGCAACCGGATTTACCTCGGGGAACTGTCGCACAAGGGGAACTGGTACCCCGGCGTGCATCCCGCGATCATAGAACCCGGTTTGTGGGGGAGGGTACACGAGGTGCTGTCCAGGGATGGCCATGTTCGGTCGGTGGAGACCAAGACCCGGTCGCGCACCGATGCGTTGCTCCGTGGTCTGTTGTACTCGCCCTCGGGCGAACGGATGTATCCGACCTATTCCAGAAAAAATGGGCGCAAGTACCACTACTATGTGTCCAAGTCGGAGAGCCGGTTCGGCGCGTCGGAGAAAACTTATGAGCGCCTGCCCGCGCCAGAAATTGAGGAAGCAATTGTCGCCCAAATCCGAACGGTGCTGACCAGTCCGGAATCCGTGGCATCGGTGGTTCGTCACATCCAGCGCCACGGAGTCCAGATCGATGAAGCATCCACCGTAATGGCCATGGGACGCATCAACAGGGTATGGGATCAGTTGTTCCCGGTGGAACGCCACCGGATCGCCAATTTGATGATCGAACGGATTGATCTGGTCCGCGCCGGTGAGGTCCAGGGTATCAAGGTGAAATGGCGGGAATTGGGCTGGAAGGATCTGATTGGGGAGTTCATGCCCGACAGTATCGGCACAGAACTGATCGAAATGGAGGGGATGGCATGAAAGGTGGCCTGGGAATCTTTATTCCCATGGTATTGCGTCGTCGGGGTGTCCAGCGGATCACTGATGATAAACGCCATGTACACGATGTGACTCTGCTCGAAGGGTTGGCACGAGCCTTTTACTGGCAACATCTGCTGGACATCGGAGCGATGAAAACTGGATCGTCCATTGCGCGTGCTGAAAAACTGCATCCTTCTGTGGTCAATGAACTGCTACGTCTTACGATTCTCGCCCCCGACATCATTGAGGGAATCATGGCTGGAAAACAACCGCGCTGCCTGACTCTGATGTGGTTCCAGCGGAATCGACTACCGGTGGACTGGCAGGTCCAGCGAGAAATTATGGGTACTTTTGAGGGGGATCTATGAGCCGGAAGCATCAAGGGAAAATCAAAGGCAATCCTGTTACTTATCAGATACCATCGCCAGCAGGCGGTGTTCAGATGGAAACCTTCGTGCCCTGGACGCTGGTAAAACGAGGAAACAAAAAGCAGGTCATCATCCCGTTGGATGCACCACAAGAGTTCCTTGAAGAAGCACGCCAGAAACAGGATGCACGCGAATCAGCGCAGGATACCCCCCTGATGCGGGCCCTCGGACTGGCGCATCATTGGCAACGATTACTGGACGAAGGAAAGTACCGGACGATGACCGAGATCGCCGTCGCCGAAGGAATCGACCTTGGCCAAGCCAGTCGAATTGGTCGGCTGACGCAATTGGCTCCCGACATCGTCGAGGCATGCATGGCGTGTGAGGGGAAGGGGCTGGTTCTGGATTATCTGAATCGTCGAGTCATACCGGTGGAATGGTGCGAGCAACGAGAAAGGTTGCTCACATCCTGAGAATGACAACCCTTTGCTGCCGGTCGTCGATTCCGTAGATCAGCCATTTGAGTGGCAACTTCACCCAGAAACCGGCCTGACGACCTACGCGTACAACTCGGCCATTGCTGCCGTTGGACTAAGTCGCAGAATTCGTCAGCAGTCCGTCGCTTACCTGCCGTTCAGTCTTGGGCTGACATCCACTTTGACCCAATTTCAAGTAGGCCCCCCTCGTCGACCACCTCGTCCTCACTGAACCATCCCTCCTCAAGGGCGAAACGTCGCACACGTTCTGGAGAAGACGAATATGCAACCAGAGCGAGGCTCTCCTTGGCACGGCTTGCCGTCACATAGAACAACCGCCTCGTACTCTCGACCGTCTTGTCACCGGCCCCCTTGCCTCCAAACAAGTCCTCATACTTGAACGTAAACCCTCTGGCTTCCGCGTCATCCATGATGACCATAACGCGGTCGAACTCCAGTCCCTTGACTCCCTGGTGAGTATCGAAATGCGCCTTCCCGGAGAGGTATTCGGCCATCGGCTCGATCTGGGAGAACGGGGCCTTGAGAAAGCCCTGAATGGCTAGATCCCGCTCCATCTGCGGATCTTCCCGTTCATCCTCTTCTGACGACTCCGCAGCTGCCTTCTCTATCGCCCCTGAAGCATTGGCCTTCAAGGGGTCCGGGATCTCAAACAGATCGTGTTTGGCGACGCATTGCAGTACCTGCAAGAGCGCAGGATCGGCACCGTCCTTCCAGAGCTCCATGAGCATGTCTATGGCCGCATTCACGTCATCCAGATGCTTCTTCGTGTCGGAAGACTGGCGAAGCGCCGCTTGCGAAAGACGCGGAGAGTAGGCTTTGATAATGCGAGCTACTGCAAAGCGGTCATTGGCCCGCTTCGCCTTCACCAGCGAGAGTATTTGCTCAGAAAAGAGTCGCGAGACAGACAACGAGCCGTCAAGGAAACTAGTTCGCCAACTCTCGTAGCCATACAGTGGCGCAAATGCTTCGAGAAATCCCATCCGGAACGCCGCCATGCGGTGCTCAAGGGTCAAGGTCTTGACCAACTTCGGCTCATTCCACTTCTCATCGCCCGTGAGTTTGCGCATGTGCCGCGCAATCGCCAGCTCTGCGGCCGGTTTCCCATCGAGGTCACTTGGCAAGATGAAGAACCTGAGGATGCCGCTCTTCGCTGAATCGCTGGGCTCCTGATGCTGCTGGTCCGTAGCGCTGCGAACCTTGTTGATGAGGTCAATGATGCGCCTGGGGCAACGATAGTTCAGCTTCTTTCCAGGAGTCGCCCAATGTTCCGGCAGCCCTTCGCCGAGCCCTTCTTTCCCATCAGAGTAGATGCGCTGCATCATGTCGCCGAGAAGCCCAAGCAGGAACTTCCCTTTGAGTTTGGCTTCAACTTCAAAGAGCGCATCGATGAGATGCTTGTTGGTGTCCTGGCTCTCATCAATGAGCAGGATTGGGTGCCGGCCCGCCAGAATGCTCTGCATCGCCGGCTTGGTTCTCAAGAAGTGTGCCGCAAACTGCAAGACCTCTGAGTGATTCAGCGCATCGCGCCCTCGATTATCGCCTGTTGGGCTATACGTAAAGACCTTGATGCTTGGCAGATTGCCGAGGCGCCTAGTTTTTGATTCAATCTTGCTCAGCCGCGTCGCGGATGCCTTTGTCCCCTTACGGCCCTTCGCCTCTTCCACCTTTAACTGCTCAATGTCGTTCGTCAGATCGACCCGCAGACAATTGCGGATATCATGATTGAGACCTTCGATCAGCGACCATGCGAAGCTGTGAATAGTCCGAACGTCAATCAGGGGATCAAATAGCAGCCGCCTCTTGATCTCGTCGCTTGCGGCGTTCGTAAAAGTAATCACCGCAACCCGCTGCCCCTTAACCCTGAGCCGGTCACTCATAGTCGCCTGGATATGCTTAAGTGCGGTAACGAGCGACCGCGTCTTTCCCGAGCCAGCGCCCGCAAAGAGAAAGAAGCTCCTGGGTGAGTCAAGATTCAGGCAAGTTGCAATCTCTTCATCAACATGGGCATCCGCTTGGCCGGCGACTAAAGCCCCAGCAACTTGGCTCATGCTGCCTCCTTTGCCTCTGCGCCTTCGGCGTCTACGCCCTCCGGTTCCACCGGGGACTTTCCCGAGATGCCATCTTCTTTGCGCTTAAGCTGATCGGCCAGCCAGACCAGACCTTGATCAATGTACGCAGGAACGGTCATCTGGTCGATCTTGTCACTGTAGAGAAGTTCCATGGCAAGTTCCGCCTTGCCTCCGTTCGCCAGATCGGCGGTTAGCTTCGCTGCGAGATCTCCAAGACCGCTTGCTGCATCGAGAGACTTGCGGATACGCCCCAACAGGCCCGTGCCATCCATCAACCTGAACAGCGTGATGTTTTCATACACTAGAGCGTCTTCGAAGGTGTTTGCCAACGCCTCGGCCGGATTGCCAGCCAAGAGCTCGGCCTGAATGGGCTGCTGGTAGGCAACCCGAACGCCGAAGCCCGTCTTGTCGGACAAAACAAGATCCGCCGGCTTTATGTCAAGCAGAGTGTCGAGTGTTTCCTCTTTGGGAACCCACGTCTTCAACGTATGGTTCCGCGCCTTGAGTGCTGCGCCGCGCTCGGGAAGAACAGCCTTGCCTGCCACATCCTTTGCATCGATGTCGGTGATGATCAAGGTATTCAGTCCAAGATGCTCTATCAAGGATCTCAATCTGTGTGCGTGGCTGCCGCCAATTTCAAGCCATGTGATGTAGCAGCGCTTCAGGAAATCGTATTTGGGGCGCGTGCGGACAAAGTGAGGCACAAGGATGCGCTCGGCCGGCCCCTCGACCAGCACCGCCCCGTCCGCGAAAAACAAATCACAATGCGTAGCCTTGAGATATCGCTTGGCGAAACGGGCCGTCTCGTCTTCGCTTCCGAAGATCTCGGAAAGATTGACCACGCAGGAGACAGGCACGGCGCCATCAATTGCTTTAACAGGGAGGCGGCGGAAGTACCGCAGCGATTCAAAGTCGGATTCATGGGCGATGTGACTGGAATGCGTGCTGACGACGAGTTGCGTGCGGAGATCCTTGGCCCCTTTGAGTTTGTCGTGCTTGCGCAGAACGTCATAGGCCTGCTTAATAAAGACCTGTTGAACCTGCGCATGCAAGTGAGCTTCCGGTTCCTCTACCAGCACTAGGTGAAGCGGAGGAATCAAAGCGTCCTCGGCATCGCCGGCCTTAGCGGCCTTGCCAACCTTCATCCATTTGTCGCGGAAACCCATCAGGGCAAAGACGATCGACACCAGGTTCTGATAGCCAAGCCCGTTCGAGTCCTCCGGAAGTCGATGCGCGAATCCGCCGGCCGCGCCGAGGTGTGTCGGCACTTCATATTGCACAGCCGAGGCATGATTTAGGCCATCAATAGGCTTGATGCTTGTGGTGATCGTGAGCTTCGGATCGGTGACTCCGGGATAGCCGATATCCTCAAGTTCCTTCAGGGCCGATGAGAAGCAGGACTCGAGGCGCTTCCCGAACGCGGCCTGCGCTTCGTGCAGTGCCTGAAGGGCCTCCAGATCCTTCGGCTCGGGCTGATCAAACGGGTCCAGATGCTGCGTGTAATAGTTTCTGAGCTGCGTGGACAGCTTCTTTCCGCCTTTCGACTTGTTCTCGTCGCTTGCGTCGTCTGCATTCGCAGAGGTAGTAGCGAAGCCGAAGCCCCGCTGAGCGCTGATTTCGTCGATCCGGATGATCTTTTTGAGAGGATCGCCCTCAATTGGCTCACTGCCACTTGGCAAAGCCTGTGGCAACGCAATACCGTTCTTTGGCAGTACAAGCTTGTCTGGGTCAAGGAGGTATGCCCTGACCTCGAAAAGCGCTCTCAATTTCAGCGACAGAAAGTCCATCATGGACCTCGGCCACAAAGCAAATCCCTCTACCAACTTCGCACCATCCGCGTCGTCGCCTTCACTCGATACGGCACTCATGACGCTGGCTGCCGCAAGCTTGGCTGTCAGGTACTCTTGTCGGAGGGCCTGCACATCTTTCGGCTCATATCGGAGCCGAACGCCGATATGCGCACCGGCCCAATCCAGCGTCGGGAGTATCTTTTGGACATAGTGAAGCTCCTTCATGGGAACGTTCAGCCATATATCGAGATGCGGCAGGACGGTGTCCCAATCGAAAGCCGGTGCATCCTCATCAGGAATAACTTTCGCCCACGCTCCACCGAGGTTGTCGAGCTTCGCCCAATTTGACAGGGTGAAGTCGTTGATCGAAAAATCTGTCCGGTCGACAAGAAATCGGCGCAGGGCGACCATCGCTGAGGTCTTGCCGCTATTGTTCGCCCCAACGAAAACTGTCGTCTCAGCAAAGTCCACCCGCACACTTTGCAGTTTGCGGAAATTTCCGATTTCTACGTGTTCAATGTGCATCTGCCCCTCCTGCGCTGCTGACTTAGCACCGCATTGGCCTTGCCGCTCCGTCATAGCAGGCCAATCTGGTGCTTTGTGTTTCTGATCACTACTTTGGGCGTGCGCACTGATTGATTGGCGACGTTACCCAGCCGCGTTGGCTCTACCGAATTCTCACTTTATGAGAAAGCGAGACTAAGGGTCCCAGCAAGAACTATAACTCGATCGCCAAACTCGACTGCCCGTTTCTCAGCTTGAAGCCGAAGCCTGCCTGTCAATGCCGAGGACTGCCTCTGCTAAGGGTTGTCGGATACCTGCCCTCACACACAAGGCTGTCAGGATACAACAGAACGCTGTGGGCAGGTATCCGACAACCCTTAGCAATAGCCGCCATTCGGCTGGTTTGGAGTCACGGTGTTAGGACCCTGATTATTCCCCCGGCCAAATCCCACAATAATCCGCGCGGTAATCGGTGTTCTTCAGGATACTTGTCGCTTCACTTTCTGAGTTTTTATTCTACTTCCAGAGAGCATCCCCCTGCAAATAATGTGGATGAAATGACCTGACTTGCCCACCGCCGTTCGCGTTCGTCGCCTGCGCTCGACCAATTCATGATCACAATCGATGAGCCTGAAACCCGCATGAATCCTGGAGGTGGCCTCTTGAGCGCTCAAGAGGCCAACAGAGAACAAAGAGAGGAAAACGGGGAAAGTGGCACCGGAAACTGGGTCAGGGGCAGGGTGACGCTCAAGAGAAAAACTGCCGGAACCGCGCCAACAGGGGCGTTGCGGGAAAAAAATCCCAACCGATAAGGGTTGGGATTTAAGGTGATGGTGGCAATTCCGAATATGAATCGGCGTCCGCAAGCGCTCAATCAAGCGCGCGGGATCAAGCCGTTGCGCGAGTTTTTCGACCAGAAGTTGTTTCCACCCCAAGGTGCTCAATAACCATCTGCGGCCGGTTCGGGAACTGGGCCACGAGTTCAAACTTGCCGCCCATGCCGGGGGATTTCCCTTGTTAATTAACCCTATGGTTCTCTTTCGTGGTATTTTACAGAAAAATGAGTCAACTTGAGGGTCAGGAGATGAAACAGTGAGTACTCCTTTCGGCAGTCGGCTACGACGATTGCGCCAAGAACGAAAATTGACAATGGAACAACTGGCAGAGGCCGTGGGCGTTTCAAAAAGTTACATCTGGGCCCTGGAAAACAACCCTGAACAGCGTACCCAGCGTACCTCGGTCACTGTGATGAACAATCTTGCCAAGGCCCTGGGTATTACCCTTCAGGACTTGCTGGGTGAAGCACCATCCGAAGCGTTGGGCGGAGAGGCTAATCCGGAGGATGTAATTTTTTTCCGGAATTACATGAGCATGGATGCAGATGATCGCGAGACCTACCGGCAGATGCTGGAGTTTTTCAGGAAGCAAAAAGACAAGTGTGTAAATTAGCGCGCAATTTTTTCCAGGAAACAGCGCATGCTGTTACCAGCAGTATCGATGTAATGCCTTATTTTATGCAGCTTGCGCGGTCTTTGCCAGTTTTCTGGTATTCATAAAAACTGGCAAATCAAGCACGCTGATTTACACCACTGGCTCTACGTTTGGCAGAATTGTTCAAAAATTTAGCGCAGAGATAGTCGTTCCGCCAACTTCGACCAGCGCCGGTCAGTTTGTTTGCTCTTTATCGCGATGGCCAGTGCGCGCATCTGGCCCACCAGCACAACTAATTTTCTGCCACGCGTAATGCCAGTGTAGATCAGGTTGCGCTTGAGCATGGGGTAGTGCTGCGTGGATACCGGAATCACCACGACCGGAAACTCCGACCCTTGGGATTTGTGGATGGTGGTGGCATAGCACAGCGCCAGTTCGTCCAGTTCTCCGAAGGCATAGACGACTTCTCGTCCGTCGAAATTCACGCTGAGTTCCTGCTCTTCCAGATCGATCTTGCCGACATACCCGATGTCGCCGTTGTAGACATCCTTGTCATAATCATTCTCGGTCTGCATGACCTTGTCGCCGTGGCCGAAGCGATACCCAAACTTTTCGATGCCATGATCACCAGGGGGATTGAGCGCCTGCTGCAGCATCTGGTTCAGTCCGCGTGCGCCAGTCAGGCCACGGTTCATGGGACAAAGCACCTGGATCTCACGCACAGGATCGATCTTGTATTTTCTGGGGATCCGGGTCTTGACCAGATCGACGATAGTTTGGGCGATGGTTTCGGGTTCGTCCACCGATACCAGATAAAAATCCGATTCCTCACCTTTCTGCGGCAGACTGGGGAATTCGCCCCGGTTGATCTGGTGGGCGCTACGCACGATACGCGAAGAAGAAGCCTGCCGGAACACTTCGGTGAGTCGAATGACAGGAACCTCACCAGACTCGATCAGGTCGGCAAGAACCTGACCGGGACCGACAGAAGGCAACTGGTCGATGTCGCCGACGAAGATCACCGCTGCTGCACGGGGAATTGCCTTCAACAGTTGATTGGCCAGTAACACATCAATCATGGAGCATTCGTCGGCGACGATCAGGTCGCAATCAAGGGGATGGTCTTCGTTGAATTTGAACTGCCCATTCATTGGGTTGATTTCGAGTAGGCGGTGTAGGGTCTTGGCCTCCATCCCGGTTGTCTCGGCCAATCGCTTTGCGGCCCTGCCAGTCGGTGCGCACAGTAGCGCTCTGATGTGCTTGGCGCGCATGATCGTGAGGATGGCGTTGATCAGCGTGGTCTTCCCCACGCCGGGTCCGCCAGTGATTACCAGCAGTTTTGAAGTCAGCGCAAGTCCCAACGCTTTCTTCTGGCTCTCCGCGAGAGTGACGGAAAGTTTCTGCTCCACCCAGGGAATGGCCTTGCCGACATCAAAGTCCGGCCAGGGTGGATGACCGGTCTTGAGACGGTGGACCTGAGTGGCGATTGAGCATTCGGCATGAAATAGCGGTGCCAGAAATATGCAGTCTCGCCCTTCAATGGTGTCGAGGCAGACCGCTTCTCCGGCAATTTCCTGTATGACGGCCTGCCGGATGATTTCTGCGGGAATCTCGAGGAGTTTTTCTGCGAGGGTGACCAGTTGTTCGTAGGGCAGACCGCAATGCCCTTCAGAAGAGGCTTCGGTCAGCGCATAAGAGATTCCCGCCTGCGCACGAAGCGGAGAATCCCTGGCGATGCCAATTTTCTGTGCAATGGTATCCGCCGAAAGAAAACCGATGCCGCGAATGTCCCGTGCCAGGCGATAGGGATTCTCCTTCACGATATCGATCGCATTCTGGCCATAGGTCTTGAAAATCCGCACGGCGCGCGAGGTGGAGACGCCGTGGGCGTGCAAAAACACCATGATCTCGCGGATGATTTTCTGGTCTGACCAGCCGGATGAAATCTTTCTGGCGCGAATCTCGCCGATACCTTCTACTTCGCGCAACCGTTCCGGCATCTGATCAATGATGTCGAAAACTTCTGCGCCGAAAGCCTTGACTAGCCTGCCTGCATATACCGGACCGATGCCCTTGACCATGCCTGAACCCAGATAGCGCTCTATTCCGGACAAGGTATTGGGGGGAGAGACTTTGACGACGAGGGCGCGAAATTGCCTACCATGTTCTCGGTCTATGGCCCAGTTTCCGGATGCCGAGACATATTCTCCGGGAGAGATCATGGGGGTATGTCCGATCAGGGTGACGAGTTCGCGTTCTCCCTTGACCTTGAGGCGCAGGACGCAGAAGCCGTTTTCGGCGTTGTGGAAGGTGACGCGCTCGACCAGACCGGCCAGGCGCTCATGTTCGCTGGTCGTTTCTTGCGGAATTCTTGGATTCAGCATAGGAGGCGTAGCCGAAAAATACGAAAGGACGGCAAGCGGTGCAGAGTACCGTCTCAATCAATGGAATAACTCATCGGATCCACAGCACTTCTTGAATTTCTTGCCGGAACCGCACGGGCACGGGTCGTTGCGTCCCACTTTGGCATCGCTTCGGCGAAAGGGCTGTGTTTCATCATCGTGTGAAGTACGGATGTTCCCGATACGCGACTCAATTGCCTGCATGCGTTGGGGCTCGAAATAAGTGTGCAGGGCCTCTATGACATCTGGAATGGACTCATAAGCTTCCTGAATCGCGCGTTTCTCGTCGGCACTCTCTGAAAGAATCTCCCAACCCGGCTCGGTTCCCAGGAGCACCATGGGTGCAACCAGTTCGGTGCGATCCTTCATGATGGATCGCCACCAGGGTTCAAGAAATACCGCGGCACCGAGCATGAATCCTTCGCACCAGCCTTCAGCATCGTAAAACTCACTGTTGTCAGGTTGAGGTAGTACAAATAGCAGGGGGCCGAAGCGGTCCTCGTCGATTGTGGTTGCTACCGTGTTGTAATGGCGCATGATCAGGTTCGAGATGCGGCTCGCCTCATCCAGCGTGTCGAATTCGGGAGATTCTTCGCCATTGTCCATATCCCATACCCATGGTAACCAGCGGCTGGGAAGGATTACATCGGGATTGAGTACGACGGCTGCCAGAAAACCATCGAAAGTGGAAATATCCATACAGGATCCCGGCGATTTATCAGAAAGCAGAAAATCATCCAGTTCGTTGATTTCATCATCGGTAAGAGGCTGGTTCACATTCATCGGAGAATCCCTTATCGAATAGTGCTGACGGTTTCGAGTTTTCAGTTCAACACCTGACGGTGGCTGCCGTAGCGCACCGTTACTTCGAATAATACTTCTTCTGAATCCAAGTGCTTTTTTGAGTCTGTGGTTGAGGCGATTCACAGCCTGCCATTCCCTGTTTCGGTCGCCTACGCTCACCCAATTCGTGATCATAACCGATGAGCCGGAAACCCGCATGAATCCTGGACGCGACCTCTTGAGCGCTCAAGAGGCCAACAGAGAACAGAGAGAGGAAAACAAGGAAAGTGGTACCGGAAACTGGGTCGGTTGCAGGGTAACGCTCAAGAGAAAAACTGCCGGAACCCCGCCAACAGGGGCGTTCCGGGCAAAAAAATCCCAACCGATACGGGTTGGGATTTAAGGTAATGGTGGTGTAATCGCCACCCGTTTCAAACCGCGTCTGTAATGCAGTTGCGGAAACCTGTGGGTTGACGCGAAACACTGCGGAATCAGCATGTTACTACCAGCAGCCCTCCTGGTTTTTGCCTTCAATTGGCGCTGCCCACATATTCCGATCGGCCATCAGTTCGATTCCCATTCGCACAATCGAACCCGCGTCCGAGCAGGATAGCAAACCTTGTCGGTAAAGGGCGTCGATTCGAGGATTTGGCTGTTACCGGAACTCCTTTGCGCAGTGTGCGGCCTGAAATGCTCACATAAATAACCAAATTCAACTAAAAAAACCCTTGACTTTATGCAACAAATTGTCAAAAATAGGTTTGTTTTTTTATTGGAGGCGTAAATGCTGGTCGAATTCAAGGTGGTCAACTACCGCTCGATCCGCGAAGAACAGTGCCTCAGCTTCGTGGCGTCAGGCGACAAATGGCTGGAAGGCACCCACTGCGTTGCCACTGGTAAGACAGCTGTGCCTAAACTGTTGCGCTCTGCAGTGATCTATGGTGCCAATGCTAGCGGCAAGACCAACCTGATCTTTGCCTTGATGACCATGCAGCAGCTCGTGCTTAACTCCACGCGCCTGCTGGAGCCCCAGTTCCGCGAGCAATACACACCGTTCCTGCTGGATGTCGATTCGCGTCATCAAGCCACCCAGTTCGAGATCACCATATTGCTGGACGGCGTTCGCTATCAGTATGGGTTCGCCCATGACGCCGAGCGAGTCCGTGGTGAGTGGCTGCTGGTCTACCAGTCCAACAAGGCACAGCGCTGGTTCGAATATCACTATAACCCGGAAACCGGCAAAAACGACTGGGAGCCGTTTTCTGTTCATTTCAAAGGCGAGAAGAAAGGCCAGCGCGAGATATGGAAAGCCAACACTGGCACCCGTGCACTGTTTCTCACGCAAGCCGCTCAGTCCAACAGCCGGCAACTGCAGCCACTGTTCAACTGGTTTGCCAACGACCTGATCGTGCTGCCAGCACGATCAGAATTTAATCTGATACCTACACTGCTACGTCTGGAAGATCCTCATTACAAAGAGTGGGTGCTGCGCTTGATGAATGCTGCCGACATCCACATCAGTGACATCAAGGTGGAAAAACGCAAGAGCCAACAAATCGAATTCAAGTTTGAGCCTGGCAAGCTACCCGAGTTGCGTACCTTTGATGGCGATCTGCCGGATGTCGAGTTCTGCCACAAGACCAGCGACGGGATGGAACAGTGGTTCGACCGTCGCTACGAGTCCTATGGCACGCTGCGGCTACTCGGTTATGCGGCTCCGCTGCTGGATGCCATTGAAAATGGCAAGCTCATCGTGGTGGATGAGTTCGACACTAGTCTGCACCCCTCACTGACACGCTATGTATTGAGAATGTTGCACAAGCCGCACCTGTCCCAAAATGGGGCGCAACTGTGGATGACCACGCACGACACCTCGCTGCTGGACCCAGAACTGCTGCGCCGCGATCAGGTTTGGTTTGTCGAGAAGAAAAAAGACCAAAGCACCGAACTCTACGGCTTAACGGAATTCAGCCCGCGTAAGGACGAGGCCATCGAGCGTGGCTACCTGCAGGGGCGCTATGGCGCTATTCCCTTTCTCAGCGAATTCTTGTTCTGGGGAGGCTGAATGCGGGAGAACCATGCGAAAAACCGACAACTGGTTAAGGAGCGCGTTAAAGCCGGACGCAAGAAAGCAGAAAGGCGCGAATTGGGATCAGCCCTATTGGTCTGCGAAGGCGAGTGCACCGAGCCGTTTTATCTGCACGGCTTGCTCCAGCACCTCGGCATCAACGCGGCAAGTGTTGAGATTATCGAGGGCCAGTCGAAAAGCAATGCCGTGGCCGTGGTCAACCGCGCCAGTCGGCGTTTCGAGCAGATACCGCGTGATCGCGTGTTTGTGCTGGTCGATGCCGAACAGGCCGATTTAGCGCGGGCGCTCAAACTATGCAAGGTGCCCCTGCAGCGTGCCAACAAAAAAAAGGGGCTGCCGATGATCTGCATCGAGCCCATCATTAGTACGCCCTGCTTTGAAGTATGGCTCCTGCTGCATTTTCGTTACTGTGACCAGACATTTAGGCGGTTTGCGGATGTGCTTCCTGAATTACAGGCTAGCCTGCCTGACTACCGCAAGGCCGATCCGCGAATTTTCATGAAAGTCGGAGGGGGCGAAGGCCTAGAAAGAGCCGTGCTGCACGCCGCTCGGCTGCGCGCGGCCTTGGCACAAACCGCTTCAAAAAACCCAGTTACTGACGTGGATAGGCTAGTCGAAGCCCTGCGCGCCATCGCGCCACCCGCCCAGAACTGAGATCGCCGAGATGGATTACGGGATAATTTGCGGATCGCTGAGGATGAAATTACGGGCAGCCACTGCTGGAGATAGTCTGCGAAAATGGAATGTTGATTACTCGCTGGATCACAGCCTGCGCGGCCATGAGTACCGACTTTGGTTGAAAGACCACCTTGCCATTTACGGTGTGCGCAATGCCGTCTTGGCGCCGGGTTACCGCTCGCCAGATACGCAAAAAACCTCGAGCAAGGCTGACTGGTGCGTTGCGCCAATACAGAACAACCGAATTTGACTGGATTCCCTACATGCCCTTAACCCTGCCACAGTTAGAACGCCACCTCTTCAAAGCCGCTGACATTTTGCGCGGCAAGATGGATGCCTCCGAGTTCAAGGAATACATCTTCGGGATGCTGTTCCTCAAGCGCTGCTCCGACGTCTTTGAACAGCGCCGCGCCGAAGTGATCCAGCTCGAAATCGATGCAGGCAAGACGCCTGCCGAAGCTGAAATCTCAGCCGAGAACAAGCGTTGGTACAAGAAGGATGGATATTTCTGGGTGCCGAAGGAGTCGCGCTACAGCTACCTGGTCGGCAACTCGCGTCAGGCCAATGTCGGCAGCCTGCTGAGCAAGGCACTCGCCGGGATTGAAGGCGACAACGTCAGCCTTTACGACGTCCTGGAGCACATCGACTTCACCCGCAAGATCGGCCAGAGCAAGATCCCCGACATCAAGCTGCAGCAGCTCATCACGCATTTCAGTCTGCACCGCCTGCGCAATGAAGACTTCGAGTTCCCAGACCTGCTCGGTGCCGCCTATGAATACCTGATTGGCGAATTCGCCGATTCGGCGGGCAAGAAAGGCGGCGAGTTCTATACGCCACGCTCGGTGGTGCGGATGATGGTGCGGCTGATCAAGCCCAAGCTCCAGCACGATATCTACGACCCTTGCTGTGGCTCCGGCGGCATGCTGATCGCCGCCAAGGAGTACATCGACGAGCACGGCGAAGACGGCCGCAAGGCCAACCTGTTCGGGCAGGAGTTCAACGGCACGGTGTGGTCCATCGCCAAGATGAACATGCTGCTGCACGGCATCAGCACAGCCAACCTTCAAAACGAGGACACCCTGGCCGAGCCGCAGCACGTCGAAGGCGGCGAGTTGATGCACTTCGACCGCGTGCTCACCAATCCTCCGTTCTCCATCCACTGGGGCAATACCGAGAAGGATGCCGACGGCAATGCCGCCTATAAGCCCAAGTTCGAGGCCGAGCGCTTCCCCTACGGGCAGGTGCCGCTGGGCGCCAAGAAGGCCGACCTGATGTTCCTGCAGCACATGCTGGCCGTCACGCGCGACGGCGGCATGGTGGCCACCGTTCTGCCCCACGGTGTGCTGTTCCGGGGCGGTGAGGAAAAAACCATCCGCGCCGGCATCATTGAGGACGACCTGCTCGAAGCCGTCATTGGCGTCGCGCCCAACCTGTTCTACGGCACCGGCATTCCGGCCTGTATTCTGGTGTTGCGCCAGCGAGTGCAGAACGGTGCCAACCGCGTCAGCGGCAAGCCCGCCGAGCGCCAGGGCAAGGTGTTGTTCATCAACGCCGACCGCGAGTTTTTCGAAGGCCGCGCGCAGAACTACCTGCTGCCCGAGCACATTGAGAAGATCGTCACCACCTTCGACGAATTCCGCGCCATCGACGGCTTCTCGGCCATTGTCGATAACGCCACCATCAAGGCCAACGATTACAACCTCAACATCCGCCGCTACGCCGACAACGCCCCGCCGCCTGAGCCGCACGACGTGCGCGCCCATCTGGTAGGCGGCATCCCCAAGGTCGAGGTGGCCGATAAAGCCGCGTTGTTCAGTGCCCACGGCCTGAATGCTATGGACCTGCTGGTGGAAAGGGACGCCAAGTATTTCGACTTCGCGCCCGCCCTCGATACACGGCAGGCACTCAAGCCGACCATCGAAACCAATGCCGGTCTGGTCGCCAAGGAAGCGGCCATCCGCGCCGCCTTCGAGCAATGGTGGCAAGACCACAGCGCCCGCATCACGGCACTCTCTGGGCAGATGGACAACGCTGCCAGCCTGGTGGCCCTGCGCAACGACCTGCTGGCCAGCTTCAGCCAAAGCCTGGAAGCCATCGGCCTGCTCGACCCCTTTCAGGTGCGCGGCATCGTCGCAGGGTTCTGGTACCAGACCAAGTACGAGTTCCTCACCCTGATGGCGCGCGGCGCCAAGGGCGTGGCCGATGCTTGGCGCACCAGCATCGTCACCGCGTTGGAAGACAAGGCCAGCAAGGAAAGCCCGCTGGAGCACAAGCTGGTCAAGTTCCTGATGA
This sequence comes from Ferrovum myxofaciens, assembly GCF_013181415.1. Classification (NCBI taxonomy): domain Bacteria; kingdom Pseudomonadati; phylum Pseudomonadota; class Betaproteobacteria; order Ferrovales; family Ferrovaceae; genus Ferrovum; species Ferrovum myxofaciens. The sequence goes on along the minus strand of NZ_CP053676.1, from coordinate 506,939 downwards.
GTGATTTCGTCGAGGCCATCACCGAACTGGAAGCCAAGAAGGCCGAACTGGACAGCCAGATCAAGGCCGCCAGCCCCAAGGATGCCGAGGGCGAGGACGGCGAAGCCGCTGAGGCGGTGGAAGACGAAGCCGACGAAGAAAACGTCATGGACGAAGCCCAGCTCAAGGCCTGGAAGAAGGAGCTCACCGCCGTCAAGAAGCAACTCAAGGCCAAGAACGACAGCTTCAAGCAACACATTGCCTCTGCTGTTGACGGGCTGACGCCCGAAGCCGCCGCCGAGTTGCTGCTGACCATTCTGCACAACGACATGCGATCAATAGTCGAGCGCTACATGGCCGCGCAGCGCAAGCAGATCGTGGCCGCTTTCGAGAACTGGTGGGATAAGTACCGCGTTACGCTGACCGAGATAGAAGGCAATCGGGATGACGCAGCAGCGGCGCTTCAGGGGTTCTTGAAGGGGCTCAAGTATGTCTGATCCAATGAACGTCCAACCCCGCCACCAATACGGTGCCTTCCTGAAGCAGTTGCCTGACGACTGGGAGCAGAAAGAGATCACTCAGATAGGGGCCGTTGTTGGCGGCGGCACACCGTCACGCGAGGTGCCATCCTTCTGGCGGGGATCAATCCCATGGGCAACGCCGGGCGAAGTCAGTGGTGAAGATGCCAAACTGCTCCACGATACGAACGACCACATCAGCGCCTCGGGTCTGGCTGGTAGCGGCGCGAACCTGCTGTCTGCCGGGTCACTGCTAGTAACAACGCGCGCAACGCTGGGTGCCCGCGTCATCAATGCTGTGCCCATGGCAACAAACCAAGGCTTCAAGTCTATTGTATTCAAAAGACCCGAGGAAGCCAGCTACTACTTCCACCTCCTTGAAAAGGTGAAGCCCGAACTGGTACGTCGTGCTTCGGGAACCACCTTTTTGGAAATTTCTGCCGCTGAATTTGGCTCCATCAAAGTGCCCAGCCCGTCGCCGAACGAGAAGCAGAAGATCTCCCAGATTCTCGACACCCTCGACACCGCCATCCACGAAACCGACGTGGTCATCGCCAAGCTCAAGGCCGTCAAGCAGGGCATGCTGCACGACCTGCTGACGCGCGGCATAGCCGCCAACAACGAACTGCGCCCGCCCCAGGCCGAGGCGCCGCATCTCTACAAGGAGTCGCCGCTGGGGTGGATTCCGAAGGAGTGGGGTGCGGTTACGTTGAGCGCGTGTTCTTTGAAGATTGCCGACAGAGACCACACGACTCCGCGATATATCGAGGATGGCGTTCTCATCGTTTCTCCGACTAACTTGCTGGATGACGAGGGCATTGACTTTGTGTCTAGCAAGCGAATTTCCCGCCGCGCTCACGAGATCAACTGCAAGAAAACGGACTTGGCTCCGGGAGACATTGTTCTGCATCGCATTGGTGCAGGCTTGGGGCGAGTTAGGCTTGTCACTGCTGAAATGCCGGAGTTCAGCATCCTCCATAGCATGGCGCAGATCAGGCCCAACCTGAATGCAATGACTAGCCATTTCATGCTTTGGGCAATGCGAGCCGAGTCTACGAAGAATCAGATGGGTTTGGGTACCCAAAGCATCGGAGTGCCTGATCTGGGGCTGGACAAGATCAGCAACTTCATCGTTCCTAAGCCTCCGTTGGAAGAGCAGCGGCAGATTGCTGAACGTCTAGTCGCGCTACAAACAAGGATCGATGCCGATTCAAATGACTATGCAAAGCTAGTGACATTGAAGTCCGGACTCATGGACGACCTCCTCACCGGTCGCGTCCGCGTCACACCCCTGCTGGCCGAAGCCGCACAACAACATGGGAGCGCCTGATGGGATGGGAACTTGATGACGTCGAAAAGCCTTTCGTAGCCCAATTGCAGGCGCTGGGTTGGGCACATATCGAGGGCAGTATTGACGACCCGTCGGTGACCGGCCGAACCGGCTTTGCCGAGGTCATCCAGGAGGGGCTGTTACGCGAACAACTGCGCTCGCTGAACCTTGGACCCGACGGTGCGCCCTGGCTGGACGAGGCGCGGCTGCTTGAGGCTGTATCAGCCATCACCCGGCTGGGCACGCACAAGCTAATGGAGGCCAACGAGAAGGCGACATCGCTGTTGATCCGTGGCTTGACGATGGAAGGACTGCCCGGCTGGGACGGCGGGCGCGGCCAGACGATACGCTATATTGACTGGGACACCCCGGCCAACAACCGCTTCACGGTGATCAACCAGTACCGCGTCGATTGCCCGCCCGGCTTCAACAGCGCCAAGCAATTCATCGTGCCCGATCTGGTGCTGCTGGTGAACGGTATCCCGCTGGTGGTGGTGGAGTGCAAGAGCCCGTCCGTCCCCGAGCCGCTGGCCGAGGCCGTTGACCAACTGCGGCGCTACAGCAACCAACGCAAGGCCGCGTTTGAGGTGGACGACAACGAGGGCAACGAGGCGCTGTTTGCCACCAACCAGTTGCTGGTGGCCACCAACTTCGACGAGGCGCGCGTGGGTTGTGTCGGCGCGGACTTTGAGCATTACGCCCAGTGGAAGACGGTGATCGACCCGGATGGCTCTGGAAGTGAGATCGAGGTGGCGCAGGCACTCGGCAAGCCCGCCCTCTCCGAGCAGGAGCGCTTGATCGCCGGGTTGCTCACCCCCTCGCATTTGCTGGATGTGGTGAAGAACTTCATGTTGTTCATGCAGACAGGCGGCCAGACCATCAAGACGGTGTGCCGCTACCAGCAGTACCGGGCGGTGAATCGGGCGATTGCACGCCTCAAGACCGGCCAGACGCGGCTGCAGCACGGCGAACACGACAAGCGCGGCGGCATCATCTGGCATACCCAGGGTTCGGGCAAGAGCCTGACGATGGTGTTCCTGGTGCGCAAGATGCGCGCGGATGCTGACCTAAGGCGCTTCAAGGTCATTGTCGTCACCGACCGCAAGGACTTGCAGGGTCAGTTGTCCGTGACCGCCACGCTAACCGGCGAGGTGGTGGACGTGGCCGAAAGCACGGCGGGCGTGAAAGCGCTGGCGCGGCGCAAAGGACCGGGGCTGATCTTTGCCACGATCCAGAAATACCGCGACCCGGATAGTGCCGGTGATGCGCCGTTGACGGCGGACGATTTGCCAAAAGTTAAAGAACCCAAGGCCGTCTACAAAGCCGACGAAAAGTTTGAGGTACTGAACGAGGACGACAGCATCCTCGTGCTGGTGGACGAGGCGCACCGCACCCAAGCGGGCGACCTGCATGCCAACTTGCTGGCCGGGTTGCCCAACTGCGCGCGCATTGGCTTTACCGGCACGCCGATCATCATGGGGGACAAGAAGCGCACCCACGAGATTTTTGGCGAGTTCATTGACCGCTACACCATCAAGGAAGCCGAGGCCGACGGCGCGACAGTGCCGGTGCTCTACGAGGGCCGCACCGCCAACGGAGCAATCAAGGACGGCACCAGCCTGGACGAACTATTCGAAGACCTATTCCGCCAGCACTCGCCGGAGGAGCTAGAGGCGATCAAGCAGAAGTACGCCACCAAGGGCCATATCTTTGATGCCCCGGCGCTGATCGCCGACAAGGCTCGCGACATCCTTCGTCACTACGTGACCAACATCCTGCCCAACGGCTACAAGGCGCAGGTGGTGGCGTACAGCCGGTTGGCGGCCATTCGTTATTTCGATGCGTTGCGGTCAGCTCGAGATGAGTTGCTGGCTGAGGCCAACGCGCTCTCGCCCGAGGACAAGGTGCTGGATGACGAGGCGCTGTGTCAGCGTCCTGTGAGTGTGCAGGCTGTGGTGCAGGCCTGGCGCTACCGCGACACCCTGGCGCGCATTGAATTCGCGCCCATCATTTCGGGTAGCAACAACGATGACCCGGCGTGGAAGCAGTGGACCGACGGCGCGGCGCACGAGCAGTTGATCAAGCGCTTCAAGAAGCCGCTGTTCAATGCCAAGCCCGAGAAGACCGACCCGCTGGCCTTTTTGGTCGTGAAGTCGATGCTGCTCACCGGCTTTGATGCGCCGATCGAAGGCGTGATGTATCTCGACCGCCCGATCCGCGAGGCGGAGTTGCTGCAGGCGATTGCCCGCGTCAACCGCACCGGATTCGGCAAACGCTGCGGCATCGTGGTGGACTACTACGGCGTGGCCCAGCATTTGAAGGAGGCGCTGGCAGCCTACGCCGATGAGGACGTGGAAGGAGCACTAGCCAGCCTGAAGGACGAGGTGCCGGTGCTGCGCGATCGGCACCTGCGCGTGGTAGACCTGTTCCGACAGCGAGGCATCGAGTCACTGGAGGACACCGAAGCCTGCGTCGAGGCATTGGGCAGCGAGAAGCTGCGCGCCGAGTTCACCGTTAAGCTCAAGGCTTTCTTGGGATCACTGGATACGGTGCTGCCGCGACCGGAAGGGTTGCCCTATTCGCGCGACGCCAAGCGCCTGGCCTACATCTACGCCCGCGCCCGCAACCGCTACAAGGACACGCCGGTATTGGGCAAGGACGTCGGTGCCAAGGTACGCAAGCTGATCGACGACCACGTGATCTCGCTGGGTGTCGATCCGAAGATTCCGCCGATTCAACTGACTGATGCTGCCTTTGAGAAGCACCTGCAGAAAACAGCCCGTGAAGCAGGCGTTGCAGCCAGTCGTGCAGTGGCATCCGAAATGGAACACGCAATCCGTTCGCACATCCGCAAGCACACTGATGAAGACCCGGTGCTGTACCGTAAGCTGTCGGAGCATTTGAACGACATCCTCAAAACTCTGGGTGAAAAGTGGAACGAGGTGATCTCGCAACTGCAGAAGATCATCGACGAGCTGTGCACCGGCAAGGCGGGCAGCGCCGATGCACCAAGTGACTTGCCCGAACACTGCGCGCCATTCCTGCGCACTGTCTTGGACATGGTGTGTGCTGGCCAGATGCCAACCGCAGCCGAGTTGCTGCGCCTAAAGGATGTGACCGTGGAACTGGTGGACCTGCTGGTGCAGGAGCTGCAAGGCAACCGCGATATCTGGAGCCCCCACAAACTCGCGGCACAGGAAGACCTGAACACGCAACTGTTCGTGCACTTGATGCGCCTGCGGCCCCCCTTGGTGGATACCGACAAGGCGGGTGTGCTGGCGGATAAGTTGATGGAGCAGGCGCGCGCCAACCACGACAAGCTGGTGCAGGTGTAAAGCCATGCTGGCATCCCTGAAATCTACCAACCACCACGCGGACAGCACTGCGGCCGAGGCAGAGGCTTGCATCCAGGTGGACGACTTGCAATTCACGATACGGCGCAGTGCCCGGCGCCGGACCATGCAAATCACGGTGGAACGAACTGGGGAGCTGATTCTGAGCGCGCCGCCTGAGGTGGGCATCGACCAACTCCGCGAATTTGTCAGTGACAAGCGCTTCTGGATCTACACTAAGCTGGCCGAGAAGGACCGGCTGCAACGCAAGGTACCACGCCAAGAGTTCGTTGGCGGCGAGGGCTTCCTGTATCTGGGGCGCAGCCATCGGCTGAAATTGGTCGATGACCAAGACACGCCCCTGAAGCTGGTGAATGGCCGCTTTGCGCTGCGCCACGATGCGCAGGCAGGCGCACGGGAGCACTTCATCCGCTGGTATAGCGAAAGGGCTCGCGTCTGGCTATCAGGCCGGGTAGCCGACTACCAGTCACGCATGGAGGTGGCACCTGCTGGCGTGAAGGTGCAGGACCTCGGTTATCGCTGGGGTTCTTGCGGCAAAGGTGACTGGCTGTACTTCCACTGGAAGACGATCTTGCTGCCAGCCCGTATCGCAGAATATGTGGTGGTGCACGAGATTGCCCACCTGTACGAGCCACACCACACCCCTGCTTTCTGGCTGCGCGTTGAGCGCGCAATGCCCGACTATGCGCAGCGAAGGGCCTGGCTGGCCGAACACGGAATTGATGTTGAAGGGATATAAAAAACATGGCGGACTATTTCACCAGTGACCACTTCAAACTGCTGAACAAGTGGAAGGGGCAAAAGCGCGACGAATCCAACCCCGAGCAGAACCGCGCCTACGAGGAATTGAAGAAGGCCTACGAGGTTACCGAGGCTTGGGCCGGCGATGTGAAAACCAAGTTGTTCCCGACGGGTGTGGTCAAGGTTCGCAAGCGCCCGACCAGTCAGGCAAATTCCTTCCTGCCGTACAACTGGGCGCGTATCTACCCGGCAACGGATTCACCGAAGGAGCTGGCTTATACCGTTGGGATTGGGGCGGACGATGGTTTTGTGGTCAAGATCGATACGGTCGGGCTTGATGAGGGCACGCCCGTGCATCGTGGCTACCTTGCACTGCGCGGCAACTATGACAACGCGTCACCCATCGTCGCCATGCTTCCGGCGTCAGAAGGGCTCGGCAAATCGCTGGCTGAATTGGTCGATTGGAGCGTAGAGGCCATTCGCAAATTCCGGGTCAACTATGACGAGGTGGTGAGCAAGCTGGATTTGGGTGAAAAGCTGAGTGATGAAGATTTGCTCAAGCACTTCGACGGCAAGCCCGCCTTCAAGACCTTCCGTGCTTCTTGGTCGCCGCAGGACAAGGCTACCTTTTGCCGGCTGGCCAGAGCCGTTCACGCAGCGGGGCTGGATTGGTGGCACTTGAGCAAAGGGATTCAGGTTCGCTTTGGCCGAAATAACCCTGGCAGAGAGCGTGCGATCGGCGTGCTCGGTATGATCCGTGGCACCCGCACCCGGAAGATATCCTGGACACGCGATGTCGGTGCAGTGCTCAAGTTGAACCGGGAGCCACTGACCGATGATTTGGTGGCGAAAATTGAAGCCACCTTGGTCGCCGAACGCGAAACCTTGGACGAGTGGTTGGGGTTGGAAACCGAACGCCCTGGTCTGTGGCCTGACCAACTTCGGGACGACCCGACGGAATCCGATGAGGAATCCGATGACGAGGCGCCACCAATGGACGCGACTGTCACGCAGCAAGCCTTCAATCGCATTTACTACGGGCCGCCCGGGACAGGCAAGACTTACGAAGTTTCTAAGTTGCTGCGGCGGAACTACGAACAGGCAACGACCTCGGTGTCTGCGGAGGAATGGCAGAGCCAATTTATCGCTGACAGAATTGCTCCGCTGAAATGGTGGGAAGCTGCCGTCCTGGCGTTGGTCGACTTTGGTGGCAAGGCCAACGTGAGCCAGCTATTGGAGCACCCCTTCATCGATGCGCTTGCGACGGCCAAAGGCCGCAAGAACAACCTGCGACAGACAATCTGGATGACGCTGCAGGAACGCACGGTTGATGAGTCTACGACCGTCAAGCAGAAGCTGCGCTTTAGCCCGCAGGTCTTCGACAAGAGCGAGGAGTCTGTCTGGCAGCTCGCCGGTGAATGGGAGGACGCCTGCGCTGACCTCGTTACGTTGCTCAAGGAGTACCGCCGAGCTGGCGCTCAGTCATCGGAAATCCTTCGTCACTACAACTTTGTCACGTTCCACCAATCGTATGGCTATGAGGAGTTCGTGGAAGGCTTGCGTCCGGTGTTAGATGACGATACTGAATCGGGCGCGATCAAGTACGAAATACGCCCAGGTGCATTCAAGGATCTCTGTCGAAAGGCGCGCCTCGCACCGGATCAGCGCTTTGCTATGGTCATCGACGAGATCAATCGGGGCAACATCAGCAAGATTTTCGGCGAGCTGATCACGTTGATCGAACCGGACAAGCGTGAGGGTGCGGAAAACGCCATCTCGGTCACGTTGCCGTACTCTGGCGAATCATTCTCGGTGCCACCCAACCTTGACATCATCGGCACCATGAACACAGCGGACCGGTCCCTGGCCCTGCTTGATACGGCGCTGCGTCGCAGGTTCGACTTTGTGCCTGTACTGCCGGATGCTCGTGATGAGGTGGGTGCGCCACTTTTTGGCCTGAGGGTGACCTCGGGTGAGCAGGTGATCGACATCCCGCGAATGCTATCTGTCATCAATCAGCGCGTTGAGGCACTTTACGACCGCGATCACTGCATCGGCCATGCTTACTTCACATCGCTTGCACAAGTACCTGATGGAGACGAACGGCTGGTGGCGTTGTCACAGGTATTCAGTAATCGCATCGTCCCTTTGCTCGAGGAGTACTTCTTCGAAGACTGGCAAAAAATCCGGCTTGTGCTGGCAGACAACCAGAAGCCCGAGGCGGCTCGGTTTGTGATTGAGAGCCAGGATCATGAAGAGGATCTGGCGCGCTTGTTCGGCAGCGATCACGGCTTGGACACCTATGCCACCAAGCGGCGTTACGTGGTTCAGGATGCGTCGTTCACCAACCCGGATGCCTACATTGGCATCTACCAGACGCTGCCAGCCTGATGAATGGCTTGACGATTTACGAGTTTGACGCACTGGCGGCAGCTGGGGCGGACTTCTCGGGAATCGATGGCGTGCACATGGTTCCGGCCAACGTATTCAGTTGGCTTGAGGGGCAATGCCTGCGCGCTGCAGACGTGGGAGATGCTGTCTGGCTACGATGGGCTCAACGCCGTGGTCGTCGTGTCATTCAGGTGACCAGCTTTGTCGGCGTCATTCGTTCGCCAGACGGATACCAGATAGAGGTGCTGCCGAAAGTCGGCAAGGCCATCGGTGGCGGCGCCGTCGAGGCTCGTCAGTTGCTGATTGAAATGCTGTGCTGTTTGCATGGCTTTCGGCATGTGCTGACCGATAGCGCGAAGCTTTCCGCAGTAAGGATGCCGCTACTGGAAATATTCATCAGCGAGTTTTTGCGCACTGTCGAGCATATCGTAAAACGTGGGCTCCGCAGTGACTATCGCCAGCGTCAGGACAATTTGTTTGCCTTGCGCGGCAAGCTCATGATGTCGCCACACTTGCGGCAGAACCTGTTCCGGGCAGACCGCTTCTTCACAGAGCACGATGAGTTTTCGATGGACCGGCCGGAAAACCGATTGTTACATGCAGCGTTACGCCGCGTTTTGCTTCTGACAGGAACGCAAGCCAACCAGCAACTGGCCCGAGAACTGGATTTCGTTTTTGCGGACATTCCGCCCTCCACGCAAACACGGATCGATTTCCAGCAGGTGCGACTGGATCGCGGTATGGGCCACTACGCCGATGCCCTAGCGTGGACGCGCCTCATCTTAAACGAGGAATCACCTCTGACCGGTTCTGGCCGCCACAGTGCTCCGTCATTGTTGTTTCCGATGGAAGCTGTCTTTGAAGCCTATGTGGCCAAGCATCTTCCGCGACAGCTGACTCCGCCTCTCATTCTGAAGACTCAGGCACGTAGTCATCACTTGGTTCGCCACCGCGAACAGAATTGGTTTCGATTGAAGCCGGACTTGCTGGTTCGAAATTTGGACCGCGATCTACTGGTGCTCGACACCAAGTGGAAGCTGCTTGATGGCCTGAAGGCGAACGGAACGGACAAATACTGTTTGTCACAGAGCGACTTTTACCAGCTGCAAGCCTATGGATTGAGTTATCTGGATGGCACCGGGGATGTTGTGTTGATCTACCCGAGAACGGGCGCCTTCGCCGACCCTTTGCCTGTGTTTGATTTTCCGAAGACCAGCGGAATACGTCTTTGGGTGCTACCGTTTTGTCTCAAGGAGCGCCGACTGAAGGTACCCGGCTCCCTCGGACTGCGGTCGATCTTCGTTGGGGGGAATTGCAATGAAATCCAGACCGAAGAATTCAATGCTGTGCCGATCTGAGCAATACGAACGGGAGATAAGAAAGGCTATGTCACAGTTAAATAGTGGTCTATACTATCGTCATACCAATCAATAAGATAGGTGCTGTGATGAAAGCCGAAGAATTTCATGTTTTGACGGCAGAACTCGAAAAGTTGACGCCGCATCAAAGAAGCATTTTGGTAGATCGGTTGCACAAAATTGAGCACGTTCAGGCAGTCAGCACGCTGGTCGAAAGTCGGGTGCAGGACAAACCGCTGTGCCCCAAGTGTGGTCATGATCACATTGCGCGCTGGGGTTCGGCATCGGGTTTGCAGCGTTACCGCTGCGCTGCGTGCCATGCCACCTTCAACACACTGACCGGAACACCTTTGGCCAGGCTGCGCCACAAGGATAAGTGGCTGGAATATGCGCAGCAAATGGCCGAGGGTCAAAGCCTGCGCCACAGTGCGAAAGTCTGCGAAGTACATCGCAATACCACGTTTCTCTGGCGTCATCGTTTCCTTGCGTTGCCCAATGTCAGACTTCCTGATCCCGACCGGGTTTTGAGTATTTTTTCAGGATTTGAGTTTAGCACTTTATTTTTTCATGAATTGGGAAAATCGGTATAAAATTGGCGTTGTATTTACAACCTGAAAGTTGATATGTTCAAGCAATCACTTCTTCCCGGCTTTCCTGATGGTGCAGATAAAATCGGAACTTCACTGAGCATCCTGACCAAAGAGGATCAAGTGACATATTTTGTGGGTGGTGATAATTATTTTTCACACCCGGCAGGAGATGAGCAAAGCAGACGTTTTGCACTGACGAGCCTTGTTAGGACCCTGATTATTCCACCGGTCAAATCCCACATTAATCCGCGCGGTAATGAGCCTGATTTCCCGGAATGATTCCCCAGGTGGAATAGTGTGGGCAGGTGGTGGAATGCGGGCCAGGGTGATGGCTTCTTGGGAGATGGGGGGGAACTGTGGACGCGCACCCCCCCTATACTGAGGGGGCGACTGGGTTCAGGAGGGTGGCAAGTCGGTGAAGAGGTCGAGTTGTCCTGGATCTGGGGGTGGGGGGTCGGGAATCATGGAGAGGTGGTAGCGGCGGATCTGGGCGAAGCGAGTTCCCTCGAAGATGAAGGCCAGGTTACTGAGGAATTCGGCGATGTGGGAGGCGGCTTCGTCCGAGAGGTTGCAATAAAAGAGATCTGGCAGTTCATCAATGACCATTTGCGTAAGAGACGGAGGTTTTTTTGTCTTGGAGTTGGAGGAACTCATGGCCGGATCTCCTCAAGGGCACTTTCCACATGTGCGGCGCTGACCTGGCGGGTTTTGGCCAGGGCGGCGGCAGACAGGGCATAGTGCGCGGCGCGATTAAGCCGACGCGGTAATCCCTGGGAGGCCTGATAGAGAGATTCGATGGCGGCTTCCTCAAACACAGGAAGGGTGCTGCCGGCTAGTTGCAGGCGATGGCTCAGGTAGGCGGGCAGTTCGTCTCGGGCCAGACCGGTGAGGTGATAGCGCATCACGATCCGCTGGTTGAGGGATTCGTGGACGGCCATGGCCAGGCGGCGGCGAAGTTCGGTCAAGCCTACGAACAGCAAGGTGAGGCGACGCTCGGAATCCATGGCGTAGTTGGTGAGTAGCCGAAGGTCTTCGAGGACATCGTTACGCAGGTGTTGGGCCTCATCGAGGATCAGGACGGGATGCTGGCGCGCTTCGCTGCTCAGGCGCGTTACTTCGGTATGAATCGAGCGATAGGCGGCGGCACGGTTGCGTTCGATGGGCAGTCCCAATTCCCAGGCAATGGATTTGTACATATCCAGGACATTACCGGTGGAGAGGGTGACATAGAACAGGCGGAAGAGACCCGGATGCAGGGAGGCCACGAGTTGGCGGCAGGCGGTGGTCTTGCCGCTCCCCACCTCGCCGGTGATCAGTCCGATTCCGCGCAGTTCGGTGAGATGCAGCAGGCGGGCATGGGCTTCGCGCAGAGTGATGGCTCCGAACAGTTCATCGGGATGTGGTTCGCGCTCGAAGGGATAATGGGTAAAGCCGAAGTGAGTGAGATACATCAGTGGGGCTCCTTGTTGGAATGTGGCAGATTGCGCAGGGCCAGAGGAGTGGACGGGGGGGCTGCGGTCTCTGTGGTTTTGGGGGAGTGGTTACGGCGCACGAAGCAATTGGCATGGACATCTACGGGTTTGGCAAGAGACACGAAGGCATCCTTGTGCCAGACCTCGATTCCGCGGGAGGGAGCCAGGGCGGGGTCGAAGCGCAGGAGGACAGTTTCGCCCACCAGGTGGGCATCGACCTCGAAGATGGTGCCGTTGAGGCTGAGGGTACGGTCACGCTGCACGCGGCGTTTGACCTCGAACAGGAAGGCGTCATCAAGATTGAGAGCGGCCGTGGGTAAACGGACTTGATCGCCACAGAGGGCCCAATGTTCCATAGGGGTCTGGCCCTCGAGGCCGCGATGAGGAGTCTGGTGATATTCGCCTTCCACCCAGGTCCAGAGGCGGCGGTTGAGGGCGTCGAGACTGGAGGTGTCGTCTTGGGTCAGGCGGGTCAGGAACTGGGCACGCAGGGTTCTGAACCAGCGTTCCTGCTTGCCCTTGCCAGCGGGTTGGTAAGGTCGGGCATGGATCAGGGCAATGCCGAGTTTGGCACACACCAGAGCAAGGTGCTGAGAACGGTAGTTGGCCCCATTATCTACGAATAGTCGTTCGGGCAACCCTCTGCGCAGGATGGCCTGCTTGAATACAGGAAGGAAGGCCTGGGTATTTTCGGACAGGGCAAAGGCGCAATAGGGCACCACCCGGGTCGCATCATCGATGAAGGCGATCAAGTAGGTCTTGCGCCGTAGTCCTTTTCCGACCAGTATGGTGGGGCCGTGCATGACATCACTCATCCACATTTGACCGGCGTGAGCATAGGCGAAGCGGCGGCGATCCAGATCCGTGGGGGCATCTCGGTCTTTGTGCATCAGACCGGCGCGACTGAATAGACGGTGGACCGTGGAGCGCGGCAAATCGAGTTCTGCGGGTACGGTGCCCTGCTCCTGTGCGGTCTTGATGATCAGGGGAATGGAGAGTTCGGGCCGTTGTTCCTTGAGATTGAGCAAGACCTCGGCAACAGCATGAGGGAGCGTGCGTGATTGACCCCGGTCGGTCCGGGCGTTCGGGAGCAGGGCATCGAAGCCACCCCGGCGGTAAGCCTTGAGCCAATCGCGCAGAGTTTCAGCAGCGACCCGGGTGCGCTGGCTTCCGGGAATGGTATAAGCGTGTTGGGCCTTGTCGTTCAGGCGAGCCTGAATTCCTTTGCTGCCCGGCGGCAAATGGATGAGATCGGCGATCAGGCCATAGCGAAACAGGGCCATGGTCTGTTGGGAATCGGGTTGCTTCATGAGGAACGCTCCGGTGAGGTGGGTGGAGCGTCCAAATTACCCTGCCAAGGCTGGCGGGTCAGTCCCCATCCGTTGTTGGAAGCGGATTTTGCGTCCACCGCCCTCCGCTCGTGGGGGAATAAAACCCAGTGGACGAGGTAAGTTGGGCAGAGTATCGCGGGCCAGATGACGGGCCTGGACCAGAACGGTGACACAGTCAAGACGGAGGCGGAAATCTGCCACAGTCAGCGCGCACCCCTGGAATATTCCCGGAAACATGCCCGCCAGCAGGGTGAATACGGTGCGCACCGGCATGACCCGGCGGCGGATCCAGCGAACCGCACTGATGAGCGAGGCGCAATCCGGGCGTAGGAGATCGGCGGCGGCCTCTAGGCTTTTTGCCTGATCAACGGTGGCGACCACCCGCTCAATCTCATTGAGAGTTCCAGGAAAGCGAGCAGCCAGATGATCAGGCAGGAGACTGAAGGTGCAATGCCCTTGGGGGCAGTACCAGCGCGGAATCAGGGTCCCTGCCGGCGTGACCCGCCGGTAGGTTCCATGGCGTGCGAAACCACAGCCCCCCTTGGGGTGAAGAGGGCAACACGGCAAACTTGCAGAAAGCCATGCTTGTCGTGTAATGTAGTCCTCGCTGGTGTTCCCCGACGCGAATCGAAGTTGCACCGGCAATAGGCCCGCGAGGATGGATAAACCTCGCGGGCCGTTCCTTTTGTTTTTATGACGATACGGAAAAGTTTACCGATACAGGCACGATCCGTCCAATGACCACTCCGGTCTGCACTCTCCCCGCTCGCATTCCTTCACTACCCCCTACTTCTTTACGGTGGCGTATTACGAGAAAAAATAGCCGGTGGATCGCGATTTAGTGCGGGAGACAACAAGCCTGATGGCAAACGGTCACGTTCGAGCGCGCGACCTTGAAGGATCGCCCTTGCTGATTCCACACCGCACCCTGATGAATTGGACGAAACAGTACCGGCAGGATGGTCCTTGCTCGTTTTATCGCACAATCGGTCGTGCTGCGCCACGCGTGATCACCCCGGATAAAATTGCAGAATGCGCAAGGATTCTTGCAGAGGGTATTCATCCATCGGAAGTTGCCAGACGGGCAGGGATCAATGAGTCGACCTTGCGCAAGGCGCTGAAGCGCAATGCGATTCCACAGTTGCCCTGCGTGCTGGATGAAGGTCTGACCAAGCCTGTCGTTGTCAGCAAAAGTGAGCGCAGCCGTGTCGATGCGGAGGCTGCCAGCGCAATGGGTACGGCCTGCACGCGAGCCGATGAACGTGTTGCCGCAGCCATGGGCTTGGCCGGCTCTGCAAGCGCTCGATTCGAGGTGGGTCATGATGTTCAGATGGCGGGCGGGGCTTTTGACGGCCTTGCCTGCACTGTGCGCGAACGGCTTACTCAGCGGGATAGATCGTCATCTCAAGTTGCCGAAAGGGTTTTATTGTCAAACAGCACGCAAGGTTTTCCACTTTATGACAGAATCAGCATGCTGTAAAAACTCCGATAATGCTTACGCCATAAGCAATTCTTGAAATTTATCGCTGGAAAACACACGCTGATTCATGGAAAAAATTAAACGCTGATTGACACCCTGGTACAACTGTTGAGTCTGGTGGCCGAAGAATCCTTTCCGATGACTGTCGTTGCACCATGGCGCAACGGGCAACCATTGATCGGCGGTTTGGTGGCCCAATGGCTGCGCATGGAATTTACAGGAGTTGCCTTCCGGGATGGTTTCAACCGAAAGTCCTCGATATTCGCCTTCCCAGAACAGCGCGGCGACCCAAGGTTGCGGCTGTAATGCCCCAATCAGCAGCAAACAGCAACAGTTTCAACCATTTCCACCCCAATTGTGCCACCGTCCCGGTGACGCAAGGATGGGCACTGGATGTCTAAAGTTGAGTTGATATAACATCGAACTTTGATTATGCAAACCACTATTAAAGTCAGGTTGTTGGCTGACGGACATTCCTCGCC
Organism: Ferrovum myxofaciens; assembly: GCF_013181415.1. Lineage (NCBI taxonomy): Bacteria > Pseudomonadati > Pseudomonadota > Betaproteobacteria > Ferrovales > Ferrovaceae > Ferrovum > Ferrovum myxofaciens. The sequence continues at coordinate 491,914 of NZ_CP053676.1, read as the reverse complement.
GAGTAGCTCACTAAAGTTTCATAAAACGAAGGTTTTATAGAACTATTGCTAAGGCCGTCAATAGGGTGTATAAACACCCATGTGCATAAACACTGATTGGAAAGCGCCATGAATACCGTTCGCTGGAACATTGCCGTGTCGCCGGACGTGGATCAGTCCGTGCGCATGTTCATTGCCGCACAGGGCGGCGGCCGCAAGGGCGACCTGTCGCGTTTCATCGAGGAAGCGGTACGCGCCTACTTGCTGGAGCGGGCCGTCGATCAGGCCAAGACTGCCGCCGCCAGCATGAGCGAGACGGAATTGGCCGACCTCATCGACGAAGCCGTGCAATGGGCACGTGAGCATTGATGCGGGTCATCCTCGACACCAATGTGCTGCTCGGCGCACTGATCTCGCCGCACGGCCCGCCTGACACGATTTACCGCGCCTGGCGCGCGGCACGCTTCGAACTGGTGACATCGACGGCGCAGCTTGACGAACTGCGGCGCGTGAGCCGCTACCCCAAGCTCAAGACCATCCTGCCCGCGCACCGCATCGGCACGATGGTAAACAACATGCAGCGGGCCATCGTACTGGATGCCCTGCCGCCTTTGCCGGAGGGTATCGAGGCGAACGATTCGAACGACGCATTCCTGCTGGCGATGGCACTGGCGGGCGAAGCCGACTACCTCGTGACCGGCGACCGCCGCGCTGGGCTGCTGCAACGCGGCAGCATCGGCCGCACGCGCATCGTCAATCCGGCCACCTTCTGCGCCGAGGCGCTTTGACGCCATGCCGGTCAGTTTCCTGTCCACCACGCAACAGGAACGCTACGGCCGCTATCCAGCGACGAACTGGCGCGCTACTTTCATCTTTCATCTCGACGACGATGACCGCGAGTGGATCGCCACCAAGCGGTGCGACAGCACCCGCCTGGGCTACGCGCTGCAACTGACGACGGTACGCTTTCTCGGCACCTTCCTGGAAGACCCGGCCGCCGTGCCCGGCGCGGTGCTGCATACGCTTTCATCGCAACTCGATATTGCAGACGCCGCCTGCGCGCACGCCTACCGCGAGAGCGAACAGCGCTGGCGGCACACAGCCGAGATTCGCGCCCGGTACGGCTATCGCGAGTTTGTCGAAAGCGGTGTGCAGTTCCGGCTTGGTCGTTGGCTGTGCGCACTGTGCTGGACGGGTACTGACCGCCCCAGCGCGCTGTTCGACTACGCCAACGGCTGGCTTTGGTCGGCCACAAGGTGCTGCTGCCCGGCGTCACCATACTCGGGCTTTTGGGCCTTGAATGAAGTCTACCGCCCAGTCAGAGTCGAAGCGGAAATGATCGACCTGCAAACCGGCCGCACGGTGTGGGCCGACAGTGCAACCGGGTTCTTCGACCGCCGCCTATCGCGCATCTATACGACCGTCACGCCCGCCGAACGCAAAGCCCAACTGAACGCCGCTTTACATGAAGCCATCGCCAAGGTTGCGCATGATTTTGAGCAGAGCGGTGGCCGTCAGGTCGGCCCGGCCGCTGCCCCCACTTCGGGCAACAGCCAGCATGTTGCTGAATAGGTGCCGTCACGCTGTCGCTGCTAAGTTGGTTCGCTGTTCCACTGCTCCCCGAACCCCAAAATCAAAAAAGTGGACAGCCGGCCGCGAACGCAGGTCGAACGATCGGTTCAGAAAGCGGTCTGAATGACCTTGTAGATGACCATGACCGTGGCTATCATGTCACCAGCAGTCTGAATTTCCCATAAAACAGCAGGATGAAATTCCCGAGGGTAAGTTTGGGGTTTTGGATCATTTTTTGATCAGGACGGTGGATTATCGGGAAAGAGTTCGAGTTGGTCTGGATCGTGAAGTGGGGAGTCTGGGGTTTTGGCTCTGTGGTCGCCTTGCGCACAATGTGAGCGGCGAATCTGGGCGAAGCGTGCGCTCTCGAAGAAGAAGGCCAGATCACTGAGGAATTCCCAGATGTGAGCGCAGGCCTCATCAGACATGGGGGCATGGAGCAGAAGAGCCAGAGGGTCGTCCGCGATCATGGGAGGAGTGACCTGACGGGTTTTTTTGGATTTAGTGGTCATGAATGTCATCCCTTGTGCGGTAACTCTTGCCATCAATGACGATGGTTTCGGCATGGTGCAAGAGACGGTCCAGAAGTGCGGAGGTCAGGGTGCTGTCGTTATTGAAGATACTGGACCAGTGTTTATATGTCCGGTTGGTGGTGATGACGATGGGGGCACGCTCATAGCGCTGGCTGATGATCTGAAACAGGAGATCAGCCCCTTGCTTGTCGATGGGCAGATACCCCAGTTCATCGATGATGAGAAGGGCCGGTTTGAGATAGCGAGCGAGTTCCTGCTTGAGGCGTCCACTGGACTGAGCAGCGGCCAAGGTATTGATGATGTCCACCGCGGTGGTAAAGAGAACGGAATGCCCACGCAGGCAAGCGGTATGTCCCAAGGCAATGGAGAGATGGGTTTTACCCAGACCCACATTGCCCACCAGAATGATATTGGAAGGTAACTCCCCAGTAAGGAAACCGAAACGGAACAGGGATTGCACTTTCTCCCGATCGATGGTTTTGGGCCAGGACCACTGGAAGTTCTCGAGGGATTTGATGACCGGGAAACGGGCTGCGGCAATACGCCGTTGAATGGAGCGGGTGTTGCGTTCTTCGATTTCACCCTGGATAAGGTTCTCGAGGTAATCGATGCAGGACCAGGAGCGCTCTCCCACCACCTTGGACAAGGCGGTGTAATGTTGGCGTGTATAAGGCAGATGCAAGCTCTCGAGATGGCTATCGAGGGGATCGGTCATGGTCAGTGCTCCTCATAGAGAGAAAGGTCTGGGGGAGAGATATCGATCTCAAGCAGATCCTGATGGCGAGTGAGGTGCAAGGGGCCAGGTTCTGGCAGAGCACGGGCGCGCATTTCCAGGATATTGGTGAGGTAATCGGCACTGAAGGCTTGGAAGGCCAGCCCGTCCTGGATGGCTCGATCCATTTCGGCACTGGGATAGATTTCCGCGAGAGCCAGAATGAGACGCAGGTGGTGACGGGTATTGAGTTGTTTGTGCTGTAATCCTTCGTAGAAGGCAGGGGCATGGGGCGAAAGGGCCAGGAAGTTCATGACCAGGCGCTGTTCACGGGCATGCTGACGCTGGTTCAGCAGGACCTTGGCGTGATCTGGTTGTTCGATGTCCTGATGCCGGTCATAGCAGCGGACATGACGGGCGATGAGTTGTCCGTCGTAATAGGCACACAGGCGATCAGGATGGGCCTTGATGGTCAGACGGCGGTGTGCATAATCAGCGGGAACGGAGTAGTGGTTGGTGTCGACGGTAAAGCGGAACTGACTGTTGGCCACCAAACTGAGGGTGCGGGCATAGTCGTAAGGATTGGAATTGAGCGGGCGTAGGTGTGGTTTCTCTTCAATGAACAGATCACAGGGGCGTTGTCGTGTCTCGCCATGACAACGGACATTGGCGATGGTATCGAGCCAGAGTTTGGCGGCCGGGTTGATGAGTTGGAAATCCTTGAGTTCACGGCCATTGAGGAAATTCTTCTTGACATAGCCAACGCCGGACTCGACGCGGCCCTTTTCATTTCCCTTTGCTACATTACAGGCCGTGATATCGAAGCCGTAGTGGCGGGAGAAATCGAGGTACTTGGGGTTGAGGACAGGGGCCTCGCCGACGAGGCGACTGAGGACGGCTGACTTGAGGTTATCCACCATGATTCTGGTAGGGACCCCACCAAAGGCCTGGAAAGCGTGTTCGTGGCAGGCGAGGAAATGCTCCATGGTTTGGGAGACAGTGAATTCGATGTAGGTCATGCGACTGTAGGCCAGGACCATGACGAAGAAGGAGAGGCGACGGCGGGTATTACCGACGGCGATGGTGGAGAATTCACCCCAGTCGACCTGGGCACATTCACCGGGGCTGAAATGGAGTTTGAGGTAGACCGGACGCTGGACGGGGCGGGTTTGGCGGACATGGTCACGCACCAGGGTCAGGCTACCGGTATAACCTTCCTCGAGCAGTCGTTGATAGATTTGCTGGGCACTGTAGGGGTGGGCGTTGAGCAGATGGGCAACGGTGCCTTTGAAGGGTTCCAGCAGGCTATTGCGTTTGGCGGCGGCACGGGAGATGAAGTGGGGCCGAGCCAACCAGGTGGCTACCGTTTTGTGATCCAGATTCAAGACGCGGGAAATCTGAGCCGCATTCAACGCCTGGCGTTGATGCAGGTCGTGGATCTGACAGAACTGTTCGTAGGAAATCACGGGCAAAACCCTCCATGGGGGCTCCCACCGGCGGGGTGGGAAGCCAGGATGTCACGCCCCAGTTGTATCAGTTGTCGGGCAGAAAAGGCTATGTCATCTTGTAACGGTGATGCGGCGAAATGGGCGATAAGTCCAATCAGAACAGCGGGTTGCGCGTTTATGATCTCTTGTAACGGGTGGTTGGCGAATTTGGCTATTTCGTTATTATTATCAGTCGGTTGCGTGATTGAGAGATCTTGTAACGCAGAACTCTTGGAAGGGCGGGATTGCCCGTGGCCGGGATGGGCGGCACGCCACTGTTGGACCCGGTTCACATGGACCGGGCCTTTAAAGTACGAAACATTCTCGGGTTTGGCGAGCCAACGCTGCTGACTGGCCGCTTTACTGGCCGCTCGACATTCCGGTTGTGAGCAGTACTTCTGGTGTCGACGATTGCGTGGATCAGGACGGAATAACTTGTGGCAATTTAGGCACTTGAAGCGATAGCCCGTAGCCATGACCATGCCCTCCCAGAGGAAAAGCAGTTCGCAGGGATGGGGCAAAGCCCCACCTCGCAAAACATGATCATAAAGTTACGGCGACGATATCACTGAAAGAATCGGGAAGTTGAGGGTTCGGTGAATCTGGATTATGTGACAGTCACAATAAATATCACCCCCCCTTAGCCGACTTGACTTCCAATTTCAAACTGCTGCTTTTGGCCCAATTTCAAGTTGCTGATGACACTATCACGAGATACGTGCGCAACACACCCATCCAGGTGCGTTTCGTGGCCGAGAGTTGCGCCGGTTTCAGCGCATCCAGCGCAGGCATGCGCCAATTGATGACTTCCTCAGCGGTATAAACCCGCGCGCAATCGGGTTCGATGTCGTGTTGTCCAGCGCCTTTCCAGACGTGCCACACCCCCATTCCTGCCGCTGTCAGCACACCCGCAATGCCGCCGCCGACCAGTATCATGATGATCGAATTGCCGGAGAGACTCGGAAACACCACCGAAGCCGTCAGAACCAGGGACAAAACGATCAGTATCCCGCACACAAAAGCCGTGAAGATGTTAAGCATCTTGCCGTTGACCCACGGACCGAGCACTTCCCTGTCGTTGCACAACAACAGCAGAAACACAGTAGCGCTGGGCAATAAAATTCCTGCGAGCGTTTGCACGGCATTCGTCAACAAGCCCAGAGGTATGCCGGGGATGACTGTTGTCAGGGGTGAGGAGCCGCGTAAATATGAGGGGTATTACGCGGTTTTGTGAGGGTTGATCAAGGATTGGGTTTGGTTTTTGGTTTCTTCCTGCGCCGGGTTGCGCGTTCGGCAGCTTCTTTGGCGCGGTAAGATTGGCCTTCGAGGTGGACGATTTCAGCACGATGAAGGATGCGATCCACCATGGAGACCACACAACCTGAACTGGAGAAGACTTCCGGCCATTCCGCGAAGGGTCGGTTGGTGGTAAACAAGGTACTTTTGGATTCGTAGCGCTGGTTGATGAGTTGGAAGAGCATATCCCCCATGCGGGTGCTATAGGAGAGGTAGCCGACCTCATCAATGCAGAGCAGGTCAGGACTGGCATAGAGGCGCAGGCGACGGCGCAGGGCCGAATCACTGTCGAGGGCGGAGAGTTCGCCCAAGAGTTGACTTGCAGTGGTCATCAAGACGGTGTGGCCCTGAAGGATGGCCTGCTGTGCGATGTTTTTTGCCAGTGTGGTTTTGCCCACGCCATTGGAACCAATGAAGACCACATTTTCGTGTTTCTTCATGAATTCCAGGGTCATGAGTTCCTCCAGAAGTTCGCGGTCACACTGGGTGGGCCAACTCCAGTCGAAGTCGCAGAGGGGCTTGAAGGCACCGATACGGGCGGCATTCAGGCGCCGGGCGAGACTACGTTCCGTGCGTGCCTGTTCCTCCCACCCCAACAAGGTCGAGACCCACGGGAACTGGACCACTTCCTGCCAATGCTGACACAACCCGTGTAACTTGAGAGATTGGGCTCTGCGGTACAGATCATCACTCATGGGAGAGTCCTCCCAGATAGAGTTGGTCATAAGCATCCAGACTGGGAGAGCGAACGATGACATCCCGTTGCTTGATATGATCGGGCAGATCCAGAGGGGGAGGACGGTGCTGTTCCTGGCGCTTGCGTTCCAGAGATAAACGCACCGCATTGGGGTGTGGAACACCCCGTGAGCGGAAGCAAGATAAATGAGGTGTTGATTTGCACGCTCTGTGAGGATTGAGGGATTGCGATGGGATGGTGAATGACCGCAGTGCTTATGCGGTGCTGAGTGGTGCAAATTGTTTGTGGGTTTTCCCGTGAGCCAGGGATTTTGTTCCCATCTTCAGGAAGGGGGGGGCCGGGCTGACCCAGAGGGGCTGCCCGGCTGAGAGTGGCGAAGTTCAGAACAGTTCTTCGGTTACATTGGGACGATAGCCGAAAGCGGCGTTTTGCGAGGTGGCGCTACGCGCCATCTCTGCGAACGGTTTTTCCGGAGGAATGAGCTTCTTCCAGCAGCATGGCTGGTGGATTATCGGTGAGGGCCGCCTCTGTCTGCTGGACCACTTGCGCGTTTGCCTTGAGTGGGCGTTTGCCGGGATTACCACGCAACAGTTTCAGTTCAATCGGGGTTGGTTTGCGGCCTCGGGTCGCCATGGTTTGGTTCCTGATTCATTTGCCCAGACAGCATTGCCGTCAGGTCGTCTTCGCTGAGACGCAACTGCCTCAGGTTCTCTTCAGTGATCGCCATTCTGGCAAGGTCTTCTGCCGTCACTGCGAGGTTTTTCAAATCCTCATCGCATATGGGCTGCAGCATGAAATTATTCGGTCGTGTTCCAAAAAATACCCTTATCTATCAAGCTCGCCGATAGGGGGTAATGAATTTCGCGGAAACAAAAATTTGGGCAGGCGCGCGGTCTGGCACCGGGCGGCCCGAAGGAAATGACCCCCCTACCGGTTGGTTTTTTGCGCCGAGGTTGTGCCTGGCGGCGGCGAACGGCCAAAACCTCCGTCCTCCTTGACGGTTTTTATGTCGTGGCAAGGTTTGCACAGGCTTTGCCAGTTGTTCGTGTCCCAAAACGATTCCTGATTGCCTCGGTGCGGCTGGATGTGATCCACCACGGAGGCCGGTGTGACCCGACCCTGACGATTGCACTCGGCACAAAGCGGGTGGTAAGACAAAAATACCGCACGAGCCCTTTGCCACCGCGAGCCATAACCGCGCGCCGAGGCGTTGCCTCGACGGTCATCCCATTGTTTACGAACCTGTCGCAGGTGTTGCTCGCAATAGCCCGGTTTCACAACCAGTTTACGGCAGTTTGGGTAACGACAAGGAGTCGGAGCGCGCTGTGCCATGAGTGTTCAGAAAGAACGAAAAATGATGCTGATTGTGCTTGGCTTTGATGTGGAACAGAGCGTAAATGTCATTACCGTCAATCAACACAGGAAGCCACGAAAATGAAAACCCAACCCGACGCCCTCGCCACCTACATCACCAAATCGACCGCCATCCAGGCCAAGATCGAACAACTCAAGCAAATGGCAGACGACCATTTTGGCAACGACCCCGATGCCATCCATTGGGGTCATGTGGGCGACCTGGATCGGGTGCAAACACTTTTAGACGAACTGCTCACCACATTTGGCAGCAACGAATAACCGATAACTCTCACACAGGAGATCATCATGAAAACCGAATTCACCGCCGCTCAACATGCCATCCTGGCCCATGCCATTCACAACACTGATGGCAAGATCGCCTGGTTTCCCGACAACATCAAGGGCGGCGCGCGCAAAAAGGTGCTTGAAGGATTGTTCAACCGCGTCCTCATCACTCCGCTGGGCAGTGACTGGTTCGTGGCCGCAGAAGGCTACGATGCCCTCGGAGTTCCGCGTCCAGGGCCAATTGCGGTCGAAGTCCTCGATGAAATCATCAAATCTGCTGAGGTGACGGATGAATCTCAAACACCGGTTCGTCGTACCCGCGACAACAGCAAGCAGGCCACTGTAATCGGCATGCTCAAGCGGCCCGAGGGTGCGACCATTCCGCAGATCTGCGAGGTTACTGGCTGGCTTGCACACACGGTGCGCGGTACCTTTACTGGGGCCCTCAAGAAGAAACTTGGGCTGATCATCGTTTCAGATAAGATTCAAGGTAGGACACGGGTCTATCGGATTGACTGAACAAGGCTGGAGAAGGCGGCACGCTTGGCCAACCGATCAATTTGGTAGGAGATGGGGGTTCCGTCACCACAAAGATTTCGTTGTAGAGAGCGTTGGCGGCAGTTTTGTGAACACTATTGACGCTGTCATCCGGCAGTAGATCCTCAAGTTCGATCTTCTGTTGCCTTTGTGGTAGTAAGCCGCGCTTGTAATTCTGAGCAGGCATTAATCGGCATGCCATGGATTCCGCAGGGCCAGGACGCAAGCCATCGCTCAAGATTTTCGACATCGTCATGTCGCCGATTTTTATAGACTGTATGGCCTCTACAATATGGAATGAGATGAATGAGTTCTGGCGGTAGTGTTGGACTGGTGGAGCCAAAATACCAAAAGCGCGATCCTATCAGCACATTATGTCCGCTGATGTCCCTTGGTTTTTCGTTACAGTCGTGAACATTGTTCTGAACCCATTCAAGCCCACCGTTTCCATCTGGTCGGTAAATATTGTCCGGTACTGGTGAAGTAGCATCGGGCCGACGATCATGGAAACGCATATCGCTCCAATACTCGCCGAGAGGTAGGCTTTCTCTCACTTGCATTACATACACGACTTTTGTGTGACTGCGACTTCTAAATCCAATAATCCAGTCGTCGATTTCGGCAACCGCACGAATTCTTGGCTTGCATATGGCGAGTGTGCAGAAGCCGCCATACGGTCGAGGGGCAGAACCGCCATCATGGCTAATGACATAACGATAGATGTGTGGCATAAGGAAATATCCCGAATTTAATTACGGGGAGGAATGGTCGGACAATCGAGTTATTCAAAAAACCGAACTGGCCTATGAAGGGCTAGAAACGTCAATTTCAATGTACAAAAAATAACCACATAGCAACAAGAGAAGCACCGCCAATACCTTCGATCTGTTTTTTGACATCGTCAATAGTGCCAATTTTTGAACCATGTGGATCTCGGATATCTCTTCCGTCAAACTCCGCTAATTTGTTTCCCCGTTCATCTCTAAAATACTTGCCATCTATCTCACCCAACTTATTTCCCCGTTCATTGCGGATGTATTTGCCATCAAGGGCTCCGATTTTGTTTCTTCTTCCATCGAAAAGTTTGCTGTCCTCAAACTTATAATCTGCCATGGTATGTTGTTTCCTATACGGGTTGAAATTCTTTGCTTCTTTGAGGGCTTACGACTTTTTGATACTACTGGTTAAAATCGATTCGGTCAATAATGTGACCATCCACTCCGTGGCCTCTGGGTAATAATCGCAATCAAGGACAAACTCTTGCCCTTTGGCGACCGTTTGCAACAACACAGAATCGCTATCTGCTACCCAACGAGACCTATTCCCATGGTATGACAGTGCGTGCCGGCCATCAACAGGCATAAACCACGCTGGCAGTCTCCAGCACGAACGTTTTCGGCCATCTGCCGTCAGCCGCAATGACGGAATAAATCGCTCGAATATGCCGCCACCAGGGTGGCCCGTGTTCGTGCCCCCTAAGCATAATGACTCTGCAGCCACGTAGATTGTATTGTTCGTGCTGCTAAAGCGGTCGGCGGCTGCTATGTGAGGGTGTTCCCGCAGCCAAGAGTGGCAGTTTAAGACTTCGTCCACGCGACCCGTCACCGGAAGCACCTCGCCGACTTGTAACCAGCCGAACAGGGTGTGCATGTCCGGGCTTCCGGGAACGTAGCGCCAGACTCCGTCGATTCGCTCTACTTTTCTGAACCAACCGAAGAATAGAAACAAGTCTCCTGGACCGACGCCTTGCTTCTGCAAATGGCCTTGTGCTGCAGCGATTTGTCCGAATGCCGGACGCCATGCCGATGCGCGCGCAAGTGCCGGGCCATGAAGGTCCGGATCGACATGAACTGCAGTCTGTGCGTCGATGCGATTGTGTGTGAGATCGGCGGTAAGTACGCCGAGGTCAATCCCCTCAGCCCTTAGCACACCAAGGCGCTGCAGGTCACCGGATGAGGGGATCGGCAAAGAAACCACCCGCCCGTCTGGCAGGATCGGACTGGGTACGCCTCCGTATTGAGAGTCGAAACCTTTTCGGCTAAAAATCAGGCGCATGTTTGTGGTTACTTCAGCATTTCATGCTGTGATTATGACCTGGAATCGCCAGAAATGCGAGGTATACATCGCATGATATATGGCGAAATTGGCGGCTAATCCCGGCATGCCTCCGCGGTTTCGCTGCCGAGCGCGTCGAACATCAGGCCATCGGCCTCGCGGGCGGCGTGTTTACCGGTGAACTCCTGCCAGCGCCGAACGATCACATCGACGTACTTGGGATCCATCTCGATCAAGCGTGCACGTCGCCCTGATTTCTCACAGGCAATCAGGGTAGAACCTGAACCGCCAAAGGGGTCCAGCACCAAATCTCGAGTCTTGCTGCTATTCCGAATGGCCCGTTCCACCAGTTCGACGGGTTTCATGGTGGGGTGCAGGTCGTTCTTCTGGGGTTTCTTGATCTGCCACACATCGCCCTGATCGCGGGCACCACACCAGTAGTGATCAGCACCCTCCTTCCAGCCATACAGAATCGGCTCATATTGGCGTTGATAATCGGCGCGCCCCAGAGTGAAGGTATTTTTGGCCCAGATCACGAAGGTGGACCATTTGCCACCGGATGCACGAAATGCCGATTGCAGGGTATCCAGTTCCGAGGAGCTCATGGCGATGTAGACCGCGCCTTTGGTGACATTCAGGATGTTCTGGCAGGCAGACTCCAGAAAGCCCCGGAAATTCTCGCCCAGATTATCGTTCAAGATGGGACGGTTCTTGCCGCGCATCTTGTCCTTGGCGGTATTCGCGTAATTGACATTGTATGGAGGGTCGGTAAAGGTCATGTCCACCAGTTCGTCACCGAGCAATGCCTTGTAGTCCTCAGCCTTGGTGGCATCGCCACAGAGTACCTTGTGCTCGCCCAGAATCCAGATATCTCCGGTTTTGGAGATTGGGTTTTCCGTGACTTCGGGAACCGTATCTTCGTCAGTCAGTCCTTCTTTGGTGGATTCTTCCCCATTGATGAGCGCATCCCATTCCTCGGCCGAGAATCCGGTGAGATCGAGATCGAATCCGGCTTCCTGCAATTCGGCCAATTCCAGAGCCAGCAGTTCATCATCCCATTCGGCCCAGGTAGCCGAGCGGTTGGCCAGAAGCCGAAATGCCTTGATTTGTGCCGGGGTCAGATCGTCGGCCAAAACCACCGGGACAGTGGCAAGCCCCAGTTTACGGGCCGCTTTGAGACGCAGGTGGCCATCTACCAATTCCCCGGTGCTTTTGGCGACCACGGGAATACGGAAACCAAACTCGGTGATGACAGAGGCCATCTGATCTACCGCATGGTCGTTTTTACGGGGATTTCTCGCATAGTCGATCAATTTCCCGGTGGGCCAGTGCTGTACCTGCAATTCAGACATGGGTCACCTCGCAGGTTTCACGCTCGACCCGAACTTCATCAAATGACTGCCCGGTTGCCGCCAGGGTGATGGCAACCTCCGGATAATTCTGCTGGAAGCGGCGAATCGCCACATCCACATATTCGGGGGCGATTTCCACGCTGTAGCATTTCCGGCCAGCACGCTGTGCGGCGAGAAGCGAGGTACCGGAACCATTGAAAGGCTCGAACACCACATCGCCTTTCTGCGAATAGGCTTGCAAGATGAATTCAGGCAGTGCCACCGGAAAAACCGCCGGGTGATCGATGTCCTGTCCGATTTTGCCCTTGTGGCGCATGATGCGGATCACACTGTCCGGGATCCGGGTGTCCTGGGTGGGCGTTCCCGCATGGGACCAGCCATCCACTTCCCCATTTTTCTTGCGCATCGAGGTGGATGAACCGTTGGCACGCAGATGGGATTCCTGACCGGCGAGTTTGCATTCCACGATTTTATTGGGACGAACCGATTTGCGGTTGAAGTGGAAGATGAATTCAAAACTCGGGGCCAGACGCCCACTCCAGTCTCCCGGCATTCCCGGACCCTGATCCCAGACATACCAGGCAAAGCGCCGCCAGTTCTGGGCTTGCATCCAGGAGAGCCAGCCGTCCCAATAGGGGAGGACTTCGTTGTCGCGGTGGATCAGGCCGAGATTCACCAGCACCTGACCATCGGCCGCCATCGGCAGTTGGGCAAAGACACCACGCATCAAACTGGCCCAATCCTTGATACCCTCGGTGTAATCGCGCTGGTTGCCATAGGGAGGGCTGGTAAAACACAGGACAGCATGTTCATCGCCCATCAGAGCCTTGATCACGGTAGGATCAGCCGCATCCCCACAAATCATGCGATGCTCCCCGATGACCCAGATGTCCCCGATTTTGCTGACTGGTTTGACCGGTGCCTCAGGCACTTCATCGACGGTGTCATCTGGTTCGGATTCGGTCTCGTCCTGAGTGTCGAGCAACGAGCGGATTTCGCTGTCATCGAATCCGGTGAGTTCCAGATCAAAACCAGCCGATTCCAGATCAGCCAGTTCCAGGGATAAGAGTTCCTGATCCCACCCGGCCCGTTCCGCCAGTTTGTTCTCGGCCAGGATGAAGGCGCGTTTCTGAATTTCGGTCAGGTGAGAGAGTTCGATCACCGGCAGGGTTTCAATTTCCAGTTTGCGCGCTGCCAGAATCCGTCCATGCCCAGAAATGACCCCGTGTTTTCCATCCACCAGAATCGGGCTGTTGAACCCGAATTCCCGAATGCTGGAGGCAATTTGCACGATCTGCTCATCCGAGTGAGTCCGCGCATTTCGGGCAAACGGGATCAACGACGCCAGTGGCCGGTATTCAATCTGCAGAGAGGTCATGGAATTCCAGATATAAAAAAACCCGCCGAAGCTCAAGTCTTGGGCGGGTGTTTGCATTGAAGGTGTTGCGAGTCGTAACTCTCGCAACCATAGCCAGAATCATATCAAATTTTCAGGAAAACGCGACACCCCCCAAAAGCCCTCCTTCCCTCATCCTTCCGCACCTCTGCGAATGAGTTTTCAGTTCCCCGCAACTTCGGTTAATTCCCCCTCGCACAATTTCTCAGTAATGGTGCCCATGGCTCTTGCCCAACGCCGCTGCGCAGTTCTCTCCGCACACCCGAACCGTTTGGCAATCTCACGCCACTGATAGCGTTCGGCCCGCATCCAGAGCAGTTTTCGTTCCTCCACTTCGAGCCACTGCACCCAGCCCATGACCTCCAACATCCGGTCGATCTCTGTTGGAGATGGCGTAAACCGCACCATCGGCACCTCCTCACAGGCCATGCGCTCAAACTCAGTGCGCACGAACTGCGGCCAGACATTGAAATATCCCTGGACTCGCACGGGAGGTAGTCGATGGGCCGTGCGCGCGGCTTCAACAAACCGACCAGTCACCGCTTCGGTATTCCAATCACTCATGGCGTTTCCCTCCATAGAGCCGATTGCCAAGGCGGCGGATGAACTCCCGTTCCACGAAGTCCAAGCGCGAGTCATCGCCGGACACCACCAGAATGTGCTGTTCCTGCCAGCCATCGCGTTTGGTGGTTTCCACATCCATGATTTCCGGCTGGCAACGACCCAGCGGGGACGGATAACGGTGAGGCGGGATCTTCATCTCACACCTCCTGGTCCATGGCCCAATGCAGCAACGCCAGGGCATCGGCTTCGTTGTCGTCAGTGACCGGATGCCCCTTGACCTGCATGGCGGCAATCACCTCGTCTTTGCCAGCATTGCCTTTTCCCGTGGCATGTTTCTTGATCGTGCCCACCGGCACCCCCTGGTAGGGGATGTCGTGGTGCTCGCACCAGGCCGTGAGCGTGGCCATCAATCCGCCATAGATGTGCGCGGCATCGACCCCGGCGTGCCTGCGCACCTCCTCGAAGTACACGGCATGAATGTCGCCAGTGATGGCCTTGATTTCGGTCAGCCAGCGCTTGAACCGGAGAAACCGCATTCCACCGCCTTCAAACCGATTCGGACGAAACGAGGTGTACCCGTGGGAGATTTGTCTTTCACGGTCACGCAGGGCCCAACCGGTGGTGGTACCCAGATCCAGAGCAAGCATGACCCTGCCATCTGACTCATCCAAAAACTCGGCGCAAACCTCCCTACGTAACGGAGAGGGTACTTCTGTTCCCTCTCCTACGTAGTAGGAGGGGTAATCTCTGCAAACTGCAAACTGGTCATAACACATTGATTCATAGATATTTTCAACCAGATTGCAGAGGGGTTTGCAAACTGTTTTTCTGCAAACTGCAAACTGGCCTAACTCATTGATTTGACTGAAAAGCAGTTTGCAACCAGTTTGCAGATTGCAGAAAACTGGAGCAGATTGCAGAACTTTTGCAAACTGGTTTTGTGGCGTATTCATGCGATATCACTCCCCTGGTTAATGTCCTCTTGATAGACCCACACCTTAGGGTTTTCCACCGGCATAGCGGTGCCTGATTGTGGGCATTTATAGTGGGTGGGCTGCACACTCAACTCGCGCATGGGGATCTCGCCAGTGTTCGGATTGGGGTCGCCACACCGGATGTGAAACACCATACCCTCGACGCAGAGATAGCCGAACTTGGTGCGCTCGCAAGGCGGCAGGTAGTTTGCAAGCAGATTGCAGAGGGTTTTCTGCAAACTGCAAACTGGCCTAACTCATTGATTTGAATGAAAAGCAGTTTGCAACCAGTTTGCAGATTGCAGAAAACTGGAGCAGATTGCAGAACTTTTGCAAACTGGTTTTGTGGCGTATTCATGCGATATCACTCCCCTGGTTAATGTCCTCTTGATAGACCCACACCTCAGGGTTTTCCACCGGCATAGCGGTGCCTGATTGTGGGCATTTATAGTGGGTGGGCTGCACACTCAACTCGCGCATGGGGATCTCGCCAGTATTTGGGTCGGAATCGCCATGACGAATGTGAAACACCATGCCCTCGACGCAGAGATAGCCGAACTTGGTGCGCTCGCAAGGCGGTAGGTAGTTTGCAAGCAGATTGCAGAGGGTTTTCTGCAATCTGCAAACTGGCCTAACTCATTGATTTGACTGAAAAGCAGTTTGCAACCAGTTTGCAGATTGCAGAAAACTGGAGCAGATTGCAGAACTTTTGCAAACTGGTTTTGTGGCGTATTCATGCGATATCACTCCCCTGGTTAATGTCCTCTTGATAGACCCACACCTTAGGGTTTTCCACCGGCATAGCGGTGCCTGATTGTGGGCATTTATAGTGGGTGGGCTGCACACTCAACTCGCGCATGGGGATCTCGCCAGTGTTCGGATTGGGGTCGCCACACCGGATGTGAAACACCATACCCTCGACGCAGAGATAGCCGAACTTGGTGCGCTCGCAAGGCGGCAGGTAGTTTGCAAGCAGATTGCAGAGGGTTTTCTGCAAACTGCAAACTGGCCTAACTCATTGATTTGAATGAAAAGCAGTTTGCAACCAGTTTGCAGATTGCAGAAAACTGGAGCAGATTGCAGAACTTTTGCAAACTGGTTTTGTGGCGTATTCATGCGATATCACTCCCCTGGTTAATGTCCTCTTGATAGACCCACACCTCAGGGTTTTCCACCGGCATAGCGGTGCCTGATTGTGGGCATTTATAGTGGGTGGGCTGCACACTCAACTCGCGCATGGGGATCTCGCCAGTGTTCGGATTGGGGTCGCCACACCGGATGTGAAACACCATACCCTCGACGCAGAGATAGCCGAACTTGGTGCGCTCGCAAGGAGGCAAGCCGTAGTCCTCGCCGTTGCGGAAATATTTGACATACCCATTGGTGGCCAGCACTGAGAGCCGATCATTAATGGTGCGGTTGGCTCCCAATCCGGCTTTGCCTTCAAATGCTTCAGCGAACTGGTTAGTGGTGTAACAGCGACCCTGGGCTGCTTCATCAAAGAGGATCTGCAGAATCACATCGCGCTTGCGCCGCCGCTCAGCATCAAGCCGTTCGCCATAATCCTTCCTGATCAAGCGTTCACTTGAGTTCACCTCCCGCCATTCCCCATTGATCTTATCCACAGCCTTGACTGGAAGACCGGGGCCATTGCGCAACTCGAACAGGAGTTGGCGGGTCGTTCGCGCTTCATCAGGTCGATATAGAAGCATTCCGCTGGAGTAGTAACCACGCAGGCTTCCTGCCCCGGCCAGCGCCTGGAACGGGTCTTCCTCAAATTGCTTCTTTCCGAGTTTGCGGGTGTGATGGGCCAGAATCACTCCTGCCTGCGGGTTGATGGAATCACGCAAACGCTCCACCCGCTGCGACAGGAAGAAAAGCATTGCCCCATTGTCATTTTCTCCACCAGCATCCCCTCCGTCGAAAACGTTGCGGATCGGATCGATGGCGATGATGTCCGGTAGCCCATCCATGAACGCGTTATTTACCGCCGGAATGATTTGTGCCAATCCCGCTTCGTCAAGGATCAATCGCAATTGGGGGGTTGCCACAAAGTTGGCGCGCGCCTCAAACAGACGGCTGGCAGGGAGAACAACTGATTTCGCGCGTTCTCTCAAATAGTGGTACTGCACCTCGGCTTGCAGATAAAACACTCGCAAAGGGCGAGGAGGGCACCGAGAGCCAACCTGACTTCGCTGTCGCTGCAGGGCTTGCGTCGCTGCGTTGGCTTGCACGCGGTCACGGCTATGACATCACCGGCCTTGATGTGCTCGATGCTTACTCGGCGGTAATGCTTGCTGCCGAAAAAGCCGGACTGGATGCACAACAGGTCAAGGCGCAGATCGTTGATTTGCTGTCCAGCGCCCCGACTGGCAAACAGTTTCTGAAAACCGTCTTGGCCCATCACTTGATGCACTGATTTGTTCATGGATTTTGTGCTGACGGCACCACGTTTTTGCAGTAGACCGCACCAAACCGCACTAACCCGAAATTCCCTCATGGTGTCGGTGACCATCTTTCAGGACAATGACGTTTCAAGCGAGTTGCTCTGAAAGGACTGGTCACCAATGAATGAAATAAACTATCATCCCCCTGAACTCATGTCTCCCGATCAGCGTCTGGCAGAACTCGCGTTCCTACTGGCCAAGGGGCTGGTACGGTTGCGGATGGCACCTGTTGCGAAGACTGCAAAGATCATCGGAGAGGGCAAGTTTTTACTTGGCTTTAGTGGCCACCAGAGCGTTCATACAGATACCGTCAACAACGAAGAAACGGAGTCATGATGAATGCAACCCCCAACCATTACACTACTCCCGCATCTGTGACCGCCCAGATTGCCGGGTTGCCAGATTTGCAAATGGCCGAGATCAGATCTCTCTGGAAGGAATTGTTCCGATCAGATACGCCTATCTATAACCGCCAGTATCTGGAACGGCGCATTGCCTACCGGCTGCAGGAGATCGAGTTCCGGAAAGTTGATCGTAACCTGATGGACCGGAATGACCGCCGCATCAAAACCATCCTGGAAACCGGCCAGAACAAAAAGCGCGATCGCGATCACAGACCGGTCGCTGGTACGATGTTGACTCGAGAATATAAGGGGATTATTCACAGAATCGTGGTAACCCCCGATGGCCAATATGATTTTCAGGGGCGTATGTACCCAAGCCTCTCCATGATTGCCCGGGAGATCACTGGGACACGGTGGTCTGGTCCATTGTTCTTTGGGCTCAAACCGCCAGCCACATCCAAGGCCACCTCTAAGAAAGGAGGTCGTCTATGAGCGAAGTTCTGAAGCGCCGTATCCGCTGTGCGGTCTATACGCGCAAATCTACTGATGAGGGGCTCGACCAGGAATACAATTCGATTGATGCCCAGAGGGACGCCGGTCATGCGTACATCGCCAGCCAACGTGCAGAGGGCTGGATTTCGGTGGCAGACGATTACGATGATCCGGCATTTTCCGGCGGTAATATGGAACGGCCTGCGCTCAAGCGTCTGATGGCGGATATCGAGGCTGGAAAGATCGATGTGATCGTGATCTACAAGATCGACCGCCTGACGCGCAGTTTGGCTGACTTTTCCAAGATGGTCGAGGTGTTCGAACGCTATGACGTGTCTTTCGTTTCAGTCACTCAGCAATTCAACACCACCACCTCAATGGGTCGGTTGATGCTGAATATCCTGCTCTCCTTCGCCCAGTTCGAGCGAGAGGTGACGGGCGAGCGTATCCGCGACAAGATCGCGGCCAGCAAGCGCAAGGGCATGTGGATGGGTGGCGTGCCGCCGATCGGCTACGATGTCGAGAACCGGCGACTGGTGCCCAACGAACGCGAGGGCAAAATTGTCCGCCATATTTTCCAACGCTTCGTCGAACTCGGTTCCTCGACCTTGCTGGTGAAGGAATTGCGTCTTGACGGGGTGACCTCAAAGGCCTGGACCACGCAGGACGGCAAGGTCAGGGAAGGCAAGCCGATCGATAAGAGCCTGATCTACAAGATGCTCGGCAATCGAACCTACCTTGGGGAACTGCGCCACAAGGAGCAGTGGTACCCAGCCGAGCATCCGCCCATCATTGACCGCGAACTGTGGGACAACGTCCACGCAATCCTGGCTACCAATGGCAGGGTGCGCGGCAATGCCACGCGGGCGACCGTGCCATATCTGCTCAAGGGCATCGTTTTCGGCAACGATGGCCGCGCGCTGTCACCCTGGTACACCACGAAAAAGAATGGCCGTCGGTATCGATACTATGTGCCGCAACGGGATGCCAAGGAGCACGCTGGTGCGTCAGGTCTGCCGCGCCTGCCAGCCGCAGAACTCGAATCGGCGGTACTGGAGCAGTTGCGGACGGTCCTGCGCGCCCCGGAACTCTTGCGTGAGATGTTGCCGCAGGCGATAAAACTCGACCCCACCCTGGACGAAGCCAAAATTACCGTGGCCATGACCAGACTCGACGTGATTTGGGACCAGCTTTTCCCGGCTGAACAATCCAGGATCGTCAGACTTTTGGTGGAGAAAGTCATCGTATCGCCCAGTGACCTCGAGGTGCGGCTGCGCGCCAATGGCATCGAGCGTCTGGTGCTTGAACTGCAACCGGCGGACATTCCCCGGCCCGAAGAGGCATTGGCATGAGCGAGACCCGCATCCAGAAGACGGGCAAACCTGGAGTCATTGAGGCCAGTGATGGCCGATTGACGTTGTCGGTGCCAATCCAGATCAAGCGACGTAGCGGGCGCAAACTGGTCACGCTGCCCAATGGCGAGACAGTCAAGGTGAGGCCATGGGACACTGCAACAACGCCGCTGCAACTGGCGCTGGCCAGAGGTCATCGCTGGCAGTCCATGCTCGAATCCGGCGAAGTAAAAACTATGCGGGAATTGGCTATCCGTGAGGGCGTGGATAACAGTTACGTCAGCCGGATGATCAATTTGACGCTGTTGCCGCCGTGGACAGTTGCGGCCATCCTGGACGATGCCTTGCCGGGCCACATTACGCTGTTTGATCTGGCGGTCGATCCGCCGGTGCTGTGGGAGGAGCAGCGAATTCAGGTGGACTCATTTTGATGGCTATCCAGATGGTTACGCTGCCAAGTTGGGTACGACAAAGAAATAGGTGTTGAGCAGGTACAAACCGGACAAAATCAACAGAATCCCACCGATGATTTCAAAGGCCTGATGGAATCGGCGCAGTGCCGACAGGTTTTCCAGCCAACCAACGGTCATTGCCCCAAGCAGGATCGGAATCGACCTGCCCACTGAGAACGCCAGCAACAGCATCGCGCCGAAACCGGGGGAGCCGATGCCAGCCACAACGCCAAGCAGGACGACTAATGCTGGCGTGCAAACCGGGCATATCGCCACCGAAAATGGCACACCCAGCGCAAAAGCGCCCCAGGCCCCCGTCGCTGGCCGCGCACGAAATTTCAATGCAGGAAGCGGCAGACGCAACCAGCCCGGCCAGATCAGGCCCAGCGCGATCAGCAGTGGGCCCAGTACCAACCCCCATGTACGCCCAAACAGGCGTTGGC
The DNA here is from genome assembly GCF_013181415.1 of Ferrovum myxofaciens. Classification (NCBI taxonomy): domain Bacteria; kingdom Pseudomonadati; phylum Pseudomonadota; class Betaproteobacteria; order Ferrovales; family Ferrovaceae; genus Ferrovum; species Ferrovum myxofaciens. Next base: position 471,589 of record NZ_CP053676.1, on the reverse strand, counting down.
CCCAGCTGCCGCCCATGCTGGCGGCAAGTCCCAAGACAACGTGGGTGACGATCATACCAAGGACAAAAAGGCTGCCGTAGAACTTTGCCTGGCGTGGCGAGCGTGATGTCGTCACATAGGCAAGCGAAACGGGAATCGCCGCCAGCGCCACTGGGTTAAAGCTGAAAACCAGGCCTGTCAGGAAACCAACCCAGAGGGCGCCAGGCCCGACCTCTGCCACCATCTGGCGGAGTACTTCGGCATCCATCAGCAAGTTACCAGGCGGCTGAGCTCCGTCTTGAACTGTTTGGGGGTCGGTAAAGACGAAAACTTCAACCGGCCGTTGATGGCGATGGCCGGTATGCTCAGCACCCCCAGCGACACTGCATAGTCAAGCGCCTCGAGCACATTGATTTCGCGCCAGGCGATGTTGTTTTCGCCAAGCAAGGAAACCGCGATGGCGCGCAGATCGACCTGGGCGTCTGCACGCTTCCTGCACCCCGGCGCGGCAATGATTTCGATGGTGACGATCACCCCGACACCTCATGCAAACTGTTCTCCAGCGCAGACAGGATGGGGCAGTCATCAATCGCGGTCTTGCCTCCCGCACAGTCCTGTATCAGCACATCAAGGACGCGCGACATGGCCTGCAGGGCACGAAGTTTGTGTTCGATGACCAACTTCTTCTCAATGGCCAGACTGCGCACATCCTCGCAGCAGGCGTTGGCGCTGTGCTTGAGCGTCAGCAGTTCGTGAATGTCGGACAGCGTAAACCCGCACCATTGGGCCTGTTTGATGAAGCTGATGCGGCGCACGGCTTCATCGTTGTACAGCCGGTAGCCTGCAGCGGTTTTCGATGCCGGCGCGATGAGATGTTCTTTTTCGTAGTAGCGCAGCGTGTCAGGGCTGACCCCTGCCAGCGTGGCTACCTTGCCGATGGTATACATGAAGGTATCCTCCAAGTCTCAGGCACCAGTGTAAACCTTTGAGCCGACACCAAGGTCAAGCGTTCATTCAAAGAACTTGATGGAACGACATCCAGCAAGAAGCCGTAACCCCTCGCCGGGTGTAGAGACTAGGCCTGACCAAGGCCAGCGGCACGCAGCGACTGTTCTTCGACACCTCCCCCCGAACAGCAGGAAACCAGCCGACCGTCTATGACCACCGCAGGGGCCGAGCGAACGCCCAGATCATGGGCGCGTTTTGCCACTATGATGTCATTCATGTCGAGGATCGAGACCTCGCAGGAACCGCAGGCGAGGCGATTGACGAGTTCGATGGCCGTTTGGCAGGCGGGGCAGCCTGCGCTGAAGATTTCGACTTTGCGTTGGGACGTCATGGTATTTCTCCAAAAGAGTTGGGTTAAGGTGCGCAAAATCAGATGGCCCGAAAAGGCCATCCTCTCTCACACAACCTTACGGTAGCCCCTGGACCTGACTCCAGAGTCAAGGATTATTTGAGAGTCTCTATCCGGCGCAGCAGGATAGTTGCTTCACGTCCTTGTTGAAGGTCTGTGCTGCAAGTTTCAATCCCTCCACCATCGTCAGGTACGGGAACAACTGGTCGGCCAATTCCTGCACCGTCATGCGGTTGCGAATCGCCAGCGCGGCCGTCTGGATCAGTTCGCCCGCTTCCGGGGCGACTGCCTGTACACCAATGAGCCGCCGACTGCCTTCCTCAATGACCAACTTTATAAAGCCATGTGTGTCGAAGTTGGCGAGCGCCCGCGGCACGTTGTCGAGCGTGAGCATGCGGCTGTCGGTTTCGATGCCCTTCAAGTGTGCCTCCGTTTCGCTGTAACCCACGGTCGCCACTTGCGGATCGGTGAACACCACCGCTGGCATTGCGGTCAAGTCCAGGGCCGCGTTGCCGCCGGTCATATTGATGGCGGCACGGGTGCCGCCCGCTGCCGCCACATAGACGAACTGCGGCTGGTCGGTGCAGTCACCAGCGGCATAGATGTTCGGAGCGTTGGTGCGCATGCATTTGTCAATGACGATGGCACCCTGTTTGTTGACGGCGATTCCTGCCGCATCAAGTCTGATATCGCGTGTATTCGGTGTCCGGCCGGTAGCGATCAGCAGTTTGTCGGCACGCAGTTCCCCTTGCGCTGTGGTCAGCACGAATTCGCCGTCCACATGGGCGACCTGGCTTGCTTGCGTGTGTTCCAGTACCTTGATGCCTTCGGCACGGAAAGCGGTTGTGACCGCCTCGCCGATGGCCGGGTCCTCGCGGAAGAACAGCGTGCTGCGCGCCAGGATCGTCACTTGGCTGCCCAGCCGGGCGAAGGCTTGCGCCAGTTCGACTGCCACCACTGAGGAACCGATCACGGACAGTCGTTCGGGAATGGTGTCGCTGACCAACGCTTCGGTGGAAGTCCAATACGGCGTGTCCTTCAAGCCGGGAATCGGCGGCACGGCCGGGCTCGCGCCAGTGGCGATCAGGCAGCGGTCGAACGCCACCCTGCGCTCGCTGCCATCGTTGAGTTGTACGACCAAGTTGCGATTGTCTTTGAAGCGGGCTGCGCCGTGCAGCACGGTGATACTGGGATTGCTCTCCAAAATGCCTTCGTACTTGGCGTGGCGCAGTTCATCGACGCGGGCCTGCTGTTGGGCCAGCAGCCGCTCGCGCAAGATCATCGGCGGTGCCGGCGGCATGCCGCCATCGAACGGGCTTTCGCGGCGCAGATGTGCCACGTGAGCGGCGCGGATCATAATCTTGGACGGCACGCAGCCGATATTGACGCAGGTGCCGCCGATGGTGCCACGCTCAATCAGCGTGACGCGCGCACCGCGCTCGACCGCCTTCAGCGCTGCCGCCATCGCCGCGCCACCGCTGCCGATCACGGCGATGTGGAGCCTGCCTCCATCCTCGCCAAGCAATCTGCTACCTGCCGGAGCCACGTGCGCATCGACGAGCGTGGCCAGATATCCGAGCCCAGCCACGGCGGCGGTCAACGCGTCCAGCGACGTGCTGGCCTCGGTGGTGAGCCTGGCGCTGCCCTTGGCATAGGACACTTCCGCCGAGTGCACGCCGGGGACTTTCTCCAGTGCTGCCTTGACGTGAACGGCGCATGAGTCGCAGGTCATGCCAGTGATTTTCAGTACGTGGCTACTCATTTGATATTCCCTTCTTCTGGCTCTGTTTGGCTTCAACGGCGCAGCAGACAGCTTCCGCCCGCCGGTGATACAACGCGTAGATCGTGATGCCAACGAAAACGACAAGGGCAGGCATCAGCACATAATCCAGCCACCCAGCCCAAGCGGACAAGCCCAGGGCACCGAGCAGGATCACGAGAATTGGTGTCGAGCAGCACAATACGGCAATCACAGAACCTGCAACGCCAGTCTTGATCAATGTCCGGTTATCCATGGGTCACCTCTTGATGTCGGATGGATACCCCGCATCGGCAGTCGCCTTGGTCAGGGACTGGACGGTGGTTTTTGCATCATCGAAGGTGACAACGGCCTCACGCTTCTCGAGACTCACGTCGATCTTGCTCACACCATCGATTCTGGAGAGCGCCTTCTTGACCGTAATTGGGCATGTGGCGCAATGCATGCTGGGGACAGCCAGCGTGACGGTCTGGAGGGCAGCCCAGGTGGGTGCACTGACGCTCAGGGCTAAGGCAAGGGCGGTAATAAATTTTTTCATGGTCAAACCTCCATATAGTGAATTAGTAGAACAACGGCGCAACATAGGGAAAGGCCAACGCAATCAGCGCCAACATCGCAACAACCCAGAAAACGAGCTTGTAGGTAGCGCGCACCTGCGGAATCGCGCAGACCTCGCCCGGTTTGCAATTTCGTACTGGACGAAAAATGCGTCGCCAGGCAAAGAACAGGGCCATTATCGCCACGCCGATGAAAAGCGGGCGGTAAGGTTCCAGTACCTTTAAGTTACCGATCCAGGCACCAGAAAAGCCCACGGTGACCAAGACCAGAGGTCCCAAGCAGCAGGTGGAAGCCAGGATTGCGGCAAGTCCACCGGCGAAGAGGGCACCGCGCCCGTTTCGTGGTTGTGACATAGTCTTGTCCTTTCAAATCTGAACTGGATGGTGTAACTTTACTTCCGTAGTCGTGTACGGAGTCAAGTGATATGGAAAACAATTTGAAGAATCTGACTATCGGTGCTTTCGCCCGCGCCGCCGGGGTCAACGTGGAGACGATCCGCTTCTATCAGCGCAAGGGCTTACTGCCTGAGCCGGACAAGCCTTACGGCAGCATTCGCCGCTATGGCGGCCCGGATGTAGTTCGGGTGAAATTCGTGAAGTCGGCGCAGCGTCTGGGTTTTAGCCTGGACGAGGTTATGGAATTGCTCAAGCTCGAGGATGGGGCGCACTGCGATGATGTGCGCGAGCAAGCGGAAAGGAAACTGGCGGATGTGCGAATCAAGCTTGCCGACTTGCGCCGGATCGAGCAGGTACTCGCAGAGCTTGTCGAGCGTTGTTGCGCAGCGACAGGTCAGGTTCGCTGCCCACTGATCGATGCCCTGCGCGACTCATCGGAGGTGCCCAGCGTCCAGCGTCCAGCATCCAGCCTGATCGATGCCCTGCGCGACTCATCGGAGGTGCCCAGCGTCCAGCGTCCAGCATCCAGCCTGATCGATGCCCTGCGCGACTCATCGGCTTGACTTCGTCGATGATCTGAACAGATAACGCGGCAGCCACCACAGGTAGAACACCATTCCGAATAACTCGACCAGCGACTGGAACACGATCACCACGACGGTCGTCTCCCAGCCTGCAGGTAGCGCGAGCGCGAACGGCAGCACGACGAATGAGTTGCGGGTGCCGAGACTGAAGGCCAGCGTGCGCCCGCCATCCACCGGCAGTCGCAGCCAGCGTGCAAGGCCGCGTGCCAGCAGTGCCACCACCAGCAGGAACCCAACGAACACCGGCAGCACCGTCAGCAGCACGGACCCCGCATCAAGCACCGTGCCGACCTGCGCGCCGGCGATCAGGAAGACCACCACGGCCAGCAAGGGCACCGGCCACCAGCCAAGGCGCTCGCGCCAGACGGTTCGTTCTGGTCGGGCCTCGATCCAACGCTCGGTGAGTGCGGCAGTCACAAGTGGCAATCCGATCAGCACCAGCGCGGCGGGCAGCATTTCTTCAGTCTTGAGTGCGGCACTGAAATCAGCCGCCGGCAGCATCAGCCACAAGTAGGCCGGCAAGAGCAGCAGTTGCAGCAGCAGGTTGATCGGCGTCACGGCGATCGCGCGTGCAGTGCTGCCGCGCCCGAGCTGGGTGAAGGTGATGAACCAGTCGGTGCAGGGCGCCAGCAACACCAGCAGCACGCCCAGTCGCAGGGCCGGATCGTCAGGTAGCCACTGAAGCGCCAGCCACACAAGCAGCGGGATAAGGACGAAGTTGCCGAGCAGGACCGCGAGGACGAAGCGGCCATCGCGGAAGGCATCGCGCACATGCAGCAGCGGCACCTGCACGAAGGTGGCGTAAAGCAGCGCCGCCAGCACCGGCCACAACAGGGCCTCGAAGCGCGGCCCGAGTCCGGGCGCAAGGGTACCCAGCCACAGACCGCTCATGATGGCGGCCAGGTAGATCCAGACCTGGCGGCGCTCCAGGCTCAGGCGCTCCATCAGGCGCGCACCCGCGGCAGGGCGAATGTGCCCGCCAGCATGAATCCTGCGGTCAGCGCAAATGCCAGCACCGGCGAGACCGCTGTCCACACCACGCCGATGCTGGCGGTGGAAAGGAATTTGGCCACGCCGTTGATCGTACCCAGTGCGCCGATGCTCATAATCATCGTTTCGGTGGGCACCATGTTGGCGGAGACAGTGGATTCCAGCGCCTCCTGCACCGCCACATACAGCCCGGCGATGAAGAAAATTCCGGCCAGCAGCGCGACACGGTCCACCTCCCACCAGAATGCCGGCGCGGTCAGCGCCTGTCCCAGCGAGGTAAGACCGTAGCCGACCAGCACCAAAAGCTTGCGATGGCCGAGCTTGTCGGCGACGTAGCCCGATGCCATCTTGGTGAAGCTCGCCACCGCATCGGCGATGCCCTTGATGAGCCCGAGTGCAGCGGCCGGAATACCCAGCACGGCCAGAAAACCAGGCAGGATCACGGTGGTGGTTTCGTAGCAGAAGTCACCGAGCGCGCCGGTGATCCCAGCACCGGCGACGGTGCGGTTCATCCATCCGCGGGGCTGGGCCGAGAAGTCATTCGCGGTGATTTCTGACCGATCCTTCGCTGTCATCGCAGTGCTTCATCGCCTCTTTTTTCGATCATTTTCGCACATTCTCCACTCTCCGAATCGGGGCGGGTTCCTCCGCCTACCGATTCTGCAATAAAACCCGCTTGATTCGTCCGCGCGTAACTTCAGACTTCCTGATCTAGCAGGATGTGAGTTTGGCACCTCATGCCAATTTGTAAATCATTCTTGCACCTGATTCGGGATGACAAAAAGCGAGCCGCGTTAATTCTTCAAGGAGGCTCGCAATCGCCTTGTCATGAGCAGGATTTGCCATCCGATGAATTTTGATGGTCAGTGTCTGTGCGGCATCATCAGGCTCAATGTCACCAGAAGACACGAATAACTCCCGCACCAGCGCTCGCGCTTCGTCTTCCTTTTTCAAGTGACGTCGCAATATCGCCACCAAGGCGGTCTCAGCGCGGTAGGCGATCATCTTTACCACATCGGTCAGCATTTTATTCAACGGCAACAACTGAGTTACTCTCAACTCCTCGGGCAAACTGTCCAGCGTTACTTTTCGGGGCATATCCCGTCGCTCGGCACGAAATCGTGCCAGTTCAATCTGCACGGTCTGAAGTGCTTCGACGGATTCGGCTTTTTTCTGAATATCCACGCTGTCCATCAGGGTGTGTCTGGTCAGTTCTGCCTGAAGTTTCCTCTCGGCTTGATGTGCTTTTTTGACCTGTTTGTCGAGTTCGCGCCATGTGGGGTTGATAGTCAATAAGGTGCCAGGAAGACTTTCCGCGCCATACTCAACAAGTCCATCAATATCATAGTGTTCCATCATGTAGCCGAAGAAGTTTTCCTGGCACCACCGGGAGAACATACGGCCCGCAATGACCCCATTTCCCAGATGCTGCGCGCTGGTGATGATGGCCGTCTGATGCCCCGTCAAGGTCAGACGACGCACTTCGGTGACCGGCATTGAGTCCTTGCCTGAAACCAGCCGGGTTTCCCGCATGGCCAGTTTCATTCGCGTACTGCCACCGCCAGGCTGAGGAACCTCCTGTTCAATAAATTCATCTTCCGGCCACACCTCTTTGACATTCTTGCGATAACTCAGCGCGCCAATGCGCTGCTTCCAGAGTTCAGAGAACAGACTGTACGTAGCACCTTCCCGATCAAACACCATGACGAAACGGTGCAAACGCAGATCCTGACTCAACGCCTCCATGGTTGGTTGTCCGGGAACGCTGATTAACAGTTCGGGTACGATGTCTTTAATCAGGCAATCCGCCATCCCCTCATTGAGGACCTTCGATACGACAAAGAAGGGGCGACCCAACGCATCGTTTACCCAGTAATCGCTGGTGCCACGCAGGCACAGTTTCTCGCGTGAGACGAATCGGCGCGGTAGATTAGCCAGATCACCGTGGTATACCCGCACATGACCATCGACATAAAGGTAGCCCGCTTCATCAGGATCGTTCTCCATCCAACTCTTGCTCAGTTCCTTCATCCAGGCTTGCGGATTACCTGTGCGAGCCATCGTGGCAATCTTTTTCACGCAGGGTACGCACTTCCGGCACACGATCCAGTCCGATGACTTTACCAAACTCCCCCGGTGGAATGTGACGCAATCCTTCCGGACGGCGTATCCGGGCAAGCGCCATGAAGCCCAGTGTCAGCAGAATATGCAAAACACTATAAAACCCTTTCGGCAACTTGAGATGACGATCTATCCCGCTGAGTAAGCCGTTCGCGCACAGTGCAGGCAAGGCCGTCAAAAGCCCCGCCATCTGAACATCATGACCCACCTCGAATCGAGCGCTTGCAGAGCCGGCCAAGCCCATGGCTGCGGCAACACGTTCATCGGCTCGCGTGCAGGCCGTACCCATTGCGCTGGCAGCCTCCGCATCGATACGGCTGCGCTCACTTTTGCTGACAACTACAGGCTTGGTCAGACCTTCATCCAGCACGCAGGGCAACTGTGGAATCGCATTGCGCTTCAGCGCCTTGCGCAAGGTCGACTCATTGATCCCTGCCCGTCTGGCAACTTCCGATGGATGAATACCGTCTGCAAGAATCCTTGCGCATTCTGCAATTTTATCCGGGGTGATCACGCGTGGCGCAGCACGACCGATTGTGCGATAAAACGAGCAAGGACCGTCCTGCCGGTACTGTTTCGTCCAATTCATCAGGGTGCGGTGTGGAATCAGCAAGGGCGATCCTTCAAGGTCGCGCGCTCGAACGTGACCGTTTGCCATCAGGCTCGTCAGTGCAAAACGTCTGCTTTGCTCATCTCCTGCCGGGTGTGAAAAATAATTATCACCACCCACAAAATATGTCACTTGATCCTCTTTGGTCAGGATGCTCAGTGAAGTTCCGATTTTATCTGCACCATCAGGAAAGCCGGGAAGAAGTGATTGCTTGAACATATCAACTTTCAGGTTGTAAATACAACGCCAATTTTATACCGATTTTCCAATTCATGAAAAAATAAAGTGCTAAACTCAAATCCTGAAAAAATACTCAAAATCCGGTCGGGATCAGGAAGTCTGATATTCTGATAAAAAGCGTGAGTGTGCCTGTCGGATTTCAGGATCGCAGCCCGCTTTCCGATCACCTCCTCTTTTTCGTAACCCATCAAGTTGGTGAAAGCCTGATTGGTCGTCAGAATCGTCCCCATTGCATCGGTGATTATGATCGCTCCCCCAGCATTTTCGATCACTTTAGTCGCAAAGAAAAGTTCCTCCACGACCTGTTTGCGCCAAGTAATGTCCCTGACTATGACAAGTCTCACCCTATGACCATAATATTCGATGAGCGAACAGGAAACTTCGATCGGTAAAATCTCACCGCTCTTTCTTCGCAGTAATAATTCTACGCAATTCTCGCCACTTTTCTGCATGTTCGCTTTTGCCTTTTCAACCTTTTCCTGCTCCAGCATGAAATCGCAGGCTTTGAGGCCAAGCAATTCTGCTTCGGCATAACCGAACAACCTTTCAGCAGACCCATTGGCGCTCAACACCCTTCCATCAAGATCGGTCAGCAAGACCGCTTCTTCAGCCTGCTCGACCACGGCGCGATATATCGCCTCCGATTCGTGCAAAACCCGCTTATAATCCATATGAGGCAAAGGACTCTCCGGAAAACGTTAAAGGAAATTTGAAAAACAGTACTCAGCCTGCTATTGTCCGAAGTGACGGGCCCCCGCCTTCATCCCTATCCCGTAGATTATCCTTGATAATTATCATTCAATATTTGATTTGGCTTTAGGTTTTATCGTAAACATTAATCGCAGTCAGTCCGAAGGGCTGTATAAAATGGTACTTAACCGAGCGACATGTACCACACTCATTGCTGCTCAGCAAGTTATTTGAGTGACGGGTGACGGTTCTCTGAAGTACGTTCGGCCACCGAACTCTGTCGTGAACTGCCATCGACGGAATTACCACGACCCTCAAACAGCCAGCGCAATTTTTGAGGGGAGGCAACCCCGCACCTTGTCGCTTGAGTTTCTGGTGCGTAAAAGTCTGCCGCTGGACTGGGAGTTACAACGCCAGAGGGTTGCTGAAAATGGGGGCTGATGATGCTGTGTCGCCTCTGAAGGGCAAGATTCCGTTCATACTGGAAGCCGGAAACCCCCGTGGATAGGGGGGGTCGTGCGAAGGTCGCCCTTCGCAGAAACAGAGAACGGAGAGCGCAGGGGGGTAGAAAACGGTGAAATTCGGGGTGTATCGACAGTTGCCGCCCTTCGCACGAAACCGGGAAGCCGCGCCAGTATTGGCGTTCCGGCGGGGCACTAAAAAGGCCGGAGAACGTTCTGGCCTAGGTGAAGTGGTGGTGCTGAGGCGACACCACGAAACCGTGTACGGCGGTTATGGTGGTAAATCATAGTGATCGCGGTGTCAGTTCCAGTTAACGCTACCACATATTCAAATTCAAAGGTTCCCCGAAACAACGGGCATCGGCGGGGGGCGAAGTTCAGTGTCCTGACAAACGTCGGCCCATCGTAACCGTGTTTTTAATTGTCGAGCAACGGGTGGGCAGAAAATAGAGTTGCGGACCACTCCTGTATAGGTCATTTATTCGGACGAAAATAAAATGGCATTCTGGAAACAGTTCGCAATCATCTCGTCCCCAACCCACCAACTCTCCTTGACGATTAATCGTCTGGGTGTGGCAAGATTTTTCAACTCGTCGTCAAGTTGTTTTTTGTCGTAGATGATGGTCGGGTTATTGTGGGCGTTGATAAATGTCGACAAAGGGATCTGAATGGCGTTTTCTCTGATCAGGCTGGGATGTTTGGAAATATATCCAAAGTAGGATGATAGAGGGATGCTATCAAGCGTGTCCTCGTCGCTTTGGGCTAAAATGACAACATCCTTTTTGCGAAGTTCGTTTGACAGGTCAAGCCATCCGAGTCCTTCTATATAAATTTGGCGCTTTCCCGCTGCTTGAGTCAGTGTGTCCTTTTTCGCGGCGATATTGTTCTTTACTGTATCAGAATCGTATATTGTAATTCCGATACCTTGCACGATTGATACATCCTGCGTCCAAGGCATTTTCGATATAGTTTGCCATCTGCCTGATCCATCTTCCAAATGCTTGACTAGATCCTTTTTTGTCCAACCGGTAGTGGCGAAAATATGTTTCTCAGCATCTTCGCGTAAGCCTATTTCGGTCGCGACCCCGATATGGACGGATAAGTGACACATTTTGCACAAGCACATGATCCGCATGAGCTTTTGCCTTCCGGTTTTTTCATCAAACAACCACCTCTCATGCGCTTCTGTTTTTTCGTTAGACCCGCAAAATTCACATTGATCATGGTTGCGATGTCTGACGTACGCGCTTAAGGCATTCCATTGAGAAGTTGGCATCATAGAACGCAGGTTTGCGAACCATGCGCTCGCCGGGACGCAATCGACGGAAAAGTTATTGCCACCGAATGACCTATCCTCTCCGGGAAGTGTGTCGCCATATTGCGAAAAACTGGTTAATACGTCCTTTGCCATTTGCAATCACCTTTCGTGTTATGTCGCGTCTGGATGCCTCTGGCGCTGATTCATTACGGATCTCGGTCTTGTTGGTTGCGTGATGAGTATTGTAGCGAACAATTGCTTGCGAGGGTATCGGTGTCAGAAAACTTTACACTCTTGCCATCCCATCCCATCCCATCCCATCCCATCCCGTAACAGTATGTTACTTATTATTATTATTTTATATTGAATATGTGGCACGATTTGTGCTTTTTAATTTCCGTGAGACATTCCATCTCAGAGGGAACGGAATGTCCGGGTCGAACCAATAATAATTCATCAATAACGGGTTAGGGGGTACATCATGCGACACGAGTTCAAGGCTGCAACCCTGCTTGCAGCAGGATTATTGAGTGTGAATGCTGCGCAGGCGAGTTTGATCGCGGATGGACCGGGTTTGGTCTACGACAATGTGGCGAATGTGACCTGGAGTTCGAATGGCAATCTTTTTGGCTCCGTGTATGCTACTGATCCCAACCTGATAAACCAGATCATCGCGGCAGTGCCCACCATTCACGATACGCCCAATGTTTATGACAATGCCGGTTCCGGCAATTACAACCTGAGCGCAAGCGATTTCAGTAGCGTGGGGTATATGGACTGGTGGGGGGCGATGGCGTGGGCGAAGTATCTGGACAGTACCAATTATCTGGGCCACAACACCTGGGAGTTGCCGACCACTTACACACAGACCTGCTTTGGTCTCAATTGTACCAATAGCATGCTGGGGGAGTTGTTCTACACGGGTCTTGGCGGCACGGCAGGTCAATCCATCACCACCAGTCACAATGCCAGTTACAGTCTGTTCACGAACGTCCAGAGCAACGGGTACTGGTCCGGTACGGAGTACGCGTCCAATCCTAATTACGCGTGGTTCTTCTACACCGTTGTCGGCTACCAGGACGCGGTCAGCAAGAACGGCAACGTCTATTCGTGGGCCGTGCTTCCCGGCAATGCTGGCGCCGCCAACGTGCCGGAGCCAGCGAGTGTGGCATTGCTTGGAATCGGGTTGTTGGGATTGATGGCAGGACTGCGGCGGCATCGGCGCTTCGGGTGATTTGACCCTTTCGGGAGTGCAGGGGGGGCGGTCGCGAGGTGGAATACCTGGCACGCGTGTGATCAGCGGGTCTTGTCCGCTTTCCATCTCACCCACAACCTCACGACCACTGCAGACGGGAAATTTTGGTGTCTGGCCTACTATTCTCTGTTTCGGTCGCCTACGCAGAGCAGATTACAACCACAACCCACTGGCTGGAAACCAGCGTAAAATCGAGATGATGGCTCTTGAACGCTCAAAAGGTCAACAGAGAACAGAGAGAGGAAAACGGGGAAATTGAGGCCGGAAATACGATTGGTTGCGTAGTGACGCTCAAGAGAAAAACTGCCGGAACCGCGCCAACAGTGGCGTTGCGGGCAAAAAATCCCAACCGATAAGGGTTGGGATTTAAGGCAATGGTGGAGGCGGCGGGAATCGAACCCGCGTCCGTCAGTCCTCTACAAGCAGATCTACATACTTAGTCTGGCTCTTTGGTTTTAATCCGTACGACGTCAACCGACGAACTTCGCTTGGACGATCTCCCTTGAGTTTAGGAACCGATGAAGGAGCCCCATCAGGTCACGAGCCTCTGTAAATGACCCTGCCATTCGGTTTCCCGAACTCCCACCCAGAGACCAGTGGGTGCAGGGCCTAGCCGTCAAGCGGCTAGGGCGTAGTTGTCGTCGTTGGCAACTATATGGTTTCCAGATGGATTTACGAGGTCACTGGTCCTCGGTATGCACTGCATTGCTTTGCAACCGCCGTCGAAGCCAGGTCGCCCCCAGTCTCGAACGTGGTATTATGCCACATCTGCTGTATTCTTGAAATGTGTTGTTGGAGTGATGAAATTAATGACATTTGAATCCTTGGGACTTTCTCCTGAAATACTGCGAGCGATTACAGACGAAGGGTACACCACCCCAACTCCGGTCCAAGTTCAGGCCATCCCTTTGGTGTTGGCGGGGCAGGATGTGCAGGCAGCTGCTCAAACCGGAACAGGAAAGACGGCGGGGTTCACTTTGCCCATTTTGCATCGTCTCCAACCCATGGCCAGTTCCAGCCCTTCACCGGCGCGTCATCCCATTCGCTGTTTGGTACTGACGCCAACTCGTGAGTTGGCGGCTCAGGTGCAGGAAAGCGTCAAGACCTATGGACGCCACTTGGCATTGCGCAGTACGGTGATCTATGGCGGGGTGGCCATGCCTCCTCAGGTCAAGGCATTGCAGGCTGGCGTGGAGATCGTGGTGGCGACTCCGGGACGCTTGCTTGATCATGTCCAGCAAAAAACCATCAATTTGTCTCAAGTAGAAATTCTGGTACTGGATGAAGCGGATCGAATGCTGGATATGGGCTTCATTCCGGATATTCGAAAGATCATCGCCTTATTGCCGGAGCGTCGACAAAACTTGCTGTTTTCTGCGACGTTTTCTGAAGATATCAAGAAATTGTCCCAGGGGATCCTGAATAACCCGGCAACCGTGGAAGTGGCGCGGTCCAATACCACGGCAGAGGGTATTACCCAACTCATCTATCCCGTGGAAGCGGAGCGTAAACGGGCGTTGTTGACTCATTTGATTCGTACGCTGCCCATTCCTCAGGCCATCGTGTTCACGCGTACCAAACATGGGGCCAATCGTTTATGTGCTCAACTGGAAAAAGAACAGATTCCTGCGGCAGCCATTCATAGCGACAAAACCCAGTCCCATCGTATGCGCAGTCTGGAACAGTTCAAGGCTGGTGAAGTCTCTATTCTGGTGGCCACGGACATTGCGGCACGGGGGTTGGATATCGACCAATTGCCCTTTGTGATCAACTTTGAACTTCCCCATGTGCCAGAGGATTATGTGCACCGCATTGGCCGGACCGGACGGGCCGGTAGTGAAGGTTGTGCCATTTCTCTGGTCAGTCCGGAGGAAAGTCGTGAGCGGCAGGCCATCGAATCCTTGATCAAGCAGACCATTCGCGAAGAAGTTTCCGTGAATTTTGAGGTTGTCGAACCTGTGCAGCGCCCTGAGGGACGGCGTCCTCCCCGGGAAGCCGAGGGTCGTTCACGAACTGATCGTCGTCCTGTTGCGCGTCAGTCGGAGGTAGAGGCAGTGGAGCAAGTCGTTCGAGAGCCCAAGGTGCCCCGTCCTGTCCCGGAAGTGCCGAGGTCGGTATATTCCCATCATCACTTCAGTCGTCCTCCTCTGGGTTCGTCCGGCATCAAGAAACATCGTGAAATCCCTGCGTTGTTGGGAGGTTTGCTGAAGAAGACGCCGTGAGTATGGAATTCTGTCGACACGAATCAAAAACCGGGGCATGGGTATTGACCTTGCACATCCAACCGGGTGCCAGTCGAACCGAAGTTGTTGGAAAGCATGGAGATGCCCTCAAAATCCGTTTGGCCGCCCCGCCGGTGGACGGACGGGCCAATCAGGTCCTTCTTCGTTTTCTGGCAGAGCAGTTTCAACTCTCTCTGGATGCCGTGGAATTGCGCAGCGGTTTGACTGGAAGGCACAAACGGGTGGCCTTATATGGCTTGGGAATGGTTGATCCAATGAAAATATTGTTATTTAATTCATAGTATTGCGTTATGAGTTTCATGTTTTTTGTTCGAACCCATCAAATTCCTTAGAGAACTGATTCATTCCATGGACAAGTCAGAAATCCCCAGTGCGTTGGAGATCGGTCAGGCTCTGCGTCAATGGTTGCCTGAATCGGCCATCCTGACGACGCCCGAATCCAAACGCCCCTATGAAACCGATGGGTTATCGGCCTATCGTCAGATGCCTTATGTGGTTGTGCTGCCTGCCACGGAAAAGGAAGTACAGGCTGTTCTGCGCTATTGCCATGCCCTGCGTATTCCGGTGGTTGCACGCGGGGCAGGGACAGGGCTTTCTGGGGGGGCCTTGCCCCACGAAAGCGGGGTATTACTTTCGTTGGCACGGCTCAAGAATATCCTGCAAGTCGACCCTTTGGCACGCACAGTGCGGGTTCAGCCCGGTGTACGGAATCTGGCCATCACCCAGGCAGTAGACGCCCATGGGCTGTTTTATGCGCCGGATCCTTCCTCCCAGATTGCTTGTAGTATCGGAGGTAATGTGGCCGAAAACTCGGGGGGGGTGCATTGCCTGAAATATGGTTTGACACTACATAATATTCTGCGTCTCCGGATTCTGACCATAACGGGGGAAGTGGTGGAAATCGGTTCGGAAGCCCCTGATAGTGCGGGGTTCGATTTTATGGCCTTGCTGACGGGAAGCGAGGGATTGCTGGCGATTGTTACAGAAGTGACTGTAAAAGTTATTCCTAAGCCAATGGTTTCAAAGGTCATAATGGCGTCTTTTGAGATGGTGGAAAAGGCCGGTGATGCGGTGGCATGCATGATTGCGGCGGGGATCATCCCGGCTGGACTGGAAATGATGGATTCCTTGGCTACTCGTGCGGCAGAGGATTTTGTCCATGCGGGCTATCCGGTGGAAGCCGCAGCCGTGCTGCTTTGTGAATCCGATGGGATGCCGGAAGTGGTGGAGGATGAACTGGCGCGCATGAAAACCATACTCGAGGAAAACGGAGCCACGGAAATCAGGGTTGCGCGGGATGAAGCGGAACGATTACGCTTCTGGGCCGGGCGCAAGGCCGCTTTTCCGGCAGTGGGACGATTGGCCCCAGATTACTACTGTATCGATGGAACCATTCCGCGTCGTCGTCTGGGCGAGGTACTGCGGCAGATCGCCGATTGGTCCCTGGAATACGGACTTGAAGTAGCTAATGTGTTTCATGCAGGGGACGGTAATCTGCACCCTCTCATCCTGTATGATGCAGGGGTTCCCGGTGAATTTCATAAAACGGAAGAGTTGGCGGGACGAATTCTGGAACTCTGCGTGGAAGTCGGAGGAACCATCACGGGAGAGCATGGCGTGGGCGTGGAAAAAATCAATCAGATGTGTGTTCAGTTTGGACTGAATGAAATAACGGTGTTTCATGGGATCAAAGCGGCTTTCGATCCGGAGGGATTGCTGAATCCCGGCAAAGCGATTCCAACCTTGCAGCGGTGTGCTGAAGGGGGCCGAATGCATGTCCACCATAACCAGTTGCCTCATCCCGAACTCTCCCGGTTTTGATCATGCAGGGCGAGTTGGAACCCCTTTGCGCACAGGTTCGGCAGGCCTATGAAGCCAAACGCTCCCTGCGCATCCGTGGGGGTAGCAGCAAATCCTTTCTGGTATGCTCCGCAGCTCATGAGGTTTTAGATCTGCGTCTGTATACCGGGATCGTGGACTATGAACCGAGTGAACTGGTGGTTACGGCACGGGCCGGAACTCCTCTAATCACGCTGGAACGTCTGCTCGAGGAAAATGGCCAAATGCTGGCCTTCGAGCCGCCTCATCTCGGGTTGCAGGCCACGGTGGGCGGGATGGTGGCTGCAGGATTGTCGGGGCCGCGCCGCATGGCCCAGGGAGCTGTCAGAGATTTTGTGCTGGGCGTTCGTATGATCGATGGTCAGGGGCGAGATTTATCCTTTGGGGGGCGCGTCATCAAGAATGTGGCAGGTTTTGATGTTTCTCGACTGATGGTGGGGGCCTGGGGATCCTTGGGGGTATTGACCGAGGTTACTTTGAAGGTCATTCCCCGTACCCATGCCCAACTGACCCTGGAGTGGAGTCTTTCGGAGGCCCAAGCCCTCCAACGGATCAATGAATGGGCGGGACAGCCTTGGCCGATTACGGCATCCAGTTATTATCAAGGACGTTTGCGCGTGCGTCTGGAAGGTCCACGCAAGGCACTGGAGTCCAGCGCAGTCCATTTGGGAGGAAAGGAAGTTCTGGAGGGGAAGGGGTGGTGGATTGGTTTGCGTGAACAACAACTGGATTTTTTTATGACCCCCAAGCCCCTTTGGCGGATGGCTGTGCGAACGACCACAGGACCGCTGGGTTTGTCGGGTCAAACGCTGGTGGAATGGGGGGGGGGACTACGCTGGATTGCCTGCGATCATGGTCCCGCTCAGGTTCATGCCATGGCGCGGGAAGCCGGAGGGCATGCCCAACAGTGGCACGGCGGTGATCCGGCTCGTCCTTTTCCAGAGCCTCCCTCAGGCGCACTGCTGGCCCTTCACCGCAACCTCAAGAAAGTCTTTGATCCGGCTGGAATTCTGAATCCGGGGCTCCCCGGTTT
Organism: Ferrovum myxofaciens; assembly: GCF_013181415.1. NCBI lineage: Bacteria > Pseudomonadati > Pseudomonadota > Betaproteobacteria > Ferrovales > Ferrovaceae > Ferrovum > Ferrovum myxofaciens. Next base: position 454,217 of record NZ_CP053676.1, on the reverse strand, counting down.
TCTGGAAGGTTAAGGCCATGGAAACACATCTTGACGAAAAAACCCGTGCATTACCGGCGGCAGTTTCCATAGAAGGGATTCTTCGTTCCTGTGTGCATTGTGGATTTTGCTTGGCTACCTGTCCGACCTATCAGATACTGGGGGATGAACGGGATAGTCCGCGGGGCCGAATCTACCTGATCAAGGCACTCATGGAAGGCAAGGCCGAGGGGAAGGAAACCCGCCTTCATCTCGACCGCTGTCTGACCTGTCGTTCTTGCGAGACCACCTGTCCCTCAGGAGTGGAGTATGCCCATTTGCTGGAAGAAGGACGTCAGTGGGTAGAAAAAACCGTGCCTCGCCCCTTGGGGCAACGGGTGGTTCGTACCTTGCTCAAGACCGTACTGCCCCAACCGGTACTTTTTCAAACCTTGTTGAATATGGGGCGCATGGTGCGTCCCCTGCTTCCCGAGCGTTGGCGTTCCGCCATTCCCCACCGCCAGGAAGCGGGCTGGATCCCTTCTGTCCGCCATGCCAGACGCATGGTGTTTTTGGCGGGTTGTGTCCAACCGGCTTTGACCCCGGCGACTCAGAGCGCGGCACAACGTTTGCTGGATAGATTGGGCATTTCAGGTGTGGTAGCGCCCAGTGCGGGATGTTGTGGGGCCCTGGCTCATCACCTGGGAGATGAAGAAAAAGCACTGCAGGCCATGCGTCGTAATATCGATGCCTGGTGGCCCTTCGTGGAACAAGGGGCAGAAGCCATTATCAGTACGGCTTCGGGTTGCGGGGTCGAAGTGCGCGAATATGGGCATGCCCTGCGCCATGACCCCGCGTATCGGGAACGGGCCCGTCGGGTGACCGAATTGGCCCAGGATATTTCTGAAGTACTGATCAGAGAGATCGGCGTAACCCTGGATGAACAACGATTGACATTGAAAAGCCTTGGCATCGATTCTGACCAGTCCAAGGGGCGCGTTGCTTTTCATGCCCCTTGTTCACTCCAGCATGGATTGCGCCTGCGTGGGGGTGTGGAACAGTTGTTACGGGCAGCGGGGGCAGAACTCACCGCCGTAGAAGATGGGCATCTTTGTTGTGGTTCCGCCGGCACTTATTCCATGCTCCAACCCGAGTTATCCGAGCAACTCAAGATAAACAAACTGGCGGCTCTCAAGGCTGGAAAACCGGAGGTCATTCTGAGCGCCAACATTGGGTGTCAGATGCATCTGGCCAAGGATGAGTCGATTCCCGTTCGGCATTGGGTAGAATGGCTGGATGATCTGATTCCTCGACGTGAAAGAAGGGCTTGATTCCAGCTCCTCTTGTCCCTATCTTGTGCCTATGGGATCCGTATAATAGATTCCGCTTCCAGGGAGATGACTCATGTTGGCACTGCGTCGTTCCAAAGACAGGGGATATGCCCACCAAGGCTGGTTGGAATCCTGGCATTCCTTTTCCTTTGCAGATTATCATGACCCGGCGCACATGCATTACAGTGTTCTGCGGGTCCTGAATGATGACCGGATTGCACCGAATAGTGGGTTTGGCACACACCCTCATCAGGACATGGAGATCCTTACCTACCTTCTCGAGGGCAGTCTGGAACACCGGGACAGTATGGGGAATGGATCGGTGATCCAAGCTGGAGAGGTACAGAGAATGAGCGCGGGCAGCGGCATCACCCACAGCGAATTCAACCCATCCGAATCTGATCCTGTCCATCTGTTGCAGATATGGATTTTGCCTGACCGGCGGGGACGAACCCCTGAATATGAACAGAAAAAATTTCTGCCGGAAGAACGGCGCGGACGGTTCTGTCTCATTGCTTCTCCAGATGGGCGTGACGGGTCTCTGACGATTCATCAGGACGTCCGGATTTATGCCTCGATATTGGGGGCGGATGACACTCTGGTATATGATTTTGATCCAGGGCGCAAAGGTTACCTGCAAGTGGCGGCTGGCGAATTGATCGTGGATGGACGTCCTTTGCGGGAAGGCGATGGATTACGCATCGCCCAGCGTGAACGAATTGCCATTGGGACTCCGGGACAAACGGAATTCCTGTTGTTCGATTTACCCTGATTCATGAATTATGCGGAATCTCTGAGTGAGGGGCGCCTGTTGCGGCGCTACCAGCGTTTTCTGGCGGATATCGAACTCGGTGATGGAGAAGTCATTACAGCACATGTACCTAATACAGGCAGTATGTTGGGATGCTTGGAGTTGGGGCAAGGCGCGCGCCTGAGCCGTGCCCGCGACACCACCCGTCGCTGTCCTTATACCCTTGAACAGATTCAGGTCGGTAAGGTTTGGGTCGGGGTGAACACACATCGGGCCAATGCATTGGTGGGGGAGGCATTGAAACGGGGCGCGATCGAAGAAGTATCGGGCTATGCCAGCCACCGCCCGGAGGTATCCTACGGTCAGCAACGTAGTCGGATCGATTGGTTGCTTGAGGATCAAAATTCTCCCGTTTGTTATCTCGAAGTCAAGAGCGTAACCACCAGTCTTGAACCGGGGATAGGATTGTTTCCCGATGCTATCAGTCAGCGGGCTTTGAAGCATCTGGGGGAATTGCGGGACTGTGTGGTGCAAGAGGGCGCGCGGAGTGTGTTGCTGTTCTGTGTTCAACGCGCGGATGTTCACGTAGTACATCCTGCGGATGCCATAGATCCTGCCTATGGCCGGTTGCTGCGCGAGGTGATGCGTGAAGGGGTGGAAGTGTTGGCTTACGGGGTTGAACCTACCCGAACCGGCCTCCTTTGGGGGCCGAGGATAGGCGTTCATTGCCCTTGATTCTCCAGGGAATGGTCCTTACTCATCGAGTGTGCAGCGATACTTTTGTCCATGAAACTGAACTTCCATCATTTGAGAGCATTTGCAGAAGTTGCCCGTACCGGTAGTTTTACAGGTGCGGCAGAATATCTGCACCTCACCCAGCCCGCCATTTCCAAGGCAGTCAGCGGTCTCGAAGAGATCCTGGGCATCGCACTGCTGGAACGAACCTCCCGTCAGGTCAAGTTGACGCAAGCGGGTGTATCTTTGTTCTCTCACGCCCGTTCCATTTTTGCCCTAGAGCAGGCAGCATTGCAGGATATCGAAGAACGGCGCGGATTACGCAAGGGTTGTTTGCATATCGGCGCCAGCACGACCATTGCTACCTATTGGCTGGGACGGGATCTGGCTCTTTTTCTGGAACGCCATCCCCAGATCGACATTCGGGTGAGTAGCGGGAACACGGAAACCATGGTACATCAGGTACTGGAAGGCTTGGTGGAGGTGGCGCTGGTGGAAGGGCCGGTGGATGAGGATCGTCTGAATTGCAGATTATGGCACAATGAGCCCCTGCTTCTGGTGACGAAACCGGGAGTGAAACGGGAACATCTAGGGCAATGCCGTTGGATTCTTCGAGAAGAAGGATCCGGCACGGCACGGGTAGTGGCGGAAACCCTGGCGCATCTGGGAATTGTCCCTGCGCGACAGATTATCGTGCAAAGCAACCAGGCGGCCGTTCAGATGGTTGTCGCAGGCGTGGGAGTTGCCATCGTTCCTGCGATCATGGCGGCCCACCATCTCGAGCAGGGAGAGTTGGCCTACATTCCCTGGTCGCAGGGAGATCTGCAACGTCCTCTCAGCCAGATCTCCCTGAAAGGACGACCAGCCAGTCCGGCACGCGCGGCCTTTGAATCTTTCCTCGGTGAAACTCTAACTCTACCAAATCCCGCTTCCTGAGGTGATTTGGTAGAGTATCATTCGGGACGTTTACGAAAAGGAGAAAGCGCCATGCAAGCGGACAAGGAACTGGATGTCAGGGGAATGAGTTGCCCCCTGCCGATCTTGAAAACAAAAAAATCCTTGGCGGATATGGTGTCGGGTCAGGTGCTCAGAATCATTTCCACTGATGTCGGTTCGATGGGAGATATACAGGCTTTTTCCAAGCAGACGGGTCACGAGTTGATCTCTGCGGCACAAGAGGGAAGTGAGTACACCTTTTTTCTCAGAAAGAAGTGAGCCCGACTCCCTTCGAGGGACACGCCTTGGGTTGAATTTTTGGTACCATGAGTCATGGAACATCCCTTTACGAAGTTTATACGGCTGCTGGGCAAAGGACAGCGCGGTGCCCGCAGTTTGACCGAAACAGAGGCCGAGGAAGCCCTCGGACTGATTCTGGCGGGAGCGGTGCGTCCGGAACAGATTGGGGCATTTCTATCTCTGGTTCGCCTCAAGGAGGAAACGGCAGAAGAAGTGGCCGGTATGGTCCGGGCATTGCGACATTCCCTCCCTTTGGGGCCCAAGGTACTGGTGGATCTGGACTGGGCCAGTTATGCCGGGAAACGACGTCAATTGCCTTGGTATGTACTGTCAGCGTTGCTTCTGGCCGAACGTGGCATTCGGGTACTGATGCATGGTCTGGAGCAGGTGGAGGCCGAACGCCGTTCCGTTTCTGATGCGTTGAAAGCCTTGGGAATCCCCAGGGCATACTCGCTGGACGAGGCGGCGGACTCCATGGTGAAGACCGGTTTTGCCTTTATCTCCGTGGCAAATTTTGCACCCCAGATCATGAAGTTGCTAGAGTTGAAGCAGGTGCTGGGGTTACGTTCGCCCATTCATACGGTGGCACGAATGAGTAACCCGTTGAATGCGCCTGTATCTCTGGTGGGAATTTTTCATCCGGGCTATGACAGGATTCACCAGCAGGCAGCCCGATTGCTGGGAGATCCCTGCATGTTTGTCTTCAAGGGGGAAGGGGGGGAGGCTGAAATCAATCCGGATGGCGCGACCCAACTTTATTGGTCTAGACAGGGCGTAGCGCAGCAGGAACTCTGGCCAGCCTGTTTCGAGAAACGGCATCTGCGGGATGATTCCATGGATTGCGCCCGTTTGTACCGTGTGTGGGCGGGCAGCGAGGAGAGTGACTATGGGGAGGCTGCGGTGGTGGAGACGGCAGCAGTTGCTCTATTCGCCATGGAACGAGCGACCTCTGTTGAAGAAGCACGGGCACTGGCCGGAGAATGGTGGAAAGGGCGCGATCGTCAGCGTTTTACCGGGCCGCGTCAGGATTTCATCCCCCTGGGAAAGGTATTTTTGGTGGGAGCCGGCCCAGGAGACCCGGACTTGCTCACCGTCAAGGCATTGCGTCTCATGAATCAAGCGGATATCGTGGTATATGACAATCTGGTATCACCGGGGGTCATGGCTTTACTTCCTCCGGGGGCGACGTGCCTCTATGTGGGTAAGCAACGGGGTCACCATGCCGTACCGCAGGAAAGCATCAATGAACTTCTGGTGCGTTTGGCGCTGGAAGGTAAAAGGGTGCTTAGACTCAAGGGGGGAGATCCTTTCATCTTTGGACGAGGGGGAGAGGAAATCGAGACCCTCGCCGCCCACGGAATTTCCTTCGAGGTGGTTCCTGGCATCACCGCAGCTTCTGGCATTGCGGCCTATGCTGGAATCCCCCTGACACATCGGGACCATGCCCAATCCTGTATCTTTGTGACGGGCCATCTCAAGGATGGAACCATGGATCTGGATTGGGTAAATCTGGCGCGTCCTCAGCAAACTCTGGTGGTGTATATGGGTTTGCATGGTCTGGAAATTTTATGTCGGGAACTGATCAGTCATGGTCTTTCCCCGACGACCCCGGCCGCGATCATTCAGCAGGGAACCACACGGCATCAGCGAGTCATGACGGGCACGCTGGAAACCTTGCCGGCGCAAGTACGGACCGAACCCCTGCAGGCACCCACCCTGATCATTGTGGGCGGAGTGGTGAGTTTGCATCGTACCCTTCACTGGTTCAATCAGGAGACATCAAGCCCGTCAGGCCTGTGAATTCCGGGAGGTTCTTTCAATCCTGTCCGGTTCCGAGCGGTTTGCAGAATTGGGTTTGTAATGCTTTGATGATGGCAATGGACTCTGGGCTGATCACCCGGTAGAAAATGTGCTTACCATCTCGTCGGGTGGCCACCAGACCCTCTTCTCGCAAAATTCCCAGTTGCTGTGACAAGGTGGGCTGATGGATGTCCAGAGCAGACTCCAATTCGCTGACACAAGACTCACCCTCTGCCAAACGGCAAAGAAGGACGAGACGATCCGGGTTGGCCAACACTTTAAGAAAACTGCAGGCTCGATCGGCCGAAGCATACATCTGCTTGAAATTATGCAGCGTTGCGCCCTCACATGGGTCCATTTCGAGGATCTCCAAAGAATATTTTCAGGAAAGTGTTGACAGTTTACCATAAAACGATATATAAAGTTACATAATATTAATTGGTAAATAATTAGAAGCGAAAGAATTGCCAAAATAGAGGATAGTGCGCCATGGCAAGAACCGTAATGAAAAGAGATGACGGGTCCAATCGAAGGTTTATTTGGATATTTGGAGCCATATTGATGGGGCTTTCTCTTCATGGTGTCTCTTTGCAGGCTCAAGAAACTGGAGAATCGGAGGCACTTCGTGACATGACGGGCTATGACGGCGTGATAGAAGCCGAGCGTCAGACGGTGATCGCAGCCGAGGTTTCTGGGCGGGTGGTGGCGGTGTCAGTACATCCCGGTGAGCGGATCAGGAAGAATCAGATCATGATTCGTCTGGATGAGCGGGCGGTGGATCAAAATGTCGCGGCCAAGGTGGCTCAGGAGCAGGCAGTCAGGGCCACATTAGAAGTGGCGACCCGTGAGTATGAACGCCAGAACCAACTGTTTGCCAAAGGGTATATCAGTCAGGCCGCACTGGATCGGGCAGAAGCCCGTTTCAAAACCACAAAAGCCCAGACGGAGGCACAATTGGCCGAATCGTCGGCATTGCGTGCCCAGGCCGGTTACTACGTCTTGCGTGCACCCTTTGACGGCATTGTGGCAGAAGTCCCCGTGAGCCTCGGGGATATGGCGCAACCAGGGCGGACCCTGGTGTCTTTCTATGACCCTTCTCACCTGCGTGTGACGGCCCAGGTTCCGGAAAGTATGATCCTTTCTTCATCTACCACCGTACCGAGCCGGTTGGAGTTGAAGGGCGCTGGCATGAAGGCGCAGTGGATCATTCCAACTTACGTCACCGTGTTGCCCACGGCGGATCCGTCCAGTCATACGGTTCAGGTTCGTCTGGGATTGCCGGGAGATGCACTCCACCCCTTGGGGCGGCCGGGGACCTTTGTGCGGGCTTGGTTTCCGAGCGGAGATTCGACTCGAGAGGTGCTCTGGATTCCCCTCAGCGCAGTGGTACATCGTGCTGAAATGACAGGAGTTTATGTACGCGACCGAGAAGGGCATCCCCTCTTGAGGCAGGTTCGTTTGGGACGTGTTCTGGAGCAGCAAGTGGAAATCCTGAGTGGGGTTTCCCCAGGAGAGCAAGTCGTTCCTGAGGCGCAACGGGCTCTGACGCAGGGACGGTGAAGGCACGATGAAACACTCCCTCGGCATCTCTGGGCGTATCGCCCACTTTTTTCAAACGGCTCAGATCACGCCATTGCTGGCGCTGGTTGGTTTTTTGTTGGGGGTTTTTGCCATTCTGGTGACCCCGCGGGAAGAAGAACCTCAAATCAATGTCACCATGGCCAATGTCCTGATTCCTTTTCCGGGGGCTTCTGCCCGGGATGTGGAACAAATGGTGGCGGCACCGGCCGAACAGATTCTGGGTCAGATTCAGGGCCTCGACCATGTGTTTTCCCTGTCCCGTCCCGGGTTGGCGATTATGACTGTCCAGTTCAAGGTGGGGGTACCGCGCACCAAGGCGCTGGTGCGACTCTACGAGGCCGTAAATACCCATGCGGACTGGCTTCCTCGAAATTTGGGTGTTTTATCGCCCATCATCAAACCCAAAGGAATCGATGATGTGCCCATTCTTACCTTGACGCTCTACAGTAAAAATCCGCAGATCGGTGCCTATGCACTGGAACAGGTCGCCCAGAGCATGGAAGGAGATCTCAAACGGGTATCCGGAACGCGTGCCGTGTTTACGGTGGGTGGACCAGGGCGAGCCCTGCGCATCAATCTTGACCCGGCGCGATTGATGAGCAGTCATATCACCCTGGAACAGGTACGGACTGCCGTACAGTCTGCCAATCAGGGGTTGCCGGCGGGGGACTTGCTGGTGGGAAACCACGCCATTGCGGTGGAAAGTGGCGATTACCTGAATGATGCCCAGGATGTGGGGAATTTGATTGTGGGAGTGACCGATCATCACCCTGTTTATCTGAAGGAAGTGGCACAGGTTGAAGATGGGCCCCAAACGCCCAACCGCTATGTGTGGTTTGGTCAGGCGGGAAAACAGGGGCCTGTGGACTATCCGGCAGTTACCTTGGTGGTGACCAAAAAACCGGGTGAAAATGCTATCAGTGTGGCCAACGCCCTCATGAATCAAGTGGATCGTCTCAAAAATACGGTTATTCCGGCCGATGTAGTGGTCAGTGAGACACGCAACTATGGCGAAACTGCTAACGACAAGGCAGAAAAACTGATTCATAAACTTCTTTTTGCCACGGCCTCCGTCGTTGCACTGGTTTTTCTGGCGCTGGGACGACGGGAAGCTGCCATTGTTGGATTCGCAGTGATTCTGACCTTGACCGTCACCCTCTTTGCCTCCTGGGCTTGGGGTTTTACTCTCAATCGGGTTTCCCTCTTTGCTCTGATCTTTTCCATCGGGATTCTGGTGGACGATGCCATTGTGGTCGTGGAAAACATTCATCGTCACCAACACCTTTTTCCAGGGAAAACGCTACGCGAACTGATTCCCGGTGCAGTGGACGAAGTGGGCGGACCCACCATTCTGGCCACGCTGACCGTGATTGCAGCGCTTTTACCCATGGCATTCGTGACTGGGTTGATGGGACCCTACATGTCCCCCATTCCCATCAATGCCAGCATGGGCATGGTGTTGTCCCTGTCCATTGCCTTCATGATCACCCCCTGGTTGGCGCGGATCTGGATGAAAGAAGGGCAGATTCAGGGCGGACCTCCCGCTGAACCGGTTCAAGGCACCCAGGCGGGGCAGGAGATCACCCCGCAAGGTTTGGCCAAGTTTCTGACTCCTTTGTTCCGGCGGATATTTACTCCGTTGCTGGACGATGTTCGGGGGCAGGGTAACCGTCGCCGGGTGGGGCTGGGAATCGTGGCACTGATTGTTTTATCTCTGGCGCTACCGGCGACGGGACTGGTACGGCTCAAAATGCTCCCTTTTGACAACAAATCGGAGTTTCAGGTGATCGTGGATATGCCGGCGGGAACGCCCCTCGAGGAAACTGCCGCAGTGATCCACGAGTTGGGGGCCTATTTGACCACTGTCCCCGAGGTAACGAACTACCAAGCCTATGTGGGCACGGCGGCCCCCATCAATTTCAATGGGTTAGTGCGTCAGTACTACCTGCGGGCATCCAGCGAACTGGGTGACCTTCAGGTCAATCTGGTGGACAAGTCCCAGCGCAAGGAACAGAGCCATGCCATTGCAACCCGCCTTCGTCCTGCGTTACAGGCCATTGGCCGGCGCTTTGGGGCCAATGTCAAGATTGCCGAAGTGCCGCCTGGCCCTCCGGTTCTTTCACCCATTGTGGCGGAAATCTATGGTCCGACGGCAGAAGGGCGTCTGACCGTGGCCAAAGCCGTGCGTCAGGTGTTTTCCACAACGCCGGGTATCGTCGATGTAGGGGACAGCAGCATCGTGCCAGCACCCAGAATCCTGCTTCAGGTCAATCGTCACAAGGCAGCACTCCTCGGGGTTTCCCAACAGACCATTGCTACCACGCTGCAGACGGCCCTTTCGGGCGAGGCGGTGACCTGGCTGCACGACCAGAGCAAGTATCCCGCAGCTGTCTGGTTGCAACTTCCGCCGGATCAACAGGGCAGCCTGGATACTCTGCTTTCTCTGGGGGTACAAGGGGCCGAGGGACAAATCATTCCGCTGCGCGAATTGGCCAGCCCGCTGAATACGGTGCGTGAACAGCCGATTTACCATAAGGACCTGTTGCCGGTCAATTATGTGGTCGGAGATATGGCAGGGAAGGTGGACAGTCCACTGTATGGCCTATTTGGCATGCGTTCGCGCATCGTGCAGATACAGACGCCCGATGGCGGGAAACTGGAGGATGATTTCATTCATCCTCCCGCAGAAGGCTATCGAAATTATGTTCTGAAGTGGGATGGGGAATGGCAGGTGACTTATGAAACCTTCCGTGACATGGGCCTAGCTTATGGGGTGGGACTTATCCTGATCTATCTGCTGCTGGTGGCACAGTTTGGTTCTTATTTGACCCCCTTCATCATCATGGCGCCGATTCCCCTGACCCTCATCGGCGTCATGCCGGGGCATGCCTTGTTGGGCGCCCAGTTTACCGCCACCAGCATGATCGGAATGATTGCCTTGGCCGGGATCATCGTGCGTAATTCCATCTTGCTGGTGGACTTTATCAATGTTCAGGTGGCTCAGGGCATTCCTTTCAAGGAAGCCGTCGTGCGTTCTGCCATCACTCGTGCCCAACCCATCATTCTGACTGGGCTGGCTGCCATGATGGGGGCTTTTTTCATTCTGGATGATCCCATTTTCAACGGGCTGGCCATCTCCCTGATTTTCGGCATTTTGGTGTCCACTGTTTTGACTTTGGTGGTGATCCCCATGCTGTATTACACCGCTTATCATTCTCAACACTCAAACCCACCCAAGGAGGGACTTGAATCATGACCAGTTGGCGCATCGTTCGTATTATCGCAGGCGCATTCATTCTTATTTCACTGTTGCTGGGTAGTTCTGCCAGTCCCTTTTTCCAGAGTTCCTGGTGGTTGGCCTTCACCGCTTTCGTGGGTGCCAACTTGTTACAAAGCGGGATTACCCGGTGGTGTTTGATGGAAACCCTGCTCCGTAAACTGGGTGTCCGGACCGGGTGCTGATTCCATGAATCCTGCGATCCGGAAGAAGTTCCTGGGGCGGTCATGGCTTGTTCTGTGGGGGGTAATGCTCCCTACATGGAGTGAGGCCAGTGATCTTCTCAATGTCTGGCAGGCGGCGCAGCAACATGATCTGGCGTATCAGGCAGCAGCGGCCGGACATCAGGCAGGGGCAACCCAAAAAGACCAGGCCAGTGCGCTTTGGCGTCCTACCCTGCAAGCCAGTGGGACAGAAGGGCGCATGTCAAGTCAAAGTCAGATTCAGGGCGCCCAGTTCAGTGCGCCTGGATTTTTCCCTGCCACCAACAATGCCAACTTCAATACTTCCATCAATGGGGGGTTATTGCAGCGCTGGTCTGTACAGGGCCGTCAGCCGCTGATCAGCGGGGATCGCCTGGCACAGGGGCGGGAACTGGACCTCAAAAGTCAGGTTGCGGAGCTGGAATGGGCCAATGCACGTCAGGATCTGATCCTGAGAACCGTGCAGCGGTATTTCGAGGTGGTTTTGGCCCAGGAGGCTCTGCGCGTTGCGCGTCAGCAAACACTGGCCGTGGAACGAGCCTTGGCTGAAGTTCAGCGCAAATTCGAGTTGGGAGAGGTACCGGTGACGGATACCCATGAAGCGCTGGCGCATCGGGAAGCCATGAAAGCACAGGTCTTGGCAGCCGAGGCGAATTTGCAGATGAAACAACAGGCTCTCGGTGACATGACCGGTATCAATTCAGATGAATTGACTCTGGCTGTTCCCTACAGTGGGGCATTACCCACAGCGGGCGCATCGCTGAATGACTGGCTCATGGATGCTTCCAACCATAATCTGCAATGGCAGGAAAAATCTCTTCAGGTCGAGATTGCCCGCCAGGAGGCCAAACGGTACGGCGCGCTATCCTCTTCTTCGGTGGATCTGGTGGGAGAAGTGGACAGCGACCATTTGACCGGAAGCGGAAACTATGGTTCTGCCAGCAATACTCTGCGTACTTCTCTGGTGGGCGTGCAGGTAACCATTCCGTTGTATAGCGGGGGGATGCGCAGTGCCCATCAGGATGAAAAAACCTATTTGGCACGTCAGGCACAGGCAGAATCGGAACAGGTCCATCAACTGGTTCTGCTCAGTACTCGGGAAGCCTGGTTAGGTGTCACCACCGGGACGCAGAGGGCTGAAGCCTTGGCTCATGCCATGACTGCCAGTGATGATCGAGTCAACTCCACCCATTTGGGGCAACAGGTGGGAGATCGGAGTACTCTGGATCTGCTCAACGCTCAAAGCGAGGCAGCCTCCACCCGCCTGGCCTGGCTACAGGCCAGGATCGATGTACTCATCAACCGTCTGCGCCTGTCTGCTTTGGGTGGGCATTTGGAAGATAGTGATTTGCAAGGGGTCAATGCCTTGTTGACCTTGTCGCCTTCTGATCCAAAGTGATTGGCTGAAAAGAGGAATCCTGCGAGATCCTCTCAGGAAGGGCTTCCGCAGTTTTCGGTGGAGGGAACCTCTTCTTCCAGATAACGGGCCAAAAATGCCCCTGCGTAGCCGGTGGGTAGGGGAAGACAGACCGTATATCCACTCCCAGGTGCAGTCGCCTGGGGCCTGCCTTCGAGGGAATGTAACTCGGTGACGGGTACATCGAGATTTCCGGAAGGGTGGATGATTTCCAAACGATCGCCAAGGGAAAAGCGGTTGCGTACTGCGACTCGTGCCCACCCATCGGCCTCATAACCCACCAGGTCTCCCACATACAGGCTGCGTTCGGATTTGGAATGACCGCGCAGGTAATTCTGGTAGGTTTGGTCGGGATGTCGTTCATAAAACCCTGCCGTATACCCTCGGTTGGCCAAACCTTCTAGTTGACGCAGGAGGCCTGGGTCGAGGTCGCGCCCCGCCACGGCATCATCGATGGCCTGACGGTAGGTCTGGCAGGTGCGGGCGACATAGTAGGGAGATTTCGTACGTCCCTCGATCTTGAAGGAATTCACGCCGATGGCCGTCAATTTGGCCACGTGTTCCAGAGCTCGAAGATCCTTTGAGTTGAGAATATAGGTTCCATGCTCGTCTTCTTCGATGGGCATGAGTTGACCGGGACGCTCGGCTTCTTCGAGATAAAATTCCTGGGGGGCAACAGAGGACTGGCAGGCCTGTCCCGAAGTTTCAGATTCTCCCGGTTTCAGGGAATAATTCCAGCGGCAGGAATTGGTACAGGTGCCCTGGTTGGGGTCGCGGTGGTTGAAATAGCCTGAGAGCAGGCAGCGTCCGGAGTAAGCAATGCACAGAGCACCATGAATGAAGACCTCCAGTTCCATATCCGGGCACTCCTGGCGTATCTCGGCAATTTCATCCAGGGATAATTCGCGGGACAGGATGATGCGCTGGATTCCCACGGATGCCCAGAAACGGGCGCTGGCGTAGTTGACGGTATTGGCCTGCACCGACAGATGGATGGGTTGCTCGGGCCAGCGTTCGCGGACCATCAACATCAGACCGGGATCGGACATGATCAGTGCATCGGGCTGCAGGGCGATGATTGGGATCATATCGGCAATGAAGGTACGGATTTTGGCGTTATGAGGAATCAGGTTGCTCACCAGATAGAATTTTTTCCCTGCCTGGTGAACTCGTCGAATGCCTTCTGCCAAGTTCTCCTCTTTGCCAAAGTCGTTGTTGCGGACTCGTAAACTGTAACGGGGTTGTCCTGCGTAGACGGCATCTGCGCCAAAATCGAGGGCTGTTTGCAACATGGTGAGAGAACCGCAGGGGGCGAGCAGTTCCGGGGAGGGTGTGAGGGCGTTCATAGGCTATGCTCGACAAGAGGAATCAATGGGTTGGAAGCAGGTCCAGCACTTCTGCGGGGTGCTGGAGATGGGCGCAGGCAGGCCATTCATCGATGGGGCAAGAACCCGGAGCCAGATACCCCCAGCCGGCAATCACTCCGCCCATGCCTGCCGCCTGGGCCGCGTTCATGTCGCGCTCATCATCTCCGACATAGATGAGGTGCGCAGGATCCAGTTGAAGCCGACGAGCCGCCGCGAGCAGAGGGTCAGGCCAGGGTTTGGGATGCGCACAGGTGTCTCCACTGATGAGGCAGCCATGGCTTGGGAACAGGCCCAACTGGTTTACCAGGGGTTGAGTAAAGCGTGCGACCTTGTTGGTGACGATGCCCCAGGGCACATGCTGTTCTTCCAGCGCCTGGAGGAGGGCGGGAATAGGGTCGAAGAGGCGACTTTCTCGAGAGAGTCGGGCTTCGTAAAGGGCCAGGAATTCATCCCGCAATTCTTCATAGAAGAGGTCCCCGGGCTGAATGTCAAATCCTGCCTGCAAGAGGCCGCGTGCGCCCTGTGAGACGAAGAGACGATAGTGCGCCGGACTCAGGGGCGTGCGTTGATAGCGCAGGCACAGTTCGTTGAGTGCACCGCCCAGGTCTGGGGCCGAATCCACCAGGGTTCCGTCCAGATCGAACAGAACCCCCTGGATCAGAGGGACGCTTGACAACACATCAAGTAGTTGACATCGGGGCCGGGTTTCAAATGATACTGACGAGTCACCGGGTAGTAGTGAACTCCTTCAATTTCCCGAACTTCCAGGCCAACATGGCGCGCCCAACGGGATAATTCGGAAGGTTTGATGAAACGTCCGTGTTCGTGGGTTCCGCGCGGCAGCAAGCGCAGCAGGTACTCGGCGCCCAGAATGGCGAAGAGGTAGGATTTGAGATTGCGATTGAGGGTGGAAAAAAAGACGAATCCTCCGGGTTTGATCAACTGGGCACAGGCTCGTATCACGCTGGCAGGGTCAGGCACATGTTCAAGCATTTCCATGCAGGTAACCACGTCATAATGTTGAACTTCCCGTTGGGCCAGGGTTTCCACTGCGATGGCTTCGTAGGTGAGCGCAATATCGTGTTCCAGCGCGTGGAGTCGGGCAACACCCAAGGGTTTTTCGGCCAGATCAATGCCGTGAACCCGTGCACCCAGACGGGCCATGGATTCACTCAGAATTCCTCCCCCGCATCCTACGTCCAGTACCTGCTTGTCCGAGAGTGATATCCACCGCTCGATCCACGCCAGACGATGGGGATTGAGATCGTGGAGTGGTTTAAATTCGCTTTCCGGGTCCCACCAGCGGTGGGCCAGTTGACTGAATTTTGCAAGTTCTGCCGGATCGTGATTGGCATGAGTGGAAAGGGTCATCATGGGAGCATTATAAGGCAATCCTGAACCTAGTGGGTTATGATACCATTGAGAGAATTCGTTGCTGCCTTTTCCATTTTTCCTAGCCTGAAACCTCCCCCATGACTGCCTTTGCCAAAGAAACCCTACCTGTCACCCTTGAAGATGAAATGCGTCGTTCCTATCTGGAATACGCCATGAGCGTGATTGTCGGACGGGCTCTGCCGGATGTGCGAGACGGCCTGAAACCCGTGCATCGACGTGTGCTCTTCGCCATGCATGAATTGTCCAACGATTACAACAAGCCCTACAAAAAATCGGCCCGTATTGTCGGGGATGTCATCGGTAAGTACCACCCCCATGGCGATACCGCGGTTTATGACGCCATCGTGCGCATGGCCCAGGAATTTTCCCTGCGTTATCCGCTCATCGATGGACAGGGAAACTTCGGATCCGTGGATGGGGATAATCCGGCAGCCATGCGTTATACGGAAATCCGTATGGCGCGGATGACCCATGAATTACTGGCGGATATCGATCGTGAAACGGTCAATTTTGGTCCCAACTATGACGGATCGGAACATGAGCCACTGATTCTGCCTGCCCGTTTCCCCAATCTTCTGGTGAATGGTTCGTCAGGCATTGCGGTGGGTATGGCGACCAATATCCCCCCCCATAACCTCAGGGAAGTGATTCAAGCCTGTTTGGTATTGCTGGCCAATCCCGCCGTCGAAATCGAGGATCTGATCGAATTGATTCCTGCTCCGGATTTTCCAACACGAGGGATCATTTATGGAACAGCCTCGATTCGGCAAGGCTACCTGACCGGACGGGGACGGGTGTTGATGCGTGCGCGCACCCATGTGGAAGATCTGGAGAAGGGAGGACGTCAGGCCCTGATCGTGGATGAATTGCCCTATCAGGTTAACAAGGCTAACCTGATTGTGAAAATTGCCGAGTTGGTGCGGGAAAAACGCATGGAAGGGATTTCTGACCTGCGTGACGAATCGGATAAGTCCGGGATGCGGGTGGTCATCGAACTTAAACGCGGTGAAGTACCGGAAGTGGTACTGAATAATCTGTACAAGATGACGCCGCTTCAGGAATCTTTTGGGATGAACATGGTGGCTCTGGTGGACAATCAGCCACGCCTGCTCAATCTCAAGCAGTTTCTGGAAGCCTTTCTGCGCCATCGGCGCGAAGTGGTTACGCGCCGTACTTTCTTTGATCTGGGCAAGGCCCGTGATCGGGCCCATATTTTGGAAGGTTTGGCTGTGGCCTTGTCCAATGTGGACGAGATTGTGGCCCTGATTCGTGCTGCCGCCTCCCGTGTAGAGGCCAAGGCGGCTTTGATGGCCCGTCTTTGGCTTTCGGAACTGGTCCAGGAAATGCTGGCTCGTTCTCCGGAAAATGCGTCCCGTCCGGTAGCCATTGGAGAGGAATTTGGTTGGGGCGAGGCGGGCTATCGTTTGTCCGAACCGCAAGCAGTGGCCATTCTCGAGATGCAGTTACAGCGCCTGACCGGTCTGGAGCAGGACAAGATTCGTGATGAATATCGCGAGATCATGGAACGAATCGTGGACCTGCTCGACATTCTGGCCAACCCTGAGCGCATTACACGCATCATTGCACAGGAACTGGAAGTCATCCGAACGACTTTCGGGGATGAAAGACGCAGTGAAATCGTGGTCAATGCCGAAGATATTGACATCGAGGATCTGATTACTCCTGAAGAGCGAGTTGTGACCCTGACCCATGGCGGGTATATCAAATCCCAGCCCGTTGCGGACTATCGCGCGCAACGGCGAGGCGGACGAGGGAAGCAGGCCACGACCACCAAGGAAGACGACTTTATCGAACGACTTTTCGTGGCCAATACCCATGACCACATCCTCTGCTTTTCGACGCGCGGGCGCGTCTACTGGCTAAGGGTCTATCAGGTACCCGTGGGTAATCGAACCAGTCGCGGCAAGCCCATCGTGAACCTGTTGCCGTTGGAGGCGGGAGAAAAAATCACGGCGGTGCTGCCCGTCAAAACTTTTGATGCAGAACATTATGTCTTTATGGCCACCTCTTTTGGAACCGTCAAAAAAACCTCGCTCAGTGACTTTTCCCGTCCCCGGACGGCAGGAATCATCGCCCTTGATCTGGACGCCGAAGATTATCTGGTGGGGGTCGCCATTACGGATGGTCAGCACGATGTGATGCTGTTCTCCGACGAAGGAAAAGCCATCCGTTTTGCTGAAAGCGATGTTCGTCCCATGGGGCGTAATGCCCATGGGGTGCGCGGCATGCGTCTGCCGGAAGGGAAACGTATCATTGCCCTGCTGGTGGCTGAAAATGAACGACAATCCGTTTTGACAGCCACCGAGAACGGCTTTGGCAAGCGCACCTCCGTCCTGGAATATACCCGACATGGACGAGGCGGGCAGGGCATCATTGCGATTCAGACTTCCGCCCGCAATGGCAAAGTTGTCAGTGCCGCCTTGGTCGATCCGGAAGAAGAGTTGATGCTGATCACGACAGGTGGGGTGTTGATCCGCACGCGTGTGCAGGAGATTCGCGAAATGGGGCGGGCGACGCAAGGCGTCACCCTGATTGCCCTAGACGAAGGTGAAAAATTGGTCTGTCTGACCCGTGCGGATGAATCGTCTTCAGACGAAACCTTGGACTGAGGTCATGAGAGCATATAATTTTTCAGCGGGCCCTGCCACGCTTCCCACGGAAGTGTTGACTCAGGTTCAAGAGGAGTTATTGGACTGGCGCGGCAAAGGGGTCTCGGTGATGGAACTCAGTCATCGTGGGCCGGAATTCATGGAAATTCTGGCAACAGCGGAGCGGGACCTGCGCGCCCTGCTGGCTATTCCGGACCATTACCGGGTCATCTTTTGTCAGGAAGGCGCAAGCGCTCATTGGGACATGATTCCGCTCAACTTGCTGCAGGGACGTTCCCGGGCGGATTACATTGAAACGGGCTATTGGTCCTATCGCGCCATTGAAGAAGGGCGGCGCTACTGCCAGGTTAATATTGCCGCTTCCAATCGCAGGGATAAATTTTGTGCTTTGCCTTCCTTCGAAGAGTGGCGTCTGGATCCTGGGGCGGCCTATGTTCACTACTGTTCCAATGAAACCATCGATGGGCTGGAATTCAACTGGATTCCGGATGTGGGTAAGGTCCCTCTGGTGGTGGACATGTCCTCGCACTTTTTATCCCGGTCAGTGCCTGTGGAGCGTTTCGGGATGATTTATGCCGGCGCCCAAAAGAATATTGGTCCCGCCGGACTGAGTTTGGTCATCATTCGTGATGATTTGTTGCGTACCCCCGCGCCAGGGACACCGTTCTTGATGGATTACCATGCTCAGGTCTTGGCCAATTCCATGCTCAACACGCCGCCCACTTTTACCATCTGGGTTGCGGGCCTGGTGTTTCAATGGATCAAACGCCAAGGCGGATTGGAGGTCATGGATCGGCAGGCCCAACAAAAATCCGAATTGCTTTATACGACGCTGGATCGGAGCGGTTTTTACCGAACCACCGTCAAACCCGCGGATCGTTCGCGGATGAACATACCGTTTCATTTGCTGGATCCTGTTTTGGACGAGGTTTTTCTGCGCGAAGCTGAGAGTCGGCATCTGCTCCAACTGCGAGGTCATCGCATGTCGGGAGGATTTCGTGCTTCGATTTATAATGCCATGCCGGTGGCAGGGGTGCATGCCCTGGTGGATTTCCTCGAGGAGTTCGAGCGACACTATGGATGATACGGCTCAGCGTCTTAAAACGTTGCGACAGACGATCGATGGAATTGATGACCAGATCCTGTCCTTGTTGAATCAGCGTGCCCAGGCAGCAGGTCAGATCGGCCATCTGAAAACTGGCGTTCTCTATCGTCCCGAGAGGGAAGCCCAGATTCTGCACCGTCTGAAAGAGGCCAATAGCGGACCTTTGCCTGGGGCTTCAGTGGTTTTTTTGTTCCGGGAAATCATGTCGGCCTGTCTGGCTTATGAACGTCCTGTCAGCGTGGCTTGTCTGGGGCCGCAAGGAAGTTTTTCGGAAGCTGCCGTGGTGCGTCATTTCGGTCATGCAGCGCAACGTCGCCATTGTGACTCCCTGGGGGATATCTTCCGGGTCGTGGAAGCGAATGAAACGGATTTTGCAGTGGTTCCCGTGGAGAATTCTACGGAAGGGGCGGTGGGAATCATTCTCGATCAGATGGTGGATACCCCCTTGCAGGCTTGTGGTGAAGTCATGCTGCCGATTCATCACCAGTTGTTGGTGCGCGATGCATCTCTCCCGTTGAGCGAGATCACGCAGGTCTATTCCCATAGCCAATCCCTGGGGCAATGTCACCACTGGCTGGATGCCCACTTGCCTCAAGCCCGGCGCATTCCCGTGACCAGTAACAGCGAGGCTGCCCGTCTGGTGGGGAATAGTTCCGAGGCATGGGCGGCGATTGCCGGCGACCTTGCGGCAGAACCCTATGGGCTATATGCGGTAGCGCGACATATCGAAGATCAGGTGGACAATACGACCCGTTTTCTGGTATTTGGGCATTTGGTGGCCCAACCTTCGGGAAAGGATAAAACTTCTCTGGTGGTGGGCGTGGAAAATCGTCCTGGGGCCATTCATGCGCTGCTCACCCCCTTGGCGGAGGAGGGGGTGAGCATGTCGCGCCTCGAATCCCGTCCGGCCCGTACTCATCTTTGGTCCTACGTTTTCTATATTGACCTGGAGGGGCATCAAAGCGAAGAACGGGTGGCTCGGGTGCTTCAGGAAATTAAAAAAAATTCTATTTTTGTCAAAGTATTGGGATCTTATCCTGTGACGGTGTCGATATGAATGAATGGCGTTATTGTGATTTGGTGGCGGACCATGTGCGCCATCTGGCCCCCTATCAACCCGGTAAACCCATGGCGGAACTGGAACGGGAACTGGGTTTGACTTCCATCATTAAGTTGGCTTCCAACGAAAACCCCCTGGGTCCCAGTCCCCATGCCCTCGAGGTCCTCACTACCCTGAAGGGGGAACTGGCGCTCTATCCGGATGGCAATGGTTTCGAACTCAAAACTGCCTTGAATGCGCACTACCCCCTCGGTCTTGATTATTTCATTCTGGGTAACGGGTCCAATGATATTCTGGACCTGGTGGCACGCACCTTCCTGGGGCCGGGTACCTCGGCGGTTTATGCCCAATATGGATTTGCTGTTTATCCTATTGCAACCCAGACCATGGGGGCACAGGGCATCGAGGTCCCCGCACTTGAGTTCGGACATGACTTCCCTGCCATGATTCGGGCTATTCGTCCAGATACCCGTGTCCTGTTCATTGCCAACCCCAACAATCCAACGGGCACTTTCTTGCCTGGCGAAGACCTCCGTGCTGGATTGCGCCAGATTCCGCCCGAAGTCGTGGTGGTCCTCGATGAAGCCTATACCGAATATCTGCCGGATGATCAGCGTTACGATCCAGTGGCCTGGCTGGATGAATTTCCCAATCTACTGATCTGTCGAACATTTTCAAAAGCTTATGGATTGGCTGGGCTGCGCGTGGGATTTGGGATGGGAGATCCCCAACTGATCGCACTGCTCAATCGGGTACGCCAACCTTTCAATGTGTCCGTGCCGGGACTGCGTGCTGCCAGCGCGGCGCTGGGAGATCGTGGATTTCTGGAACGCACACGGACTTTGAATGCGCAGGGACGCCGCTTTCTGGAAGAGGCCTTCGACTCCTTTGGGGCATCCTACATCCCCTCTTTTGGCAATTTCATTACGGTGGCGGTGGGGCAGGGCAGAAAAATCTATGACCAGTTGCTTCGGCAGGGGGTTATTGTTCGCCCATTGGATGCCTATGGGTTGCCCCATCATCTGCGCGTGAGTATTGGCACACAATCCGAGAACCAGCGTTTCATTGAAGCGCTCACACCGTTGTTGGTTGCCCGGACTTCGGTCTCGGCCATGGCCGTGTGAAGGTGGATATGGTCTCTAAAATTCCCCGTCGTCTGGCCATTCTCGGTGTTGGACTGATGGGCGGGTCCTTTGCTTTGGCTTTGCGTCAGGTGGCCCCGCACATGCATATTGCTGGTTACGATCGGGATGAAGTGAATCTGGCGGCAGCCCGTCAATTGGGCGTGATCGATCTGGGCAGCGTGGATCTGGCGAGCGTGGTTCGGGAGGCAGACATGGTGTTGATGGCGGTTCCGGTGGGCCAAATGCCGGAACTGTTTGAACTCATGGCGCCCCATCTCAATCCGGTGGCCGTGGTGACGGATGTAGGCAGTACCAAAACCAGCCTGGTGGAAGCTGCCCGGAAATATTTGGGACCGGCTGTGGCCCGGTTTGTTCCGGGGCACCCCATTGCAGGCGCGGAATTGAGTGGCGTACGCGCCGCTCAGGAAGGACTGTTTCAAGGCCGCACCGTGGTCTTGACCCCCTTGGAGGAAACCTTACCTCATCCCCTGGCCTGGGTGCAGTCCTGCTGGGAATTGTGTGGTGCCCGAGTGGAATGTCAGACCGTGGCCCGGCATGATGAAATTTTTGGGGTCGTCAGCCATTTGCCGCATCTATTGAGTTTTGCCCTCGTTTACGAGATTGCTCAGCGTCCAGATGCGGCCACCCTGTTTCGCTTCGCCGCCAGCGGGTTTCGCGATTTTACCCGGATTGCGGGTAGCAATCCAGAAATGTGGCGCGACATCAGTCTGGCCAATCGGGACGTTCTCAAAGTGGAATTGGTCCGTTATCGAGATCAACTCGACCAACTCATGGCATGGCTGGATACCGCAGACGGGGCGGCCCTGGAGGATTTCATGCAAAAAGCCCGCACGGCACGACGACAATGGCAGGAAGGATCATGAGCGAGATGAAGGATACCATGCAGGTTTATCATGCCACGCCAGGAGGGCGGTTGACAGGAACGATTCGCGTGCCAGGCGACAAATCTATTTCGCACCGAAGCATCATGCTGGGTGCCTTGGCCGAAGGAGTAACAGAGGTCACAGGGTTTCTGGAAGGAGAGGATGCCCTGGCGACCATGAATGTGTTTCGTGCGCTGGGTGTGCAGATCGAAGGACCGGAACAGGGAAGGGTCACCATTCACGGGGTGGGGTTGCATGGCCTCAAGGCTCCAGACATGGCCTTGGATTGTGGCAATTCGGGCACCTCCATGCGACTTTTGGCGGGCTTGCTGGCTGCCCAACCTTTCGATTGCACGTTGACGGGAGATGCCAGTTTGACCCAGCGTCCCATGGCACGGGTGGCTGATCCCCTGCGCTTGATGGGCGCACGATTGGAGACTGCGGCCGGGGGGCGCCCTCCCTTGAAAATTTATGGGACTCCGGAATTACATGGTTTGACCTACACACTTCCCATGGCCAGCGCTCAGGTCAAATCAGCCTTGCTTCTGGCAGGTTTGTACGCTCAGGGTGAAACGGTGATCACCGAACCGGAAGTGACCCGTGACCATACGGAACGCATGTTCGAAGGTTTTGGCGTACCCGTTCGACGGGAGGGGCGGACCATTCGTGTGACAGGCGGTCATGGATTGCATGCCACCCCCATTGAAGTGCCCGGGGATATTTCTTCGGCAGCCTTCTTTCTGGTGGGGGCCTGCATTTCACCCGGTTCTGATCTTCGTTTGCAGAGTGTGGGGGTGAATCCTACCCGAACGGGGATTCTCGATGTACTGCGTTTGATGGGTGCGAATCTGGAAATCGAACGTTCCTGGATTGCAGGCGGTGAGCCTTTGGCAGATCTGCGGGTGCGCGCAACTCCCCTGCGGGGGATTACCATTCCTACCGAATTGGTTCCTCTGGCCATCGATGAATTTCCTGCTTTGTTCATTGCGGCGGCCTGTGCCGAGGGGCGCACCATCTTGAGGGGAGCTGCTGAATTACGAGTTAAGGAAAGCGATCGCATTCAGGTCATGGCGGATGGTCTGAAGGCCTTGGGGATCTACACGGAAGTCCTGCCCGATGGTTTGATCATCGAAGGAGGACAGGGATTTGGGAGCGGCACTGTGGAGAGTCACGGTGATCACCGGATTGCCATGAGTTTCTCCATGGCGGCATTGTGTGCTCAGGGGCCCATAGAAATTCGGGACTGTGCCAATGTGGCGACTTCTTTTCCCGGCTTCGTGTCCCTGGCGTGTGCGGCGGGACTGAATTTGAACGCCTCATGATTCCTGTCATCACGATCGATGGACCTTCCGCATCCGGGAAAGGGACCGTTGCCCAACGCGTCGCCCAACAGTTAGGATTCCATTATCTGGACAGTGGCGCACTATACCGACTGACAGCATTGGCGGCCGTACGCCAGGGATTGGCGGCGGCTGGCGAAGAAACTTTGGGTCAACTGGCTGCCCAACTGCCGGTGGAATTCTCTGGGAATGACATCTACCTGGCGGGTGACATGGTGACTGAGGCGATTCGAACGGAGGATTGTGGCCGCTTGGCTTCTAAACTTTCGGCTTTTCCGGCGGTGCGAACTGCTTTGCTGGAACGACAGCGGAATTTTTTGCGCCTACCCGGACTGGTTGCCGATGGGCGGGATATGGGGTCTGTGGTATTTCCCCAGGCCTTACTCAAGGTTTTTTTAACGGCAACACCGGAAGTACGCGCGCAACGACGATTTAACCAGTTGATCAGTAAAGGAGTTGATGTCATAATGGAGGACGTTGTGCGTGATTTGCGAAATCGCGATGAGCGGGATCGCACACGAGCAGTGGCGCCTTTGGACCCCACGGGGGCCTTGATTCTCGATACATCCGCGTTAAGTATCGATCAGGCGATGGTGCAAATTCTGGCTTGGTATTCTGTGAATGCCCAGCATGAGGGGTAGTGGTACAGAGGGTTTTCTTTTCCACGATAGATGTTCCGCGCTTCCGGAAAGTGGAGAAGTTGTACCGCTACAAATCCAATATAAACCCTACGAGGCGGTAGGCTGATCTCAAGGTCTAATGAACATGAACATGACGTCCCAAGTGGAATCCTTCGAAAGTTTTGCCAGTCTCTTTGAAGAAAGTCTGACACACCAGGAAATGCGTTCTGGTGAAGTCATCACGGCTGAAGTGGTGAGTATCGATGCCAATACCGTGGTGGTCAATGCCGGTTTGAAGTCGGAAAGTTTGATCCCCATCGAAGAATTCAAGAATGACCGAGGTGAACTGGAAGTTCAGGTCGGTGATTTCGTCAAGGTCGCCATCGATGCTCTCGAAGACGGCTACGGATCCACTCGCCTCTCCCGCGAGAAGGCAAAACGTCTGGCCGCCTGGCTTGACCTTGATGATGCCTTGGCACAAGGTGCCTTGGTCATGGGGATGGTAACGGGCAAAGTCAAGGGGGGATTGACGGTAATGGTGAATGGCATTCGTGCCTTCCTACCGGGATCCTTGGTGGATATTCGTCCCGTCAAGGACACTACCCCTTATGAAGGCAAGGAAATGGAATTCAAGGTCATCAAACTTGACCGAAAACGCAATAACGTGGTGGTTTCTCGCCGTGCCGTGATGGAAGCCTCGCAAGGTGCCGATCGTCAAAGCTTACTGGATACCTTGAAAGAAGGATCCATCGTGCGCGGTCTGGTAAAAAATATCACCGACTATGGCGCATTTGTGGATCTGGGTGGGATCGATGGATTGCTGCACATTACAGATCTGGCTTGGCGGCGCGTCAAGCATCCTTCCGAAGTGTTGGCAGTGGGCGATGAAGTGGAAGCTAAAGTCCTCAAATTCGATCAGGAAAAGAATCGGGTTTCCCTGGGTCTCAAGCAACTGGGTGAAGACCCTTGGGTTGGTCTGAGCCGTCGTTATCCCGAACGTACCCGTCTGTTTGGAAAGGTGACCAACTTAACCGATTATGGTGCTTTCGTTGAAATCGAACAGGGGATCGAAGGGTTGGTGCACGTATCCGAAATGGACTGGACCAACAAGAACGTTCATCCGTCCAAGGTGGTTCAACTGGGTGATGAAGTGGAAGTCATGATCCTTGAAATCGATGAGGAACGTCGGCGGATTTCCCTGGGCATGAAGCAATGCCGTGCCAATCCTTGGGAAGACTTTGCCATGAACCACAACAAGAATGACCGGGTTCGTGGGCAAATCAAGTCGATCACCGACTTTGGCGTATTCATTGGCTTGCCTGGGGGCATTGATGGATTGGTCCATCTTTCCGACCTGTCCTGGAACCAAACAGGGGAAGAGGCCGTTCATAATTATCGCAAGGGTGATGAAGTGGAAGCCATGGTTCTGTCCATCGATGTGGATCGGGAACGAATTTCTCTTGGAATCAAACAGTTGTCTGGTGATCCCTTCAGCAATTTCTCGGCCTCCAATGACAAGGGAACCCTGGTTAAGGGCAAGGTCAAATCAGTGGATGCCAAGGGTGCCGTAATCGATCTCGGAGATGAAATCGAAGGTTATCTCCGAGCCTCTGAAGTGTCCCGTGAACGGGTGGAAGATCTGCGCAGTCTACTCAATGAGGGAGACAGTGTGGAAGCTGTGATTCTCAATGTGGACCGCAAGAACCGTTCCATCAACCTGTCCATCAAGGCTCGTGACGCCGTGGAGGAAAACGCGGCCCTGCAACGTCTGGCATCAGAAAGTCCGATGAATGCGGGAACCACCAGTCTGGGTGCCTTGCTGAAAGCTAAATTGTCCAACCCGGACAATGCAAGCTGAGGGACGGGACGATGACCAAATCGGAACTGATCGACCTGTTGGCCAGTCACTATCCACAGTTAGTGGCCCGTGATGCGGAGATGGCGGTGAAGACCCTGCTGGATTCCATGGGTCAATGTTTGATGGATGGACAGCGTATTGAAATTCGTGGGTTTGGAAGTTTTGGTTTGAATCATCGTCCCGCTCGCCAGGGAAGAAACCCAAAAACCGGAGAAAAGGTGCACGTTCCAGAAAAATTCGTGCCTCATTTCAAGCCGGGCAAGGAATTGCGTGATCGGGTCGATCTCATGGCAAGCACCAAACCAGTGGGTGATTGAGCGCAGAAAACAGGCGGTGACTCCGGAAAATCTGCAGACACCGAAAACGGGATGAGGGTTAAAATCTTTCATCCCGTTTTTTTTTGGGTTGAGGAAGAGGGGTGAACCATGAATACCTTACGCTGGCTGATCCGAATATTTCTGTTTGTGTTGCTTTTGGGGTTTTGCCTCAAAAACATCACGCCCGTAACGGTGAATTTCTTGTTCGGTTTGCAATGGCATGCGCCCTTGATCATTATTTTGTTTTTGGCGGTATCCGGCGGGGCATTGCTGGGATTGTTGGCAACCACCCGGGTCTGGTGGCGCTTACGGCGTGAGTTGGCTCGCTTGCGTCGTTCGGGTTCTACGACAAAAGAGATTCCACTGCCTTCTGAACCTCATCGGGACTGAAGAGCCCTATCGGTTCCCGTTCAAAAAAGGTATCATCACCCCCCTATGGATTTTCAAGTTTACTGGTTACTCGCACTCCCGGTTTTTTTCGGTTTGGGTTGGCTTGCCGCCCGCGTCGATATTCGCCATTTGCTCATCGAGTCGCGGGCATTGCCCGCATCCTATTTCAAGGGGCTCAATCTACTGCTCAACGAGCAGCCGGACAAGGCGATTGAATCCTTTATTGAAGTGGCGCGGGCAGAGCAACAAACTGTCGAGTTACAATTTGCGCTGGGGGGGTTGTTTCGTCGCCGTGGAGAAGTGGATCGCGCAACGCGCATGCATCAGAACCTGGTGGAACGTACAGACCTTGGTCCCCAGCAACGGACGGAAGCACTTTATGAACTGGCTTTGGACTTTCTCAAAGCTGGTTTGCTGGATCGGGCCGAGCCTTTGTTCGAGCGATTGAAGGACTCCGACTATGAAGAATCAGCACTGCATCATTTGTTGGACATCCATGTCACGGAAAAAGATTGGACTCGGGCCATTCAGGTGGCCCGGGTTCTGGAGCAAAAAACCGGGGAGGACCGACGCGGGGACATGGCCAATTTTTATTGTGAATTGGCGATCCTGGCCCATACCCGGTCTCAGTTCGAAGAAGCCCAGGATTTTCTGAAACAGGCTCTGGAAACGCAACGCAACTGTGTACGCGCTTATGTACTGCGAGGGGAATGGACCTTCAAAGCAGGAAGGGTGGAAGAGGCTTGTGCTCAATGGCAGGAATTGGAACAAAGGGATCCGGATTATCTGTTTTTGGTGGCGCGCCCTCTGAGTGATGCACTGCGTCAACTGGGACAGGTGAACGAAGCGGTGACTTTGATGCAGGGATGGATGGAACGTTATCCTAATCTTGACTTATTGAGTTTGGCGTTTCAGTTGACTTTGGAAATTCGTGGGGTGGAAGACGCGTTGCGTTTGGTGCGCGCGGAATTGGAACGACGCCCCACGCTGGGAAATCTGGACCGTTTTCTGGAGGCGCAGTTGGTGAGTGTGGCGCCTGAATTGCGGGCCGAGGTTCAACGCATGCGTGATATCGTGCACGGACATTATGAGCGTCTGGCTTTTTACCAATGTCGCCACTGCGGATTCAAGGCTCGTTCCTTTCATTGGCATTGTCCCGCCTGTGGTAACTGGGACTCCTATCCGCCCCGCCGCCAGGTGGAAACCGAAGGCAGTGCCGTCACCCGTTAATCCAAGGACAATGATATGAATTCTCCCCTGATTCTGGCGCTGGACTTTTCCACGGAACGTGAGGTCTGGACTCTGGTGGATCAACTGGAACCCGGAATTTGTCGACTTAAGGTGGGTAAGGAATTATTTACAGCCTGCGGCCCCTCGTTGGTGCGTGCCTTGGTCGCACGGGGATTCGATATTTTTCTCGACCTCAAGTATCACGATATTCCTCATACGGTGGCCCAGGCCTGCCGGGCTGCTGCGGATCTGGGGGTATGGATGGTGGATGTCCATGCCAGCGGGGGCGGAACCATGCTGGAAGCAGCAAGGCACGCTCTTGAACCCTATCCGCAGCGCCCTCTGTTGATTGCTATCACGATTCTGACCAGTCTTCAGGACAGTGATCTTGCAGCGTTGGGATTCGGTTGCTCTGTGGTCGAGGCCGTGCAACGCCTGGCCTGTTTGGCGGAGTCCCATGGCTTGGACGGTGTGGTCTGTTCGGCTCAGGAAGCACCTCTACTGCGTTCCCGGATAGCCGCATCCTTTCGCCTGGTCACACCAGGCATTCGATTGCCTGAGGATGATCGAGGCGATCAGAAGCGGGTGGTTACCCCCGTCAAGGCACTACAAGACGGTTCTGATTATTTGGTAGTTGGCCGTTCCATTACCCGCAGCGAGGATCCCATGAAGGCATTGGCACAATTCAATTCCCTGATTTCAGGGGCAAGGAGTGCAGTATGAAAATTTCCGTGATCGGGACAGGATATGTGGGATTGGTCAGTGGTGCGTGTCTGGCCGAGATGGGGAACCATGTTTTATGTCTGGACGTGGATCCACGCAAGATCGAGATTTTACGCGCGGGTAGCATTCCTATCTATGAACCTGGCCTGGAGGCCATGGTTCAGCGCAATGTGGCGGCAGGGCGATTATCCTTTACGACGGATATCCAGAAAAGTGTGGAGTACGGCTTGATTCAGTTCATTGCCGTGGGTACCCCTCCTGATGAAGATGGTTCAGCAGATCTTTCCCATGTGGTGACGGCTGCCCGCACCATTGGTCGATACATGAATGCGCGTAAGGTGGTGGTGGATAAGTCCACGGTGCCCGTTGGCACGGCGGAGAAGGTCAGTGCTGCCATTGCGGAGGAATTGAGCCAGCGTGGTGTGAAGATTCCCTATTGCGTGGTTTCCAATCCGGAATTTCTTAAGGAAGGAGCGGCAGTGGAAGATTTCATGCGTCCTGACCGTATCGTTGTGGGAGCCGATGATGCCTTTGGTATCGAGACCATGCGCGCACTTTATGCACCTTTTCAGCGCAATCATGACAAATTGATCCTGATGGATGTCAAATCCGCCGAACTGACCAAATACGCGGCCAATGCCATGCTGGCCACGCGTATTTCCTTCATGAATGAACTGGCGCTTCTGGCCGAACGTCTGGGTGCGGACATCGAACGAGTCCGTCAGGGGATTGGTTCCGATCCGCGCATTGGTTACCAGTTTCTCTATCCGGGGTGTGGTTATGGAGGCTCCTGTTTTCCCAAGGATGTCCAGGCGCTACAACGGACAGCCACGGAAAATGGTTTGGACCTGCGCATTCTGGAAGCGGTGGAAACCGTCAACGAGCGTCAGAAAGCAGTGTTACTGGACAAGATCGATGCCCATTTCGGGAAGAACCTGGACGGAAAATGCTTTGCCCTGTGGGGACTGGCTTTCAAACCCAATACCGATGACATGCGGGAGGCGCCTGCACGGATTTTGATCGAGGGATTGCTGCAGCGGGGGGCAACCCTGCGGGCTTTTGATCCGGTGGCTATGGAAGAAGCCCGTCATATTTTTGGACAGCGTGCGGGCTTGTCCTTTGTGGAGAGCGCTGAAAAGGCCGTGGAAGGGGCCGATGCTCTGGTGGTGGTGACGGAATGGCAAGTTTTTCGCAGCCCGGACTTCGAGCAAATGGCTCTATCCTTGCGTGCCCGCGTCGTTTTTGATGGACGCAACCTGTATGAGCCTCATCTGGTACGGGCGGCGGGTCTTACCTATCATGGCATTGGGAGGTTGTAAATGCGTCCTTTCCCTCCTTTTCATGAACTCTCCCAGCGGCGGGTATTGGTGGTGGGGGATGTTATGCTGGATCGTTACTGGTTTGGAGAGGTCAACCGTATTTCTCCCGAAGCCCCTGTCCCTGTGGTGTTAGTGGAAAAAGCCGAAGAACGTCCCGGCGGTGCGGCTAACGTGGCGCGGGGCGTGGCTGCTCTGGGCGCCCAGTGTGAATTGCTCGCGGTAACCGGAGAAGACGAAGCCGCCCAGCATCTGGAAGAGTTGCTGGCACAGGAGGGCGTGATTTCCCGACTGCATCGCGATCCATCCATTGCCACTACGGTCAAGTTGCGCGTCATGGGACGTCAGCAGCAGTTATTGCGCATTGATTTTGAAACATTGCCACGTCAGGAAACTCTGCTCAATAAGTTGACGGATTTTGGAGACTGTCTCAAACGTGCCGATGTGGTCATTCTGTCTGATTATGGAAAGGGCGCTTTGAAACATGTGGCTTCCATGATCAACCAATGTCGAAAAGCCGGAATACCGGTACTGGTGGACCCCAAGGGCGAAGATTATCGGCATTATCGCGGGGCGACCTTGTTGACGCCCAATCGCACCGAGTTTCGTCAGGTAGCCGGGCCTTGGCATGATGACCAGCAGCTGGCAGAAAAAGCACAAACCCTGCGCACCGAACTGGGGTTGGACGCGCTCCTGGTGACTCGCAGCGAGGAAGGAATGAGCCTGTATCAGGCTCAAGGGGTGACCCATGAACCCACGGTAGCACGGGAGGTATACGATGTCAGCGGGGCTGGAGATACGGTGATTGCCACTCTGGGTGTACTGACTGCGCAGGGCATGTCCCTGCCGGTGGCCATGCGTTGGGCCAATCGGGCAGCGGGGATCGCGGTGTCCAAATTGGGTACGGCGGTCGTTACTCATCATGAACTGGAGAATATGTCATGGTAATGGTCATCACCGGCGCAGCCGGTTTCATTGGATCCAATCTGGTGAAGGAACTCAACCAGCGCGGTGAAACATCGATCCTCGCAGTGGATAATCTGAAAACGCCAGGAAAATTCCTCAATCTGGCGGATTGCATCGTGGCTGATTACATGGACAAACGCGAATTCATCGAGCAGGTGGAAGCTGATACACTGGATTTCGAGATTGAAGCGGTGCTGCACCAAGGAGCATGTTCGGATACGATGGAGCATGATGGTCGGTATATGATGGACAACAATTTCCGTTTCTCCCGGTCACTTTTTTATTTTTGTCAAGCGCGCGCGATTCCCTTGATTTATGCTTCCTCGGCCGCTGTGTATGGCGGTAGTACGGTGTTTTGCGAACGTCCGGCCTGTGAACACCCCCTCAATGTCTATGGCTATTCCAAACTGGCCTTTGACCAGTTTTTGCGCCCCTATCTGGCTGGTGATGAGTTGACCGCTCCCTGCGTTGGCTTGCGCTATTTCAATGTGTATGGGGATCGCGAGCAACATAAGGAACGCATGGCTTCGGTGGCCTACCATTTTTTTCATCAATACCGCGCCCATGGACGCATTCAGTTGTTCGAAGGATGGGATGGCTATGCCCATGGAGAACAACGGCGCGATTTCATTTCGGTGGAGGATGTGGTTCGTGTCAATTTGTGGCTGCTGGATCATCCCGAAGTATCAGGGATCTTCAATGTAGGAACGGGACGCAGTCGTCCTTTCAACCAGATGGCCGTGGCAACCATCAATGCCCTGCGCCAGAATGAACCGGGGTTGACTCTGGAAGAGATGACCGATCAAAAACTCATCGAATATATTGCGTTTCCCGATGCATTGAAGGGTAAATACCAAAGTTATACTGAAGCAGACATGAGCCAACTTCGTGGTGTGGGTTATCACACTCCCTTCCTCGATGTGGATGAAGGCGTCGCCCGCTACATGGCCGCCTTGAAGGTACGTTATCCGGCGTGATGAGAAGGCGGTTCAGGTCTCCCATGTTCCATTCCAAAGGAGAACTGCCGTGCGACCGAAAAAACAAACCCATCGCCTCCTTCTGACTCTGTTCTGCGTATTTTTTCTGTGGACTGGGGGCGGGAAAAATGCCTGGGCCTTGGTGGATCTCAATTCAGCCAATGAAGTTCAACTGCGGACAGTGAAAGGTATTGGTCATACCCGTGCCCAAGCCATTCTGACTTGGCGCGCTCATAATGGCGTCTTTCATTCGGCCGCTGACTTGCGCAAGGTGAAGGGGTTTGGAGAAAAGACCATCGCTAAAGTGGGGCCCCATCTCTCCATCCAGGGCCAGCCGTTGATGATGGCGCCCAAGCATGCTCCGATGGCCACTCACCCCTAGTTTTCAACGTGGCAGTATAATGGCTCCTTTACGTATTAAGGTAACGAGGGTCATGGACGAGAAAACCATTGAATCTTGTATTGGAGAAACCCCTCTGGTCCGGTTGCGACGCCTCCCGGGACTGACCCGCAACCGACTGTATGCCAAGGTGGAAGGCAATAATCCGGCAGGTTCGGTCAAGGACCGTCCGGCCCTGTCCATGATCCGTCATGCGGAGGAACGGGGACAGATCAAGCCAGGGGATACCCTGATTGAAGCCACCAGTGGTAATACAGGCATTGCTCTGGCTTTTGCCGCCTCCTTGCGCGGCTATCGCATGATTCTGATCATGCCAGAGCAGCTCAGCATTGAACGGCGTCAGACCATGCATGCTCTTGGAGCTGAAATCTTGCTGGTTCCCAAGTCGGGAGGGATGGAGGCGGCCCGTGACCTGGCAGAACAGATGGCCAAGGCAGGTGAGGGGATCATCCTCGATCAGTTCAATAATCCCGATAATCCCCGGGCCCATTATGAAACCACCGGACCGGAAATCTGGCGCGATACTCAGGGGACGATTACCCATTTCGTGGCAACCATGGGGACCACAGGGACGATCATGGGGGTTTCCCGCTATCTCAAAGAACAAAATCCCAAGATTCAGATCATCGGCGTGCAACCAGCGGATGGCGCCAATGTACCGGGAATTCGCAAATGGCCGGAAAACTATTTGCCAAGAATTTACGAGCCTCAGCGCGTCGATCGTATTCTGGAAGTCACGCAGAAAGATGCGGAGGAGACCATGCGCCACTTAGCGCGGGAAGAAGGTATTTTTGCAGGGGTTTCCTCGGGCGGCGGGTGCTGGGGTGCCTTGCAAATTTGCCGGGAAGTGGAAGATGCCGTCATTGTCCATATCGTCTGTGATCGGGGAGACCGTTATCTGTCCACCGGAGTGTATGCTGCCTAACCGCAAAAAGAACGGGGGCCCGGTTATAGGGTCACCCCGTTGATCCCCCTCCTCGGTATTGCAACGGCGGGCGCTTAATCCAGCAGCATTGCAACCGCCTCCTTTTCACTGCTCAATTCCTGGCAGGTTTGTTGTATCAGAGACCTGCTCTGGGGACTGAGTTCAATCCCTTGAACGATTTCATAGTGCCCTTCCTGGCAGGTGACGGGCATGCCGCACATCAGTCCCTCTGGTATGCCATAACTGCCATCGGAGGGAACGCCCATGGTGACCCAGTCACCCGCAGGCGTTCCTCGAATCCAGTCGCGCATATGACTGAGCGCGGCATTGGCCGCAGAGGCTGCAGAGGACAGTCCCCGCGCTTCGATGACCGCCGCCCCCCTCTTCTGGATGGTGGGGATGAAGATCTGTTCGACCCATTGAGGGTCTTGCAAAATCGTGGTCAGGGGCGAACCATTGACGAGAACCTGAGAGACATCGGGGAATTGGGTAGTGGAATGATTGCCCCAGACTGTCATGCGCTGCAGGTCATGAACCGGATGACCGATTTTGAGCGCCAGTTGGGTCAGTGCCCGGTTATGGTCGAGACGCATCATGCTGGAAAAATTTCGTGGATCGAGCTCGCGGGCATGGTGACAGGCAATCAAGCCATTGGTATTGGCAGGATTCCCCACCACCAGAACCTTGACTGTGCGCTGAGCGACCTCACTCAGGGCCTGTCCCTGGGCTTTGAAAATTCCTCCGTTGATCTCCAGAAGATCTCTCCGTTCCATCCCTTTGGAACGGGGGCGACTGCCGATTAGAAAGGCGATATCACAATCCCGGAAAGCCGCCTTGGGGTTCGTGCTGGCAGACATGTCCCGCAACAGAGGAAAAGCGCAATCCTCCAGTTCCATGAGAACGCCTTTCATGACCTGTTCAGCCGCAGGAATGTCGAGTAAATGCAGAATCACGGGTTGATCCGGACCCAGCAAATCCCCGCAGGCGACACGGAACAGCAGGCTATAACAAATTTGCCCACCGGCTCCGGTAATGGCAATGCGCAGGGGTTTTTTCATTTGGGGCTCCACAAGGTTCACGCTGAGGTGAGCAACTGTCTCAGAACAAAGGGCAGTATGCCCCCGTGGCGATAATAATCCACTTCCACTGGGGTATCAATGCGCAGGAGCAAAGGACAGGTGGTTTGGCTTCCATCGCGCCGATGAATGGTCAGGGAAACTCTCTGTTGCGGTTGCAAGGGGCCTGTGCCTGTTTCCAGGTCAAAGATTTCATCGCCATTCAATTCCAGGGTGTTCAAGTCGTGACCAGGTAAAAACTGGCAGGGCAACACACCCATCCCCACCAGATTGCTGCGATGGATACGTTCAAAGCTTTGGGCAACCACGGCCCGTACACCGAGAAGACGGGTGCCTTTGGCCGCCCAGTCCCGTGAAGAGCCGGTACCGTATTCTTCGCCGGCAAAAATGAGAGTGGAGATGCCCTCTGCCTGGTAGCGCATGGCAACCTCATACAGGGAACCTGCTTCTCCGCTGGGAATGTGGCGCGAAACTCCTCCTTCGGTGCCGGGCAGAAGAAGATTGCGCAGACGAACATTGGCAAAGGTTCCGCGCATCATGATTTCATGGTGTCCCCGACGGGAACCATAACTGTTGAAATCCTCCGGAACGATACCCTGTGCCTGCAAATAGCGGCCTGCCGGGGAGGATGGTTTGATGGATCCGGCGGGACTGATGTGGTCCGTCGTGATGGAATCCCCGAAAAAAGCCAAGGCATAGGCTCCGCGAATGGAAGTTGGGGGGGTTACCGTCAAGGAAAAATCAGCAAAGAATGGGGGTTCGGCGATATAGGTAGAGGGTTCCCAGGCATAGGTTGTGCCTGTGGGTGCGGCGATTCCATTCCAGAGCGGATGATCCTGGGTGAAATCGGCATAACGCCGGCGGTAGTCCTCGGGAGAAAGGTTCTCCAAAGCGCGAGCGACTTCGCTGGTACTGGGCCAGAGATCCTGCAAATAGACAGCTTGGCCCTCGGTATCCTGCCCCAGGGGTTCATGGGCAAAGTCGATGGTGATCCGTCCCGCCAGAGCAAAGGCCACCACCAGGGGAGGACTCATGAGGAAATTGGCGCGCAGGTTGGGATGGATACGTGCTTCAAAGTTGCGATTACCGGACAGAACCGCACAGCCAATCAAGGGTTGTTCGGCAATGAAGGCTTCGATGGGCGCAGGGAGGGGGCCGGTATTCCCGATACAGGTCGTGCAGCCATAACCCACCAAACGAAATCCCAGGGCATCCAGTGCATCCTGCAGGCCTGCACGTTGCAGATAATCCGTGACCACGCGCGATCCCGGTGCCAGGGAAGTCTTGATCCAGGGGGCGACCTTGAGACCGCGTGCCACGGCCTTTTGAGCCAGCAGTCCGGCAGCCAGCAAAACTCCGGGATTGGAGGTGTTGGTACAGGAAGTGATGGCAGCCAGCAAAACGGATCCATCCTTCAGCGTGATTTCAGGATGACCCTCGGGGTGCAGATCATGCAAAGGTTCGGATTTTCCATAGCCGCCTGCGGCGATGGGGGCCTGGAGGAGGGCTTCAAAGGTAGGTTTGATTCGATTCAAGGGTACCCGGTCCTGGGGACGGCGAGGGCCTGCGATGGAGGCTTCCACTTGTTCTAGATCGAGGCTCAGGGTAGCACTGTACGCGCAGTCACCTAATTGAGGCATTCCATATAATCCCTGAGCTTTCCAGTAGGTTTCAAGCGCGGAAATTTCTTCTTCGCTGCGTCCTGTGGCTCGGAAATAGCGCAGGGTTTCGTCGTCCACCGGGAAAAACCCCATGGTCGCGCCGTACTCTGGGGCCATGTTGGCCAAGGTCGCTCGGTCAGGCAGGCTGAGGGAGGCTGCACCTGCCCCGAAAAACTCCACGAATTTGCCCACAACCTTGGCCTTGCGCAGCATTTCCGTGAGGGTCAGAACCAGATCGGTGGCGGTGACACCGGCCGGCAACCGTCCCGTCAAGTGTACGCCCACCACATCCGGAGTCAAGAAATAAAGGGGTTGTCCGAGCATGGCGGCTTCTGCTTCAATACCGCCTACCCCCCAACCCACCACACCTATTCCATTGATCATGGTGGTATGAGAATCCGTGCCCACCAAAGTGTCAGGATAGGCTACGGTTCCCTTATGCTGAACCCCCCGTGCCAGGTATTCCAGATTGACCTGATGAACGATTCCGATGCCGGGGGGAACCACATGAAAGGTTTTGAATGCCTGCATTCCCCATTTCATGAAACGATAGCGTTCCTGATTACGCTGAAATTCCAGGGCCATATTATCCTGAAGCGCTGTGGGGGTATTGAAAAAATCCACCTGGACCGAATGGTCCACCACCAGTTGTACGGGAACCAACGGTTCGATGGCCTGGGGATTGTAACCAAGCCGTTGTGCTGTGGAGCGCATGGCAGCTAAATCGGCCAGGAGGGGGACCCCGGTGAAATCCTGCAAAATGACTCGTGCCACCTTGAAGGGAATCTCTTCCGTGCGTGCTTCGTTGGGTTGCCAGTGGGCCAGAGCCTCGATGTGCGCACGGGTGACTTGCTGCCCATCTTCGTTGCGCAGGAGCGACTCTAGAATGATGCGCAGGGACACCGGCAAGCGGGTGACGGCAGGCAAACCGGCTTCGGTCAGGGCAGTCAGAGCGTAATATTGGTCAGAGGAACCCGGAAGGGGACGAAGTGCATGGAAAGAGTTCTGGGGCATGGTCAATTTCTCTTGAATCAAGTGGATGCCGGGGCATCCTAGGGGGGGTTCAGGGGGATGTCAAGTGTTATACGCCAGTGGCATCCTGCAGGCAAGTTTTGGTGACCCGCTAGAATCCCGTGAAAGGCAAGGTATACTACAACCTTAGGCTCTTCCTCATCAGGATGATCGTTCATGAAGACCCAGCGCCCAAAGAATCTCGATTTGCGTACCATCCAGTTGCCCCT
The DNA here is from genome assembly GCF_013181415.1 of Ferrovum myxofaciens. Lineage (NCBI taxonomy): Bacteria > Pseudomonadati > Pseudomonadota > Betaproteobacteria > Ferrovales > Ferrovaceae > Ferrovum > Ferrovum myxofaciens. The sequence continues at coordinate 417,323 of NZ_CP053676.1, read as the reverse complement.
TCCAGGGGTTGTATCGATCTTGCACCGGGTCAGTGGGGTGATCTTGTTTCTGACGGGCATTCCTCTCTTCCTTTATTTTCTGGAGCGCGGGCTTCACCCGGAGCGCGCGGGGGAACTGGGGGTTTTTCCCCGTCTTGTTCTGGCTCCATTGATTTGGGCCTTTTTGCATCATTTTTGTGCGGGTATCCGTTTCCTGCTGCTGGATATTCACCTCGGTCTGGACAAGGCGCAAGCTCGTCGTTCCAGTCTGTGGGTGCTGGGTGTCAGCGGTTTTTTGACCTTGATTGTGGAGTTGCTGGCATGGTGAAGAGAATTGTGGTGGGGGCCCATTACGGCCTCAGGGATTGGTTGGTACAACGGATCACCGCCGTGATCATGGGGGGATATACCCTCATGGCGCTTTTGTGGGTGGTTTTGGCTCATCCGGCGGATCGTCATGAGTGGGCGACCCTGCTGCATGAACGCCCCGTGCGGATTGCCACCTTTCTGTTCATTCTGGCCTTGTGCTGGCATGCCTGGATCGGTTTGCGGGATATCTTCATGGACTATATCCAGCCCGTTGGGCTGCGTTTGACCCTGCAGGTGGGGGTGATTCTGACTTTACTGGCAGAGGTACTGTGGTCCGCCGAGATTTTATGGGGTTAAACATGGGGTTGAACAAACAGGATTTCGATGTGGTCATTGTGGGGGGCGGGGGGTCCGGGTTGCGGGCAGCGCTCCAGTTGTCGGAAGCGGGACATGCCGTGGCTGTCTTTTCAAAGGTTTTTCCGACCCGTTCCCATACTGTGGCGGCCCAGGGCGGTATCAGCGCGTCCCTGGGGAACATGCAGGAAGATCACTGGCTTTGGCATATGTACGACACCATCAAGGGGTCGGATTATCTAGGAGACCAGGATGCCATCGAGTTTATGTGTCGCAAGGCACCAGAACTGGTTTATGAGTTGGAACATTTCGGCATGCCCTTCGACCGAAATTCCGATGGCACCATTTATCAGCGTCCCTTTGGCGGTCATACCCAGAATTTCGGTCAAAATCCTGTCCAACGAGCCTGTGCTGCGGCTGACCGAACGGGACATGCCTTGCTGCATACGCTGTATCAACGAAATATTCGCGAACAATGTCAATTTTTTGTGGAATGGATGGCGATCGACCTGATTCGGGATAGGGAAGGGGCTGTAGTTGGACTGGTGGCTCTTGAAATGGAAACCGGCGAAGTCGTCCTTTTCCAGTCGAAGGCCGTCATTTTGGCCACAGGGGGGGCAGGGCGAATTTATCATTCCAGTACCAATGCCTATATCAATACCGGGGATGGTTTGGGCATGGCGGCACGGGCCGGGATACCGCTGGAAGATATGGAGTTCTGGCAGTTTCATCCCACCGGGGTGGCAGGTGCTGGAATTTTGATTACGGAAGGCGTGCGTGGAGAAGGGGGGATCTTGCTGAATTCCCTGGGGGAGCGTTTTATGGAACGATATGCGCCCACTATGAAGGATTTGGCCAGTCGAGATGTGGTTTCCCGTGCCATGGATCAGGAAATCAAGGAAGGACGGGGGGTGGGCCCGGAAAAAGACCATGTCCTGCTGAAGCTGGACCATTTGGGGGAAGAAGTCATTCACAAACGCTTGCCGGGAATTCGTGAAATCGCGCTCAAATTTGCTTCGGTGGATCCGGTTCGGGAGCCGATTCCCGTTCTTCCCACCTGTCACTACCAGATGGGGGGGGTTCCCACCAACTACTACGGACAGGTGGTGGTACCCCGTGGGCAGAAAGTGGCGGAACCCGTCCCAGGGCTCTATGCCATCGGAGAATGTGCCTGTGTGTCCGTGCATGGGGCTAACCGGCTGGGCACCAATTCTTTGCTGGATTTGTTGGTATTCGGTAAATCTGCCGGAGACCATGTCAGCGCCTGGCTCAAAACCCATCCCGAAGCGCGGGATCTGCCGCGCGGGGCCGAAGAACCGGCGCTGGCTCGTCTGGCTGCACTGGAAAGCACGGAAGCCGGTGAATCTGTGGCCGCATTGGGAACGGAAATGCGCCGAGTGGTTCAGCACCATGCCAGCGTCTTTCGAACGGGGGAACTCCTTCAGGAAGGCGTGTCAAAAATCCGCATGCTGGCTGAACGGGCGCGTCACCTGCGCATCGGAGACAAAAGTCGGATATTCAATACGGCACGGGTAGAAGCACTGGAATTGCAGAATCTGATGATTGTGGCTGAAGCCACCCTGGTGTCGGCAGCTGCCCGTGAAGAAAGCCGGGGAGCCCATGCGCGCGAGGATTATCCGGAAAGGGATGACCGGCAGTGGTTGAAGCACAGTTTATGGTATCTGGAGGGCAGTCGGATGGCCTACAAACCCGTGAATCTGCAACCCCTGACGGTGGAATCCTTTGAACCCAAAGTGCGGGTTTATTAAGTTTTGTCGTTTGAGGACCTGTCATGAAGTTCAGCATTTATCGTTATAACCCGGAAAAGGACGAGCGTCCTTACATGCAGGATTATGAAGTTGCACTCCAGCCAACGGACCGCATGCTTCTGGATGCCCTACTGCGCATCAAGGCCCAGGACGATTCGCTGGGGTTGCGCAAGTCCTGCCGCGAGGGTGTGTGCGGTTCCGACGGCATGAATATCAATGGGCGCAATGGCTTGGCCTGTATCACGCCCCTCCAGGGTTTGACTGAGCCGGTGATTTTGCGTCCCCTCCCGGGGCTGCCGGTGATTCGGGATCTGATCGTGGACATGGGGCAATTTTTCAAGCAATACCACTCGGTCAAACCTTATTTGGAAACCACCTCACCGCCGCCTCAGAAGGAACGCCTTCAATCTCCTGAGGATCGTGAGGAACTGGATGGCTTGTACGAGTGCATCCTCTGTGCCTGTTGCAGCACTTCCTGCCCTTCATTTTGGTGGAATCCAGACAAGTTTTTAGGCCCTGCAGCTCTTCTGCAAGCCTACCGATTCATTGCAGATACTCGTGACGAGGCCACCCGTGAACGACTGGATGATCTGGATGATCCCTATCGGCTCTTTCGGTGTCATACCATCATGAATTGTGTTGAGGTTTGCCCTAAGGGGCTCAATCCCACGGCGGCCATCGGAAAAATCAAGGGGATGATGGTCAAACGGATGGTATGAGATGACAAGGATCCAGGAACAGGGAAGTGCATCTTCGGAGCGTATGCTTGAACGCCTGCGCTGGCGCAGTCGACGAGGTCTACTCGAAATGGATCTATTGTTGCAGCGTTTCCTGGAACATCATCTGGTAACACTGACTTCGGGCGAATTGGATCAATATGGCGAAGTGCTGCAACTGGACGACAACGGCTTGCTCGATCGAGTGCTGGGTAGAATCCCTTGTGAACCTGAGTGGGTGGCCCTCCTTGAAAAAATTGGCGAAACCTAATTAAATACATTAATACTGCTGGAGAACATAATGAATGAACAAGGAAAAATATTATTGACCTATGAGGGTCAACAGATCGAGTTACCGGTTTATGCCAGCGCCCTCGGACCAGCAGTGATCGATATTCGAACCTTGGCCCAGCAACTCGGCCTGTTTACCTATGATCCAGGATTCCTGGCTACAGCCAGTTGTCAGTCGGCCATCACCTTCATTGATGGCGATGCGGGTTTGTTGTATTACCGCGGCTATCCCATCGAACAATTGGCGGAACACTCGGATTTCATGGAAGTCTGCTATCTATTGCTGAATGGCGAATTGCCCACGGCACAGGAAAAAAAGACCTTTGAGACCAGTATTCGTCGTCATACCATGGTCCATGATCAATTGCATAATTTTTTCAAAGGGTTCCGACGCGATGCTCATCCCATGGCGGTGATGGTGGGGGTGGTGGGTGCACTTTCCGCCTTCTATTACGATGCCCTCAAGATCACCAATGCCGAACACCGTGCCATTTCGGCCACGCGTCTGCTGGCCAAGGTGCCCACCATTGCTGCCATGTGCTATCGTTACAACAAGGGGTTACCCTTCATGTATCCTCGTAACGATTTGAGTTATGCAGCCAACTTCCTGTACATGATGTTTGCCACCCCTTGTGAGGAATATGTGCCCAATCCGGTTCTGGTGCGTGCCTTTGACCGTATTTTGACGCTCCATGCCGACCATGAGCAGAATGCTTCCACTTCCACCGTGCGTCTGGCAGGATCCAGTGGTGCCAACCCCTTCGCCTGTATCGCTGCGGGCATAGCAGCCCTGTGGGGCCCTGCGCACGGAGGAGCGAACGAAGCCGTTCTGAAGCAACTGGAAGAGATCGGGGATGTTTCTCAAGTCGGTAAATATATTGCCCGCGCCAAGGATAAAAATGACTCATTCCGTCTCATGGGCTTTGGTCATCGAATCTACAAACACATGGATCCGCGTGCAGGAGTGATGCGTCGGACCTGCCATGAAGTGCTGACGGAACTGGGCCTGCATAATGACCCCCTGTTCAAGTTGGCTCTGGAACTGGAACGGATTGCTCTGGAAGACGAATATTTCATCACCAAGAAACTCTATCCCAATGTGGATTTTTACTCCGGCATCGTCCTTCGGGCGCTGGGCATTCCCACCAGCATGTTTACTGCCGTCTTTGCCATGGGCCGAACGGTGGGCTGGATTACCCAGTGGAATGAAATGATCAGTGACCCTCAGCAGAAGATCGGGCGTCCGCGTCAACTGTACGTTGGGCCTGTGCAGCGCGACTGGGTTCCCCTCGAAGCACGGGATCATTGAGGTTGCACAGGGGAGATAGGATCATGAGTCAAAGAGATGAGGAAGGCACGGCGCAATCATGGATCGAATCTCAATACGATCAATGGCTGAGAACTCCGGAACAAGTGGATGCGCATTGGCAGGCGTATTTTGCAGCACTGGAGCAGGGTTCTTCAGCGCCCCGAAGCGAGGAGGGGGTGCCGGGGCAGGTGGCGGTGCTGCGCCTCATCAATGCCTATCGTTTCCTGGGACACCGGGTTGCACATCTCGATCCCCTCGAACGTCATCCTTTGCCTGAAGTTCCCGAACTGACCCTGGGCTATCACGGACTGGCCGACCTCGATGGGCTCATGGTTTTTGAAACCGGGTCCTTGGTGGGGCCACCTCAAGCGCCGCTGAGCGATATCCTGACCCGCCTGCAACGATCCTATTGTGGCACCGTCGGTGTGGAGTACATGTATCTGACGGATACAGCACAGAAGCGCTGGATTCAGCAGCGTATGGAAAATTCCCCCGAAATTCTGGAACCTCAGGTACAACGCATGCTGTTGGTCCATTTGAGTGCGGCAGAAACCTTGGAACGCTATTTGCATACCCGTTTCGTGGGACAGAAACGATTTTCTCTGGAAGGTGGGGAATCGCTCATTCCTTGCCTCAATATCTTGATCCATGAAGGGCGTGCCCAGGGGATCGAAGAGATTGTCATCGGAATGGCCCATCGCGGCCGCCTCAACGTGCTGGTCAACTGTTTGGGACGACTGCCGCGCGACCTGTTCCTGGAGTTTGAAGGGGTGCATGAAACGGGCCTGACCTCGGGGGATGTAAAGTACCATCAGGGCTTTTCTTCCGACGTGGATACACCGACAGGCTCGGTGCATGTTGCGCTGGCTTTCAATCCATCGCATCTGGAAATTGTGAACCCAGTGGTGGAGGGGTCGGTACGGGCGCGTCAGGATCGTCGGGGGGATACGCAGGGTGAATGGGTTCTTCCCGTATTGATTCATGGCGATGCTGCCCTGTCTGGTCAAGGCGTGGTCATGGAAACGCTGGCCTTGTCTCAAACCCGGGGGTTCAGAACCGGGGGAACGCTTCACATCGTCATCAACAATCAGATTGGGTTTACCACCTCGGATCCGCGCGATACCCGTTCCAGCACCTATTGCACCGATCTGGCAAAAATGACGGAAACCCCGGTCTTCCACGTCAATGGAGATGATCCCGAAGCGGTGGTGCGCGTACTGCGGGTTGCTTTGGACTATCGCACCACCTTTCATCGCGATGTGATGGTGGATATCGTGTGCTATCGTCGTCTAGGTCATAATGAACAGGATGAACCGATGGTGACGCAGCCCTGGATGTACCGAAAAATTCAGGCGTTGCCCACCACGCGTCAGCGCTATGCAGCGCATCTGATTCAATCTGCTCGTCTGACTCAGGAAGAAGCGGACGCCATGATCGAAGATTATCGAGCCGCCCTCGATCGAGGCGAATTGCTCGAGTCCATCGTTCGACCTTCTCCCAAAGTACCCTATGCCCATGCGGCCCAATGGACACCGTATCGTCAGGCTGATTGGCGGACATCGGCGGACACTACCCTTACACGCGCGCGCCTGACCCAACTGACTGAACGTCTGACCCTGATTCCCGAGGGATTCGAATTGCATCCCACGGTGCGTAAGGTGGTGGACCATCGGCGTCAGATGGGCGAAGGAATGCTGGCGGTGGATTGGGGTATGGGCGAGTCCCTGGCCTATGCTTCTCTGGTGGAAGAGGGCTATGGCGTCCGCCTGTCGGGGCAAGATTGTGGGCGCGGCACCTTTTCTCACCGCCATGCCGTTTGGCATGATCAGAACCGCCAACGTTGGGATGCGGGCATCCACATTCCCCTGCAGCATATCAGTCCCACCCAGGCGCCTTTTACGGTGATTGATTCTCTTCTTTCGGAAGAAGCCGTACTGGGTTTTGAATATGGTTATGCTTCGGCTCAGCCCCGGCATCTCGTACTTTGGGAGGCCCAGTTTGGCGACTTTGCCAATGGTGCCCAAGTGGTCATCGACCAATTCATCAGTTCGGCCGAGGCCAAATGGGGTCGACTCTGTGGTCTGACCCTGTTATTGCCCCATGGTTATGAAGGGCAAGGCCCGGAACATTCTTCGGCACGGGTGGAACGCTACTTGCAACTCTGTGCCGATTATAATCTGCAGGTGTGCATTCCCAGTACGGCGGCCCAAATCTTTCATCTGTTGCGACGTCAGATGCTGCGTCCCCTGCGTAAACCCCTCATCGTCATCACGCCTAAAAGCCTGTTGCGCCGCAAAGAGGCCAGTAGCCCACTGGAAGAATTTATTGCTGGCGGGTTTCGCCCTATCCTCGCTGAAGTGAAAGAGACCATCGATCCTGCGGCTGTACAACGGATCGTGGTGTGTTCCGGAAAAGTTTATTACGATCTGGTGGCGGAGCGCGAACAACGGCAGATAGAGAACATCGTTCTGATGCGTCTGGAACAACTCTATCCCTTTCCCCATGAGGAATTTGTCGCCCAACTCGCCTGCTATCCGGCCGCACAATCTGTGCTCTGGTGTCAGGAAGAACCGGGCAATCAGGGGGCCTGGCACCGTATTCAGCATTATCTGGTGCGTCACCTGCGCCCGGACCAGCATTTGAGTTATGCTTTACGTCCCTCGTCGGCTGCGCCTGCCGTGGGCTATCTCAACCTACACGAAGAACAACGCCGGGCATTCCTCGAGGCTGCCCTGACTCTGTGACCATAGAGGTATGACCATGTCCCTGGAAATCAAAGTCCCCCCCTTGGCAGAATCCATTACGGAAGCCACCGTGCTTGCTTGGCATGTGGTTGAGGGAGCCCCGGTGCAACGGGATCAAAAGTTGGTGGATATCGAAACCGACAAGGTCGTGCTGGAAGTTCCAGCACCCCGTGCAGGCGTGCTTCAGCGGATTCTCAAGGGCGTGGGGAACAAGGTTCAATCCCATGAAGTCCTGGCCCTCATGGAAGAGGGCCAGGACAGCACTGTGCCGCTCCCTGCTGCAACCGTGCCTGAAGCCCCTGTATTGGTTATGCCGGCGGCCAGCAAAATTTTGCGGGAACAGGGACGAGAGCCGTCCGTGAAAGGAGGAAGTGGACGAGGTGGGCGTATTCTGAAGGAAGATGTCATTCAAGACCCAACCTCCGGACAGGTGGAACCCGCCGGCGTGGAAACGTCATCCTCACTCCTGCCTGGAGCACCGCGTCAGGAGCGCAGAACGCCGCTCTCAGCTTTGCGTCGGCGTGTGGCTGAGCGTCTCATGGCGTCACAGTCAGGCACGGCCACTTTGACCACCTTTAACGAAGTGGATATGTCGGCAGTTCTGGCCCTGCGTCAACGCTACAAGGATTCTTTTGAAAAAAAGCATGGCATTCGCCTGGGGCTCATGTCCTTTTTCGTCAAGGCGGTGGTTTCTGCCCTCCAGCGCTATCCGGTGCTCAATGCGCGCATCGAGGGAACGGATTGGGTAACGCCCGAGTTCATCGATATTGGCGTGGCAATCGGCAGTAAACGGGGATTGTTGGTTCCTATCCTGCGTGATGCACAGCGCTTGAGCATGGCTGATATCGAGCGTCAGATTGCTGATTTCTCTCAACGGGCCGATGCCGGGCATATTACCTTGGAAGAATTGTCGGGAGGAACCTTTTCCATCACCAATGGGGGTGTTTTTGGTTCCATGCTTTCCACGCCCATTCTCAATCCTCCTCAGTCCGCGATTCTGGGCATCCATGCCACGCGCGATCGGCCAATGGTGGTGGAGGGAGAAATCGTGATTCGACCCATGAATTATTTCGCCTTGTCCTACGACCATCGACTCATCGATGGTCGTGAGGCCGTTCTTGGTCTGGTGGCGATGAAGGAGGGATTGGAAGACCCGGCGCGTTGGCTTCTTGATTTATAAAAAATATTAAATATATCATGCAATCATTTGATTTAGTTGTTATTGGTGCCGGACCTGGTGGATACATGGCGGCCCTGCGAGCCGCCCAGCTTGGGTTGCGGGTAGCCTGCGTCGATGAGGGGGTGGATGGGCAACAGCGTCCCAGTCCAGGGGGTACCTGTTTGAACGTCGGGTGTATTCCTTCCAAAGCCTTGTTGGAATCCTCTGCCTTGTATGCCCGGATCATCGGGGAGGCCGCCGGGCATGGCATTGATGCCGGTCCGGTTCAACTGGATGTGGCGCGCATGCAGGCACGCAAGGAAAAGATCGTACGGCAGTTGACTGCCGGGGTGGGCTATCTCTTCAAAAAAAATGGTGTGTCTTTTATGCCGGGGCGTGCCAGTTTTAAGGGAAAAGAAGGGGATCAGATCCATCTGACCGTTCAACGCAAGGATCAGGAAAGAGAAGATATCGCCGCCGCTCAGGTGATCATTGCAACGGGTTCGGTTCCTCGCACCCTGGAGAGCATGCCCTTCGACCAGGAACGAATTCTTGACAGTACCGGTGGCTTGGCGTTGACCACGGTGCCTCGCCAGTTGGTAATTTTAGGGGCGGGAGTCATCGGTCTTGAATTGGGTAGCGTATGGCAACGCCTGGGGAGTTCGGTTACCCTGCTGGAAACTCGGGATATTTTTTTGCCAGAAGCAGATCAGGAAGTGGCGCAACAGGCCCTGAAAATTTTGACCCAGTCTTCCGGTCTCAGAATCGAGTTAGGGATTCATCTGGAAGCAGTTGAAAAAACAACAGAATCACTTAACTTGACGTATACGAGCGGGGGAGAATCCCGGAAACTTTGCGCAGATGTATTGATACTCGCGGTGGGTCGTTGTCCCAATACCAAGGGATTGGAATTGGAACGAGTGGGGCTGGCTCCCGATGGGCAGGGTCGTATTCCCGTGGATGCCCACTGCCGAACGCCGGTGCCGGGCGTGTGGGCCATTGGAGATGTGGTGCGGGGCCCCATGTTGGCCCATAAAGCTGAAGAAGAGGGGGTGGCCGTGGCCGAACGTTTGGCTGGTCAGTTGCCTGAGGTGAATTTGGTTCATATCCCTGCGGTCATCTATACCGAACCTGAATTGGCTTGGGTCGGATTGACCGAGGAAGCCGCCCAGGCAGCGGGGCGGGCCGTGCGTATTGGACGTTTCCCTTTCCAGGCCAATGGTCGTGCCAAAGCGCGGGGTGCTCCCCAGGGCTTGGTCAAAGTTATCGCTTGCGCTGTCACTGACCGCATTTTGGGGGTTCATATCCTGGGTCCCGAGGCTTCCGAATTAATCGCCGAAGCGGTGGTTGCTCTTGAATTTCAGGCTTCCAGTGAAGATCTGGCGCGCATTGTCCATGCCCACCCCTCTCTCAGTGAAGCCCTGCGCGAAGCCTGTCTGGGCGTGGATGGGCGCACGCTCAACCTGTGAGTTTTCCTGTGCACGGTCCCCTGCAATGGTATCAATCCTTTCAGACCCGCCCAGATTATCGGGCCGATACGCTTCAATGGCCGGTGGTGGAAAAGTTGCAGGCTTTACACGATGCTCTGGTGGAATTCAAGGAATATCGCCAGACCCTGCTGGCCCGTACCTTTGGCAACCGACGTCCACCGCGCGGAATTTATCTGTACGGGGCCGTGGGGCGGGGTAAGACGGTCCTCGTGGATGCTTTTTTTTCCACCTTGCCCTATCAACGCAAGAAAAGGCTGCACTTCCATGAATTTATGGCACAAGTGCATGAGCGACTCAATCAGTTACAAGGACAGGAGGACCCGCTCCGGAGAGTGGCGGCGGAGTGGATCGTGGAAACCCGGATTCTCTGCTTTGATGAGTTTCAGGTCAGTGATATTGCCGATGCCATGATCCTGCAACGTCTATTGGAAACGTTGATCGAATGGGGGGCTGTATTGGTCCTGACCTCGAACTACGCGCCTGAAGATTTGTATCCCAATGGATTGCAACGGGAACGTTTTTTCCCCACCATTGCTTTGATCCGAGAGTATCTCGATGTGATTGAACTAAAGGGGAGCCAAGACCATCGCCAGGACGAAGCAGGAACCTCACCTCACTACCTGTACCCTTTGGATGTGGCGACGCACAGTCGGTTCGAAGCGCATTTTCGGCAGCATTGTTCACACCCTGAAACGCGTGCCTGCCTACGCCTCATGGAGCGTATCGTTCCGGTGCGGGGATTATGCGGACGAACGGTCTGGTTCGAGTTTGGCGTACTCTGCGGGTCCGCCCGGTCACAACGAGATTATCTGGAACTGGTTGCAGATTTCGATACCCTGTATTTGTCCGATGTTCCTCTTCTGACGGATAAAATGCGCGATGCCGCCCAGCGTTTGATCTGGTTGGTGGACGTGTGTTACGACAGGGGCGTGACGATGATGGTTTCGGCCGCGCTGCCGCCCGCCGAACTGTATCCCGACGGCGTGAAAAATGGTGACTTTCGGCGTACCGTCAGCCGTCTGCAGGAAATGCAGAGTGCTGACTGGCCAAAACTCAGGCGGGAAGAATGATGGCGTCGGCCTCGATTTCCACCAGCATTTCAGGGTCGATCAGGCGCTTGACTTCCACCAGAGTGGTGGCAGGGCGAATTTCACCAAAGTATTTTCCATGAGCTCGGGCGACTTTTTCCCACTGATCGATCTGGGTGACGAAAATGCGCGTGCGGACCACATGGGTCAATTCAGCTCCCGCTCGTTTCAATGCCTGCTCGAGGTTGTCCAGCGCCTGCAAAGTCTGGGCCTCGGGGTCATTGGGTCCCACCAGGCGACCATCGGTACCTGTTCCGGTGGTGCCGGAAACGAAAACTTGATTTCCCACCTTGACGGCACGGGAATAGCCAATAATGGGTTCCCAAGTGGAACCACTGGAAATATTTTCTCGGGACATGGAATTATCCTTCATAATCTGATCGAAAAATGACGCGGCATTGTACCGCACTCTGAATCAATCGTTCCGGACACGGTCATGAATATTTTCCCCTCTTTGAATGTCGACAAGAAATCCCTGCGCCATTGGGCATTACAACAACGTGCTCAAATTCCCCCGGCCCAGCGTGAACGACGCAGTTTCGATTTGCATCGCTTGCTCCATGAGCATCCGCGTTTCCAGGCGGCCCAGGTTCTTCTGCTGTACGGGTCCATGGGTTCAGAACTGAACACTTGGCCTCTTTTGCGCGCGACCCTCAAACTGGGACGATCCCTGGTATTGCCCCGTATCGACCGTGATACTTTGATGCTCTATCGGGTACGGGATCTTGATACAGAACTGGGTCCTCCCGGTCTCTGGGGACTGCGAGAACCCCTCCCGCACCTTTGCGATCCTGTGCGCCCGGAGACTCTCGATTTCGTTTTGGTGCCTGGCTTGCTCTTTGATAGGCGGGGAGGGCGTCTGGGCTATGGAGGCGGGTATTATGATCGTCTATTGCCTCAAGCCTCCCACGCCTGGCGTCTGGCTTTGGCTTTTCGCGAGCAGTGTGTGGACGAGGTTCCCCGGGAGCCTCATGATTTACCTATTCACGAAGGTTTGAATGATGCGGGGACTTTTTTTGTGACCACGGAACATCCATGAGCGGAGCAGAGAACACGGGTTTGGAACGCATTTCCAAGGTGATGGCGACACGCGGTCTGTGCTCCCGGCGTGAAGCAGATCAGTGGATCCTTCAGGGCTGGGTGCTTCTGGATGGAAAAAAGATCATGGAATTAGGCACAAAAATGGCACCACACCAGATCCTGACTGTGTCCCCCGCTGCACAACGGGCGCAGCGGCAATGGGCGACGGTGATTTTGCATAAACCCATTGGTGTGGTGTCGGGACAGGCGGAGGAAGGGTATCGTCCGGCGGTGCAACTGGTGACTGCCGAAAATCGCTGGAGTGAAGATTCGGCAAAGGGGGGGTGGACTCCGATGCTGCTGCGTGGCCTGGCCCCGGCGGGAAGACTGGATATCGATTCCACGGGTCTGTTGATCCTGACCCAGGATGGCCGTGTGGCACGAACCCTCATCGGAGCAGATTCTACGGTGGAAAAGGAATATCTGGTACGTGTGTCGGGACGCTTGCCTGCCCAGGGATTGAAACTCCTGAATCATGGGTTGTCCCTTGATGGCCGGGACCTACGTCCGGCACAGGTCGATTGGCAAAACCCGGATCAGTTGCGCTTTATCCTGAAGGAAGGACGTAAGCGCCAGATTCGGCGCATGTGTGAATTGGTGGGGTTACGGGTTACCGGACTGAAGCGGGTACGGATTGGAAACGTACGCCTGGGGGCTTTGCCTTTGGGACAATGGCGTCTGCTTGGGGAAGAAGAACATTTCTAATAAGGAAAAACCGACATGAATTATATTCCTCCGCTAAATGACATGGCTTTTGTGGTCAAGGAATTGTTAGGTCTCGAACCATTGGCTGCCCTTCCAGGCGGAGAAGGGGCAGAAGCCTCATTGTTCGATGCCGTGCTGGCAGAATCGGCCCGTCTTACTCAGGAGGTGTTGGTACCCCTGAATTCCGTGGGTGATCATGAACCCGCTCATCTCGATGGGGGAAAAGTTATCACGCCGCAGGGATTCAAGATGGCTTACGAACAATTTCTGGCGGGAGGCTGGAATGGTCTGACGGCGCCTGTGGATTTTGGTGGACAGGGTCTGCCCTCCATTTTTGCTGCGCCCCTGGAAGAAATGTGGCATGGAGCCAACATGGCCTTTACCCTGGGGCCCCTGTTGACTCGAGGAGCAGTGGAAGCCATTGATTATGCGGGAACAGCGGCACAGAAGGCGCGCTATCTGCCCAAACTGATCACGGGAACCTGGATGGGGACCATGAACCTCACCGAACCCCAGGCGGGCTCGGATCTGGGTGCTCTGCGTACCCGTGCCGTGCCTGCGGGGGATGGGACCTACCGTCTCACTGGCCAGAAAATCTTCATCACCTACGGTGATCAAGATTGGACGGAGAACATCATTCACCTGGTTCTGGCACGTCTGCCTGATGCGCCTGCCGGAGTGCGTGGCCTATCGCTCTTCATTGTGCCAAAGGTTCTCCTCAACGACCAAGGCAACCTTGCTGCACCCAATCAGGTGCGTACCGTTTCCCTGGAGCATAAATTGGGGATTCATGGCAGTCCTACCTGTATGCTCAGTTATGGTGATGAAGGAGGTGCCTGGGGAGAGTTGTTGGGAGAACCCCATCGCGGTCTGGAATTGATGTTTGTCATGATGAATGCGGCGCGTTTTTCCGTAGGTGTGCAGGGACTGGCCATTGGTGAACGGGCCTATCAGGGGGCTCTGGAATATGCCCGCACGCGTATTCAAGGCTTGCCGGTGGGGGAAAGCCAACTTCAACCCATCGTCCACCATCCCGATGTACTGCGCATGCTGGTGGAAATGGACGCACGACTGCAAGCAGGGCGTACCCTGGCCTATTATGCAGGCTGGATGATCGATCGGGCACACTTTGAAATCGACCCTCAGCGCAAGGCTTGGGCACAGCGTCGTTCAGATCTATTGACCCCTCTGGTGAAAGGGCATTGTACGGAATTGGGCGTCTGGACCAGCAATGTAGCCTTACAGGTTTTTGGTGGTATGGGCTTCATCGAGGAGACGGGGGCTGCCCAGCATTACCGTGATGCTCGAATTACCACTATCTACGAAGGTACCACGGGGATTCAGGCCAATGATCTGGTGGGGCGCAAACTTTGGCGTGATCAGGGATTGGCCGTGCGCGAACTTCTCGAGGAAATTTCTGCGACCCTGAAAGAGTTCCAAGAGGGAGAGAAGGTCGGGTCGGCGATACTTCAGGCGCAGGCAGAGGTACTGAAGTTGACGGTACAGGCCACCGAACGACTGCTGCGCCAGGGTGCAACGGATCCCCGCTGGGGCCTGGGCGTGGCGGTTCCCTACCTGCATCTGCTCAGTCTCTGTGTGAGCGCCTGGTGGATGACACGCAGTGCGTGGGTTGCGGCTCAAGGCAGAGGGGGGTTACCCGCCGAATTCTATCGTCAGAAGCAGAATGTCGTATCATTCTACGCGGCTCATGTCTTGCCCCGTGCCTTGGTACTGGCCCGTCAAATCGAAGCACCGGGGGATCTGCTTGAGTCCCTGCGTTCCTCCATGGCGGGGGATGGAACGGTAATACATTGAGGATTATGATGAAAAAATTGCTTTATCAGTTGGATACGGACCTTCTGCCGTCCGTTTTTGACAATGTGGTTGCTCATGATGGTGGTGCTGATCAAGTGATTCCCTACGGAGGAATCACACCCGATAATATGGGTCCCTTGGTAGAAGGAGCGATTTTTACCCGTGCACCCAAGGATAAAAAAAATACGGCCATATTCGTGGGCGGGAGTAATCTGGTGGAGGGGGAATCCCTTTTTTCGGCTATTCAGAATAAATTCTTCGGCAAGTTCCGGGTCTCCCTGATGCTCGACAGCAATGGGGCCAATACGACGGCAGCGGCCTGTGTGGCCTGGCTGACTCAAGGCCGTCCGATTGAAGGAAAACAGGCGATCGTGCTGGGAGGCACCGGTCCGGTGGGACAACGGGTTGCGGTCATGTTGGGGCGGGCAGGAGCCGAAGTAACCTTGACGGGCCGTCAACTGGAGCGAACCCGTCAGGTTTGTGCGCAACTTAACCAACGTTATGGATTGACAGTGGCCGCTGCCGCCGCTCCGGACCTGGAAAGCCGTGGACAGAGTATTCAGGGCAAGGAAATCGTGGTATCCACTGGGGCTTCCGGTGTGACCATGCTGGAGGAAACCCAGTGGGCACAGGCAACCGGACTGGAATTGATTGCCGATGCCAATGCTTCGCCACCGGTAGGCATTGGTGGGATCGATATGACTGATCGGGCCACCCTTCGGCATGGTGTCCTCTGTTTTGGGCCCTTGGGTTTCGGAGCCCTCAAGCTGGCCCTGCACCGGGAATGCATCGGACGCCTGTTCGACAGCAATGATCTGGTATTGGATGCGGAAGCGATTTTTGAGCGGGCCCGTATCTTGCTGGCCGCTTCTCTTTAGAACCTTTTTTCTCGCGGGAGCGGGGAATACCGATTTCAGGAGTGATTAATGACGACTCAATCCATTGCAGACTTTTTGGAAGAATTGGCCAGTGCAACGCCCACGCCCGGAGGAGGAGGTGCCGCAGCCTTGATGGGCGCCATGGGTGCCGGTTTGATCGCCATGGTAGCCCATGTCACGGTGGGCAAAAAAGGGCAGGATATGCAGCTTCAGGAAATGGAACAGCAAATCAAGGAGGCGGGAGTGCTGCGTCAGGAATTTACGGCCATGATCAGTGCTGATGCAGTGGCTTTTGATGGGTTGATGAGCGCTTTCAAGTTGCCCAAGCATAGTTTGGATGCCATTGATCGTCGTGCGCTCGCCATTCAACAAGGGTATCAGGATGCCACGGAAGTGCCTCTGTCCTGTATTCGAGCCTGTTTGCATGGGCTTGCTCTGGCGCATCGCTCCGCCGAGCAGGGGCATCGCAATGTGCTCAGCGACAGTGGGGTGGCGGTTCACGCGCTACTGGCGGCGCTTCGCAGTGCCATCCTCAATGTTCAGATCAACGTGCCTGCCATCAAGGATCAGTCCTTCGTCGATGCTGCCTTGAATGAAGTACGGGCGGCGGAAGAGGAAGCCAGTGCCAGCGCGGCAATGACACTGGATGTAGTCAACGCCCGCTTGTCCTAAAGATTGGGGTATTGGGGACCGCTTCCGCCTTCGGGTGGAACCCAACGGATATTCTGTTGGGGGTCCTTGATATCGCAGGTCTTGCAGTGGATGCAGTTGGCTGCATTGATTTGCAGGTGCCGTTCCGGGGTGTTTGAATTTACAATTTCGTAAACTCCCGCGGGGCAATAGCGGGTTTCCGGAGAGCGATAGATTTTCCAGTTGATGGTGAGGGCTTTTTTCGGGTCAGCCAGAATCAGGTGATCCGGTTGGGTTTCTTCGTGAGTAGTTTGCGCCAGAAATACCGAAGAGGGTCGATCGAAGGTCAGTTTACCATCGGGTTTGGGATAGGTAATGGGCGTGCAGGCGCTGGCAGCGCGCAGGGTCTGATGATCGGCGTGGGCATGAGAAAGTGTCCAGGGTGCCCGGCCTCGCCAAATCCAGGTGTCCAGTGCTGCGTGAATCAAGCCGGGGATCAGTCCCCAGCGGAAACCGGGGCGCAGATTGCGTACGGCTTTCAGTTCCTGCCCGACCCAGGAAGTGCGTAAGGCTGGTTCAAAAAGGGTGCATTCCGATAGTTGCGGCGTGTCATTCAGATGTTCATAAAGGGATTCTGCTGCGATCATTCCGGATTTGAGCGCGGTATGACTTCCCTTGATCTTGCCGACATTGAGAAACCCCGCGCTGTCTCCGATGAGAATCCCGCCCGGGAAACTGAGCCGGGGAATAGACTGCCAACCTCCTTCGTTGAGGGCCCGGGCTCCATAGGCGACCCGTCGCCCCCCCTGGAATAGGGCGCGTAAGGCCGGGTGAGTCTTAAAGCGCTGGAATTCTTCGAAAGGGTCTAGGTAAGGGTTTGAGTAATCCAGTCCGACCACGAATCCAACAGATACCCGGCGGTCATCCAGATGATAGATCCAGGATCCCCCATAGGTTCGAGAGTCCAGCGGCCAACCCACCGTATGAGTAACCTGCCCGGGGCGGTACAAGGGTGAGTCCACTTCCCAGATTTCCTTGAGCCCCAGACCGTAGGTTTGAGGTTGAGCGCCGGCTGACAGGGAAAAACGTTCATTCAACCGACGAGCCAGTGACCCTCGGCAACCCTCTGCAATCACGGTCTGACGGGCTCGCAACTCCATTCCGGGCTGAAAGCGGGGACTGGGTTGGCCATTCTTCAGTCGCCCTACGTCACCCGTCAATACGCCCTGAACTTCGCCCTCGGCTCCCAGTAACAGATCTGTGGCAGCAAATCCGGGGTAGATTTCCACGCCCATGGCTTCGGCCTGAAGGGATAGCCATTTGCACACCTCTCCCAAACTGACGATATAGTTACCCGTATTATGGAGTTGGGGCGGAGTGGGAAGACGACAGGCACGGCGCTCGGACAGCAATAAAAATTGGTCTTCCGTGACAGCGGTGATCAGAGGAGCACCGCGTTGTTTCCAGTCTGGAAAAAGTTCACTGAGGGCGCGGGGTTCCATGACGGCTCCGGAGAGGATATGAGCACCCACTTCGGCCCCTTTTTCCAGAACACACACGGAGAGTTCCTGGCCCCGACTCTGGGAAAGTTGCTTCAGGCGGATGGCACAGCCTAAACCGGCCGGCCCCGCGCCCACAACGACCACGTCATACGTTAAACTGTCTCTTTGGGTCATGGATTATGGCAGAGGAATTAAAGGGAGTAATTATACCCACACTTGGGGAACCAATTGGATGAGGAAATGGTCAACGGAGGACAGGATGCAAACCGACAACAAGGATGATGCCATGCCCCCACAAACCTCTGCGCGCGTGTTATCCCTGGCTTCCCACCCTGGTGGGCGCTCTCCCGCCGGGGACTCTGGGGCACAGGAATCCGTGGTTTTGGCGCCTGTACCCACCGAACGGGAAATCGACCAACAGTTGGTGGAGCGAGCGCAGCGTGGGGATAAGTTGGCTTTTGAGTTATTGGTCATCAAGTATCAGCGCAAGTTGCTGCGCTTGGTGGGACGACTGGTTCGTGATCCGGCGGAAGCCGAGGATGTGACGCAGGATGCTTTCATCAAGGCTTACCGCGCATTGGGTTCCTTTCGTGGGGACTCGGCTTTTTATACCTGGCTTTACCGCATCGGTGTCAATACTGCAAAAAACCATCTCATGAATCAGGGGCGTCGCATGCCCGCATCCATCGGGGTGGAAGAAGCCGAATACTATGAAGGCAATGATCTCCTTCAGGACGTGAATACCCCGGAGGCAGAGTTATTGAGTCGCGAGATAGCGCGTACCGTTAACGACAGTATGGAAGCGCTTCCGGAAGAGTTGAAAACGGCCATTCGTTTGAGAGAAATCGAAGGGCTGTCCTACGAAGACATTGCAACCATGATGAATTGTCCGATCGGAACGGTGCGTTCCCGTATATTTCGGGCCCGAGAAGCCATTTCGCATAAATTGAAACCCTTGTTGGAGGTTTTGGGGAGCAAAAGATGGTAATGGAAGATATGGAACTGGAGCGCTTGTCAGCGGCCATGGATGGGGAGTTGGACGATGAGAAACTACCTCGGTTGCTGGGGGGATGCCGTCACGATCCAGACTTGCAGCAGTCATGGCACGCCTTTCATTTAATCGGCGAAACGTTGCGTGATTCCCGGTTGCCCCCGGCGCGCTTGCACAGCCGGATAGCTCAGGCACTCAAGGACGAACCGACGGTACTGGTGCTCGGTAAATCCTCCATGGCCCCCCCCCTGCCGCTGGATGGGGTGTCACAACGACGCTGGTTGGCCATGGCTGCTGCCATTGCCGTTGTGGTCTTGACCACTGCCTTGCTCCGACCAGGTTTGCCGAATAATCCGGTTATCGCCCAAAACGGGCAAAGTGCGCCTGCCGCGATTGAAAACGGTGTTTCTGACAAGGATATTCAGACCTTCGTCGCATTGCATCGGCAGGGTTCCCCTTTGTCTGAGTTTCAAACCGTTGATTATACACCACAAACAATTGCTCAACGATAGTGGGTACGGGAAGAGCAGGTTTCTCGATCATGAAGGTACTTGGCAAAGGGATCATTCCTGTCATCGGATTGCTGATTAGTGGGGTGGGGCAGGCTGGATCCGAACCCGAACCCGTCGGTGAGTCGCTTTCTTTGCTCAGTCGCTTGAGCCATGCGGCCCATGATCAATCCTACCGAGGTACCTATGTGGTTCAGAGGGGCAGCGAAATAGAATCATCCAAAATCCTGCATGCCCGCATTCACGGAGAGGAACTGACTCGCATCGAGGTGCTGGATGGGCGTCCTCGGGAAATCACTCGGGATGGCAAGGAAACACGCTGCTACTACCCGGTACAACACAAGATTCGCATCGAGAAAGGTTATACCCGGCATCTTTTCCCGGCCCTGATAGAAGTTCCCTATGAGCAATACCTCCGATATTATGATGTTTCCCAGGTCGGAATGAATCGCGTGGCAGGACGGGAGTGTCGGCGCATCTTGCTCCGCGCACGGGACCGTCAGCGCTTCGATCACGAGTTTTGTGCGGATGTGGATACGGATTTGATCCTCAAGGCAGTAACCTATGATCAGCACCATGAACCTTTGGAAACCTTACTTTTTACTGAAGTTTCCGAGGATGATCCTATGTCGGCAGAACTTCTGAAACCCACTTATCCGGACTCAATCCAATGGAAAAAAGTTTTTTTCCCTCCCCCGGTGGCGGATCATCTGTCCTATCAGTGGGATATTCAGGCGTTGCCTCCGGGTTTCAGTAAAATTCTGCAGATGTCCATTCAATCCACGGCGGTGCCGGGAGCACCCTTCGAACATCTTGTGTTTTCTGATGGGTTATCTTCCTTTTCCGTATTCATCAGGCCATTACAAGGGGAAGGCTTCCGCCCAGTACAGGCCCGAATTCAATCCAGTGCACTGAGTTATTATTCCGGAACGGTGGGGCAACATCGCATCGTGGTGGTAGGAGAAGTGCCTCAGGAGGTTGTCACCGCCATAGGACAATCCATGACTATAACGGAGGAAACACACTGATGAAACGATTGTTACTGCTTGGACTATTGGTGCTGGGTACGGGACTGGTGCAGGCCGAAAATCTGCCTGACTTTACCGACATCGTAGATCATGAATCCAATACGGTGGTCAATATCAGCGCCATCACCAAGGCGCCTGCCGAAGGGGAAACCAACTCGAAGGTTCCCGAACACGATCCCATGCTCGAGTTTTTCCGCAATTTTGGCATCCCCGTACCTGAAATGGGACCCCAAGGTTCGGGGATGGAATCCAGTTCCATGGGATCTGGCTTTATCATTCGTCCGGATGGTTACATTCTGACCAACGGTCATGTGGTTCAGGGCGCAGATGAAGTGACCGTCAAATTGCTCGACAAACGTGAATTCAAGGCCAAAGTCATCGGCATCGATCCTAAAACAGATGTGGCTCTGCTCAAGATCGATGCCACTGGTTTGCCCACCGTCAAGGCAGGGGATCCCGCCAAGGCCCGGGTTGGCGAGTGGGTAGTGGCAATTGGTGCGCCCTTTGGTTTCGAGAGCACTGTGACCAAAGGGATCATCAGTGCCAAAGGACGATCACTCCCTCAGGAAACCCTGGTACCCTTCATCCAGACTGATGTGCCCATTAATCCCGGTAATTCAGGAGGCCCGCTTTTCGACATGAAAGGAGAGGTGATCGGCATCAATTCCCAGATCTACAGCCGGACGGGGGGGTACATGGGATTGTCTTTTGCCATTCCCATCGATGTGGCACTTCAGGTAGCCGATGAGTTGCGTCTTCATGGCAAGGTGAGCCGGGGTTGGTTGGGTGTGGTCATTCAGGAAGTGACCAAGGAACTGGCGGATTCCTTTGGTTTGCCCAAGGCAGAAGGCGCGTTGGTGGTGTCCGTACAGAAGGGATCTCCCGCAGAACGGGCCGGTATTCAACCCGGCGATATCATTCTCCGCTTCGATGGAAAGACAGTGAATAATCAAACCGATTTGCCGCGCATCGTCAGTGCGGTAAAATCCGGATCCGGGGTTTCTGCCGTGATCTGGCGTAAGGGTGCCGAGCGTTCACTGCAAGTGTTGGTGGGGAATATGCCAGCCGAAAAAATCGCGCGGGGCGAGGGCAGAGGAACGACCCACGGGGGGAAACCCACCGGACCAGCGGTCCGATTGGGACTGGCAGTGACGGATCCGGGGGAGGGACAGGAGGGAGTTGTTATTGAAGGAGTGCGGGGTGAGGCAGCTCAGGTCGGTTTGGAGCCTGGCGACCAGATTCTCTCGCTGAACAACAATGAGTGCCATTCGGTCCGAGAATTCAACCAGTTGGTGGAAAAAATCAAGGGGCCGGTGCGTGTGGCATTGCTCGTCAAACGGGGAGATAGCCCCCCGGAATTTGTCACCCTTCCCCTGCAATGAGTTCTAACAGTATGAGTATTCTGGATTTCAGGCTAGAATAGCGGGTCTGCGGGCGCTGCTCCAGCGCTCCTTACCCGGAAGGGCATCGCTCTGGATGCCCTTTTTTTGTCTACACAGGAAGCAGGATGTCATTGATTCGCAATTTTTCTATCATTGCTCACATCGATCACGGCAAGTCCACTCTGGCCGACCGATTGATCCAATTGTGCGGCGGTTTGTCGGCTCGCGAAATGGAGGCTCAGGTCCTCGACAGCATGGATCTGGAACGAGAGCGAGGCATCACGATCAAGGCCCAGACTGCTGCCCTCGCATACAAGGCCAGAGATGGGCAGACCTACCGCATCAATCTGATCGATACCCCCGGGCACGTGGATTTTTCCTATGAAGTCTCCCGTTCCCTGGCAGCCTGTGAAGGGGCCATCCTGGTGGTGGATGCCTCTCAGGGTGTGGAAGCTCAGACCGTGGCCAATTGTTACACCGCCATCGAGCAGGGGGTGGAAGTTTTTCCGGTGCTCAACAAAATCGACTTGCCTTCTGCCGAACCCGAGCGGGTGATGGCGGAAATCGAGGATATCATCGGCATTTCAGCGACCAATGCCCTGCAGATCAGCGCCAAGACCGGATTTGGCGTGGAGGAAGTTCTGGAAGCCGTCATTGCCCGTATTCCTGCACCGAAGGGTTCCGTGGATGCTCCGCTCAAAGCCCTCATCATCGATTCCTGGTTTGATAACTATGTCGGGGTAGTGATGTTGGTGCGAGTGATGGAAGGGCAATTGCGTCCCCGTGACAAGATACTATTGATGTCCACACACTCCACTCATTTGTGTGAGCAAGTCGGGGTATTCACACCCAAGTCATTGTCTCGAGAATCTCTGGGTGCCGGGGAGGTGGGGTTTGTCATTGCAGGCATTCGGGAATTGCAAGCCGCCCGAGTCGGGGATACCTTGACGCTGGCATTGCGTCCGGCTGAAACCGCCTTGCCTGGTTTTAAAGAAATAAAACCACAGGTATTTGCGGGCCTCTATCCCGTAGAGACCAACCAGTATGAAGCGCTCCGTGATGCACTGGAAAAACTTCGCTTGAATGATTCATCCCTTCACTTCGAACCGGAAACTTCACAAGCGCTGGGATTCGGATTTCGCTGCGGTTATCTGGGCCTGCTCCACATGGAAATAGTTCAGGAGCGATTGGAGCGTGAATATGACATGGATCTCATTACCACGGCACCCACCGTGGTTTATGAAGTAGTATTGCAGGATGGGAGCCTGATAGAAATCGAGAATCCGGCGCGTTTGCCTGATCCCTCCAAAATCGCCGAGATTCGGGAACCCATCATCACGGCTACCATGTTGTTACCCCAAGACTATGTGGGACCCGTGATCACCCTGTGTAATCTGAAACGCGGCGTTCAGTTGGACATGCAATACTCAGGTCGGCAGGTGGTGCTTACCTATGAGTTGCCGTTGAATGAAGTAGTCATGGACTTTTTTGACCGGCTTAAATCCGTCAGCCGTGGCTATGCTTCCTTGGACTATGAATTCAAGAGTTTCCGTGCGGCCGATTTGGTCAAATTGGATATTCTCATCAATGGGGAGCGGGTGGATGCCTTGTCTCTGGTGGTTCATCGGGCCAACAGCCAGTACCGTGGGCGGGAATTGGTGGCCAAGATGCGCGAGTTGATCCCTCGGCAGATGTTCGATGTGGCCGTACAGGCAGCCATCGGCGCCCACATCATCGCGCGCGAGAATGTCAAGGCCCTGCGCAAGAACGTATTGGCCAAATGCTATGGGGGTGACATTTCGCGTAAGCGAAAGTTACTGGAAAAACAAAAGGCCGGAAAAAAACGTATGAAACAGGTGGGCAATGTGGAAATTCCTCAGGAAGCCTTCCTGGCCATCCTGAAAGTGGAGAACAAGTGATGGATCTGTTTTATTGGGGGATCGCAGGCCTCATTCTGTCCGTGCCCGTGGTGGGTTGGGACTTATTCTCGCATCGGCGTCAGACCTCCTTGAGTCCGGCTCTGAGCAATCTGATTCAAGGTGCCTGGTTGCTCCTGTTCGTGTGCGGGTTTGGTCTCTTGCTCAAGATTACCGGGTTTTCGGAAATTCTTCTCTCCGCCAGTATTCTGACGGGACTGGTGGTGGGTTGGGACTGGTGGCGCTGGCGCCGGGGGGGGCGGGTGGAAGCTCATCAGGATGCGCCCTGGCTGGAAATTTCAAAAAGTTTCTTCCCGGTCATTCTGGCGGTATTCGTGGTCCGATCTTTTCTATTCGAACCTTTCAAGATTCCCTCGGGATCCATGATTCCTACCCTGCGCATTGGCGACTTTATCCTTGTCAACAAGTTTGATTATGGCCTGCGTCTGCCCATCACCAATCGGGTATTTATTCCCGTGCACCGGCCGCAACGGGGCGATGTCATGGTCTTCAAATATCCGAAGGATCCTTCCACCAACTATATCAAGCGGGTGGTGGGGTTACCGGGAGATGTGGTGACCTATATCAACAAGCACTTGATCATCAATGGTCAGGAAGTTCCCACTGTCCGCGATGGAAACTTCGGGGATGTGGATCAACCTTTGACCTATGCTACATTCAATCATTACACGGAGAAACTGGGGACTCATCTCCATGAAATGATTACCCTTGACGGACAAGTTCCCGTATTTCTTGCCGAGGTTCGTGATTTTCCCTTCCGTTCGGCTTGCGTATATGGAGATGAAGGATTTACCTGCAAGGTTCCCCAAGGGCAATATTTCATGATGGGGGATAACCGTGACCGCAGTTCGGACAGCCGCTACTGGGGCTTTGTTCCAGATGAAAATATTGTAGGCAAGGCGGTACTGGTGTGGATGAATTTTCAGGATCTCCACCGGATCGGGCGTTCCATTCCCTGATGCGGACCTGACGTGACTTCTCCCACAGGTTTGGAACAACGACTCGGTTATACTTTTCAGGATGCTGCCCTGCTCAGGCAAGCCTTGACCCACCGCAGTCACTCTAACCTTCACAACGAGCGGTTGGAATTTCTGGGAGATGCCGTTCTCAATCTGGTGGCTGCTCAAGTTCTCTACGAACGGCATCCGCATTGGGATGAAGGTGAATTGAGCCGAGTTCGTTCGCTTCTGGTCAATCGGGAAGCTCTCTTTCGCATGGCTCAGTTTCTTGACCTAGCTCCTGTGATCCGATTGGGTAGTGGTGAACTGCAAGGTGGGGGAAGGCAGCGTTCCTCCATTCTTGCAGACACCATGGAAGCCGTTTTCGGAGCTCTCTACCAGGATGGCGGGTTGACTGTGGCGATTCCGCTCATCATCCGTCTTTTGGAACAGGCTGGACTGGATTCCGCTGCGCTTCAGCAAGGTGGCAATAAAGATGGAAAAACCCGTCTTCAGGAATGGCTGCAGGCGCGTCATCATCCTTTACCTGTCTACGAATTGCTGGCACGCGAAGGGGTGGATCATGCCCCCCATTTCCGGGTTCGTTGTCAGATGCAGGGCAAGGAAGCCTTAGGGGAGGGGAGAAGTCGGCGCGATGCTGAACAGCAGGCTGCCCTCAATATCCTTCAACAACTGGAGACCTGATCATGCGTGTCGGTCGCATTGCCCTGGTAGGGCGTCCTAATGTGGGTAAATCCACGCTTCTCAATCAATTAGTGGGGCAGAAGCTGAGCATTACTTCGCGCCGGGCACAGACCACGCGTGTTCAGGTCCAAGGAATCCTGACCATGCCAGAAGTCCAGATGATCTTTGTGGATACCCCTGGTTTTCAGCAGCAGTATGGAGGAATGCTATACCGTTCCATGAATCGAAGTGTGACTGATGCGCTGGGAACCGTGGATCAGGTGGTCATGGTGGTGGAAGCACTGCGCTGGACTCCTGCAGATCAAGCCATTCTGCTGCAGATTCCTGCAGGGATACGTCCCTTGCTGGTAATCAACAAGGTGGATCGGGTTGCTTCTTCAGAGCGGATGATTCCCTATTTGCAGGCAAGACAGGAAGAAACACGGTTTTCTGCCATTTTCCCGGTCAGTGCCTTGCAGCGTTCCTGCCTGGACCCTCTGGTCCGGTATCTCGGCCAACATCTGCCAGAAGGCCCTCTCCAATATGAACCGGATCAGGTCAGTGATAGAACGGAACGCTTTTTTGTAGGGGAATTCATTAGAGAACAACTTTTTCGCCAACTGGGAGACGAATTGCCCTATGCCACGGCAGTGATGATCGATCGATATGTTCAGGAAGAGCGTTTGATTCGAATTGAAGCCACGCTGTTGGTGGATAATCCGGGCCAAAAAGCTATCCTCATCGGTCAGCAGGGCAGTCGTCTCAAGGCCATCGGCACTGCTGCCCGTCTGCAAATCGAAAAATTTCTGGAATCGAAGGTTTATCTCGGTTTGTGGGTCAAGGTCAAGAGCGGTTGGGCTGAAGATGGAACCTTGCTCAAACAACTGGGTCATGACTTCTGAAAAACGCGGGACGACCCACGAAGATCAGGGCTTCGTTCTCCATACCACTCCTTGGCGCGAAACCAGTCTGGTGGTGGAGGTTCTTACCCCGCACAACGGACGAATTTCTCTGGTAGCCAAGGGCGTCCGACGCCCCCGTGCTGCCCTGCGCGGGGTATTGCAACCCTTCCAACCCCTTCATCTGGTATGGTACGGCCAGGAAGGACTGCGCATTCTGAAAAGTGCTGAATGGCAAGGGGGACAACCTTTATTGCAGGGACGGGCATTATTTTGTGGATTTTATCTCAATGAATTGCTTTTTCGTATGGTGGTTCCGGAGGATAATCAGGAACTTCTGTTCGAGTCCTACGGACGGGCATTGTTCCGTTTGGCGCTGGAGCCGACACAGGAACCCATTTTGCGGACATTTGAGTATGAATTATTGCAAAGTCTGGGGGTTGCCCCCGTTCTGGATCGGGAATCTCTGACAAACCTGCCCGTGGTTGCTGAAGTTCTTTATGGTTTGGATCGGGATGGTGCAGTCGTCCGGCTCGGACCGGGCCAGGAGAATGCAGTACAATGCCACGGCAAGACCCTGCTGGACATGGCCAAAGGTAACTATGGGGACCCACGTTCCGCCCAGGAATGTAAGCGGGTCATGCGCTGGTTGCTCCAGGTTCATTTGGGAGGGCAAGAATTGCATACCCGTCGTATTCTTCAGGAGATTCCCACGTTATGATCCAACTGGGCGTAAATATCGATCATATTGCCACGCTTCGTCAGGCTCGTGGCACCCGTTATCCCAGTCCGGTACGAGCCGCATTGCTGGCCGAATATGCCGGTGCTGATGCCATTACTCTGCACCTGCGTGAGGATCGACGTCACATTCAGGACCGTGATCTGGAAATTCTGCGGGAGGTGTTGACCATTCGGATGAATCTGGAAATGGCAGTGACCGATGAAATGCTGGCCATCGCGACGCGCATCCGTCCCCATGACGCCTGTCTTGTACCGGAACGACGTCAGGAATTGACCACGGAAGGGGGATTGGACGTGGTTCAGCAGTTTGAACGGGTACGCCATGCCTGTACGGTTTTGGCGGCCGCAGGGGTGCGTGTTTCCCTGTTCATCAATGCGGATCGGGATCAACTGGAAGCGGCACGGGCTGCAGGCGCTCCGGTGGTGGAGTTGCACACCGGGCAGTATGCCGAAATGGATGGAGAAGAAGAGATACAAAAGGAGTTGGAACGGATTCGCAATGCTACCGAACTGGGCACCCGTCTGGGTCTGAGGGTCAATGCCGGGCATGGACTGAACTACCACAATACCCGACCGGTGGCAGCGTTACCCTTGATTCGTGAACTCAATATAGGTCATGCCATTGTGGCCCATGCACTTTTTGTAGGATGGGAAAGCGCAGTGCGTGAAATGAAAGCCCTCATTCTTGGGGCTACGGCATGATACTGGGCATGGGGGTAGATCTGGTTTCCCTGGAGCGGATCGACGGGGTATGGAAGCGTCATGGCGAACGCTTTCTGAAGTACCTTCTGACACCGGAAGAACAGACAGAGTTTTCTCGGCAAGCCGCCCCGGAACGCTTCCTTGCCAAACGTTTTGCCGCCAAGGAAGCCTTTTCCAAGGCGGTTGGAACGGGCATGCGCGCGCCGGTGCTGTGGCGGTCCATTGGAACAGCCCACAATGCGTTGGGCGCACCCCAACTGGTTTTTGAGGAACCGCTCGGAGTCTGGTTGCAGGCTAGAGGTATTACCCGAACCTGGCTTTCCATCACGGATGAAAAATCTCATGCATTTGCCTGCGTGGTGCTGGAGGGAACATGAATCCGGGACCTGTGATGCTGGATGTTGCCGGGCTAGAACTTCGGCCCGAAGAAAAGGATCTATTGCGTCATCCTGCAACTGGGGGAATCATCCTTTTTTCGCGTAATTATGAGAATTCGGCACAGGTTACCCATTTGATCCGTTCCCTGCGCGCCGTGCGTCCCGAATTGCTGGTGGCGGTGGACCATGAGGGAGGCAGGGTGCAACGGTTTCGCGCAGAGATGACGGCGATCCCGGCCATGGGAAGCGTGGGTGCTCTCCATGAGCAGGATCCCGCGCGGGCCGAAGGATGGGCCACCGATTGTGGAACGGTCCTGGCCTGGGAACTGACCCAATTGGGGGTCGACTTTTCCTTTACGCCGGTTCTTGATCTCGATTATGGACGCAGTGCAGTGATTGGAAATCGTTCATTGCACCGTGAGCCAACGCGCGTTTGCGCCTTGGCTCGAGCTTTGGTACGGGGATTGCGTGGGCAGGGTATGAGTGCCGTGGTCAAACATTTTCCTGGTCATGGTCACGTGACTGTGGACTCCCACCTCGGTTTGCCTGTGGATGAACGCACCTGGGACGAACTGGAATCCGCCGATCTCATTCCATTCCGGGCGCTACTGGACTGTGCGGGAGTGGGGGCACTCATGCCGGCGCATGTTCTGTATTCTGCCATTGCACCGGAACCCGCCGGCTTTTCCCCCTTCTGGTTGCAGACACTGTTACGCCAACGCTGGGGATTCGAAGGCATGATCCTTAGCGATGATCTCACCATGGGTGGTGCCGTTACCTGGGGAGGAGGGGCGGAGGAACGTACCCACCTGGCCTTGGATGCGGGTTGCGATGCCGTTCTGGTGTGCAATGATGTATCAGCTTCTGAACAAGTGCTTGAAAGTTTGGAAAGAATTTATTTTTCGCCGCAACTTGAACAACGCTGGATGAAAATGCGCGCTACCTCCGATGCGCCACTTTTCCAACGGGAACGAGACTATCATGAGGCGCACCGGCGTCTTCAGGGCATGGAAGAATAACATGGGGTTGGGCCATCATTCCCATTCCCATGGACAGGGATCAGGACACCGGAGTCACACGAAGAGAGGAACGCAGCAGGCGCACCAGCATCACGATCCTGCGGACCATGTTCATCATGGAGCTCGTCCAGCCACGACTAGAGCCATGTTGGTTGCACTGATTCTGACGGTTGCCTTTGCCTTGGTAGAGGCTTTCACAGGATGGTGGTCGGGTTCCCTGGCGTTGCTTTCCGATGCGGGCCACATGGTTTCCGATGCACTGTCACTGGGCTTGGGAACTCTGGCGGTCTGGATCGGTAAACGACCCCCCACCCAACGTCACAGTTATGGTTTGCAACGGGCAGAAATCATCGCTGCGGCTCTGAATGGGTTATTGCTGCTGGGCGTGATCGGCATCATTTCGGTAGAAGCTTTTGAACGCATCACCCATCCTTCCCCCGTTCATCCCTTTCCCGTGATGGGGGTGGCCGTGCTGGGGATGATTTTGAATACCCTCAATGGCTGGATGTTGTCACGCATGGAAAAAGGGCTCAATACTCGAGCATTGCTGATCCATGTGTTGGGGGATTTTCTGGGCTCTTTGGCAGCCCTGATTGCGGGGTTCATCATCTGGCAAACAGGGTGGATGCCCATCGATCCCATTCTATCCCTGGTGGTTGCCGGTCTGATGCTTAACTCCACATTTCAGATTCTGTCTGAATCAGTGCACGTACTCATGGAAGGGGTACCCAAAACTGTTTCGTTGCATGAGGTCGGTGAACAACTGGCGCACACACCCGGGGTCATTGCAGTCCATGATCTGCACATCTGGACATTGACTTCTGGGATGATGGCACTTTCGGCGCATCTGGAGGTGGAGGCGCTGACCAACTGGCCGGAATTATTGACTCTTTTACGAGCCCGCCTGATCCATCAGCACGGCATCGAGCAGATTACACTGCAACCGGAATTGCGCCGTCCTGCATGACCAAACCAGGCTCTCTGGCCGACTACCGAGCCACACTCCCCAATCAACCCGGGGTCTATCGCTATTTCGACCACCAGGGAAAATTGCTTTATGTCGGTAAGGCGCGCCAATTAAAGCGGCGCGTGGATTCCTATTTTCAACGGGAATCGGAAAATCCGCGCATTCGTTTACTGGTTTCTCTGATTGCCACCATCGAAGTGACCCTCGTGACCTCTGAAACCGAGGCTCTCTTGCTGGAAAGCAATTTGATCAAGACTTATCGGCCCCGCTTCAACATCGTTTTTCGGGATGACAAAACCTACCCGTACCTTCAGTTGAGTTCTCATGAATTTCCCCGGCTTTCCTGGTATCGCGGAAAACTGCATCCTCCCCATCATTACTACGGTCCCTATCCCAATATCTGGGCGGCTCGCTCTGCACTTCAGTTTTTGCAGAAGCTATTTCTTTTAAGAACTTGTGATGAAAGCACTTTCAAGAATAGAACCCGCCCTTGTCTCGAGTATCAAATCAAGCGATGTTCTGCGCCTTGCGTCGGATTGATCGGAGCCGCCGAGTACGCTCTGGCCATTCAGCAAACCGAAGATTTTCTCAAGGGAAAGGAGCAGAGGATTTTGAATGACCTGCGAGACCGCATGAATCAAGAGGCCCAGGCATTGAATTTCGAGAATGCAGCACTTTTGCGTGATCGCATTTCCCTCATTCAACAGGTGCTCACCCAGCAAACCGTTTCCACAGGGGTGGCACGAGATGTGGATATATTAGCCCTGGTATGCCAAGAGCAGGAATTCGTTCTGAATTTGACCATGATTCGCCAAGGACGCCATATCGGCGACCGAAATCTGTTTCCCGATCATGCCGAGACCGCCACGGTTGCCCAGGTGATGGAAGCTTTTTTGACTCAACATTATGGAGAATATCCTCCCCCTGCCCAGATCATTTCAAATCATCCTGTGCCTTCTTCCGAATTGCTGCAGTGGATGAGCGAAAGAATTGGGCGGCGTATTTCGTGGGTCCAGGCTCCCCGTGGAATGCGTCGTGTCTGGTTGGAGGGAGCGCTGACCAATGCGCAACAGGCCTGGGCTCAGCACCAATCGCAGCGTCTGCACGAAGAACAACGCTTGCAGACACTACAGCAAGTGTTGGAACTGGACGCTCTACCCATGCGCATGGAATGTTTCGATATCAGTCATACGCAAGGCGAGGCAACGGTGGCTTCCTGTGTGGTTTTCCAGCAGGGCCGCCCCCACAAGCAATCCTATCGCCAATATCACATCGATGGCATCACTCCCGGAGATGATTATGGCGCCATGCGAGTCGCTCTGGAACGACGCTATCGAGATCGGGGGGAATCGCTTCCACTCCCTGATCTTCTTCTGATCGATGGTGGTAAAGGGCAACTCGCCGTGGCCACTGAGGTATTGCGGATCCTAGACCTGCAGATCCCCGTATTAAGCATTGCCAAGGGACCCGCCCGAAAGGTTGGCGCAGAGACTCTGTGGATACAAGGTCACGCTACCGAACGACATCTGGCTCCGGAAAATCTTGGTTTTCATTTGATTCAGGCGATTCGGGATGAAGCGCATCGTTTTGCCGTCTCTGGACATCGTCAGCGCCGTCAAAAACGCCAGGAACATTCATTGTTGCAGGATATTCCGGGCATAGGAGATAAACGCCGACATCTCTTATTGCAGCAATTTGGGGGGTTGAGGGGAGTGGAACGGGCCAGTGAAGCAGATATGGCGGCAGTTTCTGGCATTGGAGACGCTCTGGCCCGTAAAATATATGTGACTTTACATGGCGCACCGGACAGGAATGGGTAGAATGAGCACATCATGTTGATGACCATTCCCAATCTGCTCACGCTATTGCGCCTGCTACTGATCCCATTGTTCGTGGGCGTATCCTATTTTCCGGATCATTGGCTAGCGGTTCCTTACTCTGGACTGGCTGCGGCTGCTCTCTTTGTGCTCGCCGCTTTGACCGATGCTTTCGATGGTTACCTGGCGCGTCGCCTTAACCAGACCACTGCATTTGGAGCTTTTCTCGATCCTGTGGTAGATAAATTGATGGTCATGGCCGCCCTGATCGTTCTCGTAGACCTGCAACGCGCCCCCTCGGTTCTGGCTCTCATCATCATCGGTCGGGAAATCACCATTTCAGCCTTGCGCGAATGGATGGCTCATCTCGGCAAGAGTGCCAATGTCGCTGTTTCTACTTTGGGTAAAGTGAAAACTGCTGCACAGATGGTGGCAATCCCTTTTCTACTGTACGACCATCCCCTGTTCGGCTTCATTCCCTGTCACTGGATTGGTTCCTTCGCTCTTTGGGTGGCTTCCGCACTAACCTTGATCTCCATGGCCTACTATCTCCAAATGGCGATCAAGGCGGGAGCAGCCACCCGCACTTGAAGCATGCTTATTGTTCCTGAGTGGCGCAAAGAATGTCGCTGTGAGCCTCACTGCTGGCCGCCATCTTTTCCAGTCCGGTCATAACCCCCAGACTGGCGCTCTCCATCTTTTCCACATGATTGGCCACCAAGGCATGCTGACCTCCTTCATGAGCAGTCAGAGCACGAAGAGCATGCTCGTGTACCTGAACATGAGGTGCATCGATTTCACTGTAGCCTGGAAATTTTGAGAAATTTGCCCGTCCTTCCCCTTCGTAATACCATTTGCCCAGACGGCATTGGGTATGGTTGGAAAACTGGTGGGACTTTTCATGAGAAATCCCAAGCAAGACCCGATAAACGTGAAACTTGAAGACCAGGTGGTCGATCTTGGCCAGTTCACAAAAGGCGCGCAGGGCTGTTGCAGCAATGGCTTTCTCCATGCTGCTGGAGATATCCAGAACAGAACGCATGGTAGTGGCGGTTTCTTGACCTTCATGACTGTAGTCCACGGATTGTTGGGCTAACTGGGTCATTTGGGTGCGGCTGATGGAACTGTCGGAACGAATCTGTTCTACCAGACGAGAAATTTCTCCGGTGGCGTTAGCCGTCCGCTCTGCCAGTTTGCGCACCTCATCGGCAACCACTGCAAATCCACGTCCCTGTTCGCCAGCGCGGGCAGCCTCGATGGCCGCATTCAAGGCCAGCAGATTGGTTTGGTCAGCCACTTCCTTGATCAACTGAATGATCCGGATGATTTCCTGGGCTCGTCCATCGAGACGATCCACCTGTTCGGCTGTTTTCTGAGAAGCCGAGGACAGTGCGACCAAATTAGTGGAAATTCTTTCCACGGCGGTACGACTGGTGATCGAGACACCTTGGGCCTTGATCGCTTGTTCTTCCTCGCGCCGCATGGATTCGGACAATCCCGCAAAACTGGTTTGAACATCCGTGATGGAATGTCCGAAACTGTCCAAATGATGGAGTAAGGATTGTTTGAGCGCCAACTCCTGAACTTTTGATTGCAACTGACGTTCCTTGTCCTCCAGTAATCCTTGCAAACGTTCCACTTCGGACTGTTGTTGCTCCAACTGTTGCTCTAGCCCACGACGTTCCTTGTGCCACGCATCATCCTTCTTTTTATTAGAAAAAAACATGGATCCTCCAAATCATGATGTCATAAGAGGGCCACACGCCAAGCCCCATGGGTAATGTACCACTATTGGCCAGTGGTGAGATCACTAAATATGAAAGGGGATTTGACGCCAACTCAAGAGATGGTTAGAATGTTGATCTTTCGCGGGAGTAGCTCAGTTGGTAGAGCGCAACCTTGCCAAGGTTGAGGTCGCGAGTTCGAGACTCGTCTCCCGCTCCATTTTCATTCTTTCCCCAGGCGCGATAGCAAAGCGGTTATGCACTGGATTGCAAATCCATGTAGGTCGGTTCGACTCCGGCTCGCGCCTCCAACTCTTTCTTCGCCTTATTTTTCCTGCGTCTCGTTGATTTCCTTAAGGGTTTTTTCATAGAGAGAGCGATGAACATCGCCCAGTGACAGAGCCTTGGTGATCGCTTCACGGGCAGCCGGAAGGTTTCCCAGTGCGCGCCAGGTTTCCGCCAGATTATTAAAAGCATCGCCTTCCAAGGGGTGTGCCCGAGTGACTTCCTGGTAATCTACCAGCGCTTCCGGGTAACGATGGGCCTGAAAAGCCAGGGCACCCAATCCCATCCAGGCGCGGTAACTTTCCGGCCAGCGTGTCAGGGCGTTGTGATACCCCTGTGCAGCCAGATTGGGAGCAAAATTTTCCAGGGGCACAATCTGTGTCAGATAGGTATTTTCCGTGGCACTGGCAGGCACCGTGCCCGCAGCGGTAATAACCAGAGCCCAATTTCCTCCAGGGCGCCAGGATTTCTCAAATTCAGCAAAGGTCTCCGATAGACGTTCCTTTGTTCCGGAATGAAGCCATAGGGTTTGGGTGGGTAGGTCATATCCGATGACCACT
Source organism: Ferrovum myxofaciens (assembly GCF_013181415.1). NCBI lineage: Bacteria > Pseudomonadati > Pseudomonadota > Betaproteobacteria > Ferrovales > Ferrovaceae > Ferrovum > Ferrovum myxofaciens. The sequence continues at coordinate 382,945 of NZ_CP053676.1, read as the reverse complement.
GCATAGTGCCAACTCCCTTCCAGTAATCCGATCTTCTGCAAGATCAACACCGGATGGTCATGGGCGACTTCTATCAACAGCGCAGAAAGACTGGGTGTCAGAAGAAAAGGGATGAGGCCCTGCTGGCGAGTTGCCCCGATCAGGTCCAAGGGCAGAGAACCGTGCAAAGCGGGAGAGTACACATGGGGAACCAGTTCCTGGGGAGAAACCGGTTGTCCTGCCCAGGAGAGGCTACTGGCCAATGCGGCAGGTCCGCACCAATCCTTGTCATCCGGAAAAAAGGGTACCCGGGCGAGTATGACCGTGGAGGGGAGTGCCTCAGGCAATTCAGGAAGGGTCGGATGGGATGCGCATCCAGCCAACAGGAGGATCAGCGCTGCCCAAGCACCCGAAGGGAGACGCCAGCGCTGTAACGATTCAAACAATCAGAACGAGCAGGATTGCGACCAACAAGATGATGATGATGTCCGTGGTGGTCAAACTGGAGAAACTTCCTCCCGCCGGCATTTCCCGAATTTTATTGGCCAGATTCCGCGCTTCACTGTCGCTGAGCAGAGAGAGACGCTGAGCTGTAATGATAGAACCCAGACCTAATTCTTGAATCTTTTTCTGTACTTCAGCGCGGTCTACAAAGTGTTGTACGGCTTGACGGTCTTCATCGGGTGTCAGCGGGCGATTTGCATCGGGGGTTGCACTGGGCGAGGGAGCCGGGTTGAGTTGGGTGCTGGGAATGAGTTCGGCATGGGCCACCAGACTCCCCCCCAGCAAGGTAAGGGAACAGACATTAACGATCACGGTACGAATCCATGGTTTCATGACACTCTCCTTTCAAACTGGCTTGTCTATTTCAAGCAGACTTGTCCATTGTAGCCGACTCTCGGGATGACGACAACAAAGTGGCGGTCAATGGGCCAAGATCGCCCAGAGTTGCCTGAATACATTCGGAATTCTTGATAAAATAAACTCCCGAATAACTCCCCGTGGTAATCCAGTGATGAGGTTCCATGGGGATGCCTCGTTCGCGACATTGTTGAAGAAAGGGTTGGAGAAGGGTGCGCGGGTCCCCGGCAGGGTTGCCGGAAGGGAATTTGGCCTGTTCGTTGCCTCCTACCTGAAGAGAGACGGGCGGGGTCAGATAGGGGAAATCCGGGTCATAAGGTGCAGGCGAACCCAGCAAAAGCGCGCCATGGTTCTGCAGGTCTGACAGTTTCCAAAATTCAGGAATATGGGGCCAACCCAGAAAACGACTGGAAACCACTTCAATGGCACAAGCCATTTCAAGGATACCTTCATGCAAAAACGTTTCTTCAGACATAGGTTTTTTCTCTTCGAGAACTTTTGGCGAGAGACGGAAGGCCAGTTCCACCTCCAGGCCCCGGATAGCCCCAGGAGGAAAAGATAAAAGAGAATGTGAGGTTTTAAGCGCTGTGCAGGGCAGGGGTGAGCCCCACACTCCTCCATCGGGGTTGATCCCCACTTTCCAGGCCCCGATGGGTTCCTTCAGATGGTTCAGAATGGCCTCCTGCAATTGATAGGCAGTTGCGATGTTGGTGGGGCCATGTGCTGGAACGGGCAGACAGAGTTGATCGATCCAGGCACGGGCAATGTCCTGAGCGACTGTTTTCCATTCTTCCGGGAGTGAAGGGCGTGTCATGGAGTCCTCGGTGCAGTCAAAGAGAGCAGGGGGAGAGAATACGTCGTGATTTGTCCCAGAGGAAGAACCGTGAAGTTGGCACGGGGGATGCTTGCCTGTTTCAGGGCTTTATCGAGGTCCTGGGGAGGCTGATCTGGATTTTCATCGCTCAAAGGGAAGGTCCCCCAATGGATTCCGAACGCGCGCTGAGCATGAATGTCGGAGAAAACTTTGACGGCTTCGGCCGGATTCACATGAAAGGGGCGCAGGTACCAATGCGGTTGATAAGCACCGATGGAAATGGCCGCCAAATCGAAATAACCGTACTTGACCCCGATATCATGGGTATCCTCGGAATGTCCCAGATCACCGGAAAACCAAAAACGGAAGTGGGGGAATAATACGGCCCAACTGCCCCATAAAGTCTCATCCTTGTCGAATAGACTGCGGGTAGCCCAATGTTGTACGGCATCGAAATGAAACTCGACGGGGCCCTGTCGTCCCGGTAGGGTGACGTGTTGGTCCCAGTTCAACTCCAGTACCTGTGAACCCGGGTCTGCCCCAGGGATTGGCACATTGTCGAGGAACCAGGATCGATTGCCCAAGGGCAGCAGGAACCGGGGAGGGCCGCCGCGCTGACGGGCCAAGGCACGCATACTGGGTAAATCCAGATGATCATAATGGTTATGGGAAACCATCACCACGTCGATATGGGGCAAATCAGCCAAGGAAACTCCAGGGGGCTGGTAACGTCTGGGACCTAAAGGAGGGAGAGGACTGGCGTAGTTGGAAAAGATGGGATCAAACAGGATATTTAGCCCATCCACCTGAAGTAGGAGGGTTGAATGGCCAATCCAGGTGACTTGCGGAGCCAGTCCGGGATGGGTCAGCGCCTGGAGATTGACTTGCACCGGTTGAGGAGGGTGATCGGAGGCATGATCCAGTTCGCGCCACCAGTGGGTGAGCAACCATTGAAAGAACCCACTGCGCAGAGCCGGCATGGGGTAACGGTTCTGATATTCCTGACCTATTCTGAGTGCGGGCCGGGAAGGAAAGTCATTGACGATGGCGATTTCATCCGGATATACGAAAAGTGGAATCAAAACCAAACCAAGTCCACACAGGCCCATCCGGATCAGGTGAGGGAGACTATGCATATTCAAAGTCCTTTGCGTTGAAATGGCGAGTACGCCACCAGTAACTCAGGGAAAATCCCGGCCAGAGCGCGGTATTGCGTCCCGCAGGGTCCAGATACCAACTTTGGCACCCCTGCATCCAGAGCGTCTTTTTCGAACGCTGGTTCATTTCTTTCGCAAAGGCCTCATAAACCTGCGCACGTACCCTGAACTCATTTTTTCTCTGTGTTGTGACATGAGCCAGGGCCGCCTGAATCCAGCGCGTTTGACACTCGATCATGAAAACGATGGAATTATGCCCCAATCCGGTGAAGGGACCCGTCAGCAGAAAAAAATTGGGGAACGAAGGCATCATCATCCCCAGATAGGCACTCCGTTGCTTTTTCCAGAACTCTTCCAGAGTGAGGCCGTTTTCTCCTTTAAAAAGACGGGCCATGGGGTTGTCCTGATAACGGAATCCCGTGGCCAGCACCAGCACGTCCAGGGCGTGGCGGGCACCGGTTTCAGTCACCAGATGGGCGGCCTCGATATGATGAATGGGATCGGTTTCGAGGGTGACATGGGGAAGTTCCAGAGTAGACCACCAGGTATCAGAGAGCAGGATGCGTTTGCACCCCAAGGGGGTTGTGGGCATGATTTTCTGGCGCAACTGGGGATTGGCGACTTTGTGAGCCAGATTTCGTCGTACCCCCCCCTCGATCCTGTGCATCAGACCTGGCCAGAGAAAAGCCAATCCTTTGAGTTCGCGGGTGAGGTAGAGCCAGGCGCGGTACGTCTGGCGTAGAAAAGGTAACCTTTGGAGAAGCCTGCGGGTTCCCGTGGCATAGGAATGATCCTTGCGATCCACGACCCAGGGTGCCGTGCGCTGAAAAATGATCAACTGCGCGACCTCCTGCGCCAATGCCGGCCCCACCTGGATGGCAGATGCGCCGGTGCCGATCAGACCGACCCGCTGTCCTTTCAGAGTTTGATCCTTGGGCCAGCGGGCGGTATGCAGAAGCGGCCCGGTAAAATTTTTCAAACCCGGCAAATCAGGCCAGGCCGGTTCGCTCAAAGGCCCGACTCCTGCCACCAGGAAGCGGCAAGTCAATCGACTGCCATCGTTGAGTTCGACTTGCCAAAGTTGCTTCTGTGCCTGCCATGCGGCAGATTTAACCTGTGCCTGATAGCGTATTCGGGAGCCCAATGAGTGCGCCAGATGGGCCAGATACGCTTCAATCTCCGGTGCTTCTGCATATTTGCGTTGCCAGTCCCAAGGCGGGGCACAGGAGAGAGAGTACAGATGAGAGGGGACATCGCAGGCGCACCCAGGGTAACGGTTGTCCCGCCAGGTTCCGCCGGGGGATTGGGCCTGCTCCAACACGATGAAGTCTTCCTGCCCGGCCTTCATGCGGTGGAGGGCGATGGACAGACCGGCAAAGCCCGTACCTATGATGATGAGGGGCCAGTGATGAGGAGGAGGCGAAACAGTCATGAGTGATTCGGATTGGCACACCATGGAAATTCATGCGATGATTACGGGGTTATACTACCTTCATTTGCCTGCTTGGGTGTAATTGACCGTAATGATTCAGGATCTGGCACCATCGAACAATAGTCAGTACGGGGACGGAAGCATACGCGTACTCAAGGGGTTGGAGCCCGTCAAGGAACGTCCTGGGATGTACACCCGGACTCAAGACCCCACTCATATTATTCAGGAGGTCATCGACAATGCGGCGGATGAGGCCTTGGGAGGATATGCCCGTAAAATCGAAGTGACTCTCCATGAGGACGATTCCGTCAGTGTCGAAGATGACGGTCGCGGTATTCCCTGCGGAATCCACCCTGAGGAGGGGGAACCCACGGTGCAGTTGGTGTTTACACGATTGCATGCAGGAGGAAAATTCGACAAGAAATCGGGACAGGGCGCTTACGCCTTTTCTGGAGGATTGCATGGTGTCGGCGTATCTGTCACCAATGCCCTGTCACGGCGTCTTGAGGTTACCGTCAAGCGGGAAGGCAAGATTCATTTCATGGCCTTTGGTGATGGGTTCGTCACCGACCCCTTGACGGTCCAGGGAACCTGCGGGATGCGCAATACCGGAACCCGCGTACGGGTTTGGCCGGAGCCCCGTTACTTTGACGAACCCCTGATCAACTTGACCGAACTGGAGCGAGGACTACGCTCCAAGGCTGTGTTGTTGCCCGGAGTCAGCGTACGGCTCAAGAGGGAAGGGAATGGTCGTCTCCTCGAACAAACCTGGCATTATCCAGGAGGTTTGGAACAGTACTTGTCTGAAAGAATGGGTGAAGACCCCTTGCTGATTCCGGTTTTTACGAGCGAGCGATTCTTCGGGGTCGAGGAAGGGGATAGTTTTGCGCCGGGAGAAGGTGCGTCCTGGGCTTTCTCCTGGCATGAAACCCGGTCCTTGCAAGGAGAGTCCTTTGTCAATCTGATTCCCACTTCGCTGGGCGGGACCCATGAGGCGGGCCTGCGCACGGGTCTTTTCGAAGCACTCAAATCTTTCATCGAACATCATGGTTTGTTACCACGAGGCGTGCGTTTGCAATTGGAAGACGTCAGTGCCCGGCTTCAGTTCATCCTGTCGATCAAAATGCTGGATCCCCAGTTTCAAGGGCAAACCAAGGATAAACTGACCAGTCGGGAAGCTTTGAAGTTGGTGTCCACCCTGGTGCGCGATCCCTTTGAACATTGGCTCAATCAGCATGTAGAGCATGGCAAGGCCCTGGCTGATCTGGTTATTCGTCAGGCCATGGCGCGCATGAAGTCTGGTCAGAAAATAGAGAAACGCAAGAGCAGTGGGGTGGCTGTTTTACCGGGAAAATTGACGGATTGCGAGTCTGAACGGATCGACGAACGGGAGTTGTTTCTGGTGGAAGGGGACTCCGCTGGGGGGTCAGCCAAGATGGCGCGCAATAAACTGACCCAGGCCATCCTGCCACTGCGGGGCAAAGTCCTGAACAGTTTCGAAGTGGAACAGGGACGTCTGTTTGCCAATACGGAAATCCATGACATTGCGGTGGCTTTGGGCATCGATCCCCATGCCCGCGGGGATCCGGTGGATCTGTCTCAACGTCGTTATGACCGGATCATCATCATGGCCGATGCGGATGTGGACGGTAGCCATATCAAGGTACTCCTGTTGACCTTGTTTTTTACTCATTTTCCTGCTCTGGTTTCCGGTGGTCATATCTGCGTCGCTAATCCTCCCCTGTATCGACTGGATGTCTCGGCACAGGGCAAGCGTCCGGCACGCAAACTCTACGCCCTCGACGAGGCGGAACTGGTGGGGTTGGAAGAACGTCTCAAAACCGAGGGCGTACGTTCAGGAGGCTGGACCGTGGGACGATTCAAAGGGTTGGGGGAAATGAACCCCGAACAGTTGTGGGAAACCACCATGAATCCGGAAACCCGTCGAATTCTCACGCTTTCCTTGAAGGACGGGGAGTGGGAAGACACACACCTGTTATTCAATCGTTTGATGGGCAAGGGAGAAGCCGCAGCACGACGGGAATGGATGGAGCGCCAGGAAGTGACACTGGCATTGGATATCTGATGGCGATGCTCCCTTCCTCAGATCAACTTCCCCTGATCGGTGATCTCTTTGCCGGATTGGAGGAACCGGTGGCAGATACCCCTCCCACCGCCTCTGGCGAGGAAAAAGCGACTCCTTCCCTGGCGGACTTCGTCGAACGCAGTTACCTTGAATATGCCATGAGTGTGGTCATGGGACGGGCTTTGCCGGATGTCACCGATGGCCAGAAGCCAGTACAGCGCCGGATTCTCTTTGCCATGCACGAACTGGGGCTGTATCGTCCGGCACGGCACGTCAAGTCCGCTCGTGTGGTGGGGGATGTCATTGGGAAATATCATCCCCATGGCGACAGTGCGGCTTATGAAGCACTGGTTCGTCAGGCGCAGGATTTTACATTACGATACCCCCTCATCGACGGACAAGGCAACTTCGGTAGCCGTGATGGTGACGGGGCGGCGGCCATGCGCTATACCGAATGTCGTCTAACCCCGCTGGCAGAATTACTGCTGGGAGAAATTACTGAAGATACGGTGGATTTCGTTCCCAACTATGACGGATCTTTTCAGGAACCCACCCTGTTGCCCGCACGCCTTCCCATGGTGTTGTTGAACGGGGCTTCAGGGATCGGAGTGGGAATGGCGACGGAAATCCCTTCCCATAACCTGACTGAAGTGGCTCAAGCCCTATTGGTGCTCCTGGAAAATCCGCAGTTGACGCTCGATGAATTGATGTCATTGATTCCAGGGCCGGATCTACCGGGCGGGGGCCAGATCATTTCATCTTCCCAGGATATTCTCGAGGCCTACCGGACAGGACGAGGAACCTTGCGCATGCGGGCACGCTGGAACATCGAACCGCTGGCACGGGGACAATGGCGCGTGGTGGTGACAGAACTTCCGCATGGGGTATCGACCCGATCCGTGCTGGAAGATGTGGAAAAATTGACCAACCCCCGGGTGCGTGAGGGTAAGAAAGCGCTTTCTCCCGAGCAGGCCCAACTCAAAGCCCTGTGGCTCAGTACGCTGGACCTAGTGCGTGATGAGTCAGACAAAAATGCTTCGGTTCGTCTGGTTTTCGAGCCCAAATCGAGCCGACAGGACCCGCAAGCATTCGTCAATCTTCTGTTGGCGCATACTCCACTGGAAACCAACCTGTCCCTCAATCTGGTGATGCTGGGACGGGATGGGCACCCCCGTCCCAAAGATCTCAAAACTATTCTTCAGGAATGGTTGGAGTACCGTTTCCATACGGTGGTTCGGCGTACCCGTTTCCGTCTGGAACGGGTGGAACGACGCCTTCACATCCTGGAAGGTCGTCAGCGCATTCTGCTGGATATCGATGCGGTCATTCGGTTAATCCGCGAATCCGACGATCCCAAGCAGGATTTGATGATGGCCTATCCATTGAGTGCGCTACAAGCCGAAGATATCCTGGAGATCCGTCTGCGTCAGTTGGCTCGTCTGGAAGGCGTGCGCATCGATCAGGAAATCGCCCAACTGCGTGGCGAGCAGGAAGGGTTGCAACATATTCTGTCGGGGAGAGAAGCGCAGGCTCGTCTGATTGCACAGGAAATTCGTTCTGACCTGACGACCTATGGAGATGCACGAAGAACGCGCATCGAAGCTCAGGCAGCAGTGTCCCTGGATACCCCAGTGCTGGATGAACCGATGACGGTCACCCTGTCCCGTCAAGGCTGGATTCGTGCCCGCCAAGGGCATCACCTGGACAGTGCTCAGTTTTCGTACAAGGCCGGGGATGAAGCCTGGATCGTTCAGGAAACCCGTTCCATCCATCCGCTCTTTATTCTGGATACCCAGGGCCGGGTCTATACCCTCAAGGGTGCGGATATTCCCGGAGGTCGGGGTGAGGGAGTTCCGCTCACCAGTTTGATCGATCTTCCACCGGGCGCGCGAGTCGCCCAGGCCTTCGTGGCTTTGCCGGGAGAACAATATTTGGTGGCTGGGTCTGGAGGGAACGGCTTCATGGTGGCGCAAGAAGATCTGGTATCCCGTGTCCGGGGAGGAAAATCTTTTTTGACCTTGGAAGACGGGGAAACTCCGCTCCTCCCTCTGCGTCGAAGGGCAGGGGAAACCCATGTCGCCGCCCTGTCCGAAGGGGGGCGCCTCCTGTTGTTTCCGCTGGACGATTTAAAAACACTAGCCCGGGGACGAGGAGTGATTTTGATGGCCTTGGAACGGGACGAAGCATTGCGCGCCGTTACCTTGGTCGATCCCGCACAGGGACTGGTTATTCAAGGGACAGGACGGGGCGGAAAAATCGCCCAACTGGTAATGACCGCCTCCCAACTACAGCGGCATATTCTCATGCGCGCGCGCAAGGGAATGTCGTTGGAATCAAAAATCAGCCCGTTGGGTTTTGGAGTTCCCCTGGAACGGTCTGTTTGAACCTGGCCCAGAAAAAGAACGATTCAGGTTATAATCAGAAACGGGTTGTCCGTTTTGCGGTCAATTTTCTGAATGACTTTGTGAATAATTATTAAGGATCCTATGGAAAACGATCAATTGCCCGGGACCCGCTTTGTGGTAGAAAACAGTCCCCGCATTCCGGAAAAATTGAATCGTCTGGAAGAGTTGGCCTATAACCTCTGGTACAGTTGGGACCGATCCTGTCGCACGCTGTTTGCCCGGATGCACCCTCGTCTTTGGGAATTGGTAGGGTCCAACCCCATCCGTTTCCTGCGCCGAGTGGATGAGTACCGGTTGAACGAAGCTGCCGAAGATCAGGCTTTTCTGAGTTCTTACTATCGTGTGCTTTCTGCCTACGATACCTACCACAATGAATTGCTGCGCAAACCACACAAGTTGCCGCCCGGGAATCTGGTGGCCTACTTCTGTGCCGAATTCGGATTTCATGAAAGTTTCCCCATTTATTCTGGAGGATTGGGGATTTTGGCGGGGGATCATTGCAAGGCTGCCAGCGATATGGGATTGCCCTTCGTTGGCGTGGGGTTGTTGTATCGCCAAGGATATTTCACCCAGAACATTGATCGTAGTGGGCGTCAACTGGCCTTGAATTTTGACTCCGATATCGACGAATTACCGGTTCATGCGGTCCTCGATGAAGAAGGCAAGGAAGTGCGAGTCAGCGTCACCATTGGTGTTCGGCCGGTTCAGGTCAAAGTGTGGTGGGCACGGGTAGGTAACATCAAGATTTACCTGATGGATACGGACCTTGAGGAAAACCACCACGATGACCGTGAAATTACCCACCGACTCTATGGAGGCGATCGCAGGGTCAGGATCGAACAGGAAATCATTCTGGGGGTGGGAGGCGCGCGCGCACTGGAGAAAATGGGCATTCAGCCCACGGTCTGGCACATCAACGAAGGGCATGCCGCTTTCATGCTTCTGGAACGGATCCGTACGTTGATCAAACGGACCGGTTATGATTTTTCCACGGCGATCGAGGCCGTTGCCAGCAATACCGTATTTACCACTCATACCCCTGTGCCTGCCGGACATGACCATTTCCCGCGCGATATGGTATCCCATTACTTTGGACATATGTGTCCTGATCTGAATATCCCTCTGAATCAATTGCTGGATCTGGGCAATGATCCCGGAGTGGGGCACAGCGATTTCAACATGACCGCACTGGCAGTGCGCGGATCTCGTTTTCAAAATGGCGTTTCCCGAATTCATCGTGAAGTATCGGCGCGAATCTGTTCAGGGTTCTGGCCAGCGATTCCTCATCATGAAAACCCCATGGGATATGTGACCAATGCCATTCATGTTCCCACCTTCCTGGCCCGTGAATGGGGCGAACTCTTTGATCGTTTCATCGGTGCGGAGTGGCGCTCTCGCCTGTCGGACCGTTCTTTCTGGAAAGGGGTTCAGGAAATTCCCGATCATCTGTACTGGAGCGTCCGTCAATCGCTCAAGTCACAGATGCTCCATGCCGTGCGCGAACGGATTGCCTCCCAATATGAACGTAATCTGGGCGATGATGCGCACATGGAACGGCTTCTCAAATATGCCAATGTCCATGAACCCAATGTTCTGACCATCGGTTTTGCCCGTCGTTTCGCCACATACAAGCGTGCAGATTTGCTCTTTTCTGATTTGGACTGGCTGCGTCAGATTCTCCTGGATCCTGAACGTCCTGTGGTCTTTGTTTTTGCAGGTAAGGCGCACCCAGCAGATGAACCTGGTCAGGAGATGATTCGGCGCATTCATGAAGTGGCCGGCATGCCCGAGTTTCAAGATAAAATCCTGCTCCTGGAAAACTATGATATGGGTCTGGCGCGCCGTTTGGTGGCTGGCGTGGATGTCTGGCTCAATACCCCTATTTATCCTTTGGAAGCAAGCGGGACTTCAGGCATGAAAGCGGGGGTCAACGGTACCATCAATCTGAGTGTCCTGGATGGCTGGTGGGGAGAGGGCTACGATGGTCACAATGGGTGGGCAATCCGCCCCGCCCCTGATTATCTGGACGAGACGCAACGCAACCGGGAAGATGCGCGTACGCTCTATGAAATCATTCAGGATCAAGTGGTTCCTCTTTACTACGAACGTGGAAAATTTGGATATTCTCAAGGTTGGGTGGCAAAATCCAAGGCCTCCATGGTCAGCATTCTGACTCATTTCAATACGGGTCGGATGCTGGATGAGTATCTGGATCATTTCTATGTACCGGCTTCCGGACAGGGAAAGCGTTTTATGGAAAATGATTCGGCATTGGCCCGCGATGTTGCCCACTGGAAAGAGAAAGTTCGTCATCACTGGGCCGGGGTGCGCATTCGACGGGTGGACTCACCCGTCAAACGGATCAAATTTGGCAGTTCCATGAATATTGAGGTGACCGTAGATCTACGGGGACTGGAGCCTAAGGATGTCTGTGTGGAGTTGTTACTCAACCGTTCCATCAGTCGCAGCGGTGTTCCCGTGCTACCTCCCTTCCAATTCCAAAGCCGAGGGACCTTGGGGGAAGGAACAGAGCATCTCTTTGCGCTGGAATTGCAACCCGGATTATGTGGACAACTGGATTATCGTATCCGCGTTTATCCTTACCACGAAAGCCTGACTCATTCCTTTGAATTGGGCCTGATGACCTGGTTGTGATCCTTCTCCCTGAGGGGGGCACGACGCGGATCAAAGGGTTTGGTAAAGCGTTTGGTACTCCAGCGCCGCTTTGTTCCAGCGGAAATCCCGTGCCATGGCCTGGCGCATCAATTGTTGCCATATTTCCTTCTGGTGGAAGCAGGTCAGGGCTTGTGCGAGGGTTTCATGAAAATCCCGGGGAAGGGCGTTTTCAAAGAGGAAGCCCGTTCCTTCCACGGGTTGGCTCTGTGCCTGATAAGGTACGATGGTATCCGCCAATCCCCCGGTGGCATGAGCCAAGGGCAGAGTCCCATAAGTCATGGCATACATCTGTGCCAATCCGCAGGGTTCAAAACGAGAGGGCATCAAAAACAGATCCGACCCGGCAATGATTTCATGGGAGCGGACTTCATTGAATCCCAGGATAACCCGTACTTGCTCGGGAGAGCGACTGCTCCAGTGGGCCAATTCTCTTTCTATTTCGGCATCACCACTGCCCAATACGACGACTTGAATTTCGTCCGTGAGCCAGTCTTCCAGAGTATCGAGTACCAGATCAATCCCCTTTTGCCAGGTCAGACGACTCACCATGCCGATCAACAGGACATCGGGTCGGACGGGCAACCCCATTTTCATCTGTAGATGTTTCTTGAGACGGGTTTTTCCCTGAAGTTTTCGAGCCGTATAATGAACTGGAAGGAAAGTATCGATCTCCGGGTTCCATAATTCGTCGATGCCATTCAGGATACCGATCAAATCGGAAGCGCGCCGACGCAGTAATCCTTCCATTCCACAGCCCAACTGGGGGGTCTGGATTTCCTGCGCGTAACGCGGACTGACGGTGGTGATCTGATTCGCGTGTACGATACCGGCCTTCAGAAAGGACAACTGGCCATGAAATTCGAGGCTTTCCATGTGGAATTCCGAACTGGGCAAATGCAGGGGCAAACACCAGTGGGCAGGAAAATTTCCCTGAAAAGCAAGATTGTGAATGGTGAGTACCGAGGGTATCGGACAATCCCAAAACTTCATCAGGGCCGGGGTCAAGGCAGTTTGCCAGTCATTGCAATGAACCAGCGCAGGGGCCCAGTTCAAGCGCAGTCCTGCCTGTTGAGCCAGCCAGGCTCCGGCGACGCAGAAGGTGCCAAAACGAGCCGGATTATCCGGCCAATCCTTTCCTTTCCTGTCTTGATAGGGGCCACCGGAGCGGTCAAAAAGTTCTGGACAATCCAGAATCCAGAGTGTCAATGGCGTATCGGGTAAGGTGCCCTCCAATAAACGCGCAGGGGCGGGAAGTAAGCCATACGGAAAGTCTTCCAGGATGCAGTGCGAATCCGGCAACTGTGCCAGCACACCGGGGTAATTGGGCAACAAGATACGCAGCTCATGGCCCAAGGCATGCAAGGCCAGAGGAAGTGAGCGGGATACGTCTGCCAGTCCCCCAGTCTTGATCAGAGGATCTATTTCAGAAGTCAAAAAAAGAATATTCATGGTCAACCTCTGGATAGGCCAAAAAGAGTGTCCCGAATATGGTGAATCAAACCACCGGTGGAACCGTCATGCACGGAGGTCATCCCTTGTTCCGACAGTTCGGGTTCAATGGAGCGCGCTAACTGTTTGCCCAATTCCACTCCCCATTGATCGAAGGCATTGATATTCCATAGAGTTCCCTGTACGAAGGTGCGGTGTTCGTACAAAGCCAATAGGCCTCCCAGCGTGTGGGCAGTGAGTTCCTCGAAAAGAAGCGTATTGCTGGGGCGGTTTCCGGGGAAGACCTTATGGGGAAGCAAGTTTTCGAGAGCTTCTCCGGACATTCCTTGGGCAAGCAATTCTTGACGTGCTTCCTCTTTGGTTTTGCCGCGCATGAGGGCTTCGCTTTGTGCCAACACGTTGGCTGTCAATACCCGGTGGTGCGTCCCCAGTGGGACACGGCTACGCATCGGAAGAAGAAAGTCCGCAGGAATTAGATGAGTTCCTTGGTGCAATAATTGATAGTAGGCGTGCTGCCCGTTGGTTCCCGCCCCCCCCCAAACCACGGCTCCGGTGGCGTAATCCACCGTTTCGCCGTCCAGGGTTACGGATTTTCCTGTGCTTTCCATGCTGACTTGTTGGATGTGCGCGACGAAACGTTCCAACCCCTGATCATAGGGAAGAATGGCATGGGTTTGAGCATCAAAGAAATTGATATACCAAAGACCGATCAAGCCCATCAGAACGGGTAAGTTCCGGGACAGCGGAGCGGTTCTAAAATGCTCATCCATCTCATGAGCTCCTGCCAGTAACTCATTGAATTTATCCATTCCTATACCCAATGCAATGGAAAGTCCGATGGCCGACCACAGCGAATAACGTCCGCCGACCCAGTCCCAGAATCCAAACATGTGCTGAGGGTCAATGCCGAAACGGCTTACCTCGACTTCATTCGTCGAGATAGCCACAAAATGTTGCGCTATATACTGTTCCTGTTGCGCGGCGTCCAGAAACCAACTCCGTGCCGAATGGGCATTGAGCAAGGTTTCCTGAGTGGTAAAGGTTTTGGAAGCCACCACGAAGAGAGTTTGGGCGGGGTTTAGGGACTTCAGGGTATAAGTTAAATGTGCCCCGTCCACATTGGAGACATAATGAACCCGCGGGCCTGTGCAATCGGCTGGAAGAGCGGTCATCACCGATGCAGGCCCCAGATCGGAGCCCCCAATTCCGATATTGACCACATCGGTGATGACACGTCCGTCATAACCGCGCCATTCCCCCGAACGAATTTGATGGACGAAAGTCTCCATGCGTTTCAAAACCTGTTGTACCTCGGCGCGGATGTCTTGTCCTTGTACCTTCAAGGGCGGGGCATCTCGCCCTGCACGCAGGGCCACATGAAGCACGGCTCGATGTTCTGTTCGGTTGATGAGATCGCCTGCAAACATTTTCTGGATGGTCTGCGGAAGATTAGCCTGTTGAGCCAGATTCAGGAGCAGATCCAGAGTTTCGGTGGTCATGAGATTCTTTGAGTAATCCAGAAAAAAGGGGCCGGCACTGGCATTGAACCGATCAAAGCGAGCCGGGTCCTCGGAAAATAACTGGCGCAGGGTGAGAGACGCAAGGGTTTCTCGGTGCTTTTTCAAAGTTTGCCAAAGGGAACTATTCGTCAATGCGGACATTTTTTTCCTCGAAGAATGTTGGGATAGACTCAATGGGCCTGTGGTTCAAGAATCAAGCCCCCCAGGGGGGGGAGCATAAGAGACAAGGATTGGGTGAACCCGTTCCAGGGAATGGGTGCTGTCCACAGCCGTCCCTGATTGCCCAGATTCCCACCGCCATAATGAAGGGAATCACTGTTCACGCATTCGCGCCAGGACCCTGCGCAAGGAGTTCCCACGCGATATTCGGGACGGGGAATGGGTGTGAAGTTTAAAATAATCAGCAACATGCGACCATCCCGCGCTTTGCGTAAAAAACTGAGAATCGACTGCGCATGATCATTGCAGTCCACCCACTCAAAACCGGCGGGATCGAAATCCAGTTCAAACAATGCCGGATGTTGGCGATAATAGTGGTTGAGATCACGACTTAAATGTTGAATTCCTTGATGCTGGGGGCGTTCCAACAGTTTCCAGTCCAGTTCGCTTTTAACCTGCCATTCCCCACCTTGGGCAAACTCATTGCCCATGAAGTTGAGTTTTTTGCCGGGTGAAGTCATTTGATACAGGAACAGCAAGCGTAGATTGGCGAAACGTTGCCAGGAGTCCCCGGGCATCTTGTCCAGCAAGGATTTTTTGCCATGTACGACCTCGTCATGGGAAAAAGGCAAGACGAAATTCTCGGAATAGGCATAGAGTTGTGCAAAGGTCAACGCATTTTGGTGGTGACGGCGGTAAACTGGATCTTTGGAAAAATAACTCAGGGTATCGTTCATCCAACCCATATTCCATTTCATGGAAAATCCCAGTCCTCCAACGTAAACCGGGCGAGAAACCATGGGCCAGGAGGTGGATTCCTCGGCCAGGGTGAGGGCCCCAGGGAACTGACCGTGGACCATTTCATTCATCTCCCGCAGGAAGGCCAAGGCTTCCAGATTTTCTCGCCCCCCATAACAGTTGGGAATCCAGGCATTGGCAGCGCGGGAATAATCCAGATAGAGCATGGAGGCAACTGCATCGACCCGTAAACCATCAAAATGGAATTCTGATAACCAGAAATGGGCGTTGGCCAACAAAAATCCACGCACTTCATTGCGTCCGTAATTGAAGATGTAAGTTCCCCATTCTTGATGTTCGCCTAATCGGGGATCCTCGTGTTCATAAAGCGCGCTGCCATCGAAGCGAGCCAGGGCAAAGTCGTCCTTGGGAAAATGGCCAGGTACCCAATCCAGCAATACACCAATTCCGGCTTGATGACATCGATCAATAAAGTGACGCAGATCATCTGGCGTACCAAACCGGCGAGTAACACCGAAATATCCGGTAGTTTGATAACCCCATGATTCATCAAGAGGATGTTCGCTGATGGGGAGCAGTTCAATGTGTGTATAACCCAACTCGAGGACGTAGGGGATCAACTGGTCGGCAATTTGTGCAAAGGTATGAAAATCCCGATCCCAAGGTTTTCGCCAGGAACCCAGGTGGATTTCATAGATATTCATGGGCGAGTGCAACCAGTCTTTTTTGGACCGCTCCGACATCCATGCGCTATCGTTCCAGAGATGAGCAGAAGGTCCCGTTACCACAGCCGCCGTTCCCGGACGATGTTCGAACTGAAGCCCACAGGGATCAGTTTTGAGTTGTACAGACCCATGTTGACGGCTGCGGATCTCGAATTTGTAGAGCGTTCCTGGGGTAAGGTCAGGCACGAATAATTCCCACACCCCGTGGGGAACCCGAACGCGCATGGGGTGATGACGGCCATCCCAGCGATTGAAGGAGCCAACCACACTCACCCGTTCAGCATTGGGTGCCCAAACGGAGAAAAGAACCCCCGATACCTCGCCCACCGTGACATGATGGGCACCCAGCATGGCATGCAACTGGAGAAGACGCCCTTCGCTGAAGAGGTACAGGTCATGGTCACTCAATTGGGGTGGATAGGTATAAGGATCCCAGGTTTCCATTTCGATGCCATCTTCACGACGTCGATAGCGACCGGGACTAGGGGGGCAGATTGCTCCCTTCCAGCAAAAGAAGCCCTGGTCATGAACCCGCTGGGCAGTTTCCCATTGACTTCCGGTCCATATTTCCACTTCTTGGGCATAGGGCAGGAATAAGCGCCAATGCCATTTACCATGACCAGAGGCATGAATTCCCAAGG
The DNA here is from genome assembly GCF_013181415.1 of Ferrovum myxofaciens. NCBI lineage: Bacteria > Pseudomonadati > Pseudomonadota > Betaproteobacteria > Ferrovales > Ferrovaceae > Ferrovum > Ferrovum myxofaciens. The sequence continues at coordinate 366,282 of NZ_CP053676.1, read as the reverse complement.
GATGAAATGGGTCATGGTGGAGGCCCTGCAAAATTTTTTGCAGGGCGCTATCGTTATAATTAGGAGCCATAATTCATCCCTGTCATATTTTTACAAAAGATTCCATTATAATGGTCCCGAGTGCGCAACGATATTTCATTTCGTGATTGTTTCTTTCTCAATAGGAGTTCGCATGAGCCCCCGTGATATTGCTTCTGAACGATTCATCAGCGTACTGACCAAGAATACCATGGCCCTCATTTTGGCAGGTGGCAGAGGTTCTCGCCTGAAGGACCTGACCAAGTGGCGAGCCAAGCCCTCCGTCCAGTTTGGGGGCAAGTTCCGTATCATTGATTTTCCTCTCTCCAATTGCATCAATTCTGGCATTCGTCGTATCGGGGTCGTGACTCAGTACAAGGCCCATAGTCTGATCCAGCATATTCAGCATGGATGGAGTTTTCTGCGTGGTGAATTCAATGAATTCGTGGAACTGCTTCCGGCCCAGCAGCGCATGCAAGAGGAGTGGTACAAGGGGACCGCAGATGCGGTCTACCAGAATATCGACATCCTGCGTGGGCATGCCCCTCGCCACATCATCATTCTGGCTGGCGATCACATTTACAAGATGGACTATGGCAAGTTACTGGCGGCTCATGTCAGCACGCAGGCGGATATGACCATTGCCTGTCTCACGGTGCCCGTCGCGGAAGCCTCGGCCTTTGGTGTCATGACGGTCAATACCGAAAGACGGATCGTGGCCTTCGATGAAAAACCTGAGCATCCCAATCCTCTGCCTGAGGATCCCAGTCGGGCCTTGGCCAGCATGGGGATCTACGTATTCAGTGCCGATTTTCTTCTGGATCAGTTGACCCGTGATGCAGAGGACAACACCTCCACCCACGATTTTGGTCATGATCTGATTCCTTGGCTGGTCCCTCGGCACCGTGTCTTTGCTCAACCTTTTGAAGAAAGTTGCGTGTGCGAACCGGACACTCCACCCTACTGGCGTGACGTGGGGACAGTGGACGCCTACTGGGATGCCAATATGGAAATGACCAAGGTCATCCCTGACCTCAATCTTTATGACAAGAATTGGCCAATCTGGACCTATCAGGAGCAATTTCCCCCCGCCAAATTCGTGTTTGACGAGGATGGACGACGGGGGTACGCCGTGGATTCCCTGATCTCCGGCGGTAATATCATCAGTGGCGGAGTGGTACGGCGCTCGGTCCTGTTTTCTGATGTTCACGTCAATGCCAATGCTTTGGTGGAAGATGCAGTGATCTTGCCCAATGTTCGGATAGGAAAGGACGTACGGTTGAAACGGGTAGTGGTCGATCGTGGCTGTATCATTCCCGAAGGATTGGTGGCTGGCCTGGATCCGGTACAAGATCGGGAGCGCTACTACGTTTCGGAAAATGGTATCACGCTCATCACCGCCGAAATGCTCAACCAACGCAATTATCACCCTGGCTAGAATTATTCTGAACATGACGAAAAAGACACGTACCCTGAAATTCATCCTGTGCTGGCATATGCATCAGCCGGATTATCGCAATGCTCTGACCCGTGAATTTGAACTGCCCTGGACCTATCTCCATGCCCTGAAAGATTATACGGACATGGCAGCACACCTGGAGCGTTACCCGAATCTGCCGGTAGTGGTGAACCTGGTTCCGTCCCTGATGGATCAGTTGGTGGATTATGCGGAACAATTTCATGAAGGAACCTGGCGCGACCCCCTCCTGCGCTGGCTGGTCACCCCTTCGCTGGAAGAACTTTCATTGGCGGAACGCCAATCTCTGATCGATGCCTGTCTGCGCTGTCATGCCCCCAAGATGATCGATCCTTTTCCGGGTTATGCCCGATTGCGTGACTGTATCCAACGTTTCCAGAAGGATGGTGCAGAGCCTGCGCTCTATGTTTCAGGACAGTTTCTGGCAGACCTTCTGGTTTGGTACCACCTGGCCTGGATGGGCGAAAGCCTGCGCAAGACGATTCCACTCCTGGGTCGCCTGATGGCGCAGGGCAGTGGTTATACCCTGGCAGATCGGCAGGCCTTGAATACGCTGATCGGTGAAACTCTGAGTTCGATATTGCCGCGTTATCGAGCACTTCAGCAATCAGGGCAAGTGGAACTGTCCACGACACCCAATACCCATCCCATCCTTCCACTCCTCCTGGACTTTGCCACGGCGCGGGAAGCTGTGCCTCATTTGGCATTGCCCCGACATTCCCTTTACCCGGGAGGAGAAAACCGAGCCATCGATCATATCTGGAAAGCCCTTGAGGCCTACCATCGACAGTTTGGCCAAAATCCAACTGGATTTTGGCCGGGAGAAGGAGCCCTGTCCACCGCCACTCTGGAAATGTTTGCCACGCAGGGCCTTGCATGGACTGCCAGCAGTGAAAATGTTCTGGCCAAGACCCTGCGTCTATCCTGGGGACAGGAAACCCTGCCCAAAGAACAGTGGCTTTATCAACCCTACCTGTTCAAAACCGAAGGTCATGAGTTGCGGGTTTTTTTCCGGGATGATCAACTTTCCGATCGAATCGGGTTTGAGTATGCGCAATGGGATGGTAAAAGCGCGGCCGAAGACTTTATTCGTCAACTGGAAATGATTCTGGAGTCTGCGCCCGAAGATCAGGATCCCGTGGTTACGGTCATTCTGGACGGAGAAAATGCTTGGGAATACTACCCCTACAACGGTTATTATTTTCTTGATTATCTCTATCAAGCACTGGATTCTCACCCTTTGATATGCCCAGTCACCTTTGCTACCCTGTGTCAGCAGTCCGATGGAATGGATTTGCCTGTTCTGGAACACGTGGTGGCGGGAAGTTGGGTTTACGGATCCCTGACCACCTGGATTGGAAATCCTGACAAGAATATGGCTTGGGACTTGCTGGTAGAGGCCAAAGCAGCCTGTGATCGCGTTCTTCCCTCCCTGTCTCCTGACCGACAAGGTCCAGTCATTCGTCAACTGGCTGTATGCGAAGGGTCGGATTGGTTCTGGTGGTTTGGGGATTACAACTCGGCTGAAAGTGTGCAATTATTTGACCGGCTCTATCGCCTGAACTTGACGACCCTCTATCAACTTCTGTCCCTCGATCCTCCCTGCATTCTGTCCCTTCCCTTCAGTCGGGGAAGTCGTAGTCAGGAAGCGGGGGGTGCCATGCGACGTAATACCCATTCTTGAACGAGTCTGTCATGCAAAAAAAAATCGCTTTTCTGATGGGGGTTCACGCGCATCAACCCGTCGGTAATTTTCCTTCCGTCCTTGCCGATGCCCATCAGCGTTGTTATGGTCCTTTTTTGCGTTTGATGGCTCGCTTTCCGGAATTTCCCTTTGCCCTGCATGTCAGTGGTTGGTTGCTGGACCAATGGTTGATCCATGATCCCGAAGACATGGAATTGCTCAAAATCATGGTACAGCGCGGACAAGCCGAACTCTTTACGGCGGGTTATGCTGAGCCGGTTCTGGCCGCCATTCCCGAAGCAGATCGACGGGGTCAGGTGCAATTCCTGTCCCAACGAATTCACGATTGTTTCGGAGTGAAACCCAGCGGCTCCTGGCTCACCGAACGGGTCTGGGAATCGTCCGTGGTATCCGCGCTACACCAGAGCGGGGTACGCTACGTCACGGTGGACGACTATCATTTTCTTTGTGCCGGAGTGCCCGCAGAGCGTCTGAATGGTTATTTCAGCACGGAAGAAGGCGGAGAAAGACTCGATATATTTCCTATTGCCGAGGGTTTGCGCTACCGTATTCCCTTTACATCAGCCAACGAAGTCGTCAGTTATCTGGAAAGCATGGCACGTGACGATCGAATGGAAGCTGCGGTCTATTTCGATGATATTGAAAAATTTGGCATCTGGCCAGAAACCTATGAATGGGTCTATGAAAAGGGATGGTTGGAACAGTTCATCCAGGGAATTCTCAATTCTCCCTTCATCGAACCCATGACCTATGCGCGCTACCATGCCCAGAATGCAACCCGGGGGCCGGTTTATCTGCCCACCACCTCGTACATCGAAATGAATGAATGGACCTTGCCGGCTCAAGCCGGGGAGCACTATGCCTCTTTGGTGGAACGGGCAAGGAATGAGCAAACTTATGACCGGGACCGTCCATTTTTGCGCGGCGGGATCTGGCGAAACTTCATGATGCGCTATCCTGAAGCCAATCACCTGCATAAACGGATGCTGGGACTGTCCACCCGTTTCCACGCCTTGCCTGCGCTACAGCAGACCGCAGAACGCCGTCGTTTGTTGTATGAAACTCAAGCCAATGATGCCTACTGGCATGGTTTATTCGGAGGACTTTATCTTCCGCATCTGAGACGTGCCTTGTATCGTGCACTATTACAACTGGAGGGCGATCTCGACCGGCATCAACCGCGCCCTGCATTGACCCGCTACGATCTGGATATGGATGGTCACGAGGAAATCATTCTTCAGAATGGGCAGATTCAGGCGATCATTGCTGGCAGTGGTCCTGCTCATGTACTGGAACTGGATGTCTACGAACTGGCCCATAATTTTGCAGATACGCTGACTCGTCAGCGGGAGCATTACCATGCCAAAGTTCTGACTCAACCCGTGCTGGCATCCTCTTCTACAGGCGTCGGTAATCCCCACGAAGTGGTGCAGTTCAAACATCCCCTGACCGCCGAAGATTTGATCTTCGATTCGACCCGGCGCGCGCTTTTCACCGATTATGCCCGAAGAGATGGGGAACGACATCTACTCGAATATGATGAGATTCGGGGAAATGAAACAGACTCAGGCGTGAAATTTCTGGGTCGGACACAAGGGGCCAGAAAAGAAATTTCTCTTCTTGCGCAGGCTTTGCTGGTACGCTATGAGCACCCTGATCCTGTCTTCTGGTCAACCTTCGAGATCGAACTCAACCTGGTTATGCCCAGTTGCGATGGCCCCGCCGGCCGTTTTGAATTCAATGGGGGTATTCCCGGGGGATTCGGTCAGGACATCGAACTCCACGGGGTGACCCAGTTGGTCCTGCGCGATGAGGTCTTGGGCGGGGGGATCACCGTGGGTTGCGACGTGCCCTGTCGGGTTATTTCTCGTCCCTGTCACAGTGTTTCTCAATCGGAAGCCGGTTTTGAAAAAATCATGCAAGCCGTGACGTTGACCTTTACCGATTTTGCGGTGCCCACTCGGAAACTGTTGATGTCTCTGACGGCATGGCCTACCTCATGAAACGTGTCAATTTCTCAGAACATTCCCAACCCGAAGAGCAAGGTTGCGCTTCCCAGTCCCAATAGTTTCAGAAAAATCCCCCGATTGCGCGCGTGGTTCCCCAAAATCAGGGTATAACCGCTCTCCAATACGATATTGCTGCCCGCTGCCATGATCAATGCGCCCGCACTCTGCGCGAGGGACAGGTCATGGCGGGAATCGTTGAGCAACGACATGATGAATGGATTAATGTCAGTAAAACCAATCACCAGAGCCAAAATTTCTATTCCTCCCGAGCCAAAGTCCTGCAGGATGAAATGGGTCAAGGCAGTCATGAGCACGAATAGAAGGGCAAAGAGCAATGCCGTACGCAGTGCCAGAGGATTGCTGTTGGATATATTGTCCAGGGTATCGGGGATCTTCTTGTCTGTTTTATGTTGACTGAGCCAAGCAAGACCCAGGGCGATCATGCCTCCTCCCAGAAGCGGCAAGGCACAGTAACGAAGCAGCATGGGAGCCATTACGATAACCAATAGTAACAATCGGACGTACATCATGCCCACAGCACCCAGAATGCCCCCATGGATCTGAGCGAGAGGGGCAGAGGGTGGGGCGGAGGACCGAGCCAGGACCACAATGGTGGCTGTGCTGGAGTAGATTCCTCCGAGCAGTCCAGTTACCAGATAACCGCTTCCTTTGAACACATAGCGACGTAACAGATAACCGGCATAGGAAATGGCGGAAATCACGACAACCGCCATCCATACCGAAAATGGTGTGAGGGGTAAGTTTTTGAACGGGTATTCCTTGGGCAGAAGCGGGAGGATCACTGCGGAAAGTAGCAGGAACTTGGATAAGGTCAGCAATTCCAGGCGATCCATGGTCGCAATCAAATGATGGGTCAAGGGTCGGGCACCCAACACCAGGACTACGGTGACAAAAAGCAGGATCAGAAACCAGAGTGGAAATAATTGAGCACTCGGTCCGTAGGTATACACCAGCATGCCAATCAGGAATTGATGGATACCTTTCTGACCTACCTGCAATTTATGATGATAAAACTGCACGAATAATGCGATCAGAAACAACATGCCCCCGAGATAGAGCAGACCTGCCGGGTTCAGGTTATAAAGAATAAATCCCAAGGCCGAGATAAATGCATAGGTACGGGATGAACCCATGGCCAGCGGATGTTCCAGGTGGCGCGTGAGAAGGTACTCACGAAATTCCAGTCCTGTTAAAAACCCAAGACAGACCACCAGCAAGAAACGGGTGCCAAGTTGAGAGGACAATTCAAGAAGGAACAGATGGAGTTGGGACATGCTCTGAAATGACAAACGTTGGGAATCTGTTAAAATGCTAAATAGTGAACATTGACAAACCAAAAACCACCCTAACTGAACTAATTCATCGCCATGGGCAGACCACCGCGTCAACTTCCCACTCCAAGCCAGTCCAGCGCTACGCTTCCTGCTGCCGAGGACACACTGGAGGCTGTGACCCATATCATGGCTCCAATGATACGCTTGCTCCTGTCCTGCGGGGTAGATTATGTGCGTTTTACTGCCGTACTCAAGCAAACCTTTATTGAACAGGCTCAAAGCGAACTCAATGAAGCCCATTGCAAGGATACGGACTCTGCTCTGAGTTTGCTGAGCGGGGTTCATCGCAAGGATGTGCGTTATTGGCGTGAAAATGGCATGGGGGATAGAATTGCGCGGAAAGTTTCCTTGAGTAGTCAAGTATTCTCTCACTGGATACAAAATCCACTTTATCGCGATCGCTTCAAAAATCCTAAATCCTTGTTACGAATTGGAGATGAAGTTTCCTTTGAAACGCTGGTGCGTCAGATTACTCAAGACGTCCATCCCTACACAGTGCTTTCTGAACTGGTTCGTCTGGGATTGGTGACCATCAAGAAAAAACAGGGACAAGACTGGGTCATTCCTTCTCCACGGGGATTTATACCTCCCGCGGGTTCCGTCGAACTCATGGAATTATTTTCTGGAAACCTGGGGGATCATGTGTCTGCCGCCGTCAGTAATATCAAAGGTCACGAGCCTCGTCTGGAGCAAAGCGTCTTCGTCAGCGGACTGACACCTGAATCCGTGGTCAAACTTGCCCAACTGTCTCAAAAACTCTGGTCCCAGATGCGCAGCGAAATAATCCGCGAAAGCAGCCTGCTCTACGAGCAAGAACGAAATGATCCGAGGGCCCTGCACCGAATCCGTTTTGGATCCTATTTCTGGGATGCCCTCTTGTCGGAGTCACCCTCCATTCAAGAAGACAAGGTTCTGGGCAGTACCCCTTCTCAGTGAGTCCTTCCATGCTTTCTTTCCAGTTCCAGGATCTGTAGTCTTGAGCGGTATACTGAACAAGAGAGGACTACTCTTTCTGATTCCCCTCCTGAGTTCCTGTGGTGGTGGGACACAGTTGGCTGGCGGGGTAGGGACGGGGGGAACTGGAGTGGTTACCGGTACGGTCACCGGGTTTGGCAGTCTGGTGATGGATGGAATTGCCTACAATAGCGCTACCCCGCGCTACGATGCAGAATCAACCACCCAACCCAGTGTCTCTGTCACTGCCATGAGAGTCCCTTTGGGTGGACAACTGAACATTCAAACCGATACCCAGGGAAATCCGACTTCGGTGTGGATCAACCCGGCGTTGGTGGGGGTGGTGACGAGCGTCAATCCTACATCAGGCACCTTGGTCGTCAATGGCATGGAAGTCGTCGTGAATTCTACTACGTCTTCCCTGCCGAATACCTTTTTCATCGGGTATGCGGGCATGGGTGCCATTCAACTCAATGATATGGTGCAAGTGCATGGCGTTCCAGGCACGAGTTCCTCTGGAACTCCTTTTGTTCAGGCCACGCTGATCAAGTTGATGCCCAGTAACCTTCCCATCACCCGGGTCAGCGGTGCTTTGACCCAATGGAATCCTTCCCAGCATACTTTCACTGTTAATGGAATTCCGTTTTCTTTCAACGCCAGTACCCAGTTCTTCAGCCCATTTTCAAATCAAACACTGGGTACAGGAGCGCTCAAGAATGGGCAGTGGGTTAACATCTGGAGTCAGACGCCCTCTGGAACTACGCCATTAGTTGCTGGCTCCGTTCAGGTCAGCACACTCTTGCCAGGCATGAATGGGAATATCACGCTGTCTGGTCTGGTGTCGGCCGTGCAGGGAAACCAGTTTCAGGTGGACGGAGTTCTGGTCAATGGTATCCATCAGGGGGGAGTAACCGCAGGTCAGTACGTTACGCTCAAGGGGGTCATCGATTCCACGACGGGTGAAGTTTCTGTACAAACGCTGAATCCTTATATTCAGACTCCTGCCACCTTGTCCGGAACCATCAGTGAATTTGTATCAACGGGGAATTTTGTCATTCGAGGGACTCCGATCATTACGAACAGTGGCACGGTACTCACTTTTGCCAATGGCGCCTCCGCCCCGTTATCTGCTTTGCAAAAAAATGGTTATATCGCTGTACAGGGAACCCTTCAAGGGAACATGGTCCTGGCGAGTTCCATTACGGTTTATCCTGGCCCTCCTGCTAATGAGGTGGTGGACTATCTGGGGAAGGTCAGTCAATACAACCCTTCTCAAGGAACGTTCACCCTCACCCTCCTTAGTGGTTCTTCCCAGCAAGTGACATTGTCCACCAGTGCTTCCTTTGGCAATGGGACTGTCGCCAATTTGGTCAATGGCGCTCTAGTGGAAGTGGAAGCCACCGCGGTCTCTCCACAAACCTTATCGGCTTACGGGGTCAGTTTCTGGAATATCACAAATCCCAATCTTTCCTCAGGTACCCTCGAAATTAGCGGGGTCGTGTATAACTATTCCGCAGGTGGGAGCAGTTTCAATTTAAATGGACTTCCCCTGACACTCGGAAGTGGGGTTTCCTTGCCATCGGGATTTGGCAATGGAGATAACATCGATGTGTTGATGACGCCTTCAGGCAGTCAGTATCAGGTCGATGCCGTCGCTCGGGATGATTCCAACTGAACGATGTTCATTGGCTTGGGACTTGTCATGCTCACGTGTTCCTGATAGAATTCGGGTCTTGATTGTTCCCTGATAGCTCAGTCGGTAGAGCGACGGACTGTTAATCCGCAGGTCCCAGGTTCGAGCCCTGGTCGGGGAGCCATAGGCACATATGAAGTAACTTCAATTAAGCCAATTCCAAGGCTTTCTACCAAGAGCGCGCCACGCTCCTTTGAACTCATCTATTTAAGTCAGCAACGCCAGCAATTCCGGCGTTATCTGTATGGTGTCTATTCCCAACATTTACCTTACCCACATTGCCACCCGATACGCCCGATTACACACACGTAAATTCACCTGATTACACCTGATTGTTGTTTTTCATCAGGAAGCAGGCATCCCCAACACCGGGAGCAAGGACTTTAATAACTGTACCGTCATGGCGCTGGTGAATTTGTAGTCTGCCGCATAGGGTTCATGAACATAGGCCGTGACGGTACCAAAGAAGCGGTCACCGATCAAAAATACGAAAGTGGCGGAACGATTCACGGCGCGCGAGGCGATCAACTTTCCATTGGGCGCATAGGAGACAAAACGCTGATCTCCGGTGCCGGTTTTCCCTCCTATCTCGATGACCTGACCATTTTTTTGCACCAATCCGTCTTTCAGACGGATTCCCGTTCCGCCCTGCACCACATCGATCAAGGAGCGCCGCACCACTTCGGTTACTTCCACAGGGAGCATCCGGACTCCGGCGGCGGGTTGACTGACAAAGTGGGTCTCATAGGGGGTCCCCTTCGCAAACTGCAATTCTTGCAATTCCACCATCGGCATCAACAGACCCTTATTGACGACGATCCCCATCAATTTCGCCAGAGAATCCGGGCGATCACCAGAGGCCCCCAATGCGGTGGCATAGGAAGGTGTCAGGGATTCGAAAGGATAACCCAAACGGCGCCAATCGGCGGCGATCATCTGAAAAGCTTCCAGTTCCAACATCTGACGAATGCGCGACTCCTGAACTTTTTTATTATGACTCTTGAACAACCACTGATAGACTTCCTGGCGTTGCTGGGCACTGGTTTCAACCAACTGCGTCAGGGTCGCTTTAGGGTGATGAAAAAGATAGCCAACCAACCATAATTCCAGGGGATGGATTCCAGCCAGATAACCCCTATCCATAAGGGAATATTTTTCAACAGCGAACTTGTCATAAAGAATCTGCAGGGATTTTTCATCGAGTTCCGCTTCGGGCAGTTGATGGTGCATGAAGGCCGTAAACTGTAAAAAACTGGCTTCAGGTTCAACACTTCGAAATATCAGGGCCAAATTCTTCGGTTTGGCATGGATCCCATCGACCAGGGTTTGTAGCATTTCGTCGGGGGATTTTCCCTTGTACTTCTTGTAAAAGCGAAACAGGAATTCGCGCCCTTCGCGGTCCGCAAAAAGCGACAGTTGGATTTGTTGGGATGGATTCACTGAAACTTCGGCTGTTCCTGTTGTACTTCCCGTGATGGGATTGTAATTTGAAGGAGTGGTCTTGACCAGGCCCACGACCCCAACACTCAAAGTCTGCGCTTCGTAATGATGCACGATGTCGCGCATCAGGCGTACAAATACCAGATTGACGGAGTGTTGAAAACCTTCTCGCACTGTCATGATGCCATCGTCTTTTTCTGGCTCAAAATTCTTGAACTTCTGTAATCCGCCGCCAGTAAAAAACGCTTCCGCTGGATTCCCGGAATAGGTCCTTGTCATGGCGGCCTCGAGCATGTCCTGCAAACGGCTATGGGGGTTTTCGACAAAATAGGTCAGCGCCCAGCGGGTCAGCGTATCCTGCGATCCAGCCTGAATTTTCTGCAAATCTTTTTGATTCATGTCTGCATAGGATTGATGCAGGCGGGTCATGATTTCCAGGTAAGTAATCAGGGTGCGTAGTTTGGAGGTCGATCCCAGGTTCAGGCGTGCCCCACTGTTGATATCAAAGGGCTGGTCCAGATCATCGGTTTGCACTCGCAACAGATTCGAATTGGAGCTGCGCTCGAACAGGGTAAAACTGAAGGACAAACGCTGGGGATTGTCATTTTCTCCCAGCATATTATGGCCATACAGTCCGGCGGCTCGTGCTCCGGCAGGGCTTTGCACCTGTCGCAACAAATTCGTGACAGCACGCTGCGCATCGCCATCAAGGGTTGTTTTGACGTTCAGATCGATCCTGTCCAGGGCATACAGATTTGTTATGTGAAGCAGTGAGAGAAGATCATTACGTAGCAAATTTACCGCCTTGTGGGATACAAAGGAATTTGCCTGCGGGATCAGCGGACCATGGTTCAAGTGAAGCGGAAGGGAGAGTGCTGCCCTTTGTAATGCAGGAGAGATGATATGGGCTGACCCCAATAATTTCAAATAATGGTTAGTCATCTGCATCAGTACGGGTGAACCCTCCCGTAAAAAGTAAGAAGGCCGACGCTGGGCAATGATGAGAGACAACGCCTGCTTATAGGCTTCGGCTCTCTGCTGCAAGGATTCGTCACCGTGCAACTGCAACAGATGATTGACTTCCTGAAAATCGCGACCGTACCACATCCACATGCCATCGCCTAATCCGTTGACTTCACCATAGCCCATCCTTGCCGTCAGGGGCACCGTATTCAAATAGGCCAGCACGATTTGGTGGCGGTTTGCCATGTTGTCCATGCCCTGCAGGTAGGAGCGGATCGAAGCCGAATCCATTTGCAAAAATTTTTCATGAATGGATAAAGTACGGCCTTCAGGGGAGTGTCGGTATTTCTCTATCTGGGTGGCCAAGGTACTGGCACCGGGCGTGTCATGTTGACGATGAATGACATGAAGGGCCTGATCGAATAGCGCCCGGTCAAGCCGACTCCAGTTGACTGCAGGATTGCGCATCGGATAGTGGCTATTCAGTAATTCCTTATCTTCAATGAACAACAGGGTGTCGATCAAGATCTTTGGAATGCTGTCGAAACTCACATAGGTCCGGGTCGGAGACAAGAGCGCATAGAGCAATCGTTGGTTGTGATCCAACAGCATCAATCCGGCCTGATCTTTCTCTGCATAAATCGGCGCCAGTGGCGATTCAAGCAACGCGGGCGACATGCGGACCTGTTCGGTGACAACAAACCCACGAGTGGTCAATGACTTGGTGTATTCCGGAATTTGACCATACCCTAGGCGCTCGTCATAGGGACCTGATTTCGGAAAACGAATCGAAGGACTGGGGCCCTTCTCCAGTTTATAGTCGAGCCGGCTTGCAAGCCTGAAAAAATAATGGGCTTGAAGCCAGGAGGAACGTAGTTCATTGATGACAATCCAGCCGCTCATTGCTATCAGTATCAGCAAGATGAGCAGAGATCGGCTTTTCAGGGCATGGAAAAGGGACACCGTATATTCCCTTGAGTGGACATGATGGCACGCATGAGAGGATGAACCTTACATTGTAGTGTAACCAGAAATGGCTGCATAATACAGGCCGTAGGCGAGGATCGTTCTGTCTATGACAAAACGGAAATTGGTCACTTAATCAATGCGCAAGCAGGTGTGTGTGAAGAAAAAACGGTATGTGCGCGCGCTCCTGATAGTACTTTTACTTTTTCCACTCGTTGATTTTGCTTGGGGGGGAGGGACGGAAGACGGTAGGGTTGCCGTTCCCATTCTGTTGTATCATCGCTTTGGTCCCGTGGTTGCGGATTCGATGACGATCAAAACTTCGGTTTTGGCCTCTCAACTCGAATATCTTCATACCCATGGGTACACGGTGATTCCTTTGCGCCAGTTGATTGCCTCTCTGGCAGGGAAGGCCCCGCGGCTACCCGACCGCTCCGTCGTGATTACCGCCGACGATGGTCATGAATCCGTATTCACCGACCTGTTTCCGCTGATCCGTCGTTACCACATGCCCATCACTTTGTTCATCTACCCTTCGGCCATCTCCAACGCCAGTTATGCCCTGACCTGGTCACAATTACAGGAAATGAAGGACAGCGGCTTCGTGGATATCCAATCCCATACTTATTGGCATCCCAACTTCAAAAAAGAAAAAAAACGCCTGAGTGCACAGGAATATGAGAATTTTGTTCACCGTCAACTGTTCAAATCCAGGGAAGTTTTGCAACAGAAACTGGGGGGGACGGTGGATATGCTGGCTTGGCCCTTTGGTATTTATGATGACGAACTGATCAATGATGCCAGACAAGCCGGTTATATTGTGGCTTTTTCCATGGCCAGACATCCGGTTACCCGTTCCGATTCCATGATGGCCTTGCCCCGTTATCTGATGATCAACCCGGTCCAAGGTATTGTGTTTGAAAAATTGCTCGCAGAATCCTCCCTTTCCCGGGAGAAAAGAGAAAACCATCCGTGAAGAATATCAAATCCCTTGTTTCCCTCCCACTTCTTCTTTGGGTTGTACTGAACCCGGTGTCCGCGATTGCGGCCGTCTATGCAGGCACAGTGCTTGATGCCAAGACCCGGAAACCCCTTGAAAATGCCTTTGTCACTTTGGGTACCACGGTGGTACGCACCGACTTCAAGGGAAAATTTATCATCAACGGCAGCGGCGACAAACTGGGCATCCGGGCCTATGGGCATGCCCGTGTGGATGCTCCGTTAAGCCATGATTCCGCCCCGATTACCTTGGCACCTTTCATTCCCAAGGCTATTTATCTTTCGTTTTACGGGATCGGAGATAAATCGTTGCGCCACGCCGCCCTCGATGTCATTCAGCGGACTGAAGTGAACGCACTGGTGATTGACCTCAAAGGCGACAGGGGAGGGGTCTCGTTCAAAAGTTCCATCCCTCTGGCCACTCAAATCGGCGCACAAAAAATCACCACCATCAAGGACGTGAGCGGACTGGTGACCGAACTCCACGCCAAGGGCCTTTATGTCATCGGGAGAATCGTGGTGTTCAAGGATAACCCACTGGCTTCCGCACACCCTGAACTGGCACTCAAAACCAAGGGCGGAGTCACCTGGAAGGATCGGGAAGGGTTATCCTGGCCAGATCCCTTCAGCACAACGGTGTGGAACTACAATATCGATCTGGCGGTGGAAGCCGCGCGTGCCGGGTTTGATGAAATTCAGTTTGACTATGTTCGTTTCCCGGATTCCCCAGAACCGGTCTATTCGAAGCCGAACACCGAAGAAAACCGAGTCGGAGCGATTTCAGGATTTTTGGGTGAAGCCAGAAAACGGCTCATTCCTTATAATGTTTTTCTGGCCGCTGATATTTTTGGATATGTGGCATGGAATACCGACGACACCCATATTGGCCAAAAACTGCAAAATCTGAGCGAGGTTCTGGACTATCTGTGCTTCATGCTCTACCCCTCGGGATTCAAGTTCGGAATTCCGGGTTACCTCAATCCCGTACAGCACCCCCGTGAAATCGTCCTGCTTTCTTTGGAGAAAGCGCAACAGCGCAGCAGTTTGCCCGCCATTCGCTTCAGGCCTTGGCTTCAGGCGTTCAGGGACTATGCCTTCGACCGAAGGTGGTTTAAGAACGATCAAATCAGGGCGCAAATTGAGGCTTCTGACCACTTCGGCAGCGATGGATGGATGTTGTGGAACCCCCATAACCTCTATGGTGATGGTCTCCGGAGCAAATAGTCGATGAGGTTAGTTTTTCGTATTTGGCCATGGCTCTTCCTCACCTTGTGGAACATGGCCTTGGCCCAGAATTCCGCGTCATTCCCTGTAGCCGATCTGGCGCCCATCGATGGGTTGACGAACAGGGAAATCCAGCACGGGCACATCCCCGGTGCCGTTATCATGGTAGGTACCCCCAAGGAAATTTTATACCGCAAGGCATTCGGCCAGCGTTCCCTGATACCGACCCTTCTGCCGATGACGGTGGACACCCGTTTCGATCTTGCTTCTCTGACCAAAGTCGTTGCTACCACTACTGCCATTATGCAGTTGGTGGAGCGACAACGACTCCGTCTGGATGATCCGGTGGCGAACTACTGGCCGGAGTTTGGCGCGAACCACAAGGAAGCCATTACCATCCGGCAGTTGTTGACCCATTATTCCGGCTTGCGACCAGATCTGGATTTAAGCCCCCAGTGGTTCGGTTATTCCACCGCCATTAAACGAATCCTTGCGGAGAAACCTCGTTTCCCACCAGGCAGCCAATACCTCTATAGCGACATCAACTTCGAGATCCTGGGGGAATTGGTTTATCGGGTGTCCGGCTTACCCCTGGATGTCTATTGTGCTCAACATATTTTTAAGCCCCTGGGCATGATGCACACCGGGTTTAAACCCCCTTTGGAGTCAACTTCAGACATTGCCCCCACCGAGTATCTGAACGGTCAACTCCGCTGGGGTGAAGTGCATGACCCCACAGCTCACCGCATGGAAGGTGTGGCAGGGCATGCAGGACTATTTTCCACGGCAGGGGACCTGGCCATTTTTGCTCAAATGCTGCTCAACGGAGGAAATGGGAACGGGGTTCGAATTCTGAATCCGGGCACCGTGGAACAAATGACCATCCCCCAGTCACCGCCCGGCATGACCGAATTGCGCGGGCTGGGTTGGCAGTTGGCGGCACCCCTGGCCACCAATCGAGATCAACTTATTCCCTTGGGTGCCTATGGGCACCTGGGCTATACCGGTACGCTCCTATGGCTGGATCCCATCACCCATACCTTTGTCATTGTCCTGACCAACCGTGTGCACCCCCATGGACAGGGCAACGCCAACCCTTTACGCCGAGGGGTATTGGCCATTGTCTCCAATGCGCTGGGACCACAATCTAATGAAAATATCCTGATTGCCCGTCCTGCCATTGCCGCTTATACCGAACTGGCCTCCTCTAAGCCGGTAATTCACCCGGCAACCCAGGTGGCTACCGGGCTTGATGTTCTTGAGACCCAAAATTTCGCTCCTCTGAAGGGGCAACGGATCGGGATCATAACCAATCAAACTGGAGTGGATGCTGATGGAAATCGGGGAATAGACCGGTTGAACCACGCGCCCGGCATCCGTCTTACAGCGATCTTCAGTCCGGAACATGGACTTCAGGGCACTCTGGATGAGAAAATTTCCTCAGGCACGGATGCAACCACGGGGTTGCCGGTTTATAGCCTGTATGGTGAAACCAGAATACCCACGGATCAAATGCTCCAGAACATCGATGCCTTGGTCTTCGATATGCAGGATGCCGGGGTACGTTTCTACACCTATCCCACTACCCTGGCCTATGCCATGGAAGCCGCTGCCCGCAAGGGCATCGATTTCTATGTTCTGGATCGCCCGGACCCCATCGATGCCAAGGTGGTGCAAGGTCCGATGCTGGACCCGACCCTGACCTCCTTCACCGGCTATTTTCCTCTCCCGGTGCGGCATGGCATGACCATGGGCGAATTGGCCGAACTTTTCAACACAGAAAATCACATCGGCGTCAGGCTGCATGTCATCAAAATGCGGGGATACCGACGCCACGACTGGTTCGATGATACCGGGATCCAATGGGTCAATCCTTCTCCCAATCTACGTACCCTTACCGAAACCACCCTCTATCCCGGAGTCGCGCTGGTGGAAAGCGCCAATGTCAGTGTCGGACGGGGCACCGATACCCCCTTTGAATTGCTGGGGGCGCCCTGGATTCACAGTCAGGAACTGGCGGATGAACTGAATCGACGGGAGATCGCCGGCGTATTTTTTATTCCCACAGAGTTTACGCCCGATACTAGCCGCTACGCGCATCAACTCTGTCATGGCGTTCGCATTCTGTTAACCGATCGCTATGCTCTGGATTCTCCGTTACTGGGGATAGAATTGGCCAGCGTCCTGCATCAGCTTTATTCGAAGCAGTTTCACCTCCGAAAAATCCTGGGTATGCTAGGGTCACGCTTCCTATTGCAGGCGATCACCGAAGGGCAGGACCCCAAAAGCATGGCGGCCCAATGGCAACCGGGACTCAAAGAATTTTCTGCCGTACGACACCGATACCTGCTTTACTAAAAAGAAAGTAACGGCTCCGCCTTGCCGCTCCAGCGAGCTCCCTCGGTCAAAAGTCGCGGGAAGCGCTCCAACCCTCCCGTCACAATACGAGAGGTTAACGGGCGCATGAATAAATGCGCGAATAGTGTGGCCACCCTGATGCGCCGTGAAAAATTGTTGCGCCAGGCAACTTCATAATTATGCCGCAGGCTTTCGAGGACCTGATTTGAAAATGTCGGATTGATGCGGGCGCGCCACGCATTTAATTGTTCGCTCAACAGAAAGGCAGATTGAATGGCCATGCTGATGCCTTCAGCCACTATGGGATGAATTTCGGCCGTTGCATTGCCGACAGTGAAGATGCCATCGCGACCAAACGTATGAACGCCGGTATGTAGCGGCCCTGATGACAACCATGCGCCGTCCACACAGGCTAAAGACAGCGCTTCAGATACGCCCTTGCACGAAGACTTGATATGTGCGAAAACTGCCGTCCCGGCACTCACCTTCGGATAGTGTTGCCGACATTTTTCAAGTTGATCGCGCCGTATGCAGCACGACAGGCTGACCCGGTCGCCATCGCTGTGCACCATTCCGCCATATCCTCCTGGAAACGCGAGCAGGGGCATTAGATCGGAGGGAAGTGTGCTATTGAGAAAATGCGCCTTGAATCCAAATAAATCCGAGGTGCGTTGCGGGCGCCGAAAGTTCTGCGTTGGCATTGCACCTGACTCGCAGGAACCATGTGCAGCGATAAGCAGCCTGGAACTCAATGCACGTTCCTCGCGCGAGCACTTGTTGATGATGTTGCACATGTAGCCATTGCCGTTCTCGACAAATGATGCGAGTGCAAATGGCTGCCATACGTCGGCCCCAACTTCAGCCGCACGCTTGAGCAGTTGCGTGTCCAAATGCTCGCGTCCGATTGCTCTACCGCCATCCTCGGCTTTATCAGTTGGCGCAACAAGTTGAGCAGTTACCATCGCATCGCCAGAGTAAACACCAACGCGACGCACGATAGGTCCGGCAATTTCCATCAATGGATCAGCAACTCCCAACTTCCGCAGTAATGGCCATGTCGTGCCCGAAATGAATTCACCGCAAACCTTGCGACGTGGAAACTGAGCTTTCTCGACGATGGCTACTTTCCATCCCGCCTGTGCCAGGAGTATGGCGGCGGTAGCGCCGGACGGGCCTCCGCCCAATATGACGACATCATGGCTGGTATCCATTTACGCTCCTTTCCAGATGGCGAGGAAACAATGGGTGAACAAGCCCGCTGAATATTCGTGCAAGACCCAGTTCTGCGGATTCGGCCACAGTTCCGACAACTCTTGCGCCCGAAACCCTGCGTGCACGCTCGATACTGCATCGTGCCGTGTCACCGGACCTGCCCCTAGCAAGCCGATGCAGTGGGCTCCCACCAGAGACAGGATGGAGCGCCTTGGTTCGCAGCAAAGAAAAACCTGACTGCGCGCCGCTATGCCCGCTAGAAGCCGCGCAAGTTCCTTTGACGAAAAATGATGCATGAAAAGGTTGGCGATGACTATATCCGTGCGCGAGTTGTTGTATCCTTCTAGCCAGTGGAATATATCCAATGTCACGACGCGGGGTGTCCAACCAAGTTTGTGGATTTCTTCGAGAGTCTGTGGTTCTACCAGATTCAATCTGTCGAGTAAGGTAACCTCCATTGCTGGCCAGCAATCTGTTTGCTTCCGTGCCATGCGTAACATCAGTGAACCATCCCCAGCGCCAAGTTCAAGCAGAGTGCGCGGAACGAATCCTGCCGTACCTCGATTCAACGCTCGTTGCATGATCACCAATGTCGCCATTGCACGGTGAATCCAACGCAAGTCTTTCCGTGATCTTAGAGCCTGGGGATCTTCCGCGGCAAGGCCATCGAGCAACTCCGGTTCAACTTGTCGCCGCAGATTAAAGTCCACGATGGGCACTCTCTCATCACCAGGTTACGCCACTTTGAGCAAGGCACCGTGGCAGTTGAATCCGGCACCGAACGATGACATCCACCACCATCCAGGCTTCGCGTTGTCATTGAGCGCGGCCTGCAATACAAAATAGACAAAAGCACTGCTCATGTTACCATGAAGGTGTAGCATGGTTGCGCTGTAACGGAGATCTTCAGCGGAGATCTTCAGGCGATTCTGCAAGGCAATCAGCACATCGCGTCCGCCCGCGTGCATGATCCAGGTGCTGACGTCTTCAGGCACTAGGCCGATTTCACTCAATGCCTTGTGCAGCACCTGCTCGGCGTAATCGGCAGCCAGACCGGGAACGGTCCGTGTCAGGACGTTACGAAGCATTCCACCCCGCATTTGGAACAACAGGGCATTGCGCTCAGCCGGATTAACGAGTGAAGCATATTCTTTCCATTCGATGCTGCGCCGCAACGGATTAGTCTGCCTGGAAAGCACCGCGGCTCCGGCTCCGTCACCAAACAGACACGCGCTGATCAATACGCCGGGATCATTATCAAGATACATCGCGGCACTGCTGACTTCCACGCAAATTGACAATACGTTGTGGCAAAAATCGGCAGACAGCAATGCTTCGGCGAGGCGCCAATTCGGCAGTGCTGCGGCACAACCTTGTCCAACCAGATCAAAAGCCTGGACATCAGCCCGCAGGCCCAGTCGTTCCACGATATAACTGGTTAGGCCAGGACAAAGATAACCCGTGCAGGTACTGACCACCAAGCCGTCAATTGCATCGGCATCGATGCCTGCATCTTCCAGTGCCGCTTGACCTGCTTCTGTTCCCAGCGTTGGCGCATTGTCCAGAAACCGCCTGTGCAGGGTATCGGGATCAATATTGAACACTTCATCCAGGGAGGTGACAGCGAGAGATCTGAATTCGATCCCGTTTTCCTTATTAAGAACGGCTTCAGCAATCATGCGTGAACGTAGACCAAGTTTGCCAAACCATTCAGAGGACCTGAAAGCTTCCCAGCATTCGGTTTTGTTATAACTGCGCGGTGGATTTGCCGTTCCCAGTCCATTGATGAACATTCAGCCTCCCGTTGCCATTTCTGATTGTATATCTTTTCCTGTGCGGTACTTTATACCATGGATGCCGCCGTAGAAATGTTTGATACCGTACAGACTGCATTTAGATTTTCGCCTAGATTTAAAATGGCAGTAATGGTTCAGTTCGTATGCAAATTGATGCAATACAAGGAGGCGATATGCCACTAGTTCAGTTGGTGATTATATTGATTGTTGTGGGGGTGGTTCTCTGGCTGATCAACACCTACATACCAATGGAAGTCACAATCAAGAAAATTTTGAATGCTGTGGTTATTATTGCGGTGATTCTTTGGCTATTGAGTGTATTTGGATTATTGAATTCTCTTTCCGGGATTCGTGTTGGACGGTAAATGGTGCAACATCCTGACCGGGTGGATGAGTTACGGTTTGAATGCCCAGTTCAACAGGTCAGTGAATTTCAGAGAGAGCGTTTTTTATTCATATTTAAAGGAAATTTCACATGAAATTGCATAGAAAACTGGCCACTGGATTGATCTGTTTGGTTTTTTCATCGGGTATGGCCACAGCCGCCGACTATAACGGAAATGTGAATGAACAAACCCATGAAATGGGCTGTGACGAAATGGGCATGAAACAGGGCGCTATGATGACTGATCTGGTTGCCACCGTCCACAAACATCTTGGTGAATTAAAAGAAAAACTTAATCTCACAAAAGATCAAGAACCCGCATGGAAAGCGTTCTCAGACAAGGTGATCGAGCAAGCCGAAAAGATGGTATCGATGCACCGCAAGATGAAAGGGGGCACGCAGAGCATACCTATGACCGCACCTGAGAGTATGACGATGAAAGCAGACGTGATGAAAGACCTTGCGCAGAACATGGCCTTGATGGCAAACGCGGTAAAAACCTTCTATGTGACCCTTACGCCTGAACAAAAAAGTATTTTTGACAAAAGTCACATGAACTACATGAAATCCATGGATTACATGAAATAGCCCTTGTCATCATTCAGGTAAAGTGGTTGGATCCTACGCGATGTGCTTGTTCTTTCCGTCATTCCTCAGGTTCGATCCGTGGAGGAACTTTTCCACTACGGTTACGGGCCAAGCCGATTTCCAACGCGGTTTCAAGGCGAATAACCCGCTCCGTCAGACCTTCGATCTTCTGCTGTTGGGTAATGATGGTCGCCGCCATGCGCTCCACCTTGTCATTCATTTTGATAACGGTGGTGATTGCATCCCACATCTTGTCAGTGACTCCCATCAGGCAACTTTTCGTTCAATTGCCACTTTCTTCTCCATCGCGGCGATACGCTGGTTAGAGGCTTCGATGAACGCCAGTGCATCGTCAATAGCAGCATTTGCCTGAGCAGTGGTTTTGTTCATCTGGTCCATCATGCCAATCAACATTGAATCTTCTTCGGACGGACGATAGGACGACGCTGCACGGCGCAGAAATTCACCCATTGAAACTCCCGCGTCTTTCGCCATTTTGGCGATTTGCCCTTTTTCCGTGGCAGTTACAAGCACCGGGATTCGTTCGGTAGCGGTTGCCATTGCATTACTCCTTTATGAACATGGACAGCACATGTGCAGTATAGTACGCAACCAACCTTGAATCAAGCGTTGGCTACGATGGAATTCGATTCATTAACGATGAAATAGCCATGTGTCAAATTGACTTACTGGAAGAGGTTGACTGAAATAATATCCTTGACCCTCATTACATCCCTGTTCACGCAGGAAAATCAATTGCTCCCGAGTCTCTACTCCTTCGGCAATGGTTTTCAGGCCCAGGCTTTTGGCCATGCTTATAATGGCTGCGATGATGGCTCGATCTTCCTCGGCCGTGCTGATATTTTGTACAAAGGACTGGTCAATTTTTAGCTTGTTTACATTGAACTTTTTCAGGTAATTTAATGAGGAGTAGCCCGTTCCAAAATCATCGATGGACAAACGGATGCCCTGCTCAAATAAACTGGTCAAGATGGCAATGGCACCTTGAGGATCATGCATGGCCACGCCTTCGGTGAGTTCCAATTCAAACAAGTGGGAGGGGACCGAGGCCTCCTGCAGAAGTCGAGGGATCAAAACAGATAGGTTGGAAAACAGAAACTGAACTGCCGATAGGTTGACGGCTATGACGATGGGAGAGATACCACGGTCCAGCCATTGTCTGAGTTGCTGAATCGCCCTGCGAATCACCCATTCACCGATGGGAATGATCAACCCCGTGTCCTCGGCAACGGGAACAAACTCCGCTGGCGATACCTGGCCAAGTTCAGGATGATTCCAGCGCAACAGCGCTTCTGCGCCGATTATTCGGTTGGTAACCAGAGAAATTTGCGGCTGGTAATACAAGTCAAATTGATCACATTCCAGTGCATGGCGTAACGCATTGACCAATTGCATGTTGCGTGTTGTGCGGGCTTGCATTTCGGGTGTAAAGAAACGATAACTGTTGCGTCCTTCATTCTTGGCGCGATACATGGCAGTATCGGCGCTTTTGGATAGCGATTCCAGATTGATGCCGTCCCCGGGATAAACCGCAATGCCGATGGAAATCGTTACAGAAAGTTCATATTGCTCGATCTGATAGGGCGCGGCCACGATATCCAATATTTTTTGTGCCACTTGCGCGGCCCCTTGAGCATCACTGCCCGGGAGCATGACGATGAACTCATCTCCGCCCAACCGTGAAATGGTATCTTCCTCTCGTAATAAACTTTGCAGGCGCTTGGCAACCATGATCAACAAATCATCCCCAATGCCATGCCCCAGTGAGTCATTGATTTCCTTGAAGCGATCGAGATCGAGAAACATCAACGCCAGATACCCGTTGCTACGTTTGGCCAGACTCAGGGCATAGCGAAGGTGTTCATCCAGTTGTGTACGGTTTGGCAATCCGGTCAACGCATCGTAATTGGCCAAATATTGAATCCGTGCCTCGTTGCGTCGGCGTTCGGTGATGTCTCGGGTGATACTCAAGAGGGCCGTAATGTTTCCTTTGGCATCTCTCAATGGGGCTGCATGGACCTCCACTTGCCGCCGGGTCCCCTGTAATCCGATTATTTCAAATTCCGCAATGGTGTTTACTCCCTGCGTTACCTGTTGGTACAGGGTATCAAAGTTTTTATGAAATTCAGGAAGAATGAAATCTCTCAGGTAATGTTGTTTGGCCTCCTCAAGGGTGGAGACCTCCAGAATTTTCAAGCCAGTGGCGTTGATATCCATCAGTTCCCCCTGAAGGCCGATGACCGTTATACATTCTGGCTCGGTCTCGATGATGGTTCTCAATCGTTGCTCGCTCTCACGCAAGTTGTCTTCTGCCTTCTGGCGTCGGTTTTCGCGGTCGAAACTGGTTAGAGCATAGTCTATGTCCAGTGTCATTTCGAGAAGAAGAGACTGAATACTCTCATCAAAAGCATGGGCGGTATCAGCATACAGGGTGAAAGTTCCAATGGTCTGACCATTGCGGTGCAAGGGAAGTGCGGCGGAGGCTGCCCAACCATACTGGATGGCGATTTCTTGCCAGGGAATGGTCATGGGATCCTTTCGGAAATCCTGGCACCAGACCGCGCGATTTTCCCGTAGGGCCGTACCAGTGGGCCCACACCCCGAAGGTTTGTCTGCTTCCACAGAGATGTCGAGTGTTTTCAGATAATCTTGCCCAGCACCGAAAAACGCAACCGGGATGATCTGATTCGTCGCGCTGTCCAACATGCCGATCCAGGCCATTTTCAAGCCACCAAATTTAACTACATCGCGACACACTTGGGGGAGTAGTTCCGCCTCAGAGGGGCAACGCACGATTGCCTGATTACATTGACTGAGTGCTACGTAGAGTTGTGTGATGCGCTGTAATTTCATCTCCGCAGACTTGCGCTCGCTGATATCCCGCACAGTGGCCTGGATCAGACTATTGGGGCCAGAATTCATGCGGGTAAGCAGAACATCCGCATAAAATTCTGTTCCATCGGTTCGTTTATGCATCCATTCAAAAAAATGCGAACCCTTGTCGAGGGCCAACTGCATCATTTCTCGTGCTTTTTCATCCGAACGACGACCATCTGGTTGAAGTTCGGGAGATACGGCAGCGGGAGAAAGAGAGATGAATTCCGCTTCATCCGCGCACCTGAACAGTGCGATGGTTGCCGGATTTCCGCTGAGAAAACCTTTATCGATGTTCAAGGTCATAATGGCATCTCGTGAAGATTCAAACAACCGTCGAAAGGCTGTTTCACTTTGCCGCAGGGCATCCTCTTCATGTTCACGACTGATGGCGATGGATGCAATGTGTGTCACGATGTCTATCAGACGGAGGTGTTCGGGGGTTGAGAGTCTGGGTTGGGCGTAATACAGGGCCAAGGTACCCAGTACGCGTTTTTTTGCATCGATTATTGGAATGGACCAGCAGGCGTGCAATCCATTTTCCAAGGCAATATTTTCAACGAAGACCGGTTCACTGCGGAAAATCTCGGTACCGTCCGAACTTGCCTGAGACCTGAGGGACTGGTCGTTCATGGTGGCAATCAAGGCGGGGGCGGGGGGTAAAGGAAAGGATGATGCGCCATGGTAAACACGAACACCCTCTTGGTCGAGCAACAAAACGGACCCTCGCAATCCAGGGCCCCGAGATTCAAGAAATTTCACCAAGGCCCTCAGGGATTCTGACAAGGGAGCGCCTGTGGCCACCATTTCCAAAATTCTTTCGGTTTCGTTAGGTAACATGTCAGATCACGTTAAAATGGTTCATGGGGCAGTTTATCACTCTGGTTTTCCAGATTTTTTGATTGATGACAGTGAGGGTGTTAAAAAGTACTGAAACACAACAGAACCCGTCAAATAATTCAGAGGAATCCGTATGGGAATATTTTCACACTTCATGGCCGCTATCAGTGATAGCAAGATCAGTACCGAACTTCCTGTCGATGCTCGATTGATCGATGTACGGACCCATTCGGAGTATATTTCGGGACATATCGAAGGGGCCATCAATCTGCCATTGGATCGATTCAATCATGATGTTCATCAGGTAATTCAAGATAAAAGCACCCCTGTTATCCTGTACTGTCGTTCAGGCGCGCGCTCGGGTCATGCCTTGTCTGTCATGCACCAGTTAGGTTACACCCAAGTATTCAATGGGGGCGGTGTGGGAAGTTTGGCTTTGCGTATGAAAAAAGATATAAAACGAGGAGTTTGATATCATAGAACGGTCTCAACCACCAAAGCAACCCTTTATTTCGGGGTGCGCCGGTGGTTGAGGGGCCTTAAGGCTTTTCAGAATTGGGGAAACATCCTGTTTTATTAGAAGGTGATTCCCTCTCCCTCCAGATTGCGCGCCACGAAATCCCAGTCCACCAGTGCCCAGAAAGTTTCGATATAACGGGGTCGCTCGTTGCGATAATCAATGTAGTAAGCATGCTCCCAGACATCGCAGGTCAGGAGAGGAATCTGGTTCCATTGCAGTGGGTTTTCCGCATCATTGCTATTGCGAATGGCCAACTGTCCGTCTTCGGTCTTCACGAGCCAAGTCCATCCCGCACCAAACTTTGTGGCGGCAGCCGTTTTGAACTGCGCAGCAAATTGATCGAAGGATCCGAAATTTTTGTTGATGGCGGCGGCGAGTTCTCCTGTGGGTTTGTCACTTCCCCGAGGATTGAGGCCATACCAATAAAAGTTATGATTCCACACCTGGGCCGCATTGTTGAAAGTCGGTCCCGTGGTTTTTCTGACCAGATCGGACAACGATAATCCTTCAAATTCTGTCCCCTTGATCAGTTCATTGAGCTTGTTGACATAGGCTCGATGATGCTTCCCATAATGATATTCCAGAGTTTCCTTGGAAATATGGGGTGCGAGCGCATCCATGGCAAAGGGCAGGATCATGAGTTCGTGTGTCACTTGAATACCTCCAGAGTTAGTTTGGGATGCCAGTAGCATACAACAATTTTAGAATGAGTATAGACATTGAGAATGTCTATTGTGAATTTACATTCCCGGTGCTTCTCTGATCACTTGAGTGAGGGCCTCTACCACCCGCTCAAGGTTCTGTTCATTGAGTGCAGCAATACAGATTCGCCCCGAGTCCACAGCATAAATAGAGAAATCTTGACGTAGACGACGAACTTGCGCCAAATTCAGTCCCGAGAAAGAAAACATTCCCTGTTGTTCTGCCACAAACCCAAAATCCTGATCTGGAATAGCCTCTTTGAGGCACGAAACCAATGCTTGGCGCATGAATCGAATGCGGTTTCGCATGGCCCCCAACTCATCTTCCCAGAGTTGGTGCAGGTTGGAATCTTCCAGCACCGTTGCTACGATGGATGCTCCATGGGTAGGCGGGTTGGAATAATTAGTGCGGATCACCCGTTTCAACTGTGACTGCACCCGCTGAGCTTCTTCCCGACTGGCGCAAATCAGGGTCAAGGCACCCACCCGCTCTCCATAAAGGGAGAAGGATTTGGAAAAGGAATTGGCCACCAGAACGGGAATGGGGAGTTCCGAAAAATATCGGACACTGACCGCATCTTTTTCTGTCCCCTGGGAAAATCCCTGATAGGCCAGATCAAGAAAGGGGATCAACCCGCGCTCCACCACCACGGCACGAATGGCTTGCCACTGCGCCTCATTCAAATCCACACCGCTGGGATTATGGCAACAGGCGTGAAGAACGACGATGGTGCCACGGGGCGCCCCTTCCAAGGTACGAATTAGTTTGTCAAAATCTACCCCGTGGGTTTCTGGATCGTAGTAAGGGTAGGATTTGACGACAAATCCTGCGGCCTCGAACAGTGCACGATGATTCTCCCAACTGGGGTCAGAAATCCAGACTTCGGCAGCCGGATGAAACCAGCGCAGAAAATCAGCACCCAACTTGAGGCCGCCTGTTCCCCCCAGGGACTGCACGGTAACCAGGCGACCTTCCTGGAGAACGGGTGAGTTTTCCCCAAAGACCAGGGTCTGGACCTGCCGGACATAACGTCCCAATCCCTCGATGGGTAAATAGCCACGGGCAGTTTTGAGAGTATTGATCTGGTCCTCTGCCAAGGCAACAGAGCGAAGGAGAGGCAACTTTCCTTGTTCGTCCGTGTAGACGCCCACCCCAAGATTGACCTTATAGGGGTTGGAATCCGCCTGGAAGGCTTCAGTTACGCCCAAAATGGGATCTTTCGGAGCCAAAGGAAGATGCGTAAGAAAAGAGGGAGTGATCATGGTGCCAAGAGAAGAAATTAAAGGTTCCATTGTAGAGGTTTTTTACCAACCAAGGGTACAATGCGACACTCAGGGTGGTCTGGTCTCCATGCCCTTGTCTTTCAGGAAATGCCAGTGCTTGTTACTTTTGAAAACAGCCCCTTTCGTCTGGTTCAGCCCTTTGCCCCGGCCGGTGATCAACCTAAGGCCATTGCGCAACTCACCGAAGGAGTGAATCTCGGTTTGCAATATCAAACCTTGCTGGGGGTAACCGGATCAGGCAAGACTTATACCATGGCTCAGGTCATCGCCCGTTTGGGACGTCCCGCTCTGGTTCTGGCCCATAACAAAACCCTGGCCGCCCAACTCTATGCAGAATTTCGCGAGTTTTTCCCTGAAAATGCGGTGGAATACTTCGTTTCTTATTACGACTATTATCAACCGGAAGCCTATGTCCCAGCCCGGGATCTTTACATCGAGAAAGATTCCAGCATCAACGAAGCCATTGAACAAATGCGTCTGTCTGCGACCAAGTCCCTGCTGGAGCGACCCGATTGCATCATTGTGGCCTCTGTATCTTCCATTTATGGCATTGGTGATCTGGCCGATTACCACAAGATGGTTTTACACCTGAAGGAAGGGGAAAAAATTGATCAGCGTGCCATTGTGGGGCGCCTCGCCGTCATGCAGTACACGCGCAATGAAGTGGAATTCAAGCGTGGGGGGTTTCGGGTGCGGGGGGACGTCATTGATGTGTACCCTGCAGAACATAGCGAATCAGCCTTACGCATCACGCTCTTTGACGACGAAGTGGAACGACTGACCCTGTTTGATCCGCTTACAGGGCGTTTGCAGAAACGCCTGGGGCGTTTTACCGTGTTTCCCTCCAGCCATTATGTGACTCCCCGTGACACTGTGGTGCGGGCCATTGAAACCATCAAGATCGAATTACAGGAACGGATCGAATTTTATGCCCGGGAACAACGCTTGGTGGAATTGCAACGTATCGAGCAGCGCACCCGCTTTGATTTGGAGTTGTTGCACACCCTTGGTTTCTGCAAAGGTATCGAAAACTACTCACGGCACCTGTCAAAACGTCCGGCAGGTTCACCTCCCCCCACCTTGATCGAATATCTCCCTTCCCATGCCTTGCTCTTCATTGATGAATCCCATGCCACCCTGCCGCAGGTCGGGGGAATGTATAAAGGAGATCGGGCCCGCAAGGAAAATCTGGTCAATTATGGTTTTCGTCTGCCCTCTGCCTTGGATAACCGGCCCTTGAGATTTGATGAATTCGAGGGACTCATGCCCCAGTCCATCTTTGTGTCGGCCACGCCGGGGGCCTATGAGCAGAAACATGCAGGGCAAGTGGTCGAGCAAATCATTCGCCCCACCGGCCTGGTAGACCCGCCCGTGGAAGTTCGTCCTGCCCTGTCTCAAGTGGATGACTTGCTGGGAGAAATTCGCATCTCTGCGGCGCGCCAACAGCGCGTTCTGGTCACCACCCTGACCAAACGCATGGCGGAAACCCTGACTGAATTTCTGCATGAGCAGGGCATCCGCGTTCGCTATCTGCATTCGGACATCGACACGGTGGAACGGGTGGAGATCATCCGCGATCTGCGCCAGGGGAAATTTGATGTACTGGTGGGGATCAACCTGTTACGCGAAGGACTGGATATTCCGGAAGTAGCTCTGGTGGCCATTCTGGATGCAGACAAGGAAGGTTTTTTGCGCTCGGAGCGTTCCCTGATTCAGACCATTGGACGGGCTGCCCGACATCTTGAAGGACGCGCCATCCTTTATGCCGATCGGACCACGGATTCCATGCGGCGGGCCATGGATGAAATGGCGCGCCGTCGTACCTTGCAGGAAGCGCACAATCAGGCACAGGGCATCATTCCCCGCGGCGTGGTCAAACCCATTGTGGATATTCTCGAAGGTATCTATGCACAGGTTGAGGTGTCACCTCCCCTGAAAGTGGCAGAACCGGAAAAAGGCAGCGAAGCTCTGACGGAAAAACAGCGTCAGGCCTTGCTTCAGCGTCTGGAAAAAGAGATGCACAGCGCTGCCGGTCAACTGGAATTTGAAAAGGCGGCGGCTCTGCGCGACCAGATCAAGAAACTACAGATGTTATGGTTGGCGCTGGGTTAGGCCAGAATTTTTCCGGGATTGAGCAGTCCCTGAGGGTCCAGAAGCATTTTGAGTTTTTTCATCAGATCGAGGGCCACGGGGTCTTTGTAATGAACCAACTCCTGTACTTTCAACTGACCAATTCCATGTTCTGCGCTGATACTTCCGTTTAGAGCGCTGACCACGTCGTGCACGATCCGGTTGACAGCAGGCGTTTGAGGAACCAGGGTACGATTACGTTCGGGATTCGCAAAGGACAGGTTGTAATGCAAGTTGCCATCTCCCACATGACCAAAACACACCACTCGAATGCCCGGAAAGGCAGTTTCAAGATTTTTTCCTGCGAGTTCGATGAATTCAGGGATCCGGCTGACGGGGACACTGATGTCGTGTTTGATACTGATTCCTTCCCGTTTCTGCGCCTCGGAGATCTGTTCCCGCAAGGCCCAAAGGGCCTGGGCTTCAGTCAAACTCTGTGCCAGTACAGCATTGTCCAACAGACGTTCTTCCAGTGCCAGGACCAAGGCCTTTTCCAGTAACCCCTGCAGGGGAGCCTGGGCATCAAATTCTTCCAATTCCACCAGAACCGACCAAGCGGGGAGGGGATCGAGGGGGGCCTGGAATTGAGGAAGATGGTGCAAAACCAGGGACAAGGCGGAATGGGAAACCAGTTCGAAAGCCGAGATCCGGTCTCCACATTGAGCCCGCAGAAAGCGCAATAGGCGTACGGCCAGCGTGGGTGAGGGTACGGATAGCCAGGCCGTCACCCGCTGACGGGGAAGGGGATAGAGGCGCAGGACAGCGCGCGTAATGATCCCCAGGGTTCCTTCCGCCCCGATAAAACATTGTTTTAGATCGTATCCGGTATTGTCCTTGCGTAGTCCCTTCAATCCATTCCAGCAGCGCCCATCCGCCAATACCACTTCCAAGCCGAGAACCTGGGCACGCATATTGCCGTAACGCAGAACCGCCGTTCCCCCTGCGTTGGTAGAAATCACTCCCCCGATTTGGGCGCTTCCTTCAGAGGCCAGACTGAGAGGAAAGAGAAAACCCGCCGCCTCGGCATGTTTTTGTACTTGGGCGAGGATCGCACCGGCCTCACAGACTAAAGTTGCATTTTCCGCATCCAGTTCGAGAATTCGATTCATGCGGGACAAACTGAGAATGATTTCCGGATGGCCCGAGCGCGGCGTGGCCGCACCACACTGGCTAGTATTTCCTCCTTGCGGAACGAGGGGGACCCCTGCTTTGGCACAGGCTTTGATTACTTCCATGACCTGCGCCGTGGAGGTTGGTTGAACTACCCAGGGAGCCGTCCCCCGATAGCGTCCACGCCAATCCGTATTATGGGCGGCGACTACCTGAGGATCGGTCAAGAGCCCCGATTCCCCCAACAAAGCATGCAAGTCCGCATAAAGTGCAAAATGATCCAAACTCAGTCTTCCTTCTGAGATAGGGGAGGGGAGTTTGTGGGCAGGGTCCGGACTTCCTCCTCCCACACGGTAGCGGATGCATCGCTGGGTGCGCGCCAATCTCCGCGCGGCGAGAGCGATCCACCTGAACCCACTTTGGGACCGTTGGCCAGACAGGAACGTTTGAATTGGCTACCCTGAAAGAAACGGGTGACGAAGATGCCCAACCAATGACGGATTTCAGTAAAGGTATAGGTGTCGGACCCCTGGCCCCAAGTACACCAAGCCATGTAAGCCAGTCGGTGGGGAGGGAAACCGAAACGCAGCGTATAGTACAGAAAAAAATCCTGCAGTTCGTAGGGTCCCACGGTACTCTCGCTGCTCTGTATCTGTCCCCCCTGGGCCGGAATCAGTTCGGGCGAGATTTCCAGAGCCAATACTTCCTCCAGCAAGGGTCCCAGGGCCGGGGTCAGTAAAGAGCGCTCCTGAGCCCAGCGCAATAAATGCTGAATCAGGGTCTTTGGGACGCTGGCATTGACATGGTAATGCGCCATGTGGTCTCCCACTCCGTAGGTAGTCCAACCCAGCGCCAATTCACTCAAGTCACTGGTACCTACTACCAATCCCCCGTGGTGATTGGCCAAACGGAAGAGATGGCTGGTCCGTTCGCCCGCTTGCACATTTTCGAAGGTGATATCATAACGCGCTTCTCCCCGCGCATAGGGATGGTCGAGGTCTTTCAACATCTGCAGGCAACTGGGTCGAATGTCGATTTCCTCAGCCGTAACCTCCAATACATTCATGAGATGGTGGGCCAACGCCAGGGAGGTTGAGCCGGTGGCAAAGCCAGGCAGGGTATAAGCCCGCAAACACTGACGCGACAGCCCCAGTTGATCCAACACGGCACAACATACCAGCAGGGCGTGGGTCGAGTCCAGTCCGCCGGAAACGCCCAATACCAAGGTTTTCAAACCCGTAGCCCGCAAACGGGTGGCCAAGCCTTGGACCTGGATATTAAAAACTTCGGCACACCGTTCGTCCCGTTGATCAGAGGCACCGGGAACATAAGGAAAACGGGTTGGAACAGGTTGCACCCTAGGGCAGGGGCGGGGGTCTTTCAGCGGAGCCATGCGCACGGTATCGAAAGTTTCGAGTTCCCTCTGATGATGGAAACAGGCCTGGGCAAAGGTATTCTGGCGCATGCGTTCCTGATGCAGACGCAACAGATCCAGGTCGGCAGTGATCAACTGATCCGTGGGGGTATAGCGGGTACTTTCGGCCAAAATATTCCCGTAATCCACGATCAAACCATGACCATCCCAAGCCAGATCGGTGGTGGATTCACCACACCCCGCTGCACTGTACAGGTAAGCGCTCAAACAGCGGGCAGATTGGTTGGTCACCAGTTGACGCCGGTAGTCCGCCTTGCCTACCGTGGCATTGGAAGCCGAAGCATTGAGCAAGACCGTGGCACCAGCCAGTGCTGCCAAACTGGAGGGGGGGATGGGAACCCACAAGTCCTCACAAATTTCTACCGCCAGCGTTGCCAGGGGTTGTTCTTCCCACTGAAAAAGCAGACGCGGACCAAAGGGAATAGGCGGATGAGACCTCCATTCCAGCCATTCCGTACGAAACGAGAGCGCGGGCGTGAACTGACGGGCCTCATAAAACTCTCGGTAATTCGGCAAATAGGATTTGGGGACGATGCCGTGAATCGTCCCGCCTCCGATCAATGCCGCACAATTGAACAGATGACTGCGGTGCCGCAAGGGGAACCCCACCAGTGCGAAGACCGGCAGTTCCCTGCTGGCCTGGCGCACCTGTTCCAGCCCGTGGAGTGCGGATTTGAGCAAGGCCTCCTGATGAAACAAGTCGTCACAGGAATAGCCGGTCAGGCCCAATTCCGGAAACACCACGATCCGTGCCCCCTGCTCTACGGCCTTGGACATGAGCGCCACGGTCCGCTGCGCATTGTCCAGAGGTTGTGCCAGAGCCACAATGGGGACAGCTACGGCGACCCGCAGATAGTCCTGAGCATGGAGATCAAAAAAAGGGGAAGTCGTACTCATCCCCTCAGTGTACCCCATCCTGTTGGGTTTGTTGAACTGGGGGTTCACCCCCATCCCAGCCCCCTCCGAGGGCTGCTATGAGTTGGGCGGCCGCCACGAAGGCTCTTCCGCGCAAGGTGACTTCGCTGACTTGCCCGGTGAGCAAGGCAGTTTGAGTGATAACGACATTGAGATAATCCACGGTCCCCGAGCGGTATTGCTGGTCCGTCAGAATGACAGTGCGCGCAGCTGCCTTGACCGCACGTTGTTGCACCACGATTTCCCGGGTCAGGATTTCCTCTGCCGCCAGATTGTCTTCGACATTCTGGAAAGCCGTCAGGACGACCTGGCGGTAGTTGGCCACGGTCTGATCAAAACCGGCACGGGCCTGATCCAGATTGGCCAGACGCAATCCGGCATCGTACAGAGGCTGAAAGAGTTGAGAACCGATAGACCAGTTTTGATTGGGCAGAGCAAAAAGATTGCTGTAAGCAGCGTTTTGGTATCCGTAATTTCCTGACAAGGTCAGATTGGGATAAAAAGCGGCCTGAGCCACTCCAATATTGGCACTGGCAGAGGCGGCCTGACGTTCAGCCACGGCAATGTCCGGACGTCGCTCCAGAAGAACCGATGGAATGGTCAAGGGAGGCTTGGGATACCCTTCGCCAAGGGGAAGCGGAGGAAGTCTGAACTGTGAAGGCACTTTTCCTATCAACACGGCAATGGCATGTTCCATCTGACTGCGTTGAACCTCCACGTCGATGAGTTGAGCCCTGGCCGTTTCCAACTGGTTTTCGGCAAGAAGAATATCCGTATCCGCAGCCACTCCGAATTTTTTACGGTTGATGGTCAGATCCAGGGATTTCTTATAAGCCTTGACCGCCTCCATCAGGAGGGCCGATTCGGCATCATCGGTGCGTAGTTGATAATAGTCCACCGCCAACAGACTTTGCAAACTCAGCAACGTAGCGGCCACCTGGTTGGCATCGGCCTGCGCCGAGGCCTGGTTGGCCTCGATGCTCCGTCGCACCGATCCCCACAGATCCGGCACCCAGTTGGCTTGCAGGGCCGCCATGTCATTGTTGTAAATCAGGCCATTGCCCAGAACCACCCCATTGGCCGAAGCCCGGTTACGGGATTCGGCTGCGAACAGGCCCAGCGTGGGGAACAACCCGGCTTGAGTACTGCGCACCAATGCCTGGGATTGGCGCCAGGCTGCTTCTTGCTGGGCCACCGTCTGATTGGCCTGGGCCACCTGGATCTCCAATTGATCCAGAGTGGTGTCCTGAAACAGGGTCCACCAGCGCGCAGGAATGGGTGTCCCCTGCGTAGAGGCGACTTTCCAGCCCACCGGCACCCGAAAACTATTGGCCGTGGGTGAGGTGGGTTTGACGTAATCGGGTCCCACTTCACATCCCGACAATGCCAGAACCAGAAGTGAAACCAAGGAAGACAGCGACCAGGACCATCGATACGGATTTTTCATACATCACTCGCGATGGAATTGGCCGGAATGATGCGTTTCCAGGTGAAACGCTTTCCCCAGCGCTGACGAAAACGATCCAGATATAGGTAGACCACGGGGGTGGTATACAGGGTCAGTAATTGACTCAATGCCAGTCCGCCCAGAATGGCAATACCCAGAGGTCGACGTAATTCTCCGCCACTTCCCCAGTCCAGGGCAAGGGGCAAAGCTCCGAACATGGCAGCCAAAGTGGTCATTAAAATGGGACGAAATCGTTTGACACAGGCCTTCAGAATAGCTTCTTCCGGAGACAGTCCTTCGCTCCGTTCAGCCTGCAGGGCAAAGTCGATCATTAAAATGGCATTTTTCTTGACGATTCCAATCAACAGGATGATCCCGATCAGAGTCATCAAATTGAACTCCTGCCCCGTGATCAGCAGGGCCACGACAACTCCGACCCCCGCAGAAGGAAGGGTGGAAAGAATGGTCAGGGGGTGAATCAAACTTTCGTAGAGAATACCCAATACGATGTAAACCACCACCAGTGCCCCCAGGATCAGCAGGGGTTCACTGGACAGAGAGTCCTTGAAGACTTTGGCGGTGCCTTCGAAAGAACCTTGAATGGAAGGAGGAACGCCCAGTTGTTTGAAAGTACGATGGATGGCATCCGTGGCTTGTCCCAGGGAAACTCCGGGAGGAAGATTGAAGGTAATGGTGGTGGCAGGAAATTGTCCCTGGTGGTTGACGGTCAGGGAATCATTGCCCGGACGAATCTTGACCACGGCAGCCAATGGCACCATGTCGCCATGAGTTCCATAAATATAGGTTTGTTCGAGCATGGAAGGAGATTGCCAATAAGGGGGGGCGGCTTCCATTACCACACGGTATTGGTTGAGCGGATTAAAGATGGTTGAAATGATGCGCTGCCCATACAGGTCATTGAGGACCTGATCCAGCGAACGTGGATCGACACCCAGACGTGCCGCGGTATCCCGATCGATCTCGAGCCAGGATTCCAGACCCAGTTCCTGCTGGTCACTGTTGACATCAGCCAATTCGGGTAATTTGGCCAATGCGATGCGGATACGTCGTGACCATGTCCGCAATTCTTCCAGATGATTTCCCTGAAGGGTGTACTGATATTGGGCATTACTCACGCGACCACCAAAGCGCAGGTCCTGGATGGGTTGAAAGTAAAGGCTGGCCCCGGTCACCGCTTTCAACCGAGTGCGCAGACGGGCAATGACTTCATCCGAGGTGGCATGGCGTTCTCCTTCCGGCTTCAGAACCACGAAAACGTTACCGGCATTGCGCGCTTCGCCGCCGGTAAAACCGATGACATCCTGGGCATCCGGATCACTTTTGCAGATCCGGATGAAGTGTGTCATTTTGTCGCGCATGGCCTGAAAGGAAATATTCTGATCGGCCTGAACCCGACCGATCAGGCGCCCCGTATCCTGTTGCGGCATGAACCCCTTGGGCACGATGGAAAAGAGATAAAAATTCAGACCGATGGTCAAGAACAGCAAAAACAGAACCAGACGCTTATGGTGAAGTGCGGTATCCAGAGTGCGTTGGTACCCATTTTCGAGTCGTTCGAACAAC
Source organism: Ferrovum myxofaciens (assembly GCF_013181415.1). NCBI lineage: Bacteria > Pseudomonadati > Pseudomonadota > Betaproteobacteria > Ferrovales > Ferrovaceae > Ferrovum > Ferrovum myxofaciens. The sequence continues at coordinate 330,279 of NZ_CP053676.1, read as the reverse complement.
CGGACTCCCCAGTGTAATCGACGCTGCCAGGCTGAGGAGGGAATTCGATGCTGCGGATCTACGGGACGTAACCAACGTCCGCACAGCATAGGCGTGGTAGTCAGGGATACCACCAGGGAAACCAGCACAGCCGCGGATAGAACCACGGCAAATTCGCGAAACATGCGTCCCACCATACCCCCCATCAGGAGCAGGGGGATAAATACGGCCACCAGGGAAACGCTCATGGACACAACGGTAAAGGCCACTTCCCTGGCGCCGATCAGAGCGGCCTGCAGAGGAGGAAGCCCGCGTTCGATATGGCGAGTGATATTCTCCAGCATGACGATGGCGTCATCCACCACAAACCCCGTGGCGACCGTCAGGGCCATGAGGGAAAGATTGTCGAGACTGTAGTGCCCTAGATAGAGGATACCAAAGGTCCCGATCAGGGAAACCGGAATGGCAATACTGGGTATGAGCGCCGCACGTACCTCCCCCAGAAACAGGAATACCACCAAAATTACCAGTACCGTGGCAATCACCAGAGAACGTTCCACGTCATGTAACGAGGCACGAATGGAGGGTGTGCGGTCCATAACCACCTTGAGATCGATGGAAGTCGGGATGGAGGCTTGCAGGCGTGGCAGAATGGCACGAATACGATCCACCGTTTCGATGATGTTGGCACTGGGTTGACGACTGACGATAAGCAGGATGGCCCGTTGCCCGTTGGCCAGTCCGAGCGTGCGCAGATCCTGTACGCTGTCCTCCACTTCGGCAATGTCCTGTAAACGGATAGGATTTCCATGGCGGTAGGCCAGAACGAGGGGACGATATTCTTTGGCTGTCTTCGCCTGATCGTTGTCATCGACTTGCCACCGATTCTCAGTATTTTCTATTATTCCTTTAGGAATATTGACATTATTGTTTGATATTGCTGTTCTGATATTCTCCACGGAGAGGCCATAACTTTGCAAGGCAGGCGCATTTAGTTCAACGCGTACCGCTGGCAGGGAACCGCCACCCACCAGAACCTGCCCAACTCCGTCGACTTGAGACAAACGTTGGGCGACAATGGTGGAGGCCGCATCATAGATCTCTCCGGGGGGCTTGGTCGGCGAGGTCATGGTCATGACCAGGATCGGGGCATCTGCCGGATTGATCTTGCGATAAACCGGATTGAAGGGCAGAGCAGGGGGTAACAAGCTGCGCGCCGCATCCAGGGCAGCCATGACGTCGCGGGCCGCCCCGTTGATATCCCGGTCGAGATCGAAGAGCAAACTAAGGGAGGCCATCCCGGTAGCACTGGAGGAAGTCATTTCCGTTAACCCGGCGATTCGTCCTACCGTTCGTTCCAGGGGAGTGACCATGATGGCGGCCATGGTTTCTGGACTGGCACCGGGCAGCGCTACCTGAACGTTGATGGCCGGGAAGTCGATTTGCGGCAAAGGAGCAATGGGCATGAGGGTAAAGCCTACCCATCCCGCCAGGGTGATGGCTGCCGTCAACAGGGTTGTCGCAATGGGGCGAGCAATGAACACTCCGGTCAGGTTCATGCCTGCCTACCCGTTAGTACGCGCAAACGTCCCACCAGTCGTTCCATGGCCAGATAAATCACCGGGGTGGTAAAGAGAGTCAGTAACTGACTGACCAAAAGCCCGCCCACCAAAGTCAAACCCAGGGGTTGTCGCAACTCGGCTCCGATTCCTGAACCGAAGAGGAAGGGGAAAGCCGCAAAAAACGCCGACAAGGTGGTCATCAAGATGGGACGGAAACGCAACAGACAAGCTTCCCGGATGGCCTGTTCCGGAGATAGCCCTTGGTGCCGTTGGGCTTCCAGAGCAAAGTCGATCATCATGATGGCATTCTTCTTGACGATACCGATCAGGAGTACGATGCCGATCACGCCCAGAATATCAAGATCATGGCCCGTCAAAAACAGGGCCAACAATGCGCCCACTGCTGCCGAAGGAAGGGTGGACAGGATGGTGATGGGATGTATATAACTTTCATAAAGGACGCCCAACACGATGTACATGGTCACCACTGCTGCCAGCAGGAGTAGCAGCGTGGAAGAGAGCGACTTCTGGTAGGCACGGGCAGCGCCCTGAAATTGGAGTTCCACACTCTGAGGCAAGTTCAACTTGTTGACCGCTTGGTCGATAGCTTCCACGGCTTGCCCAAGGGATTGATGGGGGGCCAGATTGAAGGAGAGGGTGGCCGCAGGGAATTGTCCCAGATGATGGATCGATAAAGGACCGGTTGTTTCCCGGATATGGGCCAATTGATCCAGAGGAACCTGTGCACCGTTGGCACCGGGGACATAGAATAGGTGCAACTGATTGGGGGTTTGACTGAATTGTGGCCCGCTTTCGAGAATTACGCGGTACTGGTTGGATTGAGTAAAAATGGTCGACACGATTCGTTGGGAAAACGCATCGTAGAGCAGGTTATCCAATGCGGCGACAGAAACCCCCAAGCGCAGAGCGTTGTCCCGGTCGATGTCCAGAAAGATCCGTTTTCCTTGATCTTGCTGGTCGCTGGCGACATTACGAAGCGACGGAATATGGCGCATTTTTTCAAGAAGAAGGGGAACCCAACGCTGGATCTCGGCTATTTTTGGACTTTCCAGTGTCAATTGATATTGGGTTCGACTCAGGGTATCTTCCAGCGTCATGTCCTGAACGGGCTGGAAATAGACTTCCAGAGCACTATGGCTTTGGACCATGGTTTCGTGCAGACGATGCATGATCGCCCGGATGGACTTTTCCTCTCCCCGTTGGGCAAAGGGTTTGAGGTTGATCATCAAACGTCCCGAATTGATCGTGGTATTTGATCCATCCACTCCGATGAAGGAAGACAGGCTTTCCACAGCGGGATCCTTCAGAATTTTTTGTGCCAATGAAAACTGTTCCCGACGCATGGCGCCAAAGGAAATGGTTTGAGGACCCTGAGTAATGGCCTGCAGGATACCCGTGTCCTGAATAGGAAAAAATCCTTTGGGAAGATAAAGGTAGAGGGCTGCGGTGAGAATCAGGGTGAGTAAGGCCGTGAACAATACCAGTCCCTGATGATGCAAGGCGATGTCCAGCCAACGCGCGTAGGACTGGATCAGGCGGTCAAGAAATTGTTTCCAATGAAGGCGCCACCCTGTTTCCGGTGCTTCCTTGCCTCCGAGCATATGGGCACAGAGCATGGGTGTGAGTGTCAGGGAGACAAACGCTGAAATCAGGATGGTGACGGCCAGGGTGATGGCAAACTCCCGGAACAGCCGCCCGATGACATCCGACATGAACAGCAGCGGGATGAGTACGGCGATCAGGGAGAAGGTCAGGGAAAGGATGGTAAAACCGATCTGACGAGATCCGGTAAAGGCAGCCGTGCGGGCATCTTCACCCATTTCTCGATAACGGGCGATATTTTCAATCATGACAATGGCATCATCCACGACAAATCCGGTGGCAATGGTCAGGGACATCAGCGTGAGATTATTGATACTGAAATTGGCCAGATACATGACGCCCAGAGTACCGATCAGAGAAACTGGCACGGCAAAGGCAGGGATCAGGGTGGCTGGCAAACTGCGCAGAAACAGAAAAATCACCATGACCACCAGGGCAATGGCCAACATCAACTCAAACTGAATCTCGTGGACGGAAGCGCGAATGGTGGTGGTGCGGTCAGACAATAGTTCAACTTTGACACTTTCAGGCAAGGAATTCTGTAACTTGGGGAGAAGCGCCTTGATCCGATCGGATACCTGAATGACATTGGCTCCGGGTTGGCGTTGAATGTTAACGATGATGGCCGGTGTATCATTTTTCCAGGCAGCCAGATGAACATCTTCGGCGTCATCCACGACTTCGGCCACATCTCCGATCCGGACCGGTGCGCCGTTCAGATAGGTGATGACGACTTGACGATAGGACGCGGCATCATGCAATTGGTCATTGGCATCCACCGTCACCGAGTGGTTGGGGCCATCGAAACTCCCCTTGGGGATGTCCACATTATTGTTGATGATCGCAATGCGCAAATCTTCGAATCCAAGGCGGCGCAAGGCCAGTGCCGTGGGATTGCCCCGAATCCGCACGGCCGGGCGTAATCCCCCTCCCATACTGACCATGCCCACACCTGAAACTTGAGAAAGTTTGCCCACCAGGCGCGTCTCGACCCAATCCTGAAGATGCGGCAAGGTCATATGCGGGGAGGTCACCGCCAAGGTCAAAATAGGCGCATCGGCAGGATTGACCTTGTTATACAGGGGTGGCATAGGCAGGTCTGTGGGCAGAAAGGTACCGGCAGCGTTAATCGCTTCCTGAACTTGTTGCTCCGCCACATCGATGGACTGGGACAATGAAAACTGGAGGGTAATGATGGAGGCGCCTCCGGAACTGGTGGAGGCCATTTGGGTCAAGCCCGCCATTTGTCCGAACTGACGTTCCAGGGGGGCAGTCACGGTTCCGGCCATCACTTCGGGCCCTGCCCCAGGATAAAGTGTCGTGACCTCGATGGTGGGATAATCCACTTCGGGTAACGCAGACAAGGGAAGTTGACGCCAGGCAATCAATCCCAACAGCAGGATCGCCACCATCACAAGGGAAGTGGCGATCGGACGATCGATAAAAGGGCTGGAAAAATTCACTGGGAAACGGCGGGAATGGAAGACGCGCGTTGAGCGAGGGTGACGGTCATCCCTGAACGCAAGTTATCGACCCCTTCGGTCACGACCCGTTCTCCCGGACGAACGCCACTCAGTATGGCAATTTCATCTCCATTGGCTGGACCGGCTTTGACCTTGCGAAGAGATACCTTCATGTTATTGTCTACCACGAACACGAAAGGACCTTGATCCCCCTGTTGTACCCCGGCCACCGGAATGACGGTAACGTGAGGCAAGACCGCCACTCGGACCCTGGCGTTGACGAACTCGTTGGGAAAGAGTTCGTCATGATGATTGACGAACAGGGCACGCAATTTGACCATTCCCGTGGTGATGTCGACCTGATTGTCCAGGGTTTGCAATTCGCCCGTGGCCAATAAATGCTGGTTGGAACGATCCCAAGCCTCTACCTTGAGGGGAGCCAGTGGACTATTCATCCCCTGCTGAATGTCGTTCAGATAATCTTGAGGAAGGGGGAAAATCACGGTAATCGGATCCAGTTGGGTCAACACCACCAAACCCATGTTGCCAGCGGCCAGGATCATGTTGCCCTGATCCACCAGTCGAATGCCGAGACGCCCGTTCACAGGGGCTGTGATATGGCAATAAATCAATTGGAGTTTGGCGTTGTCCACCTGAGATTGATCCGAGGTGACCGTACCCTCGTATTGGTGCACCAGCGCTTGCTGTGTGACCAATATCTGATCCGGAATGGCGCCCGTTTTGATCAGTTCCTCGTATCGTTTGAGATCGATTCGCGCATTCTCCAGCAAGGCCTGATCATGGATCAGTTGACCCTGGGCCTGAGCCAACTGGACTTGATAGGGGCGGGGATCGATTTCAACGATGGGATCCCCTTGGTGAACCCGGTCTCCCTCCTTGAAATAAACCTTCATCAACTCGCCATCCACGCGACTTTTCAGAGTGACGGTATACACGGGCGTGACCGTCCCCAGTCCGGTCAGCCAGACCGGAAAGTCGGCCTGATGGGCAGTAGCCAGTGAAACGGGGGTGGGCGCAGGTTGCCTGAGGGTTTTCGGGTCATGAGCATTCTGGCGAAAGTGACGGAACAGGCCTAACATCAGTAAGAAAACGACGATACCGATCAGCCATAACCATTTCTTTCCTTTGGCGAATTTAGGTGGCAAAGAAGGGGGAGGGGCAGCAACAGTGGCCATCGTGGTCGGAATCTCAATTGTAAAGTGAAGCGTGACGAAAAGAAGGACGCAATGTCACCCGATAACGAGAAGGGAGATCAAAACAATGACGGTCGAAAATCCTGTTCCAGCGGAGGCGCGGGCCATTGAAAAGGCACGGGGCCATCGGCCTCGGCATGGATGAACTGATAGGCATAAGCATCTTGAGTATTCTGACTGAGTGAAGAAGGCGTACCCTGACTGACAACGACTCCCTCTGAAAGTAAAAATATATCATCCACCACCTTCAGAGACTCGCTGACGTCGTAAGTGACCACGATCGATGTGATTCCGGTACTGTCATTTAGTTCCCGAATCAAGCGGGCCACGGCGTTGAGGGAAATGGGATCCAGACCGGCAAAGGGTTCGTCATAGATGGCCAGGGTGGGATCCAGTGCCACGGCACGGGCCAGGCAAACCCGCCGAACCATTCCTCCCGAGAGTTCGGCCGGCATGAGATCCCGGGCGCCGCGCAGTCCCACGGCTTGTAATTTCATGAGGACCAGATCCCGAATTTGACGGGGTGCAAGGCGAGTATGTTCCCGTAGGGGAAAAGCAATGTTTTCAAATACGGACAGGTCACTGAATAGCCCCCCCATCTGAAACATCATCCCCAGTTCACGGCGCATGGTGTAAAGTTCCCGGTCAGACATCTCGTGCACCACCTGCCCGCGATAGCGCACGGCTCCCCGCTGTGGACGCAGTTGCCCTCCCACAAGGCGCAGAAGAGTGGACTTGCCCGAACCACTGGTGCCTAGAATGGCAGAAATTTTCCCCTCCTGAATTGAGAAACTGATTCCTTTCAGGAGGGGTCTTGCACCATAACTGAAGTGCAGGTCTTCGATTTCAATCAAGGCTTGGGACATCTATCACTCCAAAAAAACCTTACCATGCTACCCTTCGTTCATTCTTCTCGCAACCTTCCCGGAGGATACTTGGCACCAGATTGAATTTCATCATAGAATTGCAAGAATGAGTTACAGGATCATGACACGCTGGCCTCCTTCAGGATTTCTCATTTGAACTCGACTTCCTCTGCCTCTGCCCCTTTTTTGGACGCCCCGATTCTGGAGGTTTCTGATCCCGCGCGCTGTTTATTGCGTTTGGTTTCTCTATCCTATCTCTCTCTGACCAGAAACCAGATCCATACCCTCTGGGAAGTATTTTGCCAGCGCAGCGATTTACCGGTCTCGGATACTACTCCCTTGATCGAATATCTCCTGGAAAAAAATGAACTGATCCTGAATCAGGGTAGATTAGCCTGTGTTCCGACGCTGAGCGAAGTCATCCTCCGCATGCCGGAAGATGAAACTCAAATCCTCTTGGCGCTGGATACAGTGCGCCAGGTCTTCAAGATTGCCGATTACCGCTTTGGTTATTTTGTGCGCCAGTTCAACGAAGGGGTACGAGATTTACGCTTGGCATTGTACGCCCGTCGATTTGAGGATTTCTCCAAGTTGGCTCAAACGCTGCAAAGTTACTTTGCCTCTGAATGGCGCTTGCGCAATCCCTATCTGACTCTATTTGACGCACCTTTTTCGGCTCAGCAATTCGATTCTTTGCCCCATGAAATTGCTCTCACCATTGCCGCCACCATTCTTGCATTGAGAACCAATCGTCTGGAACCCTGCAAAGGCCCCCTTACCTGGTTACGGGAACAGGCGCGTCTGGCTCCCGAAGAACAACGGCAATGGTTTGCCAGTGTACTCTGCGAACCCATGATTTTGCGTGGACACCTGGAGGAATCACTGACTTTGGTGCGGGGACGCCCTTTTCCCCTGGCGCACTGCATCGAAGGATTGGTTCTGGTTTTGCGAGGACAAACCGAGCCTGCCATTCCACTGTTCGAAAAAGTATTAAAAGATTGCCGGAAACCTCAGGATCTGCGCAAACAGGGCATGAGTGGACTGGGAGGAATTGCCTATGTAGTTTCCCTGATTTCCAGCGGTGATCCAAAAGCATTGGAACGAGCCTCCCAGCATATTGCCCTGGTGATTCGCAATGGAACTGGTATGAGTTCCATTTATGCCTGTCTGGGTCAGGTCGCCCACGCAACTCAGTCTGTTCAGGCAACGCTTGGAGAGGATCGCGCGGAAATTGGCGAGAAGGAGTCTCTGGCGCAATTGTTCCGGGCCTTGGCCTGTTGGTGGGTGGATGGGGATGGAGAACGGATCGACACGATACGTTTGACTGAACTGGCACGCCGTGCAGAATCCCACGGATACCGATGGATTGCGGCGGAAGCCTGGGAACTTCTGGAGCGCATGCAAATGGGAAGTCCTGCGCTCCATGCTACCCATCTGCACCAGGAAATGGGCTCTCTTACTCTGGTTTCCGCCATTCGTCGTCAACCTCTGTGGGAGCGGGCACTAGGTGCGCTGGAGCGACTGGGGGAAGAGTTGGGCGAAACGTTCATACCGGTCCGTCAACAGCGCTTTTACTGGACGCTCCATCGCCATCCCGATACAGGCAATCTTCTCCTTGAAGCGCGGGAACAGAAACGTCAGATCCATGGATCATGGGGAGCCAGCAAAGCCATTACCTTTCAGCGACTCATTAACATCACCCAGGAATTAGAAAGCGTCACAGAGCAGGATAAAACCGTGATTGCGTATCTGAGAAATACACTGGTGGATCAAAAGCCCCACGACAAACGTTTTTTTGTTCCGCAGGCTCTGCGCTTGCTGATGGGACACCCCTTGATATTTTGGGGACATGACCTCCAAAAAACCGTGGAACTTGTGGCAGGGCGTTTCGTTTTGATCAGCGGACGTGACCGTCACCATTGGCATCTACAGTTGGAACCACAGATTCCCATGGGTGAAGATTTGTGGATCGAACAAGAGTCTTCCCACCGTTTGCGTCTTTATGGACTGAGCGATGAAGAAATCCGTCTACGTGATATTTTAGGGGAAATTGGGCAACAGATCCCTCTTCCTCAGGAGGAACGGGTCGTTGCCTTGCTCAAGACCCTGACTCCCCGTTTTCTGGTACATGGGGTTCCTCCCGTCCCGGCCAATCTATCACTGACAGAGGCTTCTCCGTGCTTTTATGCACTCCTGTCTCCTCATCCCGAAGGGATTCGTCTTGCTTTGGTGGTTTACCCTCTGGGAGAGGCCCGGGAATCCTTTATTCCTGGAGCAGGGCATACTATTTGTATCGAGGGTGAAAGTGATGCCATGCTGCACGGTGTGAAGCGCGCGCTGGAACTGGAAAGAACTCGCGCCCAACAGATCTTCGAAGCCTGTCTTCCCTGGTTGGTCCCTGCCGACCTTCCCTTTACAGGAACCAGTCGGCACCCTGCCGCTGCCTGTGAAATCCTGACATTGCTCAAGGCCATGGGGGAGTCCACCGTGTACCTGCGTTGGCCGGCAGGAGAAAGTTTACGTATCCGTGGAGAAGCCCAACTTCCTCAAATGGCGCTTCAGATCAATTCTCAGGGAGATTGGCTCAAGGTTTCTGGAGGCGTGCGTGTGGATGCCCATACCGTATTGGAACTCAAAACCCTCATGGCAGCGGCAAAACATGCGGATTGTCGTTTCGTGGCTTTGTCGGATGGGCAATTCATTGCTTTGAGTGAAGGATTGCTGAATCGAATTCGGGGACTGGCCAGTCTGGCCCAGGAAGAAGCAGGAGAACTTCAAATTCATGCACTTTCAGCGCCCCATCTATCTGAACTGATCGAGCAGGAAAATTCCGCAATCACCGATCAGCGTTGGATTGATTTACTGTCGCGACATGAATCCCTGAGTCAATGGGAACCCCAGATCCCCCCCACGCTTCAAGCAGAATTGCGGGATTATCAACGGTCAGGGTTTGCCTGGATGGTACGCCACGCCGAAGTTGGGGCAGGGGCCTGCTTGGCAGATGACATGGGGTTGGGCAAAACACTTCAAACATTGGCCTTGCTTCTTTACCGAGCCCCTCTGGGTGCGGCTTTGGTGGTTGCGCCCACCTCAGTCTGCGGTAACTGGGTACAGGAAGCCCAACGTTTTTCTCCCACGCTGAACCTTCAGTGGCTCTGCGTAGGTGGAAAAAACCAACTGGCGGACTTGGGCCCGAATTCCCTGGTCATTCTGAGTTACACCCTGTTTCAGCAAGAAACGGAGATGATTGGAAGCCATCATTGGGCCACTTGCGTGCTGGATGAAGCCCAGGCCATCAAGAATCCAGGCACCAAGCGCTCACAGGCGGCCATGAAGATTCATGCGGATTTTCGTTTGTTGACCACGGGAACTCCCATCGAAAACCACCTCGGAGAATTATGGAATCTGTTTCGTTTCATCAATCCCGGCCTGTTGGGGTCCCTAGATACGTTTACGGAAAAGTTTTCCTACCCCATCGAACGCCATGGGGATGTGGAAGCACGGGAACAATTGCGCCGCCTGATTCAACCTTTCATCCTGAGGCGTACCAAGTCCCAGGTGTTGACTGAATTACCACAACGTACGGAAGTCACGCTACAACTGGAGGCCACCCCAGAGGAACAGGCCATGTACGAAGCAGTCCGTCTCGAAGCACTGGAGAACACAACCTTGCCGGGTGACGAACAGCCCAATCGAATCAAGGTATTAGCAGGAATTATGAAGTTGCGTCGGGCCTGTTGCCATGGTGCTCTAATTCTCCCTGCCCGACCTTGGATTTCCACCAAGATTACCGCACTCATGGAAATTCTGGAAGAGTTGAAGGAAAGTGGGCACCGGGCTCTGGTCTTCAGTCAGTTCGTGGATTATCTAACCCTGATTCGACAATCCCTAGAAGAACATCATATTACCTATCAGTATCTGGATGGATCCACTCCCTCCGCTGAACGATCCAAACGTGTCAGATCCTTTCAGGAAGGAACGGATGATATCTTTCTCATCAGTCTCAAGGCCGGTGGGGTAGGGCTCAACCTCACCGCAGCGGATTATGTCATTCATATGGATCCCTGGTGGAATCCTGCGGTAGAGGATCAGGCTTCGGACCGCGCCCATCGCATGGGGCAGACTCGCCCCGTGACGGTTTATCGATTGATCATCAAGGATTCCATCGAAGAAAAGATCGTCGCACTGCATGAACGTAAACGCAACCTCGCAGATAGTCTGCTGGAGGGCGCTGGAGAAACCAGCACCCTCAGCACCGAGGAATTGATCGGTCTCCTGCAGGATCAACCGTGCAAGGGTTTATAGCGCAAGCGACGGGGCCGTGCCCCATCTTCCCCCAGACGTTTCTTTTTATCCGCTTCGTATTCCTGATAGTTGCCGGTAAAGAAGGTTACTTGCGAATCTCCCTCAAAGGCCAGGATATGGGTGGCAATTCGATCCAGAAACCAGCGATCATGGGAGATGACCAACACGGCTCCGGCAAATTCCAGCAGGGCATCTTCCAGGGCACGCAGGGTTTCCACATCGAGATCGTTGGAAGGTTCGTCCAGAAGCAGCACATTCCCCCCACGAATCAGGGTCTTAGCCAGGTGCAGGCGACCCCGTTCCCCTCCCGACAGATTCCCTACAATCTTTTGCTGATCCGCTCCCTTAAAATTGAAACGTCCAATATAAGCACGGGACGGAGTTTCATACTTGCCCACAGTGAGCAGATCTGAACCTCCGGAAATGAATTCCCAGACGGTTTTGTCACTGTCCAGAGTTTCCCGTGACTGATCCACATAGGAAAGATTGACAGTAGAACCCAATTTGATCGTACCGGAGTCCGGGGTTTCCTGACCGACGATCATGCGGAAGAATGTGGATTTGCCGGCTCCGTTGGGACCAATGATGCCAACGATGGCACCGGGCGGAATGGTCAGACTGATGTTATCCAGAAGCAGACGGTCACCAAAGGATTTCGTGACTCCATCAAGTTCTATGACGGAATCTCCCAAACGTTCACCCACAGGAATAAAAATTTCCTGGGTCTCGTTACGCTTCTGATACTCCTGCGAATTCAGTTCTTCGAAGCGGGCCAGGCGGGCCTTGGATTTGGCCTGACGACCCTTGGGGTTCTGACGAACCCATTCCAGTTCCTTGTGAATTGCTTTCTGACGGGCAGATTCCTGAGACTCTTCCTGCTTCAGACGGTCTTCTTTCTGACTAAGCCATGAACTGTAGTTACCCTTCCAGGGAATACCGTGGCCACGATCCAGTTCCAAAATCCACTCGGCGGCATTGTCCAGAAAATACCGATCGTGGGTCACTGCCACCACGGTTCCTGGAAAACGCTGCAAAAACTGTTCCAGCCAATCGACGCTTTCTGCATCCAGATGGTTCGTGGGTTCATCCAGCAACAGCATGTCAGGTTTGGAGATCAGTAACTGACACAGAGCCACACGACGTTTTTCCCCGCCAGACAGGTTGCCAATCAGGGCATCCCAGGGAGGAAGGCGCAGAGCATCGGCAGCAATGTCCATTTGTAACTCTGTACTATGCCCATCAGTTGCGCTAAGAATGGCTTCAAGACGAGCCTGCTCGGTAGCCAAATGATCGAAATCCGCGTCAGGCTCAGCATAAGCCGCATAGACAGCCTCCAGAGCTGCACGCGCTTCGATGATCGAACCCAGACCCTGTTCCACCGCCTGACGGACGGTGAGTTCGGGATCCAGTTGGGGTTCCTGGGGGAGATAACCGATTTTAAGCCCTGGTTGGGGCGTAGCCTCACCTTCGATGTCCCGATCGATACCCGCCATGATTCTGAGAATTGTGGACTTTCCTGAACCATTCAGTCCAAGCACCCCGATTTTTGCCCCCGGGAAAAAACTCAGAGAGATATCCTTGAGAATCTGCCGTTTTGGTGGGACAATCTTTCCCACTCGGTTCATGCTATAGACATACTGAGCCATGGATTTAAGGTACCCTTCAGAAAAGACTGACAGATTACCATAGACGGGATGTGCGGAACCATTTCTCGCGGTTAAACTCCATACTGGCAAGTTACAATGATGAATGTACAAATTCGCAAGAGAGATCACTCAACATGACGCACAAAAAATATTTGACGCTCGCCCTTTGTTCCTTGACCTTGGCGCTGTCCTCTGGTTGTTCATCCCCCGGTTTGGGGGGCAGCGACTACACCAGCACAGAAGTGCGCGGGGAACAATCGGTTCGTCTGGGAACGGTGGAAAGCGTGCACAAGGTTCGCATCCAAAGCAATGATCCCGGCATTCTGGGTGCTTTGGGCGGTGGTGTGGCCGGAGCTGCGCTGGGAAGTACCGTTGGGGCGGGGAATGGCAATGCGGCAGCAACAATTTTAGGTGCACTGGCCGCCGGTGCAGCGGGCAATGCGGCTCAAAATGCCTTATCCACCGAAAACGGAGTGGAAATTACGATTCGACTAGACAGTGGTTATGTTATTGCCGTCACTCAAGGGGCTGATGAAGTTTTTCATGTGGGTGATCGAGTTCAGGTATTGGGAGGAGGAGGGGCCACCCGGGTGACCAAATTGGACCCCAATGCCAATCTGGGGCCTGCCGGAAAAAATTTGTCGACTCCCAGCGGTATGACACCAAGCAATGGACAACAGATCCATTATTATTGTCCAGACAGCAACGCTTATTATCCCGCTGTCCCCAATTGCAAGTCTCCCTGGATGAAAGTGGTGCGCTGATTATCAATGTTCTTTAGAGACGGATCTTCTTGGCCCCATCCTTGGATGGGGCTTCGTTACTCCGCTTAATTTAACATAATATACATTATACGCAATGTTTGTTTATGGGTTACGCAAAACCATTTGTCATTGGTACAATTGATCCCCGTGTGCGAGAATCCCATAAAAAGGAGCCGATATGATTTTTGTAACAGGCGGTGCTGGTTTTATAGGTGCTAATTTCGTTTTGGACTGGTTGGATCTCCAAGATGAACCCGTGCTGACTCTCGACAAACTGACCTACGCCGGAAACCGGGATAACCTGGCCAGCCTCGATCAGGATCCGCGTCATACGCTGGTGGTGGGCGATATTGGAGATACGGCATTGGTCCGCGCCCTGTTAAAATTGCACCGTCCGCGCGCCATTCTCAATTTCGCTGCCGAAAGTCATGTGGACCGCTCCATTTATGGTCCGGCAGACTTTATTCAAACCAATATCGTCGGCACCTTTCATCTGCTGGAATCGGTGCGTGCGTACTGGAATGAATTGGGGGGGAAAGAACGCGAAAATTTCCGTTTTCTGCATGTCTCCACCGATGAGGTCTATGGTTCCCTGGCTCCCCAGGACCCTGCTTTTTCTGAATCCACTCCCTATGCGCCAAACAGCCCCTACTCCGCCTCCAAGGCCGCTTCCGATCATCTGGTGCGTGCCTGGCACCATACCTATGGATTGCCGGTTCTGACCACCAACTGTTCCAACAACTATGGACCCTACCAGTTCCCGGAAAAATTGATTCCCCTTATATTGCATCAAGCCCTGGCTGACAAACCTCTGCCGGTTTATGGGGATGGTCAAAACGTACGGGACTGGCTCCATGTCAGTGATCATGCCAGCGGCATTCGCCGAGTCCTCGAAGCCGGCCGTGTGGGAGAAACCTATAATATCGGTGGAAATAGCGAATTAGCTAATCTGACGGTGGTCGAAGCCCTCTGTGCTGCGCTGGATCGACATCGCCCCACGGCACAGGGTTCCCGCCGTCGACTCATACAATTCGTCACAGACCGTCCGGGGCATGACCGGCGCTATGCCATTGATGCCAGAAAAATTCGCAAGGAATTGGATTGGCAGCCCGCGCATAGCTTTGCCTCCGGTTTGGAACAGACTGTACGCTGGTACCTGGATCATCAGGAGTGGAGCGAACGCGTGTTGTCCGGTGCCTATCGTTCCTGGCTGGAACAAAATTATGCGGAACGGAGGCAGGAAGCATGAGAAAAGGCATCATCCTGGCGGGAGGTTCAGGGACCCGCCTCTATCCCGCTACCCAGGTCATTTCCAAACAATTGCTGCCCGTGTACGACAAGCCCATGATTTATTATCCGCTGGGTACCCTGATGTTGGCAGAAATTCGTGACATCCTGATTATTTCTACCCCCCAAGATACCCCACGATTCCAACAATTACTGGGTGATGGCAACCACTGGGGAATAAATCTCGAATATGCCGTCCAACCGGAACCCGGTGGATTGGCACAGGCTTTTCTGATCGGGAAAAATTTTATCAAACATCAACCCAGTGCCCTGGTACTGGGAGACAATCTTTTCTACGGTCATGATTTCTCCATCAAACTCAGACAAGCAGGCAACCATCTCGAAGGTGCCACGGTTTTTGTTTATCCCGTCAGTGATCCTGAACGTTATGGAGTGGCTGAATTTGACGAAACTGGTCGTGTCATTGGACTGGAAGAAAAACCCCTTCAACCCCGTTCACGTTATGCCGTCACCGGTCTCTATTTCTATGACGCACAGGTTTGTGATCTGGCAAGTACCCTGGCCCCCTCGGCGCGTGGCGAATTGGAAATCACGGATCTCAATCGTCTTTACCTCGAACAGCAACGATTGCGCGTGGAAGTGCTGGGACGAGGATTTGCCTGGCTGGATACCGGGACCCACGATTCCCTTCTGGAGGCTGCCCAATATATCCAGACTGTGGAAAAACGACAGGGGCTCAAGGTATCCTGCCCCGAAGAAATTGCCTATCGCCAAGGCTGGATCGATGCAACCCAGTTGGAAAAACTGGCTCTTCCCTTGAGCAAAAATGGTTATGGCGTCTATTTGCGTCAGATCCTGAACGAACGAGTTTTTTGATCATTCATGACGAATGATCAAACTGTACCCCGTTCCTCGAATGGAGCGGATCAGTGTATCGGCAGGATTGTGTTGACGTAGTTTGCAGCGGATGCTCGAAATGGTGACGTCCACCGAACGATCCTCGGCATGCCAGGATCGTCCACAAACCACCTGGGCCAACGTGTTGCGCCCCACCACCCGATTAGCGTTTTCCAGCAGACAGAGCAGCATATCGTACTCACGGTTGGTGAAATGGATTTTTTTCCCCGAAGTGATCCATGTGACTTCCCGCTTTTGACGATCAAGACCAAAGCCGGAAAAATTTATTCCACTGTTCAGATGAAAGGAAGAAATATTCAGACGCTCCAATAAGCGCCGAATTCGTGCCATAAGTTCCCGCATGTCCACAGGCCTGACCAGATAATCATCGGCGCCCATTTCGACTCCCAGAATTCGATCCATGGGCGATGAATTGTCACTCAGGACGATAATTCCTATATCGGGATAATGTTCGCGCATAAAACGAATGTATTCATATCCATTGCCATTGATTCCATGGTCCTGATTGATGATCGCCAATTTAATGGGATGCCCGCGCAACAGTGATTTTGCATCATCCACCTGAGCTACGCGCATAGTATGAAAGGAAGTATGAATAAAAAAGGATTCCAGGGCAATGGAGCGTCGGTAATCAGAATCAAGGATCATGATAAGTGAATTCATGCCGGTCTCGTTTTTTCAAGTATGGGATAAAATACCTTGTTCTTATGTTTAAGGCAATTCTAATGGATAAGTTTTTTCATGACAACTCCGGTCATGCACCAACTGCCAGATCCTCAGGGGATTCTGCTATGCTTGTCCTCCGTCTCACACATAGATTGATGGACCATGATGGAAGACGTAAAATCCTTTGAAGCAATTATCGTAGGCAGTGGCCTGGCTGGGGGTGTCACTGCCCTCGAGTTGGCAGATCGTGGACTCAGAGTTGCCCTCATTACCAAACGTTTCCTGGAAGATGGCGCCAGCCCCCGCGCTCAAGGAGGCATTGCTGCTGCATTGTCGAGTTTGGACAGCATCGATACCCACATGCAGGATACCCTGATTGCCGGTGCCGGACTGTGCGATACCGAAGCCACTCATTTCATTCTCGAGCGGGGTGAAATGGCCATTCACTGGCTGACACAGCGCGGGGTTCGCTTTACTCAGGAAAATGGTACGCTGCACCTCACCCGTGAAGGTGGACACAGCCAACGGCGGGTAGCCCACGTGGCCGATGCCACCGGTGCTGCCATTCAGAACACGCTGCATCCTCAACTGCGTCAACATCCGCGCATCCAGATATTTGAACAACATATGCTGGTCGATCTGATCACCAGCGAAAGACTTGGACTGCCGGGGCAACGGCGTTGTGTGGGTCTGTATGCGCTGGAAGAAACCACTGGTAAAGTGCATGCCTTCACTGCGCCTCACACCCTGCTGGCCACCGGCGGTGCAGGCAAGGTCTATCTTTACACCACCAATCCGGATACGGCAACGGGAGATGGCATCGCCGCAGGATGGAGGGCGGGTTGTACTGTCGCCAACATGGAATTTATCCAGTTTCACCCGACCTGTCTGTATCACCCCCATGCCAAGTCTTTCCTTATTTCAGAAGCCGTACGGGGAGAAGGCGGCATTTTGCGTCTGCCCAATGGGCATCGTTTCATGCCTGAACACGATGACCGGGCAGAATTGGCTCCGCGCGATATCGTGGCACGCGCCATCGACTATGAAATGAAGCGTCTTGGTTTGGATTGCGTGTACCTGGATATTACCCATCTATCCTCTGAGTTCATTCGCACGCATTTCCCCACCATCCATGAAAAATGTCTGTCCCTGGGCATCGACATGACCACCCAACCCATTCCGGTGGTTCCAGCGGCGCACTATACCTGCGGGGGATTACGCACCGATCTGCAAGGACGTACCGATCTGGCCGGATTGTATGCTATTGGCGAAACGGCCTATACAGGTTTGCATGGTGCCAACCGTTTGGCCAGCAATTCACTGCTGGAATGCGTGGTGATGGCCCGTGAAGCCAGTTCAGCCATTCTTTCCCAGCCACCCTTCGCACCTTTGACCTTCATCCCGCCTTGGGACAGTAGCCAGGTCACCGACCCTGATGAGGAAGTGGTTATTTCTCATAATTGGGAAGAATTACGCCGTTTCATGTGGGATTACGTCGGAATCGTGCGTACAGACAAACGGTTAGAGCGGGCGGCGCATCGTTTGAAACTATTGCATGAGGAAATTCTGGAGTTCTATACTAATTTTCATGTCAGTCGAGACTTGCTCGAATTGCGCAATCTTGTGATGGTTTCCCAACTCATCGTCAACTCTGCACGCTTGCGCAAAGAAAGTCGAGGGCTTCACTACAGCCGGGATTATCCGCTGAGTTCCGCATCCTCTTGTCCCACTCTGCTCACTCCCTCCTGAATCTCCTTCAGGCAGCCCCCAAATGAGGTACCAGTCCTGCCGTCCGTAGTGCATCGGCTCGAGTAAAGTCCAGCATCCTCTCGATGGGCAAACGAGCGCGATCGACAAGACCAGGATCGATCGTAACTTCAGGCGTACCCGCAAACAGAATGGCGCGCAGATTTTCCAATCCATTCATGGCCATCCAGGGACAATGGGCGCAACTCTTGCAGGTAGCGCCCGACCCGGCGGTGGGAGCTTCAATAAAGGTTTTATCCGGATAGGTTTGACGCAATTTATGGAACATGCCATTGTCCGTGGCGACGATGAAGGTTTCCACCATCGGGGTGCCTGCAGCTTCCAGAATACCCCGCGTGGAACCGACATAGTCTGCCAGTGCCAAAACGGCCCGGGGCGATTCAGGATGGACCAATACCCTGGCCCAAGGCATTTTCATTTTCAAGTCCGCCAGTTCAGCGGCCTTGAACTCGTCGTGAACGATGCAGGAACCCTGCCAGGAAAGCAGATCAGCGCCCGTTTCCTGAGCCACATAGTCCCCGAGGTGACGGTCTGGTGCCCACAGAATTTTTTCCCCCTGTTCATGCAAGTGGCGAACCACGGCTACCGCACAGCCCGATGTTACCACCCAGTCGGCACGCGCCTTGACCGCAGCACTGGTATTGGAATAGACCACTACGGTACGGTCGGGATGGGCATCGCAAAATGCATGGAAGGCGTCGCTGGGACAGCCCAGATCGAGAGAACATTCGGCTTCACGTTCGGGCATCAGTATGGTTTTTTCGGGTGACAAAATCTTGGCTGTTTCTCCCATGAAACGTACACCGGCCACCACCAGGGTCGTTGCTGAATGCTGCTTGCCAAACCGGGCCATTTCGAGAGAATCGGCTACCAGACCACCGGTTCCCTCGGCCAGATCCTGTAGATCGGGATGAACATAGTAATGGGCTACCAATACAGCATTCCGCTGTCCCAGAAGATCTTCCAGTTCCGCCAGCAAAACCCGCCGCCGTTCCTGGGAAGGCTCTTCTGGGACACGAGCCCAAGCCGTAGCAAGGCCTTGTGGGTTTTCATAATCTATTTGAATATTACAGGCTGACATCCTTAAACCTCATGGAAAAATCAATGGATTTGATGTCCTTGGTCAAAGTTCCGATGGAAATTCGATCCACCCCCAATTCTGCAATCTGGCGTACCGATTCCAGGTTCACTCCCCCGGACACTTCGACTCGCGCCCGTCCGGCAACCTGCATCACGGCCTGTCGTTGCATCTCGAGGGACATGTTATCCAGCATGACCATATTTGCTCCGGCGATGAGCGCTTCCTCCAATTGCTCCAGAGTTTCCACCTCTACCTGAATGAACTTATAGGTTCCCTTGATGCTCTGTGCCAAGGTAACCGCCTGAGTGATGGAACCCGTGGCAGCAATATGATTTTCCTTGATCAGGATGGCATCGTAAAGTCCCATTCGATGATTGGTCCCCCCCCCGATCCGCACGGCGTACTTTTCTGCCAGACGTAGCCCAGGAATGGTTTTTCTGGTATCGACGATCACCGCCCGTGTACCAGCCACGGTACGCACGAACTGGCGTGTTTGAGTAGCAACACCCGACAGTGTTTGCAGAAAATTCAGGGCAGCCCGTTCACCGGTCAGCAATGCCCGTGCCGGACCTTTCAACGTAGCCACTCTCTGTCCGGGAAATACTTCCGCGCCTTCGGCCACCTGCCACTCCACCTGCAGACGAGAGTCCAGTTGCCGAAAAACTTCATTCACCCAAGGTTGCCCGCACAGAACCGCACTTTCACGAACCAGGATCAGTGCTTCAGAAACTACGGGTTCCGGAATCAGGAATGCGGTCAGATCCCCTGCGCCCACGTCTTCAGCCAGAGTTCTTTGCACCTGTTTTTCGAGGTGCAAGCGTTGCGCCATACCCTCCTGTTGCGTTTGATGGGGTTCCATCCATGCCCTTTCTTCCACCTCGCCTCCCTGATCAAATGTACAGTGAAAAACTGCTATTGTCCCAAGGACTGCAGGGGCTTGCAATATGAATCCAGAGAATTGGAGTAAAATGCGACTTTTATTAATTTGAGAAGGCCTGTCTGCTTGCCATTGCCTATGTTCCAAACCATGCTCAAGGCCAAACTACACCGCGTCTCGGTGACCCAGTCAGAACTGGGTTATGAAGGGTCCTGCGCCATCGATGAAAATTTGCTGGAAGCGGCGGACATTCATGAATATCAGCAGATCGATATCTACAATGTCAATAATGGAGAACGCTTCACGACCTATGCCATTAGAGGTGCGCGCAACACTGGCATGATTTCCGTCAATGGCGCCGCTGCCCGAAAAGCTCAAGTGGGAGACATATTGATCATTGCCACCTATGCCAGTTATGCCCCGGAGGAATTGAAAAACTTCTCGCCACGCCTGGTTTATGTGGACGAACGTAACCAGGTCAAACGCATGGAACACGAGATTCCGCTACAAAAAGTTTGAAATCCAGAACACTCATTTTTGAAGTGCTGCGGTCAATTCAGGAACCAGTAGGTTCAGATCCCCCACCAATCCATAATCTGCCACAGCGAAGATGGGCGCATCCGGGTCCTTATTGATGGCCACAATAACCCGGGAAGTCTGCATGCCAGCCAGATGCTGGATGGCTCCTGAAATACCGATTGCAATATACAGGTCCGGAGCGACCACCTTGCCCGTCTGACCCACCTGAACGTCATTGGGGGCATAGCCCAGGTCCACGGCGGCTCGGGACGCCCCAAGCGCAGCGTTCAACTCCTCTGCCAAAGGCCCCAGCAAAGCCTCATAATGTTCTGCGCTACCCAGTCCGCGCCCACCGGACACTACGACTCGGGCATTCTCCAGGGAGGGACGACCTTCCTGCGCATGCGTGTGCACAGAAATCCGGGTGGACAACGGCATCGCTGCAGGACAAGGCAGATTTTCCACCGGTACCGGTTCAGTCCTTTCTCCCTCCACCCCCGGAAAAGCCGTGGTGCGCACCGTCATCAGTTTGAGGGATTCGGGGCAGCATACCGTTGCCCAGATGCTCCCGGCGTAAATCGGTCGGATAAAGGTATCGGAAGATTCCACGCCCACGACATCGCTGATCATGGCCACATCTTCCAGTGCAGCCAAACGGGGCATCCAGTTCTTGCCAATGGCCGTCGCGGCGGTCAGGATATGCGTATATTGACGCGCCAGAGGTCGCACCAGGGCGCAGAGCATTTCCGCCAGTCCCTCCGCAAGGGTCGCTCCTGATCCATTCAGAACCCGATGGATCCCCGGCAAATGTTGAGCCTCCACCAGGGCGGAAGTCGTATCTCCTCCCCAGATCAGCACATCCGTATCCCCTTTCAAGGCCTTGGCAGCCGCGAGTAGGGAACGAATGGAGGACTTCAAATGACCGTCAGGGCCCAACTCAGTGACCAGTAAAATTCGGTTTTCCATCGTTCAAATCACCTTGGCTTCATTTTTGAGACGCGCCAGCAACGTGGCCACGGAGTCCACCTTGATACCGGCAGGACGTTGGGGCGGTTCCTGGACCCGCAGAGTCTTCAAACGGGGTTCCACCGTTACCCCTAACTCCTCGGGGGTCAGGGTTTCGATAGGTTTCTTGCGGGCCTTCATGATATTGGGCAACGTGGCGTAGCGCGGTTCATTCAGGCGCAAGTCCGTCGTAATCACGGCAGGCAAAAGCAGACGCAGGGTTTCAGTACCTCCGTCGGTTTCCCGCACCACGTCTACCCTTCCCTCTCCCATCTGTATTTCAGCGGCATTGGTGGCCTGCCCCCAATTCAGCAGGGCAGCCAACATTTGTCCAGTCTGGTTTGCATCATCATCGATGGCCTGTTTACCACAGATCACCAAGGTTGGCATTTCACGCAGGACCACTGCTTGCAATAATTTAGCCACGGCCAGGGGTTGTAATTCCGTGGTCGAAGATACCCAGAGCGCTCGGTCAGCGCCCAGAGCAAGGGCTGTACGCAATCCCTCCTGAACCATTGCATCTCCACAGGAAAGAGCCACCACTTCTGTGGCCAGCCCTGCTTCCTTCAAGCGAATCGCCGCTTCCAGAGCAATCTCGTCAAAGGGATTGAGGGACATCTTGAGCCCGGCCAACGCCACACCGCTGCCGTCTGCCTTGGCTCGAGCCTTGATGTTGTAGTCCAGAACACGCTTCACAGGGACCAGTATTTTCATGGGGTTTCCTTGTACATGACAGGGCGGGATTCTATCATACCCGTTCGAACAGCCCGGCAATCCCCTGTCCCATACCCACACATAGGGTCACCAAACCGTAACGCCCGTTAGTGCGGCGTAAACCATGAATCAACGTAGTCGTGCGTATGGCGCCACTGGCCCCCAGGGGGTGACCAAGTGCAATCGCCCCCCCCAGGGGGTTGAGCCGAACCGGGTCGAAGGCCAGATTCTTCTGAACCGCCAATACCTGTGCCGCAAAAGCTTCGTTGAGCTCGATCCAGTCCAGTTGAGCAAGACTGATCCCATGCCGTGACAGCAGAGGGGGTACAGCCTTGACCGGGCCAATCCCCATGATCTCCGGCGGCACCCCTTTGACAGAAAAACCCAGGACCCGCGCCAGAGGGGTCAATCCATGATGGTGCACTGCCTCTTCGCTGGCCAGAATGAGGGCGGCGGCTCCGTCAGAAATCTGACTGCTGTTGCCGGCCGTGACGCTTCCCTTGACGTGGAAGGCTGGCTTGAGCCGAGCCAGAATCTCCAGACTGGTATCAGCACGAGGGCCCTCGTCTTGGTGCCAGGTTCTCTCCTGTGGTGTTGTCAGTCCTGTGTTCAGATCCAAAAAGTGCTGAAGTAGGGTGACAGGGGTGATTTCTGCTTCAAAAAACCCCTGGTGTTGTGCTTCCAGTGCACGTTGGTGCGATTCCAGAGCCACCGTATCCTGCTCCAAACGACTGATGTTCCACTGATGGGCCAGATTTTCCGCAGTCGCCCCCATTCCCCAAGCCAACGGCGTGTGAAAAGGCGTCTCAAAAATCAGGGGACTGGGCGCAGGATGCCGGCCCATCATGGGGATGCGGCTCATGGATTCTACGCCACCGGCAATCATGAGGTCTGCGCTGCCCAACTGAATGCGTTCTGCCGCCATCTGGATGGCAGACAATCCGGAGGCACAGAATCGATTGACCGTCATCGCTCCTGCGGAGAGAGGCAATCCCGCCAGAACTGCCGCACTGCGCGCAATGTTGAGCCCCTGTTCTCCTTCCGGCATGGCACACCCGATCACCACATCTTCAATCGCTTCCGGATCCAGCATGGGGACCTGTGCCAAGGCTCCCCGCAAGGCTGTAATGAGCAAGGTATCTGCCCGTACCTGGGCAAACTGTCCACGCCCCTTCCCTACAGGGGTACGGGTAGCCGCCACGATATACGCTGTTTTCATGTCACTCTCCTGACTAATTACGCACAGCCTTGCCGGTTTCCAGAAAAGACTGAATGCGTTCCCGACTTTTTTGGGTGGCCAGCAAGGGACCGAAATGCGTCCGTTCCAGGCCAAGCAGGTAGTCCACATTGACCAAGGTTCCCGCAGGCAATTCTCCACCGCAGGCGACCGTGGCCAAGATACGTCCGATCTCGAAATCATGCGCCGAAATTTGCCCTCCCTGTAGCGCATTGACCAACCCCGCAAGCATTTGGGCCCGTCCTTCCACTCCACCCACCGGAAAGAGTCGAGGCAAAGCAGGCGCATAACCGGACTCCGCCAATGCCAGAGCTTGTGTCAGGGCCACATGGAGCAATTCTTCACGGTGCGGAACGAGAACGTCACCGCTTTCGAGCCAGCCCCAGGAACGAGCTTCCTGAGCACTTTGGCTGACTGTGCAGCGCAGGATGCGCGTCAAATCCTCCTGCAGGTAGTCAGCTACCTGCAGGGGCGATTGGGCGGCCAAGGCGCGCAATCCTGCGCGCCGGGCGACTTCCGTCAGCCCCCCGGCACCGGGAAAGATCCCTACATTGACTTCCACCATGCCAAGATTGGTTTCTGTATAAGCGACCCGGCGGGTACAGTGCAGCGAGACTTCACACCCACCGCCCAGTGCATAGCCTTGCAAGGCTGCCACGGTGGGCACTGCACTGCAGCGCAAACGCTGAACCACGCGCTGGAACCGTTCCTGAGCCAGTGCCAACCCCGTCAAACCATGACGGGTATAGGTTTCGATGAACCCCTTGAGATCTCCGCCCGCTGAAAAGTGCGGGTCTGGACTCCACAGGACCAGGGCACGGTAATGCCCTTCAGCCTCGGTCAGCGCCTGATCCAGCGCTTCCAACGCAACTTCGCCCAGGATATTCATCTTGGTACGAAGGGTCAGAATCAAAATATCTTCATCCAGTGTCCAGAGTCGCGCGGCTTCGGATTCAGCCACCGTCCGTCCCGCGCTGGCTGCAGTGCTCCCCCCCTCACCCAACAAGCGCAGGGGGAAGTGCTGACGTTTCAACCAGGGCGGGGAGAGACGGGGACTGAGGGTGGCACGAGCCGCTGACCAGGAGCCCTGTGGCGTATGAACGACCTGACGTTGTGGATCCATGGCCCAATCGGGCAGAGGGAGGTCCACCAGGGTTTTTCCTACCCGTCGATCTTCCTCGATCCACGCCGCCACCTCTGACCAACCCGACAGTTGCCACTGTTCGAAGGGGCCGAGGGACCAACCAAAGCCCAGGCGCAGTGCCATATCCACCTCACGGGCTGAAGGCGCCATGTATGCCAGGTTCAGGGCGCAGTAGTGAAACAGATCGCGGTGAATGGCCCACAAAAACTGGGCCTGGGGGTGGGTACTGGCACGCAGACAGGCCAGTCTTTGGGACAGCGAAACCTCCAGACAAGCCTTCACCCCTGCCTCCGCCTTGGCTCCGCTGGGCACATAGGAACGGGTCATGGGGTCCAGACGAAGAATCGTCTTGCCTTCCTTTCGGTAAAAACCGGCGCCAGTTTTGGCACCCAGCGCCCCTGCCGAGATGAGTCCCTCGAGGAGGGGGAAAGGGGCAAACAGGGCACGAAAAGGATCATCCGGTGCCTGGGTATAGGTTGTACTGATAACATGGGACAGAATATCCAATCCAACCACATCGGCAGTGCGATAAGTGGCAGAACGAGGCCGTCCCAAAAGAGGCCCGGTCAAGTCATCCACCAGATCGCAGGACAAGCCAAAATTCTGAGCCTGATGAAAGGTAATTACTGTTGCAGCAACCCCAATGCGGTTGGCTACAAAGTTCGGCGTATCCAGAGCATGGATAACGGTCTTGCCCAGACGGGTAGTAATGAAGGATTCCAGAACGGTAATACTGTCCCGATCCGTCCGTGTCGTGGGAATCAATTCCACCAATGCCATGTAACGGGGGGGGTTGAAAAAATGCATGCCACAGAAACGCGTTTGAAGATCTTCCGGCAAAGCGGCACTGAGTTCCTCCAAAGACAGACCGGAAGTATTGGACACCAACCAGCCCTGAGGAGCCAAGTGGGGTAAAATGCGCGCATAGAGTGCTTGTTTCCAGGCCAACTGTTCGCCGATAGCCTCGATTACCAGATCACAGGTGGAAAGTCGGGGCAAATGATCGTCATAATTGGCCACTTCGATCAAACCTGCCCGTTCGAGTTCGACCAGGGGAGGCGGGCTCATTTTTTTTAATCCATGAATGGCCTGCAGAACCCGTCCATTCGTGGGTCCTTTGTCGAGGGGCAAATCATAGAGTAAAACAGGAATGTCCAGGTTGACGAGGTGCGCTGCCAGTTGCGCCCCCATGACCCCGGCCCCCAATACGGCCACGCGCTGAATCTGAGCCATCTCTCCTCCCATGCAGATCTATTTGTTTCATTCTAACCGAATCTTTCTTTCAGACTGTATCCCTTGAGTTTAAAATTCGAAACATGAACATCATTCTCGATTTTGCCGAATGTTCAGGGCTGCGCATCCGGCGCGTATTTCGTGAACCCCGTCAATGTCTGATCGCCCGTTCGTTGGCGGAGGTGCGTCCCGTATTACGCCAGGTTGCCCAAGCGTGTCAGACAGGTGCCTATGCTGCAGGCTTCGTGGCCTATGAAGCTGCGGCCGCTTTCGATACAGCCGCCCTCACCCATTCTCCCCTGAACGATTTTCCTTTGGTCTGCTTTGGACTATACGACGCCCCTCTACCAGGATGGGAAGAAGAAAGCGCCTCCATCCCGGAGGCATCCAAAGGGCCTTGGCAACTCAGCCTGACGCAGGGAGCCTATACTCAGGCAGTGGATACCTTGCGTCAGGCCATTGCGCAGGGTGAAGCTTATCAGATGAACCTGACGTTACGCCTGGAGAGTACGTTCTCTGGCTCCTCCCTGCGGTTATACGAGCAACTGCGCCAAGTTCAGGATGCTGATTTCAGTGCCTGGCTGTCCTGGACCGGCGGTGCCCTTCTCTCCCTTTCACCGGAACTGTTCTTTGAAACCCATGGCAATCGTATCCTGACTCGTCCCATGAAAGGCACCGCATCCCCGGAAAACGCCTGGAACTTGGCCCAGTGCCCAAAAAATCGGGCCGAAAACATCATGATCGTCGATCTTCTGCGCAATGATCTGGCCCGCATCGCTCTGTCCGGATCAGTCGCCGTCACCGATCTCTGTCGGGTAGAAGCTTACCCCACCGTACATCAAATGACGTCCACGGTGACCGCCTCCTTAAAACCCGATACCGACCTCGAAGCGATTTTCTCTGCCCTTTTTCCCTGCGGATCCATCACCGGCGCCCCCAAATGGCAAGCCATGCGCTGGATCAAACAGTTGGAAAATGGTCCGCGCGGAGCCTATTGCGGGGCCATTGGCTGGATTCGCCCAGGCGGGGATGCGCAATTCAATGTGCCCATCCGTACCCTCTGGCACGACGTACCTCATGATCGCCTTCGCTGTGGCGTGGGCAGCGGTATCACGTGGGAGTCGCAGGCCCCCGCCGAATGGGCTGAAATTGCCACCAAAACCCGTTTTCTGGAAGGGTACGCATCCGTCGATCTGCTCGAAACCCTGCGTCTCGATCTGGGTCTCTGGGAACTCCCCCATTATCACTGCCGTCGTCTGCTCCACTCCGTTCAGGCACTGGGCTTTCCTGCTTTGACAGCGGAGCGTTTTACCGAGGCTCTGGATCGTTTTGCGCAACAGTACCCCACCGGATCTTATCGGGTACGCTTGCGTTACAACCGGCAGGGAAACTTTCATCTCGAAGGCTTTGCCCTGTCCCTTACTCTTCAGAAAACCCCTCAACCCGTCTGGCTATCTGCTCATCCCTTTCCCTTCGATCCCCAGACAATGAGGCATAAGACCACCGAGCGCAGCCTTTACGATGCTGTCTTCTCTTCTCAGCCCACCCGGTGCTTCGATGTGCTGTTATGGAACGAGCGGGGAGAATTGACGGAATTCACGCGCGGCAATCTGGTGCTTGAAAAAAAGGGTAAAAAACTGACCCCCCCACTGTCCTGCGGACTACTGGCCGGCACGCTCCGTCAGTTTCTCTGTGATCAGGGAGAACTCGAAGAACACATCCTGACTCGTGAGGATCTGGTTCAAGCCGATCGACTTTGGTTCATCAACAGCGTGCGCGGCTGGGTTCCAGTGGTTCTCAAGGTACCAGAGGAGTGATCGGCACATCTACATGCACGGGGGCACTGTGCTGGAAATGGAGATCCAGGGGCACGGTCTGACCGGCCACCAGAGGATGATCCAGGTCCTCCAGCATCAAGTGGTGTCCTCCGGGTGCCAAGGTCACTTGACCATGAGCGGGGATCACCAGATGATATTCATGTTCCATGTGTGCCATGTCACCTTCCATTTCCATAGTTTGATGCAGCATGATGTGTCCAGCCACTGCACTGTCTGCGCCTTCCAGGGCATCTTCCCGATCACCCGGATTGACCAGGGTCAGATACACCACCCCTTCCTCCTGCCCAGGAGCCGTGGCGCGGGCCATCGGGTGCAGAATCTGGATGATAGGGGTATGCGCCGCCTGCACGGCAGATTCCGAAACGGGAGCAGACGTAGGACTGAGCAAAGGTTCAATCCCGGCCAGCAAAACAGATTCAGGCAATCCATGATCGTCATCGGCCGCCCAGGCATTCTGGCGCACGATTCCTTTCCGGTCCACTAGGATGGATAAAGGCATACGCCAAATCCTTCCAAATTCATCCACCTCAGCATGGTTCTTCAGAACCCACGGGAAGTGATAATTTTTCATCATGTCGCGAGCCATGGGCTGGTCCTCGCTACTGTCCATGTCGATGGCTATGATATCCAGACCTCGGGCATGATATTTCTGATACAACTTTTCCAGACGAGGCATCTCCTCCCGACAGGGGACACACCAGGAAGCCCAGAAGTGCAACAGGGTGACATGACCCCGCTCGCTTAGTGCCGTCACCCTTCCTCCGCCCTCTAGGTTCAAGGTATAGGCCGGTACGGAGGCGTTCATCTCGAGGGCCTGCACAAGAGGTGCAGAACCCAATAGAGAAGCAACAATGAACCAAAATATAGAACGCTGCATGCAAATTCTCCTTTTTTCAGAAAAGTACGATAAAACCCCAATAACGGGGAAAATTCTTCAGACTAGAACAGGTAAGTAATGCCTGCGTTCACCATCCAGTGGGGCACCAGTTGATCCCCGTTGGCGTAGCGATACAAGGGCAGGTAAATCGAGGTATTGGCCTGCCAGTGACGAGACAGGTCGATTAGCGCACCGGGGGCCAGAAAAACATTGGTATAACCACTATTCAGGTTACCATACAAGGCATCACCGCCTCCTTGATCCGGGGCTCGCCACAGGGCATTTACCTGTATCATGGGGATGATATGAGTACTGGTTTCGATGGCATTCCAGGTAACCCCTGCAACCGTATTGAGACTGTCTCCTGGTTTGTATCCCTGATAATGATTTAGGGCATGACGCCAGGTACCTTGAGAAAACCACCCCCAGTTGGCACTGAAATTTCCCATGCTGTAGTACCCCAGCAATAAATCGGTGGTACCGGTTCCCGGCGCCGTGTCCCGATCGATCAAAGGTGCTGGATTGACGGGGCCGGTAGGTAATTTCAGACCGAAGGTCAACCCACTGGATTTATCCTTGGAGAATCCCGTATACATCCCCATCACCCGTAAATCAGAAAGACTGCTGATGTTGGCCGAGCGGGTGGTGGGTGAAGGATTGATCTGCCCTGGTACCCCGCTCGTATCCGTGGTGAAAGAGCGCATCCAGTAGGGAAGCATGGCCTCGACTCCCCAATTGTCATTGAACATATGCTGACCATAGAGGGTGTAAAAGTTGGTTCCGATCTGTTTGTCGGGGTTGAGTGCACCGGCTTGCCCGCTGGCCCCACTATGGTTCCAGTTCTGGTTCATGAAGGAATATTGAAGGCTCACCTGGTCATTCATGCCACTTACGGGCAACCCGGGCAAACCTACATCGAAGACCCCGCACCCACAAGCACAGGCCCATCCCTGTGTGGCGACTCCAAAACCCAATATCAATCCGGCTAGCCTGTGACAGAGCGCTGGATTTAAAAATAAACTTTGTTTGTAAACCGAATGATACATTGTAAAG
Source organism: Ferrovum myxofaciens (assembly GCF_013181415.1). Lineage (NCBI taxonomy): Bacteria > Pseudomonadati > Pseudomonadota > Betaproteobacteria > Ferrovales > Ferrovaceae > Ferrovum > Ferrovum myxofaciens. The sequence goes on along the minus strand of NZ_CP053676.1, from coordinate 300,680 downwards.
TTCTCCTGAAAAGATAACTCTGACCAACGCGCAGACTGCTCGAAAAATGAGCAAGCGCGTCAGAAAGAAAATTACTTTCCGGGTATCCCCCTGATTTTGGGGAATATCATCCCGAAAAGAACGATTCAGGCTTGAACGGGAGGGGCGTTGGGATAAGGGAGAAAGAAGTTGCGGAAGGCGATGAAGCGATGAATTTCACGGGATGCCAGAGGCTGTCCGCGAAACAGTGTGAGACCCAATCCCGGGTTGGACAGATCCAGAGGTAAAGCCAGAGCCAGAGAACTGCAAAGGGAACAGTGGCCATGTCCAGAATCAGAAGGAGAGGAGTGGTGGTGATCTGAAGAGGATGCTGTCTTGACCCACTGTTGACCTGAAACCGTACAGACTTGAAGCGCGGGACCTGTTTCAGTGCCACGGTCAAGAAGTGGATCCAGTGCCCCGACCACCAAAAACATCTGAAACAACAGCGGCCACAAAAGCCAGCCTGCCAGCCGTTGAATCCGTTGGGGGGACAAAAAAGGACTCATGATCTCAAGTCAACCGGCTCAGGGCTTGACCAAACCGGTGGAATACAGAACTCCCAGATTCTTCTGTGCTTCGGTGTTCCCCTGTTCGGAGGCTTTATGAAACCAATCCGCAGCCTTGGCGTAGTCCTGGGGCACCCCTTGACCATTATCATAGAGCATTCCCAGGTTGTTCTGGGCGCGGGCATAACCCTGCATGGCTGCCTTGCGGTACCATTCCGCAGCCATGATGTAATCCTTGGGAACTCCACGCCCATTCTCATAAAGCGCGCCCAAGTTATTCTGGGCCTTTGAATTTCCTTGCTCCGCAGAGCGTCGGTACCAGTCGGCAGCTTCGGCCGGGTCTTGAGGGACCCCCCGACCTGACTCGTAAAAAACGCCCATGTTGTTCTGGGCCATGGCATTGCCTTGATTTGCGGCCTTACGGAAGAAATCAACGGCAATAGCATAATCCCGAGTTACCCCCAAACCATCGGCATACAGTAATCCCAACTGAAACTGGGCTTCAGCCACATTCTGCTCGGCGGCTTTTTTCAACCACTCTGCCGCTTTGGCATAATCACGGGGCACCCCTTGACCGGAGATATACAGCATCCCTAATTTGTACTGGGCCCAGGCAACGTTTTGATTGGCCGCCTTGGTGTACCAATCCGCTGCCTGAACGTGATCACCGGTCATGTACAGATAGGCTCCCAGATAGGTCTGGGCCTTGGGATCGTTGTTTCGCGCCGAATCAAGCAACTTCTGCACGGCTACAGCATCCCCGCTCTTGGCGTTGGAAACCAGGGAAACCGCTTCCAACTCCGTCAAGGGTGGCGCAGAGGCTGGACCCGTAGCGTATAAAGTTGTTGAAACCCCAAGCATCATCAGAAAAAGCAATCTGGAACCGAGAAACTTATTCATGTGCACCTTCTCAATCGGGAGCGAAGAACGCCAAGTGGTGAGTATCACCAAATCAAATATCGAAAAGCAACGCATGATCATCCTGCTTTGAGCCTACGCGCTTGTGGGAATATACCAAAATATCATAAGCCCGTAATCACTTTCGTCATTGAAAATGAAATTATTTTATCGGACGTCATGACACCCTTCCCGGTAAGCCCCCCGCCTCCCTGAAAATCTTCCTCAGAAGAGGGGACCCCCGGTATCCAGTTCCACCGTCGGCGTCGCAGACAATCCCGGGGACAAATGTTGCAACTGATCCAAAGGCTCGTCGAACACAATTTTGACGGGTAAGCGCTGAACAACTTTGACATAATTTCCAGTGGCATTCTCCGGAGGCAACAGACTGAAGCGGGAGCCCGTGCCATCCTGAAAACTATCGATATGCCCATGCCATTCCCGATGGGGAAAAGCATCCACACGAATTATTACCTTTTGTCCACGGTGCATACGGTGCAACTGGGTTTCCTTGAAATTTGCAATCACCCAGGGAGCCCCAGTCACCAGGGATAAAACCACCGAACCCGGTTGAACCAGTTGACCCAGCAAGAGGGTTTTATGGGTCACCTTTCCGGCAGAGGGGGCCTCCAGTCGCGTATAGGTCAAATCGAGCCGTGCCTGAGCCAGTGCGGCCTCGGCTTCGGCCACTGAGGCTTGGCCTCCGGCTTCCTGATCCCGTTTGAGCGCCACCTGACGGGGCCCCGAACCCGCTTCATCAAGGCGTGCCCTTGCCTCTCCCACCCGCGCCATGGCGATTTCCACCGCGCGCCGCGCCGATTCTTTCCGTGCTTGCGCGGCTCGATCTGCTGTCTGAGCCTGATCGAGCCGCTGGCGCGAAATTTCCTGTTTTTCATAGAGCGCTTGGTAGCGTTGCACATCGTTGTGCGTGAGTTGAGCCTCCGCCTCGCTGCCACCACTTTCCGCCACTGCCTGTTGTTGGGCAGCCAATGCTGAAGCCAGGGCACTTCGTGCTTCCCGCACTGCCGCAGAGGTGGTGGTGGTCACTACGGAAAGGTCCTGGGAGGTGGCTCCATGCCGTGCTTTGGCCGCAGCCAACACGGCTTCAGCCTGCTGCACACGCAAAACATAATCCCGGGGATCGATGAGCGCCAAAAGTTGACCTGCCTTGACCCACTGATTGTCCGCCACCTCAACCCGATCGATATAGCCGCTGATATGGGGGCTGATCTCCACGATATCGGCCTCGATGAAGGCATCGTCCGTGCTCTCCTGATTCCGCTGAGCGAACCACAAACCAAAGGCGCACACCACCACCACCCCTCCCCCCAGAATCAGCCAGCGCCGCCAGGATGCAGGGAGGGACTGGACAGCGGGGGTCGAAGAGACGGGTACATCGTCCTGAATCATGGGAGAGACTCCGGTTGAGTGGGGGTTTCGTAGGTGATTTGACCCAATGCCAGATCATAATTTACCTGGGCCATACCCAAGCCTCCCAGAGCGCCGATTTGATCGCTCCGGGCCTGCGCCAATCCCGCCTGAGCATCCACCATTTCGAGATTATCAGCAACGCCACTGACAAAGCGATCCTGTGCCTGCTGCATCAAACGTTGGGCCAGATCCAATCGTAATTGCGCTGCCTTTACTTGGGCTCGACTGGTGTTCAAGGAATCTTCGGCCAAACGGACGTCCTCTTCCACTTGATGACGCCCATCTTTCAAGGACAGTTCGGCTTGACGACGACGGCTTTCGGCCTGATCCTGGCGTGCGACCAGTGCCCCCCCCTGATACAGGGGCACGCTCATCTGAATGCCATAACTATAGGTACGATAGTCATACTGGGTAGGGAGTACCCCGCTGGGACCAATTGCACCGATCAATCCGATGGTGGGGTAAGAAGCCGCCACGGCGGCTTCTTTTTCCGTTACCCGTTGTTCCAGGGTTTTTTCCAGTGCTTGCAATTCTGGACGTTGCTGCAGAGCACGGTCCACGGCATCTCCCCCATCGGGACTTGAGGCAGGAACGATTCCCAAGGGGTCCGTCAATTCAATGGGGAGGTCGAGAGGCAAACCAAGTGCGCGATGCAGGCGTGTGGTGGCATCTTTGGCTGCGCCCAGCGCCTGTTGCAGTTGGTAGGCGACCTGCGCTTCCGACGCAGCGGCCCGCACTTCATCCACTCCCGTGGCCAATCCACTTTTCAACTGATCGCGGGTCAATTGCAGGAGATGCTGGGACAGCGTTTCATTGGCCTGCGCCGCTTTGACCGACTCCAAGGTCTGTTGTACAGCCAGATAAGCCAATCCTGCAGCACCGGCAATTTGTTGCGCCCGTGCAGTGGCTTCAAGACGTGCGACCTCGACCCCGGTTTGAGCCGAGGATGCCTCGTGCACATGGACCAGATCCAGAATTTGCTGGGTAAACTGGACGCGTGCATCGAATGTATTGAAAGGGCCGATGAGCGTGGGAAACCCTGGCAGGGCCAAACCCATGGCACGCAAGTTCTGGGTTTGGCGCATCTGGTAGGAATTGAAGCCTACCGCCGGGCGCAAGGCAGCCCGCGCCTCTTCGGCACGGGCTGTGGCCTCTTGGGCCTGTTCCAGAGCCAGTTGCACCTGAACGTGGTGCGTCACGGCCATCCCCATGGCCTGGCGCAAGGTCAGATGCAAACTCGAGTCCTGAGGATCCTGAGCCCAGGCTGCAGTAGTGCTGAACAGTAATAAAGTGGCGCTTGCCCACAAGGTTCGGGGTAATCTATACCCCATAGCAATGCTCCTCGCCAGGAAATTGACCCGCTTTGACTTCCCGCACATAAAGTTCTACGGCTTCTGCAATGGAACCGGTTTCCTGAATGAAGGGGCGAACGAAACGGGGGGGAATGTAGGCACCCAGTCCCAGCATGTCGTAAATGACCAGCACTTGCCCAGAACAGTGAGGGCTGGCCCCGATACCGATGGTCGGAACTCGGACTTGGGCACAGATCTGGTCGGCCAGAGAACGTGGCACCGCCTCTATCAGAATCATGCTGGCACCGGCTCGTTCCAGCGCCTGCGCATCGGTGAGAATCTGTTGGGCCACGGCGACATTGCGGCCTTGTACCTTGAATCCCCCCAGTTGGTGCACGGATTGAGGAGTCAATCCGATATGGGCACAAACGGGAATGCCCCGGGTCACCAGAAAGGAGATCGTCGGAGCCATGCTGGAGCCCCCCTCGATTTTGACCATCTGAGCCCCAGCGCGCATCAATTCTGCCGCATTGCGAAAGGTGTCCTCAGGACTGATTTGGGCCGTGGCAAAGGGCATGTCCGCCAGCAAAAAGGCCTTGGGCGCCCCCCGCGCCACACAACGGGTATGGTAGGCAATGTCAGCGATACTCACTGGCAAGGGAGAATCATGACCTTGCACCACCATCCCCAGAGAATCACCAATCAATAGTGCATCCACACCGGCCTGTTCCAGCACCCGAGCAAAACTCGAGTCGTAACAGGTCAGCATGGCAATTTTTTCACCGCGTTCCTGCATGAGCTGCAGGTCCACGATTGAGGTGCGCATAGCACTCTCTCCTAGGGAATGAGGGTAAAACGATAATCCACCGTGACTTCATCAGCCACCGTGTCTGTCGCGCTCCAGGTTCCATCACCCACGCCAAAATCATTTCGTTTCAGGATGAATCGCCCCTGCGCACTGCGCCCACCGTGATCATAGGACATCTTGAGGGGGATTCGCAAGGGTTTGCTTATCCCTTTCAGTTGAAACAGACCCGACACGAGGTACTGATTCAGTCCCACGATCTGAATCTCCGAGGAATCAAAATGAGCTTGAGGAAACGATTGAATATTGAACCAATGTTTGCCTTTGATCTCGTCTTCCGATTCCTCCGATGTCAAATCGATACTGGTCAGATCGATGGTAATGTGGGCATAACTGTGGGGCAGATCCCTGGCGTCAAAATGCAGGTCGGCGGAAAATTTCCGGAAATTTCCCTGTACCGGGGCCCCCATCTGGGTCCCGGTGAAGGTGATCTGTCCTGTGCCCACCGTCTCTGCCTTGGACTGCGCAGAAAAAAACAATGAAGTTACCATTAAAACAACAAGATATAATATATTACTCATAATAACTCTGAAAATTCAAGGACGCATACGGTCCATCAAATGATCCCGGTCGATGAATTGATGTTTAAAGGCCGCAGCCACATGCCCTAGAACCAGGACCAATAGAGTCCAGTTCAGGGTTTGATGAAACGTCTCGAACAGATGGGACAGTGCCTTATCTTTGGGAACCAGGTTGGGCAAGGGAAGAAGATTGAAATAAACCACGGATACGCCCGCTGCCGAACTGTGCAGCCAACCCGTCAAAGGAATGAGCACCATCAGAACATAGAGAGTTCGGTGGGCAATTTCCGTGAGCTTCTGGATCCGCCTGCTCATCGTCGTCGGTAAAGCAGGAGGACGATGTGTCGAGCGCCAGGCCATTCGCATCCACACCAGCAAAAACAGGGTGATACCCAACCATTTATGCCAGGTGTATATTTTTAACTTCCAGGGAGAAAGTTCTAAACCGGACATATATTGTCCCACCCCAAAGGCAATGGCTAATCCTGCGGCCATGATCCAGTGCAGACCGATCGCTACGGGGGTGAATTTTGCAGAGGAATAAGAATTCATGGATAACTCCAGATAATCAACCGGCGAACTTAATTGTACGCATACGAACTAAATAATGCAATTTCTTTCAACTGACCCGGAACAAACGACAGTAATTTTCGGTGGTACGTTCGCCAACTTCTTCCACTGATATCCCGCGCAAGCGCGCGATTTCTCCTGCCACATGGGGCACATAAGCCGGTTGATTGGTCTTCCCGCGCAGGGGCTCTGGTGCCAGATAGGGCGAATCGGTTTCAATCAACAGGCGCTCCAGGGGGATCCGGCACACCACTTCCTTGAGAGCCTTGGCATTGCGAAAGGTAACAATTCCAGAAAAAGAGAGGTAAAAGCCCCGCTCCAAGGCGGCATCGGCCACCGCCTGAGTTTCGGTGAAACAGTGCAGTACTCCGCCCACCTCATCCGCTCCCTCCTCGTCCAGCACCCGCAAGGTATCCATTGCCGCAGCACGGGTATGAATCACGAGGGGTTTTCGTACTTGTCGAGCCGCGCGAATATGAGTTCGGAAACGGGTTCGTTGCCATTCCAGATCCCCTTCCAAACGATAATAATCCAGGCCAGTTTCGCCAATGGCCACGACCTTGGCATGAGCCGCTTCAGCTACCAGACGTTCCACGCTGGGTTCCTCGATGTGCTGATAATCCGGATGAACCCCTACCGTGGCATGCCACCCCGGATCTGTTTCTGCCACGGCAAGCACTTCCGGAACGGTTTCCAGTTTTACTGAGATACAAAGTGCACGGGTAACTCTGGCCTGCACCATGGCAGCATGTACACTCGACAACTGAGCTCTTAATTCAGGAAAATCCAAATGACAGTGAGAATCGGCAAACATGGAACAACCTCGCTTTCAAGAAGGTAGGTGAAGCGGTGCCAGCAAAGATTCGGTCAAAAGTCGCGCGTTCAGGGGATGATTCATCCAGCGACGAGCTTCACGAAGACGGGTTTCCCAAGCCAGCAGATCGTAAAGATCCAGACGGGAAGCCATATGGCCCAATGCCTCCTGGAAGTCCTGATGATAATGACCATGGCCCAGAATTTTTTGCCCGATCAAATCCATGACCCAGAACTGGAGCCATTCCAGCCATTGATCCAAGCCCAGATTCAAAATCCTGTCCGCTTGTTGAGTCAAAGAAAGGCCATGGTCCGTCAGGATCTGTAAAAACCCCAGACGTCCTTCATGGTCACGTTGAAACTGTTCGAGGGCTCGTAAGGGCGCCCCCCCGGAACGACGCAAGTAGCCAGAAGGTTCCTTGACCCCCTCTTGGTGGAGCCATTGCATGGCTTGCTCCCCCGTAGGAAGAGGAACCGGCCAGAGTCGGCAACGACTGCGAACCGTGACAGGAATCCGAGCCGAGTGGTGGCTGACCAGTAAAAACAAGGTCTGAGGAGGAGGTTCCTCGAGCGTTTTCAACAAGGCATTGGCTGCCGCCAGATTAAGAGCCTCAGCGGGTTCGATCAAAATGACCCGCCACCCCTGCCGGTGGCTCGTGGTCATAAGGAATTCGGCGAGAGCTCGCACAGCATCCACGGTAATCCAGACACTTCCCTCCGAATCCCCCCCCTCTTCCAGGCGAGGCGGCACCAACAGGCGGAAATCAGGATGGTTCCCGGCTTGAAACCAACCACAGGAGGGACAGATTCCACAGGGCTGTGGCGCTTTCCCTTCACAGAGGATCGCCTGGGCCAGATGGCGCGCCAGTACGCCTTTGCCCAGTCCTGCGGGACCGGTCAACAGTAGACCCTGAGGCCGCTCTGCTGCCCACAGCCGGTCAAAAACCTTGTGATTCCAGGGGTGGATCATGGACTACCTGCAAGAGAGGGGAAAGCCCGTCGCAGAACACCATCGACCTGCTCTGCCAGAGTTCTTGGCTCGACAGCCGCATCTATCCTGTAAACACGGGGTAGATGGCTGCGCGCTTCATACCCTGCACGCACCCGTTCAAAGAAAGCTCGTTCTTCCCGCTCGAAACGGTCTCCTTCCTGTCGCGCACGTGCCAAACGTTGAGCCGCAATGTCGGGATCCAGATCAAACCATAGGGTCAAATCCGGTTGAAAGTCTGCACAAACCCAGGTTTCCAGGGTCTTCAAAATATCTTGAGACAACCCTCGCCCGCCGCCCTGATAGGCGAAACTGGCATCCACGAAACGGTCGCTCAATACCCACTCTCCCCGTACCAAAGCAGGCTCGATAACCTGAGTAACATGATCGTGACGCCCGGCAAAGACGAGTAGAGCCTCGCTCAGGGGTGACATGGGTGTATTCAATAGCAGGGGCCTCAGGGCTTCTGCCAAGGCGGTTCCTCCCGGCTCGCGCGTTCGTCTTACCACCACGCCACGGACTTCCAACCAGTGTTGAATCGTATCCAGTTGAGTGCTCTTCCCCGCGCCATCGATTCCTTCCAAGGTAATGAACTTACCACTCATGGTCTGTCCGCCCGTTTGATCTGGTATCGCTGCACTGCCAGTTGATGCGCTTCGAGGGTGGTGGAAAATTGGTGGGTCCCATCCCCCCGCGCCACAAAAAACAAGTCGGAAACCGCCAGCGGGTGTACGGCTGCACGGAGTGCCGCCGCCCCAGGCAAGGCAATGGGTGTTGGAGGAAGGCCGTTTCGGGTATAGGTATTATAGGCATTGTCCCGATGCAAGTCACGGTGATGCAGATGACCGTCGTAATCCGCCCCCAGACCATAGATCACGGTGGGATCGGTTTGCAGGCGCATATCCAGGCGCAAACGATTCAAAAAAACAGCGGCAATACGTGCCCGCTCTTCTCGATTGGCCGTTTCTTTCTCAATCAGGGAAGCCAGGATCAAAGCTTGGTAAGGGTCCGTCAAGGCCAGGTCAGGATCGCGCGTCGCCCAAATCTGAGCCAGTCGTTCGTTCATGGCCCGATATGCCCGCTCAAGAATATTCCAATCACTTTCGCCAGGGTTATAAAAATAGGTATCTGGAAAAAACCATCCTTCAGGCCTCTGCCCCACAGCGCCCAGATGTGCCATTACGGCAATATCGGACAGTCCGGCACTGTCTTGCCGCAAATTGGGTTGCTGTGCCAGGAGGGTGCGCAACTGAGCGAAAGTGGTCCCTTCAATGATCTGCACCTGCCAGGCATCCCCTTCTCCCCGAGCCATCTGCCGCAGTATCTGCCAACCAGTCAGAGGTTGGGTCCATTCATAACTGCCGGCTTTCAGGTGACTTTGTTCGCCCAGAATTCTCCCTACCCAGGTAAAGGTCCAGGGTTCTGTGAGCACTCCCTTCTGAACCAGTTGTTGTGCCACGGCACGCAACCCCAGTCCATTGGACAATTCAAAGGCATAAGGGGTATGGGGTAGCGGCAGGGGGCGAATGAAAAACAAAGCGAGCCAGATAATCAACCCGCTCAGTCCACTCACCAGAACCCAGAGCAGACGGCGCATCAGAATAATAAAATCTATTCAAGGCGGCGAAAAATCAGGCTTCCATTGGTTCCGCCAAAACCAAAGGAATTGGACAAGACCACATTCACGGGCATGGCACGGGCCTCATGGGGGACAAAATCGAGATCGCATTCGGGGCTAGGATTATCCAGATTGATGGTCGGAGGAATCAACTGATGGTGAAGAGCCAATACAGAAAACACGGCTTCTATCCCCCCTGCGGCCCCCAAGAGGTGCCCTGTCATGGACTTGGTGGAACTGATGGCCAGTTTATAAGCATGGTCCCCAAAAGTACGTTTGACCGCGACGGTTTCTGCCAGATCCCCCAAGGGGGTAGAGGTCCCATGGGCATTGATGTAGTCCACCTGATCCGGGTTGAGTCCAGCATTTTTCAGAGCATTGAGCATACTCCGGCGTGCGCCATCGCCATCTGCCGAAGGAGAGGTCATGTGATAAGCATCCGCACTCATGCCATAACCGCACAGTTCGGCATAAATTTTTGCCCCTCTGGCCTGAGCATGGGACAACTCTTCCAAAACCAGAACACCAGCCCCTTCGCCCATGACGAAACCATCACGATCCCGGTCCCAGGGGCGACTGGCAATTTCAGGCGCATCGTTGCGCGTACTGAGTGCTCGGGCGGCACAGAATCCGCCGATTCCCAATTCGTTGATGGCGGCTTCAGCTCCACCTGCAACCATCATGTCAGCATCGCCATACTCGATCAGTCGAGCCGCTTCCCCAATGCTGTGATTCCCGGTGGTACAAGCGGTCACCAAAGCCAGATTGGGGCCTTTCAGGCCGTACATGATCGACAGGTTGCCTGAAATCATATTGATGATACTGCCGGGGATGAAAAAAGGAGAAATTCTGCGTACCCCCCCTTCCTGATAAGCACGACCCGTATCCGTAATCATGGGTAATCCGCCAATCCCGGAACCAATACACACGCCCACCCGTTCGGCATCCACCGGATGAGCCGTGACGCCGGCGTCACGCAAGGCCTCCATCGCCGCCACCAGACCAAAATGGATAAAGATATCCATGCGGCGTACCTCTTTGGGATTGAGGTACTGTGCAGGATCAAAATTTTTGACTTCTCCTGCAATCTGGCAAGGCATGAGCGCAGGATCGAAGCGGGTAATCGGCCCGATTCCAGAGCGCCCGGCACACAGTTGCGCCCAAGCCTCAGGGACAGAGTTCCCTACAGGGGATACGATCCCCAGACCAGTGACGACGACGCGACGACGGGACATGATTCAGACCTCCATAATTCAAGGCAGAGCGCAGCGCTTGCCCCAGTATTCCAGACTTGAGTGTGGCCTATCAGGCAGGCAAGTGGGAATTCACATAATCGATGGCTTGTTGCACCGTTGTGATTTTTTCGGCTTGCTCATCAGGAATTTCGCACTCGAATTCTTCTTCCAGAGCCATCACCAATTCAACTGTATCGAGAGAATCGGCCCCCAGATCTTCCACAAAGGAAGAGGAGGTCTGAATATCCTCGAGTTTAACTCCCAGTTGCTCTGAAACGATTTTCTTGACGCGTTCTTCAATAGTAGACATGTAATTAGGATCCTTGGCTGTTGTCTTTCAAAAAAACAGGCGTAGTGTACCAAAACCCGCCGACGAATACCATCCCGAAGGATGGGTCAATCCATGACCATGCCCCCATTGACGTGCAGGGTGGCACCGGTCACATAAGCTGCTCCCGGCGATGCCAGGTACGCAACAGCCTGAGCGATATCCTCGGGTTGACCGAGGCGGCCCAAAGGAATGCTGGACAACAGGGCCTGTTGCTGGACAATATCCAGTCCACGAGTCATATCAGTATCGATAAATCCTGGAGCTACGCAATTGACTGTAATACCGCGACTACCCAATTCCCGCGCCAGGGACTTGGTCAATCCCACCAACCCCGCCTTGGCAGCGGCATAGTTGGCTTGTCCCCCATTGCCGGTGCTCCCCACCACGGAACCGATGTTGATGATGCGTCCCTGACGAGCCTTCATCATATCCCGCAAAACGGCCCGAGATAACTGGAAAACCGCTTTCAAGTTGGTATCCAGAACTGTATCCCATTCTTCATCGCGCATCCGTACGGCCAACATGTCACGGGTCACCCCCGCATTGTTCACCAGTATGGAGATGGGACCCAAACGTTGTTTGACTGCGTCCACTGTCTGCAGAATGGCTTCGGGCACCCGCACATCCAGCACGAGCCCCAGGCATTCCGGGTGAATGGCATGCAAGTCTTTTTCAATCTGTTCAGCGCCTTGGACAGTGGTGGCAGTAGCCGCCACCTTGGCTCCCTGACGGGCCAATTCCCGCGCAATCGCCTGACCGATGCCTCGACTGGCCCCCGTCACCAGAACCACCTGTTCCTTGAGCATTCTCCCCCCTATATTTATTATTTAGTATTATGACAACGCGCCCTGAAGGACCTCTGCACTGTTCAACGCGATTCCTTCCATCTCCGAGTCGATACGACGGACCAGAGGAGCCAAAACCTTGCCTGGTCCACATTCTACCACCCGCGTACACCCTTCCCGGGCAAAAGCACGAATCGTATCAACCCAACGCACGGGACGATATAATTGCTTGGTCAATGCGGTCCGTATCTCCATGGACGTGGGAGCCTGAACCACTTCGGCATTGTGTAACACGGGAATGCGCGGCGACACCAGAGGAATCTGTTCAAGATAGTGGGCCAAGCGTTCGGCAGCCGGCTTCATAAGGCTACAGTGAGAAGGGACGCTAAGAGAAAGCATGACGGCGCGCTTCGCACCACGGGACTTGGCCATTTCGATGGCACGCGCCACCGCCGTCCGATGCCCGGCAATGACTACCTGGCCAGGGGAATTGAAATTAACAGCCTCCACGACCTCACCCTGGGCTGCTTCCTGACAGGCGGCCAACACAGCACCATCCTCCAAACCGAGGAGTGCGGCCATGGCCCCCACGCCTGCGGGCACCGCTTCCTGCATCACCTGAGCACGAAAACGAACCAGACGCAATGCTTCTTCAAAAGAGATACTTTCTGCTACCACGAGGGCGGTGTATTCACCCAGACTATGTCCCGCCAACCAGTTCGGTTCGGCACCGCCCCGTCCGCGCCAAGCGCGGTAAACCCCTACTCCCGCTGCCAACATGACAGGTTGGGTATTGACCGTAGTCATCAGGGACTCTTCAGGACCATTGGCCACCAAGCCCCAAATATCCTGATCAAGCACGGCAGAAGCCGTGTCAATGGTGTGACGCACCTCCGGCAACCCTTCATAAGGGTGCAACATACCGATACTTTGTGATCCCTGACCGGGGAAAACCATGGCCCATGTCATCTGACTATTCCTCGTCGTTAGAATCCGGTTAGACCTGCAACAGCCCGGCACCCCAAGTGAAACCGCCGCCCACGGCCACCAGCAAACCCAGTTGTCCGGTTTTGAATTGTCCGGTACGCCAGGCATGATCCAGCGCCAAGGGAACGGAAGCCGCCGAGGTGTTTCCATGCTCACTAACCGTGCGCACCACGCGTTCCGACGGAATCCCCAGTTTATGAGCCGTGGCTTCAATGATGCGAATATTGGCCTGATGCGGGATAAAACAATCCACCGCCGCTGGGGTCAGACCATGTTCGGTCAGGATTTCACGACTGACTTGATCCAGTACCTTGACGGCAAATTTAAAGACGGCGCCGCCGTCCATTTGCACGGTGGGTTTGCCCAGCACCTGCCCCCCACTCATTGAACCTGGGGCGGAGAGCAAGCCGGCATAGCGACCATCGGCATGCAGGCGCGTCCCCAACAATCCGGGAGTGGAGGAAGCCCCCAGAACCACTGCACCGGCTCCATCGCCAAAAAGGACACAGGTATTGCGATCATTCCAATCGAGCAAATGGGTAAAAGTTTCTGCACCGACTACCAGAACCTGACGTGCCGAACCTGAACGAATGAACTGATCTGCCACAGACAGGGCATAGAGGAATCCGGTGCATACTGCCTGCACATCAAAAGCCGGGGCACCGGTATTTGCCCCCAACTTGGCTTGAAGCAAACAAGCCGTACTGGGAAAGGCCATATCCGGCGTGGTGGTCGCCACCACGATGAGATCCAGTTGATCTGGTCTTAACCCAGCCGCCTCAAGCGCACGGCGCGAAGCTTCCAGAGCCAGATCACTGGTGGTTTGTCCCGCCGCACGAACATGGCGCTGACAAATTCCCGTACGGCTGCGAATCCATTCATCGCTGGTCTCTATCCGTTGCGCCAGATCATCGTTGGTGATGATCTGTTCTGGCAAATAACTTCCGGTTCCCAATAACTTGGAATAAATCATGACGCCAGATTCTCCCGTTCCTGTACAGCTTCCTGGATGCGCCCGAGTACGTTACTGCGCACTTCCGTCACAGCATAAAGCAGGGCGTGACGAAAGGCATAGGCGTCAGCCCCCCCATGACTTTTGACCACCAGTCCTCTGAGTCCTAACAAACTGGCTCCATTGTACTGACGATGATCCACTCTGCGCTTGAATCGATTCAGGACAGGCAGAGCCACTGCACCCGCCAGGCGCGTCCAGAATGAACGGTTAAATTCTGTACGGATCATCTGTCCCAACATCCAGGCCAAACCTTCCGAGGTCTTCAGGACTACATTGCCCACAAATCCATCGCAAACCACCACATCCACCGTTCCCTTGTAAATATCGTCTCCTTCCACATTACCATGAAAGCGGATAGGGGCCGTGCGCAACAATTCAGATGCACGCTTGATGATTTCGCTCCCCTTGATGGCTTCGTGTCCGATATTGAGCAACCCGACGCTGGGTTGGGGACATTCCGGACTGGTGGCCAGAATGGATCCCATGATCCCGAACTGAAGCAGGTGTTCAGGCGCACAATCCACATTGGCCCCCAGATCCAGCACATAAACTGGCCCGCGAATGGAGGGCATGGTAGTGGCAATGGCTGGACGTTCGATGCCCGGCATCATTTTCAGGACGAAACGTGCCGTTGCCATGAGGGCACCCGTATTTCCCGCACTGACACAACAATCCGCCGCTCCAGACTTTACCAGATTGATGGAGACCCTCAAGGAAGAATCCTTTTTGTTCTTGAGAGACAAAACGGGAGATTCCTCCATGCTGACCAATTGGCTGGCTTCATGGAGAGCAATGCGGGTACGCACCGAGCCATAAATGGGAGAGGCGAGGAGAAGAGATTCAATGGGAGAACGCAAGCCGACCAGAGTCACAGCGACTTCAGGGTCCTGCGCCAGAAAATCGAGGACAGCCGGAACGACCACAGCGGGGCCATGATCGCCCCCCATGGCATCCACCGCTATCGTCAGCAAACGAGTCACAGACACGCGGTAATTCTGAAATGAAAGTTAGTCGTTTTTAGACTGGACCACTTTACGACCACGATAAAAGCCATTCGGGCTGATATGGTGGCGCAAATGGGTTTCACCCGTGGTTGGTTCCGCCGCCAGTGGCTTGGCCGTCAAAAAATCATGGGCACGATGCATACCGCGCTTGGAAGGGGACTTTTTATTTTGTTGAACGGCCATGGTTCTGACTCCTAAATGATCAATGAATATAACGCCAAGTGTCCTTCACTCGCGCGCTGGAACTTTCAATGCGCCCAATACGGCAAACGGCCTTGTCTTGCCAGCCAGGTCTTCTTCGCCATTTTCGGCCCCGACACAGGTCTCACCCGCGTGTACTGGCGCTAATGGCAAAGCCAGCAATACTTCTTCTGCAACCCATTCGGCAACATCCAGAGACTCCGGAAAAACCAGAGTTTCCTCTTCAGGATCCTCAGTTTCAAGATCTGGCAGAGCCGCCTCGTTGCCCACGAAGTGTATTCGCGAATGGGCTTCCAAATCAAAGGAGAGCCCAGAAAGGCACCGTCGACATACCAACCAGAGTTGTCCCTCGACCTGAACCTCAAGAAGGCGACGCCCCCTTTCATCCACCCATCCACGCATGACAAACCGAATCTTTCCCTCAGGAGAAAATAGATATTCCTGCAGGGCAGGTATCTGATCCGGACGGCACTCCCCCTCGACCCGCTCTGCTAGGGCCGTAAAGCGATAGGGATCGAGTACGGGTGCATCAAACATAAGCCCTCCATTCTACCGTGCGACCCTGCTTTCTGTCAAAGAGTTGTCAGCCTCTGTCAAATCGCGGCGGCAATTTTGCTATACTCCCCACCTTGCGTCTCCCCGTACTGAATCACGACCCCCCCATGACTCCCCTGATATTGGCTTCCAGTTCACCCTACCGCCGCGAATTGCTCGCTCGCCTCCAGATTCCTTTCGTTTGGAAAGCCCCGGATATCGACGAAACCCCTGGCAAAGAAGAACACCCGCAGGAGACTTGCTTGCGTCTGTCACTGGAAAAGGCCCGCGCCATCGGTCGCTTCCATCACCAAGGCCTGATCATCGGTAGCGACCAGGTGGCCGAACGGAATGGTCAGGCCATCAGCAAACCCATTGACCATGAAGCTGCCGTGGAACAATTGACCTGGGCCAGTGGTCGCGCCCTGCAATTTCACACGGGGCTTTGCGTTCTGGATGCCGCCAGCGGCCATCATGAATCCCTTCGAGTGACCGTTACGGTTCATTATCGGACATTGACTCCAACGCAGATCGAACGCTACCTGCGCAAGGATCAGCCTTACGATTGTGCCGGCAGCGGACGTATTGAAACCTTGGGCATCACGTTGGTCGAAAAGGTTATCAGCGAAGACCCTACTGCCTTGATCGGGCTTCCGCTTATTGCTCTGACCTCTCTGTTGGCACGTTTTGGAATCGTCCTCCCCTGAGACTTCCGTCCATGACTCCCCACGGCACACTGTACTTGCTCCCCGTTCCTTTGAGCGAAGCACCTGATGCACTCCTGACACTGTCGCCCCGGCTACTGGATCGTTTTAGACAACTTTCCTTCTTTGTGGTGGAAACCCCGAAAACGGCCCGTCGTCTGCTCAAACGAATCGGCCATCCGCTTCCTATTGCCCAGTTGACTTTATCCTCTCTGACCCAGGAAACCACGATGGCCCACTTGGAGTCCCTGCTGACACCGTTAAGTCAGGGACATAGCCTGGGACTACTGTCAGATGCAGGATGCCCGGCCATTGCCGATCCAGGGGCACGCCTGGTCCGTGCTGCCCATACCGCAGGGTTTCGGGTCGTGCCCGAAACGGGTCCCTCCTCGTTGTTGCTGGGTCTCATGGCCAGCGGATTGGAAGGACAACGCTTCACCTTCCATGGCTATCTTCCGGTACCCGAGATCGCCCGTAATGTCCGTCTGATCGAACTGGAAAAGCGTTCGCGGGCCCTCCATGAAACTCAGTCGTTCATAGAAACCCCCTACCGCAACGGTGTTCTCTTCACCAGTTTGTGTTGCACTCTGCATCCCATGACCCAACTCTGTGTGGCCAGAGATCTAACTGGACCCCAAGAATGGGTCTGGACCGCTTCCGTGTCTGAATGGCGGCGCCATCCCCCCCCCGACCTGCATCACTTCCCTACCCTATTCCTGTTTCTGGCGCACTCGCCTGGGCGGGGCGAGTGACTCCTCTCCCAATCCCGATTTCGCCAAACGGGTGAGAATCTGGGCCAAAGGCAGCGGCAAGGGAGCTTCGAAGACCAGCGGACGTTGGTCCAGGGGATGAACGAAGGACAAGCGGGCTGCGTGTAAAAACATACGCTTGAAACCTAAACGGGTCAGTTGATGATTCCAGTCATAATTGCCATATTTGTCATCCCCTGCAATAGGAAACCCCAAATGTGCCAGATGTACCCGAATCTGGTGGGTCCGCCCCGTAAGCAGGCGTGCCTCTAGAAGGGTGGCTTCAGGCCAGGTCTGGAGCCGGGTAAACAGGGTTTCCGATGGTTTTCCTTCTGCCTGGATAGCCACCCGTCGTTCACCACTGGCCGTCATGTATTTGTGCAGAGGCAAATTGACCCGTTGCCGGGCTTGGGGAAATTGACCTTGTACCAAGGCAAGGTAAGATTTTTCCATACGGTTGTGGCGCAACAATTCATGCAAAGCCACCAAAACGGCACGCTTCTTGGCCACCAGCAATAATCCCGAGGTATCTCGATCGAGGCGGTGTACCAACTCCAGGAAACGAGCATCTGGGCGATCCTGCCGCAATTGTTCGATGACCCCCAACCGGATGCCACTTCCTCCATGGACTGCCACCCCTGCGGGTTTGTTCAAGACCAACAATCCCTCATCTTCGTGCAGGACCTCTGAACGCAGAGAAACCGGTAAAGGAGGGACTGCCGCCACCTCCTCGGGAGTTGCCCGGCGTACCGGAGGAATCCTTAAACGATCCTGACTTTGAAGTCGATAGGAAGGATCGGCACGTTTGCTGTTGACCCGTACTTCGCCATTGCGCAACAGGCGATAGACGTGACTTTTAGGGACCCCTTTAAGGTATCCCTGGAGAAAATTATCAAGGCGTTGACCGGCTTGATCTTCATCGACTTCCAGCCATTCCACGAATGCTTTGCTTAATGTCATTATTTGTTTTAGAATAAGTGTTTGTGGAATCCATGCCCAGTTTGGCGCAGGCACGGCAGAGAATTTCTGCCCCATCCAGCAAGGTATCCACAACGATTGAATGATACGGATGCTGACCATCGAGATTTCGCTCATTATCTCATCGAACCGATGATCAGTCTTCGACTCTGGTTAATCTCGCTCACCAAAAAGTAGCGATAGTTGTTGATTTGCGCGCTGACCGCTCCGTATTTGATTGATCCGGCGTTATTAGGTACACACGTCGTTGAAGGTAATTCCCATCGTGACCCACAAGAGGTTGTCCACCATTAAAAACGGATTTCCAGACTCTTTGAAGGATCATTCACGAATTTCCCCTTAAATCCGGGAGATTTGCGGAAGGGTGTTTACCGCCCGGCAGCCCCAGCGCGCTGGAGCCTGAGCATGAAAAGAATGTTGTTTAACGCCACACACACGGAAGAACTCCGGGTGGCTATTGTCGATGGTCAAAAACTGATCGACCTTGATATCGAATATTCCGGAAAGGAACAGAAAAAAAGTAATATTTACAAAGCAGTTGTCAGTCGTGTTGAACCTTCGCTTGAAGCCGTTTTTGTGGACTACGGTGCAGACCGCCACGGTTTTCTGCCCTTCAAGGAAATTGCCCGTACCGCTCTGAACGACGAAGAGGGTGACTTTTCTCGTCAACGCATCGCCAGTTTACTTAAGGAAGGCCAGGAACTCATTGTCCAGGTTGACAAGGATGAACGAGGAAACAAAGGGGCGGCCCTGACCTCTTTCATCAGTTTGGCAGGCCGGTATCTGGTGTTGATGCCCAATAATCCCCGTGGTGGTGGTGTTTCGCGGCGAGTGGAAGGAGAAGAACGCGCTGAATTGCGGGATGTTCTCACCCAACTCGAAGTCCCTGCCGGCATGTCCCTGATTGCCCGCACCGCAGGCATCGGTCGCTCCGCCGAGGAGTTACAGTGGGATCTCAACTATCTCTTGCAACTATGGGCTGCCATTGAAGTTGCTGCCACAGGTCAAAAAGGCGCATTTCTGATTTATCAGGAAGGAAGTCTGGTTATTCGAGCGATTCGCGACCTGTTCCAACCCGATATTGGTGAAATTCTCATCGATACCGAACTCATTTACGAGCAGGCGCGCCAGTTCATGAGTCACGTCATGCCCGGGAACGTTAACAAGGTTAAGTTATACCATGATGACGTACCACTCTTCTCGCGCTTTCAGATCGAACACCAGATTGAAACGGCCTACCGTCGTGAAGTCAGTCTACCTTCCGGAGGGGCCATCGTCATCGACCATACCGAGGCCCTGGTCTCTGTAGACGTCAACTCGGCCCGTGCCACGCGGGGTGCTGATATCGAACATACAGCTCTCAACACCAATCAGGAAGCGGCCGATGAAATTGCTCGTCAATTGCGTTTGCGCGACCTGGGTGGACTGATCGTCATCGATTTCATCGATATGGAGAACCCGCGCAACCAGCGCGAAGTGGAAAACCGCTTGCGTGACGCCCTGCGCTACGATCGGGCGCGCGTCCAAACCGGCAAGATTTCCCGCTTTGGTTTGCTCGAACTGTCCCGTCAACGCCTGCAGCCTTCCCTCGGAGAAACCAGTCATACCCCTTGCCCACGCTGTCATGGAACCGGGGTGATCCGCGATACGGAATCCTCTGCCCTGCATATTCTGCGTATCCTGCAAGAAGAAGCCATGAAGGATAATACGGCCATCGTGCGTGCTCAAGTACCGGTGGATGTCGCCACTTTCCTGCTCAATGAAAAGCGTCCAGACATCTATGGTATCGAGGCCCGTCTCAAGGTCCATGTCATGCTGATCCCCAATATTCACATGGAAACGCCCCACTATTCTGTGGTACGCATTCGCCATGATGAAGCCAATCAAATGGATTTCACGGAAGCCAGTTACCAGTTGGTGGAAGTTCCCGCGGATAATCAGGAACCCCGGGTCCATGCGCTCACCCCTTCCAAGCCCGACCGGCCCGTTGCCGCAGTCCGCGGCATCACCCCTCAGCAACCCGCGCCCATGCCCGTGGTCCGCGCCCCTGCACCTGCCGCTCTACCCGCCCATACCTATCGTGAACAGGAGCGTAAAGGTTTGTTCGGGACCATCATAGGTTGGCTGAAAGGCAACTCCGCATCGATCGGGACCCGTCCCGAACCTGCCTCGCATCTTCTTCCTGCCGAAGTCAAGACGGTGTCCCCTGTTCCCGCTCGCCCCGAACGAGAGGATCGTCGCCCCCCCCGTCAACGAAGAGAACGACGGGAACGGAGTCCGCAAAACCGCTCTCCAGTCCTTGAGGCCGCCACCCAGAATGAAGTGACCGCTCCAGATACCCCGGCGGAAGCAAAGTCTGCCCCCAAGCCCCCCCGGACACAAAGAAGAATCCGTCCCACGGATGACTCTGCCCCACCCCTTATCGTAGTGGCAGAATCATCCGTTGAGGAAGTCCTGGAAGGAGATGGCGTCAGCACCGTGCCGGCGGAAAAGGAAGGTCGGCGTCGGGGACGACGGGGAGGACGACGTGAAAAATCTCGTCGTTTCAATGGAGCCATTGCGCCCGCTTTTCCTCTCTCTGAGGCAGATGTACTGAAGAAAGGTGATGGGGATGAAGATGAGGTGGAAGTGCTTCAAGAGCCTGTTTCCGTCCGGTCTGACACAGAAGCGGCCCTTCAGGTTGACGCTGCCCCTGCAGTGATCCCCGTGCCCGAGGCCGAGTTGGAAATTCTATTGCCTGAAGCAGAAAAAGGTGATTCCTCGCCCAGTGCAGAGCACTTAACCCTCTCTCTCCCTGTATCCTCGCCGGAAACAGGGGCTGAACAGGCTCCTGAACCTGAAGCAGTTTCTTTCGCAGAATCTACCATCCAGCAACCCCCATTACCTGCGGAAACGGCCCTCCATAAACCTGTGGCTACGGTAATTTCGGCTCCTGCAACGTCACTTCAGCAGGAAACGCTGGCCGTCCCTCCCGAATCCGGTCTGGTGTTGGTGCAGACTCGTGCCACTACCCTGGAACCAGAGGAACTTCCTGCCCCGGTACGGCGGCGACGCACGGCACGCACGCGCTTCATTCCTGCTCAAAGTGAGCCTTTGATGCAGGTGGAAACGCAAAAATCGGTGACGCCTCCTGACATCCCTGAGTAAACCCGGCCATCCCTCGCTCGGATAAAGTTCCGAACGGGGGATGAACGAAAAAAGTGATCGTCAGGAGACATTGTTTCTCGGTTACCGGCAATACTTTCCCGAACGTCAGATTCAGGTATTGACGGCCGCAACGCAATCCATGACTTTCATCTGGTTGGAAGAAAAGAAGGAATGGAGTATCATGCACCACCGCTCCAGCCTTTGCCAAGATATCATTCCTCCCCATGATCCAATCTCGTCCCCATCCTGGGTCAAGCACACAATTTTTTCGGGTTATTCTGCACTGGCTTCGTGCGCTGCAAGGCCGGTTTTTTCTGGATTCTCACCCCTCATTTCCCCAACCACGGTGGTGAGGATCTTGCAACGCCTTATTCGTATCCTTTTTTTGAGTCAGGGACTTTTTGGAGCGTTTACCTGCCAGGTTGCCCTGGCCAACTCGGGCAATATCTTGCAAGGGCAAGTTGAAGATAGTTTAGGAAACCCGATTGCCCAGGTTCAAATCCAGGTTCAGGATGATTCGGGCAACACACAGGCCACCCTGCATAGTG
This sequence comes from Ferrovum myxofaciens, assembly GCF_013181415.1. Lineage (NCBI taxonomy): Bacteria > Pseudomonadati > Pseudomonadota > Betaproteobacteria > Ferrovales > Ferrovaceae > Ferrovum > Ferrovum myxofaciens. Next base: position 278,940 of record NZ_CP053676.1, on the reverse strand, counting down.
ATGCTCAAGGCCAGTTCCACCTTTCGCTTCCTCCGGGGACCTACAGTTTGCAAGCCCACCAAGATCCCTATCAGGATGCCATCGGCATCGTCACGATGGGTAATACAGATCAGGCGACCCGACTGACTCTCGGCAGTACCCAGGCTCTGGCCATTCAGATCAGCAGCGCACAAAAGAGAAGTTCTCGTACTCAGGTCTCCACCCAGGATGCAAGCAGTATTACGCGTTTCGATGCCCAAGCCATTCAGGACTTGCCGCAGGGAGAGAACACCCCCCTCAATCAGGTTCTCTTGCAAGCCCCGGGCGTCGTCAACGATTCCTTTGGTCAGTTGCATATCCGGGGTGATCATGCCAACATCCAATACCGCATCGACGGTGTCCTGTTACCCGAGGGGATGAATGGTTTCGGGCAGTTTTTTGATACCCGTTTCGCCCAACAGATCGACCTCATGACGGGCGCTCTACCTGCTCTCTATGGAGATCACACGGCGGGCGTCGTCTCCATCACCACAAAACAGCAGTACGATGGATCAGGACAATTCGACCTTTACGGTGGAAGTTTCAACACGCTCAACCCCAGCGTGGAATACGGTAATTCCATCGGCAATCTGTCCTATTTTTTCACCGGCTCATACCTGAGCAATAGCCTGGGCATCCAACGTCCCAATCCCGGTTCGCCGATCCATGATAATACCCAGCAGTTTCGTGGTTTTGGTTATCTGTCCTACTTGCTCGACCCCACCACCAAGGTCAGTCTCATGCTGGGCGGATATCAGGGTTCCTTCCAGATTCCCGCCAACCCGGGTCAAGTTCCCGACCCTAATCAAATCGGAATTTTGCCTCAAATGGGTCTGAAGGGGTACAACTCCGCCACGGTCGCCGATCAACAGAATGAATCCAATCAGTTTTCCATCCTAGCCCTGCAAGGTTCACTCAGCGATCAACTGGATTACCAAAGTTCGGTCTTCAGTCGCACCACAAGTCTCCAGTATCTCTCCGACATTCCCGGAAACCTCGCCTTCAACGGAGTCGCCCCGGACATTCTGCGCAGCAGTCTCAGCAACGGGTTGCAAAGCGATGCCACCTGGCGTCTCACCCCCACTCATACCGTGCGCTTCGGTTTCTATGGCCAGACAGAAAACATCGTCAGCAACAATACCTCCACTCTGTTTCCAGTCAATGGCAGCGGTATGGTGTCGGGACCTGCTTATCCCATAACGGACAACCATACTTACAATGGCAACACCCTATGGGCCTTGTATACTCAAGATGAATGGAAAGCAAGCGATCGCATGACGGTCAACTATGGGTTACGTTTCGATCAGGTCAATGCCTTTGTCAGTGAAAACCAATGGAGTCCCCGTATCGGCATGGTCTATACCCTGACCCCACAAACCACTTGGCACATGGGGTATTCACGATATTTCACCCCGCCGCCCAACGAACTGGTCAGTACCAGTACGCTGGCACTGTTCCAAAATACCACCCTGGCTGCCAATGGTCAAAACAGTCCGGTCAAATCACAACGCACCGATTACTACGATGTCGGTCTTTTGCATCAACTCAATACCCAAACCAATGTGGGCGTGGATACTTATTACAGTCGGAGCACCAACCTGCTCGACGAGGGCCAGTTTGGCCCTGCACTGATCATGACCCCTTTCAATTATAACGAGGGCCTCATCTATGGAATCGAATTCACTGCCAACTACAAGAATGAGAACTTTTCTTCCTATGCCAATCTGGCACGCACCATCAGCCAAGCACGGGGCATCAGTTCTAGTCAGTACCTGTTTTCTCCTGCCGTATTGAGTTATGCTGCCAACAATTGGGTTTATGTGGACCACCAACAGGCACTTACCGCATCCAGTGGCTTGGCTTATAATTGGAACGGCACCCACCTGTCCACCGATCTCATCTACCAAAGCGGACTGCGTAATGGTTTTGCCAATACCACCAGTCTGCCTGCCTATACGGTGGTTAACTTGGGATTACGTCGTACCATCGCTCTTGATTCCACAGGTCCCATGGAATATCGTCTGGTCCTGCTCAATCTGTTCAATCAAACCTATCTGATTCGGGATGGTTCCGGGATTGGTGTAGGTGCCCCTCAATACGGCATGCCCCGAGGTTTTTTTCTGGGCATCACCAAACCTTTGTAACGACTTGTGAGGCTATGGATTTCATGCAAGAATTGATCGAAAGTTGGCACGCTCTTCAACTGGGGGGGCCGACACTGTATCCCCTGTTATTCCTGGCGTTAATGGCACTGGTCATTCTCCTCGACCGTACATGGATATTTTGGGGGTTCATCCGTTTGCCCCGCTCGCTGGATCAACTGGTCAGCACCTACGGGTTCACCTGGGAAAGTCTGGATGAGGAAATTCGTCGCACGGGAGAAAGAAATTACTATGGCCGATTTTGCCGTAACATCCTAGACCATCGTACACGCCCTCTCTGGTGGATCGAATCGCGCGCTCAGGACCAAGCACAAATTCTGGAAAAAGGCATGGGAAGAGGGCTTTGGGTCCTGGAAACCATTGTCACGGCTGCGCCCTTGCTGGGATTGCTGGGCACTATCACGGGCATGATGCATGCCTTTAATCTGATTGGAGGCAATGGGTTGGTTGATCCCAGCGGCGTGACGGGGGGGGTGGCACAAGCCCTGATTGCCACGGCTGTGGGGATATTCATTGCCCTGATCGCCCTGTTCGGATTCAATTTTTTTTCCCGCCAGCAAACCCATGCCCTGGAGGAAATGGAGCGACTAGGGACTCATCTTCTGGACAATCTCCGCCTGGGCTACGAATTCTCCGTTCCCGAACAGGAATCCCCATGAAACTCCGTCCTCGTCGCACCTATCGCCGGGGTCGCATCGAAATCATCCCTATGATCGATGTGATGTTTTTCCTGTTGGCCACTTTCATGCTGGCTTCGCTGTCCATGCAAAATCTCCACTCACTGCCGGTCAATTTGCCCCAGGGGCATGCGGCCCCCCTCCAGGCCAAGCACCCCATTACCTTGACCATTACGGCCCAAAGCCAAGTTCTGATCGATAAAACCCCCGTTACCTTGGAGACTTTGGGTAGTGTGCTGAAACAAAAAATGGGGAAATCAGACCAAACCGATCTCATCGTGGCTGCCGACAGCCAAGCGCCTAATGGCATTACTGTCCAGGCCATGTTGCGCGCCCGTGGGGTTGGCGTACAGCATTTTCTGATTGCTGTGAAACATGCGGACTGAGCCCACGACCCTGCTAACCCTGAACGATACCTTCTGGCCACGGTTGCCAGTCACACTTCCCCTTGCTCTTGTCCTCTGCCTTCTTGGTTTGCAACTGCTCACCCAATGGCTGGCTCCCCCTGCCAAAAAAATTCCTCCCCCTCTTCCCGTGGATGCACAGATCATTGAACTGCCCGCTGCCCATGAAGCCCATGCCGGCCCTCCCCCTGCCCCTGCAGCCAAACCTACCCCCGTCGTGCCACAGGTCCTGCATATGCCCAACACTTCCCCCAGCCCTCCCCCCCTTCCTCATTCGGAAGCTCCTGCTGCCCCTTCTCCGGCCGCACCCGCCGCCCCAGCCAACGCACCTGCCTCTACCCCCATGCCACCCAGTACTACCTCAACTCCGCCTCCACCCGCCTCATCCAATGCGCCACCCGCTGGCCCACATGGACAAGGGGCCAGCGAAGTACGGGCAGCCCGTGCATTGATCCACCCTCTGCCGGTCATTCCTGACGAGTTGCGCGCCTCCGCCTTGAAAGAGGTCGCCTTGGTACGTTTTCATATCAGCAAGGACGGCACCGTCACCGTAGAATTGTTGCATCCTACCCAAAGCCCCAGACTTAATCGTCTATTACTGGAAACATTGCAACAATGGCGATTTTTTCCTGCAATCAAGGAGGGCCATCCGGTGGATTCGGTTCAGGATCTGAACCTGCAAATATCCGTGCAATAACCACGTCAGTCTGTGAACTTTTATCCATCTTTTCCCTTCGCCCCCTCTCCCAATATCAATTTCTTTCAGTTATCATGGGGCCATGCCCTTTCATACCTCATTTATTTTTGAACCGTCGACCCAGATCAATGCGCTGCGAAAGCACCTCGAGTTATTCGAGCAAACTCCTGAAGTAGCAGCCCTTCTGATCCTGGCATGCGATGCCAACGGCTATACCCCGGCCAATCTGAATCCTCTCTTGCATGCCTGCACCAAACCCGTTCTGGGGGGTATTTTTCCTCAAGTATTGCATGAAGGAAAAGCTTGGTCCGAGGGGGTGGTGGTGGTTGGTTTATCCCGTGCGCCCGTTTTTGTCATCCTGGATAATCTGTCCCAACATTCCTGTTTTGACGAAATTCTTGACCATTCCTTCAACCTGCCCACCTCTCCGGACACTCAGACCCTGCTGGTATTCGTCGATGGATTTGCTACGCATATTTCCAGTTTAATCGAAGGACTGTTCAATACCTTTGGGCTGGAACTCAATTATTTGGGTGGTGGCTGTGGATCACTCTCCCTCCAACCCAAGCCCTGCATCATCACCCCCACCGGTCTGCTGCAGGACAGTGCCCTGTTGGTCTTCCTGGACTACCCCAGCGGCGTTGGAGTTGCCCATGGCTGGGACTCCATTTCCAGACCTTACAAGGTCACCTCCGCTCAGGGAAATATCATTCATTCGCTGGATTGGCGTCCCGCCTTTGAGGTGTATCAAGAAATCCTGGCAAATCATGGGGGACAACACATAACCCCAGACAACTTTTTTTCCATTGCTAAAGCCTATCCCTTTGGAATTACTCGCCTCGATGCGGAAATGGTGGTCCGTGATCCTTTGTCGACCCAGAACCAGCACATTACCTGTGCCGGTGAAGTGCCTACGGGCGCTTTTGTACGCGTATTGCACGGCAACCAGCACACTCTGATCCAGGCAGCACAACGAGCTCACGCCATGGCTCACGAGGCTTGGTGTAAAAGTCAGTCCCGTCCATATGAACTTCAATTCGTAGTGGATTGTATTTCGCGCGCACTTTTTCTCGAACAGGATTTCCGCCAGGAACTGGCGGTTATCCACTCCCCTGGTCCTATGCTGGGTGCCTTGACCATCGGTGAAATTGCGAACAGCGGTCAAGATTATCTGGAGTTCTATAACAAGACAGCCGTGGTGGGTTTTTTCTGATGGAGAATCCAGAGTCCTGGCGGATGGTCCAGCAGGAAGTCCTGCAGGAAATTGCCATGTCCATTGGCATCAGTCTGAATCTGGAACAAATGCTCAAGTCCACCCTTCCGGTCTTCATGCGCCGTTTGGGGTGTACCTTGGCCTCCGTTGTTACGCGCTGCGGTGAAGAAGATCCCATCCAGCTCATGACGTTACCCCGCAACACCCGTCATGAACTCCAGATGGAATTTCTGTACCGACTTATGAGTCAATATGACCGACGAAACAAAGGGATAAAATCGATATTTCATACTTCGATGGATAAGTACCACTGTTATCTCTGGCCGCTTCCTGAAATCGGCTTTCTGCTACTGGCACGCAACATCTCACTGCCCCTCGACCTGGTTCAGGAAATCGGCCCCCTGGCCTGTAAACTGGGGGTAGCCATACAAGCCTGCCAACAACACGCCCAATTGAACACCACCCGCCAAGCCTTGGCAGATAACGAGCGGCGCTGGAAACTGGCGCTGGAGGGTGCAGGGCATGGGGCCTGGGATTGGAACCCCGTCACCAATACCGTATTCATGTCTTCCTCTTGGAAGTCGCTGTTGGGTTTCATGGAAGAAGAATTAGGGAATCGTTTCGAAGATTGGACCAGTCGCATTCATCCTGAGGACTTGCCCGCCAGTATGGAACGTTTGGAACATCATCTGGCGGGAAAACTTCCGGTCTATCGTAGTTTGCATCGCATGGTGCATCGTCAGGGGCATTATGTGTGGATGCTAGACCAAGGGATGGTGTTTGGACGGGATGATCAAAACAATCCCCTACGGGTCGTTGGCACCATTACCGATATGACGGAACGCAAGAAACTCGAAGGAGAATTGGTCAAGGCATACGAGATTGCCGAACGAGCCAACCGTATGAAAAGTGAATTTCTCGCCAGCATGAGCCATGAAATCCGGACCCCCATGAATGGCATCATGGGCATGACCGATCTGGTATTGGATACTCAATTGACCCCCGTACAACAAGAATATCTCAACCTCGTCAAATTCTCAGCCCAGCAATTGCTCACTCTTATCAATGATATTCTGGATCATTCTAAGATTGAAGCCGGAAAACTTACCTTGGCTCATGAGTTTTTTGACCTGCGTCTTTTCTTGGAAAAAACCATTCGCCCATTTCAAATTCAGACTAAAGACAAGGGGTTACATTTCTCTCTTGAAGTCGAACCCGATCTACCAATTCTGATCGGTTCAGACCCCGACCGACTTTGCCAGATTCTGGTCAATCTGGTGGGTAATGCTATCAAGTTCACGGCCCATGGCCATGTAAAGGTGCAAGTTGAACCGGAGAATTCCCTTCCGAATGCGCTGCATTTTTGTGTCTCTGATAGTGGTATCGGTATTCCAAAAAACCAGCAGGAACAGATTTTTAGTGCTTTCACTCAAGGCGATGGCAGTATCACCCGACAGTTCGGGGGAACCGGGTTGGGTTTGACTATTTCCTCAAGTCTAATAAAAATGTTGGGTGGTTCCATTTATGTTGAAAGCGAACTTGGAAAAGGCTCAGCATTTCACTTTATTTTGCCCTATCAGTATAACCCCCCCGCTGTCCTCCCCTTGACTACCCAACTGCCCGTCCAAGTCTTTCCCTCCCTTAAGCGCGCACGGGTGCTGATTGCCGAGGATAATGCCACCAATCGTCTCCTGGCCCAAAAAATTCTGGAGAAGGAAGGATGCCAGGTCATTCTGGCAGGAAATGGAGAAGAAGCTCTCCTTCAATGGGAATCAAATCCCATTGACTTGATTCTGATGGATGGAATGATGCCCATCATGGACGGCATCACGGCAACCCATCAGATCAGAACCAAGGAAAAACTCAAGGGATCCTCCCCCATTCCCATCATTGCACTCACCGCCAATGCCATGGTAGGAGATCGCCAGCGCTATCTTGATGCGGGCATGAGTGACTACCTATCCAAACCCTTCAAACCCAATGAGTTACGCATGATATTGGAAAACTGGCTGAAGCATTGATCCCCTTTCCCCGCAAAATCAGTTAAAATCCCCAAAGAGAATTAGCCCAGGTGGCGAAATTGGTAGACGCAGCAGGTTTAGGTCCTGCCGCCGCAAGGTGTGGGGGTTCGAGTCCCTTCCTGGGCACCATTTTTATTTCATCTTCGCTGATACATGGGCTGGAAAGTATCGGTTGCTTAACGAATAAGGTTAGATCGTGCGCAAGCCACGATCTGAACCGTTTGTTGGACAAGCCCAACAAGTCCTCTGTGACCCTTATTATGGAAATATCTCTCTGACTGCGGTGGTGCCGGCGGTGATCATCCCTCACCACGCATCCAATTTCACCACCTTAACGTTGCCATTGCAGCAACCCGTTGCGCTTAACCTGCCATTTTTAATGCGTTTCTACCTGATTTCGTCCTTTTGCAGGGCGAGTATACCCGTGCCTGCCAAGTATGGCAGGTTGGCGAAGTGTGTCGCGTTACATGGCTGTCTCCGCACTTGCGACACCTTGCCCAAAGTTCCCTGACGTAACCTGCTGGACGAATACTGATTTGAGGCGGGTGCGCACGATCTTCATTATCCCGCCGCAACATTTACAACGTATCGTCGGGCGGGGTTTCGGTGGAGGAAGCACGACTCGTTTGATGAGTTGTACCAACTGAACCAATTTGCTGTTGGGATGCAAAAAGCCGAAGTTTCGGGCACGGCGGTAACCTTTGGGCAGAATGTGTTGCAGAACCAGACGCAGGAATGCCACGCCACTGAGGGTACGGGTTTCAGTTTGCTTGGTTTGGCTATTTTGGTAACGGAATGTCACCTGCCCCTTGTCGCAGGACAGGATATCTTTCTCCTGTATCACACCCCGATACAGATAACGCCCGAGGTAAATCAGTGCCTGTTGGCCTGAACCAACCTCCTTGCAATCCACCACCCAATCTGTGGGATAAGCACCCGGCAACTTCAATCCGGCTTGTTTGATACCCTCCAGTACCTTGGCACGAAATACTTTGGCCAATGCGGTGTGATTGAACAGATACCCCCCATCCTTGTTGCGCCACAGCCGCCGTTTTTTGTCGAACGCAGCGGCCGGCATCACCAGATGTACATGCGGATGGTAGTCCAGTCGACGGTTGTGGGTATGCAACACGGTCACTGCACCGGTGATGCCACGCAACTTTTTGTCATTTTGGCTGAAGGTGTTGACGGTTTCCCACGCACTATGGGTGATCAGGTCATACATCACACGCTGGTTGAACCAGGCCAGTGCACGGAATTGGGCGGGCAAGGTGAATGTCACCATGAAGTAATTTCCGGGAATGAGCTTTTGCATCTGCTGGTCTATCCAGCGCTGGGATTCGTGCGCTTGGCAATGCGGACATGATCGATGCCCACAGGAATGTGGCAAATAACTGAGTTCTGGGCAATCGTCACAGGCAAGTTGCATCTTGGGACTCATGCTGCTGCGGCAAGTTTGAAAGGCATTCAACGCCGTCAATTGGCCGGGTATCAAACAATGACCATATTGAGCAATAAACTCAGCCGCATAGGCTTCAACAATGTGCGCCAGCCGGATCATTTGACCTTGCCCCAACTGATCTGGATTTGCCCCATCAACTGGTTGAGACACGCTTGCGAGTTGAGTTGGCCTTGTTCGGTGAGGTGGGTGTAGTGGAGGGTGGTGAGGATGGATCGATGCCCGAGGATTTTTTGCACTTCCAGCAGGTCAACGCCCGCTTCGATCAGATGTGTGGCATAACTATGGCGCCTATTGCCTGAAGGACATAGGCGCCACTATCTCCCTTTCCGGACTATGTCCGGTATTTTTCCATTAGCACTCCAGCCAACGGTTTGACCAAATTTTACTGGACATAGTCTAACCCTCTTTGCAGCACTAATTGCAAGGAGGGCATCATGGAACAGCCAAGCAAATATTCGTGGTCGTTGTCGCACATTCCCGATGGGCCGTTGGTGGGGCACATCGATTCCTTTACAGCACTATTGAATGAGCAGGGTTATTCTCAGAGTTCAGCACATCTGCAGACTAGATTTGTTGCTGACTTCAGCCACTGGCTAAAACGAAATAAAGTCGCCGTGGATGAGATTACCCTCGAACATACCAAGCGCTACCTCCGATGTCGGGCTCGTCATCTACGCCCGAGACGAGGTGATGCGGCTGCCCTGATAAGGCTTTTGAATTTGCTTCGTCAACAGGGAGTCAATACTCAACAGGAAGTACAGGCCAAGGCTACAGAAGTCGAACAATTAGTAGAACTGAACTTTAGACATACGCCTCTCCCAGCCACCCAGGATTTTCCATGGTGGTGAGGTGGGGAAAACACGAAACAGGGCGATTCGACAATGATGGACAGGGGGTTGCGCGCCTCAGCACTGCAATCGTTGATCCTGAGTGGGGAAAGGCATCACGAAATTCCCCGACTTCGGGTTGTCGCTGTGCGCACAAGGTGAGGCATGGCGTACGGGAAGTCCGATAAATTGGATGCGCATCCACTGACCGAAAAGTCCCGCCGTGATCATTGCTCCCTTGCGCCAGGGCGCGATTTCCATCAGCGGGAAGGATTCCCACAGTTTCAGGGCGAGCAATTGGGTCAGTGCATAGGCCGTGGAACGAATCTGCATCCACAGTTCCAGAGCCCCCTTCGATTGTTGCCACAGGTTCGTCACCCCCCACCATCGCTTCAGGTTGTGGAACAAAGGCTCGATACCCCAGCGTTCGGCGTAGATTTCCACCACGGCCTGAGCCGACAATTCCGTCTCGGTGGCCAGAATCAGGCGCGGACGCGACCAGGTATTGTCGTCCTGACGCATCTCGCACCACACCGCCCGCACGGGCACCCCCTTCAGGAATCGCGCCACGGTGATGGCCGAGCGCAGCCGGACCCGTTGCAGTTTGCCGTACAGCATCAGATTCATTTCCTGCGCTGGCAATGTATCCAGCATGGCTGCATCGAGCCGCTGCCCGTATTTTCGTTTCGGCCCCCGGCGTTTCGGTTCTGGTTCCGGAGGCAGGTAGAGTGCCGTATCCCGTCGCACCTGACCAATGATGCGTACCCTCTGTTCGAGCAAGGGCAGAATCAAACTCTTGCGCATGAACCAGGCATCGATCAGCAGACGCGCTTCCCTGACATTCCCTCTGACCGACTCGATCAACTGCCGAGCCACCCAGAGTTTGCCGCGTTGGCCGGATTCTTCGACCAACCAGGAACGAATTGGGATGGTCAGCGCCGAACCCAATCGGACCCGCACCACCAGGGCCAGTGTGACCCAACCTTGGCTGTTCAAAAAGGTGGGCCGGTTGGCCTTGTGGCTGTGATCGTGTTTGACGCTGATCCCCGGCCCTTTCTTCGCGCAACGAGGAACCAGCGTATCGTCGATAATCAGGTTGACCAGCTCGTTTGGAAAAACTCTTTGCGTCAATTGCAGCAATTGAATGGACAAGTCGGCGACCGAGACATTCGCCCGCTCGATCAGTTTGTAGTAGGTGGTCCAGTGCGCCTCGCGGCGAATGGCACCGATGGCACGAGTGACCCAGCCTTCCGGGTTGAGCATGCAACCGATCAGAAGTTCGACAAAGGTTCGGCGGGAACGGGGTGGAACGGCGGCCAAAAGAAAGGAAATCCATTCCGAGAGCAGCAGACAGACCGAGGAGGTGAGCGACATGAAGAGGGATCAGGGGTTGAAAACCCTTCATTGGTCGCTGCGCTACCCGCTTCAAAAACAACCCCGAGCGGGTAGCGCAGCGACCTCGCAAATCGGATTTCATGTCAAGTGTTTTTTGCATTTTTTTTGAAAATATTTATCGCGCAGATGGGTGCCTTCGGTATTTGGAAAAACCCGCGAATGTCTAAAGTTCAGTGACAAACTCTACCTGGAGGTGTTTGCCTCCCCCAATTCCACCACCCACTCAACCCGGCGCAACTCCCGGGCCCGCTAATGACCCAAAGGAAAATCATGACCAAGAGAAAGTTGATCTTCACCTCGCGCCGTAACAAGCGTCCACCCACCGCCATCCTCGACATTGAACTTCCGGAACTCTCCAATGAGGCCGCAGCGGCGCTGGCCGATGTTCTGGTGCAGTTGTATCACCGCTTTGAAGCAGCCTACTACGCCCAGATCCTGAGCCATCATGCCGACCAACTCATTCCTCCAGAAAAGCCGTTCGCAGGGATGGCGCGCAGCGCCACCTCGCAAAACGCCGCTTTCGGCTATCGTCCCAATGTAACCGAAGAACTGTTCTGAACTTCGCACTCTCAGCCGGGCAGCCCCTCTGGGTCAGCCCGGCCCCCCCCTTCCTGAGGATGGGAACAAAATCCCTGGCTCCCGGAAAACCCTCAAACAATTTGCACCACTCAGCACCGCATAAGCACTGCGGTCGTTCACCACCCCATCGCAATCCCTCAACCCTCACATTTGCGTGACGGTCACAATATTGCTCAGTCAAATCCACCATCAGATTTATGCGGATTCTGACAGCCGTCTACAACCCATCACAGAGCGTGCAAATCAAACCATCAATCATCTTGATTCCGCTCACCGCCGATGACTGGTCACGATAATCGGCTGATTCGGACTCTTTTAAACTTGTTCCGAAGGCAACGAGTCCGCTAAAATGCCGGAACCATTCACAATCTGAACGCCATTATGCCAACTATCCCCGTCTGCCCCCAATGCGCCATGGAGAATACTTACCAGGACGGAGAAAACTATGTGTGCGCCGACTGCGGTCATGAGTGGCCAATGAAAGAGCCTAAAAAAGCCGATGATGACGCTGCGGCAGTGATTAAGGATGCTAATGGCCTTGTGCTGGCTGACGGTGACTCAGTGGTACTCATCAAAGACTTGAAGGTCAAGGGTTCGTCCATTACGCTCAAGATGGGTACCAAGGTAAAAAGCATCCGTTTGACCGGTGGTGACCACGAGGTAGACTGCAAAATGGACGCTGGCAACTTCATGCTGAAGGCCTGCTATCTGAGAAAGGTTTGAGAGGCGCTCGCATTATGGCGCTACAGCTTGAATCCATTCTAACCTGTCCAAAATGCGACCATGCGGAAACGCTGACTATGCCAACCGATGCCTGCCAATGGTTTTATGAATGTACTAACTGCAAAACCCTACTTAAGCCAAAGCCAGGTGACTGCTGTGTGTTCTGTTCCTATGGTAGCGTTCCTTGTCCCCCAAAGCAGTCCGGTGAAAACAACTGCTGCGGCTAGGAATTGTTGGTGATGCCATTATGCTTGAGGCGCGGATTCTCAGCGTGGCGGATGTAGTCGAAGCGATGTTTTCGCACCCATACATTCTTTGTCACCAGCAGTCTGAATTTTCCATAGAACCGCAGGTTGAAATTTCCGAGGGTAAGTTTGGGGTTTTGGGTCGTTTTTTGATCAGAACAGTGGATTATCGGGGAAAAGTTCGAGTTGGTCAGGATCGTGAGTTGTCACGCCTCAACCCATCTCCGCGAGAATCCCCTCGCTTTAGCCATGGGGAGGAAAGCGGGAATTTGATTTTGACTTAGATTTCGCTTGCATTATACAAATAGCATCTATATAATTCTTTGCATGAACGATTACACTATAAAATATAAGAGCAACCTGAACGTAGTTTACTCCTGTAAGTACCAGGTTATTTGGTGTCCTAAGTATCGGCGTTCGGTTTTAGTGAAGGGCGTTGACGTTCGTCTGAAAGAAATTATACAAGACGTTGCTACTGAGTATAAATGTGAAATATTGGAACTTGAGGTTATGCCGGATCATGTACATTTACTGGTAGAGGTTGACCCCCAGTTCGGAATACACCGGCTGATTAAGCTGATGAAGGGCAGATCATCGAAACTGATACGCGAAGAATTTAAATGGATAAAGTCGCGGCTACCGACCTTGTGGACGAATAGTTACTTTGTATCGACGATTGGCGGCGCACCGCTTGAAGTGGTTAAACAATATATCGAGCAGCAAAAGCACAAATGAAACGCACCGGCACACCCACTTTTGTCCTCACTATTCCCTTGGTTGTGAAGCCTGCGGAAGACAGGACAATGATTGGGCGTTTGGAAGCTGGAAAGCGATTGTATAACGCAACATTAGGCGAAGCACTACGCCGCCATGGCTTGCTGAAGCAGTCCAAAGACTGGCAGCACACCCGCACCATCGCCGACAAGAAATTGCGCTCCGACGAGTTTAAGCGGCTCTCGAAAGAAGCAGGGTTCACGCCTGCGGCCATCATCACCTTTGCCCGTACCTGCAAAAATGAAGCGGGATGGAAAGACCGGCTTGGTTCTAACGTAACCCAGCGCATCGCGGAGCAGGTGTTCGCAGCCGTGCAGCAATACGCCTTTGGTAAACGCGGTCGCCCACGTTTTAAAGGTGCTTCCCGCCCCCTGCATTCGCTTGAGGCAACCACCAATGCGGCCAACATCATCTGGAAGCCTGAAACGGGCTGTATCGAGTTTGGCGACCTCACGCTACCGGCCTTGCTACCCTCCAAAACACAAGACCCGTATTTGCACCAAGCGCTCACCAATAAAACAAAGTATTGCCGCGTGCTGTGGCGCGTTGTTTCCGGCTCACGCCGCTGGTTTGTGCAACTCATGCAGGAAGGCATCGCCCCGGCAAAGCACGAGCAGGCTTGTGGCGAAATCGTTGGTCTGGACATCGGTCCGAGCACGGTTGCTGTGGTCGGCGACAACTCCGCATCGCTGGTGAAATTCTGCGACACCGTGGTTCAGCCATGGAAAGAAACCCGCCGCTTGCAACGTGCCATGGACAGGTCTAAACGTGCCACGAACCCGCTCTGTTTTAACGCGAACGGCACATGGAAAAAAGGCCAGAAGTTCGCGCCGAGCAAACACTACACGGCAATCCGCACCGAATATGCGGAAGTGGAACGCAAGTTGGCGGCTGAGCGCAAACGCGCCCATGGTGAGCTTGCCAACCAGATTCTCGGACTGGGAAATGTCATCCAGTCCGAAACCCTGTCTTACCTCGCCTTCCAGAAGAATTATGGCAAGAGCGTGAAAGTCAGAGCACCCGGAATGTTCGTCGAACAATTGCGTCGCAAGGCTGAAAGTGCTGGCGGCAAGTTGATTGATTTGCACACCTGGTCGCTGAAAATGTCGCAGTACGACCACACCACCGGAGTTTTCACAAAGAAGCCGCTCAGTCAGCGGTGGCATGTGCTGGGGGATGGATCGGGAGTTGTGCAACGGGATGTGTATTCCGCATTCCTCGCACGCTGCGTTATGAGCAACACGCACCACCCATCCCATATTGAAACAATGTGGGCGGCTCAGAAACCTGTGCTGCTGCAAACGGGGTGGCTGCGTTCCGAACCTGCGAAGATAGAGCCTTCGGGCAAAATCACGGTGGCAACACCGTTAGAGCAGGTCGTTTGTGATAGAGGGTTTGCCATCGGTCATGGCCTGGATGCTGTAGCGGCGACGCGAGAGCCAGGAGACCCCGGTGGGTTCGCCCTTAGAACCCCCTGCCTTTAGGCATGGGGAGGTTTAGTAATTCCTATGACATTATCACTTAACGACCTGTCCAAAAATTCCGACCGACTCTCACGCCCCTGAGAGTAAAACTTTCGGCTTATCCCGCCCCCCCCTAAGACGGCGTATTATGAGTAAAACAGTCGGTGGATCTCGATTCAGTGCGGGAGATGATAGTTGGTCATGAACTTGGCGAATATTTTATTTTTGAAACTTGATGAATATAGGATCAGTCTCGTTGGTTTTCTGATTCTGACGATATTGACTTTGGTAACGGGGTTTTCTGTTTACGGCGTGATGCAACATCAGGCCGAATCCATCCTGAGAAAAAATCTTGAAGCATCTCTGAAGGGGGATGTCAATCTGCTCGACAGCCAGATCGCTCAGGGGTTGAACGATGATCGGATGATTGCCAGTCGCCCCACTATCATTGATAACCTGATTCGGCTCAACGCAACTCCAGGCAATATAAAGGACAAAATCGACCTGCAGCGGATTGCAGAGTCCTTTATTTCTCATGGCTTCGAGGGCATCTCATTTTATGATATACGGGGAACCGAAATGGTTCGGGCAGGCCGCTTTTCACAGAACCAGGAATCGCATTTCTTTATAAATATCCAACATGGCGCAACCCTGTTGTGGGACGGATCATTCATTCTGCGTGCCGACACCGATATCCTTGATCAAAATGGGCAGCGCATCGGTATCATCATGACGGAAGCCGATCTGAAACTGCCTGCCCATTCCTTTGCGGATTCCCTATCCATTGGAACAACCGATGAATTCGCCTTATGCGGCCCATTGAGAGAAGATCCGAGGGACATGAATTGCTTTCTGAATGAAATTTCAGGCAGGAAATTCCTACGCTTGCACCGGATGGTGGAAAATAAGTCGTTGCCCATGAATTACGCTTTGGATGGCAAAACCGGACTTGTATTCGCAAGGGATTATCGGAGACAAAAGGTTGTCGCTGCCTACGCCCCGGTAGGCAAGTTTGGCCTCGGCATGGTGTTGAAGATCGATCAAAGGGAACTGTATGGCCCGGTAATCGGGCAGTTGAAGTACATTGCCGCACTTCTGGCGATTCTGGTCATTATTGGTGGAATACTGCTGTACTGGATGGTGACGCCTTTGGTGCGGAAACTGATTCATTCAAAGTTGGAACTATTCGAGAGTGGAGCGAGAATGCAAGCCATCCTTGACAATGCACCCGTTGGAATCTGGCTGATGGGAATGGATGGTCGGTATCGCTTCATGAACAAGACGCTTTGCAATGCGGTAGGTGTTTTGGAGAGTGAAGTTCTGGCGGCGAATCATCCTGCTGAAGTTTTTGGTCCAGCGATTGCTGCCGACTGCATGCAATTGGACCGCGAGTGCCTTGAACAGGAACCCCCTCACACCTGCTATCAAACGCTAACTTTTGCTGACGGGAATCCTCATTTGCTGGAAATTACCAGAGTCAAACTGCGTGATGATGTGGGCAAGGTCATTGGCACCATCGGCATCTCTATGGATATTACAGAACGCAAACAGGCAGAGTTGCTGATCAAGATGCAGTCGGATGCCCTGACTTCAAGCACCAATGGCGTAGCCATTGCCGATGCCGCTGATCCCGGGTTGCCGCTGATCTACGTGAATCCCGCATTCGAAGAAATAACTGGCTATTCAGCCTCGGAACTGCTGGGCCGCAATTGCCGCTTCCTGCAGGGTCAGGACCATGATCAGCCCGAACTTGCCGAAATCCGTGCCTGCCTGAAGGAGGGCCGTGCAGGGAAAGCTACGCTGCGTAACTATCGGAAAGATGGCACCCTGTTCTGGAACAGGCTTCGTATTTCTCCCATACTCAATAAAGAGGGAAAACTTACCCAGTTCCTTGGCATCGTCAACGACATCACTGAGCGCAAGTGTACGGATGATCACCTCAGACTGATTTCGGGCGTCTTTGATCATGCGGAAGAAGGCATTCTGATCACCGACGAAAAAGGAATCATACTTGAAGCAAATCCGGCTTGCTCCCGTATAACCGGATATAGCCGGGAAGAAATATTGGGGAAAAACCCACGCATATTGAATTCTGGTCTGCAGGATCAGGCATTTTATGATGCCATGTGGAGGGATATCCTGGAAAATGGATATTGGTCAGGAGAGGTCTGGAACCGGCGAAAAAATGGAGAAATTTATCCTGAAAGACTGACCCTGTCCGCCGTGAAAAACGAAGAAGGCGAAACCATCCGTTACATCGCCCTATTTTCGGACATCTCTCACCTCAAAAATCAGCAGCAACAACTCGAGCGTCTGGCCCACCACGATACCCTGACCGGACTGCCCAACAGGACGCTGCTCAACGATCGTTTCGAGATGGCACTTGCCCAGGCGAAGCGATCCAGAAAAAAACTTGCAGCATGCTTCCTGGATCTCGACGGCTTCAAGCCGGTGAACGACACTTTTGGTCATGAAACGGGGGATCTGCTCCTGGTTGAAGTAGCTCAAAGGATGCTTGCGATATCCCGTTCCACGGACACATTGGCCAGACTGGGCGGAGACGAATTTGTGCTGCTCTTCTCGGATATTTCAGATGAAGCGGAATGTCGCCAGATGTTGTTGCGAATCATGGATTCGATAGGTCAACCCTTCAATATCAGTGGCCATGACATCAAATTATCAGCAAGCATCGGAGTGGCTTTCTATCCGGATGACGATAGCGATGGGCAGAACTTGCTACGCTATGCCGATCAAGCCATGTATGTAGCCAAGCAAACGGGGCGTAATCAATTTCATTTTTTCAATGCTGTCACCAATTGAGCCCTGTTGGCTAAAACAGCGTTCTGAACATCAACTTCAGAGAAAATCCAATGGAAGCCAAGAGTTACAATGGAATACTGTTACCCGGTTTTGTGTAACGCTCACTTCCTGACTCGAAGACGCCACAAAGATGTCACTTCCGCCTGGCGCGCGGCATGAAGCGGATCACTGACATCTGCAACGCGCGGGTGGTGTGGACGCGTTTCGATTCGATCAAAGACAACTAGCCCCGCCGCATCGATCAACTCAAGCAACTCCGAGCGCGTACGCAACCCAAAATGCTCCCCGAGATCCGAGAGCAGGAGCCAGCCCTCACCGTCCGGATCGAGATGCGCAACCAGGCCATTCAAAAAACCACGCAGCATGCTGCTTTCAGGATCGTATACCGCGTGTTCCAGTGGAGATACTGGTCGTGCGGGAATCCAGGGCGGATTACAAACGATGAGTGCGGCACATCCGTTGGGATAAAGATCCACCTGCTGTACTTCAACCTGTGCATCTAATTTAAGCAATGCAATATTGTCGCGTGCGCATGCTACCGCGCGCGCATCTCGTTCGGCCGCGATCACGCGCGCGACGCCCCGTTTTGCCAATAGCGCGCTGAGCACACCGGTGCCGGTGCCGATATCGAAGGCTACGCCACGCGCCGGCGTCTCGAGCAGGACAGGCGGCAGCGGTGCTGCGGCGACCAGATCTACATATTCGGCACGGATTGGCGCGAATACGCCGTAATGCGGATGAATTCGCGCGCTGAGCACCGGAACTTCGACACCCTTCGTCCGCCATTCGTGCGCACCGATGATCCCCAATAATTCGCGCAGTGAAGCGATAAACGGCATGGTGGCCTTACCATAGGCTTCGGTACACGCCTGCTGCACATCAGGTGCGCGGCGCAACGGAATACGAAAGTCCGCGTCAAACGGAAGGAGCAGCATACCCAACTTTCGCGCGCGTTGCGATTGCATCAGTCGATAGCGATGAAATTCATCCGCCGAAAGAGGAAGCGACGAAGCAATAGACGTCAATCTCTCTGCCTCGGCAACAGTCTGCTTCTTACCCTTGTGTGGCTCATCGATTCGCCGTGCCAATGCAACAAGCAGTTGTCGTGCATTCTGGAAATCGCCACGCCACAGAATCGCCGTGCCTTCGCAAGCGAGATGATAGGCAACGCTGGCCTTCATATGATCGTCTGCGATTACCACGCGTTTCGGGGGCGGCAAGTCGCTCCCCGACCGCCAGGGGGCAGTGCGTACTTCGCCCTTTTCATGCCAACTGACAGAGGGGAATTCCGTCACTCCGAGTCCTTGAACCGTACCGAATGTCAGCACCCGTCAAAGCCCCGTATATTTTTCTAGGACACCTCGCGTTCCGCGCACGCGCAAAAACGCTCCTTCAATGTCAGCACGCTCTTCCAGCACCTCACAACTTGAAAAAATTTCACCGCGCAGTTTCTGCGCCGACCAGGGAAGAAATAACTCGGCTTCTATGAGATCCTTCCGAAAAAATGCGACGATGGCCTTGTGCAGCGTCGCCACATCATCAATGCGGCGCGCGCTCATGACGATGCAATCCGGGTATTGCGCGCGCAACATTATTTCAAATTCAGTTTGTATCACAGCGTCGCCCACCTGGTCCACCTTATTGAACACACGAATGCGCGGTACGGTCTCCGCACTGATCTCGGCGAGTACCTTATCAGTGACTTCGAGTTGACGCTCGAACCCAGGATCGCTGGCATCGATGACATGGAGCAGCAGTGAGGCATCAAGAGCCTCCTCAAGTGTTGACTTGAATGAAGCCACCAGTCCATGAGGCAGGTTCTTGATGAAGCCCACTGTATCGCTGACCAGCACGTGGGGCACAGACTCAGGATAGAGCGTGCGTACAGTAGTGTCGAGTGTGGCGAAAAGTTTGTTTTCCACCAATACTTCGCTACCAGTCAGTGCACGCATCAAAGTGGATTTTCCGGCATTCGTGTAGCCCACCAACGCCACGCTGGCCAACCCTTGGCGTTCTTGTCGGCGCGAGCGTTGCGTCTTGCGTTCCACATCCATCGCTGCTATTTCCTGCTGCAATTCGGCAATTCGGTCACGAATTCTTCGTTTGTCCAGTTCGGTGTGGGATTCGCCGGCACCGCGACCTCCGGTGCCGCTGCGCTGCCGTCCCTGCGGTCCGGCAAGTTTTGCCATTTCGCGCAGGCGTGGCGCCATATAGCCCAGACGTGCAATTTCCACCTGTGCCTTTGCTGCGCGAGAACGCGCGTTGCGGTGGAATATGCTAAAAATCACCATGGTGCGATCCATCACATCACAGCCAACATCATTTTCCAGGTTACGCGCTTGGGACGGCGAAATTTCGTGATCCACGAATACCCTATCAATAGTACCGATACTGGAGTCAGGTACCTCGGATCCGTTGATAAAGTCACGTATCTCCACCCGCTTGCCAAGTCCCAGATAAGCTGATGTGTCGAAGGCAGTGCGCTTCTGAGTAAAGGTGCGGACCACCTTGTATCCCAGTGTTTTTGACAGGTCACGCAATTCAGCCAATGATGCCTCAAATTCAATATCGCTCACGCCGGGCAACTGCACGGCCGCGACCACGGCGAATGCGGCCTTGCCTTTGACTTCTGTTTGCATGTGGAGGGCACTTTTCCAGATTAGACCAAGTGAGATTGTACGCTTCTGAGCGAGATCCACCTAATTACAACTGGCCTGAAGATCAAAAACTGATGACGCCGAAATGGTGTGGCACCCGGCATTATTGAACAAATTTAATTGGTTGGGCTTTTCCCATAGCCATGGATCCGTCAGGGGTACTCAGACACCAAATAGTTTATTGGCAGTTTCTGCGATCAATTTACCCTGAAAGCGCGCTCCGTCCAATTCAATTGCGCTGGGTTGCCGCTGGCCTTGGCCACCGGCAATGGTGGTCGCCCCATAAGGACTTCCGCCAACAATTTCATCAAGCGTCATTTGGCTCTGGTAACCATAGGGCAGGCCGACAATGACCATGCCAAAGTGCATCAGATTGGTAATGACTGAAAACAGGGTAACTTCTTGGCCGCCATGCTGTGTAGCGGTGGACGTAAAGGCTCCTCCCACTTTGCCCTGCAAAGCGCCGCGCGCCCACAAACCACCGGCTTGATCGAGAAAACCAGCCATTTGTGCTGGCATGCGGCCAAATCGGGTAGGCGTTCCAACAATAATGGCATCATACTCGGCCAGTTCGTTGATCGTCGCGATGGGCGCCGCTTGATCGAGTTTAAAATGTGCTGCCTTGGCAATTTCCAGCGGAGCCGTTTCCGGTACGCGCTTGATATCGACGGAAGCACCCGCCGAGCGTGCACCTTCGGCCATGGCTTGTGCCATTGTTTCAATATGACCGTAACTTGAATAATAGAGCACAAGGACCTTGGACATTCGTCCTCCTTTATCGTTTGCGCTTGTTAAATTGCCAGTCTCACCACGAAGACAGCCAAATAACTCACTTCAGTCTACGTCTACGCCCGGAGGTAAGCCTGAATCAAGTCATGCTTGCCATAATAACAAAGAATTTTTATTTCCGGGGTGGAAATTCTGCCGTATGGACACGCTGACCTTCCTGTGCAGAAAAATCAGGTACTATTTAGTGAAAGAAATAACGATTAATAACGGGGTAATTATTTGTGGATAACATTGGCCAATCGGAATAATGGGACCGCTGTTAACTCTCAAAGTGCATGAAATATTGCTTGCGGCGGCGCATGACGGTGCATCTGCCGTTGAATGTTCACTGGATCTGGATCGTTCGACGACGACAGTCGAGGTAGGTAATGCCGGGTGGATCTACCAGGGCCAACAATTTCCTTATCTGAAAATCTGCAAAGACAGGACCATTTACCACTGGTTTGACGAGACCTTTCGGCCGATAGAGCGCTTCACTACGTCGTTGATCAAATTGGTACCGACGAAGTGGGGACCGCCGACTTTCGAAATCGATGGCATCAAGATGTTACCTACGGCGCAAGTTTCGCCCTATGCGGATGCCAAACGTAAAGTCGGTTTGATTCAACCGCGCGGCAAAGTGATTTTGGATACCTGCGGGGGTCTTGGTTATTTTGCTGCCTGGTGTTTGCAAGGTCAAGCCAAACAGGTTCTTTCATACGAGAAGAATCCTGATGTAATTTGGCTGCGAAGCCTCAATCCCTGGTCACCTGAAATTGACATGGGATTGACCTTAACCGAAGGCAACATTACTGAGCAGATTGCTTTGCTGCCCAGCCAGACCGTGGACGCCATTCTGCACGACCCACCGCGTTTCGGAATCGCTGGTGAACTTTACTCACAAGTTTTTTATGACCATCTAGCCAGGATGCTTAAGCGTAAGGGCAAACTGTTCCATTACACTGGCAGACCAAACAAACTCACCAGCGGACGCGATGTGCCAAATGAAGTATCGAAACGTTTACGACAAGCCGGGTTTATCACGGAATTGAATGGTGACGGGGTGTTGGCCACAAAGAAATGACATTTTTTTCGACCATTCAAACAAGCAATTTATTTTCGGTTATGGTGGTTAGTAACTTTCCATAAATTTTGCAAATCGAAACATAAGTTGCCGTATTTTTTTCATCAAACGCCCGATTGTTTTCATAATTTATTGAATATAAAGCAGAGTTTAGTTAACAAGCCGCTGGCATGACTAATGCTGTATTACCGCTAAATTGATAACTCAACAAACATTCAATGAAAAGTACCCAACTATTGATTCTCGGCATAGGCAATATCCTGTGGGCTGATGAGGGCTTCGGTGTGCGTTGTGTGGAGGCGATGAATGTCGCTTACCAGTTCGGTCACGATGTAGTTCTGATGGATGGCGGAACACAGGGTTTGTATTTACTACCTTATTTGGTGGATGCGCACCGACTGATTGTATTTGATGCGGTGGACTATGGCAAAAAACCTGGCGAGATGGTGATCGCGAAGGATGACGAGGTACCACGCTTCATGGGCGTAAAAAAGATGAGTCTGCATCAGACTGGTTTCCAGGAAGTCATTGCCTGCGCGTCCCTGACCGGCAAGCTTCCCGACTCCATGGCGCTCATCGGCGTGCAACCCGAACATCTGGAAGATTTTGGTGGCAGTTTGCGCGATTGTGTCAAGACTCAAATTCCGACTGCGCTGAACATCGCACTGGAACTGATGGTGCAATGGGGCATTCCTTATGCGCCGCGCACCTCGCCCCTTCCCTGCCGATGCATCAACGGTGACGTGCTTGACATGGACAACTATGAGACAAATCGCCCCTCGGCAGAACTGGCCTGCCGCTTCGGCGACGAGCGATTCTTGGCAAAGTCGGTTGGGGACTTGAATCTATGTGCATAGGAATACCAATGCAGATAGTGGCAATCGAAGACATGTTCGCCTGGTGCGATGGCCGCAATGGGCGGGTGCGCATCAATACCATGCTGATAGACGAAGTTCGCCCGGGAGACTGGCTGCTGACTTTTATGGGTAGCGCGCGCGAAGCCATTGATGCCGGACACGCCGCTCTGATCAATTCTGCGCTGGAAGCCCTCGACCGGGTGGCTGCCGGCGAAACCCATTTCGATGACTGCTTTTCCGACTTGATCGACAGAGAACCTCCGCTTCCCGATTTTTTACGATCTGGATACAAGGGATGACTATGGATACTGCTCTATCATGGAAACCACCGCGCTCTGCCATAAGCAATAATTTCAGTGAATTGCTGGACAGGCTGGTGATGAAAAATGGCATATCCGATCTGGATCAGGTTGGGTTTCAGAATTTCATGGATTGCCCAGGATCAGGAGTGGTGCTGCTCATCAATGAGCCAGATACGGCTGCAGAAAACTGGGATACTGCTGTGATCTTTCCCGAACTTCTGGCAGTGACAGGCAATAATCTGCGAGCCGCTCTCATGCGCCCTGAACATGCCAAAAGTTTACTGACGCGCTTTGGCATAGGGCGATTGCCAGCATTATTGTTTCTGCGCGACGGCGGTTATGTCGGCTCGATTGAAGGCTTGCACGACTGGTCCGAATATGTCAAAGAGTATGCAATTATGCTGCAAAAACCGGTCAGCCGCGCACCTTCGATAGGGGTTGCAATATCGGCAGTATGTTCACCTGATTGTAATTGGCTGGGATGAGATCATGAGAGACTTCCATATTCCACTAGTTGGCATCGATTCACAGTCCGAGGCTGAAGAGGTGCGCTACTTGCCCCTACCAGGTGAAATGACGACCTTTGCCATGCCGGTAGTAAATCTGGTGGCCGATCCAGAAATACTGGAGGCAGTTTGCACAGTGCTGGAAAATTTGCGCAGCGCAATGCTTACCAAAAGAGATGCCAAAATCGATTTAACAAGACTAACGCCTGATGTGGTGGAATTAATCAATCAATCTCTCGGGCAAGGCGAAGTCAGTGTAATAGTGCGAAACCCCAGCAATCTACATATTCAGGAAACCGTATTTGCCGGGATCTGGCGCATACAGAAAATGTCCACACAATCTGTAGTTTCCAGCGATATGCTGCATGCCTGCGCCATTCCCGCAGAGGTTCAAAAATCCGCATTGTCAGGCACAACAGTTGTCAGCGTGCCACCAATGCAACAGGGGATAATGAATGCACCCGCCGTTCTTAACGAATTACTGGAAAGGTCAAAAAAATATCAGGAAGGAAATGCCGCGCATATCATCAATCTGTCGCTGTTGCCCATGTCTCCGGAAGATCTGGCTTATCTGTATGATGCATTCGGCACTGGAACAGTGAGTATATTATCGCGTGGCTATGGTAACTGCCGTATCACCAGCACGCGTCTGGCCAACGTGTGGTGGGTGCAGTATTTCAACAGCACTGACCAAATCATTCTCAATACCCTGGAAGTGGTGGATGTGCCTGAAGTGGCTCTGGCAGCGGACGAAGATTTTCTGGAAAGCGTTGTGCGCCTGGGCGAATGGCTCTCCGTGATGCGCGAACAATAGTCACATGTTCGAAGGATCTTATTCAGGTGACAACAACAAAATTGAGGCAACCGCTCAGTTGGAATGCGGCATTTGCTGGTGGGTGTATGATCCGGCAGCAGGAGATCCGCTTGCCTATATTCCCTCCGGCACACCATTTACCATGCTCCCTGAACAATGGTGCTGCCCGAATTGCGATGCACCGAAATACAAATTCATGGTACTAACGGTTATGGCAACTCACCATCCTGAAGAATGAAACAACAAATTTCCATATCCGTTTCCCTTACTTTCAAGTGAAAAAAAGTGACAAAGGCTTGCTACGCAAATTTCAGGTTATAAAAATGACACAAGTCGTGTTAAAACTTGAGGAGATATTTAACAGAATCGCGCAGACACGCATGATAGATCTGCCCATTCTAAATTCGGCAATGCGCGTCGAGGCCGTGGGATTTCGTTTATGGGAAGGGCACTGGGTTGGTGTGCTGGTGACACCCTGGATGATCAATCTGGTTTTGCTGAAGGGAGAAGGCACACCGCTCCTTTCTCTGGCATTAGGTGAAAAAAAGACTTGGCGGTTTCCATCAGGAAACTATGAGTTCATGGGACTGAATGAACCCATGCTGGGTGCATGCCATATTTGTTCGTTAATCTCACCCGTCGTGAATTTTACTAACCATAAAGAGGCCGTGACCATCGCACAGGAAATTATTAGTGCCTTGTTTGTTGAAATCGAAGATAAACGGTCCGGAGGTATCGAGGAAGCACGTCTGACGGGTAAATCAACGGGTCAAAAAGAGATGTCGCGACGTGATTTTTTACGCATTCCCTTGATGGGTAGTCAGTGATGCCCAACGCAGGAAAACTGCATCTGCGCATCCTCTGGAATGGCATGGATGTACTCGGCATTGAAGTGAAATCAACACGTCCTCCAGCCTACCGCTTATTGTCGGGAAAGTCGCCGGAGGATGCTGTGAAGTTGGTGCCCTTGTTGTTCAGCGTGTGCGGCAAGGCCCAACAGGCAGCTGCACTGGCGACCGTATCCGCCGCACAAGGTCGTGACATGCAGCAACTTGAAAAGTTTGAGCGCGCTGTGCTTTGCGAGGCAATGCAGGAATACTTGTGGAAATTTCTTCTGGATTGGCCAAAATTGCTGGGTTTGCCACAACTGGAGACGCAGTTTATACGTTGGCATGCTGCACTGAATGTAATTTCGACGGATAAGGGCAACGCAGAAGATTTGTTGGCGGAAATGCATCAGGTATTGCTGGGCATGACGGCTAAAGAATGGCAACAGTTGGATACGCATGATCGATTGCTTGAGTGCATAAAGGACAAACAGGGCTTATTGGCACCGATTATTCTAGCCCTCGAATTCAGTGAAAGTCGGTTGGATTTCTCCGGAGTACCAACGGGCTGTAGTTTGATGCCGACCTGGACACCGACCGAGGTCAGTCGGAAATTTGCATATCGTTTTGGCACGGAATTTGCTAAAAAACCTCAACTTAATGGCAATCCTCTGGAAACAGGAGCACTGGCAAAGACTCAACATCTGCCGTTTGTTCGGGATATATTGCGTAAACGCCCTGCCCGATTGTTGGCAAGACTAATTGCCAGACTGGTTGATTTTCTGGAGGGTGTGCAAGCGCGGCGGCGCATTGAACAGATAACCGTTGCAAATGGCATTGGCTTGTCAATGGTGCAAACAGCACGCGGGATGTTGCTGCACCATGTGCGTATTGAAGCCGGTCGTATTGCGCAGTATCTGATTGTGGCGCCCACCGAATGGAATTTTCATCCGCAGGGTGCATTGACCTACCTGATCGGCTTTCGGGAAGGCAATATGACACGCTTGGTGGAAACAGCAAAATTATTTGTGATGTCGCTTGATCCTTGTGTGGATTTCGAGATCGAGGTTGTTCATGCATGAGATGTCGCTGGCAGAAGGAATTGTACAACTGGTAGAAGACGTGGTGCGTGCCGAGGGATGTGTCAGGGTGCAAGCCGTGTGGCTGGAGATCGGTCAACTGGCCGCTGTGGAGAAGGAGGCATTGCGATTCTGTTTCGATGTGGTGACGCGCGATACCGTTGTAAAAGGTGCGCGCTTGGAAATCATCGAAATGCCGGGACAAGGTTGGTGCATGAAATGTGAAGACAACGTGGCAGTAACAGCCTTGTATGAAGCTTGTCCTGTTTGCGGCAGTTATCAGATTCAGGTGACGGGGGGCGATGAGATGCGTGTTAAAGAACTGGAAGTCGAATAGGGGGATAGTGATGTGTACAACATGCGGGTGCGGATCTGGACAAACATTCATCGGGGGGTATCGACTTAAGTTACGCCGTAAGAACACTGTACCAGTGCAATACCGGACGCCAGACCCCCTCTCCAACCCTCTCCCGCAACCAGGAGAGGGAGAAAACGAAATTATCAATACTGACACGGCACATAATCACACACCGATGGATTTCGGCGCAGGCCCTGCGGGAACCCATGCGCCGGGCCTGAGTCAGGCACGCATGGTAAAAATCGAGCGCGACATCCTGTCAAAGAATGACGCTTATGCCGAGGAGAATCGCAACCACTTGTCCAAACGCGGTATTTTCGCACTCAATCTGGTATCCAGCCCCGGCTCGGGCAAAACCACCTTGCTGGTAAAAAGCATTAATGCGCTGAACGGTAGTCTGCCGCTTGCCGTTATCGAAGGCGATCAACAAACGGACAATGACGCCGCACGCATCCGTGCCACCGGCGCCCCTGCCTTGCAAATCAATACCGGGAAAGGTTGCCATCTGGATGCAAGCATGGTTGGACAAGCCATACAGCAACTTGGCTTGCAGGATGACAGCCTTTTATTGATCGAGAACGTCGGCAATCTGGTGTGCCCGGCCAATTTTGATCTGGGAGAAGCGCATAAAGTCGCTATCCTTTCCGTAACTGAAGGTGAGGACAAGCCGCTCAAGTACCCGGACATGTTCCGCGCTGCAGATTTGATGCTGCTAAACAAGTGTGACCTGTTGCCTTATCTGGATTTCGATGCCAGTCTTGCGGTGGAAAATGCGCTCCGGGTAAACCCGAAGATACAGATAATCTGCATTTCCGCCACCAGCGGAGAGGGCATGGAGGAATGGCTGGAATGGATCAAGGCGGGTTGCCGGAAAGCAATCACAGAAAAATAACGAATGATACATGCACGAATAAGAGTATCCGGGCAGGTTCAGGGCGTGGGTTTCCGGCCATTCGTGTTCCGGCTTGCGCATGAGTTAGGCCTTGCTGGCTGGGTACGCAACGACAGTAGTGGCGTAGAAATATCAGTTGAAGGCAAGCATTCGCAGGTACTGTGTCTGATCGAACGTCTACAAAGCGAGCCGCCTGCGCTGGCGCGAGTGGAAAAGGTGATACATGATCTGGAGCAAGTAACTTCAGGATTGCGCGGCTTTAGCATAGCGCCAAGCAAGATGGGCAGGATGCAAACAGGCATCGTACCCGACATGGCGATCTGCCCGGACTGTTTATCAGAAATGTTTGATCCCGCCGATCGTCGTTATCGGCACCCCTTCATCAACTGCATACATTGCGGGCCGCGTTACACACTGACAGCGCGACTGCCCTATGACCGTGCCAACACCAGCATGGCGAAATTTACGCAATGCCCGGATTGTCAGCAGGAATATGATAATCCTGGTACACGCCGTTTTCATGCACAGCCCAACGCCTGTCCGGCCTGTGGGCCACATCTGAGTTTATTTGACGAACTCTGGCGACCAGTCACATCCGATGATTGTATCGCTTCTGCCGCCAGATACATCGCCTCGGGACAAATCGTCGCCATCAAGAGCGTGGGCGGATTCCATCTGGTATGCGATGCGGGGAACCCCGCCACTGTAGACAGGCTGCGTAGCAGAAAGCAGCGCGATGAAAAACCGTTTGCTGTAATGGTGCTGAACAGGCTGTCTGCTGAACGTTATGCAGAGGTTTTAGAGCACGAAGCAGCACTACTGGAAGCAGGGGAACGACCCATCGTACTACTGCGTAAATCAGCCAGTTGTGATACGGAGTTGCGTGGAATTTCTCCTGATTTATCGGATATTGGCCTGATGCTGCCCTATACGCCGTTACAATATTTATTGTTCCACGAGTTGTCAGGTAAACCAGAGGGTACGGATTGGTTGCAAAAGGCGACCTCCTTGGCATTGGTGATGACCAGTGCTAATTTCCATGGTGAGCCACTGGTTAAGGATGATGCAGAAGCGCGCGCATCGTTATCCGGCCTGAGTGATGCCTTTTTAACACATGACCGTGAAATTCTGCATCGTTGCGACGACAGCGTAATGCGTACAACGCCCTCCCCCTTGTGGGGCAACTTTGGGCAACCAAGTCAGATGGCCAGCTGTTCCATTGGAGAGTATTCGGGAGAGGGGCAGCAATTCCAATTAATTCGTCGCGCACGTGGTTACACGCCGCGACGAATTTTGCTGCCCCATACCGGCCCGTCCATACTTGCTTGCGGGGCATGGCTAAAAAATACTGTTTGCCTCACACGCGGCAATGAAGCCTTCGTATCGCAACACATCGGCGACCTTGATCATGCCGCTACGCGGCAGATGCTGGATGAAACTGTTGCACACCTGTGCGACATCCTGGATGTGCGGCCACAGGCAGTCGCTCACGATCTTCATCCAGATTTCTATAGCACACAGTTTGCTCAGGCTTATGCTGCGCAACACGGCTTGTCTATTTTTGCCGTGCAGCATCATCACGCTCATATCGCGGCGGTTTGCGCCGAACATCATGTTACTGAATCCGTGCTCGGACTGGCACTGGACGGCATGGGATTGGGAACAGACGGCAACGCCTGGGGTGGTGAACTGTTGCGCGTGGAAGGGGCAGACTTTCAGCGTCTGGGACATCTTGCGCCACTAAGTATGCCTGGGGGCGACCGCGCAGCACGTGAACCGTGGCGCTTAGCAGCAGCCGTACTATTCGAGATGGGACGCAGCGACGAGATTATGCATCGCTTTCCGGCGCAAACCGGATCGGTAACCGTGATAACCCTGTTGCAGCGCCAGTTGAATTGTGCCACCACCAGTAGTATGGGCCGCCTGTTTGATGCTGCCGCCGGATTGCTGAATGTCAGGGAAATTCAAAGTTATGAGGGACAGGCAGCGATATTGCTGGAAGGACTGGCAGAGCAACATGGTAAAGTTGCAGCACTCACGAATGGTTACGTAATCAGCAACGATGGTGTGCTTGATTTCCTCCCGCTACTGGCAGCAATTACTGATTGCAAGAATGCATCGTACGGTGCTGCCTTATTCCATGCAACCCTGGCAGACGGATTGATGGCGTGGCTACTCCGTGCTGCCGAAAATGAGAATATCAACACGGTTGCACTGGGTGGTGGATGTTTCTTGAATAGGATTTTGTCTCAAACACTGATCTCATCCTTGTACGGGCATGGTCTACGCGTGTTGACCGCACAACAGTTGCCACCCAACGATGGCGGTATCTCATTCGGGCAAGCCAATATTGCCCTGACGTGCATGACAGGAATTTCGTCCATGGGGGCCATAGAATCGCCACGGGAATTTTATCTTAAATCGCATTGATCAAGGAACCTGAATCATGTGTCTTGCCATACCTGCCCGCATCGAAGAACTGACGACACCGGGTAACGCAATCGTTAATCTTGGTGGTGTTCGAAAAGAGATTTCACTGGCGCTGGTGGATGGTGTTCAAACGGGGGACTATGTCATAGTGCATGTTGGCTATGCCCTGCAAAAACTGGATCAAGATGAGGCTGAACATACTTTGGAATTGTTCGCAGAAATGGGCATGCAGGACGAGTTGCGTGAAGATCTTGGCGAGAGTGCAGCATGAAATACATAGATGAATTCCGTAATGGAAAACTGGCAAAAAATATTTCCGCCAATATTGCGCGGGAAGCCACTTCTCTATCCGGTTACAAATTGATGGAGTTTTGCGGTGGGCATACCCATGCCATTTCGCGTTACGGACTTGTCGACCTGTTACCTGACCATGTGCACCTGATTCACGGCCCTGGCTGCCCGGTATGTGTATTACCCATTGGCCGAGTGGATCAGTCCATTTTTCTGGCACGCGAACATGGCGTGATCCTTTGCACCTATGCCGACACTCTACGCGTACCGGCTTCCGATAATTCGTCGCTAATGCGTGCCCGAGCCAATGGGGCGGATGTGCGCATGATCTATTCGACTCAAGACGCATTGAAGATCGCGCGCGAATATCCTGACCGTGAAGTGGTATTTCTCGCCATCGGTTTCGAGACCACCACACCGCCGACCGCATGGGCTGTCAGACAGGCCGCTTTCGAGGGTTTGAAGAACTTCAGCATTTTATGTGATCATGTGCTGACACCCGCCGCAATGCATGCCATTCTCGCAGGGGAAAGTGGCACGGCGCTGGATGGTTTTGTAGGGCCTGCACATGTGTCCACCATTATCGGCAGTAAACCCTATGAACCCTTCGCCGACAATTATGGCAAGCCGGTAGTGATTGCAGGTTTTGAGCCCCTGGATGTGATGCAGGCCATCCTGATGTTGGTGCGTCAGATTAACGACGGGCGCGCTATGGTCGAGAATGAATTTACCCGCGCCGTGACCCGTGAAGGCAATCTCAAGGCGAAGGCACTGGTGGATGAGGTATTCCACTTGCGTGATACGTTTGAATGGCGCGGACTGGGCAGCGTGCCGAACAGTGCATTGAAACTGCGCCCAAGATTTTCCGCATTTGATGCCGAGTTAAAATTTGGCGTGGATTACGTCGCCGTACCTGACAACAGGGCGTGCGAGTGCGCTGCCATTTTGCGCGGACAGAAACGTCCGCAGGAATGCAAAATTTTCGGTACGGTATGCACGCCGGATAATCCCGTTGGTTCCTGTATGGTCTCATCCGAAGGTTCCTGCGCGGCTCATTACAGTTATGGAAGATTCAGGGAGTCAGCATGACTGGTTTGGTTAAGCCCAATTACTCACGCCCACTCGATATCAAACATGGTCGGGTAGATATGTCGCACGGCTCGGGGGGGCGTGCCATGGCACAACTCATCACCGAGTTGTTCGCCGCCGCCTTCGACAATGAGTATCTGTCTCAGGGCAATGATGGTGCATTACTGCCGCAGGAGACTGGGCGCCTGGTAATGGCGACTGACAGCCACGTGGTGTCACCATTATTTTTCGCAGGTGGCGACATCGGTTGCCTGTCGGTTCACGGCACCATCAACGATGTTGCGGTAATGGGGGCCCAACCATTGTATTTGTCAGCTTCATTCATACTGGAAGAAGGATTTTTATTGTCAGACTTGAAACGCATTGTCGAGTCTATGGCGCAAGCCTCACGGGAATCCGGCGTGCCCATCGTCACTGGTGATACCAAGGTAGTGGAACGGGGTAAGGGAGATGGTGTTTTTATTACAACCACGGGTATTGGTGTCATGCGCAATGGTGTCAAGTTATCCGGCGATCTGGCACAACCGGGCGACAAGATTCTGCTGTCCGGCACGATAGGTGACCATGGCATGGCGATCCTGTCACAGCGTGAGGGGCTGGCCTTTTCAGCACCTATTGTGTCGGATACCGTTGCGTTGCACCGTTTGGTAGCAACCATGCTGGATAGTGGTGTCGAACTGCGTGTACTGCGCGATCCGACGCGCGGCGGGCTAGCGACGACACTTAATGAGATTGCCAAACAGTCCGGTGTGGGCATGATGCTGTATGAGTCTGCGATTGCAGTGAATCAGCCGGTCGAAGCAGCTTGTGAATTTCTGGGACTCGATCCACTTTATGTGGCCAATGAGGGCAAACTAATCGCAATCTGCGCGCCGCAAGATGCGCAACGTCTGTTGGCTGTGATGCGCGCACATCCGCTGGCCGAAGCAGCCTCCATCATCGGCGAGGTACAGGAGGATGCACACGGTTTTGTGCAACTCACCACCCGGATAGGCGGACGTCGCGTGATAGATTGGCTAACGGGTGAGCAATTGCCGAGGATATGCTAATGGGGATACTGCCCACCATTTTGGTTATAGACGACGAAATACGCTCGCAAGAATCATTGCGTCGTACTCTGGAAGAGGACTTTACTGTATTCATCGCCTCCAGCGCGCAGGATGGTCGCAGGATCATGGAACATGAGTCCGTGCAGGTAGTGTTATGCGATCAGCGCATGCCGGAAACGACGGGAGTTGAGTTTTTGCAAGAAGTGCGGGAGCAATGGCCTGACGCTGTTCGGATCATTATCTCCGGCCATACCGAAACACAAGACATCATCGCGGGGATCAATGAGGCCGGTATTTATCAATATATCCTGAAACCATGGCATCCGGAAT
This sequence comes from Ferrovum myxofaciens, assembly GCF_013181415.1. NCBI lineage: Bacteria > Pseudomonadati > Pseudomonadota > Betaproteobacteria > Ferrovales > Ferrovaceae > Ferrovum > Ferrovum myxofaciens. Next base: position 246,127 of record NZ_CP053676.1, on the reverse strand, counting down.
CCTTACTGTTGACCGTGCGAGCAGCTGCGCAGTTGTACGATCTGCAACAGCAGACTCAGTCCATGAATCTGGAATTGCGTACTGCCGAGCCGATATTGCGCCAGCGTGTGGAAAAAAAACGCGAAAAACTGAGAGATTATTTCGAATTTTCCCGCATCACCCGTGCAGCGGCCAGCCCGTTGAATGCGGTTGTTGACATGGCTGCCCGGGTTGCCAGTTGTGATATTGCAGTACATATCGCCGGGGAATCCGGTACCGGCAAGGAATTACTTGGGCGCGCCATCCATTATTCCAGCCCGCGTTCAGGTCGTGCCTTCGTAATCGAAAATTGTGGCGCCATGTCAGATCAATTACTGGAATCCGAACTGTTCGGCCACAAACGTGGAAGTTTTACGGGTGCCTTCGAAGATCGCATCGGTTTGTTCGAGCAAGCCGATGGAGGCACAATTTTTCTGGATGAGATCGGAGATACCTCGCCCGCTTTTCAGGTCAAACTGTTACGTGTGTTGCAGGAAGGTGAAATTCGTTCCGTCGGCAGTTCCCGTTCGCGCAAGGTGAATGTACGTGTGCTTTCCGCGACGAATAGAAATCTTGAAGAAGAGGTTCAGCGTGGTCGCTTTCGCGCCGATCTTTACTATCGATTGACCCAGTTTGTTTTGCCCGTTCCTCCGTTACGAGAGCGTAAGATGGATGTTCCGTTGATTGCTTACGATTTACTCAACACCGCCTCAAAGAGCATAGGTAAAGATGTGGCGGGGTTTTCTCCAGAGACATTGGATTGTCTGGGGCGCTACCACTGGCCAGGCAATGTACGCGAATTGCAAAATGAAATTATTCGTGCGTTGTTGCTGAGCGAAGATACCCATATCGGATCACATTTGCTTTCCGCGAAAGTATTGCACGCTGCACCAGAAGAAGAAGTAACGGACATGCAGGTGTTTTCCGGAATGAATGGCAGTCTAAAGGAGCGTATGGAGATGCTTGAGGCGCGCGTGCTACGTGAAACACTGATACGATTGCGCTGGAACAAAACCCGTGCTTCAGCCGAATTGGGATTATCGCGTGCGGGCTTGCGCAGCAAGTTATCTCGCTATGGATTGGAGAAAAAAATTGGGTAACGTCACCAACCGTGATCCGCTCAATTTACTCTGGCTACAGTCTGGCGGCTGTGGCGGCTGCACCATGTCGCTGCTCAACGCCAATTGCAGTAATCTGTTCAACACATTGGAAGGATTCGGCATTCGCTTGCTATGGCATCCTTCCCTATCGGAAGAGAGCGCGATGGATGCGCGCAGTATCTTTGACGACTGCATAAGCGGCGTGACTCGCCTTGACATCCTGTGTCTGGAAGGTGCGATATTGCGTGGTCCGCAAGGTAGCGGCGACTTTCATCGAACGACTGGTGGTAATTCCATGATGTCGATAATCAAACGGCTTTCAGGCGTCGCACGCCATACAGTAGCGGTGGGTAGTTGCGCTGCTTTCGGTGGAATCACCGCCACAGGTAGCAACCCTGCGGATGCCTGCGGTCTGCAATTCGAAGGCGATTCCCTGGGTGGTTTGCTGGGTCGGGATTACCGAGACAGCAGCGGATTGCCTGTAATCAATATTGCCGGCTGTCCAACGCATCCCAACTGGGTCATTGAAACCCTTGCTGCGCTGGCATCAGGCATGTTAAATGTGCAAGGACTGGATGTCTTCCAGCGACCGCGTATGTATGCTGATCATCTGGTGCATCATGGCTGTACTCGTAATGAGTTCTATGAATTTAAAGCCAGCGCGCATAAGCCGTCTGATCTTGGCTGTTTGATGGAAAATCTCGGTTGCAAGGGAACACAAGCACATGCCGATTGCAACATACGCCTCTGGAATGGCGAAGGTTCGTGTGTTCGCGGCGGCTACGCCTGCATTTCCTGCACCGAACCGGGTTTTGAAGAACCAGGACATCCGTTCACTGAAACGCCGAAACTTGGCGGCATTCCTGTTGGTTTGCCCATCGACATGCCGAAGGCGTGGTTCGTGGTGCTTGCCTCGCTTTCCAAATCAGCAACGCCCAAACGTGTTAAGGAAAACGCCGTAGCCGATCATCAAGTTGTGGTTCCTGCTGTGAAAAGGATGCGATCAAAATGAAACGTTTGATGGTCGGTCCATTTAATCGAGTGGAAGGCGATCTTGAAGTCGCTTTGGACATTGCCGAGGGTCGGGTACAGGCTGCCTATGTCAATTCACCCATGTACCGTGGTTTCGAACAGATGCTCAAGGATAAATATCCGCTGGATGCCTTGGTGTATGTGCCACGTATTTGTGGTATTTGCTCGGTGGCCCAGTCAGCAGCAGCAGCCCAGGCACTGGCTCATGCGATGGGTTTGCAACCCCCGGAAAATGGCCGTCTAGCGGCTAATCTGACGATTGCCGCTGAAAACCTGGCTGATCACTTAAGCCATTTTTATCTGTTTTTCATGCCAGACTTCGCCCGTTCTTTTTATAAGGGACGCGCATGGTTTTCTGATACTCATGCGCGTTTCAAAGCGGTCAGCGGCAGCGCTATGGCTGACATATTGCCCGCACGGGCGAAATTCATGCATTTGATGGGCTACCTCGCAGGGAAGTGGCCACATACCTTGTCGTTGCAACCAGGGGGTTCATCGCGTCCGCTAGAAAGTGCTGAGCAAATCCGGCTCGCAATATTGTTGGCGGAGTTCCGCTCATTTTTGGAGCGGACATTGTTTGGAGACCAACTGGAATCAGTTGCAAATTTGGATTCAGAATCCGCACTTCTGGCGTGGATGGATAGTCACACAACCTCCGCCGATTTACCGCATTTCCTTTCTATAGCCTACGACCTGGAGTTGCATAAAATGGGACGAGCAAGTGATCGTTTCATGAGTTATGGCGCATATCATGACGGTGACGACAGCCTGCTCCCTTCAGGATTATGGGAAAATGGTGAATTGCGAGCGCTGGATATTTCAACGATACGCGAAGATGTTTCACATAGTTGGATGGAAGGCGAGGCAGCGCTTGCACCAGCCATAGGTCATACCCTACCCCATCCTGGCAAGGCTGGGGCATATTCCTGGTGCAAATCCCCCAGACTGGATGGTCATGTAATTGAAACTGGTGCACTGGCAAGACAATTGGTGGCAGGACACCCACTGGCGCGCGATCTTGTAGCACGCTATGGTGGCAATGTAATGGCGCGCGTGATTGCTCGCATGCTGGAAATTGCCTGCATGGTGCCGGTAATGGAAGAGTGGGTTCGGCGCATCCGCCTTGGCGAACCATTCTGTCAGGCGGTGACAGGATTGGAGGATGGGAGTGGTATTGGTTTGGTCGAAGCCGCTCGCGGCAGTCTGGGTCATTGGATAGAAGTACGCCATGGAAGGATATACAATTACCAGATAATCGCGCCAACTACCTGGAACTTCTCTCCGCGTGATGCAGCAGGCAAACCCGGTGCGCTGGAGCAAGCGCTGGTGGGCGTTCAGATTGAAGAAAACAATGAGGGTGCTCCAGTTGCAGTGCAGCATGTAGTGCGATCCTTCGATCCTTGCATGGTGTGTACGGTGCATTGATGCAATGATTGATTCCGACAAATCTCCCTTTACACACTTAACTTCGACCACACCACCCGAGGCGATGTCCGAATCCATATGGGTTGATGTAGTACACAGGATGGACGAGGTATACAACGAGTTGCTGCAACACGAAGTGGATCTGGAACAGAAAAATTACGCGCTGGAAGAGTCACAACAATTCATTTTCAGCGTCCTTGCTTCGATGTCCGATTTACTGGTGGTATGTGACCGGCATGAAATGATTGAGGAGGTAAATCAGGCACTCATTGATTTTACCGGAAAGCGTGAAGACGAACTTAAAGGAATCAGTCTTTTATCCTTGTTTGGAGAATCGGAATCATTTGCGGCTGTGAAACATGTCATCGCGCGACTGGCTACTGAACCCGCGCATGATCTGGAATTTCAGTTCCTTACTCGTGATGGAGGCACCACTCCAGTAACGCTCAATTTTACACCTCGTTTGTCCGGAACTGGAAAATTGCTGGGTATTGTGATTACCGGCAGACCAATCGGTGAACTACATCGTGCTTACCATGCCTTGCGTGAAACCCATGATGAACTTAAGCGAACCCAACAGCAGTTGCTGCAATCAGAAAAAATGGCTTCTCTGGGTCGACTGGTGGCAGGTGTAGCACATGAACTCAACAACCCCATCAGTTTTGTACTGGGTAACGTACATGCGATGCGTCGCTATACGACACGCTTCAAACAATATCTGGATGCGATGCATGCTGGTGTCAGCCATGTGTCATTGGCAACATTGCGCGAGCAGTTGCGCATAGATCATATTCTGAGCGACCTCGCCCCTTTGCTGGATGGCGCGATTGAAGGCGCTGAGCGCACACGCGATATCGTTGATGGCTTGAAGCGTTTTTCAGCCACTGATCGCAATGAGAATGTAAAATTCAATATGACTGAAATCATCGAAAGATCAGTGCATTGGGTTACGCGGGCGACTCCCGCAAAATTTCGCGTCAAGATCAGACTACCCGATGATCTGCCCGTGACGGGTTCACCTGGGCAGATGCAGCAAGTCATTATCAATCTGATTCAGAATGCCGCTGATGCAACGGATCATCAGGCAGAGCCATTGCTGGAAGTATCAGCACGGGAAGAAAACGGCGAGATCATCGTACTGTTCCGTGACAACGGTCCTGGCATTGCCACTGATGCATTAGATAAAATGTTTGACCCTTTTTATACCACCAAACCAGTTGGCAAGGGCACCGGCCTTGGTTTATCCATCAGTTACGGCATTATTGAACGTCATGGCGGAAAACTTTCTGTCGGCAATCTACAACATGGTGGTGCCGAGTTTGTTCTGCGTTTGCCGCGAACATCGAATTCTTAAAGGAGAAGTCATGGGAACTGAGAGCGTTTACCCATTAATCACGTTGGCCTTTGTATTGGGACTGAAACATGGCTTGGATGCCGATCATCTTGCAACAATAGACGGGTTGACTCGTTTTAATACCTTGGCAGGACGGATGCGTCTGGCACGCTTATGCGGATTCCTGTTCTCACTTGGGCATGGTGTTGTGGTATGTATTGTGGCAATTGCTGCCGGACTATTGTTCCATCATACATCTGCGCCATCTTGGCTGGATGACGTAGGTACATTGATATCAGAATTCTTTCTGTTATTGCTGGGCAGTCTCAATCTATATGCAGTGTTTTCTACCCCATCCCACGAAATGGTGCAGATGATAGGAATTAAAGGACGCTGGCTGAACAGGCTAAAGAATGCTGGCAACCCGGTGCTGATTGCACTGGTGGGTGCCTTGTTTGCTTTATCCTTTGATACACTTTCTCAGGCGGCCTTCTTTTCTGTAACTGCCACACGTTTCGGGGGGTTGGTTTATGCGTTGTTGCTGGCTATGTGTTTCATGATTGGCATGATGGTCACCGATGCCTTAAATGGACTATGGATTTCGCACCTGTTGCAGCGCGCTGATGCCAGCGCACGCACAACTTCACGCATCATGGGAATAACTGTGGCGCTGCTCAGCCTCGCGGTGGCGGGTTTGGGGCTATCGCGCCGCTTCTTGCCAGAAACAGTGGCCTGGCAGGAAGGGCACGAATTGCTTATAGGAGCATCTGTCATCGTGGTGGTAGCGGGAAGTTTCCTGTTTTCTCTTTATCGGCAACAACGATCCATAGCATCTATCTGATTATCCTGACTACACCAACAATTACCGTCTAATAAGGAAAAGGTGTGCAACGATATACCTACTATTTCCTGAATGATCGGTATCCGCTGATAATGGCGCTGACCATGGTTTGTGACGACATGATATCTTCGCGGATCGCTGCATAGATATGCAATAGGATGAACCAGACAATGCCCCATGCCACCATATGGTGCCAGGTGTGCACATCCTGACTCTGGCCGAACAAGGGGATAACCCAACTGGAAAATAATGCGTGCGACCAGCCTTGCGCGCCCTCGCCATACAGTGCAAAACCCGTAACGATCATGAACAAACCGCCTAGGGTGATGGCAACAAACATGAATAGCAGCGCCAACGGATTATGGCCTACGTACTTTCTTGGCTTCTTCTCCAGAAACAGGTACCAGCGCACTTCCTGAAACATACCTGCCCACCAGTCCGTATCAAATACAGGCGGTGCAAATAATTGCCGAGCATTCCTATTGCCTACCATCGCCCAATAGATACGCGCAACAAAGCCGATGGCGAAAATATAGGCCGCAGAAAAATGCGCAAAACGAATGTAACCCATCAGAAAATGCTCACTCGCCTCCCCGGATATACTGGGTAACGGACTGGCGATAAAATAGCCCGTTATCGCCAAGACCACAATACACAATGCGCTGATCCAGTGCCACACCCTGACCGGCACCTCATACACGTACACGGTAGTGCCGGCAGCAGTTTCATCTATCGTTTTGACTATCATGGAATTCTCCTTAACGTTAGCGTACCGTAACCTTGCTCAACTCCTGTCCTTCAGGTGACATGACATGCGTCGAACATGCCAGGCATGGATCAAAACTGTGCAGGGTGCGCAAAATTTCCAGGGGTTGATCAGCTTTAGCCAGGGGCGTGTTCATCAACGCGGCTTCGAATGCACCGATCTGCCCCTTGGGATCACGGGGACTACCGTTCCATGTAGTCGGCACCACGCACTGATAATTCTCGATTTTGGTATCCCTGATCTTTATCCAGTGTCCCAGCGAACCACGGGGCGCTTCAGTAAAACCGACTCCTTTGGCCGCCTTGGGCCACATAGACGGATCCCATTTTTCGACATTGGCTGTTGCTGAATCGCCCGCCTTTAGATTGGCAATCAACTTGTCGAACTGCTCTTCCTGCAATTTTGCGCAGTAGAGCGTCTCGATGCCGCGCGCGGCAGTGCGCCCCAGGGTGGAGAACAGCGCAGTGACCGGCAAATCAAGTTTGTGCAGAACACTGTCTACCGTGTCCTTGATGAACGGATATTGTTCGGGTTGCACATAACCCAGTACCATGCGTGACAATGGTCCGACTTCCATCGCGTTGCCCTTCCATCTTGGCGCCTTGATCCACGAATACTTGGCACTTTCATCGAGTTGTTCTATTTTGGTGCGCGTACCCTTAAAATTGGAGCCTTCGGGATGATAGTTAGGCTCGGTAACACCGTCCCAAGGATGAAGGCCTTTGCTCTCATCCGGATATTTATACCAAGAGTGGGAAACGAACTCCTGTATCTCATCAGGGTTGCGCAGGTCGATCTCATGTACATGAGCAAGATCGCCATTGATGATCGCGCCGCGCGGCAATAACAGGTTCGCGGCCGAGTAGTCGTTTGCCCTGTGAGGAATGTCCCCATAGGACATGATATTTTTTGACGACAACCCGCCGCCGAAGGTCCAGTCCTTGTAATAAGACGCAATTGCCAACAGGTCTGGAATATAAACTTTTTCAACGAAATCGCGCGTGCGGTCTATGATACCCTTGACCAAATTCAAGCGTTCCATATTGACCGCACCCACCGCTCCAACACCGTTCATGTTGATGGCACAGGGTACACCACCCACCAGCCAGTTGGGATGAGGGTTTTTGCCGCCGAAGACGGTGTGAACCTTGACGATATCCTTCTGAAAATCCAGCGCTTCCAGATAATGTGTGACTGCCATCAGATTAGCCTCAGGCGGTAACTTGTAGGCAGGACTCCCCCAGTAGCCATTGCTGAATGGGCCAAGTTGCCCGGATTCGACAAATTTCTTCAAGCGATTCTGCACATCGCGAAAATAGCCGGGCGATGACATTGGCCAATCAGAAATGCTTTGCGCCAGTTCTGAAGTCTTTTTTGGATCGGCTTTTAATGCAGACACCACGTCCACCCAATCCAGCGCATGCAAATGGTAGAAATGCACCAGATGATCATGTACATACAGATTCAACTGCATGATGTTACGGATGGTGTTGGCATTCTCTGGAATCTGGATGGACAGTGCATCCTCCACCGCACGCACTGAAGTCAGTGCGTGCGTGCCGGTGCAAACACCACAGATACGCTCAGTAAAAGCCCAGGCATCACGGGGGTCACGGCCCTTGAGAATCACTTCCAGACCGCGCCACATGGTGCCAGTGGATACGGCATTGCGGATCACATTTTCACTGTCGAGATTAACCTCAACTCGGAGGTGACCCTCAATGCGACAAACCGGGTCAACCACCACGCGCTTACCACTGTTGTCGAGCTTGAAGCCTTGTGTTTCATACGCTGTCATGATTAGTTACCCTCCTTGTTCTGATCCTTATGCGAACTGCGTGCGCGACTCAGCGCACTGGCTGCGGCATGGGCCGCGACAGCGACACCCACAACACCTGCGACCGTGCCACCCACTTGGTCAGCATTGGCCTCGATGCCGAACTGGTTGATGCCAGTGACACGGTTATAGAACCCTCCCTTATCCCAGAAACCGTCTTCAGAACAGCCAATGCAGCCGTGCCCGGACTGGATGGGGAAAGACACCCCATCGTTCCAGCGTACTGTGGAACAGGCGTTGTAAGTAGTTGGCCCTTTGCAACCCATCTTGTACAGACAGTAGCCTTTGCGTGCAGCGTCATCATCCCATTGCTCGACAAACTGTCCGGCGTCAAAGTGAGCTCGACGATAACACTTGTCATGGATACGCTGACCATAAAACATCTTGGGACGGCCCTGACGATCAAGTTCCGGAATGCGATCAAAGGTCAGCATGTAAGTAATTACCGCGGTCATTACTTCTGCGATAGGAGGGCATCCAGGCACCTTTATGATGGGCTTGTCGGTAATGACTTTATGCACTGGAGTAGCCCGCGTCGGATTCGGCTTGGCCGCCTGTACGCAACCCCACGAAGCGCAAGACCCCCAGGAAATAATCGCTTTGGCATCTGCAGATGTTTCCTTTAGCACTTCAACGAATGGACGCCCCCCTTGGATACAATACATGCCATCCTCATTAAGTGGTGGGTTGCCTTCTACCGCCAAGATAAAATTACCTTTATACTTTTTTCTGACATCGGCAATGATTTCCTCAGCCTGATAACCTGCTGCCGCCATCAAAGTATCGTCATAATCCAGGGAAATCATGGAAAGCACGACATCCTTGGTCAGCGGGTGTGCCGAACGAATGAAAGATTCAGAACAACAGGTACATTCCAATCCATGCAGCCAAATCACCGGGGTGCGCGGCTTGGTTTCCATCGCATGGGCAATCTTTGGCACAAAACCCGGTGCAAGCCCCAACGAAGCGGCGGTCAAACTGCAAAATTTCATAAAACTACGGCGTGTAATCCCTTGCCGTTTCATCACTTCATAAAAAGTTTCAATTTCCATTGTTATTCCCCCCTTGTCGCTTTTTATAACGTAAAGCCTTAAGCCGTTTTACATTCAACCAGCCAAATTTTTTATTTGATAATTTATCTGGCTTATCAACGGTTACTCGGGCATATAAAAGCAATTCTTGTACCATGCATGAAATATAAGTATTTACCAATATTAATCAGCATGTTATATCTTAACTTGGGGAATATGGATCTGTAAAAGCGTGAAAACCAAAAACGTGTAATTAGGTTAGAAGTGGCAAGTTAGTTGCCAGTACGAGTGATCCTTGAACGATCATATTCGATGCCTTCACGACGACTTCGTTTGCTACTGGCTGGAGTGATATTTACCAAGAGTGGGATTCGTACTTGGCGAAAGACAGGGCCATTGCACGGCGCATGTTTAGAGAGGCTAATGCCGATGTCGGTGATGCGCATCCGGAAAGTGCAGGTGAACGTGTGTCAGTGGTTCATGGCGATGCAGATGGCGGTGTTTGGTACCAGGGGCCACCGGATAATCGTGTACATGCTGGTGATGTTCATCATGAATATGCGCATGGTCGTGTTCCATCTCTTCGTGCGTGTGTCGGTGTTCATGACGCTCGGTCAGATGCAGCCAGGTACCCAGTGCCATCAGTGCTCCAGCCATGAGTAAAGGCGTCGTTATCGATTCACCAAGTAGTACAATGGAGAGCAATGCCCCGAAGAAAGGCGCAACGGAGAAATACGCACCGGTACGTGCAGTACCAAGTTGGCGCAGACTGATAACAAACAAGGTGAGGCTCATGCCATAACTGGCGAATCCCAATAGCATTGCAGAGACCACGATCCCAATGCCAGGCAAGAGAGCATGAGTTGTTGTCAGGAGTGCCAGCACGAGATTGGTCATGCCTGCCACCAATCCCTTGGTCATTGCAATAAATGATGCGTCAGATAGGGACACTTTACGAGTGAGATTGTTATCGATGGCCCAGGCAAGGCAGGCGCCCAATACGGCCAGTGAGGGCCATGCCTCCGAAAAATGCATCTCCTGCGGAAAACTCAAGACCATAGTTCCAGCAACGATGGCAATCATGCCCAACGCGATGCGGCGATCGAAATTTTCTTTGAATACAAACCAGGCCATCAGTGTCGTAAATATTCCCTCTGCATTCAACAGAAGTGATGCACCCGACCCCGGCATCGCAGAAAGACCAAGCATCAACAATACAGGCCCAATCATTCCGCCGGCCACAATCGCTGCTACCAGCCATTGCCAGTCTCCACTTTCGAAATGTGCTGCTGGCATACGACGAAAACGACGCACGATCCATAATCCGATGCCCGATCCGAGATAGAGCAACGCAGCCAATGGCCAAGGACTCATGTAACCCAGGAGCAATTTAGCCAGAGGGGTGCTCACACCAAACAGGATTGCTGCCGCTAGCGCCGCGACAACGCCACTGTGCATACCAATATTCATTCTTTATGTCTTTTGTCAGAGGGGGGATCAGGTGTAGTGGCACTTGGCGCATTCCGATGGCAGGCACAGGTCTCTCCCTGCGCTGCAGCGACCAACTCATGGAGAATGCCGCATTCACTTGCGCTATGGTTGGTATCACAACTATTTCGCAAGGCAGTCAGTTGTTGCTCCAACGCTCGCATACTTTTCAGCCGCGCCCGAACTCTTGACAGTTGTGTGCTGATTAGTTGGTCAATGCCACCGCAGTCTGCGGCAGGGTTCTCCACGAATTCCAGCAGCCGTTTAATATCCGCCAACGGCATGTCCAGTGCTCGACAATGGCGGATGAAGGAAAGCCGTTCAAGGTGCTCCGGCCCATACGCACGGTATCCGTTACTGCTCCGTTCCGGATTTTTCAGTAAACCCGTTTTTTCATAGTAGCGGATCGTCTCGATATCGACGCCGGTAGATTGCCCCAATTCGCCGATACGCATGGCGGATTTCATAAGATTCCCCCTGACAGATAGAATTTCTTATTCTACACGCTTGACCTTGGAGCAACTACAGGGTGTGTAATGTTCGGAAAATCACTCTTAAGGAGAGGAAAAATGTCAGCGAGTTGCTGCAATTCTGCTTGTGCACCGCAAACCACACTTAGTCCAGGCTACCGCAAAGCACTGTGGATTGCGTTGATCGTCAATGTCATAATGTTCGCCATCGAAATTGGCGGTGGCCTGAAATCAGGCTCTGTCTCACTCTTTGCTGATGCCGTGGACTTTGCTGGCGATGCCGCAAATTATGGAATTTCTCTGGCGGTTTTATCCATGGGGCTGGCATGGAAATCACGCGCCGCTTTGATGAAAGGCGCATCGATGGTAGCGTTCGGGCTCTTCATTCTCGGTAAAACGGGCTGGGCCGCCTTCTGCGGTCTACCTCCGGAGCCATCCATCATGGGGGCGATCGCCGTGTTGGCACTCATTGCTAATGGAGGTGTCGCACTGATGCTTTATGCTTTTCGAAAGGGTGATGCCAATATGCGCTCGGTGTGGTTGTGCAGCCGCAACGATGCCATCGGAAATATCGCTGTGATGGCAGCGGCAGCCGGTGTGCTTGGTACTGGAACCGCTTGGCCGGATCTCGCCGTCGCCCTGCTCATGGGCGGGTTGGCATTGTTTTCCGGGATTTCCGTAATAGGCCATGCTCGTCTGGAACTTCTGGAAGAAGCCGTATAACAAATGGACTAGCCTAGGCGATTGTCCGGATGATTGAAAGAAACTACACTAAGGGATTATGGCGCACTCGCTTGCTTTAGTTCGAGGTACAGGCATGTCTGAACAGGATGCCAATAAGGAACGTCTGGAACTTGCCCTGGAAGCCGCCGGTCTGGATCTTTGGGAAAACGATCTGGTTACCGGTGAAGTAATCTGCAAGACGAGCAAAGTCTTCACTGAACTCGGTTATGGCGAAGAAGAATCACTCTCCTTCATGGACGATGTTTTTAAAATCGTCCATCCCGAAGATATTCCTCTGATTAAAACCGCGATCAATAATCATTTAAGGGGTATTGCAACGCAATACCGTTGTGAATTCAGGGTTCTTTCCAAGAGCGGTGCATGGGTCTGGTATGCCAACTACGGCAAAATCATGGATCGCGATGAAAATAACAGTGGCAGACGTTTTATCGGCGTAACATTTAATATCGATGACAGAAAGCGCAATGAGGAAATGCTTGCTGTTCGTGGGCAGGTATGGAGAACATTGGTGGAAAACTCCCCCGATACCATCGCTCGCTACGATCGTGAGTGCCGTCGTATATATGTCAATCTGGCGTTATCCACACTGACAGAGGGTGGCGAAAAATTTTTGCTGGGAAAGAAACCTTCTGAATTTCCTGGAGGCCAGGATTACGTTGATTATGAAGCAAAGATTCAGGAGGTATTTGAAACGGGTCGAGACATTGAGTTCGAATTGAATATAAAAAGTCGTACTGGAAAGGAACTCTGTAATCATATCCGACTGACGGCAGAGCATGATTCATCCGGCTCAATTGTTACGGTCATGGGAGTGGGACGCGATATCTCCGAGTTGAATATACAACGCCAGAAGATTAATGAAATGGCGTTCTACGATTCCCTGACTGGCCTGCCGAATCGTCGGCTTCTTATCGACCGACTACAGCATACACTGGCCTCCAGCACGCGTAGTATCCTGCATAATGCTTTGATTTTCATTGACCTGGATAATTTCAAAACTCTGAACGATACGCTGGGTCATGATATCGGTGACTTATTGTTGAAACAAACTGCTCAACGACTCACCGCATGTATGCGGCAGGAAGATACCGTCGCTCGGATGGGAGGCGATGAGTTTGTGATTATTCTGGAAAATTTAAGCAATCATATACAAGAGGCCGAATTTCAGGTTGAGACCATTAATAAGAAAATTCTGACCATTCTCAATCAGCCTTACCAACTCGCCAATCATAATCGCCATATCACACCAAGCATTGGCATTGTCATATTCTCTGGGAATCAATTTTCTTGCCTATCCGGTTGTTTCCCCGCCACGTTCATTAGCACCAGGATGAGTCCAAACACCGGAATAAAGTTCGGCGTATGTAGGAGCAGCAACCTCTCTGGCGATGCCCATCAGGGAGCGGAAAGCGTTGAACGGGTAGAAGCGCCGGTTGAACCGAAACGTGAATTCATTGAGGTACGCTTGTAAATGCTGATCACTTACCCCGTGGTGAATGCCGTTAATCCAGGACTTCAAGTTAGCGAAGGCGGTGTGGATCATCGGAAGGAACTCATCGGCAACCTGCGGGTCGCCGCGCTCGGCGACGTGCATGTGCTTGTACCCTCTGTTGGGGAGATCGTAATAGCTTTTCCAGTCATCGGTAACAATAAGCGTGCCCGGCATAACCGACCTTTCGACGAAGCCGCAAAGCGACTTGGTGGTGCGGTCCGGCACGACAGCGAGCCGTATTCGCCCCGCGTACCTGCCGTTCTTCCGCTTGTCGAGTTTGCCGCCCGGCTTGCGCTGATGCACCTCAACAGCACAAGCGACAAGGCTCATGTCGTGGACGCCACTGCCTTTGCCGCGCGTCCTGCCGCCGACATAGGTCTCGCGTCGACCTCTACGTGTTTCATGGGCCTTGCCGCCGATCCTGTCCTGGTCGGGGCGCACCATGCCTGCCCGGAGCTTGTGGAGAATCTGGAATGCCGTCTCATACCTGGGCACAGTCCAAGTTGCCGCTGGAACTGCACGGCAGACATGCCGGGCGTCTGGCTGGTAACCAGATAGGCAGCCCAGAACCAGATGTTAAGCGGCGTATGCGACCCCTCCATCACGGTTCCGGCTTTCAAGCCGGTATCCCTGCGACACTCGCGGCACCGAAACACGTTTGGACGGTTCGCAAACCGAAGTGGCTCACCGCCTGCCTCGCAATGCGGGCAAACAAAACCGTCCGGCCAACGCAACTTCTCCAGGTAAGCAGCACACGCCCCAACATCTGGAAAAAGCCGCTGGAATTCCGGCAGCGAGTGCGGGAACGGCAGATCGTCACGTTGATGGATGTCCATTGTCATGGGTAAAAATCATAGCATCATCCAGCGTGGGAAACAACCGGATAGGCAAGCAATTTTCTATTGATGAACTGATGAAACGTGCTGATATCGCCATGTATCAGGCTAAAAAAGCTGGCCGTAACACTATTCGGTTTTTTGATCTTGATATGCAGACTGCTATCGAGAACCGATCTTCCCTGGAAGAGTCGATAAAACACGCATTGTCTCGACAACAGTTTGAACTTTATTATCAGCCACAAGTAAATAGTACCGGCAGGATTGTTGGTGCCGAAGTATTGCTTCGCTGGCAGCATCCCATTCATGGAATGATTCTTCCTGATGATTTTATTCCCATTGCAGAGGAAACCGGCTTGATTATTCCGATCGGTTTGCAAGTCATGAAATCTGTCTGTCGTCAACTTAAAATATGGGGTAACGGACCATTAAAAGATAATTTACATCTGTCTGTCAACATCAGTGCCTGCCAATTTCAACAGGAAGACTTTGTCAAAAAGATAATCAATGTGTTTGAGTCCGTCGATATCAATCCAGCACGCATTACGCTGGAAATCACTGAAAGCATGGTGCTGGGCAACATCTCTGAGACAATCAAAAAAAATGCAGGCGCTCAAGAAAAAAGGCATTAAATTCGCAATGGATGACTTTGGCACAGGACATTCATCTTTATCCAGTCTTAAAAAACTACCTCTTGACCAAATTAAAATTGATCAGAGTTTTATTCATGACATACCCGAAAATAACGATGCGGCCGTTATTGTACAAACCATCATCGCCATGGGGAATAACCTTGGCATGGAAGTGATTGCGGAAGGAGTGGAAACAACTGCACAAAAGGACTTTCTTATACAACATCAATGTGTTAATTTCCAGGGTTATCTCTTCGGAAACCCGATGCCTGTGAACGAGTTTGAGCGTGTCTTCAAAGAGCAAGACTTTAAGTGGTAGAATCAGATGAATCTTTTCCTCTTTGAAATGGAAAGCAAATGTCTACGTTTGACATTAATCTGCACGAAACCCTCTATTCCTTGTCGAACGCACTGGATTTGGTCGGTATCACCCATATCCGGCACGGCAAACGCGTAGCATTCATCGCCGCTGAGTGTGGCAAATATCTCCACTGGCCTGGACAATGCATGGATGACTTGTTCGAAGCGGCCATATTGCACGATATCGGGGTAGCGAAAACGGTTGTTCACTCCCGGCTTTCTCAGTTCGAATGGGAAGAGGAAAGCGAACACTGCAAGATTGGTGCTTCCCTGTTGCAGTCCAGCCCCCTGCTGGAGAAAATCGCCCCGATGGTGCGCCATCATCATACCCATTGGTCTGAACTAAAAGACATGGCATTACCCATGGAAACCAAGCAGATCGCCAACTGCATTTATTTGGCAGATCGAGTGGATATGTTGTCCCTCTCTTCCCAGATCGACAACCCCAATCTATTACTTTTCAAGGACGAAATTCGGGAGAAAATTCAGGGAAAACAGGGCGACTTTTTTTGTGAAGAATTAGTTGAGGCCTTCCTGTCAATCTCCCGATCCGAAGCTTTCTGGTTCTCTCTGGAGAACGAACATGTGGACGGATATTCGAACACATGGTTATCTGAAACTTCCGTTCAGAAAATTGATTTTCAGGATCTCCGCAGCATCATGCTTATCTTTTCCTATGTCGTCGATGCCAAGAGTCCCTTCACAAAAGCGCATTCTGATGGCGTGGCCAGATTGGCAAAATTTATCGGAAGTCTATGGAATCTACCGCAAGAACGCTGCGAAATGCTCGAATTGGCAGGATTGCTGCATGACATTGGCAAACTGAGGCTGCCGGATGCGTTATTGGAAAAACCAGGCAAACTCACCCTGGAAGAGCGCGCTCAAATCAAAAGACATAGTTTTGACACCTACAATATCCTTAAAAACATCAAGGGGATGGAAAAAATCAGCGAATGGGCCGCGCAACACCATGAACGCATGGATGGTTCGGGTTACCCCTATCATCTGGACCAAAGCACACTTTCTCTGGAGGCGCGCATCGTGGCAGTGGCCGATGTGTTCCAGGCACTGGCGCAGAAGCGACCTTATCGTGATCCGCTCAGTCCGGACGAGATCATGAAAATATTGAAGGAGCAGGTCGATGATGAAAAATTGGATCGAGAGGTGGTGCACTCTGTCGATTGCCAGTTGCAGGCGTGCTGGGAAGTCGCTATTTCGGCACAGCAAGCTCGTGTCGAATAGGCAAACCCGCAACGATCACCAAAACTTCTTCTGGATGGCCTCATCGAAAGCCGGCTTTTCTTGTTCAATGTCCATACCCGTCTTCAGGAATGCGTCAACCCGCTTGCGAGACAGTGAAACCGCTATCTCGGAGGTGTCGCACCCCACGAAATGAGAGCCCTGTCTCAATGCTGCGATGGCAGAACTTCCGGACCCCACAAAGGGATCGCACACTACAAAATCCGTATCGCTTTTTGCTTTGCTTGAAGCAACCATGGCTTCAAAAAGTTCAACCGGCTTTTGCGTCGGATAGGAAGCCCGGTAAAGTCTTTTGATTTTCCATATATCGGGTATATCCCGCCGGGTGACCGGGCGCTTTCCCTTGGATGCAAACAGTATGAATTCGGTTTGTCTACGAAAATAATGCCCCATCCCGATGTTCACTTTATCCCAGGTGATGATGTTTTTGACATTAAAGAAGTCCCTGACCATGGCCCCGAGGGACAGCATCGAAAACGAATCGAACATCAGAAACAGATGCCGGTCATTTTTCAGTACTCGCTTGCATTCTGATAAAAACTGACCATAATTTTCCGGGGTGTCATGAAATTCTTCAAACCACCGGTTTTCCCCTTTTTCCTGATAGTTGCCAACAATCCGCCCCCTTCCCAACAATAAATGCTGGTTCATTCCGCTGTAAGCCGGATCAGTGATAATCAAGTCGATGCTTTCCGCAGGCAATGTTCTCAAAAACATCAAAACGTCCTGCTGTGTGATGTTGGCTTTCGGTACCGACCTGACCTCGAGCGTTGGCTCGTGAGTTTTTTCGGCGAGGGAATTCCGACTTTCCTGGTTAAGTGCGGGGTTGAACGGGAGACCATGGTCTAACAGTGAATCCAAACTCATGCGGATGCTCCTACCTTTTTGGTTTTGCCTCTTTTGTGGCTTGTTGACTTGCGCACCGGATGAAGGACGATAGATCATCCTTGCTGAGCACGGGGCGAAACCTCCATGAGAGCGGAACCTGCCAACTGGCGGCCCAATGGACAATTTTGTCGACGGGCATGGGGCGTGCGATGGCATACCCCTGAGCCCCTTCACACCCCAGATCCAGCAACATCTCTCCGTGAGCCAGTGTTTCTACGCCCTCCGCAATAACCTTTCTCTGAAAAGCTTCGGCCAGACCCAGCACGCCCACCAAAATTGCCAGATCTTCCGGATCCTCCAACATGCCGCGTACAAAACTCTGATCAATTTTCAGAGTATGTACTGGCAAACGTTTGAGATAGGAAAGTGAAGAATAGCCGGTTCCAAAGTCATCGATCGAAAATTGAACCCCCAGGCTTATACAGTCGTGAATGACTTTGGAAACCAGAGAAATATCCTCCAGCGCACTGGTTTCCAGAACTTCCAGTTCCAGGTATCGAGCCACACCCTTTTGACGACGCGCCAAGGTGTCTCGCAGTTGCTGGGTAAATCCCCGTGCTTGAAGTTGCTGACCACAGACATTCACGCTGACGATAAAGGGTGACCCTTGGGTCATCCAGTCTTCGATTTGGTTCAGCGCCGTATCCAGGACCCAGTTTCCCAGAGATAGGGCCAAGGGGTGATTCTCGACCATGGGCAGAAACTGGGCGGGCAACAACAGTCCCCTGTGAGGGTGCTGCCAACGAATCAATGCTTCAAACCCAAGAATAGCACCAGTCCGAAGGTTGACCTTGGGTTGGTAATAAAGGACAAACTCCCGGCGCTCCAAACCCAGTCGAATATGTTCCAGATTTTCAAGATGATCCCGAACCTCATGATCGTGGACCATATCGAAGACGTGATAACAATTCTTGCCCGCCTGTTTGGCCTGATACAAGGCCTGATCGGCCTGGCGAAACAATTGATCCGGGGTAATCTCCTCATTTTGGGGGTATAAAGTTACCCCCAGACTGGCAGACAGAGTCAGGGTACGTCCTTTATCGAGGGGAATGACCTCCCCCGCTGCCGTCAAAAAACTCGCCAACCACGGGATGCAGGTATCGAAGTCGGGAATATCACGAATCACCACGATGAATTCATCACCCCCCAAACGCGACACGATATCTTGACCTCTCACGATGCGTTGGATCCTTTCCGCCATGATGATCAGGACGCGATCACCCACTTCATGACCGTAGGTATCGTTGATGACTTTGAACCCATCCAGATCCAGATAGATGATGGCCAGGAAATTCCGGGAACACTCCGACAGATTGATTATTTCCTGTACTTTTTCGGTCAAAAGGACGCGATTTGGCAACCCGGTCAGGGCATCGAAACGTGCCAGATGTTCCATGCGTCGCCTTTGTTCCCGATAGGCTTCTTCCATTTTTTGATGCTCATCCAGTTTTCGCATCAAGTTCAGAGTATTGGAGGAAAGTGCGGAGTATAGCGACAGGATGATATCAATCAGGGTTCGTGTCACGCCCTTCATCTGCCGATGGGCCTGAGCCTGGGCCTCTTCTAAAGCAAATCCCTCCTGCATGGCCAGGACGGTGTAGGCCATGCAGCGATCTTTTTCGAGTATATGAGAGGCGAGCCAGCGGGTCAGAAATTCCAGAGCATCGTGGGCCACCTGGTCGGAAGATGCATTCTTTCGGGCTTCCTTGAGTGCAGTCAACGTCTGTATGAAATGTTCATGGACCGCCAGATGCTCTGCCATCGAATGATCTTCAGCAAAAAATTTTGCCCAGATCGCTTCCTCGCTTTTAAAATGATAGATCGTATAATCGGTCAGCGCATCAAACACTTTTTCCAGTGAAATGATTTCAGACCGAAAGGCCACATGGCTGGCCAACGTATTGAGCAGAGAGACCAAAACACGGTGCTGGTCATCAATCTGTATCAGACCGGTTTCAAAATTATCATCCCACGGAAAGATGTCGATCGAATTCTTGAGCGGATAGAGAGATTGGCTGGCAGGTTCTGTCAACATTCGTAAGGGACTCCTTATTTCGGCAAAAAACCGGTCATAGGCAAGCCGCCCGAACTACGGTGATCTCCAGCGGAGAGCATCAGCGGGTCTGATCATAAAAACCCTTCAGGAGCGTCCACCTACACCACACCTCTGGTGAAGGGGACCACGGCAGTGGAGAATAGTTCCCGAATTTATTCAACAATCATGCAAACACATTTCTCTGGCGCAAAGGATCAGAAAAATCCACCAATATGCCCAGCAAACCTGAATCAAAAAATTACCGCGTCGGCTTAATCGCGCCGCGTACTATGCCCTGTCTGCCGCCACCCTGGCCAAAACCCGCCAGGTCAGCGCACAGCATAAACTACTGTCTTGATTTCAGGGTCCACTATAACCTTGGGCGCGCCTGAAACTCGGCTTATAAATGGCAAGAATAAAAGCGATGATGAGCATTAGAATGTTGACCCTGAATCCGTGTTCGTTATAGAAAAACTTTCACCCGAGACCAAATCGACATGAATTTGAGGGCATGTTCGATCATTCCGGCGTCTTTCAGGAAACTATTTCACTCTTGGGAACTCAACCCGATCTGAATCTGCCGCGCTTCGCTAGCGATTTACCGCCAGCATTTGTGGTGCAGCATAGCGTGTTCCGGCAGCAGCTCCGAGAGGCATGATTGCATCAAGGCGGTTCAGGTCATCGGTGGTCAGCGAAATATCGAGCGCGGCGATATTTTCTTCAAGCAAGTTGATATGTTTGGTTCCGGGAATCGGAATCAGATCCTTTCCTTGTGCCAGCACCCAGGCGAGCGCCAACTGAGCGGCGGTGCAGTGTTTTTCCGCAGCGAGTTCCCCGACTTGTTTCACCAGCGCCAAGTTCTTCTGAAAGTTTTCCCCCTGGAATCGTGGCGAGTGGCGCCGATAATCGTCGGGAGCGAGGTCATCTATGCTCTTGATGCGACCGCTCAAAAATCCCCGCCCTAAAGGGCTATAGGGCACGAATCCAATCCCCAACTCTCGAACGGTCGAAAGTATTTCCTCCTCAGGATCCCGGCTCCATAACGAATATTCCGTCTGCAACGCGGAGATGGGATGAACGGCATGTGCGAGCCTGATGCTTTGCGCGCCGGCCTCGGATAGCCCGAGGTAGCGCACCTTGCCCTGATGCACGAGATCAGACATCGCACCTACAGTTTCCTCAATCGGCACATTGGGATCTACCCGGTGCTGGTAGTAGAGATCGATGGCTTCAATACCGAGACGTTTGAGGCTTGCTTCGCAGCACTGCTTCACATATTCCGGCTTTCCATTAACCCCGAGAAACTGACCTTCGCTACCGCGCATATTGCCAAACTTGGTGGCAATCACGAATTGGTTGCGTCTGCCACGAACCGCCTTTCCGACCAATTCTTCGTTACTGCCGACCCCATACATGTCTGCAGTGTCGAGAAAGCTCACCCCAAGTTGGAGTGCGCGGTCAATGGTGGCGAATGCAGCCACTTCGGAACGACCGCTGTAGAATTCCGACATCCCCATGCAACCCAGTCCCAGCGCGGACACGATAAGACCCTGGCTGCCCAGTTTTCTTTGTTCCATTTGTCACTCCTTTCGAACGCGGTCAGTCATGAATAATCCTGGCGTACATGCTTAGAATTTCTGATGTGTTCCGTCGCAAAATGGTTGCGCGGCACTCTTGCCACAACTGCAGTGCAAATAATAGTTCTTGCCTGCTTCAACTTCAACTACATCCGAGATATCCCTTCTCTGGTCTATGAAAATTTGTCATGGAAATTCTGGTTAGATAAAATCTGAAGAAGCATGACGCTCCGGGAGTTGCTCCGGCCCCCAGGTTCGGTTGACCAGGCACCCCCGCTTTACCGCAGGCCGTGCTGCAATTTCCTGAGCCCATCGAACCACGTTCCGGTATTCATGGACCTGAAGGAATTCTGCTGCGCCGTAGAGTTCCCCGAGCACGAGTTGCCCATACCAAGGCCATATCGCAATGTCGGCAATCGTGTATTCATTACCGGAGACATAACGATTTCCGGCCAGTTGCCTGTCCAGCACATCCAGTTGACGTTTCGATTCCATCGCATAGCGGTCGATTGCGTATTCGATCTTTTCCGGTGCATAGGCATAGAAATGTCCAAAGCCGCCTCCCAGAAAAGGAGCGCTTCCCATCTGCCAGAATAGCCATGACAGGCATTCGGCTCGGCCCGACGGATCCGATGGCATGAGCGATCCGAACTTTTCCGCGAGATGAAGCAGGATCGCACCAGACTCGAAAATACGGATCGGATTGGGACCGCTCCGGTCCAGGAGAGCTGGTACCTT
The DNA here is from genome assembly GCF_013181415.1 of Ferrovum myxofaciens. Classification (NCBI taxonomy): domain Bacteria; kingdom Pseudomonadati; phylum Pseudomonadota; class Betaproteobacteria; order Ferrovales; family Ferrovaceae; genus Ferrovum; species Ferrovum myxofaciens. The sequence goes on along the minus strand of NZ_CP053676.1, from coordinate 224,224 downwards.
TGAATTGGGGTTGATCTCGACAAAGCCGTTTCCGAACTGATCACCATCGTTGATGCGGATGGGCCATGCATCGTACTCTGCCCCCTGATGCCCGAGTACAACCAGTTCTTCGAGCATCACCGTCACCTTCACGCCATTTGGCGTGGCCAAGGAATAAAGCTGCAGCGGGTGCTTGCCCATCGGAAGTGCCTTTTCGTGCGTCGCTCCGGCAGTCGGGCGGTTGATGGATGCAAAGCGCCCGCCATTTCCGGGTTTCCATGTCCATACCTTGGGTGGCGTGTAGGACTTGCCGTTCATTCTCCGTTCTCCTTTATCATTTCGTTTTACCCGCGGGCCATCGCTCAGAAATTTGGGAAACCTTCTCAAATGGTTATCGCAGGAGGTTGATATATTGTACATCCGCACGTTTCTCCGGGTAACCTTGCGGTACACCAGATTTAACTATAATCTCCTGAAAATAATAGAGTCCGACATTCTGTAAAATTTACAGGAATAGAGGACGAAGATGGAAAGGATATCAAAAAGGATCAGTTTGGGGTTTTGGATTGTTTTTTGATCAGAATGGGGGTTGGTAGTGTCCACAGGCCAATAAAAATACGCACCCCCTTCAATCTCTGCTTTTTGGATTGACTTCCACATCCATAGGGCCAGTTCAATGCTGTGCATTAAATTTCCACAATCATAATTGTGGTGAGCGTTCATGGATGACGGGCCTCCCGAGTTCGACACTTTTTTGCGTAACCGATTGTATTTGAACGATGTGCATGTTCAAAATGGCACTACAACGCGATTTTTGAGGGTTTTGGCAGATTGACCGTGTCGAATAGATCCTTTTGTTCCGGCGTCAGGGTAGTGAGCCCCTTGGCTGATTGTTTGCGATGGAGTGTGACCTGGTGATGCTGGATTCTGCGTACCACTTCCAGCATCCGGTTCGGGGAATAGGGGCTGTTCTTGGCCTTGAGGCGCATTCGGAGTACCCGGTACAACACCAGAGCCAGAAAGCAGATCATGGCGTAAGCGCGAATGCGATTGGGCAGACGATGAAACATGGGATCGATTTCGATCTCGCTCTTCAGGACCCGGAATCCCCGCTCAATATCGGCCAGAGATTTGTATCGACTGACGATTTCTTCAGGGCTATAGTCAGGCATGTTGGTGACCAGAAGCAGTTTCCCGTCGATCATTCGGGCTCGCTTGAGGGCCTTCTCATCCAGGTCGTACTCGAAGTCCTTACTGTTGAGAGCCACCTTGAGGATATGGCCCAAATGGGCATCGGTGACGGCCTTGTAGAAGCGTGCCGTGACGCCAGCGTCCGAGAGTTTTCTCCCGCGATAGGAGCGCCCGGTTTCCTGCTCCACCAGTTTTCCCGCCCACCGTTCAGCGTCTTGCTCCAGAGCCTCTATGCGTTTGTCCCTCGATTCCGACTGGGTCGCGGCTGCTTCGGGGTCATGGGCCACAATCAAGCGCTGCCCTTGCCAAACGAGTTCACCCACGACTTCGTGTGTGGCTCCGACACAATGCTGGGCATGATGTTCTTCAAGCAAAGTATCGAATTCCCCATAACGGCGGGCCGGAACCGCCAGTATGAATTCCAGGGGGCGATTGCCCACCGTCATTTTTTGCAGGGACTCCAGATTATCCAGAGACAGCAAGCCGCGGTCCGCCACCACGACTACACGCTCGATGGGATAGCGTTTCAGAATCTTGGTGAGAGTGGGAATCAACGTGGTGGTTTCCGCCACATTACCAGCAAACACCTCATGGTGAATTGGCAATCCATCCGCCGTTTGTACCACCCCCAGCATGACTTGTCGTTCCACAAAAGGGTCCAATGCATTTCGCCATCTTCGAAATCGAACTTCCGGAACTCTCCAATGAGGCCGCAGCAGCACTGGCCGATGTTCTGGTGTAGTTATATATCACCGCGTTGAATCAGCCTACTACGCCCAGATCCTGAGCCATCATGCCGACCGGATCCTTCCCCCGGAAAAACCCGATTTGGGCTGTTTCCATCACGGTACCAAAGAACTGTCCTGAACCTCGCCATCCTCGTCCGGGCAGCCTCTCTGGTCAGCCCTGACCTCCCTTCCTCGGGGCCGGGAATAAAACCCCCCTCCCCCGGAAAACCCTCAAACAATTTGCACCAACCAGCACTGCACAACCGCTGCGGTCAGTCACTCCACCGCAATTCCTCAACAACCCTCACAAAGCGTGCAATTCAAACTCTCATTTATGTTGATCCCGCTCAAGTGCAGCTACTCATGGACAGTACCTCGGCCATTGCCGTCAGTCTGAACATAAAGCCCTGATGGCAGCTGTACACAGTATTCAGGACACTCTCGCCTATGGCCCTAATGATTCGTTCGCACTTCCAGAGTGAGATATGACGGCACCACTTGGGTAATTACACCCGCCTTGCCATGCGCAAACCGCAGACATCGTCGGGAGCTATGGGTACCGCCTGTCCAAGCTTAGTGCGGAGGCCATCCAGCCGATGGGCGTGCGACGAAAAGCAGCGAATGACCATCGGTTTAATTCCTAGGCTTGACGCCACCTCTGCGGCCGAGACCGAAACCGACGCGATAAAGGTCAGGCATGTCGATGCGCGTGTCCTTTTTGGTTTCCAGCAAGCCAAGACGCCGCAAATCGTCACGCACTCCGTCCCAGCTATCAAGGTGCTGCGCAGGGAGGTGCGTAGAACTGATGCTTTGCGGGCCACCAGAAAACTTCTCTTCCCATTTTTTCTTCACGAATTCGAATTCAATGGGTACGTTCATGCCACTCAAGGCAGACAGAACCTCAGGCACCCATGGGTAATCTTCGGCGATCTCCTGAACGCGAATCTCAGAGGCCTTCTGGATGCCGCGCTTGATGCTCTCAAAGTGCAAAGCATAGTCATGCTGCGCATAACGCTCACTGGAGTCTTCTGCCGCCTGCCGGATTGCGGCAAGAAAAGATCGTGGTGACGTCTGTCCACGCCCATCAGCCAAATGCCCAACCGACCATGTGTAAGGCACGCCACGACGCTTGTCGCGCCCCATCCATGGACCTGCTAGCGCTTCAAAAGCTTTCTTCTGCGCCTCGGACTCCGATTTCATGCCCGGCGCAACACGCCATACATCACCCAGCGCGTCGCTCTGGCAGATTTGGCGCATACGCTCCCCATGATCATCCGGCGCGTTGATAAGCCTTTGCCAGAGCAAGCCATGCAGGTCATGCCTAGCCCATGCCAATTCTTCCTTAGTCGCCGTCAGCTTGGATGCATCCGGGAAGTTGAACACCGTGCGCTCCGCCTGATCTTCACGCAGGAATACCTTGGCATATAGGCCGGGGAAGGATTTCAACCAAAGAATGGTGCGCAACAACCCCCGCACGATCTCATCCATCCGCTGCCACTCTGAGCTTGTGCGATCCAGCGCATCAAAAAGAATAAGTCCCTTCCAATCTCGCTCAGTTTGCATCAATTTCGCAGCAGCCTCCGGTTTGGATTTCAACCATGCCACGGTGTCTGGCCAACTCTGGTTGGGTATATCTACACCTGTCCGCCGTGCGACCCAACGCAGCACCACTGCACGCCACAAATCGTAGACATCTCGATTCTGATCAAAAAAGGCGGCAAATACATCTGCATTTGGATAACTTTCTATGGCTTCTGCGCTGCTAAAGCCTGTGAACACTTCGATACCCTGTAGTTCGGACGAAACCGTTCCGAGTTGAGCGCGAAGCTGTGCGGATTGCAGCGCAGCTGTCCAGAATGATTTACCAACTCCTCGGCCTCCGACAACGATGTGTGCATCTAATTTCAATGCTTTGAGATGAGAGGGAGGTAAATACAAAGTTCCAGGTTGCGGGGTTTCGCCGAAGTTGCTGGTCTCCAATGGCGCAGCCAAGATGGCTTCGCGTAGTTGTTGGGTTTTCGTCATGACGTTTCCTTTCCATCAACGGCATTACTTACGCCATCGACCAATGCCCCAAAAATAGACTTCACCTCTTGGGCGTCGATAGCAGCAAGCCTCCCTTGCAAGGAGAGTAGCCCCACAAAACTGCGTTGCCAGTTAACTGCCCACGGATGGTGCGGAGCAGTTTCATCAGCCTCATCGAAGTTCCAGCCTTCGTTTATATCGCCAACCTTCCACGTACCATCAATGCTGCGTCCGACCTTGCCTATCATGCTTGGCTCAATTTCATCGTAAAGCGTGTCGATGAATACTTCATATGAATGCTCACGCAAGCCCGTAAGGTAGCCAACTCGATCAAGCTCTGGGACGATGGCCCCGACTACCTGCAACCGTTCGCGTATTTGTTCCGCGACACCCGCACGCAGCCATTGCTCGAACAACATCCGATAACCGTTCCATGTCTGCTTACCTTCCAGTGCGAACAAGAGGATCAGATTGGCACCCAATTCAGTAATACATGCAGAAGAAATCTCATCAATGCCGGAGCGCGAGTCAATCAACGTCACGTCGGGCTTAATTCGCTCCTCCAGATTCTGCAACAAGCGATTTAGTCGAGATGACCACGACTCACGCGTTCCGTCCGCCTGCAACTTGGGCATCCAGACACGGCCCAGTTTGGCAATGTACTCGCCGTGATCTGCCCCATGGGCTGGCACGACATGAATTTCTCCGTCATGAGACAGATTACTGGTAGCGACCATGCTTTCGAAAATGATGTCCGCGTTGTCTACTAGGTCTTCAATCAGCCAATCGGTGATGCCGTACACAGGCTGACGTTCTTGCGGCAACAGCGCGGACGACAATCCAGGAGATTCGAGATCGAGGTCGAGCACTAGGACACGCTTGCCCTCCTGCGCAAGACTCCAGGCCGTGGCTGCCAAAGCCGTCGAGCGGCCGACTCCACCCTTGATAGAGAAAAACACAATACGTGGCACGCCCTCGGTTTCTGGCGCAATACGTGCCCAGTTGGCCGCTGTCGCCAGCCGATCCACCACCCAGATATTGGTGAATGCCTCCATCAAATAGCTGGTTGCCCCTTGAAGTGCCTGCTCCCGATTGGTTTCGAAAAGAATTTCGGTGTTTTGTGGATAGGCATGCTTGCCTAGACGTTGCATCAAGTTTGACGCCAGAGAATCCCACAGCACGCGCTGCTCACTCTCTTTGATCCGCTCGGGCAAGATCAGACGCACGCGCCCGTTGAGATCACGATTGACGAGCAGCCAATCATCATCATTACTCAGAAGATCATTCAACCCACTATAAGTTTTCAGCCACTTCTGAACCTCAGGCAAAATCAGATCAAAGGTTAGAATAGGCTCAGGAAACTGTTCAAATAATTTCTTACTCATACCAACAGCCCCTCCCGTTGTGCTTTCTTTATGAGTTCACAGATGGCCGCAGCCCCAGCTTGGTGAATTTGCACACCCGCATGGTTAAAGTTGGATTGATGTGCGTAGCGATCACCAACATCCCAATTGTTAAATGGATTCAGCGTAGGCAGTCCGTAGTCAACACCCTCCACTTTGCCGCTGCGGTAGCTCTCGAAGCGAGCCCATATATTGTTGGCGTGTATCCGATCCCCGCGATCCGTAGGACTACCCGTCCCAGAATCAACCATCATCCCGAACCTCATCATTAGCCGTTTCAGCCCACACTCTGCTGCCATGCCATAGAGGTGATCCGCGTTGGCATAGCGCCCTGCTGAAAAAAGCTTTTCAGCATCGTTCCAATGACGTTCATGTGCATCAAGAAAATCCGCTTGCATTTGATTTAGATGAGGGAGTTAAGCCAGAAGGCTTGGTTGATTGTCTTGATCATGAATGAGATCCGTTGTTGTTCTTGGTTTTCTCAGGATGTGGAAACGCAATACCGTGCCGCTCACAGTAGCCCAGAATCAGAAACCATTGTAACTGCACTCAGCAGTGTCCACCAGTATTCCTGCTATGCTGATTACGTTGGTCATTAAGAGGCCGCTCAGATTCCCCGAGCCAGATTTTTTCGCTAGACGCGCTCAAGTGGCGGCAATGGAATGTGTAGCTGCCGCTCAAGTGACTTTCCCTCAATGACCATTCTGGCCGACCTCCAGTCCGTGGGTTGACGCGCCAAGCGTCCGCTCAACTCGGATACCTGCCTTTGAACCCATGACAATACATCCGGCAGCAATGAGGCGATTGCCGTCTGTGGAATTGCGAAGGGCACCGACAGCAGAGAACCCATTGCGGTCACACATCCACCCAGATATGCTGTCATTTGAACGGCTGCTGTACTTCGAAACCGGTCGGAAGGCCAATTCACACTGCTCGGCCTGAACGATCATTGAGAGCATGCTACTTGAACGACAACTACGGTACGCTTTTCCGACATTCGAGACGAAAATGATTTTATTTCGGTGACGCGACATCTTCCCTGAAAGACGCCGCCAGCGAGGGGAGACCAAACAAAAGGGATGGAGCCGGGTATCAGGTTGGCCTCTGGCCCACTCCACCGTCAGGCTGACCTTGTCATGGAACAGGTGGGCCTGATAGCGGACACAGCGCGCTTCCTGTTGGTAATCCAGTGCCGTCACGCGGAATATAGGAGGCATCCCCTCAGTGCATGGGGCAGCATTTGGGTTGGCATGGCTGGTTTCGGAATCAGCCGGAAAAGCAAGAATGTTCGTGGCGTTATTCATGGCTCACCTCAGGTTCGTTTTGTTCCTGGACAATATTGGAATGATTCTGGGCAACTCCAGTCAGGTTTTGGAGCAACAGACGCTCAAAGGCGCTACCGTCCTGTCGAGTCAGGTTGGGAACATATCGGGAGTACACCCTGAACAACATTTCGGTGGTGGTGTGACCCATTTGCCGGGCAATCCACTCAGGGTTTTCCCCGGCGGCAAGCCACAGCGTGGCGGCCGTATGACGGCAGTGGTAAGGTCTCCGTAATTCCAACCCAAGATGGCGCAACAGGGGATACCAGACCCGATTGGTCACATTTTTGTGGGCCAATGGCGTACCCAATGTATTGCAGAACACGTATGGAGAAAGATGACGAGTCGCCTTTTCCTGAAGTTTCAGGGCGTCATAGACCATCTGTGACATGCGGATTTCGCGTTGCGATCCATCGTTTTTGGTATATTCCTCCTGACCATCCACAATGGTTTCTCTGACCAGAATTAACCGCCGGTCAAAGTCAATGAATTTCCACTTGAGCCCGTCTACCTCGGATGTCCTCATCCCTGTAAAAAAACGAGTTGTGTAATAGGCTCGATAGTCCGGGCGAACTGTCCGCAAAATCAGGCTCACCTCGTCAAGCGTGAACGGGTGAATATCAGATTTCCGATTTTTTAATGCTTTGATGTTCTGGAAGACTGTGCGAAAATTGAAGCGGTCGGCTGCTTCGTTGAGGATTTGTCGCAATGGCTCGAAGATCTTGTTGATTCTTCGAGTCGACAACATGGTAGTCTTGCCTCGCGCCGTGACCTTGGACAGTTTGGCACGAAAGGTAAGAACATCTGACTTGGTGATTTGGTCGACCGCCATTTCCCCGAAGTGAGGAATCAGAACTTTGTCGATATCGGCCCGCATCCCCTTGCGATAGGAATTTCTCCACTCGACTTCCTTTTCAGAAAACCAAGTCTCTGAGAAATCCCGGAATAGCGGGAGTTTCGAGAGTGACGCTGGCAATGCTGCCATCGATAGTTCGGCGTTTGGCGTCCCCGGTTCCGGGCATACCTTGAACCGACCCGCATTCCGACTTCCTGGAAAAAATTGCTCGTAGCGAAAAGTGCCCGATGCGATTTCAGTCTCAATACGCTCGATGACTTTTTCCAACCTTTTTCGGTTGGCTACTGTATCTGCTAGTGCTGTCTGTTCGCGACAACGCAAACCCTGATAGTAAAAATCGATGATCAGACACCCAGTGCGTTTTCTTACCTGAATGCTAGCCATGGCAATGTCCTCCATTAGCCATGGGGATGGTCATCGAGGATATGCCTTTCATCATGTCCTCTTCGATCTTCTCCCAAATATAAAGAATTTTCCTCCGACCAAATGGGCGAAAATAATGAATGCCCTCCAACAGGACGCTGTCCTTGAGTTGGTTGCGGATGGTCCACGTATCGTAGTGGATTCGTTTCGACAGATCTTCTGTCGTCAGATAGGTTTGAGCCATAATAACCCTCGTTGAAAAGTGTTTAGGATTTACGATCGATGCGATAAGTTATCGACCGTATAGAAATATTAACACAGAAAAAAACAAATTGCAAATATTATTTTTCGGATGTTAATATATAGATACGATGATACGGTTCAAATTACAGGAGTTGATCGCTGAACGACAGTTCAGGGGTGATGGGCGGGTGACGCTTACCGAGTTGTCCAAAGCAACGGGGATTAATCGCGTAACCTTGTCCAAACTAGTGAATCAGCGAGGCCACAGCACGGTGACTGACAACATTGATCAACTTTGCAGATTTTTTAATTGCAAAGTGAGCGATGTCATGGAGTATGTGGATCAGAAAGCGCAGAAGGAATAACTGACCAAAAAAGAAACCGCGTTGTGGGATTAGTTTTGGTCCGAGAAAAGTCACCGGGCGCAGTCGTCAAAAACAGGTTGTGGTTGCCGAATGCAAAACCGTTTAGTCACCAGAAAGTCTCCAAATAGTCACCATTTGGTCACCAGCAGTAAAATCTGCCAGAATGGTTCTCTGAAGAAATTCGCAAATAATCTAAAAAACGATTTACTATCAAATAGATATAGAATTCGTTTCTTGGTCGGGGTGAGAGGATTCGAACCTCCGACTCCTACGTCCCGAACGTAGTACTCTACCAGGCTGAGCTACACCCCGAACTGTTGAGTGCAGCGATTCTACTCTTCTTTTTTTCCACTGTCTCAAAGTAACCACAGCAACCTTGGACTTTTCTTCTGGCTGAAACCATGTCAGAATGGTTCGTCTTCGTACTATTTGGAGTTTTTCAATGACCACTTTGTTATCTCCCCTTGTCATGGGTGATCTCTCGTTACCCAACCGGATCATCATGGCGCCCTTGACGCGTTGCCGTGCCTGCGCTGGACGGGTGCCCAATGCATTGATGGCAGAATATTATGTCCAGCGGGCCAGTGCCGGACTGATCTTGAGCGAAGCCACGGCAATATCCCCTCAGGGCGTTGGATATCCCGACACGCCGGGGATCTGGTCCGAGGAACAGATCATCGGCTGGCGCCAGATCACAGAAGCCGTCCATGCCGCAGGAGGGCGCATCCTCTTGCAACTTTGGCATGTGGGACGAATTTCCGATCCCTATTATCTGGAGGGGGCATTACCCGTTGCCCCCAGTCCCGTGGCCCCCGCCGGACATGTGAATTTGTTGCGCCCACAGCGCCCCTTCGTCACGCCCCGCGCCCTGGAACTGTCCGAATTGCCTGGGGTGGTGGAAACCTATCGGCAGGGAGCACTCAACGCCCAGAGCGCCGGTTTCGATGGAGTGGAAATTCATGGGGCCAATGGCTATCTCCTCGACCAATTCCTGCAAGACAGCACCAATCTACGGAGGGATGACTATGGGGGACCGGTGGAAAACCGGGCTCGCCTCCTGCTCGAAGTCACCGATGCGGTGGTATCGGTGTGGGGCGCAGGGAGAGTGGGGGTCCATCTCGCCCCACGGGGAGATGCCAACGACATGGGAGACAGCGATCCTCTGCACACTTTTGGCTATGTCGCCGAACAATTGGGAAAACGACACCTGGCCTTCCTTTGTACTCGCGAATCCCTAGGAACGGTTCGTCTCAGCCCGGAACTCAAGCGTCGCTTTGGTGGAGTCCTCATCGCCAATGAAGGCTTTACGGCAGCCAGTGCCGAGGCGGAGGTAGCGGAGGGAAAAGCCGATGCCGTGGCCTTCGGAAAATATTTCATCTCCACCCCGGATCTGCCTCGGCGGATCGCAGAGAGGCAGCCTTTCACCCCCTTCGAGGTGGAAAGTTTTTATGGTTATGGTCGTCCCGATCCGCGCGTCGGCTATACCGATTACCCTACCCTGCCCTGACGATAGAACAGGCGCCCTGTGGTCAAAAAAGTGAGGAAGACCACCAGGGCGAAAAGCAGGCTGCTGTAAGCCAGTTGCATGCCCCCGGAAATGATGTGGCCGGATGTGCACCCGCCGGCCATGCGTGCGCCAAACAGCAACAGGACCCCGCCCACGAAAGCCCAGAAAAAACGGCGGGTGACGCTCCCGCCATGGTATTCCTGCCACAAATCGGGTACCGCCTTAAAGCGAAACTCTTTCTGAATCAGAGAAAAAAACAGCCCCGCCAGAAAGGCTCCGACCAGAAAACGGAATTCCCAGGCCCCCGGTTCGGCAATCTTGTGCCAATAACTTGGCGCTCCCACTCCGGTGAGAGTCATCGCCAACCAGGGAAAAGCGGTGGATGCTCCCATGGGATGACCAGCAATGGCTGGCAGATCGAGTACAACATTGAGCAGGGTCAGGCCCACGGCGGCATACAACCATGACCAACCCCGTGGATCGACACGGTGAAGTGCAAAGGCCACACCCATGAGTCCTCCCCCCAGCAGCACCAGGGTCACCCAAAAAATTGTCGGGGAAAGGCTCCCCCGCAGAGACATACTGCCCAGATCCGGTCCCAGCAGAGGGAAAAAAAGGGGGAACACCACGGCAAATAACAGTGCTCCCACCAGTCCGCCAAAAATGCCCACAAGCGCATCCAGACTGCCTTGACCGAGGGAAATGGCAAGCGTGCCCGGACAGTAACCCAGAATGGCCATGCCCATGCCAAACAGCACCCCACCCCCCACAATTCCAAAAAGGATCAGAGGCTTGATGTGATCGCTGGCCCATCCCATCTGGATTTCCGCTTGCATCAGCAGCATGCCTAGTCCGATGGCAAAAGCCATGGTTTTGGCCACTGAGAAGTTTCTGAGAAGCGCCATGCCGGCGATGGTGTCAAAACGATTGAGACGCGCATATTGAAGAAACATACCAAATAAAAATCCCAAGAATAGCGTGGTCACAGGTAAGTCCCAAGAAGAAAGGGACAGTGTATGGGAAAGTTTCTTGGGTGAAAAGTTTTCCGTCATTGCGCGTATAATCCAGGGTCCTGAATTATTTAGACAACCATCCCTACTTCTCCATGCAAACCACCGGCAATTCCACGGTGCGGGTCCTGATTGCCAGTCTGGCCGGCACCACCATCGAATTTTTTGATTTTTACATTTATGCAACGGCGGCGGTTCTGGTATTTCCCAAACTGTTCTTTCCTTCTTCGGACCCCGCATCAGCCCTCCTCCAGTCCTTTGCCACCTTTGCCTTGGCCTTTTTTGCCCGTCCCGTCGGAGCCATTCTCTTTGGGCACTTTGGTGACCGTATCGGGCGCAAGGCCACTCTGGTGGCTTCCCTCATGACCATGGGTCCCTCCACCGTAGCCATTGGGTTACTTCCCACCTATCACAGCATCGGAGTCGCTGCCCCCATCCTCCTGGCCATCTTCCGCTTTGGCCAGGGCCTGGGACTGGGAGGAGAATGGGGAGGCGCCGTCCTGCTCGCTACGGAAAATGCGCCACCCGGCAAAAAAACCTGGTACGGCATGTTTCCCCAATTGGGAGCTCCCCTGGGTTTCATTCTGTCCAGCGGGACCTTTCTGGGGCTGAGCGGATTCCTTTCGGAAGAAGACTTTTTGACCTATGGCTGGCGGATTCCCTTCATTGCCAGCGCTCTGCTGATCGGAATCGGATTATATGTCCGGCTCAAACTGACCGAAACCCCGGTCTTTCTGGAAGTGGCGAACCACCAACAACAGGTGGCCCTCCCCATGCGCACGATTTTTGCCCAGCATGGCCGTCCGCTGTTGCTTGGGACCTTGATCGCTCTTGCACTTTTCGTTCTGTTCTATCTGATGACGGTATTCACCCTCAGTTGGGGCACAACGGCCCTGCATTATCCCAAAGGCGATTTCCTGCACGCCCAACTGATCGGGATTCTCTTCTTCGCCCTGGGCATCCCTCTCTCGGCTCAACTGGCTGACCGTTTCGGCCGGTCTCCGGTACTGCTCTGGGTCTCCGTTGCCATCTTTCTCTTCGGACTGGCTTTCGGACATCTCTTCAAGGCCGGTCATTGGGGCAACACCGTCATTTTTCTGAGTCTGGGTCTCTTTCTCATGGGAGGAACGTATGGCCCCATGGGGACTACCCTGGCCGAACTGTTTCCGCCTCCCGTTCGTTACACGGGTGCCTCCCTGTCCTTTACCCTCGCGGGCATTCTGGGAGCCTCGCTGGCTCCTTATATTGCTACTTTCCTGGCCAAACAATGGGGTCTGGACTTTGTAGGCTATTACCTCTGTGCCGCCACAACGCTCACCTTTGTTGCTCTGTGGGCGGCCCGTTCCCTGATGCGAGAACCCTCATGATCACTCTCAAGAAACTCACCCTGCGCCGCGGTCCCAAGATTATTTTGGACAAGGCCAGTATCACCATCAATCCAGGCGAAAAGGTAGCTCTGGTAGGACGCAACGGTGCTGGAAAATCCACCCTGTTTCGCCTGCTCGATGGTACCCTGCGGGAAGATGGCGGGGATTTCACCATTCCTCCTGCCTGGCGTCTGGCTCAGGTGGCTCAAGACATGCCCGAGACCGAGGCCAGCGCGACCCGCTTTGTCATGGAGGGAGACACGCGCTGGCTGGAGGCCCAGCGGGAAGTAGAAGCAGCAGAGGCCGGCGAGGATGGCATGCGCATGGCCCATGCCTACATGGCATTACAGGAAGTGGATGCCCATACGGCAGAACCTCGGGCCCAAACCCTGATCCTTGGCTTGGGGTTCAAAACGGAACAATTACACCAACCGGTCAACAGTTTTTCCGGCGGATGGCGCATGCGTCTGCAACTGGCCCGTGCGCTCATGTGCCCTTCCGACCTGCTGCTCCTGGATGAACCCACCAATCACCTGGATCTCGATGCGCTGGTTTGGCTGGAAGCCTGGTTGCAACGGTATGATGGCACGCTGCTGGTCATCAGCCATGATCGTGATTTCCTCGATGCCGTGACGCGGGTGACCCTGCACCTGACCGGGGCTCAACTGACACGGTATGGCGGCAACTACAGCACCTTTGAAGACCTCCGTGCCGAGAAACTTTCTCTTCAATTGGCCGCCCACCAGAAACAGCAGGATAAAATTGCCCACCTGCAGGATTTCATTAACCGCTTCAAAGCCAAGGCCAGCAAAGCCAAACAGGCCCAAAGCCGGGTCAAGGCCCTGGAGCGGATGGAACGCATCGCCCCCGTGCTGACCGAGGCAGAATTCACCTTCGAGTTTCAGGAACCCCTCAACTTACCCAACCCCATGCTCAGTCTGCGTCATACCGATCTGGGCTATCCTCCTTCCACCGCAGAGGAGGCTTCTTTGGAAGAGTCCTCCCTGCCGCGCACCATATTGCACAAAGTCAGTCGCTCGGTTCAGGCCGGAGAGCGTATCGGCATTCTGGGGGCCAATGGGCAGGGAAAATCCACCCTCATCAAGACACTGGCTGGGGTCCTCACCCCCCTGAATGGAGAAATGATCCAGGGAAGGGGTCTCACCCTTGGGTACTTTGCACAGCAGGAACTGGATGTTCTGCAACCGGAAGACACCCCGCTCGCCCATATGATCCGTCTGGCCAAGGCAGCCATCGCTCAAGGCAAAGGGGGATGGGTGCAGGGACGGGAGCAGGACCTGCGCAACTATCTGGGTTCCTTCAACTTTACCGGCGAGATGCTGGCGCAACGGGTGGGAACCCTGAGCGGTGGTGAAAAAGCCCGCCTGGTGCTAGCCATGATCGTATGGCAACGGCCCAATCTGCTCCTGCTGGACGAACCCACCAACCATCTGGACCTGGCCACACGCGAAGCATTGAGTGTCGCCCTCAACGAATTTGAAGGTACCGTGCTGCTGGTCAGTCATGACCGCGCCCTCCTCCGCGCCGTCTGTGACGAGTTCTGGCTGGTCACAGGGGGCAGCGTACAGGATTTTGACGGCGACCTAGAGGATTATCAACGATTTCTGCTGGAAGAGGCCAAACGTGCACGCGCCGCCTGAACCGGACCTGCCCCGCATTTCCCTCGTCGTGGCCCATACCGTGCCTGGACGCGTCATCGGAAAACAGGGCACCATGCCCTGGCATCTGCCCGCCGACCTGGCCCATTTCCGTGCCGTGACCCTGGGCCACCCCGTTCTCATGGGTCGACGCACCCAGGAATCCATCGGCCGTCCCTTGCCGGGCCGTCTCAACTTGGTCATCAGCCGCAATCCGGATTATCGCCCGAAAGGATGTCTGGTTTATCCTGCTCTGGAAGACTTGTGGACGAATCTGCCGGCCGTTCCCGAGGTCTTCGTGATTGGCGGCGGGACATTGTATGAAGCGCTGCTTCCCCGCGCCACGCGCGTGTATGTCACGCGTATTCATGCGGACTTGACGGGAGATACCTTTTTTCCGGCCCTGGATCCTGCACAATGGCGAGAAACCGACCTTCGGCACCACCCGGCAGATGAACGAAACGCCTACGACCTGACCTTCGTTACCCTGGAACGAATCAGCCAGTAAAAGCCGGCAATTTGCGCGCCACCGAGATCAACTGGAGACGCACATAGGCAGGTACCCCTTTGTGATAAGGCGGATAGTCTTCCCCGGCAATGAGGGGTTCGAGATATCGGCGCGCCTCCGCCGTGATCCCGTATCCATCCGCCGTAATGAAATGACGAGGCAACGCACGTTCCTGATTGGCCACAGCTGCCAGAGAAACCGAACTGACGCGCCAACGGTAAGGTTCATCGCTCAAGCGCTGAATCGTCGGCATGACGGCATTGCGCCCGCGCAGAGCCAGTTTGACCGCCGCCTGACCCACCGCATAGGCCTGCCGGACATCAGTGCGAGAAGCCAGATGGCGCGCCGCCCGTTGCAGGTAATCCGCCACCGCCCAATGGTATTTATAACCCAGCCGATCCCGCACCAACTGAGCCAGATGAGGTGCCACGCCACCCAACTGGGCATGCCCGAACGCATCTCTGAGACCGCTTTCCGCCAAAAATTTTCCATCGGGGGTTTTAATCCCTTCCGATACGGCGATCACGCAGTATCCCCTGGTTTCCACCGTCTCCTGTACCCGCTTCAAAAAATCCTCTTCCACAAAGGGCAGTTCGGGAAACAGGAGCAGATGAGGCGCCTCTCCCGGTCCATCGCCCGCCAGACCACAAGCCGCCGTCAACCAACCGGCATGCCGTCCCATCACCTCCATGATGAATACCTTGGTGGAGGTCTTGGCCATGGAAGCCACGTCCAGGGCGGCCTCGCGCAACGAAGTGGCCAGGTACTTGGCCGCCGAGCCAAACCCCGGACAGCAGTCCGTCAAAGGCAAATCATTGTCCACGGTCTTGGGAATACCGATACAGATCAAGGGATAATCCATGGCAGCCCCCATCTGAGACACCTTATGCGCCGTATCCTGGGAGTCGCCTCCGCCGTTATAAAAGAAATAACCGATCTGATGGGCACGAAACACCTCAATCAGACGTTGGTATTCGGCCCGATTCTCTTCTAACCCCTTGAGTTTGTAGCGTGCCGACCCAAAAGCGCCTGCGGGCGTGTGGCGCAATGCTCGAATGGCTTCCGCCGTCTCTTCCCCGGTATCGATCAGATCTTCGTGCAAGGCTCCCAGGATCCCGTTTCTTCCGGCATACACGGTACCGATCTCTGCAGGGTAGCGCCGCGCCGTTTCGATGACCCCGCAGGCACTGGCATTGATCACCGCTGTGACGCCTCCGGATTGGGCATAGAACGCATTGGTCTGGCTCATTTTGTCTCCCTCATCGTAATTGATCATCTTACCCTGCGCGGATCGTCTCTCCGCTGCCGATCAGGCCCCCAATTGAGCGCGCAGAACCTGCCGAACCTCTTCCACCGGACGCGTTCCGTCCACCTGTATCAAACGTGGGGCCTGTGTTTCTCCACTGGTCGCCCAGTCCGAATAGTAGGCCACCAATAGACTGGTCTGGGCATGATACACCGCCAAACGTTTCCGAATGATGTCCGTACGATCATCCTCCCGCTGGATCAGGGGCTCCCCCGTCACGTCATCCCGATCGGGGGTACGAGGCGGACTATGACGCACATGATAGACCCTGCCGGAGTCCAGATGAATCCGCCGTCCCGACAAACGTTCAATGATGTCTTCGTCCGGCACCTGAAATTCCACCACCACATCGAGAGCGACCCCGGCTTTCTTGAGCGCTTCTGCCTGAGGCAGGGTACGCGGAAAACCATCGAACAGAAAACCCTTGGCACAATCCGCTGCCTGAATCCGGTCACGCACCAGTCCGATGATGATTTCGTCCGATACCAGACCTCCACTCTCCATGACCTGTTTTGCAGCCAGACCGAGCGGGGTCCCGGCCTGCACCGCAGTCCGCAGCATATCGCCGGTGGAGATCTGTGGAATGCCGTAGTATTCCCGAATGAATTGGGCCTGTGTTCCCTTGCCAGCGCCCGGCGCGCCCAACAAAATCAACCGCATGTTTCTTTCTCCCTTGCTAGTGTCAATGATTGAATGGTCCTGTGCCCACTCACGCCACCCGAGTCGCCCAGGCCATACACAGACGTTCCAAATCCTCAGGCGTGTCCACCCCCGGCAGAGGCGCCGTCATCAGACGGACCACGGCAATTCGATACCCGTACCAGAGAGCACGCAACTGTTCCAGCGCTTCATGACGCTCGATCGGCGCGGGTGATAAGCAAGCGAAGAGACGCAAAAAAGAAACCCGATAAGCATACAATCCCACATGATGCCAAGCGGGCAGATCCTCTGGCCAGAACGCGGCATCCTGAGCCCAGGCATCACGCGCCCAGGGTATGGGGGACCGACTGAAATAAAGGGCAAGATCCTGATGATCCAGCACTACCTTGACGGCATTTTTCTGTTCCAGATGCGCCCGTGAAGTAATAGGATAGGCCGCGGTGGCCAACGCACAGTCAGGTCTCTCGTGCAGACGTTGGGCCACGGCGCGAATCGTTGCGGGGTCGAGCAGCGGTTCGTCACCCTGCACGTTCACCACCAGAGTTTCCGGCGCCAGGTTCAATTGAGCCACGGCTTCAGCCAACCGGTCAGTGCCCGTCTCATGGGTGGTTGCCGTCATGACCACGGTCCACCCTGCCGCTTCGGCTACCTGCCGCACTTCGGCATGGTCCGTGGCGATCACGACCTGACTCGCCCCACTTTCCTTTGCACGTTGTGCACAATGCAGAACCATGGGGGTACCCGCAATGTCTGCCAGAACCTTTCCAGGGAAACGGGTCGACGCCATGCGAGCAGGCACCAGGGCCACAAAGGGGGGAACGGTCACGGGTTTTCGTCCTCAGCCAGACGACGCGCCTCGGTTTCCATCATGACGGGAATCCCATCACGCACCGGATAAGCCAGGCGACAGGGTGAACAGACCAACTCATGGCGGGAGGGACGATGAAGCAAGGGGCCCTTGCACAGGGGGCACACCAGAATTTCCAGAAGACGGCTATCCATGGGGTTCCTTGGAGATGAGTAGGGTTGCAAGATGATCCACGAGGGCAGTGTCCACGAGGGCCTCCAACGGGAGATACCACGCGTCGTCCAGCCCCAGCCTGCGCCATTTTATCGCATCTTTCTCGGTCATCAGTACAGGATTTCGTAAATCTGCGGGCAAATCGGTGCGCCGATAGGGGTGATGGTCCGGAAAAGGGTAGCGTTGCACCTGAATGCCCCAACTCTCCAGTTGACTGAAAAAACGTTCCGGATTGCCGATCCCCGCCACGCCAATACAGTTTTTTCCCTGAAAATATGCCCAGGGAACACGCCGTTCAGGGTGTTGCACATGCACCCACTCAGACGCACGCAGGCCCATGGCGTAACTGCCCTCCAGAGAAAAAAAGGTCGGCGTATGCGAACCGCTACCCTGATTGACCACAATGGCGTCCACCTGTGCCAAACGGGACAGGGGCTCGCGCAGGGGGCCCGCCGGCAGAAGGCGGCCATTGCCCCACCCTCGTCCGCCATCCACCACCACCACCTCCACGTTCCTCATCAACGCCCGATGTTGCAAGCCGTCATCGCATAGAATGACATCCACCTCTGGATGGGCCAGCAGTAATGCCTGACCTGCGGCGACACGGGCTCGCCCCACCCAGACCGGGGCCAGGAGACGCCCTGCCATGAGTACGGGTTCGTCACCCACCTCTTCAGGATCCGAAGTGGAGGTGACCTCGGTTGGCATCGAGTGTCGTCCCCCATATCCACGACTGAGGATGCCAGGATGCCAACCCCGAACTCGCAGTGCCTGGACCAGAGCCAGAGTCAGCGGGGTCTTTCCCGTACCGCCTGTCGTCAGGTTGCCCACCACGAGAACGGGAACAGGCAGCGCAAACGCCGAAGTCCTCCGGCGACAGCCCTGAATCCAACCATATAAACGACTCAATCCAATCAGAACAGGCATCCAGCCGGAGCGACGGCCCTCGTACCAAAGTCCCGTGAGCCAGCGCTCCAGGCGCGCGCGCATTCAAGGCCCAGCCGGGTGTGTACGCACCCGCAGGTGGTGAAATCCTGCACTGCGCAGAGCTTCCAACACCGCCATCACCTGTCCATGGGGAATCCGGGCATCCGCCGCCAGCACGAGGGGAGTATCGCCATGGAGGCGCAGTGCACATAGGGGTTGGGCAAAAACGGTTGCGCCGGGGTCGGACCCCAGGTCCCTTCCATCCAGTTGCAAATGACCATCCACCGCAAGCGTGATTTCATGGGCCCGTTCGCTCGTGCTGGGCCCTCCCCCCAGAGGTAACTGCAACTCCACGCCGTGATCCTGGCGGAATTGGGTGGAAATCATGAGAAAGATGAGAACCACCAAAAGCACGTCGATCATGGGAATGAGGTTGACCTCCGGTTCATCCTCCCGCCAGCCACGTCGGAAATTCATGGCTGGCGGTCTCCATGCAGCACTTCCACCAACTTGATGGCTTGCTGTTCCATGTCGCTGCTCAAGCGTTCGATTCGTCCTCGAAAGAAACGATAGAAAATCAGGGCAGGAATAGCCACGATCAGGCCAAAGGCCGTGTTATACAGCGCCAGGGCGATGCCTTGAGAAAGAAGTGACATATCTCCGCTTGCGCCACCGCGGAACAGCACGATCAAGCCCAGCACCGTGCCCAGCAACCCCAACAGCGGACTCACCGTGGCCAGAGTACCCAATAGACCTACCGCCCGATCCATATCCACCACCACAGCACGGCCAGCTTCCTCAATCGCCTCCTTCATGACCTCGCGGGCATGGCGTTCATTGCGTAATCCTGCGGCCAGAACCCGCGCCAAGGGCGCCCCTTGGGACAAACGGCCAACCAGGGCAGGGGTCACGCCGGAACGACCAATCTCCTCCAGCACCTCCTCCAGCAAACCGGGGGGGAGCACGCGTTTGCGGCGCAGCACCGAAAAGCGCTCGACAATAATGGCCAAAGCCCCCACGGATACACCTAAAAGCAGAAAACTAGGCCAGCCAGCTGCCATCAGTCCCGAATCCACCTTTTTATCTCCAAATTCGACTAAACTGCCACAGTCTAATGGATATTCCAGCGGTTGGCGACTCGGCAGGGATGGATGGACACAGCCATTGTCTCGTCAGGTTCCGGGGGGCTGACTCGAACTCAAGGTTTTCCACAATCTCTGTGGATAACTTTGTGAACAGTGTCAGCCAAACCCCATCAACCCCTTATCCTTGTTACACTTTTTTTGCATCGTAGAGTTTCTATACAGTTCCATGATCAGCCCGAAAACCCTTGACAAATGACCAATGACCCCGCAATCCCTATCCTGCTTGAACTATGACTTC
Organism: Ferrovum myxofaciens; assembly: GCF_013181415.1. Lineage (NCBI taxonomy): Bacteria > Pseudomonadati > Pseudomonadota > Betaproteobacteria > Ferrovales > Ferrovaceae > Ferrovum > Ferrovum myxofaciens. The sequence goes on along the minus strand of NZ_CP053676.1, from coordinate 204,402 downwards.
CATTCCCAGTAACCATAGTCCTTCCGAGGCATTTTCCCGTGCCGAGGCCGAAGTTTTCGAGAAAAGTTATACCGTAACCGAATTCACCCAGCGCCTCCAGACGATACTGGAAAAAGCTCTGCCGGCCTGCTGGATTCATGGAGAAATTTCCAACTTTACCGAGGCCTCTTCGGGGCACTGGTATTTCAATCTAAAAGAATCTCAAGCCCAGATCCGCTGCGTGATGTTTCGCTTTCGCCAGAATGGCAGCACGGTTCGCCCCAGCAACGGGATGGCCGTACGTTTGCGGGGCAGTCTTTCCTACTATGCACCCAACGGAACCTGCCAGATTCTGGTGGACAATCTGCGCCCCGCCGGTCTGGGTGCCCTGTTCGAGGCCTTCAATCTCCTCAAGCAACAGTACGCTGCTGCCGGCCTTTTCGACCCCGAACGCAAACGAGCCCTGCCTGTCATGCCGCGCCGGGTTGGCGTCCTGACCTCCCCTGTGGGTGCCGCTTGGCGCGATGTACTCACCACTCTGCAACGCCGTGCTCCGCAGGTTTCATTGATCCTCTACCCCATTCCCGTTCAGGGAGAAGGCGCTGCCCAACAGATTGCCGCACGTCTGCTGGAAGCCGGGGCCCGTGCCGAATGTGAGGTACTGATCCTGTGCCGAGGGGGGGGCAGCATGGAAGACCTCTGGGCCTTCAACGAGGCTCCCGTGGTCGAAGCTCTGGTGGCGTGTCCCCTCCCGGTCATCACGGGCATCGGCCATGAAACCGATTTCACTCTGGCAGATTTTGTGGCGGATCAGCGTGCCCCCACCCCCACCGCCGCTGCCGAACTGGTCCATCCCGAACGGCAGCAATTGCTGCACCAACTGACTCAACTGGAAGAACGTCATTTCCTGGCGTTGCGCCGACGGGTGGAAAAAATTGCCTTGCACCTCGATCAACGCCGCTTGCGCTGGGAAAACCTCCAACGACGCCACTGGGAACGACAAAGGCAACGTCTTGCCACGCTGGCGCAACGATTGGTTCACCCCGGTCAGCGCATCGCCTTTCAGCGCCAGACTCTGACCGCACTCGACCAGCGCTGGCGGCTTTGTTGCCAGCGCTGGTTCGAACAGCAGCGCCGCCATCTGGAACGGCAGACACGCACGCTGGAGCATTTGAACCCCCGTGCCATTCTGGCGCGGGGCTATGCCCTGGTACAGGACAACGCCGGACACGTAATCGACGACGCAACGCGTCTGAAGCCCGGCGATCAGGTACAACTGACCTTGGCCCACGGAACCCGTCACGCCACCATCCTGCCAGAACCGAACGACCCTTGTTGACCGACAGGGTCTCAGGCACTCTTCAGAAAATGCTCCACCAAAGCATGGGCCATACCTTCCCACCCCATCTGGTCCGGGTCCAGGGCCACCCGCGCTGGCCAGTTACGCACCCAGGTCAACTGGCGGCGCGCCAGTTGACGGGTCGCGATGATGCCCCGCAGACGCATTTCCGATGCACTACCTTCCCCCTCCAGAAACTGCCAGACCTGACGGTATCCCACGGCGCGCATGGCAGGCATTTCGCCCGTCAGGCGGGGGTAACGCAGGCGCAGTCGACGCACTTCCTCCACCAGTCCCTGCGCCAGCATCTGGTCGAATCGGTGAGCGATACGCTCGTGCAAGGCAGCCCTCTGGCCGGGCATCAACCCCAAGGTCAGGATCCGATCCGGCAAGCCGGCACGGGCCTGTTCCTGATGCCAGAATGAAAGTGGATGCCCCGTCACGTGCCAGACTTCGAGCGCCCGCTGAATGCGTTGGCGGTCAAGGGGTGCCAGACGGGTCGCCGTGACGGGATCGACCCGGGCCAATTCGGCATGCAGGGCCGGCCAACCTTCCCGTTCGGCCCGTGCTTCCAGCGCAGCCCGCAGTTCGGGAGACGCACTCGGCAGAACGGCCAACCCCTGTTGCAGGGCCTGAAAATAGAGCATAGTGCCCCCCACCAGAAGGGGCACATGCCCGCGCGCGCGAATGGCGGCAAGCAAGGGTGTGACATCGGCCACGAAACGGGCGGCCGAGTAGGGATCATCAGGATCTACCCAGTCCATAAGGTGATGGGGATAACGGGCCCGCGTGAGCGCATCCGGTTTCGCTGCGCCGATATCCAGACCACGATAAATACTGGCCGAATCCACATTCACCAATTCCACCGGGAAATCATCCGCCAATCCACAGGCCAAGGCGGTCTTGCCACTGGCCGTCGGACCGAGCAGAAACAGAAGTGGAGGAGCGTTCAGCGACCGCGCAGAAACCATTGATCCAGTTCAGACAAGGGAATCTGGCGCCAGGTAGGACGACCATGATTGCACTGATCGGCGCGTTCACACCGTTCCATGTCACGCAGCAATGCGTTCATCTGCATCACCGTGAGGGAGTGATGGGCACGCACCGCACCGTGACAGGCCATGCTGGCTAAAACCTCGTGACGACGGGCTTCGAGCGCCAGACTCTGGCCCGTTTCTTCCAGATCCGCCCATACCTGGCGCAGCACTGGCTCGGGATCGACGCCACTCAACTCAATGGGCCAACTGCGCAACACCACGGTCTGAGGTCCGCGCAAAGCGAGATCAAGACCCAGAGCAGTGAGTACGTCGCCGTAACTTTCCAGAACCGCCAGTTCCCGCGCTGAAAGGGTAAAATGCGGAGGATCAAGAAATGCTTGCCCCCCTCCCGCCACAGCATGACGTGCCTTCAGACGTTCATACAGAATTCTTTCATGGGCTGCGTGCATATCCACCAGCACTAGCCCGGTAGCATTCTGAGCCAGAATATAGATCCCGTGCAATTGAGCCAAAGCCTGTCCCAAGGGAAAAAATGGCGGCTCCGGTGCAACCGGCTCTGGCTCCGCACCCGGCAGTTTGAAATTTTCTTCACTGAACCGAAGTGCCGTGTTCGCTTCCTGAGCGGGAGAGGACGGGGTTTCGGCGGGAGGGATAGGTTGTTTACCGTACAAAGCCGCATGAAAGGGATCGGGTTCGCCAAGATGCAGGGATACCGTAACTTTATCCGAAACGGAGGGAGGGGCAACGAATCGAGGAGAAGGCAGCGGCAGTTCGCCAGACTCCTCAAGAGAAGATGACATCAAACCCGCCTTCCCGGACGAGGAAGGGATACCCCTGCCCCCCAGGGGACTGCGCTCGACGAACTCCAGACCACCGGGTGTCGTGCGGGTCAAAGTCTTGTGGAGCGCTTGCCAGACAAAGCGAAAAACGGCTTGTCCCTCTTCAAAGCGTACTTCGGTCTTGGCAGGATGAACATTCACATCCACCCGTGCTGGGTCCAAACTCAGAAATAACACTCCTCCTGGCTGGCGCTGACCATGCAACACATCCTGATAGGCCTGGCGAACAGCCTGGGTCAGCAACCGATCGCGCACGAAGCGTCCATTCACGAAAAGGTATTGCTCCGCTCGACTGGCGGCGGTCGGGTGCAGGATCCAGCCAGACAGGTGCAATGGTCCGGCACTGTCCTCGATGGGCAGGCTCTGATTCAAAAAATCTTCGCCCAGAATGCCACGCACGCGCGCTTCCAGCGTCAGCGCCGGCCAATGGCGCAAAGCACGTCCCTGATGCGAGAGGCGAAAGGTGACTTCAGGATGGGCCAGAGCCAAACGACGCAACAGTTCATCGCAGTGACCAAATTCCGTGCTGGTACTCCTCAGGAACTTGCGCCGCGCCGGCGTATGGCTAAATAAATCTTCCACCACCACACTGCACCCAATGCTGCGTGCAGCGGGGCGCGGTCCCTCGACCTGCCCTCCGGACACGGTCATGGTGAGCGCATGAACCGCCTCCGCCACGCGCGCCGTCACCGTCACCCGTGCCACCGCTGCCATACTGGCCAAGGCCTCCCCTCGAAAACCGAGGGTGACGATATGATTCAGGGGGTCCGTCGCCGCCAACTTGCTGGTCGCGTGGGCCTGCAGGGCAAGGGACAAATCATCGGGGTGAATACCGTGGCCATCATCCTCCACCTGAATGCGCCGGACCCCGCCTTCTTCCAGGAGCACAACGATGTTCCGCGCACCGGCATCCAGAGAGTTCTCCACCAGTTCCTTGAGTACGGAAGCTGGACGTTCGATCACCTCTCCCGCAGCGATCTGACTGATCAGGAGCGGGGAAAGTGCCTCGATACGCTTCATGGAGCGCTGCCAGCCAAGTGCGTGAGGGACAGGGCCGTCACATGCTGCCCCCAGGCACCGCTCCTGTGCAAATAATCCTGTAAACCATGGGTAATGGCCTGGGCCAACTTCTCCTGATAGGCCGGATCATTGAGACGGCGTTCCTCTTCAGGATTGGTAATGAACGCCGTTTCCACGAGAATGGAAGGAATGTCCGGGGATTTGAGGACGGCAAAACCAGCCTGTTCCACAAAACCACGGTGCAACACATTGATCTGATCCAATTCACCCAACACGGCCCGGGCCATTTTGAGACTATCATTGATGGTGGCAGTCTGAGACAAATCAAAAAGCGTCTGTGCCAGGTAGGCCTGATGGGTTGGAAGGGTTACTCCGCCCACCAGGTCGGCATCGTTTTCATGTTTGGCCAACCAGCGTGCCGCCACCGACGTTGCTCCCTTCTCGGACAGAGCAAACACGGAAGAACCCCGTGCCTCCTGATTGATGTAGGCATCGGCATGAACCGACACGAAGAGATCGGCATGCAGGCGATGTGCCTTGACCGTCCGTTCCTGCAGCGGAATGAAATAATCCCCGTCGCGAATCAGTACGGCACTCAAACCGGGCTGGGCATCAATGGCTGCTTTGAGACGCCGGGCGATGGCCAGGGTGACGTTTTTCTCGTGGGTACCTGCTTCGCCATGCGCACCAGGGTCTTCCCCGCCATGCCCGGCATCCACCGCAATGATCAGGGTCCTACGGGCAGGGCCCCCCGCCCCGGCATCTGACCGGATTTCAGCCCCCTGCCTTGGCACGTCCGCCTCCGCAATGGGTACTGGGGGGCTTGCCGCCACTACCGGAGAAGGCCTGGGGGACTGACCGGGCGGTATGTCATTCTGCACCTGCAGCGCCGGTTTATCGAGCACGGGAGAAAGAGGATCTGGCGTCGCCGTGGCGGGGTAAATATCCAGAACCAGACGGTAACCGTAGTCTCCCACTGGTTCCAGCAAAGCAGAGGTCGCATTGACCGGCCCCTTGAGATCAAAAACCACCCGCACCACGCCAGGTTTGAAATGGCCCACCCGAATCTTGCGCAAATAGGGATCCTGTGGGCTCAATTGCGCTGCCATCTGTTCGAGGGACTGGGTCGCAGTCACTCCCTCTAGATCCAGCACCAGACGATCAGGATTAGGGACGGAAAAAAGGGTGCCGTGAATCACCTGAGTCGCTTCGAACGTCACCCGGGTATAGTCGCTTGCAGGCCACAGGCGCACGGCACGAATGCGAGTTTCCTCACCGTGAGCCACGGGAGACAGCACGCTCGACCCCAACAGGATCAACGCGGCAAAGACGTAGCCAAGAGCGGTTCGAGACATTTCATTCCATGGACAGAAGTATGTCGGACCTGCAGCAGACGCCCCGCCCCTGCAGCAGGCTCCAGCATCAGAGCCACGTCGGCGGGGGGTAACCAGGTAGAAACTTTTTCGGGCCATTCCACGAGGCATAGACTGTCGCTCCGAAAGCACTCCCGAAAATCACTATCTTCCAAGGATTCCGGCGAGTTGATTCGATAGAAATCAAAGTGATAACAGTATAACCTCGAAAGTTCATAAATTTCAAGCAGGGCATAGGTAGGACTACGGATGGTTCCCGTCACGCCCAGGCCCCGCAGAATCCCCCGAATGAGGGCCGTTTTACCTGCACCCAAGTCACCGGAGAAGGTTAAAACCAGCCCCGACTCGAGACAGGGTGCCCACGCCCTCCCCCATTCAGTGGTTGCCTCGGGATCTGCCAAGTGCCACTGCGCCCCCCCTTCCCCTTCCATCCAATCCTCTTTCGGTTGATAATTCAAACTGTTCACTCATTGTACCCGGTTCATGCCTCCCTTATCCGTTTTTGACTTGCGCACACTCCTTGAGCGCGAAGCACACCACTTGGGCTTCAGCGCAGTGCGGGTCAGTCGCCCCACCCTGCGCACAGCCCGCAAACACCTTGACACCTGGCTGACAGCCGGTTATCAGGGGGCCATGACCTGGCTGGAACGGGATCCGGATCTGCGCACCGACCCCTCTCGTCTTTGGCCAGGTACCACCTGTATTCTCACGGTCTCCCTGCCCTATCTCAGCGAGGACCTGACTTCCTGTCAGGATGCCCTGAACGACCCAACCGAGGGCGTCATCGCTCAATATGCCCTGGGGCAGGATTACCACCGACTGATGCGCCGTCGTCTGCATCTGCTGGCCGAAGGTCTGGCTGCGCAGTGGGGGCCTTTTGCATGGCGTCCCTTCAGCGACAGTGCGCCTCTGCTCGAAGTGGAGATCGCCGCCCAAGGGGGACTGGGGTGGCGTGGCAAGCATACCTTGCTGCTGCAGCGCCAAGGTTCCTACTTCTTTCTGGGCGAACTACTCTGCAACCTGCCACTGCCCGCCGACCCTCCGGAAAAGGACCATTGCGGAACCTGCCAGACTTGTCTGACGGTCTGTCCCACTCGAGCCATCGTGGCCCCCTACCAACTGGATGCCCGTCTGTGCATTGCCTACCTGACCATCGAACACCCAGGCCCCATACCCGAATCCCTGCGCCCCCTCTTTGGCAACCGCATCTACGGTTGCGATGACTGCCAGTTGCACTGTCCCTGGAACCGCTTTGCCAACACCTCCCGGGGCGCACGGGCGTTTCTGCGCCGCAAGGAACTGGAAAATCTCAGCCTGCCCGCCCTATTCGCCTGGAGTGCCGAAGACTTCCAGACTCACCTGACAGGCTCGCCCATCCGTCGCATCGGTCATGAACGCTGGTTACGCAACGTGGCCGTAGCTCTGGGCAATGGACCCGCCACCCCGGGGGCCCTGACCGCACTGGCCCAGCGTCGCAATCATCCCGCCGAACAGGTGCGCGAACATGTGGAATGGGCTTGGCAGCGTCTGCAGAACGGGAACTCCCCGTACCCGCCTCAGTCGGAGTAGAATCAATCATCTGGTTACGAGACACAGGCTCATGAGTATCTTTGCACGGCGTAATACCTGGATCCGAACCCTTTTCCTGGTCTGCGCCCTGGGTGGACTGTCCCCGGCCTTTGCCCTGGAGGGCATTCCCGAAACGCCGCACCCCCTTCCTACTGCGTTGGGCACACTGCCCGAGCCGCATACTTTTCTGATGCCCGACCAGGCCTTCAAGATTTCGGTGGACAATGGCGTTGACCCGGGCAACCTGATCCTTTCTTTCGTACCCGCTCCCGGTTACTATCTCTATCGCGATCGCATTCATCTCCGCTTGCCCGGTGTGCCCCAAGAGGTTCCCTTACACTTTCCGACTGCGGAGGCCAAACAGGACCCCAGTTTTGGCCAGGTCTGGATTTACCGCCATCCTTTTCAGATCGCCTTGACCTTGCCCGGCGGCCAACCCGTCTCCCGTTTTTCCATCAGTTTCCAGGGCTGTGCCGATCACGGCATCTGCTACCCGCCCACCACTCAGGATTTTCAGCAGAGCGGGAACCATTACAGCGCGCTTTCCTCAGGCTCGGAAATCTCTTCCACGCCTCCTTCTGCGGACTCCGGGCGCCCTGAGGACTTTGCCAGTTATCTGAAAGGCGCTCGTCCTTTCTGGGTACTGGCCAGTTTTTTTGGTTTCGGGCTACTTCTCGCTCTAACTCCCTGTGTGTTCCCCATGATTCCGATTCTTTCCGGCATCATTGCAGGTCAGGGCACATCGGTCACCAAAACACGCGCCTTTGCCCTCTCCCTCACCTATGTACTGGGTATGGCCCTGACCTATGCCGGGGTGGGCATATTAGCCGGGCTGACCGGAACCCTCCTGTCCAATGCCCTGCAAACTCCACCGGTCCAGATCGCCACCGCCCTGCTTTTCGTTGTGCTGGCCTTGTCCATGTTTGACGTGTACCAGTTTCAGTTGCCCCTCTCCCTGCAAAACCAACTCAACGGTGCCTCGGGGCGCCTGCCGGGAGGTCGCTACTGGGGGGTTGGCTTCATGGGCTCACTTTCCGCATTGGTGATGGGTCCTTGCGTGGCTGCGCCGCTGGCAGGCGGGCTAATTTATATCGCCGAAACTCGCGATGTGGTGATGGGCGGACTGGCACTCTTCACCCTGGCCTTGGGCATGGGCACCCCGCTTCTACTCATTGGCACATCAGCAGGCGCCTTACTGCCTCGGGCCGGTCACTGGATGAGTTGGGTAAAACGCGGCTTCGGGGTCGTCCTGCTGGGGGTTGCCCTGTTTACGATTCTACCCCTGATTCGAACCGCCCCAGCCACCACGAACCTGAACTTCGTGCCTGTCTCCACGGTGGCCCAACTGGATCAGCAGTTGCTTCGGGCATCCGGTCAACACCGTCCCGTCATGGTGGACTTCTATGCCGATTGGTGCACTTCTTGCGTGGAATGGGACCGTACCGTTCTGTCCCGTCCCAGGGTCCAGACTGCCCTGCAGCCGTTCACTCTGGTGCGCGTGGATGTTACCCATAACAGCGCAGAAGATCGTGCCCTGCTGGCACATTTTGGACTTTTTGGCCCGCCCAGCACGATCTTTTTCGATCCCGACGGGCGGGAACTGGAAAATCAGCGCTTGGCTGGTTATGTTCCCGAAGATACATTTCTGGGTTACCTGGACCGGGTAACCCATTGAATCCACTCCCAGCCAGGGCGCATCAATCCAAACGAATGAAATGCGTCCGGTAGTGGCGCAATTCTTCGATGGATTCGAGAATATCCGCCAGCGCCTCGTGTTTTCCGGATTTTTTGAAGGCGCTGTAGACCGCTGGCTTCCAGCGTTTGGACAATTCCTTGAGGGTGCTCACATCCAAGTTACGATAATGAAAATACTGTTCCAGGCGAGGCAGGTAATTGGCCATGAAACGGCGGTCCTGGCACACCGAATTGCCGCACATGGGCGATTCGCCGGGGGGTACGTGGATCTTGAGAAACTCGAGCAGTTGCTCCTCCGCCGCCGTTTCGGCCAGGGTCGAGGCACGAACCCGATCGATGAGGCCAGACCGTTGATGGGTTCCCTTGTTCCAGTCATCCATGGCATCCAGGACCCCATCGGGTTGGTGAATCGCCAGAACCGGCCCTTCCGCCACGACCTCCAGCGCATTGTTGGTGACCACCAGCGCCACCTCGATGACGCGGTCGCGCATCGGGTCCAACCCGGTCATTTCCATGTCCACCCAGACCAGATGGTTTTTATCCTGTGCCATAATCCTTCCTTTTGAGTTGATCAATGCCCCACTTGCCTCCCGACCGTGACGCCCGCTCCATGATACACCGGACACTCTTACTGTGAGTACCTCTTCCCTTGCGGGATGGGTACGCGGGGTCTTTGGTCACCACTACGAAGTAGTGGACGACCAGGCACAGACGTGGAGTTGTGTCCGGCGCGGCAAGCAACATGATGTCGCCTGTTCGGACCGGGTTCGCTTCACTCCCACCAGCGTCACTCAGGGTGTGATCGAAGAAATCGAATCGCGCACCACCCTGTTCTGGCGTGCCGACGGAAAACGAGAAAAATTTTTGGCCGCCAACGTGGACCAGGTGCTCATTGTCTCAGCGGGTGAACCCACCCCTTTTCCAGACCTGATCTCCCGTTGTCTTGTGGCCGCTGAAGCCAATCGGGTCGACGTCTGCCTGCTTCTCAATAAAACCGACCTGGGTCCGGCCACGGCAACCTGGCGTGCCACACTGTCCCATTTTGAATCCCTCGGCTATCCCCTGCTGGAAATTTCCGCCCGAACCACAGCAGACCGGTTGCGCCCCACCCTGGCCGGACGCCACAGCCTGCTGGTGGGACAATCAGGCATGGGCAAATCCACCCTGCTCAACGCCCTCATTCCCGAGGCTCAGGCCGCTACTCAGCGCATCTCTCTAGCCCTGGATTCGGGCCGACACACCACCACTGCCACCCGTGCCTACCCCCTAACCGAGGGTGGCTGGCTGATCGACAGCCCCGGCGTCCAATCCTTTGGCCTGACCTATCTCGACCCTGCCGATCTGGTGGCATTTTTTCCAGAGTTTTCTCCACTGCAAGGCCACTGTCGTTTCCCTGACTGCCACCATCGTCAGGAGCCGGACTGTGCCCTGCGGGACTACGTTGCCGGTCATCCTTTGCGCGCCCTGCGCCTTGCCACCCTGCTGACGCTCCAGCAGGAAAATGCCCCCCGCCGCTCAACGCCCACCCAACAGCGCCGTCGTCAACCCCGCACTCACTCCCCAGAGGACGACGGCTCGCCAGATTAGCCCTTCGGCACTGGTCAACTGATCGGCTTCGAGGGCCTCGAATGGCCCGTTTCCTCCGTTTGCCTGTCCTGACCCCAAGGCCCCATGCACCACCGCTTGCAACAGTTCCTGGCTGGATAAAAACAGGCGATCCGGATCACGCCAGGCATAAAGCGCTTCTTCGAAGTCACCGACCAGAGCAAAGGTCAGCGCGAGCAGGCGTACCGGTATCCAGTCCAGACCTGCCTGCATGCGCCGATAAAAAAGACCGTCTGGCTCCGCTTCAACCAGCAGTGCCGTGCCGCAATACAGCAGAGGCCCCCATCCGCCGGGCAATAAAAAGAACCAGAACAGGGGGGCAAAAAAACGTTGATAACTACCCAGGATACCTTCATCAAGAACTGCACGAACAGACTGATTCGGCTCGGAATACGGGGGTATCTGCATCCCACCTTGGCGCAGGTGAGCCAAAGGACCGCGCAGATCAATTCCCAACCCCAGCACCAGCAAGGGCACCAACGCCCCCAGATGAAGCCAACCCAATCCGCTTTGTACCCCTGTCATCAACAGGAGAGGGAAGCCCACGACCCCCAGCCAGAGCACTGCGCCGACCCGGGGCATACGTGCGAACAGAAAGAGACGCCAACGGGTCAGCAAGTTCACACCCCAAGCACCCCAAGCCTGGGGACGCCAAGGTTCCAAGATCAGCACCAACACCAGAAACCCGACTTTCATGGATTCCTCTAAATTTTATTTCGTTTACGGGGGCCCATCATAACAGAACAAAAAAAGGACCTTCCTCAAGAAGGTCCCAGCGATCCTATCTGCCTTCCAGAAAGCAGGTTCGTGTTCAGGCGACCTTGCGTGCGCTCCAGATCTTTTTCTTGCATTTGCCTCCGCCCAGGGGAACCAGTCCGATGGCGAAAATCTCCACCGTATCCCCCTCGCAGATCTCTTCACGCAGCAGGGCCCGTTGCAGGTCGGTTCCGGTATGGCGCACGGTTTGCACTTCATCCTGCACTTCTGCAAAAAAAGTGCGGGATTTGCGTCCCGAAGGATCCGTACGTTCCACAAATCCAGTACGTTTCAATAACCCCCGAAATTTTCGTACCTCCGGTGCCTTGACCAGATTGGGATAGACCTTTTCCGTACTGGCCAGAGGCTTCTTGCGCTGAGCATCAGCCGCGCGCACATCCGCCAAAGTCATTTCCACCACTCGCCGACGTTTTTGCACCTCGCTCAGAGGCGGATCCTGAACGGCCACATCAGGCAGCATTTGCCACGGCCGTTTTTGCAGCAATCCATCCGGAACTTCCGCATCCACCAGAGCCTGTGCTTCACCTACCGTCTGATCGAGCAGACGCAACAATCCCTGATCCTGCAGGGAAGCAAAAGCCAGGGTCACCTCCCCCAACTCGATTCTTCCCCATGGCCGAGTCGGCAAATTCCCCTGATGGGGAAGAGATTGCATTTGTACCACTGCAGCACCTGCACGTAAACGCAAGCGCCGTTCCACCTGAATCCCATAGCGCCGCCGCAATTTGGTGTAATCCAACCACAGGGAACGGACTACCCGCCCTGTTTCCGGGTAACACCGACATACCACACTGTACCCATCCCCATAACGGATGAGCGGTTGTCCCAAATGCACTCCCAACGAAACCACCTCTTCAGGGTGCGGTGCCGGCAAAGCGGGCGGAGAGTCAGCGACCCCTTTTGTTTCAGTCACGCTCTGTTCCTGGTTTTCACGGGCCAGTTGAGCCAGATAAGCCACCCCTTGCCCGCCCCTATGCCATCCACGCATTGCCGCCAATCCTCCCAGATAACCCGTTCGCAACAATCCTGTCAACACACGAATCGCCATGTTCATGATGATGCCTCCATAAAAAAACCGGAGGCACCCTGACCCGCCGATGGCGCATCACGACACCATCCGGTGGTTCATTATTGACATGATGAACCAACCATCGATTCACCAAGGCACCCCACAAGGGTTCGAGAACGCAGTTCTCTATGCCCTTCCAGTCTAGTCCCGCGTGCTTCTCCGACCTGCCCGAATACTGAAAATTTCCGCCTCTTCTCGGACTGCGTTAGAATCGGACTTTTCACCTTTGTGTCGGTGAGCGTAGCCATGCCCTTGCTGCCCGCACCCCTGACCTTTCGGAACGGGGTTCCCTATTCTGAAACCTATGCGGACGTGTACCATTCCCAGGCAGGTGCCGTGGCCCAATGCCGCGCGGTCTTCCTGACGGGTAATGGGCTACCGGAACGCTGGCGGGGACGGGAGTCTTTCCAGATACTGGAAACCGGCTTCGGGCTCGGGCTCAATTTTCTGACCACTTGGCACGAATGTCGCCGTCTGGGCAGCACCGCCCCACGTTTGCATTTCATTTCCCTTGAACATGCCCCACTCAGCAGCGCAGATCTGACCCTTGCACTTTCGGGTTATCCCGAACTGGCGCAGGAAAGCAGGCACCTGCTCAGCGCCTGGCCGCCCCTCACCCAGGGAATACACCGCCTCCATTTTGATGCGGGCAGGGTCACCCTTTACCTGGTGCTGGGGGATATGGCCGACCTTCTGCCCCAACTCACCCTGGCTGCCGATGCCGTGTATCTGGATGGATTTTCACCCCGCACCAACCCGATACCCTGGAGTGAACCCGTCCTGCGCCAAGTTGCTCGCCTGTGCCGGCATGGCGCCACCTTGGCTACCTGGTGTGTGGCCGGACACCTGCGCCGAACCCTTGAACACCATGGCTTTCATACCACCCGGGCACCCGGTTTCGGAACCAAGCGAGAACGCCTCAGCGCCTGCTACGATCGAATTCCCGAAGATGCCTGGTGCAAGATCGTGCAACGTCTCGAGCAACCCGCGCTCCAGTTCACCCTGGAACCTCCCCCACAACGCCATGCGCTGGTCATTGGGGCGGGCCTGGCCGGTTGTCTGGTGAGTGCCGCATTGGGTGAACGGGGCTGGCACATCGAACTGTGCGAGAGTCGAAACGAACCGGCACAGGAAGCCTCGGGCAATCCCGCCGGCATCCTGCGTCCCTTTCCTAGCCTGGATGACAACCGCGCCGCCCGTTTGGCACGGGCAGGTTTCCTGACCACCCTGCACTGGTTGGCGAATCTGAAAGGAAAGACGGAAGTCCTTCCCCATGGTCTGAACGGCGTTCTGCGCATTGCCCAGGACGCCCCGGAAGCCGCCCATCTATTCGCCCTGAGCAGGGCACCGGGAAGTGTCGAAGCCTTGCTCCATTGGTTGCCGCGCGCCGAAGCCGAGCGTCTCGGGCACTGTGCAGCCCCCTGGGGCGCCTTGTTTTATCCCACCGCAGGCTGGCTGGATCCGGGCCAGTTCTGCCGTGCCGCACTGGCTCAAACCCCCCATCTCTCGACGCATTGGGGACAACCCGTGACCCTCCAACCCGGCCCGGCCGGTTGGGAAGCCCGAACTCTGTGTGGGGCCCTGCTGGCACAGGCTCCCATCGCCATCCTGGCCGGTGGGGCACACCCTCTCCCGTTAAGCAATGCGCCTCTCTGGCCGCGTCAGCGCCTGCGGGGCCAGATCACTCAGATCGAGCGCTCTCCCGTCCCCATGGGAACCCCAGTCCTCTGTGGTTCCGGCTATGTGATTCCGGACGCCCCCGGTGGCCCCTGTCTGGGTGCGACCTATGACCGCAGCGCAGACATCGCACCCCGTTCTGCCGACCGTGCGGAGAACCTGCAACGCCTGACAGCACTGGGGTGGGATGATGGACCGGAACACTCGGTGGTGCAGGAACGAGTCGCCTTTCGCAGCGTCAGCCGCGACCGTCTCCCCATCATTGGCCCCGTGCCGGGAGCCAAGGGTCTCTTCGCTCTCACCGCTTTGGGCTCACGGGGACTGGTGTGGGCACCCTTGGGAGCCGATCTTCTCTGCGCCTGGCTGGAAGGCGACCCTCTGCCCCTCGAAAAAGACTTAGTCCAAGCTGTGGCACCTGCCCGTTATCGCTGAGCGCGCTTTCCTTCCCGAAGCAACAATTCCCGGGCATGTTCACGCACGGTCGCCGTGACCGTCACCCCCCCCAGCATGCGTGCCACTTCTTCCACCCGTCCTCCCTCATCCAGAACCTGGACCGAACTGGTCATCTCTCCCTCCTGCACGGCCTTGCTGACTTTCAGATGATGCTGAGCGCAAGCCGCCACCTGGGGCAGATGGGTCACGCACAGCACCTGATGGTGGTGCCCCAGCGCAGCCAGCATCTGCCCGACTCGTTCGGCCACTCCCCCCCCGATGCCGCTGTCCACCTCGTCAAAAATCAGGGTAGGAACTGCACTTCCCTGCGCCAGTCGGGTTTGCAGTGCCAATCCCAGGCGCGACAGTTCTCCGCCGGAAGCGATCCGGGCGAGGGAACCCAGAGGTTGGCTGGCGTGGGCCGCCAGTTGAAATTCGACCCGCTCTCGCCCTTCGGGCCCTGGTCGATCCAGTTCGCTCAGGGCGACCTCGAAGCGTCCCTGGCCCAGAGCCAAATCACCCAGGCTGGCGCTCACCGTTTCTCCCAAGCGCAACGCCGCCTGACGACGCAGCCGACTCAAGTCCTGCGCCACCTCTTCATACCTTTGCCGGGCCTGCTCCACCAGTCTCTCGAGCGCCTCCAGGGAAGGCAGGGCCTCAAGCGCCTCGAGCGCTTGGCGGGTGTCGGCAAACAGCCCAGGAAGATCCTCGGGGCGAACCTGCAAACGGCGCGCGCGCCCATGCCAGGCTTGCATCTCTTCTTCGATCTGGGGCAAACGCTCCTCGTTCTCTTCACGGGCGCGAGCATAGCGATGCAATTCACTCAGCACTTCCTCGACCTGGATGCGTGCTGATTCGAGCAGGGTGACCCAGGGAGTCAGAGTGCTGTCGTGAGTCGCCAGTTGGGCCAGCCGTTGTTCGCACTTCAAAAGTTGACGTCGCACCGCGCCTTCCCCTTCATCCAGTGACTGAACCGTTTCGTCCACGCCCTGGACCAGATCCGCACGATGGGCAAGACGGGCCTGTTCCATCAGTAATTCCTCCCAATGTCCGGGGTGGAGCGTCAAATCGGCCAGCAAAGCCAGGGTATCTTCGAGCATCTGGCGCTGCCCAGCCGCCACCGCCAGCGCCTGGCGCGCCTCGGCACAGTGTCTCTGGGCACTTTCCCATGCTTGCCAGGCCTGACGTACGAACTGCCGGCATTCGTCATGCCCCCCAAAGGTATCCAGCAAGATTCGCTGGTGCGCAGGCAATAACAAGCGTTGGTGAGCATGCTGGCCATGAATGTCGATGAGGTGGTCGCCCAGGGCACGCAACTGAGTCGCAGTCACGGCACTGCCGTTGATGAAGGCGCGGGACTTGCCACTACGTTCCACCACCCGCCGGATCAGGCATTCGCCCTCGGCACTGGACAAAGCCTGTTCCTCCAGCCATTGTCCCGCCGGCGAAGCGGGAGAAACGTCAAAACAGGCCTCGAATTCGGCCCGTGGCGCACCCTGTCGAATAGCCTCCGGATCTGCCCGTTCGCCCAGTATCAGCGCCAGAGCATCAAGCAAAATGGATTTCCCCGCACCAGTTTCCCCGGTCAGGACAGTAAATCCGCGACCCAACTCCAGAGTCAAACGATCCACCAGGACAAAATCGCGAATGCGCAGTGCAACCAGCATGCCTTCTCCTAAAAACGCGTGCCCCAGCGCAATTTCTCGCGCAACATGGCGAAATAGTCATACCCCGGGGGATGGATCAGATGCACGGAGTGCCGGGCACAGGTGACGTTCAACCGGTCCCCGGGTTCGATGAGGATCTGATCTTGCACATCGAAACTGGCAAAGGCCCCCGTCCCCTTGTGCAGGATCATCTCGACCTGTGCACTCTGCTGCAACACCACCGGACGATTGCTCAGGGTATGGGGACAGATGGGGGTCAATACCAGAGCCTGCAAGCCAGGATGGACAATGGGTCCGCCACTGGACAGGGCATAGGCCGTGGACCCCGTGGGGGTAGCCAGAATCAAGCCATCAGCGCGCAGGTTGTAGACGAAGTTTCCATCCACGAAAACCTCCACCTCGATCATGCTGCCCCGCGCGCCCTTGGCCACCACCACATCATTGAGGGCCATGGCCTCGCTCACCCCTCCGTCGGCTCGGGTCAGACGAGCCGCCAGCAACGTGCGATCCTCCAGAGCATAATGACCGTCCAGCACTTGGCCCAGACGATCTTCCAGATCCCGGGCTGGAATATCCGTCAAAAACCCCAACCGTCCAAGATTGATACCGATCAGAGGAACAGCATGGAGCGCCAGTGCACGGGTAGCATTGAGCAGAGTACCATCCCCGCCCAATACCACACACAAATCCACCTGTTCGGCCAACTCGTTCAATGGGACTCCCACCTGCCCACAGGCCAGGGCAGACCAGGGATCCAGGATCGTGGAACAGTTCCGTGCAGCGAGGAGCGACAAAAGACGGGTCAGGGGCGCATGCAACCCCTGGGGATCGGCCTTGCCCACGATACCGATACGAGAGAATCCTGATTGGGTCATGGAACTTCCTGAATGAGTGGTCAGTCTGGTGCGAAAAGGGAATTAGAACATATTTCAGTTAAAATGGCGGGTATGTTAAACGATCGCGCGCGGGCTCTGCTCAAAGCTCTGGTGGAAAAGTACATCGACGAGGGTCAACCCGTCGGTTCCCGGGCCTTGTCGCGCCTTGCGGGCATGGACCTCTCCGCCGCCACCATTCGCAACGTCATGGCCGATCTGGAAGAGTTGGGTTTTATCGCCAGCCCTCATACCTCGGCCGGGCGCATTCCGACTCCGCGCGGTTACCGTTTCTTCGTGGACAGCCTGCTGACCATCAAGCCCCTGGAAATCACGACCCTGTCCCAACTGCAACTGCGCCCGGCCGACCCGCAGCAACTGGTGGCTGCCGCGTCCCAGATGCTCGCCGAACTCACCACCTTTGCCGGCATCGTGCGCACTCCAAAACGGCGTCTCACGGGCTTCCAGCGTGTAGAATTCCTGCGTCTCTCGGAAAACCGCCTGCTCCTCGTTCTGGTTACCCTGGAAGGAGATGTCCAGAACCGCATCTTGATCACAGACCAGAACTACTCCACCGAGCAGCTGGCCAAAGCCGCCCAGTACCTTAATGAACAGGGCAGTGGCCAGGATTTCGATCGAGTGGTGGACGCGCTGCATCGCGAACTCAACGGACTGCGTGCCGATATTCGCACACTCACCAGCCGGGCCTTGGCCTTTGGGGAAGAAATCCTCAAGCCCGGTCCCGATGATTATGTCCTGCGTGGCGAAACCCGTCTCATCGGCCGCAACGACATGGCCAGCAACCTGAGCAGTCTGCGCCGTCTCTTCGACCTCTTCGAGCAGAAAACCAGTCTGTTGCAACTGCTCGATGCAAGCCAGAACAGCGAAGGCGTCAGAATTTTCATTGGCGGAGAATCGGGGCACTCCCCCCTCGACGAATTCAGTCTGGTCACGGCCCCCTACGAAGTGGATGGACAGGTGGTGGGGACCCTGGGGGTGGTGGGACCTACCCGCATGGCCTACGAGCGCATCATTCCCATTGTCGACATCACTGCACGCCTGCTCTCCAGCGCACTGTCACAGCACTGAAGGATTCACATGCCCTCTTATCTGCCCGAACCTCCCTTCACGCACGGACGATCCATAGCCCGGGTCGGTCTCCTACTGGTCAATCTGGGTACGCCCGACGCACCGGATACACCGGCTCTGCGCCGTTATCTCGCTGAATTTCTGGGCGACCCGCGGGTGGTGGAAATTCCCCGTTTCTTCTGGTGGCTGATTCTGCACGGCGTCATTCTGCGCACCCGTCCTGCCCAGTCCGCCAAAAAATATGCCGCCATCTGGCAGTCGGAAGGCTCGCCGTTGCGCTTCCATACGGCAGCCCAGGCAGCGGGCTTGAGTGCCCGTCTCGAGGCCGCTTTTCCTGACAACCCGCCGCTGGTGCGCTACGTCATGCGCTATGGACAGCCTTCCCTGGGCCAGGGCGTGACCGAACTCAAAAACGCCGGGTGTGACCGGATTCTGTTGCTCCCCCTTTACCCTCAATACGCCGCCAGCACCACGGCTTCCAGCCAGGATGCCCTGTTTTCCGCCCTTGCACGCTGGCGGCATGCGCCCGCCGTGCGCACGGTGCATCATTACCACGACGATCCGGGGTACATCAGTGCCCTTAAGGGGCGAGTCGAAGGATTCTGGGCTACACAAGGTCGCCCGGATGTACTGGTGATGAGTTTTCACGGAGTGCCGCAGTTCACTCTCCACAAGGGCGATCCCTATTATTGCGAATGCCTCAAGACTGGACGCTTGTTGGCGCAGGCCCTAGGCCTCGAACCCCATCAGTATCGAATTTCCTTCCAGTCTCTCTTCGGGCGGACAGAATGGGTCAAGCCTTACACCGCCCCGTTAGTGGAGCAACTGGCCCGGACGGGCGTACGTCATGTTCAGGTTCTGTGCCCCGGTTTTCCTGCCGACTGCCTAGAAACCCTGGAGGAGATCGGCATGGAGGTGAAAGCCACTTTCCTGAACCACGGCGGCGAGGTCTATCACTACATTCCTGCGCTCAACGACGATCCCACCTGGCTGGACAGCCTGACGCGCATTGCTCTGGACAACCTGGGGGGCTGGTTGCCTGCTCCGCTGCCCACTGCAGAGGAACAGGCAGCACAAAAAAATCGGGCACTGGAACAGGGCGCGCCACAGTGACCCCTTGAAATCGGCCTCCTTGGCCCCATGTACCGCCAGTGATCCACAACTCAGCCCTGGGAGTCCGGCATGTCCACCTCTGAACCTATTGATTCTTCCTTTTCCAACTCTGAAAATCCATCCCCTGCCAGTGCAGACAGTGCACCCGCCCTCTCCCCACCCGAAGACTGGCAAGCCGCCCTGACCCAGGCGGAAGAAGCCCTGCGTACCAAGGACGACGAGTGCTTGCGTCTGCGCGCCGACATGGAGAACCTGCGCAAGCGCACCGCCACCGAATTGTCCCAGGCACGTAAGTTTGCCCTGGAAAGTTTTGCCGGAGAATTGCTGGCCGTCATGGACAGCCTGGAAGCCGCCCAACAGGTCAAGGAAGCGTCTCTCGACAGTTACCGCAATGGAGTGGAACTCACCGCCCGCCAACTGACCAGTGTCTTTGACAAGTTTCACATTCAGGCCATTCACCCCGAAGGACAGCGTTTCGACCCCAACCGCCATCAGGCCATTGCTTCCCTGGAGCACGACGAAATCCCGGCCCAAAACGTCATCAGCGTCATGCAAAAAGGCTTCATCCTGCATGAACGGGTTCTACGTCCGGCTTTGGTTACAGTTTCGAAGGGAAAAGCGGGATCCCCCTCTTGAATCCGTAAAAATCATCCCGATTTAAGGTACAACCATAAAGTATTCCCCACCAATTTTTGAGAAGAGGCTAATAACATCATGGGAAAAATCATCGGAATCGATCTGGGTACCACCAATTCCTGCGTGGCCGTCATGGAAGGCGGAAAACCCAAGGTCATTGAAAACGCAGAAGGCGCACGCACGACCCCCTCTATCATCGCCTACATGGAAGAAGGCGAGGTTCTGGTGGGCGCGCCTGCCAAACGGCAGGCCATCACCAACCCCAAAAACACCCTCTTCGCCGTCAAGCGCCTGATCGGTCGGCGCTTCGAAGAAGATATGGTACAAAAGGATATCCACATGGTGCCTTACTCCATCGTCAAGGCCAGCAATGGGGATGCCTGGGTGGAGGTGCGGGGCAGAAAGATGGCACCGCCGGAAATCTCTGCCGCTGTCCTGCAAAAAATGAAGAAAACTGCGGAAGACTACCTGGGTGAAGAAGTAACCGAAGCCGTCATCACGGTTCCGGCCTACTTCAACGACAGTCAGCGCCAAGCCACCAAGGATGCGGGACGTATCGCAGGACTGGACGTCAAGCGCATTATCAACGAACCCACCGCTGCCGCCTTGGCTTTCGGGATGGACAAAAAGGAAGGGGACCGCAAGATTGCCGTTTATGATCTGGGCGGAGGAACCTTCGATATTTCAATCATCGAAATCGCCGAAATCGATGGCGAACACCAATTCGAAGTGCTTTCCACCAATGGAGACACCTTCCTCGGCGGGGAAGACTTTGACCTGCGCGTCATCGATTACCTGGCCGACGAGTTCAAGCGTGAAAACGGCCTGGACCTGCGTAAGGATGTGCTGGCCCTGCAACGCCTCAAGGAAGCCGCAGAAAAAGCCAAAATCGAACTGTCCTCGGCACAACAGACCGAAGTCAACCTGCCCTACATCACAGCCGATGCCAGCGGACCCAAACATCTGGTGGTCAAAATCACCCGCTCCAAACTGGAAAGTCTGGTGCAGGAACTCATCGACCGCACCATGAAGCCCTGCGAAACGGCTATCAAGGATGCAGGCGTGAAGATCAGTGACATCGCTGACGTGATTCTGGTGGGCGGGCAAAGTCGTATGCCCAAGGTACAGGAACGTGTCAAGGAACTCTTTGGCCGGGATCCGCGCAAGGATGTCAACCCGGATGAAGCTGTGGCCATCGGGGCAGCCATCCAGGGCGGCGTCTTGAAAGGCGACGTCAAGGATGTGTTGTTGCTCGATGTCACGCCTCTGTCCCTCGGCATCGAAACCCTGGGCGGAGTTATGACCCGTTTGATCCAGAAGAACACCACCATCCCCACCAAGGCGTCCCAGGTCTTCTCCACCGCCGACGACAACCAGTCGGCGGTGACCATCCACGTCCTGCAAGGGGAACGAAACATGGCCAGCGGGAATAAAAGCCTGGGGCAGTTCAACCTGAGCGATATTCCCCCTTCACCCCGAGGCATGCCACAGATCGAAGTGACCTTCGACATCGATGCCAACGGGATCCTGCACGTGAATGCCAAGGACAAGGCCACCGGCAAGGAAAACAAGATCACCATCAAGGCCAACTCCGGTCTGTCGGAAGAGGAAATCCAGCGCATGGTGCAGGATGCCGAGGAAAACGCGGAAGAAGACAAGAAAAATCTGGAAGCAGTGAATGCGAAGAATGGTCTGGAAAGTTTGGTCCATAATGTCACCAAATCCGTCAAGGATCACGGCGACAAACTTTCAGCCGAAGAAAAATCCAGCATCGAAAGTGCACTCAAGGATGCAGAAGATGCACTCCAGTCACAGGATACAGCACGCATCACCGCCACCACTGAAAAACTCTCCGAAGCCAGCCATAAATTGGCTGAAAAGATGTACGCAGCCGATGCAAATACGGGTGGTGCTGGTGTCCATGCCCAAGAACCCGGCGCTGCTGGCAACAAGGAAGACCATGTTGTAGATGCCGAGTTCGAAGAAGTGAAGGACAAGAAGTAAAGAACCTTCCCCTGGGGAAGTCAGGTTGTTGGGGAGGGGGTGAAAACCTCACTCCCCAATGATTTATTTGAGAGGAATCATGAGCAAACGCGATTTTTATGAAGTCCTGGGAGTCAACCGGGATGCATCCGAGGATGACATCAAAAAGGCCTATCGCAAGTTGGCCATGAAGCATCATCCGGATCGAAATCCGGACAATGCCAAGTCAGAGGCTCAGTTCAAGGAAGTCAAGGAAGCCTACGAAATCCTGTCCGATGGGGACAAACGTGCCGCTTATGACCGTTATGGACATGCGGGCGTAGATCCTCAAATGGGTGCAGGTGCTGGCCCCGGGGGCGGTCCGGGGATGGGCGGGTTTTCCGATGCCTTTGGCGATATTTTTGGCGATATTTTTGGTGGGGGTGGTGGACGAGGCAACCGAACCGGAGGCATGTACCGGGGATCCGATCTACGCTACAACTTGGAAATCGGCCTGGAAGAGGCGGCTCGGGGTACCGAGACCCAGATTCGCATTCCTGCCCTGGAAAACTGTGGTACCTGCAAGGGCAGCGGTGCCAAACCGGGAACCAGTCCGAGCACCTGTTCCACCTGTGGGGGACAGGGTCAGGTGCGCATGCAGCAAGGATTTTTTTCCATCCAGCAAACTTGCCCGGTCTGTCACGGAAGTGGCAAGACCATCACCTCGCCCTGTCCCGACTGTCATGGAGCCGGGCGAATCCGCAAACACAAGACCTTATCCGTCAAGATTCCTGCTGGCATCGATCATGGTGACCGCGTTCGCCTGGCTGGAGAAGGCGAACCGGGACAGGCCGGGGGTCCGGCGGGTGATCTGTTTGTAGTCGTCCAGATCCGTCCCCACCCTGTATTCCAGCGCGAAGGAACGGACCTGCATTGCGAAATGCCTATCAGTTTTGCGGTGGCTGCCCTGGGGGGAGAAATCGAAATCCCCACCCTGGAAGGTCAGGCCAAACTGAAAATCCCTGCTGAAACCCAGACTGGTCAGGTTTTTCGCCTGCGTGCCAAGGGGATCAAAGCACTGCGCGGAGGCAGCCAGGGCGACCTAATGTGCCATGTGGTAGTGGAAACTCCAGTCAAGTTGACCGAGGTTCAAAAAGAGTTATTGCGCCAACTGGAACAAGGAACCCGTGGAAATGACACCCACAGTCCCCGCACCAAGAGTTTCATGGACAAGGTGCGCGACTTCTTCCAAACCTAAGTGCAACGCTGTTCAGCCCCCGTCACGGCAGGGGCTGAACAATTCAGGAGCGCCGCCATTGGGTAGTCCCTTCCTTGTCTTCAAGGACGATTCCCTCCGCCAAGAGGGCCTGACGAATCTGGTCGGCGGTTGAAAAATCCTTTCGCGCCCGCGCCGCTTGCCGTTGCGCCATCAATATTTCGATACGTTCCTGGTCCTCATCCCCTGCCTGCACAGTCAAACCGGCCCCCCTCTGAAACCATTCCACCGGAGCACTGCCCAGCAGTCCCAGTACCTCAGCCAGAGCGCGCAAGCGTTGGGCCGCCCCCACTTCGCCCCGGTGGGCATCATGGGCCAAACCAAAGAGGACTGCCACGGCTTCCGGAGTGTTCAAGTCATCGTCCAGCGCACGCTTGAAGGCCCCTTCGGCCACCCCATTCCAGTCCGGGACACTGCCCATAACCGTGGGGTAATCACGTAACACCGTGTAGAGGGTATTCAATCCCTGCCGGGCATCCTCCAGATGACCATCGGTGTAATTGAGAGGACTGCGGTAATGACCTCGCAAGAGAAAGAAACGCACCACTTCCGGATGAAATTTTTCGAAAATATCGGCCAGAGTGAAGAAATTGCCCAGAGATTTGGACATTTTTTCATCATTTACCCGTAGAAAACCATTGTGCATCCACACATTGACGAAGGCGTGCCCATGGGCCCCCTCACTCTGGGCTATTTCGTTTTCGTGATGTGGAAATTGCAGGTCGTGACCACCCCCGTGTATGTCAAAATGGGCACCTAGAAAGCATTCGCTCATCACCGAGCATTCGATATGCCAGCCCGGTCGCCCTTCCCCCCAAGGCGAAGGCCATCGAGGCTCGCCGGGCTTGGCGCTCTTCCACAATACGAAATCGAGGGGATCGCGCTTGAACTCATCCCGTGCCACACGCTCACCTGCCCGCAGATCCTCAAGGGACTTGCCGGATAACTTGCCGTAGTCGGGAAAGTCCCGCACCGAGTAGTAGACATCCCCATTCTGCCCCGAGTAAGCCAATCCTTTCTGAATCAGTACTTCAATCAACCGGATCATGCCCGGAACATGTTCAGTGGCACGGGGTTCATGGGTTGGTGGCAACACCCGCAGACGGGCCAGATCTTCCTGCATGGCCAGAATCATGCGCTCGGTCAGAGCCTGGATGGGTTCCCCATTCTGTGCTGCCCGCTCGATGATCTTGTCATCTATATCGGTAATATTGCGCACATAGGTAACTGCATAACCGGTTATCCGCAACCAGCGGTAGAGCACATCAAAATTGACGAGCATGCGTCCATGGCCCAGGTGACAACGGTCATACACCGTCATGCCACAGACATACAGGCGCACCTGACCAGGCTCGATGGGGACAAAAGGTTCAGTCCGACGGGTAAGGGTATTGAACAGATTCAGCATGAATATAACCGCCAACTCAAAAAAATCGATAGATCCTGACAAAAGGTCTAGTCAGCAACGCGTTGAATTGATAGAATTTGGGGTTACACAATTCGCCTCCCATTTCAACCCATGATGCTCCGGTTTCTAATCCTTTCCCTTTCCCTCGCCTTGTGGTGCGAGCAAGGGGTGTGCGCAACCGGCACCGAAAGCACCGGATCGGGCACGGCCCCGGTGCTGCAAACCTCGCAGGAAAGCAACGATGCGCATCCTAGCACATCCTCTGCCCCGCCGTCAGAAGCCCCCTTGCCGATCCATGTCCCTCTGGCAATGCAATCCCTGTTACACGACCATCATCCCCAGCAAGCTCTGGCCTTGGCCAACCGTTCTCTGGAAGAACAACCCGATGAAGGCGATGTTCTGTTTCTCAAGGCCATCGCACTGACCCAGTTGAATCGCAAGGGTGAAGCCATCCTCATCCTCAAGAATCTGACCGAGCGTTTTCCGGAAATGGGTGCGCCCTATAATAACTTGGGTGCCCTCTACGCCGCTCAGGGACAACTCGATGATGCGCGCGCCATCCTGGAAAAAGGGGTGGCATCCCAACCCAACTACGCCATCGCCTTTGAAAATCTGGGCGATGTCTACCTCGCGCTGGCGCGTCGTTCCTACGCCCAGGCCTTGAAACTGAATCCCACGAATCGCACCTTGAAACTCAAGGCCGACAAACTTAACTGATGGAGTTCTCTATGGTCCGCCTCAAAACCAATTTTGGTGATATCGTTCTCACCCTCGATGTTGAAAAAGCTCCTAAAACCACGGATAACTTCCTGTCTTATGTGCACGATGGTTTTTATGACAATACTATCTTTCATCGGGTCATCGATGGCTTCATGATTCAGGGAGGAGGGTTTGCGCCGGGCATGAAGCAGAAGGAAACCCACGCCCCTATCGAAAACGAGGCGGCCAACGGTCTTTCCAACCTCTGTTATACCGTTGCCATGGCCCGCACCTCGGACCCACATTCGGCCACCGCCCAGTTCTTCATCAACGTCAAGGATAACCATTTCCTCGACCACACTGCCCCCAACCGCAATGGCTTCGGCTACTGCGTCTTTGCTCAGGTCACGGAGGGTCAGGACATCGTGGATCGCATCAAGGGGGTGCCCACTGGCAACCGTCTGGGACATAGCGACGTACCTCTGGAAGATGTCCTCATCGAACGTGCGGAGGTCATGTAACTCACCGTGTCCCATTCCCTTTTCATCGCAGACCTGCATCTCTCGCCGTCTTCACCCAAACTCTTCCAGAAGTTTCAGAACTTTCTGGAAGGGCCGGCACGCGAAGCCACGGCCTTGTATATCCTGGGCGACCTCTTTGAAACCTGGGTGGGCGATGACGATATCCCTTCGCCCTTCAACCAGAAAGTGGTGAGTGCCCTCGCGACCTTGACCCAGCAGGGGACTCAACTGTTCTACCTGCACGGAAACCGTGACTTCCTGCTCGGTAACAAGTTTGCCAAAGCCTGTGGCGCAACCCATCTGGCAGACCCCACCATCCTCATTCTGGAGGATGGGGTTCGCACCCTGCTCACCCACGGCGACCAGTTGTGCACGGAAGATGAAGCCTATCAGGCGTGGCGCAAACAGGTCCGTTCGGTGACTTGGCAGCGCAAAGTCATGACCCTGCCCATCGAAGAACGGTACAAGATTGCTCAGGAAGCCACCACCATGAGTACCCAGGCCAAAAAGAAAAAAACCTTGGCCATCATGGACGTAACCCTCCAGGCCGTAATCGAGTTATTGCGCAAAAATGATTACCCGCGTCTGATTCATGGTCATACCCACCGTCCTGCCCGCCACACTTACCGACTGGACGACAATACCTGCGAACGTTGGGTTCTCACTGACTGGAACAGTCGCAAGGGAGGGTACTTGAAGTGTGATGAAAACGGCTGTCAGGCCCTCCCTTTCTGAGTAGGAGTGTCAGGGTTTGAAGCGGTAACCCAGCCCACTTTCTGTCAGCAGGAAGTCAGGGCGGGCCGGGTCCCTTTCCAGTTTCTTGCGCAAGTTTCCCATGTATACCCGCAGGTAGTGAGCACTTTCCACATGGGTAGGACCCCAGACTTCGCGCAATAACTCGCGGTGGGTCAACACTTTTCCGGGATAAGCGAGCAGATAGGCTAACAAGCGGTATTCGATGGAAGTCAGGTGAATGCTCTCCCCTTCCTCGGTCATGACCAGGCGCTTGACCCTGTCCACCCGAATTTTCCCAAACCCGATCTCGGATTGTCCCGCTTCTCCAGATAAACTGTGGCGCCGAAGTTGCGCGCGTACCCTTGCCAGTAATTCGCCGACGCCGAAGGGTTTGGTCAGATAATCGTCGGCGCCCGCATCCAGCGCGGCGATCTTGTCCTCTTCATTCGATCGTGCGGAGAGGATGATAACCGGTACCTGCGACCAACTGCGCAAATCCTGCAGCACTTCCACCCCCTCCCGGTCGGGCAGTCCCAGATCCAGAATCACCAGATCAGGTTTACGGGTCGCGGCTTCGATCAGTCCACGCTCGCCGGTCACCGCCTCGATAACCTGGCAACCTTCAGATTCCAAGGCTGCTCGCACGAAACGACGGATCTGCTTTTCGTCTTCCACCAAAATCACCACGGTCTCACTCATCCCTCGGCCTCCGGCGGTACGGAAAGGTCAGGAGGTGTGCCTAGGGGAAGGGAGAAGGTAAAACGGGAGCCCTGGGGAACTCCATGTTCTGCCCAAATCCGACCCTGGTGCGCGGTAATGATCGCCCGACAGATGGCGAGCCCAAGCCCCACACCCGACACCGCTGATTCGGCGCGACCTCGAGTAAACTTGTCGAACAAGGTATCCTCCGTTCCGACGGGAAAACCCTGCCCGTCGTCACAGACCGAAATATCCAGGGTCTGGTCCGTACACTGGGCCCGGATGACAATATGGGCCTGGGGCTCCGTATATTTCCCGGCGTTCTCCAACAGATTGCATAATACACGTTCGATGAGGACGGCATCAAATTCGACGAAGGGCAAGTCTTCCGGCAATTCCACGCGTACCTCCCGTCCAGCCAATGCCCCCGTCGAGGCTTTGAGCGCACTGCCGATTACCTCTTCCACCAACTGCCATTCCCTTTTCAGTTTCACTTCGCCGGATTGCAGACGTGCCATATCCAGTAGATTGTTCACCAAGGCGCCCATACGCACGGCTTCATCATGAATCGCCTGGACAGTCTCCTGCTGAGGCACGGACAAAGATTCCAGGCCCAAGGTATCGGACAACCCCACCAGCGCCGTCAAAGGCGTCCGTAAATCGTGAGACAGCACCGACAGTACCGAGTTGCGCAAGCGTTCCGACTCCATCTTCACCAAAGCTTCCTGAGCCACATCTACATAATGGATCCTTTCGATGGCAATGGCAGCCAGAGAGGCAAAGGTATCCAGCAAGCGACGTTGTTCCGGCACTTGTAACCAGTGACTCTGGCGGGGTTCGATGGCCAGCACCCCGCGCGTGCGCATGGGTGCCTTGAGAGGAAGGTAAAACACCGGGGAAGCTGCCAGAGTATCGGTTCCCAAACCAGCGGGTTCCCCATGATCGAAAGACCATTGTGCGATGCCGGTATCCACTGTCGTCAAGACCCCTTCGGCCTTCACCGGGTCTTGCAGATGATTCTCGTTATCCATCAAGAGTAACCCGGTTTTTGCCCCCAGAACATTGTCCGCAAAGCGCACGCAAACCTCTGCAATTTGTCCGGGCATCAGGGTGGCAGACAGATCCCGGGCCGCCTCGTACAGCGCCCGAGCTCGTCGTTCCCGATTCATGGCCACCCGGGCCTGATAACGCAGGTTGGCCATCAACTGGGCAATCACCAGGGCGACGCTCAGCATGACCATAAACGTAAGCAGGTATTGCACGTCACTCACTGCAAAGGAAAAGCGGGGGGGGACAAAAAAGAAATCAAAGAATGCCACGCTAAGAAAGGCCGCCAGCACCGCCGGTCCTCTTCCCAGGCGCAGCGCCACACCCATGACCACCAGCAGGAAGATCATGACGATGTTGGTCAGTTCGAGCCAGTGACGCAGGGGCGTCGCCAGGAACGTGACGAGCACGCACAGGGCCACACTTTTCGCATAGGAAGGCCAGCGCGAATACTCCTGGGTAAAGAACAGTGTCTGAGCCTTCCCGTCAGGCTCCCCCGGATTGCGCTGGTTACGGGCGACCTGAATGACATCCAGATCCGTAGCCAACCGTCCGATCCGTTCGGCAAAGGATCGACGCCATAGGTGACGTTCAAGGTCCCGCCCCACCACCACCTTGGTCAGGTTATGTTCCCGGGCATAGGCCACCGTCACCGCCGCCGCATCTTCTGCGGGCAGGGTGGCGGTTTCTGCCCCCAGATCCTTGGCCAACTTCAAGGTCTGGAGAATCTGTTCCCGGACTCTTTTAGGCAAACGCTGAAGCCGGGGTGTTTCCACATAAATTGCGTGCCACGTCACTTCCATTTGAGCGGCCAGGCGGGCCGCATTGCGAATCACCCGTTCGCTACCCGGCCCCGGTCCCACGCATACCAACAAGGATTCGCGCGTCTGCCAGATGGACTGCACCGCCTTGGTACGCCGATAGGCCCGCATCTCCCCATCTACACGGTCAGCAGTGCGCCGTAGAGACAGTTCGCGCAGGGCGATGAGATTCCCCTTGCGAAAGAAATTACGAATGGCACGCTCCGCCTGATGCGGCAGATAAATCTTTCCTTCCTTGAGGCGCTGGAGCAATTCTTCGGGGGGCAAATCCACCAACATGACTTCGTCGGCTTCATCGAAAACATGATCAGGCACCGTTTCCCACACCCGGACCCCGGTGATTCCCCCCACCACATCATTCAAACTTTCCAGATGCTGTACGTTCACCGTGGTAAAAACATGGATGCCCGCCCCCAGCAACTCGTCCACATCCTGCCAACGTTTGGAATGGAGACATCCTTGGGCATTGGTATGCGCCAGTTCATCCATCAGAATCAGGGTAGGATTGCGGGCCAGGGCACCTTCCAGATCGAATTCCTTGAGCAAGTGGTGACGGTATTCGACTTCCTTGAGGGGTAATGTTTCCAGATCCTTGAGCAGGGCCATGGTATCCGCCCGGCCATGGGTCTCCACAATGCCCACCACCACATCCACGCCCTGGGCTCGCTGTTGTTGGGCTGCCGATAACATGGCATAGGTCTTGCCCACCCCGGCGCAGGCACCGAAGAAAACTTTCAACTTGCCCCGTCTGGCCCGGTTCTCCTCGGCCTGAAGATTCCCCAGCAGGATGTCAGGATCGGGACGTTGTATTTCAGTCATGGCAGGTTTCCCAGGAGCGGTCACGGCGCATGGGTCAGTTCATCCAAGGCCAGATTGAGTTTCAACACATTGACCCGTGCTTCCCCCAGCACACCGAACTGACGCGCTTCGGTAAACCGGGACACCAAGGCCTGAACCTGATCGGTTTTCAAGCCCCGCGCCCGGGCCACCCGCGCGATCTGGAAGTCTGCAGCGGCCGGACTGATCTGGGGATCAAGTCCACTGGCAGAAGCCGTCACCAGATCCACCGGGACCGGCCGGGTATTTCCGGGATCGGCTACCCTGAGGGCTTGGACCCGCGCCTTGACGGCATCCATCAGAGCCGGGTTGGTCGGTCCCAGATTGGAACCGCTGGAGGCTAACCCATTATAGGGCATGGGACCGGTAGCCGAGGGTCTGCCCCAGAAATACCCAGGATCAGAGAAGGATTGACCGATCCACTCGGAACCCACCGGTCTGCCTTTCTTGAAAATCAAACTTCCGTTGGCCTGGCTTGGAAATATTGCCTGGGCCAACCCTGTCACCAACCAGGGATAGAGAAGACCGGTGATCACACTCAAAACCAGAAAACTGACCACGGCAGGACGCATTTCTTTCCACATGATGTGCATCTCCTTATGCCCAACCCAGGGCAGCCAATACCATATCAATCATCTTGATGCCGATAAATGGCACAATGATCCCCCCTGCTCCGTAGATCAGCAGGTTATTTCTCAACAACTGCGCCGCACCCACCGCACGGTATTTAACTCCTCTCAATGCCAGGGGAATGAGCGCCACGATCACCAGAGCATTGAAGATCACAGCAGACAGAATGGCACTGGCTGGCGTGGTCAGTCCCATCACGTTGAGGGCACCCAAGGCCGGATAGGTAGTCACGAAGGCCGCCGGAATGATGGCAAAATATTTGGCCACATCATTGGCGATGGAAAAGGTTGTCAGTGCCCCCCGTGTCATGAGCATCTGTTTGCCGGTTTCCACGATCTCGATCAGTTTGGTGGGGTTGGAATCCAGATCCACCATGTTACCGGCTTCCTTGGCCGCCTGCGTGCCCGTATTCATGGCCACGGCCACATCAGACTGAGCCAGGGCTGGAGCATCGTTAGTACCATCGCCGGTCATGGCCACCAACCGGCCCTCGGCCTGGTACTGGCGAATCAGGGCCAACTTGGCTTCCGGTGTCGCTTCCGCCAGAAAATCATCCACCCCTGCCTCTGCCGCAATGGCCGCTGCCGTCAGGCGGTTATCCCCGGTGATCATCACCGTTTTGATGCCCATGCGGCGCAACTCGGCAAACCGCTCCTTGATACCGCCCTTGACGATATCCTTGAGTTCCACCACGCCCATCACCCGCGCCCCATCCACCACTACCAGCGGGGTACTGCCCCGCCGTGCCACTTCATCCACCTGTCGGGAGACGGCCTCGGGATAGGGGGAACCGAGCGCATCCAGATATTTTTTCACGGCATCTGCCGCACCCTTGCGCACCTGGCGGGAACCCAAGTTCACCCCGCTCATGCGGGTTTGCGCCGAAAAGGGAACGAAGCTGGCCCCCAAAGCGTGGATATCCCGCTCGCGCAGCCCAAATCGCTGTTTTGCCAAGACCACAATGGAGCGACCTTCTGGGGTTTCGTCCGCCAAAGAAGCCAGTTGGGCGACATCGGCCAGTTCGCTTTCTTTCACTCCTTGAGCCGGAATGAAAGTCGACGCCTGACGGTTACCCAGAGTGATCGTCCCGGTCTTGTCCAGAAGCAGGACGTCCACATCCCCTGCCGCCTCCACCGCCCGACCCGAAGTTGCAATGACATTCTTCTGCATCATGCGCCCCATGCCTGCCACCCCAATGGCCGACAATAACCCGCCAATGGTGGTGGGAATCAGGCACACCAACAAGGCCACCAACACGGTAATGGTGACGGGCTGCCCCACTTTGGCTACTTCGACGCTGTACATCGAAAAGGGCAATAAGGTAACCGTGGCCAACAAAAATATGAGGGTCATGGCCACCAACAGGATGGTGAGCGCAATTTCATTGGGGGTCTTCTGACGCTTGGCCCCCTCCACCATGGCAATCATGCGATCGAGGAAGCTTTCACCGGGATTGGAGGTCACCTGCACGATCAGCCAGTCCGACAATACCGTCGTTCCACCGGTGACCGCGTTGAAATCGCCCCCGGATTCCCGGATCACAGGCGCCGATTCCCCCGTAATGGCGCTTTCGTTCACCGATGCCACGCCTTCGATGACCTCACCATCGGCGGGCACCATATCCCCGGCTTCCACCAGGACCACATCCCCTCGACGCAGGTCACTGCTTGCCACCGAGAACCATGGGGAACCCTGGCTGGATTCCGTCATTTTTTTGGCCAGGATATCGCGCCGCGCATGACGCAGAGATGCCGCCTGTGCCTTGCTCCGCCCTTCGGCGACGGCTTCGGCAAAATTGGCGAAGAGCACGGTGAACCATAACCACAGGGTCACCGCCAGAATGAACCCGGCGGGTGCCTCGCCCTTCCCGCCCAACGCCTGAAGATACAGGACCGTGGTCAGTACGCTACCCACCCAGACCACGAACATCACCGGGTTCTTCATTTGTTGCACCGGTGACAGTTTGCGGAACGAATCCACACAGGCCACACGCAGCAAGTTTCGATCAAAAAAGGAAAAGGATTTCGTTTGGTCGTTCATCTTGATTCTCCTAGTGAGCCCCAACCATGGTCAAATGTTCCACGACGGGCCCCAGACCCAAGGCCGGAACGAAGGTCAATGCCCCCACCAGAAGCACCGTGCCCACCAACAACAGAACGAAGAGCGGGGTGTGGGTAGGAAGGGTACCGGCCCCCACGGGAATTCGTTTCTTGCCGGCCAGCGAGCCAGCCAGGGCCAGCACGGGCAGGATCAGCCAGAAACGCCCGAAGAACATGACCACCCCTAGAGCAAAATTGTAGAAAGGCGTGTTGGCAGACAGTCCAGCGAAGGCACTGCCGTTATTCCCTGCGGCTGAAGAGAAAGCGTAGAGAATTTCAGAGAATCCGTGCGCACCGGGGTTGGCCACCCCGCTCTTCCCGGCCTCCATCATCACTGCCACCGCCGTTCCAACCAGAATCAGCAGCGGCGGAATCAGAATGGTGAGGGATGCCATCTTGATGTCGAAGGCCTCGATCTTCTTGCCCAGATATTCGGGCGTCCGTCCGATCATCAAGCCCGCAATGAACACCGCAATCACGGCATAAATGAGCATGCCATAGAGACCGGAACCCACCCCCCCAAAAATCACTTCACCCAACTGGATGTTGGCCAGCGGCACCAACCCCCCCAGCGGGGTAAAGGAATCGTGCATGGAATTCACGGAACCACAGGAAGTGGAGGTGGTCACCGTGGCAAAGAGGGCCGAATTGACGATGCCGAAGCGCGTTTCCTTCCCCTCCATGTTCCCGCCGGACTGCGAGGCAGAAGCCTGCTGGTTGACCCCCAGGGAGGCAAAGGCTGGGTTGCCAGAGGTTTCCGCGTATTCCGCCACAGCCAGCATAAGGGTGAATACCAGGGTCATGGTGGCCAGGAGGGTCCAGCCCTGACGGATATCCCCCACCATGGCTCCGAAGGTGTAACACAGCGCCGCAGGAATCAAGAGAATTGCCAACATTTCCAGAAAGTTAGTCAGGGGCGTAGGATTTTCATAGGGATGCGCCGAGTTGGCGTTGAAGAATCCCCCGCCATTGGTGCCCAATTCCTTGATGGCCTCCTGGGAAGCCACCGGCCCCAGCGGAAGCGTTTGCTCCTGAGTGGTGGTTTTCACCGTTACCGGATTACCGGCAGCATCCTTGAGGGGATTTCCGGCCGCATCCAGCGAGGGGTTGTCATAGGTAGTGGTCTCCACGGTCCGAACCACTGGATAGGGTGAAAAGTTTTGCACCACCCCCTGGCTCACCAGGATCAAGGCGAGCGCCAGAGACAAGGGCAACAGGATATAGAGGACGCTACGCGTCATGTCCACCCAGAAGTTGCCAATGGTCTCCACGGAATGTCGGGCAAATCCCCGGATCAGGGCAATCACCACGGCCATCCCGGTGGCTGCAGAAAAAAAGTTCTGCACAGCCAAAGCAAACATCTGCGTGAGATAACTCAGCGTGGATTCCCCTGCGTACCCTTGCCAGTTGGTATTGGATACAAAGCTGATGGCGGTATTGAAGGAAGAATCCGGGCTCACGGCACCCAGACTTTGCGGATTCAAGGGCAGAAATCCTTGCAACCGCTGCAGGGCATACACGGTCAGTACCCCCAGCACACTAAACCATAGAACCCCCAGGGCATAACTCGTCCAGCGCATTTCCTGACTTGGATTCACCCCGCACATACGGTAGAAGAGATGCTCCAGTGGTGAAAGCCAGCGCATAAATGCTGGCAGATTCCCCTCGTAAACCCGGGCCATATACCCTCCCAAGGGTTTCACCAGCAAAAACAGCACGCCCAGTAGCAGGACGATTTGAAACAGTCCGTTAATAGTCATCAGAATAACTCCGGTTTAAGCAGGGCAATGACTAGGTAGATAAGCAAGCCCACCACCACAGCCCCCGCGACGAAATAGATCCAGGTCATGCCGACCTCCGTAATTTTTCGCAGCCGTAGACCAACAATACCGACAGGCCAAAGACCGCCACAACGATCGCAAGATAGAACAGATCCATAGAGATTCTCCCAGTGAGTTCCAGTCGTACCCATTCTAGGAACCGGCAGATCAAAAAGGGGTAAAGGCTGACAGCGACGCTATAAAGATTTTATAAAGATGCGGGGAGGGGCGCCGCAGAGTTCATGAACGGAGAGCCGGTCTGGAATTTTTGGACGGATGGCCGAAAATTATGGCCGATTTATGCTAAAATGGGAGGTTGAGTGTTCGGAACCTCTCCGTACTTGTTCAAGGTGGGACATCTTATACCACAAACCTCCTCGACTGATTGTCGAAGAGCCGTAGGGTGCAAGAGAATGCCTCAGGTTCGCCCTTGGGATAAACTTTCCTCTCGCCCCTCCTTACCTGTGGGCTACCCAACATCTCTTCTATTACTTTCAGCGGAATTCATCGATTCATGGCGCTCAAGTCCACCGTCTTCAAGGTCAATTTACAAATATCCAACATGGACCGGCCTTATTACGCCTCCCATACCTTGACGATCGCCCGTCACCCCTCCGAAACCGACGAACGCATGATGGTGCGCCTGCTGGCGTTTGCTCTCCATGCCCATGAACACTTGACCTTCGCCCGGGGGGGGGCCGCTGATCAGGAGGAACCTGACCTCTGGAAAAAAGACCTGACGGGAGCCATTGACGAATGGATCGACGTGGGCCTGCCCGATGAAAAACGCGTGCTCAAGGCATGCGGGCGTGCTCGACGGGTAATCATTTATGCCTATGGCGGCAGCGCCGTTCCGCTTTGGTGGGCGGGAATGAGTAGCCGTCTCCGGCGGTTGTCCAATCTGTCCGTCCTCAGTCTTCCTTTGTCCGACAGTCAGGCACTGGCTCACCTGGTTGAACGCACCATGGATCTCAATTGCCTGATTCAGGACGATGGAATCTTGCTGTCGAATTCGTCCGGAAGCGTTCCTGTTACAGTGACCCCTTTGAAGGGTTTTTCTTGAGATGAATATTTGGGTCGATGCAGATGCCTGCCCTGTGGTCATCAAAGATATTCTTTTCCGTGCCGCAGAACGTGCGAAAATCCTGACAACCTTCGTAGCCAATACCTTGTTGAGTACCCCGGCTTCGTCTTATATTTTGGCGCGCCAGGTGCCTCGCGGCTTTGACATGGCCGATAACGAGATCGTCCGGTCCCTGCACCCCGGTGATTTGGTCATCACAGCCGATATTCCCCTGGCTTCTGAAGTGCTGTCAAAAGGGGGGCATGCGCTCAATCCACGCGGCGAGGTTTACACCCTCGATACAATCGAAGCCCTACTGACGCTGCGCAATTTCATGGACCAATTACGCGGCAGTGGCGTACCTACCGGCGGCCCCCCACCCCTGTCTCACTCTGACCGAAAAGTGTTTGCCAACCAATTGGATAAGTTTCTGGCGCGTCAACCCAAGTCTTAAGTTCATGGGGTCAAAAACCCCATGAACATTCCTGTCAAACCCTTTGCGACAGCGTGAAGCAAAAGGGCTATAATCCGCTACCCTTTCCTTGCCACCCACCGTACTGGAGGCTCCATGAAGTTTCGTTTTCCCGTGGTCATCATCGATGAAGATTTTCGTTCGGAAAACACCAGCGGTCTTGGGGTGCGAGCGTTAGCAGACGCCATTCAAAAAGAAGGGTTTGAAGTATTGGGTGTGACCAGTTTTGGTGACATGGCCTCTTTTGCCCAGCAACAAAGCCGTGCTTCCACTTTCGTACTGTCCATCGATGACGAAGAATTTGGCGGAGGTTCTCCCAGCGAAATGGAGTCGGCACTGCGCCACCTGCGTGCCTTCGTCCAGGAAATTCGCTGGCGTAACGCCCATATCCCCATATTTCTCTATGGTGAAACGCGTACCTCCCGCCATATTCCTAACGATGTATTGAAGGAACTGCACGGTTTCATTCACCTCTTCGAGGACACTCCAGAGTTTGTGGCTCGCCACATCGCTCGGGAAGCACGGGTCTATCTGGATTCTCTCGCCCCACCCTTTTTCCGTGCCCTTACCCACTATGCCTCGGATGGTTCCTATTCCTGGCACTGTCCCGGACATTCAGGCGGGGTGGCTTTCCTGAAAAGCCCGGTAGGACAAATGTTCCACCAATTCTTTGGGGAAAACATGCTCCGCGCCGATGTCTGCAACGCAGTGGACGAACTGGGGCAACTGCTTGATCATACGGGCCCAGTGGCGGCTTCCGAGCGTAATGCCGCACGTATTTTCAATGCCGACCATCTGTTTTTTGTGACCAATGGCACGTCCACCTCCAACAAGATCGTGTGGCATTCCACCGTTGCGGCAGGCGATGTGGTTGTCGTAGATCGCAACTGTCATAAATCCATTCTTCACGCCATCATCATGACTGGGGCCATCCCCGTGTTTCTCATGCCCACGCGCAATCACTACGGCATCATCGGCCCCATTCCACTGGAGGAATTCAAACCCGAAAACATCCAACGCAAGATTGCGGCCAATCCCTTTGCCCAAAACAGTCCGGTTCAACCGCGTGTATTAACGCTGACCCAAAGTACCTACGATGGTATCCTCTACAACGTCGAAACTATCAAGAAGTTGCTGGATGGGGTCATCGACACCTTGCACTTCGACGAAGCCTGGCTACCGCATGCCTCCTTCAGCGATTTTTACAAGGATATGCATGCCATTGGCCGAGATCGCCCCATCTGTCATGAATCCATGGTCATGTCTACCCAGTCGACTCACAAGTTGCTGGCCGGTCTCAGCCAAGCCTCGCAAATCCTGGTACAGGACAGCGAAATGCGCAAACTGGACCGCGACTGCTTCAACGAAGCCTACCTCATGCACACGTCCACCAGCCCGCAATACGCCATCATTGCCTCCTGCGATGTCGCAGCCGCTATGATGGAATCTCCTGGAGGAACGGCATTACTGGAGGAATCCATCAGTGAAGCCCTCGACTTTCGTCGGGCCATGCGCAAGGTGGATGAGGAATGGGGCACCGATTGGTGGTTCAAGGTATGGGGTCCCGACTACCTGGCGGAAGAAGGTGGTGGGGAGCGTAGCGACTGGATGCTCAAACCCGGCGAACGTTGGCATGGCTTCGGCAATCTGGCTCCCGGCTTCAACATGCTGGACCCCATCAAGGCTACGGTTATCACACCCGGACTCGATGTGGATGGCGATTTTCACGACATCGGAATTCCCGCCGCCGTGGTCACAAAATATCTGGCCGAGCATGGAGTTGTCGTTGAAAAAACCGGGCTCTACTCTTTCTTCATCATGTTCACCATCGGTATCACCAAGGGACGCTGGAACACGCTGGTTACGGAATTGCAACAGTTCAAAGATGACTATGACAAGAACCAGCCTCTTTGGCGCATCTTGCCTGAGTTTGTCGCCAAGTACCCCCGTTACGAAAATTGGGGCCTGCGCCAACTATCTGACCAAATTCATGAAGTCTATCGGGCCAATGATGTGGCGCGCCTCACCACAGAAATGTACCTGTCCGACATGGTCCCGGCCATGAAGCCCGCCGATGCCTTTGCACGCATGGCTCACCGTGAGACCGAGCGCGTGGGAATCGATGACCTGGAAGGACGAATCACTTCGGTGCTTCTCACTCCTTACCCCCCCGGCATTCCGCTCCTGATTCCCGGAGAGTGCTTCAATGCCACCATCGTGCGTTACCTGCAATTTGCCCGTTCCTTCAATCAACGTTTTCCCGGCTTTGAAACAGACATTCATGGCCTTTCCAAAACCGGCAGCAATGGAGAATCCAAGTTTTATGTGGATTGCGTCAGACTCTAAAACCCGGTAGAATGACCGTCCTTTATCGAGATACCGTGAAGGTTCAATCATCTGGTTTGGGTCAACCCATTCAAGGTTTCATGAGCCGTAACGATTCAGAAAGGGCGGTTAGCTCAGGGGTAGAGCACTGCCTTCACACGGCAGGGGCCACTGGTTCGATCCCAGTACCGCCCACCATAAAAATCAACAAGTTACGATATTTTTTCCATTAAAGTTTTTTCCTCGGTGTAAATATCGGTGTAAATATCGGCAAGTCCTTCTAGAGCTTTGCGCTTCTGAGCATCTGCCAAGTGGGCATATCTTTTTGTGGTATTCGTGCTGCTATGCCCCAGTATCTCTCCCACGGTGTAAAGCGTTACACCAGATATCTTGAGCAGTAAACTAGCGCAGGTGTGACGCAAGTCATGAAAATTTGCATCTGGCAATCCAGCCTTGATCCGCGCCCTCTCCCACGAAGTCCCAATTCCATCGGCGGTAATTTTTAGAGGAACATGCTCAAGCCATTTCCGCAACGGGGGCGCAACTGGAATACTTCGTGTTTTGGATGTTTTTGTATTACCGATTCGCACGATGATAGTGTCATTAACAATGTCTTCTTTTTTCAGTTTTACAATTTCCCCTCGCCTCATGCCAGTTAGTGTGGCTATCCATATTGCGGCTTGTACTACCTCAGTACAATATTGCGCAATAGACTGCACCTGCTCGACCGTCATGTAATTATCACGGGCATTGTTTTCTGGAAGTCGTTTTATTTGAAGCCCAAAATTAATATCTGTTTGCCCACAATCATAAGCAATTGATAAAGATTTTTTTAGCGTGCCGAGACTGCGGTTGATCGTAGCAGCAGTATAGTTTCCAAGGGCATCCTCAATGAATTTTAAAGCCACTTGTTTTGACTGGCTGGCCGTTTTTCCTTCGCACCAAGGCGCAATACGAATCGCATGGTGCTTGGCACTTTCAGGACTTCTCAATCTTTTGGCGTGGATGCCAGTGTAATATGCTAGCAGATCATTTATTGGAGGATCAGAGGGGATCAATGAATCCGCTTTTTTTCGCGACAATGCGCCGAATAATTCGGACTCTATGCGCTTGGCATCACTCGCAGACGCGCCTTCCGGTAATCGTCTGTGAACCCTTTTACGATTGATGCAGAGTTCGACATGCCAACGGCCAACGGCATCTTTTCTGATTGGCATTGTTGTTCTCTCCAACTGTTTACTTTTGGCAAATCAAATCGCGGACGCTTACCTGCCAACAAGTACGGGCACCCATTCTGCATCATCCGCCGTATTGTACTCTCAGATACCTTTAACCTAAAGGCAAGCTCCGTTATAGTCAATTCGCGGTGAGAATCTTCGCTCATCATCGCACCCTCCACGAAAGTACCATAGTAGACATGATTGTCACAAGGGTAAGGACTATTAAAACGATGGTTGGGTAAAATTCCTGTGCCATGATCAACAGTTCCAAATTTGTCGCAGTTCACCCCCCAGTCCTGGATTGACCTTCTCCAGAACCGGGAAAATTTCATCGTGAATAGCGGGGGGAAGGTATGAATCAGTGCTGAGTGGCTTTTGAGGCGGGAAATCCATGACCTCGACCCATACCTTCAACAGGACCGAGTAGAGTTCTTGTACTTGTGATTCGAGCGTGTTGTCACAGCGATAAGCAGTCATCTTCGCACCTTTGGGAACAGGTGAAAGGATAATACCCTGCGGGTAAACTATATGTCAATACCTTCGGGTAAACATTTCCGGGTAATGACCGGAATTCACGACAACCGGTTTTCTACTCCTGAAATTCGCCTCCGCGCGAAACGACTGCCACGATCTGGTGCATCTTCTCTATCTGATCAAGAGGCACACAAACATTTTTTTGGTTATTGTTTATTGAGCCTAGAGAGACCTCACTGTCACGAATGTAAAGAAATTCCTTGATCATTTTTCGGCAGTCTTTCAGGAAAACCAACACATCATCACCGGGGATTGGTTGATTTTCCGGGTGGATGACCAGGTACTCACCGCTCTTGATTCTTGGGGCTAAAAAATCCCCTCGAACTTTTAAGGTATAGCGTTGCTTTCCAGACGGCCAGACAAATCCTGGGGGTTCAGAATCTTCTATATACCCGGATTCGTCGCCATGAACTATACCTGCGAAACAAGCGCTCTTTACAGCCGGTTCATCAAAATTATGGATCTTGGGATAACTGGTAGCGGGTTCGGCTACGGAAAGTCGAGTAATGTCTAGCCATCCATGCGGAAGGTTGAAAGCTTGTTCAATTACATCGACCATCTCGTCAGCAATGCGTTTTTTTCCGGCTTTACCTTCGGGATAGATCATTCTGGAAACATAGGAGGGCTCTCGACCAAGTTTGCGCGCAAGCTCCACCGCTTTCCCGTTGCATCGGGTATCGCGGAGTTCTATCAGACGGAGTCTACGACTTTCATACTTATCCATTTGCTGATTTTCCACTTTATGTACCGGAAGGTAAATAACCCTAGGGTATTGATTTATAGTATACCCTAGGGTAAACTCTGGCTGTTTCTAATCACGGGAAGATTTTTATGAAACCCATCCTCCTCGCATATCTACGCACACTATCAGTATCTCAGAAAGACGAACTTGCACACGCTTGTAACACATCAATAGGTTATATCCGAAAAGCCTGTAGCAAGGGGCAACTGCTAAGTCCGGAACGATGCGTGTTAATTGAGCAAATAAGTCAAGGGGTTGTCACACGAAAGGATCTGCGTCCTGACGATTGGCATTTGATATGGCCCGAAAAAAAACAGGATTGGTCAATGCCCTTAACTCAAGGATCCACAAACTGAAAATTCCCTCAAGGGGGGTTGTATGAGCATTGCAATCATGACTGAGGTGTGGAAAACAACTTTACCTTTGGCAAGAAAGATGGTGCTTCTGGCTCTGGCGGATAACGCAAATGACCAGGGGGAGTGTTATCCGTCGATCAGCATGATTGGTTCAAAGTGCTCCCTGAAAGAACGGGCCGTTTACGACTGTTTGAAACAACTTGAGGTCGATGGTTTTTTAATGCGGCTATCGAGATCGGGGAGAAGTAGCGTCTATCGAATTACCGCTCCTCCCAACTGGCCAACCCCTGCATTTAATGCACCCCTGCACAATATGCATCCCTTTCCTGTGGATAAGTCACCCCCTACCCCTGCACAATATGCACCCCCACCCCTGCACAATACGCACCCACCCCTGCACAATATGCAGGGGACCCCTGCACAATATGCACCCATAACCATCACTGAACCATCACTTAACCAAAAGCGCAGCAAAGCACCTGTGGATAACTTTTCACCAGTCGCGGATACTGCCGACGAAAACCCCACCGCGCTTTTGTCTGTTGCCACAGAAAATCTTGTCTCAAACCTGGTGGCACTGGGCGTGAAAATCACCACCCACGATCCGCTTGCCAGGGACTGGATTGAACGAGGCGTGACGGCTCAGATTGCACGCTGGGCAGTGGCTATCGCCCGGCAACGCAAACCGAAAGGTTCAATTCCGCCGCGCTATTTGCACCCAATCATCGAAGAAATCATGACCAGCCCTGGCGTATCAGGCATCCAGCGAGGACCGCCGGGTTGGTGGAATAACGAGGCCGGGACCTTGGCCATGGGCCAGACCCTTGGGGTTATTCCGCTACGGGGGGAATCAATGCCGGAGTTTCGATCACGGATTCAGATCGAAATCGAAAAGCAGAAAAATCAAGCACAACGGAGGGCATGATGGAACTGATTGGCTTTGAAAACGAGCACATATCCGCTGACAGTGAACGCGAATTTCAAAAAACTCCCATTGATCGGATCCGGCCGGACAAATCACAACCTCGTCGTAATTTTGACGAGGAAGCACTGGAAGATCTGGCGAAATCAATGAACATGGTTGGCCAGTTACAGCCCATCGGGATACGCCGTTCAGGTTCGGACTGGATGATTGTCTATGGCGAACGCCGGTTGCGAGCAGCCCGTCAGTTGGGGTGGGCAACGATCAATGCAATTGTCTACGAGCTCCCGGCGCATAACA
This sequence comes from Ferrovum myxofaciens, assembly GCF_013181415.1. Taxonomy (NCBI): domain Bacteria; kingdom Pseudomonadati; phylum Pseudomonadota; class Betaproteobacteria; order Ferrovales; family Ferrovaceae; genus Ferrovum; species Ferrovum myxofaciens. The sequence goes on along the minus strand of NZ_CP053676.1, from coordinate 162,165 downwards.
TGGCCGTGGTGCTTCAGGCGTGTGAAAACCTGCACCGGGTTGATCTTGGGCTGAACGAGTACGTCGAAGTCGTCCTGCGTCTGAAAGAGGCTGGAATGGAACCGGGAAGTATCAGCCGGGCCTTGTCGAAGAACGAACGATGGGTAGGCAACCTGCTGTCGATTGCCCGGGACCCCTTGGCACGGGCGTTGATCGAGGGGGGGCGACTGAATAGCGCAGATGCCTGGGAACGCTTCAAGAACTTACAGCCAGAAGCGCGGAAAATCGTTCTGGATTCGACAGAACCGATCACCTGGCCTCGATGTGAATCTGCCAAACAGCAGGTACAAAAATTGGCAGGTAAACGCCAGTCAAGCATCCCTTTACCACCCGTGGACAAACAGGATTGTCAGACTTCGGTTGAATTCGTGGAGACAGCGGAAAAAGATTTTCCAGAGGTGAAAATGGTCATGGCTTCAGACGTGAAGAATCCCCAGGCACGGAGCGGGCGCGCTCCCGTGAACAGCGAAGAAACGGGTTTTCTCATCCAGTTGCCGATTCGGATTTGCGAGAAACTTATTCCAGGGTCTGGGAAGAAAGTGGCACAAGGATCATGGCTGAGTGATTTGCAGAAAAACTTTGTTCAGGTGATTGAGGAGTTGGTCGATGCTCACTGCTGATGAACTGTTTCAGGAATTGCGGGGTGAGGCCCATAAGTTTTCCAGGTGTTGCATCTTGCCAGTTGAGGATATCCGGCAGGAACTCTACCTCATGTGCATTGAGGTGACCAGCGGGAAAAGTTCATACAATCCGATCCTGGGAACTGTTCGGGAATACATCATGGGGAGGCTATGGGGTCTCGTGCGCCGCTGGCGTGAATCGGACCCGCTCCCGGATGAAGTGGAAGGAGATGCCATGGCCCCGAATTATCTTCGGGTTCAATCGGTGGAACAGCAACTGATTGATCGTCTGGATCGGGAGGAAAGGGAATATGCTCTCAATGGTCATGGCAAGAGCAAGCCCGACAAGCCCCAGACATCCCTCCATATCGTCTGCAATGTCCTCTCGCGACGGGATGCTGCAAAGCTCCTGGGCATTACGAGAGAAGCAGTTCGTCAGCGTGTCCACAGAGCATTGGAGAAAGAAGTGGGAACTCGGTAGGCATATATACCTACGCCTGATTTCGAGTAAGCCGCGCAATCAATGCGCCCATTTATAATCAACTAGTTATGCTTTGCATCAAGCGCATAAATCGCCTTAAATGCTCATGTTTGGTCAAAAATTCCCCCTTCGGGATTCCAATGGGCGGGTTACTGGCAGGTACTGCAAATTCATGTGGCTACACCCTGCGCTTTTGCCAACACATCATCGACCGAACGCGCCACCACATATCTTGCAGGATTCTCCATTGCGACCAATGCTTGGAAATGTGCCTTACCACATTCAATCTTGGCGCTTTCCTTATCGCGCAAGTCGTCGGTGAACAGGCTGCTCTTGGTTTCCACCACAAAGTACAGCCGCTGCGCGCCGTCCTGCTCCACTAATACAGCCCAGTCAGGGTTGTAGTTGCCCAGTGGCGTAGGAACCTTGAACCAACCCGGCAATTTTGCGTACAGCTTGATGGCGTCGTTCTTCTCTAGAGCATCGGCAAAATCGCACTCGGTGGTGGATTCATACACCACATGCTCGTAGATGGATTTTTCAGTGTCCATCAGCATGTTATTGAGGTAGCCAGTGAGTTCTTCCTGATCGAACAACTCCTGGGCATAGAAGTGATCGTCGCCGAGCTTCTGGTACTTGATGCCATCGACCAGCGCCAGCCGCTTGCAACGGTTGATCGTCTCCGCAGTGAGCTCAATGAACTGCTGCGGATTGCGCTTGAAGTCGTCCAGCCGTCCGCTGCCGGTCAGGATGCTGGTAATGGTGCGACGGGTGAGCTGGGTGCGATCCTGCAAGTCGGTGAGCAAGTCTGGTAGTTCGATGTCCGTCTCGTCCAGGACGACGGTTGCCGCACCGGCCTTTTCTGTCGCCTCGATGCCAGCCTTGCCGATGGCGATGTCGGCCTTGCGCCATTGCAGACAGGCCTTGGCGATGGATGGGGCTTTCCGCAAGGCTGCGAGGCAGTCCGCCACGAGCTTGGTGTTGTCGAATTGCACGCGGTACGTGGTCTGGTGCTTGATCCGGTCCCACAAGGCCTTGAACTCGGCGCTGAGATAGATCGCCTTGCGTACCAGCACCTGCTTACGCTCGTCAGCGTTCTTGATCTCCAAGCGACCAGACACCTTGCGCAGCATTTCGGCGATCTGGGGGCAAAGCGTCTCAAACTCCGCAGGTAGCACAAGCGTTCTGTCTTTCAAAGCGGTTTTAAGGGAATCCTGCACCTTACCCTTGGCGTCGATGTGGCCAGCGGCCTTGAGGTGTTCCCACAGTGCTTTCGACTGATCGACCCCCAGTGACATGGTCTGACCATCCGCGCTCGTTACTGCGATGGCGGCAAACTGGTGCTGCTCCACGATGCCGAATCGGATGCCGGTGTCGGCCTCGATCTCCTTCTGTAAATTCTCGGCGAATTGTTCGTAGTTCTCGGTGGCGACAACCGTGAGGGTGTTCACCTCAAAACCGCGCACCCGCTCGCCATGCTGATTGACGCATAGGCGCAGACCCCGGCCGATGGTCTGGCGACGCTCGCGTTCGGTGCCCATTTCGCGCAGGGCGCATATCTGGAAAACGTTGGGGTTGTCCCAGCCTTCCTTCAGCGCCGAGTGGGAGAAGATGAACTTGAGCGGCGTCTCGAAACCCAGCAACTTCTCCTTCTCTTTCATAATCAGGTTGTACGCCCGCTCGGCGTTCTCACGATTGCCTGCGTTGTTTTCGCTGGTATCCGTCCAGCCGCCTTTCTTGTCGATGGAGAAGTAGCCGTTGTGCACTTCCTCGGCGGCATGGTTCAAATCCACTTCGGCAAACAGGCTCTGATACGCCGGCAGTTTGGCCACACGCCGATATTCCTCTTCAAAGATGCGGGCGTAGTCGCCCTTCACGGGATTGCCCTCGGCATCGTACTGGCGGTATTTGTCCACCGCATCAATGAAGAACAGCGACAGTACCTTGATGCCCAGCGGGCGCAGGCGCTTTTCCTTGTCCAGGTGTTCCTTGATGGTACGACGGATCATTTCCCGCTGCACGGCCAAGGCGTCGATGTCGCCATGCGCCTGGCCCAAGGCCAAGTAGGCTTCGCCACCGGGATAACGCAGTTCCAAAAACTCCGCGCCTTTGGCGGTGTTGATCTCACCAACGCGAAAGTCGGCGTAGATCGCCCGTTTGGCCGACTGCTCCAGGTCGTCCCCGTCGCTCACGGTGACCTCCTGACGCTTCACCCCGCTTCTCGTAGCCACGTCAAGTTCGACTCGGGCAGCTATCGTGCCACGTTTGTTGCTCACTGCCACCAGTCGAACAAACGGCTTGTTGTGCGCATTCTCCACAGTGGCCGAAGCCACCTCGATCTGCTTCACCAACTTGCGCTCGTAGGCATCCACAGCATCCAAACGGAACACCATATGGTGCTTGTCTACGTGGGTGGCGGAATAGCGCAGCGTGCACAGCGGGTTCATCGCGTCGAGCGCTTCCTTGCCGCGTCCCTCAAGGCCGCCGTCCACACTTTGGGGCTCGTCAACAATGACGATGGGGCGGGTGGCCTTGATCAGATCGATGGGTTTCTCGCCGCCGGTCTTTTCGCTGTCCTTGTAGAGGTTGTTGACGTCCTTCTTGTTGATGGCGCCAACGGTCACCACCATAATCTGGATGTTCGAACTGGTGGCAAAATTGCGCACCTGCCCGAGTTTGTTGGAATCGTAGAGGAAGTAGTCAAAGGGCACGCCAGCGTAGAGCCCTTTGAAATGCTCCTCGGTGATTTGCAAGGTCTTATAGACGCCTTCCTTGATCGCCACCGACGGCACCACGATGACGAATTTGGTGAAGCCGTAGCGCTTGTTCAGCTCGAAGATGGAACGCAGGTAGACATAGGTCTTGCCGGTACCGGTCTCCATCTCCACGGTGAAATCGCCGGATGCCAGAGTGCTGGATGGCGGCAAACCGCCTCGTAACTGAATGTCGGTCAGATTCTTGTGCAGCTCATCGTCCAGCAGGGTGAGACGGTTGCCGACCCCCAAGTCCGACTCGGCGATACCGAGCGTCATTTGCTGTGGCACGGTACCAGGGAACATATCGTCCGCAATGGCGGCGGGTGCTTTCATCGTCACCGTGAACTCGGTGCGGCACACCTCCTGGCCACGAAACAGGTCGCACACTGCCTCAATGGCCTGAAGCTGGTAGTCGAGGTTGGCTTCAAAGTGTAGCTTCATTCCTGAGTCTCCAGACAACACGCCGCATCGATAGCGACCTCCTCACGCGCTATTTCGGCGCGGTGTTCGGCCCTGCTCAGGCTGCGATAGTGTAACCAGTTCAGATTTAAAGAAAGCCCTTTGAACTTTTCCGCCTCATCAAGCGAGGCTGAAAAATCACTCAGCACGACGGCTTGGTCGATGTTGTCCAATTCGTCACAAGCGTTGTGACGAATCTCTGAGACTGTGGACGGTCGGCGCAGTCTGGCTGCTCGATGGATCAACCCCCGCAAAGCATCTGACCTTTCATATCCTGACTTTGAAGAGCCTCCACGCGCGACAATGGAATTTGTAGAGCGCATAATTATATTAACGCTCCACAAGCAAGTTTGTGGCGCACCTGGGCTACACAACACGCTCATAATACATTCCTGCCTTCAGCAAGGTTGATCAAGCGCGGGAAGCACATCGTGGCCGCGCGTCTGCCGCTTCCGGGCTGAATTTCACGAAGTATTTCCGCGTCTTTCAGTTGCCGAAGCAGCCCAGAAGTGGTTTTTTCGTGAACACTGTATTCAGTGGTCAGTTTCTGCGCCAGATCGGATGTTTTGAATATGGGTTTGCTGAAAATAGCGTCCAGTAGATGGACAGTATATTGGGAGTGTGTGATTTCCTGGATAGCAAACTTCATCTCATCATACAAAGCCCTGATGTCACTCACTCGCTGGCTGTTTTGTGCTGCCTGCAAGGCAACTGCGCGAAGAAAAAACGCGATCCAGCCGTTCCAGTCGCCATCGCTGGAAATGGCTTTCAAGCGCAGGTAATATTCATCCCTGTGACCCTCAAGAAACTCACTCAGATAAAACATCGGCTGCGACAGCGCGCGTTTTTGATACAGAAATAACGGTATCAGGATGCGCCCGATACGGCCGTTACCATCCTTGAATGGGTGCAGCAGCTCAAATTGCGCATGCATTACTGCCGTCTGCAACAGAAAATCCGCATCGTCGCTATCCAGATAGCGTTCCCACGCCTGCAAGTGATCCAACAATTGCAGTGGGTTGGGTGGAACAAAACTCGCCTGTTCGAGGGTGCAGCCCGGCTTGCCGATCCAGTTCTGATCCACCCGAAACTCACCGGGTGTTTTGTCTTGACCACGCACACTGCTCATCAAAATCCGGTGCAATTCACGCACAAAACCAAGGCGAATGGGATAAGTTTCCAGATAGTCACGCGCCCGAAACAACGCTTGGCGATAGTTGGAAATCTCCTGAATGTCTTCGTACTTCTCACCTTCCTTGAGCAAACCAGCCTCTTGCTCCAGCACCTCATCTACGGTGGCTTGCGTGCCTTCAATTTTTGAAGAAAGCACCGCTTCCTGCGTGGTCAACGGCGACAGCATCACCGCCGGATTAGGGATACCTTGCAATAGACCATCGTAGCGCGCCAGCGCCGCATTGGCTTGTCCGACCAAGGGCAAAAGCAAGCGATAGTCCAGATAATTGAGTGGAAGTTCATCGGGTGTGTAGGATTGCATCGCATTCATCTCACAAACTCCGCACGTTCTGAATGCCGCGCTGCTCCAGAATGGCGGCAAGATTGGTCTTTGCAACGTCGTCCGCAAAGGCACTGTCGCGGAACACGCAGGTGGTGTCGCCGGCAGGGGCGAGTTCCTTATGCCAGGTAATGATGCCTTGCGCCAAGGCTTCCACATCGTCGCGACTGATAACGGTACAAAGGCAGGCCATCAACACACCACCACCGACCGCATGCACGTCCTTGGTCGCCACCATGCGCTGCTCGATAGGCACGCACAGATCGAGGCCGAGCTTGAGCAGCAGCTCGTAGAGGATGTCGGATTCGGTGCGTCCCTCGACCAGATGATCCTGGTGGGCAAACAGGGTCTCTTCCAAATTGGCGGGGTTCGGGTTCCAGGCACAGATGTTGGAGTGATCGAGCTTGAAGACGCGGAAGCCGGTGTCGCCAGAGAACATCGGATTGTCAACTTTGACCTTAGCAGCGGCACGGCGCAACCGCTCTTTGGTCAATTCAGCGATGGTGCGGGGTTTTCCAAGTTGGTCGCAGTAGTCGGCGGCGGTCTTTTGCTCGCCCTTACTAGTATCAAGGGGTTCTGGAAGTTGAACAAGTATATATCGCCGATGTCCTGAGTCTCTAGAGTTCTGAGCAATCACTGCATGGCCAGTACTTCCTGAACCAGCAAAAAAATCCAATACCACATCATCGTTGCAGGAGCCCAGTTTCAATATTTCTTGAAGCAACCCCACAGGCTTTGGACTTTCAAACACGGATGAATTTCCAAATAACTCCTGCATCTCAGATGAACCCTCTGTGTTAAACGGCACGAAGTCCCAGATCGTTGAATAGGTTACCCCTGCCTTAACATCACAGAGAAATCTTTTTAGTTTCGGGCGACCACGCCCATCTTCACCAAAATATATTTCGCCACGAGATAGCAGCTCGCCAATCTTTTCTTTTGAAAAACGCCAATTTCCCCTTTCAGTCTCAGAAGGCATATGTTGCTGACCTGTTTTTGGATTAATAATGGGGTAGTTCAAAGACTCTACATATCGGCCACCTTTGATATTGGCCATTAAGTCACCGGGAGCCCATTGACCTTTCGGGTGATTGTCGGGGTTTTGGTAGCGCTCAATCTGCACCTGAGAGCGCTCTTTAAGATTCAGGGTAACCGCGTTAGAGTTTTTGCAAAACAAAGCAATATAGTCGTGATTTGCCCCAATAATTTTATCGTTAGGTGGAGTGCTTCTTTTTTTCCACAAAATTTGTGCGACGAAGTTTTCTTCGCCAAAAATCTCACTAGCAATCCACCTCAAGTTTTCGATCTCTCCATCATCAAGACTAACGAAAATCACCCCATCCTCACGCAACAAATTCCTCGCCAGCTTCAACCTCGGATACATCATGTTCAGCCAGTCGGTATGAAACCGCCCACTGGCCTCGGTGTTGCTGCTGATCTTTTTCCCGCCCTCGACCTGCCCGGTCAGCTCCAGATAATTCTTGATATTGTCCTGGAAGTTATCCGGGTACACGAAGTCTTTGCCGGTGTTGTATGGCGGGTCGATGTAGATGAGCTTGACCTTGCCCGCGTAGCTTTTCTGCAGCAGCTTGAGCACTTCCAGGTTGTCGCCCTCGATCATCAGGTTCTGGGTGGTGCCCCAGTCCACACTGTCTTCCAGGCAGGGGCGGAGTGTGCCAGTCGATGGCGTAAGTGCCAGTTGCCGCGCGCGGCGTTTGCCATGCCAGTTCAGACCGTACTTTTCATCGCAATCGGTGACGCTCTGGTCACCGACAAGCTGTTTGAGCACATCCATATTGATAGCGACACCGTTGGCACTTTCCGTAAGCAACTCAGGAAACAGAGTCTTGAGCTGGGCAATGTTTTCCAATTTGATGTCGGCGGATTGCGCTTCGGTGCTGGTGGCTTCAATTTTTCTCATCGTCCAGGATTCCAATGTGTTTTTTCATAGCCGTTCCTTTGCGGCAGCCAGCTCTGACTGCACGCGCTTGAGTTCCAAGTTTAATTCTACCTGTCGTGCCAATTGTTTTTCTTTGGTTGCCGCCGCACGCAGGGCGGCAATTTGCTGCTCTAGTTCCCGGCAAGCCAGTAGGCTTTTGCGCCTTGCCACTAATTGTTCACCCGTCTTACCTTGCGCAAACACTCCGGTAATCTGGACTGCCTGAAATGCCACCAGTGTATCCAACCAGCCATGGTAAAGCACCTTCAAATTTGTGCGTGGCTGGCGTATGATGGACAAGGCTTGAAGGAAGGCTTGGAAAATATCTGGCGTGACTGATTGCCAATTCAGGGTGGCCGCAACGGGTTCACCATCCAAGACCACCTTGCCCGTTTCATTCTGCGCCCAGCGGATATGTACCATTGAAATGGTTAATGCATCATTCATCGTTAGTAGCAACACCAGCGGGTAAGGCACCGCCCGGTGTGTCAATTCGGCTATTCGGGCTATTTTGGCATTCTCCCGCAATATGATGTGTAACACGGCAATTTCTAGATATTCGCGAGTTTCATCCCGGAATTCCGCTACGCCAATGGTTGATGGTTTGAGCGTGGCTAACCACTGGATCTCCTCAATGCCTTCGTTGATGTCGCGCTTGTCGGCGGCAGTGGGTGCGCCATTTTCCACGAGCAATTTTTTGGGCACACGCTGATCGAGCCGACAACCGTCAGGCAAACCCAGCGCCAGGACAATGTCTTGCGCCGTCATGCACCGTCCTCACCCAGCACAACCAGAAAGGCCACTACCTCAAAGTCATTGCTGCCCGCAAATTCGCCCTTCATCGCGTGCGTTCCACCTGCCGAGAACAGGCTGGCAACCGCACGCTCTTCATTTTTGCCAACCACGGAAGCCACGGCGGCCGCGAGCAGCTTTTGCGCGTGACGCATGTCTTCACCCTGTTTGGTAACTTTGTCAAAGCGATTGGCTGCGGCGACATCGGGCAGGTCGCGCCCCAAGGCCAAGCGCTTGAGGTGGTCGAGAATGCGTTTGGCTTGGGTGTACGGCAGCAGCACAGCGCCATCATCTCTCATATGGACCAGATAGTGCGGTGACAGGGGGTAGCCCGGTTCGGCCGCTTTGAGGACGGCACCGCCTTCCGCCCGGAGGCAGAAGATAACGCCAGGCGGTATATCGGAATCGATGCTGGTTGTAACCGCATAGGCCCCCAAAGGCAAGCTCTCCAACTTGCCGGGATGCGCCTTGAGATATTGCGCAAGGTCTATGCGGAAATCAGTGAGTGTCAAGTCGGTGATGGATACGCCAGTGGACAGGTCTTCCAGGTCAATAACGGTATCTTGCAGTTTGAGTAATTGCTTTCGCCGATACTCCAGATCGTTCATCGGATTGCCGGATTGTTGCTCGATGAGGTTTTCTTCACCGGTGGCGGAAATATCCAGCAGCACCATCCGACCGCTCACCCGCTGCTCCAGGTTAATATACTCTTCCAACTCCATGTTCGGCCAGAAGTTGACGAGCTGGATGCTCTGGTTGGGTGAGCCGATGCGATCGATCCGGCCAAAACGCTGGATGATGCGCACCGGGTTCCAGTGAATGTCGTAGTTAATCAGCCAGTCGCAGTCCTGAAGGTTTTGCCCTTCGGAAATGCAGTCAGTGGCGATCAGCAAATCCAGCTCTCCTTCCACTGCAAGCTCGGCAGGTCGCTCCTTGGCGCGGGGCGCAAACGCAGACAGAACGCTGCTCATGTTCTTGGGCAGGCCAGAAAGCGTAGTCTGAATACCAGCGCTGCCTGTCACCAGCGCGGCATCAATACTCAGCGTGCTTTTGGCCCAGGGAGCCAGTTGCGCATAAAGATACTGCGCGGTGTCGGCAAAAGCGGTGAAAACGATGATTTTGCGGTTGCCTGAGTTGATGGGGTTGCGACATTTGTGCTCGATCATTTCGCGCAGTTTGGCGAGCTTGGCGTCGCGCGCGGCATTAACCTGCATGGCTGCTGCCAACAGCGTGGCCAAACGGTTACGATCTTCGATCAGGTCTTGCTTCCAGCGGATGAGATCGACATCACTGAGCAGCACCTTGACCTTGCGCCCGACCAGCAGGGTCTCGAAGGCCGGGTCGTCGATGTCGACGTCGGCGATGTCGATTTCCTCAATGCCCTCGGCATGTGCTTCGATATGCGCCAAAGTCGTTTCCACATCCCTCAATTGCCGCTGGATGGTCTGCGTGAAGGATGACACCGCACTTTCCATACGTTTGAGCACGTTCACCCGCAACAGATGAATCAGGCTTTCTTCGCGATCTGCCTGACGGAAGAAACTCTCGCCACCCCGAATCCTGGTGCTGTATTTGGCGTCATAAGCGGCTTGCTTATGTGGCAGGACGTAACGCAACGGGGCATAGCTGGCCAGATTGAGGCGTCGAATCTCCTGGTTAATATCCCGGATAGCGCGAAACTCGCCCGCCAGATCCACATCGGCCTTGATGTTGATCGGCGGCAAGCGATCAGGAAAGCGGCCTGTTTCACTGGTGCCGTAGTACTTTTCAATGTGCCTGCGCGAGCGGGCGATGGTGAGATGATCCAGCAGGGTAAAATAGTCAAAGCCCAGCATTTCGACCAGCTTGGTCGGCGTCTTGTCCAACTCACCCATTTCCAACCATCGATTGAACTGGGCTTGTGCCTTGCGAGTGGTTGCTTCGATGCTGGCAATGCCATGTTCCAGCAGTGCGGTATCAACCCCTTCTGTGACAAAGGCAATCTGGTTGCGTAGATCGGCCAGGCGGTTGTTGACCGGAGTGGCCGACAGCATCAGAACACGCGTTTTGACGCCCTCCTTGATGATTCTGCGCATCAGGCGGTCGTAGCGGGATTCTTTTCCCTTGTGCGTGGCTTTGTTGCGAAAGTTGTGCGACTCGTCGATCACCACCAGGTCGTAGTTACCCCAGTTCACATGGGACAAGTCGATGTCTCCAGATGTGCCGCCATCGCGCGAAAGGTCAGTATGATTCAGAACATCATAATTAAGGCGATCCGCTGCCAGCACATTCCGCTTGTCGTTGGTCTTGTAGAGCGTCCAGTTATCGCGCAGGCGCTTGGGCGCCAGCACCAGCACACGATCGTTGCGCAGCTCGTGGTACTTGATGATAGCCAGCGCTTCGAATGTCTTGCCCAAGCCGACGCTATCAGCGATGATGCAGCCACCAAAACGATTCAACTTGTCGATAGCGCCTACCACGCCATCGCGTTGAAACTTGAAGAGCTTCTTCCACACCACTGTGTTGCGGATACCCGTGGCGGATTTAACGATACGCTCCTCGTCCATCTCGTTGCCGCTGTCACGAAACAGGTGATGCAGGATGAGCGTGTAGAGGGTGAACGGGTCGCGGTATTCACCCATCGCTTGCAAGGCTTGAATCAGCGCTGTGCGTGCTGAGTGGTTCTGGCCGGGCTGGGCGCGCAAGGCCGTCCATTGTTGATCAAACCAACGGGCAAGTTGGCTTGCCTCATCGACTGACTCAGATGCCTGGATCAGATTCAGCGGGTTACCTGGGGTCAATCCCAAACCGTCGGTGCTAAAAGCGAAAGAACCCAGCACGACCTGCTCAGGAATAGCCAGCCCATCGCGCACCACCGCTGCGCCTTGAGGTACCGGCCCAAGCGCACGGCGCAGCTCCACTTTGTCGTTCACCCACTTGGCACATTGAATTGCCAACCAGCGCGCCTGCAGGCGATTGCGAGCGGCGCGATCACCATCACCACCAAGAAATTCGAGCGCCCCATCGTCAGAGGGCAATATCAGTTGCACTTTTTCTAGTCCAGAAAGCGCACCGCGTAACTCGGCAAAGGCAAACAGAGAAAACGCTGGAGTAACACAGCCAAACTGACTGCCGCGCCTGAGGTACGGGCGAATCAGATCAATGACTCGGTCGGTGCCAGTGTTGTGGATCAGCTTCATGGTCAGCGCCCACCTTTCGCTGAACCAGTGCTGTCATTCTCCTGATCTACAGATGACTGCTGTGCAATCCAACGGTCGATGTCCGCGCGCGAAAACCGCCACGTCCCGCCCACCTTGAAGGCAGGGATTTTCTTGACAGCAGTCAACCGGTAGATCGTCCGTTCGGTGACCTTCAGGTATTCAGCGACCTGCTTAATGGTGAGGATTTCGCTCTCGTGGGAACTTTTCGGCATAGGTTCTACCAAGTATCGTCAAATTACAACAAGATAGTGCAAAATTTTCAAGATGACAATACAATTGTCGGATGCATTGGATATGCCCTTAATTTTGCCGGGTTGATTGATACCTAAAAGATGCGATTTTTACACGCCGCCGACCTTCATATTGACAGCCCCTTGCGCGGCCTCGACCGGTATGAGGGCGCGCCAGTCGATGATGTTCGCGGGGCCACCCGTCGGACCTTCGAAAACTTGATCGCCACTGCCTTGCGCGAGCGTGTCGACCTCGTCGTAATTGGCGGTGACCTTTACGACGGCGACTGGCCAGACCACAATACGGGACTCTTCTTCGTCAAGGGGGTAACGCAACTTGCCGAGGAAGGTATCCCGGTCGCAATTGTGCGCGGTAATCACGACGCGGCAAGCAAGCTCACTAAGTCCCTGCGCCTCCCGCGCAACGTGCATCTGCTTGCAGATGCAAAGCCCGAGACCGTCGTTCTCGACCAGATCGGCGTCGCCGTACACGGGCAGAGTTTTGTCACGCCTGCGGTGCTGGATGATCTTGCTTCTGCCTATCCGCACCCCATTCCGGACTGTTTCAACATCGGTCTGCTCCATACGTCCCTGAACGGTCGCCCCGGACATGACAATTATGCGCCCACGACCCTGTCCGTCCTCCAAGGCAAGGGTTACGACTATTGGGCGCTGGGACACGTCCATGCGGCGGAAATAGTTTCGCGCGAGCCGTGGGTAGTTTATCCAGGCAATACGCAAGGAAGACACATCCGCGAATCCGGCGCTAAAGGCTGCTCTCTGTTATCGGTCGAGAATGGCACGGTGCTGGAGCATAAAGCCATTGCATTGGATGTCATGCGCTGGGAAACTCTGTCGCTCGACATCGCCGCACTGCCCGACCTTGATGCCCTCCTGGATGCTGCCACAGCGGGAATTCGCGGTCGGCTCGCCCAAGCAGAAGGCCGAATACTAGCAATCAGGGTCCGGATTGCCGGAAGCGGGCCGTTGCACCGCATGCTCGCAATCCAACCGGAGACGGTGGAGCACCAATTGCGCAGCGCGGCCATTGAGGCATCGAATGCGCAAGTCTGGATTGAGAAAGTCGAACTGACGACCCGCCCCCAGTTGGATCTCGACCGCATCGCCGAGCGTGATGATCCGCTGGGCCTGCTGGTTCGCGAACTGCGTGGCTTGGTGGCCGATGATGCGGCACGGAGCGTAGTGGCTGAGGAGGCAATCCGGGACCTGCAACAAAAGCTTCCAGTGGAACTCAGGGAAGGGCCACATGCCCTGCTTCTGGACGCCCCCGACGTGCTCGCCGAGTTCCTGAGAGAGGTGGAGGGGGAACTGATTGCGCGTCTGTCCGGTGAAGGGACGACCTCGTGAAAATCGCGCGTCTCTACCTCAAGGCCTATGGCGCATTTTCAGAGCGACACCTCGACTTCAGTGACGGCCCGAATTTCCACGTGATCTACGGTCCAAACGAAGCTGGTAAGTCCACCACCTTGCGGGCGCTGACTGGCTTGTTATTCGGTATCGACGACCGCACCGCAGACAATTTCCTGCATCCTCACCCCCAATTGCGGGTTGGCGCGACCTTGGTCACCGACCAAGGGTCGCGACTGTCCGTCATGCGTCGCAAGGCCCGCAAGCAGACGCTGTTTGCGCTGGATGAAGAAACCGGCGTGGAGCTGACCGATCAACCGCTGCCGGAAGACGCGCTTTCTCGGCTGCTCGGAGGTTTGGATGAAGGACTCTACCGTTCCCTGTTCGGCTTGGATATGGAAGGCTTGACCCGGGGCAGCGAAGCCCTGCTGGCGGGTAAAGGGGAAATCGGCCAAAGCCTGTTCGAGGCCGCTGCCGGCATGGCCAGCTTGCAGCAACTGCTGGGCCACCTGGATAGTGAAGCTTCGGCCCTTTTTCGGCCTCGCGCCAGTACCAGCGTGATCCATGTCGCCATCAAGGAGCTTGAAGAAAAGCGCAAACTGGCACGGGAGACGAAGGTCAGCACCCATGCGTGGGAACAGGCCGACCGGGCCAGGCGTCAGGCCGAGGCAAAATACGCTGCGCTGCGCGACGGATTGACGGCATTAAGAAATGAACAGCGGCTATTGTCTCGAATCGCCGCCAACCTACCCTTGGCCGCAGAGAGAGCGGCAAAGCTAACGGAGTTGGGTGCGCTCGAACACATCCCTCTGCTTCCGCAGGAGGCTGCACAGCATCGAATTGAGGCGGAAGAACGACTGCGCACCGCCGTTGACGCGCAACGCGAGGCGGCGACAGAATTGGAACGGCTGCATCAGAAGCGATCATCGCTAGTGGTGCGCGAAGCGCTGATCGCCAATGTGATCACGATCGAGCGGCTGCACCACGCCACCAAGGACTGGCGCGGGGCGATAGAACGTTTGCCACGCATCGAGAAAGACGTCGATGCCGCAAGAAGAAGCATCGCTATCCATTTGACCGCGATTGCGCCAGAACTGGCGCAGGGCATGACAGCCGAACAGGCTCGCACGTTAATTCCGCTGTCTACGCTGACCGCCCGCGTACGGGCGCTCGGGGAGCAGTACGCTACCCTGCTCGCCAAGAATGAACAGCTGGAGGAGCGCGCCCTCAAGGTTGCAGATACTCTCGACAAGTTGCGCGGCGATTTATCTACCCATCCAGAGCCTGCGCCCCTCGATGTCCTGGAAGCCGCTCGTGAAGAGGCTGCCGCCCAGGGTGACCTGGCAGGACAGCAATTCAAACTGGATCGCGAAATTGCCGCTATCGAGGCGACCGTCATGCGCGACGCATCCATCCTCTGGAACGGTACTCTCGACGAATTCGCGGCCCTCCGCGTACCGCTGGCGACCACCCTCCACGAATTCGAGGCAGACTATCGGCACATGGACGAGGCGCTGCGTACACTCCAGACCAAGGATGATGAGCTGGAGCGCGATATCGACGACCGGGATCGCGAGTTGCGCGGCCTGGCAGCCGCCGGTGAGATCGCCACCCATGTGCAAGTGCAAGCCGCCCGGGTACATCGCGACGAGGGCTGGAGGCTGGTTCGCCAAGAATACATCGAGCGAGCGGAAGAGCCTGGCCGACTGTCCGCCGCCTTTGCTTCTGGACTATCCTTACCTGCTGCCTACGAAGGTACTGTGCGCGAAGCCGACCATCTGGCCGACATCCTGCACGCTGACGCTGGACGCGCGGCCAATTACGAAACCACCCGCCAGCGTATCGCTGACATGCAGAAGACGCGCACCACGCTGTCCGCTCGGCGCGATGCACTAAGCGCGAAACTTGCCCAACTCAACATCTGTTGGGGTGCTATCACTCAGTCTTTGGGCCAGTTGGATCTGACGCCGGCCGCAGCGATTGAATGGTGTCAAAAGCACGCCAACTGGGTCGAGCGCTATACGCGACTGGGAATGCAGCGCCAGACGCGACAGGAGGTCGCCGACTTGCTGGCGACAACGCGGGCCAGCCTAAGTGAGGCACTGACGGCTTGCGGGCTCCCCGGCTTGGCCGATGGTGAATTGCTGACTGCTGCGCTCGCCCGTGCCAAGGCGGCGGTCGACGCTGCGCGGCAGGCAGCCACTGAACGTGCCGCCCTGATTGGGCAAATCACCCAGCAAGGGATTGATCTGGCTGACACCAATTCTCAGCAAGCACGGTCGACCGACAAGATGAATCTCTGGCAGAGACGGTGGGATGAAACGGTGACCACATTGTGCCTACCTACCGGGTCATTGCCGGCGGAGGCGCACGCCCGTATCGATGAGTTCGGTGCACTCGCCAGCGCGCTGGACGCACTCGATGAGCTTACCCGTGAAGCCGAGTTGGAACGGGGCAAGCGTTCCAGCTTTGAGGAAGCATTGTCCGCACTTGCAGGCAAGGTTGGCGAATCGGTTTCCGACAAGGACGCGGATCATCTGGTGTCCATGCTCTATGATGAACTGGCCATCGCCCGGGAAGCGGACCGCCTGCGCAAACAGACTGATGTGGATATCGAACGCGAGACGACCCGGATTCGGCAGGCCCAACTCGCAGCCTCATCGCAACGCGAGCGCTTGGCGGATCTAGTTCGCCGCGCCGGGGTCCAGTCGCAAGACGAATTGCCGCTGGTCGAGGCGAACTCTGCACGCAAGCAGCTGCTTTCTGGCCGGATTGACGAGATTGGTGACCAATTGGTACGCAGCGCTGCCAAGCCGCTCGCGGAAGTTCTGACTGAAGTCGAAGGACATGACATCTCAGCCACGGCGGCACGGCTGACCGAGATTGAAGCAACCGCCAGAGATCATGAAGCGCAAGCAGAAACCGCCCATGCCCATTTACTCGAAGCGAACCGTGAGTTCGACACAATCGACGGTAGCGATGCGGCGGCACAGGCACAGCAGGAGGCGGAAGAACTAATCGCTCGCATCGCCCGACATGCGCGCACTTATGCCCGCACCCGACTCGCCGAGGTTATCGTGTCACGCGTCGTACAAGCCTACCGCGAGCGACACCAAGGGCCTGTACTCCAGCGCGCCGGGGAAATTTTCGCGAGAATCACACTGGGAAGCTTCAGTGGCTTGGTCACGGACTACGAGGACGACAAGCAGGTTCTGCTTGGACAACGGCCCGACGCTACCCGCGTCGGCGTCGCCGGCATGAGCCAAGGGGCGCGGGATCAGCTTTTCTTGTCGCTACGCATTGCTGCAATCGAAGAGCATCTGAAGCAGCGGGAAGCCATTCCGCTGGTCATCGACGACCTGCTTGTTCAGTTCGACGATGCTCGTGCATCAGCCACATTGTCGGTGCTGGCTGATCTGGCCCAACAGACCCAGGTACTGTTCTTTACGCACCATGGGCATCTTTGCGAGCTTGCTACGTCCGTGCTCCAGGCCGGCACTTGGCAGCGGCACGATCTGGGCGCAGCCAGCATGGGAAGCTAACGATGAACATCCAGTGGTTAATCAACAGAGAGGACATCGCCGGAATAAAGGTGCTGATCGAGAATCAGTCCAACAACTACGGGTACGGAGAGCACATTCAGGTTACATCTCGCACTTATTTACTGGCCGAGCATTTCCGCGTCGCTTGAACAATGGGAAATGAGCCTTGTCCTCTATCGAGATGGATGCCGGAAGCGGGATTGATGTGCTGACGCATCCTCTCTAGAGAAGAGGAACAACGAAAAAGTTTTGAAGGAGACGCCATGTCGATTCTGCAGGAGATACTGAACTGGGCACAAGGACTGCCCTCATGGCAAAGCGATGCCGTTGCACGATTGCTGGTGCAGCAGGCGCTGGTAGCAGAAGATGTGGATGATCTCTTCGCCTTGCTCAAGCTTTCGCATGGCATTCCCGATCCGAAAGGGCGTACTCCGAAACCGCTCACTGCCGACCAGATCCCGGCACCGGTAAAGGTTTCGACGCATGTTGAACTGCGTGCCATGAAGAACATGCGGCACGTCAACGCGATTGCAGAAAACCAGCGCCTGCCATTTGGCACTTCCGGACTGACCGTGATCTATGGCGACAATGGTTCGGGAAAATCCGGTTATTCGCGCGTGCTCAAGCGCGCGTGCCGGGCACGCGATCAGATGGAAGCGATTCATCCGAACGCCAACCTGCCGGCCGGCAAGGCTGGTGTTGCCGAAGCCACCTTCGAGATTGTCGTCGATGGTGTTGCGCAGGACGTGCATTGGACCAACGGCAAGACACCGCCTCCCGAGTTGTCGTCGATGGCCATCTTCGACTCACGCTGCGCGCGCGCTTACCTCGACAGTGAGGACGACTTCTCCTACGTCCCCTACGGGCTCGATGTCTTCGAGGGATTGGCGAAGGTCTGCAAGCAATTGAAGGCTTTGCTCGACACCGAACATGCGCAGTCTGCGGCCGACCTGACAGCATTCACACCATTGCAGGGCGATACCGCTGTTGGCAAATTGATCGCGGCGCTGTCTGCTAAGACCACGACAGACCAGATCGTGGCGTTGGCCACACTAACACCAGAAGAATTGGCCCAGCATACCGAACTGGACAAGAGCCTGAAGGAGAACAGTCCGAAGGAAAAAGCCAATCAGCTGCGGTTGCGCGCCCGTCGCATTGCCGCCATTGCCATGAACGCCACCAGCAAGGGCACGCTGGTCGACCAGACAGCCGTCGCCAAGCTGCGGGGATTGGCGGATAGTTACCGTGTCGCGCAGGTTGCGGCAGCGCTTGCCGCGAAGAAATTCAATGAAGGCGAAAACCTGCTGCCGGGCACCGGTGGCGAAGCGTGGCGGGAGCTGTTCGATGCGGCCCGCAAGTTCTCGGTCGAATCTCACCCCAGCCAGACGTTTCCCGAACTAGGTGCCGATGCGCCGTGCCCGTTGTGCCAGCAGCCTTTGGCCGAGGGCGCAGCGCGCTTGCTGCGGTTCGAGGCATTCATACAGCAGGAAGCGGAGAAGTTAGCCCAGGCGCGCCGCACTGCCCTGTATGCGGAGTACAAGCCGTTTGCCGCGCAGGTCATGACCCTGAATCTGGATGATGTGACCTATGGTGAGATCGAGATCATTGATCCGCAGCTCGCCGTTGACGCGCGCGCGTTCGAGCAGGCGCTGTCCACTCGCCAGGAAGCCATCAAAGCAGCCGTAGTGTCCCATCAATGGGATGGTACCGACCAATCCTTGGTCACCCCGGCGGAACGGCTACAGGCACTGGCCAACAAGTTGAACGCCGAAGTCCAGACCCTGGAGAATGCATCTGACGAAAAAGCTCGCGCTGCGTTGCAGAAACAGTTTGACGAACTTGATGCTCGGGTCCGGATGAGCCAGGTGAAGGACGCCATTATCACGGCCGTGTCTCGGCTCAGCCACCAAACCAAGCTCGCGAAATGCATATCAGCCGTGAAGACCAATGCCATTTCCTTGAAATCTTCGGAGTTGGCCGAGAAAGTTGTCTCGAAGGAATTGGCTGATGCGCTAAACCGGGAATTCAAACTGCTGGGCGTCGGTATGCTCAGTGTCTCCTTGCAGAGCCGTTCGGACAAAGGCAAGGCCTTGCACAAGTTGAAGTTGGAGTTGCCGCAAAGCCGCAGCCCCGGTGATATTCTCAGCGAGGGCGAGCAGCGCGCCATTGCCCTCGGTTCCTTCCTCGCCGAAGTCGGCCTCAGCGGTGGCAAGGGCGGCATCGTGTTCGACGATCCTGTGTCTTCTCTTGACCATCGCCGCCGCGAACGTGTGGCGAAACGGCTGTTGGTCGAGGCTGCACACCGCCAGGTCATTGTCTTCACCCACGACATTTACTTTCTCTGCATCCTGGCGGAGGAAGCCGAAGCCGCTGGCATGCCGATCGCCACGCAAAGTCTGATCCAGCACACCCAGGGCTTCGGCGTTGCCGATTCCGAACTGCCCTTTGAAGGCAAGAACACAAGCAAGCGCATCGGTACGCTGAAGGCGCAACAGCAAATCATTGCCAAGCTGCACAAGGATGGCGACGAACAGGGACACAGAAAACAGACCGTCGAGGCCTACTTCCGGCTGCGCATGGCTTGGGAACGTGCCGTGGAAGAAGTCCTGCTGCGCAAGGTGATTCTGCGCTTTCGCAAAGGTGTGGAAACACAGCGCTTGGCTGAAGTCATCGTCGATGACAGTGACTATACCCAAGTGGATGCTGGTATGACAAAGTGTTCGAATTACGCGCACGACAGAGCGCTCATGGGTGGTGTGGCCGTACCTGACCCCGATGAACTGCTTGCTGACATCATGGCCCTGGAAACTTGGCGCGCGCAACTTGAGAAGCGTAGCGGGGAGACGGCCAAGAAACGCAAGGCGGCACCAACAACTGCGGTGCCTACAGCTGTCCCGTAGAGCTGTCCAGTCAAGTGGCTGACGTGACGACCTTCATTCATAAATCGGCATGATCATCGTCTTGTTCACCAGGACATTGAATGAATAGCCCGGTCGAATCTGCAAGGTAGGCTGAATGCTCAGATTCTGGTTCATCAGATTAGTCCCCACAATGTTCAATTCCTGGGCCATGGCTCCCGCTGCCTGCTGACCCACGGTCGGTGCCATCAGAATGCTCGAATTTTGTGGTTGAGACAGTTGGGCTCCAACCCCAAGTATACTGAGCAAAAAAGCGCTACCGAATATTCTGAGGAAGTGGTTATCCACCAGGTCATTAAATCCTGCCTGCCCCTCTCCATCAGTGCCTGACATTCCACGCAGGTCAATGGTGGATCCATTCGGAAAAATCAACTGTGACCAGGCCACCAGTACCCGCTTTTGTCCATACTGGACACCGCTACTGTATTGACCGACAAGGTGAGCCCCCTGCGGGATGAGGACGATGTCAGGGTTCAGACTGTCGTAGACGGTTTGGCGAACCTGAGCGGAGATTGTTCCCGGCAAATCGCTGTCAATACCGGTGAGCATAATCGCTGGGATGACTGACCCCGCAAAGATTTCGTGCTGGCCAGCCGCCGCGTGTACGGTATCCGCCAGATACCCGGTCTGCTCTTTCGACTGGTCCTTCATGAAAGCCTTGTTTTCCCCTTGGGGGCTATTCGCGCCAGTTTCCTGAGCCCCAGCCTTGGCTATCGCCATGTCCTGCAACTTGTTCAGCCCATCGGAAACACTCAGGAAGCCGGGCTGTTGCCCCGCAGCTGGGACTCCCGCAGCACTCCCTTCGTTCCCGCGCATATTGTCGTTGCTGGCCACCGGTTTGGCTTCCTGCGCCTTTTGGGCGGCCATGTCTGCGTCTTCCAGAGATTTGAAATACCGCTCCTGCTTCCATTTCCGGTACTTTTCAGTTTCGGTCAGTTCTTTCCGGTTTCTATTACCCAACCCCCGATCGGAGGGACCCTTCCCGAGCCCAGTGGCAATGTGATCTGGTCCGGGACTGGGGACTGCTGTTGCCGAACCGCTTCCATCGACAGTCTGAATGCCAGACTCGGCGGCTTGTTTTCGTGATCCATTATGCATAAATGTTGTGATTGCCGGTTTCGTCTGACCTGCATCAGACGCTTGCAAGGTGTCTGCCTGTTCTGATTTTGATCCTTTATTTCCCGCAGTCATGATCCCGAAAACAATTGCTCCGGTAATTGCGGCCGCAGCCCCGACCGCAACCTTTTTCAGTGATTTACTCAGTCCCTTGCTGGCCGGTCTCGGCTCTGTGCGAGTCGTCATCTTCTGTTTGGCGACATCCTCTTTCAGAAGTTTCTCGTCGAATTGTTCGTTCCCCATGATCGCCCCTTAATTCCAGAATCCGCTGTGGGTGTTATGTTCACAGGTGGTGGTTGCATCATCCCCAACTCCGGTGGCCAATTTGAACTGTCTGGGCATCCCGTCAATGATGAAGTATCCGTTGACGAGACGGCTATTGATCAGTTCAGTCTTTTTGCCATCGACCATGTTGAACACCGCCGGGGCATCACCGTACTTCATGTCAGAGGGCATTTGCAGATAGGTGTGTCCGCTGCCCGCGAAAACCCGTATGGGTTTGATTCCTTTCTCATCGTCAGACTTGCATGAGTAGTCAAAATCCAGTTTGGACGGATCCACAGTCCCGAGCGTGGCCACCACATTCTTTTTGGCATCGGCATCCTGCACCGCCTGAGATTGTATGGTGATCACCAGTTGCTGCGGATCGTAGAACCCCACTTCCGGGACATAATATTTTTTATCACTGACCAGACCGAGGTAATACACCCGACCTTCTTTGGTAGTTACGACCAGATTGGTCACCAGACCGGCCACCGTGGGCTTTACCACAAGAACAGGCTGCCCACCGGCATCGGCGGGTTGCACCAGCCACCGGACACTATCCCCAATACTGATGTTGGTGATGTGTTCGCCCTGCTGGAGGTTGATCACGCAAACATGGAGGGGAGCACAGGTGATGGTGGGGCGACTCTGACCATAGGGGTACATGACCTTTCCGTTGGTCCCCACTAGGTTCGGTGCGGTCCCTGACTTTAGCCAGGTATCGGCTGCCTCGTGCGTCGCCCGATCTGACAGTGGGACAGGATCCTGAGTTTCATAAATATCCTGACTGGTGATCATGGGGGTCTGTCCGGCAAGGGCTCCACCGGTTGCCAGCATCGCCAGAATGGCGAATGATTTGATCTTGAGTGACATACGAATTCTCCTTAGATAACCTGTGTCCACGAAACCGACCTGATGAATAATCCCAGTGGGTTGTTGATTTTTACTTGTGGGGTTTCCCCCAGTTTTGGGTCGATCCCGGTGGTAATGTTGGCCTTCCAGTGCAGGACTGGTTGAGGCTGTCCGTTTTGATAACGAGACTCTTCCCAGGAGATCTGCCAGGTGTCTTTGCTAATGGGCAGGATGCTGTTGACCTGGGCGTTTACGGTGAAGTCGCCGAAGGGTGAATGCTGGGAGTAGTACTGGTTCAGATAGGCCGCTGCCGATGAGCTCGTCATAGCGTAGACCTTATCGATCAGGTTCTTTTGTGCAACCGGATCCGGGATGACAGTTCGGGCATTCCATACCCAGTTGGCCAACTGGGCCTCGATGATGCGCTGGTCAATGGCGCTTCCGGTCACCGGCTGTGCCATGGCAATGGGATCACCCAGTTTGTCTATGGCCACCACAAAGGGTTTGATCTTGCTCTGTGAGCCAATGATGGTGATTCCCACCACGGCAATGCCAGCTACGGCCAGACTGGCGAATGCTGCCATGCGCCAGGACTTGGCTCTGGCAATCTGGTCTCCATATCGTTCATCCCATTCCCTTCTGGCATTCAGGTAGGGGTTCGATGGGCTTGAGGGTTTTGCGTCCGACGCCATTTTTGTCTCCCGTTATAAAGCCTGCAACTTGCAGGTCTACGAAGAGACTCGGTAGGGGGGGAACTTCATCGAAAAAAACCGGACGGGAAATTTGAGGCATGAGTAGCGCAATCAGCGCCCAATACTTTCCACTTTTGAGAGTTTCTGAGACTGGTTATTTCCCGCATTTCCAAGTAATTCCAGAATTCGACCAAAATTCTGCAAAGCAGTCTCGGGCGATGGCTCAAACTGCGCATGAATGATGGCCCCATCCACGGCCAGGGCGATGGCTTGTGCATCCCTGTCTGTGTTGGGGGATGGCGGCAACAATCCTTGAATGAGTTCGGTCATGTCGCGCTTGTGATGACATGTCATTTCCAACACCTGAGGAAGTACCGTTCCCAGTTCCCCCGTGCTGTTGATAAAGGCACATCCGCGAAAGCCATCACTCTCAAACCAGCTTTTTAAAGTTGGAATCAGCGCCTCCAGATGCCCACCATGACGCTGCAATTCCGCTGAAAACAATTCCATCCAAAGTTGATGCCGGAATTCCAGAAAAGCGAGAATGAGATCGTTCTTGCTGGGGAAATGCCGGTAGAAAGTGACTTTGGTGACACCGGCTGTGGCAATGATGCGATCAATCCCCGTAGCCCGGATGCCTTCCTGATAAAACAGGCTATGTGCGGTTTGCAGTATGCGGTCGCGAGCCCCCAAAGGAGGCTTTGATTGCTTATCGTTTTTTGGCTTCATGACCATGATTGTAGACAAGTCTGTCTACATTGACTAGACTTTCGCTTGTCTATATCAAAACTGGAGCCCTCTGATGGAAACAAAACCACCCCTTCCTCCCTTCACGGAAGAGTCTGCCAGACAAAAAGTTCGCCTGGCGGAGGATGCCTGGAATAGTCGTGATCCTGAAAGGGTTGCGCTGGTGTATACCGAAGATACGCAATGGCGAAACCGGGCAGAATTTCCGGTCGGGCGTGATCAGGTGCGCGAGTTTCTGACACAAAAATGGGCCCGGGAATTGGACTATCGCTTGATCAAGGAACTCTGGGCCTTTTCGGGGAATCGCTTGGCTGTGCGTTTTGCCTATGAGTGGCACGATGACTCGGGTCATTGGTTTCGTTCCTATGGCAACGAAAACTGGCAATTCAATGAGCAGGGGTTCATGGTGCGCCGCTTGGCCAGCATCAACGATCTGCCCATCCAGATCAATGACAGAAAATTCTTCTGGCCCCTGGGGCGTCGCCCTGATGGGCACCCCGGATTGAGCGAGTTGGGGTTATAGTCTTGGTTGATCCCCGTGAGGAAATATCGTGTATATCCCATCCCAATTCGAAGAATCCCGCGTCGAAGTTTTGCATCAACTGATCCGTTCCCACTCTTTGGGGATTTTGGTAACATTTTCGACTTCAGGGATGGAGGCCAATCATATCCCCTTCCATCTCACGCCTGAACCAACTCCCTTTGGCACTTTGCAAGGCCATATGGCCCGCGCCAATCCAGCGTGGCAAAATATCAACCAAAAAATTGAATCTCTAGTCATATTGGGGTCGTCTCAGAAAACGGAAAATAAAGCACGCTAAGAAGTTAATCAGCCTCTTCTGACACGCAGTAGCGCCAGCGTCCCGGCCACCATCATCCCAGCCGCCAAGCCGAATCCAAGTACCGGTGAAACCGCCGTCCACACCACGCCCACGGTGGCGCTGGAGATGAACTTCGCGGCACCATTCACGGTGCCCAGTGCGCCGTAGCTCATCGTCAAGGTATCGGCTTGCACCATTTCTGCTGTTACTGTCGATTCCAGCGCCTCTTGCACTGCCACATAAAGCCCGGCGATGAAGAAGATGCCTGCCAGCAGCGCAATGCTGTCAACACTGAACCAGAATGCCAGCGCCGTGAGAACCGCCGTCAATGCGCCCAACACATAACCGGCAATCAATACGGTCAGGTGTCCTACACGATCAGCCACCACCCCGACGGGATAGGACACCGCAACCTGAACCACGTTCAGACTTCCTGATCCCGACCGGATTTTGAGTATTTTTTCAGGATTTGAGTTTAGCACTTTATTTTTTCATGAATTGGAAAATCGGTATAAAATTGGCGTTGTATTTACAACCTGAAAGTTGATATGTTCAAGCAATCACTTCTTCCCGGCTTTCCTGATGGTGCAGATAAAATCGGAACTTCACTGAGCATCCTGACCAAAGAGGATCAAGTGACATATTTTGTGGGTGGTGATAATTATTTTTCACACCCGGCAGGAGATGAGCAAAGCAGACGTTTTGCACTGACGAGCCTGATGGCAAACGGTCACGTTCGAGCGCGCGACCTTGAAGGATCGCCCTTGCTGATTCCACACCGCACCCTGATGAATTGGACGAAACAGTACCGGCAGGACGGTCCTTGCTCGTTTTATCGCACAATCGGTCGTGCTGCGCCACGCGTGATCACCCCGGATAAAATTGCAGAATGCGCAAGGATTCTTGCAGAGGGTATTCATCCATCGGAAGTTGCTAGACGGGCAGGGGATCAATGAGTCGACCTTGCGCAAGGCGCTGAAGCGCAATGCGATTCCACAGTTGCCCTGCGTGCTGGATGAAGGTCTGACCAAGCCTGTAGTTGTCAGCAAAAGTGAGCGCAGCCGTATCGATGCGGAGGCTGCCAGCGCAATGGGTACGGCCTGCACGCGAGCCGATGAACGTGTTGCCGCAGCCATGGGCTTGGCCGGCTCTGCAAGCGCTCGATTCGAGGTGGGTCATGATGTTCAGATGGCGGGGCTTTTGACGGCCTTGCCTGCACTGTGCGCGAACGGCTTACTCAGCGGGATAGATCGTCATCTCAAGTTGCCGAAAAGGGTTTTATAGTGTTTTGCATATTCTGCTGACACTGGGCTTCATGGCGCTTGCCCGGATACGCCGTCCGGAAGGATTGCGTCACATTCCACCGGGGGAGTTTGGTAAAGTCATCGGACTGGATCGTGTGCCGGAAGTGCGTACCCCTGCGTGAAAAGATTGCCACGATGGCTCGCACAGGTAATCCGCAAGCCTGGATGAAGGAACTGAGCAAGAGTTGGATGGAGAACGATCCTGATGAAGCGGGCTACCTTTATGTCGATGGTCATGTGCGGGTATACCACGGTGATCTGGCTAATCTACCGCGCCGATTCGTCTCACGCGAGAAACTGTGCCTGCGTGGCACCAGCGATTACTGGGTAAACGATGCGTTGGGTCGCCCCTTCTTTGTCGTATCGAAGGTCCTCAATGAGGGGATGGCGGATTGCCTGATTAAAGACATCGTACCCGAACTGTTAATCAGCGTTCCCGGACAACCAACCATGGAGGCGTTGAGTCAGGATCTGCGTTTGCACCGTTTCGTCATGGTGTTTGATCGGGAAGGTGCTACGTACAGTCTGTTCTCTGAACTCTGGAAGCAGCGCATTGGCGCGCTGAGTTATCGCAAGAATGTCAAAGAGGTGTGGCCGGAAGATGAATTTATTGAACAGGAGGTTCCTCAGCCTGGCGGTGGCAGTACGCGAATGAAACTGGCCATGCGGGAAACCCGGCTGGTTTCAGGCAAGGACTCAATGCCGGTCACCGAAGTGCGTCGTCTGACCTTGACGGGGGCATCAGACGGCCATCATCACCAGCGCGCAGCATCTGGGAAATGGGGTCATTGCGGGCCGTATGTTCTCCCGGTGGTGCCAGGAAAACTTCTTCGGCTACATGATGGAACACTATGATATTGATGGACTTGTTGAGTATGGCGCGGAAAGTCTTCCTGGCACCTTATTGACTATCAACCCCACATGGCGCGAACTCGACAAACAGGTCAAAAAAAGCACATCAAGCCGAGAGGAAACTTCAGGCAGAACTGACCAGACACACCCTGATGGACAGCGTGGATATTCAGAAAAAAGCCGAATCCGTCGAAGCACTTCAGACCGTGCAGATTGAACTGGCACGACTTCGTGCCGAGCGACGGGATATGCCCCGAAAAGTAACGCTGGACAGTTTGCCCGAGGAGTTGAGAGTAACTCAGTTGTTGCCGTTGAATAAAATGCTGACCGATGTGGTAAAGATGATCGCCTACCGCGCTGAGACCGCCTTGGTGGCGATATTGCGACGTCACTTGAAAAAGGAAGACGAAGCGCGAGCGCTGGTGCGGGAGTTATTCGTGTCTTCTGGTGACATTGAGCCTGATGATGCCGCACAGACACTGACCATCAAAATTCATCGGATGGCAAATCCTGCTCATGACAAGGCGATTGCGAGCCTCCTTGAAGAATTAACGCGGCTCGCTTTTTGTCATCCCGAATCAGGTGCAAGAATGATTTACAAATTGGTATGAGGTGCCAAACTCACATCCTGCTAGATCAGGAAGTCTGACGTTGCGCCAGACGTAGAGCAAGCCAGCCACCTGTGCTGCCTGCACCACGCCCAACGAGGTTGTCAGCAAGGTGGTGGCGGCCAGGATTAGCAGGCTGTGGGAGAAGTCGCCGACACCGAAGATGCCGACCGCACGAAGATAATGCTTGAAACGGGTTGGCAAACCGCGCAGCGAACTGAAGAACTTCAGCGCCGGATTCGGCGAAAACTCGGGATCTTTGACCAGGGTCAGGAAGGCCAGCACGGCCAGCACTCCCGGAATGACCGAAAACCACAGCACAAGGCGGAACGGCCCGGATGGCCCATCCCAATGCAGCCCTTGTGCCCACCCCAGTAGCGCGACACCAAGCAGCGGCCCGAGAACCGCGCCAATGGTGTCGGCTGCGCGATGGAATCCGAACGCCCTACCACGCGTTTCCGGGCTTACCGCCTGGATCACGATGGCATCGCGCAGCGGGCCACGCAGTCCTTTGCCGAACCATGACACCAGCCGCCCCAACAACAGCAGCGGCCAGCCGGCGGCCAGCGCGATCAGCACCTGCCCGACTGGTGTAAGCCCGTAGCCGACCAGTACCAGTAGCTTGCGATGGCCGAGCTTGTCGGCAATGTAACCGGAAACCATCTTGGTAAAGCTGGCTACCGCATCGGAGATCCCTTCGATGATGCCGAGCGCCGCTGCCGGGATGCCCAGCACCGCCAAAAAGCCAGGCAGGATTACGGTGGTAGTTTCGTAGCAGAAGTCTCCCAGTGCGCTGGTGATGCCAGCACCTGCGACAGTTCGGTTGAGCCATCTCTTGGGCTTTTGCGATTTGGCTGCATCCGCAGCGGACTCGTTCGCGGCGCTCATTGCGGCACCTCGAAAGTGGCCAACACGGGGTAGTGGTCAGATGCATCGTCCGTGGTAGCGTTGCGAATGACCTGATAAGTCTGAGCGTGCTGTGCCAGGGCCTTGGATGCCAGCAGGTAATCGCAGCGCATGGTCGCGAACTCAACGTCTCGATAGGCGACGGTTGGCACCGTGGGCACCTTGAGCGGGTCCAGTTGGTGACCAAGATCCGCCCAACCAGCGGCTTCCAGCTGAACCAGCACGCTGCGGTCGATGCCCTTCAAATCGTCGGCGAGGTAGCGGGCTTGGTGATGCGGGGCCAGTGCAAGCCAGTCCTCGGGTTCCGGGTCGTGCGGCGAGGCCGAGTTGAAGTCGCCGGTCATCAAAGTCAGTTTGTCAGGTGCTGCCTGCACGGCCAGATAGGCCGCCTCACGGCGACGCACCTCGGGACCGTTCGGACACAAGTGGACGCTGATGACTGTGATCTGCTTGTCGCTATCGGGCAATGCCACTTGCAGCGTCGCAAGCGCGTGATGGAGATGCGCACCGTCCACCTCGAAGCCGACCGCACGCAGCGGGTCGCGGATGAAGATAGCGAGGTTCTGCCCGGTGCGCGGCGCGACGGCGAGGAACCCGCGCATTCCGATCTGTGCCTCCAGCGCATACAGCCAGGCGCCACCGTTGGCATCGAAGCCCTTGGCCTCCTGCATCAGGAACACGTCGGGCTGGATGTCGTTGATGAGCCCGACCTGCGCACGGGCGCGTCGGTCGTCGCTGCCGTCGCGGCCAGCAAAGAGGGTGTTGTAGGTCAGTACGGTGAGTTTCATGGGTCGATTCCAATCAGGATTATTTATTTTCGTCGTGGGCTTCGAACACCCGTTGGGCGTAGGTGTCGAGCAATGCCTCGCAAGTTTGCAGGCGCTGGTCGGCCTCGGCCGCCAGCGTCGCGCCGTAGAAGTCCAGCTTGCGGATTTTTCCCAGCCAGGACTGGAGCTTTTTCAGGTCGACGTCGTTCTCTTCAAGTTCGGCGTAAGTGAAGTGGCTGGCTGCCGTCTCCTTGGCAATTTCGGCCTCGAAGTCCTTGCACTTGTCGAGGAACTCGACGTACTCCTCGTCGCGGTCGGCCTTAAAGCGACCGACTACCTTGTTTTCTTGCGCCTGATCCAGCGCGATGGTTTCCAGGATGACCGACTCGCCTGCCATCTCGGAAATCTCGTTCTCGATCATCTTTAGACGCCGGGTGTGGTCGTCTGTCTTGGGTAATAGGCAAACCCCGTTTTGCAGGTAAACGGCCCCCATGCCCTTGAGCCGACGCCACAAGGCGATCCGCTTCTTGGCTGGTTCTGGGGGTACTTTATAAGTGAGCAACAACCAGTTTTGTGTTTTCATTGAACTATTTTAATGTAACGATCGTTACGTTTCAAGTGTTCATTAAACATCTCAGGTGGCCCGTAATGAATGTGGCTGCCAATGGCGTCAAGTTGAGCTATACCCTAACCTGATGTCAGATGTCATGTGCAAACACCGTCAGAATAGAGTCACACTTCATATTTATTGACATATTCCGCCAAAGGTAATAGATTTCATCCTGACACTTTTACTTTTGGAGGCATCTTGCAAGGTCAACGCATCGGCTATGTCCGCGTCAGCAGCTTCGACCAGAACCCTGATCGGCAACTGGAGCAAATCGACGTCGGCAAGGTATTTACAGACAAGGCTTCCGGCAAGGATACGCAACGCCCCGAACTTGAAAGGCTACTGGCCTTCGTCCGCGAGGGCGATACCGTGGTAGTGCACAGCATGGACAGGCTGGCACGCAACCTTGATGACCTGCGCCGCATCGTTCAAGGGCTGACACAACGGGGCGTGCGCATGGAGTTTGTCAAAGAAGGGCTGGCGTTCACTGGCGATGACTCACCGATGGCCAATCTGATGCTGTCGGTCATGGGGGCCTTTGCTGAGTTCGAGCGCGCCCTGATCCGCGAACGTCAGCACGAGGGAATCGTGCTTGCCAAACAGCGCGGTGCCTACCGAGGACGAAAGAAATCGCTAAACAGTGAACAAATTGCCGAATTGAAACGGCGAGTCGCGGCAGGCGATCAAAAAACCTCGGTGGCCCGTGACTTAGGCATCAGCCGCGAAACCTTGTACCAGTACCTGCGGGAAGACTGACCATGCCGCGCCGCTCAATCCTGTCCGCGATCGAGCGCGAAAGCCTGCTGGCACTGCCTGACGCCAAAGATGAACTGATCCGGCACTACACGTTCAACGAAACCGATCTGTCGATCATCCGTCAACGTCGCGGCCCTGCGAATCGGTTGGGCTTCGCCATCCAGCTTTGCTATTTGCGATTCCCTGGCATCTTTTTGGGTGCCGATGAGCCTCCGTTCCCGCCCTTGTTGCGCATGGTGGCGGCACAGCTCAAGGTGCCGGTGGAAAGCTGGGATGAGTACGGCCAGCGCGAGCAGACACGGCGGGAGCACTTGGTCGAGCTGCAAACGGTGTTTGGGTTCAAGCCGTTCACCATGAGCCACTACCGGCAAGCCGTGCATACATTGACCGAACTGGCCATGCAGACCGACAAAGGCATTGTGCTGGCCAGCACCCTAGTCGAAAACCTGCGGCGGCAGGGCATTATCCTGCCCGCCATAAATGCCATTGAGCGCGCAAGCGCCGAGGCCATCACCCGTGCCAACCGGCGTATTTACGCGGCGCTGACCGATTCCTTGTTGCCTGTCCATCGCCAGCGCCTGGACGAACTTCTCAAGCGCAAGGACGGCAGCAAAGTAACGAGGCTGGCATGGCTGCGCCAGTCGCCCGTCAAGCCAAATTCTCGACACATGCTCGAACACATCGAGCGCCTCAAGGCTTGGCAGGCGCTTGACCTGCCCGCCGGCATCGAGCGACAAGTTCATCAGAACCGCCTGCTCAAGATCGCTCGTGAGGGTGGGCAGATGACACCCGCCGACCTGGCCAAGTTCGAGGTGCAACGACGCTATGCCACTCTGGTAGCGCTGGCCATTGAAGGTATGGCCACCGTCACCGACGAAATCATCGACCTGCACGACCGCATCATCGGCAAGTTGTTCAATGCGGCCAGGAACAAGCATCAGCAACAGTTTCAGGCTTCCGGCAAGGCGATCAATGACAAGGTGCGGATGTATGGCCGCATCGGCCAAGCTCTGCTGGAAGCCAAACAGAGCGGAGGCGATCCGTTCGCCGCCATCGAGGCCGTCATGCCTTGGGACACCTTTGCCGCCAGCGTCACGGAGGCGCAAAAGCTCGCGCAACCCGAGGGCTTCGACTTTCTGCACCGGATCGGTGAGAGCTATGCCACCCTGCGCCGGTACGCGCCGCAGTTCCTGGACGTGCTCAAGCTGCGGGCTGAACCAGCCGCCAAGGGCATGCTCGATGCAATCGACGTGCTGCGCGCCATGAACAGCGACAACGCCCGCAAGGTGCCCGCCGACGCGCCGACCGAATTCATCAAGCCACGCTGGGCCAAATTGGTGCTCACGGACGATGGCATCGACCGCCGCTACTACGAACTGTGCGCCCTGTCAGAGCTAAAGAACGCGCTGCGCTCGGGTGATGTCTGGGTGCAGGGATCACGTCAGTTCAAGGACTTCGACGAGTACCTGGTGCCGGTCGAGAAATTCACCACCTTGAAGCTAGCCAACGAATTGCCGCTGGCAGTGGCCACTGATTGTGATCAGTATTTGCACGACCGGCTGGAATTGCTGGAACAGCAGCTTGCCACTGTTAACCGGATGGCGGCGGCCAACGATCTGCCAGATGCCATCATCACCGAGTCGGGCCTGAAGATCACGCCGCTCGATGCAGCGGTGCCGGACACCGCGCAGGCGTTGATCGACCAGACGGCCATGACTCTGCCGCACGTCAAGATCACCGAACTGTTGCTCGAAGTCAATGAGTGGACGGGATTCACCCGGCACTTTACGCATTTGAAGAGCGGCGACACGGCCAAGGACAAGACCTTGCTGCTGACGACGATCCTGGCTGATGGCATCAATCTTGGGCTCACTAAAATGGCCGAGTCCTGCCCTGGCACGACCTACGCCAAACTGTCCTGGCTGCAAGCGTGGCATATCCGGGATGAAACGTATTCAACGGCGCTGGCCGAGCTGGTGAACGCGCAGTTTCAGCAACCCTTCGCCGCAAATTGGGGCGACGGCACTACCTCATCGTCGGATGGCCAGAACTTCAGAACCAGCAGCAAGGCAGAGAGCACCGGGCATATCAACCCGAAGTATGGAAGCAGTCCAGGACGGACTTTCTACACGCACATCTCCGACCAATACGCGCCCTTCAGCGCCAAGGTGGTCAACGTCGGCGTGCGTGATTCGACCTATGTGCTCGACGGCTTGCTGTATCACGAGTCGGACTTGCGCATCGAGGAACACTACACCGACACAGCGGGCTTTACCGATCATGTCTTCGGTTTGATGCACTTGCTGGGCTTCCGATTCGCGCCACGTATCCGAGACCTGGGCGACACCAAGCTGTTCATCCCGAAAAGCGACATTGCCTATGACGCGCTCAAACCGATGATCGGTGGCACGCTGAACATCAAGCACGTTCGCGCCCATTGGGACGAAATCCTGCGACTGGCCACCTCAATCAAGCAGGGCACGGTAACGGCCTCCCTGATGCTGCGAAAACTCGGCAGCTACCCACGACAAAACGGTCTGGCTATCGCCTTGCGCGAGCTGGGACGCATCGAGCGCACACTGTTCATTCTGGATTGGTTGCAAAGCGTGGAATTGCGCCGCCGCGTTAATGCCGGACTAAACAAGGGTGAGGCGCGGAACGCGCTGGCCAGAGCCGTGTTCTTCTACCGATTGGGTGAAATTCGCGACCGCAGCTTCGAGCAACAACGCTATCGGGCCAGCGGCCTCAACCTAGTGACGGCGGCCATCGTGTTGTGGAACACGGTCTACCTGGAGCGTGCCACCAGTGCTTTGCGTGGCCACGGCAAGTCGCTGGACGACACGCTGTTGCAATATCTGTCGCCGCTGGGCTGGGAGCACATCAACTTGACCGGCGATTACCTCTGGCGCAGCAGCGCCAAGGTTGGTGCGGGGAAGTTCAGGCCGTTGCGACCGCTGCCGCCAGCTTAACGTGCTCTATTTTCCGTTTTCTGAGACGACCCCATATTCCACGGTCCGGATGGCTATATTTCACCCTCCTGGTATCCCACCGTAAGGGATCATGGCAAGGGGGTTCCCACCTGGAATTACGCTGTCGTCCATGCTTATGGTCAGTTGCGCGTGATCGATGATGCGGCATGGGTCCGGGAACAGAGCGGTTCACTCACCAAACAACAGGAATCGGTCTTTGGTTCCCCCTGGTCGATTGCGGACACCCCCCCGGACTTTATCGAGCGCCTGACGAGTTCCATCGTTGGCGTCGAACTCACCATTATCCGTTTACTCGGAAAATGGAAAATCAGTCAGAATCAACCGGAACATAATCGGGACGGCGTGATTCAGGGGCTGCGTACTCAAGGAACCCATCAGGCACTGGAACTGGCAGAATCCATGGAGAAGTACTTCTGAAAATAACCTGAGACGAACTTTAAATATGAATCTCAATATCTTTCAGGTGGATGCCTTTGCTACTCGACCTTTCGAGGGGAATCCCGCTGCTGTTTGTCCCTTGGAATATTGGTTGAATGATGGCTTGCTCCAGGCGATTGCAGCGGAAAATAACCTTTCGGAAACTGCGTTCTTCGTACCTTCCGAAGATGGCTTCGAACTGCGCTGGTTTACTCCGATCAAGGAAGTCTCTCTTTGCGGCCATGCCACCCTGGCCACGGCCCATGTGATATTCGAACGTCTTGACCATACCAAAGTTTTGCTGGTGTTCGACACATTGAGTGGAAAACTGTCGGTACGAAAAAATGAGCGCGGCTTAGAAATGGATTTTCCTGCCTTGCCACCCAGGCAGTGCATCTGTCCCGATCGGTTGGCGGAAGGTTTGGGGGTCTCTCCA
The DNA here is from genome assembly GCF_013181415.1 of Ferrovum myxofaciens. Lineage (NCBI taxonomy): Bacteria > Pseudomonadati > Pseudomonadota > Betaproteobacteria > Ferrovales > Ferrovaceae > Ferrovum > Ferrovum myxofaciens. Next base: position 128,170 of record NZ_CP053676.1, on the reverse strand, counting down.
GTGGAAGTATGGTGCGCCGATGATTATCTGGCAGTCTTCGAGGATGAGGAGACGGTTCTCGCACTTCAGCCCCGCCAGGAATTATTGGCTCAATTGGATCTGCGGGGTGTCATCGCCACTGCCCCAGGGAAAACAGTTGATTTTGTCAGTCGTTTTTTTGCACCCAAGTTGGGAGTTCCCGAAGATCCCGTCTGTGGCTCCGCCCATTGTGAACTCGCTCCTTACTGGGCTCGGAGGTTGGGCAGAACTTTCCTGAATGCCAGACAGGTCTCGAAGCGTGGCGGTTCAATAGGGTGCGAAGTCAAATTTGATCGGGTATTGCTGTCCGGTCAGGCAGTGACCGTCATGAGTGGCGTTATGATGTTTTGAATACTCGGCGGAGAAAGTTGATGAACCTTGCCATTTATCGTCTGGCTTTAGAAATGGCCATTGCTGCCAGATAATCGTTTTGTTGGAGATCCAACATCAAAAAATGCGTTGGCTTCCGATTGACATCCTTGTGACACTCTCCCCGCAGAGTGAATCCCAGACGATGATACAACCGGATAGCCCGCAGGTTGTTTTTGCGCACGATGAGATGGATGCGTGTCAGACCGATTTCATCAAAGCCTTTTTCCAGTGTTTCCGAAGTAACGATCCAGCCCAGTCCTTGACCGGCTTTATCTGAGCGCAAAGCAATCCGAAATTCGGCTTCTCCCACTGCAGTGGTGGCGAGGATCGTGAAGGCTATCGAATAAGGTTAGATCGTGCGCAAGCCACGATCTGAACCGTTTGTTGGACAAGCCCAACAAGTCCTCTGTGACCCTTATTATGGAAATATCTCTCTGACTGCGGTGGTGCCGGCGGTGATCATCCCTCACCACGCATCCAATTTCACCACCTTAACGTTGCCATTGCAGCAACCCGTTGCGCTTAACCTGCCATTTTTAATGCGTTTCTACCTGATTTCGTCCTTTTGCAGGGCGAGTATACCCGTGCCTGCCAAGTATGGCAGGTTGGCGAAGTGTGTCGCGTTACATGGCTGTCTCCGCACTTGCGACACCTTGCCCAAAGCTCCCTGACGTAAACTGCTGGACGAATACTGATTTGAGGCGGGTGCGCACGATCTTCATTATCCCGCCGCAACATTTACAACGTATCGTCGGGCGGGGTTTCGGTGGAGGAAGCACGACTCGTTTGATGAGTTGTACCAACTGAATCAATCTGCTGTTGGGATGCAAAAAGCCGAAGTTTCGGGCACGGCGGTAACCTTTGGGCAGAATGTGTTGCAGAACCAGACGCAGGAATGCCACGCCACTGAGGGTACGGGTTTCAGTTTGCTTGGTTTGGCTATTTTGGTAACGGAATGTCACCTGCCCCTTGTCGCAGGACAGGATATCTTTCTCCTGTATCACACCCCGATACAGATAACGCCCGAGGTAAATCAGTGCCTGTTGGCCTGAACCAACCTCCTTGCAATCCACCACCCAATCTGTGGGATAAGCACCCGGCAACTTCAATCCGGCTTGTTTGATACCCTCCAGTACCTTGGCACGAAATACTTTGGCCAATGCGGTGTGATTGAACAGATACCCCCCATCCTTGTTGCGCCACAGTCGCCGTTTTTTGTCGAACGCAGCGGCCGGCATCACCAGATGTACATGCGGATGGTAGTCCAGTCGACGGTTGTGGGTATGCAACACGGTCACTGCACCGGTGATGCCACGCAACTTTTTGTCATTTTGGCTGAAGGTGTTGACGGTTTCCCACGCACTATGGGTGATCAGGTCATACATCACACGCTGGTTGAACCAGGCCAGTGCACGGAATTGGGCGGGCAAGGTGAATGTCACCATGAAGTAATTTCCGGGAATGAGCTTTTGCATCTGCTGGTCTATCCAGCGCTGGGATTCGTGCGCTTGGCAATGCGGACATGATCGATGCCCACAGGAATGTGGCAAATAACTGAGTTCTGGGCAATTGTCACAGGCAAGTTGCATCTTGGGACTCATGCTGCTGCGGCAAGTTTGAAAGGCATTCAACGCCGTCAATTGGCCGGGTATCAAACAATGACCATATTGAGCAATAAACTCAGCCGCATAGGCTTCAACAATGTGCGCCAGCCGGATCATTTGACCTTGCCCCAACTGATCTGGATTTGCCCCATCAACTGGTTGAGACACGCTTGCGAGTTGAGTTGGCCTTGTTCGGTGAGGTGGGTGTAGTGGAGGGTGGTGAGGATGGATCGATGCCCGAGGATTTTTTGCACTTCCAGCAGGTCAACGCCCGCTTCGATCAGATGTGTGGCATAACTATGGCGCAAACTGTGCGGTGTAATTCTTTTTTTAAACCACAATCGTGGGTGACTTGGCGCAAGGTAGTCTGAATTCCGCCGCGATCCAACGGGGTGGTAGCCAGATGTGATTTCTCGAGTCCGCCCTTCCGATTGGGGAAGAGCAATGCAGGGTTACGGTGCGTCTGCCAGAAACGACGTAACACCTGCAAGGTGTTCTCCGGCAATGGAACAAATCTGTCACGATTGCCCTTGGCGTTACGAATCTGTACCCGCATCCGATCTGCATCAATATCGCCGACCTGCAAACTCAACCCTTCACCCAATCGCAAACCCAGACTGTAAAGGGTGAAGAAAAATACCCGGTAACTCAACACCTGCGTGGCCATAAAAATCTGTTGCGCCTGCGCCACAGTAATAATATTCGGCAGTGTGTGCGACTTGGGCGGCTTGACCAAATCCGCGCCCGGCCAAGGTTTATCCAGCACCTTGGCATAATAGAACTTCAATCCGTACAGATCGTGTTTGAGCGAACTCCATGACAGCGTATCGACGATATGCACGAAATAATCGGTCAACTGAAGTTTGGTCAACTTATCAATCCGATAATCAAAATATGCCCCCGCCCGGCGTACTCCGTTTGAATACACCTTGATGGTTTTAGGCTGCAAACCGCCGAGTCTCAGACACTTCAGCAGTCGTTGATAGTTTTGTTTGAAATGAACTGGAATTTGTGGTGTCATCGGCTTCATCCTCTTGGTAAAGTACAAAAAACCCCTTTCGGGGTGAGGATGAATTATGATGCTCAATCAACTTGCCGGGGGCATTCTCCGCGATAGCGGCTTCGTTCAACAATTGTCCTGACTGTTCGGCAGCAAAACGCCAGATATTTGGCCGGTTTTGAAATTCTGAGAGCCACCCGTCCTGCCTCAGGGCGTAATCCAGATCGTCGAACTCAGCCGAATACTTCGGCCAATTTTCAATGGTGGCGACATCTTCAACCATGAGGAGACGCAATTGGATCATCGTGTTTGTCCACATCTGCTCATGAGGTATCCCTTAAACCGCGTGCCCGCTGGTTGGATCCATAGATGTTATCGCGAGGAAGAGCTTTTCCTGTTTTCAGTGCCTCGATCCATTCATCGGTCGTTGCTACTGCGGCAAAACGCGACTGCAGGACAACCGTAAATACCCGATGAATTTCCTCGGCGGTGGCCCGGCCCGCATGGTTATCGTAGGGGAGTGACCCAGCGGCATCCGTGAGAAACTCCACGGCCAGGCCAGCGTGCAACGCATGTTTGATGGTCGAGTCAGCGCAATTGTGGGTCATATAGCCGACCACGACCAGCGTATCGATGTCGTTTCGGCTCAGCCACCCGGCCAGGTCAGTGCCAGCGAAAGCGCTGGGCAGGGTCTTTTCAATGTAATGGCTGTATGGTCGGGAACGGACGGACGGATGGAGTTCCCAACCGGGAGATCCTTTGGAAAAAACGGGCGCCCCAGCGGGCAAAGTGTTCTGGACGACGATAACGGGTACATCCGCTAATAGTGCGGCATCCATGGCTCTGCAGATATTGGTCAGGGAGTGCCGAATAGCGGGGTATTCGATGGGCAGGTTGCCGGTAACATATTCGTTCTGCACATCAATGACAAGCAGAGCACGGCGGTGGGATGGCATGGGGATACTCCTTGTGGACTATCTTTGGTACAACGCCCACAGGATTGTGGCGTCATAGGGATATTATTTCTCCAATCATCCACGACTGATAGTGACCTGTAAGACAATCTCCGATAAAATCAGGCCATAGTTCCAGTCTTGGAAGTCGCGTGACTATTCTCACCATCGCCGTAATCGCTTTCGAAGGCATCAGCCCCTTTCATCTCTCCATTCCCTGCGAGGTCTTCGGAACAGACCGCAGCGCGGCGGGGGTGCCGCGTTTTGACTTGCGCATATGCGCGGTAGAAGCAGGATCGCTGTCGACTGCGTCCGGTTTCACCATCACGGTGCCCTATGGTCTCGAAGGGGTGGCCAGCGCTGATACTGTCATTGTCCCAAGTTGGCACGATCCGCAGGTGTTGCCACCGGAACCACTCCTCGAGGCATTACGCGCGGCCCATGCACGCGGAGCCTGTCTGGTTGGATTATGTTTGGGAACATTCGTACTGGCTGCGGCCGGCATTCTTGATGGACATCCTGCTACGACCCACTGGCTCTGCGCCCGCGAACTGGCATATCGTTACCCGCGCATCCAGATCAACCCTGATGTCCTCTATGTGGACGACGGCGATGTGGTGACATCTGCGGGTGTTTCGGCGGGAATCGATTGCTGCCTGCATCTGCTGGGTAAGTGGTACGGTGCCGAGATTGCCAGCCGTGTGGCACGTCGCATGGTGGTTCCATTGCACCGACAGGGTGGACAGGCGCAGTACATCGAATTGCCGCTTCCTATTGAAGGGAAAGATAAACGATTGTCGGCAGTGCTCGACTGGGCGGTTCTTCATCTTGATCGGCTTTTGGATATTGATACGCTGGTCGAACAGGCCAGGATGAGCCGCCGCACTTTTACCCGCCGTTTCAGGAAGGCTACCGGAACCACGGTAAGCGACTGGCTTCGCCACCAGCGCTTGGCTCTGGCTCAACGCTTGCTTGAAACCACAGATCAGCCCATCGATCTGATTGCCGCAAGGGCAGGCTTTGGCTCGTCGGTGTCGATGCGTCAGCAGTTCAGGGATGTTTTACAGATTTCCCCGTCACTCTACCGTCGTGAGTTTCGGGGGCAGGCCAACTCGCTCGGCAATTGACAGAATCGAGCAACGGGGCATCGTCAATCATCCGCTGGAATGCGCCCTAGCATACCGGTCACGATCAACTCGAAATCGGCTTTTGGAATTTCCAGATGTCCGAATCGGAAAGCATAGCCCCACCGACTCTTGTCCTTAATGAAAGAAAGCTGCTCAAGAAGCGGGCGAACGGGCGTATCGGTCGCTTCCATAAAATGGATATCACGCCGGTAGGGGACAAAGCCTGGGAACATTTCAAAGGGATAGACCTTGTCACCGACGACTTTGCCAATGGCTGTGAATTTCTGGCAAGGAACGGTTCCGTCGAATTGTTCCCTGGGCGAGTAATAGATGAGCCAGTCGCCCACTGCCATGCGTTTGAGCGGCAGGGCCTTTCCGTGGCATAACTGACTGAATCCACCAGCCACGCCAGCGCTGACATGTTCTTTCGATGCAACGCCAATCCAGTAGCGCTTCATGGATTGTTGCCCGCGATGATGGCAAGGGTCAGTGCCTTGTAAGTCTCTATTTGGCCTTCCGTGAGGCACGAGAAAAATTCATCGTCGGCGCGCTCGATGGCAATGATGGCCTGGTGAATCAGTTTGCGTCCCGCGACAGTGAATCGAACCTGTATGGCACGGGTATCCGAAGTTGAAGACTCCCGATTGACCAGCCCAGCTTCCTCAAGTTTTCGAATGGCTTTGGAAAGGGTCATCTTGTCGATCTTGGCATGCTCGACCAGGCGAGCCTGGGTCGGTGGCTCATGCTGTCGCTCGAACCACAGGAGTGAAGCCAGGATGGCAAACTGGGTTTGGGTTTGGGTAAGGGCAAACGCATCGAAGATACCGCCGAGTTTTCTCTGCCATAGAGCGGTGAGCTTCCACAACAGGAACCCGGGGCTGTCATCTGCCTGAGCGTGCCTGAAGGGGGAAGACTCAGACACTTCTGGCTTTTTCAATCAGCGCCTCCGTTTGCTTTTCCATTCCATGAGCCACACTTTCCGCAACGATTTTTCTCCACAAAAAAGACAAAAAACCTTCGATGCTCATGGTCGTGCGTATTTCCAGTTCATCATCGTAAGCAATGAATTCATGGCAACCGAACATGCGCGCCCCAGGAAAACAGGTCAAATCGGTGAACTGCCTGCCAGGTTCGACTTTGATGATCCGGATGGAAACTTGTGGGCCATTCTTGGGTTTTAGCTTGAAAGTGTTGCCCACCTTGAACTCGCCGTTCAATTCTGCATATTCGATGTCGGGCTGCCAAGTGTGCCACCGATTGACATCGGTCCATACCATCCACACTTTATTTACTTGCAACCCACTTACCCGCTTGCTGTAGGTCCTGCTCCACATAAATCACTCCCTCTCTCGGCAATATGGAAGAATAGTAACCTAGTTTACATTGTAAGTAAACTTACCAGAGGATAATCTACCGATGGAGAAGAACTACTCCGAATGCCCCAACCGAATCTGAATTCCGCCACTGCTCCCTTCACTTCTGCCAACCTGATCCCTGGATTGCCCAAGGGTATCCAACCCGGTTTTTAGCAATGACGGATCTTTACCGGACCCGCTCGTAGGGGTGGCACCTCCGGAATCAGTGCTTGCACTGGCCCCTGCTGCTCCGCCACCAATGGAATCTGGTGTGTCGGATGACCCTCCCGGTGTAGCAGTGCTTGCGGGACTTGATGAGAGGATTTCAGCAGGTCCGGCCCCACTTGCGTTGGTGGTACCTGATATTGGTGAGAAAGATGTTTCCCCCAATGGGGTAGTGCCCCCAGACTTTGATGATGACGATGCCTGTGTTGCGAGTTTAGCCAGGGTGTCGGTAGCACCTGCACCAGTTCCAAAATTGCTGGCCCCCGCTCCATCTTTTCCACCACTGGCCACCATACTGGCCAGTTTTCCAAGATTTCCAGCTCCACCAGTGGCAAGTCCCGCACCCAACATTGCCCCACCGGCCAGTCCGCCCGCTGCGACCGACGCTCCACCCGCCATGCTCCCCAGACTCATGCTGGGTGAACCATTAAGCATCGATCCTGCAATGCCGGGAACCATGATCCCCATGGCACCGTAGATCAGGGCAGCAGCCCCGACCTGTATGACTGTTTCCGGCGTAAAAGTCCCCAGTTGGGTCACCCAGGTGTTGGCCAGATTCTGGCCCAGACCAACGATCAGATACAGCACAAACAGTTTGATTCCGACGCTGACGGCGTAACCGAGATATTTTTCCGCAAAGACCTGGGTCCACTTGCTCCCGTTAAACCCCAGTAGCAGAGCACCGCCACCGATAATGATGTAACTCTCGATGTTCGTGATCAGAATCTGTAATGCCAGAAGTCCATAGGCGATAATGGCAAAGATCGATCCCAGCAAGGTGGCCAGAGCCCCTGCAAAGGTCTGGCCGATTCCCATTGCAGCCGATGCATTCCCAAAAGCGGTCCAGATTGCTCCAGAGACGGTCATGCCCTGTTCAAAGACTCCCGAGGGATCAAGTGTTACAACTGGGGGAATTCCTCCTCCTCCCGATGCGCCAACGATTTGCCCGGCCTGGGCAAAACTGTTGATGATCATGGGGATCCAGGTGGGGGCCAATCCAAGGAGCATATAAAAGAACAGGATCGAAATCATTTTGAGAGCAAAACTCGCGATAAAGTCCGATAGATCATTTTTTTTCAGGACCCAGTGAATCCCGGTCCATGCGATCTCGATACCCGCCAGCCCGACGAACAGATTCTGGGCCAGCGACAGAGACGCCGACATCCACCCGGCCGACGAACTCTGCACCATATTCTGGATTCCGGTGAGTACATTGGATGCAGCCGCCTGGGCCTCCACCGTAGTTCCGGACAGTAAAATCCCCGACAATGTGGCCTTGGTTATATTTTTAGCGCGCATCCCATTTACTCCCAAGTTTGTTGTTATCAGGCCACCAAGCGGAATTACATCCCCCACACCGGAAATAAGGCTTGCTGGTTTTTGTGAACCTGCGGTCTGTATCCTTCTTGCAAACGGGACATTTTGGTCCCCCTGAATTCGAAGTAGATTGGGTCGGCTTTTTTCCCGCGTCCGACGCAGAACTTTCGAACCGTTTACCAGGCTTGCCCTTCTCATCGGCAAAGGCAGCGCTACAGTCTGGGCAGCGGTGATAGGGTTTCCCTGCTTTACTCGTCAGTCTGATGCAATGCAAACTACCGCACGCCGGGCATTCACACGCCAAAATCTCTTTTTCCATGAGTTTTCCTCTCAAAAGAGTCTCTGAAAGCCGTCGAACGGTTTGAATTTGTCCACCCATGAAATCGGCCATGGTGGCGCGCGAGGCCGCGATATCGGCCAAGGAATCCTCCTGCAGGGCAGTGGTCCCGGGGTCGGTTATCTCCGGGGCCACTCTGCGTACCATTTCAATGAGGTCAATCCCCCTTAGCGTCGGGTGAATTTCCTTGTTGATGCGTTTGGCGTAATCCCGTTTGATCAGGGTCTCGATGATGGATGCCCGTGTCGCTTCTGTCCCCAGCCCGGAAGTTTCTCGCAGCCGCTTTTTCAGTTCAGGATCTGCCACCAGTTTATGAATGCTGGTCATCGCGGCAATCAAGGTGCCGTCTGTAAAGGGTTTTGTAGGGGTTGTATGCTTGATCAGGACCTCAGCCGAGACACATCGACGGGTTTCTCCCCTGGAAAGGACGGGTAACTCACCCTGCGTCACCGATTCCGTATCGTCCTCATGTTTCCCGTATCGAGTCCATCCTTTTTCCATGACGATTCTGGTGGTTGCACTGAATCTGTCTCCGCCCTGAAACAGGAAAATTGCCTCACGGGCTTCAAAACTCTCCGGGAGCATGAACAGCCGGACATAGGACTCACAGATCAGGCTGAACACATGGCGAGCATTCTGGGAAAGAGTCATCCCTGTTTTTTGTCCCGTTGGAACAATCCCATGGTGCGCCTCAACCTTTCCGGTATTCCAGGCTGCATGGGTGCGTGTAATGTTCACGCCATCAGTGTTATCCAGTCCGATGGCTTCCAGCACAGCTCCTGCTTTGTCCCGCAACTCCACGGGCAAATAAGGGCAATCAGTACGGGGATAGGTGGTCAGCTTCGCTTCATAGAGTTCCTGAGCCGCCTCCAGCGTCTGTGCTGCGGACAGGCCATATCGACTGCTGGTCATTTTTTGTAACGAACTGAGAACATAGGGCAAGGGGGACGCTCTTGAGCCGATTTTGCTGGAGAACTTCTCCACCTGGAAGGGCTGAGCTATTACGCGCCCGGCGACCTGATCCGCCGCATGGCGTTCCAGCAAAAGCCCATCCCCCAGCAACTCTTCAGGAATTTGCCATTGGACCTTGATGCTGCCGTCCAGCGTGGCCTCCACCTGGTAATGCTCCTGTTGCCGAAACGCCCTGATGGCCCGTTGTCGATTTACCAATAGTGCAAGGGTCGGTGTTTGTACTCGTCCCACACTCCATGACCCCGGTATCCCAAGGGCCTGGAGGTTTCTGCTGATCGCAATGGATTCATTCATGCCCGCGAGCCAGTCCGCATATTGACGCGCCAGAGCCGATTCATAAACCGACCGCAAGGCTGAATTCGGTTTGATGGTGGCCAGCGCCCGGCGAATGCTTTCGTCATCGAGGCTGGACAGCCACAGGCGTGAAGTTTTTCCACGCCAACCCAGATACCCCAGCACTTCGTCCACCAGAAGCTGACCTTCCCGATCTGCATCCCCTGCATGCACGACTTCGCTGGCCTTCGCCAGCAATTCGCGGATGGTTCTGATCTGTTTTGCCGGATTTCCCTGACGGGGAGACAGTTTCCAGTCTTGAGGGATGACCGGAATCTGCCAGGACTGCACTTTCCCGCCGACATACTCTTCCGGAGGAACCAATGCCAGCAAGTGGCCATAACACCAGGTAATGACCGTATTATTGGAACACTCAATATACCCTTCGCCATGACCCAACTTGCCCACCATACCGGCAATGGCTTTTGCGACTGATGGTTTCTCTGCGATGAACAGACGCATGGCATAGTCCTCTGTGATTGTTACTGATTAATTTCTGCTCAATGGTCTTTGAGGCTTCCCAATCAACATCTAAACCCGTTCTGCACTGGTTTATCCACAGAAAAAGTGGATATCTTTTGACCGTTGTACAGACTCGGTAGAGAGGGAACAGATGCCCTTTGAGAGGTCATCTGTTCCTGAAAAGTGATCAAAGCAGGCCGCGTTCTGCAAAACTGATGCACTCGGTCCCCGCCACGATGAAATGATCAAGGACCCTGGCATCAATCAGGTCCAAGGATTTCCTCAACGCTTCCGTGAGTCTCTTGTCGGCCTGACTTGGTTCTGCAAGGCCACTTGGATGGTTGTGCGCCAAGATGACCGCCGCCGCATTGTGGTGCAATACCCGTTTTACTACCTCTCTGGGGTATACGGAAGTTTGGGCCAGGGTACCCCGAAATAATTCTTCCACGGTGATGACCCCGTGCTGTGCATTCAGAAACACGATACTGAACACTTCATGCTCCAGTCCTGCCATCTTGATCCGCAGAAAATCCCGTACTGCTCCCGGACTGTTCAGAAATGATTCTGCTTTCCGGATTCTCGAAGCCAGAATATCCAGTGCCTTCTGAATGACCCCATCCTCGATTTCTGTCCCATAAGAGGGAAGGTCTTCCGTCTGTAGCACACATGCGGTTTGGTGAGTGTCGGTCTTCATTTGTCTGGATTTTCTGGTTTTGGTGATTGCGTCCATGCTGTTTCTCCTTGTTGTCGGTTGTTTCATGCGTTTTGGAGCCGTGTCGCAGAGCGCAAGGAGAAGAAAGCAAGGAGAGAACGGAATGGCCCGAAGTCAAAAAATGGTGCGGCCAGCGCGCAGGGTTACCGAGCACTGCCACGGTTTTTTGATGGAGCCGGAACGGTTGGCTTGAAGTGAAGGACGCTTTCGGAACTTGGGAACACACGGCCACTGCATGAAATACAGACACAAAGGGATGGCGCAGATACCGGTTAAAACCGGAAAAGACAGACTTGACTACCTGATTTTCGGGAAACGCGACAACGGTCGCGCCACCTTTTAGAATCCTTTGGGTGTCAAAGGGCTGGATTGCGGGGTCCAGGTAGTGGGCGACGCATCACCTTGATTTTTCGTAGCCATGGCCCACCTGGCTAGATGCCCACCCGGAATACTGGGCACCCCAGCTTTTTCGAATACGCGGGCACTGTATCGTGCCCCGGAGAGTCCTCGGGTATTACCCGTGTTGTAGGCAGAGAGAGCACCTTGGAGGTTGCCGCCAGACTGCGCCCAGGCGCTCAAAAGAATGGCCTGCGCGGCCGCCAGGTTCGTGCAAGGATCCAGCACCTGATCCATGGTCAATCCCAGAGCAGGCAGATTCTTGCTGTTGATCTGGGCCAGACCGATATCGACGGAGTGGCCCTGACGGATCAAGTCTCCTGCCATTTGGGCGGCTTCGTACAGACTTCCCAAATGGTAGGTTTTTCCAGAATCATTGTCGTGCAAAGCGAGGGAATCTCCCCCGCTTTCCTGTTGCACGATGGCGGCCATGGTGATGGGAGCCACCTGGGGAGCGCACTGCACAATGAGTTGTGCCGGCTCAGCAGACAGAGCCCCCATCATCGCTCCGGACCCAAAGCCTGCTCGATTTTCTGGTCGGTTTTGTACTGGCTCAAGGCATAGACTGCCCATATGACCGCCGGGATCCAGCCGATGAGGGTGACCTGAAGCAGGAGACAAAAAACCCCTGAGATTGGACGACCGATTGTAAAGAATGTGAGCCAGGGCAGACAGAATGCAATGATGAGCCTCATGATTTATATTCCTTGTGGAAACATGGTGTTCCAGTTATTGGAAACTGATAGGCCACCCTGTGCGTTACCGTTCTGGTAACTTGCGTGCCCACAGGTATCCTGATAACCATAAGGACCGAAAAGAGGATAACTGCCAGCATGTGTCTGATAATTTTCCGATCCTATCAATTTGCTCCTGTAAGCCAGCAATTTTGACTTGGGAACATGACCATCCAGGTCGTTGATTTTTTCATGTACAGAACTATTCCAGCCTGACAAATAACCATCTTTGAATCCGTCTATAAAAGCCTGCTGATTACAGGTGCCCGTCGGTATGGAGATATTAAAAATGGGTTGATACCCTGTGCCATCGCCAAGTTGCCCAACCGGCACGGAAACTGATGGGTTAAATTGCGCCAATGAAGTATTGAGTTGAGGTAAATTTGCGCATCCCGAAAGGATGATCAGCAGGCCGAGCGAAGCCATTGTATGTGTTTTTTTCATCTTCGAATTCTCCAGTTGAAGGGAATGTATAACGAGCTCAATACAAAGGGGTTGTTGGAGTATTGAGCATCTTCAAGAGACCTTGGGTCTGCGCGTCCTGCGCGTGGGTCTGCCCCGCCACATAGTTGGCCATCATCTGATTCCCTGCGTTCATGTCTTGCTGTAATGATTGAAGTTGATTGATCATCAAGCCGGATATCTGGTTTCCGGCCTGTAACACTTGCATTCGTCCGGGAGCTGATTGGCTCGCGGCCTGAATAGCCGCCAAGGACGCTTGTGTAGTTCCGAAATCTTGTTGACTGAGGCCGTATTGTTGAAGGGTTGCCGCAATCTGACTGTCTGTATTCTCTGTCCATTTTTGCAGACTACCCTGATAATCAGACAGAGCCTGGGTGGGGTCACCATACTGTTGTTGAACATCTGCCACGGTATTCTGGGTGGCGTAGTTCAGCCCTTGGGCATTACCCACGAGACTGACCAGCGTGTTGAGGGTCGGCAGGGTGGACTGCCACAACTGATCAGGAAAACTCTGAAGATTCCTGACCTGATTCTGAACCATCATCAACTGCTGCTGAAGTTGCATGGCCTCTTGGCTGTACTGTTGCACAGCAGTAATTTCCTGGACGATCTGCTCGGGAAATGTGGCACCTCCCGTAAAAGTTCCTGCTGTGGCACCGACTGACCCCAACGAAATACAGAGTGTTATGACAGTTTTTTTCATCACTGCTCCTTTCTTCAAAGATGGTCATCGGAACGATGGCCCTGATCAGACTCTGCGGGGAGGGAACGGAAGAATTTCTGGCTATTTGCAATCTGAGGTTAGATCGGACTATTTTTTGATCGAGCGAGGCTGATTCAGGGCCTATTATTCTGGTTGGAATTCGATTTTAGAGCCAGACCTTCGAAAAATTCAATTGGTTGGGTTTGCTGCTGAAATGGCAGCTCTGAACCTATTGCGGTCACACATACACCCAGATATGCTGTCATTTGAACGGCTGCTGCACTTCGGAACCGGTCGGAAGGCCAATTCACACTGCTCGGCCTGAGCCGATGTTGACGGCGTGCTTCTGATCGGTCGGCAGTGCGCCGGTTTCCCGCCGTTCGGCCTACGAGCCCGTTGAACGGCAGTTTCGTTTTCCACCGAGCTCACACATCGCGCCCTTTGCTGACGGTCGGGTTTCTCCGTCTGCTCCGGCTTGACCGACTTCAGTTGATTGAACCTCGACCGGGCAATCGAATCCGCCTTCGGGTCGCACGCGAGTTCGAATGGTTACCCGGCCCCATCTCCCTCTCCGATCACCATCGCGGTGGGAGATTTATTGGCTGAAATCGTCAAAAATTAGATGGGTACTTAGAATCGACTATTGCAAATAATATATAGACTGGTCTATAATTGTCGTCATGGCTAGAAAGGGCGAACAAACTCGAGAACGGCTGCTCGCTGCCACGCTCAATCTGATCGAGAGGCACGGCTTTCACAATGTCGGTCTGCAACGGATTCTCAATGAGAGCAGCACCCCCAAGGGATCTTTGTATTTCCACTTTCCTGGTGGCAAGGACCAATTGGTGGCGCAGGCGCTCGCAATGGGATCGCAGGCGATTGGGGCGCTGATGCAGCAATGCTTTCAGGCACCCTCGGCAGCCGCGGGCATTGAATTTGTCGCGCGCGAGTTGGAGGGACGGCTGCAAGCGTCGGATTTCCAAAAAGGCTGCCCGGTTGCCACGGTTGCCTTGGAGGTGGGCGATGAGCATCCAGAAGTGCGTCGTGCTTGCGAACAGGCCTACGCAGACTGGTTGGACGCCATCGCCACCGCCTTGAAACGGCATGGTGCGACAGCGATACGAGCTCGCGAGGATGCTCTGATGATCCTGTCTTCGATTGAAGGCGCCCTGATTTTGGCCCGGGCTACTCGCAGCGTTCAGCCTCTCCGAACCATCTGCCGCATGCTGGTAACGCGGCTGCAGGAGGTGCCCGCGATGTCCGATCAATGAGACCTTTTTTGACCAACTAATATATAGACCGGTCTAGTTAATAAATCAGGAGGTATCTATGCTGTCCTTGCAAACCGAACCGAAAACAATACTAGTTACAGGCGCCAACGGTTTTATCGGCAAGTGGCTGGTACCGGTTCTGCTCCGGCGCGGACATCGGGTGATCGCCGCCCTACGCGACGTCGCACAGCAGGAAGCCGGCTATCGCACTTGGCTGACTCGGCGGGGCCTGCGGGAGCCGGACATCCGCTTCGTGAACCTCAATCTAGAGAACATCATCCGCTTCGAACAGGCGCTGTCGCCAGCCGAGTCCAGCATCGAAGTCGTGTTCCATTTGGCGGCGGCCTTTGCCTGGAACCTGGCGCCAACTCAAGCACAACGCATCAACGTCGACGCCAGTGAGTCCTTGGTGCGCTGGGCTGCGCGTCTTCCTTTGCTGCAGCGCTTCGTCTGGATCGGCGGTTACCGAATTGCCGCCGACGAACCAGGCGACGAAACCGCATGGTACCGGCGGCTGGGCGGATATGAAGCCTCTAAGCGCATCGCTCACCGGCACCTAATCGCCGAATGCACCCGCTTACGGCTACCATGGACCGCCCTCAACCCGGCGGCGGTAATTGGCGACAGCCAAGACGGCGAAACCACCCAGTACCTCGGAATCGGCGAGATGGTCGAGCAACTCTTTCACGGCCGGTTGCCTGCCCTGCCCGGCAATCCCGATACTTTCATACCGCTGTGCCACGTCGACTATGTTGCGGAATTCGCGGCCCGAATACTCGACTATGCGGAGTCCGCCAACCGCCAGTACTGGCTGCTGGACCCGGACACCCCCCGACTCCACGACTTGTTGCGCCTGGTGGGCAGCATTCTGGGCGTGCCCGTGCCACAGCGTTTTGTCTCGACCGGCGTGTTGAAACGGCTGCCTGCCGCCTTGCTTCCCGGAGCCAAGGAGACCTTGAGCTTCCTGGCGGAAGACCGCTACGACACCGTTCCCGCACAGGTCTTGGCGCAGCGCATGGGAATCGATGGACTGATCAAGACGCGCAACCTGGCGCCTTGGATTGCCAAATTGGTCAGCGCCGACTTCGGTTCCGGCGCGTATCGATCAAATCCCGTAGGCCATGAACCTGCCCAAGCAGGATTCGAACGGGGGCAATGGGTCAAGCGCCTGCCCGGCGACGGCACCCCCATTGTCTATTTGCACGGCCTACCCCTTAATGGCGACAGCTGGGATGCCGTTCGCAGCCACCTAGACAATCCCGCCATCATCCCGGACCTACCGGGGATGGGACGCTCGGGAACGGTGGAAGCCATCGGTCAAGCCTGGCTGGATCGGCTGGTGACCGAGCCTGCCGTTCTGGTGGGCCACTCGCTGGGTGCGGGCATTGCTTTGGCATTTGCGCGCCGCCACCCGGACAAGGTCAAGGCCTTGGTGCTGGTGTCACCTTTCTTCCTGCAGGCACGACCGCCAATGCTGCTGCGGGTGTCTTCACTGGGCAGGCTGCTTTTTCGCCTTCTGCCGAAGACGACCTTCGCTCACCAGATACATCCCGATGGTCTAAACCACGTATCGATCGCCAGCGCCTTCACGTCGCTGGAACGCCCGTCCGTGCGTGTCCAGACGTTCACCCGCCTGGCGCAAGCGAGCGGCGAGTCGGAACGCGCACGCTTCCGCCAATGGCTATCGGAACTGAAACAAATACCGATCCATTTGATCGTAGGCGCGCAGGATCCCTTGTTGCATCTCTGGAACGGCCCAGTCACGGTTATTGCCGATACCGGTCACAATCCCCAGTTGACACACCCGGAGCGGATAGCGGAGGTCGTCGCCAGAGTAGCCTAGTCATTCGTGCTGCCCACTGCCTCCGCCGCGACATGGCCTCCAAGCCAACTGCTGAACTCCGTGGCAACGGGGTCGTTCGTCATGTTCGACCATCCTAGAATATGAGTTGGCAATTATCAGAAGAGCAAGAGGTTCTGTTAGTTGGCGCATGCCCCTATCGACTACGCATTGCTCGTTGAGGTTACAGCGGCAGAAATCGGATCTGCGGACAGCGCAGGGTCGAGTGTATGAGTTCATTAGGTGGGGAAACTCACCCTCAACGGCTTGGCGGTACCACGGTCTGCTGACTGTCAGATCGTTGTCGTTCGTTCGGCTCAGGCCCAAAGACCGGAATGGCCGACCTCCAGTCCGTGGGTTGACGCGCCAAGCGTCCGCTCAACTCGGATACCTGCCTTTGAACCCATGACAGTTCATCCGGCAGCAATGAGGCGAAAGCTGTCAATAGCCGAATTTCTTTGTACTTTGAGGTACAAGCACAAAAATTCCGCATCGGACACGCGTTTTATACGCCGGATCGGAGGGCAAGGAAAGTATTGGAAGCGGCTTGTGTTGAGTGTGTGACGAATTTACGGGGATTGGCGTAAAATGAAAGAAACGGAGGAATTAGCAAATGAGCGTCGCTCTGTCTCCCCTTGTTTCAGAATTCGAGAGTGTCGATCAGGAAGCCAGTTATGTCGCTTGGTTGCGCACCAAGGTCGAGTTGAGTTTGGCTGACAAGCGGTCACTCATCCCGCATGACGAAGTGATGGTCGAGATGGACAGCATCATCGAGGAAGCCGAGGCCGCACTGCGGGGGACGTGATTTGTTGCTCATCGCTTGGCGGGCTACAGCCCGCGATGATTTGGCGCAAATCATCCGTTACATCGCTTTCGAGAATCCACCGGCAGCCCGGCGTATGAAACGCCTACTGGAAGAGTCATTCTTCCAGCCGCTGAACACCCGTACTTGTACCGACAGAGTGAGCGCGTCCCGGGCATGCGCGAGATTGTGGCCCATCCTAACTACATCGTTTTCTATCGCGTTGCAGCGACTTGCATTGAGATCGTAAATGTAGTTCATGCTCGCCGAGAATTTCCTTGATCACTTCCTGAACGAATCCGCCGCGTCGGACGAAACGCTTTCCGCCCGGTTTCCGCTTTTACCGATAGGATTCCCAGACTTCCGCCGCCTTGATTTGGCCACGGTGACGCAGCCACTGGCCGGGCCAACTGTTCCCATGCTTGCCGTGTAATTCCCGTATCTGCGCGATATCCTCCTTGCCGGAAGCACCGACGAAGGCCAGTTCAACCGGGCCTAATCCCAGATGGAAAAGCCGCCGTCCCTCGGGGTGGATCACATAGTATTGGCGCTTGGGAGTGGCTCGGGCGATGATCTCGATCTGACGGTCGTTGAGTCCAATCCCCTGATACATCGGACGGATGTTCTCGGTCATGGCTTCCGGATTGGGCAACAGGATTTTGGTGGGACAGGATTCATAGATCACATCCGCAATTCCGGATCGTGTCAGGTCTGTCAGGCTCTGGGTGGCGAAGACCACGGCCACATTGGCTTTTCTCAAGACCTTGAGCCATTCCCGGATCTTGGCCTTGAATGCCGGGTGCCCCAGCATGACCCATGCCTCGTCCAGAATCAGCAGAGTGGGCTGTCCCCTGAAGCGTTGCTCGATGCGGTGGAACAGGTAGGTCAGTACCGGCAGGACCAGTTTGTCTCCCTTGTTCATCAAGCATTCCATTTCAAAGACCTGAAAGGGATCCTCATCCAGACTGTCGGTTTCCGCATCCAGCAAGTGCCCAGCCATCCCTCTCAGGGTGTAGGCCTGCAAGGCTTCGCGCAGAGACTGATCCTGAATCAGAATCAGGCAGTTGGTCATAGTCCGTTGGGCCATGACTTCGGTAGATGCCCCAAGCTGGACCACGGCCCGGTAAATCTCCTGGCGGTGGCTGGGGAGAATTTTCATGCCCTGGAGTTCACAGAGTTGTTCCAGCCATTCGGCAGCCCATGCCTGTTCGTTTTTCTCATCGACTCGGGCCAAGGGACAAAAGGCCAGATGGGCATGGTCACCGGCAATGTCGTAATGTTGCCCGCCCGACGCCAATACCAGAGGAAGCATGGAGTACCCTTTGTCGAAGGCAAAGACCTGGGCCTTGGGATAACGGAACTGCTGGGCGGCAATCAGACCCAGCAAGGTGGATTTGCCGGACCCAGTGGGGCCCAGAATTACGCTATGCCCCAGATCTCCGGAATGCAGACTCAGCCGAAAGGGCGTACTGCCATCGGTCTTGGTGTAAATCAGCGGTGGACTGTCCGGCGGGTAGAACGGGCAAGCGTTTTTGTCAGGGCCTGCCCATACCGAAGTGAAGGGCAACAGGTGAGCGAGATTCAGTGTGTGAATGAGGGGCCGACGCACATTGGCTGAAGTGTTCCCCGGAAGGCTCCCCAGATATGCCTCCACTGCATTGACATCCTCGATGCGCACTCCGAACCCATGGTTCTCGATGAGCTTGACCACTTCACGAGTAATTTCATCCAATACAGCCTCGTTTTCATGGGACAACAACAGTACGCTGGTGTAATACCCATAAAGCACCATTCCGCTGGAGGCTTCCGCCAGGGCCTGTACCGCATCATTGGCCATACGGTCCGCATCGGCATTGATGTGGGTCGCCTGCCCTCCGGCGTTTTCGCGCATCAGGTTCATCATGCTCTTGCGCTTCTGGGCCCATTTACTGCGGTACTGATTCAGGGTTTTCTCGGCCTGACCAGGATCCAGATAGATGAACCGGTTGCTCCAGCGGTAGGACACCGGCAATCTCGACAAAAAATCCAGAATCCCCGGAAAGCTGTGCGGGGGAAGTCCCGTCAATCCGATGCAGGAAACATTCCTGCGTCCGACGCGAGGCACAAACCCGGTGGCAAAATCGTGATGCCCCAGGATGGCATCGAGGTACATGGGAATTTCAGGCATGAGGAACGGGCGACCGGCCGGATCCGTGGAGACGCACTGCTCCAGGTGGGCGAGTAGTGGACTGCTGATCTCCTGTGTGACCGGGTCTGTCACATCAGCCAGACGTTTGATGTGCAGAAAACTCGAAAGCCTGCCCTCGATCTCGCGAATCTGATTCTTGAAGCGTTCCAGATTCCGTTCTGCTGTCGCGACGACACGACCGTCCACAAACAGGTCGGCAGTCTTTCGGGCAGCATCGGGCATGGGGAACCAGGTCAGGGTCAAGACATAGCGGCTCCCAAACCCCACATGGGTAGATTCGTGACTGCCCCGTCGTACCTCATCAATCAACCGGGTGGTGCGGTCAGCAAAAGCACCTTGGGGCGCATAGCCTGGAGCGGGGGCCCGGATGGCATCGCAATGCAACACCCAGCCATCCTCCAATTTCAAAGCCGTGTTGATTCGTGCAGCCATGGCCTTGAGTTCCTCCGGGGTAGCCGAGTCCAGGTCCGGCCCGTGATAATCCCAGGCGGCCATCAACCCTCCGCCCTTGGTCATGACGATACCGTTGTCCACCATGGCCGCCCAGGGCAGCAGGTCGGCCAAGCCATAGACCGCCGAACGGAATTCCTTGAGTGCCCTCATGTCTTGATCTCCCTGATCTTGGCGTAAGGGGTTGCCCTCGCCGGATAAAAACGTTGGTATTTCATCAACCGTACTCCGGTTTTTGATAATTGCGGATCGTAGGTGGCAGCCCTGCTCAAAGCCCATTGCCCAACCGTCCAAAGGGTAATGCCAATGGCCGCTGCCCAGAACTTTGCGAGAGAAAAGATAAATACCCCAGCCAGAATGCCTAGCATAAGCACCAGATTCCGTTCACCGCCCATCATCAGGATGGGACGGTTCAGGGATTCGTGAATTGGCGTTGTGAAGTCGCTCATTGAAAATCTCCATGAATCTTGGCCATCATCTCTACGAGGTAGGCAGTTTTGCGCAGGGCCACAGCGATTTCCTTCAAACTGCGGCCCTGATCCAGAAGTGGCTGAATGATGAGAGTGAGGTCCAACTCTCCAGGTGAGTTATCGTCCGCACCTGTTCCGCCCTTATTCTCTTGAGGGACCATCATCAATAGATCAGCGTACCGGTCAGCCCCATAGCGGCCAGGAATCTGTCCCCAAGGACGATAAATGCCACCCCAAGCACTACATAGAGGGCCTTCTTAGCGATTCCGCCCAATTCTTCCCCGAATACCAGAGCAGCGCCTGCGGCCAGAAAGGCAATGACGCTGATCGCGGTGGCCACTGGACCGGTTAAATCACTCTGTAGCGTCATGATTGCGCCGTCCCAAGGCAAGCCACCAGCCCCAGTGGCGAAGGCATTGGAAATGGTGGCCAGAAAAACCGCCCCAGTCATACCGGCACGGCGAACAATTGGGTTACAAACCGTATTGCGAATCGAGTTTTTCATACTGTTCCGTCCTTTCAAGAGTTGGGCCTCGATATGAGTACCTTACTCAGACTCGGGGATGAGGGAACGGGAGGGTTTTTTCCAGAGCGCGAGCCGGGAGAAACAATATAAAGCCATGACACCCCGATGGAGTTGTCTCGCAGGGTGGAAGACACATGGCATATTCTCGTTTGCGCCCATAAGTTAACCGGAGGGCTCGGTACGGTGGGACTGATATGAGTTTGGTGAGGCGCACACCTGAAAGACAGAGGGTGCGCGCCTAAAGAGAAAAATTCGAAACTGGGGTTCGGTTATTTTGCTGCCCTCACTTTGCATTCCATTCGTAGACAGTGACTATTGAGGATTTGGATGTATGGACTGGATCACTAAAAGCCAATGCTTTGGCTTCTTCCATATCAGCAGCCTTGATCAGGTAAGCGCCACCAGACTTGTCTGTAAACGGTCCCGCCAGTTCAAGTTTCCCCTGCTGTCTCAAACGATCCAGGAAAGCATAGTGGTCGTCGATGACTGATGTTTGAAACTGAGGCGTGCGAAATGTTGTGACCAAATATCGATACATTATTGTCCTTTTATCCTATTCTTGGTCAGATTCTATGGGGAGATGTCGAAAGAGGTTTTGATCGAGTTTTTTCCAGTGCCTCAATGCGTAGATTGATGCCATCCCATAGTAAAAAAACAGTGCTGCTGAACCCCATGCACCTACCACCCAAGAAGTATAAATCATGAGTGCGTTCGTCACCATCCAGAAGTAAAACCCTCGGGAGTCGCGACGCGCATTGAAAATATTGCCGATCACGCCGGTTACGACAATCACGGCCTGGAGAAGCGAGTTATCCGGATCAATCATCCTTTCCCCCTAAAATCCGAAAAAATGGTTCGGCTTGGTTGAGTGCCGAACAAAATGGTTGGACTCTCTGGGTACAGGCAGGTCCAGCATCCCAAGATTCTTGATGCCGGGGAGAAAATCTATCCCGGTTAACTGAGTCAACTCAACAGACGAGATCACCTTGTAGGTCTGTCCCTGAGGTCCATTGACATTATTCTCAAGGTACGCCGCCGCTGCGTGACGCTTGGGGTCGTATATCAGTTTGAAAATTCCGCTGGGCACCGCAACACGCCGATGCAAGTAGGACGTATCGCCCTGGAACACGGGTCCGGTGAACACATAAATACTGCCTTCCCGCTTGGCCATGTGTCGGACAGCCCCCTCGATGTGGGCGTGGAGTTCGCGGTTATTGTCTGGAGCCTGGGGGACCATGTTCGAGAGTACAAAGGTGTCGTATTCGGACTCTTCGTCCCAACTGTCCGCATCGGGCGCCATGTGACCACGATCAAAACCAGAACGCCGAAAATCTTCAAGTTCCGCGCGTTGGTCATGAGTCAGCCGGTCGTCGGGGCGAAATGAATCTATACGTTTCTGTTGCCGTTTCTGATGTTTGACAATGTGTTCGGCAGTAATATGTTCGACCGAATAAAGTGGCACTCGCAGTACGGGTGAATACTCGCTGGCAAAACCGCCATGGGGAGCACACAATTCCATCAAGTTATTCCGGTCGGAAGGGTTAAGAACAGTGGGCTGTATCCCGTCCGGGTATTGCTCTGGACAAAGAGACACAGCTGACGCGAGCCCAGCAACAGACAACATTGCAATGGATAAAAGTAAATTTTTCAATATAGTTCCTTTGGTTACAAAATAGCGTTGCGACGTTCAAGCAATCCAGATGGCTTGGGTGACACCCCACGAATTTGATTATCTTTGATTGGCCCCCAGTACCGGCTATCAAAACTTTGCGCCGCTTGCTCTGGCCAAGCACCACTTCCATAAACCCAGTACTGGTGGGAACCTAATGTGATCGTGCCGGTTTGGTGTGGCAAAATTACCCAAGGAAATTGCATCGATCCTTCCATCTGGCCGCTGTATGGCAACTGGCGATGGTTGATCAGAATCCCATTGGGACTTACCTCAATGACATCCCCAGGTACTCCGGCGATGGTCTTGAACATAGACATTCCCCCGTTCGGACAATCGCCTTGCATATAGAATGGAAATCGCTCGGGAGTTACTGCGTCGGGCGGACAGAATTCTACACGGCTTCCCCTGTGAATCACAAAGTCAGACCGCATGGGTTCCATGCGGTATAACCCCAATGGTTCACTCTCGGTCAGATTGATGCGCCAGCCCGTCTGCAGAATCGTGAAGGATGTCATGGCCATCATGATCAGTATGCCCACGGCCATATAAAGCCGACGCACTGTACCCGCATTCATGATTTCCGTCCTGTCGTGGTGGCCGCCCCCAACTTGATGCGCTCACTCAGAGCCGCATCCTGGTAATACCTGATTTTCTGGCAGTAAACCGGGGCATATCCCGCCACGAAGACCAACTCATCGTCTGGTGGCAGGCGCATGCACTCGTCAGCAGTGAGTAGTGGCCGCTGGACGATCTGTTCATTGGTGTTGACATGCTGAAGCACCACGGCCAACCGGTTCCCGGAATACTGACGCTGGGTATGACTCACGGTAGATTGTCCTGCCATCTTCGAGAGCAGTTCGGCGGTTTCGATCTTGTTGGGCGCATAGGCCACCCGGATGTGGCAATTGCTGATGACGGATTCATCCTTGCCGTAGGCGGCAAACAACTGGCTCAGATCCTGCACGATCAATAGTGCCTTGAGCCCATACCCCGCAATAAAAGCCAGCGCCTCCTGAAAAATATCCAACTTCCCCAGACTGGGAAATTCATCCAGTACCAGCAGCAGTCGATGAGGGTAGCGGCTTTTACTGGCCCCACCGGTATCAAAATCCATGCTTTCCGTCAGCCGTCTGACAACCTGGTTGATGATCAGACGCAAGAGCGGTTTCAGCCGGTCCTTGTCGCTGGGAGGAACCACCAGATAAAGTGAAGTTTTTTCCGGGACTTTCTGTCCATCCATAACCACACCGCCCATAAGGCTTTCCAGCGTGAAGTCTGAGGTTCGCGTGTTATTGGCCACGATGGGATCGCGATACAGGGACAGGAAGGATAACGCCGTGGACAATACGCCTGATGCCTCATTCGGAGCCTTGTTCAGAAAAGACTGGCTCGCCTGGGCGACGGCCTCCCAGCCAGTAACCAGATGGGGATCGGTAATGGTCTTGCATTTATCGATGGCGATATCCCGGATAAAAGTCATCACGGCTTGGGAGCCTTCCGGCGGTTGATCCCCTTCCTTCTGCTGACTGGCGGCTTCCCTGGCTTTCTGATTGGCAATGTCGCGAATTGCACCGCCATCCGACAAAATGGCTTGAACTGTGTGTAGACAGCGTAATTTGGTGTCAGGGCCAGTAGTATCCCAATACAACAGGACAAACAGTACGACCCCGGTCATCAGATCAAAACCGGTCTTGGCCCAGTGGTCATTGAGCCCCTTGCCATCCGGATCCACGATCATGGTGGCGATGTTCTGAACATCCTTGATCAGATTGGCATCGAGCCGGATTTCCTGTAACGGGTTGAACCGTGCGGACTTTTCAGAAGTGGGGTCAAACTTGATGACCCGTTGTCCCAGTACCTTTTGGCGAAACCCACTGGTTAGTTCCCAGTTTTCTCCCTTGATGTCGTGAACCAGTACGGACTGATCCCAGGAGAGCAGGGTCGGAATCACAATCCCCACCCCTTTCCCGGACCGGGTCGGAGCAAACACCATCATGTGTTCTGGCCCCTTGTGCCGCAGGTACTGCACATTTCCCTTGTCCTCAAAAGCCCCGAACAGAACACCTCCCTTGTTATGCTCGTCGGGAAGGATCCCGGCCTTTTTGACCTCCTCAGCCGTGGCCCAATGAGCGGATCCATGCAGGTCATTGGTTTCGGCATCCGCTTTGCGCGTCCGGCGATAGGCTACTGCCACCGGCAACACCAGAGAAAAGAACCCCCCCACGCCCATGATGATATGAGCCCGTGTAAAGATCTCCATGGTTTGAATGCTGTATTCCTGCCGGTCGAATTTCCAGGTCCAAACAAGAATGTCGAAAGGAAAGTAGGTATACGGCATCATGGGTGTGCCAAGCCCAGGATCAAACCCCAAAGCCCAGGCCGCGTACTCGGTTGCAATCCAGCAGGAGAGCAATACGATCATGACAAAGAGCCCCAGCCCCACCCAGACAAAACGGGTGATGTCATGTTGCGCCTTGGGAATATGATACAAAGCAATGTTGTTCACGGGGATCACTCCAAGAAAAATGGCCCGTGTCGTGGGCCAAACGGCGAGTACCCAACCTTGGAGAGGATAAAGGGCTACTCGCGCAGCAGTGGTTACTACGCCTTAGCGCTCCAGGTTACGGTTATGCCTGACTGGGATACGCGGAAGATCTGGCATATTCTCTTTGGGCACATCCAACACGGGATGCTGGCGCTCCTGTTCTACTTTGAAAGTGACCGTGTTATTTGTCGGTCCGGTGCGTTGTGACGGGTCTGCAACCTTCTGTTTTTCTGAACTCACCTGATCGACTTGTGCATTCTCCATCGTCACCGTAGATTCCCTGGTGTGGTCGATCTGCAAGTCCCGTTCCTTGGCTAGGACATAATCCACGGCCTTCCCAGCTTCTGCGGCCGCCCGAAAGATTTCGTGCTTGTCCTTCTTGAGAACCTCAGACCAGTTTTTGACATAGGCCTGGTGTTGCGTCATATCGTGGGGAATGCCGGTTTGTACCGCCATAAAAGCACTGAAAATCTCGGCCCGGAGTTCCTCTTTGGCATACCCTTCCGATCCAAACCGGTGGCCACCCGTAATTCCCTCCCGGTTCAGACGCTGGGCAGCCCCTGTGGCATGCCCGATTTCATGTAGGGCTGTTCCGTAATATCCCTCAACTGTTTTGAAACTCTGCCGGGGTGGCAGTGAGACTTCATCGCGTTTGGGAGAATAAAAGGCGTGTTCGGGATGCTCGGCAAAGCCCAGGCTATCCTTTTGCATGGCCGCCATGATCCGCTCGGCTCGCTCATTCGTCGGAATTTTGTAATCAGGGAGTATCAGGGGAGGAAGTTTCTCCAGATCGGTACACTGTTCCACATTGAAGACTACATAGGAACGGGCCACAAATCGGTCAAGATTCTTATGGGCCTCGTCCCAGGAAAGCGTTTTATCCTTGTGGAAGACACTGATCAAACTGTTCGGAACGGACTTCGTTGCGGCCGTGTCCTTGAATTTCCCGAGATGGACGATATTTCCTTCCTCCCCGAAGACCTTGTGGGTTTGACCTTGATGCCACACACTCGTATCTCGGCGGTGATAAAAAGGCTCTTTGCCACAGAATTCGATGGGAATGCCTTTTTCTCCCCTGGTGACTTTCCCGCCCAGTTCGCCGATTTGCCGGAATGTCCCAAACCGCGGATCTGTGTATCCCCGAGCGTTTTGTTCCAGCATCAGGATCAGGCTGTTTCCTCCGTTATATTCACGCCCGGTATCCATGTTGCGGGGCATCCCGTGTTCAAGGGATTCCCATGGTTTTTCCCACGGAATTTTGCCCTGATCCAGAGCCTCCAGAAATTTGTCTGTAATTTCCTGTCGAAGATCCCGAGGTTTCTTGTTCTCCTTCTCTTCAGTCATGATCAGCCCCCTTCACGATGTTTTCGTCATCGTCGTTGTCTTTCAGCGAGAGTCCGTAGTCGCCTACCGGATCCTTGCCAACGGGAACCTCCCAGGTCATGAATTCATCTGTGGGATCTGCAACTAAAAAATGTGGGGTATCCATACAGCCTCCTCGAAAATGGCCCCGAGTGGGGCCCTATCAAGACTCTGTGAGGAGGGAACGGCCGATTTACCCAGATGTTCGGCGTCTGAATTTTCTGATGGAAGGTACGGGCCTGTGCACTGCAAAAAGTCATCTTCTGGGCACGCAAAGGAAAAGACGCATCTACGCTGGACTGGCCAGACACGAAACTGGGCACCGATTAGGGGAGTGACCGGTTTGACGACTTGTCCACGGGTGTGGGCGTGCACGCGACGAACGCGAACGGCGGTTGGCAAGTCAGGTCGTTCTCCCCACATTATTTGCAGGGGGCTGCTCTTTGGAAGTAGAATGAAAAAACTCAGAAAGTGAAGCGACAACTATCCTGAAGAACGCCGACATCGGGCTGATTCAACCTTAACGCAGAATAACTACATTGGGGGATGCTATGAAGAATAGCCGCAAATTTCTTGTGCCTCTGGCAGTTCTTGCGAGCATGTTCGCAACTGATCATGCCTTTGCTACCGTGAAAAGCAACTCTGACTCCATTGAACCCAATGCTACCGATGCAGTTAATGTCGCAGCCAAAGATGTTTTGATCATGGGCGATTCTCAGAAGCTGTTCAAATTCATCCTTAGGCGCAATGAAAAGGGAACAATGGTTGCAGATCACTATTCCCATGAGTCTCATGCCTCGCACGCTTCTCATAGTTCTCACTATTCCGGGTCTTGATGAACGAACAACCAACCTTGCTCAAGTTTGATGAGCGGGCGTATTCTGTAGAGGCCGTACAGAAAGCAGCGTACCGCCATATGAATGCCTTACTGGTAGGAATTTCGCTGTGTGATGGACTGATCCAGTGTTCTATTGAGCCCACCTCGGGCACGCTTGGGGTCGCCTTCGATCTGGCATTAGAAGATTTCCAGAAGGAAGTCTTGGATCAGCAACTGCGCCTGAAACTTAAAGCCGAAACAGAATCCGTTCGCAATCTCATATTAGGCATAGCCTTTTCTCGAACAGGTTTACAGGGTGGTGAGTAAGTTTCAAAATTTCGAGGCCTATCAACCGCCACTCCAGCAGTACAAACTGCTACCGTTCAAGTTCGACAGGTTAAATGACGAGGAATACCTGATCACCAATATGGTGGGCGAATACCACATTGTTCTGAGGGATGTGCTTGCATCCATAGTGGGCCGATGTTTGCCTCCTGATCATCCAGACTACCCAAACCTTCGTGCAAAGCATTTCATACAGGAAGATGGTGAGATTGCCCCGGCAGAGTTGCTTGCGCTAAAGCTCCGCACCAAGTTGGCTCGACTGGCAAACTTTACCAACCTGCACCTGTTTGTGGTCACCTTGCGTTGCGACCACAGTTGCCCATATTGCCAAGTCTCCCGTCAGTCTTCCGACAAATCCGCCTACGACATGACGCAGGAGACTGCTGACAGGGCGTTGGATTTCGTGTTCAAGTCGCCATCACCTGGCATCAAGATAGAATTCCAGGGAGGCGAACCCCTGCTGAATTTCGAAATGGTCAAGTATGTCGTGCTGAGAACAAAGGAACGCAATGCACACTTCGGCAAGGATCTGCAATTTGTCATTGCCACAACCATGTCGCTGCTCACGGACGAAATACTGGTGTTCTGCAAGAAACATAAAGTCATCCTCTCGTCGTCCCTGGACGGCCCCGAAAATCTCCATAACCAGAACCGTCCCAGACAAGGCAAAGATAGCCATCGGAAGTTTGTGGAGGGACTGGAGAAAGCGCGATTGGTTCTCGGCTACGATCAAGTATCAGCATTGATGACGACGACAGAAGCGAGCCTTATTTGGGTCAAGGAAATTATCGATGAGTACCTTCGTTTAGGTTTCCAAGGGATATTTCTCCGTCATCTGTCACCGTATGGTTTTGCCATCAAGACCAGAAAATTCATGGCCTACGATGCAGAGCGCTGGCTGGAGTTTTACAAAGAAGGTTTGGACTATATTCTCGCCCTCAACAAGGCGGGAATCCGATTCGTTGAACACTACGCCGCAATCATTCTCACCAAAATGCTTTCTTCGACTAACCCTGGATTCGTAGATCTGATGAATCCGAGCGGTGCCGGAATTGCCGCCATCGTATTCAATTACGATGGTGCGGTCTATGCGTCCGACGAAAGCCGAATGCTGGCCGAAATGGGTGATCAGACTTTCCGCCTCGGACATTTGGCGGAAAACACCTATGAAGAAATTATCCTATCTGATGCGCTCTTGGATGCTTTGGAAGACACCTTCACGTTGAGCGTTCCAATGTGTTCTGATTGTGCGTTCGAACCATACTGCGGTGCAGAGCCTGTATATCACCATGCGATCCACAAGGATACGGTGGCGAGAAAGCCAGAGTCCGCGTTCTGCAAACGCAACATGGCGATCTTCAAGCACCTGATCGGGTTGATGCAGAGCGATGAAGAAACCAAACGGATCTTCCTTGGATGGGTTAACAGGTGCTGAAACTTGGTGGAAAAGTGAGCGGGGTTCAAAGCTCGGAGAATTCGGGATCACGGCTATACAGCATTTCTACCAATGCTCTGCTGCCAGGCGTGCTCAAGGAATCCAAAGCCTATCTAGTACAGGACGACAAAATACCAGATGGATTCGCGCATTATCTGATACTTGATTCAATGAATGGTTTGGCAGCCAGCTTACCCAAGAACGTGGATTACACCCTCCTGCCGGATGACTACGCATATCTTGGTGACGAGGATGTGATACGGCTTTCCCAGAATGGTGGCGCCATTCGGGTGCTTTTCAGAAAATCTTCACATAGCAACAGCATTCTAGTCACCGAGCGGTGTAACCATTATTGTTTGATGTGTTCCCAGCCCCCTAAGAATGTAGACGATTCCTGGTTGCTTGATGAAATCGAGCAGCTTATCCCGCTCATTCCCAGAACTACGCGGGAGATCGGCTTTACCGGGGGAGAGCCAACCCTACATGGTGAGCGATTTCTGGAAATACTCCGGACCACCAAAAGCTACCTGCCGTGGACTTCGGTCCATATCCTGTCGAATGGACGCCGTTTCAAGGAAGACGCGTTCGTAAGAAGTTACGCTGGCATCGAGCATCCCGACATGATGGTGGGAATCCCGATCTATTCTGATGACCCTGCCTTGCATGACTTCATCGTGCAAGCCAAAGGCGCGTTCGATGAAACGGTACAGGGTTTGCTTAATCTGAAGCGCATGGAACAGAAAGTGGAAATCCGGGTGGTCATCCACCAGCAATCGACCAAACGGCTCAGCCAGTTGTGCGAATTCCTTGCGCGCAACCTGCTTTTCGTGGATCACGTTGCCCTGATGGGTCTTGAGATGACTGGTTTTACTCGCGCAAATCTGGACAAGCTTTGGATCGATCCCTATGAATACAAGGATGCTCTGAGCCGGGCAGTGGAAATCTTGGCGAGCTACGGAATGAACATTTCCGTCTATAATCACCAAATCTGCTTGGTAAATGAGGATGTGCGGCCTTATTACCGAAAATCAATCAGTGACTGGAAAAACGAATATGCTCCCGAATGTTCAGGTTGTACCATGATAAGCGAATGCGGGGGATTCTTCTCGTCGGCCATCCGACATCGATATAGCAAGCATTTAAAACCATTTCAAGAAATTTCATGATTAATGCAACGGGACTGAACTTTAGACATACGCCTCTCCCAGCCACCCAGGATTTTCCATGGTGGTGAGGTGGGGAAAACACGAAACAGGGCGATTCGACAATGATGGACAGGGGGTTGCGCGCCTCAGCACTGCAATCGTTGATCCTGAGTGGGGAAAGGCATCACGAAATTCCCCGACTTCGGGTTGTAGGCATGGCGTACGGGAAGTCCGATAAATTGGATGCGCATCCACTGACCGAAAAGTCCCGCCGTGATCATTGCTCCCTTGCGCCAGGGCGCGATTTCCATCAACGGAAAGGATTCCCACAGTTTCAGGGCGAGCAATTGGGTCAAGGCATAGGCTGTGGAACGAATCTGCATCCACAGTTCCAGAGCCCCCTTCGATTGTTGCCACAGGTTCGTCACCCCCCACCATCGCTTCAGGTTGTGGAACAAAGGCTCGATACCCCAGCGTTCGGCGTAGATTTCCACCACGGCCTGAGCCGACAATTCCGTCTCGGTGGCCAGAATCAGGCGCGGACGCGACCAGGTGTTGTCGTCCTGACGCATCTCGCACCACACCGCCCGCACGGGCACCCCCTTCAGGAATCGCGCCACGGTGATGGCCGAGCGCAGCCGGACCCGTTGCAGTTTGCCGTACAGCATCAGATTCATTTCCTGCGCTGGCAATGTATCCAGCATGGCTGCATCGAGCCGCTGCCCGTATTTTCGTTTCGGCCCCCGGCGTTTCGGTTCTGGTTCCGGAGGCAGGTAGAGTGCCGTATCCCGTCGCACCTGACCAATGATGCGTACCCTCTGTTCGAGCAAGGGCAGAATCAAACTCTTGCGCATGAACCAGGCATCGATCAGCAGACGCGCTTCCCTGACATTCCCTCTGACCGACTCGATCAACTGCCGAGCCACCCAGAGTTTGCCGCGTTGGCCGGATTCTTCGACCAACCAGGAACGAATTGGGATGGTCAGCGCCGAACCCAATCGGACCCGCACCACCAGGGCCAGTGTGACCCAACCTTGACTGTTCAAAAAGGTGGGCCGGTTGGCCTTGTGGCTGTGATCGTGTTTGACGCTGATCCCCGGCCCTTTCTTCGCGCAACGAGGAACCAGCGTATCGTCGATGATCAGGTTGACCAGCTCGTTTGGAAAAACTCTTTGCGTCAATTGCAGCAATTGAATGGACAAGTCGGCGACCGAGACATTCGCCCGCTCGATCAGTTTGTAGTAGGTGGTCCAGTGCGCCTCGCGGCGAATGGCACCGATGGCACGAGTGACCCAGCCTTCCGGGTTGAGCATGCAACCGATCAGAAGTTCGACAAAGGTTCGGCGGGAACGGGGTGGAACGGCGGCCAAAAGAAAGGAAATCCATTCCGAGAGCAGCAGACAGACCGAGGAGGTAAGCGACATGAAGAGGGATCAGGGGTTGAAAACCCTTCATTGGTCGCTGCGCTACCCGCTTCAAAAACAACCCCGAGCGGGTAGCGCAGCGACCTCGCAAATCGGATTTCATGTCAAGTGTTTTTTGCATTTTTTTTGAAAATATTTATCGCGCAGATGGGTACCTTCGATATTTGGAAAAACCCGCGAATGTCTAAAGTTCAGGCAACGGGACATGCTTGTATGGTATTGAAAGGAACTTGCGTGAAGCCACATCTGCTATTTCTTATACTCCTCGCCGGTGTTCGTTTAGCAGGCTGTTGAAAAACGAGGTCATCCTTACGGTACGACTATGACGCTGACGACTGTCCATGGGTCGAGAATGAACCTTATCTTCAACGCCCCAGGTCGGCCTCATGTGGGCTGCTCACTTTGTGAACTTTTCTGGTCATGTTCTCTTCCATTTGCTGGTCGATATTGCGGGTTCGGAGTTGCTGCTGTTCCAGATCCCGTGCGGTTTTTGCATTGGCCAACCGATCATAGGCCAACTTCCCCAGGTTGGTGAGATCTGATTTTTCGTCAATCAGATCGGGTTGCGTTCCGCTACGGAGTAACAAAACCTGCCCTTGGGTCAGTTCCCTTCCATTGGCTACCAATCGAAGCGCGTGTGCGCCATTCCAGTCCAGTTGCGCCAAAGCACAGTCAGCGGCAATTCCATCCTGATCGATTTTGTATTCGCGTCCGACGCCAGAACTGGGTTGACCTGACGAATCGGATCCGCTCCCTTGCACTTCGACCTTGCCTGCGGGGGACTCGGGATTTGTCGGTTCCTCCCCAGGCGCGGGACTTTGCGGTTGATCCTGCTGTTTAGGGGTCTCGACCCGTTTGTGAGCCTCGAACAATTCCCTGATATTTTCCACACCCTGAGCTACTGTCTGTTTTAATTCCGCCACAATGCGATTGTCGCGTTTCACATCCGTTTCTTCCCTGACCTTGTTCAGGGTGTCAAAAAAAGAAATGACCTGGGCAGGATTCAGCATAGGGTTTTCCATAGTAGTCTTGGCCTCCGGGGCTTGTGTGGTGACGGTTGATTGGGGCGATATGAGTTTTTCAAGGCAGGCTTGTTCTATCAGGTTCTTGATGGTGGTCAACACTGATTCGGCACCTGCATCCCGCAACAGGTCCCGTGCGTCATAACCGGAAGGTGTCTCCCCGTAGGGTTTGACAGGAATGGCAATGCCCGCGGGTTCATCGAAAACTTTGGAAGCTTTGAGCGCGTAGGACTGGCCTTTGAATGCGTTCTTTTCGCCGTCATTGTCGGCACAGATCACTACGGTCCCCTGTAATCTGGTTTTCAGGGACTGGGCCACAGCGGGCAGATTCTGGGCAGACAAGGCAGCAATCACTGGCAATCCCGTTGCCTGATAGATGGCGAGGCCGGTACCGATCCCTTCACAGATCACCACCTGTGGGGCGAGGATAACTGACTCAAAGGCGCGGAGCGGGGCTTCTTCATCGCTACCCACAATCGGGATCACCGCAAAGGCCCCTTTTGTGAGGGTCCCGGATACAAAACGCTTGTCGGCGGATTTCCCTGATTCTGCCCAGCCTATCCGCTGCATGCCAACCCAGCGCACGCCATCCTGATCATCCAGAGCAAGCACCGGAACCAATAATTGTGCTCGCCCCTGCCGAAGTCCTGCCGGGTGCAATTTTGGCGTATCCAGATAAGGGAAATTCAGGGCCTCGCGATACTCTCGCCAGCGTGTCAAGGATTCAAGGACAGCGCCATGCCGTTTTTCCTCCCATTGTCTCCCCAGGGTATCCTGATTGGTTTTGATTCTGGCTTTTTCTTCCGGGGTCAGGTCTCGGTGGGATTCCGCCGGGCGATAGTAAACTGTTTCACCACCCGTCTTGAAGTTCGTGACCCAGCCAGTGCCATCTTCGTGCAGGAGATAAGACGCATCCAGTTTTCCCGTGGGGCTATCCCCTACACACGCCCTGTGAACCCGACCATCAATTTGCAGTTGTTGCGGATCGACATACACGCCCAGAGACTGGGCAAAATCGACAAACGTAAGTTCAGTGGACTGCGTCAAACCAGCAGTTTTTCTACTCTCGCCAGTGCTTCTGGATTGGTTGACAATTCGATCATGGATTGACGCATTTCTTCCATTATGCTCTCGATGTTTTCCAGAGACTGCTGGTGCGATCCCCGCAGCTTGTAGGTAGGCGTCAGGGGTGAGAGTGGATCGTTTGAACTCAAGGTGCCGGGTGAGTCGTTGTCTAATGTGTTCATGATTTCCCTCCGATTTCAGGATGGGAAGATGCCCCCACCCACAGTACAGTGCTGGTTTGTCGAATATCCGTCGATCCCATACCCGCAATTCTACGCTGTCGCCAAATTTATGGCGAACCGCTTCCAGCCCATAGGGTAATCCTCCCTGAATTCTGGCGATGACCCCAATGCTGGCTCCCCGACCGATTTTGTCAAACCTCCTCAGCGCGTTATCCAAGGCTCGTTCAGGCGTGGTATGGACTACAACGATTACGGGTTTAAAACCCGCTTCCAGAGTCTGGGTTACCTTGGCAATCGCTATCTCTGGATCAGCCAGTTGTCCTTCATAAATGGCATGGACTTTGTTGGGCAGTCTGGTTTTATTCAAAACCAGGGAGGTTTTTCCGGATCCATGTGATCCGGTCAAAAGAATGACTTCATTCCTTCCTGATTCTGGTTCATCCTGAAGTACTCGACGAAACTGCTCACTGGCCAAAACTGCAGCCGAATTATGGACTGGGCCATTCAACCGGTTTCTGGATTCCCTGGATTCCCGATATTGCTCGAATGTTTCCTTGAAGGTATCCGCACTGATAAACCGCCCCCCCAGTGACTGGGGTAATGCCCTGAAGCGTTCAATGAATTTGTCGGGATCTGCTTCCACAGCCCGCGCCACTGTTTCCTGTACTTCGTTACGGATTTCTCCATTGAACGATACCCGCTGAATCTTTTCAATCGCCATAACTCCCCCTATGCCGCCCGTTCCACCCGAAAACCGCCACTCGGTGACCATCCTCTGACCATGACCACTTCCTCGACATGGCGAGCCTGTGCGCTACGCTTGATAGAAACGACGACATTCACGGCTTCAGCGATAAGTTCTGGATTTGGCGGGACTCCCGCTTCCTGAATCAGTTGTCCGATCCGGATCAGTGCTGCACTGGCATCATTGGCGTGAACCGTTCCAACTCCGCCCGGATGACCGGTATTCCAGGCTTTGAGCAAAGCCAAGGCGCTGCCATCGCGTACTTCACCCACCACGATCCTGTCAGGCCGCAATCGCATAGTGGCGCGGAGCAAGCGCGTCATGTCAGTGGTGTCTGAAGTACGCAAAAAAACCACATTGTCAGCAGAGACCTGAAGTTCACGGGTATCCTCGATCACAACGATCCGGTGATCCGTATCCACCTTGGCCACACAGTCCAGAATGGCGTTGGCCAGCGTGGTCTTGCCGGTGCCCGTCCCCCCACAGACCAGAATATTCTGCCGATCAGATACAGCGGCCTCGATGGCCTGGCGTTGATCGCTTGTCATGATGCCTTTGCCGACATAGTCGTCCAGGGAGAAGACCAGCAAGGCTTTTTTGCGCAAGGCAAAACTGGCGTGTTCCACCAGCGGGGGAATCAGCGCTTCGAATCGGCTGCCATCCAGAGGTAGTTCACATTCCAGAATGGGCTTGTCGATGGTCACCACGGTATTGAGCATGGCCGCCACGGTGTTCACGATGGTGAGTGCTCTCACAGCATCGATGCGGGCCGTACAGGACATGCCGGTTCCTAACCGATCAACCCAGAGTGCTCCATCCGGATTGAGCATGATTTCCACCACATGAGGATCTTCAAGGGGGCCTAGAATCTCCGGCCCGAGGGCTCGGCGTAAGGCTTCTTTATGGCGTACTTTGGTCTGACTTGCTTCCATTGAGAGTGCTCCGTATCTGGCCAGTGGCCATATACCTGGACTCTGCAGAGGGGGAATATCTCTTGGAATTGAATGTACTGATGCGTATCCAACAAAATTGAGCCAAAATGTGGTTCAATAATCGGTCATGAAACCACGCTCACTAATCGCTCATGTCAGTTTTATGGCACCCTGTGAGCAGAACGCGATATCAGTTGCGTGCCATTTCCGGACGGGGCGGGTCAGGGGGTGCTGGTGGGAAGGCTCACTATTCGGCCATTGCTGTCGGTGGCGTCGGCTCAGTTCAATGACAGGTGTCACGCTTGCTGACGTTGAGGGGGGCTCCGTCCCTTTGACCACTTTCGTCGGCAACGAATGACGGCAGTTGCTCCTGAACCGACTGATGGCATATATATATCGCTATTGGCTACTACTGACTGATCGGAAATCGGCCGTTTGCTATTCTGATACGCGGGATTTCCCAACGAATGCCAAATGCGTGGATAATCCAACTTCCAAGGGGGAAACCACAAGAGCATGGGGAGCAGCAACACCGAAGAGGTTTTTCGCGTCGCCAGCGACAAGGAATTGGCGGAGACCGGTGGAGGCCACAACCAGAAGGGTGTGGACTTCCAGCGGGCATGGGCGCTCTCCCGAATGTTCGAGCTCGAGGAGAGCGGGGTTGATGATTTCTTGATCCTCTTCGAAGCCGTCCAAGACGTCGCTGAGCTAGACTCCGAATCGGCCCCTTCTTCCATTCGCATCTACCAGGTCAAGAAGAAAGATCGCGGCGAGTGGGAATGGAGCCACCTGACCCGCCTGCCCGCCCCGGCCAAGAAGAGACGGGCAGACAAGACCACCGACGAGATCAAGGACAGCCCCATCGGCAAACTCTACTCCGCCGTGCTCGCCTTCAAGGAACTGAAAAGCTCCGGGACGTTTCTTTCCAACAGCGGCTGCAACCTGCCGCTCGCGAATGGTCACAACGCTGCCACCTCGGTCTCATGCGCCCTATCCCAGCTTGAAGCGGGGCACCTCGACCTGCTCAGAACCGGCCTCGAATCCCTGCACGACGCGGGAGCATCCCCAGTCAACCCCGAGCGAATCTGTGTCGAGAAGGTCCCGATCCATCCCGATGCGCCCGCAACCCATCTCCAAGGTGTAGCCGTCGCGTTCCTCAACAAGCGCAGCCCACGCCACGCCGGGCAGGCCAAGTCCTTGGTTGACGCCCTACTCGCTGACATCGGCCCGCTTGGTGCCAAGACCGACTCGTGCTCGAACTTCGAGGAGCTCCGCAGGCAGAGAGGATATTCGCGCGGGCAATTCGCCTCCGCCCTCGGATCCCTCGAACAAGTGCCCGATCTCGTGGCGCTCGCCGAGACATGGCTGGAACAACTTTTGACCGAGGGAGCCCTGAACTTCATGGAGGTGACGAGCGTCCGAGTCGCCATGGCCGCCATCTACAAACGACAGGTCATGGGCGGTGATGACCCGCTGACCTCAGCACTCGTCTCCGACTGCGACGCATGGCTGGAAACGAACACTCTGGGACCGCTCCTAGGCCCCTTCTTCGACGGGGCAAGGATCTATCTGGCGCCGTCGCACCCGTCCTTCCGGGCGGCGGAATTGACCGCACACATCGCATTGAGGGCCGTCAGGAAATGCGTGGACCAGACCTAAGAAAACTGATTAGAACCCTTCGGACAAAATCATATGAGAAGCTTTCTATTCGAAGACATCTGGATGCTCTCTCGCAGGGACAGGCGGGCCAGGCACGTAGAGTTCCACGCGGGGAAGAACCTGATCCTCGGCCGGAACCACACCGGCAAGTCGAGCCTGATCAAAACCCTGTTCACGACGCTCGGGGCACGGCCGGAGGGTGAACTGCGCCAATGGGACGAGAACACGATCTCCAAGGTGGGGTTCAGCGTCGACGGCCGCCGGTTCTCCGTCCTCCACCAAAGCGGCACACGGGCCCTGTTCGACTGTGAAGGCCGCATCCTCGCCTCGACCGGTGACCACGGTGAATGGAGCACCGCCTTCTCGGATGCGACGGGGTTCAACCTGCCGCTCACCGACAAGCAATCCCGAACCGTCCTGGCCGACCCCAAGTGCTTCTTCCTTCCCTTCTACATAAACCAGGACGGTAGCTGGCAAGCCAACTGGAATACCTTTACGGGGCTGGCTCAATTTAAGGCCCCCGTCGGCTCCATCCTCGAATACTTTACCGGCATCAAGCCCCCCGAGTATTACGAAGCGAAGTCCAAGAGGGACGCCGAGCAGCAAATACTCGACAACCTTAGGAAGGAACGCGGCTTCCTCGAAAAGGCCCGCGAACGTGTTAGCAAATCGTTCTCGATGTCCGGGCCGAAGGTTGACCCGGAAAACTTCAAAATCGACATCGAGCAGCTAACCGCCGAGGTCAACGAGATCAACAAGCGGCAGGAAATCCTGCGCGACCAGGCTGTCAAGGAGAGGGAGTTGCTTGCCTCGATCCACCTGCAAACCAACCTCGCAAACGAGGCCCTGAGCATCTACGAGAGTGACTCCCAGTTTCTTCGCACCGAGCCGCGTGAGGCCCTCGTCTGTCCCGTGTGCAACGCAGAGCACTCCGATTCCTTCCTCGATCTTCTCACCTACGCCGAGGACGCCCGGTCCTTGCGCGACATTACCATCCGCCTCCGCAAGGATGCGCGCGAGATCGAGAACAAGCTTTTGAAGACGAACACCGAGATTGCAGCACTCGAACAGAGCTATCGCAAGGTCGAGGCGCTTCTTTCTATCCGACGCGGTGATATGCAGTTCAGCCAAGTCGTCGAGAGCATGGGCGCCGAGAAAGCCTTCCGGGCCTTCGAGGACGAGCGGGTGATTCTTGAGGCCGAGATGGCCGACCACCTGCTTGAACATGAGCGGATAACGGAGGCCATGAGCAAGCTGACCGACCGCAACCGATCGAAGGAGATTCTGAAAATCTTCCGCGAGGCCTACTCGGCAGCCCTCGTCGAGTTGAGCCTGCCGATGACCGACACGGGCAAGGTCAAGCTCACCAGCCGTCCCAACCTTTCCGGCAGCAGCGGTCCTCGGTCCGTCCTGGCCTACTACGCCGCCCTTTGGGCCGCGTGCTACGGTGAGAAGGGGTCCTTCCGCATCCCGCTTGTTGTTGATTCCCCTAACCAGCAGGGGCAGGACCACATCAACCTGCCCAAGGTCATCAGCTTCCTGTCCGGCAAGCTGCCACGGCGGGCCCAGCTCATCCTCGGCTCCGAGATCGACACCGACCTTCCTTTCGACCGAAAAATGGAACTCACCGAGCAATACAAGCTGCTGTCCGAGACGGACTTCGACGAGGCCGAGGGTTACCTCTGCCCGTTGGTCTCAGCCATGTATTTGAAGGCCTGAATGCCCTCCGCGAAACCGGAGTGATTTACTTGGCACAAGAGGACCAGGCGTTGTGATCTACAATTCGTCCAATGTGACAGACAACTTCAAGAGAATAGACAACCGGAGAAAGTAGCGTCATGGATTCAAATTGACGATGGGCGTGTAACGAGCCAGCGCGTCGTTCAGTATATGGGTTCCCTGGAGTCGGCTCAGTCAGTTTAGCTCGTCCGACGTTCCCTTTCGGGTCGAGAGTGCGCCTTCCCCGGTTCGTAAAACTGACGTTGAGCAGGAATTGCAAGTGAGGGGCAGCTTACTAGCACATTGCTGACCGAAGCTACTAGACAGACAGACGGCAACTCAGGCCGATGACCTGCCAGCCATGGCTGGGTTGCCGACCGTCGCGTCCTCGGCCAAAGCGGTCGGTCGCGTTGCCTCGAACACAATTGACCATGAATGACCGCTTTGTGGCATGATATTGGCAAGGTCGTAAAGCAGGTGTGTGCCAGTTGTTGACGGTCGAGGTGTAAAATGGATCGCAAGAAAGCTGATGGTTGTGACTTGTAACAAGTTTACAGTCGAGGAAAGTCAGTATTCATTTATACGAAATTGTAAACAGCAACTTATCCCGTTGCGGTTTAAGATAACAAAGTGCATTATGCGAAAGTGATAACTTGAACTTTTTGATATATCAATATAATGAATGCCATAAAAACTGAAGTTAGCATTGTATTGGCTGGTCAATTTGCACCAGACGACTTTCATCCAAACAAATTGGCTGGTGGAAGAGTTATTGCAAGAAAAGTGGCGGAATCTGCTTCTATTACCGCATTGATTACAATGCACACATTGCAATTTAAATTAAGTTGGGCTGATATATTAGTACAAGAGAATAGATTTCAGGTAACTTCATTAGAAGCCCCTCATATTCGAATTTGTGATTTAGTATTAAAGGCTCTTGGGGACTTGTCACCAAGTTCGACTGTTTTACAATTTGGCATTAATGTAGGTTGCCATTATGATTTTGGGAGCTCTGATGCACGAAATGAATTTGGAAAGAGAATAGCCCCGCCTGATGCATGGGGGCCTTGGGGGTGTGAAATATTAGAAAGTATGGCTGGACCACATAAAGGAACCAGTCTTCAGGGAGGTGTGATGAGCGTTCACATGCGGCAACCATTCGTTGAGGATAGGCTTACGGGTTGGCGTGACGTTGTAGTAGTCGCATCAACTGAGGTTTCTAATAACACAGGTGTATTTATTCGCTCGAATCACCACCATCAACTGACAAATCTTGATCCTGACTCTGAAGTGTCAACGCAACCGTCTCAGGAAGGTAAAGATACATCTTTTTTATTGTCAGTTTTATCGACCCGTTTTGAGAAATCTGTCGATGATTCTTTGTCAATTTTCGAGGGAGTTATTGTATGAGCGCTCAGGCCGTCTTGAAGTCGCCGGAAGAATCTGCTACAGCGAATAATTTTTTTTCACTTTCGTACAATGTGCAGCCAACAAAAAGATTCTTTCCTGATATAGAGTTAGCTAATCGTGAATCTGCCAATGAGAGCGACACCGATATAGATACATCATCGGTGCAATCTAAGCTGCCCTCTACTTTTACTCGACTTTTACCTGATACGCGAATAGCGCCGGATGAACTCCTTGCAGAATGGGATGGCTACGTTACGAGTATTCAAGAAGAAGGAATGTTCTTCTCAGCAGTATTGAATGGACTAAAAGGTTTAGGTGTTAAGGGGGCGGAGGAAGATGCTGTCATCCCCATTTCAGATGTCGCTGACTGGGACAAAGACCTCCTCCGTGAAGGAAATTTTTTTCGGCTTTGCGTTAAACAAGGCGTCTCTCCATCCGGACAGCCCATTCGATACACGATGGTTATTTTTCGACGTATGCCCGCCTATAGGCAGCAGGATCTTGACCAAGCTATAGTGCGTGGGCGTGAACTGGCTCGGAGTCTGCGTGTGGAATAGTCTTGGGTCGTCACCGAGTGCCAATGAAATAGAAATTACTGTGCTTGGGCCGGGCTATGGTGAGTCTGTTGTTGTCCATCTGGGAAATGGAGAATGGCTTATTGTTGACTCATGCGTGGACTCATCCGATCCGGCAAAGTCTGTCGCACCTTTACGTTACCTTCGTGAAATTGGCGTTCAAGTTGAAAAAGCGGTAAAGTACATCATCGTATCCCATTGGGATGACGATCATGTTAAGGGTATTTCAGATGTCCTCGAGAAATGTTTAGAAGCCGATTTTATTTGTTCACAGGTTTTTTCAGAAGAAAAGTTTGCTTGTTTTGTTGAAGCGAGCTCCATTAATGAACTGAAGACCGATGGAGGTAATGTTAGAAATATTCGTAGGGTTCTTCAGCTTCTTGGGGAAAGGAATAAGCCCATCAAGAAATCAGTACCCGCTCGCCAATTATCTACGAATCCAAAAATCACATGCTGGTCACCATCTGACTTGGACTCGGATGAGTTTTTTAAAAATTTAGCACAGAATCATCCGAAGGCGCGTGAAGAATTACGCAAAGCTATCTTAATCACTGAGAATCTTACTTCTGTCGTACTTACCATTGAATGGCCTTATGTGTCGGTGCTGCTTGGTGCCGACATGGAAAACAGCCTGAATCCACAGCGAGGTTGGAGTGCGATAGTCTCAGAAGCGCAAAAAATTGGGGTTATGCCAGCAGGTCTTGTAAAGATTCCGCATCATGGCTCTCAAACAGGTCACCATGATGGCATGTGGATTAGCTTGTTAACCGAGGCTCCTGTGTCAGTAATAACCCCTTTTGGCAAAGGAAGGTTTGGTAGCCAGCCGCCCACACGAAGTGACATAACCAGAATTCGCGGAAAATCCAAGAGCGTGTTTGTAACAGCCAGGCACGGTCAATCTAAATTACCAAAAATGGAACTGGCTGTGCAGAGGAGTCTTCGTGACGGATCAATTTCGCTGACTACAAAAAAAATTCCTATGGGTATTGTACGTCATCGTCGGACACCAGGCTCAGAATGGGTTTGTGAGTTATTTGGTGCGGCCTACCGTAGCAAATAACTCTGCAAAAATAACGGCGATGAAGGATACTTGCCGACAAGCACTAAGTGGTGTCGTAGCAATATTTTATTAAATCGAAACAGCATTCATTCCTTATAGTTAAATTCGAAAAAAACCGCTAGGTCACTAGTAGTAAATATCATTAAAAGGTTTACGTAATACAATTCCCTCCCGTACAATGATCGAGAGAAATTTTGGTCAAAACCATAAAGGACGGGGGGAGATAATGGGACGAAAGACGGATCGAGCACCATTGGTATTAACGCCAAAAGAAAAGGAAAGTCTCACGAGACTCTCGCAGTCCCGGACGGCTTCCAAGCGGGAGATTGAACGAGCGTGCATTTTATTGAAATATGCAGAAGGGATGTCTTTCTCGGAAATTCATCGGGAGATCCGTCTGTCTCGCCCATCTATTTACAAATGCATCGACAAGGCATTGGCCGCCGGAGTCTCTGTAGGGCTCAAGGATAAATATCATCGACCGAAAAGCCCTGAGATCACGGAAGAGGCTAAAAGTTGGGTAGTGAGTCTGGCCTGCTGCAAGCCCAAGGACCATGGATTTGCGGCAGAATTGTGGACCCTATCGGCTTTGACGGCTTTTGTTCACGAGAGAGCGGAATCGGCGGGATTTCCAAGATTGGCCCGTGTTCCGAAGATGACGATATGGCGGATTCTGGATACAGCCAACATCAAGCCGCACCGAATCCGGTACTATCTGGAAAAGAAGGATCCAGATTTTGACCGGAAGATGAGGGAAGTCCTGATGGTTTATCAGGAGGTTAATCTTCAGAATGACCGGAAAAAATTACAGGACAAGCCGGTTCCTGAGGAGATCCGCCCGGTCATTACTGTCAGCGTGGACGAGAAACCGGGAGTCCAGGCAATCCAGAACACGGCCCCCGATTTGCCTCCCGTCCCCGGACGCCACGCCGAAGTCGGGCGCGACTACGAATATATCCGTCATGGGACGCTTTCGATTCTTGCGGCCCTGGATCTTCATACGGGTGAAGTGATCGCCAATGTCGAAGAGCGTCACCGGAGCCAAGAGTTTGTCGCTCTGCTGAAGCGACTGGATGAGCGTTACCCGAAAGAGGCGACCATTCGGGTTGTTTTGGACAACCACTCGGCCCACATTTCCAAGGAGACCTTCGCCTATCTGGCCGCACATCCCAACCGGTTTGAGTATGTCCACACCCCCAAGCATGGATCCTGGCTCAATCTGGTGGAAACGGCGTTCTCGAAGATGGCCCGTACATTCTTGCGCCACATCCGGGTCTCCTCAAAGGAGGAACTGAAGGGCCGCATCGAAAAAGGGATTGCCGAATGGAACGAACACCCGGTTGTCTTCCGGTGGAGTAACTTCGATCTGGGCTTGGAATGATATGTAAGTTGTTTGATGTTATGTTGTACTAGTAACTTGAGAGTTTCGATACGCTGAATTCCTTGTCAGAAAGCGGTCAGTCGCGAACGACCGCTGTGTCTCGATTCCTGCTATTCGCGAAGGTCAGCTATCCGGCATCCAATTTTTTGAGCGGAACATAAATTTTCGCAGCCCGGAAGCAGACCTTCATGAAGTTCTGTTCCCGAGACAAACCTGACCGTGGCGACGGTCAGCTTACAAGCATCCAATTCAAGGAAAAAAGTTGGCAATTGACCCATTAGAGACGGTCACCCAACAAGTCTCTGGCTTTGCCAGATGCCATTTAACCTTGGTATCTATCGTTTAGTTAGCTTTGGTCCAATATAGAAAATACGAAGTGTTTGATGCGTCTTCGATGGCCACTCGAAATGGATTCTATACTGAGGACTCTTTATCTTGCCGTGCCAAGAACAAAATACCGCTGCAGTCGGCCTATCAAAATCAGGGAAAGTCATTTCTTTCTTGAA
Organism: Ferrovum myxofaciens; assembly: GCF_013181415.1. NCBI lineage: Bacteria > Pseudomonadati > Pseudomonadota > Betaproteobacteria > Ferrovales > Ferrovaceae > Ferrovum > Ferrovum myxofaciens. The sequence continues at coordinate 84,540 of NZ_CP053676.1, read as the reverse complement.
ATCCTGTTTGTTACTCTCAGATTCATCGGTGAACAACGCTTTTCCTCCTGCGAAATACTGACGAATCAATTCATTATTTCTATCCGAATAGGTTCCGTCCTCACGCCGACAGTTCATAAATTCGTTGAGTACATGGAGCAACTCGAAAACTCGCTCTGTCACATACGAGCAATACGGCTCCATTGGGAGCGCACTGATACAATTTGGAGAGAAGGACAGTTTATTGAAGCGCGCTATTGCTTGATTAAGCATTTGTTCCCAATTAACGGGCCGAGGTGTTTTTGAAAGGACATCATTGCTTAGTTTTGAAAAATTCCAAATATTGTCAATATCTACAATTGCAAGCCGCTCTTCAGCCAAGCCTTGTTCAATGGTAAGTGGCGCATAATCAAATCCGCCATTGGCAAAGCTCACACTTACAGATTCTTGGCCTGCTAATTTACGCCTAGCAATTTCTGCCAGACTGTGGTTAGTTACATCCTGACCAAGATACTCAAAATAATCATCTTGATTTTGCTGTCTGTCTGCATCCCAGAATGGACCATATTTTGTCAACCATGCAAGTACAAGCTGAAGGAGAGTTTTATCGCGCTGAACCACCTCGCGAAAATTTTGGTTGTAGGTTACATTCTGTAACGCGAGTGCCTTTAAACAATATAGGCTTTCAGCCAGCATCGGTGTTTGCCGCCGCAAGCGCATGAGTTCGCTTAAATCATTCAAAAAATCGTCAGCGATTTGATACTGGCCACATAGAGACAATTCATTGACATACCAAGGCATTCCTAGCTCCAACCAGCAAGAGTTGCAAGATCCTTCTCGGCTTGGTCGAAAAAGCCTCCTGGCCATTCGCTTAGATTGCCATTTTTATCAATTTTCGGTGATACCACGTGAGCTGGATCTCTCGCGCTACGGGGGCGATGATTAAAAAAGTGAATAGCAGCCTGCGTTGCAGGTAGAATTTCTTGTTTAATTGCCAACCTGACTCCATTCAACACATGATCGCTATGAGTTTCGATAACAATCTGAACACCTGCTGCTGCAATCATTGCAAGAAAAACGCCCATTCTTGATTGTGCCATAGGATGTAAGTGCGCTTCAGGGCTATCAATGACAAGTATTTGGCCAGAGCGTGCAATCAGTCCCGCTACTAGAATTGGGAATGCATAACTCAATCCATAACCAATATTGGAGGGCCGTCGCCACTCATCAGCACCATGGTTACGGAATTCCAGTTGCACCAATCCCGTATTGCCGAGACGAAAAGCATGCGCTTCGGCTCCGGGGAACAGTTCACCCACCCAAGCATTAAATTGTCTCCGCAGAATCGGCGCAGAATCACTTGAATGCCGACGTGATGCATCAACGTCCTCATCCAATAGTTTTTCAAACCACCACGCTGCGTATTCGCCTTGAGCACCTACATCAGCCCAGACTGGTTCAGAAATTTCAGGCGATGGAAATACATTTTCTGCACCAGCACGTATGGCCGAAAGGAATACCGCATCTCTAAGGCCATGACAGAGTTTCCGAACGGACTCTGGAGCTTCTTGGGGGAGTAAGTCACTTAGCATCGTCTCACACCCCACAGCATAGACCTCTGAAGGATTCGCACCAATATCCCACTCGATTTGCTTAATGGTAAGCGCATGTCCAGAACGCCGATCTTCAGGAACCAGTTTCCAATTAGTATGAATATTAGCATCCCGTATTCCCAGCTCAACCTCGGGATCACCGCCTTCGCGAACCACGTCCCCAGGAGAGCCCAAACGAGTCAGATTGCCATTAAGCTGAAGGAATCGACTCCTTCCTCCTTGCCTAATTGCTTGCGCCAATAACAGCAAAGTTTGTAATGTGGTTGATTTACCTGCTGCATTAAATCCGGTAAGCAAAGTAAGTGGTGCAAGCGGCAGGGAAAGGGCCTCAAAGCACTTGAAATTTCGAAAAATTAAGCGATCAATCATAGGAGTAGAATCCCCTCAATAGCGTTACGTGCCATCGCAAATCTTGTTTTGACTTGCCGTGTACTGTTGGTCGAATAGGTAATAGCGTGTTTGAAGTCGAAATCGGCAATAAGAATCTGAAACGCTTCACGGAATAAGTCAGCATGCTGTTTTACTACTGCCTTATCAATATTGGCAAATAAGACTGAACAAACGTCAAATAACGCAATATTTAATACTGTACGCGCGGCAAAATCATCAATCTGAGCCAGAGATTTTCGGAACGCATGTGATTTAAATAAAAATTTATTTGCCGCCATCGAGTGAATAAATTTTTTGTACAAATCCTCCGACTTCGAACTGTCATTTTGCATCGCATCTAATGCGTGTCCCAGAAAAGCATCCATATCCCCACTGGTATAGTTTTGCTCGCCAATCAAATAAAAAGCGCAAAAACGATTGATTGCCTCCCTATCCCGCATAGATTTTTTATCAAGGGATCTTCCGGTGGCATCAAGAAATTCTGGACTATTTGCCGCCCTCTTCAACCATTCGGTAGCCGGTCCGTTAAATAAGCAATTTCGCATTTGCTGACGGGTAAGCGGCATTCCGCTGTTCACTCGCTCGAAAATATCCAACTTTGCTCGCTCTGGCGCCTTTGAATCAAGGATGTAGAGCGTCAATTGCGTATCTTCTATGCGCTCCTGCAATTGCAAAGGAAGCTTTGAAAACTTCATGCCATTCAGCGGGTGGGCTGGCTGATCTTCTCCTGATTTTAATATTAAGGAGAAATCGTCTCTAATATATCTACTGAAAGTCGTTAATCGCTGTAATCCATCCACAACTGCAATACGGCCATTATTGGCTTCGGCCACATAAAACACTGGAAGTGGAATGCGCATTACACATGACTCTATAAGGCGAGATTGTTTATCGACGGGCCAAACGAAATCACGTTGAAAATCAGGATCAAGTTGATAACGTCCCGCGCTAATTCTTTTCACCACCTCTTGGACTGTACGAGTCTCAGTCCTGACAAAAACGGAATCGAGAGGATAATCACTCCCCCATCCTTCTGATTGAGAATCATCCAGCCCTTCGGGCTTTTCTTCTAGCACTGCAATAGTGCCTTGATTAGGTAACATGCTCATTTTTTACGGATAATTTTTGGGGGTGTGTTGATTTTGAATCAATGTGGGTCAATATGCCATAGGAGTAATAGTAATGCAATTAATAAGCATACGAAGACTCATACTTCTTTCCAAACCACCATACATTACTCGAAAAAACTAATTGAATGACCGATATTTCTTAAAATACCTTGAAAACCAGCAAAAAGCACGATGTTGCCTTTATTCAATGCCTAGAGTAGTGGGGCTTAAACTTTGATTATCGCTTTATGGGGCCTTATGAGACGCCACGAACGACTGGTTTCATGCGGCGTACTTTATACCTCGACCGCCTGCAATTGGCACGATGCGGCTGTAGTCCCCTGCAAATATTCTACCGCAAACCGGTCATTCATGGCCAATCTAGCACAGCTTGGAGCAAGTGCCCGCAATGACCGAGGGTCGACAAATCGAAAAATACTGACGAGTGTCAGTTTGACTTCGGATAGCGGACCGTCAAGATACTGAGGACCGAACAGCTCTTAATGAGTCGAAAACGGCCTTTAAATCCGATGATGATTTTTGACTTTGCCCCAAATTTACTGCCATGACCAATGGGATGTCCATGAGTCTCGCCCATGCTCTGGTACTGGCCATTTGAATTCCTGGTGCGGTACTGGAATACGCCCACCAGTCATTGGACATGGCCAAAACAATATCGGGCCGTTGTGCCATGGCCTCCAGCCAGGCCCATGGCTGAACCTGCTCCACACAAAGTGATGCCCAGACCCGTTTGCCCTCCACTATAAAAACGGACTGCACCCAGGCCGGGCGGAGGCTATCTTTCCCCCAGGGTATCCAGTCACCCCCCAGCAGAAGCCCAGCAGCTTTGGCAACCGGTTCCGGATTTGAGTGGCTATGCTTGGCCAACATGACCGCATCGGACCTATTCTTTTGAGATTCAGCCCCAATCAGCCAGATTTGCCCTTTTGGAATCGCACTGGAAAGCTGATACTGGGTGCCGGGATACCAATTATCCAGAATCGCTTCCGGAAAAACCACCACCTTCGCCCCTGCCCCTGCACGCAATCCCGCCTCGATAACCCCCTGATTATTGGCGATGCCCTTCAGGATGTTGTTGTTACTGGGCCGAATCGCCGTTTGTACGCCGACCCAGCTATGGGGTGGCAAAACCTCCCGATAGGAAAGATTGAAACCTATCGATCCCAGAACCAAAACCAATGCCCCGTACTTTCGTAAACACCCAGGGGTATAAATGACCGGAATTGCGCCCAACAAAAGCAGTAACCCAAGCCATGTTGTACCGGGAAACAAAACCCCGGCGGCATTTAATGGCGATAGCCAGCCGATGACCCCAATCGGCGGCAACGCCGTGATGAGAATTGCCATGAGCGCCCCGACAGGGCCAGATGCCAATACCCACGGCACTGACAGAACCATGGATGCCACCAGCCAGACCACAACGCCAATCCCCCAGTGTTCTGACCCCCAGTAGCCCGTGACGGCCCCCACAATTGGCCAGCACCCAACCAGGTAATAACCCAACGCCACCACCATTCGGTCCAATTTTTTTCCTGAGCGGACGAGCATCACCGCCAACGGCAATCCCACCGAGCACAGTGGCCCCAGAAGACTATCCCCTCCTGATAACCAGGCACTCCCCGCCGTAATGGAGAAAACTCCGGCAAGTTCCGTGTGTACAGTGGGGGCCATTACTTTCTGTGACCTGACAGGCACTGCTTGATGGTTTCTGCCTGACTGCCGATCTGGTTTTTCAGGAGCGACACCTCCGTATCTTGATGGTGTTGCTCCCAGGCAGTCCCGAGCCAGAAGAAAGTCCCAACTAGTCCCCCAGCCAAGATGATCCAGAAAGCACTGAAGGATTCTTTGAGCGCCTCCTTCAGCACTCCCATGTCAACAATGATCCGGTCGGGCAACTTCAAATGCTTGGGGAGATCCTTGGCAAGGGATTCCAGATCAATGGGTGTCGTTGGGGGAGCCTCGCGGAATATTTGGGTCGCCAACTTGATCTCGCTGACGGCGTTATCCATATCGCTTCTGGCTTCATCCAGAAGTTTCAGGACATCGGCCCGTGAAGTACCATGGGACCAAGCCCATGCCAGCATCAGAACATGGGCAGCATTTGACGGGTCGTCGGGCTGAAACCCGGTTTTTTTCAGAACTCCAAGCAAAGAGTCCATTTCCTTTTTCTCGGCTTCGAGTGGGGTTCTTCCCCCCATGGCGGAGATAAATATCTGTTCGGAGTTGGCGTATAGCATTATGCCACCTCAACTTCTTCGACTCTTGCCATGGCCGCGCCCGCTTTTTGAAGCCAGGAATTCAGTGCCAGGCGATAACCAAACTCCAGAGGTTTGCCATCAATCCCGGTGGACAGGACTTCGTGGAAAGGGGTGCGTCCGATTTTTACCGCAAGTTGATCATTGAGCTCGGGGAGTTCGGCCCCAAGCCATTCTCCTTCTACGACCAGTTTTTGATGTAACGGGCTGGCTTCCCATATTCCAAATTTGTCTGTCTGTCCGAAGAACAGGTTTTTAATGGCGACGCCGTACTGGTAACGGGGCCCCATATTTTCCAGCCGATATTCGAGAGCACGGATGCTTTCATGCGTCCGGCTCAACATCCAGACAGGGATCGCATTAGCCTCACGCAGCACTTCGTTGACGATGGGGATCGACCCATCGAAGGCGCGTGTTCCGATCTGCGCGGGCATATTGACAACTATCCGGAGATCGATGTTTTTACCAATCTCCGAGAATCGACCAACCAGTGTGCCAAAATCGATCCAGCCATCTTCTGTGGACAGATCCACCAAACTGGCCTGTATGATGCCACTCCCAACTCTGACCCCCCCCGTGCCACACACATCCGGGTTGGAGCAATCAGCATCGATTACAACGATCTTGGGACGGGTTGAATCATCCCGCGCCAGATAATGGTGAATCAGGGCCCGGGCTGCCATGCTTTTCCCGACCCCGCCTTTGTCGCCGTCAATGATAAAAGTCTTAAGCATTTTCTTCTCCTGTTAATTTTCGCCAATAAATTTCTTTTTGGAGAATGTGGCACTGAGAGCCTCAAGGTCCTTTCTCATCGCGTAGTCCACATCCGATTCGCCTTTCAATTGGTCATTCTCGCCACCCGGATCTGATGGTGGTCGGACTGGTGTGTTTTTCTGGACAGGTTCTGCGTCCGACGCAGAGTTTTCTGCCATTGCCTTTTTGCGTTCTGGCGTGGCTGGCTCTTTGGGTATCTTGATCTGGTGCCGATTTCGCTCACGGAGTTTGGCCACCGCGTATCGCAAGTCCCCCACTGGGACATCGGGGAAAGACGGCGCCAGTTGCGCCAGCACCTCGCTCGTTCCGAAATCAGCCTCGAATAATTGGATGATGATTGGCTCTAATGTTTGAACAGCCTTTACAGCGAAAGTCCTGGTGGTCTCAGAATGTTTCGCCGTTTGTTTGGCCTTGAGCATTGAGAGCAGACCTTCCGCGAGGTCAGGCAACTTCTCGGCAGCGGCTCCTGCGTCAAAAACTTTTTTCGGTTGATCGTCGAACTCCGACATATTTCCTCCCTGTAGTGCAGGACCGGAATCGGTCCATACATGGACTCTGTAGGGAGGGAACTGGATATCCCTATGCCATCCACAGGCAAAAACAGGGCCAACCGGGTTTTATGGGACGTGCGACAAGGGAACCGCGGAGAACATGCTCGGATTATTTTGGGTGTCGGGCGGAGCCTGACCAAGTGGGGCCGGATGCAACTGGAAGCGAAGCGGGAAGTTGTCAGACGGCACCTTACCTTGTACGGATTTTGCCTCAACGCTCAGCCCCCAGGTTTCTCCCAGAAGTCTCCTATCAAACATACAGGATGTTCCCCAACGACAGAGTAGATGTATGAACACATAAAACCTACGGTGAGGGACAGGTATGAACAAACCAAAACCAAAGATGAATTCCATCGCGTTCGTCCGTCTCACGGAAGAACAGAAGCAGGACTTGGGGAACCAGGCGAACAGCGCAGGGATGACTCTCTCCGAGTTGATCAGGAACCGTGCTCTCAACCAGCCAGTGCCGAGCCATACGGATGCGATAAACGGGAAAAAAATTGACCAACTGGGTCGGATGCTCAGACACCTTTATCCAAAGGGGAAAAGCTGGGCCTCTGCCGAGGACCGGAAACTGTACTGGAAGACCATTGTTGAACTGCAACGCACCAGCAAGATGTTACGAGGAGAAAAGTGATGTTGGCCAAAGTGATCACACTGAGGCACGGAACTCCCGGCAAAGGGTTCCGTCCAGCCCTGAATTACATCATGCGTGCCGGAGCAAAAAACAGACTCCCTGAAGGGCAACAACTGGAAGGGGGGGAGATCAATGTGTCCCAGGATGAACTCTACTTCACTCTGGCAGAAAATAATGTGGCCTATGCCGATGACATTTCCTGTGTCCTTGAATCAACGGCGGATGAGTGCCAAAGGAAAGGAAGGTTCAAGGGGAACCCGGTTTATCATGTGGCCATCAATTGGCAAGACGGTGAACATCCCTCTCCGGAACAAGCCAGACATGCCTGCGATCATGTCATGAAGGCTCTGGGCTACGAGGAACATCAGGCGGCATGGTCTATTCACCGGGATACCGACAACGATCATGTGCATCTGGTCATCAACCGGGTGCACCCTACTAGGCTTCTCGCAATCTCACCACCGTTCAAGAAAGACTATTTCATCCTTGACCGGTGTATGCGAGAACTTGAAATAGAATTCGGCTATGGGCGGGCAAACGGCCCCTACATCACCCTTGATACCAAGGAAGGTCCAAAAATTGTCCGGATGAGCCGAGCCGAACGACGGGAACGAGGATTATTGAAGGAAGATGGTGCACGTATCAGTGAACGGGCGCGTCGCGCTGAAATAAATATCGGGGACGATCATTCGTTTCAGTCATGGGCATCCAAGGAACCGGCGCAGGATCTCAAGAAGGTTCTGCAACAGCCTGAAGTGACCTGGCAGGATGTGCATCACTGTCTCGCACAGCATGGCGTTTCGATCCAGCCGAAAGGATCAGGAATGATCGTGACTACGACCCTCGAAGATGGTCGCGTGTTGGCAGGCAAGGCATCCCAGATGGGCCGCTGGGCCAGCAAAGCAGAACTGGAAAAGAAATTGGGAGCGTTTGTGCCCTCAAATATCTCATTCCCCCCAAACCACAAATACCAAAACACCATTGAGGAGCGGAGGAAAAATTATTCGGATGAGCGGAAACCCTACGATAAAGCGGAGGATAGTGACCGGGTAATTCGCAGAGCAGCCCGAGAACAAGCCCGCAAGGCGCTTGCAGAAAGATTCAAGGCAGAACAGAAATTCATCAGGATCGAAAAACCTTTGCGTCGCGTAGAACTGCGTGATCGTCACAACAATGAAAAGCGCGAGTTGCTGGACGAGCAGCGTCAGACCCGCGCCCAAGTGCGATCCGATGCTACAAAACAGGGAAAATCACCAGAACTTGCACTTTCTCTCTGGGCGTATCATGCGGCAATTCAGCGCGAAGCCCTGCAAAAACGACAGGCAGCAGAACGAAAAGCCATGACAGCAATGCTCCCACACTCTGAGGTATGGCGAAAATGGCTGGAATCTCAAGCGAAAAAGGGTGATGAGGCTGCCCTGGCAGCTCTCCGTGGGATCCGTTACCGGGAACAGCGAGTAAAATCCAAGTCTCAAGATGGCATCGAGGGTGAGGAGTTGGATCCGTTATGCAGTTTGACGGTGGCCCAACTCGATGCACAGTTGGATCGACGGCGACAACTCGTGGTTTACACGGGGAAGGATGGCCGTGTCAGGTTTACCGACACTGGACCCCGGATCGTGATGCACGACAAGGGTGACGATAGTCTGGAGGCTGCCCTGAGAATCGCTGCTCAGAAGTATGGCGGAAAAGTGGATATCACCGGTAGCAGCGAGTTTCGGGAGAGGGCAACCCGTGAGGCTACACGACTAGGAATTCGGGTTCTGAACGGAGATTTGCAAGGCATCGTACAAAACGAGGTTGGGGAAAACAGAAGACCAAAGAACTCCAGACCAGACCATGATCTGGGGCGATAGACACAGAACCGCTTACCCACATTCCGATGGATATCCTCATCCAGCACGATCTCTTGCTGTTTTTCCAGAGTCTGGATCAACCATTCCAATAATGGGCTATTTACATTCTGAGGTTGGATAGAGTCTTTCAGGTCGGTAAAAATTTCACGCAGTTTCGTGCAAAATATGGTTGGCTCTGAAAGCTATCCAGATAAATCGTCTGTCGACAGTTCGGCCGTAGCTGCCGGTCGCACTGTCTTGACAGAGGGGTCCACTTCACACTACCAATAACGAATGGCTACTTTTCGCGACGATGACCCTCAGGATCAGCGCTAACTCAACGATCGCTTTCCGGGGCAGGCATCGACCACGCGGAGAGGCAGCACCCGACCCTAAGCGCGCCACCAAAATCTCGAGAACGGCCGTTTTCGTTAAGGCACCTCGGAAAGTACTTCGTCCGCAGAGAACCATTCATTTGTAATGACATGCGCCCGAACTACAGTGGGGTCGGAAGAATAGGTCACGAGAGCCAAGCTAGATCGAGCACGACTGCAGGTCACATAGAATAGGCGCCGCGTGCGATCGACGGAGGTTTCCTTGCCCTCCCTGGTATTCTTGATGTCGGCGGCTGTGGGCGCTTTAGCGCCTAACAGTTTGTCGTAACCGAACAAAAATCCTCGGGCCTCCCCGTCGTCCATCAGGACCATGACGCGCTCGAACTCCAACCCCTTCACCCCCTGATGGGTATCAAATGGAGCCTCGTGCGTGACGTACGCCGCGTATGGTGCGATTTCCGAGAATTCGCAGTCGAGAAACGTAACGAGTGCTGCGATCTGAGCGCTGACAGGGTCAGCCTCTTCGTCGTCGGGTGTCTCTGCCGGCACAACCTGCTTCGCAGCCAAGGCGGCTCTGAGGCTGTCAGGGATCGCGAAAAGATTGGTTTCGGCGATGTTCGCGGCAATCGCAGCGCAGGTGGGTTCGCCATTGGCCCAAAGGGCCATCAAGCTGTCGATGGCAGCCTGAGCGACGCGGATCTGCGCAATAGGCTTGTCGTTACCCTTCAAGGTTTCCTTGCTCAGCAGCGGGGAGATTTCCCGCACTAGTTTGGTCACGGCGAACTTATCGCCATTCTGTTGAGCGGTGACTAGCGGTAGGACGTGGTGGGTGAAGAACCGGGTTGGGGCAAAACTGCCGTCGAGGAAGCCCGTCCGGTAATCATCCACGGAAGCCAGCGCCTCGAACATCTGCAGAAAGCCCATTCGCCGGGCTGCCATGTGATGCTCCAAAGTCAGTATTTTGCATTTGCTGGCGTCAGTCCAGTCCAGATCGCCCGTCAGCACCGCCATATAGTCACGGGCCCTCCGCTCCAAGGCAGGCTTGTCCGGTGCATCGACCGGAAACACAAAGAGCCGCGCCCAGCCTTCTAGCTGGTCATCGCGCGGCTCCTGCTTGTGATTATCGGCGCAACTACGAATCTGATTTATCAACCGCACGATGCGCCGGGGGCATCGGTGGTTTAGCTTTTTCTCCGGCGTCGCCCAACTATGGGGTATCTCATTTTCTATCCGCTCTTTGCCATCCGGGTAGATGCGCTGCATCGTGTCGCCGATGAGGCCCAGGCAGAATTGATCGGCATACGCCTTCTGCACCACGAGCAGCGCGTCAATGAGTGCGCAGTTCGTGTCCTGGCTCTCATCAATCAACAAGAACGGAAACTTCTCGACGAACATGCGCTGCATGAGCGGTTTCGCAAGCAGGAACGTCGAGAATATCTTGATGACCTCGCTGTGGTTCAGCGCGTTGCACTCGTGGTTGTCGTCACCGGGGTTGTAGGTAAAGGTCTTAATGCCGGCGAGTCGGTCTAACCGGCGCTTCTTGGACTCGATCTGGGCTTGACGGGCGGCCGACGCCTTGGTGCCAGCTCGCCCCTTCTCCTCTTCGGCTTGAAGGTCGGCGATCTCGCGCTGCAGGTTATCTTTCAGCCAAGCGCGGATGTCTGTATTGAACACCTGTATCTGGGACCAAGCGAAACTGTGGATGGTACTCACCACGAACAGCGGATCGTATTTGGTGCGCCGCGTAATCTCGTCGCATGCTGCATTGGTGTAGGTGATAACGGCAACCTGCCGTCCGCGCAGACGAAGCGTATCGCAGTAGGTCTTCGCCAAATAGTTCAGCGCGTGCACAAGTGAGCGCGTTTTTCCCGAACCGGCGCCAGCGAACAGGAAAAAGCTCGTGGGCTTTTCTAGGCTCAGGAACTCGGCCAGTTCCTCTTCTACATGATCGTCGAGCGTAACGTTCGACGGTGTTGTGGCAACATTGTTCACGCCGCAATTCCCTCAGGAGCAGCGGTCGCCTCGACGCCTTCTTCGCCTGCCACTTGAGCGAGCCCCAGCTCGACCTGTTTGTGCTCAAGCTGGGCTGCCAGCCACAGCAAACCATCGCGGATGTAGGCCGGGGGTTTCAGCGAAAGCGGGTCTTCGATCTCGAGCAGGTCTAGTGCGAATTCAGCTTTTCCCCCATCCTTGAGCGCGGTCTTGAGTGACACACTCAGGGCATTCAGATCGGCGCTATCTGTGATGGCGGTGCGAAACTTGGCGATGAGACCGGTCCCTCGCAATGTCTTAAACAGATCGAGATTCGCCATCACTATCGCGTCTTCCAGGGTGTAGGAAAGCGCTTCGGCAGTAGCGCCTTTGAACGTCGCCTGGACGGGCGACTGGTAGGCAACGCGTACTGAGAAATTCTCGTCCGCATAGGTTTTGACCTTCTCGTTCTCGGGCTTGTCGAGCAGCGGGTCGAGGTCGTTGATGACAGGCCACCACGTCCGCAGGGTGGTATTGCGGGTCGTGCAGCCAGCGCCCCGCACCGGCGGCGCGCTGGCGCCCTCGGCATCGCAGGAATCGATGTCGGTGATGACCAGCGTGGTGAGCCCGATTTTCTCGATCAGGCTGCGCAGCTTGTGGGCATGGCTGCCGCCGATTTCAAGCCAAGTGATGTAACTCTCCGAAAGCTTCTCGAACTCCCGATGGTAGTTCACAAAATTGGGCACGAGGATTCGTTCGGCCGGCCCCTCGATCAGGACTGCGGCATCGGCAAAGAACAGGTCGCAGTGGGTAACGCGCAGGTAGCGGGTCACGAAGCGCTTGGTGTCTGGATCGGCGCCGAACGCGTTTTCCAGGTTGACCACACACGAAGTCGGGATGGCATTTTCGCCGCCTGCTAGGCGGCGAAAATAGCGCAGGGAATCAAACTCGCACTCGTGGGCGATGTGGCTCGAATGCGTGCTGACGACCATCTGCGTCACGAAATTCTGGCTCCCACCGAGGTAGACGTGGTTGCGCAGAATCTTGTGCGCTTGGCGGATGAAAACCTGCTGGACCTGGGTGTGAAGATGCACCTCTGGCTCTTCGATCAGCACCAAATGCAAAGGTGGGACAATCGTGTCCTCGGAACTCTTGTACTTGGCCTTGCCAACCCTCATCCAACTGTCTCGGAAGGCCATAAGGCGGAAGACCATAGAGATGAGGTTCTGGTAACCCAGTCCGTTGGAATCCTCCGGTAGGTATAGGTCGATGGCGTTTTCGCCGTCATGGATTGGCACGACAAATTGCACGGCAGCGTCGTGGTTCAGTCCTTCAACGGGGCGCAGTCGTGTCGAAATGTTCAGCTTAGGATCCGTAACGCCCGGATAGCCGAGTTTGTGCATTTCCTTGAGCGGACTCTTGAAGCCGTCGCTAAGCCGCAGGTTGAAGGCTTTCTGGGCTTCCTCGATCGCCTTGAGTGCAAGGAGGTCTTGCGCGTCCGGATTCTCATAAGGATCGAGATGGCGAATGTAGTACTGGCGGAGTTGACCTGACAGCTTCCGCGACCCGCTGATGGTAACGACGGCCTCGTCGTCGTTGTCCTCACCCGCCACACCGAAGCCGCGCTGGGCACTGATCTCGTCGATGCGAATGAGACCGCGCAACGGGTCGCCGTCGATTGGCTCACTTCCATTGAGCGCCTGTGGCTTGGCAATGCCATGCTCCGGATCAACGCAGCCGGCCGGATCGAGCACGTAAGCACTAACCGTGAAGAACGCTGCCAACCGGCGCTGCAGGAACTCGACAAGGTTTTGCGGCCAGATTGCCACCTGAAAATCGGCTGCCGCCTTGCCTTGCTCCGCAGCCAGGGCAGCGCCGGTCGCCTGCAGTGTCAACGCCTCGGACCGTGCCGTTACATATTCGTACTGGAGTTGCGCGGCGTCCTTCGGCTCGAGGCGCATGCGCACACCCAGCCGTCCACCATCCCAATCGAGGGTAGGCAGGATCTTTGGGACGTAGCGAACTTCGTTATCGGCAACATGAAGCCAAACATCGAGGAATGGCAACACCGGATCCCATTGAGGCTCGGGCAGCGGCAGGTTCGCGACATGCGTCGCCTCCCAGGCAGCGCCCATCGCGTTGATCGTTGGCCAATGGGTAAGCGTGAAGTCATTGAAGCAAAAACTAGATCGCTCTCGATCGACGAGGAAATAACGCAGCGCCATGATGGCCGAAGTCTTTCCACTGTTGTTGGCACCAACAAAAACGGTTCTTTCGGCAGAAAACCCAACTCGGGTCGATAATAGTTTTCTAAAGTTGGCAATCTCAACGAATTCGATGCGCATGGCTCGCTTCCTAGCCTAGGTTATAGAAGAAGATTATGCTCCAAAATCAGTCGACGATTACGCACAGAGTGTGGGTCTGAATTTCAAACCTGTGGTGCTCGCCGGTCACGATATCCCAATACCTGTCGTTCAGCGGCACATTTTGGCGACGTGCTCAATCCGATTCTTGACTGAAACCGGGACATTTGACTGGATTGCTTTGAATAGTGCTTCAGCTACTGTTTGCGCCGCATCCAGGTTGAACACAAATCCCGAATTTTCAACGATATCATGACCAAATAGGTAGGTACTAATTGCTCCTATACGAACCGACTTGTCATTCCCTTTGCCGCTTAGGTACTCGTCGATGTGAGAAATAACATTTCTGGCCAGACGCAAATTTGGAAGCGCGTTCTCGAAGTCAGCAATAGCTGGCTGCAACGAGCCCGCAGTCATTGGATCGATTAGACGAGACACGGCGAGCAACCTTTCGAGCGACAGAATCAAGAACTCGGCGTCCGAGACTTGTTGAAGGACGAATTGGTTCCCGGATTCCATGTCTACCGCGAAGTCTCGCAGTCTGCGAATTTGAAGATCAATCGTCCATAAGGCCCGGTTGGCACAGCTTCGCAAGTCTTCGTATCGCGCGACTTCGCGTTCTTCGTCCATCGGGTCTGTGGTTACGGCTGGTTCCATGGAATCGCAATTCTCAACGAATGAAGTGAACGATATTGATGCCAGTTTAATCGATTTTCACTGAACTTTAGACATTCGCGGGTTTTTCCAAATACCGAAGGCACCCATCTGCGCGATAAATATTTTCAAAAAATGCAAAAAACACTTGACATGAAATCCGATTTGCGAGGTCGCTGCGCTACCCGCTCGGGGTTGTTTTTGAAGCGGGTAGCGCAGCGACCAATGAAGGGTTTTCAACCCCTGATCCCTCTTCATGTCGCTCACCTCCTCGGTCTGTCTGCTGCTCTCGGAATGGATTTCCTTTCTTTTGGCCGCCGTTCCACCCCGTTCCCGCCGAACCTTTGTCGAACTTCTGATCGGTTGCATGCTCAACCCGGAAGGCTGGGTCACTCGTGCCATCGGTGCCATTCGCCGCGAGGCGCACTGGACCACCTACTACAAACTGATCGAGCGGGCGAATGTCTCGGTCGCCGACTTGTCCATTCAATTGCTGCAATTGACGCAAAGAGTTTTTCCAAACGAGCTGGTCAACCTGATCATCGACGATACGCTGGTTCCTCGTTGCGCGAAGAAAGGGCCGGGGATCAGCGTCAAACACGATCACAGCCACAAGGCCAACCGGCCCACCTTTTTGAACAGCCAAGGTTGGGTCACACTGGCCCTGGTGGTGCGGGTCCGATTGGGTTCGGCGCTGACCATCCCAATTCGTTCCTGGTTGGTCGAAGAATCCGGCCAACGCGGCAAACTCTGGGTGGCTCGGCAGTTGATCGAGTCGGTCAGAGGGAATGTCAGGGAAGCGCGTCTGCTGATCGATGCCTGGTTCATGCGCAAGAGTTTGATTCTGCCCTTGCTCGAACAGAGGGTACGCATCATTGGTCAGGTGCGACGGGATACGGCACTCTACCTGCCTCCGGAACCAGAACCGAAACGCCGGGGGCCGAAACGAAAATACGGGCAGCGGCTCGATGCAGCCATGCTGGATACATTGCCAGCGCAGGAAATGAATCTGATGCTGTACGGCAAACTGCAATTGGTCCGGCTGCGCTCGGCCATCACCGTGGCGCGATTCCTGAAGGGGGTGCCCGTGCGGGCGGTGTGGTGCGAGATGCGTCAGGACGACAACACCTGGTCGCGTCCGCGCCTGATTCTGGCCACCGAGACGGAATTGTCGGCTCAGGCCGTGGTGGAAATCTACGCCGAACGCTGGGGTATCGAGCCTTTGTTCCACAACCTGAAGCGATGGTGGGGGGTGACGAACCTGTGGCAACAATCGAAGGGGGCTCTGGAACTGTGGATGCAGATTCGCTCCACAGCCTATGCCTTGACCCAATTGCTCGCCCTGAAACTGTGGGAATCCTTTCCGTTGATGGAAATCGCGCCCTGGCGCAAGGGAGCAATGATCACGGCGGGACTTTTCGGTCAGTGGATGCGCATCCAATTTATCGGACTTCCCGTACGCCATGCCTCACCTTGTGCGCACAGCGACAACCCGAAGTCGGGGAATTTCGTGATGCCTTTCCCCACTCAGGATCAACGATTGCAGTGCTGAGGCACGCAACCCCCTGTCCGTCATTGTCGAATCGTCCTGTTTTTGTGTTTGCTCCACCTCACCACCATGGAAAAGCAGTTCGCAGGGACGAAGCGACGCTTCGCAAAATCCTGGGTGGCTGGGAGAGGCGTATGTATGTCTAAGGTTCAGTAACTTCTATAACAACTTTCCGGTGTAAATTTGGTGTAAAACACTGCCAACTGATGCATTCCTTTGGAGTGCAACGTATTGTTTTTTTAAATAGTTAGTTGATTAAATTATCGTTCAATGGCCTTCACACGGCAGGGGCCACTGGTTCGATCCCAGTACCGCCCACCATAAAATCACATACAAATCAATAAGTTAAAATAACATAATTCTTGACGTTTTTCCCATAAGTTGTGTTTTTTGAAGTTTCAAGCCTCTCACTGCCCCCGTTTTGTCCCCGTTTTTCTCATTTCGTCTCACCCAAACTCATTCTGATTGTCCCAAAATTGTCCCCATCCATCAGAACAATAGAAACCACTCCCTTGATTGCTCCCAAGTGACTTTAGATCACTTCCAACAATGCTTCTCTGAATACCTGAAAACTTCGTGATCGATTAAGTTGCGGATCGATTCGTTCACCAAGAATCCGAGCCACTTCGATTTTTCTTAAACCATTTTTAAAGTAACCGGATTTTTTCAATACCCGCTCGAACGCCTCCCAAGTCCCTCCAGGAATGGAATCTGGATCGCGAAATCCTTCCTTTCTGATGATGGTTGCATTTGTCCTTGGATATGCCTCACGCACTGCCTCCCAATCACCGAAATACCACGCCTCCAATTCTTCAATGGCAATACGGTTCACAACTTTCCAGTGCCCATTATTTTGGTTTGATCGGGTACTCAGCCCTGCTTCTTCAGCCACTTTTTCCATTTTTTGCTTCAAAACAGAACAATCATCGTCGTCACGATCCACAATGACCGCGATGAGTGATGTTTCCGGAAGCCATCCTGCGTACCCCCTTAAGCGGCTCGGCAATTTACAGAGTAGATCATCTTTACATTGATATGAATAGATACTAAAACTCACATGAACCGGTAGCATTCTTGGGAGCAATGACTGCAAAAATGCTTCCATGGAAGGTTCTTCCACCAAGATTTCCAGATGGTCAACAGTCATGCTTTTCCCCGTTTGCGAAGTGATGGACCTCCTTGATTGACCATGGGATCACCTATGCCAAAGCGTCCTTCAAGCCACAGATGTCCTAACGATGCCCCCTCTGAGATGAATTCGGATATCCCCTGAATATCAGAGGCGCGAACAATCTGGGTATAACCATGATCATCCCGATATAGGATGCGCACTTCATTAGGACGGAGTGCATTAACAAAAAAGGGAGAGTGAGTTGTGATCAGCAGTTGTCCTCGCTCTGAAGCCGCACGACATTCTTCTGCCAACTCGGGTAGCAGGCGGGGATGAAGAAAATTCTCCGGTTCTTCGATTCCGATGAACGAGGATGGCGATGGGTTGTAAAGCATCACAAGGTAGGCCAGCATTTTGAGGGTGCCATCGGAAGCGAAGCGTGCCAGAACCGGATGTTCGAACGGCGTATCCTTGATCTGCAAAAGTAAGCGCCCATCCGGCATCGCTTCTGCAAGTACCCGTTCGATACGCGGCACTCGCGAGCGCAATACCTTAAAGATATGCTCTAGCCTGTCTGGATATTGCTCGGCAAGAAATTGAATGACATTGGCAACATTATGGCCAGTCCTGGATAACTTTTCCTGTGGACCTGCCTCCGGCTGACTTCTTGTTTCATCGACAGAAAGGTAGGAAACATACCATCCCGTGATGAAATCCCTTAGCGCCGCCACTCTGGGATGATCAGCAAACTGTCCCAACGCATTCACTGCTACTAAATCTGGTGACTTTAGAGGAATTTCAATTCGTGTATCCTGTTCGTCCGGCAGTTCTCCGCTAATGGCGCGACCTAAACCTTCCTTGTAATCTAGAAAGCGGAAGGGCTTGCCACGCTTTCCACGACGCCACTGCAACCACTCTTCGACCACAATCGGGACGCCTTTCCGTTCATCTACCGCCAGATGATAAGTGATCACTGGAAAACCTGGCTCCCTATACTTGATTTCAATCACCACCGGACCCTCACAACCCCGAGTCTTCAATTCCTTGGAGCGACCCCGACGATCCCAGGCTCTGCGCAAGCCAAGTTCGAAACACTCCGACAAAAATGCAAATACATCAAAAACCGTGGATTTGCCGCTGCCATTTGGACCGAGCAAAACCGTCATCGGAGTTATCTCTTTCAACTCGACCTGCTTGAGGGCTCTATAATTTTCAACGCGCAAATATGTGATTCTTGCAGGCTGCACTTCTTTTTCATGTTTCATGGGGCTATCCCTTACATAAAAGTCATGCTGTTCAACATTACACTTTAAAAATCCATTTCCTCACGCATCAATTCCAAAAATTGCTGGCAGTCCATTGACAATCTTCACGGTCTCCAGACTGACAGTGATGACCCTCTGGACCAACTCAAGGGGGTAACGCGGGTTCTTCATGGTTTCCACCGCCCAGTCATTGGCATCCGACACGATCCCGCTGTCCTTGTCTGTTTTGAGGCACTGGCGCTCCACCACCCAGTCCAGCGCAGGCTTCCCGTTCCAAGGGGTAGTCCGGGCTCTCCAGAATCCCGGTAATGCGGTCGATGTGGGTATTGGCAATCTTGGCAATATCGTTGGCCCATTCTTCCCAGTGGTGGCGGTTCCCCACCTTCTGGACCAATTTGGCATAGATGGCCCGTTCAATTTCTCCGATCTCGAACTGAAGTTCGCCCTGATCTTCGTTGGGATACCGCTTGGGCGCAGGTTCGCCAATGGTAAAACCACCTTTCCCCGCCTCGCTGTTGGTTTTTCTCTTGGGTTTTTCCTGCTTCTTCTGGATTTTGTCGGTGATGGCGATGACTTCTATCTTCCGAGGATCACAGCCAGTCAAATTCGGTTTATTGACCATGGCATCAAAACGGTCATCGTGAGAGCGCAGAGCCTGTAAAACCTGCCACACCACGGCATAGGTCTTGTTATCGTTCAGGGCTTTGTTGGGTTCCACACCTGCGGGAATCACCACGGGAAGGATCACATAACCCCGTTTCTTGCCGGGGGCATTACGCATCACCCGGCCCACCGACTGCACTACATCTACCTGAGAATTCCGGGGAGTCAGAAACAACACGGCGTCCAGGGCGGGAACATCCACCCCTTCGGACAGGCAGCGCACATTACTCAGAATCCGGCAGGTGTTGTCCGGGGACTCTGCCTTGAGCCAGGAGAGTTTTTCATCCTTCTCGCTGGCATTCATGCTCCCGTCCACATGCTCCGCTTCGCAGGCCAGTGGAGAAATCACCTGTTCAAAAGTTTCTTCGCTCTCTTGATAGGCATCCACCACGGCCTTGAACATCGTGGCGATCTGCTTTGAACTGACCTTGTGGGTCTTGGCTCCTTTCTGGATTTCAATCACCTGACAGAAGGCTACGGCCCGGCGCATGGCTTCCCCATCGTCACCCTGATCCATCAGGCCCTGCTTGGACAGGGCTTTCCAGCAGCCGATGATCTTGGCAGCGTCGTCCACCTTGAGTTGATTATTCTCGTCTTTCCACAACGCCTGTAAACGGCGATTCACATGGGATTCTTCCACCGCCAGCACGATCACCTTGTAATCTACCAGGAGGCCCCGTTGTACCGCTTCGGAGAAGGTGATGACGAACAGTTCCTTTCCGTACAGGGCTTCATCATCCATGGAACAGAGGGCTACATTCTCCGTCTCGGCTTTGCTCTTGGCTATTTCCCCATAAATCCGAGGGGTGGCAGTCATGTAGATACGCTTGGCCCCTTTTATGTACTCCCCGTCATGAATTTTGACGAAAGCGCTTTCATCCTCCTGATCAAAAATGGCCCCTGTAGTGCGGTGGGCTTCATCACATACGATCAGGTCAAAATCAGGAAGGCCATGCTCCTTCTGCGCCCGGTGTATGACCTCAATGGAGTGATAAGTGCTGAAGATCACCGTCATCCCCTGGTCATCCCGTCTTTTATGAACGGCCTGAGCCAGATTTCCCGCACTGGTGGTGGCGGGGTAACGAAGTTCATGGAGCAAGGTTTCAACCTTATCTTCCTCCAGATTCTTCCGCTTTGTCTTACCCACATCACTGTCTGAGCAGACGGCAAAACTGTGCAGTGGAAGATCACTTTCCTGTGTCCATTCCGTCAGGCTCTGGGACAGCAGGGACAGACTGGGCACCAGAAACAGTACCTGTTTTCCCCGTCCAGCCAAAACCTCGGCAATTTTGAGACTGGTGAAGGTCTTGCCCGTCCCGCAGGCCATGATGAGTTTGCCCCGGTCGGCATCTGCCAGTCCATGCTGAACGGCACGCAAGGCAAACTTCTGGTGATCCCGCAGCACTTTCCTCGGTTTGAGGGTAACCGTGGTATCCGGCTGGTATTGGGACCAGTCAATGGAACTGTTCTCCAGATCCGCCAGGTCAATCCTGCTGACGGGAATCAACTGTCCCTGAATGGCATCTTCGGCGTGGTGACTCCAATGCAGACAGGTGCTGAAAACAACCCGGTGGGTAAAGATGGTTTTACCCGAAACCGCCAGAAAACTGTCGATGTCACCCTTCTGGAGTTTGTAATCTTCGGCATACAGTTTGCACTGGATGGCGTGAAACTCTCCCGTCCCGCGTACTTCAGCCACCAGGTCGATTCCGCTGTCCTGACCCGTTCGACCTTGGCGATGTGCCCAGTCCTCATACATCCAGGCGTCTTGGTACAGGTCCCGATATTTGGGTTCCGCCTTTAAATAACACAGGATCAACTTCTCGAAGTAGGTCCCTTTCTCACGCTGGGTCTGGGCAATCTGGCGGTAAGAGGCGAGCAGGTCAGACAGGGCAGTCACGGATTGTCCATTCGGTCTGGGTAAAAATTCGATGGTAACCCACCAGGGATTCATGTGGACAGAATGGCCATTATTTTTTTGGGCTATTTGCAATCAGAGGTTGGATCGGACTATTTTTTTGATCGATCGAAGCTGATTAAAGACTCGCCATCCTGATTGAAATTCGACCTTTGTGCCTGACCTTCGAAAAACGCAGTTGGTTGGGCCTATTGCTGAAACGGCAGTTCTGAGGCGATTGCGGTCACACGTCCACCCAGATATGCTGTCATTTGAACGGCTGCTTTATTGCTGACAAAAGACCGTCAACCTAATGGGAATTCGCGAGATTGAATGCCTGTTGATCATCCAAGGCGGTTGTCCGCTGGATGATATAGCGGGTCTTCCAATACGTTCACCTCGATCATGCCTTTAGCTTTGTTGAGCAATTCCAGGCAATCGGGACTCAGGTGGCGCAGGTGCAACTTCTTTCCTCGTTGAGTGTAGCGAGCAGCCAATAGGTCGATGGCTTCCAGTGCAGAATGATCTTTGACGCGGGCATTCTTGAAATCAATTACCACCTCAACAGGATCGTCCTGAGGAGAAAACAGCGCAATAAAATTTTGTGTCGATGCGAAGAACAGTGAGCCATGCAGGTCATACACTTTCCAGCCATGCTCCTCGGTGGTGACGTGCACTTCGATGTTCTTGGCGTGCTGCCATGCAAATACCAATGCTGAAATGATCACACCGACGATCACGGCGATGGCAAGATCCGTCATTACCGTTACCGCAGCTACCGTGATTACAACCAACAAGTCAGCGTGAGGTACTTTCCCGAATAGACGAAAGCTGCCCCACTCGAATGTTTTTTCCGACACAACGAACATCAAGCCAATCAGTGCAGCTAGCGGAATCATTTCGATCCAATGCGAGGCGAACAGAATGAAGCTCAGCAAAAATAGTGAGGCAGCGATGCCGGAGAGATTTTTCACTGCGCCGTTGGTGACGTTAATCATGCTCTGCCCGATCATCGCGCAGCCACCCATGCCGCCAAAGAAACCGGTGACAACATTGGCTACACCTTGACCAACGCAGGTGCGATTTGGTTTGCCACGCGTTTGCGTCATGTCGTCGATTAGGTTTAATGTCAGCAGCGATTCGATTAGGCCGATTCCAGCGAGGATCAGGCCGTAAGGAAAGATGATCTTCAATGTATCAAAACTCAGCGGCACGTCGGGCAGGTGAAATGAGGGTAGCCCGCCTTTAATGGAAGCCAAATCACCTACCGTTTTTGTGTCGATACCGGCAAAGATCACCAACGCCGAGACGGTCGCAATGGCTGCTAACGTGGATGGAATGGCAGTAGTTAGCTTAGGCAGAAAATAAATGATCATCATGGTTAACGCGATCAATCCCAGCATGGTATAGAGCGGTGTGCCCTGCATCCAGTTCGTCGTACCATCGGGAGCGGTGACTTTGAAATGCCCCATCTGCGCAAGAAAGATCACGATGGCTAGACCGTTCACGAAGCCCAGCATCACCGGATGCGGCACCATCCGAATAAATTTGCCAAATTTGGCCAAGCCGAACAAGATTTGCAGCACGCCCATCAGCACCACCGTGGCAAATAGATATTCCACTCCGTGGGTCACCACTAACGCCACCATCACCACGGCCAGTGCGCCTGTGGCACCAGAGATCATGCCGGGACGCCCACCAAACAGCGAAGTGATAAGACTTACCATGAATGCCGCATACAAACCTACCAGCGGATGTACGTGCGCCACCAGCGCAAAAGCAATCGCTTCGGGAACCAGCGCCAGTGCGACGGTTATACCACTTAATAAATTGGTTCTGGCTTCGGAAAGATTTTTGATGTCCATCGATTTTCTCTAACAAATAAAAGCACCGCCCGCACATGCATGGGGGCAGCGGAACTGCGAAATTAAATTGGGATGTGGCGGCCTGCGACGTACAGGCGTTTGGAGAAAAGGTGAGTTACATCGGTATTGCTCAGGCTGATTAAATCGTTGCGTGATTATACACAACAGCTTGTTGATAAGACGGTGGATTATGATGCCTTGATGGTGACGCGTAATGCACCACGCTGGTTACAGATGTTGGTCAAGCATGGGTTTGTGTCAGCACCCGCCTGAGCCAACCTCTTCCTTAATTTTTTGATTTGCGGTCACGTCAGGTCAGGATCATGCTCGTCCAAAATCACACATCTTTCACATTAAAAGTTGTTGAGGGGCTGGCGAACGGCCGCTAGAGCCTGTTCACTTCAAGCCTACGGAGTCACCATGTCTTGACCGTTGCAGGCCATGTCATTCCCACCATCAACCAGCGTTCACCGCATTCAGGAAAGTTTCACCCCAGGCACGTACATCATTGGTACGCACGATTGAAACCAGACGCGACATGCGGTATGCGCGATCATCCGCCGCCAGCGTGAGCGCTGAGTGGAGGGTTTGCACCATACTGGTCGCATCATAGGGATTGGTAAGCAAGGCACCGTGCAATTCCACTGCGGCTCCTGCGAATTCGGACAGCACGAGGGCTCCATTGCCACCAACGCTCCCCTGCGTTGCCACATATTCTTTTGCCACCAGATTGAGGCCATCGCGCAACGGCGTTATCCATGCCACATCGGCGACGGCATAATAGGCAACTACCTCTTCGTAGGGAAGCGAACGGTAAAAATATCTTACCGGGGTCCAGTCAAGCGTCGAAAATCGACCGTTGATGCGCCCGACCAACTGATCGACTTCAACGCGCAACGATTGGTACACTTCCATGCCCTGCGCCGCTGGGGTTACGAAATTCAGTAAGACCACTTTGGCAGCCAGTTCCGGATGTTTGTCGAGCAACGCCTCGAACGCAAGCAATTTTTCGAGCGAACCTTTCACATAGTCGAGCCGTTCGAGCGAAAGAATGGCAGACCGTCCGGCCAACTCAGTGCGAATGCTCTTGATTTTGCGGCGCACCGAGGCCTTCTGCAAGATGTGATCGATCTGGTCACAGTCGATCCCGACAGGATGTGCCCCCAGGCGAATATTTCGACCGGCCACCTTTATGCCACTGGTCGCCGAGTCAACGCCAAGTGCACAGCCGTAGGTAAGAAACCGGGGGGCACACGGCGTCGTATCCAGAATTTCAGTGGGCGCATAACTGCGCACAGCATCGACAAAATTTTCGACATAACGTGGAATATGAAACCCAATGTAATCACATTGCAACAAACTTCCGATGATTTCTCGGTGCCAAGGAATAATATTGAACACATCCGATGAGGGAAAGGCCGTGTGATGGAAAAACGCAATCTTCAAATCGGGGCGAAGCATTCGCAAAAACGCGGGCACCATCCACAGGTTGTAGTCATGCACCCAAACCAGACCGCCCTTGGATGCCTCAGCGGCGGTTTTTTTGGCGAAAATTTCATTGATTTCTAGATAATGCTCCCAGTGCGTGTGCTGAAATATGGCTTTGTCAGAAAATGAAAAAATGATGGGCCAAAATGCTTCTTTGGAGAACTTCTTGTAAAAAAGGTCGATATCGTTTGTCGTCAACGGAATACGGGCTGCACGCAGGTTTGGATAACGTTTCTTGTCCACAGCGACCCGCGCATCGAACCCGTCTGGTTCGCGAGTGAGTTGTTGCGACCATGCAACCCACGAACCGGTAATCCCACTTGAAAAAAAATTGAGCAAGGTAGGAATGATGCCATTGGGACTCTTGGGTCGTTGTCTCTTCCCCTCGCTGGTCTCGTCAAAGGGAAGGCGGTGATACACCATGACCAGATCAGCCTCCCCCAGATAGTCGGCAATCGCGGGTTTTTCACCGCTCAGCAACTGATGATGCGTCAGTCCTTCGAGAATCCCCGCGCACCCATCACCCACGGCAAGATGAATGTGTTCCAGTTGCCGCACGGCTTCAACCAAGGCAGGTTCGGCATTACCCACGACAACACCATGAAATCCGGTCGTAAACATTGACAAATCATTGAGCGAGTCACCTGCCACCAGTATGGTTTCAAAGTCAAATTCAAGTTGTTCGCAAAGCCGTCGTAAGGTAGAGCCTTTTCCGATATCCTTGGGAAGTACATCAAGATATCGTTGTGCGGAGAAAAGAAGTTCACAGCCCAACTCGTTAACGGTGCGCCGCAATTCATCGTCAATCCGACCTTCCTGTACAAAGAATGAGCATCGGCGCTCCTGTGGTACGGTTTGCTGCTCAAGGTAGGTAAACGGAACCAGTGCCTCGAGTACTTTCTGGGTGCCCGGCCAAGCTGCGGCAATTTCCTGCTGCAGTGGCATGACCGCCAGCAGGCTATCACCATAAACGACGGTTGCACCCACGTCGGCAATGATGTAATCGGGTCTTGGCACAGTAGGGTCATTCAAGACCGGCAACACCGACTCAAGACCACGACCCGTCACAAAAATCAGTTTTGAACCTGGCATGTTCCCTCTAAACAACTCGCGCAGATGACGACGAGCAGGCAGCGGGCCGGCCAGCAAGGTACCATCCAAATCAGTGGCCAATACCAGAAACTCAGTCGGATTCAACTTTGGAAAATGCGTCTCAACTTTCATGTTTCCCTTCTCCTTTATCCCCCCCGCACCCGCTATCCTCTGGCATGAGCCAGAAAAGCGCAAGGTTGTTACAGGTTCATCTTGAAATATACAAGCAATTATTATACCAAAACCATGGATAACTATTATCATAATGATTTAAATGGATTTTATAAATATTACCAGGGGATCAACTGGAGTTTTATACTTTTACCCCAGGCAATATGTCGCTGTTTGGCGACACCATGTTAAGAATTTGTTAAGAATCAGGTTCTAATCCGCTGAATACAAACAGAACTACCCCTGTCTCTCTGAAGAGACAATCCCCAAAATCAAAGTTCATGACCCTTTTTACAGAAGCGATCAATGACCTATACTGACCCATTCATACGGCTCTGTCGTACCCAAAACCCATGACGAACATTCAAATAATGCTTTCCAGAACCTTCAACAATTTTTTCGAATCTGAAAAATCGAGCGGTATTTTCCTGATTTTCTGGACCCTTGCGTCATTTGCCTTGGCCAATTCATCCCTGGAACATGACTGTCTGAATTTTTGGTATATCACTATCGCTGGCCTGACCATGGAACACTGGGTGAACGACGGGTCGATGGCATTTTTTTCTGTGTGCGGGTCTGGAGTTTGAGCGCGAACTTTATAACGGTGAACTTTCAAACCCAAAAAATGCGCTGTTACCGATAGCGGCTGCACTCGGCGGAATCAGTGTCCCGGCATTGATTCATTTCATGCTGAACACAGGAACCCCGACTCAAGCTGGAACCGGCATACCGATGGCGACAGACATCGCCTTTGCCTTGGGTGCGCTGGCCCCATGCTAGGCAGTCGGGTGCCGGCGTCACTGAAGATATTCCTGACGGCACTCGCCGTGATCGACGATCTTGGCGCGATAATCGTGATTGCCCTGTTTTATACTGCGCAGTTTTCCTTGACCTATTTGGTCAGTGCGCTGGGCGGCGTATTTATTCTACTCCTCGTTCTTACTTAACTGGGTATTCAAGGTCGTGTCGATGCCGCTCTACCTGGGCGGAACTTTGATATGGTTTTTATGTTCAAATCCGGTGTTGATACCACCATTTCCGGGGTCCTGCTCGATCTCAGGTGAAAGTTTTCCTATAACGAACATGAATTCAGGTAACATTTTTCGGTAAGCGGCCGCTCAGATTCCCCGAGCCAGATTTTTTCGCCAGACGCGCTCAAGTGACTTTCCCCTCAATGACCGTTCAGGCCGAACTCCAGTCCGTAGGTTGACGCGCCAAACGTCCGCTCAACTCAGATACCTGCCTTTGAACCCATGACAGTTCATCCGGCAGCAATGAGGCGGTAGCCGTCTGTGGAATCGCAAAGGCCAATGGCCGCAGAGGGCACAGAACGGCCCACCACTTGCGCATATTACCTTCTCAATAGCCGTTGTTCATAGTCTAATGAAATTAGATTGGAGCAAGATGCCGGAAAAGCCGCAGAGTTGTAGGTTGCAAAATATTGACGAGTTACAGATCAACTTCAGATATCGGAAATTTCGTGTCGTAACTGAACTTTAGACATTCGCGGGTTTTTCCAAATACCGAAGGCACCCATCTGCGCGATAAATATTTTCAAAAAAAATGCAAAAAACACTTGACATGAAATCCGGTTTGCGAGGTCGCTGCGCTACCCGCTCGGGGTTGTTTTTGAAGCGGGTAGCGCAGCGACCAATGAAGGGTTTTCAACCCCTGATCCCTCTTCATGTCGCTCACCTCCTCGGTCTGTCTGCTGCTCTCGGAATGGATTTCCTTTCTTTTGGCCGCCGTTCCACCCCGTTCCCGCCGAACCTTTGTCGAACTTCTGATCGGTTGCATGCTCAACCCGGAAGGCTGGGTCACTCGTGCCATCGGTGCCATTCGCCGCGAGGCGCACTGGACCACCTACTACAAACTGATCGAGCGGGCGAATGTCTCGGTCGCCGACTTGTCCATTCAATTGCTGCAATTGACGCAAAGAGTTTTTCCAAACGAACTGGTCAACCTGATCATCGACGATACGCTGGTTCCTCGTTGCGCGAAGAAGGGACCGGGGATCAGCGTCAAACACGATCACAGCCACAAGGCCAACCGGCCCACCTTTTTGAACAGTCAAGGTTGGGTCACACTGGCCCTGGTGGTGCGGGTCCGATTGGGTTCGGCGCTGACCATCCCAATTCGTTCCTGGTTGGTCGAAGAATCCGGCCAACGCGGCAAACTCTGGGTGGCTCGGCAGTTGATCGAGTCGGTCAGAGGGAATGTCAGGGAAGCGCGTCTGCTGATCGATGCCTGGTTCATGCGCAAGAGTTTGATTCTACCCTTGCTCGAACAGAGGGTACGCATCATTGGTCAGGTGCGACGGGATACGGCACTCTACCTGCCTCCGGAACCAGAACCGAAACGCCGGGGGCCGAAACGAAAATACGGGCAGCGGCTCGATGCAGCCATGCTGGATACATTGCCAGCGCAGGAAATGAATCTGATGCTGTACGGCAAACTGCAACGGGTCCGGCTGCGCTCGGCCATCACCGTGGCGCGATTCCTGAAGGGGGTGCCCGTGCGGGCGGTGTGGTGCGAGATGCGTCAGGACGACAATACCTGGTCGCGTCCGCGCCTGATTCTGGCCACCGAGACGGAATTGTCGGCTCAGGCCGTGGTGGAAATCTACGCCGAACGCTGGGGTATCGAGCCTTTGTTCCACAACCTGAAGCGATGGTGGGGGGTGGCGAACCTGTGGCAACAATCGAAGGGGGCTCTGGAACTGTGGATGCAGATTCGTTCCACGGCCTATGCACTGACCCAATTGCTCGCCCTGAAACTGTGGGAATCCTTCCCGCTGATGGAAATCGCGCCCTGGCGCAAGGGAGCAATGATCACGGCGGGACTTTTCGGTCAGTGGATGCGCATCCAATTTATCGGACTTCCCGTACGCCATGCCTCACCTTGTGCGCACAGCGACAACCCGAAGTCGGGGAATTTCGTGATGCCTTTCCCCACTCAGGATCAACGATTGCAGTGCTGAGGCGCGCAACCCCCTGTCCATCATTGTCGAATCGCCCTGTTTTTGTGTTTTCTCCACCTCACCACCATGGAAAATCCTGGGTGGCTGGGAGAGGCAAATGTCTAAAGTTCAGGTGTCGTAAATAATGTCGGGGGAAATTATTCCGAATGCCCGAGCCGAATCTGAATACCGCCACTCCCTCCTTCATGTCTGGCGATTCCGTCTTGGGACTGCCCGAGTGATTCCATCCCGGCTTGCATTAAGGATGGATTCTGCCCAGAACTTGACCCCGCCCCAGCGCTGGTTCCCGACCCAAGCGAATCCATGTTCCCGGTGGACGGGGCTCCTGATCCACCCGGAGCACCCCCGCCAGAAATCGACGAAGAGTGAGATCCTGATGAAGCCTGTGCTCCAAGTTTTGCCAAGGTTTCGGCTCCACCAGACCCGAAATTACTGACACCGGCAACATCTTTTCCTCCGCTTGCCACAAGACTGGCCAACTTGCCGAGATTACTGGCTCCACCAGTGGCAAGTCCCGCGCCCAACATTGCCCCACCGGCCAATCCGCCTGCAGCGGCGGCTGCCCCACCCATCATTCCGCCCAGACTCATGCTGGGAGAACCGTTGAGCATCGAGCCTGCAAGACCAGGCACCATGATCCCCATGGCCCCATAGATCAGTGCAGCAGCACCGACCTGTATGACTGTTTCCGGCGTAAAAGTCCCGAGTTGTGTCACCCAGGTAGTGGCCAGATTCTGTCCCAAGCCAACGATCAAGTATAGAACGAAGAGTTTGATCCCGACGCTGACTGCATATCCGAGATACTTTTCAGCGAATACCTGGGTCCACTTGCTCCCGTTAAACCCCAGTAGCAAGGCCCCGCCACCGATAATGATGTAGCTCTCGATATTGGTGATCAGAATTTGCAGGGCCAGCAACCCATAAGCGATGATGGCAAAAACCGATCCAAGCAGGGTTGCCAAAGCTCCGGCAAATGTCTGGCCGATTCCCATTGCAGCCGATGCATTCCCAAAAGCGGTCCAGATTGCTCCAGAGACGGTCATGCCCTGTTCAAAGACTCCCGAGGGATCAAGTGTTACAACTGGGGGAATTCCTCCCCCTCCCGATGCGCCAACGATTTGCCCGGCCTGGGCAAAACTGTTGATGATCATGGGGATCCAGGTGGGGGCCAATCCAAGGAGCATATAAAAGAACAGGATCGAAATCATTTTGAGAGCAAAACTCGCGATAAAGTCCGATAGATCATTTTTTTTCAGGACCCAGTGAATCCCGGTCCATGCGATCTCGATACCCGCCAGCCCGACGAACAGATTCTGGGCCAGCGACAGAGACGCCGACATCCACCCGGCCGACGAACTCTGCACCATATTCTGGATTCCGGTGAGTACATTGGATGCAGCCGCCTGGGCCTCCACCGTAGTTCCGGACAGTAAAATCCCCGACAATGTGGCCTTGGTTATATTTTTAGCGCGCATCCCATTTACTCCCAAGTTTAGAGTCTCTGAAAGCCGTCGAACGGTTTGAATTTGTCCACCCATGAAATCGGCCATGGTGGCGCGCGAGGCCGCGATATCGGCCAAGGAATCCTCCTGCAGGGCAGTGGTCCCGGGGTCGGTTATCTCCGGGGCCATGAAAAGCCGCACGTACGATTCACAAATCAGGCTGAAGACATTTCTGGCATTCTGGGAAAGAACCGAATTTTCTGAAAGTTGTCCCGTGTGAATTATGCCGTGGTGTGCCTCCACCTTACTGGTGTCCCAAGCCACATGGGTTCGTGTAAGGTCTATGGCTTCATGACCCTCAAATCCGATGGCGGCCATGACACTCTCTGCCTTGTCACGCAATTCCATGGGCAGATAGGGGCAATCAGTACGAGGATAGGTAGCCAGTTTCGCTTCATAGAGTTCTTGAGCTGCTTCAACCCATCTCCGCGAGAATCCCCTCGCTTTAGCCATGGGGAGGAAAGCGGGAAGTTGGTTTTGACTTAGATTTGTCTTGCGTTATATATCTAGTATCTGTATAATTAGTACATGAACGATTACACTATAAAATACAAGAGCAACCTGAACGTAGTTTACTCCTGTAAGTACCAGGTTATTTGGTGTCCTAAGTATCGGCGTTCGGTTTTAGTGAAGGGCGTTGACGTTCGTCTGAAAGAAATTATACAAGACGTTGCTACTGAGTATAAATGTGAAATATTGGAACTTGAGGTTATGCCGGATCATGTACATTTACTGGTAGAGGTTGACCCCCAGTTCGGAATACACCGGCTGATTAAGTTGATGAAGGGCAGGTCATCCAAATTGATACGTGAAGAGTTTAAGTGGATAAAGTCGCGGCTACCGACCTTGTGGACGAATAGTTACTTTGTATCGACGATAGGCGGCGCACCGCTTGAGGTGGTTAAACAATATATCGAGCAGCAAAAGCACAAATGAAACGCACCGCCACGCCCACCTTTGTTCTCAGCATTCCCCTGGTTGTGAAACCCGGTGAAGACCGGATACTGATCGGGCGCATGGAGGCGGGTAGGCGTTTGTACAACGCCATTTTAGGCGAAGCACTACGCCGCCATGGCTTGCTGAAGCAGTCCAAAGACTGGCAGCACACCCGCACCATCGCCGACAAGAAATTGCGCTCCGACGAGTTTAAGCGGCTCTCGAAAGAAGCAGGGTTCACGCCTGCGGCCATCATCACCTTTGCCCGTACCTGCAAAAATGAAGCGGGATGGAAAGACCGGCTTGGTTCTAACGTAACCCAGCGCATCGCGGAGCAGGTGTTCGCAGCCGTGCAGCAATACGCCTTTGGTAAACGCGGTCGCCCACGTTTTAAAGGTGCTTCCCGCCCCCTGCATTCGCTTGAGGCAACCACCAATGCGGCCAACATCATCTGGAAGCCTGAAACGGGCTGTATCGAGTTTGGCGACCTCACGCTACCGGCCTTGCTACCCTCCAAAACACAAGACCCGTATTTGCACCAAGCGCTCACCAATAAGACAAAGTATTGCCGCGTGCTGTGGCGCGTTGTTTCCGGCTCACGCCGCTGGTTTGTGCAACTCATGCAGGAAGGCATCGCCCCGGCAAAGCACGAGCAGGCTTGTGGCGAAATCGTTGGTCTGGACATCGGTCCGAGCACGGTTGCTGTGGTCGGCGACAACTCCGCAGCGCTGGTGAAATTCTGCGATACCGTGGTTCAGCCATGGAAAGAAACCCGCCGCTTGCAACGTGCCATGGACAGGTCTAAGCGAGCCACGAACCCGCTCTGTTTTAACGCGAACGGCACATGGAAAAAAGGCCAGAAGTTCGCGCCGAGCAAACACTACACGGCAATCCGCACTGAGTATGCGGAAGTGGAGCGCAAACTGGCGGCTGAGCGCAAACGCGCCCATGGTGAACTTGCCAACCAGATTCTCGGGCTGGGTAATGTCATCCAGTCCGAAACCCTGTCTTATATCGCCTTCCAGAAGAATTATGGCAAGAGCGTGAAAGTCAGAGCACCCGGAATGTTTGTCGAACAATTGCGTCGCAAGGCTGAAAGTGCTGGCGGCCAGTTGATTGATTTGCACACCTGGTCGCTGAAAATGTCGCAGTACGACCACACCACCGGAGTTTTCACAAAGAAGCCGCTCAGTCAGCGGTGGCATGTGCTGGGGGATGGATCGGGAGTTGTGCAACGGGATGTGTATTCCGCATTCCTCGCACGCTGCGTTATGAGCAACACGCACCACCCATCCCATATCGAAACGATGTGGGCGGCTCAGAAACCTGTGCTGCTGCAAACGGGGTGGCTGCGTTCCGAACCTGCGAAGATCGAGCCTTCAGGCAAAATCACGGTGGTAACACCGTTAGAGCAGGTCGTTTGTAATAGAGGGTTTGCCGCTGGTCATGGCCTGGATGCTGTAGTCGCAAGACGAGAGCCAGGAGACCCCAGCGGGTTCGCCCTTAGAACCCCCTGTCTTTAGACATGGGGAGGTTTAGCCAGCAGGGCAAGTGTCGGGGTCTGCACTCGCCCGACACTCCATGCCCCAGGTAACCCGAGAGATTGAAGATTTCGGCTGATTGCGATGGATTCATTCATCCCGGCAAGCCAGTCTGCATACTGCCGTGCCAAACCGGATTCATAGATCTGACGCAGGGAAGCATTCGGCCTGATCATGGCCAGTGCCCGGCGTATGCTTTCGTCATCAAGGCTGGATAACCACAGGCGCGAGGTTTTTCCATGCCAGCCAAGATAAACCAGTACCTCATCCACCAGCAGTTGGCCTTCCCGGTCCGCATCCCCCGCATGTACGACTTCGCTGGCCTTCGCCAGTAAATCCCGGATGATTCGGATCTGTTTTCCGGCCACTCCCTGACGGGGTGACAGTATCCATTCTCGAGGAATGACGGGTAACTGCCAGGACTGTACCTTTCCTCCCACATACTCTTCTGGTGGGACCAATGCGAGCAAGTGACCATAACACCAGGTAATGACCGTATTATTGGAACACTCAATATATCCTTCGCCCTTGCCAGATTTGCCCACCATGTCGGCAATGGCTTTCGCGACCGAGGGTTTCTCGGCAATAAAGAGACGCATGGCACAGCCCTCCGTGATAGTTACTGATCAGTCTCTGGTCAATGGGCCGGGAGGCTTTCCTATCAGTAGGTAAACCTTGTTCTGTACAGGCTTATCCACAGAAAATGTGGATATCTTTTTGACCGTTGTACAGACTCGGTAGAGAGGGAACAGATGCCCTTTGAGAGGTCATCTGTTCCTGAAAAGTGATCAAAGCAGGCCGTGTTCTGCAAAACTGATGCACTCGGTCCCCGCCACGATAAAATGATCAAGGACCCTGGCATCAATCAGGTCCAAGGATTTCCTCAACGCTTCCGTGAGTCTCTTGTCGGCCTGACTTGGTTCTGCAAGGCCACTTGGATGGTTGTGGGCCAAAATGACCGCCGCCGCATTGTGATGCAATACCCGTTTTACTACCTCTCTGGGGTATACGGAAGTTTGGGCCAGGGTACCCCGAAACAATTCTTCCACGGTGATGACCCCGTGCTGTGCATTCAGAAACACGATACTGAACACTTCATGCTCCAGTCCTGCCATCTTGATCCGCAGAAAATCCCGTACTGCTCCCGGACTGTTCAGAAATGATTCTGCTTTCCGGATTCTCGAAGCCAGAATATCCAGTGCCTTCTGAATGACCCCATCCTCGATTTCTGCCCCATAACCCGCCTTTAACGAAATAAGCGAAAATATCGACAATTTTTCCGAATTAATTTCTATAATGCATTGATTATAAAGTATTTGCGTTTTTTGTTTTTGACGATATCTCTGTGTAGTGCCATAATATTTTGCAATGTTCACTAAAACCCCTTGCTTTTCTGGTAGCATCGTAGAATGTTTATTCGCCAAACCAGAACCAACAACAAAGCCACCGGGGAGTCCTACTTCACCCATCGACTCGTGCGCACGGAGCGCATCGGTGGCAAGGTGCGTCAAGTTACCTTGCTGAATTTGGGGAGGCATTTTCCCATCCGGCAGGAAGACTGGCCTTTGCTGTGTCGGCGTATTGAAGAATTGATTGGTGGTCAGGCCGTCATGATTCAGGACACTGTTCCGGAAGCCATCGAGAAAGCCGCGCAACGCTATGCTGGACGCCTGATTGAGATGCCACAGGATGTAGCAAGCGAATCGGGGGCGGCCACGGATACTCCTGGGCACGATTTCCAGGAGGTGGATATCGGCTCATTGCAATTGATGAAACCGCGTTCGGTCGGCGTCGAGAGTCTGGGGCTATATGCCCTGTCGCAACTCGGCTTTGTCGAGAAACTGAGCGAACTGGGGGTCAATGGTGTCATGCGCGCGGCGATTCTGGGCAATGTAATCGGACGCATGACCAAACCGGCATCGGAGTTGGCGACATGGAACTGGCTGCAACAGCACAGTGCGCTGGGCGAGTTGATCGACTTCGATTTTGAAGCCATGCCACACACACGCCTGTACCACGCTTCTGATGTATTGATGAAGCACCGCCAGGTCATTGAAGACCATATCTTTTCTGCTGTCCAGACGCTTTTTGGTCTGGATGAGACGGTAACCCTGTATGACCTGACCAACACCTATTTTGAGGGTGATGTCGAGGGCAATGAAAAAGCGCAACGGGGGCATTCAAAAGAGAAACGTAGCGACTGCCCTCTGGTGACACTGGGCCTGGTGCTTGATGGCAGCGGCTTTGTGCGCCGCTCCAAAACCTTTGCAGGTAATGTGGCCGAATGCGGCACATTGGAGGTGATCTTGAAGGGTCTGAATGCACCACAAGGCGCATTGGTCATCATGGATCGGGGAATTGCGACTGAAGCCAATGTCGGCTGGCTGATCGAACACGGTTATCGCTATTTGGTAGTCAGTCGTGACAGGGTGAGGAAATTCGACGAAACCCAGGGCATCAGCATTGAAACTGCGGGGGGTGATCCTTTGCGCATCCAGAAAGAGATCAGCGAGGACGGCAAAGAAGTTCGTTTATATTGTCACTCCCTGGGCCGCGAGAAGAAAGAAAGCGCCATGGTCGAGCGCTTTGCCACGGGCTTTGAGGCCGGGTTGAAAAAGATCGTCGAGGGGCTTGCCAAGCCGCGTGGCGAAAAGCGTTATGGCAAGTTGTTGGAGCGCATTGGTCGCCTCAAGGAGAAGAGCCGGGGAGCCGGCCAGCATTACCAAGTCGAACTTATCGCGGATGAATCTGGCAAGTTGGTCACGGGTCTGGCATGGAAAAAGGTGCCGGTGGATGGCACGATGGCGACGCATCCCGGCATCTATTGCCTGCGCAGCAACGAGACCACTTGGGACGAAGAAAAACTGTGGCGTACCTATACGATGCTGACGGATCTGGAGAGCGTATTCCGCAGCCTGAAGAGCGAGTTGGGTTTGTGTCCGGTCTATCATTCGAAAGAGGAGCGCGCAGATGGACATCTCTTCATCACCGTGCTGGCCTATCAGGCCGTACAGGTGCTACGAGCGAAACTGAAGAAAGCAGACATCCGCGACAACTGGGCCAGCCTACGCGAAACGATGAGCGTGCAGCGGCGCGTCACCGCCTCATTCCAACAACGTGATGGGCGCACATTGAATGTGCGAAAATGCACCGTAGCCGAACCAGACTTGATGAAAATTTACAGGGCACTGGGAGTTTCCCCGGCCCCAGGAGGAACGAAAAAACTGATCAGTTAAACCAAAATTACGAGCATGTAGTGCCACTCCGATTTTTTTGTGGTCGTAACAAACTGATAGTTAAAGAAATTAAATTCTCTGCGTTAAACATGGGATAAGGGGGAAGGTCTTCCGTCTGTACCACACATGCGGTTTGGTGAGTGTCGGCCTTTATCTGTCTGGATTTTCTGGTTTTGGTGATTGCGTCCATGCTGTTTCTCCTTGTTGTCGGGTTGTTTCATGCGTTTTGGAGCCGTGTCGCAGAGCGCAAGGAGAAGAAAGCAAGGAGAGAACGGAATGGCCCGAAGTCAAAAAATGGTGCGGCCAGCGCGCAGGGTTACCGAGCACTGCCACGGTTTTTTGATGGAGCCGGAACGGTTGGCTTGAAGTGAATGACGCTTTCGGAACTTGGGAACACACGGCCACTGCATGAAATACAGACACAAAGGGATGGCGCAGATACCGGTTAAAACCGGGAAATTCAGACTGGGCTACAATACGATCTTGAAAATCAATCAGGAAAGATCGCCAGAGGCATCATGAAGCCTTCCTTAGCACTCGCCTCCAATCGGGATGCCATCCGTCGCGTGGTAGCGATGCACCGCGCCAGCAATCCTCGCGTATTCGGCTCTGTTATTCGCGGCGACGATACCGAGGATAGCGATCTGGATATTCTGATTGACCCAACTCCGGAAACTTCACTGTTCGACATAGGGGCTATCCGCCACGAACTGCTCCAACTCCTTGGCGTGCCCGTGGATGTGCTGACGCCGAAAGCGCTGCCCGAAAACTTCCGGGCCACTGTGCTGGCTGAAGCTGTGCCCGTATGAAAAAGCTCGACCAGCAGCGTCTGGCCGACTATCTGGGCCACATTCTGGAAGCGATTGGGCGCATCGACCGCTATACCGAAGACATGAGTGAAGTGGCTTTTCTGGAAGACGAAATGACTCAGGACGCCGTGATCCGAAACTTCGAGATAATCGGTGAGGCCAGTCATAACATCGAGGTGCACTACCCGAAGTTCGCATCAGATCATCCTGAGTTACCCTTGGCATTCGCTTATCAAATGCGCAATGCTGTGTCACACGGGTACTTCAAGGTGGATTTGGAAATTGTCTGGAAAACCCTTCAAAACGATCTTTCCGAACTATACCAACAGGTCCAAGGGGTTCTGGCAGACCTGACGCGCGAGAATAGCGGGCCAACCTAAAATCTTTTCGGGGTCAAAGGGCTGGATTGCGGGGTCCAGGTAGTGGGCGGCGAATCGCCTTGATATTGCGTGGTCATAGCCCACTTGGCCATGTGACCACCGGGAATGCTGGGTTGGCGTTGCTTCGTCGCTCATTGAAAATCTCCATGGATTTTGGTCATCATCTCTGCGAGGTAAGCAGTTTTGCGCAGGGCCACAGCGATTTCTTTCAGGTTATGACCCTGGTCCAGAAGTGGCTGAATGATTACGGTAAGGTCCAGTTCGACCGGAAAGAATTCTTCCGTGCCTGGTTCGTCCTTATTTCCTTGAGTGACCATCAATAGATCAGTGCGCCGGTCAGACCCATGGCTGCAAGGAATTTGTCACCAAGGACAATGAAGGCGACCCCAAGCACCACAAAGAGCGCTTTCTTGGCGATGCCACCCAGTTCTTCCCCGAACACCAGAGCAGCGCCTGCGGCGAGAAAGGCAATGACACTGATTGCGGTGGCCACTGGCCCGGTGAGGTCACTTTGCAACTGGATGATCGCGCTGTCCCAAGGGAGTCCCCCGGCCCCGGTGGCAAACGCATTGGAAATGGTGGCCATAAAAACTGCCCCGGTCATTCCAGCGCGGCGTGCAACTTTGGATCGAATTGCATTCACGATTGATTGGTTCATTTTCGTACCTTCCCTATCAGTAATGGCCCTCGACATGAGGGTCCTATTCAGACTCGGTGGGGATGGAATGTGGGAGGAGAAAATACGGATGTTATGAAGTCGTTGACCTGTACGGTAACGATGGGCTACCATCCGAAGATTACTTCCCCCAATGGTTTCGACTGTCGGGTGCGGGGCCTCTTCGGAGGCTCCCGGCTTTTTTCAGGAGGCGAAAACATGCCTGACCACTCTCACCGCACCATCGTCTACTTTTCTCAGGCGACACTGGTTTCCGCGTCTTCAAGTTTGACCATTCCAACATCCGTGACTGGAACCCCAACCCGCCATTCTGGAGCAGCACGACATCTAGAATGTGCGCAGTCTGTAAGGTGAAAGCATGACAGACCTGACACCGCAAACCCCGCCGTTATCAGGCTTGCTGGATGCTTTGCGGGGACTGATCCAGAAAGGCCGACAGCAGGCCCTGCGCGCCGTGGACATGGTGCAGGTGCAAACCTGCTGGGAGATTGGCCGCCATATCGTGGAGTTCGAGCAAGGTGGCGAGGCACGCGCAGCGTATGGCAAAAAGCTGCTGCCACGGCTGGCGGAAGCGTTGACCCACGAGTTTGGTCGGGGCTTTGATGATCGTAATCTGCGCAACATGCGGGCGTTTTATCAGGCATTCCCGATTTGGCACGCAGTGCGTACCGAATTGAGTTGGACGCACTATCGGGCACTACTGCGAGTCAGCAACAAGGAAGCCCGAGAGTGGTACGCGAACGAGGCCGCCTTGCAAAACTGGAGCGCCCGCGCACTGGATCGGCAGATAGGCACGCTGTACTTCGAGCGTTTGCTGCTCAGCGGCGACAAGGCCAGCGTGGCTGCAGAGGCTAACGCCAACATCGCGGCACTGCCACCGACACCCCGAGAGTTCGTGCGCGACCCCGTGATGCTGGAGTTCCTAGGGTTGCCCGGCACGGGCAAACTGCTGGAGTCCAGGCTGGAACAGGCGTTGATGGACAAGCTGCAAGCTTTTTTGCTGGAACTGGGCAAGGGCTTTGCTTTTGTTTCCCGTCAGCAGCGCATCAGCACCGAGTCGCAGGATTTCTACATTGATCTGGTGTTTTACAACTACCTGCTCAAGTGCTTTGTGCTGATTGACCTGAAGACCGACAAGCTCACGCATCAGGACATCGGGCAGATGGACATGTATGTCCGCATGTACGACGATCTGAAAAGCGGGCCGGATGACAACCCGACTGTCGGTATTTTGCTGTGTGAACACAAAGATCAATCCGTCGTGCGCTACTCCGTACTGCATGACAGCGAACAATTGTTTGCCACCAAGTACCGACTGGTGCTGCCGTCTGAGGAAGAGCTGCGTGTTGAGATCGAGCGTGAACGGGATGCGATTGAAGCAGCACACAGGCTGGAGGAAAAGGAATGAAGTTTCACTTTGAACCCAACCTCGACTACCAATTGTAGGTGTTCACCATGGCGAATCGGCGAACCCGACTCTCATCGATTGCTCCCCAGTACCGACTATCAAAACTCTGTGTCGCTTGTTCTGGCCGGGCCCCACAGCCATAAACCCAGTACTGGTGGGGGCCTAATGTCAGACTTCCTGATCTAGCAGGATGTGAGTTTGGCACCTCATACCAATTTGTAAATCATTCTTGCACCTGATTCGGGATGACAAAAAGCGAGCCGCGTTAATTCTTCAAGGAGGCTCGCAATCGCCTTGTCATGAGCAGGATTTGCCATCCGATGAATTTTGATGGTCAGTGTCTGTGCGGCATCATCAGGCTCAATGTCACCAGAAGACACGAATAACTCCCGCACCAGCGCTCGCGCTTCGTCTTCCTTTTTCAAGTGACGTCGCAATATCGCCACCAAGGCGGTCTCAGCGCGGTAGGCGATCATCTTTACCACATCGGTCAGCATTTTATTCAACGGCAACAACTGAGTTACTCTCAACTCCTCGGGCAAACTGTCCAGCGTTACTTTTCGGGGCATATCCCGTCGCTCGGCACGAAGTCGTGCCAGTTCAATCTGCACGGTCTGAAGTGCTTCGACGGATTCGGCTTTTTTCTGAATATCCACGCTGTCCATCAGGGTGTGTCTGGTCAGTTCTGCCTGAAGTTTCCTCTCGGCTTGATGTGCTTTTTTGACCTGTTTGTCGAGTTCGCGCCATGTGGGGTTGATAGTCAATAAGGTGCCAGGAAGACTTTCCGCGCCATACTCAACAAGTCCATCAATATCATAGTGTTCCATCATGTAGCCGAAGAAGTTTTCCTGGCACCACCGGGAGAACATACGGCCCGCAATGACCCCATTTCCCAGATGCTGCGCGCTGGTGATGATGGCCGTCTGATGCCCCGTCAAGGTCAGACGACGCACTTCGGTGACCGGCATTGAGTCCTTGCCTGAAACCAGCCGGGTTTCCCGCATGGCCAGTTTCATTCGCGTACTGCCACCGCCAGGCTGAGGAACCTCCTGTTCAATAAATTCATCTTCCGGCCACACCTCTTTGACATTCTTGCGATAACTCAGCGCGCCAATGCGCTGCTTCCAGAGTTCAGAGAACAGACTGTACGTAGCACCTTCCCGATCAAACACCATGACGAAACGGTGCAAACGCAGATCCTGACTCAACGCCTCCATGGTTGGTTGTCCGGGAACGCTGATTAACAGTTCGGGTACGATGTCTTTAATCAGGCAATCCGCCATCCCCCTCATTGAGGACCTTCGATACGACAAAGAAGGGGCGACCCAACGCATCGTTTACCCAGTAATCGCTGGTGCCACGCAGGCACAGTTTCTCGCGTGAGACGAATCGGCGCGGTAGATTAGCCAGATCACCGTGGTATACCCGCACATGACCATCGACATAAAGGTAGCCCGCTTCATCAGGATCGTTCTCCATCCAACTCTTGCTCAGTTCCTTCATCCAGGCTTGCGGATTACCTGTGCGAGCCATCGTGGCAATCTTTTCACGCAGGGTACGCACTTCCGGCACACGATCCAGTCCGATGACTTTACCAAACTCCCCCGGTGGAATGTGACGCAATCCTTCCGGACGGCGTATCCGGGCAAGCGCCATGAAGCCCAGTGTCAGCAGAATATGCAAAACACTATAAAACCCTTTCGGCAACTTGAGATGACGATCTATCCCGCTGAGTAAGCCGTTCGCGCACAGTGCAGGCAAGGCCGTCAAAAGCCCCGCCATCTGAACATCATGACCCACCTCGAATCGAGCGCTTGCAGAGCCGGCCAAGCCCATGGCTGCGGCAACACGTTCATCGGCTCGCGTGCAGGCCGTACCCATTGCGCTGGCAGCCTCCGCATCGATACGGCTGCGCTCACTTTTGCTGACAACTACAGGCTTGGTCAGACCTTCATCCAGCACGCAGGGCAACTGTGGAATCGCATTGCGCTTCAGCGCCTTGCGCAAGGTCGACTCATTGATCCCTGCCCGTCTAGCAACTTCCGATGGATGAATACCCTCTGCAAGAATCCTTGCGCATTCTGCAATTTTATCCGGGGTGATCACGCGTGGCGCAGCACGACCGATTGTGCGATAAAACGAGCAAGGACCGTCCTGCCGGTACTGTTTCGTCCAATTCATCAGGGTGCGGTGTGGAATCAGCAAGGGCGATCCTTCAAGGTCGCGCGCTCGAACGTGACCGTTTGCCATCAGGCTCGTCAGTGCAAAACGTCTGCTTTGCTCATCTCCTGCCGGGTGTGAAAAATAATTATCACCACCCACAAAATATGTCACTTGATCCTCTTTGGTCAGGATGCTCAGTGAAGTTCCGATTTTATCTGCACCATCAGGAAAGCCGGGAAGAAGTGATTGCTTGAACATATCAACTTTCAGGTTGTAAATACAACGCCAATTTTATACCGATTTTCCAATTCATGAAAAAATAAAGTGCTAAACTCAAATCCTGAAAAAATACTCAAAATCCGGTCGGGATCAGGAAGTCTGAACTTTGGACATACGCCTGGTGTTGCGTCATGTCGTGAGGAATGCCGGTTTTAACCGCCATGAAGGCACTGAAAATCTCGGCCCGGAGTTCTTCCCTGGCATAGCCTTCCGACCCGAACCGGTGCGCGCCCGTAATCCCTTCCCGGTTCAGACGCTGGGCAGCGCCGGTGGCGTGACCGATCTCGTGCAGAGCTGTGCCATAGTATCCTTCCACCGATTTGAAACTTTCGCGGGGTGGTAGTGAGACTTCATCACGTCCGGGGGAATAAAACGCATGGTGTGGATGCTCGGTAAAACCCAGGCCATCATTTTTCATGGCCGCCATGATCCGTTCGGCCCGCTCATTCGTGGGAATATCACGAGTAGACTTATTTAGTGGAGGAAGCTTTTCCAGGTCAGTACACTGTTCGACATTGAAGACCACATAGGATCGGGCCGTCATTCTGTCCAGAGTCTTGTGAGCTTCATCATATCAAGCTGTTGCAGCCATTGTATTCACGCTCGGTCACCATGTTGCGAGGCATCCCAAGCTCCTGAGACTCCCATGGCTTGTTCCAGGGGATTTCGCCTTTGTCCAAGGCTTCAACCATTTTATCGGTGACTTCCTGACGGAGATCTCGGG
This sequence comes from Ferrovum myxofaciens, assembly GCF_013181415.1. NCBI lineage: Bacteria > Pseudomonadati > Pseudomonadota > Betaproteobacteria > Ferrovales > Ferrovaceae > Ferrovum > Ferrovum myxofaciens. The sequence goes on along the minus strand of NZ_CP053676.1, from coordinate 42,318 downwards.
GTTTTTTGACTTCTTTCTCATCAGTCATGATCAGACCCTCATCAGAGCGGATTCGCCATCTTCTGGCGAGAGACCATAGTCACTCACGGGATCTTTGCCCAGCGGAATCTCCCAAGTCATGAATTCATCGGTAGCCTCAGCAGCTAAAAAGTACGGTATCTTCATACAGCCTCCTCTTTGAAGTTGGCCCCGGGGCGAGGCCATATCAGGACTCTGCAGGGAGGGAACGATGAACATGGCGTGCTTCGAAAAGAGTACAATCTGCGGCATGAACAGGTTTTCTATTACCGAAATTCTTGGGCTTCCAATACAGGAGCGTATCCGTCTCGTTGAGCTCATTTGGGACAGCGTGGCAGCGGTTCCTGAAGCCGTGGAAGTTTCTCCCGCATTAAAGGCTGAGCTCGAAGCACGCTTGAAGGAGTTTGAGGAGAACCCAGAAGCGGGTTATTCCTGGGACGAAGTAAAGTCGCGGATTAAAGATGGGTCATGGCTTTCCGCCTGAAATTTTCTTCGCGCGCTTTGCGCGAAACTGGCGAGGCTCAAGAGTGGTACGAATTGCAAAACCCCGGTCTCGGTGAGGAATTCATTGCGGCGGTGGAATTACAGTTAAAACGGCTTGAACAGGCACCGCTACTTTACGCCGAGGTAATTCCCGGTGTTCGCCGAGCCCTCCTTCCCCGGTTTCCTTATGGTCTGTTTTATGCCGTGCGGGGTGATCTCGTACATGTTTTAGCTGTCTTGCACGATGCTCGCAATCCGAATCGTTGGCCCCAAACCAGTTAATCCCGTGCTCAAAAGCACGACAGCGTGAAAAAGCTCGCCCCTAAAACCCCGGCACTAGCGCTCCAGCTCGGCCTCTCGCGATTTCTGCTCATGCCTGGCTGTGGTTTTATAGTCTTTTCTGGTTTTATCTTCCATTTGCTGGTCAATGTTGCGCGTGAGCAGTTGCTTCCGATCCTGCTCTCTCTCCAATTTTCTCCCGGTCAATTGCTCGTAGGATAACCTGCCAAGCTCCGTGAACCGGGACTTCTCGTCAATCAGATCCGGATGTTTTCCACTACGAAGCAGTGATACCTGTTCCTCAGTCAGAACCCCGCTACTCCCAGCACTCCGAAGTGCCTGAGCTCCGCGCCAATCGAGTCGGGCCAGAACACAGTCTGCTGCAATACCCTCCTGATCGATGTAACCTTTGCGTCAGACGCCAGAAGAGCTTTCCTGGACAGATGACACTGGTATGGTCGATTCGGAATTTTGTCTTGCGGACTCAGTTCTTACTGCGGGATTTTGACCTCGTTGCCATTCTGCCTGTAGTCCTGATTATGGATTTTGAGGCCCATCCTCCCAGCGATTTCAGCGGCTTTTACCAAGAATTCTGGGCTTCCCTTCAAAAGCAGGCCTTTGGTCATGTCGAATTTCTGCTCCGCCAAGCGCAAAGCTGCCTCGATTTCATGGTCTGCTGTGTTGATCAGGTCTACCTGTGCCCCACGGTCACTCATGACCCGTTCGCCGTTGCGCGCATAGTGAACGGCTTTGCCATCCGGCCCATCTTCGATTTCATGGGTCAAACCCTCCAGTACTGCGGCAGGTTCAATAGCCTCCTTACGCTGACCTCGTTCAAGTCTTCTTTGCAGATGCGCGTAGCCTCTGGGCTTTGCGGTGCTGTCAGGCCGTTGATTTCCACGTGGTACTGGCCAGTGCGTTCATTCACGCCCATGTTAGTGCGGCCTAGTTGATAGCCTTCGGGCCCATAGTCAAAGCCTTCCTTCGGTCCGGCATCCTTCGGGGTGAATTCATAGCGCGGAGCCAGCACCTGTTCCATCAATAAGCTGGCGGATATGGCCTTGAGCATATCGTTTACAGCCTCGGCCACAGCGATTTGCTCGGCCGCTGGTTCGGCGATCAGGTTAGTGAAGCGCGCCCGTTCCTTGCCCACGGCATCACGGGTGGCACGGCCAATAATCTGAACGATCTCAGTCAAGCTGCTACGATAGCCAACGGTCAGTGCGTGTTCGCACCAGATCCAGTCAAAGCCTTCCTTCGCCATGCCCAGAGCGATGATGACATCCACGTGGTCGCGGTTGTCTTTATGCGCCGGGTCTTTCAGCGCAGCCAACACGCGGGAACGCCTGACTGCATCGCTGTCATCAACGAGATCGGCCAACTTCAAGATACGTCCATCCTTTGCCTTTACCAGATGGAAGCCTGTGGCCGGGTCAACCCCATACCAATCTCCCAGTGCGCTCATGATCTCATTGACTTCGCGCTCCTTGTCTTGCAAGCTTTCGCGCGAATTGACACTGGGAATGTGGACGATAGTTTTCAACTCCGGGTTCAACACCTTGGCGATGGCATCAACATAACGACCCGTGTAGAAGAAATAGCCGATGTCCAGCGACTTGAGCCAGACATAGCCGTTGAGTTGCTCGTAGTAGGTGTAAGTGACCGTATCGAATCTGGCTTCATCAGCCGGGGCCAACACAGCTTCACTGTCACCACGGAAGTAGGAGCCGGTCATGGCTACCATATGCACCTTGTCGCGTGCGATAAACGCGCCCAACTGACGACCCAGCTGAGCGCGATGAACATCAATGCGCGGGATTTGCCCGATGCAGGTGGCGATTTGATTAGCAAATACTGTTCGCCGCGCTTGGCGTAAGCGCGTTCCTGCATGGCGCGCATCCCAAGTTCGTTGGCCTTGCTGGATGCACCGGTGCGTGCCGTAGTGATGGACACCGAAGGCACGGTATAGACGTTGGTAGGGTTCATCATTCTGGATCGTTCTCCGTGAATGCGCTGCTGTCCGCCAGTTCGCGCTCAATCTGTTCGATGCTGGGCAGGCTGGTTTGTAGTTCGGCAGGCAGGGATTCGAGCAATTTATATTCGGCAATCCCCATGGGCTGGGTCTTATCGCCCAAGGCATATTCGGCCACGATCTTGTTTTTGCTCTTGCAGAGCAAAAGCCCAATGGTTGGGTTGTCCTGCTCGCTTTTTACCTGACGATCCACGGAAGTCAGGTAAAAACCCAACTGGCCCAAGTGTTCGGGTTTGAACTTGCCTCCCTTGAGTTCAATGACAACATAGCAACGCAATTTCAGGTGATAGAACAGCAGATCGATGAAAAACTCGTCACCGCCCACATCCAGCAGCACCTGCCGCCCGACGAACGCAAAGCCCGCGCCCAACTCCAGCAGGCGGGTTTCGATCTGCATCCCCAGGATATTGCGCGACCAGTTGTGCTCAAGGGTCCTTGCGATGTACCAGCGGCGTTCTGCCTCTGTGTTTAACCTGTCCAGCAAGACCAAATTGTGGCCCCATGGCAATTGTGCAACAGCCTGTTGCACAAATTCGGCATCAGTCCACGCTTCGGCAATTGCCCGCATGTACTTAAGATTGCGCGGCGAAAATCCTTTCATTTCGGGAAAAGCAGCGCGCAAATCATGCGCCAGACGCTCGGTCACCTTTGCCCCCCATCCCTGTGCAGCCTGCCGCGCCAGAATATCGCACCCGAGTAAGCGGTAAGCCAGCAGCGTTGTATTCAGGGAGGATTGACCCCGGCATACTCCGATCATCAAGGATAGATGATCGGGAGGGGGTTACGAATGGCTGTGCTGGGTGAAACGATACAGATCGGAGCGCAGGGGGTTGTCTGCGAAGTGCGCTTTTCAGCAGCGCGGGGTCAATTGCCCGATATCCCTGGCCGGATGCTGTCCCACCCGTTGCAACACATCCACCAGGTAGTCATAGGGATTGATGTCGTGCAGCCGACAGGTGGTGATCAGGGACTGGGCCACTCCGGTCAGTTCGGCACCCACTTCGGTCCAACAGAAATTCCAATTCTTTTTCCCCATGGGGATCACCCGCAGAGCCCTTTCCAAATGGTTGGTGTCTGGGGGAACTTCGGGGTCATTCAGAAATACCCGCAGCCCTGCCTCCCGTTCCCGCGCGTAGCCCATGGCCTCCGTCAACAGGACTGCATCTGCTGGGGCATGCTCACTCTGGAGGGCCTGGGCCACCCGCTTATGCTGGCGATCCGGGTAGAACAGGAAACAGATTTCATCCTGCTCCCCATAGACGGGCCAGAAATATCCCGTCTTCATCTGCCCCTGATCGGTGCGTCCGGCTTTGACTGGAGTTTCATCCATGGTGATGACCCGAGAGGTGCGAATGGATTCCAGTTGAGCCTGGTGAATGGGGCGCAGCAGTTCCAGGGCAGCGTGAGTGAGTTGGGTCAGCCAGGGGGCGACTGACGGTGACCCCGTTACTGCCCAGACGCTGATGCTGGCGATACAGGGGCTGGTGGTACAGGAATTTATCCACGACCATGCCCGCCAGGAAACTCACATCGGCACGGCTGTTATCCAGAACGCCCTGGGGAGCCGGAGCGCAGACCAGAGTTTGGGTTTCCTTGAGTTTGATGACGGGACGCACATACTTGAGGATCACATAACTGGCAGGGCGTTGGGCCAGGCGGTGCGAGACCTTCTCACTGACGATCTCGTACTGCGCCGGATCCAGCCCCTCTGCCTCTTTGCAGGGCAGGGTGATGGTTTCCACGGGGAGTTTGGATTCGTCGAAGAACAGTCCGTCTTCAGCGGGAGGGGTGGGCTTGGCGGGTTTGTTCCGGGAATGGGCAGCGACGGTCTGGGTGTCCGGGGCAGGAGGCGGAGTATTGCCTTCCCTGCTCCAGGCGTTTGCTCCACAGGCAGAAACCGGAGCGATCCCAATACAAGACTTTGACCTGGTTGGCACGCCGATTGATGAAGCAGAACAAATGTCCGCTCAGGGGATCCTGCTTCATCTCGTTGCGTGCCAGGGCATAGAGTCCGTCATAGGACTTGCGGGCATCTACAGGTTGACCGTAGATGAAGACCCGGACCCTGGCTTCGGCAAAGAACATCAGTTTCTGGTGAGGGTCAGTACCACCCCACCACCCAGATCGAGTTTGAGTTCAAGGATTCCTGTCCGGGGTTGAGGTTCAGGGGCAGGCAGCGTACCCAGATCCAAAAACCCTACGGGTTGCATCTGGCTGATGGCAGGGGAAATCCCATTGCGAAATACCCCTTGCCAACGTATCAATCGGGATGGATTTTATCCCTTATCCCGACAGAAACTCTTGCAGTCCTGACCACTGGTCAGAAACTCGGACACGAGCCCCCGCCAGTCCTGCCTGCTGTGGCGAATTCTCCTGCTACGCTTGGTTTCCATACCCGCTCTCCTGTGTCACAATCTGAAGAGGAGTATGCAGAAAAATTATCCAAGAAAATACAACGCCGCTGGCTTACCGCTTACGACAGTATTTTCCAATTCAGGTATGAGCCTGAAGCAGTGACGGACTTGGTGATTTGATAGTGCGGGTTGGTCGGGTTTAAAAGTTAAGTTTAATGGAATTATGCTAATCGGTTTTGAGTTTATTTTCTAATGATTTTAGCCTCAAGAATTGGTGCTTTTTCGGTGTCGTTTTCCGATCAGTTACGCCCGGCGTTTTTGTTTTTGAAAGCTTGCAAATAATTCACTCTTGGCGCGTTGCATTTCCTGTGCCGCCGCCAAGTCTGTTTTGGACTTCGCCTGCGCCTGCAATGCGTCCAGAGTGATGCCCTCTTTGAGCGTGACTAAATCCTTCACACTTAACAGCACCAAGCATTCCAGCGGGGTCTTCACATCCTCGTCTTTATAGCGTTTGATGATCTTGCCCTTGGGGCTGATGATCTCGGTCGCAAACATGCACGGGCGGTGAAAATTGAGCCATGGATTAAACGTTTCCTGATAGAACGCATTGATGGGTTGAGCGTACTTTTGGGGATATGTTCGAAGCCCATGTGCTTGCGCACCACACTGGCATTCTTGCTCTCGGCCAGCGCGTTATCGTTGCTGTGGCGCGAGCGTGATTTGGTTTGCTCGATCCGCAGTTTCTCAAGGATCGCAGCCACCGGGCCATTGATGTACTCAGAGCCGTTGTCCGAGTGGAACCCTCTAATTACAAAAGGAAACTGTTCGATGACCAGTTCCAGTACGGGTAACAAAAATGCCTCGCTAATACCCTGCACGCACGCCTCGACTTGCCATTGGCTCACAGAGTCAACGCAGGTGATGTGATACACGCCCTTGATGCCGTCAAGATCGCCCTGGTGGACGGTGTCGATACGCACAAAACCGACTCTCCCGTTGGGGGCGTGGCACTTTGCGTACACCGATGTGATTGCACACCGGATTAGTCTTGGCGAAAACTACCCGCAAGGCTTGATAGCCCGTGCTTTTGCGCAGGTTGTACAGGTGCGAAACCGACAGGCCGACCAGCCGCTCATAGCGCGCGTCGCCATAGACGCCGTAAGCGCGCTGCAAGAGGTGCGCAATGGCCGGGCCGCACACGTCTTCATTGGCCTTGTCCATCTCGGCGAGCAGCGCGATATCGATAGCCGTGTATTTGCGCGCAAAGGGGGCAGCAGGCGCACGGTAGCGTTTGGACAGGGGTACGGTAGCCAAACGGTTTGTGTGCCACTGGGTGACCAAGCGGGTGACTTGCGCGCGGCTGTAGCCGCTGGTGACTTGCAGGTACTTCAGCAGCACACCTTTCTCTCGCTTACCCTGCCCGGGATAGTCAAAGCGCTTGAGCACGCGGCTGATGTGTTCATAGCGTTCGCTGTCGTCACCAGACTTGGTGAATTCAACCTGGAGGCAGCCACTGAGAAATTGCTCAATCTGCTCAATCGTGCAAAGCCGTGTTTCGTTCATGTTGATCATCATCCTTGCAATGATCAACCCACTTCTTCAATCGACCTCAGATTATTCGCTTCAGGCTCATTCCTCGTTGGAAATACAGCCATCCTTCAGGCTCATACCACATTGGATAAGGCTATAACTTTGCAAACCAGGTCAGAGCCTGTTCCGTCACGGGGCGTGGCTGTTCGGCGTGCAGGTCAAAGAACTTGCGCCGGGCATGGGCCATGCACCCCAATTCCGTTACGGCTGGACCAAAAAGAGCTTTGTATCCCGAGTAGTCGTCCACTACCAAGTGTCCGTTCCACTTCCCGAGGAAGTTGCGGGCGTGAATCCCCTGTCGGTTCTCCTGGTAGTCGAATACCAGAATCGGCGGACCGGTTTCCCACTCGGCTCTCGTCAGATGCTTGGCTGGGTATGGGGATTAAGTGACAGTGCGAAACCATTACGTTAATGAACGCATTGAAGGAAATCGACATCAACTTCTCCCCGCGAAATGATATTTTCGGATAAATCACACCCGGAACTGACAGGGCATTATTGTCAAACCCGATTCGGCAGGTGGTCATATTCCAACCGCGGTATGATGAGCCATGAACAATAAACGAGGATACGGTAATGCTGAAAGGAAGTTGTTTGTGCGGGGGAGTGACCTATGAAGTGCATTCAGAACTGGGCCCCATCATCATGTGCCATTGTTCCAAGTGTCGTAAAGCCACGGGGACTGCATTTGCGACCAATACCCCCATCAACACGGCAGACTTAAAACTGGTAACGGGCGAAAATCTTCTGTCAGAGTTTGAATCGTCTCCCAATGTATTTCGCGTTTTCTGCAAAAATTGCGGATCTCCTCTCTATTCAAGACGGGCCATAACACCGGAAGTCATTCGTCTGCGGATCGGTACCCTCGATAGCGCGATCGACGACAAGCCGACCGCCAATGTTTTCGTCGCCTCTAAAGCCGAGTGGTATGAAATAGCAGATGATCTGCCTCAATATGCCGAACGGCCTTGATAATGAACTGGCCGGCAATCGGCGCTATTGACAAGCCGGTTGGCGCCTGTGTAAAGTCTGGGTCATGATGATCAACTCAAACTCCTTCCTGCTTCCAAACCCCAAACGACTGTGGTTACAGAACCCCGACCGCGTTGTCTCTTGCACCGTTTAGTTTTTGATATCACAGAGCAACCGCGGGTCTGACCGCGATTGCTTCTGAACTTGGCCATAAGACCCGCATTCACAATGAGGACAACTTATGGCAAATCCAGCGCAGCACCGAAGTTCCAGAAACCAGATCGTTTTCGGCATCATACTTGCCCTGTTGGCCGCGATCGGTTTTTCAGCAAAAGCCATTCTGGTCAAATTGGCCTATCGTCATCCGGTGGATGCAGTCACCTTATTGGCGTTGCGAATGTCATTTTCAGTCCCATTTTTCCTGGCAGTTGCGCTATGGAGCCATAATCAGGGTAATGCCAAATCTCTGGAACTGAAAGACTGGGGAGCAATTCTTGGCTTGGGCTTCGTGGGATATTATTTGTCCAGCCTCCTCGATTTTCTCGGACTTCAATACATTTCGGCGAGCCTGGAGCGACTTGTTCTGTTTCTATATCCGACGATCGTCGTGATCATGTCAGCGTTGTTCCTGAAGCGCCCCTTGGGGCGTCAGGAACTGATAGCCATGGGGTTAAGTTACGCCGGCATCGTGCTGGTTTTCGTGCATGATTTTTCCGGGGTTCACGGCAGCGGGATGGCAGTGGGAGCCGGCTTGGTTTTTGCCAGCACTTTGACCTATTCAATTTATCTGATTGGGGTGGGTCAGGTCATAGCTCGCATCGGCACAGTCCGGTTTACCGCCTATGCCATGACAGTGGCCAGCGTGGCCACATTGATGCAGTTCGCATTCACTCACCCCATGACTGCAATGCGCCAGCCTATCTCGGTTTATACCTTGGGATTATCCATGGCCATTATTTCGACGGTACTGCCGGTGTTTATGCTCTCAGCCAGTATCAGGCTGATCGGTTCCGGGCAAGCATCACTCATTGGGACCATCGGCCCTGTGTCCACCATCTTCATGGCACAGGCATTTTTGGGCGAGGGGGTATCTCTGCTACAGACAATCGGTTCGGTTCTGGTAATGACTGGTGTCGTGATGATCGGTCGGCATTCCCTTAGCCCGAAAACACGGGTTTCATAGACTCAAATCTCCGGCGATGGTTATTTAACGGTTTGATCAGCCATGAGATATTGTGTTTCTATCGTGTCCAGACTCGTTCCGGAATTGAACGGCCGGGTTTGCTCATCCATGCTTGGGACTGTACCCCAGCATACCGGTCACGATCAACTCGAAATCGGCTTTTGGAATTTCCAGATGTCCGAATCGGAAAGCATAGCCCCACCGACTCTTGTCCTTAATGAAAGAAAGCTGCTCAAGAAGCGGGCGAACGGGCGTATCGGTCGCTTCCATAAAATGGATATCACGCCGGTAGGGGACAAAGCCTGGGAACATTTCAAAGGGATAGACCTTGTCACCGACGACTTTGCCAATGGCTGTGAATTTCTGGCAAGGAACGGTTCCGTCGAATTGTTCCCTGGGCGAGTAATAGATGAGCCAGTCGCCCACTGCCATGCGTTTGAGCGGCAGGGCCTTTCCGTGGCATAACTGACTGAATCCACCAGCCACACCAAGGCTGACGTGTTCTTTCGATGCAACGCCAATCCAGTAGCGCGTCATGGATTGTTGCCCGCGATGATGGCAAGGGTCAGTGCCTTGTAAGTCTCTATTTGGCCTTCCGTGAGGCACGAGAAAAATTCATCGTCGGCGCGCTCGACGGCAATGATGGCCTGGTGAATCAGTTTGCGTCCCGCGACAGTGAATCGAACCTGTATGGCACGGGTATCCGAAGTTGAAGACTCCCGATTGACCAGCCCAGCTTCCTCAAGTTTTCGAATGGCTTTGGAAAGGGTCATCTTGTCGATCTTGGCATGCTCGACCAGGCGAGCCTGGGTCGGTGGCTCATGCTGTCGCTCGAACCACAGGAGTGAAGCCAGGATGGCAAACTGGGTTTGGGTAAGGGAAAATGCATCGAAGATACCGCCGAGTTTTCTCTGCCACAGAGCGGTGAGCTTCCACAACAGGAACCCGGGGCTGTCATCTGCCTGAGCGTGCCTGAAGGGGGAAGACTCAGACACTTCTGGCTTTTTCAATCAGCGCCTCCGTTTGCTTTTCCATTCCATGAGCCACACTTTCCGCAACGATTTTTCTCCACAAAAAAGACAAAAAACCTTCGATGCTCATGGTCGTGCGTATTTCCAGTTCATCATCGTAAGCAATGAATTCATGGCAACCGAACATGCGTGCCCCAGGAAAACAGGTCAAATCGGTGAACTGCCTGCCAGGTTCGACTTTGATGATCCGGATGGAAACTTGTGGGCCATTCTTGGGTTTTAGCTTGAAAGTGTTGCCCACCTTGAACTCGCCGTTCAATTCTGCATATTCGATGTCGGGCTGCCAAGTGTGCCACCGATTGACATCGGTCCATACCATCCACACTTTATTTACTTGCAACCCACTTACCCGCTTGCTGTAGGTCCTGCTCCACATAAATCACTCCCTCTCTCGGCAATATGGAAGAATAGTAACCTAGTTTACATTGTAAGTAAACTTACCAGATGGCCCTAGAGACGGTCATCCCCTGTTCAAAGATACTGGAGGGATCAAGAGCAACTACCGGAATTCCTCCAGATCCGGAAGCTCCGACGATTTGCCCCGCTTGTGCAAAACTGTTGATGATCAGGGGAATCCAGGCAGGAACTTCGTAAGCGTCCGGTGGCCGAACGACCCTTTTACCCGATTCAGGTTGAAACAGGATTTTGCGAGGTGGGGCTTTGCTCCGTCCCTGCGAATGGTTTTTCTGACGGAGTATCACCCGTTTGCGGCAGAGCCAAGGGTTGCAAAAATCGTTCTGCCAGACAAGCGGTCAGAATCGCCTTCTATTCAGGATGCGGTTGTCGGAGATATTGCGCGCGCGACGTGTGGGGGAAACCTTTGTGCTGGATGACACCAAAAATGGCAATCCGAGAATCGTACCGGTCCATCCAAGAATCTGATCCATTCAGATGAAACCGGTGAGCAAGATAACGATTCAGCACTCTTTCAAGGAATCAGCGAGGGCCCAAGGGTTGGGGCATTTCCACTTCCATGACCTGCGCCATTCAACGGCAAGCGAGATGATCAACCAAGGGGTGGATCTTTATACTGTTGGGGGAGTTTTGGGCCACAAGGACTCGAGAAGAACTCAGCGTTATGCGCAGTTGGCCACTGAAAGTTTGGCTGCGGCGATTATGAAGATCGGAAAGAAAGCGGCTTGATGGTCAAAAAACTCCCACTTTTGATTTTTGTTTTTGCTGGATTTTAGTGACTTTAATCGGCGTGTAAAGCCCGTAAATACTGGCGGAGAGGGTGGGATTCGAACCCACGGTAGGCATATACCTACGCCTGATTTCGAGTCAGGTACATTCGACCACTCTGCCACCTCTCCAGACCGCGATTATAAAGTAAAACTCGTCAGGTGGCAGAACCTTTCAGCGCGGTAGTTTAGCCAGCAAGGATTCCATGAAAGCGCGCAACAATCTTCCTGCCAAGGCTCCTTCCCCCTTTTCAAGGGCCGCCAGAATGGCGTCGTGATCGGCAGCACAGGAGGACAACTCAGCGGACAGGTGCTGAGCCACAAAAGGCAAGCGTGCACGCGTCTGGACGTTTTCCCATACTTCCAGAAACAAATGATTGCCGGACTGCACCACGATGCTTCGATGAAAATTGAGTGCATGTCGACTGTAACGGGTCACATCACGGTCTTGAGCCGACTCGTGTAAGGACGCAAGATCGGCACGCAGGGAATCCAATACCGCAGGTGGGCAGGGAACGGCCAATTCTGCCGAACGCTGTTCCAAGATAGCCCGCAAAACATAGGCTTCGGCCATCTCCACCGGATTAGGGGAACGTACACGGGTCCCTTTGTAGCGCAGGGACTCCACTGCACCCATCACTTCCAATTCACGCAGAGCTTCGCGAACGGGGCTCTGACTGACCTGGAATTCCGCCGCCAGATCCAGTTCTACAAAACGATGTCCTGGCGCATAGGTCCCCTCCAGAATACATTCCAGCAAGCGATCGCGAATCTGGTCACGCATGCAACGGCGCGGTAAAGGTTGAGACATCAGGAATGCACTCCCGCAGGGGCAGGGGATTTTTCCGAATCAGAAGAATCCAAATCTGACCACCCACCACCCAGCGCCTTGACCAGAACGATACTGCTCGCCAAGGCCCGCAAGCGTAATTGAGTCGCTCCGGTCAAGGTTAGAGCCGCAGTCCGCTCAGCCTGCAATACCTCGAAACGGTTGGTCAACCCTCCCTCAAAGCGCAGACGAGCCTGTTCCAAGGCCTGCTGCGCTGCCTCGCTGGCTCCATGAGCAGCCTCGGCTTCTTCTTCTAATTCGCGCAGGGCCGCCAATTGATCTTCCACCTCACGCCACGCCCCCAACACGGTATTTCGATAATTGGCCACGCTCTCTTCCCACTGAGCCCGTGCCAAGTCGTTGGCCGCCGCGATCTGCCCTCCATTGAACAGAGGCAACGACAAGGTAGGACCGAAAGACCATAAACGATTGGGGGCCACCAGTAAAGGTCCATAACCCGTATTTCCATAACCCGAGTATCCTGTCAAATTAAAGACAGGAAACCATGCAGCCTTGGCCACCCCGATATTGGCATTGGCAGCTTTCACCTTCTCTTCGGCACTGACCACATCAGGACGTCGTTCCAGCAAGACCGAAGGCATCCCTGGAATGGGATGTAAAGGGGTGGGTAATTCGGCCTCCACCGGGGTAATGTGGAACTCCTCAGGATTTGAGCCCACCAACAGAGCCAGGGCATGTTGCATCCGTTCACGCTGCAGACGCAGTTCATTGAGTTGCTGGCGTGCCATCTGCCAATTCAGATCAGCCTGTGCCTGATCCGGGATGGCGGCCTCGGACCCCGTCACCAATACAGTTGTCAACGCACGGTTATCAGACCAACTATTCACCTGTCGTTCCGTCTCGGATAATTCCACATCAAGCGCGCGCAACGATTCATAATCCAATGCAATTTCGGCTTCCGTAGACAAGGCCAAGGTAGCCAGATCGTCGGCACTGGCACGGGCCTGAGCATCGGCGGCATGGGCAGCATTGCGCAATGCCCCCCAGATGTCCAACTCGTAATTCAGATCCAGTTGAACTTGATTGGTCTGGAATGCAGGATAGTTTTGTACTGGAAAGATCATGGTATGTTCGGAAATTTTCGTCTTCTGGTGCGTCGCCGCAGCTCCGATCATGGGCCATAGATTGGCCCATTGCTCGCGTGCTAACGAACGTCCTTGATCCAGACGAGCCAAGGCCGCCAACAAATTCTGGTTGGCCACCAATCCCGAGTGCTCCAGATCGTCCAATACCGGATCATGAAAAACTTTCCACCAGGTTTGGGAGGTCTCTGTGGCTTTGAAAGGTACCCAGTGCCCATCCTCTACCATTTTCTCCTGATATTGGGATGCAGTGGGCAGGTCAGGGCGGGTGTAGGTAGGCGCGAAGGAGCAACCTGACAACCCAAAGAACAGGCCTGCGATCAGAACCTTTTTCATGGTATTTTCCTAAGTGCGCCAGCCTCACGGGCGACAACTGTCACGCCATCGGCCAGAGAATCAGGGGGACTCACCACCACCCGATCCGACGAACTGATTCCTGCCAGAATTTCGATGCGCTCACCCAAATCCCGTCCCACGATAACGGGTTTCAGAGATACCACTTGATGTTCGTTCACTACGGCCACAGAAGTCCCATTAGCACGAAACACCAGGGTATTGGCCGGCAAAGTCACCGATTGCTTCGCAGCATGGCGAGGAAAATGTACCTCTATATAACTGCCTGGCAACAATATTCCGCCTTCCAGATTCAGTTCCACCAACTCCGTATGATTGATGGGATCGATTGCCTGGGCATGGCGAACCAATTGAGTATTCCAGATCCGCCCCGGAAAAGCACGGGCCTCGATATTGACCGCTCCACCCGCCGGAAGAGATGAAACCTCATCTTCCGGAACCGGGATGTAGGCCCGCAGACGCCGTGCATCTGCCAGATGGAATAGCTCTGTTGCCTTGCCATTGGCTGATCCGCTATCGATCATAGTGCCCACATCCACGTTGCGTGCCGTAATGATCCCGTCCACAGGAGCGACGATCTTCCTAAATCGGTCCAGTGCATGCAGTCGTTCCAGATTGGCCCGTGCCGCATCCAGTGCCGTCTTCTTGGCTTCCGCATCCAAACGTTTATTGTCTGCATCCTGAGGCGATACGGTTTTGGTGGGCAGGAGGGCTGCATACCGTTGCGCCGTCACACGCGCCAGTTCATCATTGGCCTCCGCCGTTCGCATCTCGGCCTCGGCTTGTGCTTCCTGTGCGTCGATATCCGGGGTACTGATCTCGGCAATTTCTTGGCCAGCCTTGACCTTCTGCCCGATGTCCACCGCCCAGTGTTTGAGATACCCTGAGGTATGGGCATAAATCGGAGTTTCCGTCCAGGCCTGCAATTGGCCAGGAAGAATCAGATCGGGCACATGACTTTCCGGCAGGGCATGGGTCACCTCCACCTGCCATTGAGCATCTGCCATCGAATACTGGGCCAGGGCCGTTTGAGCGTGCAAACGGCTCATGATACCCCAAGCCGCAACTCCTACCGCTACCAGAAAAATCAACCCACCAAAGAAACGAGAGGAAATCATGACATAGTCCTTGAGGAAACCGAACGTCTGGAACGAATCAAACTAAACAATACGGGCACGAGAAACAAGGTCGCCACGGTGGCAAACAATAATCCTCCGATGACGGCACGCCCCAAAGGTGCATTCTGCTCTCCGCCCTCCCCCAGTCCCAGAGCCATGGGCAGCATTCCGATGACCATGGCCAGGGCCGTCATCAGCACCGGTCGTAAACGAGTACTTCCCGCTTCGAGCGCCGCCTCCAGCGCCGACAGTCCCTCCGCTACCCGCTCGCGGGCAAAACTGATCACCAGGATACTGTTGGCCGCTCCAACCCCCATACACATCACGGCCCCCGTCAAAGCGGGAACCGATAAGGTCGTGTGGGTAAGAAACAGCATCCACACAATCCCAGCTAAAGCCGCAGGCAAAGCGCCAATGATGATGAGAGGATCGATCCACGACTGAAAATTCACCACGATGAGCAAATACACCAGCACGATAGCGCTCAAAAGACCCCACTCCAGACTGGTAAAGGAATCATGCATGGTTTGCACCTGTCCGCGCACGATCACCTGTGTCCCTTTGGGCAGATACTTTTGGTTTGCATGAATGATTTCCTGAATGTGTTTCGCCACCGTGCCCAAATCGGTTCCCTGAACCGCCCCAAAAATATCGATGGCAGGTTTCACATTGTAGTGACTGACCACGGCGGGCCCTACGCCGTGGCGAAAAGTGGCCAGGTTAGCCAGGATTTGCGGGGGCACCATGGGCGAGGCCACAGTAATAGGCAGTTGGCCCAAATCCCCCACCGACTGCAGACGGTATTGCGGCATCTGTGCCGACACGTTGTACTGCACACCGTTTTTTGGATTGGTCCAGAAACTGGGTGCCGTCTGAAAACTTCCGGACAGGGATGTCATGAGATTACTGGCCACATCCTGCTCCGTATATCCCAAGGTCTCGGCCAGATCACGATTCACTTCAACCTCCACCTGAGGATAGTCGAAGGGTTGCTGGATACGCAGGTCTACGGCCCCCGGGATCGTCTTCAGTTGGGCCAGCAAACGATTGGCAAAAACTCGGTTCTCTGCCAGACGAATCCCCGAGATCTGCACATCCAAAGGGGCAGGCAAGCCAAAATTCAGGATCTGACTGACGATGTCTGCGGGCAGGAAAGCAAAGGAAATGGTCGGAAAATCCTGGTGCAATACCTTTCTCAACTCATGCACTACTTCCGGGGTGGGCGTATGCCCCTTACTCAACGTAATAAAAATATCCGCATCCCCCGGTCCGATGGGCGCGGAGGTACTGTAAGACAAATTGATCCCGCTGTAGGGCAACCCCACCACATCCACTTGGGTATCCAATTGCTTCCCCACATGACGCCGTATATCTTGTTCCACCAAGTCACATAAAGCCGTCGTGTCCTCGATACGCGTCCCACTGGGGGCACGCAAGTGTAACTTGATCTGTCCTGCATCCACCTCTGGAAAAAAATTCTCCCCAATCCACGGGTACAACAGGAACGACAACCCCACCACTCCATAGAAGATCACGATAAAACGACGCGGACGGGCGCGCAACACTTTTTCCAAACGGACATGATAAGCCCCACGCAAACGGTTGAACCCTGCTTCGAAACGCTGCTGGATAACGGCACCCCAATGTCGCGCAGAGTTTCCATGTTCCTGATGTAGCCAGTATTTGGCCAAGGTCGGTACCAGAGTCCGGGACAATATCCAAGAGGCCAACATGGCAAATACCACTGCTTCTGCCAAAGGCACGAAAAGGTAATGGGCTACCCCAGTGAGCAGAAACATGGGGATAAAGACGATACAAATGGCCAGGGTGGACACCAACGAGGGCATGGCGATCTGACGCGCACCATCCAGAATAGCCGTTTCTGTATCTTTACCCTGCTCCAGGTGCCAGTTGATGTTCTCAATGGCCACCGTGGCATCATCTACCAAAATTCCCACGGCCAAGGCCAAGCCGCCCAGGGTCATGATATTGATGGTCTCGCCCAACCACGACAACACAATCAGGGACACCAGTACGGAAAGAGGAATGGAAACGGTGATAATCAGGGTACTACGCCACGATCCCAAAAAAAGCAAGATCATGAGCCCCGTCAAAGCCGCTGCGATCAACCCTTCACGCACCACCCCATCGATCGCCGCCGTCACAAACAGGGACTGATCTCCCGTGGTATGGATATGCATACCCGGGGGCATATCTGCCCGCACCTGTGGCATGAGACCCTTGATGCTGTCGATGATCGTCAGGGTGGATGCCGACCCGGTCTTGAGCACGCTCATCAACACGGCTCGGTGTCCGTCCACTCGTACCACATTGGTCTGCGGGAGCGCTCCATCATAGACATGGGCCACGTCCCGAATATGGATCAGTGCCCCAGAGGGTGTACGCAAAGGGATACCATTCAACTGATCAATATCGGGGAAACTGGCGTTCAACTTCACCACATATTCCCAATGGGCAATTTTTTCCGTTCCGGCCGGAACGATCAGATTCTGAGTGGCCAGGGCACGCGTCACATCATTGGCCGACAAACCATAAGTCCTCAATGCCGCTGGTTCCAGATCCACCTGCACCTGACGCATCTGCCCGCCATAGGGATAAGGAAGAGATGCGCCTGCCACAGTCGCCAATTGGGTGCGAATGAAATTGTTTCCGAAATCGAACAACTGGCCTTCCGTCAAGCGTGAACTGTCCAGTGCCAACTGGATGACCGGCACACTGGACGCGTTATAGGCCAGAATAAATGGGGGAGTCATGCCCGGCGGCATTTGGCGCAAAAGGGTCTGAGAAATAGCGGTGATCTGAGCGACAGCCAGATCCTCGTTGACCCGAGGTTGAAAGAAATACTTCACCACCGCGATCCCATTCAATGACTGGGACTCGATATGCTCGATGTCATTGACCGTGGTGGTGGCGACCCGCTCGGTAAACGAGGTAATGTGGTCGGCCATATCCTGGGGCGGCATGCCCGAATAATTCCACACCACCGACACCACCGGAATATTGATATTGGGCAAAATATCCGTGGGCGTGCGACGAATGCTGAAAACCCCCAGCAGCACGATCAGCAACGCCATCACCAGAAAAGTATGGGGGCGTTGCAAGGCGAGACGAACGATCCACATGACAGGAAAACCCGAAACCAAAAAAACGTATTATGGATTATCGATAATTAGTCGTCAAGACAGTCAAATTGATCTTTTTTCCCGTAAATCCACAACGCTTGACACCTTCAGGCAAAAATCCAAGGCTCCTGCTTGGCCCGGCGTTCTTCATAGGCACGTATCTCATCGGCATGCTGCAAGGTCAACCCGATTTCATCCAATCCGCGCAGCAAGCATTCTTTACGAAACCCATCCACAGCGAATTCAAAAATTTTTCCAGTCGGGGTCGTCAAGGTCTGTACAGACAAATCCACCTGCAATCGATAGCCTTCAGCAGCCTCTACTTCCTTGAATAGGAAATCAACTATTTCTTCTTTTTGAACAATTGGAAGCAATCCATTCTTAAAGCAATTATTAAAGAAAATATCGGCAAAACTGGAAGCGATGATCACCCGAAATCCATAATCATCCAGCGCCCAAGGTGCATGTTCGCGACTTGAACCACAACCAAAGTTCTCCCGCGCCAGGAGAATCTGCCCTCCCTGATAGCGGGGTTGATTGAGGACAAATTCAGGGTTCAGGGGGCGCAAACGATTGTCCTGTCCGGGCTGACCTTCGTCCAGATAACGCCAGGCATCAAACAGATTGGGACCAAAACCAGCACGATGAATGGATTTGAGAAATTGTTTGGGAATGAGGGCATCGGTATCCACATTGGCCCGATCAAGGGGCACCACGAGACCGTTCAGGGGGGTGAAAGCGCGCATCAAAAGTTCTCCCGAATATCGACAAAATGTCCCGCAATGGCTGCGGCAGCAGCCATCTGTGGGCTAACCAGATGGGTACGTCCGCCCGTGCCCTGCCGTCCTTCAAAGTTCCGGTTGGAGGTAGAGGCACAACGTTCCCCCGGACTGAGGCGGTCCTCATTCATACCCAGGCACATGGAACAGCCAGGATGGCGCCATTCAAAACCCGCCTCGAGAAATATCTGATCCAACCCCTCGGCTTCGGCCTGCGCCTTGACCAGTCCAGAACCTGGAACCACCATGGCCAATTTGATGTTGGCCGCCACATGCTTGCCCTTCACCACCGCTGCCGCTGCACGCAGATCCTCGATGCGGGAATTGGTGCAGGAACCAATAAACACCTTGTCCAGAGAAATTCGGATCATGGGCGTATTGGCGCTCAGTCCCATGTAAATCAAGGCCCGTTCCATGCTCTGACGACGCACCAGGTCCTTTTCCAGACGGGGATCGGGCACCTGCCCTGTCACACTCACCACCATTTCCGGCGAAGTGCCCCAGGTCACCAGAGGTTCAATGTGTTGAGCCGACAAAGTGACTTCCTTGTCGAACACCGCCCCCTCATCGCTGTGCAAGGTGCGCCAATAGGTGACGGCCTGGCCCCACTGAGCATCGGACGGAGCGTAGGGACGTCCCTTCAGGTAGGCAAAGGTGACATCATCAGCACCGATCAAACCTGCTCGGGCTCCCGCTTCGATGGCCATATTGCACAGAGTCATGCGCCCTTCCATGCTGAGACCCCGAATGGCCTCCCCCGCAAACTCGATGGCATATCCTGTGCCTCCGGCAGTGCCGATATGACCAATGATGTAGAGCGCCACATCCTTGGCCGTCACACCTTCCGGCAGTGTCCCGTCCACGGTGACACGCAGGGTTCTGGAGCGGCGCGCCACCAAGGTCTGGGTGGCCATGACATGTTCCACTTCGGAGGTGCCGATGCCAAAAGCCAAGGCAGCAAAAGCCCCATGGGTACTGGTATGAGAGTCTCCACAAACCACCGTCATGCCCGGCAGGGTAGCCCCCTGCTCTGGTCCCATGACGTGCACAATACCCTGACGCCGATCGCCCATGGGATACAGTGTTACTCCGAATGACTGACAATTCTGGCTCAAAGTTTCCACCTGGAGGCGCGAAACGAGATCATGAATTTCCGTCTGGGTGACAGTGGGCGTATTATGATCCGCAGTGGCCACGATACTTTGCCCCCGCCATAAGGGACGTTCTCCCAGCGTCAGGCCCTCGAAGGCCTGTGGACTGGTCACCTCGTGAACCAGATGGCGGTCAATGTACAACAACGTCGTACCGTCACTTTCTTCACGCACCACATGAGCCCGCCATAACTTGTCATAAAGGGTTTGAGCCGTCATTACCAAGATCCTCCACTGAACGGGTTATTATGACACAACGACCAAGGGTCAGAAAACCCGAGGCAATTTACCCTCTCAAGAATGGCGACTGTAAAAGGATTGTCCAAGCCCCGATGACGACCAATGAATTTCACGTTATATTTGTGCCATGAACACACGTTTACCCTATTTACTCCCGCCCAACCCTACCTTGGGTCTATGTGCGCCCTCCGGCTTCCTGACCGAGCCCGGAGCCTTGGAAATGGCCATCCTGTATTTCTCTGAACACGGTTGGAATGTGCGCGAAGGAACCCATATTCGCAACCGGCACGAGTATTTTGCAGGAACTGATACCGAACGACTGGAAGACTTTCATGAACTGATCCGTGATCCCAAAGTGGATGCCATCATGGCTGCTCGTGGTGGCTATGGCTTGACCCGCCTACTGCCGCATCTGGACTATGACGCCATCGCTACGGCCCGCAAACCCATCATCGGCTTCAGTGATGTCACGGCTCTTCATCTGGCAGTACTGGCGAAAACGGGGCTGGTCACCTTTGCAGGCCCCATGGCCGCCCCCGATTTCGGACATCCACATCGAAGTGCGTTGCACCAGGATCATTTTTTACCCCTGCTGCAAAATGAAACCCACTCGTCCCCCCTCATTCGTTTGCCTTTCACTATTCATGAGGGGGCAGCCGGACTGCGCCTACGCCACCAGATCGGCAACGGACTGGAAGGAATCCTGTGGGGTGGCAACCTGTCCTTGGTGGCTCACCTGGTGGGAACGCCCTATCTGCCTCAGGTAGAGGAAGGGATCCTGTTCCTCGAAGAAGTGAATGAAGAGCCTTACATCATCGAGCGCTGTCTGATGCAGTTGTACCATGCGGGCGTATTCAATTCGGTACGTGCCATCCTGTGGGGCCAGTTCAACCGCTGCGAACCTACCCACGCCTCGGCAGCACCTTATACCCTGGAACAGGTGGTAGATTATCTGCAACACTTAGTCCCCATTCCCTTGTTGCAGAACCTACCCTTTGGTCATGTGCGGGACAAACTCACTCTGCCGGTGGGAGGACGGGTACGAATCACGTTGCCGGACCCTGCCCACTACCAGTTGCATTTCTCTCAATATGGCGTAACAGGCGCTCTTCAAAAGAAATCGGTCACCGAACAGCGCGGTTCGGATTCCCCCTGAATCGAGAGATTCTGCGAGTGCATCAGACGCAATGCAACTCGACGGGACCTCCCCACGAAACTCCATGCTAAGATTCAACTTTTGTGCGGGGAATGGGTATGGCCGGTAATACATGGGGGCGAATGTTTTGTGTCACGACCTTTGGGGAAAGCCATGGCCCCGCGCTGGGTGCCGTAATTGATGGCTGCCCGCCTGGACTGCCCCTCTGCGAAGCCGACATTCAACCTGACTTGGACCGACGCAAACCCGGTACCTCCCGTCATGTCACCCAGCGTCGCGAATCAGATCAGGTACAGATCCTGTCTGGTGTCTTCGAAGGGGTTACCACGGGCACGCCCATCGCCCTCGTGATTCATAACGAAGACCAGCGCAGTCGTGATTACGATAAAATCGCCCAGCAGTTCCGTCCTGGTCACGCCGATTACACCTATCTACAGAAGTATGGGTTGCGCGATCATCGCGGCGGAGGACGTTCCTCCGCCCGAGAAACAGCGGCACGGGTGGCGGCTGGCGCCGTTGCCCGGAAGTGGCTGACACAGCGTTACGGCATCACTATTCGCGGGTACCTGTCCCAATTGGGACCCATTCCCATCACAGCCAAAGACTGGACCGCCATCGACCAAAACCCGTTTTTTTGCCCGGACCCGGATCTCGTCCCTCAACTGGAATCCTTCATGGATGATCTGCGCAAGTCGGGAGACTCCGTGGGGGCACGTCTAAGCGTGGTGGTTAGCGGTCTGCCAGCGGGGTGGGGCGAACCCGTCTTTGACCGTCTGGATGCAGACATTGCCCATGCCCTCATGTCCATCAATGCCGTAAAAGGTGTGGAAATTGGCGACGGGTTTGCCGTAGTGACCCAGCGAGGCACGGAACACGGTGATGAAATGACGCCAGCGGGGTTTCAAAGCAATCATGCGGGCGGAATTCTGGGCGGGATATCCACGGGACAGGATCTCATTGCACACCTGGCCATCAAACCCACATCGAGTATTCGCTTACCCCGTCGTTCCCTCGACCGCCTGGGGCAAGCCGTAGAAGTTCAGACTACCGGACGTCATGATCCCTGTGTCGGCATTCGTGCCACACCCATTGTGGAAGCCATGATGGCCCTTGTTTTGATCGATCATGCGTTGCGCCAGCGTGCCCAGAATGGCGATGTCACACCGCCATTGAAACCTTTCTCCCTCAGGGCGTAGAAGGGGCACCGGACATTTCTGCTGAAGCGGAAGCCAGGGAAGCAAAGTCCATATCGCGGTTTACCAACAGGGTAAAAGGATAGCCTTTCTTGATAATGATCACCGGACCGATGGCCGCTTGTCCGGCAAAACCGATGCTGGCGGTATTCACCAGAATCTGACCCGCCGCATCCGTGGTCAGGTTGTTGCCCATGCCCCCCAGTACGGTCACTCCTCCCGTTGGCTGGGCAATGATCTGAGCCAGTCCGGCCGTCATGAACTGCCCGCCCAGACGCTTCCAGAATCGATTATCTACCTCATCCTGCATGCCTGACTGCCCCTGGTCATCAGAAGCAACCATATCCTCCAACTGAAAACTCACCCCACTGGGCAGGATGAGGCGATGAAAAGAGGCCATCAAACGCTCCTGTCCCGGCAAGATGTGTGCTGCAAACTGCCCGATCAGCCGACTGCCCTTGGGAATGGCCAGCAGGGTTCCATCAATGGAATCGTATACATCCTCGGTAATCTGGGCCGTGATCAATCCGGGCAAATCACTGTTAATCTGGGTAATCAAAACCGCTGGCATGACGGTTCCCTCCAGCACAAGAGCATGATTGGATGGCTGGATCGGTTCCAGAGGAGTCGTGTTCTGGCGTGAACGCACCTTTGCCGGAGGAGTTTGGGGTGCTGCTCCAGGTATGGCCGGGGTTGGATTCCAGGGCGAAGCCACCATCCCTGTCAGAGCAGGTAAGGCCCCTACCCCATTGAGACCTAAGCCCAGAGAAGGGATGTTGGGTGGGACGGATTCACTCCCGGGAAGTATGCCCATCCCAGAACCGGGCTCTGCAATGGAAGATGAACTGCCCGGTGCAGGGGTTGAAAGCGGAACCGGTTGAGCCACTGGCCCCCCAATGGCCAAAATTGGACTGGCAGCAATCTGGGCTGCCTGCTGGACACGGGCCAACTCGATCTGATGCTGGCGTTCCTGCTCAGCCTGACGGGCTTTTTCTCCCGCATCATCCACCAGCGGCGGTGGCGGTCCAGGGTCGGCCATCTGCTCACGCACCAATTCATGCTGCAATGTACTGACCGCCGGGGCCTGTCCCAAGACGACAGTCTGGGCATCGAGGGATGGCGATGATGCTGCCCTTACCCGACCGACCAGAGCCTGAACCCCGAACCCCAGTACCACCGCCAACCCCAATCCTGCAGCCACCCACCAGTGCAAATGGCGACGAACCCTGCCTGGCGGAACTCCCTTTGTCCATTCCTGTGCCTCTTCCCAGAGGCCGGATTGTTCTGCGTCTGGTGCAGACTCGATGCCTGATTCTGGCCGGATATTTTTTTCCACGCCCACCTGTGCCACACCCATGGTTTCCTTTTCTCTCATGGTTTTTGCTCTGGCACCTCCCCCTGCGCTTCGGAGGACTTGCCATAATCCGGATTGATCACTTCAACTTCGGTTCCACCCAACTTGAGCAGAAAACGCGGCATCAGTCGTTGCACCACAAAATAAGGGGGATGAAGCAGATAATTGACCAGTCGGGAACCCTCGGCATCGACCATGAAGACGGCAGGAAGTACCTGGGGGTGTCCCATGTCAATCCAAGTAAAACGTCCATCGTCAAACACTTCCAGAGGACGAAATTCCGCATCTCCTTTGATCGTGTAATGGGTATGCACGCGCCGTGGAATCAGAGAAAAGGGATGAATCGTTTTCCCCGATGGAGAAGACAGGGATTTTTCTTCGTCCAAAATCCACCGCACCCGCATAACCCAGGGTCCCTGGGGGGTAGTACTGCGTAGAACCAGGGAGTAGACGCGCAAGTTGGTTACCAAAGTCCCCGCCGTGAAAAGGTCAGGACGCAACGGCTTGAGAAAAAGATGCCCCGGCAATTCCTCCACACGCCATTGCAAGGTATCCCCCAGAGCCAATCCCGTGATTTTTTCATGGGGAGCCAACTGCAGGTCTGTAGGAACCCCGGGGACGGTGAGGATTTCCGTTGGAACTTCCGAATCATAAACTTGTACCTGTGTACGAGTCGGCCCCACAGGATCAGAATCTGCCGCTTGAGTCAATAATAAAGCGCAAAGACACCACCCTGCCCTTGCCCAACCCATCGCCATCACGCCGGACCATGGGAACATACGCTTTTTCACCACCGCGAAAAAACCGAGATTCCTGAAGGGCAGGTCATTCATTCATTGCTCCAAATCCGTATTCACCAAAAAGTGCGTGATGAATAGCCCCGCCGGGTTTTTCAGAACTTCCTCCTCGCGCTCGGGAGCCACCACGGAAAAGTGCAAGGTCAGAATGAATTTCTCGCGCTGTGCCATGGGATTTCCGCCATTGCGCCGTTCCGTCACGACACGCAACAGAGCCGCTTCATCCTCGATAAGCGATACACTGGACACCGCTACGGTACGGGTCAAAGTGGGGTCTTTGCGCAACTCGGCCATTGGCTGGTTGCGCTGCACCCAGTCGGTGAATTCCACCGTCGCTTTTCCTCGTGTCAATTGATAAGCATCCGCCAGGTACACAGGGGTCAGGTGCGGATCGAGGGTCAGCAACTGACGCACCCACTGCGCCAGAAAGTAGCGCTTTTCAGACTCCGCCGGGTGATATACCTGAACATGGGTATTGGAAACAGCCACTGCCCCATTTTCCGAGCGATCCAGAACGAAGGGCACCACTGCCTTCAAGGGAAGGAGAAGCACCAAAGCGATACCGCTCAGAAATAACCCCAACCCCAGAACCAAACTGATCAGAAACCAGCGGTTTCGCTCTACCAGCGCCGCCCCCTGCACTTCAAACCATGCTTGTATCACCCGGGGATTGACAATAGGAGGAGTGCCGTCAGGCGGTTCCTCATGCTTCGGGCGACCCGTCCATTTCCCTCTCATCCCCCTCCTCCTTCATGCAGAGGGACTATTGAATCATGTCGAGAGACGCCTGCCGTATCGAATACCACCGTATCTTGACGTAATTTTCTATAGATGTGGTATCTTCCCCCATCCCAACAGACGGGAAAAGATTTCCGTCATAAAAACTTCACACTCCAGGAGCTGGTCATGAGTATCATTTTCCAATCGTTGGGCCGTACCGTCAGCGCGGGTTTTATCCTGCTCGCTCTAATCCTGGCCATGCTTGGAGGGGGCAACCTAGACCTCCTTTCCCACAATTGGTGGACTTTTGCCTTTCGCTGGCTCCACGTCACTGTGGCCATCATGTGGATCGGTCTGCTGTGGTATTTCAATTTCGTCCAGATTCCTTCCATGTCCAAGATCCCGGACGAACAGAAACCTGCTATCTCCAAGATCATCGCACCAGCCGCCCTTTTCTGGTTTCGCTGGGCCGCGTTGGCCACCGTCATCATGGGTCTGGGGCTGGCCTCCATGAATGGATATGTCATGCAGGCTCTGATGCTGCGCGAAGGAGTCGTGCCCATCGGATTGGGCATGTGGATGGGGTTCATCATGGCTTTCAATGTCTGGTTCATCATCTGGCCGAATCAGAAAAAAGCACTCGGGCTCGTCCCTGTGGAAATCATTGAAAAACCCAAAGCAGCCCGGATTGCCCTGCTGACTTCGCGCTTCAATACCATGCTCTCCATCCCCGTAATCTTTTGCATGGTGGCCCAACAGCACGGCGGCTTCTGATCACTGACCCAGTCTCAGCATCCCGCTTGCACCGGACTGAAGTTGTTCGATGCGGGCGAGAAGACGCCCCAGATCCAGGGCATGATTTTTTTTCCAGGTCAGAACCCTTGCCCGCAACTCCACCAAAGACCAGGGACCCTGCGGCTCCGCACTGGCCAAAACCACACCATTGCCGCTATCCAGCGTAGGAAAATGCAGGGTTCGCTCGGTAAAAATGGCGTTCAAGGCACTCAAGGCCGATCGATAACCGCGCTGACGGGTCAATAAATTGGCGCATAGAAAACCGTGTGCGCTCAGGACTCGTCCACAATCCCGATAAAACCTTTCCCCCTGCAACCGTCCTGCACGCGCGCGCGCATCAAAGCCATCCACCAGAATCAGGTCATAAGTTTCGCTGACCTGACTCATGAAGTCCGCACCATCGCCTTCCACCAACGTGATTCGCTCTGAATCCTCCGGCATACGGAAAAACTGACGCGCTGCTTGTACCACGCTCGGATCGATTTCCACCACCGTCAGGTGGGCATGCGGACAATGACGATACAAATACTTGAGCAAGGATGCGGCCCCCAATCCGATCAATAGAATTCGAGTTGGCGTTTCCTCGCATAAAATCAAAGGAAAAATCATAGCGCGGGTATATTCCAATTCCAAAGCCCAAGGACGGGCCACTCGCATGGCCCCTTGCACCCATTCGGACCCGAAATGCAGTGTCCGCACCCCCTCCCCCTCGCGAATATCGATACTCGAAGCAGTCTTGGGAAAAATGGAGGAAGTAGTTGAGTGTTCTGGAGTAAGGGGCTTGGTCATAAGAATTCCTTGAATTATCGTACAACGATTGAAATCTCCAGAGACTAGCAAACTCCGAGACAGCATGCTACAATTCCGGCTTGCCTTTTCAAGCAGTGGTGGCGGTAGCTCAGTTGGTAGAGTCCCGGATTGTGATTCCGGTTGTCGTGGGTTCGAGCCCCATCCGTCACCCCAAAAAATCAATAAGTTACGATATAATTTATATTGCGGAATAAAATCGTAATTGCGGAATATTTTACTTCAAAGGGGACACTTTTCTTGTTCCTCTGATGTAATAACGACGGGTAACCGCATCGCTTGAATGTCCCAACATCGAGGTTGCATCAAGTCCCAATCCATTACGTCTGACGCAACTTTGGCCCTCAAGTCGTTTTCAGCAACCCCCTCTCCTTCGTATTTATTCATTGCCCTGGCCCATGCAGCCTTGAGCCCGCTTGCGGTGATAGGAAACAACCGAGATCTGATGGCTTTCTGCGAAGCCCCCTACAAGTGTCAACCGCACCAAGTAGTGCCGAAGTCCACTTCAAAAACGGGATGAAGGGTCATTAGGCGCAATAATTCTTTACAATATGACTATCTTGATAAATAATATCTCTTGAAATGACTATTTCAAGGAGCCCGGAATCAATGAAAACTGCCACTGTAGCGGATGCCAAATCGCATTTATCCGCCTTGCTCGCTGAAGTTGAAACTGGCCAAGGTGTTGTTATCACCCGTCGTGGAAAACCAGTGGCACGTCTCGTTCCCGAGCCTCGACCAGGGGGCTTCGACTGGTCTGACTTGCGCAATTGGGTGTCTGCGCCGCCGACATCGGGTCTGACTGTTGTCGAAATGCGCGAACAGGACCTGCTGTGATTTATCTCGATACTTCGGTTCTGGGCGCGATCTTTTTTCGAGAGTCTGGCGCGGTCAATCTTGTGGCTCGACTAGAAAGCCAGCGTAAAACGAAGTTGATGATTTCAGCCTGGACTTTAACCGAGATGGCCAGCATCGGCGGCATCAAACAGCGGACAGGTGCCATCGACGCTGACACCCGCCAGCAGGCGATCGCGAATTTTCAGCGGTTTGCATCCATGCGACTTGTCACGGTAGAAATCGATCCGACGGATTTTCGTACCGCAGCGGTACTTATCGAATCGCCTGCCGTCCTGCGTGCAGGGGATGCGCTGCATCTGGCAATCGCTCGCCGCTTGGGTGCCAAAATCGCCAGTCTGGACCACCGGTTGTGTGCGGCGACCGAGGTGTTAGGGATGGCCAGATTTGAACTTTTGTGAGCGCCAAATCTGAACCGTTTGATAGGAAACAACCGGGATTCTGATGGTTTTCTGCGAAGCCCCCTACAAGTGTCAACCACACCAAGCAGTGCCGGGATCCACTAAAAACCATGATTCTGGATATCGGTAATTTATGGCAGAAACTGCCATAATGTTATTCACATTCTCTGGGAGAAAACCATGTCAATAAACATCTCGTTACCCATCGAAGAAGAAATGACCCAATACGGTGCCTCTTATTACGCATCGCACTGATTTGTGCTCGGCATCCTGGGTCCTGAGGGAACTCAAGATCGGACAGACTGTTCTCCTGCGATCATTTTTTCAAACTCTGCTGCAGGTATGGCAGGTGAATACAGAAAGCCCTGAACGAAGTCGCAACCGCATGATTTCAGTATATCGCGCTGTACTTCCGTTTCCACGCCCTCGGCAATCGTTCTGATGCCCAGTTTATGCGCCATGACGATGATCGCCTCGGCCAACGCCCTGTCGTCCACATTTTTCTCCAAATCCTTGATGAAGGAACGGTCGATCTTCAGATAATCAATATCAAATTGCTTGAGATAGGACAGTGAAGAAAAACCGGTACCGAAGTCGTCAATACTTACCTCGATACCATTGTTCCTGAAATCCAGTAACCGTTCCTTGGTTTTGGCTGATTGTTTGAACAGCAATCCTTCCGTAATTTCAACGTTGATTCTGTTTCCAGGAACACCCAGTTCCTTCATTTTCTGTTGCCAAACCTGCTTTTCAGGATGCTCGAATTGGATAGGAGATTTATTCACGCTGATCTGAATGACATACCCCAATCGTTTCTGCCAATCCACCACACAGGCGAGTGCTTGCTGGAACACCCAATCACCGATTTCATGGATGAGCCCGGATTCTTCGGCCAAGGGAATAAAGACCACTGGACTGATCATGCCACGACTGGGATGCTTCCACCTTAGTAAAGCCTCCGCTTTGGTGATTGACCCGCTCTTCAATTCAATAATGGGCTGATAGTACACATTCAACTCATTTCGAACCAGTGCCTGTCGCAGATCATTGGTCAGTTCCTGTTTTTCCCTGGCTTCCTGCTGCATGGATTGGGTAAAATAACTGAAACGGTTACGTCCTTCCGCCTTGGCCACATACATCGCCTGATCGACGTGTTTTAACAGGTTTGCAATATCCTGAGCATCCTCCGGATAAACGGTAATTCCGATGCTGGCGGAGATATAAACGGTATCGTTATCCAGTTGATACGGCTTGCTCAGCACCTGGATGATATCCAGGGCAATACGCTCCACATGCGTGTGCGTGTTGAGTTCGGGCAGAATGATGATGAATTCATCCCCACCCAAACGAGCCACGGTGTCTGCTTCACGCACACATTTTCTGATCCGGTGGGCAGCTTCAATCAATAATAAATCGCCGGATGGGTGTCCCAATGTGTCGTTGACTTCTTTAAACTGATCGAGGTCTATGAGCAAAAGGACCAAAGACGATTCAGTACGCTGAACTTTCTTGATTTCCTGCGCAAGACGGTCATAGAACAGGTTGCGGTTAGGCAGACTGGTGAGAGAATCATAATTGGCCAGGCGAAAAAGTTTTTGCATGCTGGAATGAAAATAAGTGTCCAACGCCAGATCCATATCAAAGAACACCACTTTCAATACCGCATCATAAGCCGCTATCAGTTCCGCACTGTCGTCTCCATAAATCTCATGCAAGATTGGCAGTAAAGAGGATAAATACTTTCGGTAAGCCCCGGTATACCACCGGGGTTCGAGTCCAACCTTTTGATGCGTATAACCAACCTTCAATCGATCCGATACGTAGTCTTCGCCATAGTCACCAGCGGTCAGGCGAAAAAAATATTGGGATTGCAGTTTCTTGAGCCGGTGGATTGATGCTTCATCAGAAAGCATCATTCTCAACTCGGGAAAAGAAAAAACATGTCGGTAGAATGAGTCGGTAAATAAATCGACAACGGCTTCATTGCGCTCCAGATACTGATGAATCTGGCGCAATATCTCCACGTCAACTTCGGAAAACTCAAGAAATTCCTTGCGCCGGGCAATATTTTCCGCCGTGATAAACTTTTCTTCCAACATATAATCCGAAA
Source organism: Ferrovum myxofaciens (assembly GCF_013181415.1). NCBI lineage: Bacteria > Pseudomonadati > Pseudomonadota > Betaproteobacteria > Ferrovales > Ferrovaceae > Ferrovum > Ferrovum myxofaciens. The sequence goes on along the minus strand of NZ_CP053676.1, from coordinate 12,290 downwards.
TTATTTTTTCAACCACAATTATTTCTCACCATGTCTCCATATCGGTAGAAGGATAAGTTCCATCGCAATATGCCCCCCAGGTCGGTTGTAGCGATCCGGGGATTCACTCATTCTTGAAGTGTACCAGATGTACTGTATCCACTTTTCAGTGGCATCTTCTTAAATTTTCAAACGAATATCCACATTCCGTGCCAGCCAACCCAGCGTCGCCGCACGAAAAGCGCTGTCCTCTGCCTCATTCCAGATCAGACAATGAAATGCTTCATTTTTGGTCAGAAGTTCATTATCGGCAAGTTTTCTCACAGCCTGTTTGCAATCCTCAGGATTGACCCCATGCTTTTCAAACACTTGAAAAGCCGCGGAGATTCCTGCTCTGATCTCATCTCCCGAGAGGAGAGAGGACTGTTCGCCTACAAATTCCAAGCCAACAGGCTTTTCAAGTTCCGTTGAATGTGACATGTTTATATCCTTGCAAGAATGACGGTTGAACTGGTAAAAACTGCTTGGGCCAGAGTTCCTACAACCAACTCCAATTTTCCGATAGTTTCGAGCGTCACGATGGAAGTCACCGTTTTTTCGTTGGGCAACACCAACGATATCGCTGCGTTCACTTCTCCTGCCTGAATCCGGGAAATCACGCCACAAAGCCGGTTTTCAGCGCTGAATTGCGTGGATGCTTCCGTTGTCAAAAGGATGGAAGGGGCCTTGATCAAGGCATAAACTTCCACTCCAATCTCAAGTTCCATGAGTTCAACACTTTCAGCCGTGATCACAGAGACAATCTCGTTATGATCATCAAGACTGATTTTTATCTCAGCATTGACCGAACCCCTGGAGATCTTCTTGATTTTCCCGGAAAACTGATTTCTCGCACTGGTTCTCATCGAGAACCTTTTGTAAATATTTTGGAGATGGTTGAAGCCCTCCCTATCAGTCGCCAGATCCTCCATGACCCCCTGAAATTTCTTCTCGCCTTCCCGAAAAATTTTAACCAGCCACTGGCCATGTTCGGTCAAAGCCGTTCCTCCACCATGCCGCCCCCCTGTGGATCGGCGAACCAGTGGATGGTCCGACAAATTATTCATGGTGTCCACAGTATCCCATGCCGCCTTGTAACTCATTCCAATCGCTTTTGCGGCCGAGGTAATCGATCCATGGGTTGCAATCGCTTCCAGTAACATGACCCGGTGGTCTCCAAGAAAAGATAGGCCATTTTTTTCGAGCAGAAGATGGGCTTTCAATTTTGAAAAATTTTCCATAGCTTCTTAAAATGAAAAAACGGGTTCTGTGTGAATCGTGATTTGTCCCAGCAATTCAGAGACCCGTTCATTGAGGGGATGCTTGATGATCTCCATGGGTTCCCCTTCCTGCACGACACGACCCTGTTCGTAGATAATCAGTTTGTCCGCCAAGGCCAATGCTTCGCTTAGATCATGGGTAATCAGAATCATGGGGATCCCCAACTTTCTCTGGAGCAGTTTAAGTTCCGTTCTGATCATCTTGCGAACCGAAATATCCACCGCAGCCAGCGGTTCGTCCAGCAGCAGAATCCTGGGTTTTCTCATCAAGGCGCGAGCCAGGGCCACCCGCTGCTTTTGACCCCCTGAAAGTTCCTTGGGGTAACGATTCTCCAGTCCTTCAAGTTGAAATAACGTAATCATTTCATGGAATTCTTCAGCCGCCGGACTGGGTGCTTGATGACCATAAAGAATATTTTGACGAACTGTCATATGTGGAAACAGCGCATAGTTCTGGGGCAAATACCCAATTTCTCTCCTTTGTGGGGGAAGATCAATGGTGGCAAAGGAATCAAAAAAAACCCGCTCACCCACTCGAATATAGCCTTCATCCATCGGTGAAAATCCTGAAATCGCCTGCAATGTCATTGACTTGCCAGATCCAGATGGACCAAAAATCACCACGATTCCTTCCCGGGAAACCCAGTGGACATCAAGAGTAAATCCTTCAAGATTTTTCTTGAGTCGGATAGTTACATCCATCTGCTGCGACTCAGTTTTCCTGCCAAATAAACAACGAACACTGAAATGCCGGTCAGTACCCAAGCAAGTTGCCCTGCCCTGGTATCATCGCCTGCCTGAAAAGCCGAATAGATGGACAGCGAAAGGGTACTGGTCCTTCCTGGGATATTTCCCGCAATCATCAGCGTTGCGCCAAATTCTCCCAATCCTCTAGCAAAAGCCAATACCACGCCAGCCATGATACCGCTCCGTGCCAACGGCAGGATCACATGAACAAAAGTTTCCCACTTCGATTTGCCCAAACTATAGCTAACTCTGATTAAATCTTCATCAACGGACTCAATCGCAGACCTGGCCACTCTGACCATGAGCGGCAAAGAGACGATAAAGGCTGCAATCACGGCACCTTGCCAGGTAAATAAAAAGGACCATCCTGTCAACTGGTATAGCGGCGCACCGACAATACCCTCCCGTCCCAACAGAACCATCAAATAGTAACCCACCACTGTGGGCGGTAGCACCATGGGAATGGTCACTACTGCATCAATAATATTTTTCCCTCTGAAATTACAGCGCGCCAGGACGAAAGCCAGAGCCAATCCAAACAGGGCAACCAGCAAAGTTGAACTGGTTGCAACCCACAACGAAATTTTCAAGGCAGAGAGAAAAGAATCCATGTTGCTGGCCACAATCACTTCATGATCATCACTTCCGTTGATTTAATCAACGCCACCACATGGTCTCCTACCTTGAGTCCCATCTCTTCAGCACTATCCCGGGTAATGACCGACACGATCATGTTTTCTCCAGATTTCAGGGTGATCTGACACTCTATTTCCCCTTTTTTGATCGCAAGAATTTCTCCTGCCAGTTTATTCTGTCCACTAATTTTCATGATGATCTCCTTCTGTTGGATTGACACGATGCTTTTCCACAATCTGAAATCCAAATCTGGAAAAGACTTCTTTCCCTTCTGGCCCGGAAATAAAATCCATGAACTCGCGCGCCGCCTGAGGATGAGTTGAAAATTTCAAAATAGCCGCCGGGTAAAGAATCGACTCGTGGGATCCTTTAGGTGCACTCATGACGATCCGGACCCGATCTTTCATGGTCAATGCATCAGTGGAGAAAACCAACCCTGCATCGACGTCTCCTCTGGCTACATATTCCAGAACCTGTCGGACATTCTCCCCGTAAACCAACCGATTTTCCAACAAATCATAGAGTCCCTGAAATTTCAGAATTTCTTTGGCGTACTGACCCGCCGGTACGAAACCTGGATCCCCTATGGCCAAGCGATGTACCTTTGACAGATCTGAAAATTCTTGTATTGAAGCTTGATTGGATCTTGGAACGATCAGAACGATCTCATTCGAAAGTAAATTGTGCGGTTCGCCCAGGATCAATTGCTTTCGTTGAAGCGCATCCATTTCTTTCATGGAAGCACTAATAAACATATCTACCGGCGCACTCTCTTCGATCTGCTTCTCCAGTGATCCGGAAGCCCCAAAATTAAAAAGGATTGTTTCACTGGGATGCCTGGACTGATAAATCCCCTTCAGGACATTCAAGGAATCCGTCAGACTGGATGCGGCCGATACCACCAATTCAGCGGCTTCCGCCTGTGCCATCCACAGAAAAAACAGAACTGGGAGCCAACCCGACTTCATCCCTGTAACCCCTTCATCAATGCAAACCAGTATCACACAGAATCCCCCGGATCAAGCAGGGGGATATTGGGTCAAGTCAACCTTCAGTCATTCGGCTTTTCATTTCATTCAAATTTCGGTAGGCCACATAGGTTTTCTGCGCCACTTCCATGATTCTCTCCCATCCGGTCGGCAGATCCTCTGATAGATCATGCAAATCCATCTTCAAAGCTGTTGCCTGAGCATTGAGTTTCTTCAAAACCAGTTTAATATTTTCGGGTTCATCCATGGTTCAATGTCCTTTAACCGAATTTAGCGACTTCGGGAAATTGAGAGATCATGGCCACCCCGGCTTCCACCAATTTCTCCCCTTCTTCCGCCAACTTTTCCATACTGGGAAAACCGAAACGATGTACATCCCTCAATTGCTTGTTGACGACGATCAAGCGTCCAGCAATCAGGACCATCCGACCAAAACCTTCGTGATGCATCTTCATCATGGGACTCACCATAACTTTTGTCTGTTGTTCAATGGCCATCCCAATTGCGTTATAGAACAACTCCAAACGCCAAATGGTTTCCGGGTCCGGGTCTCCCATGAGCGGAATCGTTTTTCTCTTTTCCTTGTCAAGGATGTAGGGATCCAACAATACTTCATCGCTTTTCTTTTCCCAGGTTCCATAGGAATCCTGAGCTCGCCATTGTTTGACCAATTCCTTGATGAACATGGATTCCATTGCATTTACCTCTTTGGCTTCAGCCAATACTTGACTCATTCAGACCCCCTAAAATGATCTAATTCAGATTGGTTCTCCATAAATCAGAGCCAATAATGCGCCCTCTTCCTTTCCAGCCATCCACTCAAACTTTGGCATAAGCCAACGTCAATCAACGTATTTCCTATTCCCAAGGTGCCGGTTTCCTGACCTGTTCCCATATCGGGTTATACAATGCCTTGTCAATTTCACGAACCAGTGCCACCATGCCATCATATCCGGCATAGGCATGATGCCTCTCCTGATTGATGTCCAGCCAGGGCATTTTTGCCTTGAGGGCCACGAACTGGGATCTTCCGCCTGACAACATGATTTCCGCCTTGGCATCCTTGAGCATGGTATACATCTCCTTAGGGGACATGTCATCAATCATGTGGGCTTCCTCCCCCATGATTTCCTTGATTCTTTCCTTGTCTTCCAGGGTGGATTTTTTAACGCTGGTTCCAACGATTTCCATCCCGACTTCCTGTAAGGCAGAAACCACAGACCAGGATTTGACCCCCCCGGTGATCAATAAAACCTTGCGCCCTGCCAGACGTTCCCGATAACTCTCGAGTTTTTTCCAAGCTTTTGATTCTTCCTCGGCAATCAACGCCTCAGTACGCGCCAGCAAGTCCTCAGGCGCACCTTGCCGGACAAGCAACTGCGCCGTCTGCCGCAGAGATTCACTCATATCGGAGATTCCGTAAAAAGAACCTTCAAAATAGGGAATCCCATAGCGTTCTTCCAGTTTTCTGGTGATGTTGATCATGGCTTTCGAACATACCATCATGGTGACACGAGCACGATGCGCCCAAGCCACCTCTTTGTATTTGGCATCGCCAGAGATACAGGACAAGACACGGATTCCCAGACGCTCGAACAAGGGTTTGACTTGCCATAATTCGCCAGAAAGATTGTATTCGCCGATGATGTTGATATCGTAGGGAGTCGTATATTCAGGCTCTTCAGTTCCAATGACATAGTCAAGCAAGGATTCACCCGCCAATTTATTGCCGAGATTCTTATTTCCCACAAATCCGGGCGAATCCACCGGGATGACGGGTTTTCCAAATTTCTTGGTCGCTGCTTTGCAGACAACTTCAATGTCATCGCCGATCATGGCTGTCACACAGGTTTGATAAACGAAAATGGCAGGAGGATCGTATTTTTCGATGATTTCACGAATAGATTTGTACAGACGTTTTTCGCCACCATACACCACATCCAATTCACCGATATCAGTGGTGAATCCGGTCCGGTAAAGACGCGACCCTGAAGACAGGGCACTACGGTTATCCCAGGAGTTTCCCTCGCAGGCAATGGGTCCATGAACCAGATGGGCCGCATCCGTAATCGGCTGCAATGCGATCTTTGCACCATCAAAGGCACAACCTCCCGCGGCGGCGCCAGGAACAAGTTGTTTGGTACACCCTTTTTTGCGTTCCTTTTCCGACTTCCCCTGATTTTTTTCGCAGCCAGGCTCGCTGAACACTTCCTGTATCTTGATATTGAGTCCGGCCATGGTCTGTCCTCCAGAATGAAAGGGATCCTGCAAAAGGGGTGACAGACAATGAAAAGCAATTACCGTGCCATACTCAACACATTGATTTTATTAAAACTTTAACCTGTCGCAAAACAAACAATTGGAATAAACAAAACAATTGATCAAAACAAGGACAACGTTATAACTTGAATCGACTGGTGAGTTGATTGAGTTCACCCGCCATGCTTACCAGGGCCTTGGTAGCATCATTCACCTGTTCTACCGACTCTGCATTTTTCTCGGCTCCCTGAGCAATCTGTTCAATACGCTTCGCCACCTCATGGCTGGCAATACTCTGTTCCTGAACAGCAGCCACGATGTCAGAAATTCCCGCCACCATTTTTTCCGACTCTTGAGCAATTTTATCGATGGCATCTCCCGCTTTCCCAGCCTGAACTTCTCCATGTCGAACCCTGTCCACCACAAGATTGATCATTCGGATCGCCTCCAGGGTGCCTTCATGAATACCACTGGATACTTTCCCGATCGTGGCGGCACTCTGAGCGCTCTGACCCGCCAACTTTCTCACTTCATCGGCCACCACGGCGAACCCCCGCCCCTGTTCCCCGGCCCGAGCCGCTTCAATGGCCGCATTCAGGGCCAGCAGGTTGGTCTGGTCGGCAATCTCCTTGATGGAACCCACGATCTCCGTAATCTGTCCGGCACGCTCCCCCAGATTCCGAACAGCATCCGAAGCTTGCAGAACTTCCTTGCTGATTATAATCATGTTGTCCACCACCTCTTGAACCGTGTTCATTCCTTCCTTGGCTTCCAGCAAGGAACGAGCAGATGTTTGTCCCACCATATCTGCGTTGTCGGCTGTGCTGTCGATACTTGTGGAAATCTCTTCGACACTGGCTGACGCCGCCTGAGAGAACTCGGACTGCTCCAACGATGTCCTGGCTGCGGAGCGGGAGGCCTCCTCCGTTTCCATTGTGCGGGTGTTGATATTTACCGAGGTGAATATGATCTGGTCGATGATGGCGCCCATCAATACCTTGGTGGACTGAACCTTGTTCAACAGCGTTCCTACCTCATCCTGTCCACTAACATCTACCGGACGACTGAAATCTCCTGCCACGATCTCTTCGAGATGTTGTGCCACCGCCAGAAGAGGCCGCGCAACATAACGACGCGATACCCAACTAAAGATAAAAAAGAACAGGACTTGCAAGATGATCTGTGCCGCCACCAATGTCAGGGTGATAACGTTCAGCCGGGAAAATTCTTTCGACAGATCCATCATCAGACCCTTGGCCACGGCATCGTCAAGAATGTTCGAGCGGATTTGTTGGTAGGTGATGAAAGTAGAACCCGATAATAGTGCGAACAACAGGGGCTGAACCATGACCTGCATTTTGTACTGGATAGACAGTCCGAAAAACCAGCGCTTCAGGGACAGAGGTTGGGACGGAGCTTGGGTTGTTGGATATTGACGGTAAAGTGCTTCGGCATTGAGTACTTCTTGCCGTGCAGGCTTCTTTCGATAGGAGAGGTAACCCTCGACGTGTCCATTCTGGATAATGGGGGAAATCGTAGCCAAGACCCAGTAATGATCGCCATTTTTAGCCCTGTTCTTGACGAAACCCCGCCAGACTCGGCCTGATTTGACCGTTGCCCACAAATCGGCAAAGGCCCACTGGGGCATATCGGGGTGACGCACCACATTGTGACTTTTACCAATGAGTTCTGAACGGTCAAATCCTGAGATATGCACAAAAGAGTCGTTGGCATCGGTGATGATGCCTTTTGGATCTGTGCGTGTGACGAATACCACGGACTCTGGATAATCAATTTCATGCTGAGTCACAGGGCCGTTATTTTTCACGATGATTACTCAGTTCAGAAAGATTAAAATACCACCATTATAGGTTCATCTGAAACAATATACTGGCAGGCCAGACGCCATCTGGGAGGAATATCCTTGAACATGAGTTGTTCACTCTCCGCCTTGGATAACTTTCCATCCCGAATGAACTGCCTTCTTTCGAGAGGGCCTATACTTATCCACTTGGGATTCCGCCGCATTGGAACTATTTTTACGGCACAAGCCCCGCATTTTCCTTCTCCGCACACGCAATGCTTGGGTAGGTCATATTGCTCCATCAATGCCAGCAAACTAAGACCGGGTAAGGTTTCCACCACCAGCTTATCTTGCATCGGCGGCGTCAAAAATGTCACCATCACCATGGTACCCCCCTCCACAAAGTTTGGACATCCATAAAAAGGATGGAGAGCGGACCTGTGCTCTCCAACCCAAACTTCGCCTCAGCGGATGATGTCGAAACTATAGTCGCTCTTGGCAGGAATATTGGTATTCTTGTCCATCTCGTCAAATATCTTGTCGAGTACCGTCACCAATACATTCATCCCGCCCTGATAACCCCACACCGGATAACGGTGATGGTGATGCCGATCAAAAACCGGAAATCCAATCCGGATCAGTGGAGTCCCCGTATCCCGTTCCAGATACTTCCCGTAGGTATTCCCAATCAAAAAGTCCACCGGTTCCGTAAACAGCAGTGAACGCATGTGCCACAGGTCCTTCCCGGCATAGGCATGACACCCCGCTCCGAAGGGGGAAGAAGCCAGCAAGGCTTCCATCTTCCCGAGCCAGTCATTCCCCCCATTGGTGGACAATACATGCACCGGCTCCGCCCCCAGTTCCATCAAAAAGGCTGCCAGCCCCAGACACAGGTCAGGATCCCCATAGATCGCAAACTTCTTCCCGTGAATATGCGCGCTTGAATCCGCAATCGCATCCACCAGACGTCCTCTTTCCTTCGTCAGCAATGCCGGAATCGCCTTACCCGTGATCCGCGATATTTCCATCAGAAACTTGTCCGTCCCAGCCACCCCAACCGGATGGTTGAAGGACACCACTTCCTGACCATGGGTCGCTGCATACGACAACGTCTTCTCGGTGCAATACTGTTGCATCGAAATCGTCGCCTTCGCATTCAACGCCGCCGCCGTATCCTCCAGCGTCGTGCCGCCGTCGTACATCCGGAATTCACCATCCGCAGGCGTATCAAATACCTCACTGTTGTCCGCCAGGATCGTGTAGTCCACCCCCATCAGATCCAGCATCCGTTTCACTTCCCGCGTATTCCCCACGGTGTAACCGTCAAATCCCCCAATCAGGTTGATCTTGTCCTTCGCTACCCGTGTCTTCCCTTCCCAAAAATTCGACAGAATCCCCTTCAACGCGTTGTCATACCCCGTAATGTGGCTTCCCACAAAGGCCGGCGTATGTGCATAGGGCACCGGAAAATCTTCAGGCACACTCCCCTTGTTGCGCGCATTGGTGATAAACCCGTTCAGGTCATCCCCAATCACTTCCGCCATGCAGGTCGTGGATACCGCAATCATCTTTGGCTTGTACATGCTGTAGGTATTGGACAACCCATCGATCATGTTGTTCAGACCCCCAAATACCGCCGCATCTTCCGTCATCGACGACGAAACGCAGGATGACGGCTCCTTGAAGTGCCGGCTCAGGTGGCTTCGGTAATACGCCACGCATCCCTGGGATCCATGCACAAACGGCATCGTCCCTTCAAACCCCACCGCCACAAACACCGCCCCCAACGGTTGGCATGCCTTCGCCGGATTCACCGTCAATGCTTCCCGTCCAAAATTCTTCTCCCGGTATTCCCAGGTCTTGGTCCACTCCCGAATCTCCTCCACTCGCTCCTTCGGGTGTGAATTCTCAAAATTCTTCTTCTTGTTCTCGAACATCTCCAGATATTCCGGCTCTCGAAATAAATTGAAATGATCCAGTACGCTACTCGAGTTCTGCGTCATGATGTCTCTCCTATCACAATATTAATCGGCTTCAACTATTCGCCCAGGGCGTCTTGGTCAATCCCCAGATCGGATTGTTGATCGCCATATCCATATCCCGCGCAAATATGGCAAATCCGTCATACCCGTGGTACGGACCCGAATAATCCCAGGAGTGCATCTGCCGGAACGGCACTCCCATCTTCTGGAATACATACTTCTCCTTGATCCCAGACCCCACCAGATCCGGCTGGACCTTCTCTACAAACTTCTCGAACTCATAACCCGTCACATCGTCATAAATCAACGTCCCGTCCTTCACATAGTGGGTCGTGCGCTGGTAGTCGTCGTTATGACCAAACTCATAGCCCGTCCCCACCACTTCCATCCCGAGATCCTCGTATGCACCAATCACATGACGCGGACGCAACCCTCCCACAAACAACATCACCGTCTTCCCCGCCAGACGGGGCTTGTACTTGTCAATCACCGCCTGCATCAACGGCTTGTACTTCGCAATCACTCGTTCCGCCCCTTCCTTGATCTTGTCATCAAAGTGGCTTGCAATTTCACGCAACGATGCCTCGATCTTCGAAGGTCCAAAAAAGTTGTACTCCACCCAGGGAATCCCGTACTTCTCTTCCATGTGTCGCGAGATATAGTTCATCGAACGATAACAATGCAGCACATTCAGTTTCGCCTTCGGCGTGTTCTCCAACTCCGCTATACTCCCGTCCCCAGACCATTGCGCAATCACCCGCAATCCCATCTCTTCCAGCAAAATCCGCGAGGCCCAGGCATCCCCACCAATGTTGTAGTCCCCAATGATCGAAACATCATAGGGTGTACTCACAAACTCCGGATGCTTCCCTTCCGACTTGTCAAATATCCAGTCCCGCACCGTGTCATTCGCAATATGGTGCCCCAGCGATTGCGATACTCCACGAAACCCTTCGCATCGCACCGGCACAATCGTCTTCCCACCAAACTCCTTCGACTTCTTCTTCGATACCGCCTCGATATCATCCCCAATCAGTCCGATCGGACATTCCGACTGTACCGTGATCCCCTTGTTCAACGGAAACAGATCCTCGATCTCGTCCATGATCTTCTCGAGTTTCTTGTCCCCACCAAAAACAATGTCCTTCTCCTGAAAGTCCGAGGTAAACTGCATCGTCACAAAGGTATCCACCCCCGTCGTGCCGATGTAGTAGTTCCTGCGGGCCGCCCACGAATACTGTCCACAGCCCACCGGTCCGTGACTGATGTGCACCATGTCCTTGATCGGCCCCCACACCACCCCCTTCGATCCTGCGTACGCACATCCACGGATCGTCATCACTCCAGGAATCGACTTGATGTTCGACTTCACATTGCAGTCCGTCTTCCCTTCTTCGTACACATTCAGATGTTTGGCTCGACGCTTCGCTGTCTTCTCGGGATAAACCTCCAGAACTTCCTCGATCAGCGCCTGGTTTCTTACTTTCACTTGCTCTACTGTCAGGCTCATTTCGCCCTCCTATAAAAAAATGAATAAAGGGTTTACAAGACCCGGAAAATCTCCACCCATAGCCCCTCCTTTCCAGGACCATCGGCGCAACTTTCCCGGACCCCCGCCCATGGCTCTTCACCTCGGACGGGGTTCCCCCCAATTACTGGGCCGCCGCCAGTTCTGCCGCCAGTTCTGCCGCCGTCTTGCCCACCACCGATTCATCCACACGCTTCATGATCCCGTGCTCCATCAACAAGTCTTCCAACTCGTCCATCGTGATCGGCGTCGGAATCGTCCCATTCCCCGCGTTCGCATGAATCTTCGTCGCCAGGCTCCGGTACTCATCCGCCTGCTTCGAATCCGGTGCATATTCCAGCACCGTCATCCGCCGCAGTTCCGCATGCTGCACAATGTTGTCGCGGGGTACGAAATGAATCAACTTCGTGTTCAACTTCACCGCCAGCGATTCCGCCAACTCCAGTTCCTTGTCCGTCTGGCGCTCATTGCACACCAACCCCCCCAAGCGTACGCCACCGGAATTGGCATACTTCAAAATCCCCTTCGAAATATTGTTCGCCGCATACATCGCCATCATCTCTCCCGACATGACGATGTAAATCTCCTGTGCCTTGTTCTCCCGAATCGGCATCGCAAATCCACCACACACCACATCCCCCAATACGTCATAGGAAACGTAATCCATGTTGTCGTAGGCCCCTTCCTCTTCCAGGAAGTTGATCGAGGTGATCACGCCCCGTCCCGCACATCCCACACCGGGCTCAGGTCCACCGGATTCCACACAGCGAATCCCCTTGAAACCCACCTTCATCACATCTTCCAGCTCCAGATCCTCCACGCTTCCCGCATCCGCCGCCAGACTCAAAATCGTGTCCTGTGCCTTCGCATGCAGAATCAGACGCGTCGAATCCGCCTTCGGATCACAACCCACAATCAGAATCTTCTGACCCAAATCCGCCAGCGCCGCCAGGGTGTTCTGTGAAGTCGTCGACTTCCCGATCCCACCCTTCCCATAAAATGCAATCTGTCTCAAATTAGCCATCTCTTTCTCCTTGGAATACAGTT